>NZ_JBYSYT010000003.1:0-549925 GCF_058783685.1 Allobosea sp. FW305-C-101 | reverse complement strand
ATGGAAGAGAAGCTGCGCTTCGCCATCCGCGAAGGCGGTCGTACCGTCGGCGCCGGCGTCGTCGCTAGCATCATCGCGTAACGCGTTTGCGTGAGGGGCAAGGGCCCTTCGGGGCCTTTGCCTTTTCTCACGTCACGGAGAACTAAGACCATGAACGGTCAGAACATTCGGATCCGCCTCAAGGCGTTCGACCACCGCATCCTCGACGCTTCGACGCGCGAGATCGTGTCGACCGCGAAGCGGACGGGCGCTCAGGTCCGCGGACCGATTCCGCTGCCCACGCTCATCGAGAAGTTCACCGTCAACCGCTCGCCCCACATCGACAAGAAGTCGCGCGAGCAGTTCGAGATGCGGACCCACAAGCGGGTTCTCGACATCGTCGACCCGACCCCCCAGACGGTCGACGCCCTCATGAAGCTCGATCTCGCCGCCGGCGTCGACGTCGAAATCAAGCTCTGATCCGATTAAACGGGTCCTCTGTTTCCGGCGAACCCGGATGGACATGACCCCAAAGGAAGGTATGCACCGATGCGTTCCGGTGTGATTGCACAGAAAGTCGGGATGACCCGCATCTTCACGGATGCCGGCGAGCACATCCCGGTCACCGTGCTGAAGCTCGACAACTGCCAGGTCGTCGCGCATCGCACGATCGAGAAGAACGGCTATGTGGCCGTGCAGCTGGGCTCCGGCCAGGCGAAGGTGAAGAATGTCTCGAAGGCTGAGCGCGGTCATTTCGCGGTCGCCAAGGTCGAGCCCAAGCGCAAGGTGGTCGAGTTCCGCGTCAGCAATGACGCGCTGATCCCCGTCGGCGCCGAGCTGACCGCGGACCACTTCGTCGTCGGCCAGTTCGTCGACGTCTCCGGCACCACCACCGGTAAGGGCTTTGCCGGCGGTATGAAGCGCTGGAACTTCGGCGGTCTGCGCGCCACGCACGGCGTGTCGGTCTCGCATCGTTCGATCGGTTCGACCGGTGGCCGTCAGGACCCGGGCAAGACCTTCAAGAACAAGAAGATGCCGGGCCATCTCGGCGCCGAGCGCGTCACCACGCAGAACCTGCGCGTCGTCCAGACGGACGCCGAGCGTGGCCTGATCCTCGTCGAGGGCGCCGTTCCTGGCGTCGCCGGCGGCTGGATTCACGTCCGTGACGCCGTCAAGCGCGCCCTGCCGAAGGATGCGCCGCTGCCGGGCAAGTTCAAGGTTTCCGGCGAGGGCAAGGCGGATGAGGCTCCTGCGGCCCAGGCTGAGGAGAACGCGTGATGAAGTTCGATATCACCACTCTTGAAGGCAAGTCGGCCGGTTCGGTCGAGCTGTCGGATGAGGTGTTCGGCCTGGAGCCGCGCGCCGATCTGCTTGCCCGCATGGTCCGCTATCAGCTCGCCAAGCGCCGCGCCGGGACTCACAAGTCCAAGGGCCGCTCGGAAGTCGATCGCACCCGCAAGAAGATCTACAAGCAGAAGGGCACCGGCGGCGCTCGCCACGGCGCGGCTTCGGCTCCGCAGTTCCGCGGCGGCGGCAAGGCCTTCGGCCCGGTCCTGCGCGACCACGGCCATGATCTTCCCAAGAAGGTCCGCGCTCTCGCCCTGCGCCATGCGCTCTCGGCCAAGGCCAAGGATGCCGGCATCATCATCATCGATGACGTCACGCTGTCCGAGCCGAAGACCAAGGTGCTGCTCGGCCATTTCGGCAAGCTCGACCTGTCGAGCGCGCTGATCATCGGCGGCGCCGAGATCGACACGAACTTCGGCCTGGCGGCCCGTTCGATCCCGAACGTCGACGTCCTGCCGGTCCAGGGCATCAACGTTTACGACATCCTGCGTCGCGACAAGCTCGTCCTGACGCGCGCGGCCGTCGATGCGCTGGAGGCGCGCTTCAAATGAGCCAGTCCGCCAAGAACCTCGACCCGCGCCACTACGATGTGATCGTGGCGCCGGTCATCACCGAGAAGGCGACGATGCTCTCCGAGCATAACAAGGTCGTCTTCAAGGTTGCCAAGACCGCAACGAAGCCGCAGATCAAGGCGGCGATCGAGAAGCTCTTCGACGTCAAGGTGAAGAGCGTCAACACGATCGTCACCGAGGGCAAGGTCAAGATGTTCCGTGGCCGTCCCGGCCAGCGTTCGGACGTCAAGAAGGCGGTCGTGACCCTCGAAGAGGGCCACTCCATCGACGTGACCACGGGCCTGTGAGGGAAGCATCATGGCTTTGAAGAACTTCAAGCCGATCACGCCGAGCCTTCGCCAGCTCGTGATCGTCGACCGCAGCGAGCTCTACAAGGGCAAGCCGGTCAAGGTGCTGACCGAGGGCAAGAGCTCCTCGGGCGGCCGCAACAACCTCGGCCGCATCACTGTCCGCTTCCGCGGCGGTGGCCACAAGCGCACGCTGCGTCTCATCGACTTCAAGCGTCGCGGCAAGGCCGGCATCCCGGCGACCGTCGAGCGGATCGAGTACGATCCGAACCGCACGGCCTTCATCGCCCTGATCAAGTATCAGGACGGCGAGCTTTCCTACATCCTGGCGCCGCAGCGCCTGGCTGTCGGCGACACGGTCCTCGCGGGTGACTCGGTCGACGTGAAGCCCGGCAACGCGGCCCCGATGGGCTCGCTGCCGATCGGCACGATCGTGCACAATGTCGAGCTGAAGATCGGCAAGGGCGGCGCCCTGGCCCGTTCGGCCGGCAACTATGCCCAGATCGTCGGTCGCGACCAGGGCTACGTCATCGTCCGCCTGAACTCGGGCGAGCAGCGCCTGATCTCGGGCCTGTGCTATGCTACCGTCGGCGCCGTCTCGAACCCGGATCACATGAACCGGAACGACGGCAAGGCTGGTCGCTCGCGCTGGCTCGGCCGCCGTCCGCATAACCGCGGCGTCTCGATGAACCCGGTCGACCATCCGCACGGCGGTGGTGAAGGCCGGACCTCGGGTGGCCGTCATCCGGTCACGCCCTGGGGTCTGCCGACCAAGGGTAAGAAGACCCGCTCGAACAAGCGGACCGATACGTTCATCGTGTCGAGCCGTCACGCCCGCAAGAAGAAGAACTGAGGTCCGTCATGGCGCGTTCGCTTTGGAAAGGTCCGTTCGTCGACGGATACCTCCTGAAGAAGGCCGAGGTCGCCAGGACCTCGGCTCGTAATGAAGTTATCAAGATCTGGAGCCGTCGCTCCACGATCCTGCCGCAGTTCGTCGGTCTGACGTTCGGCGTCTACAACGGCCATAAGCATGTGCCGGTGAACGTGTCCGAGGAGATGGTCGGTCATAAGTTCGGCGAGTTCTCGCCGACCCGCACCTTCCACGGCCACGCTGCCGACAAGAAGGCGAAGAGGAAGTAAGCCATGGGTAAAGCATCCGCCCCCCGTGCGCTGCCCGAGAACGAAGCCACTGCGATCGCTCGCAACCTTCGCGTCTCGCCGCAGAAGCTGAACCTCGTCGCTCAGCTGATCCGTGGCAAGAAGGTCGCGACCGCGCTCGCCGATCTCGAGTTCTCGCGCAAGCGGATCTCGCTCGATGTGCGCAAGTGCCTCCAGAGCGCGATCGCCAACGCCGAGAACAACCATGATCTCGATGTCGACGATCTCGTCGTGGCAC
Organism: Allobosea sp. FW305-C-101; assembly: GCF_058783685.1. NCBI lineage: Bacteria > Pseudomonadati > Pseudomonadota > Alphaproteobacteria > Hyphomicrobiales > Alloboseaceae > Allobosea > Allobosea sp. FW305-C-101. The sequence goes on along the minus strand of NZ_JBYSYT010000003.1, from coordinate 546,344 downwards.
AGGCCTTCGTCGGCAAGGCGCTTGTCATGAAGCGCTTCCACGCCCGCGCCCGCGGCCGTGGCGCCCGTATCCTGAAGCCGTTCTCGAACATCACGATCGTGGTGCGCGAAGTGCAGGCTGCGAAGGCCTGAGGAGAGAACGATGGGTCAGAAAATCAATCCGATCGGCCTTCGCCTCGGCATCAACCGCACCTGGGACTCGCGTTGGTTCGCCAACAAGGGCGAGTACGGCAAGCTGCTTCATGAAGACATGGCCATCCGCGCCGCGCTCATGAAGCTGCTGAAGCAGGCCGCTGTCTCGAAGATCATCATCGAGCGTCCGCACAAGAAGTGCCGCGTCACCATCCACTCGGCTCGTCCGGGCGTGGTGATCGGCAAGAAGGGTGCCGACATCGAGAAGCTCCGCAAGGAAGTCTCGAAGCTCACCAAGGCCGACGTGACGATCAACATCGTCGAGGTGCGCAAGCCCGAGATCGACGCGACGCTCGTCGCCGACTCGATCGCCCAGCAGCTCGAGCGCCGCGTCGCTTTCCGTCGCGCCATGAAGCGCGCCGTGCAGTCGGCGATGCGTCTGGGCGCCGAGGGCATCCGCATCAACTGCTCGGGCCGTCTCGGCGGCGCCGAGATCGCCCGCCTCGAATGGTACCGTGAGGGCCGCGTGCCGCTGCATACGCTGCGCGCCGATGTCGATTACGGCGTCGCCACCGCTTTCACGACCTACGGGACGTGCGGCATCAAGGTCTGGATCTTCAAGGGCGAGATCCTGGAACACGACCCGATGGCCCAGGACAAGCGCCTCTCCGACGAGGGCGGCCGCTCCGGCGGTCGTGACCGTGATCACCGCGATCGCGATCGTCGCGAGCAGGCTGCGTAAGGCTGATCGAGAAGAGCCATGCTGCAACCAAAACGCACCAAGTTCCGCAAGCAGTTCAAGGGACGCATCTCCGGCGTCGCCAAGGGCGGCACGGACCTCAACTTCGGCCAGTTCGGCCTGAAGGCCCAGGAGCCCGAGCGCGTCACCGCCCGGCAGATCGAGGCGGCCCGCCGCGCGATCACCCGCGCCATGAAGCGCGTGGGCCGTGTCTGGATCCGCGTGTTCCCCGACGTGCCGGTTTCCAAGAAGCCGACCGAAGTCCGCATGGGTAAGGGCAAGGGTTCGCCCGAGTTCTGGGCGGCCAAGGTCAAGCCGGGCCGGATCATGTTCGAGCTCGACGGCGTGCCCGAGGATATCGCCCGCGAGGCGCTCCGTCTCGGGGCCGCCAAGCTGCCGATCAAGACGCGCTTCATCCAGCGCATTGCCGAGTGAGGGAGGGCAAGATGAAAATCACACAGCGTCAGTCCGACCTGAAGGCCATGAGCACGGATCAGCTCCAGGACGAGCTCCTGAAGCTCAAGAAGGAGCAGTTCAACCTGCGCTTCCAGAAGGCCACCGGGCAGCTCGAGAACACCGCGCGCGTCACTGAAGTGCGCAAGGACATCGCCCGCATCAAGACGCTGCAGCGGTCGAAGACCGTCGCGGCGAGCGCGTGAGGAGAGAATAATGCCTAAGCGCGTACTGCAGGGCGTCGTCGTCAGCGACAAGCAGAACAAAACTGTTGTGGTCAAGGTCGAGCGGCGTTATACGCACCCGCTCCTCAAGAAGACGGTGCGCCGTACGAAGAACTATCACGCCCATGATGAGGCGGGCTCGTTCAAGGTCGGCGACACGGTTTGGATCGAGGAGTCCAAGCCGATTTCCAAGCTGAAAAGCTGGGTTGTGCTCGAGGACGCCCCCAAGGCGTGATTCGAGACGGCTTCGCCCGGCCCCGAATCAGGGGCAGGGCGGGGCAGGAAAGAAGCCGGACATGTTTCTCCGCAAAGGTGGAAACCACTTTTGCGGATCGTGTTTTGTTTGAGGCCAGGGGGCGATCGACCCCCGTCAGTCGTAGTCCCGGGCGGCGCTGATGCGGTCCGGGAAACCGCGCTGATACACAGATTGGAAGGATCAAGGCCATGATCCAGGTGCAGACGAATCTCGACGTCGCCGACAATTCCGGTGCGCGTCGCGTGATGTGCATCAAGGTTCTCGGCGGGTCGAAGCGGCGCTATGCCCGCATTGGCGACATCATCGTCGTTTCGATCAAGGAAGCCATTCCGCGCGGTCGCGTGAAGAAGGGCGACGTCATGAAGGCGGTCGTCGTTCGCACCGCCAAGGACGTCAAGCGCCAGGACGGTTCGGTGATCCGCTTCGACCGCAATGCGGCCGTGCTGATCAACAACCAGAAGGAGCCGGTCGGCACGCGTATCTTCGGACCGGTTCCGCGCGAGCTGCGCGCCAAGAACCACATGAAGATCATCTCGCTGGCGCCGGAGGTGCTGTGATGGCTGCTAAGATCAAGAAGGGCGACAAGGTCGTCGTGCTCGCTGGTCGCGACAAGGGCAAGTCGGGCGAAGTGTTGCAGGTTCTGCCGAAGGATGCCCGCGCCGTCGTGCGTGGTGTCAACCTCGTCAAGAAGCACACCAAGCAGTCGCAGACGTCCGAGGGTGGCATCATCTCGAAAGAGGCCACCATCGACCTGTCGAATATCGCCGTGGCCGATCCCAAGGACGGCAAGCCGACCCGCGTCGGTTTCAAGGTGCTCGATGACGGCCGCAAGGTCCGTTTCGCCAAGCGTTCGGGGGATCTGATCGATGGCTGAGGCTCAGCAGGGCGCGCTCTCGCCGCGCATGAAGAAGCATTACGAGGACGTCGTCCGTCCCGCGATGATCGCCGAATTCGGCTACAAGAACGTCATGGAAGTGCCGACGATCGAGAAGATCGTCATCAACATGGGCGTTGGTGAAGCGACGGCCGACCGCAAGAAGGTCGATGTTGCAGCCGGCGACCTCGCCATGATCGCCGGCCAGAAGCCGGTCATCACCAAGTCCCGCCTCGCCATCGCCGGCTTCAAGCTGCGCGAGAACATGGCGGTCGGCTGCAAGGTCACGCTGCGCAAGACCAAGATGTTCGAGTTCGTCGACCGGCTCGTCACCATCGCCTTGCCGCGCGTGCGCGACTTCCGGGGCCTCAACCCCAAGTCGTTCGACGGGCGCGGCAATTTCGCGCTCGGGATCAAGGAGCACATCGTGTTCCCCGAGATCAATTACGACAAGGTCGACCAGGTCCTGGGTATGGACGTGATCGTCTGCACGACTGCGAAGTCGGACGACGAGGCACGCGCTCTGCTCAAGCACTTCAACTTCCCGTTCCGGCAGTGAACCTAAGCGTTCATACGCGGAAACCAGGAGAGATCGATGGCTAAGAAAAGCTCCGTCGAGAATAACGAGCGCCGCAGGAAGCTGGTGAAGAAATTCGCCGGCCGCCGGGCTCGCCTTCTCGCGATCGCCAATGACGACAACCAGCCCATGGACGAGCGTTTCCTCGCCCGCCTGAAGCTGGCTGAACTGCCGCGCAACTCGGCCAAGATCCGTATTCGCAACCGCTGCGAAGTCACGGGTCGTCCGCGCGCGTTCTATCGCAAGCTCAAGATGTCGCGTGTCGCGCTGCGTGAGCTCGGCAACAAGGGGCTGGTTCCCGGCCTCGTCAAGTCGAGCTGGTAAGGAGGACTGGAACAATGGCAATCATTGATCCGCTCGGCGATATGCTGACCCGCATCCGCAATGCGCAGATGCGTCGCAAGTCCCGCGTTTCCACCCCTGGCTCGAAGCTGCGCGCCCGCGTGCTCGACGTGCTGCAGTCCGAGGGCTATATCCGCGGCTACAGCCAGACCGAGTTCGGCAACGGCCGTACGGAGTTCGACATCGAGCTGAAGTATCACGAGGGCCAGCCGGTCATCCGGTCGATCTCGCGTGTTTCGAAGCCCGGCCGCCGCGTTTACTCGTCGGTCGAGACCATGCCGCGCGTGGCCGATGGCCTTGGCGTGACGATCGTCTCGACCCCGCGTGGCGTGATGGCCGATCATGTGGCCCGCGAGCAGAACGTGGGCGGCGAAGTGCTCTGCAAGGTCTTCTGACCTTACAGGCGCCCCGCTCACTTTCAGGAGAGATCCAAATGTCTCGTATCGGTAAGAAGCCGGTTTCGGTTCCCGCGGGCGTCACCGCCACGGTCACCGGCCAGCTGGTCAAGATCAAGGGCTCGAAGGGCGAGCTCTCCTTCACGGTTCCCGACGACGTGTCGGTTGCCCTGGAGGACGGCGCGATCGCGGTTCAGCCGCGCTCGCAGTCGAAGCGCGCCCGTGCGCTCTGGGGCACCTCGCGCGCCCGCATCAACAATCTCGTTGTCGGCACCACTGCCGGCTTCGAGAAGAAGCTCGAGATCAACGGTGTCGGCTACAAGGCCGCCGTCAACGGCAAGGTGTTGAAGCTGTCGCTCGGCTACAGCCACGACATCGACTACGAAATCCCGGCCGGTGTCGCGATCGTGACGCCGAAGCCGACGGAAATCGTCGTCACCGGCATCGACAAGCAGGTCGTCGGCCAGACCGCCGCGGAGATCCGCGACTATCGTGGCCCCGAGCCCTACAAGGGCAAGGGCGTCAAGTACGCCGGCGAATTCATCTTCCGCAAGGAAGGCAAGAAGAAGTAAGGACGCCAGCCATGAGCAAGCAGAACGATGTGACTGCGCGCCGCAAGGCCCGCGTCCGCCGCGCGATCAAGGCGGTTGCCAATGGTCGCCCGCGCCTGTCGGTGCACCGCACCGGCAAGCAGATCTACGCCCAGGTCATCGACGACGTGAACGGGGTCACCCTCGCGTCCGCCTCGTCGCGGGACAAGGATGTGCGCGAGCAGATCAAGTCCGGCGCGAATGTCGAGGCCGCCGGCCAGATCGGCAAGATCGTCGCCGAGCGCGCGGTCAAGGCCGGCGTGACGGAAGTGGTCTTCGACCGCGGCCCGTACATGTACCATGGCCGCGTCAAGGCGCTGGCCGATGCGGCCCGCGAAGCTGGTCTCAGCTTCTGAGGTTATCGGGTTTCGCCCGGCCGGCGTTCGCGCGCCAGCCGGGCGGTATCCGTTTCTCGATCATCGCGCGCCCGAACGGTCGCGGTCACGATGATCGATTGGTGCTTGGAGCATCGGAAACTTCCGAAAGGTGGTACCCACTTTTCGGTCCGATGCTCAGCTTCCCCGCGCAATGACGCACGGGGTTAGGCTCGAGCGAGCGGCGGGGCTTCGACCCTCGTCCGCGCAAGTAAGAGGACAGACACATGGCTAGAGAGCCGCGTGAGCGTAAAGATCGGGAAACGGAAGTTTCCGAATTCGTGGACAAGCTCGTCCACATCAACCGCGTCGCCAAGGTGGTGAAGGGTGGTCGTCGCTTCGGCTTCGCCGCGCTCGTCGTCGTCGGCGACCAGAAGGGCCGCGTCGGCTTCGGCCACGGCAAGGCTCGTGAAGTTCCCGAGGCGATCCGCAAGGCGACTGAAGCTGCCAAGCGCGGCCTCGTCCGCATCCCGCTGCGCGAGGGCCGTACCCTCCATCACGACGTGCAGGGCCGCCACGGCGCCGGCAAGGTCGTGCTGCGCGCGGCTCCCGCTGGTACCGGCATCATCGCCGGCGGCCCGATGCGCGCCGTCTTCGAGGCGGTCGGCATGCAGGACGTCGTGTCGAAGTCGCTCGGCTCCTCCAACCCGTACAACCTCGTGCGCGCCACCTTCGACGCGCTGAAGAACGAGGACAGCCCGCGCTCGGTCGCGGCTCGTCGCTCGCTCAAGGTTTCGGCCCTGCAGACCCGTCGCCGCGATGCCGGCACGGATGCGGCCGCGGAAGCGTGAGGGGGACACCATGGCAAAGGCTGAGAAGACCTTCACCATCGAGCAGATCGGTTCGCCGATCCGCCGCGAGGCCACCCAGCGCCAGACCCTCATCGGTCTCGGCCTGAACAAGATCCGCCGCCGCTCGACCCTCCAGGACACCCCCGCGGTGCGTGGCATGGTCGAGAAGGTGAAGCACCTCGTGCGCGTCATCGACGCTAAGTGAGGAGGGCGACACATGAAACTCAACGAGATTCGTGACAACGAAGGCGCTCTGAAGCAGCGCATCCGCGTCGGCCGTGGCATTGGCTCCGGCAAGGGCAAGACTGGTGGCCGCGGCGTGAAGGGTCAGACCTCGCGCGCCGGCGTCGCCATCAAGGGCTTCGAAGGCGGCCAGATGCCGCTGTATCGTCGCCTGCCGAAGCGCGGCTTCAACAACCTCTTCGCCAAGGATCTGAACGAGGTGAACCTCGGTCGCATCCAGCAGGCGGTGGAAGCCGGCAAGCTCGATGCCAAGGGCACCGTGACCATCGAGGCGCTCGTCGCCGCCGGTGTCATCACCCGCCAGGCCAAGGACGGCGTCAAGATTCTGGGCGTCGGCGAGCTCAAGACCAAGCTTGCTTTCGAAGTCGCGGGCGCGTCCAAGTCGGCCGTCGCTGCGATCGAGAAGGCTGGCGGTTCGGTCAAGATTCTGGCTGCCGCTTCACAGGCGTGATCCGAACGCCTACATGACGTTTGCGAACGGCGGCCGGGCCCAGCGCCTTGGCCGCCGTTTGACTGTTTGACGCAAGGCACGAATCCGCAGACAGCACGCACGCGTGCGTTGGAGGATGTGCTTCCAGAGCATCGGACCGAAAAGTGGAATCCACTTTTCGGATCAATCCGATGCTCCGACAATGAGATAGATCATCGTTACCGCGTCCGGTAGGACGCGCGATGATCTTGGACCAGTTTGAGACCCAGGGACCGGACGCATGGCATCGGCGGCTGAACAGCTTGCGGCGAACCTCAATTTCGGGGCTTTCGCCAAGGCGGATGAACTCAAGAAGCGAATCTGGTTCACGCTGGGCGCGCTGGTCATCTACCGGCTCGGCACCTATATCCCGCTGCCCGGCATGAACCCCGATGCGGTGGCCGATCTGTTCCGCCAGACTCAATCCGGCATGCTCGGCATGTTCAACATGTTCTCGGGCGGCGCGGTCGGGCGCCTCGCGATCTTCGCGCTGGCGATCATGCCCTACATCTCGGCCTCGATCATCGTGCAGCTGCTCTCCAGCGTGGTGCCGAGCTTCGAGGCGCTGAAGAAGGAAGGCGAGCAGGGCCGCAAGACGCTGAACCAGTACACCCGTTACCTGACCCTCGTGCTGGCCGTGTTCCAGGCCTATGCGATCGGCGTCGGCCTCCAGGGCTCGGGCAACCTCGTGCTGCAGCCGGGTCCGTTCTTCCTGCTCTCCACCACGATCACGCTGGTCGGCGGCACGATGTTCCTGCTCTGGTTGGGTGAGCAGATCACCAGCCGCGGCATCGGCAACGGCACCTCGATGATCATCTTCGCGGGCATCATCGCGGAGTTCCCCTCGCAGCTCGCCCAGACCTTCGAGCTCGGCCGCCAGGGCGCGATCTCGACCGGCCTGCTGCTCGGCGTGCTCGTGATGGCGATCTGCGTCATCGCCTTCTGCGTATTCATGGAGCGCGCCCAGCGCCGCCTGCTGATCAACTACCCGAAGCGCCAGGTCGGCAACCGGATGTATGAGGGCCAGACCTCGTTCCTGCCGCTGAAGCTCAACACCGCGGGCGTGATCCCGCCGATCTTCGCCTCGTCGCTGCTGCTGCTGCCGACGACCGTCGCGAGCTTCCAGCAGGCCTCGGGCGGCACCGGCTTCCTATCGACCATGGCGACCTATCTGGCGCATGGCCGGCCGCTGTTCATGATCCTCTACGCGGCGCTGATCATCTTCTTCTGCTTCTTCTACACCGCGATCGTGTTCAATCCGGTGGAGACGGCCGACAATCTCAAGAAGCATGGCGGCTTCATGCCGGGCATCCGGCCGGGCGAGCGGACCGCGGAGCATATCGACCGCATCCTCACGCGCATCACCGTTCTCGGCGCAGGATATTTGACGATTGTCTGCCTTATCCCCGAGTTCATGATCACCTATGCTCAGATCCCGATCATCCTGCTGGGCGGCACTTCGCTGCTCATCGTGGTGACGACGACGATGGACACCGTGGCGCAAGTTCACGGACATCTGCTGGCCCATCAGTACGAGGGGCTGGTCAAGAAGGCCAAGTTGCGAGGAGCGAGGCGTTAAGAGCCTCTACCCCGTTCTGAACCGGTCTCGATGGGCTTTGGAGGAGACGGATGTCAGGAGAAGCGCGCAGCCGATACCCTTCGGTATCGGCGAGCAGATTCGACGCAGCAGGCGGCCCTCCAAAGCCCACCTCCGGCGCCGGGAATTCGACCGCTCGCGTCGTCGCACCATTTGCCGATACGTGGGTATCGGCTGCATGATGCTCCTAGCGAGCGGACGAATTGCCGGCGTCGAGACCGGCTCAGAACGGGGTAGAGGCTCTTAAATGCGGTTGATTTTCCTGGGGCCGCCGGGGGCGGGTAAGGGCACTCAGGCGGCGCGCATCGTCGCGAAGCACGGCATTCCGCAACTTTCCACTGGCGATATGCTGCGCGCGGCCGTCGCCAACGGCACGCCGGTCGGCCAGAAGGCCAAGGCCGTGATGGATGCGGGCGGGCTTGTCTCGGACGAGATCGTCATCGGCATCGTTGCCGACCGCATCGAAGAGGCGGATGCCAAGAAGGGCTTCATCCTCGACGGCTTCCCGCGGACGCTGGCGCAGGCCGAAGCGCTCGACCGGATGCTGGACGGCAAGGGCCTGAAGCTCGATGCCGTGCTCGAACTCAAGGTCGACCAGACCAAGCTCGTCGACCGTATCGTCCGCCGCGCCGAGGAGGCGAGGGCGGCCGGGCAGCCGGTGCGCAAGGACGACGATCCGGAAGTCTTCAAGACCCGGCTTGAAGCCTATAACCGCGATACGGCAGTGGTCGCGCCCTATTACGAGAAGCGTGGCCAGCTGACGGCCATCGACGGCATGCAGCCGATCGACGATGTCTCGCAGGCGATCACGGACGCGCTTTCGGTCGCCGCTCAGGGCTGATCGGCTCTCCAGCGAAACCATTCGAACCCGGGCGGACCTCACGGTCCGGCCGGGTTCTTCGTTTCCGCGGTGCGCTTTTGCGTGGATGCCTTTGCCTTTTATCGGCCTGCCCGTGCGTTGACAGGCCCATCCCCGGCGGATGTGCTGAGGCTCAATCCGCGCAAAGCGGTGGCAAGCATCCGTCGACCGGAAGGCGAAGCGGTTTTCCGGGTCCGGAGGCAGGACAGGGAGCAGGCGCATGACGAGGTTTGGTGCATTGCTGGTCGCGAGCACGCTGGCGCTGATGCCGGCGGTGGCGCGGGCACAGGACGCAGTGAAGATCGGCATCCTCAACGACCAGTCCGGCAATTATGCCGAATTCGGCGGATTGGGCTCGGTCGAGGCGGCGAAGCTGGCGATCGAGGATTTCGGCGGCTCGGTGCTGGGCAAGCCGATCGAGATCGTCTCGGGCGACCATCAGAACAAGCCGGACATCGCCGTCGGGCTGGCACGGCGCTGGTACGATGTCGATGGCGTTACCGCGATCGCAGACCTCACCAACTCCGCCGTTGCGCTGGGGGTGGCCGGCATCGCCAAGGACAAGCAGAAGATCGCGCTCTATAACGGCCCCGCGACGACGCGCCTCTTCAACGAAGACTGTTCGCCGACCGGCTTCATGTGGACCTTCGACACGGCAACCTCGGCCAAGGGCACGGCGCTCTCGGTGCTGCGCGAAGGTGGCGACAGCTGGTACATCATCGCCGCCGACTACGCCTTCGGCCATCAGCTCACCGCCGATATCGAGTCGATCGTGAAGGCCAATGGCGGCAAGACGCTGGGCACGGTGCGCGCGCCGCTGTCGACGCCGGACTTCTCATCCTTCCTGCTGCAGGCGCAGGCCTCGAAGGCCAAGATCGTCGCCTTCGCCAATGCCGGCACCGATACGATCAACTCGATCAAGCAGGCGGGCGAGTTCGGCCTGGTCGATGGCGGGCAGAAGCTCGCCGCCATGGTCGTGGTGCTGAGCGACGTCCATGGCCTCGGCCTCGACAAGGCCAAGGGGCTGATCACCACCACCGCCTATTATCATGACGCCGACAAGCCGAGCCGCGATTTCGCCGATCGCTACATGGCGCGGACCAAGAAGATGCCGGGCATGATCCAGGCCAGCGTCTATTCCTCGGTGCTGCATTATCTCAAGGCCGTGAAGGCGGCCGGCACGGCGGCCGGCCCCGCGGTCGCGGCGAAGATGAGGGAAATGCCGGTCGAGGATTTCTACGCGCCGGGCGCGAAGGTCCGCGAGGATGGTCGGCTGATGAACGACATGCTGCTGGTCGAGGTGAAGAAGCCCGCCGATTCGAAGGCGCCGTGGGATTACTTCAAGGTCGTCCGCAAGATTCCGGCGGCCGAGATCATCGCGCCGCTCTCGGAGAGCAAGTGCAGCCTGGTGAAGAAGTAGGGGGTCGCGCGTGAATCCGTCGTTCCAGGCGCGGTTCCACGGCTTGCCTGGAATGACGGAGCCCTTATATAGCAATCGCGGCTACCGCCTTGACCTCGCAGCGCTTCGGCCACTTCACCGGCCTTGGCATGTTTCTTGGTTGCGACGGGTTGACTCGTTGCGCCCGACCCGTTAACGAGCCGCAATCCGGTTTCATGGGAGCGATGCCGTTGCCTTCGCGAGAAGGGACGACGTCGCATTACCGCGTGGAGCCGTTCAACGTCCTGCATGAGCCGGCCTCCACCGGACGCAGGATTTTTTCCCACCGCCGGGGTGCCATCGGGTGCTTCGGCCGACATGGAGATGAGACCATGGCTCGTATCGCGGGCGTCAACATTCCCACCGGCAAGCGCGTCGTCATCGGCCTGCAGTACATCCACGGCATTGGCGCGGCCAAGGCCCAGGAGATCGTCGAGAAGGTCGGCATCGCGCCGGAGCGCCGCGTCAACCAGCTGACCGACGCCGAAGTCCTGCAGATCCGCGAGACGATCGATCGCGACTACCTCGTCGAGGGCGATCTGCGCCGTGAAGTCTCGATGAACATCAAGCGTCTGATGGACCTCGGCTGCTATCGCGGCCTGCGTCATCGCCGCTCGCTGCCGGTCCGCGGCCAGCGCACGCACACCAACGCCCGTACCCGCAAGGGCAAGGCGAAGCCGATCGCCGGCAAGAAGAAGTGATTTCGGCGGGCCGCTAGTCGGCCCGTTGTCTATACGCCGGCCGGTCCGTTCGCGGGCCGCCGGCATCCCCAGCGCCTGGCATGACGGGCGCGCCTGAAGGATGGAAGAAGAGATATGGCCAAGGAAGCCCAGCGCGTCCGTCGTCGCGAACGCAAGAACATCGTCTCCGGCGTCGCGCATGTGAACGCCTCGTTCAACAACACCATGATCACCATCACCGACGCGCAGGGCAACACGATCTCGTGGTCGTCGGCTGGCACGATGGGCTTCAAGGGCTCGCGCAAGTCGACCCCCTACGCCGCTCAGGTCGCCGCCGAGGACGCCGCCCGCAAGGCTGCCGAGCACGGCATGCGCACCCTCGAGGTCGAGGTGACCGGTCCGGGTTCGGGCCGCGAGTCGGCTCTTCGCGCTCTCCAGGCCGCGGGTTTCACCGTGACCTCGATCCGCGACGTGACGCCGATCCCGCATAATGGCTGCCGTCCGCGCAAGCGCCGTCGCGTCTGACGCCTGACTTGTAGCCTTGAAGGCGCCCGCAGGGGCGGGCGCCTGTCCGGGGCGGCGGTGGCCGCCAGATGAATTCAGCACCAGGAGTGCGGTCGTGATCAGCAAGAACTGGCAGGATCTTTCCAAGCCGAACAAGCTCGAAGTGAAGGTCGGAGACGACCCGAAGCGTCAGGCGACTGTGGTTGCGCGTCCGCTTGAGCGCGGCTTCGGCATGACGCTCGGCAATGCGCTCCGTCGCGTGCTGCTGTCGTCGCTCCAGGGCGCGGCCGTGACCGCCGTCCAGATCGACGGCGTCCTCCACGAGTTCTCCTCGATCCCGGGCGTCCGTGAGGACGTCACCGATATCGTCCTCAACATCAAGGCCGTCGCGGTCAAGATGCAGGGCGAGGGTCCGAAGCGCATGACCCTGCGCAAGTCCGGCCCGGGCACCGTTACCGCCGGCGACATCAACACCATCGGCGACGTCTCGATCCTGAACCCCGACCTCGTGCTCTGCACGCTGGACGACGGCGCCGAGATCCGCATGGAGTTCACGGTCAACACCGGCAAGGGCTATGTCCCGGCCGAGCAGAACCGTCCCGAGGACGCGCCGATCGGCCTGATCCCGGTCGACAGCCTGTATTCGCCGGTCAAGAAGGTCTCCTACCGCGTCGAGAACACCCGCGAGGGCCAGAACCTCGACAAGGACTCGCTGACGCTGGCGATCGAGACCAACGGCTCGGTCACCCCCGAGGACGCGCTGGCGCTCGCCGCCCGCATCCTGCAGGACCAGCTCGCGGTGTTCATCACCTTCGAGGAGCCGCGCAAGGAAGAGGCCGTCTCGACCGCGCCGCAGCTGCCCTTCAACCCGGCGCTGCTCAAGAAGGTCGACGAGCTCGAGCTCTCGGTCCGCTCGGCGAACTGCCTCAAGAACGACAACATCGTCTATATCGGCGACCTCATCCAGAAGTCCGAGGGCGAGATGCTGCGCACCCCGAACTTCGGCCGCAAGTCGCTGAACGAGATCAAGGAAGTGCTGGCGACCATGGGCCTGCACCTGGGCATGGACGTCCAGGGCTGGCCGCCGGAGAACATCGAAGAGCTCGCGAAGCGCTTCGAGGAGCACTACTGAGTCTAACGGCGCGGGAGGCATCCCGCGCCAACCCCGCCCGACTCATCCGAGCCGGAGCATAAGGAACGGCCGTACCGTGGCACGGCGGCCGTAAGCAACGAAGGAGCCAAACAATGCGTCACGGTTTCCGCGGTCGTCGTTTCAACCGCTCGGCCGAGCATCGCCAGGCGATGTTCGCCAACATGGCTCAGGCCCTGATCAAGCACGAGCAGATCACCACCACTTTGCCCAAGGCGAAAGATCTGCGTCCGGTCGTCGAGAAGCTCATCACCCTCGGCAAGCGCGGCGACCTGCACGCCCGCCGTCAGGCGATCGCGCAGATCAAGGATGTCGAGCTGGTCGGCAAGCTCTTCGCGGTCCTCGGCCCGCGCTACAAGGAGCGCAACGGCGGCTATCTCCGCATCATGAAGGCGGGCTTCCGCTTCGGCGACAACGCCCCGATGGCGATCATCGAGTTCGTCGATCGCGACGTCGACGCCAAGGGCAAGGATTCCGGCCCGGTCTTCACGGCGGAAGACGAAGCCGCCTGATCGGCTTTGCTCTAGCGAATCTCTGAAGAGGCGGCCTCGGGGCCGCCTCTTTTTTTGTCCGCACCCGCCTGGCAGGGCGTTTTCGCCGCAACAGCGCCCCGATCCTGGCGCTTCTCGTGAAAGGCAGGTTTGGCTCTTGCCGCCGGGGCGCGATTGCACGACATGTCGGTACGGAACCGGAGCGTCGCCACGCGGTATAGCTCCGGGACGATGCAGCGAAGATGTCCCCGCGAACGTGGGGTGTCAGGATGAGGATGAGCATGACCGATCGCTTTGCAGGCAAGAGGACGGCTTTGGCGGCAGCGGCTCTCGCTAGTGCCCTGATGGCGGGCGTTGCGACATCGCCGGCTGTCGCCCAGCAGCGCCAGGTGCCCGAGACGCGAGAGCAGGTGACGCTCTCCTTCGCGCCGCTGGTCAAGCAGACGCAGGCCGCGGTCGTGAACGTCTATGGCGCGCGCGTCGAGAAGCGTCCGCAGAACCCCTTCATGGACGATCCGTTCTTCCGCCGCTTCTTCGGCGATGGCGGCTTCGGCGTGCCGCGCGAGCGGGTGCAGCGCTCGCTGGGCTCCGGCGTCATCGTCGATGCCGGCGGAGGGCTCGTGGTCACGAACAACCACGTCATCGAGAATATGAGCGAGGTGAAGGTTGCCTTCGCCGACAAGCGCGAGGTCGAGGCGACGATCCTGCTGCGCGATCCGCGGACCGATCTCGCCGTGCTCAAGCTCGCCGACGCGAAGAACCTGACCGCGATCGAGCTCGCCGATACCGACGAGCTCCAGGTCGGCGACATCGTGCTCGCCATGGGCAATCCCTTCGGCGTCGGCCAGACGGTGACGCAGGGCATCGTCTCGGCGCTGGCACGCACGCAGATCGGCGTCGGCGACGCGCAGTCCTTCATCCAGACCGATGCGGCGATCAATCCCGGCAATTCGGGCGGCGCGCTGATCGACATGAAGGGTCGCGTCGTCGGCATCAACACCGCGATCTATTCGCGCACCGGCGGCAGCGTCGGCATTGGCTTCGCCATTCCCTCGGCGATGGTGCGCCTTGTCGTCGAGAGCGCCAGGAGCGGCGCCAAGACGGTGAAGCGTCCCTGGTTCGGGGCGCGCCTCCAGGTTCTGACGGCCGATGTCGCGGATGGGCTCGGGCTCGACCGGCCGGCTGGCTCCGTCGTCGCCAGCGTGGTCGAGAAGGGCCCCGCGGACCAGGCCGGCCTGAAGCGCTCGGACGTCATCCTCTCGGTCGACGGCTTTGCGGTCGATGATCCCGAATCCTTCGGCTACCGCTTCGCCACCCGGCCGATCAGCGGCACGACGATGCTGACCGTGCTGCGCGCGGGCAAGCGCATCTCGATCCCGGTGAAGCTCGTCGCCGCGCCCGAGACCCGGCCGCGCGACATGGTGAAGCTGACCAGCCGCTCGCCGCTCGCCGGCCTGACCGTCGGGAACATGTCGCCGGCGCTGGCCGAGGAGCTCTCGGTCGATACCGGCAACGAGGGCGTCGTCGTCAGCGAGGTCGAGGAGGGCAGCACTGCCGCCAATGTCGGCTTCCTGAAGGGCGATATGATCAAGGCGCTGAACGGCGAGCAGATGGCCACTTCGCGCGAGGTCGAATCGATCCTCAAGGACCGCAAACGCGCCTGGGAGGTGACGATCATCCGCAACGGCCAGACGATCACCTCGGTCTTCCCGGGGTGAGCGACCTGTTCGCAGCCTCGGGGCTGGACAAGTCCGGCCCGCGGCCCCTTGCCGACCGTTTGCGGCCGACAACGCTTGCCGAGGTCGCCGGGCAGGAGCATCTGACCGGACCGGACGGCGCGCTGACACGGCTCGTCGCCTCCGGCACGGTCGGCAGCCTGATCTTCTGGGGCCCGCCCGGCACCGGCAAGACGACGGTGGCGCGGCTGCTCGCGGGGCTCGTCGATCTCGGCTTCGAGCAGATCAGCGCGATCTTCTCCGGCGTCGCCGATCTCAAGAAGGTGTTCGAGGCGGCGCGCGGGCGCAGGCTCGGCGGCCGGGGCACGCTGCTCTTCGTCGACGAGATCCATCGCTTCAATCGCGCCCAGCTCGACGCCTTCCTGCCGGTCATGGAAGACGGCACGATCACGCTGATCGGCGCGACGACCGAGAATCCGTCCTTCGCGCTCAATGCGGCGCTGCTGTCGCGGGCGCGGGTGCTAACCTTCAAGTCGCTGGACGAGGGCTCACTGCTCTTCCTGCTCGGCCGGGCCGAGGTTCTGGAAGGCCGCGAACTGCCCCTGACGCCGGAAGCGCGGCTGGCGCTGGCGCGTTTCGCCGACGGCGACGGGCGCGCCGTGCTGACGCTGGCGGAGGAAATCTGGCGGGCCGCGAAGCCCGGCGAAATCCTCGACGAGCACGGCCTCTCCGATGTCGTCCAGCGTCGCGCGCCGATCTATGACAAGGCGCAGGACGGCCACTACAACCTGATCTCCGCCCTGCACAAGACGATCCGTGGCTCCGACCCGGACGCGGCGCTCTACTATTTCGCGCGCATGCTCGATGCCGGCGAGGACCCGCGCTTCCTGGCGCGGCGGCTGGTGCGGATGGCGGTCGAGGATATCGGGCTCGCCGATCCGCAGGCGCTGCTGCATGCCCGCGCGGCGGCGCAGACCTATGAGCAGCTGGGCACGCCCGAGGGCGAGCTCGCGCTCGCCAATTGCGTGATCTATCTGGCGACCGCGCCGAAATCGAACGCGGCCTATAACGCCTACAAGGCGGCCGTGCGGGTCGCGAAGGAGCGGGGCTCGCTAACGCCGCCCAAGACCATCCTCAACGCGCCGACCAAGCTGATGCGCGAGCAGGGCTATGGCGCCAACTACGCCTATGACCACGACCAGCCCGACGCCTTCTCCGGACAGAACTATTGGCCGGATGCGCTCGGCCGGCAGCGCTTCTACGATCCGCCGGAGCGCGGCTTCGAACGCGAAATCCGCAAGCGGCTGGAATACTGGGAACGGCTGCGGCAGGAGCGGGGAGAGTAGGGATGCAATTGCTGGCGCGCCTGCTCCTGATCGTGCCCTCGATTATCGCGGGCTGGTTCGTCCCGAAGGACGATGTTTCCTACTGGGTCGTGGCCTTCGTGATCGCGCTGGTCTTCATCGTGCTGACCATCGCTTTCGAACTCTATGTGCATCCCTGGCTGCGGCAGCGGCGGGGGCGGTAGCTGGTTCAGCGGCGGCAGGTGAACGGCAGGAAGGTGCCGGACATGCCGCTGTTCATCGCCATCAGGACGAGCCGGTTGGCCAGCTCCAGCTCCTCCTTGCTGCGGGCGCAGACCTCGGCGCGGGCTTGGCAGTTCGCGGCGAGGAAGGCATCGTGGCTGGCGAGGAACTCAGCGCCCAGGCCCTTCTTGCCGAGATAGGCGATCGACTGGTCATAGGCCTTCTTGTAGCGGTTGCATTTCTCCGTCGGCCAGTCCGTGCGGCTGCTCTGCTGTGCTAGGACGGCTGTGCTGGTGAGGGCGACCATGGCGGCGGCGAACCCCGCTTTGCCGATTTGAGACCGAAGACCCATCGTTTGCATTCCCATCGCTGCTTTCGGGCGCATTGCTGATGCCCGGCTGCACGGAAGCCGTGCAATTGCGGCGGATTTCGTTTGTGCAAGGCGGCTGTGCGCTCTATTCCACAGCGATGATCTCCACCGCTTTCGTTTTTGTAGGCGCCGGCATCGGCGGCGCCCTGCGACACGGCATCAATGTCGTGTCGCCGCGCTGGTTCGGCATGGGCTTTCCCTATGGGACCATGGCCATCAACGTCGTCGGCTCGGCGCTGATGGGGCTGGTCGCCGGCTGGTTCGCCTTCCGCGCCGGCGAAGGCATGCCGCAGGACCTGCGCCTCTTCCTGGCGACGGGCATCCTCGGTGGGTTCACCACTTTTTCGGCCTTCTCGCTCGATGCCGTCCTGCTCTGGGAGCGCGGCGAGGCGATGCTGGCGGCCGCCTATGTGATCGGCTCGGTCGTGCTGTCGCTGGCGGCGCTGGTCGGTGGCCTTGCTGTGATGCGGAGCATGTCATGAAGACGGGCGGCAAAGGCCCCGGCAGCAAGGGCGCTGGCGGCAAAGGCACGGGTAGCAGGGGGACGGGCGGCAAGGGTGCCGGCAACTCCCCTCGTGGCGGCAAGCCGCCATCGGCCGGCGCTCCGCGCGGCAAGCGGCCGAGCCATGATGCCCGGCGCCGCGCTGCGGCGCGCCCGGCCGGCGGCGAGGAGCGCGTGCAGCGCGCTGTCCGTCCGCGGCCCGTGGAGGAAACTCCCAAGCCGACCCGTGCCGAGGTCAAGGCCGAGACCGCCAAGGTGCTCTCGACCGGCGTGCAGCAGCTCGTGGTCACGCCGGATGAGAACGAGATGCGGATCGACCGCTTCCTCGAGGCTCGCTTCCCGCAGCTCTCCTTCAGCCATATCCAGCGCATCGTCCGGAAGGGCGAGTTGCGCGTCGATGGCAAGCGCGCCGACAGCAAGGACAGGCTCAGCGAAGGCCAGACCGTACGTATCCCGCCGCTGAAGCTGGAGGAACAGGCGGAGCGCCCGCGCTCGGCCAAGGCCGATGCTGACACGATCGGTTTCCTGCGCTCGATCACGCTCTACGAAGACGACGACGTCATGGTCCTCAACAAGCCGGCCGGCCTCGCCGTGCAGGGCGGCTCGGGCACGACGCGCCATGTCGACCAGATGCTGGAGGCATTGACGGCCAAGGACGGGCAGAAGCCGCGCCTCGTCCACCGGCTCGACAAGGACACGGCCGGCTGCCTCGTCATCGCCAAGTCGCGCTTCGCGGCGGCGACGCTGGCCAAGACCTTCCGCTCGCGCTCGGCCCGCAAGGTCTACTGGGCGCTGGTCGCGGGCGTGCCGCGCGTCCGCCAGGGCCGGGTCTCGACCTATCTCGCGCGCGAAGAGGCCTATGACGGCGACCAGCGCATGGCCGTCGCCAAGCATGGCGACGATGGCGCGATGCACGCGGTAACCTATTACGCGGTGGTCGAGACGGCGGCACAGAAGCTCGGCTGGCTCTCGCTGAAGCCGGTGACCGGGCGCACGCATCAATTGCGCGCCCACGCCGCCCATATCGGCCACCCGATCATCGGCGACCCCAAGTATTTCAACATCCAGAATTGGGAGCTGCCGGGCGGCATCCAGAACAAGCTGCACCTGCTGGCGCGGCGGATCGTGCTGCCGCATCCGCGCGGCAAGGGTACGATCGATGTCAGCGCGCCGCTGCCGCCGCATATGCGCCAGAGCTGGAACCTGCTCGGCTTCGACGACGCACCCTACGACCCGATCGTCGAGGCCCCGGACGAGTGACGCCTCTCTCGCCTCTCTTCGGGTGATGACGAAACGTAAGAGAACAGTTGCGGAACAAAACGCTTTCTGTTCTAATTATGTTCTCGTCATCGGAGGGGCTGACCATGCGTTCGGTTTTGATCGTTACCGCCTTCGTTCTCGGCTTTGGCGGAGCCGCACAGGCTCAGAACGCCGCGCCGGCCAAGGCGCCTGCGCCGACACCTGCTACCACATCTGCGGATGAGCCAATTCCGCGGGCCGAACGGGCCAAGGCGCGACAGGATTGCGTGTCCGAGAATGTCGCGCTGACCGGCGACGACCTGCGCGCGGCGATGCGCATCTGCATGCAGGGCAAGTTCCCGGGCGTCCAGCTCTATGCCCGTGACGGTGTGACCCGCGATGGCAAGCCGACCGCGGTCGCGGCGCGGGCCGCCTGTAAGGAAGAGGTCGACGCGCGCAAGCTGGAAGGTTCCACGCGCATCGCGGCGTTGACCGCCTGCTTCAACGGCAAGCGGCCGGACCTCGCGCAGCGCTCCGAATGCCGCAAGGAGGCGCGGGGCAAGGGGCTCGATGGCGCCGATCTGCGCAAGGCGGTGGAGAGCTGTGCCCGCGAGGCCAAGGGCTGAGCTTCGTGGGATGGAGCCATGCTGGGCCTGCAGTGGATTGCCGGGGCGATCCGGGCTAAAGCGCCGGCATGGACCTCATCATCTTCGATCTCGACGGCACGCTGATCAATTCCGAGGCGATCATCCTCGAAGCGCAGTATGAGACCTTCAGGCGCTGCGGGCGGGTTCATCCGGGGCGCGAGGCGGGCTTAGGTATCGTCGGGCTGACCCTGGACATCGCAATGGCGCAGCTCGCCGGGCTTGCCGAGCCGGATGACGTGCTGACCGAAACCTATCGCCAGGTTTTCAGTGCGATGCGGGTGCAGGCGGAGAGCGATCCGTCGCTGGACGAGCCGCTCTTCGCGGGCGTCGCGGAAACGCTGGCGGAACTCAAGCGCCATGGCGGGCTGAAGCTCGGCATCGCCACCGGCAAGTCGCGCAAGGGCGCCGAGTTCATCGTCGCCCGGCATGGCTGGCAGGGGCTGTTCGACACGGTGCAGTCGGCCGATGATGCGCCCTCGAAGCCGCATCCCGGCATGATCCAGCGGGCGATGGCGGAGACCGGAGCTGCGCCCGCGCGCACGGCGATGGTCGGCGACAGCTCCTTCGACATCGAGATGGCGGTGGCCGCCGGCGTGGTACCCGTCGCCGTGTCCTGGGGCTTCCAGCCGGTCGATAAGCTCGTCTCGCTTGGCGCCCGGCATGTCCTGCGCGCGTTCCCGGAGCTGCCGGCGGCGCTGGGATTGCCGAAGGCCGTGGCGGCGTAGAGCCGCCCGAAGCTTTGCCTTTCCAGGCGGGATTCATCTCCGTCCGAACCTGCCTGCGCGGCTTGCTGTCCGGGCGTTCGGCCGCCGCCGTTCGCCGGGAGGATTCCGGCAGCATGCCGCGGCCCAGTAACATCCTCGCAACCACGCCGACTCAGTTCCGTTTAACCTGAATAACCGTTCAGATTTGCGCATTAACCACCTGATGCCGAGGCGGGGTGCATGGTGTTCCCACAGCAGGAACGTACCGGCACAAAACAACGCCGGACAGGGGTTCGAACATGATGGATCATGAGCTTCGTGAATTCGTCGATCGCGTGATGGATCGCCGCGCGATCGACGAAGAAGACGTCAAGATGCTTCACCGTGACATCTTGAGCGATATCGTCATCACGCGGGATATCGTCGATGTTCTCATCGCGCTCGACCGGGCCGTGCCGCTCAACTGCAAGGCTTACGCGGATTACCTCGTGGCGCTGGTCGTCGACTTCGCCGTCTGGGAGAACCGCCCGACCGGCGTGATCGACCGCGACAAGGCGCATTGGCTGGTGACGACGCTTTCGGCCGGCGAGGGGCCGACCGCGACGGCCCAGCGTATCGCCAACGAGATCGTTCGTGAGGCCGAGCATTGCGACGAGACGCTGCTCGCCTTCGCCTTCGCCAAGGGCGCGGCGAAGGATGTGATCCGCGCCGGCGTCGGCGCCGCCCCGCGCGTCGTCCTGCTCGCGAGCTGAGCTAGGCGTCACTCTCGGGCTCGCCCTGAGAATCTCAGGCCGGAAGAGGGAGCCCCTTCCGGTGAAAGATGCCCGGGTCAGGCCCGGGCATGACGGCGTTGGGGAGGCGCTCCCGCGATTAACTCGGCGCCCGAGCCTGTGCATCCTTGCACAACGGCTTGGCCTATAGCCGACTTTCGCATCGGTGGACGGCAGTTGCGGCATCCCATAGACCCCGGCTATTGCAGTCTGGTCTGAAGCCGGGAGTGGCCGCGCATGTTCTCGAAGATCCTGATCGCGAACCGCGGCGAGATCGCCTGCCGTGTCATCAAGACGGCGCGGCGGATGGGCATCAAGACGGTCGCCGTCTATTCGGACGCGGATCGCGATGCGCTGCATGTCGAGATGGCCGACGAGGCCGTGCATATCGGTGCCGCACCCGCCGCCCAGTCCTATCTGCTGATCGACAAGATCATCGCTGCCTGCAAAGCAACCGGGGCCGAGGCCGTGCATCCCGGCTACGGCTTCCTGTCGGAGCGCGAGGCCTTTGCCCAGGCACTGAAGGATAACGGCATCGTCTTCATCGGCCCGAATCCCGGCGCGATCGCGGCGATGGGCGACAAGATCGAATCGAAGAAGGCGGCGGCCGCGGCCAAGGTCTCCACCGTGCCGGGCTTCCTTGGCATCATCGAGAGCCCCGAGCATGCCGTGACCATCGCCGACGAGATCGGTTATCCCGTGATGATCAAGGCTTCGGCCGGCGGCGGCGGCAAGGGCATGCGCATCGCCCATTCTTCGGCTGAGGTGGCGGAGGGCTTCGCCCGTGCCAAGTCGGAAGCGGCGTCCTCCTTCGGCGACGACCGGGTCTTCGTCGAGAAGTTCATCGTCGATCCCCGCCATATCGAGATTCAGGTTCTCGGCGACAAGCACGGCAACGTCATCTATCTCGGCGAGCGCGAATGCTCGATCCAGCGCCGCAACCAGAAGGTGCTGGAGGAGGCGCCGTCGCCGCTGCTCGACGAGGCGACCCGCAAGAAGATGGGCGAGCAGGCGGTCGCGCTGGCCAAGGCCGTGAACTACGACTCCGCCGGCACGGTCGAGTTCGTCGCCGGCCAGGACAAATCCTTCTACTTCCTCGAGATGAACACCCGTCTGCAGGTCGAGCATCCCGTCACGGAGATGATCACCGGCATCGATCTCGTCGAGCAGATGATCCGCGTAGCCTTCGGCGAGAAGCTCGCGATCACGCAGGCCGATGTGAAGCTCGACGGCTGGGCTGTCGAAAGCCGCGTCTATGCGGAGGATCCGACCCGCAACTTCCTGCCCTCGACCGGCAGGCTCGTAACCTATCGGCCGCCGAGCGAGGGGCCGGATGGCGAGGCGATGGTGCGCAACGATACCGGCGTCTTCGAGGGCGGCGAGATCTCGATCTATTACGACCCGATGATCGCCAAGCTCGTCACGCATGCGCCGACGCGTGAGGCTGCGATCAAGGCGCAGGCGCGCGCGCTCGATGCTTTCGCCATCGACGGTATCCGCCACAACATCCCCTTCGTCGCCGCGGTGATGCAGCATCCGCGCTGGATTGCCGGCAATCTCTCGACCGGCTTCATCGCCGAAGAGTTCCCCGAGGGCTTCTCGCTGCCGGTGCCGCAGGGCGAGACCGCGCAGCGCATGGCGGCGATCGCCATCGCCTGCGACCACCGCATGAACCAGCGCAAGCGCCATGTCTCGGCGCAGATGGAAGGCTGGCGCAAGGTTTCCTTCGATCGCCTGCGCATCGTCCAGCTCGGGTCCGAGCGCTTCGAGGGCGAGGTGACGGAGCGGGGCGGGGCGGTGGTTATCGCCTTTGCCGGCCGCAGCGTCAGCGTCGCCAGCGACTGGGTGCCGGGCGAACCGGTCTGGCACGGCACGCTGGACGGGGTGAAGGTCGCGGCGCAGGTACGGCCGATCCTGAACGGCGTCGCGCTCGGCCATGCCGGCGCATATGCCAACGC
This sequence comes from Allobosea sp. FW305-C-101, assembly GCF_058783685.1. NCBI lineage: Bacteria > Pseudomonadati > Pseudomonadota > Alphaproteobacteria > Hyphomicrobiales > Alloboseaceae > Allobosea > Allobosea sp. FW305-C-101. The sequence continues at coordinate 523,775 of NZ_JBYSYT010000003.1, read as the reverse complement.
CCATGTCTACACGCAGCGCGAGGCCGAGTTGGCCGCGCTGATGCCGGAGAAGGTCGCGGCCGATACCGGCAAGTTCCTGCTCTGCCCGATGCCGGGCCTGGTCAAGTCGATCGGGGTCACGGTCGGGCAGGAGGTCAAGGCGGGCGAGCCGCTTGCCATGGTCGAGGCGATGAAGATGGAGAACGTGCTGCGCGCCGAGAAGGACGTCACGATCGCCAAGATACTGGCGAAGGAGGGCGACTCCCTCGCGGTCGACGCCGTCATCATGGAATTCGCCTGAGCGATCGCTTGAGAACTCCGCGAGCCCTCATCCTGAGGAGCAGCCGAAGGCTGCGTCTCGAAGGATGATCCAGTAGGCTCCTGCGCTCTCTGGAACATCCTTCGAGACGCCGCGTGCCGCGGCTCCTCAGGATGAGGGCTGTCGGAACTGTATTGTCGCTTGCCGTCCGGGAGCGGACGCGATTGAGGAATCTGTCATGCTGACGATCTGGGGGCGGTTGAGCTCGATCAACGTCCAGAAGGTGGTCTGGGCCGCGGGCGAAGCCGGGCAGGCTTTCGAGCGCATCGATGTCGGCGGGCCGTTCGGCGGGCTCGATACGCCCGAATTCGCGGCGATGAACCCGAACCGGCAGATTCCCGTGCTGCGCGACGGCGAACTCGTCCTCTGGGAATCGAGCAGCATCCTGCGCTATCTTGCGGCCCGCTATGCCTCGGGCCTGCTCTGGGAGGAGGAACCCGCCCGGCGTGTGCTGGCCGATCGCTGGATCGACTGGATGCAGTCCGAGTTGCAGCCGGCCTTGGCGCCGGTGCTCTGGGGCGTGGTGCGCAAGGTCCCGGCCTTCACCGAGCCGAAGGTGATCGCCGAGGGCGTGGCCCGTGCCGAGGCGCTGATGGCCATCCTCGAGGCTCAATTGGCGGATCGGCCGTTCCTGGCAGGCGAGCGCTTCGGCATGGCCGATATCGCGGTGGGCTGTGGCGCACATCGCTGGCTCAACATGCCGGTCGAGCGGATCGCGCGGCCGCAGGTCCAGCGCTGGTATGAAACGCTCTTCGCGAGGCCGGCGGCGCAGGCCGCGTTGCCGTTGCCGATCGCGTGAGGTCGCAACGACCCGCTTGATCAATGCGTTGCCGCTGGCATGATGGCGGCATGAGCGCTTTTCGGACGATCCTGCTTCTGTGCAGCCTCGCTGCGACCGCGCCGGCGGTGGCACAGACCTCCCCGACTCTGCAAACCGATCTGGCGGCGCTCTCGGGCTGCCTGCGCGATGCGGGCTCCTCGCAATCAGCCTGCATCGGTACGGTGGCCGTCGCCTGCGTGCGTGCAGCCAGCAATGATCAACGCGGCGCCGAGGCAGCCTGCGCCCGGCGCGAGGAGGCGGCGTGGCGCGAGCGCCTGACGCTTGCCCTGCAAGTCACGGGACGCGGGCTCGATGGCGGCCAGCGCAGCCGGCTTGCCGCTTTGCAGCTCGCCTGGGAGAGCTATGTCACGCAGAAGTGCGCCTTCTACGGCGCGACCCAGCGCGAGGCGCTGCAGGCCGGGCGGCAGGCCGGCTGCGAATTGCGGGAGGTCGCCGGCCGCGCGATCGAGCTCGCGAAGGCCCTTCCGCAGGCCGGCGGGCGACGCCCGCAATCGCCGCCGCAGATCATTCGCTGATCGCGCGCCGATCCCGGAAGGCGCTTTCGGGACGCCCCGGTTCAGAAAGCCGTCAGCATTTACCGATAGGACTTGAGCCGTCTTCCTTCGGACCAGGCCCTCGATGTTCTTCGTTCTCTCAAAACTCGTCTGGTTCGTCCTGTCGCCGGTCAATCTTGCCATCCTGCTTGCGGGCCTCGCGGCGCTGCTCGCTTTCACGCGCTTCGCACGGCCGGCGCGCTGGATCGGGCTGATCTCGCTGATCGCGCTTGGCCTGATGGCGTTCAGCCCGCTGCCGCGCGCCGTGCTGAGGCCGTTGGAGGACCGTTTCCCGCAGCAGGATGCCCGCAAGGGGCCGGTGACCGGCATCGTCGTGCTCGGCGGCGCCGTCGGCATGTCGCGAGGCGATGTCGCCATGAACGCATCGGCGTCGCGCATGACCAAGGCGGTCGAGCTGGCGCGGCTGCATCCGCAGGCGAAGGTCGTCTTCACTGGCGGAGGCGTCAGTCTCACCTCGAACGTGGTCGTGACCGAAGCGGACGGAGCGAAGCTGCTATTCGAAGGGCTGGGACTCGAGCCCGCCCGGCTTATCCTTGAAGACAAGTCGCGCAACACGCGCGAGAACGCCATTTTCACGCGCAACCTCGTCGACCCCAAGCCCGGTGAGCGCTGGCTTCTGGTGACATCGGCCTGGCATATGCCGCGCTCGATCGGCGTGTTCCGCAAGGCCGGATTCGCGGTCGAAGCCTTTCCGGTCGATTTCTGGTCGAGCGGGAAGGCCGGCGATTTCGTGCGGCCCTACGCCCGCGCGCCACGAGCGCTCGAAATCGCCGATAACGGCTTCAAGGAATGGGTCGGCCTCGTGGCGTACCGGCTTGCGGGCTATACCGACGAGCTCTTCCCGGCGCCGTAACTCAGGGCACAGCCACGGGCAGCACGAGCCGATAGACGCCGCGGAAATCGTCGGGATCGACCGGGCGGCCCTTGCGGGTGATGACGAGCCGGCCTTCCTTCATCAGCTTCACGGCGGCCCGTCGTACGGGCTGCATCAAAGGCCCCCAGCCGTCAGAATGGTCCCCGCCAAGGCGGCGGGCCACATCCATCGGCGAGATCGTCAGGCCCGCTTCGCGCTGCGCCAGCAGGTCGAGGATGGTGCTCTCGATCGCTTCGGGTTCGATGCTCATGGCCCACTCGGATAGGTGAAGACGCGGGCGGCGTCGGAGGCGTACTGGCGGCGATACATCGCGATCAGCACGGCACCGGTGAAGCCGATGAAGGTGACCGGCCCAAGGAACCAGCCGAGATAGGCCAGCGCGAAGAAGAAGGCGCGCTGGCCGCGGTTGAAATGCCGGCCGGCGGCGATGTTCATCTCGATCGTCTCGTGCACGGCATGGGCCATCGCCTGCTCGTCCTTGCTGTCGAACGGTGGCAGGGCGCCGACCAGGATGACGCAGTAGTTGAACAGCCGGTAGGCCCAGGCGAACTTGAAGAAGGCATAGCCGAAGATGCCGACGAGCCCGATGATCTTCACCTCCCAGACGGAGCGCAGGGTCACCGGCACGAAGGGCAGGTCGCTGAAGATGGCCACGGCGCGGTCCGTGGCGTTCAGCAGGGCGAGCGTGCCGCCGATCGCAAGCAGCGAGGTCGAGGCGAAGAAGGCGGTGCCGTTCTGCAAACCGCCCATCACTTGCGTGTCGACGATCCGCACCTCGCGGCCCGCAGCCTCGCGGATCCAACGGGCGCGGCGCTGGTTCATCCGCATGTTCAGCGTCCGGGCGGCGTGCGGGCCGAGCTCGACGACATAGTGGTAGCCGATCCAGGAGGCGGCGAAGAACGCGAGCGCGATGACGTCCAGATTGCTGAAACCGAGCATGCTGCCGCTCTGCCATTTCGGGAGCCGGAGAGGCAAGCAGCTTGTGACGAAGCCGCGCGGGCGACAAGCCTGATGGCATTGACGCTGCACCGGCGAGCCGCCACGGTGCGGCCGGATTCGGGGAGGGCATTCGCCATGCCGCAGACCATCACCAAGGGCTACAAGGCGCTGGTCGCGGAGGCCGAGAGCCGGATCGAGACGCTCTCCGTCGAAGAGGCGCAGGCGCTGCATGGCAGCGACGCCGTGGTCTTCGTCGACCTGCGCGATCCCCGCGAGCTGGAGCGGGAAGGGCGGGTGCCCGGCGCCTTCCATTGTCCGCGCGGCATGCTGGAATTCTGGATCGATCCGGAAAGCCCCTATGCCAAGCCGGTTTTCCAGCAGGATAAGCGCTTCGTCTTCTTCTGCGGCGGTGGCTGGCGCTCGGCGCTCGCTGCGCAAGCCGCGCAGGAGATGGGGCTGAGGCCGGTCGCTCATGTGGCTGGTGGGTTCTCAGCCTGGAAGAAGGCGGGCGCGCCGGTCGACATGACCGCCGGCGACAAGAAGGGCTGAGAGCGAATCTTGTCGCATATCATCATCGTTCTGCTGGTCGCGGCTTTCATCTTCCGCAAGCCGCTGGGCAAGCTGCTCGCGCGGCCCTGGCCCAATCACGCCAAACGCCAGCAGGTGCTGGGCACGATCATCGCGGCCTTCCTGCTGGTGATCGCGATCCGGCTCTTCGCGCTGTTCTGGTAAGCCGGCGTACAACTCTGCCTTGAATTGGGCGAAGACGCCTCGTGCAGCCATTGCATGGGAGGCGGGCTTGCGCGCTGCTTAAACATCAGGCATCTTCCTCCACCTTGGCTCCAACTCAAGAAAGGGAGGGCTGAATGAAATTTATCAACACCGCAGCCACTCCCATGCGACCAACCCGGCACTAGGTCGGTCTCGCACGAGGCCCGCCTCCAGGCAGTCTCCTGAGCCTTTTTCCAACTTCCATCTTTCATTGCCGAAGCCGGCGCGCGCCGTCGTCTTCGCCTGATTTCGGAGTCGGCGGCCGTCTCGGCGCCGAATGACGCTATGTCTCACGATACTCAAACCGGGCGGCGCGAGCCGTTCCGGGCCGTTCTCGGCTTCACGTTCAAGCATTGGGCGCGTCAGCCCGGGCAGGTCGCCTGGGTGGCCGGCGTCACCATCGTCGCCACGCTCGCCGAGCTGTTCACGCCGGTCTATGCCGGCCGCCTCGTCGATGCGGTGTCGGGCACTGCCGGCTCCGGCGGCGCTGAGGCGGCGCTGTGGGCGCTCGGCGCGATGATGGTGCTGGCCGCCATCATGGTGATCGGGCGGCATTTCGCCTTCACCGGCATCACCACCATGACTCTGCGCACGATGAGCGACGTCTCGCAGGAGGCCTTCGCGCGCCTGCAGCGCTTCTCGACCGACTGGCACGCGAACAATTTCGCGGGCTCGACGGTGCGCAAGATCACGCGCGGCATGTGGGCGCTCGACCTCTTGACCGACACGGTCCTGATCGCGCTCCTGCCGTCGCTCGTCATCCTGCTCGGCATGACGGCGGTGCTGGCCTGGCACTGGCCGGCGATGGGGCTCGTCGTGGCGCTCGGTGCTCTCGCCTATATCGGGCTGACGCTGGCGCTTTCGCTGCGCTTCGTCGCGCCGGCGGCGCGGCTTGGCAACGCCTGGGACACGCGTCTGGGCGGTTCGCTGGCCGATGCCATCACCTGCAACCCGGTGGTGAAGGCCTATGGCGGCGAGGCGCGCGAGGACCTGCGGCTGGCGACGGTTGTCTCCAAGTGGAGCCTCAGGACGCGGCGCGCCTGGATTCGCGGCACCTGGTCGGGCACCGGCCAGAACGTCGTGCTGCTGGTGCTGCGCGCGGCGGTGATCGGCCTCGTGATCTGGCTCTGGGCGAACGGGCAAGCTTCGCCCGGCGACGTCGCCTTCGTGCTGACGGCCTATGCGGTGGTGCACGGCTATCTGCGCGATGTCGGCCAGCACGTCCATAACCTGCAGCGCTCGGTCAACGACATGGAGGAGCTCGTCTGGATGCATGACCTTCCCTATGGCGTGCCGGACCGGAAGGGCGCTGTGGACATGAGCGTGACGGCGGGCGAGATCGCCTTCGAGGACGTGACCTTCCATTACGGAGGCCATCACGATCCGCTCTACCGCGATTTCTCGCTGACCATCCGTGGCGGCGAGAAGGTCGGCCTCGTCGGCCGCTCGGGCTCCGGCAAGACGACCTTCGTCAAGCTGGTGCAGAGGCTCTACGACGTCACCGCGGGCCGCATCGCGATCGACGGGCAGGATATCGCCGATGTCACGCAGGCGTCGCTGCGCCAGCAGATCGCGATCGTGCAGCAGGAGCCGGTGCTGTTCCACCGCTCGCTGGCCGAGAACATCGCCTATGGCCGGCCGGGCGCGAGCCTGGCGCAGGTCGAGCAGGCGGCGAAGCTCGCCAACGCGCATGAGTTCATCATGCGCCTGCCCAAGGGCTACGCCACGCTCGTCGGCGAGCGCGGCATCAAGCTCTCGGGCGGCGAGCGCCAGCGTGTCGCGCTGGCCCGCGCCTTCCTGGCCGATGCGCCGATCCTGATCCTGGACGAGGCGACGTCGAGCCTCGATTCGGAATCGGAGGCGCTGATCCAGCAGGCGATCGAGCGCCTGATGGAGGGCCGCACGACGATCGTGATCGCGCATCGTCTCTCGACGGTGCGGGCCATGGACCGCATCCTGGTCTTCGATCGCGGCCGGGTAATCGAGGAGGGGCCGCACGAGGCCCTGCTGACCCGGCAGGACGGCGCCTATCGCGCGCTGTTCGAGAAGCAGGTCAGCGAGCTGGCGAAGGGGCTGGCGGCGTAAGGCTCGACTTGCCCCCTCTCCCCCTGTGGGAGAGGGATGGGGTGAGGGGTCTCGCGAGCTTGATCGTTAGCGTCGTTGCGCTGACGTTCGAGGTTGCGCGACCCCTCATCCGTCTCCGCTGCGCGGAGGCGCCTTCTCCCGCAGGGGGAGAAGGGAGAGCGCGTCATTTCGGCGCGAGAGCCCTGGGCCTGACGCCTTTCACCGGGCCGGGCGGCAGAGGCGCGTTCTCATCCTGATTCAAGCCCTTCAGATCGAAATTCGGCTTCGTCAGAAACCGATTCAAGCCGGTGACGTAAGTCTCTGGCAGGCCGAAATGTTTTGCCCCAGCGATGACGGCTTCCATATAGCCCGGCTTCGGCCGTCCGGGATCGCCCGAGCGGCCGATATAGATCAGCGCGCGCTTGGCGCCGCCCGGCACGATTACCGGCTGGCTGATCTTCACATAGAGCCCGCTGGCCAGCTCCTCGAACTTGTCGAGGACGCGCATGTCGCTGAGCGAGCAGTCCCAGAGCACGCCATGGACCTCCTCGCGGGGATCGCGGATCACCGAGGCATAGCCGTCGCGCGTGACGATGAAGCGGTGACGCGGCAAGCGGGCCGGGCCGAGCGGGCGCGCCTTCGGGCAGCGCTCGGCCATCCCGACCGAGTCCATGTTGAGGCCATAGGCGAAGTAAAGGGGCATGAGGCCCTCTAGCCTCACTTCGTCTTGTTGAACAGCTCCCGCCCGATCAGCATCCGCCGGATTTCGCTCGTCCCGGCGCCGATCTCGTAGAGCTTGGCGTCGCGCAGCAGGCGGCCAGTCGGATAATCGTTGATATAGCCGTTGCCGCCGAGGAGCTGGATCGCATCGAGCGCAACCTGCGTCGCCTTCTCGGCCGCAATCAGGATGGCGCCAGCAGCGTCCTCGCGGGTTGTCTCGCCGCGGTCGCAGGCCTTGGCGACGGCATAGACATAGGCGCGGCAGGAATTCATCGCGACATACATGTCGGCGACCTTGCCCTGGACGAGCTGGAACTCGCCGATCGACTGGCCGAATTGCTTGCGCTCGTGGACATAGGGCATGACCACGTCGAGCGCCGCCTGCATGATGCCGAGCGGGCCAGCCGCCAGCACGACGCGCTCGTAGTCGAGGCCGGACATCAGCACGTTGACGCCGCGCCCGACCGTGCCGAGCACGTTCTCCTCCGGCACCTCGCAATCCTGGAAGACGAGCTCGCAGGTGTCGGAGCCGCGCATGCCGAGCTTGTCGAGCTTCTGGTGGGTCGAGAAGCCCTTCATGCCCTTCTCGATCAGGAAGGCGGTGATGCCGCGCGGCCCGGCTTCCGGATCGGTCTTGGCGTAGACCACCAGCGTCTCGGCGATCGGGCCGTTGGTGATCCACATCTTGTTGCCGTTGAGGACGTAGCGGTCGCCCTTCTTGTCGGCGCGGGTGCGCATCGAGACGACGTCCGAGCCCGAGCCCGGCTCGGACATGGCGAGCGCGCCGACATGCTCGCCCGAGATCAGCTTGGGCAGGTATTTCCGCTTCTGCGCCTCGTTGCCGTTGCGGCTGATCTGGTTGACGCAGAGATTCGAGTGGGCGCCGTAGGAGAGGCCGACCGAGGCGGAGGCGCGCGACACCTCCTCGACCGCGATGCAATGCTCGAGATAGCCTAGTCCGGTGCCGCCATACTCTTCCTCGACCGTCATGCCGTGCAGTCCGAGCGCGCCCATCTCGGGCCAGAGATCGCGCGGGAACTGGTTGGTCTTGTCGATCTCCTCGGCGCGCGGGGCGATCTTCTCCTGCGCGAAGGCATGGACCGTGTCGCGGATCGCGTCGGCGGTCTCGCCGAGGTCGAAATTGAACGGGCGCGGCGCGTTGGCGAGCATGATGTCCTCCCGGGTCGAACAGTTTTGCGCAGCCTGGATGCCGGCCGCTTTGCAGCAAGCTTACAGATCGGGAATGCCGGTGTCAGGCCGAGTGGAGCAGCGGGCGATGTGGGCGGTTTCGCACGGGTTGGAGCCTTCGAAGAGCCTGCCCCCTATGCAGTGCCCGGGCTTTACCCGCCTTGCCGGCCAGCGTAGCCGCAGGGCGCACCATGCCTGCCCGGAGTTTCCGCATGTCTCAGCCCTCGACCGTGTCGCCCATGTCCAATGGGGCCCTCCTTCTGCGCTTCATCGCCTTTCTCGTCGCGGGGGTGATCGTCCTCAACATCGCGATCATGGCGCTTGAATCCTATTTCAAGCAGTCACCGGGCAGCACGGGCGCGCTGGGCCTCATCCTGATCTGGAGCGCTGCTTCGTGGACAGGGCAGATCTGGTTCAGACGAGAGCAGGCCCGCCCGCCGTCCGGCCGCGCCTGGTCGGTCGCGCTGCTCTGCGCGCTCGCGACCTTCGTGCTGCAGGCCGTCTTCGTGCTCGTCGTCGCCGGATCGATGCCCGGCGGCTTCGCCAGCATCGCGCGCTATCGCAGCAGCGATCAACTGCTCATCGCCGGGGCGTTCGCGGGAATCTTCGTGCTGGAATTCCTGCTCATCCGCGCGGCGATCTTCTGGGGCGCCAAGGCCGAGGAGAAGCGGGCGCAGCAGCGGGCGGCGAAGGCTCAAGCTTGATCATCAAGCGCCTCGCGAGCCAAGGCGGCGACCCGGTCATCGAGGCTGTTGCAGGCCGCTCGCGCGCGGACTTAGGATAGCTCTTCCATATCCCAGGCGGGAGCGCGCCATGAACGGTCGGATCATCCTCGCAGCCGGTCTCGCGGTGGCTCTGGGGGGCGGCGCGCTGGCGCAGTTCAAGCCGGAAAGCGCCTATCGCGAGAGCCCGGCGGTGGCGGAGCGCTATCCCGATCCGCAGGTCGCGTTCACGACGCCGGCCTTCGCGCCGGGCAAGACCGATTTCACCGGCCAGGCCGAGATGATGGCCTTCGTGACGGCGCTGAAGGAGCGGGCGCCGCAGATGACGCTCTCGATCATCGCCAAGACGCAGGAAGGGCGCGACATGCCCGCCCTGGTGTTCTCGCGCCATGGCCTCGACACGATCGGCAAGGGCCAGCGGCCGGTGGTGATGCTGATCGGCCAGCAGCATGGTAACGAGCCAGCCGGTGGCGAGGCGATGCTCGTGCTGGCGGAGCGGCTCGGGGCGGGCAATCTGGCGCCGCTGCTTGAGTCGATCGATGTCGTCATCATCCCGCGCGGCAATCCGGACGGGGCGGATCGCTATCGCCGGGCGCTGGCCAACGGGGTCGATCCCAACCGCGATCATACGCAATTGCGCACGCCGGAAATCCGGGCGATCGCCGAGTTGTTCACGCGCTACCGCCCCGACATCCTGCTCGATTGCCATGAATTCACCGTGGCCGGCCGCTGGGTCGAGAAGGTCGGCGGGATGGTCAAGGTCGACGGCATGATCCAGGCGGCGACGGTGCCCAATCTCGCGCCGGCCCTGAAGCAGATCCAGGACGATGTCGTGCTGCCGGCGCTGCGGACGGCCTTCGAGACGGCCGGCGTCACCTATGAGTGGTATCACACGACCGATGGCGCGAACCCGGCCTCGCCGGTGGCGATGGGCAGCATCGGCGCCGATACCGGCCGCAACATCGCCGGCCTGCGCAATGCGGTCAGCCTCCTGCTGGAAACGCGCGGCATCGGCATCGGCCGGGCGCATCTGGGGCGGCGGGTGCAGGCCCATGTCATCGCCTCCGAAGCCGTGATCAAGCTCGCGGCGCAGCGGCCGGGCGATATCCTCGCCGCGACCCGCAAGGCCGAGGCCGAGGTCGCTGCGATCAAGCCGGGAACGCCCTTCATCGTCACGGCGCGGCAGAAGGCGGAGCAGCGCACGCTGACCTTCATCGATCCGGCGACGGGGCAGGACAAGCCGGTCGAGGTGAAATGGCTGTCCTCGCTCGATATCGAGCCCACGCTGATGCGGCCGCGCCCGGCGGGCTACGCGCTGCAAGCGAAGGCGGTTGACGCGATCGAGGCGCTGCAGCGGCTGGGGCTGAAGACTGAGACGGTGACCAAGGCAGCGACGGTCCCGGGCGAACGCTACAGGGTCGTGAAAGTTGAGATGGGCGCCAAGGAGGATGGGCGCGGCGACGATACCGGCGCCGGCCAGATCGTGAAGGGCAGCTACGCCGTGGAGGCAGCTTCCGTGCAGCTCGCGCCGGGCGATGTCTATATCGGCCTCGATCAGCCGCTGGCGGCGCTGCTGCCAGTGATGCTGGAGCCCGAGAGCCAGACCGGGCTTGCGGCAAACAAAGTGCTGCCGGTGGAGGAGGGTGGCGTGCTTGATGTCCTGCGCATCACCGAACGGCCGGGGGCGGCGCTGGCCAAGCCCTGACTCTCAGCTCCCGATCACGCCCCGGCGCCTGAGCAGGATGAGGGTGAGCAGCGCGGCGGCGAGGCAGGTCAGCGCCACGAAGACCGCGCCGGCCTCCGATTCGACCCAGGGCAGGCCCTTCACATTGATGCCGAACAGGCCGGTGATGAAGGTCGCGGGCAGGAACAGGGCCGTCAGCAGCGAGAGCACATAGAGCTGCCGGTTGGTGCGGCTGGCCGAGCGGGCGGCGATCTCGTCCTGCAATAGCCGTGCCCTGTCCTGCACCGACTGGACATCGTGATGCAGGCCGTCGACGCGCTGGAGCAATCGCGTGGCGGCGGCCTTGACCGCGTCCGGGGCGCTGCGGCCGGACTGGGTCTCGGCGAAGCGGCGGAACAGGACATGCAAGCCGCTGAGCTGCCGATGCAGCCGCACCGCGGTGCGTCGGACCGCGCCGACGCGCTGTGGACCGTCATGCAGCCGATCGAGCAGGATATGGTCCTCGACGCTGTCGGTCTCGTCGACGAGGCGCACGACGGCATCGGTCACGTCGTCGATGATGTATTCGATGATCTGCTCGAACAGCCCGGCCGGGCTCGCGGCCGGCTCGCCGCGATCGAGCGCCTCGGCGGTCATGCGGATCGAATGCAGCGCCTCGCGCCGCCCGGTCAGCAGGAAGCTCTCGCCGATGATCCAGCGCAGGGCGCCGACATCCTCGGATTTGTCGGCGATGTCGCGGATCAGGTCGTGCGAGACGCCCCAGGCGAGATTGGCGGAGTGGTCCAGCCGCTGGTGCGGCTCATGCGAGAGGAAGGCTTCCTGCGTCGCATCCGGCAGGTCCTGTTCGGCGACCCAGCTCTGCGCGCGGGTATGGACGAGATCGAGATGGAGCCAGACGAAGCCCCCGGCGGGGGCGAGATCCGGTATCTCGTCGCGCGGGATGCGGGTGGGCTCTCCGTCCGCGTCGAAGCGATAGGCCCAGATGATGCCGGATTGGTACTGGAGATCGCTGAACATGCCGGGCTTCCGCTGTCGCCACGGACCTCTCCGGCGGCGCGGCGCCTAAGGGCGCCGCGGATATGACGGCGGCATGACAGCCGGCAAAGCTGTCTCAATCGCGCCCGATCGAGCCGGTCACGTCGGCTCGGCGGTTATCGGCCGTGCGTGCGTTGGGAATCCGGCCGGGCGGGGCGAATTTCAGCCTAGTGCCGCCGGCATCCTTGGGCGCGCGCAGGCCGGCGGGTGTTTGCGGCGGCGTGCGCTCCGCGACCTTCGGCTCGCTGCCATGCCATTTGCGCGTGCCGATGTCGAAGCGACCCTGGCGCCAGGCCTCGAACTCGCGCTCGCTGCCGAAGAAGGCGTTGCGGTCGACATCCCCGGTGATGCCCGGCACGCGGCCGGTGGTGGTGAACTGCCAGAATTCCCAGCGGTCGCGCTCATAGCGCTTCGCCAGCGGCGCCGCCGTCGAGCGCAGCCAGAAGGGGTGGTCGTTGAGCTCGCCCTCCAGCACGTCCTCGTGGAAATTGATGTCGGTATAGATGACCGGCTTCTTGCCGGTATGCTCGCGCAGGCCCTTCAGCATCTCGTTGATCTTGGCCATGGCCAGCTCCTTCGAGATCTTGCGGGTGCATTGCGAGTCGTTCTGCCATTCGACATCGAGCACCGGCGGCAGCGCATCGGGATCGCGCGGGATGTGTTTCTTGATCCAGCGCACCTGATCCTTGGCGGGACGGCACCACCAGACGAAATGATAGGCGCCGCGGGCGACGCCGTGCTTCTTCGCCTCGGCCCAGTTGCGCTTGAAATTGGGATCGAGATGGTCGCCGCCCTCGGTCGCCTTGATGAAGGCGAAGCGCGTGCCGGCATCCTTGACCCGGGCCCAGTCGATCTCGCCCTGCCAGCGGGAGACATCGATGCCCTGGATCACCTTGCGCCGCGCATCGCGGACGCCGTGATGGGGCGAGCTGTCGCCCTTCTTCGGATAGAGCGCCTGCGCCGGCTCGATGAGACCTATCATCAGGGCCATGAGGGCGAGGGCTTTCAGCCCGATCCGTCCGCCGGTCAGCTTGCGCGCTGGCATGTGTTTCTCCTGCATCACAGGTCCAGATGCGAGGAGCGTGGTTAAGCGCCGGTTAGAATTGCGGCGCAGTCTAGGAATGAATTTCAGCCTTGGTTAACCGGCGCGGTTTCGCCCGTCCGCTCAGTCGAGGACGACGGGCTCGACCTGGTTGTCGATCGCCCGCATGGTCGAGGCGACGGCGGGCACGCTGCCGGGGATACGTGCGACGGGCACGTCGCTCGGCTGCTGCGGCTCGGGCGCGGAGGGAGGAGGCAGCGGCTGCTGCTGGACGGGCGCAGGCTGGGCCGGCCCCTCGCGCTTGTCCCAGCGGCGCGTGCCGATATCGTATTCGCCGCGCAGCCAGCCGGCGAACTGGCTCTCGCTGCCGAAGAAGGCGTTGCGGTCGACATCGCCGCGGATGCCCGGCACGCGGCCGGTGGTGGTGAACTGCCAGAACGCCCAGGGCCGGTTGTTGTAACGGGTCTCCGGCAGCGCGGCGGTCGAACGGATCCAATAGGGGTAGTTGTTGAACTGCCCCTCCAGCACCTCGCGATGGAAGGTGATGTCGGTATAGATCACCGGCTTCTTGCCGGTGAGCTGCTCCAGCTCGGTCAGCATGAGCGCGATCTTCTCGCGGGCGAGCTCGCGGTCGATCTTCTGCGGGCAGGTCCGCGAATGGCCGTTCCACTCGACGTCGAGCACGGGCGGCAGGGCGTCGGGATCGTTCGGGATCTGCTGCTTGAACCAGACCGCCTGCTCATGGGCCGGGCGGCACCAGAACACGAAATGATAGGCGCCGCGCGGGATGCCGGCGCGGCGCGCGCCTTCCCAGTTGCGCCGGAAGGTCGGGTCGACATGGTCGCCGCCCTCGGTCGCCTTCATGTAGACGAAGCGGGTACCTGCCGCCTTGACGGCGTTCCAGTCGATCTCGCCCTGCCAACGCGAGATGTCGATGCCGTGGATCGGATACTGATGCGCCGTCGCGACGCCGGGATGCGGCCGGGCATCGCCCTTCGACGGGTAGTTGTCGAGCGCCACGCAGCCGCCGAGCGCCGCGAAAGCGGCGACGGCCAGGAGGGGCAGGGCACGGAAACGGGGCATGCGGCGAGCGTTCATGTCGCGGAGAATTGCTGGGAATGTTTGATGGCTGGTTTACGTTACCAAAGTTCTGCCACCTGTCAGCCCGAACTTGGGCGGGACGAAGCCGCGTGCCGATGCCGGGAGGCGAATCGCAGCTGACACGAAATCTGAAGGCTTGAGCCGAAGTCGTTGACATTGCCCGGAAACACGAAAGGCGACCCGAGGGTCGCCTTTCGCTGGATTTTCATCCGAATTTGGTGCGGTCGAGAGGACTCGAACCTCCACGGGTCTCCCCGCTACCACCTCAAGGTAGTGCGTCTACCAATTCCGCCACGACCGCAGCTCGGTTCCGGTTGCGGGCGGTGCAACCAGGGAGCGGCGCCGATCTAGCAAATCGAATCCGCTGCCACAAGGGTGTCATCAAGGAAAAACGCAGAACCGCGATTTTTCCCCAGATCGGCTGGTTCAGGCGGCGTCGGCGACGGTCTGCAGGGTGTAGATCGTCGGGCGCTTGAGCATCTGGGTGATCTCGACGGAGATTCGGGCGCCGCTGACCACGACGATTCCCTTGGCGAAGGGGTGGTTGTTGGCGAGAATCTGGACCTCGTCGGTCTCGCTGGTGTTCAGCTCGATGATCGCGCCGCGGCCGAGGCGCAGCAGCTTGTAGATCGGCATTTCGGTCTGGCCGAGCACCACCGTGAGTTCCACCGGGACGAGATCGAGATCGGCCTTCAAGTCCTGCCTCCGGAACCCTACTTCAGAATTGGACCAGCGAAACTTGCCTGCCCGCCGGTTTTGGGCGCAAGAGGCATTCCGCGGGTCGGGCCGGTGTGTCGCCAGCCCGGAAACTTTGAGCGGAACATGGTTAAGCCATGGTGAAGATGCGTGAAGAACTGGCCGTCTCCTTCCTGCCGGAAGGGGCGTCCGAGCCGGTCGAATGGGTCGTGACGGAGGGGCTTGTCGGCTATGACGAGGCCGTCGCCGAGATGGAGGCCCGCGCCGGGCTGATCGCGGACGGGCTGGCGCGCGAGCGCGTCTGGCTGGTCGAGCATCCGCCGCTCTATACCGCCGGCACCTCCGCCCGCGACGAGGACCTGATCGCGCCGGAGCGATTCCCGGTGTTCCGGTCCGGTCGGGGCGGGCAGTTCACCTATCACGGCCCCGGCCAGCGCGTGGCCTATGTCATGCTCGACCTGAAGCGGCGTCAGCCGGACCTGCGCCGCTTCGTCGCCGCGCTGGAAGGCTGGCTGATCGGCGCGCTCGACGATTTCAATATCCGTGGCGAGCGGCGCGAGGATCGCGTCGGCGTCTGGGTGCGCCGGCCCACCAAGGGCGCCGACACCGAGGACAAGATCGCGGCGATCGGTATCCGCGTGCGGCGCTGGGTCTCGTTCCACGGCATTTCGCTGAATGTCGAGCCGGACCTGTCGCATTTCGACGGGATCGTGCCCTGCGGCGTCAGCCAGCATGGGGTCACCTCGCTGGTCGATCTCGGCTTGCCGGTGACGATGCCGGAGGTCGATTCGGTGCTGCGCGAGGCGTTCGAGCGCGTGTTCGGCCCCACCGTTCAGGTCTGATTTACCATCCGTTAGCCATGGCGCCGCCATCTTCAGCCGGGGTTGGGTTGAAGATGGGGACGACAATGCGAAGCTTTTTTCTGGCCGGCGGCCTCGCCGTGCTGCTCGCAGGCTGCAACACGACCGACCAGCGCATCGCCGGTGCGGCGGCCGGCGCGGGCGCCGGCGCACTCGTCGGCGGGCCGATCGGGGCCATTGCCGGCGGCGCGATCGGCGCGGTTGCCGCGCCGTCGGTGACCGGCTCGATCAACAAGATGAAGGAATGAGCCGATCCAGCGGCGCGGATTTGCACGGCCGCGTCCGTGCGTCCGCGCCGGTTGGCGTTTTCGACGCGGCGCGCCATAAACTCGGCAGAGATTGTCGTCGAGGAGCGCGCCCGTGCCTGTCATCGAGAGCAAGGTCGATCTGAATTCGGCCGAGACGCGCGCCAATGCCGAAGCCTGGGCCGGATTGCGCGGCGAACTCCAGCAGCATCGCGCCACCGCCGCGCTCGGCGGCAACGCCAAGTCCCGCGAACGCCACACCGCGCGCGGCAAGCTTCTGCCCCGCGAGCGCGTGCTGCGGCTGACCGATCCGGGCTCGGCCTTCCTCGAAATCGGTTCGCTTGCCGCCTTCGGCATGTATGAGGGGGATGTCCATGCCGCCGGCATGATCGCCGGTATCGGCCGCGTCGCCGGGCGCGAATGCATGATCGTCTGCAACGACGCGACGATCAAAGGCGGCACCTACTATCCGATGACGGTGAAGAAGCATCTGCGGGCGCAGGAGATCGCGCGCGAGAACCGCTTGCCCTGCATCTATCTCGTCGATTCCGGCGGCGCGAACCTGCCGCACCAGACCGAGGTCTTCCCCGATCGCGAGCATTTCGGCCGGATCTTCTACAATCAGGCGACGCTCTCGGCCGAGGGCATCCCGCAGGTCGCGGTGGTGATGGGCTCCTGCACCGCCGGCGGCGCCTATGTGCCGGCGATGTCCGACGAGACGGTGATCGTCCGGAAGCAGGGCACGATCTTCCTGGGCGGCCCGCCACTGGTGAAGGCCGCGACCGGCGAGGTCGTCTCGGCCGAGGATCTGGGCGGCGCCGATGTCCATGCGCGGCTCTCGGGCGTCGCCGACCATTATGCCGGCGACGATACCCATGCGCTCGCCATCGCCCGGCGGATCGCGGGCAACCTCAACAGCGTCAAGCGGCCGGATATCGACATCGCCGAGCCGGTGGAGCCGCTCTACGACCCGGCCGAGCTCGAAGCCGTGGTGCCGACCGATCTCAAGAAGCAGTACGATATCCGCGAGGTGATCGCGCGGCTCGTCGACGGCTCGGAGTTCGACGAGTTCAAGAAGCTCTACGGCACGACGCTGGTGACGGGCTTCGCCCGCATTCACGGCATTCCGGTCGGCATCATCGCCAATAACGGCATCCTGTTCTCGGAAAGCGCGGTCAAGGGCGCGCATTTCATCGAGCTCTGCTGCCAGCGGCGCATTCCGCTGCTCTTCCTGCAGAACATCACCGGCTTCATGGTCGGCCGCGATGTCGAGACGCGCGGCATCGCCAAGGATGGCGCCAAGCTGGTCACGGCGGTGGCCTCGGCGCGGGTTCCGAAGATCACCGTGCTGGTCGGCGGCTCCTTCGGCGCCGGCAATTACGGCATGTGCGGCCGGGCCTATTCGCCACGCTTCCTGTTCACCTGGCCGAATTCACGGATCTCGGTGATGGGCGGCGAGCAGGCGGCGAGCGTGCTCGCGACGGTGCGCCGCGAT
The DNA here is from genome assembly GCF_058783685.1 of Allobosea sp. FW305-C-101. Classification (NCBI taxonomy): domain Bacteria; kingdom Pseudomonadati; phylum Pseudomonadota; class Alphaproteobacteria; order Hyphomicrobiales; family Alloboseaceae; genus Allobosea; species Allobosea sp. FW305-C-101. The sequence continues at coordinate 506,646 of NZ_JBYSYT010000003.1, read as the reverse complement.
AATATCGAGGCGGAGGGCAAGAGCTGGCCTGCCGCCGACGAGGAGGCCTTCAAGGCGCCCATCCGCAATCGCTACGAAGAAGAAGGCTCGCCTTACTTTGCCACGGCCCGGCTCTGGGACGACGGCATCATCCTGCCGTCCGAGACCCGCCGCGTACTGGCGCTGGCCTTCTCGGCGACGCTCAATGCCGAGGTGCCGGAAACGAAGTTCGGCGTGTTCCGGATGTGAGTGATAGGGGGAGAGGGCTAGGCTGCTTTCCGCCCTTTGCGGACACCTTAGCGCGAAACGACGCTCGTTAAGCGATCCGGCCCGGCGGCTGGCGATTGAGGAAACTTTAGGAGGCGTTCACACTCAACAAGGGCTTCCTTATGGCTGTCCCACCACTTGTCCGCTTCGCGCCCGTTCCCCGCCCTATCTACCGGTCCCGAAATCTGTCGACTTGGTCGAATGAAGATCGAAAGAAACAGTGCGGAAGCGGAAAGCTCTTCATATGCCCTCTGGCAAGGGTTTTGTGCTATTCCATCTGAGATATTGTATTTTTCTTATAGAGAAAAAGTTCAAGCGTTGAGTTATGGAAGATAGATGCCAGCGTGTCGCCGCTACCATCTTTGGCTGCTGTCACAATTTTATTCTGAGCTGCCACGATGGCTTTATGAAGTGCGTAATCGTGCGGAGTTTGCGCGCGCGCCTCTGTCGGAGAAAGAAAGCCAAGTCCGCAGAAGAGGAGCAAGCCGATGATGGGATTCAGCATCTCTCTCCGCGACACATGAACCTCCATCTAATTGGTTTACTCTAGCAAAAGCCGGAGAAGGAGATAGGTCCCTCATCGACCCCAAGCGGAAGCCAGCCGGCCTCACCGCAATTCGATCTTTACGACCTCATAGACCGCTCGCGCGCCGCGCTTGTCGCCGGGTGCGACGAGGCGCCAGCCGCCGTCGAGCGGCTTGCCGTCCACCGCCGAGACGAGGATCAGAGGCAGGTTGCCGAAATCAGGATGGATCTCGCCGATCGAGAAGGCGATCTGGTAGCCGTCCTTGGCATTGACGAGGAAGGTCTTCTTCAATTGCTCGACAGGCTTCAGGCCGTCGAATGCCTTGTTCGCCTGCAGCACATCCCAGAGCAGCACACCCTTGTAGCGCCGCGTCGCCGGTCCCTTCGAGGTCTCGAAGGTCACCTCACGCTCGGCGACAGGCAGGGCCGCGAGGGATTGCGACGAGAGCCGGATCGGTGCGGAGCCGATGCCGGCGAGCTCGACGGCCGGCTCCTGGGCGCGCAGGGCCGGCGCCATCGTCAGCAGGGCGAGCAGTATCAGGGTGCGGAGCACAGTGGGCGATCTCCGTTGCAGGTCGCCGGCATCAGGACATCATCCGCTCCCACCCTGTCGACGGCTCATTTCAGGGCCGGAGCGGCATCGTGGCTCCGGCCGGCATGGCCTTGCGCGTGGCGGCCCAGAACAGCAGCGTGGTCAGGCTGATCGCAGCGCCGAGTGCGCAGACGCCTGTCCAGCCGGCATGGGCGTAGACGACGGTCGACAGGGATGAACCCGCTGCGCTGCCGATCGAATAGAAGACCATATAGGCCGCTGTCAGGCGGTTCTGGGCTTCCGGCCTGACCCGGTAGATCATCGCCTGGTTGGTGACATGGACCGCCTGGAGCCCGAAATCGATGATCAGCACGCCAGCGACGAGCGAGAGGATCGAATGATCCAGCTGGGCGATCAGCAGCCAGGACAGCAGCATCAATCCGAGCGCGATGCCGGTCGTGCGCTGGCCGTGGCCCCGGTCGGTCCAGCGCCCGGCACGGGTGGCCCCCAGCGCGCCGGCCACGCCCGCCAGCCCGAACAGGCCGATCTGCGTATGGGAGAAGGAGAAGGGCGGTGCGCTCAGCGGCAGGACGAACGGCGTGAGCAGCGTCGTGATGTTCGCGAAGATCAGCATGGCGATGATGCCGCGGATAAGCAGCACCGGCTCCTCGACGATCAGCGTGACCAGCGAGGCGATCAGGCGGCCGTAGGAGAGGCCGGTGGCGCTGCGCTCCTGCCTTGGCAATGCCTTCCAGAGCAGGAGCACGATCACCAGCGTGAGCACGGCCGAGACGAAGTAGACGGTTCGCCAGCCGGAGAGATCGGTCAGGGCGCCGGCGACGGTTCGTGCCAGCAGGATGCCGATCACGATGCCGCTCGTGACGATGCCGACGACATGGCCCCGCTCGGAGGGCCGCGCGAGGCTCGCCGCGTAGGCGACGAGCGCTTGTGTCACGACTGCCAGAAGCCCGACCGCAGCCATCGCGCCGAGGAGCATCGCGGCCGATTGCGAGAAGCCGACGCTGGCGAGCGCCAGCACCGAAAGCACGGATTGCCCGACGATGAGCTTGCGGCGGTCGAGCAGGTCGCCCAACGGGACGAGGAGAAGCAGGCCGAGCCCGTAGCCCAGCTGGGTCGCGCCGACGATCAACCCCGCAACGGTGCGCGACAGGCCAAGATCATCGGCCATCACATCGAGCAGGGGATGGGCGAAATAAGCATTCGCCACCGCGAGCCCGCTGGCGACAGCGAAGAGCAGGATCGTCCGGTTGTTCAAGGTGGGCTGCGGGGCGGATGCATCCCCGCTCTGGGCGCGTGCGCGTTCGTTCGCGGGCACCGAAGGCGCCGCGTCCTGGACCAATTTCATTGCAGACTCCGGGGGGGGTGGTTTTATAATGAAACCGACACGAGCTGTAATGGTATTGGTTTTATCATGCAACCGAAAATGGCGATGCGAATGAGAAGCCGGCGGAGTCCGCGCTGATGGTCGCCCGTACGAGCCTCAAGGGCGATTACTGCCCGAGCGCGCGCTCCCTCGATGTGATCGGCGACTGGTGGTCGCTGTTGATCGTCCGCGACGCTTTCGACGGGATGACCCGCTTCGGCGAGTTCCAGAAGAGCCTCGGCATCGCCAAGAACATCCTGACGGACAGGCTCAAGGCTCTGGTTGAGAATGGCATTCTGGAGTCCGTGCCTGTCGGCGACGGCGCCGCGCGCATGCAATATCGCCTGACGGCGGTGGGGAAGGACCTCTTCCCCGTGATGGTCGCGCTGCGGCAATTCGGAGAGCGCCATCTCTTTGCACCGGAGGAGGAGCGCTCGCGTCTGGTCGAGCGCGAGACCGGTCTGTCGGTGCGCCTCGATATTCGCACCGAGGATGGGCGCGCGATCGGGCCGGATCAGGCCGTCATCCTGAAGGTGCCTGAGAAAGACTGAGCGAGCGAACTCAACCCAGCGAAAACACCTCGTGCACGGCGCTTTGCACGCCGCCGCCCATGACCGGGCCGCCGCCGGCGACATGGACCGCGTCGCCGACCAGCGCGGCACCCAGCCCATGGCGGGGCGTCAGCATCGGCGCATATTGCTCCCAGCCGTCGCTTTTGGGGTCATAGGCTTCCATCTGGCCGAAGACGCGGTTGGTGCCTTCGCCGCCCATGACGAAGACCTTGCCGCGATAGAGCACGGCGCCATGGCCGGAGCGGCCCGTCGGCATCGGCGTGCGCATCGTCCATTTATCCGCCGCCGGATCGTAGGAATGGTGCAGGTTCGAGTTGGTGTGGAAGGAGTCGACGCGCCCGCCGATGACATGGATCAGGTTGCCGATCGCCAGCGTGCCGGTGTGGTCGCGGGCGGTCGGCATCGGCGTGCGCTCGCTCCAGCGGTCGGCCTTGGGATCGTACGCCAGATGCCAGTCGATCGAGCGCTTGGTCTCGGTCGTCTCGCCGATCGCGCCGCCGATGACGTGCAGGACGCCGCCGAGGCCGACCACGGCGGTGGAGCCGGCGGCACGGGGCAGGGGCGCGATCTCGGCCCAGCGATCGACCTTTGGATCATAGGTGAAGCAGCGCGGATGCGGCTTGCGGTTCTGCTCGAGGAAGCCGCCGATGGCGAAAAGCTTGCCGTCGAGGAAGGCGACGCCGACATGGTTGGCGCCCTGAGGCAGGGGCGCGCCGTCGTTCCACTTGTCGGCCTTGCCGTCATAGACATGGTGATAGGCCCGGTCCGTGCGCTGCTCGCCATAGCCGCCGACGACATGCATCCTGTCCTCGAAGGCTGTCGCCCAGGCCATTTCCGAGCGCGGCAGCGGCAAGGGAGCCTTGGTGCTCCAGCGGCCCGGCGTCGCGGCTTTCGGGGCCGGCGAATCGAAGACGTTCTGCGTTGCGGCGAGCTCGGGCTTCCCGATCCGGCCCGGCTGGTTCAAGCGCTCGTATTGCGGGCCGTGGTGCTCGTGGCCCTGCTGCTGGGCCAATGCCGGGCTGGCCAACGCGGCGGCTCCGGCCGCAAGCAGATGGCGGCGGTTCAGGCTGGTCATCGCGTCGTCCTCCCGACTACAACGATACGTCACGGATGGCGGGCGGCAAGCGCATGGAATACCGGCCGCCTCATGGTTCCCCCGGGCGGTTTCGCCCGTTATGGTCGGGCGCCATCTCAAACGATTTAGGCCCAGGGAAATACGAGGAAACGCATGGCGGGACATAACAAGGTCGCGATCATCACCGGCGCCGGTTCGGGCGTGGGGCGCTCGGTCGCCATCGCCTTCCTGAAGGACGGCTATCGCACCGTGCTGGCCGGCCGCCGGGCCGATGCGCTGGAAGAGACGATCCAGCTCTCCGGCGTCGACAAGGGCCGGGCGCTCGCGGTGCCGACCGATGTCACCGACAAGGCCTCGGTCGAGAACCTGTTCGCCAGGACGAAGGAAGCCTTCGGTCGGGTTGACGTGCTCTTCAACAATGCCGGTGTCAACGCGCCGGGCGGCGTGCTGCTGGAGGACCTCTCGCTGGAGGATTGGCAGAAGGTCGTCGACACCAATCTGACCGGACCGTTCCTCTGCACCCAGGCCGCCTTCAAGGCGATGAAGGACCAGCAGCCGCAGGGCGGGCGCATCATCAATAACGGCTCGATCTCGGCCCATGCGCCGCGGCCGAATTCGGTTGCCTATACCGCGACGAAGCATGCGATCTCTGGCCTGACCAAGACGGCCGCGCTCGACGGGCGCAAATACGACATCGCCGTCGGCCAGGTCGATATCGGCAATGCGTTGACCGAGATGGCGCGCAAGATGACCACCGGCGTGCCGCAGGCGGATGGCTCGATCAAGGTCGAGGCCGTGATGGATGTCGAGCATGTCGCGACGACCGTGCTGCATATGGCCGGCCTGCCGCCTGAGGCGAACGTGCTGTTCGTCACGGTGATGGCGACCAAGGCGCCGCTCGTCGGGCGGGGCTGATCGGACAGGTCCGTCATGCCCGGGCTTGACCCGGGCATCTCGTCCAGATGGATGATGAGATTCTCGGGTCTCCGCTTCGCTGTGCCCGAGAATGGCAGGGGGCCGTATGGCGGCGATCGAGAATGCTCCTGATGGCGCGGTGGGCGTCACAACAGAGCCCGCCGTCGCCCGCGCCTATACGCTCACTATCTGGGGCATCGCGCTCGGCATCCTGGTCCAGGCGGTGGCGACCGTCGTCTGGGCGCTTGCCATCGGCAATGCCCAGCTCTTCAAGGACGGCGTCGACTGGGTCTACGATGTCGCGCTCTACGGCATCGCCGCGGTCGTGTTCGGCCGCGATGCGCGGATCGAGCGGCTGGCTGCCGTCGCGATCGGCGCCGTCATGGCGGTCGCTGGATTGCATACGCTCTACGATCTCTGGGACAAGATCGTCCGGCCGCGGCCGATCGAGGTCTGGACGCTCGGCTTCGCGGCGGCGAGCGCCATCGTCATCGCCTTCCTCGTCGTCGGTGCGCTCTGGCGCTTCCGGCGCGAGCAGAACCCGGTCATCAAGGCGACCTGGCTGTCGAGCCGCAACGACACGATCTCGACGACGGGTTTCGCGCTGGTCGGGCTCGCCGCCCGCGTCGCGCCGGTGCGCTGGCCGGAATATCTGTTCGACCTCGTCGTCGCCGGCATCTGCTTCCAGGCGACCTGGGCGATCTGGCGCTCGCTGCGGCGGAGCGTGACATCGGAAGCGTCCCAAACCGGTTTGCGCAACAAGGCGCAGACAGACGCCACCGGCGGGCTATAAAGACGGCACGTCTCCTGAGGATGCCGCCGCCATGACGATCGCCGCCAAGCTGCCCTCCATCCTGATCGCCAATCGCGGCGAGATCGCCTGCCGCGTGATCCGCACCGCCCGGCGGCTGGGCCTGCGCACCATCGCCGTCTATTCGGATGCCGATGCCGAGGCGCTGTTCGTGCAGATGGCGGACGAGGCCTATCATATCGGCCCGGCCCCGGCCCGCGAGAGCTATCTCGACGCAGCCAAGATCCTCGCTGTCGCCAAGGAGGCGGGCGCCGCCTGCATTCATCCGGGCTATGGCTTCCTCTCCGAGAACGCCGAATTCGCCGATGCCTGCGCCGCGGCCGGCATCGTCTTTGTCGGTCCGCCGGCTTCGGCTATCCGGGCGATGGGCCTGAAGGACGCCGCCAAGGCGCTGGTCGAGAAGGCCAGCGTGCCGGTGGTGCCGGGCTATCACGGCGCCGAGCAGGATGTCGGGTTCCTGGCGAAGGAGGCCGAGCGCATCGGCTACCCCGTGCTGATCAAGGCGGTCGCCGGTGGCGGCGGCAAGGGGATGAAGAAGGTCGACAAGCCTGAGGACTTCGCGGACGCGCTGACCAGCGCCCAGCGCGAGGGCAAAAACGCGTTCGGCGATGCGCGCGTGCTGGTCGAGAAATACGTGCTCTCGCCGCGCCATGTCGAAATCCAGGTCTTTGGCGACAGCCACGGCAATGTCGTGCATCTCTACGAGCGCGACTGCTCCTTGCAGCGCCGCCACCAGAAGGTGATCGAGGAGGCGCCGGCGCCGGGCATGAGCGCGGAGGTCCGCGCCGCGATGGGCAAGGCGGCGACCGAGGCCGCAAAGGCTGTCGGCTATGTCGGGGCCGGTACGGTCGAATTCATCGCCGATGGACGCGACGGCCTGCGGGCGGACCGCTTCTATTTCATGGAGATGAACACACGGCTGCAGGTCGAGCACCCCGTGACCGAGGCGATCACCGGGCTCGATCTCGTCGAGTTGCAGTTGAAGGTCGCGGCTGGCGAGCCGCTCGGCTTCGCGCAGGCTGAGGTGACGGCTACTGGCCATGCGGTCGAGGCGCGCCTTTATGCCGAGGACCCCGAAAAGGGCTTCCTGCCTTCGACCGGCAAGCTCTGGGCGCTGCAATTCCCCGAAGGCGAAGGCATCCGCATCGATACCGGCGTCGAGGCCGGCGATACGGTGACGCCGTTCTACGATCCGATGATCGCCAAGGTGATCGCCCACGGTCCTACGAGGGATGTGGCGCTCGACCGGTTGGGCGCGGCGCTGGGCGAGACGGTGGTCGCCGGCCCGCGCACCAATCTCGCCTTCCTGAAGAAATTGACCGAGGCGGAGGGCTTCCGGAAGGGGCCGTTCGACACCGGCTTCATCGACCGCAATATCAGCGCGCTCGGCGCCGAGCCGCAGCCGCTCGATGCGGCGGCCGTCGCGGCCGCGGCCTTGCAGCTCGAGGAGGAGCGGCAGGCGGCGGGCATGATTGCGGCAGCCGGCCGGGTCGAGGGCGAGGCGCGCTCGCCCTGGCTTGACCCGGACGCCTTCTCGCTGATGCCGCGCCAGCCGTTGGGGCTGCCGCTGACGGTCGATGGCGAGCGTATCGACGCCCGGATCGAATGGCATGGCGACGATGCGCGCGTCAGCCTGCCGGGCCACGAGATCGGCGAGGGCGAGCACGAGATCGCGCTGGCCGAAGGCGAGGGCGGCATCTGGTTCGCGCTGCATCGTGGCCGGCAGACGGCGGTCTCGCTGTTCGATCCGTTCAGCGTCGATCTCGATGCGGCGGCGGGCTCGGGCGGCGTGGTCAAGGCGCCGATGCATGGCAAGCTCGTTGCGCTCTTCGTCGCGCCGGGGGAGGCGGTGACCAAGGGCCAGCGCCTCGCCATCGTCGAGGCGATGAAGATGGAGCATGTCCTGACCGCCCCGCGCGACGGCATCGTCAGCGAGGTCGCGGGCGAGCCGGGGGCGCAGGTGGCCGAGGGCGCGAAGGTGGTCGTGCTGGGAGAATAGGCGAGTCGGCGGAATCGCTTGCGGGCGATTGCTCAGATTTTGATTCTGGCGCGCCGCCACCCACTCTTGTCATTCCGGACAGGCGGCGAAGCCGCGCCGATCCGGGATCCATTCCGGAACGCGAGCCGGCAAGGCTCCGGCATGGATCCCGGGTCTACGCTTCGCTCTCCCCGGGATGACAGGTTGGGAAAGCGGGCGCACTACGCGTCAAGCGCCGCGGCCGCTCTTTCCAAGATCGTCAGGTTGATCTCCGCCAGCGGGTCTTCGTCCTCCAGAAACCAGCTCGCCGACAATCCGCACCACGCGATGATCCAGCGTAGCAGTCGTTCCCGCTCCAGCCCCGATTTCGCCAGCACGATCTCCAGCCGCCGCTCGAAGCCGCCGGGCGCGACGGCGACCGGCGGCTCGGGATCGGCGAGATCGGGGTCGCAGAACAGGATCGTGTATTCGAAGGCGCGGTCGCCGATCACCGATTTCGGATCGATGGCGAGCCAGCCGCGCTCTTCGAAATCGAGGACGTTGTCGTGATGCAGGTCGGCATGGAGCGGCATGATCTCCTGCTGCGCCGGCAGGAGTACGCCGGCCTCTTCTGCGGCTCGGGCGAGCAGACCGCCATGCTTCGCTGCTGCCGGAAAGAGGTCCTTGAACCAGATATCGAGCGGGATCAGCCCGGCGGGAGCTGGGCCGCGCAGCTTCTGCAGGGCTGCGATGGCATCGCAGAGGATGATGGTGGCTTCGTCGTCGCCCTCGGCGCCGCTGCGCGCCATGGCGGCCAGCGAGCGCTTGCCGGTGGCGCGTTCGATCAGCATCGCCTCGCCATTCTCGCTGCGGGCAAGCAGGCGGGCGGCACCGTCGCCGTTCCAGTATTCCAGCGGCAGGTAGCCGCGCCGCTCGTCCTCGACCTCGGGCAGCTTCAGCATGGCCGGTGCGCCGCCTTGCAGGACCGGCAGCAGATGGCTCGCATGGGTCCTGATCGGCTCGCCATCCGCGACGAGGCCCCAGCGGGCGAGCCAGGGTTCGAAGACCGTCCCGGAAATCCGGCTCATCCGCGGCCGATGACGGGGAACTGCTCGGCCTCATAGATCTGGCCGGAGACCGGGGCGCTGTCCTCCGAGAGCCAGAAGGCGGTGTGGGCGGCGATCTCCTCCGGCTGCATGATCCGGCCGGTGGGGGCGTCGCGCAGCGGCAGATGGTTCTGCCAGCCCGGCTTGCGACCCTCGCGCTGCTGCGTCGCGTCCTCGTTGGCGGTCCAGGTCCAGCCGACATTGAGCTGGTTGGCGCGGATGCGCTCGGGGCCGAGCGTATTGGCGAGGTTGCGCGTCATCGTCATCAGCGCGCCCTTGGACATCGAATAGACGGTGAGGTTCGAGAGCCCGCAATAGGCGTTGATCGAGCCCACGGTGACGATGGCGCCGGGCGATTTCTGCGCCCGGAAGGCGCGGATCGCCGCCTCGGCGCAGAGCAGCGGGGCGCGGGTATTGATCGCGAACATATGGTCGAAGAAGGCGGCGGTGGTCTCCGTCAGGATGCCGCGCGGGTAGATGCCGGCATTGTTGACGAGCCCGTCGATGCGACCGAAGGCGGCGACAGTGGCATCGACGATGACTTGGGCGGTCGCGGGATCGGCGAGATCGCCGGTCGCGCCTGATGTCGCAGCGCCGAGTTTCGCGACGGCTGCGTCGACTTCGGCTGCATCGCGGCCATGGATCAGCACTTTCGCCCCCTCGGCCACGAGGCGCTCGGCCATCGCAAAGCCGATTCCGGTCGAGGACCCGGTGACGAGAATGACCTTGCCTGCAAGTCCGCGCATGATGGAACGTCCGTAGCCTGTCGGGGAAATGAGTATGACGGTGAAGCGTATCGTGGCGAACATGCTAACCGCCGAGTCGGGGCTGGCCAAACCTTTCTACGGCGACATTTTCGATATGCACCCCGTCATGGATCACGGCTGGATACAGACCTGCGCGGCGGATGGAGATTCGGCCGGCCCGCAGCTCAGCTTTGCCAGCGAGGGCGGCTCGGGCGCCCCCGTTCCCGATCTCTCGATCGAGGTTGACGATCTCGACGCCGTGTTGCGCAAGGTCGAGGCCGCCGGACTTCCGATCGAATACGGCCCGGTCCACGAGCCCTGGGGCGTCAGGCGCTTCTTCCTGCGCGATCCATTCGGCCGGCTGGTCAACGTGCTGGCGCACCGCGGCTGACAGCCGGCCTGTGGAGAAGCGCGGCGGAGACTGGCTTGGCGGCTTGCACAGGCCTATTTTGCGGCCATGCCCCTTCACCTGCTCAAGCTCTGCGTCGGCGCCGAATCGATCAGCGATCTCGAGGACTGGATCGCCGAGCGCCAGGCACAACGTCGCGCCCGCGGCGAGCCGGCCGAGCAATTGCACACCACCCGCATGGTGCCGAAGAAGATCGAGGAAATCCTCGACGGCGGCTCGCTTTACTGGGTGATCAAGGGCCAGATCTCGGCGCGTCAGCGCCTCACCGATATCCGCCCCTTCACCGATGGCGAGGGCATCGGCCGCTGCCATCTGGTGATGGAGCCGGTCGTGGTGCCGGTCGAGCCGCGGCCGTTCCGGCCCTTCCAGGGCTGGCGCTACCTGCAGGTCAAGGACGCCCCGCGCGACCTCGCCGAGCATGGCGGCGAGATCGGCGAGATGCCGGAGGAGCTGCGGCGCGAGCTGGCGGGGTTGGGGCTGCTGTAGGAGACGTCATGCTCGGGCTTGACCCGAGCATCTCGGAAACCAGTACCTTCTCGTCCTGAGATTCTCGGGTCTGCGCTACGCTTCGCCCGAGAATGACGCGGTTCACACCGGAATATTGTCGAGCAACCGCGTGCTGCCGATGCGCGCGGCGAGAATCAGGCGGATCGGGCCGTCCGCCAGCGAGGCGACCGGCGCCAGCGTCTCGGCATGGCGCGCTTCCAGATAGTCGAGTTCGAAACCGGCGGTGATGATTGCAGTCTGCGCGTCTGCGACCGCCTTGAACAGGTCATCGCGATTGCGGATACGTGCGGCGAGGTCCTGCATCACGCGCTGGAGCAGGGGCGCGAGCGCCCGATGCTCGTCCGAGAGGTAGCGGTTGCGCGAGGACATGGCGAGGCCGTCCGCCTCGCGGATTGTCCCCAGCGGGATGATCCGGATGCCGAGATCGAGATCGGCGGCCATGCGGGTCACGACCTTGAGCTGCTGGTAGTCCTTCTCGCCGAAGATCGCGTAATCGGCGCGCGACTGCGTGAAGAGCTTGCAGCAGATCGTCGCGACGCCCTCGAAATGCGTGGGGCGGAAGCGGTCCTCCAGTCCGACGGCGGCCGGGCCAAGCAGCAGCACGCGGGTGGCGAAGCCGGCCGGGTACATCTCCTCGACCGAGGGGAAGAACACGGCGTCGGCGCCGGCTGCGACGAGCTTGGCGCAATCGTCGTCGAAGGTGCGCGGGTATTTCTTGAAATCCTCATGCGGCGCGAACTGCGTCGGGTTGACGAAGATCGTGACGATAACGCGCTTCGCATGGCGCTGGCCTTCGCTGACGAGAGCGATATGGCCCTCGTGCAGCGCGCCCATGGTGGGGACCAGCGCAACCTTCTCGCCGGCGGCATACCAGCCGGCGACGGCTTCGCGCATCGCGGCGACCGTCTCGAAAACCGTAATCCCAGCCACTTGCGCGCCCTCCGTTCGCCGCACGGGTAGCAAATGCCGCCGCCATGGCCAATATCAGGGCGAAGGATGATTCAGGCGGAACGAAGGGGTCGATGAGCGAGAGGAAGGACCGGGCCGTCGGCAAGGCGGGGACGACCGCACCGGCAACGCATTCGCAGCCGGGCGAGATCGACCGTTTTCTCGGTGCGGCGAAGCAGCTCGCGCCCTTGGCGAGCGGGCAGGCGGGGCGGCTCGTCTTCGCGCTCGACGCCACGATGAGCCGCCAGCCGACCTGGGACCTCGCCTGTTCGCTGCAGGCCCGGATGTTCGATGTCACCTCGCAAAGCGGGGGGCTCGCCGTACAGCTCGTTTATTTCCGGGGAATCGGCGAGTGCCGCGCCTCGGGCTGGGTCGGCGAGCCGGCGCGTCTGACCGGTCTGATGCGCCGCATCGCCTGCGAGGGCGGCCAGACCCAGATCGCGCGTGTGCTGCGTCATGTGCGCGATGAGGCGAAATCCGTTCCAGTCAGGGCTTTCGTCTATGTCGGCGATGCGATGGAGGAGGATGTCGACGCGCTCGCGGCGCTTGCCGGCGAGCTCGGCCTGCGCGGCATCCGCGGCTTCGTCTTCCAGGAGGGGCATGACCCGGCGGCGAGCGGCGCCTTCGCGACGATCGCGCGGCTGACCGGCGGCGCCCATGCCCGGTTCGACGTGAATGCGCCGGCTTCCCTGCTCGATCTCCTGCGCGGGGCGGCCGCCTATGCGGCCGGCGGGCGCGAGGCGATGCTGCGGCTGGCGGGTTCGACGCCCGCGGTGAAGGGGCTGATCGCCGCGATGGATGGAGGCCGCCGGTGAGCCTGCTTTACGGCGTTGCCGTCCTGATCATTGTCTGGTGGCTGGCAAAGCTCTTCGCCGGGGCCAATCCCAAGGTGCTGGCGCGATTGGCGAAGACAGGTGGCGGCGTTGCCGCGCTCGGCGTTGCCGGGTTGCTGATGGTGCGCGGCCGGATGGATATGGCGATCTTCCTCGGCGGCGTCGGCGCCTGGCTGCTCGGCTGGAGCGCGACCGGACCGGGCGGCATTCGTTTTCCCTGGGCCGATCGCTCTGGCCCGACGCCGGGTGCGACCTCGAAGGTCAAATCGGCCCTGCTGGAGATGGAACTCGACCACGATAGCGGGGGCATGACCGGCAGCGTCACCGCCGGCCCCTATGCGGGGCGGGCGCTCGACAGCCTGGATATGGCTGAGCTTGCCGCGCTGATGCGCGATTGCCTCGCGCGCGATCCGGACGGAGCCCGGCTGCTAGAGGCATATCTCGACCGCCGGACGCCCGGCTGGCGTGAAGACGCTCAGCGTGATGGCGACGCGGGGCAGCGCGGCGCGCCGGGCGCGGGCGCGATGACGCAGCAGGAGGCCTACGATATCCTGGGGCTTCAGCCGGGGGCGGGCGAGGAGGCGGTCCGCGAAGCCCATCGGGCCCTGATGAAGCGCATCCACCCGGATGCCGGGGGCACCAGCGGCCTTGCCGCTCGCGTCAACCAGGCCAAGGACGTCCTTCTGAAGCAGCGCTAGCGAAGGGGTCGGGGAGTGGGTCTGCGACATGTCGTGAACTCCTTTCCCGGATCCTCGGTCAGCTGCGGGTGGCGAAGCAGGAGAAGCCGCCGCGCTTCAGCTGGTTGCAGGCGTTCTGCGCGTCCTTCGAGTCGTCGAAGCCGGCGAAGCGGGCGCGGAAGAGGGTGGAGCCGCCCTTGGCGACCTTCTCGGTGAAGCCCGAGGCGCTGGCGAGCGAGCCGGAGGCCTTGGCCTTGGCGCGGGCCAGGATTTCCTTGGCTTTGCCTTCGTCATCGGTGGCGCCGAGCTGGATCACCCATTTGCCGGAGGCGACGATCGCGGCCTGATGCGACATCGCGGGAGCGGGCTCCGGCGCCTGGACCTTGGCCGGGGCGGCCTCGACCTTGCGAGCGATAGGGGCGGCGGGAACGTCGATCTTGGCCTCGGCAACCTTCACCGGCTCGGCGACGGGCTCGGGCGCCCTGGCGATCGAGGAGGTGACGTCGACATTCGCCGGCGGGCGCAGGACCTTGGCATCGGCCGGCTGGGCGCCGATCGACCAGCGCATGGCCGAGGGCGTCGTGGTGGCGGCGACCGGGCGCATGCCGGAGACCTGCAGCGGCTGGCTGCCGGCGACAGAGATCGGGCGCGGCGGCGCGATCGGCGTGGTGGTCGGCATCGGGGCGTAGGCGCGGGCGGCGGCCGGGAGAGCGGGCTGCTCCTCGACCTGCGGCTGCTGGCGCGGACGCGGCACCGGGATCGGCGCGGGCTCGGCAACTGCCGCCTGCTGGATCGAGCGCGGCCGCTCTTCCGGCTCCGGAGCCTCGGCGACCATCACCGAGGAGCGGCCGCTGGTCGAGGCGCGCGGCAGGCTCGCCAGCACGAGATCGGTCATGATCTTGTCGCGCGACGCGCCGGAACGGCCGCCGAGCACGATCGAGACGACATGGCGGCCTTCCGACTTGGCCGAGGTCATCAGATTGAAGCCGGAGGCGCGGGTGTAGCCGGTCTTGATGCCGTCGACGCCCTCGACCTTGCCGAGCAGGCGGTTATGCCCGCGGATCGTGCGGCTGCCGTACTGGAAGGCGCGCATCGAGAACAGCGGGTAGTATTTCGGGAAGCGTTCCTGGATGGCGCGGGCGAGAATGGTGAGGTCGCGCGCCGTCGTCAGGTTCGGCGGGGAATGCGGCAGGCCGTGCGGATTGTAGAAGCGGGTCGAGCCCATCCCGAGAGAGCGCGCCTTGCGCGTCATCTGTTCGGCGAAGGCCTCCTCGGAACCGGCGATGTTCTCGGCAACGACGACCGAGGAATCATTGGCCGAGAGCGTGATCATGCTCTTGATCACGTCTTCGACCGCGATGGTCGAGCCGGCGCGCAGGCCGAGCTTGGTCGGCGGCTGCGAGGCCGCGTAGGACGAGACCTTGAGCTCGGAATCCATGGTGAAGCGGCCGCGCTCCATCTGCTCGAACAGCATGTAGAGCGTCATGACCTTGGTCAGCGAGGCCGGGATGCGCGCAGCATCCTCGTTGACCGCATGCAAGGTGCGGCCGGTCTTCGCGTCGACCACCATCGCGGCATAGGGAGGGGTGTAGCCGCCACCGCCGGCATGACGGCGCTTGCGCGCCTCGGCGGGGGAGGAAGCGATCGTGGCCGCTACGGCAACGACACCGATCAGACCGGCGACAGCCCGCAGACGCGGCCGCCGCAACCCAACGCAACCAGACAACATGAACCCGCCTCGAACACACAACCATGGGCCGATCCCGCGCCTGGCTCATCGTGGCGCAGGGGACACAGTTGGAGAGGTTAGGCGGTTGCGGTTACGGAGCCGTTAAAACTTGAACGGTTGCCAATGGAACGATCTGCGTTTGGTGCATTGCAGCGTTCTCTTGACATTCATGTTGCAATGCACAATATGCGGGCAGTCCCCGGTGGTGATCACGGTCACACGACCTTGGGGCGACGTATCGGGCCGATCCGGCCCATCACCTAAGGCGGCACCGCAGAGTGCCAGGAGACGACCCATGATCCAGCAGTTCGAGACCATCCAGAAGGCTTCCAAGGACAACGTCGACGCCGCTCTGAAGGCTTTCGGCACCACCTCGAAGAGCGTCCAGGCGATCGCCGTCGAGACCACCGACTATGCCAAGAAGTCCTTCGAGGCCGGCACCGCCACGCTCGAGAAGCTCGCTGGCGTGAAGACTTTCGACAAGGCCCTGGAGATCCAGGCCGACTTCATCAAGACCTCGTTCGAGGGCGCCGTTGCCCAGCTCACCAAGATGGGCGAGCTCTACACCGCTCTCGCCAAGGACGCCTACAAGCCGTTCGAAGGCATCGTTGCCAAGGCTGTCCCGACCGCCCCGAAGGCGTGATGCGGCCGGCGGCCGACAGGCCGCCGAAGCCCTGTGAGTTCAGTTGCGTTTGCGAACCCCGGCCGCGAGGCCGGGGTTTTTCGTTGGGTGGCCCCGCGAGCCTGCGGCATCGGGCGGCATTGAGCTCTGCTTCCGATTAGGGCTTGAAGCTCTAGTGACTTCAGCTTGTAGACGAGAGGTCCCGCCGCCGCCGTGAGCCGGAGACCGTGTTTTGTCCGAGACAGAGATTGCCGCCTATCTGGTCACGCTCGGCTATGTCGGAGCCTTCCTGTTTCTGTCGCTGAAGCAGGCGCGGGACAGCGGCGAGCCTGTCTGGATCTTCACGCGCGGCAGCCGATCGCAGCGCTTGCCGGCGCTTCTGTTCAAGCTCGGCTTTGCCGGAAGCGTGCTCTGGCCGCCTGTTCGCGCCTGGCTGGGTGGCGAGGCACCGTTCGGCATGCTTTCCGGCGTGCCCGGCCTGATGCTCATGGTCGCCGGAGCGGGATTGGCGCTCTGGGCCCAGCTCCATATGGGGCGGTCGTGGCGTATCGGCTCTGCCGAGGGCGAGAGCGGGGCGATCGTCGATAGCGGTCCTTTCGCATTCTCGCGGAACCCCGCCTTCGTCGGCCAGGCGCTGCTTTTCGCCGGCCTGTTCCTTGTTCGGCCGGGTCTGGTCGAGCTGGCGCTCGCATTCGCCGTCCTGTTCGCCATCGCCTTGCAGGTCCGGATCGAGGAGGGCGTGCTGCGCCGCGATCTCGGCGCGCCCTATCTCGCCTATCAACGCCGGGTGAATCGCTGGGTCGGCCGGCCATGCTGAAGCTCGTGCGCTATGGAGCCTGGGCGCTCGTCTTGATCGTCGGTTTCGTCTCGACCTCGATCCTGATGGGCTGGTGGATGTCGGATCGATCACGGACTGAACAGCAGGCCGCGATCGGCGGCCCATTCTCTCTGGTCGACCATACCGGCAAGGCGGTGACCGATGCCGATTTCCGTGGCAGCCCGCTCGCCGTCTTCTTCGGTTTCACCCATTGCCCTGAGGTCTGCCCGACCACGCTGCTGCGGCTGGGCGGCCTGACCCGGCAGCTGGGTGCGGATGCGGCACGGCTGAAGATCCTGCTGATCACGGTCGACCCGGAGCGTGATACGCCGGCGCAGCTCGCGCTCTATCTGCAATCCTTCGATCCGGGCGTGACCGGTCTCACCGGCTCGCAGGAGCAGGTCGATGCGGTGCTCGGAGCGTTCAAGGCCTATGCGAAGAAGGTTCCCGCCGATGGTGGCTACACCATGGACCATACCGCCAATGTCTATCTGATGACCGGCGAGGGCGCGTTCCGCACGATGATCGACTATCACGAAGCCGATTCATCGGCGCTGGCCAAGCTGCGGATGGTGCTGCGCTAAGGGGCGGTGGCGCAGGATAACGCGGGTCGCCGCTATTCCGCGCGGACGGGAAGTCGCCTCGCCTGAAACCCGGTCTTGGATTGCTCGAAGCCGGCAGCCTCGTAGAACGCAAGCGTGGACGACTTCTTCGAGCCCGTCATCAGCATCGCCTTGTAGCAACCGGCTTCCCAGGCACGGTCGATCGCGGCCTTCAGGATCGCCTTTCCGAGCCCTCGGTTGCGATGGCGAGTGTCCGTGACGACGTTCTCGATCAGCGCATAGGGCGTCCCGCCGCGTGTCAGGTTCGGGATGACGATCACGGTACAGCTCGCGACGAGGTCGTTGCCGAGGAAGCCGAGCAGGACGGCGCTGCCCTCGAAGCTCCGCAGCTTTTCCAGAATGTCCGCTGCCTTGCCGTCAGGACAGCGCTCATCCTCCGGGATGAGGTGGCGATAGAGATCCTGAAGCGCGGGCAGGTCGGCCTGCTCGGCTGCGCGAATGACGAGATCCGTCATGACCAAAGGGATCGCCTATTACTTTCGCAGGAGCAGCGGCTTCTAGGATTCGAAGACATGGCCTGCCCGTTCGAGCAGGCGCCTCGATTTTTCCCAATCGGCCTCAGCGACGAGGATATGCTCGCCGTCGAAGGTGCAGACCACGAAAACGCCGATGCCCTGGCTGGACAGAGGCTCGATCAGCGCCTGCACGATTCCGGTCGCATTGAAGGGGATCGGGCCGAGGCTGCGGAAGCAGCGCCAGTTCCTCTCGACTTCGACGGTCTCAGGTATGCGCTCCTGCAGGCAGACGAGCGTCAGTTCGTCCTCCGCGCGCATCAGCGCGGAAAAGCCGGGGCCGTCGAACCAGTTCGGAATGGGAGAAGTCGGGCCGAGCCGTGCAACGCCATAGATGCCGGCAACGCTACGCAGCCTCAAAGCAACCGACATGCGCCATCCTTCTATGAAGAAGGGCGGCGCTCAGGCGCCGCCCCGTCGATCCGGCTGATGCCCAGAGCTCAGGCCGGCAGGACGACGACCTTCGTCTTGACCGGCGTCTGGTCATAGAGATCGATCATGTCCTGGCTGAGCAGGCCGACGCAGCCGCTGGTGATGCCGGAGCCGATCGATTCCGCGTCGCTCGACGCATAGATCGTGTAGAGCGTATAGCGGCCATTCTGGTAGAGGTGCAGCGTGCGGGCGCCGAGCGGGTTCTCGAGCCCTCCGGGCATCCCGCGGGCATATTTCGCCGCTTCGGGCTGGCGCTTGATCATTTCCGGCGGAGGCGTCCAGGTCGCCCATTCCGACTTGCGCCCGACATAGGCATCGCCGTTCCAGCGGAAGCCGTCACGGCCGACATTGGCGCCGTAGCGGGTCGCATTGCCGCCTTCCTCGATGCGGTAGACGTAGTAGTTGGCGGGATCGACGATGATCGTGCCCGGCGCTTCCTTGGTCTCGTAGCGGACGGTGCGGCGCCAGTATTTCGGATCGACCTTGGCGATCTCGGCGGCGGGAATCGCGAATTTCTTGTCGGGCACCGGCCCGTAGACCAGTTGTGCCTCGGCGAGGCTCATGCCGTCGGTTGCCGCGCAGCCGCCGAGTCCCAGCGCGCCGAGCCCGGCGGCCGAGCCGACCAGGAACGAGCGGCGATCGACAAGCCCCGACCGGCGCCCGAGCGAAGCCATTTCGCCGGCACCGGCATTCCTACCGTCAATGATCATGATCCAGGATTTCCCATGTCCTGCTGCCCGGCGAGGCCTCGCTCCGGCATGCACGCGTTGAACTCGATAGCCGGGCGGAGATTGCCGCCAGAGGGCCGGGCTGGCAAGCGCCAGCCTTCGTCGTGGGACCTGCTCCGTGCCAAAGGCCTGATGGCGCAGGCGAAAAAAGAGCGACGGTTACCCATCGCTCTTGCGATCACCACCAGCCCGGAGGCGGCGGAGGCGGATAATAGCGCGGCGGCGGCGGACCCCAGCCCGGGCCGGGGCCGTAACCATAGCCGCGCGGCGGACCATAGCCCCGCGGCGGGCCGTAGCCACCACCGCGGCCATAGCGCTGCTGGCGCATGGTCTCTTCCATGATCATGTGCCGACGCTCGGCCGCGGCCGACCAGGAATACTCGGCCGGCGCCTTGTCGAGGCGCTCGGCCAAGGCCTTCGGCAGGGCCTCCGAGGCCATGGCCGGTGCGGCGAGCGCGCTCCCGATTGCAATCGTGGCAAAAATCAACAGCTTGCGCATGGCAAACTCCTTTCGATGGCGATCAAACCACGCGGCACCTCAACGAAACCTGAACCGGTCTGTTGGCTGCCGTTCATCTGGCGAGATCACACGGGCAGAACGGTCACCGGCGTGCCGGGCGCGACGCGCGCGTACAGATGGGCGATGTCCTGATTGATCATCCGGATGCAGCCCGACGAGACATTGGTGCCGACCGTGTAGGGCTCGAATGTGCCGTGAATGCGATAGCCGAGATCGCGACCTTCGCCGAAGAGGTAGAGCGTGCGGGCGCCGAGCGGGCTTTTCGAGCCGCCGCGCACGCCGAGCCCGCGTGGCGTCTGCTCAAGCTGGGCCTTGATCGCGGGGTCACGCGCGATCATCTCCGGGGGCGGGACCCAGTCGGCCCAGTCGCGCTTCATGTTGATCTGGGCCGGGCCGGACCAGCCGAAGCCCTCGCGACCGACGCCGACGCCGTAGCGCGTCGCGACGCGCGGGGACTCGACGAAATAGAGATGGTAGCCGGCGGGGTCGACCACGATCGAGCCGGGCTTCTCGTCGCGCGGGAACGCGACCGTCTGCCGGAGGTAACGGGAATCGATGCGCTGATAGTCGATCGCCATGATCGGGAAGCGCTCGCCGGGGTATTCGGTATAGACCTCGGCATAGTTGGGCCGGGCGAGCGTGCGGGTCGTCAGACCCTTCGGGGCCGAGCCGATCTCGGGCAGGGCGACGATGCTTCGCGAGCCGCATCCGGCCAGGCCCGCTGCCGCGATGGACAGGGCGGGAAAGGTAAACGAGCGGCGGGTCAGCATCGGGTATCTCTCGGGAAGGTCTGAGGAGATACATCGGCTTGGATGGTTACTGTCGGGTGAACTCGCGTTTCGGGCGTTCTTAATGAACTGGAAATGCAGGTTGCGCCGGGCGCCAATGCTATGTCGCCGCGCGGTTCAACCGGCTGCTCGGGCCGTGCTCCATTCACCGAGGGCAGCGTCGTCCTCCAGCACGGCATCGTTCAGCGTCCAGCGCGGAATCGTCCGCATTCCGTCGAGCCCGGCGAAAAGCTCGGCAAAGCCGCCATCCAGAGCGATCTCGTGTAGCGCCGCGTCGAGCTCCCGCCCGAACCCCTGAAACCCTTCGGCCTCCACCTCGCTCAGATGGATCTGGTTCCATGTCGTGCCCAGCGACGGAGCTTCGAACAGAACAGCGGCCGTCTCCATTGTCCTGAATGTCCCGAGCTTTCCCATCGCGACGAGTTTCGAGGCGGCTGGGCCGATATAGCGCCGCATGATCTCGCGATAGTCGCGGAGATGGGCGGGGGTGACGTCGAGATACTCGATCGACGGCTTGCGATGCGGCCGGTGAGACGATCCGGCCCAACCACGGGGAAAGATGAAGGAAGCGGGCGTCGCAAGAAGGAGTTCCGCGCGGAGCAGATGCAGGCCGGACGGCTGCGGGACGTGGACGAGTTCCGCGACGACCTCGCCCGGAACGATATCCCGAAAGTAGATGAACTCGGCATGGCTCCAGACGGGGGCGTCGGACTGGCTTTTGAAGATCGCGTGATGGCGGTAGAGCGCGCGGCCAAGGCAGGTCTCGCCAAAGTGCCTCCACTCATGCGCCGCCTGCTCCAGCGTCTCTCCGGCTGCTGCCGACCGGGCGTCCAGGGTGCGCGCCAGCACCACGAGGCGTTCATCCGGCTCGATGGCAATGATCTCAGGTTGATTGGAGGTGCCCGTCGACGGCTGTGGCATCGCTTTATGCTTCCCTGATCGTCGCCGATGTCGCGGCTCGCGATGCCCCGGCTGCTGGCGGATGATCCCGTCGATTCCTGAATATCCGCAAGGGGCCGGAAGCAGAGATGACCCTCCGTCATTTGAATGAGGGGGCTCGCGTCATCTTGGGTTATCAATGCGTGAACATGGCGGCTCGGATAAGCGCGAAAACGCGCGACGCCATGACAGGGGAAGGGGCCATGGAAGCATTCAATGTCGCCTTCGCGCGCGACCGCCAGTCCGACATGGTGATCGTGCCGGTCGAGGCATCGTTCTCCGATCTGTGCCGGAGCGCTCAGCAGAAGATCATCGACCATATCGGGCAGTCGGCTGAGAATGCCGGATTGAAGGGTGTGATCGTCACCGTCTGGGACAAGGGCGGCAAGCTCGGTTTCCGGGCGCCGCTCGCCCTGCATGCCTATCTGCGCTCGCTGACGATGGGCGATGTTCGCGCCGGCCTGAGCGCGCGCCTGGACTACTAGCTCAGCCGGCGCATGGCCGTTTACTCGTTTGAACCGATTGAAAACAGCGCCGGATCGGCGCATCTCTAGGAGCGCGCGCCGCCGTCGCGGTGCCCGGAGATTTCGGTTCCCGCCATGCTCGACAAGTCCGCGCCGCCCCGTACGTTGAAGCTCAACGCCGCCGACAATGTCGTGGTCGCCGTCGATCCCGTCGATCTCGGTGTGACCGCGGCCGGCGTCGAGGCGCTGAAGCGCATCCCGCGCGGGCACAAGATGGCGATCGTGCCGATCGCCAAGGATCAGCCGATCCGCAAGTTCGGCCAGATCATCGGTTTCGCGACCGCCGATATCGTGCCGGGCGACTGGGTGCACGAGCACAATACCGGCTTCCACGCCTTCGACCGCGACTATGCCTTCGCTGCGGAGGCCAAGCCCGAATTCGTGCTCCCGGTCGAACAGCAGGCGACGTTCGAGGGCTTCCGTCGCGCCAATGGCAAGGCCGGCACGCGCAACTATGTGGGGATCCTGACCTCGGTGAACTGCTCGGCCTCGGCCGCGCGCTTCATGGCCGAGGAGGTGAAGCGCTCCGGGCTGCTCGCCGATTACCCCAATGTCGACGGCGTGATCGCGCTGACCCACGGCACCGGCTGCGGCATCGACTACAATGGCGAGAGCTTCGAGGTGCTGAAGCGCACCACCTGGGGCTATGCCTGCAATCCGAACATGGCGGCGGTGCTGGTCGTCGGGCTCGGCTGCGAGGGCTTCCAGATCAGCCGCATGAAGGAAGCCTATGGGATCAGCGAGAGCGACGTCTTCCGCACGCTGACGATCCAGGAGACCGGCGGCACCAAGAAGGCGGTCGCCGCCGGCATTGATGCGCTGAAGGTGATGCTGCCGATCGCCAACCGTGCCGTGCGCGAGACGGTGCCGGCTTCCGAATTGATGCTGGCCCTGCAATGCGGTGGCTCGGACGGTTACTCCGGCATCACCGCCAATCCGGCGCTGGGTGCCGCCGTCGACATCCTCGTCGAGCATGGCGGCACGGCGATCCTCTCCGAGACGCCCGAGATCTACGGCGCCGAGCATCTGCTGACGCGTCGCGCCGCGACGCGCGAGGTCGGCGAGAAGCTCGTCGGCATCATCAAGTGGTGGGAGGATTACACCGAGCGCGCCCGGATGAGCATGAACAACAACCCCTCGCCGGGGAACAAGGCGGGCGGGCTCACCACCATCCTGGAGAAGTCGCTCGGCGCGGCGGCCAAGGGCGGCACCAAGACGCTCTCGGCGGTCTATCATTATGCCGAGCCGGTGAAGGAGAAGGGCTTCGTCTACATGGACACGCCCGGCTACGATCCGGTCGCGGCGACCGGGCAGGTGGCCGGCGGCTCGAACATCCTCGCCTTCACCACCGGGCGCGGCTCGGCCTATGGCTGCAAGCCGACGCCCTCGGTGAAGCTCGCGACCAACACGCCGATCTACGAGAAGATGATCGACGACATGGATATCAATTGCGGCGACGTGCTCGACGGCGTTTCGCTGGAGCAGAAGGGCCGCGAGATCTTCGACAAGCTGCTGAAGGTCGCCTCGGGCGAGCGCTCGAAGTCCGAAGAGCTCGGCTATGGCGATGCCGAATACGTGCCCTGGCAGATCGGCGCGACGATGTGAGGGCCGGGCAGGGCGATCTCAGCCCTGCAGCAACCTGACGCGCGTGCCCCAGGGGTCGAGGCTTTCGAAGCCGCCCGCGATCGGCGCCGCCGTGAGCTTCGCGCCGGCGAGGCGCTCAGCCTGCGCGGCCATCAATTCCGGCTTCTGCGCCATCAGCGAGAACCAGGCGAGCCCGGTGCGGGCCTCGTCGCGACGCCCCGCGCCGGCGCTGTTCCAGGTGTTGAGCGCGAGATGGTGATGGTAGCCGCCTGAGGACAGGAAGCTCGCCGTGTCGCGCCGGCTGGTCGGCGCCAAGCCCAGCAGGTCCTTGTAGAACCTGTCGCCGGCATCGACATCGCCGACGCGCAGATGGACATGCCCGATGCGCAGCCCGTCCGGCGCCTTGGCATAGTCGCTGATGCCGGTATTCGTCAGCGACAGGATGCCGTCGACATCGAGGCGGTGCGTGCCCATCACCACGCGCCCATTATCCCAGCGCCAGTTCTCGGCCGGGCGATCGGCATAGACCTCGATGCCGTTGCCTTCAGGGTCGTTGAGATAGACGGCTTCGCTGACGCTGTGGTCGGCGAAGCCGGTCAGCGGGGTCTGGTTGCGCGCGACATGGACCAGCCAGCGTGCGAGGTCCCGCCGGCTCGGCATCAGGAAGGCGATGTGGAAGAGGCCCGCGGCAGTAGGCGGCTCAAGGGCAGCGCCCGGTTTCGGCTCCAGCGTCAGCAGGGCGCCCTCAGTGGTGCCGAGCGTGACGGAGGCGGCGCCGCGCGCCAGCACTGAAAGGCCGATGACGTCGCGATAATAGCCGGTCATCCGCTCGATATCGCGGACCTTCAGAGCAGCGGCGCCGATCCGGATCGGCGTCTTGCTGGCGAAACCCGGCCCGGCAGACGGCGCGGCGACGGGGCCGCCTTCGGCGCGAGCGGCGAGGCTGGCGGCGCTCGCGAGCGAAGCCGCTCCGGCAAGCTGAAGCAGGAAGCGGCGGGTCTGGGTGCTGTTCATCGGTCGAGGCATGAGGCTGGCGTGGCTGCTGCTGTCGTCATGAACGGGAGAGGGCGCCGGCGCATCTCACAAGCGCGTGGGCAGGTGCGCCGGGGGCGCTGGAATTTTCGTCGTGCCGATTGAACCGGACCATTGCGAGCCGCGACCAAGGATGGCTCCGGCGCTGGCTGCCAGCGATCCCGGAGCGCTTCTTCCACCGGTCCGGATCTCCATGAAGACCTTCTTCCTCGTCACCATCCCGCGCGTCCTGCTCGGGGTGATCTTCCTGATCAGCGCCGCCGACGGCTTCTGGTGGCTCGCCACGGGCGCGAACCTGATCCACCCGCCGACCAGCCCGCGCGGCGTCGTCTTCGAGACCGCCTTGCAGGATTCAGGCTTCATCTGGCCCTTCATCAAGGCGATCAACCTGACCGGCGCGTTGAGCCTGATCTCGAATGTCGTGCCGGCCTTTGGGCTTGCGCTGATCGCGCCCGTGATGGCGGTGATCGTGCTGTTCCACGCCACGATCAACCCGCAGGGCCTGCCGGTGGCTGTCATCCTGGTGGTGCTAGGTTCGATGCTGGTCTGGGCCTATCGCGACCGCTACGCGGAGCTGTTCCGGTAGGATTACCCGTCATTCTCGGGCGCAGCGAAGCTGCGACCCGGGAATCTCAGGCCGATGGAGGCTTCAGGAGCCTTCTCCTTCACGAGATGCCCGGGTCAGGCCCGGGCATGACGCGCTGGAGATCTCAGAACGAAAACCCCGTCAGCCGCTCGCGCAAGCCTTCGATCCTGTCGGCCGCGACATTGGCGATGGCGATGCGCAGGTGGTTCTCCTGGCCGGGGCCGAAATAGGGGCCGGGCAAGGCGAGCACGCCGCAATCCTCGACGAGGCGGCGCGCCACCTCAGCCGCTGGCACCCCCTCGAAGGGATGGGCGACATAAGCGAAATAGGCGCCGGCCGAGAGCACGCGCCAGCCGTTGAGCGGTGCCATCGCCTTGCGGAAGAGATCGGCACGCGCATTGATCTCGGCGCGGTTGCGCTCGCGCCAGTCACGGATGCCATCGATGCCCCAGGTCACCGCCGCCTGCCCGGCCCGGACCGGGCTGATCTGCACGCAGTCGAGCACCTTGCCGATCTGGGCGAGCGCCGGCTCGCCGGCCGTGATCGCGCCCAGGCGCCAGCCCGGAATCGCATAAGCCTTCGAGAAGCTGTAAAGGCCGATCACTGAATCCTGCCAGCTTGTTGTCGCGAAGACTTCGTGCGGTCTCGCAGCATCAGCAGGCAGGAAATCACGATAGGTCTCGTCCAGCACGAGCCAGATGCCGCGCCTTGCACAGAGCGCGGCGAAGGCGGCGATGGTCTGCGGCGGATAGACCGCGCCGGTCGGGTTGTTGGGCGTGACGAGCACGATGGCGCGGGTGCGGTCGTCGATCAACGCCTCGGCGGTCGCGGCATCCGGCACGAAGCCGGCCTCCGGCGCGCAAGGGAGCGGGCGGGCCTCGACGCCGAGCATGGTCAGCGTCATCTCGTGGTTGAAATACCAGGGCGTCGGCAGCAGGACGTTGTCGCCGGCCCGCGCCAGCGCCATCATCGTCACGACATAGGCCTGGTTGCAGCCCGAGGTGATCGCGACCTCGGCCGGCGCGAAGGCCGTGCCGTAGATGCGGGAGATCTCGGCGGCATAGGCCTCTCGCAAGGCCGCGTCGCCGGTGATGCCGCCATAGCGCGTGCTAACGGGCTCGGCTGCGGCCGCGGCGAGCTTCTCGAGCAGGGCCGTCGGCGGCGGGGCGCCGGGAACCGCCTGCGAGAGATCGATCAGTGGGCCGCGGGCGCCGCCATAGGCGCGCGCCCAGCCCTGCGCCTCCGGGATCGGCGGCGTGCCGGTATCGATGAGATCGGGATTGAGTTGGGCTGTGGCGGTCGTCGGCATGGTCTTACTGGTTTGCGGCGCGCGGGCGTTGGCGTCAATCGCCTTGGAAGCGCAGCAAACCCGCGCCATATCTGGAGCACTTCCAATCCAGCGATCGGGCGAGCGCATGCAGGACGAGACCGAGGATGCCATCGCTGCGCTGCAGGAACTGCTCGACGAGGCGGACAGCATTGTCAGCTTCACCGGCGCCGGCATCTCGACGGAATCGGGCGTGCCGGATTTCCGCACGCCCGGGTCGCCCTGGATGGTCAACAAGCCGATTCCCTACGACGCCTTCGTCGAGAGCCGCGAGGTCCGCATCGAGGCCTGGCGCCGCAAGTTCACGATGGACGACCATTATCGCGGTGCGGAGCCGAATAGCGGCCATCGCGCGCTCGCCCGGCTGGTGGCGGAGGGGCGTTCGCCCGCCATCGTCACCCAGAATATCGACGGCCTGCATCAGGCCTCCGGGGTGCCCGAGGACAAGGTCATCGAACTCCATGGCAACGGCACCTACGCGACCTGCCTGACCTGCGGCTGGCGACATGAACTGGCGGCAATCCGGCCGGTCTTTGAGGCCACCGGCGAGCCGCCCGAATGCATGATCTGCGGCGGGCCGGTGAAATCCGCAACGATCTCCTTCGGGCAAGCCATGCCGCAGGAGGCGATGAAGCGGGCGCAGATGCTGGCGCTGGAATGCGACCTCTTCCTCGTCGTCGGCTCGTCGCTGGTGGTCTTTCCGGCGGCGACCCTGCCCGTGATCGCCAAGCGGCAGGGGGCGAAGCTCGTCATCCTCAATCGCGAGCCGACCGAGCTCGATCCGATCGCCGATCTCGTCATTCGGGCCGAGAGCGGCGCAGTGCTGGGAGCGCTGGCAGGCTAGTCCCGCGAGGCGAGTGCCAGCCTGATCGCGAGGCCGCCGAAGACCGCGCCCATCAGCCTTTGCGGCAGCCGCGCCAGCGCCGGCCGGCTTGCCAGCGCCTGGCCGATGCGGCTCGCCGCGAGGATGACGATGCCGCTCATCAGCAGGCCCATGACGTTCAGGATCGTCGCGAGGACGACGACCTGAAGCGCGATCGAGCCCAGCTCCGGCTTCAGGAACTGCGGCAGCAGCGCCAGCATGAACAGCGCCATCTTCGGGTTGAGCAGGTTGGTCCAGAGCCCCTGCAGGAAGATGCGCCGCAGCGGGACGGTGGCGACGCGGCCGGGCGCGAAAAGCGGCGCCTGCGAGTGCAGGGTCGTCCAGGCGAGATAGGCGAGGTAGGCCGCGCCGACCCAGCGCAGCACGTCATAGGCCGTGGGCACGAGGAGGAAGAGCTGGGACAGGCCGAAGGCCGCGGCGAAGGCCTGGAGGTAGCTGCCGATGGCGATGCCGGCATAGGTGAGGAGGCCGGCCATCCGCCCCTGGCTCAGGCTGCGCGAGGCGATCAGCAGCATGTCGGGGCCGGGCGTGGCCGTGAGGACCGCCGCCGCGGCGGTGAAGAGCGCGAGCGTGGGCAGGTCGAGCATGGCGAATCCGGTTGATGTGGCGTTCCGGCATCATGCCATGGCCCTTGCCACGGCCGTCATGCTTCCGCCGACGGGCTGCTCTGCCCAGCCATCGGAGGCGTTGGATGATGTGGACGAATTTTTCGGGGCTGTATCCTGAATCGGCAGCAATGGTATCGTGACAACGCGAATCAAGCGTTGCGCGTGGGGGTGAGCGGCACATGTCCGACGAATTCGGTGAGAGCGGGCGGCCACCGATGGGTCCCATCCAGTCACTCAATCGTGTCATGCGGCTCGATGGGCCGGGCAGCCACGCGACGGAGGTACCGGTCGAGGTCACCGGCTACGTCAAGTGGTTCGATGTCTCCAAGGGCTATGGCTTCGTCGTGCCGGAGACCGGCGGCGCCGATGTCCTGCTCCATGTCACGATCCTGAAGCGCGACGGATTCAATACGATAGCGGAAGGGGCTCGCATCGTGCTCGAAGCCGTCGAGAAGGCGCGGGGCCGCCAGGCCGTGCGCGTGCTCTCGATCGACACCTCCGCCGGCCGCCATCCCTCCGAGATGCCGATGGCGCGCACCAATGTCGCGGTCTCGCCGACGAGCGGGCTCGAGCGCATGGTGGTGAAGTGGTTCAACCGCCTGCGCGGCTTCGGCTTCGTCTCGAAGGGCGAGGGTGCACCGGACATCTTCGTCCATATGGAGACGCTGCGCCGCTACGGTCTCGTTGAGCTCATTCCGGGACAGACGGTTCTGGTGCGCTACGGACCCGGACCGAAGGGCCTGATGGCTGCCGAAATCCATCTGGAACAGGGCGGCGGCGCCACCGTCGCGCACTGAGTTGCGCGGAGACCGGAGAGGCAACCGCCCCTTCGGTTTCGCTTCGCGTTCCATTTTGTTTGCGATCAGTCCCAGTATTCGCGACCGCCTTTACGGTTCATCAATCCGCGCGGTTTTCAGATGCTGGCTTCCTCGGAGGCCGCGTCATCGTTCTTCTGCTCAGTGATCACGACGAACGCCGTCAGGCGCTGCAGCGGATTCTCTCGATCTGGGGTCCGTGCGCGGTGCTGTCGCCTGGCAGTGGCGGGGATGCCCCGCGTGAAGGCGCCAGCCTTCTCGTCGTCGATGTCGACCTCTCCGAACGATCGAGCATCGAGGCGGCGCGTGCGGCGCTCGCGCCGCGCCTGCATGCCGGTGTGCATTGCATCTTCCTGCTCCGCGACATGTCGAGCCGCTGCCAGATTCAGGCCAATGCGCTCGGCGCGACGGAAATCCTGCCGGCCGATGTTCCCACTGCCGTGCTGCTCGACAAGGTCGGGCTGCTGCTGGCCCCACCCGGCCAGTCCGGTGCCGCGGCCGCGCTCGGGAAGCGTTTCGTAGCGGCCTCGGCGGCACTCTCCGATCTGATGGCGGCGGCTGAGTCCGGCGCCGGATTGCCGATGAGGGCGATCGAGGACAGCGTCACCGCCCTCAACCGTGCAGCCGATGGCGGCGACCTGAACGCCTGGCTCGACATGGTGTGGCGGCACGACGATGCCACCTACCAGCATTGTCTGCTCGTCTCAGGGCTGGCCGCGGCTTTCGCCCAGCGGCTCGGCTTCCGCGAGGCCGACCGGCGGCTGATCGCCGAGGCGGCCGTCCTGCATGATATCGGCAAGGCCCGGATTCCCCTCGATATCCTGCGCAAGCCCGCGGGCCTCTCGCCGGAGGAGCGCGAGGTCATGCGCGAGCATCCCGGGATCGGCCATGACATGCTGGTCGCGCAGGGGGGATTCGCGCCACTGGTCCTCGCCGTGGTGCTTTCGCATCACGAATATCTCGACGGCTCGGGTTACCCGCACGGCCTCGGTGCGGGCGAGATTCCTGATCCGGTGCGGATCATCACGATCTGCGACGTCTATGCCGCCCTGATCGAGCGGCGCAGCTACAAGCCGCCGATGCCGCCGGGCGATGCCTATGCGACGCTCGTCGCGATGGGCGGAAAGCTCGACCGCGATCTCGTCAGGGTCTTCGGCGAGGTCGTTCTCGATTCCGAGATCGCCCGTCTCGGCCAGTACGGCAAGCCCGTCCTGAAGCGCGCTGCCGGGAATGCCGCCTGAGCCTTAGACCGCGAAGGATGTCCCGCAGCCGCAGGAACTGGTCGCGTTCGGATTGGTGATGCGGAAGGACTGACCGATCAGGTCGTCGACGAAGTCGATCGTGCAGCCTTCGAGGAGGTCGAGCGAGGTTTCGTCGATCAGGACGGTCGCGCCGTCGCGCTCGATCACGAGATCGTCCGCCGTCTTTTCCCGATCCACATCGAAGATGTACTGGAAGCCGGAGCAGCCGCCGCCGGCCACGCTGACGCGCAGCATCGATCCCGGCGGCTCCTGCGCCATCACCGAGATGATCCGTTTGGCGGCATTCGCGGTGACTGCGATGCCGCGCGGGTTGACCGCAAGATCGGTCGACATATTCGGGGCTCCTTGGGCAGATGCTCCTTGCACCCTGGTTACCCGGGAAGGTAATGGCCCGGCAGCGCCTCTACAAGCACGGGCGCGCGACGGGGCAGCCATGCCGCATCCACAGAACCAGCCGCCCGGCTTTTCCTTCGCGCCCGGCACCGAGCCGGGGGAGCGCTGGCGCGCGCCCTATGCCTGCCGCTCGACGACGAGCCGCGGGCGGCTGGTGGCGGAGCCGGCCTCGGCGACGCGTGGCGAGTTCCAGCGCGACCGCGACCGCATCATCCATTCGACCGCCTTCCGCCGGCTGAAGCACAAGACGCAGGTCTTCGTCTCGCATGAGGGCGACCATTACCGGACGCGCCTGACCCATACGATCGAGGTGGCGCAGATCGCCCGAGCCTTGGCGCGTGCGCTCGGCCTCGACGAGGATCTGGCCGAGGCCCTGGCGCTGGCGCATGACCTTGGCCACACGCCCTTCGGCCATACCGGCGAGGATGCGCTGGAAGAATGCATGGCCGGGTTCGGCGGCTTCGACCACAACGCCCAGACGCTCCGGATCGTGACGCGGCTGGAGCGGCGCTATGCCGATTTCGACGGGCTCAACCTGAGCTGGGAGACGCTGGAGGGGCTGGTCAAGCATAACGGCCCGCTGCTCGACCATCAGGGCAGGCCCACGGCGCGCTATGCCAAGAACGGCATCCCCATCGCGATCGTCGAGTATCAGGAGCGTCAGGACCTCTGGCTCGACAGCTATGCCTCGGCCGAAGCGCAGGCTGCTGCGCTGGCCGACGACATCGCCTACAACGCCCATGACATCGATGACGGCTTGCGCGCCGGGCTGTTCGGCCATGCCGAGCTCCGGGCGGTGCCGTTCCTTGCCGAATTGCTCGACGAGATCGAGCGGCGTCATCCGGGGCTGGAGCGGGCGCGTGCCACCAACGAACTGGTGCGTCGGGTGATCACGCGCTTCGTCGAGGACGTGATCGCGGAATCGCAGCGGCGCCTGATAGCGCTGATGCCCGCCGATGCCGACGCGATCCGGCGGGCGGATGCTCCGGTCATCGCGTTCTCGCCGGCGATCGAGGCCGCCGATCGCGACATCAAGGGTTTTCTGTATCCGAACATGTATCGCCACCCGCGCATCGCGCCGATCCGGGCCGATGCGGCGCAGGTGGTGCGCGACCTGTTCCAGCGCTTCAGCGCCGATCCGGCGACGATGCCGGAGGAGTGGGCGGCGGGCTGCGATCCGCTCGACGAACACCGCCGCGCCCGCCGTATTGCCGACTATATCGCGGGGATGACGGACTGGTACGCGCTCGACGAGCACCGCCGCCTGTTTGACGCCACCCCCTCGCTGCGATAGGGCCGGGCGGCTTCCCATCCGCAATCGTGGCCGCAATGAACCTGTTCGAGACCTATTCCGCCCGTCTTCATGCCGCGCTCTCAGGCCTTGCCGAGCGAGGCGCGCTTCCGGCCGGCCTCAATCTCGCGCGTGTCGTGGTCGAGCCGACCAAGGATCCGGCCCATGGCGACCTCGCCACCAATGCCGCGATGGTTCTGGCCAAGGATGCCGGCACCAATCCGCGCGCGCTGGCGACGCTGCTGGTCGAGGAACTGTCGAAGGACCCGGAGATCACCAAGGCCGAGATCGCTGGCCCCGGCTTCATCAACCTGACGCTGCAGCCGGCCGTGTTCACGGCGGTGCTGAAGGCGGCGATCGAGGCGGGGCTGGATTACGGGCGCGGCACGCCGAAGCCCGAGCCCAGGGTCAATGTCGAGTATGTCTCGGCCAACCCGACCGGGCCGATGCATGTCGGCCATGGCCGCGGTGCGGTGTTCGGCGATGCGTTGGCGAGCCTGCTCGCCTTTGCCGGCCATGACGTCACCCGCGAATACTACATCAACGATGCCGGCGCGCAGGTCGATGTGCTCGCCCGCTCCGCCTTCCTGCGCTACCGCGAGGCGCTGGGCGAGGATATCGGCGCGATCCCCGAGGGGCTCTATCCCGGCGACTATCTGGTCTCGGTCGGCAAGACGCTGGCCGAACAGTATGGGCCGTCGCTGTGCGACAAGGCGGAATGGGACTGGCTGCCGCTCGTCCGGCAGGCGGCGATCGACGGCATGATGGCGATGATCCGCGACGATCTCGCCGCGCTCGGCGTCGTCCACGAACTCTTCTTCTCGGAGCGCTCGCTGCAGGGGCGGGACGGCAATGCCAACGCCGTGCACCAGACCATCGAGGACCTGCGGGCGCGCGACCTCGTCTATGAAGGCCGGCTGCCGCCGCCGAAGGGCCAGAAGGACGAGGATTGGGAGGACCGCGAGCAGACGCTGTTCCGCGCCACCAAGTTCGGCGACGATGTCGACCGGCCGCTGTTGAAGTCCGACGGCAGCTACACTTATTTCGCCAACGACATCGCCTATCACCGCTCCAAGTTCATGCGCGGCTTCCCGGAGATGATCGACGTCTGGGGCGCTGACCATGGCGGCTATGTCAAGCGCATGCAGGCGGCCGTGAAGGCCGTCACGGGCGGGCAGGGCTCGCTCGACGTCAAGCTCTGCCAGCTCGTGCGCCTGCTGCGCAACGGCGAGCAGGTGCGCATGTCGAAGCGCTCCGGCGATTTCGTCACGCTGCGTGAGGTCATCGACGAGGTCGGCCGCGATGCGGTGCGCTTCATGATGATCTTCCGCAAGAACGATGCGACGCTGGATTTCGATCTCGGCAAGGTCGTCGAGCAGTCGAAGGACAACCCGGTCTTCTACGTCCAGTACGCGCATGCGCGCTGCGCCTCGATCTTCCGGCAGGCGCGCGAGGCGTTTCCCGATCTCGATCTCTCGACGCCGGCGCTGGCCGGGGCCGATCTCTCGATCCTGACCGACGAGGCGGAGGTCGGCATCGTCAAGATGCTCGCTTCCTATCCGCGAATCATCGAAGGCGCTGCCGCAGCTCACGAGCCGCATCGCGTGGCCTTCTTCGTGCATGAACTGGCGAGCGCCTTCCATTCCCTCTGGAACAAGGGCAAAGACTCGCCGCAATTACGGTTCGTTAATCAAACTGATCGAAAGTCGACCTTGGCGAGATTGGCGTTCGTGCACGCGGTGCGCAGCGTCCTTGCTTCCGGTCTGGCTGTCGCCGGAGTTGCGGCGCCGGAAGAGATGCGCTGACGGAAAAGCTTTTCCGGCGGCGCGCACAAGGTCAGGTTGACCGCACAGAGTTCCCGGTTCTTCCATAGGAAGAGGCGGCTTGTGCTGGAATGGATCGTACCATGAGTGAGCCAGCTAGGAACCGTTTCGCGCTCGATCTCGAAGATCTCGAGCGCCAGCTGCGCGGAGCAGGGCAGACGCCCCGCCCGGGGCAGCAGGCCGACCCGCTTGCGGAACTGACCCGCATCGTCGGGCAGGACGATCCGCTCAAGGACATCTTCGCCGAGCGGCGCCAGCCGCCGCGCCCGGCGATGCGCCAGGAGCCCAGCTTCGAGGTCGTGCCGCAGCAGCCTGCTCCGGCCGTGCCCGAGGTGAGCCAGCCGCCGGCCGAGATGCGCGGCGCGCTCGACGAGTTCGAGGCGCTGCTGCGCCGCACCGAGCCGCGCCGGGCGGAGGCGCCTGCGCCTGCCCCGGTTCAGCGGGATTTCGAGCCCGATTTCGATCTGCCCGAGCCGCTGCCCTATGCCCGCCCGGCTGCGATCCAGGGCGCGGCCCAGCCGCGCGATCTCGACGAGGCTCCGCTGCCGCATCACGCGCAGGCTGCCTATGCCGATGAGGCGCCGGCCTATGATTACGGCCACGCCCAGCAGGCTATGCCGGCTCCCGAATATGGCGAAGACGACATGCCGGACCTGGAGCCGCGCCGCTCGCGCAAGGGGCTCTGGGCCGCGGCTGCGGTCATCGCCGTCGGTCTCGTCGGCGTTGGCGCCGCCTTCACCCTGCGTGGTGGCTCGGCGACCAAGGACGGCCAGCCTCCGGTGATTGCGGCCGATTCCAGCCCGGTCAAGGTCGCGCCCGCCAATCCCGGCGGCGCCGAGATTCCGAACCAGAACAAGCAGATCTACGAGCGCAGCCCTGATGCCCCTCAGGCGCAGAGCAAGGTCGTGAACAACGAGGAGCAGCCGGTCGACGTCCAGCAGGCCGCCCGCTCGATGCCGCCGCGCGTGGTCACCGGTTCCGGCACGGCACTGGCCGCCGCTCCGAGCGCACCCGAGCGCAGCATTGCGCCGCCGGAGCCGGGCCTGACCCCGATGCCGCCGGTGCCGGGTCTCGGCGAGCCGCGCAAGGTCCGTACCGTCTCGATCCGTCCGGACGGCACGCCGGCACAGAACCCGATCGCCGTCGATCAGCCGATCGCGACCGGCTCGGCGCCGAGCCGCTCGATCGGCGGGCAGGCGACGAATCCCGCGCTTGCGCAGCCTCGCGCTGCTCAGGCTCCCGCGGCCGCCCCCAAGGTCGAGGCTCGTGCCACCACGCCGCCGGCTGCGACCACGCCTGCCGCTCCGACCCGCCTCGCCAGCGCTGCTCCGGCTGCCGTGCCGCCGGCCCCGGCGACGGCCGCTGTGCGCGCCGGCACCGGTGATTTCGTGGTGCAGCTCGGCGCGCCCGGCAGCGAGACGGAGGCCCGCGCCACCTTCGCGGCACTCCAGCGCAAGTATCCGCAGCAGCTCGGCGGCCAGGCGCCGATCGTCCGCAAGACCGAGCTTGCCGGTGGCAAGACTGTGTTCCGCCTCCGCGTCGGGCCTTATTCCCGCGAGGATGCGACCTCGATGTGCTCGGCGCTCCAGGCCGCCGGCGGACAGTGCTTCATCGCGAAGAACTGATCGCGATCGACCTGTGACGAGACATGACGGCGGCGCCCATCGGGCGCCGCCGTTCTCATTTGAATCAGACGCATGACAGGGTGTCTTGCCACGCTTGTTTCATGCGTTCGGCCATGCGAGTAGCCTCCCCAACAACGTGTGGCCTGCCGCGAAATGGCTGGCCGGCAGAACGCTGGAGGTAAACCCATGGATCGCCGCAAGTTCGTCAAGGTCGCCGGTGCCGGCGCCGCAGGCAGCGCCGTCATCGCCGCGCCCGCGATTGCGCAGTCGCAGCCCAAGATCAATTGGCGCCTGACCTCCAGCTACCCCAAGAGCCTCGACACGCTCTATGGCATCTCGACCCATGTCGCGAAGCGCGTGGCCGAGGCGACCGACAACAATTTCCAGATCCAGGTCTTCGCGCCGGGCGAGATCGTGCCGGCCCTGCAGGCGCTCGACGCCGTACAGAACGGCACCGTCGAGTGCAGCCATACGCTGGCGAGCTTCTATATCGGCAAGGACCCGGCCTTCGCCTTCGAGACCTCGCTGCCCTTCGGCTTCAACGCCCGCCAGCAGAATGCCTGGCTCTATCAGGGCGGCGGTCTCGAGCTCTGCCGCGCCTTCATGAAGGGCTACAACGTCCACACCATCCCGTCGGGCAATACCGGTGCGCAGATGGGCGGCTGGTTCCGCAAGGAGATCAAGTCGCTTGAAGACCTGAAGGGCCTGAAGTTCCGCATCGCCGGCCTTGGCGGGCGGATCATGGCGCGCCTCGGCGTCGTGCCGCAGACCATCGGCGGCGGTGACATCTACCCGGCGCTGGAGCGCGGCACGCTCGACGCGGTCGAGTTCTCCGGTCCCTATGACGATGAGAAGCTCGGCTTCGTGAAGGTCGCCAAGTACTACTACTATCCCGGTTTCTGGGAGGGGAACGCCAATGTCAGCTTCCTCGCCAACCAGGACAAGTGGAACGAGCTGCCGGCTTCCTACAAGGCGATCGTCGAGGCGGCCTGCGCCGAGGCCAACATGAATTGCCTGGCCAAGTACGACCACAACAACCCCGACGCGCTGATCCGCCTTGCCGGCACCGGCGCCGAGCTGCGCCCCTTCCCGCAAGAGGTGATGACGGCGGCGTTCAAGGAGGCCTTCGCGATGTATGGCGAGCTCGCCGCCAGCAACGCCAATTTCAAGACCTTCTACGATTCCTTCCTGCCGTACTGGAAGAAGGAGCAGCTCTGGTTCCGCATTGCCGAGCTGCCCTTCGACGCGTTCAACGCGCAGAACTACCAGCAGGTGAAGTGACAAGTTGTGCGGGCGCAGTCGGTTCATGACCGCGCCCGCACTGCTTTCTGTATTCCCGCGCCGGCATTGTCCGAAAACCGCATTTCCCTTTTCGGGCCGATGCCGTAACCCGGTGCCATGACATCGCGCGCCTTCATCGCCGGTTGCCTCGGCACGAGCCTTAACCCGGACGAGCGGGCCTTCTTCCGCGACGCGAGGCCCTGGGGCTTCATCGTCTTCAAGCGCAACACGCAGTCGCCCGAGCAGGTCGCGGCGCTGACCGCCGAGATGCGCGAGACGGTCGGGTGGCACGCGCCGGTCCTGATCGATCAGGAGGGCGGGCGGGTCCAGCGCATGGGGCCGCCGAACTGGCCGAAATACCAGTCGGCCCGTGCCTTCCTCGCGATCAACGATCCCATCCGCCAGCGTGAGATCGTTCGCCTCAACGCCCGCCTGATGGCGCATGACCTGAAGAGCGTCGGCATCGATGTCGATTGCCTGCCGGTGCTCGACGTGCCGGTCGCCGGCAGCCATGACGTGATCGGCGACCGCGCCTATGCGCATGACCCCGATCAGGTCGCGCGGCTCGGCCGGGCGGCGGCCGAGGGGCTGATTGCCGGCGGCGTGCTGCCGGTCGTTAAGCACATGCCCGGTCATGGCCGGGCACGCGCCGACAGCCATCATGACCTGCCGATCGTCGATGCCTCGCTGGACGAGCTCAGGGCGCATGATTTCCGGCCGTTCCGGCACCTCGCCGACATGCCCTTGGCGATGACCGCGCATCTCGTCTTCACCGCGCTCGATTCGAAGAACCCGGCGACCATCTCCCGCAAGATCGTGCGCGAGATCATGCGCGGCGAACTCGGCTTCGACGGGCTGATCATGACCGACGACATCTCGATGAAGGCGCTGTCGGGCTCGTTCGAGGCCAAGTCGCGGGCCGCGATCCGGGCCGGCGTCGACGTCATCCTGCATTGCCACGGCATCATGGACGAGATGATCGCCGTCGCCGGGGCCGTGCCGGAGATGACCGGCGCCCGCGCCCGCCGCGCTAACGCTGCGCTCGGCCGCATCCGGCATGAGCCGGAGCCCGTCGATCTGGAGGCCGCGCGCGCCGAGATCGCCGCCGCGCTTGCCTTGAGCGCCTGAACGGCCGAATCTGCGCCTTTGGGGATGACAGGTGGGGCAGGGCCTTCGATGACGGCCGAATTGCCATTCGAGGAAGACCGCGCCGAGCGCGCGGGCGAGCCTTCGCTCGTCGTCGATGTCGACGGCTATGAAGGCCCGCTCGATCTGCTGCTCGATCTCGCGCGCCGGCAGAAGGTCGATCTGCACCGCATCTCGATCCTGGCGCTGGCCGAGCAATACCTCACCTTCGTCGAGGAGGCGCGGGCGCTGCGGCTGGAGCTCGCCGCCGACTATCTCGTGATGGCGGCCTGGCTCGCCTATCTCAAGTCGCGCCTGCTGCTGCCGGAACCGCCCAAGGGCGAGGAGCCGAGCGCCGCCGATCTGGCGACGGCACTCGCCTTGCGTCTGCGCCGGCTGGAGGCGATCCGTGCCGCTGCCAACAAGCTCTCGGCCCGCGAGCGGCTGGGGCAGGACGTGTTTGCGCGTGGTGCGCCGGAGGAGATCGTGGCGGGCGCCCGGCCGGTCTGGGAGGCGGAGCTTTACGACCTGCTCGCAGCCTATGCCCAGCAGCGGCAGAAGCGGGTGCAGGGGCATATCTCGGTTGGCCATCGTGCCGTCTGGTCGCTGGTCGAGGCGCGCGAGGCGCTGCAACGTTTGGTCGGCGCGGCCGGCGACTGGACCGAGCTCGACGATTATCTCATGCAGTACATGGCCTCTCACGGTCTGCAGGCACGGGAGATGCGGGCGACAGTCCGGGCCTCCGCCCTGTCGGCGATGCTCGAGATGGTGCGGGAAGGGGTGCTCGACCTCCGGCAGGACGAGGCCTTCGCGCCGATCCAGGTGCGCCGCCGCTCGGCCCGGCCGGAAGGGCTGCCCTTCGCCGCCAAGGATGCTTCATGACCGGCGCGGCGGCTGAACCCGAGGATGTCGAGACCGATGGCGGGGCGGAGGCCTTTTCGCTGGCGCTGCGCGTCGTCGAGGCGTTGCTCTTCGCCTCCGCAGCGCCGCTGACCGCCGAGGCGCTTGGCCGCGCCATTCCCGCCGGCATCGCGATCGAGCAGGTGCTGGCCCGGCTCGCGGAGAATTATGCCTTGCGTGGAGTCAATCTGCGCCAGGTCGCCGGCGGCTGGGCGTTCCGGACGGCGCCGGATCTCGGCTACCTGCTCGCCGCCGAGGCGGAGCCGCCGCGCCGGCTGTCGCGGGCCGCGCTCGAAGTGCTGTCGATCATCGCCTATCACCAGCCGGTGACGCGGGCCGAGATCGAGGAGATCCGTGGCGTCGCCACCGCCAAGGGAACGCTCGACATCCTGCTGGAGGCGGGCTGGGTCCGTCTTCGCGGGCGGCGGCGCTCGCCCGGCCGGCCGATCACCTATGGCACGACGCCGGGCTTCCTCGATCATTTCGGGCTCGACCGCATCGACGACCTGCCGGGGCTGGAAGAGCTGAAGGGCACAGGCTTCATCGAAGGGCGCCTGACGCGCGACCTCGCCGTGCCGGTCCCTGACGACGATCCGTCCTTGCGCGACGACGAGGACCCGCTGGGCGACCTGTTCAGCCCGCTTGACGACGGCGAAGGCGGATCGCAACAGGGGTGATGGACCCGGCCATCGGCCGGGATGGAACGGCCGGAGCGGTATCGACCTTGGCGGAAACCAAATCAGGATGGCTCGGCTGGGGCCGGCGCGGCACGGCCGGCGCGGCGATCCCGATGGCGCTCGGCTTCGAGAACGTCACGCAGCGCTTCGGTGCGGTGACGGCGCTGTCCGATGTCTCGCTTTCCGTCAAACCCGGCGAGATCGTCGCGCTTCTGGGCCAATCCGGCTGCGGCAAGACGACGCTGCTCAGGCTCGCGGCCGGGGTCGAGCGGCCGAGCGCGGGGCGCGTCCTGCTGGAGGGGCACGACGTCTCGGCGCCCGATCGCTTCGTCGAGCCGGAGCATCGCGGGGTGGGCTTCGTTTTCCAGGATTATGCGCTGTTCCCGCATCTTTCGGTGCGCGACAATGTCCGCTTCGGCCTGCGCGGCCAGGCACCGGCGGCGGCGGATGCGACCGCCTTGCGGGCGCTGGGCCGGGTCGGCCTCTCGGAACTCGCCGATTCCTATCCGCATATGCTCTCGGGTGGCGAGCAGCAGCGCGTGGCGCTGGCCCGCGCGATCGCGCCGCGGCCGGGCGTGCTGCTGATGGACGAGCCCTTCTCCAATCTCGACCGGCGTTTGCGCGACGTTGTGCGCGACGAGACCGCCGCCCTGCTGGAGGAAACCGGCGCGACCTCGATCATCGTCACGCATGATCCGGAGGACGCGATGCGCATCGCCGACCGTATCGTGCTGATGCGGGCAGGGCGCATCGTCCAGATTGGGACGGGCGAGGAGCTCTATCGACGCCCGGCCAGCCTCTTTGCCGCCCGATTTTTCTGCGATCTGACGGAGATCGAGGGCCGGGTTTCGGATGGGGCGGTCGATACGCCGCTCGGCCGCTTCGCGGCGCCCGGAGTGGCGGAAGGATCGATGGCCGTCGCCTGCATCCGGCCTCATCGCGTCCGCATCGTGCCGAAGGGCTATTATCTGCGCGGACGACTGACGGCACGGCGCTTCCTCGGCGAGGCCGATCACCTTCAGGTGACGGTGGACGGCTTCGATCGGGCCTTGTCGGTGCGCGCGCCGCTCTCGGATGAGATCGAGGTGGGCGACGAGATCGGGGTCGAGATTCCGTCGGACGAAGTCCTTGTGTTTCCGGCTGCGGATCAATAGGTTCCGCCGCCGAACAAGCGACCGGACAAGGATTTGGTTGGGGCCATTCCCCGGTCGACGCAATTTCGGAGGAGTTTCGCCATGGGTGGCGTGAGCATTTGGCACTGGATCGTCGTCGGCGTCATCGTGATGCTGCTGTTCGGGCGCGGCAAGGTTTCCGAATTGATGGGCGACGTCGCGAAGGGCATCAAGTCGTTCAAGAAGGGCATGGCCGAGGATGACGAGACGGCGGCGCCGACCGCCACGACCGTCGACCCCAAGGTGATCGACCAGACGAAGGCCGACAACGCCGCCGCCCAGGCCCAGGCCAAGGCCGAGCACAAGGCCTGATGCCGCCGTGCCCTCCGGGGCACGGGCTTGAGAGGACGAGCCGTCGATGTTCGACATCGCCTGGAGCGAGATGGTGCTGATCGGCGCGGTGGCGCTGGTTGTGATCGGCCCGAAGGACCTGCCCAAGGCCCTGCGCACGGTCGGCCAGACGATTGGCCGTGTCAGGCGCATGGCCTCGGAATTCCAGGGGCAGTTCAACGACGCGATGCGCGAGGCCGAGCTCGCCGACCTGAAGAAGCAGGTCGAGGATGTCGGCGGATCGGTGTCGAGCGCGCTGAACAACGATTTCAAGCCGATCGATACCCCGAAGGAGTTCGATACGGCCAAGCCGGAGGCTCCGAAGCCGGACGAGGCCGCCTTGAAGGAGGCCGAGGCCAAGCTCGCTTCGCTGCCGCTGCCGGCACCCTTGCCGCCGGTCGAGATCGCAACTGAGGCGCCGAAGCCCGCCGACAAGCCGAAGCGGTCGCGTAAGACCGCGGCCGAGCCTGCTCCTGTCGTCGTCGAGGCGCCTGCTGCTCCGGTTGCCGTGGCCGAGCCGACACCGGCGAAGCCTGTCCGCAAGCGTAGCGCCAAGGTTGCCGAGGCTCCGGCCATCGTCGAAGCACCGGCTCCGGTCGTGGCCGCGCCGGCCAAGGCTCCGAAAGCCGCTGCTGCGCGCAAGCCGAAGGCTGTGGTCGCGGCCGCGCCGCCTGAACCCGCCAAGCCTGCCGCCCGCAAGCGCAAGACCGCCAAGGGCGAGGAGAACTCCGCATGAGCGTCGCCAATCCTCGCGACGGCGAGGACGAGATCGAGGCCTCGCGCGCGCCGCTCATCGAGCATCTCGTCGAATTGCGCTCGCGATTGATCAAGTCGCTGATCGCCTTCCTGCTGATGTTCTTCCTCTGCTTCGCGCTGGCGACGCAGATCTACAACATCCTGGTCCAGCCCTATATCTGGGCGGCGGGGCCGGGCGCGAACGTCCAGCTGATCTACACCGCGCCGCTGGAATATCTGTTCACCCAGATCAAGATCGCGGCCTTCGGCGCGGGCTTCCTGGCTTTCCCGGTGATCGCGACGCAAATCTACAAGTTCGTCGCGCCGGGGCTCTACAAGAACGAGAAGCAGGCTTTTGCACCTTATCTGGTCGCGACGCCGGTCTTCTTCGTCGCCGGTGCGGCGATGGTGTTCTTCTTCGCCATGCCGGTGCTGATGAAGTTCTCGATCGGCATGCAGCAGACTGCGACGGACGGGCAGGCCGGCATCGCGCTCCTGCCCAAGGTCAGCGAATATCTCTCGCTGATCATGACGCTGATCTTCGCCTTCGGCATCGCCTTCCAGCTGCCGGTGATCCTGACCCTGCTCGGGCAGGCCGGCATCATCGATTCGAAGTTCCTGAAGGAAAAGCGCCGCTACGCCATCGTCTTCGTCTTCGTCGTGGCGGCGGTGCTGACCCCGCCGGACGTGATCTCGCAGCTCATGCTCGCGATCCCGATGATGCTGCTCTACGAACTCTCGATCTTCTCGGTGCGCCGCGTCGAGAAGAAGAGCGAGGCGAAGAAGGCGGAAGAGGACGAGGCGGAGTAACGGATCTCCGCTTCCGCCCGGAATGACACGAGGGGTGGTTCCCTCGCGCGCGATCCCGGTCTAGAGCATGCGTCGCTGCATTCCGCAGCGATGGCATGGCCGGACGACGATGTACGACATCAGATGGATTCGCGAGAACGCCACGGCGTTCGACAAGGGGCTTGAACGCAGGGGCCTGGCGCCGCTGTCGTCCTCGCTGCTCGAACTCGATGACGTCCGCCGCTCGTCGATCGCTAAGGCGCAGGCCACGCAGGAGCGCCGCAATGCCCTCTCCAAGGAGATCGGCAAGGCGATGGGCGCGAAGGATGTCGCGCTCGCCGACAAACTTAAGGCAGAGGTTGCGGCGCTCAAGGAGCAGCAGCCGGCGCTGGAGGCCGAGGAGAAGGCCGCCAAGGATGCGCTCGACGAGAAGCTCGCCGCGATCCCGAACGCGCCCTTCGACGATGTGCCGGATGGCGCCGACGAGCATGGCAATGTCGTGCTGCATGTCCATGGCGTGAAGCCGGAGGAGCGCGGGCTGCTCAAGGGCGTCAACGATCCCAAGCAGCATTTCGAGCTGGGCGAGGCGCTCGGCCAGATGGATTTCGAGAAGGCGGCCAAGCTCTCCGGCTCGCGCTTCGTCGTGCTGCAGAGCCAGATCGCGCGGCTGTCGCGGGCGATCGGGCAGTTCATGCTCGACACGCACACGGAAGATCACGGCTATACCGAAGTGAACCCGCCGCTGCTCGTGCGTGACGATGCGATGTTCGGCACGGCTCAACTGCCGAAGTTCCGCGAGGACCAGTTCCGGGCCGGCGAGGAGCATTGGCTGATCCCCACCGCCGAGGTGCCGCTGACCAATCTGGCAAGGGAATCAATCCTCTCCGAGGAAGAGCTGCCGCTTCGATTCACCGCGCTGACACCCTGCTTCCGCTCGGAGGCCGGCTCGGCCGGGCGCGATACGCGCGGCATGCTGCGCCAGCACCAGTTCGAGAAGGTCGAGCTTGTCTCGATCACCGCGCCGGAGAAGTCGCGCGAGGAGCATGAGCGCATGCTCGCCTGCGCCGAGGCCGTGCTGAAGAAGCTCGACCTGCATTATCGCGTGATGACCTTGTGCACCGGCGATATGGGCTTCGCCTCGCAGAAGACCTGGGACATCGAGGCCTGGTTGCCCGGCCAGAAGACCTATCGCGAGATCTCGTCCTGCTCGGTCTGCGGCGATTTCCAGGCGCGCCGCATGAATGCACGCTACAAGACGAAGGACGGCAAGGGCCCGTTCTTCGTGCACACCCTCAACGGCTCGGGCACGGCTGTCGGCCGCGCGCTGATCGCGGTGATGGAGAACTACCAGAACGCCGACGGCTCGATCACCGTGCCGGAAGTGCTGGTGCCCTATATGCGCGGCGTGACGCGGATCGAGAAGGCGGCCTGAGACATGCGTATCCTCGTCACCAATGATGACGGCATCCATGCCGAGGGCCTCGCCGTGCTGGAGCGCATCGCGCGCCAGCTCTCGGACGATGTTTGGGTCGTGGCGCCCGAGACCGACCAGTCGGGCGTCGCGCATTCGCTGTCGCTGTCCAATCCGCTGCGCCTGCGCCAGATCGACGAGAAGCGCTTCGCGGTGCAGGGCACGCCGACCGATTGCGTGATCATGGCGGTGCGCTCGGTCATGGCCGATGCGCGGCCCGACCTCGTGCTCTCCGGCGTCAACCGGGGCTCGAACGTCGCCGAGGACGTGACCTATTCCGGCACCATCGCCGCCGCCATGGAAGGCACGTTGCTCGGCGTGCCCTCGATCGCGGTGAGCCAAGCCTATTCGCCCGGCAATCGCGATTCGATCCGCTGGGACTGCGCCGAGAGCCATGCGCCGGGCATCATCCGCCGGTTGCTGGAGGAGGGCATTCCGGAGGGCGTGCTGTTCAACCTCAACTTCCCCAATGCGGGGCCGGACGAGGTCGAGGGCGTCGCGGTCACCGTGCAGGGCCGGCGCGACCAGGAGCTGGTGCAGCTGGAGCCGCGCAAGGACGGCCGCGGCAATCCCTATTACTGGATCGCCTTCCAGCGCAGCGGCAAGGAGCCGGCCAACGGCACCGACCTGAAGGCGCTGGCCGAGAAGCGCATCTCGATCACGCCGCTCGAACTCGACCTGACGCATGAGCCGACGCTGACGCGCTTCGCGCAGCTCTTCGCCTGAGCCGGGAGCGGGGAGGGGCATGAGCGAGGACGCGCCGGCCAGCGAAGGCGAGCGCACCGTCGCCTTCCTGCTCTCGCTCCGCGCGCGGGGCGTGCGCGATCTCGCGCTGCTGCGCGCGATGGAGCGGGTGCCGCGCGACCGTTTCGCGCCGGCCCGCTTCGCCGATCTCGCCCGGCAGGACGTCTCGGTGCCGCTGCCCTGCGGCCAGACGATGACGGCGCCGCATACTGTCGCCAACCTGCTCGGCGCGCTCGACATGCAGCCGGGCGCGCGGGTGCTCGAGGTCGGGACCGGTTCCGGCTATGTCTCGGCGCTGCTCGCCGCGATGGGCGGTGAGGTCGTCTCGCTGGAGCGCTACCGTTCGCTGGCGCTGGCGGCGCATGAGCGGGTCTCGGGCAGCGGTTTCGGCGGCGCGATCGATCTGCGTCATGCCGACGGCTTCCAGCCGGAC
Source organism: Allobosea sp. FW305-C-101 (assembly GCF_058783685.1). NCBI lineage: Bacteria > Pseudomonadati > Pseudomonadota > Alphaproteobacteria > Hyphomicrobiales > Alloboseaceae > Allobosea > Allobosea sp. FW305-C-101. The sequence continues at coordinate 462,283 of NZ_JBYSYT010000003.1, read as the reverse complement.
CGGACGCTCGGCCATTTCGACCGCATCCTCGTCAATGGCGTCACCCAGGCGGTGCCGGAGGCGTTGCTGGCGCGGCTCTCGCCGGGCGGGCGCCTCGTCGGTGCTCTGCGCATAGACGGCGCGGCGCGGCGGGTGGTGGTGACGCATCTGGAAGACGGGCAGTTCGATCACGCAACCGGCCCGGCGCTGCGCCTGCCACCCTTGATCCCCGGTCGGTCGCGCGCCCTGTAACGATTGGCCGATGCGGCTATCGGCGCCGCAGGATATCGGAGCCCTCGATGCCGTCGCCGGTCAGGCGCAGCTCGTTGCGGTCGAAGAAGCCGATGAAGCGCCTGCTGCCGATCTCGAAGACGACCATCCGACCGGAAATGTCGCGCAATCTCAGCGCATCGCGCTGGAACGGCCGGGCGCTGTCGATATTGCCGAGCATTCTCTCGGTGTCGATCACGACCATCTGCTTTTCCGACCGCCAGGTTCCGTGCATCTGCTTCAGAATCGGCTCGGCCGACAGGGCCGTGTGACCGAAAAGAAGCGCGAAACAGGGGAGTGCCACTCGAAACATGCCGTTGCGTTAGCGCAAGCGCGATGCCGCCGCAATTCGGTGATCCAGCCGGAGAGCGGCAAGTGCGTGCATCCGGCCTCGGGCTATTCGCGCCGCCAGCGGCATCAACCAGATTTTCGAGGGCGTTTACGCGAAATTAAGCTCAACGGGACTTTAATCGGCCTCATCGAGTTGCGTCGTTCGCGAGTACTCAGTTCATGCGTAGCCAAGCCGGATCGATCAATCCCCGCGCTCTCCGTCGTTTGTCCACGGTGTGCCTGTTCGCCATCGGCGTCAGCGCGTGCTCGTCGGATACGATGCGTTTCACCGAGACGCCATTCGACAGTCCCTTCAAGTCGGCTCAGGCGCCTGCTCCCATGCGCGATCCGGTTACGACCGGCTCCATCGGCCAGGTGTCGAGCGCGCCGCTGCAGCCGGTGGCTTCCGCGCCGCTGGTCCGGGCGCAGCCCCTGCCGCCGCCGCAATCCTCCGTTGCGCTGAGCTCGCCTGCTCCGCAGTCCGTTTCCGGTGGTTCCGCCGGCTGGTCCGCGCAGGGCGGCACGCCCGTCGTACTTGCCCAGGGTGAGACGCTCGACACGATCTCGTCGCGCTATGGCGTGCCGCGTGCCGCCATCATGTCGGCGAACGGGCTGAGCAATGCGAATGTCGCCCCCGGCACGCGCATCACCATTCCCGTCTATAACGCTTCCGCTTCTGCTGCCTCGGCTCCGGCGCCCGCCCGGCAGGTTGCCCAGGCTCCCGCCGAGACGCAGCGTTTCGTTGCCGGCCCGTCGGCCGCCCCGCGTGTGACCCCGCCGGCCGCCGTCGATCCGAAGGCGCAGGCCAAGGCCGCTGCCGAAGCGAAGGCTGCTGCTGCCGCTGAAGCCAAGGCGAAGGTTGCCGCCGATGCGCAGGCCATGAAGGAATCGCGCGCCCGGTTCGCTGCCGAAGCGAAGGCCAAGGCCGATGCCCGCAAGACGGGTGCCGCCCTGCCGACGCCGGCTGCCAAGCCCGCGGCTGCGCCGGTTGCCGCTGTGAAGCCTGCGCCCGAAGCGAAGCCGCTCAAGACCGCTGCGCCGGCCGCCAAGCCGGTGGTCGTGGCGAGTGCTCCGGCCGCCGAGCCGAAGCCGACCGCGATCCCGAAGGCCGAGCCCGCGCCCGAGCCGAAGACCACCGCCAGCATTCCGAAGCAGGAAGAGGAAACCTCTTCGGCCGACAAGGCGGATTTCCGCTGGCCGGCTCGCGGCCGCGTGATCTCCGGCTATAGCGGCAAGGGCGGCAACGAGGGCATCAACATCGCGGTTCCCGAAGGCACGCCGGTCAAGGCGGCCGAGGGCGGCACCGTCGCCTATGCCGGCAGCGAGCTGAAGGGCTACGGCAATCTCGTCCTGATCCGCCACCCGAACGGCTATGTCTCGGCTTACGCCCATAACGGCGAGCTCAAGGTGAAGCGCGGCGATACGGTCAAGCGCGGTCAGGTCGTCGCCAACTCGGGCCAGACCGGCAACGTCTCCTCGCCGCAGCTCCATTTCGAACTGCGCAAGGGTTCCGCGCCGGTCGATCCGACACCCTACCTGAACAACTGATACCGGAGCCGCGGACAAGGTTTCACCCTTCGATCGGTTCCGCGAGACCCTCCCGATCGAAAAGAACGGGGCTGCCCCAGAAAAGGGCGGCCCCGTTTTCGTTTGTGCTTCTTCTAGGTCGTCATGCCCGGGCTTGACCCGGGCATCTCGGAACCCAGTGCCTCTGGTCATGAGATTCTCGGGTCAAGCCCGAGAATGACGCGTCTTCACGCTTCCAGCTTCCGGCCCAGACGGCCGGCGAGGTCCTGGATGTATTGCCAGGCGGTGCGGCCGGAGCGGGAGCCGCGCGTCGTCGACCATTCCAGCGCGTCGCGGCGCAGTTCGTCTGCGGCTACATCCAGCCCGAAATGGCCGGCATAGCCGTTGATCATCTCCAGGTACTCGTCCTGGCTGCACTTGTGGAAGCCGAGCCAGAGGCCGAAGCGGTCCGAGAGCGAGACCTTCTCCTCGATCGCCTCGCCCGGATTGATCGAGGTCGAGCGCTCGTTGTCCATCATGTCGCGCGGCAGCAGGTGGCGCCGATTCGAGGTGGCGTAGAACACGACATTGTCCGGGCGCCCCTCGACGCCGCCGTCGAGCACCGCCTTCAATGACTTGTAGGAGGTGTCGTCGCTGTCGAAGGACAGATCGTCGCAGAAGACGATGGCGCGGTGCGGATCGTTGCGCAGCTGGCTCATCAGCCCCGGCAGGCTCTCGATATCCTCGCGGTGGATCTCGATCAGCTTCAGCGGCAGCGCGTCCTTGGCGAGGCGCAGGTTGGTGTCGGCATGAACAGCCTTGACCAGCGAGGACTTGCCCATGCCGCGCGCGCCCCAGAGCAGCACGTTATTGGCCGGCAGGCCCTTGGCGAAGCGCTCGGTATTCTCGGCCAGCGTGTCGCGGACGCGGTCGACACCGCGCAAAAGCGAGAGTGCGACGCGGTTGACCTTCGGAACCGGCACGAGCTCCGAGCCCGCTGCCTGCCAGACGAAGGCGTCGGCGGCCTTGAGGTCGGCGGCCTTGCGGCGGGGCGGGGCGATGCGCTCCAGCGCGTCGGCGATGCGCAGCAGCGTGGCGAGCGTCTGGTCGGTCTCGGTCGTGGTCATGGCGGCGTGGCCTTCGTTTCGTTCCGTCGAACCGTACCGTACCGTCCGGTACGGTTCACGCCGCTAGCTAAACCACGCCGTGGATCGCGCGCAAGGGGCATTGCGCGAATGGCAGCCAGCCCATAGGTGAGGGATCGCGCATGGGAGACCGGGCGCGTCCGATTGATTTCATGGCGTTGCTGGCTATAGTCCGCGCGATTTTGCGGCCGGGCGGTGGTTTTGGCTTGCGTCTTCCATCCAGAGATTCGCGGTCGGCGGCGTGCCGCCGCCGTACCAGAGGAGTGTATTCGTGATCACCCCCGCTTTCGCCCAGGCCACAGGAGCCGGTGGCGGCGCCGACATGCTGATCCAGCTCGTGCCGTTCCTGCTGATCTTCGTCATCATGTGGTTCCTGATCATCCGGCCGCAGCAGCGCCGGGCCAAGGCCCATCAGGAGCTGATCAAGAACGTGCGCCGTGGCGACACCGTCGTCACCTCCGGCGGCATGATCGCGAAGGTCTCGAAGGTCGTTGACGATGGCGAGATCGAGGTCGAGATCGCCGACGGCGTGCGCGTGCGCATCGTGCGCGGCATGATCCAGGACGTCCGCTCCAAGGGCGAGCCGGTCAAGAACTGAGAATGCGGTGGCTAGGGCTCCCGATTCGGGAGCCCGGGCACGATAACAAGGCTGTTCACGCAGATGCTTCGTCTCCAGGCCCGCAAGGTCATTCTCGTCCTGCTCGTGCTGTTCATCGGCTGCGGGCTCGCCGTGCCGAACCTCTTGTCGCCTGAGACGCGCAAGGCCATCGAAACCAACGCGCCGTCCTGGATTCCGCGCGCCTTCCTGCCGATCCATGCGGTGGTGCTCGGCCTCGATCTGCAGGGCGGCTCGCATGTGCTGCTGGAGGTCGACCGGGCCGAGCTGATCCGCAGCCAGATCGTCCAGCTGCGCGAGGATGTTCGCCGCATCCTGCGCGATGAGAACGTGACGTTGCAGGGCGGCATCGCCACGACGCCGCGCGGCGTCCAGTTCCGCATCGCGGATACGGCCCAGCGCGCCCGCGTCGTGACCAAGCTGCGTGAACTCGCTCAACCGATCGGGACGCTTGGAGCATTCGGCCCTTCGGGCAACATGTCGTTGCAAATCGTGGATTCGGGCGACGGCCTCGTTCAGGTCAACAACACGGATGCCGGCGTCAACGAACGTATCGGTCGCGCGGTCGGACAGGCGATCGAGGTTATCCGGCGCCGTATCGACGGAACCGGCACGACTGAGCCAAACATCCAGCGCCAGGGGCTGGATCGCATCCTGGTCCAGGTGCCGGGCCTGCAGGATCCGCAACGCCTCAAGATCCTTCTCGGTGAAACCGGGAATCTCAAGTTCCGCCTCGTCGGCGATGCCAACAGTGCCGATGTCGAGATGCTGCCGTCGCAGGATTCCGGCGGTCAGCTCGTTCCGGTGCTGCGCGAGCCTTCCGTCGACGGCGCCAACCTGATCGACGCGCAGCCGGCCTTCGATTCGCGCAGTGGCTCGCCGATCGTGAACTTCCGCTTCAATATCAGCGGGGCCCAGCGCTTCGGCCAGATCACCACCGAGAATCTCGGCCGGCCGCTCGCGATCGTGCTCGACAACAAGGTGATCTCATCGCCGGTGATCCAGTCGCCGATCACGGGCGGCTCGGGCCAGATCTCCGGCAATTTCACGGTCGAGCAGGTCAACAACCTGGCGATCCTGCTGCGCGCCGGCGCGCTGCCCGCCAAGATGACCATCGTCGAGGAGCGCACCGTCGGCCCCGGCCTCGGCGCCGACTCGATCCAGGCCGGCAAGATAGCGACCCTGATCGCGACCGTGCTGGTGGTGATCTACATGCTCCTGACCTACGGTATCTTCGGCCTGATCGCGAGCATCGCATTGCTGGTCCATGTCGGCCTGATCTTCGGCCTGATGTCCTTCCTCGGCGCGACGATGACGCTGCCCGGCATCGCCGGCATCGTGCTGACCATCGGCACGGCGGTCGACTCGAACGTGCTGATCTACGAGCGCATGCGCGAAGAAGAGCATGCCGGCCGCAGCCTCGTCTCGGCGCTCGAAGCCGGCTTCCAGCGCGCCTTCGCCACGATCATCGACTCCAACGTCACGATGCTGATCGCGGCGGTGGCGCTGTTCTCGCTTGGCTCCGGCCCGGTGCGCGGCTTCGCGGTGGTCTTCATCCTCGGCATTCTCACCACCGTCATCACGGCGGTGACGCTGACGCGGATGCTGATCGCGATCTGGTATCGCTGGGCCAAGCCCAAGCGCCTGCCGTTCTGACGCTGCCAACCCTTCAGGAGATTGGCCATGCGCCTGCTTCGTATCGTTCCGGACAACACCAAGTTCAAATTCGTCTGGTTCCGCCGCTTCAGCTACCCGCTGTCGGCCGCCTATTCGATCCTGGTGATCGTGCTGTTCCTGACCGTAGGCCTGAATTTCGGCATCGACTTCAAGGGCGGCACCTTGATCGAGATGCAGACCAAGGGGCAGGCCGTCGACATCGCCCAGATCCGCCACACCGCCAACGCGCTCGGCTTCGGCGAGGCGGAGGTGCAGGAATTCGGCTCGGGCGGCGAGGTTTCGATGCGCTTCGGCATGCAGCCGGGCGGCGAGACGGCGCAGCAGGCCGTCGTGGTCAAGGCGCGTGAGGCTTTCGCCTCCAGCTACGAGTTCCGCCGCGTCGAGACCGTGGGGCCCCGCGTCTCGGGCGAGCTGGTGCAGGCCGGCACGCTTGGCGTCGTGCTCGCGATCGTCGGCGTGCTGATCTATCTCTGGTTCCGCTTCGAGATGCCGCTGGCGATCGGCGCGATCCTCGGCACGCTGCACGACATCGTGCTGACGATCGGCTTCTTCCTGATCACGCAGCTCGAATTCAACCTGACCTCGATCGCGGCGATCCTGACCATCGTCGGCTATTCCCTGAACGAGACCGTCGTGGTGTTCGACCGCACGCGCGAATTGCTGCGCCGCTACAAGACCATGCCGGTGGCCGAGTTGCTCGACCTCTCCGTGAACTCGACCCTGTCGCGCACCGCGATGACGGCGACCACGACCTTCCTGTCGCTGCTGGCGCTCGTGATCTTCGGCGGCACGGCGATCGAGGGCTTCGCGCTGGTCATGCTGTTCGGCGTCGTGGTCTGCACCTATTCGGCGATGTTCGTCTCGACCCCCGTGCTGCTCTACATGGACGTCCGCTCGGCTGGCGCCCGCGAGGAGGCGCAGGAAGCGGCGCGGGCCGCCAAGGCTTCCGCCGCCAAGGCGAAGGCCTGATCGCGGCCGTGCCGCGCTTCGAGGGCTTCGTTCCCGGCCGTTTCCCGCTCGACGCCATCGGCGCGGGCGGGTTCCGCTTCGCCGAGATGAGCCACAAGGGCTCGATCATCGCGACGCCGGCCGGCATCCGCATCTGGCCGGTGACGCGCTTTTCAGAGGTCACGATCGAGAGCCTGCAACCGGTGCTCGACGAGGCCGGGGCGATCGATTTCCTGCTGATCGGGACGGGCGCGGACATCGCCTTCATTCCGCCCGCACTGCGTGATCCGCTGAAGCAGGCCGGGATCGCGGTCGAGGGCATGGCGACCGGCGCGGCGGCGCGGACCTACAATGTCCTCGTCGGCGAGGACCGACGGGTGGCGGCGGCGCTGATCGCGGTCGATTAGGACCGCTTCGTGAGCCGGCCATGTGAGCGGCGCGTAGCGAGGACGCCGCGCTTGGCCTAGACTGGGCTTGGGCCGAGGGCGAATGATGACGGGCCAGGGCGGAACGATGCCGCAGACCGAAACCGACGACCGCAGGGAGACCGCGCCGGCGCGCCTGCCGGAGGCCTATGCCCATTGCGCCGCACTGGTCCGCGAGCAGGATCAGGACCGCTATATCGCCGGGCTCTATGCGCCCGAGGATCGCCGGGTGGCGCTCTATGCGCTCTATGCTTTCAGCCTGGAGATCGCGCGGGTCAGGGCGCTGGTCAGCGAGCCGCTGCCGGGCGAGGTGCGCCTGCAATGGTGGCGCGACGTGCTGGAGGGACAAGCTGGCGGCGAAACGCAGGCCCATCCGGTGGCTGCGGCCCTGCTCGACACGATCAGGCGTTATCGCCTGCCGGTCGCGCCGCTGACCGCGTTGATCGATGCGCGCATCTTCGACCTCTATGACGACCCGATGCCCTCCCTGCGCGACCTGGAGGGCTATGCCGGCGAGACGGTGAGTGCCGTGATGCGGCTTGCCTGCATCATCCTGGCCGGCGGGCGCGATCCCGGCGGGGCGACGGCCTGCGGCCATGCCGGCGTCGCCTATGCGCTGACCGGGCTGATGCGCGCCTTCCCCTGGCATGCGGCGGAGGGGCAAGTCTATCTGCCGGCCGACATCCTCGCCCGCAACGGCGTGACGCGCGACGACATCGTGCGCGGGCGCGGCGGGCCGGGCGTGCTCTATACGTTGAAGGAATTGCGCGAGATCGCGCGCGGCCACCTCAAGAAGCTGACCAGCCTCAGCGAGACGATTCCAGCCGGGTTGAGGCCGGCCTTCCTGCCGGTGGCGCTGGTCGAGCCCTATCTCAAGCGGATGGAGGTGGGCGGTTACGACCCCTACCGCACCATCATCACCCTGCCGGCCTGGCGCCGGCAGTGGGTGCTCTGGCGGGCGTCACGGAAGCGGTAAGGTGCGTCATGCCCGGGCTTGACCCGAGCATCTCATGACATGGAGGCTCCAGAGCCTTCTCTTGCCAGAGATTCTCGGGTCTGCGCTTCGCTTCGCCCGAGAATGACGGCAGAGCTGCCTATTCCGCCGCCTTCGCCTCGACGCCGCCGGCCCATTCGTCCATGACCTGCTTGGCGCGCGCCGTGAGTGCCTGCTTGCGGGCGAGGCTCTTGGCCGGGCCTTTCAGGCGCTTGCCGTCGGGGCCGGTGGTCGCAACGCCCTCGATCAGCGGGAACAGCCCGAAATTGATGTTCATCGGCTGGAAGGAGCGCGGCCCCTCGTCGATGGTGACGATATGGCCGCCGGTGATGTGGTTGACCAGCGCGCCCAGCGCCGTCGTCGCCGGCGGCATCGGCAGGTCGCGGCCGAGCCGCTCGGCTGCGGCCATGCGGCCCGCCAGCAAGCCTGTCGCGGCGCTCTCGACATAACCTTCGCAGCCGGTGATCTGGCCGGCGAAGCGCAGGCGCGTGTCGGCCTTGAGGCGCAGGCGCTCGTCGAGCAGCTTCGGCGAGTTCAGGTAGGTGTTGCGGTGGATGCCGCCGAGCCGGGCGAACTCGGCGTTCTGCAGGCCGGGGATCATCCGGAAGATCGCGGCCTGCTCGCCATATTTCAGCTTGGTCTGGAAGCCCGTCATGTTGAACAGCGTGCCGAGCGCGTTGTCCTGCCGGAGCTGGACCACGGCGTAGGCCTTGACCGTCGGGTTGTGCTTGTTGGTCAGGCCGACCGGCTTCATCGGGCCCCAGCGCAGGGTCTCGCGGCCACGTTCGGCCATGACCTCGATCGGTAGGCAGCCGTCGAAATAGGGCGTGCCCTCCCATTCCTTGAACTCGGTTTTCTCGGCAGCGAGCAGCGCGTCGATGAAGGCCTCGTACTGGTCGCGGTCGAGCGGGCAGTTGATGTAGTCAGCGCCGGTGCCGCCGGGCCCTGCCTTATCGTAGCGCGACTGGAACCAGGCCTGGTCCATGTCGATCGAATCGAAATGGACGATCGGCGCGATCGCATCGAAGAAGGCGAGCGCGTCCTCGGAGGTCAGCGACTGCAGGCCCTGCGCCAACGCGGGCGAGGTCAGCGGGCCGGTGGCGATGATGACATTGTCCCATTCGGCCGGGGGGAGGCCGGCGATCTCGCCGCGATCGATGGTGACGAGCGGATGCGCTTCGAGCGCCGCGGTGACCGCCTGCGAGAAGCCGTCACGGTCGACCGCAAGCGCGCCGCCGGCCGGGACCTGATGGGCATCGCCCTTGGCCATGATCAGCGAGTTCAGCCGGCGCATCTCCCAGTGGAGCTGGCCGACGGCATTGCTGGAGGAATCGTCGGAGCGGAAGGAGTTCGAACAGACGAGCTCGGCGAGCCCTTCCGTCTTGTGGGCGTCGGTGCCGCGAACGGGCCGCATCTCGTGGATGATGACGGGGATGCCGGCCTCGGCGATCTGCCAGGCGGCTTCGGAGCCGGCGAGACCGCCGCCGATGATATGAACGGGTTCCATGGCTTGCGGATGTGTCCGCAGCCGGGCCGCAGGTCAAGGGACAGGCGGCCTGAAATGCAAAATGCCCGCCGTGAGGCGGGCATTCGCTCTTCGACCGAAGCTCGAGGGGAGGGGAAACACGAGCCTCAGGAGAAACTACACGGAACGCGCCGCACCCTGTGCGCGGCGGTTCTTATTCCAAAGCCTTCAGGCCGCAGCGTGCGAACGCGCGATGAAGGAGATCTCCGAGCGCGACAGGCCGAGATCGTCGAGCTCGCGGTCGGTCAGACGGGAGAGCTCGCGAACGGTCTCGCGATAACGGAGGTAGGCGCGGATTTTGGCAGCGATCATGGTGACGAACATGGTGGTTTTCCTTAGCGATATTCCGGACCGGGGCGGTGCCCACAGCGATAATTTCGTTGTGCACTGCATATAAACCGGACAGCCTGCTTCCAACAGGGGCACGTCGTCAGCTCCGATATGCTTTCAACGCATGACGAGTTAAGGTTCCGGTCATTTTCGGGGGATCGTTCTGCGCTGAACGTAACGCTTGCGGCGAAATTGAGGAAATCGACAGCCTTCGAATTGTGCATTCGTCAGCCCGGACGGGTGGCTGCGAGAATGATTGCCTATTAAGTGGGCATGTTGCAGTTGCTAAATGGCGAGCGCTTGCGGCAAGGCAATTTTGCGTTGCAGCAGGAGCGGCGCGGCTGCGATGCCGGGTCGCAGCGGAGATCGGCGGCACGACTCGAAATACTCCGCGTGCGGCAGCGCTTGCCGGGCAGAACTTGCCGATTCGACGGTCGATGGCCCGCCGGTATCTGAGTCGGATATCAGCCAGTTCGTTGAAATCAATAGCGGTTTTTCGCTGCTCCACCGCGGCCCGGAGCTTGCCTGCCGGTGGTCAACAGAAAGGAGCGCGCGATGACCGTCTCATTCTCGACCTCGAACTGGCCCGTCAACCTGCCGAAGGCCTACGCCGCCACACAGGCCGCCGATGAGGATTCGAAGCAGGGGGGCGGCGCTTCCGCCTCGTCCTCTGCCTCCTCGTCCTCGACAGAAGCCGAATTCCTGAAGATCGCGCGGATGACGCCGGAGGAGCGGGTTCAGGCCGCGCTCCTCGCCAAGCTCGGCATGAGCGAGGAGGAATTCAACAAGCTCGACGCGCAAGCCAAGGCCGACGTCATGAGCAAGATCCGCGACGAGATGCTGAAGCAGATGGAAGCCAAGGGCGAGAGCGCGAAGAAGACCGGCGCGCTCGCCGATATCCGTGTGTGAGACGCATGTGCGAGGCCGGCTGCCACCGGCCTCGTTTTTTCGATCTGTTGGTCAGCTCACCTTGCCGGCGTCGAAGCGCAGGAGCCGCAGCGCGTTGGCCGTGACGATCACGGTCGCGCCGGTATCGGCGAGGATCGCGACCCAGAGGCCGGTATAGCCGAGCACGCTGGTGACCAGGAACACCGCCTTCAGCCCAAGCGCGATCGTGATGTTGGTGCGGATATTGCCCATCGCCGCGCGTGCCAGCCGGATCAGCGCCGCGACATCGCGCACGCGGCTCTTCAGCACCGCGCCGTCCGCCGTCTCCAGCGCGACATCGGTGCCCGAGCCCATGGCGATGCCGATGCTGGCGGCGGCCAAGGCAGGGGCATCGTTGATGCCGTCGCCGACCATCATCACCGACGTCTCGCCGGAGAAGGCCTTGATCGCCGCGACCTTGTCGTCGGGCATCAGCTCCGCCTTGTGCTCCATGCCGAGGCCGGCGGCGATGGCGGCGCCGGTGCGGGCATTGTCGCCGGTCAGCATGGTCGAGCGGATGCCCATGGCCTTGAGCTCGGCGATGGCTGCCGCGGCGTCCTCGCGCGGCTCGTCGCGCAGCGCGATGAAGCCGGCGAGCGCGCCATCGACGATGACGGCGGCGACGGTCTTGCCGGCGGCCTCCAGCTCCTCGGCCGTGACGCGGGCCCGCTTGTCGAACGGCGCGCGGCTCTCGGCATGGCGCGGGGCGCCGACGAAGACGGCGCGGCCATCGACCTTGCCGGTGACGCCCTGGCCGGCCAGCGCTGCTGCCTCAGTCGCGGGCTTGTAGGCGATGCCGTCGGTGCGGGTGCGCTCCAGCACGGCCTCGGCCAGCGGGTGCGACGAGCCGTATTCGACCGCGGCGGCGAAGGCCAGCACCTCGGCCTCGCTGCCGGCGAGCGCCACGACATCGGTGACGCGCGGCTTGCCCTGGGTGAGGGTGCCGGTCTTGTCGAAGGCGACGAGGCCGGTCTTGGCGGCGGTCTCGATGACGACGCCGCCCTTCATCAACAGGCCCTGGCGGGCGCCGGCCGACAAGGCGGCGGCGATCGAGGCGGGCACCGAGATGACCAGCGCGCAGGGGCAGCCGATCAGCAGCAGGGCGAGCGACCGGTAGATCCAGACCGACCATTCGGCGCCGAGCAGGAGCGGGGGCACCAGCGCGACCAGCACGGCGAGGCCGACGATCGCCGGCATGTACCAGCGCGAGAAGCGGTCGATGAAGCGTTCGGTCGGGGCGCGGGCCTCCTGAGCCTCCTCGACGAGACGGATGATCCGGGCGATGGTGTTGTCCTCGGCCGCCTTGTCGACGCGCACGCGCAGCGCCGCCTCGCGGTTGACCGAGCCGGCATAGACGGGCTCGCCGACGCCCTTGGTCTTGGGCACGGATTCGCCGGTGACCGGGCTCTCGTCGATGCCGGAGGTGCCGTCGGTGATTTCGCCATCTGCCGGGATGCGGTCGCCGGGGCGCACCAGCACGGTCTGGCCGATCCTGAGGCTCGCGGCATCGACCTGGCGGGTCGCGCCGTTCTCCTCGACGATGGCGGTCTTGGGGACGAGATCACCGAGCGCCCGGATCGAGGCGCGGGCGCGGTCGGCTGCGACGCCTTCGAGCACCTCGCCGACCGCGAAGAGGAAGACGACCAGCGCCGCTTCCTCGGCGGCGCCGATGAAGAGCGCGCCGATGGCGGCGATCGTCATCAGCATCTCGATGGTAAAGGGAATGCCGGCGCGGGCCGCCGCGAAGGCGCGCTTCGCAACGGGGGCGACGCCGACGATACAGGCCAGGATGAAGGCCGGGTGGCCGATGCCCGGCCAGATCACGCCCGCGGCATAGGCCGCGCCGAGGACCAGGCCCGTCGCGATGACGAGGCGGCCCTTGGCCGTCTCGTACCAGCTCGCGCCATCGGGCGTGGCCTCATGGACATGGCCGGGCAGGCCGTGGTCGTGGTCCTTCGCGGCGGTGGCCGGCTGGGCGCTCTTCGGGGCGTGGTCATGGCCGGCGTGGGAATGGCCCGAATGATCGTGGCTGTGCTTGTGATCGTGACCATGCGCAGCGCCCGAGCAGCAGGCGTCGCCGTGCTCATGCTTGTCGTGATCATGGGCATGACCGCTATGGTCGTGGGCGTGGCTGCTGTGATCATGGCCGCAGCCGCAAGCGTCCTGCTTCGCGGCGGGCGGCGCGGAAGCAGGAGCCGTCAATGCGGCCGTGGTGTAGCCGAGGCTGTTCACGCGCTTCTCGATGGCTTCCGGCGTGGTCGCACCGACGTCGAGGGCGAGCGTCAGCGTTTCCGACATCACCAAGAGCTTGACGTCGCTGACGCCGGGCAGGCGTTCCACCGCGCCGCGAATCTTCGCGGCGCAGCTCGCGCAATCCATGCCGCCGACCTTCCAGGACAGGGTCTGGGCTGTGGTTTCGGGGCGGGCGGCCATGACGTGTCTCCGTCTCTCTTTCGCTACGGGACATCTCTCTACAAGCTGTAGCCACTTCAGGTTCAAGAGGGAAAATGCACCTTGGGTGCATGTGCGTCATGCTCGGGCTTGACCCGAGCATCTCAGGCCGGAGGAGGCTCCTTGCGCCCTTTCGTCATGAGATTCTCGGGTCTGCGCTTCGCTTCGCCCGAGAATGACGGGGCCGGCGCGGCCCTCAATCCAGCGGGAAGACCGGGCGGCGCAGGCGCTTGTAGGGCTGGCCGGCGATCCGGCTGGTGCAGGGGCCGGGCGTCGCCACGGCGAAGCTGCCCTTGGCGATCTTGTCATAGGCACGCCTGTGCGCGACCGCCGCCTTGACGCCGATCGCCTTCAGCGTCTCCGGATGGATGCCTTGCGAGCGGAGCTGGCCGAGATCGAATGGCGGGGTCTTGCGGCTGCTCAAAAGCACAGTGACGCCCTCGACCTTCACCACAGCGCACGGACCCATGCTGAAGCGGGAGCCCTGCGAGGCCGCGAGATGGCTGTTGAGGTCTTCCAGCGCGAATTCGCCGTCGCTGGCGCTGACGAAGCTGGCCTCGATCTCGACCGGACCTTCGGCGATGGCGCTGCCCTTGCCGCCGATCGAGAGCCTGCGGGTCTCGCCGGGCCTGGCGCCGGCCATGGCGGTGACGGCGGCGGGATCGGCGATGGCGACCGCGCAGTTCCCGACGCCATGGCGCAGAAAGGCGCGCAGCACCGAGGTTGAGTCGCCCGGTGCGCCGCCGCCGATATTGTCGGCCGGTTCGACCACGATATAGGGGCCGCCCTCCGAGCGCAGGATCTCGGCCACGGCCTCGTCGATGTCCCATTCCGCCGGCAGGCCGAATTCGCGCAGTTCCGTAGCGGTCGCGGACAGGCGCTCCAGCGCTTCGCGAGCGGGAGCTTCCGGGCCGTTGAAGGCGACCGCGAAGGCGACGCCGGCCTCGGGCACATCCGAGAAGGAATAGCCGCCGACGACATTGGCCACCCAGATATCCGGGTTCTCCTGCTCGATCCGGCGCGCCAGCGCCTCCAGATCGCGCATCGGCCGATCGGCGGTGCCGGTGCCGGTCGGCGGCCAGATCACTGGGGCGTTGCAGGAGAGCATGCGGGGCCGTTCGCCGCGCGCGAGCGCTCGCGCCAGCAGCCTGGCTGATCGCACGGCAGATTCGCGCGCGTCCGTATGGGGGTTCTCGCGATAGGCGACGAGGGTGTTGGCATTCTCGGCCATCGCCGCGGTGAAATTGGCGTGAAGGTCGAAGACGCCGAAGACCGGCAAGGTCTCGCAGCCGGGCACCGCGCGGATATGGGCGAGGAGCGTGCCTTCCGGATCAAGGCATTCGGTCGTGACCATGGCACCGTGCAGGGCGAGCCAGATGCCGTCGAGGCCGCCACGCGCGAGGGCTTGCTTCAATCCGGCGTCGAACTCCGCGAGGAAACGCCGGAACACGGCATGATCGACCGTGCCGGCGGGCAGAGCGGTGTAGTCCACCGTCGGCAGCACCTCCCAGCCTTCGGCCTCGGCGACTTCGAGGAAGCCGTCCACCGTCGAGCCGTCGCCGCGGCGGGCCAGCAGCTCCGCGCCCTTGCGGATGCTGAAGTCGGCGAGCGTCGTCGTCTCGTCGACGAAGCTGTGGGTCTCGTGGAAGAGCGATCCGAGCAGGATGCGGCGGCGGGACATGATCGGCTGGGGCTCCTTGCTCGCAGGATGCATTCATCTCGGCCGCCGATCTGTTCCGGATCAAGCCTGCATTGTTCCACTGTAGGGAACGCGGGTGCTTTGACAGGCCGCGCCCCGACCTCGTTTCATGAGGCCGGCCGGCAGCCCGAAGAGGCCACTGCCGCGCCTGATCGAGAGAACATGCGGATGCGCGTCTTCACAGCGTCGCTGGCGACGGAAACCAACACCTTCGCGCCGCTCTTCGTCGATCGCAGCGCCTTCGAGGGGGCCTTCTACTGCCTGCCCGGCACGCATCCGGACACGCCGACGCTCTGCTCGGCGCCGACTGTCGCGGCGCGCCGCCGTGCCGCCAGCGAGGGCTACGAGCTGGTCGAGGGCACGGCGACCTGGGCGGAGCCGGCCGGCCTCGTCTCGCAGGAGGGCTATGAGAGCCTGCGCGACGAAATCCTCGATCAGCTCAAGGCGGCGCTGCCGGTCGACATCGTCCTGCTCGGCCTGCATGGATCGATGGTGGCGCGCGGCTATGACGATTGCGAGGGCGACCTGATCGCGCGGGTGAGGGCGCTGGCGGGGCCGGATTGCGTGGTCGGGGTCGAACTCGACATGCATTGCCATCTCACCGCCGAGATGGTCGCGGGCGCCGACATCATCGTCGCCTTCAAGGAGTTCCCGCATACGGATTTCATGGCCCGCGCCGAGGATCTGCTGGAATTGTGCCTCAAGACCGCGCGCAAGCAGGTGAAACCGGTCAGCGCCGTGTTCGATTGCCACGGGCTCGCCGCCTTCATGACCAGCCGCGAGCCCGGCCGTAGCTTCGTCGATCGGCTCCTGGCGATGGAAGGCAAGGACGATATCCTCTCGATCTCGGTCGCGCATGGCTTCCAGGCGGCCGATGTCGCCGATGTCGGCACCAAGGTGCTGGTCATCGCCGATGGTGACGGGGCGAAAGCTACCGCGCTGGCGAAACGGCTCGGCCTCGAAATCCTGCGCTGGGGGCAGGGCGCCTCGCCGAAGCATTACAAGCCCGAGGAGGGCATCGCGGCGGCGCTGGAATTGGCGCAGCCCGGCAAGCCGGTGGTGCTGGCCGATCGTTGGGACAATCCGGGCGGCGGGGTCGCCGGCGATTCCTCGGTGATGGTCGAGGCACTGCTGCGGCATCCGGATGTGCCGGCTGCGATCGGCGCGCTATGGGATCCGGTCGCGGTGAGCCTGTGTCGAGCGGCCGGCGTCGGCGCCGAGATTCCCTTGCGCTTCATTGGGAAGGCTGCGCCATCCTCGGGCCGGCCAATCGATGCGGTGGTGACGGTTACGGGCACAACCGGGGACCTGCTGATCCCGTTCGCGCAGAGCTGGGTTTCGCTCGGGCCTGCTGCGGCGATCCGGATCGGCCAGCTCGACATCGTGCTGGCCTCGACGCGGGCACAGACCTTCAGCCCGCCGGTCTTCACCGATCTCGGCATCGAGCTGGGCGCCAAGAAGGTGGTGGTGGTGAAATCCTCCAACCATTTCCACGCTGCCTTCGCGCCGATCGCGGCACAGGTGCTTTATCTCGACAGCGGTGGACCCTACCCGCCCGATGCGAGCAAGATCCCCTACACCAAGGTGAAACGCCCCTTCTCTCCGCTGGACCCGAATCCATGGCTGTGACTGCTTCCGCTCCGCTCCCGCGCCTGTCGCTCCGCGAAATCGAGGACCAGCGCCTCGATGTGCTGGTGAAGGGACTGCCGCCGGGCGCGTCGCTCAGGCTGGGCGATGTCGGCAAGCAGGGCTGGAACGTGCTCGCCGGCGACCTGCCGATGCCACTCGCCGTGATCCGCGAGAGCGTGCTCAAGGCCAACAGCGCCTGGATGAGCGCGTTCAGCGCCGCGAATGGTCTGCTGATCGCGCCGCACGGCAAGACGACGATGGCGCCGCAGCTCTTCGACCTCCAGATCGCCGACGGCGCCTGGGCGATCACCGTCGCGACGATGCAGCAACTGGCCGTCGCCCGACATTTCGGCGTGAGGCGCGTCATCCTCGCCAACCAGCCGGTCGGGCGGCAGGAGGTGGCGGCCTGTTTCGAGGCGCTGCGGGAACCCGGCTTCGAGCTCTATTGCCTTGCCGACAGCGTCGCCGGGATCGGCCTCCTGGCGGAGGCGGCGAGGGGCCACGCGGGCGCCAATCCGCTACGCATCTTCGTCGAGATCGGCTTCATGGGCGGGCGCACCGGTGCGCGGACCCGAGAGGAGGCGCTGGCCGTAGCGCGGGCAGTGGCGGGTGCGCCGGGCCTGCGGCTCGCCGGATTCGAATGCTTCGAGGGTTTGCACAGCGATACCGCCAATGCCGACAGGCTGCTCGGTGAGGTCGTTGGGGTCGCTGCGGCTGCGGAGGGCGAGGGGTTGCTGGGGCCGGACCCGATAGTGCTTTCGGCCGGCGGAACCTCGCTGTTCGACCGGGTCGGCGAGGCCTTCAATGCGGCCGCCTTCAAGCGACCGATCATCAAGGTTCTGCGCTCCGGTTGCTACCTCACGCATGATTCCACGGTCTATTCGGCGGCGTTCCGGCGGATCACGCTGGAGACCAGCCTGAAGCTGCCGCCGGGCGGGCTGGAGCCGGCGCTGGAGGTCTGGGCCTATGTCCAGTCGCGGCCGGAGCGGGGGCGCAGCCTGCTCACCGTCGGCAAGCGCGATATCTCGTTCGATTCCGGCATGCCGGTGCCCTTACGTTGGTATCGGCCGGGCGGGGCGATGCAGCGGCCGGAGCCGATGCCGGCCGGCCATACGGTGCTGGGGCTCAACGACCAGCATTGCCATCTCGGCACGCCGGAGGAGAGCCCGCTGCAGGTCGGCGACATGGTCGCCTTCGGCATCGGCCATCCCTGCACGACCTTCGACAAATGGGCGGTGCTGATGCTGGTCGACGACGACTGGACCATCACTGGCGCCATCCGGACCTACTTCTAAGGCTGGGTTCCACATCACAGCCCTTATCCGGAGGCTGCGTCTCGAGCGCTCCTCAGGATGAGGGCTGAGTTCCCCAAAAGACGCTGACGCGCGCCTGTTCCTTCAGGTGGAACATCCAATCCTTGACGCGAAATATCTGACGCAACTACGCTTTTGACGATGAGGCCGGGCTGCTGTTCGACTGGAATGCAGCCCAACGCGATGCCCTGAAGTCGACAAACCGCTTCGCCCGGCATTGGCCGGAGCAGCGGTCGCAATCCGGGAGGATGCCCGTGCGTCTGGCGCTGATCCACATCGTTCAGGAGACGAACGACTTCAATCCGCTGCTGACGACGCTCGCCGATTTCGAGACGTTCGGCCTCGTCGAGGGCGAGGAGATCGCCCGGCAGTTCGGCGAGATCGGCCAGATCGGCGGGCATTACGCGGCGGTGAAGGAAAGCGGGCTCGCAATCGAGACGATTCCGATCATCCGCGCTTGGGCCGTGGCGGGCGGGCGCATCTCGCGCGAGGCCTTCGACTTCTTCCAGGCGAAGATCCGGGCCGGGCTCGATACGGTCGGGCCGATCGACGGGCTCGTCCTGCATCTGCACGGTGCCTGCGCGGCCGAGGGCATCGACGATGTCGAGGGCGAGCAGGCCGAACTCTGCCGGAAGATATTGGGGCCGGACGTGCCGATCCTGCTCGGGCTCGATCACCACGCCAATGTCACCCACAAGATCATGGCCAATTGCACGGCGATCGTCGGGCACCGCACGCAGCCGCATGACGTGTTCGACACTGGCAAGGTCGGCACCGAGGTGCTGCTGCGTATCCTGACCGAGAGGTGCCGGCCGGTGATGGCCTGGCGCAAGATTCCGCTCTTGTCGCATCAGGAGCAGTTCCTGACCTCGAAAGGGCCGATGAAGATCTGGTTCGACCGGGCTCGCGCCATCGAGGCTGACCGGCGCGTCTTGCAGGCCTCGAACTACCCGATGCAGCCCTGGCTCGACGTCGCCGAAGGCGGCTGGTCGACGATCGTCGTCACCGATGGCGACCAGGCCCTGGCAGAGAAATTGGCGGACGAACTGGCCGATCTCGCCTGGTCGATGCGCGACGACTTTCAGGTGCGCGAGGCGGTCTCCATCGACGATGCCGTGCGCAAAGCCGATGGGGCCGAGCGCGGCATGGTCGTGCTCAGCGATACCGGCGACACCGTCTTTGGCGGAGCGGCCGGCGACAGCAACCTGCTACTGGAAGCGATGCTGCGGCTCGGCATCAGGAGCAAGGCGCTCATCCCGCTGATCTCGCCTAAGGCGGTGGCGACGCTGACGGCGGCAGGCGAGGGCGCCGAGGTGACCTTGCCGCTTGGCGGTGACGCGGCCACGGCCTTCTTCAAGCCGCTGACGGTGACGGGCAAGGTGAGGAAGCTCGGCGGCGGCTCGATCCCGCTCAACTTCAACCATCAGCCGGAGGTCGACATGGGCCGCGTCGCGGTCTTCGATGTCGGACCCGTGACGCTGTTGATCTCGGAACTGCGCGGCGTCGCCGGCAATGTGCCCGATGTCTACGAGGCCTTCGGCATCGACCTCTCCGACTACAAGATGGCGGTGCTCAAGACCGCCTCGAACTTTCAGTATTTCGACCGCATCGCCTCCGGGCTCGTCCGCGCCGATACGCGCGGTCCGGGGCAATCGGATGTGTTCACCCTGCCGTGGCAGCGGATTCCGCGCCCGGTCTATCCATTGGAGACAATAAGCGACTGGCGGGCGCATTCGTCCCAGCCGGGAGCGGGGGCGCGCTGAGACGAAACCAGGCACAACAAAGGGGAAAGCGATGACAAAGCTGTCGCGACGTCAATTCGGCATGGCCGGCCTTGCGCTGGCGGGTGTGTCCCTCGCGGGGATCTTGCCGGCCGCAGCTCAGCAGCTCAAGGGCGGGCGGCTGCGCGTCGCCGTGCTGAGCGAGCTGGCGAATTACGATCCGCAGCAGCTCTCGACGGTGAATTTCCACGTCATCAAGAACCTCTATGACAGCCTGATCGAATACACGCCGGAGGGAAAGCCGGAGCCGAGCCTGGCGACGGAATGGACGATCGCCCCGGACAAGACCTCGGTGACGCTGAAGCTGCGCAGCGGCGTGACCTTCCAGAGCGGCACGCCGTTCAAGGCGGATTCCGTGCTTGCGACCCTGCAGAAGGGCGCCGATCCCAAGCGAGGCAAGAACGTCTTCCCGACGATGTCGATCGTCAAGGACTGGTCGGCGCCGGACGATTCCACGGTGACGATCAATTTCAAGGCGCCGGTGCCCGAGCGGCAAATCCTCGACCTGCTGCAGTTCCTGCTGCCGATCGACCCCAAGGGCATCGACACGGTCGAGACCGTGCCGGCCGGCACCGGACCCTATACGCTGGTCAACCGCGCCGTCGGCCAGAGCCTGACGCTCAAGGCCAACCCGAAATACTGGCGCGAGAAGCAGCCGATCGTACAGGACCTCGTCTTCACCGTGTTCAGCGAAGATGCGTCCGCCAGCGCGGCGCTGGAATCGGGCGCCGTCGACATCGTCTATAACGGCTCCTCGCGCAGCGCGGTCAGGCTCAAGAATGCCGGTTTCCAGGTCTTCGCCGGGCCGGGGCCGCTGGTGCAGGTCTTCCGCATCAACTCGACGCGCGGGCCGTTCCGCAACAAGGCGTTCCGGCAGGCCTTCAACCATATGATGGACCGGGCGAGCATCCTGCGCGTCGGCTATGCCGGCATGGGCAAGGTCGTGGCGCTGCCCTGGGCGCCGGCGAGCCCGGCCTATGACGAGAGCTACAACGCGACCTATGCCTATGATCTGGAGAAGGCGAAGAAGCTGATCGCCGCTTCCGGCCTTTCCGCCGACGAGACCAGGAACTGGAAGCTCTTGGTCAACGGCAGCGACGAGTCCTCGGTGGCGATCAGCCAGATCGTGCAGGGCTCGCTGCAGAAGATCGGCATCCCCGTCGAGCTCGACATGCGGCAGGGCGCGGAATACGTCACCGCGCTGCTCGGCGGCGATTTCGCGGCGACCTTCGGCGCCGTCGGCAATGTCCAGAAATTCCCGTCGCGCGTCGCCACCAACTCGATCTACCGCACCTCGGGCAATCCGGTGCTGAAGGACCCGCATCCGCATCCCGACTATGTCGCGGCGATCGCCCGGGTCGATGCCGCCTCGGGCGGAGCGGCCGAGGTCAAGGCAGCCTATGACAACCTCAACAAGGTCATGGTCGAGGAGGCCTTCGGCATCCCCACCAATTCCTACGATGTCGGCCTGATCGTCGCCTCCGACAAGATCGGCGGCGTGACGCTCGATATCGACAATCTCTTCGTCGCCCGCACCATCGGCTTCAAATGATGCGGCCTGACGGCGCCGGGCGGCGCGAGCGCGGCGCCCGGCGATGACGGAGACGTTGGCCCGGATTAAGGGATTGCTGCGCCGGCTGCTGGCCCGGCGCGGCGCCGCCCTGGGACTCGGCTTCCTTGCGCTGGTGGCGCTCGCGGCGGCTTTCGCGACCGTGCTCCCCTTCGATCCGCTGTCGCAGAGCGTGGCTGCCTCGCTGCTGCCGCCATCGGCCGAGAACTGGTTCGGCACCGACGAGCTTGGCCGCGATATCCTGGCGCGCGTGATCTATGGGGCGCGGACCTCGCTGCTGACGGCGGTCGGCGCGGTCGTCATCGCAGCGCTCATCGGCGTGCCGATCGGGCTCGCCGCCGGCTTCTACGGTGACTGGCGCGATTCCCTGCTGATGCGCTGCATCGATGTGCTGCTGGCGCTGCCGAACATCCTGTTCGCGATGGCGCTGATCGCCGTGCTCGGCCGCAGTCAGGGGGCGGCGCTGATCGCAGTCGGCATCGCCGGCATTCCAGGCTTCGCCCGCATCGCGCGGGCGCAAGTCATGGCCTTGCGCCAGCTCGATTTCGTCACGGCGGTGCGCGCCTTCGGCGGAAGCCCCGGCTACATCATGTTCCGGACGATCCTGCCCAACGCCTTGAGCCCCTTGGTGGTGCAGGCGATCGTGCTGGCCTCGATCGCGATCCTGCTGGAGGCCGCGCTCGCCTTCCTCGGGGTCGGCGTGCCGCCGCCGACGCCGAGCTGGGGCGAGATGCTGCGCACCGGCAAATCCTATCTCTACGAGGCACCGACCTATGCGGTGCTGCCCGGCATCGTGCTGACATTGACGATCCTGTCGCTCGACACGATCGGCCGGGCGCTGACCGCGATCCTCGACCGCGACGAGACCGATGCCAGCGGCGAGACGATCGGGGGCCGGCGATGACGGCTTATGTCCTGCGCCGCCTGTTCCAGATGCTGCCGGTGCTGCTCATCGCCTCCTTCGCGATCTTCGCGATGATCTATGCGGTGCCCGGCGGGCCGGTCGCGGTGATCGTCGGGGAGAATGCCGGGCCGGAGGAGATCGCGGCCGCGATCCAGCGCTACGGGCTCGACCGGCCCATGGTCGTGCAATACGCCGACTGGCTCGGGCGGGCGGCGACAGGCGATTTTGGGCTCTCGCTGCATAGCCGCCAGCCGGTGCTGCAACTGATCGGCGAGCGTTTGCCGGCGACGCTGCAACTGGCGCTGGCGGCAATCTTCGTCGCGCTCGTCATCGGCATCCCCGTCGCGATCGCGAGCGCCGTGAAGGCGAATTCCTGGCTCGATCGCCTGCTCAGCGGCTGGAGCGCGCTGGCGCTCGGCGTGCCGACCTTCTGGCTCGGCATCCTGCTGATCCTGCTCTTCGCGGTGGAATTGCGCTGGCTGCCCTCGGCCTCGCGCCATGTCCCGTTCTGGGAGTCCCCGGTCGATGCTTTGCGCAGCCTGGCGCTGCCGGCGATCACGCTTGGCACCTATGTCTCGGGCATCCTCGCGCGGTTCCTGCAGGCGTCGCTGATCGGCGAGGCGCGGGCCGATTATGTCCGCACGGCGCGTGCCAAGGGCGTGCCGGAGAACCGCATCGTCGGCTTCCACATCATGCGCAACGCGCTCCTGCCCTTCGTCACCATCGTCGGCCTGATGATGGCGAACTTCATCGGCGGCGCCGTGGTGACCGAGGCGGTCTTCACCTATCCGGGCCTCGGGCGCCTGCTGATCCAGGCGATCAGCACCCGCGACTACCCGCTGATCCAGGGCTGCATCCTGGTGATCCTGGTCGCGTACATGCTGATCAACCTCACGGTCGACATGCTCTATGCCTGGATCGACCCGCGGATCGAATACCGATGAGCGCCTTAGCGCAGATCAGCCGTAGGCCGCGAGCCGAGATGGGTCGAGATGCCCGTCGCGACCTCGCGCAGGCGCGTGCCGACCTTGGCCGCCAGCGAATGCGGCATCCGCATCAGCGGCGCCGAGACGCTGAGCGCCGCGACGGGATAGCCGTTATCGTCGAGGATCGGCACGCCGACGCACATGGCGCCGTCCTCGTTCTCGCCCATCTCCGTGGCATAGCCGGTGCGGGCGACCTGCCGGAGCTGCCGCTCGATCTCCTCGCGCTCAAGCAAGGTGCGGCCGGTGCGTTCGGTCAGTGGCAGGTCGAGCTGCCTTTGCCGCTCCGCTTCGGGCAGGAAGGCGAGGATCGCCTTGCCAAGTGCGGTCGAATGCATCGGGTGGCTTTCGCCGATGCGGGCCTGCATCCTGAGCGAACGATTGGCCTCGATCAGGTCGATATAGACGACGGTGCCGTTGCCTTTGACCGCGAGATTCACGGTCTCGTTGAACTCCTGCATCAGCTCGATCATCGCCGGGCGGGCGAGCTCGCGGACCTTGCTGACGCTGGCATCGGCGCGGGCGATGGCGCGCAATTGCGGCCCGAGATTGTAGCGATCGGTCGCACGGTTGTGGTCGAGGAAGCCGGCGGCGGTCAGCGTCTGGAGATAGCGGAAGGTCGTCGTCTTCGGGATCTTGAGTTCCTTGCTGACGGCGGTGAGCGCGATCTCGTGGCCGTGACGCGCGACCAGCTCCAACACCTTCAGCGCCTTCATCACCGGCTGCACGACATAAGGGTTGTCGGTTTTCCTGGGCATCGCCGCTCCGGTGGTCGGGCTCGTTTGATAAGCAGCATGGCCAACTCATGCGAATTCCGCAAGGCGAAACCCCTGTTCCTTTACGCGGTGCGAGCGCTCTGGTCTGGTCGGGGACAACAGCAGGAGGCAACGCAGTGACAGGCAATGGTAGCCAGCAGGCGGGCGCCCTGCGCTTCGACGAATCCGCCCGGCAGATCGCGGCGAATGCGCGTTTCATCGCCGGCGGCGTGAACAGCAATTTCCGATTGGGCATGCAGCCCGGCCCGCTCGTCTTCGAGCGCGGCGAGGGCGCCTATCTCATCGATGCCGACGGCAACAGGATCATCGATTATTACTGCGGGATGGGCGCGACCGTGCTCGGCCATACGCCCGCGCCGGTGATCGAGGCTGTGAAGCGGCAGGCCGAGAAGGGCATTCTCTTCGCCGGGCAGATGCCGGTCGAGGCGGAAGCCGCGCAACTGATCTGCGAGCGCATTCCTTCGGCGGAGCGCCTGCGCTTCGGCTCATCCGGCTCGGAGGTGGCGCAGGCGGCGATGCGATTGGCGCGTGCGGCCACGGGCAAGCGGACCATCGTCAAGTTCGAGGGGCATTATCACGGCTGGTTCGACAATATCCTGTGGTCGACGGCACCGGGGCTGAACGCGGCAGGTCCCGAGGACGCACCGACGCCGGTGATTGGCAGCAAGGGCCAGGAGCCGGAAGCGGGCGAGGGGCTCTCGATCCTCGGCTGGAACGACCTCCCGGCGCTGGAAGCCCGGCTCGCCAAGGGCGATGTCGCCGCCGTGCTGATGGAGCCGGCGATGTGCAACCAGGGCGCCATTGCGCCCGCGCCGGGCTATCTGGAAGGCGCTCTCGCCGCCTGCCACAAGCATGGCGCGATCCTGATCTTCGACGAGGTCATCACCGGCTTCCGGCTCGGGCGCGGCGGGGCGCAGGAGCGCTTCGGCGTGACGCCCGACCTCACGCTGATGGCAAAGGCGATCGCCAACGGCTTCCCGGTCGCGGCGATCGCGGGCCGGGCCGACCTGCTCGACCTCTTCGCCGACGGCGTGCTGCATGGCGGCACCTTTAATGCCCAGCCGGTGGCGATGGCGGCGCTCGTCGCGACCCAGAAGGCGCTGACGCCGGAGCATTACGAACGCAGCTCCGTCCACGGCCAGCGCCTGCAGGACGGCATCCGCACCATTCTCGCGGAAGCCGGCATCAAGGCGCAGGTCGCCGGCTTCCCGCTGATGTTCCACGTCGCCTTCGGGCTCGATGCGCCGGCGCGGAACTACCGGGATGTCGCGCGCGCCGACAAGGTCGCCTATAGCCGCTTCGCCCATGAACTGCTGAAGCGCGGCGTGCGCGTGCTGGAGCGCGGCGCCTGGTTCGTGTCGTCGGAGCATGATGCGACGGTGGTCGATGCGACGCTGGCGGCGGTGCGGGATGCGGCGCGGGTGGTGGCTTAGCCGCGCAGGCGCCAAACCGCAGCGGTTTCGAGTCTCTCCCTTTGTCATTCCGGGGCTTCGCGTAGCGAAGAACCCGGAACCTACGACCGGGCGAGCGGCTCGCAACCGAGCACATCATGTCTCACCCAGTCGTGGGTTCCGGGTTCGCGCCTGCGGCGCGCCCCGGAATGACAAAGGGGTTCGTCATGCGCCTCGTTCCTGCATGCAGCATGCGCGCTGCCATTGACCGCGCCGCGTACCGTACCGGATAGTTCGCTCCGAGAGGGAGCGAACAGAGATGCCGCAGCCGAGACCGTCCACCGCGCTTGCCGGGCTCAAGGTGCTGGACCTGACGCGGGTGCGGGCCGGGCCGACCTGCGTGCGCGTTTTCGCCGATTTCGGGGCCGACGTGATCAAGGTCGAGAGCCCGCCGGGGCTCGATCCCAACGAGAACATGAGCGGGCCGCGCCTCGGCTACGACATGCAGAACCTGCATCGCAACAAGCGCTCGCTGGCGCTCAACCTCAAGACGCCCGAGGGCAAGGCGATCCTGATGAAGCTCGTCGACGAGGCCGATCTCGTCGTCGAGAATTTCCGGCCGGACGTAAAGGAGCGGCTCGGGCTCGATTTCGAGACGCTGCATGCGCGCAATCCGCGTCTGATCCTCGTTTCGATCTCCGGCTTCGGCCAGTCCGGCCCGTACCGGACGCGCGCCGGCTTCGACCAGATCGCGCAAGGCATGGGCGGGATGATGTCGGTGACCGGCTTGCCCGGCCAGGGGCCGGTGCGGGCCGGGATCGCGCTCGCCGATTCCTCGGCCGGGCTCTATGGCGCGGTCGGGGCGCTGGTCGCGCTGCAGGAGCGGGCGGTCTCGGGGCGGGGGCAGTGGGTGCAGACCTCGCTGCTCGAAGCGCAGATCGCGATGATGGATTTCCAGGCCGCGCGCTATCTCGTCGAGGGCTCGGTGCCGCCGCAATCCGGCAACGACCACCCCTACCAGACGCCGATGGGCGTCTACCGGACGCGCGACGGCGCGATCAATCTCGGCGTCGGCGGCGAGGAGCAGTGGCGCTCGTTCTGCCGGGCGATCGGGCGGCCGGAATGGGGCACCGATGCGCGCTATGACAGCACGGAGAAGCGCTTCGCCCGCCGGCCGGAATTGCGCGAGCTGATCGAGGAAATCTTCGCGGCAGCGGACAGTGCCGACTGGCTGGAGGCGATGGAGAACAACAGCGTACCGGCCGGGCCGATCTATGCGGTCGACGAGATGTTCGAGGACCCGCAGGTGCGCCATCTCGGCATCGCCAAGCCGGTGAGCCATCCCGAGCTCGGCGATATCCGCCTGATCGGCCAGCCGGTGACGCTGTCGCGCACGCCCGCCGATGTCGCGACGCCGACGCCTGCGGCCGGCGCGCATAATGACGAGATCCTGGCCGATCTCGGCTATGACGAAGCCGGGCTCGCGCGCTTGCGGGCCGATGGCGTGATCTGACGGAGACCCGCGTGAACGACGAAATCCTGTATGCGGTCGAGGGCGGGGTCGGCACGATCACGCTCAACCGGCCCCAGGCGCGCAACGCGCTGACCTTCGCCATGTACGAGCGCATCGCCGAAATCTGCCGCGACCCGGCCGCCCATGGCGATCCGCGCGTCATCGTCATGACCGGGGCGGGCGACAAGGCCTTCGCGGCCGGCACGGACATCGCCCAGTTCCGCGCCTTCTCCAGCGCCGAGGATGCGCTGGCCTATGAGGAGCGGATCGAGACCGTGATCGGTACGATCGAGAGCTGCCCGGTGCCGACGCTGGCTGCGATCTCCGGCGCCTTCACCGGCGGCGGCGCGGCGATCGGGCTCGCCTGCGACCTGCGCATCGCGACGCAGAGCGCGCGCTTCGGCTTCCCGATCGCGCGCACGCTCGGCAATTGCCTGTCGATGGAGAATTACGGGCGGCTCTACGCCATTCTCGGCCCGGCGCGGGTCAAGGACATCGTCTTCACCGCCCGGCTGGTCGAGGCGGAGGAGGGCGCGCGGATCGGCCTCTATAACGAGCTGGTGCCGGATCATGAGGCGCTGATGCGGCGGGCCCGCGAGCTGGCAGACACCATCGCCGGCCATGCGCCGCTGACCATGCGCGCGACCAAGGAAGCGATGCGCCGCCTGACGACTGCGACCGCTGCGGGCATCGACGGCCACGACCTCGTGACGCTCTGCTACACCAGCGCCGATTTCCGCGAGGGCATGGAGGCCTTTCTCGGTAAGCGGACGCCGAACTGGAAGGGGCGGTAACGGTTGCCGGTTTTGCGCCTGAACCGCGGCGTCATGCTCGGGCTTGACCCGGTATTGATTACCCAGCCGTCATTCTCGGACGCAGCGAAGCGGAGATCCGAGAATCTCAGGCCGGAAGAGCCGTCCTGTGCCCTTTTCGGTCTGAGATGCTCGGGTCAAGCCCGAGCATGACGGCCGCTATGGCTGCTCGATAGCGCTCAGTCCGCCTTCCCCAACTGGCCGAGCTCGTGCAGCAGGGCCGCGCCGGTACGCAGGCCGCTGTAGAAGCAGTCCAGCGTCATGTTCTCGTTGGGGGCGTGGTTGGCCTCGTCGTGATTGGCGTAAGGCGTCACGAAGGCGGGGATGCCCAGGATCTTGGTGAAGACGTAGTTCGGCAGGCTGCCGAAGCCGGCCGGGATCAGCAGGGGCTCCTCGCCCTGAGCCGCCACGAAGGCGCGGCGCAGGGGCGCGGTATAGGGCGAGGCGATCGAGGTCTTGGAGGGCTGCATGCCCTTCTCCTCGGCGATGAACTCGACCTCCGGCGCGTGCTTCTCGACGTGAGCCCGGACCTTGCGCAGGATGTCCTCCGGGTCCTGTGCCTCGACGAGGCGGATGTCGCATTTCACCAGCGCCTCGTTCGGCAGCACGGTCTTGGTGCCCGGCCCGCCATAGCCGCCATGGAAGCCGTTGATGGTCAGCGTCGGCCGGAAGCAGAGGCGCTCGTAGAAGGGCCGGTCCGCAGGCGCATCGAGGCGGGTGAGGCCAACGCCCTTCTTGAAGGCCTCGATGTCGAGCGGCAGGCGCTCGACCGCCTCCAGCTCCTCGGCCGTCGGCGGCTCGATGTCGTCATGCAGGCCCTCGATGGTGATCTCGCCTTCGGGGTTCTTCATCGTCGCGAGCAGATGGACCAGCGTCCAGATCGGGTTCGGCACGACGCCGCCGAAATTGCCGGAATGGACGTCGCGGCTGGCATGGCGGCAGCGCAGGTCGAAGGAGACGACGCCGCGCGAGCCGAACTTGATGGTCGGCGCGCCGCTGGCATGGCGCGGGCCGTCGGCGGTGACGGCGAGGTCGGCTTTCAGCAGATGCGGGTTGGCG
The DNA here is from genome assembly GCF_058783685.1 of Allobosea sp. FW305-C-101. NCBI lineage: Bacteria > Pseudomonadati > Pseudomonadota > Alphaproteobacteria > Hyphomicrobiales > Alloboseaceae > Allobosea > Allobosea sp. FW305-C-101. The sequence continues at coordinate 433,730 of NZ_JBYSYT010000003.1, read as the reverse complement.
CGGACGAAACCGGCGATGTTCGGGCTGCCGATCTCCTCCTCGCCCTCAAGCACGAGGATGACGTTGCAAGGCAATTCGCCATGGACCTTGAGGTGGGATTCGATCGCGAGGATCTGGGCGAAATGCTGGCCTTTGTTGTCCCCGACGCCACGCGCATAGAGGCGGCCGTCACGGATCGTCGGCTCGAACGGGGGCGAGACCCATTTGTCGAGCGGGTCCGGCGGCTGCACGTCGTAATGACCGTAGAGCAGCACGGTCGGCTTGCCTGGTGCCTTCTCCCAGCGCGCAACAACGACCGGATGCCCTTCGGTCGGAATCAGGCTGGTTTCGAGGCCGATCTCCGTGAGCAGATCGACGAGCAGCAGGCCGACTTCGGCGATGCCGATGTTCTCGGCGCTGATGCTGGGATGGCGCAGATACGCGATGAGGCGGTCGAGGAAGGCGCTGCGGTTCGACTCGATATGATCGAAGACCGCGGCGAGTGCGTCTGAGGAAGCCATAGCCAATGCCTGACAGGAGAGGAATCCGTGCCTTCCGCCGGGCGGAGGCGCAAGCGGCAGCCGTGCGGCCACCGAGGGCAGCCTAGACGTGGGGTGAGTGGCGCTCAAGCGCGGGCGGGGGTGTCGCGGCGACTGGCAGCGTTGCGATTTTCGCCGGGCGGATTGTAGCTTATTAAGTTCCTGTTTTGTTCTAAAGTGCGATATGCAGCTCGTTCTCGACCTCGAAGGTGGGCGAGAGTTCCGGCCACGAGAAGGCCGCCGCCCGCCCCGTTATTTCTTCGCGCTCCTTCCGGATGCGGAGGCGAAGCTGCGAATCCACCAATTGGCCGGTGAGTTGAGCGCGCGGCTTTCCATCTCCGGCGAGTTACGCGGACCTGAAAAGTATCATGTGACCTTGCGGGGCATCGCGGCCCCCGACGGGCCGTTCGGGCAGAGCATCGCGATGGCGCGTATGGTCGCGGAGGCGATCCGGAGGACATCCTTCGCGGTGAAGTTCGACCAGGCTGCGAGCTTCGGAAAGCCGCCGAACTACGCATTTTCGCTAATGACAGGAGAGAACTTGCCGGGGGCTAACGGCTTGTCCGGCACACTCCTCGACGCGTTGCGGCGCACTGGACTCAAGGTCGATGGGTCGAGCTTCCAGCCGCATGTGACGCTGTTCTACGACCGCAGGCGCCGGGAGCCGATCGATCTGCCGGAGCTGCGCTGGCAGGTGCGCGAATTCGTCCTGATCGAGAGCATCGATCGCAGGCCGTATCAGATTCTCGGCTCCTGGCCGCTCGGCTGAACTCCATGCAGCAGCGCAAGGCCGGTTTGCGGCAATCGGGCCCCCGCGCCGTTGCTTTGGGCGCGGCCGGCTCTATCGTTCCCGGCCGAAGCCTCATCCGATTCAGACGGAGCCTTTCATGGCCGATCTCTCTGCCTTTCCGATCACCAAGCGCTGGCCTGCGGCGCATCCCGACCGCATCCAGCTCTATTCGCTGCCGACGCCGAACGGCGTGAAGGTCTCGATCGCGCTGGAGGAGCTGGAACTCCCCTACGAGCCGCATCTCATCGATATCGGCAAGAACGAGACCTGGGGGCCGGAATTCCTGTCGCTGAACCCCAATGGCAAGATCCCGGCGATCATCGATCCCAACGGCCCGGACGGAAAACCGTTCGGCCTGTGGGAATCCGGCGCGATCCTGCTCTATCTCGCCGAGAAGACCGGCAAGCTCCTGCCGAAGGACCCAGCCGCCCGCTACGAGACGATCCAGTGGGTGTTCTTCCAGATGGCGGCGATCGGCCCGATGTTCGGCCAGCTCGGCTTCTTCCATAAGTTCGCCGGCCGCGAATACGAGGACAAGCGCCCGCGCGACCGCTATGCCAGCGAGAGCAAGCGCCTGCTCGGCGTGCTGGAGAGCCGGCTTGCGAGCCACAGCTGGATCATGGGCGACGACTACAGCATCGCCGATATCGCGATCCTCGGCTGGGTGCGCAACCTCGTTGGCTTCTATGACGCCGGTGGGCTCGTCGATTACGCCAAGCTGACCCATGTGCCGATCTGGCTGGAGCGCTGCCTGTCGCGCCCGGCCGTGCAGCGCGGCCTCGACAGCCCGAAGCGCCCGGCCTGAGCGCCGGCCACGGCTCTGGTCCAGCCCGAGGGGCTACTCGGGTTGGGCGGGAGGCAGCTTCTGCAGGGTGTGCACGGCGATGCCGCCCTGCGCCAGCCGCTCGCGGCCGCCGAGGCCTTCGAGCTCGAAGACGAAGAGCGCATGCGTGCAGCGTGCGCCCAGCCGGCGGAGTAGCTGCGCCGTCGCCAGCGCCGTGCCGCCGGTCATCAAGCAGTCGTCGATGATCGCGACCTCGCGCCCTTCCAGCGCCTGGCCTTTCGACAGGGCGATGCCATTGCCGAGCTCGTAATTGGCGGCGAGGCTGCGGACGACATCGGCGCGGATCGAGCCGACCTTGCGGATATCGATGAAGCCGAGGCCGTTGCGCAGCGCCAGCGCGCCGGCGAAGCCCAAGCCGCCGATATCGATGCCGGCGAGGAGGTCTATCTCCTTGTCGAGACCGGCCGAGAGAGCGTCGCAAGCCGTCCGCATCCAGCGGGGATCGCTGGTGAAGGTCGTGGCATCGGGAAAGTCGACGCCGGGGACGGGATGGTTCTTCCAGCGCCGATGGGGAAAAGCCGGGCTATCCGGCATTTTTGGCTCGGAGGCTGAAGCGGTATCCATGCTAATCCCTGCCTGTATCCGGCGCTGCCGCCCGCCCTGTCATGCCTGTCTGCCGCCCGGCCGGCGAACCGTGATGACAGCCGGGCAGCGGATGCCGTGCGGCTTCACGGGGTTCGGACGACGGCATGACGATCACCATCTACGGCATCAAGAATTGCGACACGATGAAGAAGGCGCGCGTCTGGCTGGATAGCCATGGCGTCGCCGTCGCTTTCCACGACTACAAGGCAAGCGGGATCGACAGGGCCTCGCTGGAGCGCTGGGTCAAGGAGCACGGCTGGGAGACGGTGCTGAACCGCGCCGGCACGACCTTTCGCGCGCTGCCCGATGCCGAGAAGCAGGGGCTCGATGCCGGGAAGGCGATCGCGCTGATGCTGGCGCAGCCCTCGATGATCAAGCGGCCGGTTCTCGATCTCGGCCAAGGCAAGACGATCGTCGGCTTCAAGCCGGATATCTACGAGGCGGCGGTCGCGAAGGGCTGAAGCCCGCGCATGACGGGGCGGAACGGCCATCCGGCGCGCGGGTCTCTTCCCTAAACCGGCGCGCTGTTCTACCTCGCAGGCCATGACCGCACAGCCCCAAGCCACGCAGCCCGAGATCGCTGCCACACCCGCATTCACCTTCAAGGTCGCGGCCCGCGATGGCGCCGCGCGCACCGGCGCGATCAGCATGCCGCGCGGCGTCATCCGCACGCCGGCCTTCATGCCGGTCGGCACCGCCGCGACCGTCAAGGGCATGTATCCCGAGCAGGTGAGGGCGCTCGGCGCCGATGTCGTGCTCGGCAACACCTATCACCTGATGCTGCGGCCGGGCGCCGAGCGCGTCGCGAAGCTCGGCGGCCTGCACAAGTTCATGAACTGGCCGCACCCGATCCTCACCGATTCCGGCGGCTTTCAAGTGATGTCGCTCGCCAATCTCCGCAAGCTGACCGAGGAGGGCGTGACCTTCCGCTCCCATATCGACGGCTCGAAGCATGTCCTGACGCCCGAGCGCTCCGTCGAGATCCAGAACCTGCTCGGCTCCGATATCGTGATGCAGCTCGACGAATGCGTGGCGCTGCCCTGCGAGGAGAAGGTCGCGGAGAAGGCGATGCGCCTGTCGCTGCGCTGGGCCGAGCGCTGCAAGGTGGCGTTCGGCGACCATCCGGGGCGGGCGCTTTTCGGCATCGTGCAGGGCGGGGACGTGCCGCATCTGCGCGTCGAGAGCGCGCGCGAACTCGCCGCGATGGACCTGAAGGGCTATGCCGTTGGTGGGCTGGCCGTCGGGGAGCCGCAGGACGTCATGCTGGCGATGATCGAGACGGTCGAGCCGCATCTGCCGCAGGAGAAGCCGCGTTACCTGATGGGTGTCGGCACGCCCGACGACATCGTGAAATCGGTGGCGCGCGGCATCGACATGTTCGATTGCGTGATGCCGACGCGGGCCGGCCGCCACGGCCAGATCTTCACGCGCTTCGGCCGGATGAACCTCAAGAACGCCAAGCATGCCGAGGACCCGCGCCCGGTCGACGCGCAATCCTCCTGCCCGGCCGCCAATAGCTGGTCGCGCGCCTATCTGCACCATCTCGTTAAGGCCGAGGAGATGCTCGGCAAGATGCTGCTGACCTGGGTGAACCTCGCCTATTACCAGGACCTGATGGCGGGCCTGCGCGCCGCGATCGCCGCCGGACGGCTCGACGACTTCATCGCCGAGACCCGCGAAGGCTGGGAAAAGGGCGAGCCGGCTTGAGCACGGGCCTCGCCCTGCTGCCTCTCAAGATGGCGCTCGCGGCCTCGGTGGTCGTGAGCTGCTCGATGCTGGCCGAGCGGGCCGGGCCATTGATGGCGGCGATGATCGCGACCCTGCCGATCTCGCTCGGGCCGGTCCTCGTCTTCCTGGCGCTCGACCATGGCCCGGACTTCATCGCGGGCGCCGCGCTCGGCACGATGAACGCCAATGCCACCCATGCCAGCTTCGTGCTGAGCTATGTCCTGCTCGCACAGCGCCATGGGGTGGTCGTCTCCCTCGGAGGGGCGTTGGCGATCTGGACGGTGCTCCTGCTGCTTTTGCGCAGCATGGCCCTGTCGGTCGTGCCGCTCACGGTGCTGACGGTGCTCGCCCTGTCGGTCGTGCATGTGCTCGTGCGGCCCTATCTCAAGGTGCGTGCCAAGCCGCCGGCCGGAATCTCGCGCTATGCCATCCCGATCCGCGCGGCCTGCGTCGCGGCGCTGGTCGGCCTCGTGACCGGCCTCAGCGAGCGCGTCGGGCCGCAATGGTCCGGCATCCTCGCCGGCCTGCCTATCATCCTGTCGAGCCTGATCATCATCCTGCACCTGCGGGCTGGCGGGCCGGCCGCGGCGGCCGTCATCGGCAGCAGCGCGCTCGGCCTGCTCGGCGCCGGCCTGGGGCTGGCGGCGGTGCATCTCGCCGCCGTGCCCTGGGGCTCATGGACGGCGCTGGGGCTCGGCCTCGCCATCGCGGTTCTGTGGAACCTGATCCTGCTCGGGCTGGCGCGCCGGGCGGCGCCATGACGCCACGAACAGGCCGCCGATGATCAGCACGATACCGGCGAGCTGGAGCGAGGACGGAATCTCGCCCAGCGCGGGGATCGCGAGCAGCGTGCCGGTGACCGGGATCAGCGGGGGAAAGCGCCCGACCACGGACGGCCCCAGCACATGGGCGGCCCAGCCCCAGACCCAGAGCCCGACGATGACGTTGAGCACGCCCTGATTGAAGCCGTGCAGCGCCAGCACCCACCAGGGCGCGACGTCGAAGCCGCGGAAATAGAACAGGAAATAGATCGGCAGATAGACCAGCGACAGGACCGAGACGATCGCCGTCGCCTTCAGGCCGTCGATCTGCCAGCGCTGGATCATCAGGGGATAGAAGCCCCAGAGCAGGCCGACGCCGAGGAAGCAGAGATCGCCGCGCAGCGTCATGGCGTTCGCGCCGGCGCTGCCGGCGATGCCAAGGCAGATCAGGCCGGCGAGCACGCCCGCGACGCCGATCATGAGCCGGCCGGTCAGGGCCGCGCCGAACATCACGACCGAGCCGATGATGCCGATCAGCGTCACCGTACCTGGTCCGATCGTGGCGCCATGGGCGGCGGGCGCCATCGTCAGGCCGGTCAGCATCAGATAGGTCATCGGGAAGCCGCTGCTCAGCGTCAGCCAGAGGCCGCGCTTCCAGCCGACGCCGCCGCAGGAGGCCAGGCCGGGCCGCAGGAAGATCGGCAAGAGCAGCAGGCCGGCAGTGGCGAAGCGCAGCACCATCAGGTCATGCTGGGTCAGCCCGTTCAGGACGGCATGGCGGCTGATGACGAAGTTCGAGCCGTAGATCAGAACGGCCAGCAGCATGCCGAGCGCCGCGAGGCGTTTGCGGCGGCGCACCCTCGCATCGGTCTCGAGCATCGCGGCCGGGGTGATCTGGTCCATCTCCCTTCTCTAACGCCGCATCGTCCGAGCCGTTACGGGGCAGTACGCATGGCGTCCGCGCGTATGGCGGCAGACCGTATTTGCGCCCCGTTTCGGCCCCGCTGGCGCCCAGAGGCCACGGCTTCCTTGCGATGCAACATGCAAGGGGCGCAGCAATGCGGAGCGCGACCGATGCCGACAGATTCTGATTTTCCCGCCCCAACCACGATGGCGGCCCGATTGGGGAGCGACCTCCTGCTCACGTTGGGCGTCGCCACGGCGACGGCCTTGCTCGTGATGGTGCCGACGCTCATGTCCGATGCGGCGCCCGATCGCGCCAAGGCGCCGAGCTTGACCTTGCTGCGCGACGGCAAGCTCACGGATCGGCTGGCGGAGTTTGCATCAGGGAGCGAGGACGGTTTCTCGGAGGAGCGTCTGCTGACGCCAGCCGCGCTGGTGATGCCGATGGCGCTCGCCTGGCCCGAGCCGGGTGACTGGACCTCGCCGCGGGCAATTGTTGCTCAAGCGAAGGCGCCGGCTGCAGCCAGCGCCGCCGCGCTGCCGCCGCGCCGTCTGGTGGCGCTGTCCGAGAAGAAGGGGCAGGGGCCGGGAGCGCCGCTTGTGATCTTGCCGCCAATGGCGATGGTCACCGTGGACCGGGCGGAAGCATCGGGCGGCGAGGCCGGCGATTCATCCCTGCGGCAGTACGTTGTGGCGCCGGCGATGAAGGTCGTCGATGTCGTATCCGGCGCGGCCGGGAGCGTGCAGGCGGCAGGGTCATGGACCCTGACGCAGGCGAACGGCCTGCTGCCGCGCTGGTGAGCGCGGCAGCTTGAAGGCTTTCGATCAGGCCAGAGCCTTCAGCGCGTTGCGGCCGGCATAGACGGCCTGCGCGCCCAGCTCTTCCTCGATGCGCAGGAGCTGGTTGTACTTCGCGGTCCGGTCCGAGCGGGCGAGAGAGCCGGTCTTGATCTGCCCGCAATTCGTCGCGACGGCGAGGTCGGCGATGGTCGAATCCTCGGTCTCGCCCGAGCGATGCGACATCACGGCGGTATAGCCGGCGCGCTGCGCCATCTCGACGGCGGCGAGCGTCTCGGTCAGCGAGCCGATCTGGTTGACCTTGACCAGGATCGAGTTCGCCGTCTTCGTCTTGATGCCCTGCGACAGGCGGGTGACGTTGGTGACGAAGAGATCGTCGCCGACGAGCTGGCACTTCGAGCCGACGAGATCGGTCAGCGCCTTCCAGCCCTCCCAGTCATCCTCGGCCATGCCGTCCTCGATCGAGACGATCGGGTAGTTGCCGACGAGCTTGGCGAGATACTTGGCCTGGGCCTTCGGATCGCGCGTCTTGCGCTCGCCCTCGTAGACGTAGGAACCGTCCTTGAAGAATTCGGTCGCGGCGCAGTCGAGCGCCAGCGCGACGTCCTCACCCGGCTTGTAGCCGGCGGTCTCGATCGCCTGCATGACGAAGTCGAGCGCGGCCTCGGCCGACTTGATGTTCGGGGCGAAGCCGCCCTCGTCGCCGACATTGGTGTTGTGGCCGGCGTCGTGCAGCTTCTTCTTCAGGGTGTGGAAGATCTCCGCGCCCATGCGCAGGCCTTCGGCGAAGGAGGTCGCGCCGATCGGCATGACCATGAATTCCTGGAAGTCGATCGGGTTGTCGGCATGGGCGCCGCCATTGACGATGTTCATCATCGGCACGGGCAGGACGCGGGCCGAGGTGCCACCGACATAGCGGTAGAGCGGCAGGCCCGACGCCTCGGCGGCGGCCTTGGCGACGGCGAGCGAGACGCCGAGGATGGCGTTGGCGCCGAGCTTCGACTTGTTGGGGGTGCCGTCGAGCTCGATCATGGTCTGGTCGATCGCGGTCTGGTCCTCGGCGTCCATGGCGACAATCGCTTCGGCGATGGCGACGTTCACCGCCTCGACCGCCTTGAGCACGCCCTTGCCGAGATAGCGCGACTTGTCGCCGTCGCGCAGCTCCACCGCCTCATGCGCGCCGGTCGAGGCGCCTGAAGGGACAGCGGCGCGGCCCATCGAGCCGTCTTCCAGCACGACATCGACCTCGACCGTCGGGTTGCCGCGGGAATCGAGGATCTGGCGTCCGATGATGTCGATGATCGCGGTCATGGCAGGCTCCGGAAGAGGCGGGGCGGGATGGATAGGGCGCTTCTAGCCAAGAGCCTGCCGCGGGGAAAGCCTCAATCGGCGGTTCGCGACGCTACGGCAGCGGTTCGATGGCGCGGGGCTTGCGGATTGTCCGGGGCATCGAGACGCTTCGTCCCATCGGGAAACGATCATGTTCCAGACCATGCCTAACCGCCGCCGGCCTTCACTCACCTCTGTCCTGTTCTGGTCCGGTCTGACCGTCCTGTGGTGGGCGGGGCTTTGCCTCGTCGCGGGGCGGCCGGTCTGGTTCTGGTAGGTCTTCCGGCTCGTCGGGCAGGCCGAGATAGCTGCCGAGCATGAAACCGGCCTGCAGCGCGAAGAGATAGCCGATCCAGACGAGGACGACGAAGAGGCTTAACTCGCCGCGGAAAATCCACGCCGGAAAGACGACGAGCGTGACCGCGGCGCTGGCGAGAATGATTGCCGGATAGCCATGGGACAGGCCGATCAAAAGGCCGATCAGGAATAATATGCCGGCAATGATCATATAGTTCGGTCTACGCTTCCGATTTCGCGAAATCGAAGTAGAGCGTACCGCTCGATCACGCAAACAAGCGTGTGGAAGATCGAGAAATATTTAAGAAAACTACCGAAGTTAATTGCTTAAAATTTGAGTGTTGTCTCAAGTTGTTGTTTTATATTTAATTGGAGGCCGTTTGTTCCGGCTTGCGGTGCGCCGGGCCAGCCTCTTTCCGCCAGCTCAAGCGGCGCGGCGCCGGTGGCAGTTCCCAGACCGGCCGGAGATGCTCTAGAACGCCGGCCAAATGCAGGAGCATCCCACATGACCATCGACGCCTCGACCTTGCAGCTCGGCCAGAGCAGCGCCTTGCCCGCCTCGCCGGAGGAGGCGCGGCTCGACCGCGTGCCCAATCCGCATGCCGGCACGAACTATCTCGCCCGTTTCACCTGCCCGGAATTCACCTCGATCTGCCCGGTCACCGGCCAGCCCGATTTCGGCATCCTCGTCATCGACTACCTGCCGGGGCAATGGCTGGTCGAGTCGAAGTCGCTGAAGCTCTATCTCGGCTCGTTCCGCAATCACGGCGCCTTCCACGAAGATTGCACCGTCTCGATCGGCAAGACGCTGGTCGATCTGCTGGAGCCGGAATGGTTCCGCATCGGCGGCTACTGGTATCCGCGCGGCGGCATTCCGATCGACGTGTTCTGGCAGACGGGCGAGCCGCCGAAGGGCCTCTGGCTGCCGGACCAGGGCGTCGCGCCCTATCGCGGGCGGTGAGTCTTATCGTTCTCGCTTGACGTTCTGCGTCATGCCCGGGCTTGACCCGGGCATCTCCCGATCGAGATTCTCGGGTCAAGCCCCGAGAATGACGCCTTCGACCTGCGGCCTGCGCCTCAGGTCCGCGTGCCCAATGGAGGGAGCACGCGCGGGGTCACGATACCCAGCGTGCCGATGGTGATGCCGAAGACGACCAGCGCCAGCTGCGGGCCGAGCAGATGCAAGAGCGCGCCCATGATCAGCGGTCCGGTCGCATGGCCCATGAAGAAGAAGCAGGCGAACAGCGCCATGGCCGAGCCGCGTGCCGTCGGCGCCAGTTCCGTCGCCTGGGCCTGGAAAGTGCCGTGCATCAGGAAGAAACCGAAGCCGGTCACCAGGAAGATGCCGATCGCGCTCCACCACGGGCCAGGAATGATGAAGGCAAAATAGCTCAGCGCCACGGCGAGCCCGCCATAGCGCATCATCTGGCGCGGGCCGACGCGCTCGACGAGGATGCGGGTGAGGAGGCCGTAGACGAGCCCGCCGAGCCCCATGGCGCCGATGGCGAGCCCGGCCTCGGAGGCGCCGACGCCGGAGCGCTCGTGCAGGATCGCGGCGATGAAGGGCTGCAATCCGAAGACGAAGGCGCCTTCGATCATGACGAGCAGATAGAGCAGCTTGCTGCGCGGGTTGGCGAAGACCGCCTTGTAGCTCGTGATCGCGCCGGCGAGGCTTAAGGGCGGGCGGGCCGCATCCGGCCGGGGCTTGAGCACGAGCCGCACCAGCAGGGCGCCGCCCGCCGCGAGAAGCCCGGCAATGACCAGCACGGCGCGCCAGCCGATATGGTCGGCGACGAGCCCTGAGAAGGTCGCGCCCGCCATCTGGCCGATGATCATGATGACGAGGAAGCGGCCGAGCATGATCTGCCGCTCGGCCATCGGGGCGCGGTCGCCGATCGCGGCCATCGCGGCCGGGATGATGCCGCCGGCCATGACGCCGCCGAGCGCGCGCAGCACGAGCAGCATCCAGAAATCCGTCGCGAAGGCGGCAAGGATCGAGAGAATGCACAAAGCCGCGAGGCAGGTGGCGATGCTGCGCAGCTTGCCGACCGAGTCGGCGATCGGGCCGAGGAAGGGCTGGCCGAGCGCGTAGCAACTGGCGAAGGCGGTCACCAGGAAGGCAATCTGGTGGACGCTTTGGCCGAACTCGCCGGCCAAGGTTGGCACCAGCGGATCGATCAGCCGCATGGTGAAGGTCGAGGCGAAACCGCAGAGCCCGAGGACCGGGATCAGGGCCCCCAGATTGTCGCCGGGGGCCTTGGCGGGTTCAGACATAGGCGAGCGCCGCCGGGGCCGTCCGCGACTTGGCGAGGCGGTCGAAGCCCTGCAATTCGGCGATCAGGCCCTTGAACTCGGAAAGCGGCACCATGTTGGGGCCGTCCGAGGGCGCCTTGTCGGGATCGGGATGGGTCTCGATGAAGAGGCCGGCGACGCCGACGGCGACCGCCGCGCGCGACAGCACCGGCACGAATTCGCGCTGGCCGCCGGTCGAGGCGCCCTTGCCGCCGGGCTGTTGCACCGAATGGGTGGCGTCGAAGATCACGGGCGCGCCGATCTCGGCCATGGTCGGCAGGGCACGCATGTCGGAGACCAGCGTGTTGTAGCCGAAGGAGGCGCCGCGCTCGGTCAGCATCACGTTCGGGTTGCCGCTCTCGGTCACCTTGGCGGCGACATTGACCATGTCCCAGGGCGCGAGGAACTGGCCCTTCTTGACGTTGACGACGCGGCCGGTCTTCGCGGCGGCGACGAGCAGGTCGGTCTGGCGGCAGAGGAAGGCCGGAATCTGGAGGATGTCGACGATTTCCGCCACGGTCGCGCATTGGTCGACCTCGTGCACGTCGGTCAGGACCGGCAGGCCGGTGCGCTCGCGAATCTCGGCATAGACGGGCAGGGCCGCCTTCATGCCGATGCCGCGGGCGCCCTTGACGCTGGTGCGGTTGGCCTTGTCGAAGGAAGCCTTGAAGACGAGGCCGATATTCAGCTCCTCCGCAATTTGCTTGAGCGCCAGCGCGCATTCGAGCGCGTGGTTGCGGCTTTCCATCTGGCAGGGGCCGGCGATCAGGGCGAACGGCAGCGCATTGCCGAAGCGCACGGGGCGGGCGAGATTCTCGCCGATGGTCACGATGGCGTTGGGAGTCATGGCGGCGTCCTTGTCCAGCGGGCTGCCGGGCTTAAGTCCGCCGGTACGGCCGGGTCAAGTCAGGGCAGCCCTGCGGTGAGCTTATAGATGGGGCTCGCTTGCGAACGGGCTGGCGAAGCGGGAGCGAGGTCTGTAAATTCGCAAGCGAAGCACTATCTCGATTGGCGATGCAGGATCGGATGTGGATACGGCGCGGACGGAAATGATGCAGTCAGGCCAGGACAAGGCAAGGCAGGCAGGGCGTCCGGCGCGGGCCGGCGATGGGCTGATCATGGCCGATCGTCCCAAGCGCGGCCAGCCGCCGAACGATGGCGGCGGGCGCGAAGGCAATGGGCGCGAGGGCAGCGGCACCGCCGTCCTCACCCGGACGCGGACGCGCAAGCCCAATCTCTATCGCGTCCTGCTGCTCAACGACGACTACACCCCGATGGAGTTCGTCGTTCACGTTCTGGAGCGGTTCTTCAACAAGGACCGCTCCGAGGCCACGCAGATCATGATGCATGTGCATCAGAACGGCGTCGGCGAATGCGGCGTCTTTACCTACGAAGTCGCCGAGACCAAGGTTACGCTCGTCATGGATCTGGCGCGCAAGCACATGCATCCGCTGCAATGCGTGATGGAGAAAAAGTAGCCTTGGGTTCGATAGTCCATTTGGAAATCAGATAGGAGCGCGCCCCTTGCCGAGTTTCTCGCGCAGTCTCGAACAGGCGCTTCACCGGGCTCTGGCCCTCGCCAATGAGCGCCGTCACGAATACGCCACCCTTGAGCACCTGCTGCTCGCGCTGGTCGATGACCAGGATGCGGCCGCGGTGATGCGCGCCTGCAGCGTCGATCTCGACCTGCTCAGGCGCAATCTCGTCGACTATATCGACGCGGAACTGACCAATCTCGTCACCGATGGCCGTGACGATTCCAAGCCGACCGCCGGCTTCCAGCGCGTCATCCAGCGCGCGGTTATACATGTCCAGTCCTCGGGCCGCGAGGAGGTGACCGGCGCCAATGTGCTCGTCGCGATGTTCGCCGAGCGCGAGAGCCACGCCGCGTATTTCCTGCAGGAGCAGGACATGACCCGCTACGACGCGGTCAACTATATCAGCCATGGCATCGCCAAGCGCCCCGGCGCCAGCGAGAGCCGGCCCGTGCGCGGTTCCGAGGAGGAGGGCGAGCCGCAGCGCGAGCAGCGCTCCGAGCAGGGCCAGGCCGAGGATAAGGACAAGAAGAAAAAGGAAAGTGCGCTCGACGCTTACTGCGTCAACCTCAACCGCAAGGCGAGGGACGGGCGCATCGATCCGCTGATCGGCCGCGAGGCCGAGGTGCAGCGCACGATCCAGATCCTGTGCCGCCGCCAGAAGAACAATCCGCTGCTGGTCGGCGATCCCGGCGTCGGCAAGACCGCGATCGCCGAGGGCCTTGCCCTCAAGATCACGCGCGGCGAGGTGCCCGAGGTGCTGGAGGACGCGACCGTCTTCTCGCTCGACATGGGCACGCTGCTCGCCGGCACGCGCTATCGCGGCGATTTCGAGGAACGCCTCAAGCAGGTGATGAAGGAGATCGAGCAGCACCCGAAGGCGATCATGTTCATCGACGAGATTCACACGGTGATCGGCGCCGGTGCGACCTCGGGCGGCGCGATGGATGCCTCGAACCTGCTGAAGCCGGCGCTGGCCTCGGGCTCGCTGCGCTGCATCGGCTCGACCACCTACAAGGAATACCGCCAGTATTTCGAGAAGGACCGGGCGCTGGTGCGCCGCTTCCAGAAGATCGACGTCAACGAGCCGTCGGTGCCGGATACGATCGAGATCCTGAAGGGGCTGAAGCCCTATTTCGAGGAGTTCCACAAGCTGCGCTACACCAACGACGCCATCAAGGCGGCGGTGGAGCTCTCGGCCCGCTACATCCATGACCGCAAGCTGCCGGACAAGGCGATCGACGTGATCGACGAGACCGGCGCCTCGCAGATGCTGGTGACCGAGTCGAAGCGCAAGAAGACGATCGGCGTGAAGGAGATCGAGGCGGCGATCGCGACCATGGCGCGCATCCCGGCCAAGACCGTCTCCAAGGACGATGCCGAGGTGCTGCGCAATCTCGAGACGACGCTGAAGCGCACGGTCTACGGGCAGGAGAAGGCGATCGAGGCTTTGTCCTCCTCGATCAAGCTCGCCCGCGCGGGGCTGCGCGACGGCGAGAAGCCGATCGGCTGCTATCTCTTCGCCGGCCCGACCGGCGTCGGCAAGACCGAGGTCGCGCGCCAGCTCGCCTCCTCGCTCGGGGTCGAGCTGATCCGCTTCGACATGTCCGAATATATGGAGCGCCACACCGTCTCGCGATTGATCGGCGCGCCTCCCGGCTATGTCGGCTTCGACCAGGGCGGGTTGCTGACCGACCAGATCGACCAGCATCCGCATAGCGTGCTGCTGCTCGACGAGATCGAGAAGGCCCATCCCGACCTGTTCAACATCCTCCTGCAGGTGATGGACCACGGCAAGCTGACCGACAATAACGGCAAGCAGGTCGATTTCAGGAACGTCATCCTGATCATGACCACCAATGCCGGCGCCGCCGACATGGCCCGCAACGCCTATGGCTTCACCCGGACCAAGCGCGAGGGCGACGATACCGAGGCGATCAACAAGCTGTTCGCGCCGGAATTCCGCAACCGGCTCGATTCGGTCATCTCCTTCGGCCATCTGCCGAAGACGGTGGTCGCCCGCGTCGTCGACAAGTTCGTGCTCCAGCTCGAAGCCCAGCTCGCCGACCGCAACGTCACGATCGAACTCTCGGACGAGGCGCGCGAATGGCTGGTCGAGAACGGCTATGACGAGGCGATGGGCGCTCGCCCGATGGCGCGGCTCATCCAGCAGACTATCAAGACGCCGCTTGCCGACGAGGTGCTGTTCGGGCGCCTGAAGAACGGCGGCGCGGTCAAGGTCGTCGTCGTTCAGTCCGAGACCGGCATCAAGGTGCTCGGCCTCGAATTCCCGGACGGGCCGGCCAAGCCCAAGCCGGAGAAGGATGTCGAGGCCGCGACCGCCAAGCGGGTGCCGAAGCCGCGCGCGAAAGCTGCGGCTGCCGGCAAAACGGCCAAGACTCCGCCGCGGCGAGCGCCTAAAGGTGGCGGAACTCCGGATGAGACGGGTGGCGCGCCGAAGGCCTCGGCCAAGGGCGTCCGCACCGTGCCGAAGGTCCCGCTGACGAAGGCCTGAGAACGTGTTGTTCAAGCGAAAGACCGCGAGCCTCGCCGCCGATAGCGGCGAGGTGCTTCAGGAGGCGCCGGTGGCGCCCGCTGCGCCGGCGCGCCCGAAGAAGGAAAAGCTCGGCTGGTTCGAGAAGCGGGACCGGCGCCGCCGCCGCCGCAAGATCTTCGAGGAGGTGCTGGGCTGGATCCTGGTGCCGGCCTTCATCTATCTGATCTATCTCGGCGTGCAGGCTGTCGGCGGCATCCCCAAGGAACTGGTCGATTTCGCCAATGAGCTGATCGCGCTCGCGATGAAGGGCGGCAAGGGCTGAGACTGCCGCCGCGGACGCTGTTCAGGCGCTCTAAGCTCTTCACCAGCAGCCACTCCTTCTCCGTAGCGGCCCAGCGCCTTTGCCGGCGCGACAACTGCCAACCCTTGTCAGGATCGTGCGAGAAGGCGCGATTGGCGAACGGCTGAGCCACCGACTGCGCTTGTTTCCATCGAAACGGCTGCGCATCATCGCGGCATGACGAAATACCTGATCTCCTTTCCAAGCGAGGCGATGGTGGTCACGGGCGAGCAGCTGGCCGCTGCCTCCGTCGATTCCCACGCCGTGATCGAGGAGGCCAAGGCGGCCGGCATCTATGTCTTCGGCGGCGGGATCAACGAGCCGGTCGCCCCCGTGCTCGTCGCTGCCGATGGATCGGTGTCCGAGGATATCTATCCGGGCAGCCGCCTCAATGGCGGCTTCGCGGTGCTGGAGCTGCCGACGCGCGAGGAGGCCGTGAAATGGGCGGCGAAGCTCGCGCGGGCTTGCCGCTGCTCGCAGGAGCTCCGCGAGTTCATGTACGATCCGGCCAGCTAGAATCACGGGTGCGTTGCTGGCAGAAGCGCCGCTCGCCGGTAGCCGCTCGACAAGCAAGCCATCGCAAACCGAGACGAGTGGCCGACGCCCCGCCGCCGTCGTAGGTTACCGCTTATGATCAGATTCGCTCTCGCTACCGCGCTGGTCGCGATCGCCCTGGGTGCCGCCGATGGTGCGCTCGCAGCAGGCTCGTGCCGCCCGACACGAGACGGCAAGGACCGCATGGATATGTCAGGCGGCTGCCCGAGCGGCTATGTCGTCCGCGGTGCCTGCTGCGAATCCGTACGGCCGATTTCGCAGCCCACCGGCGCGCATACCTGCCCGGCCGGCACGATGCTGAGGCTCGGCGCCTGCGTCCCGCGACAGTAGGCGGCCAGCCGCGACAGCGCCGTATACGGTAGGCCTGACGCCTCAAGCGTTCTCCAGCTCCTCGCCGAGCAGCAGCCATTCTTCCTCGGCGGCCGCCAGCGCCTCCGACAGTTCCGCGCGCTGGCGCGAGATCTGAACAGCCTTGTCGGGGTCGCGGGCGAAAGCGCCGTTGGCGAGCGCAGCATCGACCTTCTCGATCAGGCCCGTCAGCTTGGCGATGCGCGCCTCGGCGAGGTTGAGCTTCTGCCTGAGCGGCCCCTGCGCGGCGCGCTTCGTCGCGGCTTCCTTGCGCTCGTCGGCCTTGGGTTTGGCGTTGGCCTCAGGCGCCGCCTTGCCGCGTTTCTCGGCCTTGGCGGCGCCCAGCACATAGGTGCGGTAATCGTCCATGTCGCCGTCGAAATTCTTCACCGTGCCGCCGCCGACGAGCCAGAGCCGGTCGGCGCAGGCCTCGATCAGGAAGCGGTCGTGGCTGACGAGGATGACGGCGCCGGGATAGTCGTTGATCGCGTTGACCAGCGCGGTGCGGCTGTCGATGTCGAGATGGTTGGTCGGCTCGTCGAGGATGAGCAGATGCGGCCCGTGGAAGGTCGCGAGGCCGAGCATCAGACGCGCCTTCTCGCCGCCGGAGAGCAGCTTCACCGGCGTATCCGCCTTGTTCGCGGGGAAGCCGATCTGCGCCGCCTTGGAGCGGACCTTGGCTTCGGGCGCGTCCGGCATCAGGTCGCGCAGATGGCCGACCGGCGTGTCTTCGATACGCAGTTCGTCGAGCTGGTGCTGGGCGAAATAGGCCGTCTCCAGCTTGCTCGACTTCTTCATCTCGCCGGACATGGCATCGAGCCGCCCGCCGATCAGCTTGCAGAAGGTCGACTTGCCGTTGCCGTTCGAGCCGAGGAGCGCAATGCGGTCGTCCGGCGCCAGCGACAGGTTGAGCCGCGATAAAACCTTGCGCTCGCCATAGCCGGCGCTGGCATCTTCCAGCACGATCATCGGCGGCGAGAGCGGCTTTTCCGGCCCGGGGAAGGAGAAGGGCTGCACGTCGCGGTCGACGATCGCGGCGATCGTCTGCATCTTCTCCAGTCGCTTGACGCGCGACTGCGCCTGCCGGGCCTTCGTCGCCTTGGCCTTGAAGCGGTCCACGAAGGACTGGAGATGCTTGCGCTCGGCGTCCTGCTTCTCCTTGGCGCGGGCGAGCTGCATCTGCTTCTCGGCGCGCTGCTTCTCGAAGGAGGAATAGCCGCCGCGATAGAGCGTCAGCTTGCCCTGGTCGAGATGCATGATGTGGTCGACCGAGGTGTCGAGCAGTTCGCGATCGTGGCTGATGACGATCACCGTATGCGGATAGCGCTCCAGATAGTCGTAGAGCCAGAGCGTGCCTTCGAGGTCGAGATAGTTGGTCGGCTCGTCGAGCAGCAGCAGGTCGGGCTCGGAGAACAGCACGGCCGCGAGCGCGACGCGCATGCGCCAGCCGCCCGAGAAATCGGAGCAGGGGCGCTGCTGCGCCTCCTCGTTGAAGCCGAGCCCGTGCAGCACCATCGCGGCGCGCGCCGGGGCGGAGTGCGCGCCGATATCGGCGAGCCGCGTGCCGATCTCGGCGATGCGGTGCGGATCGGTCGCGGTCTCCGCTTCCGTCATCAGGGCGGTGCGCTCGGTATCGGCCGCGAGCACGACCTCGATCAGCGTCTCCGGGCCGCCCGGCGCTTCCTGCGCGACGCCGCCGATGCGCCGGCCCTTCGGCAGGCTGATATTGCCGCTCTCGGTGCCGAGATCGCCGGTGATGATCTTGAACAGCGTGGTCTTGCCCGTGCCGTTGCGGCCGACGAAGCCGACGCGCGCGCCGTCAGGGATGGCGGCGCCGGTATGGTCGAGCAGCAGGCGCTCGCCGAGGCGGTAGGTGATGTCGTTGATCGTCAGCATGGCGCGCCCGTTTAGGCCGGGGAGGCCTGAAAAGGCAATCGAAAGCCGGAACAAGCGGCCGATGTCACCGTTTCGTCAAAATCTTGCCTTGGGACGGCCCCCGCTGGCCATCACCCAAGGGAAACCGGATCAACCGCGATTCGCCGAGGTTATCTTCATGGATACCCGCCTGTCCTTCGCCAGCTCCCGCCGCGCTTCCGCTACGGCGTCCCTCATGGTTCTCGTCTCGATCATCATCGGCAGCGCCGCAGCGCTCGCCGCGCTGGTGCCGCTGAGCTGAGACCGCCAAGCCCCTGAGAAGACTTGTCGTCTCCCGGTCCAGCCGCTAACGCTGGCCCTATGGCACGCATTGCTTTCTACACCGGCTCCTTCGACCCTGTGACCAACGGCCATGCCGACGTCATCGCGGCGGCCGCCGGCCTCTGCGACAGGCTCGTCCTGGCGATCGGGGTCCATCCCGGCAAAACCCCGCTGCTCTCCGTCGATATCCGCGCCGAATTGCTGCGCGCCGTCGCCGGGCCGTTGCTCGCGGCCAAAGGCGCGGCGCTCGATGTCGTGACCTTCGACGATCTCGCGGTGGACGCGGCGCGCCGGGCAGGGGCCTCGATCATCATCCGCGGCCTGCGCGACGGCAGCGATCTCGACTACGAGATGCAGATGGCCGGGATGAACGGCACGATGGCGCCGGATGTGCAGACCGTCTTCCTGCCGGCCTCGCCCGGCGTGCGCTACATAACCGCGACGCTGGTGCGCCAGATCGCGGCGATGGGCGGCGATGTCTCGCCCTTCGTGCCGGCCCCGGTGTTCGCTGCGCTGAAGACGCGCTTCGCCAAGGGCTGACGGCGCGATCACGGCGAAAGGCACATAACTTCGCCATCTTCCGCCGCTTCCTGCTGATTTTGGTTTGCATTTTGCCGAGAGCGATGGTGTCTCTCAGCGAGGCCGACTCGCTTTCCGATCACCCGGCGCGATTCCGCGCGCAGGGCCCTCCGACAGGTTTTCCGATGCGTCTTTCCCGCTATTTCCTGCCCCTTCTGCGCGATACGCCCAAGGAAGCGGAGATCGTCTCGCACCGGCTGATGCTGCGCGCCGGCATGATCCGCCAGCAATCGGCGGGCATCTATTCCTGGCTGCCGCTGGGCCTGCGCGTGCTGAACAAGATCAGCAACGTCGTCCGCGAGGAGCAGAATCGCTCGGGCGCCGTCGAGATCCTGATGCCGACCATCCAGTCGGCCGATCTCTGGCGCGAGAGCGGGCGCTACGACGCCTATGGCAAGGAGATGCTGCGCATCAAGGACCGGCATGACCGCGACATGCTGTACGGGCCGACCAACGAGGAGATGGTCACCGAGATCGTCCGTTCCTACGTCAAGTCCTACAAGGACCTGCCGCTCAACCTCTACCACATCCAGTGGAAGTTCCGGGACGAGGTCCGCCCGCGTTTCGGCGTGATGCGCGGCCGCGAGTTCCTGATGAAGGACGCCTATTCCTTCGATCTCGACAAGGATACGGCGCGCCACGCCTATAACCGCATGTTCACGGCCTATCTGCGCACCTTCACGCGGCTCGGCCTCAAGGCGATTCCGATGAAGGCCGATACCGGCCCGATCGGCGGCGATCTCAGCCACGAGTTCATCGTGCTCGCCTCGACCGGCGAGAGCGAGGTCTTCTGCCACAGCGACTACCTGAACTTCGAGACGCCGGCCGCCGACACCGATTTCGACAGCGTCGCCGGCCTGCAGGGCGTCTTCGACAAGTGGACGAGCCTCTACGCCGCGACCGAGGAAATGCACGACAAGGCCGCCTTCGAGGCGGTCCCTGAAGACAAGCGCGTCTCCGCGCGCGGCATCGAGGTCGGCCATATCTTCTATTTCGGCACGAAATATTCCGAGCCGATGGGTGCGACCGTCGCCGGGCCGGACGGCCAGCCCGTGCTGCTGCATGGCGGCTCCTACGGCATCGGGCCGAGCCGCCTCGTCGCGGCGCTGATCGAGGCCGGTCATGACGATTCCGGCATCGTCTGGCCCGAGGAGATCGCGCCCTTCGACATCGCGGTCATCAACCTCAAGGCCGGCGACGCGGCGACGGACGGCGCGGCCGAGCGCATCTACAAGGACCTGCTCGCCAAGGGCTACGACGCCGTGCTCGATGACACCGACGACCGGCCGGGCGCCAAGTTCGCCACCGCCGACCTGATCGGCGTGCCCTGGCAGATCATCGTCGGCCCGAAGGGGCTGGCCGAGGGCAAGGTCGAGATCAAGCGTCGCGCTGGCGGCGAGCGCGAACTCGTCTCGCTGGAGGCCGCGCTCGATCGCTTCAAGGGCCGGGCGGCGTGACGGCTGGCGCCGCCATGCAGACGCATCGGATGGGAGCTGCCGCATGAGCGCCGTCGCCGACAGCGCCGACATCCCGACCGGCGAGATTCCGACCGGAACCAAGGCCTTCGCCGGTTTCGAATGGCTGCTCGCCGGGCGCTACCTGCGCACGCGCCGCCGCGAGGGCTTCGTCTCGGTCATCGCCGGCTTCTCCTTCCTCGGCATCATGCTCGGCGTCGCGACGCTGATCATCGTGATGTCGGTGATGAACGGCTTCCGCATCGAGCTGCTGAGCAAGATCGTCGGCGTGAACGGCCATATCTTCGCGACCCCGATCGACCGGCCGCTCGACGATTACGACAGCGTCGCGGCGAGGCTCAGCAAGATCCCCGGCATCAAGCTCGCCATCCCGCTGGTCGAGGGGCAGGCGCTCGCGTCCTCGCAGACCGGCAACAACGGTGTGCTGGTGCGCGGCATCCGCGAGAGCGACATCAAGGCGATCCCCTTCATCGGCGGCAACATCAAGGGCGGCACGCTCGATGGCTTCGATGGCGGGACGCCTGGCGTCGCCATCGGTCGCCGCCTCGCCAATGCGCTGGGCATCCAGGTCAATGACATGATGACGCTGGTCTCGCCGCAAGGGGCCTCGACGCCCTTCGGCACGGCGCCGCGCATCAAGGCCTATCCGGTCAAGGCGATCTTCGAGATCGGCATGACCGAATTCGACGGCACCTTCGTCTATATGCCGCTCGGCGAGGCTCAGGCCTATTTCAACCGCGATGGCGACGTGAACGTCATCGAGATCTTCGTCGACAATCCCGACCGGACCCAGGCCGTCCGCGACGCGATCGAGGCCGATGCGCCGCGTCCGCTCGTGCTTTCCGACTGGCGCCAGAGGAATCGAAGCTTCTTCAATGCGCTGGAAGTCGAGCGCAACGTGATGTTCATCATCCTGACCCTGATCGTGCTGGTCGCGGCGCTCAACATCGTCTCCGGCCTGATCATGCTGGTGAAGGACAAGACCGCCGATATCGCCATCATGCGCACCATGGGCTGCACGCGCGGCACGGTGCTGCGCGTCTTCCTGATCACGGGAGCCGCGATCGGCGTCTTTGGCACGCTGGCGGGCCTGGCTCTCGGCGTTGTTTTTGCCAAGAATATCAAGTCGATCATGGCGGCGCTGAACTGGATCACCGGGGCCAATCTCTGGGACCCCACCGTGCGCTTCCTCAGCGACATTCCCTCCGTCACCGACTGGAGCGAAGTCACCAGCGTGGTGCTGATGGCGCTGACCCTGTCGCTCCTGGCGACGCTCTATCCGGCCTGGAAGGCGGCGCGCCTCGATCCGGTCGAAGCGCTGAGGATGGGCTGAGCACATGGCACAGGAAATGCCCGCGCTCTTCCTCTCCCAGGTCGAGCGCTATTACCCGCAGAGCGACGCGCCGCTCGAAGTGCTGCGCAAGGCCGATTTCGCGCTCTGGCCGGGCGAGGTCGTTGCCCTGGTCGCGCCGAGCGGCACCGGCAAGTCGACCCTGCTCCATGTCGCTGGCCTCTTGGAGAAGCCCGATTCCGGCGAGGTCTTCGTCGGCGGGCTCGCCACGACCAAGCTCGACGACAAGGGCCGCACGCGGCTGCGCCGCACCGAGATCGGCTTCGTCTACCAGTTCCATCATCTCCTGCCCGAGTTCACGGCGCTGGAGAATGTCGTGCTGCCCCAGCGCATCCGCGGCCTCTCGCGGGGCCTCGCGGAGGAGCGGGCATCGGAGCTTCTGACCTTCCTCGGCCTCGGCGAGCGGCTCGACCATCTGCCGGGCGAATTGTCGGGCGGTGAGCAGCAGCGCGTCGCCATCGGCCGCGCCGTCGCCAACGGGCCGCGCCTGCTGCTGGCCGACGAGCCTACAGGCAATCTCGACCCGCAGACGGCGCAGCATGTCTTCGGCACGCTGATGGCGCTGGCGCGCGCCTCGGGACTCGCGGCGCTGATCGCGACGCATAACCTCGACCTCGCCCGCCAGATGGACCGGCAGGTCACGATCCGCGATGGGCTGGTCGTCAAGCTGTAGGGCGGCTTGCGTCCGCTAGATCGCTCATGACCAGCGCTACCCTTGTCATTCCGGGGCTTCGCGCAGCGAAGAACCCGGAACCCAGGACCGGGTGAGCCGGCTTCCAACCGAACACCTGATGTCTCACCCAGTCGTGGGTTCCGGGTTCGCGCCTGTGGCGCGCCCCGGAATGACAACGGTGGTCTCTGGCCGAGAACAATGCCGGGTCATGCTCGCCCTTGTGGCAAGCATCCATGTCTTGAACGCGCCTCGACCGACGGATGCGGAAATCCCGAAGCAGCGACACTGATCGCGGCACCTGAATCTGAGTGCTGGTAGGGTTTCATTAACCTCCATGCCGGGAACGCGCTGCCCGCTTCCCTATCGACATTGACGAGAACAAAAAGAGAACTAAACTGAACTTATCGCGAACACAGGAGGTTCCCATGACTGCAGCGCGTAAATTCGCCGCCGGCCTTGCCGAGATCGCCTCGCTCGGCGTCTTCCTCGGCATGATCTGGCTCTGGGCCGCCATCCTCTCCGGCCCGCATGTCTGAGGACGGCAGGAGCCATCCACAGATGGGCCTGCAAGGCCTCGACGCCGGCCCCGCCCAGGACGCATAAGAGGCGCTTGAAGACAGGGTCGACGAGTCGCCCGCGCGGCGACAGGAGTGGGACATGAGTCGGGAATCTGACGAGGCGCGCGTTCTCCAGGAGATCGGCTTCGTCCACCTGCATGTCCATTCGAGCTATTCGCTGCTCGAAGGCGCGATGACGATCGCGACGCTCGCCAAACTGGCGGTGGCCGACGGCCAGCCGGCCCTGGCGCTGACCGACACCGACAATCTCTTCGGCGGCCTCGAATTCTCCGAGAAGCTCGCCGGTTCAGGCCTGCAGCCGATCGTCGGCGTGCAGCTCTCTGTCGATTTCGCCGATGAGGGCGAGGGCGGCCGCAAGCCGGTGCAGCTCCAGCGCCTGCCGCATATCGTCCTGCTCGCCATGGACGAGGCCGGCTACGGCAACCTGATGAAGCTCGTCAGCGAGGCGGCATTGGCGACCGGCGGCTCCGGCCAGCCGGTGACCACGGTCGAGCGCCTCGCCGCCTATAATAGCGGGCTGATCGCGCTGACCGGCGGGCAGGGCGGGCCGATCGATGTCGCCCTGCGCCTCGGCCAGCTCCCGCAGGCCGCCTCGCGCCTTTCGACGCTCGCCGGCATCTATGGCGACCGGCTCTATGTCGAGATCCAGCGCCATGGCGGCGAGGGCGAGGCGGCGCGGGAGGCCCATCTCCTGCGCCTCGCCTATGATTCCGACTTACCCGTCGTCGCGACCAACGAGCCCTTCTTCGCCAAGCCCGCCGATTTCGACGCGCATGACGCGCTGCTCGCCGTGGCCGAGGGACGCCTCGTCTCGGATGGCACGCGCCGCCGCGTCACGCCGGAGCATTATTTCGCCTCGCGCGCCGAGATGAAGAAGCGCTTCGCCGACCTGCCGGAGGCGCTGGCGAACACGGTCGAGATCGCGATGCGCTGTCATTGGCGCGTCACCACCCGCAAGCCGATCCTGCCGCGCTTCGGTGAGGAGGGACGCGACGAGGCAGAGGAGCTTCAGGAGCAGGCGCGCGCCGGCCTTGCCGCGCGGCTTGCCAAGCATGGCCCGGCCGAGGGCTTCACGGTCGAGGATTACGAGAAGCGGCTCGATTTCGAGCTCTCGATCATCACCCGGATGCAGTTCCCGGGTTACTTCCTAATCGTCGCGGACTTCATCAAATGGGCGAAGAACCACGACATCCCGGTCGGGCCGGGCCGCGGCTCGGGCGCGGGCTCGCTCGTCGCCTATGCGCTGACGATCACCGATGTCGATCCGCTGCGCTTCGGCCTGCTCTTCGAGCGCTTCCTCAACCCGGACCGCGTCTCGATGCCCGACTTCGATATCGACTTCTGCCAGAACCGGCGTGAAGAGGTTATCGACTATGTGAAGCACCATTACGGACAGGAGCGCGTCGCACAGATCATCACCTTCGGTACGCTGCTTGCCCGCGGCGTGCTGCGCGACGTCGGCCGCGTGCTCGAAATGCCCTATGGCCAGGTCGACAAGCTGACCAAGCTCGTGCCGCAGAACCCGGCCAAGCCGATTTCGCTGAAGGATGCGATCGAGGGCGAGCCCAAGCTGCAGCAGGCCGCCGAGGAGGAGCCGATCGTCGCGCGTCTGCTCGAAATTGGCCAGAAGCTGGAAGGGCTTCACCGCCATGCTTCGACCCACGCCGCAGGCGTCGTGATCGGCGACCGGCCGCTGGAGCAGCTCGTCGCGCTCTCGGTCGACGCGCGCACCGGCATGCGCGTCACCCAGTTCAACATGAAATGGGTCGAGCAGGCCGGACTGGTGAAGTTCGACTTCCTCGGCCTGAAGACGCTGACCACACTGACCACGGCAGTGAGGCTGATCAAACAGCGCGACATCGACATCGATCTCGCCGATCTGCCCTTCGACGATCCGACCACCTACGCCATGCTGGCCCGCGGCGAGACGGTCGGCGTGTTCCAGGTGGAATCGGTCGGCATGCGCAAGGCGCTGGTCGAGATGAAGGCCGACCGGATCGAGGACCTGATCGCGCTGGTGGCGCTTTACCGGCCGGGCCCGATGGACAACATCCCAACCTATTGCCGCCGCAAGCTCGGACTCGAAGAGCCGACCTATCTCCATCCCGGCATGGAGCCCTATCTGCGCGAGACCCACGGCATCATCGTCTACCAGGAACAGGTGATGCAGGTGGCGCAGGCGCTCTCGGGCTATTCGCTCGGCGAAGCGGACCTGCTGCGCCGCGCCATGGGCAAGAAGATCAAGGCGGAGATGGACGCCCAGCGCGACCGCTTCGTGAAGGGCGCCGTGGATGGCGGCATCAAGAAGGACATCGCCTCCGAGATTTTCGACCTGTTGGCGAAATTCGCCGATTACGGCTTCAACAAGAGCCACGCGGCGGCCTATGCCATCGTCGCCTTCCAGACCGCCTATCTCAAGGCGAATTACCCGGTCGAGTTCCTGGCCGCGTCGATGACGCTCGACATGGGCAATACCGACAAGCTCTCGGAATTCCGCCGCGATGCCGAGCGGCTCGGCATCAAGGTCGAGCGGCCGGCGATCAACCAATCCGGCGTCGAGTTCGACGTGGCCGATGGCAAGATCTTCTACGCGCTCGGCGCCATCAAGGGCGTCGGCACGGCGGCGGTGGAATCGCTGGTGGCGGCGCGGCAGGCCAACGGACCGTTCCGGGACCTCGCCGATCTCGCCCGCCGGATCGACACAAGGCTGGTCAACCGCCGCACGCTGGAGGCGCTCATTGCTGCGGGCGCGCTCGACGAGTTGGAAGCGGATCGCGCACGGGCTGTCGCGGCGCTCGACGGCATGCTGGCCTTGTCCAACCGCACCCGCGACGAGGCGGCTGCGGGCCAGTTAGACCTGCTCGGTGGCGGTGTGGTGCAGGAGGCCTTCCGCATTCCGCAGGTCGAGCCCTGGGCGCCGGCCGAGAAGCTCAGGCGCGAGCATGAGGCGGTCGGCTTCTTCCTCTCCGGCCACCCGCTCGACGATTACGAGCATGTGCTGAAGCGTCTGCGCGTGCAGCGCTATGCTGATTTCGCCCAGACCGTGCGCGTCAACGGCACCGGCGTCGGCAAGGTCGCGGTTTCCGTCATCGACAAGTCGGAGCGGCGCACCAAGTCCGGCTCCAAGATGGGCATCGTCAACCTGTCCGATCCGAGCGGCCAGTTCGAAGCGGTGCTGTTCTCGGAAGGGCTGATGAAATTGCGTGACCTGCTGGAGCCGGGCAGGGCGCTCGTGCTGCGCCTGTCGGCCGTGCTCGACGGCGAAGAGGTGCGTCCGCGCATCGAGGATGCCGAGGAGCTCGACGGGCTCGCCGCGCGCCAGAAGCAGGATCTCGTCGTCTATCTGCGTGACGACAAGGCGGTGGCCTCGGTTGCCGAGCGCATCCGCCCGCGCGAGGCGACGCGCGCCGAGGGCAAGGTCTCGATCATCATGATCATCGACGACGGCGCGCAGGAGGTCGAGATCGAGCTGCCCGGCAAGTTCCCGGTCAACCAGCAGATCGCCAATGCCGTGCGGGCCGCGCCCGGCGTGGTCGATGTCAGGCTGCAATAGGAGCGCATCAATGGCCGACGACCGGACCGTGCTGCTCGCCGTCGACGTCCAGAACGATTTCTGTCCGGGCGGCAGCCTCGCCGTGCCGGACGGCGATGCGGTCGTGCCCGTCGTCAACGCGCTCGGGCGCCGCTTCCGCCATGTCGTGCTGACGCAGGACTGGCACCCGGCCGGCCACGCCTCCTTCGCTTCCAGCCATCCCGGCAGGAAGCCCTTCGAGACGATCGAGTTGGCCTATGGTTCGCAGGTGCTCTGGCCGGATCATTGCGTGCAGGGCACGGTCGGAGCCGGCTTTCATGCCGGGCTCGACCTGCCCCATGCCGAGGCGGTGATCCGCAAGGGCTTTCGCCAGGGCATCGACAGCTATTCCGGCTTCATCGAGGCCGATCGCCAGACGTGGACGGGATTGGAAGGCTATCTGCGCGAGCGCGGCTTTACGCGCGTCGTTGTGGCCGGGCTCGCGACGGATTTCTGCGTGAGCTGGACGGCGCAGGATGCCGCCCGCACCGGCTTCGAGACCATCGTGGTCGAGGATGCCTGCCGCGCTATCGATCTCGACGGCTCGCTCGACCGGGCCTGGGCCGAGATGGCGGCGGCCGGGATCAAGCGTGTCAGCGCCGCGACCCTGACGCTCTGAGACCTGAGCCCGGCTTCAGGCCGCCGGCTTGAGCTGCGCCTGGACGCGGTCGCGCCCGAGCCGCTTGGCGCGGTAGAGCGCCTCATCGGCCTCGACCAGCAGGTCGTCGAGCTCGCGCCCGCCGAGCTCGACCTCGGCCACTCCGATGCTGAGCGTCGGCTGCAACCCGATTTCGGCGAGATCGGCGACCTTGTCGCGGAAGGCGCCGCGCAGCCGCTCGGCCACCCGCACCGCTTCCCGGACTCCGACATCGGGCAGGATGATGGCGAATTCGTCGCCACCCTGCCGGGCCAGGATGTCGGTGCTGCGCAATTGCTCCTGCACGGTGCCGGCGAAGACGCGCAGGATGCGGTCTCCGGTGGCATGGCCCAGCGTGTCGTTGAGCTGCTTGAAATGATCGATGTCGATGAGCAGGAGCGCGGCCCGTTGCTCTCCACGCGACTGTCGCGCCAGCCACTGTTCGAGGCCGGAGCGGTTCATCGCCCCGGTCAGCGGATCGCGGCGGGCGAGCGTCGCCAGAATGCGGTTGCTGCGCTCGGCCGCGAGCAGCAGCAGCGCCTGGCCTCTCAGGATGACGAAGGCGACGCCTGTCGCGGCGAGCCAACCTGTCGCTCCCGAATCGGCCGGGAACAACGTCGTGCCGATCTGGTCCAGCGCCGCCAGCGTGATGCGTCCGGCATAGATCACCACCGTCGGCGCGAACAGGATCGCCAGCAGCCAGGCCGAGCGCAACCTTTCCTGCCGGCCGAGCCGAACGGCTTCGCGGACGATGGCGGCATCGCAGAGCGCCATCACCGTCGCCACGACCATGACGCGCGTCGAATAGCCCTCTGTTCCGGGCGAGAGCGCGAGCAGGGTCCAGATGCCGAGGAGCACCACCCCGAAACCGAACCAGTTGAGCTCGCGGCCGGCGAAATTGCGGATGCCGAAAAGCAGCAGCAGGCAGCCGGCCAGCATGATGGTGTTGGCGAACTCGATCGAGACGATGTCGGGAATCGTGCCGCGGAAAGCCGCGCCGAGCAGGCCGCTGCCGATGCACAGGCTGCTGACGCCCCACCAGACCGGGCTGCGGGTGAAGCGGCCGGTGGCAAAGGTCATCAATTGCAGCACGCCGATGATGAAGCAGGTCAGCGCACCGGTGACGAAGATCGTTCTCAGGTCGAGGATCACGCCGAATCCGGTCTCCGACCGCCGTCCTGACGGGGCGATCCGGGTTGTTCGGCCCGGTTCCACGCGCTAGGCAGGTGGCGGCGGGTGGGCGAGCATCTTGGCATGCTTGAGAACATGATAGCCTGAGGATATTCCCCATGACCTTTTATAAGTCGTTGATGGCCGCCTCCGCGGTTGCATTTTTGGGCTCCGTGGCCCCGTCCTTCGCGCAGAGCCAGGCCGACCAGCTCAAGGTCGCCTATCAGGCCGCCCGCAATCAGCTCGGCATTCTCGGCTATTGCGCCGACAAGGGCTTCACCGACGCGGCTGCGGCCGATGTCCAGAAGAAGCTGATCGCGATGATCCCGGTGCCGGCCGATGTCAGCGGCGGAGACGCCGCCGAGGCCGCCGGCCGCAAGGGCACGATCTCGGCCATGGGCATGGAGCAGAACATCGAGGCGATCGCCAAGGCGACGAACAGCACGCCGGCCGCCTATTGCAAGCAGATCGGCGATGTCGTGAAGCAGATCGGCGCCAAGCTGCCGCAGTAAGGCGAGCCCCCGGCGCTCTTGCCGGCGGATGCCTGTGGATGGGCCCATGCGGTATCCGCATGGGCCTCATCATGCCGCGCTCCCGGCTTTCCCGGCCCAAGCGGCTTGCAATGCGGCGCCATCCCCTGTAAGGCGCAGCCCATCCCACATGGAGTGCATCGCCTCGCTATCCCGAGGCGTTCCGGTGACGTGGCAGCTCATGCCCTGTTCATTCGCGCTCCAGAGGTTCAACCGGAAGGACTAGAACACAATGGCTCTGCCTGATTTCTCCATGCGCCAGCTCCTCGAGGCCGGCGCCCATTTCGGCCACCAGTCGCACCGCTGGAACCCCAAGATGTCCCCGTACATCTTCGGCGTCCGCAACAACATCCACATCCTCGACCTGTCGCAGTCGGTGCCGATGCTGCACCGCGCCCTGCAGGCCGTGTCTGACACCGTCGCCCGCGGCGGCCGCGTCCTCTTCGTCGGCACCAAGCGCCAGGCGCAGGATGCCATCGCCGATGCCGCCAAGCGTTCGGCCCAGTACTATGTCAATTCCCGCTGGCTCGGCGGCATGCTGACCAACTGGAAGACCATCTCGGCTTCGATCCAGCGCCTGCGCAAGGTCGACGAGCTGCTCAACGGCGGCGGCACCGGCCTGACCAAGAAGGAGCGCCTGATGCTGTCGCGTGAGCGCGACAAGCTCGAGAAGGCTCTGGGCGGCATCAAGGACATGGGCGGCACGCCGGACATGATCTTCGTGATCGACACCAACAAGGAGCAGCTGGCGATCAAGGAGGCTCAGCGCCTCGGCATCCCGGTCGCCGCGATCATCGATTCGAACAGCGATCCGGATGGCATCACCTTCCCGGTTCCGGCCAATGACGACGCCGGCCGCGCCATCGCTCTGTACTGCGATCTGGTTGCGCGCTCGGCGATCGACGGCATCGGCCGCGCCTCGGGCGACCAGGGCATCGATGTCGGTGCCGCCGAGGCACCGGTCGTCGAGGAGGCTCTCGAGACCGTTTCGGGCGCCTTCGAGACGCTGACCACCCCGCGTGGCGCTCCGGACGACCTGACCAAGCTCTCGGGCATGGGTCCGGATGCGGTCCAGAAGCTGAACGACGGCGGCATCTACCACTTCTGGCAGATCGCTGCGATGACCCCGGCCGATGTGACCAAGATCGACCACGACCTGAAGCTCGGTGGCAAGATCGAGCGCGAGGGCTGGGTCGCCCAGGCTCGCGATCTCGCCGACGCGTAATTCGGTTAGCGGTTGTGGCGCGTCATCGGCGCGTCGCAATCGGGCCTCTCGATTGACGCCGGCTTTGAAACGTTAAGAGGACGCGCCGACGGCCGGAAACGGAGCGTCGGCGTTTCCCCATGCAGGCGTCCGCATCATTCCGATCCGTGGCCGGCCTCCGGGCCAGCGCCGCACCGACAGCAAGGACAAGACAGATGGCAGCGATCACCGCCGCGATGGTGAAGGAACTCCGCGACAAGACCGGCGCGGGCATGATGGATTGTAAGACCGCCCTCTCGGCGACCGACGGCAACATGGAAGCCGCCGTCGACTGGCTGCGCGCCAAGGGCCTGTCGAAGGCCGCCAAAAAGGCCGGCCGCGTCGCCGCCGAGGGCCTCGTCGCCGTCACCGTGCAGGGCAACGAGGGCGTCGTCGTCGAGGTCAACTCCGAGACCGACTTCGTCGCGCGCAACCCCGAGTTCCAGGCGCTCGCCAAGACCATCGCCGATGTCGCGCTGGAGCGCGGCGGCGATGTCGAGGCACTGCTCGGCCATCACTATCCGGGCGGCGGCTCGGTGCAGGACGCGATCGCCAACGCCATCGCCACCATCGGCGAGAACATGACGCTGCGCCGCGTTTCCTCGCTCAAGGTCTCCTCGGGCGTAATCGGCTCCTATGTCCACGGTGCGATCACCGAGGGCCTCGGCAAGATCGGCGTCATCGTCGCGCTCGAGTCGACGGCCAAGTCGGATGAGCTCGCCGCGCTCGGCCGTCAGCTCGCCATGCATGTCGCCGCGACCAACCCGGTCGCGCTCGACCTCGCCTCGGTCGCCCCGGAAGTGCTGGAGCGCGAGAAGGCGATCCTGGCCGAGAAGAACGCCGGCAAGCCCGAGCACGTCCTTGCCAAGATCACCGAGAGCGGCCTGAAGAGCTACGCCAAGGAATATTGCCTGCTCGAGCAGGCCTATATCCATGACGGCTCGAAGTCGGTCTCGCAGGTCCTCAAGGAGATCGAGGGCAAGGTCGGCACTCCCGTGAAGCTCACGGGCTTCGCCCGCTTCGCGCTCGGCGAGGGCATCGAGAAGGAAGAGCAGGACTTCGCGGCCGAGGTCGCTGCCGCTGGCGGCACCACGGGCTGACAAGCTCTGTATCAAGTGACAGAAAGGCCGCGCATCGCGCGGCCTTTTTTGTAGGAAGATAGGGCTGCGTCGAATCGCGGCCGGCCCCCAACACGACGGAGAGACATCGATGAGACCCCAACGCGTTCTCGTGAAGCTCTCCGGCGAAGCCCTTGCGGGGCCTGTCGGAAACGGCCTCGACGGCATCACGCTGACGGCGCTGGCCGCCGATATCGCCCATGCCTCTCGCGAGGGCGTCGAGATCGGCATCGTCGTCGGCGGCGGCAACTTCTTCCGCGGTGTCCAGGGCCTGAACAAGGGTCTCGACCGCACCACCGCCGATTCGATCGGCATGCTCGGCACGGTGATGAACGCGCTGGCGCTGGAGCATGCGATCGAGGCGGCCGGCGCTCCGGCGCGCGCCATGTCGGCCGTGCCGATGCCCTCGCTCTGCGAGAGCTATGCCCGCAAGCGCGCGCTCGACCATCTCAGCAACGGCAAGGTCGTCATCCTCGGCGGCGGTACCGGCAACCCCTATTTCACCACGGACACCGGCGCTGCGCTGCGCGCGGCCGAACTCGGCTGCAGCCATCTCCTCAAGGCGACGCAGGTCGACGGCGTCTACAGCGCCGATCCCAAGAAGGACCCGACCGCGACCCGCTACGACACGCTGACCCATGAGGATGCGATCAAGCGCGATCTCAAGGTGATGGACACCGCCGCCTTCGCGCTCGCCCGCGATGCGAGCCTGACCATCGTCGTCTTCTCGATCGCCGAGCCCGGCATGCTGGCGGCTGTCCTGCGCGGCGAGGGCAGGGCGACCTACGTCACGCCCTGAGGCGCCAGTCTCAGTAGGTCTGCCACAGGCGGGGCGTCGCCAGTTCGAGCAGATGCCCGTCCGGATCGCGGAAATAGAGGCTCGTGCTGCCGCGCTCCCATTGCATGCGCCCTTCCACGGCGATGCCGAGTTCCTCCAGCCTGGCCTCCCAGGCCGGGAGTTCATCGGCATCGATCGCAAAGGCGATGTGGAGCGGCCCGCTGCCGTCATGGGGCGGGATGCTGCCTCCCGCCGAGGCTTGCGTCTGCAGCGAGGCACCACGCTGGAACAGCAGCAGCACGTTCGATCCGCCGACATCATAGGCGAAGAGCGTCTTCGTCTTGAGCAGCGGCGCGAGGCCGAGCTTGTCCTCGTAGAAGATGCGGGCGCGGTCGAGATCGTCGACATAGAGCGCGGTCTCGACGATGCGGTTGAGGCGAGGCACGTCTTTTCTCCGTGGTTTCGTGCGGGCGGTGCTGGCCGACGGGCGGGCCGGTCTCTAGGGTGAGATGGGCATCCGGAATGCCGCGGGCTAGCGGGTTGCGCTGCCAACCGGCCATGAGCTGCCCGCATCGACGCTTTTCCCTTGCTCATCGCGGGGGAAAATGCTGTTCGAGGATGTCAATCTTGACCCTGCGCGGCCTCGCCGCCATGGTCGCGCCGATTTTGAATTACCTGCAAGGTCCCGATTGAAATGGCCCAGACGACGTTCGACCTCGCCGACATCAAGCGCCGCATGGCCGGTGCGGTGCAGTCCTTCAAGAGCGATCTCGCCTCGCTGCGCTCCGGCCGCGCCTCCGCCAACATGCTCGACCCGATCATGGTCGAGGCCTATGGCGCCCGCACCCCGCTGAGCCAGCTCGCAACGGTCAGCGTGCCGGAGCCGCGCCTGCTCAGCGTCCAGGTCTGGGACCGCTCGATGGTCAACGCCGTCGACAAGGCGGTGCGCGAGTCCGATCTCGGCCTCAACCCGCAGACGGAAGGCCAGGTCCTGCGCATCCGCATCCCCGAGCTGAACGAGCAGCGCCGCAAGGAGATGGTCAAGGTCGCGCATAAATATGCCGAGGAGGCCAAGATCTCCGTGCGCCATGTCCGCCGCGACGGCATCGACGTGGTCAAAAAGCTGGAGAAGGACAGCGACATGACCAAGGACGACGCCGCGCGCAATTCCGACCTCGTCCAGAAGGCGACCGACCAGCACATCGCCGAGATCGACCAGGCGCTCGCGGCGAAGGAAAAGGAAATCCTGCACGTCTGATTTCCCGCGCGGGAGATCTCCCGCGCCCCTTCGGCCGAAGCCGAGCGAGGCTCATCCGCATGTCATCCGGTCAGCGCGACGCAGGCCCGTCCAACCCGGCTCATGTCGCCATCATCATGGACGGCAATGGGCGCTGGGCGCAGATGCGCGGGCTGCCGCGGCAGGAGGGCCATCGTCGCGGGCTGGAGGCGCTGCGCCGCACGGTCCGCAATGCCAGCGATCTCGGCCTCCGCTATCTGACGCTCTACAGCTTCTCGACCGAGAACTGGCGCCGCCCCTATGCGGAAGTCTCCTTCCTGATGGGGCTGCTCAAGCATTTCGTCGAGAAGGACCTTGCCGAACTCTCGGCCGCCAATGTCCGGGTGCGGATCATCGGCAGCCGCGACGATCTGGCGGCCGACCTGCGCCGCCTCGTCGAGCATGCCGAGGCCAGCACGCGCGATAATACCGGCCTCGTGCTGGTGATCGCCTTCAATTACGGCTCCCGCGACGAGATCATCCGCGCGACGCGCCGGCTGGCGGCGGAGGCCGTGGCAGGGCGGATCGACCCAGCCGCGATCGACGAGGCCGCGATCGCCGGCCAGCTCGACACCCACGACATTCCCGATCCCGAGCTGGTCATCCGGACTTCGGGCGAGACCCGCATCTCGAATTTCCTGCTCTGGCAGGCGGCCTATGCCGAGTTCATCTTCGCCCCGGTGATGTGGCCTGATTTCGACCGGGCCGCCTTCGAGGACGCGCTCGCCCAGTACCGCCAGCGCGATCGCCGCTTCGGCGGACTGTCCACGCCCTCCGACCGCAGCGTGGGCGTCGCGTGAATGCGCCGTCACCCTCCGCGCCACGCGCGAACTCCGAGCTGAGGCTCAGGGTCGCCTCCGCGCTGGTGCTCGGCGCGCTGATCCTGCTGGTCACGCTCTGGGGCGGCTGGCCGTTTCGGCTGGTCTGGATTCTCGTCGCCGGCCTCGTCGCCTATGAATGGCTCGCGATCGTCGGGCGGGGCAATGCGATCCCCGCCGGCATCGGCGTGGTCGTCGCCGGTCTCGCGCTGACCTATTCCCCGGCAAGCCCAGCCGCGCTCGCGGGTACGGCGGCGGCGGCAGCCCTTCTCGGCGCGCTCGCCACGCCCTTCGTGCGCTCGCGCCTGGCGCTGGAGCTCTGTGGCGTCGCCTATGCGCTGGCCTTCGCGCTGGTCACGCCGGCCTTGCGCGATCTTCCGGCGATCGGCCTCGCCCTGATCCTGTGGAGCTTCGCGGTCGTCTGGCTTACCGACATCGCTGCCTATTTCACCGGCCGCAAGCTCGGCGGGCCGAAGCTGATGCCGGCGGTGAGCCCGAAGAAGACCTGGTCGGGTGCGATCGGCGGCGCCGTCGCGGGCATGGTCGGCGGCTATCTCGTCTGGCGCTTGATGCCGGCGCTACAGGGCGTGACGGCAGCCGGACCGGTCGTCGCCGCTTCGCTCGCAGGCTCGATCGTCAGTCAGGCGGGCGATCTGTTCGAATCCTCGCTCAAGCGCCGTTTCGACGCCAAGGATTCGAGCAAGCTCATCCCCGGCCATGGCGGCTTTCTCGACCGGCTCGACGGCTACTGGGCAGTGCTGGTGCTCGCCGGCTTCGCGCTCTTCGCCCTGCATCTCAACGTCTGATCCCGATGCCCCTGCGCAGCGTCACGCTTCTGGGAGCGACCGGCTCCGTCGGACGTTCGGTCCGCGACATCGTCGCCGAGAATCCTGAGCGCCTGTCGATCACGACGGTTGTCGGCGGCCGGGATGCTGAGGCGCTCGCCCGCACCGCGATCGAGACCGGCGCATCCTTCGCCGCCTTGGCCGACGCCACAGGCGGCGAGGCGCTGAAACAGGCGCTCTCCGGCACGGGGATCGCGTGCGGGACAGGGCGTTCCGCCGTGCTGGAAGCCGTCGACCGCCCGGCCGATATCGTGGTCAGCGCGATTTCCGGCGCGGCCGGGCTGGAGGCGACCTTTGCCGCGCTGCAGGCCGGGCGCATGATCGCGCTCGCCAACAAGGAAAGCCTGGTCTGCGCCGGCGCTGCGGTGATGGCGCGCGCGGCCGAGGTCGGCGTCCGTTTGCTGCCGCTCGATTCCGAGCACAACGCCCTGTTTCAGGTGCTCGGCACGGAGCCGCTCTCATCGGTCCGCAGCATGACATTGACGGCCTCGGGCGGCCCGTTCCGGACCTGGAGCGCCGAGCGCATCGCCGCGGCGACGCCCGATCAGGCGCTGAAGCACCCGAATTATGCGATGGGCGCCAAGATCACGATCGATTCCGCCAGCATGATGAACAAGGGGCTGGAGCTGATCGAGGCCCGCTTCCTGTTCGATCTGCAGCCGGACCAGCTCGACGTGCTCGTCCATCCCCAGCAGATCGTCCATGGCCTGGTGACCTTCCGCGACGGCTCGGTCAGCGCCGGCATGGCGGTGCCGGACATGCGGGTCGCCGCCGCGCATTGCCTCGGCATCGACGGCCGCCTCGACGCGCCGCCGCCACGCTTCCTCGATCTCGCCCTGGCGGCGCCGCTCAGCTTCGAGCGGCCCGATCTCGTCCGTTTTCCGGCGCTCAGCCTTGCAATGGCCGCCTTGCGGGAAGGCGGGGCGATGCCTGCCGTGCTCAACGCCGCCAACGAGGTCGCGGTCGCTGCCTTTCTCGAAGGCCGGCTCCGCTTTCCCGATATCGCGGCCTTGGTGG
Source organism: Allobosea sp. FW305-C-101 (assembly GCF_058783685.1). Taxonomy (NCBI): domain Bacteria; kingdom Pseudomonadati; phylum Pseudomonadota; class Alphaproteobacteria; order Hyphomicrobiales; family Alloboseaceae; genus Allobosea; species Allobosea sp. FW305-C-101. Next base: position 397,755 of record NZ_JBYSYT010000003.1, on the reverse strand, counting down.
AGGCGGTCTGCGCAACGTCTCCCGCCGGATCGCAAGCTCCGGGCGATGTCGCGGAGGCGCTCGCCATTGACCACGATTCGAGACGGCGGACTGCCTCGCTCTTGTCGCAAGCACGGTTCACTGTCACCTAAAGGCCGACATTGCATCGGACCGAAAAGTGGAATCCACTTTTCGGACAAATCCGATGCAGCACCAATCAGCTAGATCATCGTGATCGCGTCCGATAGGACGCGCGATGGTCTAGGACCCTTGGGGGAATAGTTTCATGGAATTCGCAGCGTCGCTCTGGAATGCCGGGCAATTCGTGCTCGGCTATCTGCTGCCGTTCCTGTTCGTTCTCACCATCGTCGTCTTCGTCCACGAGCTCGGGCATTTCCTGGTCGGCCGCTGGTGCGGGGTCGACGTCAAGACCTTCTCGATCGGCTTCGGCCGCGAACTCTTCGGCTTCAACGACCGGCATGGCACGCGCTGGCGCTTCGCGCTGATTCCACTCGGCGGCTACGTCAAGTTTTCCGGTGATGCCGACGCCGCCAGCGCCCCTGACGATGCTGCGGTCAACCGGATGTCGGCACAGGAGCGCGCGCGCTCCTTCCCGGCGCAGTCCCTCGGCGAGCGGGCGGCGATCGTTGCCGCCGGCCCGATCGCGAATTTCCTGCTGGCGATCCTGATCTTCGCCGGCTCGGCCTTCTTCTTCGGCAAGCAGGTGCTGATCCCGCGCGTCGATGCCGTCGTCGCGGGCAGCGCGGCAGAGAAGGCCGGCCTGAAGGCGGGCGATATCGTGATCGCCATCGACGGTCAGAGGGTCACCAGCTTCTCGGACATGCAGCGCATCGTCTCGACCCGGCCCGACGAGCGCCTCGAGGTCCAAGTCGAGCGTGACGGCGGGACGGTGACCCTGCCGGTGACGCCTGCGCTCACCGAGATGAAGACCCAGCTCGGCATCCAGCGCATCGGCGTGATCGGCGTGAAGGCCTCGCCGCGGCCGGAAGACTGGCAGACGCAACGATTCGGACTGCTCGAATCCACCAAGGCCGGCTTCGTCGAGACCTGGTTCGTCGTGACGCGGACCTATGACTACATCGCGAAGCTGGTGACGGGGCGCGAGTCCACCGACCAGCTCTCGGGCCCGATTCGGATCGCGCAGGTCTCGGGCATCGTCGCCTCGAATGGCGGGCTGCTCGGGCTGATCAATCTCGCCGCGATCCTCTCGGTCTCGATCGGCCTGATGAATCTGGTGCCGGTTCCCATGCTCGATGGCGGTCACCTGCTGTTCTATCTCTATGAGGCGCTCCGTGGTCGGCCTCTGAGCCCGCGCGCGCAGGAAATCGGTTTCCGGGTCGGCCTTGCGCTCGTGCTGATGTTGATGCTGTTCGTGACCTGGAACGACATCGTCCACGTTCGCGGGATGCTCTGAAACCGCCCGCGGCGCCGCACTTTGCGGCGGAAAAACGGCACGCTGCGTGGCCCTCCGGCAACGAGATTCCTAAAAACACTTTATTAACGATGATCGCGGTTTGCACCCTGCCGGAAACTTTGTAGAAGCGATTGAACCGCAATGTCCCCGTGCTGCCATCGGTTGATGGCGGTCCCCGTTTGGGGTGGTGACCAGAGAGATGGAATAGGCGACCCGATGACGTCGACCCAAAAGAGCCGGACGACCAAGACGCGGCTCTCTCGATCGATCGGACTTTCGGCTTTGATGCTGGCCGTGAGTGGTGGTGTGGCTTTCGCGCAGGGCGTGGTCGTCCACGGCAACCGGCGTGTGGATGCGGAAACGATCCGCTCCTACGCGGTCGGCCGGGAGAGCCCGCAGGAGATCCGCGAGAGCCTGCTGGCGACCGGTCTGTTCAGCAACGTGCAGGTCAACCGCCGTGGCTCGCAGATCGTCGTCTCGGTCCAGGAGCAGGGCGGCGCGGTCAATCGCGTCGCGTTCGAGGGTAACCGCAAGCTGAAGAGCGAGCAGCTCGCCCAGATCGTGCAGTCGCGCGCCGGCGGCCCGGTCAGCCAGGCGCTGATGGACTCCGATGCTGAGCGTCTGCGTGAAGCCTATAAGCGCGCAGGCTACGGCCTGTCCTCGGTCAGCGCCCGTGTCGCGCCGCTGCCGAACGGCCGCCAGGACGTCGTCTTCACCGTCAACGAGAGCAGCAAGACCGGCATCAAGTCGATCAACTTCAGCGGCAACGAGGCCTATTCGGCCGGGCGCCTGCGCGGGTTGATGACCTCGACGGAATCGAATTTCCTGAGCTGGATCAAGACCTCCGACGTCTATGATCCCGATCGTATCAATTCCGACATGGACCTCATCCGCCGATTCTACCTGAAGAACGGCTACGCCGATTTCCAGATCACCAATAGCGCGGCTCGCTTCGACGAGGCGGCTGGTGGCTGGGTCGTCGATATTCAGATCCAGGAAGGTCCGCGCTACCAGGTCGGCAATGTCTCGGTCGATTCCTCGCTGCGCGATGTCGATGCCGCTGCCCTGCAGCGTTACGTTGCGACCTCGACGGGTGATACCTACAACGCCGAAGCGGTCGAGAAGTCGCTGGTCGCGCTCACGACGGAAGTCGCGCGCCGCGGCCATGCCTTCGCCCAGGTTCGCCCGCGCGGTGATCGTGACGCTTCCGGCCGCCAGATCGGCATCACCTATGTCGTCGACGAAGGCCCGCGGGTCTATGTCGAGCGCATCAACGTGCGCGGCAACACCCGTACCCGCGACTATGTCGTGCGCCGCGAGCTCGACCTCGGCGAGGGCGATGCCTACAACAAGGTCATGGTCGATCGCGCCGAGCGGCGCCTGAACAACCTTGGCTTCTTCAACAAGGTCCGCATCACCAACGAGCCGGGCTCCGCTCCGGACCGCGTGGTCGTCAATATCGACGTCGAGGACAAGGCCACCGGCTCGTTCTCGATCGCCGGCGGTTACTCGACCTCGGACGGTGTCATCGGCGAAATCTCGCTGTCGGAGTCGAACTTCCTCGGCCGTGGCCAGTTCGTTCGCATCGCCGGCACGCTCGGCGAGAGAACGCAAGGCGTCGATTTCTCGTTCACCGAGCCCTATTTTCTGGGCTATCGCGTGGCTGCGGGTATCGACCTGTTCTCGAAGTTCAACGACAACTACAACACCGGCCGCTTTGAGAGCCGCGTGACGGGTGGTCAGGTGCGCTTCACCTTCCCGATCACGGAAGAATTCTCGATCACGCCGCGCTACTCGCTCTACACGACCGAGATCGACATCCCGAACGAGCCCAACCGGCCCTATAACGACTGTACCTTCCCGATCCCGGGCATCACGCCGACAGGCGCCACGGCGGCGACCCCGTTTAACTGCGTGACCAACGGCGAGGCGACGGTGGCGGTCAAGGAGGCCCAGGGCTCGACCCTGACCTCGCTCGTCGGCCTGAACTTCAACTACAACTCGCTCGACAGCGTCCAGAACCCGCGCAACGGCTTCACGGCTGAGCTGAAGCCGGAATTCGCCGGCCTCGGCGGCGACTCGAAGTTCATGCGTATCTCGGCCGATGCCCGCTACTACCGCGAGATTTTCGACGATGTCGTCGGCTTCCTGCGCGTCCAGGGCGGTCACGTCCAGGCGACCAGCGGCAATCTGCGCATGGTCGATCACTACTTCCTCGGACCGTCGCTGGTGCGTGGTTTCGCGCCCTCCGGCATCGGTCCGCGCGACGTGCTGAACGACCCGACGGCGAACGCGGTCGGCGGTACGACCTATTTCGGCGGCACCGTCGAGGTGCAGTTCCCGATCTTTGGCCTGCCGCGTGACCTCGGCCTGCGCGGCGCGGTCTTCGCCGATGCCGGCACGCTGTTCAACTATGACGGCGGCTCGAAGTCGGTGGCTTATGCCTGCCCGGCCGGCTCCGAGGCGCGCCAGTACAATGTCGTGACCGGCGGTGCGCAGTCGAGCATCGGCTGTATCCGCGACAAGAACATCCTGCGCTCGTCGGTGGGTGTCAGCTTGCTCTGGCAGTCGCCGCTTGGCCCGATCCGCTTCGACTACGCCTACGCCCTGACCAAGGACGAGGGCCAGATCGGCATCAATCCGCAGACCGGTCTCGTCGGCAAGTATGGCGGCGACCGTCTTCAGGCCTTCCGGTTCTCGGGCGGCACCCGCTTCTGATGTAAGCGGGGCGTAGCATCGGCCCGAAAAGTGGTTTCCACTTTTCGGGAGAGCCCGATGCGATAACAAGGACGATCGCCGTTTTCGTGTCCGCCAGGGCGCGTGGCGATCCTGCCCGCTTCGGACCGGATCATGGCAGAGCCAGTTTTCTTTCCCTTCGCGACCTCGCTGGACTTCGGCGAGGTCGCAAGCATTTCAGGCGGAGCCTTGCCGGACGGCGTCGAACCGACCCGCAAGCTCGATGGCGTCGCCGCTCTCGAGACGGCCGGCCCGGCCGATCTCGCCTATATGGACAATCCCAAATACACCGAGGCGCTGGCTGCGACCAAGGCGGGCCTGTGCCTGGTTTCGCCGCGCTTCGCTGATCGCGTGCCGGCCGGTACGGTGGCTCTGGTCTCGCCGGCGCCCTACCACGCCTTCGCGAAGGTGATGGCGCGCTGCTTCCCGAGCGCGCTGAAGCCTGAATCGGTTTTCGCCTCGCAGGGCGTCGCGCCTGGCGCGATCGTCCATGCCACCGCCGTTCTCGAAGCGGGCGTGACCGTTGATCCGGGCGCCGTGATCGGCCCGGGTGCCGAGATCGGAGCTGGCACCGTGATCGCGTCGCATGCGGTGATCGGTCCGCAGGTTCGGATCGGGCGCAATTGCTCGATCGGCGCGGGCAGCACGATCCAGGCCTCCCTGATCGGCAATCGCGTCATCGTCCACCCCGGTGCGCGGATCGGGCAGGACGGTTTCGGCTTCGCGATGAGCCCGAAGGGGCACATGAAGGTGCCGCAGATCGGCCGCGTCATCATCCAGGACGATGTCGAGATCGGCGCCAACAGCACCATCGACCGTGGTGCCAGCCGCGACACGGTGATCGGCGAGGGCACCAAGATCGATAACCTCGTCCAGATCGGCCATAACTGCGTCATCGGGCGCCATTGCGTGATCTGCGCGCAGACGGGGTTGGCGGGTTCCTCGACGCTTGAGGATTTCGTGGTTCTCGGCGGCCAGGTCGGCCTTGCAGGCCATCTCACCATCGGCGTCGGCGCTCAGATTGCGGCGCAGAGCGGTGTGGCCGGCGATGTTCCGCGCGGCGCACGCTATGGCGGCTATCCGGCCCAGCCCGCGCTCGGCTGGGCGCGCGAGACGGCGCTGCTCAAGACGCTGGTCGCCAATCGCGGCAAGAAGACCGGCGCAGCGCAGGGTTGATCCAGCGTTTTCAACGCTGGATAGGTTCTTTCTACCGCGAATGCCGAGAATTTTGTTGCCGAACCCGCTCCGTTTCCGGCAAAGCGGCGGAAGGCTTTGAAATCGTGGCGGGTTGCAGGGGCGTTGCCTGCTTCCGGCCGCTGACGTGAATGCAAGGCGCTGCCCGGCGAAGGCACGCGGGAGAAGACAGACCATGAGCGAGGCGACGACGGCACTGGGTGTGATCGACATCCAGAGGATCATGGCCAGCATTCCCCATCGTTACCCGTTTTTGCTGGTGGACCGGGTCGTCGAGATCGATGGCGATACGTCTGGCGTCGGCATCAAGAACGTGACGGTCAACGAGCCGCAGTTCACCGGCCATTTCCCTGAGCGGCCGGTGTTCCCGGGCGTCCTGATGATCGAGGCGATGGCCCAGACGGCCGGCGTGCTGGTCGTGAATGCCCGCGAGGTCGGGGCGCAGGAGGTCAAGTCCGTCCTCTTCACCACGATCGACAAGGCGAAGTTCCGCAAGCCCGTCACGCCGGGTGATCAGATCCGCTTCCACCTCACCAAGCTCGCCCGCAAGCGCAATATCTTCTTCTACCGTGGCGAGGCGCGCGTCGATGGCGTGCTCGTGGCCGAAGCCGAGATCTCGGCGATGGTCGTTTGAGCGTTGCGATGGTTCAGGATCAGGGCAGCGTCTCGATGAGCGTATCCATCCATCCCATGTCGCTGGTCGACCCGAAGGCCCAGCTCGGTGCGGGCGTGACGATCGGGCCGTTTTGCCAGGTCGGCCCCGATGTCGTGCTCGGCGAGGGTGTCGAGCTCGTCAGCCATGCTGTCGTCGCCGGCCGTACCACCATCGGTGCCCGTACGCGGATCTTCCCCTTCGCCTCGATCGGCCACCCGCCGCAGGACGTGAAGTATCGCGGCGAGCCCTCGACGCTGACGATCGGAGCCGATTGTCAGATCCGCGAGGGTGTCACGATGAATCCGGGCACCGAAGGCGGCGGCATGATCACCAGCGTGGGGGATCGCTGCTTTTTCCTCGCCAATTCGCATGTCGGCCACGATAGCCGCCTCGGCAACAACATCATCTTCTCGAACAACGTGATGTGCGCCGGTCATGTCACGATCGGGAACTACGTCATCGTCGGCGGCGGCGCGGGCTTGCAGCAGTTCATCCGTATCGGCGATCACGCCTTCATCGGCGGTGGAGCCGGTGTGCTGAGCGATGTCATTCCGTTCGGTACCATTCGTGACAACCCCGCCCATCTTGTCGGGTTGAATCTCATCGGCCTCAAGCGGCGCGGCTTCACGCGCGAGCAGATCCACGAGCTGCGCCGTGCCTATCGGTCGCTTTTCGCGGCCGAGGGAACCTTGACCGAGCGTGTCGAGGATGTCGCGGCCGAGTTCAGCGAGGATCCTCTGGTTCATGAGATCCTGAATTTCATCAGGGAAGGCGGCGACAAGGCGCTCTGCACGCCGCGGGACGCCACCGTCGCGGAGCGGTGAACTCCGGCCGTCCGGCCGACGCAGCCGCCCCGCGCGGGCCGCTCGTGATGATCGCGGGTGGTGGCGACTTCCCGCCACAGCTTGCCGGTATCCTCGAGGCTCGTGGCGAGCGCCCGTACATCGCGGCGCTCGCTGGCGCGGCTGATCCGGCAGCGTTCGGTGATTCCGCGGAGGTTAGAACCTATCGCCTCGGCCAGCTCGGCAGCCTGCTCGAAGAGCTGCGTCGTCGGGGCATCGCCGATGTCGTCATGCTGGGCGCTCTGCCGCGGCCAAGCTTCGGCTCGCTGCGCCCTGAAGTCTCGACGCTGAAATACCTGCCGCATTTCGCCAAGGCTTTTCAGGGCGGGGACGACCATCTGCTGCGCGGCGTGGTGCGCTTTTTTGAAATGCAGGGGTTTCGCGTCCACGGCCCGGCGGATATCGCGCCGGAGATGACCGCACCGCAGGGGGCGCTCGGCCGCAAGCAGGTCAATCCCGAACAGAGGGCCGAGCTCGAGCGCGGCTTCGCCTTGCTGGCGACGCTCTCGCCTTTCGATGTCGGACAGGCCGCGATCCTCGCCGATCATCGCGTCGTCGCGATCGAGGCCGCCGAAGGCACGGATGCGATGATCCGCCGGGTGGCCGATCTGGTGGCACGGGGGCGGCTCAAGATCGGGAAGGGCGACGGTTTCCTAGTCAAGGTCCCGAAGACCGGGCAGGATCTGCGCGTCGACATGCCGGCCATCGGGCCGGACACCTTGCGGAACATCGCCGAGGCCGGGCTTTCCGGTATCGGCGTCCGTGCCGGCGCGGTGCTGGTCGGTGACCGGGCGGCGCTGGGTCGGCAGGCGGACCAGCTCGGCCTCTTCGTCGAGGGCTTTGCCTGATGCGGCCCTTCCGGCTGGCGATCATCGCGGGTGAGGCTTCGGGCGATGCCCTGGCCTTGCGCTTCCTCGCTACTCTACGCGAGCGCATGGGCGATCGCACGATCGAGCTCTGCGGCGTGGGCGATCACGGCCTGCCGGAGGCCGGGCTCAAATCGCTCTTTCCGCAGGCCGATATCGCCGTGATGGGCTTCGGCCCGGTGATCGCGCGCCTGCCTTTGCTGCTGCGGCGGATGGAGGATGCGGCGCGTGGTATCGTCGCGTTCCAGCCCGACCTGCTGCTGACGATCGACAGCCCGGATTTCTGTCTGCGTGTCGCGAAGAAGGTGAGGGCGCGGGCGCCCTCCATCCCGATCGTGCACTGGGTCTGCCCCAGCGTCTGGGCCTGGCGCTCCGGCCGGGCGCGACGGATGGCACCGCATGTCGATCGCATCCTCGCGCTGCTGCCTTTCGAACCCGCTGCGCTCGCGCGCCTGCACGGCCCCGAGACCGTCTATGTCGGCCACCCGCTGATGGAACGTCTCGCCGAGATGCGCCCCGTTGCGGAGGAGCAGCGCCGACGCGGCAACGCCGGGCAGCCGGTCGTGCTCGTCCTGCCCGGCAGCCGGCGTTCCGAGATCCACCATCTGATGCCGGTTTTCGGCGAGGCGGTCGCGAAGGCCGCAGCAGCGGTGCCGGGCGCGCGTTTCGTGCTGCCGGCGGTGCAGCGGCTCCAGCCCATGATCGCGGAGGCGACTGCGCGTTGGCCGGTCGCACCTGAGATCGTGACGGGTGAGGCTGCCAAGCTCACGGCGTTCCGGGAGGCCCGCGCCGCGCTGGCGGCCTCGGGGACCGTGACGCTGGAACTTGCTCTCTCGCAGATTCCGACCGTCGCTGCCTATCGTGGTGCTGGTTGGGAGGCCTTCCTGGCGCGGCGCCTCGTCAAGCTGCCGAGCGTGATCCTGCCCAACCTCATTCTCGGCCGCAGCGTCGTCCCCGAATTCATCCAGGAAGAGGCGACCGCCGATGCGCTGAGCGGCCATCTGCTTGCCGCGATAGCGGAAGGCGAGAAGCGCCGCGAGCAGCTCGACGGTTTCGCCGAGGTCGAGACGATCATGCGTTCGGCCGGGCCGAGCCCGGCCGCCAATGCCGTGGAAGCGGCTCTTGAGCTGGTCGCCTCGCGGAGCGGCCGCGAGGCGACGCAAGCCTGAGCCGGCTTACTCGACGACGGCGCCCGAGGCCTTGGCGATCGGCGCCCATTTGGCGAGCTCGACCTTGACGTGCTCGCCGAGCTGCTCCGGCGTCGAGCCGACGATATCGGCGCTGACGTCGTTGAGCTTCTTCTTGACGTTCACGTCCTTCAGGGCCTGGTTGGCGGCCTGGTTGATCCTGTCGACGATCGGGCGGGGCATGTTGGCCGGGCCGAACAGCGCGTTCCAGGTATAGGTCTCGTAGCCGGCAAGGCCGCCCTCGGCGATCGTCGGCAAATCCGGGAAGGAGGCGACGCGTTCCTTCGTGGTGACGCCGATCGCGCGCAGCTGGCCGTTCCGGATGAAGCCGGCCGAGGAGGGCAGGTTGTCGAACATGATCGGCACCGCGCCGGCGACCACATCGTTCAGGGCAGGCCCCGCGCCGCGATAGGGCACATGGTTCATCTGCACGCCGCCGAGCGACTTGAACAATTCGCCCGAGAGATGCAGCGGCGTGCCGACGCCGGAGGAGGCATAGGAGTACTTGCCGGGATTGGCCTTCAGCACCTCGATCACCTCCTTGACCGTCTTGGCCGGGAAGTCCGGATGCACGACCATGACGTTCGGCACGATCGCGAGCAGGGAGATCGGGGTGAAGTCCTTCACCGCGTCGAAGGTCACCGTCTTCAGGATCGCCGGGTTCAGGGCATGGGTCGAGATGGTGCCGAGCAGCAGCGTGTAGCCGTCAGCTTGCGCACGGGCGACGGCGGTGGAGCCGATATTGCCGCCGGCGCCGGCCCGGTTCTCGATCACCACGCTCTGGCCGAGGATTTCGCCCATCTTCTGTCCGACGAGGCGGGCGACGATATCGGTCGAGCCGCCGGCGGCGAAGGGGACGATCAGCGTGATCGGCCGGGTAGGGAAAGCGGCCTGCGCCCGCGCCTGCGTGCTCGCGAAGCCGGCGGCGCCGGCTGCGATCAGGAAGGAGCGGCGGTCGAGGAAGCGGCTTTCGGTCATGAACGGATCTCCGTTGGATGATGCGATTTTAACCGGACGCGCCTGCGGATCACTCGCGCTGCATTGATCAATCATCTGAAACAATAAGGGCGCGGTGGAGACCACCGCGCCCTTGCAGGTATTCGCGCTTTTGCCGGGATCAGCGGCGGCCGATCGGGGTGTAGTCGCGCTGCGGCGAGCCGGTATAGAGCTGACGCGGGCGGCCGATCCGCTGGGACGGGTCCTCGATCATTTCCTTCCACTGCGCGATCCAGCCGACCGTGCGGGCGACGGCGAAGAGCACCGTGAACATCGAGGTCGGGAAGCCCATCGCCTTGAGCGTGATGCCCGAATAGAAGTCGATGTTCGGGTAGAGCTTCTTCTCGATGAAGTACTCGTCCGAGAGCGCGATGCGCTCCAGCTCGACCGCAACGTCGAGCAGCGGATCGTCCTTGATGCCGAGCTCGTTCAGCACCTCATGCGTGGTCTTCTGCATGATCTTGGCGCGCGGGTCGTAGTTCTTGTAAACCCGGTGGCCGAAGCCCATCAGGCGGAACGGATCGTTCTTGTCCTTCGCCTTGGCGATGTATTTCGGGATGTTCTCGACCGAGCCGATCTCCTCGAGCATCTTGAGCGCGGCCTCGTTGGCGCCGCCATGGGCGGGGCCCCAGAGGCAGGCGGTGCCGGCCGCGATGCAGGCGAAGGGATTGGCGCCCGAGGAACCGGCGAGGCGGACCGTCGAGGTCGAGGCGTTCTGCTCGTGGTCGGCATGCAGGATGAAGATGCGGTCGAGCGCGCGCGACAGGACGGGATTGACCTTGTACTCCTCGGCCGGCACCGCGAAGCACATGCGCAGGAAGTTCGAGGTGTAGTCCAGCGAGTTCAGCGGGTACACGAAGGGCTGACCGACCGAGTACTTGTAGGCCATCGCGGCCAGCGTCGGCACCTTCGCGATCATGCGCATCGAGGCGATCATGCGCTGGTGCGGGTCCGAGATGTCGGTCGAGTCGTGATAGAAGGCCGACATCGCGCCGATCGAGGCGACCATCACCGCCATCGGGTGCGCGTCGCGGCGGAAGCCCTGGAAGAAGCGGGCCATCTGCTCGTGCACCATGGTGTGGCGCGTGATGCGATAGTCGAAATCGGCCTTCTGGGCGGCCGTCGGCAGCTCCCCGTAGAGCAGCAGGTAGCAGGTCTCGAGGAAGTCGCCATGCTCGGCGAGCTGATCGATCGGGAAGCCGCGATAAAGCAGGATGCCCTTGTCGCCGTCGATATAGGTGATCTGCGACTCGCAGCTCGCCGTCGAGGTGAAGCCGGGATCGTAGGTGAACATGCCCGTTTGGGCGTAGAGCTTGGCGATGTCGATGACGGCGGGGCCGACCGACCCCTCCTTGATCGCCATGTCGACGGTCTTGTCGCCGACCTGGAGCTGGCTGTTACTTCCGCTCATCGATACCGATCCTTTCAAGGCTCGCTGCTGTTCAGCCCTGGTTTCGCCTCTCCGCGCTTTCGCGCCGGGCATCTCGCATCCGAAGGCCGCGATGTGACGGGCACATGTCGAAAGGAGACGGGAAGAGGCGGTCCATGTGACTGATTTACAAGCAATATTCGTGCCCGCCGCGCTGGCGCGCTGCAATGCACTTGCGCGTCACTAGACCATTTGCGCAGTGCATTCAACCGAGCCAAAAGGCGGTTGGAGCCGCGCTGCGCTCATATCTGCGCGAGCGGGTGGTTCACGCCCGACGAAGGCGCTTCCGGCCCTGCGATTTTCTTGGACTTGGGGTGATTGAAAGCGCCGTCGCGGCGAACCCGGCGGCCTCGCGCCACCGGCTTGTCATTCCGGGGCGCGCCAAAGGCGCGAACCCGGAACCCACGACTGGACGAGGCGCCTGATGCCGGGTTGCTGGCGTTCACCCAGTCGTGGATTCCGGGTTCTTCGCTACGCGAAGCCCCGGAATGACAAGGGGGTCTTGTTCGCGCCTGCTCAGGCGGCCTGATCGGCGAGCCGCGCCAGCGTCTCCTCGCGGCCGAGAACGGCCATGACGTCGAACAGGCCCGGCGACATCGCACGGCCGGTCAGCGCGGCGCGCAGCGGCTGCGCCGCCTGGCCGAGCTTCAACCCGCTTTCCTCGACATAGGCGCGAACCGCCGCTTCCAGCGGGGCCGGCGCCCAGTCATCGACGGCGGCGAGCTTTTCCGCGATCTTCGGCAGGCGCTGGCGGGCGGCTTCGTCGAGCAGGCCCTTGGCCTTGTCGTCGAGCTGGAGCGGGCGCTGGGCATAGAGATAGAAGGCGCTGTCGAGCAGTTCGATCAGCGTCTTGGCGCGCTCCTTGAGGCCGGGCATGGCGGCGAGGAACTTCGCTTCCAGCTCCGGCGAGAGCGTGGCGCCGAGCCCGCGCGCCGGCCCGATCTCCGGCAGGATGACCTTGAGCGCATCGAGCAGGTCCTGGTCGCTCGACTGGCGCATGTAGAGCCCGTTGAGGTTCTCCAGCTTGGCGTAGTCGAAGCGCGCCGGCGAGCGGCCGATCGAGGACAGCTTGAAAGCGTCGATCATCTCCTGCGTGGAGAAGACCTCCTGGTCGCCATGGCTCCAGCCCAGCCGCACCAGATAGTTGCGCAGCGCCGCCGGCAGGTAGCCCATCGAGCGATAGGCATCGATGCCGAGCGCGCCATGGCGCTTCGAGAGCTTGGCGCCGTCCGCGCCGTGGATCAGCGGGATATGCGACATGCTCGGCACGTCCCAGCCCAGCGCGTCGTAGATCTGCGTCTGGCGGGCAGCGTTGGTCAGGTGGTCGTCGCCGCGGATGATATGGGTCACGCCCATGTCGTGGTCGTCGACGACGACGGCGAGCATATAGGTCGGCGTGCCGTCCGAGCGCAGCAGCACGAGATCGTCGAGATTCTCGTTCTGCCAGACGACGCGGCCCTGGACCTCGTCATTGACCACGGTCTCGCCGGTCTGCGGCGCCTTGAGGCGGATGACCGGCTTCACGCCTTCCGGCGCGGTCGCCGGGTCGCGGTCGCGCCAGCGCCCGTCATAGCGCAGCGGCTTGCCCTCGGCGCGCGCCTTCTCGCGCATCTCCTCGAGCTCGGCTTGAGACGCGTAGCAGTGATAAGCCTTGCCGGCGGCTAGCATCTGCTCGGCGACCTCGCGGTGCCGGGCGGCGCGCTGGAACTGGTAGACGGTCTGGCCGTCCCAATCGAGGCCGAGCCATTCCAGCCCGTCGAGAATCGCGGCGATGGCGGCATCGGTCGAACGTTCCCGGTCGGTATCCTCGATGCGCAGCAGCATCTTGCCGCCTTGCCGGCGGGCATAGAGCCAGTTGAACAGCGCGGTCCGGGCTCCGCCGATATGGAGGAAACCGGTGGGCGAGGGCGCAAAGCGCGTGACGACGGCGTTGCTCATGGGAGGGAACTCCGGCCGGGCGGCGCAGGGCCGTACGGGGCAAGACAGGGAAAGGGGCCAAGTCGTGACATGACAACCGGCGCGCGCCCTGTAACATGGCTTGGCCGGAAAGGTTAAGCGGACAAATCGCAGCGCCGGCAGGGTGAGGAGCGGGCGATGCAGCCGGCACCGCCGGGGCAGGGGCAGCAGAGTGGCCGGCGCGGCGCACGCGCCGATGCCTTGCCGGCTCGCCTTGGCGTTTTCGTGCCGCTGTCGGCGAGCCTGCGCCCTTTGCTTCGAGAGCTTTGGTTCCGCTTGCAGCGAGGCTTCGCGCTGGAAGCCGAACGGCGCAGGCCCTTCCTCTGGCTGCCCATCGCCATGGGCGTCGGCATCCTGCTCTATTTCGCCGCTGATCGTGAGCCGGCATTGTGGGCGCCGCTGCTCGGCCTGGGCCTGAGTGGTGTGGCTGCCTTCGCCCTGCGTTTTCGCCCTGTGGCGTCGATGGCCTGCCTTGCGGCAGCGGCCGCCTTTCTCGGCTTTGCCGCCGGTGCCTGGCGGACGGCTGATATCGCGGCGCCAATGCTGGATCGGCCGCGCATCGGCAAGCTGACCGGCTTCGTCGAGAGCGTCGAGGCGCGCGACAGCGGCGCGCGGCTCGTCGTGCTGGTGACCGATCTCGCCAATGTGCCCGTTGATCAGCGGCCGAAGCGGGTCCGCGTCAATATCCGGCAGGGCTCGGTCGCAGCCGGAGACCATATCGTCGCGACCGCGCGCCTGCTGCCACCGCCAGGGCCTGCGCGTGCGGGCGGCTATGATTTTGGCCGCGATGCCTTCTTCCGCGGGATCGGCGCCGTCGGCAGTGTTTCCGGCAAGATTGCCCTAGTGCCGGCGCCTTATCCGATGCCGACGCGCTTAGCGATCGACGTGATGATCGACCGCGCCCGCAACGCCCTGACCAAACGCATCGCCGAGGTCGGAGGCGGGCAGGGCGGGGCCATCGCCGCCGCCCTCGTCACCGGCAAGCGCGGCCTGATCACCGAGGCCACCAATAACGACCTGCGTGCCGCCGGCATCTACCACATCGTCTCGATCTCCGGCCTGCACATGGTCCTCGCCGCCGGCACGATCTTCTGGCTGGTGCGCGCGCTGCTCGCCCTGTCGCAGACGGCCGCGCTGCACTGGCCGGTCAAGAAGCTCGCCGCGGTCGCGGCCGTGATCGGCGCGACCGCCTATTGCATCTTCTCGGGCAGCGATGTCGCGACCGAACGCTCGCTGATCATGACGCTGGTCATGCTCGGCGCGATCCTGGTCGATCGCGCGGCGCTGAGCATGCGCAATCTCGCGCTTGCCGCGATGATCGTGCTGCTGCGCGAGCCGGAAGCGCTGCTCGGGCCGAGCTTCCAGATGTCCTTCGGTGCGGTTGCGGCGCTGATCGCCTTCGCCGAGCGCTGGGAGAGACGAGACCGCAGCGAGCCGCCATCGGCATTGCCCTGGCCGCTCGGGCCGATCTGGACGGCGGCGCTCGGCATCCTCGTCACCACCATGCTGGCGACCGCCGCGACCGCACCCTTCGGCGCCTATCATTTCCAGACCTTCAACCCCTTCGGCCTGCTCGGCAACGCCATGGCGCTGCCTTTCGTCTCGCTCTTCGTGATGCCGGCGGCCGTGTTCGGCGTACTCGCCTATCCGTTCGGGCTGGACTGGCCGGCCTGGGCCCTGATGGGGCTTGCCTCCGATGTCGTGCTCAAGGTGGCGCATTGGGTCGCGACCATCGACCATTCCACCGTGACGGTCGCGGCCTTCGGCTCAGGCGTGCTGGCCTGTTTCGCTGTGGCTTTGCTCTGGCTGACGCTCTGGACCACGGCCTGGCGCTGGTTGGCGGCCGTGCCGCTCATCCTCGGCGTTGCCATAGCCGGCAAGCCGGAGCGGCCCGAGATCCTGATCGAGCGCGACGGCTCGGGGCTGGCCGTGCGCGGCCCGGACGGGCGCCTCGCGATCGCGGGCAAGCCCAGCCGCTTCGTCCTGCAGCAATGGCTTGCCGCCGATGGCGACAGCCGCTCGCCCGACGATCCGACGCTGCGTACCGGCGTCAGCTGCGACCGGTTGGGGTGTGTCGCGCAGACAGCCGACAAGCGCACGGTCGCCTATACGCGCGAGCGCCTCGCCATCATCGAGGATTGCCTGCGCGCCGATCTCGTCGTCACCGCCATCCCATGGAGCGGGGCTTGCAAGGCCAGGCTCGTCGAGCGCATGGCGCTATCACGCGATGGCGCGACCTCGCTCTACCGGACGGCATACGGGTGGAGCAGCCACATCTCGGAGCCAAATGCCGCCGAACGCCCCTGGAGCCGCCGGCGCGAGCCGCGCCCGGCGGAATCAGCCGCACGGCCGGGTGGTCAGTCTCCAGCCGTACAACCTGCGTTGCCCGTCGATAGCGAGCCTGATGCCGATGTCGAGCGTCTTCAGTAACGCCGCATCAGGTTGACGAGGCGGCCCTGGATCTTGACCCGGTCGGGACCGAGCACGCGGGTCTCGTAAGCCGGATTCGCGGCTTCGAGCGCGATCGAGGAACCACGCTTGCGCAGGCGCTTCAGCGTCGCTTCCTCGTCGTCGATGAGAGCCACGACGATGTCGCCGGTATTGGCCGTGTCCTGCCTGCGGATGACGACCGTATCGCCGTCGAGAATGCCGGCCTCGACCATCGAATCGCCGCGCACTTCCAGCGCGTAATGCTCGCCGGAGCCGAGCATGTCGGGCGGCAGCGAGACGGTGTGGCTGCGGCTCTGGATCGCCGAGATCGGCGTGCCCGCCGCGATGCGGCCCATGACGGGAATCGCGATGGCATGCCGGCTGTCGTCCTCGACGGCTGTGGGCCGAGGCTTGGCGACGCTGGGCTGCGCACCGAGACCACCCTGCACCACGGCCGGATTGAAGCGGGGGCGCGGCTGCGGGGCGCCAAGACCGTCCGGCATCTTGATCACTTCGAGCGCGCGCGCCCGGTTCGGCAGGCGGCGGATGAAGCCGCGTTCCTCCAGCGCCATGATCAGGCGGTGAATGCCGGATTTCGAGCGCAGGTCGAGCGCATCCTTCATCTCGTCGAAGGAGGGTGGGACACCGCTCTCGCGCAAGCGTTCCTGGATGAAGCGCAGGAGTTCGTGTTGCTTGCGTGTCAGCATGGTCGCCGCCAGCCCCTCAAAGCGCAGATTCGAAACAAAGCACGAACACCATACGCGTTCTGCTTGTGTTCTGCAAGCTGCTACCGCAAGGGCAGGATATGGCAGGTATCGCCCTTCTTCGTCGGGGCGGCATGGGCCGGACGGATTGTTAACGCTTGCGCCCGTGCCAGCGTGCCGAGCATCGAGGAGTCCTGCCGGTCGAACGGCGTCGCCACCCAGCCTTCCGGCGTCAGCGTGAGCTCCGAGCGCAGGTAGTCCTCGCGCTCGTCGTTGCCTGGCATGTCGCGGCCGAGAATGGCGGGGATGCTGCGGTCGCGATCGGCATCCGAGATGCCGAGCAGCGCCTCGATCAAGGGCAGCACGAAAAGATGGCCGCAGACGATCGAGGAGACCGGATTGCCCGGCAGTCCGACCACGACCATCCGGCCGAGGCGCCCGGTCATCATCGGCTTGCCCGGCCGCATCGCGATCTTCCAGAAGCCGAGGGTCATGCCGGCGCGCGTCAGCGCCTCCTGCACGAGGTCATGCGCGCCGACCGAGGCGCCGCCCAGCGTGATCAGCACATCGGCATCGGCCTCGCGTGCCTGCGCGATCTTGGCTGCAAGGTCGGCATGATCGTCGCGGGCGATGCCGAGATCGAGTACGACGCCGCCGGCCTTCTCGACCAAGGCGGCCAGCGAAAACGAGTTCGATGCGACGATCTGGTCGCGCCCGACCGGTTCGCCCGGCGCCACCAACTCGTCCCCGGTGGCGAGGATCGCGACCAACGGCTTGCGTCGAACCGGCAGGGTCGGATGCCCCATCGCGGCGGCAAGCCCGAGCGCCGCGCTGTCGAGCACGCGGCCGGCTTGCAGCAGCACGTCACCTTCGTGGAAGTCGAGCCCCGCGGCGCGCAGGAACTTGCCCTTGGCCGGCGGCACACGGACGCGAATGGTTGGGCTGTCGACGCCATCGGCGTCTTCCTGCATCAGGATGGTGTCGGCTCCATCAGGCATCGGTGCGCCGGTGAAAATGCGCACGGCCTGTCCCGGCCCGACCGATCCATCGAAAGCCCGGCCGGCGGCGGATTCGCCGATGACCGAGAGCGAGACGCCTTCCGCCATCTCGTCGCCGCGCACGGCGTAGCCGTCCATGGCCGAATTGGCGAAGGGCGGCTGGGTCCTGAGCGCCTTGACCTCGCCGGCGAGCACCCGCCAGGCGCATTGCGCCAGCGGCAGGGCTTCTGCTCCCGTCGGCCCCGGAATGCTGTCGAGCAGCGCCTTGCGCGCGACGGGGACCGGAGTGAGCGCCATCAGCTAGCTTTCGCCTCGTAATCGCCGGACTGGCCGCCGGATTTGTGCAGCAAGCGGATATTCTCGATCCGCATCGCCCGGTCGACGGCCTTGACCATGTCATAGACCGTCAGACAGGCGACGGAGACGGCGGTGAGCGCCTCCATCTCGACGCCGGTCTGGCCCTTCATCTTGACTTCCGCGCGCACGCGCACGCCCGGCAAGGCCTCGTCGATGGCGAGATCGACGGCGATCTTGCTCAGCAGCAGCGGATGACAGAGCGGGATCAATTCATGCGTGCGCTTGGCCGCCATGATGCCGGCGAGGCGCGCGGTGCCGAGCACGTCGCCCTTCTTGGCGTTGCCGTCACGCACGATCGCGATCGTCTCCGGCGCCATCACCACCTGGCCTTCGGCGACCGCGATGCGGGTCGTCTCGGCCTTGCCGCCGACATCGACCATATGCGCCTGGCCTTGCGCGTCGAGATGGCTAAGCCGGCTCACGCCGCGACGGCCTTGCCGGTGAGCAGCGCCTGCGTCGCGGCGGTGACGTCGGCCTGCCGCATCAGGCTCTCGCCGACGAGGAAGGTATTCACCCCGATCCGGTTGAGCCGGGCGATATCGGGATGGGTGAAGATGCCGCTCTCGCTGATGACGATGCGGTCAGCCGGCACACGCGGCGCCAATCGCTCGGTCACCGCGAGGTCGACATTGAAGCTGCGCAGGTCGCGGTTGTTGATGCCGAGCAGGCGGCTTTCGAGCTTGAGCGCCCGGTCGAGCTCGGCATCGTCATGGACCTCGACGAGGACATCCATGCCGAGTTCTTGAGCGGTCTCGTTCAGCGCCCTGGCGGTGGCGTCATCGACGCCGGCCATGATGATCAGGATGCAATCGGCACCCCAAGCGCGGGCCTCGTAGACCTGATAGGGCTCGTAGAGGAAATCCTTGCGCAAGGCCGGCAGGCCGGCGGCCTCGCGCGCTGCGGTCAGGAAGTCCGGCTGGCCCTGGAAGGAGGGCGCGTCGGTCAGGACCGAGAGACAGGCCGCACCGCCGGCCGCATAGGCGCGGGCGAGCGAGGGCGGATCGAAATCGGCGCGGATCAGGCCCTTGGAGGGGCTCGCCTTCTTGATCTCGGCGATCAGAGCCGGTGTGCCCTGCGCGAGCTTGCTTGCTAGCGCGTCAGCAAAGCCGCGCGGCTTGGAGGCTGCGCGCGCGCGGCGTTCGATCTCGGCCTGGGGCACCGCGGCTTTCGCAGCCGCGATCTCCTGGCGCTTATAGGCTTCGATCTTGGCGAGGATATCGGTCATGCCGGCCTCACGCGTTCGAGGCTTTGACGAGCGCGGCGAGCACCGCCTTGGCCTTGCCGGAATCGAGCGCGGCCGTGGCCTGGGCGAAGCCGTCCTTCAAATCCTTGGCCTTGCCGGCGACGAGCAGCGCGGCAGCCGCATTGAAGGCGGCGATGTCGCGGAAGCCGGTCTTTTCGCCAGCGAGCACGGCATTCAGCGCCGCCGCGTTTTCCTCGGGCGTGCCGCCGCGCAGGACCTCGGGCTTGGCGGGCTGGAGGCCGACATCGGCCGGGCTGATCGAGAAGCTCTCGATCTTGCCGTTCTCCAGCGAGATGACACGGGTCGGGCCTGTCGTGGTGATCTCGTCGAGCCCGTCCGAGCCATGCACGGCCCAGACGCGGGTCGAGCCGAAGGAGGCGAGCACCTTGACCATCGGCTCCAGCCAGGTCTCGGAGAAGGCGCCGATGAGCTGGCGCTTGGCGCCGGCCGGATTGGAGAGCGGGCCGAGCAGGTTGAAGATCGTGCGCGTGCCAAGCTCGGTGCGCACCGGCGCGACATGCCGCATCGAGGCGTGATGCGTCGGCGCGAACATGAAGCCGACGCCGGCCTCGCGGATGCAATGCTCGGTCGCGGCCGGATCGAGCCCAACCTTGACGCCGAGCGCGGTCAGCACGTCGGCCGCGCCGGAGCGCGAGGAGGCCGCGCGGTTGCCATGCTTGGCGACCGGCACGCCGCAGGCGGCGGTGATGATCGAGGCCAGCGTCGAGACATTGTAGGAGCCGGAGGAATCGCCGCCGGTGCCGACGATGTCGATCGCCTCGGGCGGCGCCTTCACCGGCAGCATCTTGCCGCGCATGGCGCCGACGGCGCCGGCGATCTCGTCGATGGTCTCGCCGCGCACGCGCAGCGCCATCAGGAAGGCGGCCGATTGTGCGTTCGTCACCTCGCCGGAGAGGATGGTGTCGAAGGCGTCGCGCGCTTCCTCGCGGGAGAGCGTCGCGCCGGTCGCGACCTTGGCGATGAAGGGTTTGAAATCGTCCATGGGAACTCTGCGGAATCAGGCTGAAAGGGTCAGGGCGGAGGCTTCGCGTTCGCTCTGCCATCGCTCCGCGAGATCGAGGAAATTCCGCAGGATCGTCGCGCCATGCTCGGAGGCAATGCTCTCCGGATGGAACTGGACGCCGTGGACCGGCAGCTGCCGGTGCGAGAGCGCCATGATCAGGCCGTCATCGCTCTCCGCCTCGATGTCGAAGACATCCGGGCAGGAGGCGCGCTCGACCACGAGCGAGTGATAGCGCGTCGCCTGCAGCGGCCCGTTGATGCCGCGGAACAGGCCGCGCGCCTTGTGGCGGATCGGCGAGACCTTGCCGTGCATCGGCAGGGGCGCGCGCACGACCTCACCGCCGAAGGCCTGGCCCATGGCCTGCAAGCCGAGGCAGACGCCGAAGATCGGCTTCTTGCCCGCTCCCTCTCGGATGACGTCGAGGCAGATTCCGGCTTCGTTCGGCGTGCAGGGGCCGGGCGAGAGCACGATCGCGTCGTGATCGCCGGCGAGCGCCGCGTCGACGGTGAGCGCGTCGTTACGCCAGACATCGACCTCGGCGCCCAGCCCACCGATGAGATGGACCAGGTTCCAGGTGAAGCTGTCGTAGTTGTCGATCAACAGAACGCGCATGGCCGAACCCGTGAATGCGGTTGAGGTCATGCACGCTCTGAGGCGGGGTGGTCAAGTTTCGCGCGGGCTGCGCGGATCAGACCACCGGCGGATTCAACCGCGCGAAACCGGCCTGCCGCCGATAGGGGAAATACGGGTAAGGCGCGGTCCGGACGCTCGCTGCATCGAGGCGCGCGACCTGCTCGGCCGTTAGGTTCCAGCCGACCGCACCGAGATTATCGCGCAATTGCTGCTCGTTGCGGGCGCCGATGATGACGGAGGAGACCGTCGGGCGCTGCAGCAGCCAGCTGATCGCGACCTGCGGCACGCTCTTGCCGGTCTCCCCGGCGATCGCATCGAGCACATCGACGATGGCGTAGAGCTGCTCGTCCTCGACCGGCGGGCCGAATTCGGCGGTCTCGTGCAGGCGGCTGCCGGCCGGTAGCGGCTGGCCGCGCCTGATCTTGCCGGTGAGGCGGCCCCAGCCGAGCGGGCTCCAGACCAGCGCACCGACGCCCTGGTCGCGGCCGAGCGGCATCAACTCCCATTCGTAGTCGCGCCCGACCAGCGAGTAATAGACCTGATGCGCTACATAGCGTGGCCAACCATGGCGCTCGGCGGCGGCCAGCGACTTCATCAGTTCCCAGCCGGCGAAGTTGGAGACGCCGACATGGCGCAGCTTGCCGGCGCGGACGAGCGTGTCGAGCGTTGAAAGAACCTCCTCGACCGGCGTGCCGGCATCGAAAGCGTGGAGTTGTAGCAGGTCGATATGGTCGGTGCCGAGCCGCCGCAGCGCGTCCTCGGTCGCCTTGATCAGGCGGCTGCGCGAGGAGCCGGCGTCATTGGGGCCGTCGCCCATCGGCAATGTGGTCTTGGTCGAGATCAGCACCTTGTCGCGCCGTCCCTTGATCGCCTCGCCCAGCACTTCCTCGGAGGCGCCGTTCGAATAGACATCGGCAGTGTCGAACAGGTTGAGCCCCGCTTCGAGGCAGATATCGATCAGGCGGCGCGCTTCCCGGGCGTCGGTGGTGCCCCACGCGCTGAACAGCGGTCCGGTTCCGCCGAAGGTGCCTGCGCCGAAGCTCAGGGCGGGGACCATCAGTCCCGAATGGCCCAAACGCCGATATTCCATGATTCAGATCTCCAGTGGAGGTCGGAACATGGCGATGCGAAACCGGTGCGATTAGCCCGCTAGCCGGAACAGCATTCGTGAGTTCAAGTCATCGAGCCGGCGAGAGCGATGCTAGCCTCGCGCGCTGCGCGGCATGCCGGCCGTGCGCGGCTGAGCCAACCCTGGCGCGGTCTCGACGCCGAGCGCGGGCAGGGCGAGCGTGCGCTGGCCACGGAAATCGACATGGCAGACGATCAGCCCGCGCTCCTCGATATAGCTGAGCACGCGCCGCGCCCGGCTCGGCGAGGCGCTGCCATAGACCTCCGCCAACTCGGCATCGCTGGGGCAGGGGCGGCCTTCGATCGCGGTGCGGGCGATATAGAGGAATAGGCCCTGCAAATCCTCCGGCAGCGTGCCGGAGGCAGCCACCGCCGTCTGCCAGCCCTCGCTCGTCGCGATGCTGTCGCTGACCCCGGCGCGCGCTACGGCGAGCCTGCGGCGGAATTCCTCAAGGCTCAGATGCGTGCGGCCGAGCCGGCGCATCCGGCAGCGCACGGTGAAATCCTGATAGAGCACCGCGACCTGCCGCGAGCGCGCTTCGGGATCGGCCATCAGTTCGCGCAGGATCTCGACCATGATCGCCTCGCGCTCGGCCGGCTCCAGCTCGATCTCGGGCTCGGGTTCCGGCTGCGGGGCAGGGCGGTAGTTCTCGATCCGGCGCAGCACCTCGGTCGGGTCGGGCCGTGGGCGCGGTGCCGGGCGGGCAGGCCGCGCCATCGGCAGCGGCTCGTCCTCGCCGCGCGTGAAGATCAGCTTGCCGGCATCCTCGGGTGCCTGCTCGGGAAGCGGCATCAGCCCCGGCGCGCTGCCGCGATCGACCGAGGAGACCGTGCCGATCCGGATCGGCAGCGGGCGCTTCGACAGGGCAGGGCCGAGCGCGACGAACTGGCCGCGTTCGAGATCGCGGAACATCTCGGCCTGGCGGCGGTCCATGCCGAGCAGGTCGGCAGCGCGCTGCATGTCGATATCGAGGAAGGTGCGGCCCATCAGGAAGTTCGAGGCTTCCGCCGCGACATTCTTGGCGAGCTTGGCGAGGCGCTGGGTCGCGATCACGCCGGCAAGGCCGCGCTTGCGGCCGCGGCACATCAGGTTGGTCATGGCGCCCAATGAAAGCCGACGTGCCTCGTCCGAGGCCTCGCCTGCCATCACAGGCGCGAAGAGCTGGGCCTCGTCGACCACGATCAGCATCGGGAACCAGAGCGAGCGATCGACATCGAAGAGCCCGCCGAGGAAGGCGGCGGTGGCGCGCAACTGCTCGTCGGCTTCGAGGTTTTCGAGGTTCAGCACCACCGAGACGCGGTGCTGGCGCACGCGCAGGGCGACGCGCTGCAATTCGGCCTCGCCGCATTCGGCATCGACCACGACATGGCCGAACTGGTCGGCGAGCGAGACGAAGTCGCCCTCAGGGTCGATGATCGCCTGCTGCACCAGTGGCGCGCTCTGCTCCAGCAAACGGCGCAGTAGATGCGATTTGCCCGAGCCGGAATTGCCCTGCACGAGCAGGCGCGTCGCCAGCAATTCGGCGAGATCGATCAGACCGGGCTCGCCGGTCCTTGTCGTTCCCATCTCGATTGCAGTGGTCATGCGGGCGATGAATCGTCGGGTTGGATCGGGCGCGGATGTGCGGCCGGCGCTTCTAGCACGGCCTTCCCTTCGCTGGGCGCAGGGCAGCCCTGCCTTCCACAGGCAATCGACCTCAGCGCGGGCAGCGCAGCGCACGCTCCTGTCGGACGATATCGGCGATCGCCCGGTGGTCATTGGCCGAGAGCGGTAGGTCCTCGATAGTGTCGTACTGGCAGCCGGCATTGCCGAAGGCCGCGATCGCGCGCTTGGTCCGGAAGCAATAGCCCTGCGCCTTGTAGATCTCGTTGCGCGCGGTCCAGAGATCGGCACAGGCCTGGGGATTGGCGAATGCCGGGCTCGCCAGCTCACCGGAAAGCAGGGCGGCTGCGAGAAGCGGGAAGCAAAGGCTGCGCATGGGGATATCTCCTGCTAGCGAGTCGCGAGCTTTGCGGAGCGGCCTTGCGAAGGCAACACGCGGGGCCTGACATGATGCCGTCGCAGCAAGCGGGTTCGCTGGCGGGAAGATTGACGGGCAGGGCGATGCAGTTCGGCTATTGCGAGCGGATCGATGGCAGCTTCTGGGCTGAGCCCCTGAACGCGCTGACCAATGCGGCCTTTCTCGTCGCCGCGCTGGCGGGATTCTGGCTGTGGCGCCGGCAGGGCGGGCGGGACGCGGTCACGCTCGCCCTGATCGGCCTGGTCTTCGCCATCGGCATCGGCTCCTTCCTGTTCCACACCATCCCGAATCGCTGGACGCTGCTGGCCGATGTCATGCCGATCCAGCTCTTCGCCTTCGGCTATTTCGCTTTCGCACTGAGGCGCTTCCTCGGATTGTCCGTAGCTATCACGGCTGCTGGAACGCTGGCCTTCTTCGCTCTGGCGCTGGGCCTGTCGGCACTGGGGCGCGCAGTGCTGCCGGCCGGGATGGCGGGCTCGGCCGGTTATGCGGCCTTCCTGCTCGGCTTGATCGGCGTGGCGCTCGCGATGGCGCGTGCACCGGCTCTGCGCGATCAGAGCCGGCTATTGGCGCTTGCTGCAGGCACCTTCGCTGTTTCCCTGACGATGCGCAGCATCGACGGCGTGCTTTGCGGCAGCCTCCCGCTCGGCACGCACTGGCTCTGGCACCTGCTCAACGCGGCGGTGCTCTACCTGCTCTTGCGCGCTGGGGTGCTCGACGGCGCTTCCTCATCGCGGGGCGAATGAGGCGTTCGACGTCGCGTTCTTCTGCGCGGACGCGATCAGGCGACCGAAGGTCCCTGCCGCTTGCTGACAGTGATATCGCCGGCCGAATGCGCCTCGATATCGACGATCGCGACATCCGGCCGGTCAATCGCCGGGAGGCTGCGGGCGTCGCTCGCGCGATGAACGAAGACCAGGCTCGCGAATGCGGGATGGCCTGCCAGCCGTGAATGCGCCAGGGCCGGCTCCATGGCGCCGGGCAGAACCAGATGGACGCTGCGTCCGCCCTCGATGCAGGCCTGGAGATCGCCGAGATTGAACAGGCCGAGCGGCAGGAGTTCGAGCCCGCTGAGCATCGCCACGCCCGGCCCGCTCGCCAACGCGGCAAGGTCGCCGCCGACCAGCGTCGTCACGATGCGCGAGGAGATGGTCGGCTTAAGGGCTCGCGAGATCTCGAGCGCCTTGCCGAGCAATTCCCGCTCCGGCAGCGCGATCGGGCCCTGCAAAGATACGCCGTCGGCGATCTGCAGCACCGGTCGCTCAGTGAGCTGCGGCAGGGGATGCAGCGTCGGGTTCGCCATCAGCATGTCGAGCGGGGCGACACCGTCCGGCACATCCGGGCCGAAGCCGCCGACGAAGCGCGTGCCGAAGGCGCGCATCGCGAGATTGCGCAACATGAGCAAGGGCCGCAGCGGCCCGACCCGGCTGACGCCGAGCGCCATCACCGCGCCGGAAGCCTCGATCAACTTGAGCAGTTCGAGCTCGTTGCCGTGCAGCGGCAACATCAGGGGCGACAGGCCCGCGCGCAGGCTCGCCAGGATCGAGACGATCGCCTCCGGCCCGAGCGGGGCCAGGATCGCGACACTCGCGCCCGGCGTGCCCTTGTTGATGGCGAGCAGCCGCGCCAGCCGGTCGATGCGCTCGTCGAGGTCGAGGAAATTGACCGAGCCCGGCGTGATGTCGCTCCAGCCGCGTCGGCCCGGCGGATCGCGCAAGGCCGCGTCATAGCCGCGATTGCGGGTCAGGGCTGCGAGCAGGGTGTCGAGATCGAGACCGTCGAGCAAGGCTGAGGCTTCGTCCTGTTCTGCCCGCATCGACAGATCCTAATTCGCGGGGGCCGAGGCCGCCGGGAGGCGGGCCAGCAGCTCGTTGGAGAGGAAATAGGCTGGCTGTCGCCCCGCCAGCGTGACGCCACGCGCGAAGGCGATCCAGGTGTCGGGCAGGTAATAGAGCGGCACGACGTAGAAGCCGGAAACCAGCAAGCGGTCGAGCGTGCGCACCGCCGCGACGAAATCCTCGCGCTCGCGGGCGCCAAGCAGAGCCTGCAGGACGGCGTCCACGGCGGGCGATTTCACGCCGGCATAGTTCAGCGAGCCGTTGCGGGCGGCATTGGCCGAGCCCCAGCGGCCGATCTGCTCGTTGCCGGGCGAGGCCGAGGCCGGCCAGGTCCACTGGATCATGTCGAAATCGAAGGTCGACAGCCGCCGCCAGTACTGCACGTCGTCGATCAACCGCACCGAGACGGCGATGCCGAGGCGGGCAAGCGATTGCGCATAGTTGAGCGCGAGCCGCTCCTGCGGCCGGCTGGTGACGGTGATCTCGAAGGCAAAAGGCTCGCCCTTGCCGTTGCGCAGCACGCCGTTCTGGAGCGCGTAGCCGGCCGCCTTGAGCAGATCGAGCGCCTTGCGCGCCTGTTCGCGGTCGCGGCCGGAACCGTCGGTCTCCGAGGGGCGCCAGCTGCCGGCGAGGATGTCCTCGCGCACGGCGTCGGGAAAGGCTGCGAGCAGGGCCTTCTCGCGCCCGTCGGCGGGGACGCCGAGCGCCGAGAGCTCCGAATCGGAAAAGAAGCTGCCGGCCCGGCGATAGACGCCGTGGAACAGGTTGCGGTTGACCCATTCGAAATCGAACAGCAGCCCGAGCGCCTCGCGCGCCCGGATATCGGCGAAGATCGGCCGGCGCGTGTTGAAGACGAGGCCGGTCATGCCCTTGGGCGTGTCGAAATGCAGGGTTTCCTGCCGGATGCGCCCGTCATGCACGGCTGGCACGTCGTAGCCGGTCATCCAGCGCGTCGGATCGCCCTCGATGCGGACATCGTAGAGCCCGGCCTTGAACGCCTCGAACAGCGCGTTCGAATCCCGGTAGAAATCGTAGCGGATCTCGTCGGCATTATAGAGTCCGCGCGTGAGCGGATGGTCCTCGGCCCAGAAATCCTTGCGCCGCCGCAGCACCAGCGATTCGCCGGGGCGGACCTCCTCGACGGCATAGGGGCCGGAGCCGAGCGCCGGCTTAAAGCTGGTCTCGCCGAAGGTTTCGGCATTGGTCGCGTGCTTCGCGAAGATCGGCATCGCGCCGATCACCAGCGGCAATTCGCGATTGGAGCCGTCGCCGAGTTCGAACTCGACGCGCCGGGGCGAGGGCGCCGTGGCCTTGGTCACGCGACCGAGGCTGGAGCGATGGAACGGCTTGCCCTTCGCCTTCAGCATCTCGAAGGTGAAGATCACGTCCTCGGCCGTGACCGGCTTGCCGTCCGAGAACCGCGCGCGCTCGTCGATCTCGAAGGCGAGCTGCTTGCGGTCGGCATCGAGCGAAACGCCGGAGGCCAGCAGGCCATAGGCCGTGAACGGTTCGTCGGCCGAACGGAAGAGCAGGCTCTGCTGGACGTATTTCGGCACGGCATCGGGCGCGACGCCGAGCACGACGAGCGGATTGAGGCTGTCGAAGGTGCCCTGGAGGCCCATGACGATGCGCCCGCCCCGGGGGGCCTTGGGATCGGCATAGGGCAGATGCGCGAAGCCGGGCGGGAGGGCCGGCTGACCATGCATCGCGATGGCGTGCCGCAGCGGGGCCGAATCGGCCAACGCATCACGGCCGCGCGCCAGGATGGCGAACGGAGCCAAAGCCAGCAAGAAGTTGACCCCGCGGCGGCTCACCGCCTGGGGCAATCGAAGAAATTCCATCGTACGACCTGATTCCCTCGACAAGAATAGCATGGGAGCAGCAGGGTCACGCAGCTATTCGGGCTGGAAACCTCGC
Organism: Allobosea sp. FW305-C-101; assembly: GCF_058783685.1. NCBI lineage: Bacteria > Pseudomonadati > Pseudomonadota > Alphaproteobacteria > Hyphomicrobiales > Alloboseaceae > Allobosea > Allobosea sp. FW305-C-101. The sequence goes on along the minus strand of NZ_JBYSYT010000003.1, from coordinate 370,187 downwards.
TGCGAACTCGCTAAAGGCGGGGCAGGGTGTCATTCAAACGCCTCAATCAGCCTTGATGTGCACGGCTTGCGATGGCCTGCGCCCCATGCGATTGGGCCATCAGCGGTGACGCGCGCGGCTTGCGAAGTCGTGATCCCGAATTCGCTTGGTAAGGAAAGACAAGAATGTCCGCTTCGTATCGCCTGTCATCTCGTGCGCTCGGCCTCGTGCTCAGCACGGCCATCAGCTTTGCGCCCGTCGCGGGCTTCGCCCAGGCTCCGGCGCAGCGCCCGGCGACGCCGACCCGCCCGGCCGCTCCGGCGCCGGCCCAGCCTGCCGCTCCGGCCCAGCCCGGCGGCGCCGCGGCCACCGGCCCGACCGTCGTCCAGGTCAAGCCCGAGCCCTCGCAGACGAGCTGGACCAAGGTCTGCGGCAAGGACCAGGCGGCCAACAAGGAAATCTGCTACACCACCCGCGACTTCGTCTCGGATCAGGGCCAGCCGGTGTTGGCCGTCGCGATCTATGACGTGAAGGGCGACCCGAACAAGATCGTGCGCTTCCTGATGCCGCTCGGCCTGCTGCTGCAGCCCGGCATCCGCTTCGGCGTCGACAATGCCCAGCCGACCGGCGGCCGCTACGCCATCTGCTTCCCGAACGGCTGCTTCGCGGAGTCGCAGGTCAAGGACGACTTCATCAACGCGATGAAGAAGGGCACCAACCTGAACGTCAGCGTCCAGAACCAGGGCGCTCGCGAGCTGACCTTCACCATCCCGCTGGCCGATTTCGCCAAGGGCTTCGACGGCGCCGCGATCGACCCGAAGGTGCTCGAGGACCAGCAGAAGCAGCTGCAGGACGAGCTGGCCAAGCGCCAGGAAGAGCTGCGCCAGCGTCTCGGCGCCGGCGGCGCTGCCGCTCCGGGCGCTGCCCCGGCCCCCGGCGCTGCGCCTGCCGCGCCTGCGACCCCGCCGAAGCCCTGAGCGGCGGCGCTATCGCCTGAATCAGAAAAGGCCGGTCCCCTGCGGGACCGGCCTTTTTAGTTCGCATGTCGATTTCCTGAGGGAACCAGGCCGTCATCCCGGACAAGCTGCGAAGCAGCGCCGATCCGGGATCCATCCCAGAGCTCCGGAGCGCTCCGATGGATCCCGGGGCAAGCCCGGGATGACGGCGAGATTTTGAGAGATGTCGGCGCTTTCTGGATCGGCGGTCAGCCGACAGGGCCACAAGAGAGCGATAAACCTCAGTTCAGGTCGGCGCGGTCCAGCTTGTAGCGGCCCTTGCGGTCGCGCCGGAAGAATTCCTTGGCGCGGGGATGGCGCACGGGCTCGCCGGAATCGTCATCGACGAGGTTCTGCTCGGAGACATAGGCGACGTATTCCGCCTCCTCGTTCTCGGCGAAGAGATGGTAGAAGGGCTGGTCCTTCGACGGGCGCATGGCCTCCGGAATCGCCATCCACCACTCCTCGGTATTCGAGAAGACCGGGTCGACGTCGAATATCACGCCACGGAACGGGTAGATGCGGTGCTTGACCACCTGCCCGATCCTGAACTTGGCCGAACGCGCTTCCATGACAGATCCATCTTGCGCCGGCCGATGCGCCGCCGGCTTTAGGTCTTGCCGCCTTGCGCAAGCAATGCGTCGTAAATGCGTCGAAATCAATCGATTCAGGCCCGCTGTCCCATCACATTCCGTAGCGCTCGGCCAGGTCCGGGTCTCGCGCCGCGACCTGAACGGCGAGGTCGACGATCACCTTCGCCTGCTTCCAGGTCGCGTCATCCTGCATCTTGCCGTCGATCATCACGGCGCCGGAGCCGTCCGGCATCGCTTCCAGAATCCGCTTGGCGAAAGCGACCTCGGCCGGGTCGGGGCTGAAGACGCGCTTGGCGATGGCGATCTGCGAGGGATGCAGTGTCCAGGCGCCGGCGCAGCCGAGCAGGAAGGCGTTGCGGAACTGCGCCTCGCAGGCGGCCTCGTCGGCGAAATCGCCGAAGGGGCCGTAGAACGGCTTGATCCCGGCCGCGGCGCAGGCATCGACCATCTTGGCGAGCGTGTAGTGCCAGAGGTCCTGTTGCGCGACCGCGCGCGGCCCGCCATCGGGGGAGGGGTCGACGATCACCTTGTATTCCGGGTGGCCACCGCCGACGCGGGTCGTCTTCATGGCGCGCGAGGCGGCGAGGTCGGCGGGGCCGAGGCTCATGCCGTGCATGCGCGGCGAGGCGGTGGCGATCGCCTCGACATTCTTGACGCCTTCCGCCGTCTCCAGGATGGCGTGGATCAGGATCGGCTTGCGCAGCAGATGCCGCGCCTCGAACTGCGCCAGGAGCTGGTCGACATAGTGGATGTCCCAGGGGCCTTCGACCTTCGGCACCATCACGACGTCGAGCTTGCCGCCGATCTCGCCCATAATCGCGGTGATATCGTCGAGAAACCACGGCGAATTCAATGCGTTGACGCGGGTCCACAGGCCGGTCCTGCCGAAATCGACCGCCTTGCCCATGGTGATGAAGCCGTCGCGCGCCGCCTGCTTGGCCTCGACCGGGATCGCATCCTCGAGATTGCCGAGCACGATATCGACCTGTCCGGCGAGCTCGCCGACCTTGGCGCGGACCTTCTCCAGATGCGGCGGTACGAAATGGATCATCCGCTCGAGCCGCAGCGGCAATTCGCGGAAGGGCTCCGGCGCGCCGATCGCGAGCGGGCGGAAGAACTGGCGCGGCGTCCTGGTCGTCATCGGCGGCTCCATGCTGCAATGCAGCGACTGTGGCCGAGACGATGCGCGCCGTCCATGGTTCTTTCGATGACCGATAGGCTGTAATGCCTAGGTTATTAGTCCTAGAGCTGCTGTTGGGTAATATTTCCTAGGTATCATGTCTTCCTGTTGCGCTGGGTGCGGGCAAGTACGCTGCAAAAGCCCTTGCTGCCTTCGAGCCATGCGCTAGATGCAGATATCCGCCGGGTTCGGGTCGAAGGCGGGCGCCTTCATCGCAGGACGAAAACGCCACCGATGGCCGACCTCCTCAGCATCTTCAATCTGGTCGCGCCGTTCTTCGGGCTGATCCTGCTCGGCTTCGCCATCGGCCGCTACAAGCAGTTGCCGGAGGAAGGGCTGGCCTGGCTCCAGTTCTTCCTGATCTATGTCGCGCTGCCGCCGCTGTTCTATCGCCTGATCGCCGACAAGCCATTGAGCGAGCTTGCCAACTGGAAATTCATCGCCGGCACGACCTTCGCCACGTTCTGCGCCTTCAGCCTGTCGCTGGCGATCGGGCTCCGGCACGCGAAAGGCGACCTGCCGCAGGCGGTGATGCAGGGCGTCGCCGGAGCCTATTCCAATATCGGCTATATGGGCCCGCCATTGATCCTGGCGGCGCTGGGGCCGGAGGCGAGCGCGCCGGTCGTGCTCATCTTCGTCTTTGACAGCGTGTTGCTGTTCTCGCTCGTTCCGTTGCTGATGGCGGTGGCCGGCGTCGAAAAGAAGAGCCTGCTCGCCACTGCCGGCGAGGTGGTCTGGCGAGTGCTGACCCATCCGTTCAACGTCGCAACGCTGGCCGGCGTGCTGGCGAGCTATCTCAAGTTCGAATTGCCGGTGGCGCTCGACCGGATGGTGTTGTGGCTCTCGCAGGCGGCTGCGCCCTGCGCGCTCTTCCTGCTCGGCGTCACCGTGGCTCTCCGCCCGATGAAGCGGATGCCGGCCGGCGTCCCTGGGCTCGTCTTCATCAAGCTCCTGCTGCACCCGCTTCTGGTCTGGCTGCTGCTCTCGGCCATCGGCGGCATCCCGACCAACTGGATCTATGCCGCGATCATCATGGCGGCGCTGCCGCCTGCGCTGAACATCTTCGTCATCTCGACGCAGTACAAGGTCGGCGTCGAGCGCGCTTCGGCCTGCATTCTCGTCGGCACCATCGTTTCGATGGTTACGCTCTCGGGCTTCCTGTGGCTGGTGAAGACGGGCAGGATAGCTGCCGATCTGTTTCACTAGAGCGTTTTCAAGCGAAGTGGACACCGGTTCGCGTCAAGAAAATGCGTTGAAACAAAGAATCTAAGGGTGCCGGATGCTGCCGCTGGACGACCTGCTGGTCCTCGATTTCTCGACGCTCCTGCCCGGGCCGCTGGCGAGCCTCTTCCTTTCGGAGGCGGGTGCACGCGTTATCAAAATCGAGCGGCCCGGCGGAGAGGACATGCGCGGCTTCCCGCCGCGCTTCGGCGAGACGGCGGCGCCTTTCGCGGTGCTCAACCGGGGCAAGGATTCGGTCGAGCTCGATCTCAAGGCGCCGGATGCGCTGGCGCGGCTCACTCCTATGATCGCGCAGGCCGATATCCTGATCGAGCAGTTCCGGCCGGGCGTGATGGAGCGGCTCGGCTTCGGCCATGAGGCGCTGAAGGCCATCAATCCCCGACTGATCTATTGCTCGATCAGCGGTTATGGCCAGCAGGGCCCGCGTGCGCAGGAGGCCGGGCACGACATCAATTACCAAGCGCTCGGCGGGCTTCTCGGCCAGTCGCTGAAGCGCGGCGAGGCGCCGCCTTTACCGCCGCCGCTCGTCGCCGACATCGCCGGAGGCACCATGCCGGCCGTGCTCAACATCCTGCTGGCGCTGCGCCAGCGCGATCGCACCGGGCAGGGCTGCCATCTCGACATCGCCATGGCCGATGCGATGCCGACCTTCGCCTGGTACGGGTTGGCGCAGGGACAGGTGACCGGCTCCTTTCCCGATGGCGGGGAGGGCCTGCTGACGGGTGCGAGCCCGCGCTACGGGCTCTATGCCACCGCCGATGGCTGGTTCCTCGCGGTCGGGGCGATCGAGCCGAAGTTCTGGCAGGGCTTCTGCGAGGGGATCGGCCTTGATGAGAGGCTGCGCGACGACCGCCGCGATCCCGAGGCGACGCGCGCGGGCATTGCCGCCATCATCGCAAGCGAAAGCGCCGCCTATTGGCGCGCGCTGGTCGAGCCGCTGGATTGCTGCTGCACGGTGGTGCGGACGCTGGAGGAGGCGGTATCCGATCCGCAGATGTCGGCGCGCGGCCTGCTCGACGCGCAGGTCGAGGAACCGGGTGGCCGCCGTCTCGTCTCGACGCCGCTGCCGCTCGCGCCGGTCTTCCGGGAGCAAGCGGCGGGATTGCGGAAGGTTGCGGCGAGCGGGGTGGATACGCGGAAGATACTGGGCGGCAACTAACCTGGCTCAGCCGTCGTTCTCGGGCGGAGCGCAGCGCAGACCCGAGAATCTCAGGCAGAATGAGGCTCGAGCGCCCGCTTCGGCAGGAGATGCTCGGGTCAAGCCCGAGCATGACGGAGTTTCTCTAGCCCGCCGCCCCACCGGCCAGCCCCTGCCGCATGACGAGCCGCCTGAGCGGCCCGATCCGCGACAGCGCCAGCAGGCCGGCGCCGCGCATCAGGTCGGCGGGCAGCATGTCGGTCAGCAGCGTGCGGTTGAGCACATCGACCGCGCCGGTGCGCAAGCGGACATCGGCCTGCCGCGCGCTGTCGTAATCAGCGATCACGCTTGCCGCTCCCGCATCCGTCGCGCCCGCAAGCGCTTCGCTCAGTGCCGCGGCATCGCGCAGGCCGAGATTGAGCCCCTGCGCGCCGATCGGCGGGAAGACATGCGCGGCCTCGCCGATCAGCGCCATGCGGCCGGCGCCGAAACGCTCGACCGAGAGCCCGCCCATCGGCACCTTGCCGCGCGGCCCTGACACCGTCATTGTGCCGAGCAGCGACTGCACCTGCTTTTCGACCCGTAGCGCGAAGGCCGTATCGTCGAGCGCGGTCAGCGCCGGAGCCTCCTCCGGATCGACGAGCCAGACCAGCGAGGAGCGCCGGCCGGGCAACGGCACGATCGTGCAGGGACCTTTCCGCGTATGGAATTCGGTCGAGGTTTCCTGATGGTCGCGGCGATGCTCGAAGATTGCGGTCAATGCGATCTGCGGATAGCGCCAGTCGCGGCTCTCGATGCCGGCCGCCGCGCGCACCTGCGAGTTGCGCCCGTCGGCGCCGACCACAAGGCGAGCCTTCAATGGAGCGAAGCCCTCGCAGGAGAGGCGCACGCCGTCCGCCTCCGGTTCAATCGCGCGGACGAAACCGGGGATCATGCGCAGGCCGGATCGTTCGGCCGCCTTCTCGGCGAGAAGCCCGGTCAGGTCGGCATTCTCGATATTCCAGCCGAAGGCCTCCAGCCCGATCTCGGAGGCCCGGAACTCGACCGGCGGCTGGCGGAACAGGCTGCCGCTGTCATCGACGAGGCGCATCACTTCCAGCGGCGCTGCCTTTTCCAGCAAGGCGTCCTGCACGCCGAGCTCGGCCAGCATCCGCCAGGAACCGTCGAGCAGGGCGACGGTGCGTCCGTCACGCGGCGTCGCGACAGGGCCGAGCAAGGCGACGCTGCGGCCTTCCCGGCTCAGCGCCAGCGCGGCCGCCAGGCCGACGGCGCCGGCGCCCACGATGGCGATATCGACCTGATCGGCAGTGTCCGTGCTCATCGCCCTTGGCTAGCCGATGCGCGGCGTCTTGGCCACGGGCCGCAAAGTCGCAAGGTGCGTTCTGCGTTGGGCACGGATGCCTTTCCGGCCCGATGAACTATGGTCGGGCATCCATCCCATAGGAGATGCCTTTCATGGTCAAAGCCATTCGCGCCCACAAGACCGGCGGCCCCGAGGTCCTGCAGTTCGAGGACGTCACCCTGCCGCAGCCGGGTCCCGGCGAAATCCTGATCCGGAACCGGGCGATCGGCCTGAATTTCATCGACACCTATTTCCGCTCGGGTCTCTACCCGGCGCCGCAGCTGCCCTTCACCCTGGGCAACGAGAGCGCCGGCGACGTGCTCGCGGTCGGCCCCAACGTCACCGAGTTCAAGCCGGGCGACCGCGTCGCGGTGGTCGCGGGGCTCGGCGCCTATGCCGAGGAGCGCATCGTGCCGGCGGCTTCCGTCGTGGCGCTGCCGGAGGGCATCTCCTACGAGGCCGCCGCCAGCATGCTGCTCAAGGGGCTGACAGCCGAATACCTGCTGCACCGGACCTACAAGGTGAAACCGGGCGACACGATCCTGGTCCATGCCGCGGCCGGCGCGACCGGCCTCATCCTCTGCCAATGGGGCAAGGCCCTGGGCGCGACCGTGATCGGCACCGTCGGCTCGAAGGAGAAGGCGGAGCTTGCCAAGGCGCATGGCGCCGACCACGTCATCAACTACCGCGAGGAGGATTTCGCGGCGCGGGTGAAGGAGATCACCGGCGGGGCGCTCTGCGACGTGGTCTATGACGGCGTCGGCAAGGACACCTTCATGAAGTCGCTGGACACGCTGAAGCCCTTCGGCCTGCTGGCGAGCTTCGGCAATGCTTCCGGCGCGGTGGAGGCCTTCAATCTCGGCATCCTCGCCAGCAAGGGCTCGCTCTATGTCACGCGCCCGACGCTCAACACGCACACGGCCAAGCGCGAGACCATGGTTGCAATGGCCAAGAACCTGTTCGAGACGGTGCTGAGCGGCAAGGTCAAGGTGCCAGTGAACGCGACCTTCCCGCTGAAGGATGCAGCCGACGCGCATCGCCTGCTGGAATCGCGCGGCACCACGGGCTCGACGGTCCTGATTCCCTGATTCAGCCCGAGGCTGATGCGAATGGAGAACCATGCGCCCGGGAAACCGGGCGCATTTTTTTCGTGAGCAATGAACCCGAAGAGGAGGTGCCGCGACGAATCGGTATCAGCACATGCTGACAACCCTTCAAGGTGACGTCATGACCAGCAGGTTTCAGATCGTCGGCTTTCTCTTCGCGACCCTGACCCTTTCGGGTGTCGCTCTCGCCCAGCAGGGCGGCGGCGGTGGTGGCGGCAATGGCGGCGGAGGTGGCGGCTCCGGTGGCCAAGGCGGGCAGGGCGGCGACCACAACTCCGTCATCGCCATCCGCCTGCAGGACCACGAGCGCGTCCGGGTTCCGGGTGCGGCAAAGGCCCGGGGAGCCGGAGCCAACTGCATCACCCACGCCTGCAACGAGCCGCCCCGCTACGAGCCCCCTCCGGTTCTGACCGCGGAAGGCTGCGGCGGCGAACTCAGGGTCGCGCGTGACCGCAACGGCCGGATCGTCCGCCGGGTCTGCGAACTCCCGAACTGACCGGCTGTCGCTCAGACAGCCACGCCGTGAAGATCGTAGGCGTCGGCGCGCTCGATCTTCACGGTGACGATGTCGCCCGCCCGCAGCGGCCGGCGGCTCGCCACGTAGACATTGCCGTCGATCTCCGGCGCGTCCCATTTCGAGCGGCCCTTGGCCACGGTCGGCCCGGCTTCGTCGATGATGACCTGGATGCGCTTGCCGACGCGGCCCTTGACGATGCGGGCGGAAATCTCTGCCTGTGCCTTCATGAAGCAGTGCCAGCGGGCTTCCTTCACCTCTTCGGGGACGAGGTCGAGGCCGAGATCGTTGGCGGGCGCACCCTTCACCGGCTCGTATTTGAACGCGCCGACGCGCTCCAGCTTCGCTTCATTCAGCCAGTCGACGAGGATGTCCATGTCCTCTTCGGTCTCGCCGGGGAAGCCGACGATGAAGGTCGAGCGGATGGCGAGATCCGGGCAGATGTCGCGCCATTTCCGGATGCGGTCGAGCGTGCGGTCCTGATGGGCCGGGCGCTTCATCGCCTTCAGCACATTCGGCGAGGCGTGCTGGAAGGGGATGTCGAGATAGGGCAGCACCAGCCCTTCCTGCATCAGCGGGATCACCTCGTCGACATGCGGGTAGGGGTAGACATAATGCAGACGCACCCACATCCCCATCTGGCCGAGCTCGCGGGCGAGTTCGAAGAAGCGGGTGCGGATCTCGCGATCCTTGAACATCGAGGGCGCGTATTTGATGTCGAGCCCGTAGGCGCTGGTGTCCTGCGAGATCACCAGCAGCTCCTTGACGCCGGCCTTGGCCAGCTTCTCGGCCTCGCGCAGCACGTCGCCGATCGGCCGCGAGACGAGGTCGCCGCGCAGCTTCGGGATGATGCAGAAGGTGCAGCGATTGTTGCAGCCCTCTGAAATCTTGAGATAGGCGTAGTGCCGTGGCGTCAGCTTCACGCCCTGGTCGGGGACGAGATCGACGAAGGGGTCGTGCTTCGGCGGCACCGCCTGGTGCACGGCCGATACGACGCTCTCATAGGCCTGCGGGCCGGTGATCGCGAGCACGTTCGGGAAGACGTCGCGGATCTGCTCGGGCTCGGCGCCCATGCAGCCGGTGACGATGACCTTGCCGTTCTGGGCAAGAGCCGAGCCGATCGCCTCCAGCGATTCCGCCTTGGCGCTGTCGAGAAAGCCGCAGGTGTTGACGATGACGAGGTCTGCCCCGGCATGGCTCTTCGAGAGCTCGTAGCCCTCGGAGCGCAGCGAGGTGATGATCCGTTCGGAATCGACGAGCGCCTTGGGGCAGCCCAGCGAAACGAAGGAGATTTTCGGCGCGACGGCGTTCATCGGCTGATGGCTCGGTTCAGAATGTCAGGAAGCGCCGCGCGTCAGGGCACGCGATCGGCGCTTCCTTTGAACCTTTTCAAGCTGATTTGCAATCGAAAGCGCGATCAGGCCGCCTTGCCGGTCGCGACCGGGCGGTCCGGGTCCTGCGTCCAGTCGGTCATCGAGCCATCGTAGAGCGCGACCTCGTCGCGGCCCAGAACCTCCGAAAGCACGAACCAGTTCGCCGCCGCCGAATGGCCGGTATTGCAGTAGGAGACGACCGGACCCTGGGGCACGGCCGCGAAGAGCTTCTCCAGCTCGCGAGGCTCCTTGAGCTTGCCGCTGCCGGGCTCGAAGGCGCCGGCATAGTCGCGCTGGATCGCGCCCGGGATATGGCCGGCGCGGGCGGCCTCGGCCGATTTCTCGCGGCCCTCGAAATAGCTGGGGCCACGCGCATCGACGAGGCTCGCCTGCTTGCTGCGCGCGGCGACAAGGGTGGTGTCCGCCGTGCTGCGCAGGCCCTGCTGTGCCACGACCGGGTAGGGCGCTGCGCTCTTCGGCGCTGATGCGCCGTTCGCGACGGGGCGCTTCGCATCGGCCGTCCAGGCCTTGAAGCCACCATCGAGGATCGCCTGCTGGCCGTGCCCGATGAATTTCAGCGTCCAGTACACACGTGCCGCCGCGGCGAAATCGGTCGCGGCCGTGCCGGCCGGGACGATGACGATCTCGTCATGCGGCTTGATGCCGAGCCGGCCCACGAGCGCAGCGAGATGGTCGAGCGGCGGCACCATGCCCGGTGCATTGCCGATCTTCGCCCGCCAGCCATCGGCCGCGTAGTCGGAATGGAGCGCGCCGGGGATATGACCGGCCTCGAAGGCGGCTTTTGCGCCATCGGCCGCGGTGCGGATGTCGATGATGACGAGGTTTTCGTCGCCGAGCCGCGCGGCGAGCGCGTCCGGCGTGATCAATCCGGCGAATTCAGCCCGGCTCATTCAGCAGCCTCCTTCTGTAGTTCGTCGATCACTTCGAGGCTGTAGCTCATCTCGGCGGTCGCCCCGAGCATGATCGAAGCCGAACAGTATTTTTCCTTCGACAATGTGACGGCCCGCTCGGCCTTGGCATGGGACAGGCCCTTGCCGGTGATGCGGTAGGCGAGATGGATCTTGGTGAAGACCTTGGGATCGGTCGTGGCGCGCTCGGCCTCGACATCGACCTCGCAGCCGGTGATGTTCTCGCGGCCCTTCTTGATCATCCCGACGACGTCGAAAGCCGTGCAACCGGCGAGCCCGATCAGCAGCATCTCCATCGGCCGGATGCCGAGATTGCGCCCACCATATTCCGGCGCGCCATCCATGATCATGGCGTGCCCGCTGCCGGACTCGCCCATGAAGGCCATGCCATCAACCCATTTCGCGCGTGCTTTCATCGCGATCTCCTGTCGGCGTGATCCGCTGTGCCACAGGCATAACCTGACCCGCCGGCTGAGGCGAGGGCGGCTTCATGCCGCTCCCGCATGCAGGGCGTCATTCTCGGGCGGAGCGAAGCGCAGACCCGGGAATCTCTTGCAGAATGAGGCGCCCCTCTGTCCCGAGATGCTCGGGTCAAGCCCGAGCATGACGTTGCGTTCCATCACGCGGCGGCGAACAGGTTGCCATGGGCGATGCGCAGCCTGATCCGCTCGCCGATCGCCGGCGCGACCTGGCTGGCGAGATCGACCTCGAGGCGCTTCTTCAGCCCCTCGACGGCGACTTCAGCCCGGCGGATCGGGCCGTTGCGGCGCAAGTGCTCGACCGTGCCGGGGAGCGCCAGCGGCGTCTCGTCGACGATGCGCAGGTGCTGCGGCCGGACATAGAGCGAGGCCGGGCCGCCCTGGTTCTGCGACAATCCGCCCAGCACCGGCCGGTCGCCGAAGAAGGCCTGACTGCCGACGACCTTGACCGGCAGCTTGTTCACCTCGCCCAGGAACTCGCAGATGAAGGGCGTCGCCGGGTGATCGTAGACATCATCGGCCGAGCCGACCTGCTCGATCCGTCCTTCGTTGAGGATCGCGACCCGGTCGGCCAGCTCCAGCGCCTCCTCCTGATCATGCGTGACGAAGACAGTGGTATGGCCGGTGCGCCCGTGCAGTTCGCGCAGCCACGCCCGCAGATCCTTGCGGACCTTGGCGTCGAGCGCTCCGAAGGGCTCGTCGAGCAGCAGCACGCGCGGCTCGATCGCGAGCGCGCGGGCGAGCGCAACGCGTTGGCGCTGGCCGCCCGAGAGCTGGCTGGGATAGCGCTTCTCCAACCCCGGTAATTGAACGAGGTCGAGCAAGTCGCTGACACGCTTGCGGATTTCGTCGTTGTTCGGGCGCTCGTGGCGCGGGCGGGACTTCAAGCCGAAGCCGATATTCTCGGCAACGTTCATCGTCTTGAACAGGGCGTATTGCTGGAAGACGAAACCGATGCGGCGGTCGCGCAGGGAGAGATCGCGCGTATCGGTCTCGCCGAACAGGACGCGGCCGCGATCGGCCTCCTCCAGCCCGGCGATCAGGCGCAGCAGGGTGGTCTTGCCCGAACCGGAGGGGCCGAGCAGCGCGACCAGCTCTCCCGGCTGGATATCGAGCGAGACGCCGCGCAGCGCAGGGAAGTTGTCGAAGCGCTTTTCGATGGTCTCGATGGTGACGGCGACCGACATGGCGAGAAATCCTTCGTCTGTGGGTCAGTGACGGCGACTGGCGGCGATGACATCGCCGTAGTGCCATTCCAGCAGGGTCTTGAGCACGAGGGTGACCAGCGCCAGCCCCGCCAGCAGCGAGGCCACCGCGAAGGCGGCCGCGCCCATGTATTCGTTGTAGAGGATCTCGATATGCAGCGGCATGGTGTTGGTCAGGCCGCGAATCTTGCCCGAAACGACCGCGACCGCGCCGAACTCGCCCATCGCACGGGCGTTGCAGAGCAGCACGCCGTAGAACAGGCTCCATTTCACGTTCGGCAGCGTCACCGAGAAGAACACGCGCCAGGGCGAGGCGCCGAGCGTCAGCGCCGCCTCTTCGTCGGACGAGCCCAGCGATTGCATATGCGGGATCAGTTCGCGCGCCACGAAGGGGAAGGTCACGAAGACCGTCGCCAGGATCAGGCCGGGCAGAGCGAAGACGATCTTCAGGTCGTTGGCCTGCAGCCACGGTCCGAAATAGCCCTGCGCGCCGAAGAGCAGCACGAAGACGAGGCCCGAGATCACTGGCGAGACCGAGAAGGGCAGGTCGATCAGGCTGATCAGCAGGTTCTTGCCGCGGAATTCGAACTTGGCGACCGCCCAGGCGGCGGCAATGCCGACGACGATGTTGAACGGCACTGCGATCGCCGCGACCAGCAAGGTCAAACGGATCGCTGCCAGCGCATCGGGTTCGGTGATCGCGGCGCGATAGGCCTCCCAGCCCTTGGCGGCGGCCTCGATGAAGACCGTGACCAGCGGCAACAGCAGGAAGAGCAGCAGGAAGGCGAGCGAGACCGCGATCAGCACGAACTGAACGACGGGGCTTTCGCCGCGCGCCCGGCTGGCCTTGCGAGGAGGCTCTGCGGCGATGGCGGTCGGGAGAGTGGCGTCAGACATCACCGAACCTCCGGCGGGCACGGGCCTGGATCAGGTTGCCGGCGAGGATCAGCGCAAACGAGATCAGCAGCATCATCGTCGCGACGACGGCGGCGCCGGCATAGTCGAACTGCTCCAGCCGGATCACGATCAGGAGCGGGGCGATCTCGGAGATCATCGGCACATTGCCGGCGATGAAGATCACCGAGCCGTATTCCCCGACTGCGCGCGCGAAGGCGAGCACGAAGCCGGTCATCAGCGCCGGCAGGACCGGGGGCAGAATCACCCGGAAGATCGTCCGGACGCGGCTGGCGCCAAGCAGCGCCGCAGCCTCTTCGACATCGCTCTGCAGCTCCTCCAATACGGGCTGGACGGTGCGCACGACGAAGGGCAAGCCGATGAAGATCAGCGCCACCATCACGCCCAGCGGGGTATAGGCGACCTTGCCGTCGAAGCCGAGGGAGAGATCGGTGAAGGGGATGGTGAGCTTGAAGGCGAGCGGTGCCAGCAGTGAGCCGACCCAGCCATTCGGCGCATAGATCGCGGCGAGCGAAATGCCGGCGACCGCCGTCGGCAGCGCGAAAGGCAGGTCGACGGCGGCATCGATCAGGCGTCGGCCGGGAAATTCGTAGCGCACCAGCACCCAGGCCAGGATCAGCCCGAACACGGCGTTGACGAGTGCGGCGAACAGGGCGGCGGTGAAGGAGAGCTTCAGCGCGGCCAAGGTGCGGGGCGAGGTCGCCACCGCCCAGATATCGGCGGGGCCGGCGCTGGCGGCCTTCAGGAAGAGCGCCGCCAGCGGGATCAGCACGATCAGCGACAGCGCCGTCACGGTGATGCCGAACGCGAGCCCGAAGCCGGGCAGGATGCTCGGCTCGCGCCAGCGGAAGGTCGTCGTCGCCGCCGTCATGGGCAGTCCTCAGCGGGCCGGCTTGTAGAGCTGGTCGAAGGTGCCGCCGTCGCCGAAATGGGTCGGCTGCGCCTTCTTCCAACCGCCGAAGACGTCATCGATCGTCACCAGATCGACCTTCGGGAAATTGGCGACATCCTTGGCGTCGGCCGCTTCCGGATTGCGCGGGCGGTAGAAGTTCCTGGCGATGATCGCCTGTCCCTTCGGCGTGTAGAGGAAGTCGAGATAGGCCTGCGCCTGCTCGCGGGTCTTCTTGGCGTCGACATTGGCATCGACCAGTGCAACCGGCGGCTCAGCCAGGATCGACAGGCTGGGGACGACGATATCGAACTTGTCGGCACCAAATTCCTTGAGCGCCAGGAAGGCCTCGTTCTCCCAGGACAGGAAGACGTCGCCGATGCCGCGCTGGGTGAAGGTCGTGGTCGCGCCGCGCGCGCCGGTGTCGAGCACCGGGACATTGGCGAGCAGCTTGCCGATATAGTCGCGGACCTTGGCCTCGTCCTTGTTGAAGGCCTTCTCGGCATAGGCCCAGGCGGCGAGGTAGTTCCAGCGCGCCCCGCCAGAGGTCTTCGGGTTCGGCGTGATGATCTGGACGCCCGGCTTCACGAGGTCGCCCCAGTCCTTGATCGCCTTGGGATTGCCCTTGCGGACGAGGAAGACGATCGTCGAGGTATAGGGCGAGGAATTGTGCGGCAGGCGCTTCTGCCAGTCGAGCGGCAGCTTCTTCGAGCGCTCGGCGACGGCGTCGATATCGCCAGCCAGCGCCAGCGTCACGACATCGGCATTGAGCCCGTCGATCACGGTGCGGGCCTGCGCGCCGGAGCCGCCATGCGACTGGCGGATCGTCGAAATCTTCTTGTCGGGGTTCTTCGCGTTCCACTCGGCGATGAAGGCCGCGTTGATTTCGCGATAGAGCTCGCGGGTCGGATCGTAGGAGACATTGAGGAGCTCGGTCTGGGCACGCGCCCCGGCGACGACGCCGAAGCAGAGCGTGAAGGCTCCCAGAACCAGCCCGGCCCGGAGGAGGCGGCTAAAAACGGGTCGCGTCATGTCAGGGCTCCGTTGGTTCACGGCGAGGCTCGGATGAGGCATCGATCCGTTCTGAATAACAAACGAAACGTACTGAATTGTCGTCCTTTTCTCAATGACTTGGCGCAAACAGCGCCTTCCAAATTCGGGCGCCGGAGGAGAAAACGCATCTCCGGCGATGACGTTCCACCCGGCGACGAGGCCGGGCCGTGGTCAGGCCCGGCGGCGGTCTTCCGCCGGATTCGCGGCAGACAGGGCCGGGCCGAAAGCATGGCCGAGCAGGACGAGAACGGGGCCGTTCGCCGGCAATTCGCCAAGCCGCTCCGGCAGGTCTGCAATGGTCGCGGCGATGCGCTGCTCGTCGGGGCGCGTCGCAGCAAGCACGGCGACGGCCGGCGTCTGCGGGTCGAGCCCGGCGGCGATGGCGCGCTCGCGGAAGCCGGGCAGGGTGGCCCGGGCCATGTAGATCACGGTCGAGGCGGCAGGGTCCGCCATGGCGCGCCAGTCGAGATCGTCAGGCAACTCGCCCTTGCGCGAATGGCCGGTGACGAATTGCAGGCGTCGCGCATGGTCGCGATGGGTCAGCGACAGGCCTAGCGAGGCGGCCGCACCCTGCGCCGCCGAGATGCCGGGCACGATCGCTACGGGCACGCCCGCAGTGTGGCAGGCTTCGATCTCCTCGCCGGCGCGGCCGAAGATGCCGGGGTCGCCGCCCTTCAGCCGCACGACATGCTTGCCCTGCACCGCTAGCGAGACGATCAGCGCGTTGATGTCGCCCTGCTTCACCGAGGGGCCGTAGCCGGTCTTGCCGACCAGCATGCGCTTGGCCTCGCGGCGCGCCAGTTCGAGCACGCCGGGCGAGACGAGGTCGTCATAGAGGATGATGTCGGCGCTCTGCAGGGCGCGGATCGCCTTCAGCGTCAGCAGTTCCGGATCGCCCGGCCCGGCGCCGACCAGCGTGACGCGACCCTTGCCGTCATGGTTGGCCTCGATCCGGGAGAGCTTCGCGAAAAGCTCCGCTTCGTCATCGAGGTTCGGCGTGCGCTCCGGCTCCGCCATGGCCTTGCCGGCGAAGAGCTCCCAGAAGCTCCGGCGCAGTGCGAAGGGCAGTTCGCGGGCCTGGACAGCGGGGCGCCAATCGGCGGCGGCCTGCGCCCAGTTCTTGAGACCCGCCGGCAGGAGCGCCTCGATCTTGGTGCGGATCGCCTGTCCGAAGACGGGCGCGGCGCCATCCGTGGAGACGGCGACGATCAGCGGCGAGCGGTTGACCAGCGCGCCGAAGGCGAAATCGCAATGCTCGGGCTTGTCGACGATATTGACCGGCACACCCGCCTGTCGGGCCGCCGCGACGAAGGCGCGGATTGCATCGGCGTCGTCGAGGTCGGCGACCGCGATCGCCGCGTCGGTCAAATCGTCGGCCTGCCAGGCTCGGTGGTGGACATGCACGCGATGGCCGATTTCGCCCTGCGCCAATCCGGCGAACAGTGCTTCCGTGCCATCGGCAAAGACGTGGAGTTCAGCCCCGGTCGCCGCCAACAGCTCAGCCTTCCACAGCGCGCCTTCGGTCCCGCCGGCGAGCACGACCTTGCGCCCGACCAGCTTGTGGAAGAGCGGCAGCGTCGCCAACGGCTCGATGCGGGCCGCGGTGGATTCGGGCTGTCTTTCGGTCATCGGGTCGTCGCTACGGCCTTCTCGTCTGCCGCGATGCGCTCGTTGCCCGCCGGTGGCGTCAGCAGCCACAGCGCGGCCAGTGCCAGGATGATAAGGCGAAAGCAAAGATCGAACCAGCGCCCGCGTGCCTCGCTCGCAGGCTGGCGCGGCAGCAGCGTCTCGAACTCGGCATCCGGGCGGTCCTCATCGATGCCCATGGCCGTGCGGGGGCGTTCGATCGGGCCATGTGTCGCGGTCGAGATCGTCATGTCTCACTCCGCTGCGATGGGCGCGGCGGCTCTCGCCGCCCGGCGCTGGTCGAGGACGTTGCGGCTGCTCTCGCCATAACCACGCTGATAGGTGGCGCTGAACGAGTCGCGCGCATGCAGCCATTGCGATACCGGCTGGCGCGCGGCGTTCGCTTCCGGCAACTCGATCGTGTCGAAGCCGCTGGAGAGGGCATAAGCGAACTGGTCGGCGATCAGCGGGCCGCTGGCGCGGATTTCCCCTGCGAAGCCGGCACGCTTGATCTGGCGAGCCAGGCTGAAGCCGCGCCCGTCCGAATAGGCCGGAAAGGCGATGGCGACGAGTGCCAGCCGCGGCAGGAAGGGCGCGAGTTCGGCAAAGGCGATGTTGTTGGGGATCAGCGCGCCGACCACCTGCTCAGGCTCCTGCGTATCGAGCGCCTCGACGAGCACCTCCCAGGGCACGAGCGCCGCCGGGATATTGCCGATCGCCGCGCCTTCGCTGCGAGTCCAGCGGTCCTCGGCGCTTCCGTTCCGGTCAAGCAGCGGCACGGGCGGTCTCCTGGAATGCGGCCTTGAACGGGCCAAGGCCGATGCGGCGGACATTGTCGATGAAGCTCTCGCCCTCGCTGCGGGCGGCGAGATAGACAGAGACGATCCGCTCGATCGCGTCCGGCACCTCCTCTGCAGCGAGGCCCGGCCCGAGAATCTCGCCGATCGCGGCGTTCTCGGTGGCGTCGCCGCCGAGCGTGATCTGGTAGGATTCGATGCCGCGCTTCTCCAGGCCGAGAATGCCGATATGGCCGACATGGTGATGGCCGCAGGCATTGATGCAGCCGGAGATCTTGATGCCGAGCGGCCCGATCTCGCGCTGGCGCGCCTCATCGGCGAAGCGGCTCTGGATCGCCTGCGCGATCGGGATCGAGCGGGCCGTCGCCAGCGCGCAATAATCGAGGCCGGGGCAGGAGATGATGTCGGTGACGAGCCCGACATTGGCCGTGGCTAAGCCCGCCTCGCCGAGTGCCTGCCAGATCGCGTAGAGATCGCGCTGGCGCACATGCGGCAGCACGAGGTTCTGCGCATGGGTGACGCGCAACTCGTCGAAGGAATAGCGCTCGGCGAGATCGGCGACGCGGCGCATCTGCTCGCTGGTCGCATCGCCCGGCGCTTGGCCGACCGGCTTCAGCGAGATCGTCAGCGCGGTGTAGCCCGGCGCCTTGTGCGGCACCGTGTTGACCTCGACCCAGCGGGCGAAGGCCGGGTTCGCCGCCTTCGTGGCTTCCAGCGTGTTGCTGACGGCCGGCAGCGCTTCGTAGCGCGGCGGCGCGAAATAGGCGGCGATGCGCGCGACCTCTTCCGGATCGGCATTGATCGAGGGGCCGTCGAGCAGGGCGAATTCGGCCTCGACGCGGCGGGTGAACTCCTCGGCGCCGATCTCGTGGACGAGGATTTTGACGCGGGCCTTGTACTTGTTGTCGCGCCGCCCTTCGAGATTATAGACCCGCATGATCGCCTCGAGATAGGCGAGCAGGTCCTTCTTCGGCAGATAGTCGCGCACGACCTTGCCGATCATCGGCGTGCGGCCGAGCCCGCCGCCGACGCTGATCTCGTAGCAGGTCTCGTGCGTGTCGGGATGGCGGCGCAAGCGCAGGCCGATATCGTGGGCCTTGATCACCGCCCGGTCAGCCTCGGCACCCGTCACCGCGATCTTGAACTTGCGCGGCAGGTAGCTGAATTCGGGATGGGCCGAGGACCATTGCCGGATCAGTTCGGCGGTCGGGCGCGGATCCTCGATCTCGTCCTGCGCGACGCCGGCGAAATGGTCGGCCGTGACATTGCGGATGCAGTTGCCGGAGGTCTGGATGCAATGCATCTCGACATCGGCGAGCAGGCCGAGGATGGCCGGCACGTCGCGCAGCTTCGGCCAGTTGAACTGCAGGTTCTGGCGCGTGGTGAAATGGCCGTAGCCGCGGTCATAGCGCTCGCCGATCAGGGCGAGCTGTCGGAGCTGCCGCGAATTCAGCGTGCCATAGGGCACGGCGATCCGCAGCATATAGGCGTGGAGCTGGAGATAGACGCCGTTCTTGAGCCGGAGCGGCTTGAACTCGTCCTCGGTCAGCGAGCCGTCGAGCCGGCGCGCGACCTGGTCGGTGAACTGAGCCACCCGCTCCCGGACGAAACGCTCGTCGAATTCGTCATAACGATACATGAAATCAGCCCTTCGGCGCGGAGGCGATGCCTTCACCGGCCTGCTTGCCGAGATCGGGACGATTGCTGGGGCCGAGCGTCTTGAAGCGCTCGCGGAAATGGCGGGGCACCGGGCTGCCGCTCTCGATGGCGACATCGACGAGATAGGCGTCGACGACCTTGTTGCCGCGCAGCTCAGTGGCGGCGAAGGCTTCGAGCCGGTCAGCCGCCGCATCATCGGCGGCGACCAGCGCGAGCGCCGGGTCGCGCGTCCAGGCCAGCGGGCCGGCGCCATCGACGAAGGCGAAGACGACATCGCCATCGAGCAGGTCGTTGGCGAGGAGGATCGCCGGCAGGGGAACGCGTTTCGCTTGGGCGGCCATCACGCGGCCTCCGCCAGTGTCAGCGTCAGCCCGTCGAGATCATCCGCCCAGATGATCTGGCAGGAAAGGCGCGAGGTCGCCTCGATCAGTGGCAATTCGTCGAGCGCGTCGATTTCCTCGTCGCGAGGCTCGGGCAGCTTTCCGGCCCATTCCTGCGCGACGATGACATGGCAGGTGCCGCAATCGCAGGAACCGCCGCAGACGCCCTCGATGCCGACCTTGTAGTCGCGCAGGATTTCCATGACCCGCCAGCCTTCGACGGCTTCGAGTTCATGGCTCCGGCCCTGTCGATCGATGACGTTGAGAACTGCCACGATAACGCCCATCCCCGTTCGGTCTTTCGAACAGGGATTTTACGCTACAGGCGGGTTTCAGCTCAATTCACATCAGGTAGTCGGTTTTTTCGAATTATCGGCGCACTAGAGTAGAATTATCCTGAAGAAGGATTTTTAGGCCGATCTGCCGCAAATTTATGCCATCCGGGCAGCTTCTCACGTTGAAGCGCGATTGCTGCCCGGAGCGGCCTATGTTCAGACGCTTTTCAGGATCGTCTCGACGATGTCCTGCACATCGAACGCTTCACGCAGCGTCGCAAGGTGATGCGGCTCGCCGCGGGTGAGCTTCGCCACGCCTTCGAGCTGGCGGCGCAGCGCCAGCGGGCGCGCCTCGTTCTGGGAGAGCGCCTCCGGATCGGGCTCCCAGCTGCCGTCGGGAAGGCGGCGCTCGGCGCGCGACCAGTCGCAGAGCCGGACCGCGCCCTTGTCCCCCTCCAGCGTCCAGACGTTATGGTCGTCCTTCGTGGTCGTGCCGACGCTGCCCGTCAGAACGACAGGCAATGAGCCTGCGGTCAGCGTCGCCTCGATCCGGCGCTCGCTCTTGCCCGCTTCGGGATAGGCAGCCTTGGCGGAAAGTCCGGTGAAAGGCCCGGCGATGCGGCGGGTCAGGAACAGGAAATGCGAGACGACCTCGCGGGTGAAGCCGCCCTGCGCCGTGCGGTCGAGCCAGCCGGCCGCATCGACCTGCCAGGAGCGCGGCCAGTTCGCGAAGGCGACCTCGATCGAAACGCGCTGCGGCGTGCCGACGGTACCCGCGTCGATCCACTCCCGCAAACGCGCGACCGCAGGCGAAGAGGCGAAGGGGAAATTCACCGCACCCCGATCACCGGCCTCGGCGACGAAAGCGCGGGCATCCTCGACATCGACCGCCAGCGGCTTCTCGCAGAACACAGCCTTGCCGGCAGCAAGCGCCGCGCGGGCATGACCGAGATGGGAGGAGGGCGGCGAAGCGATATAGACGCAGTCGCTCGCCGCGATCAGGGCCGCGGCGTCCGTTTGATGCGCTACCGACGGCAATGCAACGCCGATCCGCGCCATCGCCTCGGCCGAGGGGTCCCAGATGCCAGCGACGCGCAGCGCCGTTGCAGGCTGGTCGAGCGCGGCGCGCAGCATGCGCTCACCCATGATGCCGGCGCCGATGAGGCCAAGGGAAATCGGGGTATCGGTCATGGGTGTCTCGCTCGCCAGAAGCCGGGCCGCTTGCGGTGGCCCTTTTCGAATATCCGGTCAGTTTCGGGTTAAGATTAACTGCCGGCATTTGTTGAAAGTCGACCGTCTGCCGGGCCATATCGTCGCCTGCGCATGATGCAGTTCCGCATCCAGGTGAAGCATGATCCGGCTCTACCGTTCCCTTCCGAGCGCTGCCGATATCCTGAACCGGAACGGCGGTGAAGGCCCCGGCTTCAATGCGATGCGCCTGATCCTGTCGCTGACCATCCTGGCGGTGCATTCCGGCTGGGTCGCGGGCGCCGATACGAGCCGCGACTGGGAAGGGCTGCATGGCATCTTCCTGATGAGCCTGGTGCCGGCCTTCTTCGCGCTCAGTGGCTTCCTCGTCACCGGCAGCGCCATGCGGACCGACGCGGTGCGACCCTTCATCACATTGCGCGCCATCCGCATCGTGCCGGCGCTCTTCGTCGAGATCACCCTGTCGGCGCTGGTGCTCGGCCCGCTGCTGACGACCTGGCTGCTGCGCGACTATGTCGCCGATATCCGCTTCTGGGAGTATTTCGGCAATATCGTCGGGCGCATCCGCTTCGAGCTGCCGGGCGTGTTCGAGAGCAATCCCGTCGCCGGCGTGGTCAACCAGAACCTCTGGACGCTGAAGCCGGAATTCTACTGCTACATCCTGATGGCGATCATGATCGCGGTCGGCATCCTGCACCGCCGGCTGCTCTTCGCCGTGCTGTCGCTGGCTGTGATCGTCGCTGCGACGGCTGCTGCGTTCAAGGTCGGCTTCGGCGTCACCGAGGGCAACTATCACTGGACCGTCGTGGTCTTCTATTTCCTGGTCGGCTGCCTGTTTTTCCAGTGGCGCGAGCACGTGAAGATGCACTGGCTGCTCTTCGTAGCCGCGCTCCTGGCCTCGGTCGCCCTGATGGCCGCGCCGCGCGAATACGCCTTCTTCGTGCCGCCCTTCCTGACCTATTGCGTGGTCTATCTCGGCCTGCTGCCGCTGCACCTGCCGGCACGGATCAAGAAGCTCGACGTTTCCTACGGCATCTATCTCTACGGCTTCCCGATCCAGCAGGCGATCGTCAGCCAGACCGATTTCGCCCATGGCAACGGGCCGCTGCTCTTCGCCATCTCGGCGCCGATCGTCATCGCCTTCGCGCTGGTGTCCTGGCTCTGGATCGAGAAGCCCTTCCTCAAGGTGAAGCCCTACGTGCTCGGCCAGAAGCAATGGCGCAGCGGCAAGGCGACGGCGCTCGCTCCGGCCGAGTAAGCCGCTGCCGTCAGGGCGCCTTCGCCCGCATCCGCGCGGCGAGGCCGAGCCCCATCACCCCCATGGCGAACAGCACCCAAAGCGGATCGGCGCGATTCAGCGGGAAAGTCTCGAGCATCCCGACATAGGTCATGAAGATCACGATCATGGCGAAGAGGTCGGCGAGATTGCGGTTCTCCGGAATCTGCCGGCTACGCATGTAGTCAATCAGCGGCCGGCCCATCAGCAGCCAGATCGCCAGCACGGCGCCGGGAACGCCGAGGGTCAGCGCCGCGTCGAGATAGCTGTTATGGCCGGAGCCGATGCCGCGGATATCCCAGCTCGCCTCGTAGTTCTCCTCGAAGCCGGTCACGGCCGGCGTCTGCCAGAAGCTGGCATAGCCGTAGCCGAACCACGGCTTCTCGGCGATGCGCTGCAGGGCGAATTTCCAGATCTCGTCGCGACCGGTGAAGGTCGGGTCCGAGATCACCGCCTTGAGCATGGCATTGAGCGTCGGCGACATCACCGAGCCGATGGTCAGTGCCGCGATCAACGCGACCAGCACGAGATGGACCAGAACCGCCAGCCCCGGCCGGCCGGTGATGCGCGCCAGCGAGACCACGCCGATGGCAAGCGGCAGGAAGCCCATCGTCGTCTTGGAGCCGCTGTTGAGCACGAACAGCACACCGAGCGCGACGACGAGCGCGCCGCGCCAACGCAGGCCGCTGCGCCAGCCATAGATGCCGATCATCGCCACGATCGAGAAGACCGGGGCGGCGAAGTTCTTGTGCGAGAGATGCCCGCGCCAGTCGCCGGCATGGACGCCCTCGGCGCCCTCCGAACTGTGGATCACCAGATGCGGCGCCACGACCAGCATGGCGTAGACCAGCAGCAGGAGCACGAGACAGGCATTGACCGCCGCCGTGGCAAAGCTGCGCTCGTCGCGCGGCAGGACGAGCACGCCCGCGACGACGATCATCACGATCGCGGTCAGCAGCAAACCGCGCAGCGAGGCGGTCGGATCGAGCGACTGCGCGATCGAGAGCGCGGCGATGCCGAAGACGACGGCCCAGCGGCTTAGGCCGAGACGCGTCAGCACGTCGCGCTGCGTCAGCCCGAGCATCGCCACGAGGAAGACGAGGCCGAGCCCGAACCAGCCGACCTGGTTGACGATGTTGCCGGTCGATTCGCCCGGCACCGTCTGCTCCGGCACGCCGGCGAAGGGTTGCAGCGACAGTATCAGGATGAACAGCCCGCAGCCGGCTAAGATGCCGCCGAGCAGGCCGGGCTCGGCCGCGGCTCGGGTCGTGTCGCTGATCGTCGCGCCGTGGACGCTGTCGCTCATGGGTGGTTCGCGGCCGTCTTCGAAAAGCCCGCCGGCAGGGCGGGCCGAACGCGAATGCACCCTAGGCGCGGAATCTTAAGGGCGTCTCACCGCCGCAGGCCTCCGCGGTTGACGCTTCCCGCAGCGCTGCCGCATGACACGGGCTCTGACCGAGGAGGGCCCGCCCCATGAAAGCCGTCGTCTACGAAGCCTTCGGGCAGGCCCCCGAACTGCGCATCCTGCCGGACCCGACGCCGGAGCCGCACAGCGTCGTCATCAAGGTCGAGGCGACGGGCCTGTGCCGCAGCGACTGGCATGGCTGGGTCGGGCACGATCCCGATATCCGCCTGCCGCATGTGCCGGGCCATGAGCTGGCCGGCGTCATCGCCGCCGTCGGCCGCAGCGTCGTGCGCTTCCGCGAGGGCGACCGCGTCACCGTGCCCTTCGTCTCGGGCTGC
Organism: Allobosea sp. FW305-C-101; assembly: GCF_058783685.1. Classification (NCBI taxonomy): domain Bacteria; kingdom Pseudomonadati; phylum Pseudomonadota; class Alphaproteobacteria; order Hyphomicrobiales; family Alloboseaceae; genus Allobosea; species Allobosea sp. FW305-C-101. The sequence continues at coordinate 346,290 of NZ_JBYSYT010000003.1, read as the reverse complement.
GGCTCCTGCCCGCAATGCCATTCCGGCAACCAGCAGGTCTGCGACGACCAGTTCCAGCCCGGCTTCACCCATTGGGGCTCGTTCGCCGAGTACGTCCGCATCGACCGGGCCGATTTCAACCTCGTGCGCCTGCCCGAGGAGATCGATTTCGCCACCGCCGCCAGCCTCGGCTGCCGCTTCGTGACCTCGTTCCGCGCCGTGGTCGACCAGGGCAAGGTCACGGGCGGGCAATGGGTCGCCGTTCACGGCTGCGGCGGCGTCGGCCTCTCCGCGATCATGATCGCCAATGCGCTCGGCGCGAATGTCGTCGCCGTCGACATCTCCGACGACAAATTAAAGCTCGCCCGCGAAGTCGGCGCCGCGGTGACGATCAACGCCAGAACCCAGCCCGATGTCGTCGCCGCCGTGCGCGACGCGACGGGCGGCGGCGCCCATGTCTCGCTCGATGCGCTCGGCCACCCCCAGACCTGCTTCAACTCGGTGGCGAACCTGCGCAAGCGCGGCAAGCATATCCAGGTCGGGCTCCTGCTGGCGGAGCAGGCGACGCCGCCGATCCCGATGGCGCAGGTCATCGCCCACGAGCTCGAAATCCTCGGCAGCCACGGTATGCAGGCGCATCGCTATGGCGCGATGCTCGACATGATCAGCGCCGGCAAGCTCACTCCGCAGCAGCTCGTCGGCCGCCGCATCGACCTCGCCGAATCGATCCCCGCCCTGATGGCGATGGACCGCTTCGAGGGCACCGGCGTGACGATCATCGACCGGTTTTGAGGGGCGAGGGGCGCAGACTGCTTCCCTGCCCCCGCGCGTGTCATGCTCGGGCTTGACCCGAGCATCTCATGACAAGGAGGCTCGGGCGCCTCATCCGGCCGGAGATTCTCGGGTCTGCGCTGCGCTTCGCCCGAGAATGACGGCCTGTTACGCCCCGCTTCGGGCGCTCTCCCGGGCGACGCGGGCCTCGGCCTGCGCGAACGCCTCGTCGGGGTCGAGACCGTTGGCGCGGTTCTCCATCGCGTAGGCGAACGACCGGCGGGTATCGTCCGGCATGGCCCGCAAGACGGCGCGGAAGCAGGCGCCGCGCGCGTCCTGGCAGGCGCGCATCCGCTTGCAGATCCTGTTCGGGCAGACGCGGAAGATTTCGAGTTGGTCGGTCAGCCGGCGAAACAGGGCGGAGCGCGCTCTCTGGCAGCTCTCGAAATCGGTGATCGGCGGGGTCGCGGCGGGGGTGTTCCGGCGTTTCGGCATGGCGGGTCTCCCTGGGGTCAGGCACGCAGGATCGTCCGCCCGCGCGGATGCGCGGCGGGAGGGTTGGCTGGACAGGGCTGGCGGAGCGCCGCGAGGCGCGAGGACTATCCGCAACCGTTGAGCCAGGCTGCGGCGCGGCGGGATTGAGCCACCCGTCGCACGCCCCGTGGCGCTCCGCCTCCGGCGATTTTGGGCTCCGGGCCGCGCTTATCGGGCCTAAGCGGTTCAGGATGGGCGGGTTTCGACGCCAGTGTCCCTTACGGGAGCGTCGCGTCGTCGCCATAGCCATCGTCAACAGCCGGCCGTTCCCAGCGAGCTCCTCGCACAGGGACCGTAGTGTCCCCAGGGCGGTTCCCGAAGCCTCCCGGGAGCAGGGCGTAACCCCCGCCCGCAGGCGCCGACCCTCACCCAACCTCCAGCATACCTCCGGACGGCCGCCCCGTTTGGGTGATGGGCGAGGGCAGGATAGGGCGGGTCAGGAGGGGCGGGGATAAGTCTTTTACCCCACTGCTGCACCGCTGCCGGTTCTGCTCTCGCTGAGATTATCGCCCTGCTACGCGATCGATCACGAGCCCTATTTGCCTCAATTGATACACGACGGTTCGCACACATCGAGAAGGGTTGCATCCCGATTAGTCGCGCATTTCAGCACGACGGCGCGAAGGTCTGTCTCGCCAATCGGTACCGTCGTCGCCACCATCGAAATGAAAGAGGGCGCAGCTTCAACTCATTATATCTTAGCTTGCAAAAAGGTTATGGAGCTGCTCGTCTCCTGGCAGAGACTCGGTAAATTACACTAGAAATTTGATGCCCTAGGACATTGGCTGAAAATCATTCTTCGACAGGAAAATGATATCCATGAAATACAAATCTTTCCTGATTAAGAATTTTAAGGGAATAAAAGAAACTCGCGTTGATCTTCAGGGTATTGCGGGAGCCAGTGTATTCGCATTCGTTGGGTTGAACGAGAGTGGAAAGACCACTGTGTTGGAGGCAATACATAGCTTTTCGCCGGATGGAGCGACTAGCGAGCTTTTAGGTGGCGACGAGGGTATCGGGGTACCAGTGAAGGAGCGCGTTCCTCGGCACCAAATATCAGATTTTACCGGGGATGTTTCGGTTACCGCAACTCTTACAGTTACACAAAAAGACAAAATTCATGTCGCCTCTGAGCTAGAAAGGCTGCATGGCCTAATTATTGATGTTAGTTCTTTCCCTGATGAAGTTGTTTTTGAGAGGCAACAAAGATTTGAACGGGGAGATTTTAAGAAATCATTCTTTACTCTCAGGACAAAATTAAATATAAAGTCCAAAGGTCAAAGAAAATGGCGTGACACCGCAGATGAATCGGAGCGAGTAAGTATTAGAGATGTTGTTTATGAAAGAACCCCAGACATAGCATACTTTCCTACATTCATATTCGATTTTCCTGATTCTATATTTTTGACAGAACGTGGAGGTATTGTTGATCAATTCTATAGAAGAACGTTTCAGGATATTTTGGATTTTGATGGACGTGGGCACACTATCGAGAAGGACATCATTCGCAGAGTGCGGGCGAAGAAGATGGTGCTCCCTTGGATATCGTTCTTGCCATTCTGGAGCTCAAACGACGACCGAGATAAAATACAACATGTGATGGACCGCGCCAGTGCCGCGGTTACACGTCTTGTTTTTGGTCGATGGAACAAAATTTTCGGTGAGAACACTAGAGGAAAAGAGATTATTATAACTTCTGACATTGTAGAGGGAGAAACGCAGGACGCTCAGGGTGTCAAAACAAAAACTGAAGAGCATGACGTATCTATCAAATTTCAAGTAAGGGACGGAACGCGGCGTTTTAATGTAAACGATAGGTCGCTGGGTTTCCGTTGGTTCTTTTCTTTTATGCTTTTTACACAATTCAGGGTCGCAAGAAGCTCCTCTGGCGACAGGCCTCTGCTATTTCTATTCGACGAGCCAGCATCCAACCTCCATGCTGCGGCGCAGCAGAAGCTGATCGATTCATTTCCTGAGATTGCGAGAGACGAGCATACACTAGCATATTCAACCCACAGCCACTACATGGTTGAGCCGAAATGGCTTGAACAGACTTTTATCGTTACGAATCGAGCGGATACTCCTGTTAATGATATACTCGATGATATTTCTTTGGATGACGAATCTCTAGATATAAAGGTATCGAGCTACCGCTCGTTTGTTAATAGTCATCCAAATCAAACAAGTTATTTTCAACCAATTCTTGATAGACTTGAGGTAGTTCCATCAAAGTTTGATATTCAGAGAGCTTCTATAGTTGTCGAGGGAAAATCAGATTATTACATTATAAGATATGCGGCTCTGCTTCTAAATTTTGACGATATGCCAATTCTTCCAGGATTAGGTGCCGGCACATTTGGGGCGCTCGCAGCGTTGCATGTTGGCTGGAATCTGAATTTTTTGTTTGTCTTAGACGGAGATACGCAGGGGAAATTGGAAGGCGATCGCTATTCACGCGAGTTTGGCATCCCTAAAAACCGTGTCATCACAATAAATAATCTAATCCCCGGCGCGAAGACGATTGAAGATTTACTCGACGCAGAGGCATTGGATTTTATACAGAAAAAATTGTCAATTTCAAAGAGGCCAACGAAGGCGCTTATACTAAGATACTTCCAAGAAAGACTCGCATCTAATTCCGTTGACAATTTAGGTCAAGGATTTTCATCAAAAATGAGCACGTTGCTTGGGGGGCTCAAAGCGATGCTTTGAGCAGCTAGCGTCCAACTGATTCAGCCAAAATTGGAAGCACGACGCGGGCTTCATTCCGCCGCCTGCCTAGCGACGGTCTTGCCCTTCTTGATCGGCCGCCGATCCAGCACTTCCTTCAGGAAGCGCGCGGTGTGGCCCTTGCCGATGCGGACGATGTCCTCCGGCGTGCCTTCGGCCACAACCTGGCCGCCGCCGTCGCCGCCTTCGGGGCCCATGTCGATCACCCAGTCGGCGGTCTTCACCACCTCGAGATTGTGCTCGATCACCACCACCGAATTGCCCTGGTCGACCAGCTCGTGCAGCACCTCCATGAGCTTGGCGACGTCGTGGAAATGTAAGCCCGTGGTCGGCTCGTCCAGGATGTAGAGCGTGCGGCCGGTGGCGCGCTTCGACAATTCCTTGGAGAGCTTGACGCGCTGCGCCTCGCCGCCCGAGAGCGTCGTCGCCTGCTGGCCGACCTTGACATAGTCGAGGCCGACGCGCGCCAGCGTCTCCATCTTGTCGCGGATCGAGGGCACCGCCTTGAACAGGCCCTTCGCCTCCTCGACCGACATGTCGAGCACGTCGGCGATCGATTTGTCGCGGTATTTCACTTCGAGGGTCTCGCGGTCGTAGCGCTTGCCCTTGCAGACGTCGCAGGTGACGTAGACATCCGGCAGGAAGTGCATCTCGATCTTGATGAGGCCGTCGCCCTGGCAGGCCTCGCAGCGGCCGCCCTTGACGTTGAACGAAAAGCGCCCGGCCTGATAGCCGCGCGCCTTCGCCTCCGGCAGGCCGGCGAACCATTCGCGGATCGGCGTGAAGGCGCCGGTATAGGTCGCCGGGTTCGAGCGCGGCGTGCGGCCGATCGGCGACTGATCGATGTCGATGACCTTGTCGAGATGCTCGATGCCCTCGATGCGGTCATGCGGGGCCGGGTGGTCGATCGAGCCGTTCAGCTTGCGCGCCACCGCCTTGTAGAGCGTGTCGATCACCAGCGTCGACTTGCCGCCGCCGGAGACGCCGGTGATGCAGGTGAACATCCCGAGGGGGATCTCGACATCGACATTGCGCAGGTTGTTGCCGCGCGCGCCGACGATCTTGAGGCTGCGGCCCTTCGTGGCCTTGCGGCGCTTGGCCGGCACCGCCACCGACATCTCGCCGGTGAGGTATTTGCCGGTGAGCGAGTTCGGGTCGTCGAGAATGTCCTGCGGCGTGCCCTTGGCGACGATCTCGCCGCCATGGATGCCGGCGCCGGGGCCGACATCGACGACGTAATCGGCGGTGAGGATCGCGTCCTCGTCATGCTCGACCACGATCACCGTGTTGCCGAGGTCTCTCAGCCGGCGCAGCGTGCCGAGCAGGCGCTCGTTGTCGCGCTGGTGCAGACCGATCGAAGGCTCGTCCAGCACATAGAGCACGCCGGTGAGCCCCGAACCGATCTGCGACGCGAGGCGAATGCGCTGGCTCTCGCCGCCCGAGAGCGTGCCGGAGGCGCGGGCGAGCGTCAGGTATTCCAGGCCGACATCGAGCAGGAAGGTCAGCCGGTCGCGGATTTCCTTGAGGATGCGCGGGGCGATCTCGTTCTGCTTCTTCGAGAGCCGGGCGGGCAGGGCGGTGACCCAGTCCAGCGCGTCCTTGACCGAGAGCTTCGAGACCTCGCCGATATGGCGCATGTCGATCTTCACCGCCAGCGCCTCGGGCTTCAGGCGATAGCCATTGCAGGCGGCGCAGGGTGTCTCGGACATGAAGCGGCCGATCTCCTCGCGCGCCCAGTCCGATTCCGTCTCCTTCCAGCGCCGCTCCATATTGGTGATGACGCCCTCGAAGGGCTTCTTCACCTCGTAGCTGCGCAGGCCGTCATTATAGGCCATGCGGACGGGCTCGTTGCCCGTGCCGAACAGGATCGCCTTCTGGGCGGTCTCGGGCAATTCGGACCAGGGCTTGGTCATCGAGAAGCCGAAATGCTTCGCGAGCGCTTCCAGCGTCTGGCCGTAATAGGGCGAGGTCGACTTGGCCCAGGGGGCGATCGCGCCCTTCTTCAGCGTCTGCGAATGATCCGGCACGATCATGTCCGGGTCGATCCGCATCTCGTGGCCGAGGCCGTCGCAGACCGGGCAGGCGCCGAACGGATTGTTGAACGAGAACAGCCGGGGCTCGATCTCAGGGATCGTGAAGCCGGAAACCGGGCAGGCGAATTTCGAGGAGAAGGTGACGCGCCTGGCCTCGCCGTTCTCCTCCTTCTCGTCGGCATATTCGAAGACCGCGATGCCGTCGGTCAGCTCCAGTGCCTGCTCCAGCGAGTCGGCGAGGCGGGCGCCGAGGTCAGGGCGGATCACGATGCGGTCGACGACCACGTCGATGTCGTGCTTGAACTTCTTGTCGAGGACCGGGGCGTCCGGGATCTCGTAGAACTCGCCATTGACCTTGACGCGCTGGAAGCCGCGCTTCAGCCAGTCGGCCATCTCCTTCTTGAACTCGCCCTTGCGGCCGCGCACCACCGGCGCGAGCAGATAGCCGCGCGTCTTCTCCGGCAATTCGACCATGCGGTCGACCATCTGCTGCACGGTCTGGCTCTCGATCGGCAGGCCGGTCGCGGGCGAATAGGGGATGCCGGCGCGTGCCCAGAGCAGGCGCATATAGTCGTGGATCTCGGTGACCGTGCCGACGGTCGAGCGCGGGTTCTTCGAGGTCGTCTTCTGCTCGATCGAGATCGCCGGCGAAAGCCCGTCGATCTGGTCGACATCGGGCTTCTGCATCATCTCGAGGAACTGTCGGGCATAGGCCGAGAGCGACTCGACATAGCGGCGCTGGCCTTCCGCATAGATCGTGTCGAAGGCGAGCGAGGACTTGCCCGAGCCGGAGAGGCCGGTGAAGACCACGAGCTTGTCGCGCGGAATGGCGAGATCGACATTCTTGAGATTATGCTCGCGCGCGCCGCGCACGGTGATGGCGCGGCTGTTCGGATCGGCCGCACGGTTGCGGTCGAACATGTCTTCCAGCGCAGCGGCCTGGGCAGCGGCGGATTCGGTCTTGCGGGCCATCGGGGCGTCCGTTGCGGTGAAGCGCTAGATGTAGGGCAAATGCCGGGCCTTTCCAGCCTCGCGGCGATCTGCCCGGCATGAATAGCACGCAGCCGTCCCGGCTGCTGCCGTCTTCCTGACAGGAAACGTCAGGATCGGCGAGGTTTCGATATGGGGATGATCCCGCCGATCGCAATCGACTCCGCGCCGCGCTCGAATTATCTATAAATCATGACGAAGCCTGCCGAAGACACCATCGCCGTCCGCATCGCCAGGGCCCTGGCCGAGCGGATCATTGCCGGAGAGATCGAGCCCGGCTCGCGCCTGCGGCAGGATCACATCGCCGCGGAATTCGAGACCAGTCATGTCCCGGTGCGCGAGGCTTTCCGCCGGCTGGAGGCGCAGGGACTGGCGATCAGCGAGCCGCGCCGCGGCGTCCGCGTCGCCTCCTTCGATCTGTCGGAGGTGAAGGAGGTCGCGGCGATGCGCGCGGCGCTGGAGGTGCTGGCCTTGCGCCATGCCGCTCCGCATCTCACCGCCGCCATCCTCGACAAGGCCGAACAGGCGCGGCGCGATTGCGACGCCGCCACCGATGTCCGGACCTGGGAGGAGGCGAATCGCCGCTTTCACCGCACGCTGGTCGCGCCCTGCGGCATGAAGCGCCTGCTCGCGACGATCGACGATCTCCACGCCGCCAGCGCGCGCTTCCTGTTCTCGGCCTGGCGCTCGGAATGGGAGGCCCGCACCGACCACGACCACCGCGCCATCCTCAACGCCCTGCGCAATGGCGATCTGGAAACCGCGATCGCGACGCTGGCACGGCATGCGCAATGGATCGGCGAGCGCCCGGTTCGTACGGCCTCCGGGGCGACGCGTGGGGCCTTTGCCATCGTCGGGTGAGGGGCGCGCCAAAGCTGCGAATGCGGGTTCCGTAAACATGCACACGCCACGGCCGTCATGCTCGGGCTTGACCCGAGCATCTCCTGCCGAAGAGGGCTCCGCGTGCTTCTTCCGGCAAGAGATTCTCGGGTCTTCGCTCCGCTACGCCCGAGAATGACGCTCTGCCCTGACACGTGATTTTTTGGGCCAGCGGGGACACCGCAGCGAAAGGCGCGCTTGCCTTTTCCTGCGAGATATGGACTTCCTCATAGATCAAAGATCAAAATTATAGATAATTTTGATCGCGACCAAGGAGTGACCATGACCGATCTTGCCCTCAGCCGCCCGTTCAGCCCGCTGCGGCTGGAAAGCCGCTCGCTCGCCTGGCAGGCCGGCGCCGTGATCGTCGGCAGCCTGCTGCTGGCGCTGTCCTCGCAGATCAAGGTGCCGATGTATCCGGTGCCGATGACGATGCAGACCTTCGCGGTCACGCTGATTGGCGCGCTCTATGGCTGGCGCCTCGGCGCGGTCACCGTCATCGCCTGGCTGGCGCAAGGCGCCATGGGTCTGCCCGTCTTCGCCGGCGCCGTCGGTGGCGCTGCCTATTTCGCCGGCCCGACCGGCGGCTACCTGCTGGCCTTCCCCTTCGCCGCGGCCCTGACCGGCTGGCTGGCGCAGCGCGGCTGGAACGGCAGCCGCGTCGGCCTCGCCTTCGCCGCGATGCTGGCCGGCAATGCGCTCTGCCTGGTGATCGGCGTGGCCTGGCTCGCTGTCCTGATCGGCCTGCCCAAGGCGATCGCGCTGGGTGCCGTGCCCTTCATCCTCGGCGCCATCCTGAAGTCGGCGCTGGCCGCCGCCACGCTCAAGGCCTTCGCGCCGCGCGGCTGAGACGGCCGAACGATCTGACGTCAATGAACCGGCGGGCTTCGGCCTGCCGGTTTTTTGTTGGGCTGTGGGCTTCCGCCTTTCGCGACCGCGGCGCCTTGGTGGGCTGGAGGCGTCTAGCGGAGGACGCTCCCAAACGAATCCGTCTGGCGCGCCGGGGCGCCGATGCCGGGCTGCGTATAGGCCGGTCCGTCAGCTCTCGCGCGGGGAACGGTGTCCTGCGTGGTGCAGCCGACCGGGCCGAGCAGGATGAAGGCCAGGGCGAGATAGCGTTTCAGCATGGCGAGCTCCGTCGCAGGGTTCCGGAGCCGGGCTTCTTCGGGTAGCTCCGCCTTGCGCCCAACCTTCGCACGATCTTCCTGCCGGGAAACAGCCCCTTGGGATGCTCGGCTGCATCAGGCCGGCATGCGGGGCGTCATTCGGCACGTACGATGACGATGCTTGCAAGCCGGCGTTCCCAATGTCCAGAACGGGTCGGAAGCGGACTTTGTCAAATCGAGAAATCCCAGTAGGCAAGCCCGACATGGTGAGCCGAGGTCACGATGAGTCTGATTGATAAAGTATCGACGGTTCTGCGAGCCGCTGCTGCAGAGGCGATCTTGCCGCGCTTTCGCAATCTGACCACGCACGACGTGGAGGAAAAGTCGCCAGGAGAACTCGTCACTGCTGCCGATCTTCATGCCGAACGATTGATTGGCGAGCAATTGCTGCTGCTCGATCAGTCCGCCAGGATCGTGGGCGAGGAAGCCTGCGCACGGAACCCCGCCTTGGCTAACGCTCTCGATCAGGGCACCGTCTGGTTGATCGATCCGCTAGATGGTACTGGAAATTTTGCTTCCGGCCGAGGACCATTCTCGGTCATGCTTGCACTGCTACGCGAAGGCGAGACCGTTGCAGCTTGGATGCTCGATCCGCTGTCAAATCAGCTTCATGTCGCCGAACTGGGAAGCGGAGCCCAAATCAATGGATTGCCCGTGTCCGCTGATGGGGAGCCGGATACACTGCGCAGCGGCTCGATTTCCAATCGTTTCATGCCGCTTGACGTGCTTGAGGCCATCAAGCCGCGCTTGGATCGAGTGCCCCTGATCGTACCACCTCTACTTTGTGCAGGAGCCGAGTACCCTGCCATTGCCGTCGGCGATCGCGATTTCGCCGTTTTCTGGCGGACCCTGCCATGGGATCACCTGCCCGGAGCGTTGTTCCTAAGTGAGGCTGGCGGCCGCATCGCACGCTGGGATGGCTCACCCTACCGCGCTGGACAAGAGGGCTATGGCTTATTGGCAGCGCGCACGCCTGAGCATTGGCGAGCTGCACACACTGCGCTCTTCGATTGAGGCAATGACTGCCTAGGGCCGTTTAACGCCACTCAGGCTGCTGCCTTCGAGGTGTCGTGCTGCCGCGAGAACAAAATTCCGCAGCGCCGCTGTAGCTCCCGCGCAAATGCCGGCATGTCCCGACCGCTGATGCCATATCGGATGCGATGATCGGGAGAGCGTTGCTGAGAAGCGGAGGCTTCGAAGACGCGGGCGTAGCAGCCGCCGCTGGCGCCGTAGATGCCGCGATGCGCCGCCAGTCCGAGACCGATGCGATAAGGAACGCTGCCGGCGCCTTTCGCTTGCACCGGGTTTGGAGCCACTCGCTCTTGCCGCACCACTGGCCGTTGCTGCGCCGCGCAGGCGTTGATCTCGTTGGAGAGACGGTCGCTCCAATGGCAATATCCGTTGACGGATTGAATCCCGAACAGCATCCGGGCGCATTTGCAATGCGCGCCGCGCTCGACCGGTCGCGGGTAATGCTGCGCGACGGCAGACGTTGCGGTCATGACGAATAGCGCGGCGATCGCGGCCTTAAGCATGGAAGCCCCCCAGCATCTTTGCTTGGGATGATTGTGGGGTCCCCTCCCGACGAGTCAACTCGACGAAGGGAGGGTGACAGGCTTGATCTCGGCCATGGGGCGGAAGCAAATCTTGCCGGGCAGCCATTCCCCGCCCGGGTGCTGCGACCCACACTAACTCTCCAGCGCCGCGATCATCTCCACCCGCGTCGCATGCCGGCCGCCTTCGAACGTGGCGCCGAGGAAGGCGTCGACGATCGCCAGCGCCAGCCCTTCGCCGACCACGCGCGCGCCGAGCGAGAGCATGTTGGCGTCGTTATGCTGGCGGATCATGCGGGCCGAGAAGGTGTCGGAACAGACGCCGCAGCGGATGCCCCTGACCTTGTTCGCGGCCATCATGATGCCCTGGCCGGTGCCGCACAGGATGATGCCGAGCCGGCAATCGCCGGAGGCGACGAGCCTTGCCGCCGCCTCGCCATGCTTCGGATAAGGTGTGCTCTCCGGCGTGGTCGGGCCGATATCGACGACGGTCCAGCCCTGCGCCGCGACATGCTTCGCGATCGCCTGGCGGAGCGGGATGGCGGCGTGGTCGCTGGAGAGCACGATGCGGTTATCGGTGGTCACGGCGATATCGTCCTGTTTCGCGACGGCGTTCGGTGTGCCGATCAGCTTGGATCAGGCACGCCCTGTACCGTCAACGTGCCCTGCCTTCCAGTCGCTCGTCGGGGGCCGCTTGGTCCTGACGGGCGCTGACAGGGGCGGGGGTCGCCTCGCTTGTTCGTTTGCGCGATGTTTGCTCACGAGAGGCTGTGCCGGTGTGGATCAATTCGCCCGGTCCTGCGTTTCAGCGCGAGCCGCGCATGCGACGAGCCTGGCGGCGCCAGCCATGAGCGATCGGGGGAGCAACGATGATGAAGGCCCTTCTTGGAGCAGCGACGCTTGCGCTCGGCCTCGGCCTCGGCGCGCCGGCCATGGCCTGCGAACTCGACCGGCCGCTGAAGATGGCCGGGCTGGACTATGATTCCGCCGCCTTCCACACCGCCGTCGCCAGCGCGATCGCCGAGCGCGGTTTCGGCTGCAAGGTCGAGCGCGTTCCCGGCGTGATCGCGCCGCTGGTCAATGGCGTGGCGCGCGGCGATGTCGATATCGTCATGGAGATCTGGATGGCCAACCCGGTCGATGCCTGGGTGAAGGCAGCCGAGGCCGGCAAGGTCGAGCCGCTCGGCACCACCTTTCCCGACGCGAGCGAGGGCTGGTTCGTGCCGCGCTATCTGGTCTCCGGCCCGGATGCTAAGGCGCCGGACCTCAAGACCGCGCAGGATCTCAAGCGCTACAAGGCCTTGTTCGCCGATCCAGAGGAGCCGGGGAAGGGGCGTTTCTATAATTGCGTCGCCGGCTGGGTCTGCGAGGGCATCAACAGCAAGAAGCTCGCGGTCTACGGGCTCGCCGAGGACTTCACCAATACGCGCGGCGGCTCGGGCGAGGCGCTGGTCGCCGCCATCGAGGCCGCGCTCAAGCGCAAGCGCCCGGTCGTGTTCTATTATTGGGGGCCGAGCTGGCTGCTTGGCGCCTATGACCTCGTCAAGCTGGAGGAGGCGCCCTTTGATCCCGCGATCTGGGCCGAGCTCAAGGTCAGCGACACTCCCAAGCGCGCCACCGCCTATCCGACCAGCAAGGTCGTGATCGGCGCCAATGTCGACCTCGCCAAGAAGGCGCCGCAGCTTGCGAGTTTCTTCAAGAGTTACGGCACGACCAGCGACGTGACCTCCAAGATGCTGGCCGAGGCGCGCGAGAAGGGCGTCACGCCCGAGCAGCAGGCGCTCGTCTTCCTGAAGACGCAGGGCGATATCTGGAAGAAATGGCTGCCGGCCGACGTTGCCGGCAAGGTCGCTGCCAGCCTGTGACGGCCACATTGGTGCCGGATCTCGGCAAGGCGTTGCAGGGCGCGGTCAATCGCGCGGTCGATGCGCTCGTCACCGGCTACGGCGACAGGCTCGACGGTTTCGGTGCGGTGCTGACCGCGCCGGTGCGGCTGGTCGAGACGCTGCTCCAGCAGGTTCCGGTCCCGGCCTTCGTGCTGGCGGTTGCGGCCGGCGCCTGGCTCGCGACGCGGCGGATCGGCTTCGCGCTGGCGATGGCCGCCTTGCCGCTGGCGCTCGCGGGGCTGGGTGTCTGGAGTGAGGCGATGCAATCGCTCGCACTGGTCGCCGTCTCCGTGGTGCTCGTCGTGCTGATGGGCCTGCCGCTCGGTGTCGCGGCGGCGCGGCTGCCACGGCTGGGGAGGGCGCTCGCACCGCTCTATGACCTGATGCAGACCATCCCGAGCTTCGTCTACCTGATCCCGGTCGCGATGCTGCTCGGACTCGGGCGTGCGCCGGCGCTGGTCGCGACGCTGGTCTATGCGCTGCCGCCCTTCGCACGTCTGACCGAGCTCGGCCTGCGCGGCGTCGATGCCGGGCTGGTCGAGGCTTCGCGGGCGCTGGGTTTGCAGCCCCGGCAGGCCTTCTGGCTGATCGAATTGCCGCTTGCCCGGCCGACTATCCTGCAGGGACTGAACCAGGCGATCATGATGGCGCTGGCCATGGTCGTGGTCGCCTCGATGATCGGCGCCAAGGGGCTGGGCGAGGTCGTGCTGCTCGGCCTGCAACGGGCCGATCCCGGCCTCGGCTTCGTCAGCGGGCTCGGCATCGTCCTGCTCGCCGTGCTGCTCGACCGGATGGCGCAAGCTGTTCTCGGAGCGCGCCGGACGGATGGCTGAGTCCTTCGAGCGGGCTCACGCGGCTTCGACCGCGACAAGCGGGACGTGCCACGCTATGAGCGTGCTCGGCCGTTCGGGCACGGATTTGAGATAAGCGAAAGCTGCTGACGATGAATGCGACGGGGGCACTGACGATCGTTCCGCCGGGGGCGCCGTTGCGGGGCCGGGTGGTTCCGCCCGGCTCGAAATCGATCACGAACCGCGCGCTGCTCGTGGCGGCGCTGGCGGGGGGCACCAGCCGGTTGACCGGAGCCCTGAAAAGCGACGACACCCGCTACATGGCGCAGGCGGTTCGCGCGATGGGCGTCACCGTCGACGAGCCCGATGCCACCACCTTCGTCGTCTCCGGCACCGGCCAGCTGCAGCCGCCCGCCGCGCCGCTCTTTCTCGGCAATGCCGGCACCGCGACGCGCTTCCTGACCGCCGCCGCGGCGCTGGTCGAGGGCACCGTTATCGTCGATGGCGACGAGCATATGCGCAAGCGCCCGATCGCGCCGCTGGTCGAGGCGCTCCGCAGACTGGACGTCGCCGTGACCGCGCCGAGCGGCTGCCCGCCGGTCACGGTCATGGGGCAGGGCAGCTTCCCCGCCGGGCGTGTGGAGATCGATGGCGGCCTGTCCAGCCAATACGTGTCCGCTTTGCTGATGGCGGCCGCCTGCGGACGCGGCCCGGTCGAGATCGCCCTGACCGGCCAGGATATCGGCGCGCGCGGCTATATCGATCTGACGCTGGCGGTGATGAGGGCCTTCGGCGCCACGGTTTCGCAGCCAGATCCGGCGACATGGCGGGTGGAGCCGACCGGCTACAAGGCAGCCGATTTCCTGATCGAGCCCGATGCATCGGCCGCCACCTATCTCTGGGCGGCGGAAGTCCTGACCGGCGGCGCGATCGATCTCGGCGTCGCCGCCTCGGCCTTCACCCAACCCGACGCCGCCGCATACAAGATCATCGCCAGCTTCCCGAATCTCCCGGCCGTCATCGACGGCTCGCAGATGCAGGACGCGATTCCCACCCTCGCCGTGCTCGCCGCCTTCAACCGGACACCGGTCCGCTTCGTCGGGATCGCCAATCTGCGCGTCAAGGAGTGCGACCGCGTCGCGGCCCTGGCGCAGGGCCTTTCACGCATCCGGCCGGGCCTTGGCCTGGAAGAGGGGGATGACCTTCTGGTCGCGTCCGATCCGGCTCTCACGGGGCAGACCGTGGCGGCGGAGATCGACAGCCATGCCGATCATCGCATCGCCATGAGCTTCGCGCTGGCGGGCCTCAAGTTGAACGGCGTCACGATCCTCGACCCCGCCTGCGTCGGCAAGACCTACCCCGGCTACTGGCGCGCACTCGCTTCGCTCGGCGTCGTGCTGGAAGGCGATTTGCCGTAACCTCCCGGCCGATCGTCTCCCGCGACGGCCGGCTCCCCGATTCGTCAGGGGAAAACCTATTGAACAAAACGAGAACATAATTGATAATGCCTCAATCGGCCGATAGGGTTCGGCTCCGGTCGATCGGCCGGTTTGTGTGAAGTGCGCAGGAAATGGAGCCTGTCATGGCTGGTAGCGTCAACAAGGTCATTCTGGTCGGCAATCTCGGGCGTGATCCCGAAGTGCGCCGCCTCGGCAGCGGCGAGCCTGTCGTCAATCTGCGTATCGCCACCTCCGAGACCTGGCGCGACAAGCAGAGCGGCGAGCGCAAGGAACGCACCGAGTGGCACTCGGTCGTGATCTTCAACGAGAACCTGGCGAAGGTCGCCGAGCAGTATCTGAAGAAGGGCTCGAAGATCTATATCGAGGGCCAGCTCCAGACCCGGAAATGGCAGGACCAGTCCGGCGTCGAGAAATACACCACCGAGATCGTGCTGCAGCGTTTCCGCGGCGAGCTCACCATCCTCGACAGCCGCCAGGGCGGCAGTGACGAGTATGGCGGCGAGGGTGGCGGCAGCAGCGGCGGCTACATGGACGACCGCTCGGGCGGCGGTGGCGGCGGCTCCTTCGGCCGGTCCAGCGCGATGGGCGGTGGCGGTGGCGGCGGTTCGCGCCAGCCGGCGATGTCGGGCGGCGGCGGTGGTGGCGGTGGGCGCTCGTCCTCCAGCCATCTCGACGACGACATCCCGTTCTAGGGCTTGGGAATTTTTCTCGGAAATGCACCGTCATCCCGGGCTTGACCCGGGATCCATTCCGGAGCGCTGCCGATCGAGGTTCAGGCATGGATCCCGGATCTCCGCTTCGCTGCGTCCGGGATGGCGAGTTCAGCCTGTGATTTGAAGGGCCGGTTCTCGTTGGAGAGCCGGCCCTTCTGCTATTGGCTCGGAGTACGGTCGTTCGCACGAAAACACGCCGTCATCCCGGGCAAGCTGCACAGCAGCGCCGATCCGGGTTCCATCGTAAAGCTCCGGAGCCCTCCGATGGATCTCGGGTCAAGCCCGGGATGACGATGTGGTTCCACGGAAAATCAGCAAGCTCAGGGCCGCGCGATGACGAGGCGCAGCGAGCCGTCGAAGCTCGGCTGATTGCGCAGGAAGCCGTAGCAGGAATCCCAGGCGCCGCATTCCAGGTCCTGGCGCAGCTTCTCGATCGAGGCGGCGTTCTCGGCCTCGCCGACGAAGCTCCAGGCCGAGCAGGCCGAGCGCGCACCCGGATCGAGGAAAAGCTCCGGCCGGCCGTAATAGGCCTCGTTGAAGCCGTCGCGGCAGGCGAGCGGGATCGGCACCGCGACGATCTCGACATCGCCGCCCAGAACCGTGCCGATATGGCCGAGCGAGGGATAGCGCCGCGCCTCGGTCGCCAGCACCTCCGGCGCGTAATGATTGAGCCAGAAGGCCTGCACCAGCTCGGGATCGCAGGACAGGATCGCGACCGGCCCGCGCGTCACCCGGCGCATCTCGCGCAGCCCCGCATCGAGATCCCCCCATTGATGCACGGTGAAGGTCGCCATGCTCGCGTCGAAATGCCCGTCGGGAAAGGGCAGGGCCTCTGCGGTTGCGTCGATCGCCGCGACGATATCGGCCGGGCGCTGCGTCCGCATCGAGGCGGAAGGCTCGACCGCCGTCATGTCGCGGCTGCGCGGCTCGTAGGAGCCGGCGCCGGCGCCGACATTGAGGATGCGCCGGGCCGGGCCGAGCGCGGCCTCGATCAGGGCGGCGATGGCGGGCTCTGGCTGGCGATAGGAGGCGTAGCCCTGGCCGATGCGGCCGTAATCGGCGTCACCGGCGCTGCCATCCGCCCGGCGCGGGCTCGAAGTGAGGTCGTTCATCGTGTCGTCTCCGTCAGCAGGGAGCGCCAGAGTGGCAGGGCGTGATCGCGCGTCAGCGGGGCGAGGGGAAGCGCGGAGGCCGTGCCGGGTTCGAGCCAGGCGATCTCGGCGATTTCCGCCGCCGGCTGTGGCTCGCCGTCGAGAGGCAGGGTGAAAAGCTCGGCCTCGACGATGAAGCCGGGTTCATTGGCGGCCGGGGCCACGAAGCGCCCGCAATGGCGCGCGGCTTCGGGCAAGGCGACAAGTCCCAGCTCTTCCCGGAGTTCACGGGCAAGCGCATCGAGGGGCTGTTCGGCGGGCTCGATCTTGCCGCCCGGCTGCATGAACCAGGCGGCGCCGCGCTTGCGGACGAGCAGCAGGCGCCCGCGCGCGTCGATCAGCAGGGCGGCTGCGATGCGGATTCGCCGGAGACCCTCGCTCAAGACCGATTCCCTCCAAGCTGGCGCGGGGGAGGATTGGCACGATCCGAGGTGGGCGGGGAAGGGGCCTGGGCTCGGTTGATCGCAAGGGGGCGAACCAAGCCTTTGTCATTCCGGGGCGCGCCACAGGCGCGAACCCGGAACCCACGACTGGGCGAGGCCTCTTACACCTGATGACAAGGGCGCACCCGGTCGTGGGTTCCGGGTTCTTCGCGATGCGAAGCCCCGGAATGACAAGAGTGAGGCCATTCGAGATCGTTCCGGCAACTGCCCGCATAGGGCCTCTTCGATGGCGTGGCCGGGAGGATGGTGGTAGGAACCGGCGCTCGATTTCGAGAGCGAACGCAAGCGAGGCGTCAGGATCATGTTCGAGGCACGCAGCATCGCCGCCGGCAGCAAGCCGGACTTCTATCGCGAGCTGGCCGGGCAGCTCGAAGCCCTGCTCACCGGCGAAAGCGACCCGATCGCCAACGCCGCCAACACTTCGGCCCTGCTGTTCCAGATGATGCCGGACCTGAACTGGGCCGGCTTCTACATCATGCGATCGGGCGAGCTGGTCCTCGGTCCGTTCCAGGGCAAGCCGGCCTGCGTCCGCATTCCCGTCGGCAAGGGCGTCTGCGGCGCGGCCGTGGCGCAGGGAAAATCGATGCTGGTCGAGGACGTCCATGCCTTCCCCGGCCATATCGCCTGCGATGCGGCCTCGCGCTCGGAACTCGTGGTGCCGCTGCATGGCCGCGACGGCGTCATCGGCGTGATCGATCTCGACAGCCCGTCGCCGGCGCGATTCGACGCCGACGACCGGGTGGGCATCGAGCGCATCGCGGCGATCTGGCTCGCGGCCTGCGGCGAAGGCGCGCAGGCGAACCTCGCCAAAGCCTCCTGAGGCCGCGGTGCCCTCGCTGAGCCTGCGCATCCAGCTCGATCCTGAGGGCCGGATCGGCCCCGGCAAGATCGCGCTGTTGGAGAACATCGCGACACATGGCTCGATCTCGGCTGCCGGCCGGGCGATGGAGATGTCCTACCGGCGCGCCTGGGAGCTGGTCGAGGAACTGAACGCGCTCTTCGGCAAGCCGGTGGTCGAGCGCCAGGTCGGCGGGCGCAATGGCGGCGGGGCGCAACTGACCCCGCTCGGCGAAGCGCTCATCCTGCGCTTCCGCGCGGTCGAGCAGGCTGCGACTGAGGCTGCCGCTGCTCACCTCGCGGCATTGCAGGCCGAGATCGACCGGCCCGAGCGCGGCTGACAGGCCAATACGCGCCGCGTCGGCGCCGCCTTGCATTCATCGAATAGCGGATATGTGAGGGCCGTCCGGGAGCGCGGGGAGGCCTGATTTCGCGTGGCCGGGACCCTTTCGGGCCAAGGCCGGCGAGCCGCTTTTTCTTGACATGCCCGCCCGATTCGAACAGGCGTATCGCATATGCAGCATCGGTGCTGCAAGTCTTTTTTTGTAATGATTCCAATGAGGAAGCTGCCGACCTTCAGGGAACCGGCGGCAAGGCTGCAGAGCCGGCGAAGGCCAGCACGGCGCTCCTCCAGAGAAGGCTGATTTGTGATGATGCGTGCGTTCCGTCTGGCTCTCGTTGCGGTGAGCCTGTCCGTGGTGGTGGCCCAGGCCCAGGCGCCGGGGCAGCCCGCTCCCCAAGCACCGGCCGATACGGCTCCGCCGGCAGTGCAGACCCAGCCAGCGGCCCCGAGCCAGCCCGCCGCGCCGACACCGCAATCTGCCCCGGCTCAGCCGGGGGCGCCGACCAACCCGTTGCCGCCGGCTCTGCCTCAGCTCGGCATCAACCCGCCAAGCACCGCCCATCCGCCATTGACGCCCGGCAACCCGGCCACGCCCGTGGTCGCTCCTCCGGCTGTGGCGGCGACCCTGCCGCATGACCTGTCGCCCTGGGGCATGTTCATGGCGGCCGACATCGTCGTGAAGGGCGTGATGCTCGGGCTCGCCTTTGCCTCGCTGGTGACCTGGACGATCTGGCTCGCCAAGGCGATGGAACTCGCCGCCGCCAAGCGTTCGGCCGGCCGGGCGCTTCGTCGCATCGAGGCCGCCGACAACCTGAGTGCTGCGGCTAGTGCTACCGCCGGCAAGAACGGCAAGCTGCGCGGCGCCGTCGGCCAGTTGCTCTCGGCGGCCCTTGCCGAGACGCGCCGCTCGGCCGATCTTGGCGAGGACGGCATCAAGGAGCGCGTCGCCATCGCGCTGTCGCGGATCGAGGCGCGCGCCGGCCGCTCCATGGCGCGCGGCACCGGCCTGCTGGCCACGATCGGCTCGACTGCGCCCTTCGTCGGCCTGTTCGGCACGGTCTGGGGCATCATGAATTCCTTCATCGGCATCAGCCAGGCCAAGACGACCAATCTCGCGGTCGTCGCACCGGGCATCGCCGAGGCGCTGCTGGCGACCGCGATCGGCCTCGTCGCCGCCATTCCCGCCGTCATCATCTATAACGTCTTCGCCCGCGCGATCACCGGCTACCGCGCCACGCTCTCCGATGCCTCGGGCGAGATCCTGCGCCATCTCTCGCGCGACCTGGAGCGCCGCCAGCGCGCCATCGCGCCGGCTCCGCGTGCGGCCTCGGCTTCCTCGGCTTCGGCCGCGAGCGTGGCATCCGCGCCGCTCGTTCCGGCGGAGTGAGCCATGGGCGTTTCCCTCAAGGAGCCGCAAGACGGCGACCTCGGCGAGGTCAGCGACATCAACGTGACGCCGTTCATCGACGTCATCCTCGTCCTGCTGATCATCTTCATGGTTGCGGCGCCGCTCTCGACCGTGGATGTCGCCGTCGACCTGCCGGTCTCGAACGCCCAGCCGCAGCCGCGGCCGGACACGCCGATGTTCCTGACGGTGAAGGGCGACCTTTCGCTGGCGCTCGGCAATGACGCCGTGCCGCGGGAGGCTTTGCAGGCGGCGCTCGACCAGAAGACGAACCGCGATCGCGAGCAGCGGGTCTTCCTGCGCGCCGATGGCAGCGTCTCCTATAGCGAACTGATGAACGTGATGAACCTGCTGCGCAATGCCGGCTATCTCAAGATCGCGCTGGTCGGGCTCGAGGACACCGGGCAGGGGGCTGCTGCGGGGCCTAAGCCATGAGCGTGGAACGCCCGTCGATCTCCCGCTACGCGCCGGCCGCTCTCCGCTGGAGCCTGGCCGCCTTCGTGGTCGCGAGCGCCCATGGCACGGCCGGCTGGGTCATCGCCAACTGGCAGCGCGCCGAAGCCGCGATGGGGGCGCCGCCGGCTGCCGTCATGATCGAGCTCGCGCCGCTGGCCGTCGCGCCCGAGGCGCCGCCGCAGGATGTCGCGCCTGGCCCCGAGATGGCCGAGGCGCAGCCGGAGCCCGAACCGCCGCCGCCGGAGCCGGTCGAGCAGCCCAAGGAGATCGAGCCGCCGCCGCCGGAACCGGAGCCCGTCGCGATTCCGGAGCCGGAGATCAAGATCCCCGAATTGCCACCGCTGCCGGACGCCGCGGCTATCCTGACGCCGCCGCCGAAGGAGGAGCCGAAGCCGCCTCCGCCGGAGAAGCCCAAGCCGAAGCCGAAACCGAAGATCGTCGAGAAGAAGAAGCCGATCCGGCCGGACAAGCCGAAGGCCGAGCAGACCACCGCGCCGGTGGCGCAGGAACAGGCGGCGCCGCGCGCGGCTGCCCCCAATTCCGGGGCGTCCTCGGCGTCGCCGGCCGCAACCGCGAGCTGGCGCGGCACGCTGATGGCGCATCTCAACCGCTACAAGCGCTTCCCCGGGGGCGCCAGCCCCGGCACGGTGCAGGTCGCGTTCAGCATCGATCGCGGCGGCCGCGTGCTCTCCGCCCGGCTCGTCCGCGGCTCGGGCGATGCGGCGCTGGACGAGGAGGCGGTCTCGATGATCCGCCGCGCCAGCCCCGTGCCGGCACCGCCGGACGGGCTCGGCGGCGGCGCGATCGCGCTGGCTGTGCCGATCCGGTTCTCGCGCTAGACTGGCTTGCGGGAACTGGAAGGCCGTCCATGCGTAGGACGGACAGGTTTGCGAGAGGAGAAGCGCGATGACGATCGTCAAGCTTGCAGCCGGCGCGATGCTGGCCCTCGCTTTGGGCGGCTGCGTCACCACCGAAGCCGAATACCGTGCCATGGACGAGCAGCGCTGCCGCTCCTTCGGCTTCCGCGCGCCGAGCGAAGGATTCTCGAACTGCCTGCTGCAGCTTGATCTCGATCGCGCGGCCGAGCGGCGCTATCGCTTCGACCGGTTCGATGCCTCCTTCGGCGGGCCGCCCTGGGCCTATGGCCGGCGCTGGTAAGAGGCGAACTCCCGACAAGAAAAAAGGGCCGCGCGGGAAGCGCAGCCCAAGTCTAGGGAGGAAACGCCCAAGGAGGGCGACGCAACATCTCTGCTGCGCTGCATCCTAGATAGGAAGCTCGAAGCGCGCCTGCAAGACCAAAAGGGCAGCATCGCTGACTTATTTTTGGGCGGCAGATTTTCCTATTGAAATCAATGGATTATCTGATTTCCCTTGGCGCTGGCGCGAGCCGCTGCCCATCGATTGCCGATGCGCTGCATTGCAAGAAAGGCAGATTGACAAGCGTCGGGATCTATCCATTCATATGTATGCATATGAAAACCGCTCTCCCAAGCCCGGTGCGAGCGGTATCGCTGCGGATTGCAGCCGCAGCGAGGCGAAGGACCCATCCGATGAAGATCGATCGTCGCAGTTTCGTCGCGGGCTCGCTCGCCCTCGGCGTTCCCCAGCTGGTGCGCGCCCAGGGCGCGGGGCCGATCCGTATCGGCGAGGTCAATTCCTATACCGCGCAGCCGGCCTTCCTGAAACCCTATCGGCAGGCCTGGGAGCTGGCGCAGGAGCAGATCAACGCGGCCGGCGGCGTGCTCGGCCGCAAGCTCGAGACCGTGTTCCGCGATGATGCCGGCAAGCCCGAGGACGCGGTGCGCCACGCCGCCGATCTCGCGACGGCCGAGAAGGTCGACATCATCGCCGGCGGCTTCCTCTCCAATGTCGGGCTCGCGCTCGCCGATTACGCCAACCAGAACAAGCGGCTCTATGTCGCCTCCGAGCCGCTCGCCGATGCGCTCGTCTGGTCGAAGGGCAACCGCTACACCTTCCGCCTGCGGCCCTCGACCTACATGCAGGCCGCGATGCTGGTCGAGGAAGCGGCGAAGCTCCCGGCCAAGAAATGGGCGATCGTCGCGCCGAACTACGAATACGGCCAGTCGGCGGTGAAGTGGTTCAAGGAACTGCTGGTGAAGGCGCGCCCCGACGTGACTTTCGTCGCCGAGCAGTTCCCGGCGCTCGGCCGCATCGATGCCGGCGCGACCGTCCAGGCGCTGGAGGCGGCCAAGCCCGATGCGATCTTCAACGTCACCTTCGCGGTCGACCTCGCCAATTTCGTCCGCGCCGGCAACACGCGCGGCCTGTTCGAAGGGCGCCAGGTCGTCTCGATGCTGACCGGCGAGCCGGAATATCTCGACACGCTCGGCGCCGAGACGCCGGAGGGCTGGATCATCACCGGTTATCCGCATGCCGAGCTTCAAACCCCGGAGCACGTCAAGTTCCGCGATGCCTACAAGGCGAAGTACAACGACTATCCGCGGCTGGGCTCGGTCGTTGGCTACGAGACGGTGCAGGCCATCGCCGCCGCGCTGGCGAAGGCGGGCTCCACCGACAACGAGAAGCTGGTCGATGCCTTCGAAGGGCTGAAATTCGGCTCGGCCTTCGGCCCGATCGAATTCCGCAAGATCGACCACCAGTCGACGCTTGGTGCTTATGTCGGCAAGAGCGCGCTGAAGAACGGCAAGGGCGTGATGGTCGACTGGAGCTACCGCGACGGCGCCAAGTACCTGCCCAGCGACGACGAGGTCCGCAAGCTGCGCCCGGTTGTGGGCTGAGCTTGATGCTCTCCGCGTCATGCTCGGGCTTGACCCGAGCATCTCCTGCCGCGTGAGGCTCCTGAGCCTCTTTCGGCCTGAGATTCTCGGGTCTACGCTTCGCTTCGCCCGAGAATGACGGAGCGAGGAGCCGACATGATGCGGATAACCCGCCGGCCGGCCCCTACCGTCCGAGACATACGCCTTCCTCCGAGACGACATGCTTGATCTCGTCCTCACCCAGACCCTGAACGGCCTGGCCTCGGCGTCGTCGCTGTTCCTGGTGGCGTGCGGGCTGTCGATCATCTTCGGCGTCACGCGCATCGTGAACTTCGCCCATGGCTCGCTCTACATGCTGGGCGGCTATCTGGCCTTCACGCTGGTGACCTGGCTCGGCCCGGCCGACCCGCTCGGATTCTGGGGCGGCGTCATCCTCGCCCTGCTGCTGACGGGCCTTGCTGGCGTGCTGATCGAGGTCCTGATCCTCCGGCGGATCTATCAGGCGCCGGAGCTGTTCCAGTTGCTCGCGACCTTCGGCGTCGTGCTGATGCTGCAGGACATCGCGCTCGCGACCTGGGGGCCGGAGGACAAGCTCGGCCCGCGTGCGCCCGGCTTCCGCAGCTTCGTCATCCTGTTCGACAATCGCTTCCCGAGCTATGATCTCTTCCTGATCGCGGTCGGCCCGGTCGTGCTCGGCCTGATCTGGCTGCTGTTCCACCGGACGCGCTGGGGCGTATTGATCCGGGCGGCGACGCAGGACCGCGAGATGGTGAGCGCGCTCGGCGTCAACCAGCGCCTGCTCTTTACCTCGGTCTTCGCCTTCGGCGCGGCGCTGGCGGGGCTCGGCGGCGCGCTCCAGCTCCCGCGCGAGGCGATCAACCTCCACATGGACCTCTCGATGATCGCCGAGGCCTTCGTGGTCGTGGTGGTCGGCGGACTGGGAAGCGTGACGGGCGCCTATCTCGCGGCCGTGCTGATCGGCGTGCTCCATGCCTTCGGCATCCTGATCCTGCCCAAGATCACGCTGGTGCTGGTCTTCCTGGTGATGGCGGCGGTGCTGATCGCCCGGCCGCATGGCCTGCTCGGCAAGGCGGCGAGCGAGCCGCGCGGCCATGCCGGCCAGCTCTTCCTGCTGCGCCCGGCTGACGGCGCGGCCAAGCTGTTCGGAGCCGTGGCGCTCGCCTTGCTGGTGCTGGCGCCGCTCGTCGTGCCGGATCACATCGTCCTGACGCTGACCGATCTCGTGATCTTCGCGGTCTTCGCCGCCTCGCTGCATCTGCTGATGGGGCCGGGCGGCATCACCTCCTTCGGCCACGCCGCCTACTTCGGCCTCGGCGCCTATGGCGCGGCGCTGGCGGTGAAATGGCTGGGCAGCCCGATGGAGGAGGCGCTGATGCTGGCGCCGTTGATGGCCGGCATCGCGGGCGCGATCTTCGGCTGGTTCTGCGTGCGGCTCTCGGGGGTCTATCTCGCCATGCTGACGCTGGCCTTCGCCCAGATCGCATGGGCCACGGCCTTCCAGTGGGTCGATCTCACCGGCGGCGACAATGGCATCCTCGGCGTCTGGCCCTCGGCCTGGGCGGTGCCCAAGGCGGTGTTCTACTACCTCGCGCTCACGATCGCCGTACTCGTGATCGTTGCCCTGCGCGTTATCATCTTCGCGCCCTTCGGCTATGCCCTGCGCGCCGGCCGCGACAGCCCCTTGCGGGCCGAGGCGGTCGGGCTCGATGTCGGGCGCCTGCAATGGGCCGCTTTCGTCATCGCGGCGATTGCTGCCGGCATTGCCGGCGGGCTCTTCGCCTTCTCGAAGGGCTCGGTCTTCCCGACCTATATGGCGATCCCGCGCTCGGTCGATGCCTTGCTGATGGTGCTACTCGGCGGCGTGCAGACGGTGGCCGGGCCGGTCGTCGGTGCCTTCGCCTATATGGGCCTGAACGAGCAGCTCGCGAAGATGACGGCCTATTGGCGCTTCGCGCTGGGTCTCTCGATCGTACTGCTGGTCGTGCTGTTCCCGCGCGGCCTCGTCGGTACCTGGCTGTTCTGGCGCGCCCGGCGCGAGAGCGCCGCGCAATCGACGGCAACCGCATGAACGCGCCCGTGCACCCTGTTCTGGAAGCCCGCGACCTCGCAAAATCCTTCGGCGGCGTGAAGGCGGTCGACGGCGTCTCCTTCGCTGTCGAGGCCGGCCGGCTTGTCGCCCTGATCGGCCCGAACGGCGCCGGCAAGACGACCTGCTTCAACATGCTGAACGGGCAGCTCAGGCCCGATCGCGGCGAAGTCCTGCTGGCGGGCAAGCCGATCACCGGGCTCGAACCGCGCAAAATCTGGCGCCTCGGCGTCGGCCGCACCTTCCAGATCACCGCGACCTTCGCCTCGATGACCGTGCGCGAGAATGTCCAGATGGCGCTGATTTCGCATGCCGGGAAAACCTGGCGCCTGTTCGGTCGCGCCGACGAGCGCCGCCTCGAACCCGCAAATGCGCTGCTCGATCAGGTTGGCATGACCGGGCAAGCCGAGCGCGCCTGTGGCGTGCTCGCCTATGGCGATCTGAAGCGCGTCGAGCTTGCGGTGGCGCTCGCCAACGAGCCGCAGCTGCTGCTGATGGACGAGCCTACCGCCGGCATGGCGCCGCAGGAGCGCATCGCCCTGATGGCGCTGACCGCCCGCATCGCGCGGGAGCGCGGCATTGCCGTGCTCTTCACCGAGCACGACATGGATGTCGTCTTCGCCCATGCCGACCGCGTGCTAGTGCTGGATCGCGGCCGCCTGATCGCCTCCGGAACGAGCGCCGAGGTGCGCAACGACCCGCAGGTGCGCGCGGTCTATCTCGGCTCAGGCGCAACCTCGGGAGGGCATTGATGACGACGCTCCTCGAACTCGCGGGCGTCGAGGCCTGGTATGGCCGCGCCAAGATCCTGCATGGCGTCGGCTTTTCGGTCGGGTCAGGCGAGGTCGTCGCGCTGATGGGCCGCAACGGCGCCGGCAAGTCGACGACGATGAAGACGGTGATGGGACTGGTGCCTGAGCCGCAAGGCTCGATCCGCTTCGAGGGCAAGGAGATCGCCGGCCGCGAGCCTTTCCAGATCGCCCGGATCGGCATCGGCTATGTCCCGGAGGACCGGCGCGTCTTCTCTGACCTGACCGTGATGGAGAACCTCGAAGTCGGCCGCCAGCCGCCGCGGACCGGCGCGCCGCACTGGACGCCGGAGCGCCTGTTCGACCTCTTCCCCAATCTTGGCCGCATGCGCGACCGGCCGGGCGGCGCCATGTCCGGCGGCGAGCAGCAGATGCTGACCATCGCCCGCACGCTGATGGGCAATCCGCGCTTGTTGCTGCTCGACGAGCCTTCGGAAGGGCTCGCGCCGGTCATCGTCGAGGCGATGGCGGAGACCATCCGCGTGCTGAAGGGCGAGGGGCTGTCCGTGCTGCTCTCTGAGCAGAACCTGCATTTCGCCGGCAGCATCGCCGACCGCGCCGTGATCATCGAGAAGGGCTTGATCCGCTTCGACGATACGATGGCGGCGCTCAAAGCTGACGAGGCGGCGCGGGGCCAGTATCTGGCGGTTTGAAGCCTGAGAGCAGGCGACGCATCACATCGAGAAGGGGCTCGACCTCCCCATCCGCCATCGGGTCCAGCGCGGCGACGGTGATCGCCTTGGCACGCTCGACATAAACCGGCAGCAGCTCGCGGCCGCGCGCGCCGAGCTGCACCAGCACGCGGCGCTTGTCATCGGGATCGTGCAGGCGCTCGACCAGCCCGCGTTCGGCAAGGCGCGTCACCACGCCCCGGATGGTCGCCGGGTCCATCGCCGTCATGCGGCCGAGCTGGTTCTGGGAAATCCGGCCGTCGACGGCGAGCCGGCACAGCACCGCGAATTGCGGCGGCGTCGGCCCGTCCGCACCCATCATCTCCAGGAACATCGCGACATAGCGCTGCTGCATCTGCCGCAGCAGGAAGCCGAACTGCTCGTCCAGCACATAGCCGGCGAGGTCGACGGGGGCGGGAATCGCGGAATCGGCCTGGCCGCTGGCCGTGCGGTGATGCCGGCCGAGCCCGTCTTCCGATTCCTCTGCGCGATCCATGCTGGCTCCGGGTGGCGATTCTGCCGGCGGGCGGCAGCGGCGCATTCTCCCGGATCATATGTGTTCGTTCAATCGGCAAGGCAACGCAGTCGCCGCCGTCATGCTCGGGCTTGACCCGAGCATCTCCGGAAGGAAAGGCGCCCTTCTCGGCACGAGATTCTCGGGTCACCGCTGCGCGGCGCCCGAGAATGACGGCAAGAGAAGCGTTATCAGCCCAGCGACATCGTCAGCGGCGGCTTCACTTCGGGCGGCAGCGGCGAGGTGTAGCCTTCCTTGCCGAGGCGGGCCTTGTGGTCGGCCTTGGCGGCTTCCATCAGGGCGGGATCGGTCAGCACGGCGGCGCCGGTCGCGGCCATCGCCTTGGCGACATGGACCATCGCCTTGTGCGCGGCGGGGGACTTGCCCTGCGCCACGACCTGCCAGGTGTGGAACGGCGTGCCCATCGCGACCGTCGGCGCATGGGCCTGCACGGTCGGCACCGCCCAGCTCACGTCGCCGATATCGGTCGAGCCGATCGCCGGGTTGCGCTTGGCGTCGCGCGGCACCAGGAAGTCGGCGAGCGGGACGCCGGTATCGGGCATGCCGATGGTGCGCCAGATCGAGGCGATCTCCTGCGGAGAGAGCGTCGCGCGGATCTTCTCGGCATAGGCCTTGTCGGCATCATCGAAATGCGGCGCGCCGAGCTCGCCCATCACCTTGTGCATGGCTTCTTCCAGCGGGGTGTTGGCGACGAGATCGGAAACGGCACTGACGATGCGCATCTCCATCTTGGTTTCCGTCATCAGCGCGGCGCCTTCGGCGATCTTCTTCACGCGCTGGACGAGCTCCAGCATGCCGCGCAGATCACGGGCGCGGATAGAGTAACGGACGCGGGCATGGGCCTGGACGACGTTCGGCGCGATGCCGCCGGTGTCGAGCAGGGCGTAATGCACGCGCGCATCGGACGGCATATGCTCGCGCATGTAGTTCACGCCGACATTCATCAGCTCGACGGCATCGAGCGCCGAACGGCCGAGATGGGGCGCGGCAGCGGCATGCGAGGCGCGGCCGGTGAAGACGAAATCGGCGCGGGTATTGGCGAGCGCCAGGGCAGGCGCAACCTCCCAGAAGCTCGACGGGTGCCACGAGATCGCGACATCGGCGTCGTCGAAGGCTCCGGCGCGGACCATGAAGGCCTTCGCGGCGCCGCCTTCCTCGGCCGGGCAGCCGTAGTAACGGACACGGCCGGGAATCTTGTTCTCGGCTAGCCATTCCTTCATCGCGACGGCGGCGAGCATCGCGGCGGAGCCGAGCAGATTATGGCCGCAGCCATGGCCATGGCCGTTGGCCTCGATCTCCTTGTGCTCGGAAGCGCCGGCTTCCTGCGAGAGGCCGGGCAGGGCATCGTATTCGCCGAGGAAGGCGATGACCGGACCGCCTTCGCCGGCCTCGCCGATCACGGCGGTCGGGATGTCGGCGACGTTTTCGGTGATCTTGAAGCCCTGGTGCTTCAATTCGGCGATATGCTCGGCGACGGAGCGCTTCTCGGTGTAGCACACCTCCGGCATGCCCCAGACCCGGTCGGAGAGCGCGATCAGGCGCTCCTTGTTCGCATCGACATGCCGCCAGAGATCGTTTCGATTGTCCATTGTCGTTCCGCCTGGGGACCGCGCGGGCGTTCCCCGTCTTTTGTTGAGAGGCGGATTCCCCGACGGGGCCGATACGACCGGGCCGGACCCGCCTCTGGTGGGCGGTGGCATATGAGCAATCCCGCACCGCCCCGTCCAGACATTCAGCGCATGGCGGAGCAGCGTCTCAGGCTTTGCCTTGCGTCGGCGTGGTGGCGGCGAAGTCCGCCAGGATCGGGCAATCCGGCCGGTGGTCGCCGTGGCAATGCGTCGCCAGATGCCGCAGCGTGTCGGCCATCGCCTTGAGCTCGGCCGCCTTTTCCTCGAGCTCGCGCACATGCGCCATGGCGAGGTTCTTCACATCAGCGCTGGCCCGGCTCTTGTCGCGCCAGAGCGCGAGCAATTCGCGCGTCTCCTCCAACGAGAAGCCGAGATCGCGCGAGCGGCGCACGAAGCGCAGCGTATGCACGTCGTCAGCGGCATAGACCCGGTATTGCGCGGCGGTGCGGGCCGGCGCGGTGATCAGGCCGATGCTCTCGTAGTAGCGGATCATCTTGGCACTGACGCCGGAGCGGGTTGCGGCTTCGCCGATATTCATCTCAGGCCTCCACCTTAAAGCGCTTCAACCGCAGTGCATTGCTGACCACGCTGACGCTCGACAGCGCCATGGCGAGCCCGGCGAAGACCGGCGAGAGCAGGATGCCGAAGGCCGGATAGAGCACGCCCGCCGCGACCGGGATCAGCAGGGCGTTGTAGCCGAAGGCCCAGGCAAGATTCTGGCGGATATTGGCGATCACCGCCTGCGACAGGGCAATGGCGCGCGGCACGCCCATGACGTCGCCGGACATCAGCACGACATCGGCGCTCTCGATCGCGATATCCGTGCCGGTGCCGATGGCGATGCCGACATCGGCCTGGGCGAGGGCCGGCGCGTCGTTGATGCCGTCGCCGACGAAGGCGACCTTGGCGCCGCGGCCCTGCAGGCGCTTCACCACCTCGGCCTTGTCGGTCGGCAGCACCTCGGCCCAGACCTCGTCGATGCCGAGGCCGCGCGCGACGGCTTCCGCCGTGCGCCGGTCGTCGCCGGTCACCATCGCGACCTTGAGGCCGAGCTTGTGCAGGGCGGCGATGGCGGCGGGCGTGGTCTCCTTCACCGCGTCGGCGACAGCGATGATCGCAGCGATCCTGCCGTCGATCGCGGCATAGAGCGGGGTCTTGCCGGCTTCGGCCAGCGCCTTGGCGCGGGCGGCGAAGGGCGCGATGTCGAGCTTGGCGTCTTCCATCAACCGGTGTCCGCCGATCGCGACCTTGCGGCCCTCGACCGTCGCGGTGACGCCGCGGCCGGGATCGCTGGTGAAATCGGCCGGCTCGGCGAGGGCGAGATTACGAGCCTTGGCGGCCGCGACCAGCGCCAGTGCCAGCGGGTGCTCGGAGCGGTTCTCGGCCGAGCCGACAAGGCGCAGAACGTCGTCGGCGGTGAAGCCATTCGCCGGCTCGATATCGGTGAGCTCCGGCTTGCCCTTGGTCAGCGTGCCCGTCTTGTCGAGCGCGACGATCTGGACGTCCTTCAGGGCCTGCAAGGCGTCGCCCTGCCGGAACAGGATGCCGAGCTCGGCGCCACGGCCGGTGCCGACCATGATCGAGGTCGGGGTCGCCAGACCCATCGCGCAGGGGCAGGCGATGATCAGTAGCGCGACGGCATTGACCAGTGCGTGCGACAAGGCCGGGCTCGGACCGAAGGCCAGCCAGACCGCGAAGGTCAGCAGCGCCAGCACGATCACGACCGGTACGAACCAGAGCGTGACGCGGTCGACCAGTGCCTGGATCGGCAGCTTGGCACCCTGCGCGGCCTGCACGGTGCGCACGATCTGGGCGAGCAGCGTGTCGGCGCCGACCTTCCGGGCGGTGAAGCGCAGCGCGCCCGAGCCGTTGACGGTGCCGCCGGTGACGGTGCTGCCGGCCTCCTTGCGCACGGGCGCGGGCTCGCCGGTGATCATCGATTCATCGACGAAGGAGGTGCCGTCCGTGACCTCGCCATCGACCGGGACGCGCTCGCCCGGCCTGAGGATGACGATGTCGCCGGGGCGGACGCTGTCGACCGCAACGTCGCTCTCAGTGCCGTCGCGCAGCACGCGGGCAGTCTTGGGCTGGAGCGCGATCAGGCTGCGGATGGCGGCGCCGGTGCGGCCCTTAGCGCGGGTCTCGAACCAGCGGCCGAGCAGGATCAGCGTCACGATCACCGCGCCGGATTCGAAATAGGTGCCGTCAGTCCCGGCCGGCATCAGGTCCGGCAGGAAGGTCGCGACGCTCGAATAGAGATAGGCCGCGCCGGTGCCGAGCATGACCAGCGAGTTCATATCGGGCGCCAGCCGCAACAGCGCCGGGAAACCCTTGCGCAGGAAGACGAGGCCGGGCCCGAACTGGACGATGGTCGCCAGCACGAAGGAGAACACGCGGACGTTCCACTCGCCGAAGGTGCCGGCGAGCCAATGATGCAGGGCAGGGACCATGTGGCTGCCCATCTCGACGACGAGCAGCGGCAGCGTCAGCAGGCCGGCGATGATGACCGAGCGCAGCAGGTTGCCCTGTTCCTCGTCCTTGGCAGCTTGCCGGCGGGCGCTGGCATCGCCATCGGCCGCGACGATCGGGCTCGCCTCATAGCCGGCGCCGGCCACGGCCTTCGTCAGGGCAGGAATGATGTCGTTGCCGGCGAGCGTCTTCACGCTGGCACGCTCGGTCGCGAGGTTGACGGTGGCCTCGACCACGCCCGGCACGGCGCGCAGCGCCTTTTCGACATGGCCGACGCAGGACGCGCAGGTCATGCCCGAGACCGACAATTCAATCGTGGTCTCGACCGGGGTGTAGCCGCTCTGGCGGACCGCCGCCTCGATCTGCTTCAGGTCGGTGCCGCCCCTGGCGAAGCTGACATGTGCCCGCTCGGTCGCGAGATTGACCGAGACCGCATCGACGCCCGGCACCGCCGCGATAGCGCGCTCGACATGGGCGACGCAGCTCGCGCAGGTCATGCCCTCGACACCCAGATCGAGGGTTTCGAGGTCGTTCCTGCTCCTGTCGATGACCGTCATCGCCGTCTCCTTCATGGTGATGACAGGCGATATAGGGCTTCCCATGATGGGAAGGTCAAGGGGTGGTTTAACCGTCATGCTCGGGCTTGACCCGAGCATCTCGGAAACCAGTGTCCTCTCGTCCTGAGATTCTCGGGTCTGCGCTTCGCTCCGCCCGAGAATGACGCCCTGTCAGGTCGCCCGCTTCAAGGCATCTCGACCGAGACGCTCTTGATCACCGCATGCACCGGCTTGCCGGGCGCCAAACCGAGCAGGGCGACCGATTTCGCGGTCAGGCGCGCCGCCAGCTTCGCCTCGCCGCAAGCGATCAGCAGATGCATAGTGCTGCCACCCGCACCGCTGCGTTCGCCAATCTCGGCGATGGTCCCCGGCAGCACGTTGAGCGCGCTGATCTCGGCCGGCTGGCCGAGGCTGAGCATGACGTCGCTGGCGAGGATGCGGATCTTGATGTGCTGGCCTTGCCGCAGCGCGCTGCGTGCGATCGTCAGTGGCCCTGCCGGTGTCGTGAGCCGCGCGAGACCGAAGGCTTCCTCGAAACCCACGACCTCGGCGGATAGAAGCGTGCTCGCCTCCGGTGCGCCCGGCCGTGCCGCCAGATCAGTCCGTGAGAGGATGTCGGCCGTGGGCCCGCAGGCGGCGACACGTCCGTTCTCGATCATGGCGACGGTCGTGGCGAGACGCGCGACCTCCGCCAGCGCATGCGAGACATAGACGATGGGGATGCCGGCCTCGTCGCGCAGGCGCTCGATATGCGGCAGGATCTCGGCCTTGCGGGCCTCGTCGAGCGCCGCCAAGGGCTCGTCCATCAGCAGCAGGCGCGGCTGCGCCAGCAGGGCGCGGCCGATGGCGACGCGCTGCTTCTCGCCGCCGGAAAGGCCGCCCGGTCTCCGGTGCAGCAGATGGCCGATGCCGAGCAATTCCAGCACCTTGTCGAGCTCGGCCGGCCTGCGCTGCGCGCGCGGCACGAACCAGTGCCCGAACAGCAGGTTCTGTCGCACGGTGAGGTGCGGGAAGAGCCGCGCCTCCTGGAAGACATAGCCGATCCGCCGGCGATGCTTCGGCAGGAAGATGCCGCGCCCGGTATCGACGAGCGTCTCGCCATCGACGCGGACATGGCCGGAATCGGGGCGGATCAAACCGCCGATGACATTGACCAGCGAGGTCTTGCCCGAGCCCGAGCTGCCGAACAGGGCGGTCAGGCGCCCATCGGAGGTGAAGCTCGAATCGAGGGTGAAGTCGCCGAGCCTGTGGCGGACGGCAATGTCGAGGACATCAGTCATTCGACGTTGATCCGGCGGCCGACGATGCGGGCCATCAGTTCGGACAGGATGAGCGCCGCGACCGAGATCGCGATCGAGATCAGTGTCAGGCGCATCGCGCCGGCATCCCCGCCGGGCACCTGCGTGAAAGTGTAGATCGCGGTCGGCAGGGTCTGTGTCTCGCCGGGGATATTGGAGACGAAGGTGATGGTCGCGCCGAACTCGCCCATCGCCTTGGCGAAGCACAGGATCATGCCGGCGATAATGCCGGGCAGGCAGAGCGGCAAGGTGACGGTGAGGAAGACCCAGATCGGGCTCGCGCCCAGCGTGCCGGCGGCAGATTCGAGCTTGCGGTCGACCGCCTCGATCGAGAGCCGGATGGCGCGCACCATCAGCGGAAAGCCCATCACCGCGCAGGCGAGCGCCGCGCCGGTCCAGCGGAACGAGAGCACGATCCCGAACCAGTCATAGAGGAACTGCCCGATCGGCCCGCGCCGGCCGAAGCCGACGAGCAGCAGATAGCCCGTCACCACGGGCGGCAGGATCAGCGGCATATGGACGATGGCGTCGAGCAGGGACTTGCCCCAGAAGCGCCCACGCGCCAGCAACAATCCGACGCTAAGCCCCAGCGGGAGGCTCGCGATCATGGCCGTCGTCGCGACGATGAGGCTGAGCCTCACCGCCGTCCATTCTTCAGGCGAGAGCCAGTCGGTCACGAAGAGCTGGCGGCCTTGTTGAGGACCGTGAAGCCCTGCTTCTCGAAGACGGGCTTGGCGGCGGGGCTACGCAGATAGGTCAGGAAGGCCTGCGCGTCGGGATTGGCCGAATCCTTGGTGACGGCGACGGGGTAGACGATCGGCGGGTGCGAATCCTCGGGGAAGGTCGCGACGACCTTGACCTGCGGGTCGGCCGCGGCGTCGGTCGCGTAGACGATGCCGAGCGGGGCCTCGCCGCGAGAGACCAGGAGCAGCGCGGCGCGGACATTGTCGGCCTGCGCGATCTTATCCTTCACCTTGTCCCAGGCGCCCAGCTTCTCCAGCGCCGCCTTGCCGTATTTGCCGGCCGGGACGGAATCGACATTGCCCATGGCGAGGCGGCCGGCACCGACCGCGCCCGCGACATCGGCGCCGGGCTTGAGGTCGAGCGTGGCGGTCGAATCCTTGCCGGCGACCAGCACGATCCGGTTGGAAAGCAGGCTGACGCGGGTATCCGGCTTGATCAGGTTCTTGCCCGCCGCATAATCCATCCAGTCGAGATCGGCCGAGACGAAGAGATCGGCCGGGGCGCCGTTCTCAAGCTGCTTCGCCAGCGTGTTGCTGGCGGCATAGGAAATCTTGGGCGCCGGCTTGCCGCTTTCCTTGACCCAGTTGGCGGCGGCCTCGTCCAGCGCGTTCTTCATGCTGGCGGCGGCGAAGATGACGAGGTCCTTGGTCTGCGCCTGCGCAGCGTCGAAGGCGGGTGCGAAACTCACGGCAAGGGCCAGGCCCATGCCCAGCAGGGTGCGGCGCTTCAACATGTTGTTCCTCGCTCGAATTTCTCGTTGTATATCGTCGGGTATAACGATGGTTGCCGCGCGCCCCGACCCAAGTCAAGGCGGAGCCACAGCGTGGCGACTTCAACCCGAGTGGAGGCGACAGTTGGGCCTGCCTAAAGGCTCTTCAGGATCAGCCACTCGCCGGTGCTCGTGACTTCGTTCGCCTCGATGAAGCCGATCGACAGATAGAAGCCCAGCGGGCTGTGCTCCCCGCGAACGACGCTGGCGCTGAGCGTGGTGACGCCTTGCGCCTTCAGCAGCGCGAAGGCCTGCTCCAGCGCGTCGCGGCCATAGCCTTTGCCCTGATGCCGGCGATCGATCATGAAGCGCCAGAGATAGGCGGAGCTGGGCTTGTCGTCGTCGCGCCAGAGCATGAAACCCACGGGCTCGTCCCCGGCATAGATCGCCCGGAAGGTCGCGCGCGGCTCGAAATGCGCCTGCGCAATCGAGACCGCGACCGGCGCGACATTCTCGCGCTGTTCCTCCGCGACCTCCAGTCCGCAGATGGTGCGGACCGTCGCCGCGGTGATCTCACGCAGTTCGACAGGCAAGGCAGCGTCCCTGTTCATGCGTGCGGGTGCTTGTGGATCGGGTCGACCCAATAGACCTCCTCCGGTTTCTCGACCGGGTCGACATCGGTGATGTTGACCACCACCGCCTCGTTGTCAGAGCGAACCAGCACGCATTGCAGCGGGTTGTCGGGATCGGCGTTGATCTCCTGGTGCGGCACGAAGGGCGGCACATAGATGAAATCGCCAGGCCCCGCCTCGGCGACGAATTCCAACCGCTCGCCCCAGCGCATCCGTGCCTTGCCGCTCACCACATAGATCACGCTTTCGAGCTCGCCATGGTGGTGCACGCCGGTCTTGGCGTTGGGCTCGATCGCGACCGTGCCGGCCCAGATCTTCTGGGCGCCGACGCGGGCATGGTTGATCGCCGCCTGCCGGAACATGCCGGGCGTCTGCGCCGTGTTGGGATCGAGCTTGTCGCCGGAGATGACGCGCACGCCATCATGCTTCCAGCGCGGCTCGCCGTCATGGCTGTGGTCGTGCGGATGGTCGTGGTCGTGGGAATGATCGTGGCTCATGATCGTCTCCTTGGCTGGCGAGCCCGCGCCGGGCTCAGCCTTTCTTCGCCGGCCCGGTCGCGATCGGCCGGTCGCTCGAGCCCCATTCGGCCCAGGAGCCGTCATAGAGCGCGCGCGCCGGCTTGCCGATCGTCTCCAGCGCGGTCGCGAGGATCGCCGCAGTGACGCCGGAGCCGCAGCTCGTGATCAGGGGCCGGTCGAGATCGGCGCCGGCCTCGGCGAAGGCGGCGGCGATCGCGGCCGGGTCCTTCAGGCTGCCATCGGCGACGAGCGCGGTGGCCGGCACGTTGAAGGCGCCCGGCATATGGCCGGAGCGCACGCCGGGGCGCGGCTCGGCGGCCTCGCCGCGGAAGCGGTCGGCCGGGCGGGCATCGACCACCTGGGCATTGCCGGCGGAAAGGGCTTTTGCGACATCGTCGGCGCTGGCGACGGCGGAATGGTCGAGCCGGGCGGTGAAGCTGCGGTTGGCGCGGGCGCGCGGCGGGCCATGCTCGATCGGCCGGCCCTCGCGCTCCCATTTCGGGAAGCCGCCTTCGAGAATGACGACGTCCTTGGCGCCGAAGGTGCGGAAGGTCCAGCGCACGCGCGGCGCAGAGAACAGGCCGAGGCCGTCATAGACGACGATGCGCATGCCGTCGCCGATGCCCATGGCGCCGACAGCTGCCGCGAAGACCTCCGGGCGCGGCAGCATATGCGGCAGGTCGGAGCTCGTGTCCTTCACCGCGTCGATGTCGAAATGCACCGCGCCGGGAATGCGCTGCTCGGCGAATTCGGCGTGGGGATTGCGGCCATGGGCCGGCAGGTACCAGGAGGCATCGACGACGATGACATCCGGCGCGTTCAGGCGCTCGGCCAGCCACTCGGTGGAAACGAAGACATCTTCACGGGCCATAGGCGTATCCTCTGGGCATAAGCTTGAGCGTTCTCAGGCGAGCGCGATCCGGACGCGCCGGTTCTGCTTGCCCTTCTTCTCGATATCGGTGACGGCGACCGCGCCGATCTCGGCGGTGTTGCGGACATGGGTGCCGCCGCAGGGCTGGAGGTCGATATCACCGATGGCGACGAGCCGGACGCGGCCGGAGCCGCGCGGCGGCTTCACCGACATCGTCTTGACCAGACCCGGATTGGAATCGAGCTCCTCGTCGGTGATCCAGCGCTCGGTCACATCGGCGTTGCGGGAGACCAGGGCATTGAGCTTCTCCGAGACCTCGGCCTTGTCGAGCCCGCCTTCGGGGATATCGAAATCGAGCCTTCCATCGCCATCGCCGATCGAGCCGCCGGTGACCGGGAAGGCGAGCACGACGCTGAGCAGATGCAAAGCGGTGTGGATGCGCATGCGCCTGAAGCGGCGCTCCCAGTCGAGCACGGCCGTGACCGCCTCGCCCGGTGCGGGCAGGGCCTGCCCCTCGGCCGGGACATGGATGACCCGGCTCTTGTCCTCGGGATCGTAGATCGTCGTGGCGATCGCGATCAGGCTGCCATCGGCGCGGCGCAGATGCCCGGCATCGCCGGGCTGGCCGCCGCCCGTCGCATAGAAATTGGTGCGATCGAGGATGATGCCGCCGCGCTCGTTCACGGCTTCGACCGTCGCGGGTGTTTCCTGGAGATAGGCATCCTGGCGGAAGAGCAGTTCGGTCGGCATGGTCTCGTGTCTCATGGTGGCGCGAGCGCGCCTTCGCGGCGCAGACTGCACCGATTGCCGCCGGGGTGCCACCTCATTGGCGGGATAGCGGGGATGATTTGGGACGCATGGCTTTCGGCCTGGTGATTCCGTGCCTAGATGACTATCCGCCAACCCGGAGCCAGCATGGCCTCAGCCCGAATGAAGCCGCAGGACGGCGTCGCCTGGATCACCGGCGCAAGCTCCGGCATCGGCGCCGCGGTCGCGCTCGAACTGGCGCGGCGGGGCTGGACGGTCGCGGTCACGGCCCGGCGGCTGGAGGCGCTGGAGCGTCTTGCCCGCAGCGCCGAGAACCTGCCCGGCCGCATCGTCGCCCATGCCGGCGACGTCACCGATGCGCAGGGGATGCGGGACGTCACCGATACGATCGAGAGCATCCATGGGCCGATCGCCTTGGCCTTCCTGAATGCCGGCATCGCCTCGGGGCAGGGCAAGGCCGTCGATGTCGAGACCGTCGAGGCGGTGGTCGGCGTCAATCTGCTGGGCGTCGCCAAGAGCTTCTTCGCGATCCAGCCGCGCATGGTCGCGCGTGGAGCGGGCCAGATCGCGGTCAACGCCTCGCTCGTGGGCTATCGCGGCTTGCCAGGTGCGGCCGCCTATGGCGCGGCGAAGGCGGGCGCGATCCATTTCTGCGAATCGATGCGCTTCGATTGCGAGGCCGCAGGCATTCGCCTGCAACTGGTCAATCCCGGCTTCATCGAGACGCCGATGACGGAGGGCCGTCGCTTCCCGATGCCGTTCCTGATGATGGTGGAGGAGGGCGCGAAGCGAATCGCCGATGGATTCGAGCGCGGTGGCTTCGAGATCACCGTGCCGCGCCGCCTCGCCTTCATCCTGAAGCTGGCGCGCCTCCTGCCTTACCCGGTCTATTTCGCGCTGATGCGCCGTTTCGCCGAGCGGAGCAGCTGAACGCGTCAGCGTTCTGCTGTTTTGCCGAACCACGCAGGCATCTCGCTCTCCTCGAAACCGCGCCGTCATCCCGGGCTTGCCCCGGGATCCATCAAAGGGCTCGGGAGCTCTATGATGGATCCCGGATCGGCGCTGCTGTGCAGCTTGTCCGGGATGACGATGTGTTTCCGAGGAAAGGCGCTGCAGTCCCGCCTCAGCTACTGCGAATCGTGGCGAAGGCATCGAGCGCCCGCTGGCGCCCGAAGGCGAGATCGACGAGCGGGGCAGGGTAGGTCTCGCCGATTCGAATATCGGCCTCGCGCAGGGCCTTCTCCGATGCTTTCCAGGGCTGGTGGATGTCCTTGTCCGACAGCCCCGCCAGCTCCGGCACCCATTGGCGGACATAAGCGCCCTTTGGATCGTGGGTTTCGCCCTGCGTCACGGGGTTGAAGATGCGGAAATAGGGCGAGGCATCGGCGCCCGAGCCCGCGACCCATTGCCAGCTCGCGGCGTTGTTGGCGGCGTCGGCATCGACCAGCGTGTCCCAGAACCAGGCTTCGCCGGCCCGCCAGTCCTGCAGCAGGTGCTTGATCAGGAAGGAGGCGACGACCATCCGCACGCGGTTATGCATCCAGCCGGTGGTCCAGAGCTCGCGCATGCCGGCATCGACGAGCGGGATGCCGGTCTGGCCGCGTTGCCAGCGGCGGAGCGCGTTGTCGTCTGGCCGCCAGGGAAAGGCGTCGAAGCGCGAATCGTAGTTGCGGGTCGCAAGCTCCGGATTGTGGAAGAGCAGGTGGTGCGAGAACTCGCGCCAGCCGATCTCGGAGAGGAATTTCTCGGCGTCGCGCTCCGATCCAGCCGCTTCGCCGGCGGCACGGGCATGCTGAAGTGCGTGCCAGACCTGCCGCGGCCCGATCTCGCCGAAATGCAGATGCGGCGAGAGCCGCGATGTCGCGGCCCGGTCCGGCCGGTCGCGGTCCTCGGCGTAACCGGCAAGGCCGCCGCCGATGAAATCATCGAGCCGCTCGGCGGCGCCGGCTTCTCCCGGCGTCCACTCGGCCCGCAAGCCGCCGGCCCAGTCCGGCTTCGTCGGCTCCAGCCCGAGTTCACCCAGCGACACCGTCAGGGCCTCGATCGAAGCGGGCAGGGGCGCCGCCGGGATTCGCGCGGGAGCGGGAACCGGAGCATCGGGCTCTCCCTTCTGACGGGCCGCGCGCCAGTAAGGCGTGAAAACCTTCATCGGCTGCCCGGTCGTGGTCGTCACTTGCCACGGCTCGTTCAGGAGATGGCTGTTGAAACTGCGGACGGTGATTCCGCGCCCGGAAAGGTCTTCCTTGAGCGTGCGGTCGAGTGCGATCTCCGCCGCCTCGTAGCGACGATTCCAGGTGACCTGCTTGATATCGGCTTCGGCCGCGATACGCGGCAGCAATTCCGCCGGATCGCCTTGCATCAGCAGAAGTCGCCCGCCCTTCGCCGTTAGCGCCTCGTCGAGTGCAGCGAGCGAGCGCGACAGCCACCAACGGGAAGCGCCTCCGAATGGGCGGCGGTCTTTTCCGGTGTCGAGAATGTAGAGACACAGAACCGGGCCGGTCTCGACAGCCGCAGCCAATGCCGGATTGTCGGCCAGCCGCAGGTCGTTCCGGAACCAATGGAGCGCGCGTTCAGTCATCTTCCCTCGTCCGGCTGGCGGTATCGCATCGGTTGCGATCCGACATCAACGCGGCTCGTGCCGGTTCGGAAGCTGCCGAGAGAAAGATTCTTTGACGATGCAGGCCCGGGCGGCGCATCGACGTTCAGAGCGGTATGCCGGGGCGATGATGTCGCCGGCTCAGATTTCCAGTGGCAAGTGCAGGAAGTCGGCGATCACCCAGGACAGGCCTGCGGTGCCGGCCATGAGGACCGCTACCAGGATTGCTTCGACCATGACGCTACTCCGCCTCAACAGGCAGGTTCCACTAACTAAAATTTTAACGATTTGTAAACGAAATCCTTAAGGCGAATCACAGCCTGAACGATGGCTTCGGATGGACGGCTGTTGGACGATGGACGCATTGCAGGAAGCCGGTCTCGATCTCGAGCTCGGAGAGATGGGCCGGCGGCTGGACCGGTTGTTCACGGCCCGCCAGCCCCGCGCGGGAGGGCGCTCCAAGCCCGGCGCTTTCGAGGTTTCAGCGACGGAGGCCGGCACCGGCCGGCTGCGCGTGGTGCTGGACGCCGATCTGCCGGAGGCTGTCGGCCGGACGATTCTGAGCCTCGCGATCAAGCACGGCGCGCGGCAGGGCCGGGGCGACAGCCAGCAGAAGGGCTGAAGGCGCGGGATCGGGTGCCGCAAGGCAAGCTTCCCGTGCGTAGACGGGAACCGGGAGGCGGCTCGGGCGTCCCTCCTTCATGGGCAATCCGAAAAAACCGCCACTGGATTTCTGGCTCTGGCTGGCCGTCATCGGCCTCACCGTGATCGTCGCGGTGTCGTCGATGACGTTTCCCGAACGGGTTGCGCCGGATTCGTTTCAATCCCGCTCGGAGACGCGCTGATACGCAGCCAAAAGAGAGAGCCCCACCGGCCGTGCCGATGGGGCTCATCTGGGCCTCCAGCCCCCGCCCGGCCGGCCGTCGCCACCGGGCACCACTCGAAAATTCGCAAGGGTAATGTCGGGCGGGTGAATTGGTTCCCGAACCAAACGGTTATCCGCATCCAGCGCGAGCGGGATGTGATGCGGGGCTGGTCAAATCGGGGAAAAGCGCGAGGAGATCAGCGCTGGAATTCTGTTGGAGGCCTCGCCCGAAAGACTGTCATCAGCACATGTCAATGGGTTAGCGCAGCTTCCAGTCCCGCTATCGATCGCGGGAAACAAGGGCCTTTCGCCTAGAATGTCCCGCCCTGAAGGCGATTCTCGGCAGCCCGTAACGGTGCTTGGGTACAGGCGACGCAGATCCGCCAACTGCACCGGGAAGCGTTTGGCTCCCTTACGTCAATCGGCTAATGACCGTTGCGTAGAGACGCTGAGATTGGCCGTGAACATTGATCCACAAGCCGAGCTACCTCCCGCATTCGACAGTTTGGACACGCTGCTGATTGCTGTGCGGAGGGAACATCCAGAGGCGACCAAGAAGGATGTGGTTTTCGCAATGCTTGACATGATGACTGCCCCTTTTGAAGCCTCCGGTCTCGCTCAAACGCTCCGCAGTATTGCAGAAGACAATCGTGGCAGCACGCGATGAACGTCAGCAGGGGTGTGGTAGCGGGAGAGGGACTCATATCCACCCCCCATGCAGAACAAATCGGGTTCAGTTATCGCGCGGTCGCATCTAGGCCCGCGCTCCAAGTTTAGGAACCGTGATAATGCCGGGCGTCAGACAGGTCGTCGTCCTCGTGCTCAACTAATGCGGCTGTTGACGCCAAGGCAATTGTTTCCGTGAATGGACACTAGCGACGCGGTGTGAGGTTCAACGGGATGGCGAAGAAACAGCGCCGAGCGGTCAATGATCATGAAGAAATTCTAGCCGCGTATGCAAAGCATTCGATTTCAAATTTTTCGACGTTTCACCCTAACCAGTGGGGGAATGGCCGCGAACCGGCGGACATCGTGATACTTATCGGCAAGGCAGTATTTTTGATAAATGCGACTCGCGGCAAATCCTATTTCGAGAATTTATGTCAGCACAATATCAAACAAGCTATCGATAGGATTGCAGAATGGAAAGCTGGCCGTCCGATTTCCGGCGCTAATCTCAAGCGTAGTTTCCACATTCCTTGGAGTGATGTGAACGTTATTGCCATCATTAGCGTCGTCGATGGCCCTCATGCCCGCTGCCTAAATCATGGAGTCCCAGAGGGCGATTTTGATGGAAAAGTAAAGCTATGTTGCACGCTTACATCAAATATAATGCTGGAAATCGCTAGAAATGGCGGCGGTGGAAGAGATTTAATAACGATATGCAACTCAATAAAAAACCTCGGAGTACTGCGCGAGCGTGACGTTCTAGATCGCATTAATACGTGGGTTTCTCATCTGAGTTTCGGTCCTATGAGTTTGCCGCAACCTAATCGCCTCGGAAGAGCTATCATTAACGGAGTAGAAGTCTCTGCATTTCATGAATATCGCCATTCGTTCGAGTCCGCGAGGCGACAAGAAATCGATGGAATCGAGGTCTTTTCAGATTTATCTTGGCGAGAAATTTATCCTACGATTGGATTTATCATCCAAATTATAGCTCAGTGCGAATGGAAGAGCGAGGGTGTCCTAGCTGTTTCGATATTCGGTGAATCCGTAAAATTTTGCGTAATAGTAAGCAGCAATCAAGCTGGCTTGATATCAAAGCTCGGCGATATTAAGAAAATTACGGACAGTAACGATTGTGTATTCATGTATACGGTATCTCTAACCGGTATTGGACCGTCGACTGTGATCGGGGTATTGAAGTCGCCCGAGGTTACCGCCACCGAACAAGATCTCCTAAATCTGCAATAGCTGCATATATCGTCAGCTTGGGAAGCGGTAGCAGGCCGTTGCCGCACAGGCGCCGCGTTCCCCACTAGCGACTGAGCGGCAGCATCCACACGATAGCGCCGAAGGCGATCCATGCCGCCGCGACCAGTGCTACCTCGGCATGACGCAGCATCGCCCGGCGCCACCAGGGCCACGCCGCCCGCCGCGCCCGCAGCTCCGCATTGTCGCGGCCGATCTGCTGCCAATGGCCCATCAGAGCAGCGAGCCCTGCGCCGGCCGATCATCTTCGCCGCTGTCGCCGTCTTTCTTCCCGCCGCGTGCCACGATGTCGAGCGACCCACCGGGGAGGGGGCGTTGAAGTGCTTTCGCTTCCTCCCATGGGGCCGTCATCCAGGCCTCGCATTCCTCCGGCGTCGTCAAGATGACCGGCATGGCCTTGGGGTGGATTGCTCCAACCTCGGCATTCGGATCGGTGGTCAGGAAGGCGTAGACGTCAATCGTCTCCTCGCCGGTCTTGATCTTGCGCACGCTGGTCCATTGCCGCGCCCAGATTCCGGCGAAGAACGCAGTAGGCCGCTCCTCACCGAAAGCGAACCAGATATCCTGCTTCGTGCCCCAGTCAAATTCGCTGAAGCTGTTGAACGGGACAAGGCACCTGCTCTCGACACCGAGCCACCGCTTCCAGTGCGAGCTCGAGGTGTTGCGGACGTTCGTCGTCCCGCCGTCCGGCTCCATGCGGAGCATCTGGTCGAAGTCGACCTCTTTGCCCTTGGCGCGGAGCTTGTCCGCCCGCTTGGTCGCAGCGTCGAGCAGCGCCTTCTTCGACGACGGCATGCCCCATCGGGTCATGGCCAGCCGCGGGCCGCCCTCGTCATTGCGGACGATCGGCGCGGCATAGTCGGGGAAGATGCCCGGCAGCGGCGGAACGTTCACGCCCGCATCGTTGAAATTGGCGAAGAGCTTTCGGATCGCTTCTACGTTGCGGGTGTGGCTG
This sequence comes from Allobosea sp. FW305-C-101, assembly GCF_058783685.1. Lineage (NCBI taxonomy): Bacteria > Pseudomonadati > Pseudomonadota > Alphaproteobacteria > Hyphomicrobiales > Alloboseaceae > Allobosea > Allobosea sp. FW305-C-101. Next base: position 302,765 of record NZ_JBYSYT010000003.1, on the reverse strand, counting down.
TAGAGGTTGCACATGCGCTTCGCCTTTGGCTGCGGGCCGCGAGTTCGGGGCTCACCGTATCAGAGTAGCCAGAGAAAACGTGCGTGGCTTCCTCTTGTGTCAGGAGCGATCCGCCGTGCGTTTCATGAAACGCTTGCGCGAAGGCCTCGCTTTCGAAGCGAGCACGGACAAGCCCGAGGTGATCGTCATAGTCCACGCGGAAGCCGGTGCCCCTGCAGTCCAGCCATTCCGCGAACTCGCGTTCGAATGCCGGCCCCTGTTGACGGGTGGCCATGCTGATCACGCTGTAGAAGACAGGCGGCGGCTTGTCCTCGTGGATGAGGTAGTAGTCGCCCCACTCTTCGTGATCTCCCAAATACGGGCCGCTGATCAGGCAGCGGTTTGTGGCCGCGAGATCCCTTGCCCATTCGACGCCGCAGTCCTCGATGTCGTTGGCTGTCGCCGCGCCGGTTTCGCCGGGGTGGCTGGCGGTATACGCGATTGCGTATCGAACGCGCTCAATCACCTCCGACCCGACGCCGGCGTTCGGCTGGTGCATCAGGATTATCTGGGCGCTGCTCATCCTTGCCTCCTTCGATGACCTTCCAGGGCCGCATAGACGGTGGCAGATCGGGTGGTGGGTTCGCTCTCAAATCCGGGCAATACCCGCCACATGCGAAGTCTCGATCCGCGACCAGCCGGCCGCTTTTGGATTTCGGCCGGCCGGGACAGGTCGCATGGAAGCGAACGATCAGTTCCTCGATCGTCTCGGCCGCTCCGAACTTCTCGGCCAGCTTCGCCAGACGCGCGTCGCCATACCGTCGGCATTTCGTGCAGCGGAAGCGCACGATGATCCATGGGTAGAACTCCAACGACGTGTGCGGGCCGGGCGGCTCGCTCACGGCTCCTGATCGCGGATGGGCCGCGCACCTTGCGAGAACAGGCCGCGTAGATAGCCGCGCGAAACGGATCGATCAGCGTCGGCCAGGAGCACGATGAAGTCGTGCGCGAGCGCGCGCAGTGCGCCGCTCTCAGAGCCGTGCTCTTCCAACAGCATGGACACGATACCGGTGATCTCGGCGTCCAGCGTGGTGTCTTCGACCTGCTGATCGACTGGTTGCGCTGACATGCCTTGCGTCCTCGAAAATGAGAACGTAATGAGAACAAACCGATCCCGAGGAGTCAAGCCATGGCCAGCGTCGACACGTTCTTCCTTCAGCCGTTCAAGACTCATCGGAAGCGTCTAGTGCCAGGCCAACGCGTGCTGGCGAAGACCAAACATCACGCCCTGAACGAGGGCGAACGCCTGGGGAAAACAGCCGAGGGAGTGGCTGTCATCCACGTCACAGCGGATGACGAAACAGGCGAAGTCAGCGCGCTCGATGTCCTGGCACGCCATGGGGCGATCCCTGAGGAATTCGAGGAGCAGATCAGGGCGCTATGACGATCAACCTCACGCTCCGGCGCACCTACAACGACCATCCGCGCCCTGAGGACAACGATAAGTTTTGGTCGGTCGATTGCGACGGCTATTACGTCGCGTCGTTGGTTCTGGTCCACGGCCCGTCGGATCAACCGCCGGATTGGCAGTGGAATTTCCACCTTCACGCCGGCCGGCATGGGAACGGCGCGTTGCAGGCGACGCCGCTCAGCGGTCGCGCCCAAAGCCGTGATGCTGCGCTCCCCGATATACGTAAGGCGATGGGACGCTATCTCGAATTCATCGGCCCGGAGGGCTGGGCTGCGCACGTCAACCACATGAAATGGTTGAAGGAGCGCAAGGAAGCTACGCGACGTCGGGAGAATCGGGCATAGCGACGTCATGCCGTTCCCGCCCGACAATCCGCCGCACGTTTTCTCCGTCCTGGCGGGCCGCGAGGTCTCGACCTGGTCGGAGGAGTGGAAACACGAGTGCGAGGTGCGCTTTCTGGCCGGACTGCCCCTGCGGGAGCGAAACGACGCACTGGACGGCGTAAAGGACGGGCTTCGCGGCATGAAGAGCATAAGAGGCGACGCGGCTGTTGCCCACCTGCGCTCTGAGGTCGATCGCTATGGGAAGTTGAGGGACACGCGGCAAGCCTCCGGCTACTAGGCAAGCCGAAAAGCCTTCTCACCTGTTCAGCAAGGTTTCCAAGAGTCTCCAAATATCGATGACGCCGCTTTCACCCTTGCGGGGCGTAAAGATTCGTTCCAGCAAAATCCCAAAGGGCACGCACGAATGGCGGTCAATCAAGCAGCGCATTTCGGTAATCGGGCAGCAATGAAACTGGACATGGCCCTGATGCCCAACTCTTTGGGATGGATCGCGTCTCGGTAAAACGACCCATTCCACTCGATATTGTCGCCGAAATAGATGATATCCGCACGGCCCTTAATTTTATCTCTCAGAGCCGCAAAATCAGGAGACATATTGGGCAACTCCGCGCGCCTCGGGTACAAAACCCATATGAGCTTCCCTGTGAAGTTGGCTAGTAACTTCTCAACACCGCGGCGCCATTGCCTTTCCGCGGCGGGCGTGGATTTGGACGACGTGCGCTCCTGGTATAGCCCCAAGACCCGCGTCGCAGCATAAACCACCACGGAAAATGGCCGGCTTCTAGGTTGAGTATAGTCGCTCTGCCAAGTCGAAAGCTCACCAAAATCACCGCTATTACTTACTATAACGATAGTCTTGAGACGCATGTAATCGCTGCTAGAAAATATCGCTGAGAGCTGATTATTTAAAGACCAGCCTCCTGCAGATAGTGGCCAAACCGGGCATCCGGTTTGGCGTTGTAGCATAGGACCCAATTTGCTTTTCTGATCGACGGAATTGCCACCAAATACAACACTGTCGCCTACAAGAAGAATCCCGTCATCCGAAATTCTGAAGTCTTGGCTCGTACCCATTCCGCGATCGTTGAACGCCCAAGAGTGCATATTGAGAAATTTTCCACTCTGCGATGCAGCCGGCATATAACCGAGCACGTCGCTTTCTACGTAGAGAGGAATGTTTCCTACACCCAAAGCTCTGCCAACGATCTCAATAATACCAAACGAGACCGCTATTATAAAACAGCAAAATAGAACTCTTGCTCTGACGGAAAACCCGATTTTCCGGCGACCAGGATCGACGCGACCTACTTCGCCAGCCGATATTTCTCTGCCACGATCAGTCATAGCACGCCGTCCAAGAGCCGCCCGATTCTGTTGGGTGTCTATATTTGTTGAGAGGGCGCAGGTCCATAACCAGCCGGACGGCAGCTGGGTCATACAAAATGAATGGTGTCAGCCGGTATGCTTATCTGATCCAGCTAGTTATGATGAGGAGATTCCCCGACGCGCACACACGTTGCGCCAAAGAGAGCGTAGAGAATGGCGGCTGAAGCGAGGCAGGGAGAATATCGAAACTCGCTGCCGCCCTTGCGCCCGCGGCGCAGTAGAGGGGTTATCGCGATCCCCGTCGTCCCGCTCTTCGAGCGCATTCTATATTACATGCTCGCGCCAGATTTTGTGGCTCGCGTTTTTTTTGAGCTCGGACTGGGGATGAATTACTATTTTCTGAACCAACAGAAACAATGGTGTATATATCTATTATTCTTGATTGAGTACGCTCATCAAATTCGCACCATGCGACGCGCCAAGTTCAAAATTACTTTTGGAATTACGGCAGCATTTCTGTTGTTTATAATGCTCATTCATGGAGTTGTTGTCGGCGTTACTTGGGGCAATAATCCAGCAAAAATATTTACGGACAGCGTCCCTGTATTAATTATGGTTTGCAATATAATATTCTTATCTAAGATTCCGATCATGGAAGGAGTTAATTTTTGGAGACTTAAGAAAATCGTTTATATATATGGCATTTCTATGCTTTTTTGCGGAATTATCGCAGTCAACCTTGGGAAGCCATCTATTATCTCGCTCGGCGGCTCAATGGGCAATACGATCAGCCTATCGGTCATCATGGTAGTGATTGCTTTCTCGAAGCGCCTAACATGGGTCGATATTTCCGTTTCGGTGTTCCTCGTTCTCGGTTCTTTGCCAACGTTCAATAGAACATCGATCTTGGTACTTGGCGTATCGTTTTGCTTCCTAATACTGCCTAGGCTGATCAGGTCTCCTTTAGCGATGTATTTGGCCGCTGTGTTCGTAATTGTCGGGGCGGCGTCCGCGTCAATCCTTATCCCCGATGACAGCCCGTTAATGAGGAGGATCGACGGCACAATTAATTATGATCCGAATGCCACCACCGGTGCGATTGGCGAGCGACAAGCCGAAGTGGAGGCGATCCACGATCATCTCAACCAACTTGGGCCGTTCGCCCACGCCTTCGGGGCTGGCGCTGGCGGGACGTACACTGTGGTGTTTAGTCTAGGTCAAATCCCAGAAAATTATAGCCACGCCCATTACGGTTGGGCGCTCTTCAAATTGCGATACGGCTATGTAGGATACTTTTATCTGACTATGTTCGTTATGTTTTTGCTCTATAGCATGGCTAGGAATTTTCAAAAGCGCTCGATAGAGGGGGTATTTGTCGGCCTTCTCGCTCTATGGGGTTTCGTATTTGTCTTTACCTACATGTTTCAAAACCAGCTCACCGCTGGCTTGCAATTCACTGACCCGCCGGCACGACGTAGGCGCAATCGCCCCTCTGAGGCGCCTGAACCGTCTCTAAGCGATAGTTCAGCGGGGCCTCTCAAGAGGCCCTACCGCGCTTCTTTGCAGCAGCATCGGCAGTTGGACGTCTGATGATAAGAGCGGATTGGGTTGATCGCGCTCGAGGCCTTGGCATCGTGCTGGTGGTCTTTGGGCACGTCGTGCGCGGCCTGGCCAACGCAGGCATGTTTCCGAGCGATTCGCCGATCTGGTTGTTCGACTATGCGGTCTACACCTTCCATATGCCGCTGTTCTTCCTTCTGTCGGGCTTGTTCGTCGAGCGAAGCCTGAGAAAAGGCGTCCGACCGTTCTGGCGATCGAAGCTGCTAACGGTCGTCTATCCCTATTTCCTGTGGTCTCTCGCGCAAGGTCTGCTGCTCGTCGCCTTTGCCGGAATGACCAACAATGCGTCCTCGCCTTGGCTGCGGCTTGGCTCGATCCTGTGGCTGCCGCTCGCACCTTTCTGGTTTTTGTACTCGCTGTTCTTCTGTCATTTGCTCTTCGTGCTTCTCCGAAAGCTAGATCGGCGCGTACTCGTCGCCTTGGCTGTGCTTGCCTATGTCGCGGGAGAGTTCTATCGTGGCGGTTCGCACGACATTTCGCCTGTTCCAGATACGACCAGGGGCTTTCTGTTCTACGTGCTCGGCATCATTGCTGCCGAGCGCAGTTGGCCGCTCATGGCCCTCAATCCCAGGATCTGGGTTAGCTCAGCGATTGTGATGATCGCCAGCGTCGTACTGGGATTGGCCTGGAGCATCCCTTACGAGGCGTTGTGGCTTGCCGCGCTCGCAGGCATCGTTCTCGTGGTCGCGCTAGCGCAGCTGGATTTTTCAGCCGACCGCTTCGTCCAGATGCTCGGTCGCTACTCGATGGTGATCTTCGTGACCCATATCATCATCGCGTCGGGTCTGCGGATCATCCTGCTGCGCTTCACGCCGGTTCAGGATCCGGCGTTGCACCTGCTGATCGGCGTATGCGCGGGGCTGTTGCTCCCCATCGTCGCCTACCGCGTAGCGGCGCGGCTCAAGATCGAACTGTGGTTAGGGTGGCCGGTGCTACGCATTGTTCAGCCCAATGAAAAAAACTCCGCCAGCCATAGCTGACGGGGCGAATGGATGCCCGCCCCTTCGCAGACGTCAGCCTCAGTCTAGGCTGTAGACCGAGGCCTCGTCGGCATCCTCGCGCAGCCCCTTATAGGAGGCATGCCGGAGCTTGCCGTCGTCGGTCCAGGCGCGAAATGCTACCTCGGCCACGAGCTGCGGCTTTATCCAGCGGTTGGCCTGACGGGAGCCGGCGACCCTCACCCCCGATTTCGGAATGATGAGCGCGTCCATCTGCTTTCGGAGTTGAGCGCCACTTGCTTCGGTGAAGCCCGTGCCTACGCCGCCGACATAGACGAGCTCGTTCCCCTTGCGTGCGGCGAGCAACAGCCTTGCGATCCCACCTAGAGCGATCGCGGAGGGTTCGTAGCCGATGATCGCAAAGCTCTCCGATTGGACGCATTTGATCTTGAGCCAGTCGCCGTTCCTCCCAGAACGATAAGGAGCATCGCGCCGCTTGGCGATGACGCCCTCGAGGCCGAGCTCACAGGCCTTGCGTAGGAAACGCTCTCCCTCGGCGTCAATCTCTTCGCTGAAGCGAATGGAGCCGTGAGGCGTTCGGCCGATCAGTTGCTCGAGCATCTGACGGCGCTCTTCCAGTTCCAGAATGCGTAAATCCTGGCCATCGAGGTAGAGAAGATCGAAGGCATAGAGCGATGCCTCGGATGCAAATCGCTTCCCGCCGCGCCCGCCCAGCGCCTTTTGCAACGCCCCAAAGTCGGAGGCGCCCCGCTCATCGAGCACGACCGCTTCGCCGTCGAGAATGGCGCTATCTAGCCTAAGCTCGCGGGCATCATGGGCAATGGTCGGGAAGCGCGCGGTCCAGTCGTGCCCACCTCGTGTGAGGATACGAACCCGGCTCCGCTCGATATGGACAGCCAGCCGGTAGCCATCCCACTTCACCTCGAAGGCCCAATCATCGCCTGCAGGGGCCTTCTTCGCCAAAAGAGCCAAGCAGGGCTCAACTCGATCAGGCATCGGATCAGCGAACAGATCGCGGCCGAGCTTCCGTCGCCGCGCCACCGGGCTCTTGACCAGATCAGGCGTAGGCCCGGCTCTGAGAACCCGACGCGCACACATTGAACGCAACTCCGTAACGTAACGAGTCGCGAACTAGCGGCGCGTCGAATGGTTCCGCGGTCGGAACTGACAGCACGCGGTGCGGTTGAAAGTCAGGCAGAGTGTTGCGTGAGGTGCCGAGATGGTCGCGATCTGGAGAGGGGCCGAAGTTCCTCGGAAGCCCAGCCCGGTGAAACGGGTGCTCCGTACCGAAAATTGCCAGGACGAAGACGGCAATCGCTATACCGTCATCGTTTGGAGGGACTGGCCAGGCCTCTCGACTGTCTCGTACTCGCTCGAAGACGGTACGCCGGTCCACTACGAGGATGAGTGCTATTTCACCACGCCAGATGGTAGGATGATTACTCGCTGCGAAGATTGATGCGGTGAAGCCATGTCTGAGAAGCCGACAATTGCCATTCCCGTTATAAAGCCTACGACGATCATTTTGAGCTCTGATCCTCGCGGCGATGCGACGATCAAATTCGCGACGGGCGGAGATTCCGACGTCCTTATGATCCTGCCAATGGCCGCTCTGTTTGAGCTGGAAGCCCTACTCGCGAGAGCCAGCCAGGAGCAGGCTAAGTCTCAGCCCGTGCAGTGACGGCCGGCCGAGCTCAACGCTGCCAGAAGCGATCCCATGCCCGCTGAGCCAGATCGTCTTCGTCCAGTGCAACGAGGGCATAGGACGCTACGATGTAGGCGAGACGGGTGCGCTCGCGCTCCTGATCCGCCTCCGCGATGAGCGGCTTGATCCGCCCCCACACCAGCTCAAGCGCGCCCTGAGCGCGGGCTATGTCGGCCGGGTCGTGCAGAGATGAGAACGGCATGGTGACGGAAGCTAACCGCGCTTCCGAGATGGAGGCAAACGAAAAGCCCGACCCCACTGGCGAGGGTCGGGCTCTATCACGCGGCGAGCACACGCTGGGCAGCGACGGGCTCAGCCGTCGGTGATTACCAGGTCTGTCGATCGTACCAGGTGTCGACGTCCGTCTTCACCTTGTCCTTCTCAATCCCGTAGCGCTCCTGGATCTTGCCTTCGAGCTGGTCGCGCTTTCCGGCAATGACATCGAGATCGTCATCGGTCAGCTTGCCCCACTGCTCCTTGACCTTGCCCTTGAGCTGCTTCCAGTTTCCTTCGACGCGGTTCCAGTCCATCGGGACCTCCTGTTGTTGGGATATGAAAAGAACGCCTTACCGGGCGTTCGGTTCGGACAAAAAAGAAAAGACCCCGTCAGCCGGAGCTGACGGGGTCAGTCGAGATTGATGCAGCACGGGAGGTAAAACGGCCGATCGGCCGCTCAGGTTCCTCGCTTTCGAAGCTCATCGAGTTCGCGGCGAAACTGCTGCATAGCATCTCTGAGGCTGTAAGTGTCGCCGAATGCCTTCTTTTGGTCGTCAATCTGGCGCTGAAGGTTGGAATCCGACTGCTCGATTGAACGACGCAGGTTCGTTTCCAATGCCGTGACATCGGTGTTCAAGCGATCCATCTCCTGTCGAGTCCGTCCGGATCGTTGGTCAAGTTCGCGAACAGAGACGTATTTCTCCCCCATCGCGATCAGCGCATCACCTTGCTTGTTGAGCAGGGATTTCATGTCGCCTTGAGCCTCGCGGATCGGCCAATACGCCATGCCGCCGATGGCGATCATGAACGACAGTGCGATGCCACCGAAGCCGATGATGACGGACCAGTTCGTCTTGCCGCTAGCCGAAATTTGTTGCGACAAGCCGGAGATCTGGCTTGATAGCCCCGCTACGCCCTGCTCCAGCCCATAGACGCGCTGTTCCAGCGCCCCGATGTTGTAGCGGGCCTGATGATCGGGAGAGCCACTTCCGCCGCCGCGTCTGCTCATATCGGTCACCCCAATCTCCTCTCTGTAGCCTAGGCTGTCAGAAGCGCGTCGTTACAGAGGGGTCGGGGATCTTCGCCTTGATCTCCGGCGTCGTGACGATCTGCGCCACCTCGGGCAGCGCCGCAGCCGACGCCACCAAGCCGGCCTTGCGGCGGATGTAGAGGCTGTACCCCGTCGTGATCAGGGTCATGAGCGCGCCGACAACGATCTGCATCGAGCCATCGTCAAGATAGCCGCGAGTGACCAGAGCGGCGCCGGCCGTCTGCAGGAGAGTACGAACAAGGCTCCAGAATTGCTCGATCGTGAACATCGCTCAGGCTCCTGCGGCTGCGGTCTGGAGGGTGACGCCGGTCGCTTCGCCGGCGGCGAGGACGGCCTCATAGGCCTTGGCGGCGGCAGAGAGCGCGGAGGCGACGTCGCTCGGCGGGTTGTCGCAGACCGAGCTGACGGCCGCGGCTGCTTGCTTGGCGAGAGCCTTATGTTTCTCGGGCGCGAAGATGCTGGCGCCCATGGCGACCGCTCGAAGCGCGCCGCAGTACCGCGAGAGCTGCTCAGAGACCTGCGCGACCTTGGTGTCGTACTTGGTCTGGCCGATGACCTGGCCGGCGCCGGCGGCGATCTGTTGCCAGCCCGAGCTCGAGGTCTGCGAAAGCTGATAGCCGGTGACGTTCTGGCAACCGGCGAGCGCCAGCGCTCCCAGGGCGACAAGCGCCAGGATGATGCGGTTCATGGATGTGCTCCCAAGGGATGAGACGCGGCAGGCCCGGCCGCAGCGGGTAGACCCCCAAATGGGAGGTGTCGCTAGGTCACCTTTCCGGTTGCATGACGCGTGGGCGACGAGGACGGGTCATGAAAACCGGCAGGAAGCTGGCGCTCGCCAACAAGCGGGCTAAGGCGAAGCGCGAGCAAAAAGAACGGAAGAGCGAAGAAGCGGACAGGTCGAAACCGAGGCTCGTCGCGGATCAGGGGGTGAGCAAAGAAGACGTCGACAAGCGGAATTGATCGCCGCAGGCTTTCGCTCCGACCACGTTGGGATCAAACGCTAGCCGGGAGATGTCCCACTTGCCGCGCTGCTGGACGCCGAGCGTGCCTTGGACCTCGGCATGCGACAAAACCGTGCGCGGCTTCACCGGGATGGAATAGCGGCGGCAGAGGTCAGCAAGCACGGCCGGCAGCGTGTCCCACTGCTTCCGCGTCATCGGAGCCAATCCGGCCTTGAAGGGACTTTGGACTGCCCCGGCCATGCAGCATAGCGATACCCCGATCGAGCCGGTGTTGCAGCCCAACGTGTGCGCAGCGTAGCCAGGTTTCACCCCGCGCGCATCGTTGCGATCGATCGAAGGGATACCTCGGACGAGCTTGCCGTCACCCTCGATCAGGATATGGTAATGACTGCGGTCGAGCCCTGACGCTCGATGGGTTCCAGCGGTCCAGTGGACTATCACCCGGTCCAATTGCGCGGCGGGCATCCAGTCGGCCGGTACGTGCCCCCCAGCCCCCGGCTGACCCGCCGCTTTCTTAGCGATTACAGCTTGCAGCGCCTCAATCGTCCTTTGGTCAGGGGACTCGGTCACCGGCAGGTCATTGTCGCGCTGGAAATCGTTCATTGCATCGCGCGTTTCGCCGCCGAATGAGCCGTCCGCCCCGAACTTGGGCATTGGATAGCCGAGCGCGACCAGCGCCCGCTGAATTGCGGTCGTGTCCATAGAGGCTCCGGATGTGAAAAAGCCCGCACAAGGCGGGCGGAGCGGGCTTAGCTGCCCTGTAGATGGGTGATGGGTTCAGATTTTTACCAATTATTCACCTTGTCGTTTCCGTAACGCCGCCGTCACGATAGAACTCGCGGGAAGAAGCAAATGAGCCATGCCAATGACCGACGACGCTATCGGCTACGACGACACACAATCCGCCTGGAGCAAGATTATCTGGCGTGCGGCAGGATTATTGCTATTCTTGTCTCCCGCTGCGATTGCGGGATGCGCGCTCTTGGTTTCACTCGAATAGTGACCGGCAACATGCGGCGAGGATTATCTCGGTTCACTTGAGGTAATGACGCAACGTTAGCTGATTTGGCGCGTTTCTATGTCGAGGTCTGGCCCCGCCTCATTGCATCGGCCGGGGGCCGGCTCGGCTCGCTTCTAAGGAGGCGAGCCGGGTCTTCCGCTATGGAGCGTGCCGTGAAGGGTCGATTAATAGTGCCGGTCTACTTGGCTGCGACGGCCTTCGCCATGGTCGCGTGGGTTGCCGGCATCGCTTATAGCGTTTGGATTTTGCTATTCGGCTAGTTCGGAAGCGCGGTCGGCCAGCTCGAGGAATATCGCCGTACAAACCAAGTAGACGGTGCAGACCGCGAGCATGGGTGGATCCTCGTACTGATTCGTCCCCCGACTAACGGGAACCTGACATCAAGAGTTCGTATGCGTCCGCAACATTCGTTGCTGCGCCGCAAAAGTTGGCGGGAACGTTGTCGACCTCAGCACGTATATTGCATCGGCAGTCGCCAGCTTGAGGCACTGAGGGGCCACATGGACAGATACTTGGACGCTGCCGGCCTTACCTTCCGCGACATCGCAATTGCGCTGGCAGCATTTCTCGTAGGTTACGCCGCTCGGGCACTCATTTCCTGGCGCCGTCGGCGAGTGGCCCCACGTAGGTGGGGCAGTTTCTAACTGTAATCGCCATGCACGGGCGTCCGTCGCGCGGCGCCGGGTGGTGAGTTCAAGCCCCTAGATGGGGCTAGCCTGGCGGATCATCAGCATGGTCCCCTGCCCAGCGAGGCCTGGCCCTACCTCGAAGCCGCATCAGCCTGGGCTGACCCGGCCGCTAGATTGGCGGTCGGGTCCCGCTGGCTTCAACCAGTTAGGGGATCAGGCGGCGATGCCGTATTTCGCCATGAGCCAGTTGTGAACCGGCTGCAGGTCGCTCGCTGAGATCTCGCTGTCGGAGGCGGCAAGCGTCAGATCGTAGAGAAGCCCTTCGAAGGACACATGCCTCTGCGGGCTGTTCATCAAGGTCATGCCGGTGTCGGCGCCGCTGGTGCCGCTGCCCGTCACGCCCTTGGCGCCGTTGCTGCTTTGGTAGTCCGCTACAAGCGACCCGTTCCAATAATAGCGATAGCGGATGAAACTCGACGACGGATCATCATAGTCGACCAGCGCCGTCAGCAGGCCCTTCTGTCCGATCGGAGGGCCCCAGCGGTTCGCGGGCAAGGTCTCGGCACCCCGCTCGCTGCTGGCATTGAACGGCCTCGATCCGACCTGTTCCAGTCGGAAGAAGCCGGCCCCTGCCGCCGAGAACTTGATGCACGACGAAGCAGCCGGGGCCAGACCAAGATCAGCCAGGCACGCCGCCTGCGTATCGTAGAGAACGACGGCCACGCTGGAGGCATGCCGCCTGATCCAATACTCTCCGCTCGCCAACGGCTGACCGGTATCGCTTCGGGTCGGCGCAACCGATTCGGCAGGAAACCGGATGCGAACCTTCGCGACGTCGCTCGTCGTCGGCACAAGTCCCGTCGACGTGCGGCCGGCGGCGCCGACATTGCCATTGCTCGAGCCCGAGACCGTCACGTCGGAAGCCAGATACGTCTGGTCGCCATAGTTGATTGCGTTGGTGCGCACGGTGCAGCTGTTGCCGCCGTTGGCGGGGTTTCTCCATTCGCCAAGGAAGCGCATGCGCTCGACATCGCCGGGTCGCTCCGGCGCATAAACGAGAAAGCCGACCGACCCTTGCGCCGTTGGGATCACCGGACTCGTGCCGGCCGTGGCATCGGCCGAGGACGTATGAAGGGTCATCGTGTTCGCAGTGACAGACCGAACCCAGTAATCCTGCGTTCCGCCAGCAAAACCGGTCGGAAGGACGCCGCCATTCACATGGGCCAACAGCCGAACACGCCAACCCGTCGTCATGCCATGGGCAGTGAAGGTCAGCACACCCGTCGACGTGTTCACCGCGCTCGGCGCAAGCGGGACCTTCGCCAAGCCGTAGGTATCTGACTCGTCCCATCGGAGAACCGCAATGGCAACGAGCGTGCGCTTGCTCCGGGACTCCGTTTGGAAGGCGATGCGCTGATCGCCGGCCGATTGGTCGATACCGAAGCCATAAAGGTTGTAGGCGCCGTTGCTCGACGGGTCGCGCGCAAGTATCCGGCCGAGCAAAGCCTTATCGCCTCTGCCATCGGTCACGATCTCGAAGCGGTTATGCCTATCCGTCGAGGCCGATCCGATCTTGTAGGCAGGCTTGCCTGCGATCAGGTTCGGCATTTCCTTCATGAGCGGCAGCGACTTGACGCGATGCGTGCCGCTTCCCTGCGACGTCAAGACGACCTTGTTGACGCGCTGAAAATAGTTCTGGGCCGGCATCGGAGCATCGTCCGCCAGCATCGTAGGCGTCGTTGACCAATCCGATTGCTTGGCCTCGGGGTAGAGCTCGAAGTCGTTCCCGGAGACGAGCGAAAGCAGGTAAGGCGTATCGGCGACGAGCGGCGCAGGGAGCGCGCCGGTCGAACTGAAAGTGACGCGTGTCGCCGCAATCGATGCGATCGCCCCGGCAGCGGCATAGGTCAGACCAGGCAGAGCGATCTTGCTGTTGGCGGTATCGACAGCCGAGGGCGCGAAGGTCTGATCCGTGGTCTCGACGGTGTTGCCGCCATCATCCGCAGCGACGCGAAGAAATGCCGGCGCAAAGGTCGGGAAGGGGCCGGCATCGGCCGCGTTGACCGTCAAGGAGATCGTCGTCGAGCGCGGCGTGTTGGTGGCGCCGGCGAGCGTCTCGACCAGCGTGAAGGAGAATGTTCCGATGCTGGCCGGCGTCAAGCCCACCACGACGTTGCTGCCGGACACCGCCACACGACCATCCGCCGGGCTGATATCGACCGTCGAGCCCGACGTCTTGTTCTGGATTGCTCCGATGACGGTCCCGGCCGTCGCACCTTCAGTAAAGGACAGGGCAGACAGATTGAGCGGGCCGAGCGAGACCGACGCGGGCGGCACGATCACCAGGTTGCTCGATCCGGATGTGAAGGCCTTGGTCTGCGTCGTGCTGAGCGTCACGCCCGTCGCCGGCCCGGTGCCAAAGACATAGGACCATACGCCCGCACCGTCGGCAGTCGCCGTGCCTGCCACGACGCCATCGGCCAGGATGTTGACCGTTGCGCCCGGCTCGGCCGTGCCGGCGAGCGTCTTGCTGGGGCGATCATAAGAGGTGATCGCTGGCGATGGGACCGCACCGCCACCCGCAGCACTGCCACAGCGACCGGAGAACGCACCGCCGCGACCTGAAAAGCTGGCCATAGTCAGAAAACCTCACTCGTAGAATTCGATGGAGCCTTTGCAGGCGGCAGGCGCCCGCAACACGAGATGCGTAGGGACGGTCGCGCTGTCAGCGAGACGGGGGGGAATGCGACGCGCCTGCGGGTTCAGGATCGAGCCGGCGCCGCTGGTCGTGCTCGCTGTGGGCAGAGCGAAGGTCGTCGTATTGACGCCGAGCTTCATCCGGACATCTCCGTCAAAACTCATGACGAAGAACCGCCTTCCCTGCGGGATCTGGACGCGGACGATGGTGTCTGCGGCCAGCACGACGTCCTCGACATAGTCGGACACCGGAGGCGCCAGCGCGGCCCGGTTCGATCCGTCAGGCCAGTTCTCGATCAGCATCGTCATGGGCGCGCTCCTGCCGGCCGGCGCGCGGCCAGCCGTCCGTCATGGCGGGGTTGAGGGTTCAGAGGGTTTTCGCGAAGGCGAAGAATTCGGAGAGAGCGTCGGCGCTCATGAGCCCGGCGCCGAGGCGCAGCGTCAAAGGGTGTCGGCTGTCGAACTCGGCCGCGCCGGCAACATCCATCTGCGCACCGAAGCGCTCAGCCTCCGGAAGCTTGTCGATCTCGGTCTGCAGCGCCGCCGGAATGGCGTTGACCGTCACGGCCGCAAGGGCCTCGGCCTGCGAGATATGTCCGCGCAACGCCAAGGCTTTGAAAAACTGCCGGCGCGACGCGATGACGGGCCGCTCCGGTTCGGGCGGCGCCTCGATCGCGACATGCTCGACCTCGAAACCAAGCTCGGCAAGCTCCTCGTCGCTATGCCGGCTGATCCAGTCCTGCGCATGGATGACATCGGCCCATTCGAATTGCTGCCCCTCACGGACGCGCAGCACTTCGCCTCCGCCGACCCTGCGGATAATCCAGCGTTCCATGATCTCTCTCTTAGGAAATGGTGATTGTGGCGTAGCCGTTGCCGCCGGCGCCGCCGTAGCCGAAGAACCCGGAGGCGCCGTTCGGGCCGCCCGCGCCGCCTGTTCCCACCACGAGGGTCGAGGTCTGGCCGAACAGCTTGGCAGCCGAAGCCCCGTCCGTGACGGTGCGGATCACGCGTCCGCCATAGCCGCCATAGCCGCCCTGGAAGAACTGCGGATAGCCGCCGACCCCGCCGGCGGCGCCGCCAGCAGAGATGTTGCTGTCGCCGTTATCGGCCGAGCCGTGATAGCCCTGCGTCCCTCCGCCGCCGTTGTTGGCGCCGCCACCGCCACCGCCATAGGCGTAAATGCCGAACCCGTTCAGGTCGATGTAGCTCCACCCTCCAGCATTGCCGTCGCCGCCGGTGAAGAAGTGCCCTTGATTGTCGGACGTGACAGCACCACCGCCGCCGCCGCCAGCCGCCGAGAGGTCGAAGACGATCCGGTTGAATTCCGGCCAGGTGAACGTGTAGGTGCCCGGCCCATAGACCAGCGTCTGGGCAATGACGTTCTTCGTCGAGCGCACCCCAGCCGTGCCCGGCAAGGTCGCGCGCACGGGCAGGATCAGCCTGCGCGTCGGCGGCAGCACGAGCCGCCGCTCGCGCCGCAGGATCGCGGGCTTCGCAAGCATTACGAAAGCCGCGAACCCATGAGGTGAACGGCATCCTCGTCGACGAAATAGTCGAGATAGGCCTTCGCCCCCAAGGCCGGCGCGATGCCGTTCGTGAACACGTAGCCGGCCGCATAGCTCAGGCCGTAGCCGTTCGTGACCACCTTGATCCGCCCGGTCTGGCCGGGGATGCGGTTGCTGGGATAGCCCAGCGTTCGACTGGCCGACAGCGTCACCTTGAAGTTGAAGCCGAGCGACAGGTCGACCGCGATCGTCGCGGCATCGGTGAGGGAAACGGGGGCAGCAGCGGCGAAGGCCGTCTCCGCCGTCACCAGCTTCGCGGCCTTGGCCCGGTATTGCGCCACGCTCGCATCGCGGTTCGCGGGCGTCGAGCCGTTGGCGCGGGTATAGGAGACGCAGCGCCAGGCGTTGGCGCCGACCGAGAGCATGATCGCTCGATCGCCGGCCCCGCTCGCGATGTTGGCGCCTCCGGGCAGGTCCAGATTGGCACCGTGCGTCAATGTCAGCGCCTCGGTGAACTGGACGAAGCGCAGGATGCCCGCCCCGGCATTGCCAAAGCTCTCGATCGCCGTGGTACCGGTAATCCGCACCAGGTTGGATTTCTGCTGAGCAAGGTTGACAGTTGCGGCCGATTCCACCTCGACCTCGGCGCCAAGCCCGATGATCGGCGTGTTGCCGACCGGATCGAACTGCATGACGACGATATCGTCGGCACCGTCATACAGCATTAGCTTCCATGGCTCAGACGAAGTGTCGAACCACATCATCCGAGCGACGGCATAATCTGGCCTATTCGAGCCGGAATGGTTCGAGTTCGCTGCAGCCTTATATTGGTTGAGCTTGTCGGCAAGCTGCGTGCCGGACGTGCTGACCGGAAGCATCGTGCCCCAATCGAATTGGCTCATGCGTCGACCCTTCCATAGCCTTTCGCGACGAAATCGGCCGTGCGCGCAACCGGCGAGCCGGCGGCGTTGTAGAAGCGCAGCATGAAGCCGGTTTCGTCTTTCTCGGTGATCTCTTCGCGGTCGCCAGACGCCCGATCCTGAATCGCGAGCGCGACGCCGCGCAGCCGCTTGAAGGGCGGGGTGAAGTCGATGCGCAGCCCAGAGGTGCCGACGAGCAGGTCGTCGCCAGCCTCGACGCGATCGGGCATGTCGACCTGTACGGAGAGCGCCCGCACGACTGGCGTCACGTTGTAGGTCAGCGTGCCTGTGAGGATCGCGCGGAACTCGAAAGCACGAGCCGTCAGGTCGGTGATGACGAGGGTCGCCCAATCCGACCAGTCGTCATCGGCCGGATCGACGGACGTCATCCTGTACTCGACGCGCACGCCCCATTGCGATGGCTCGGCGTTCGCCAGCCGCTCTACCTCGGCGAGCGTCCGCCAGGATGCCATGACGTCGTTCAGCGACGCGCCGAACGCGTCGACGGTCGGCGTCAGGCGCGAGGTGTAAACGGCGCCGAGATCGACGCTGCCAGCGAAATAGTAGGTGCCGGTCGCAGGCATGACGCCGCCCGGCGCTGCCAGCTGCAGGAAGCTTCCCGATTTCTCGACGCCGCTCATCGTGCCAGCGAAGGCCGGCGCCTCGTCGATGATCTCGACCTCGTTCACCGTGGCGAGCTGCGCGATGGTTGAGGTCAGCACCGCCGCGTTCGTCGAGGCCTGATCTTGCTGCGTCACGGCCTTGATCAGATAGGTGCCAACCCGGTTCGGAATCTGCACCTGCGCACCGGACGCACGCGGCACGATCACGCCGGCCGAGCCCCAGGTGACGCCAACGGTGAGCGGCGAATAGCGGATCTCGAAATGGCTCAGGTTGAGCTGCGAGATCGCGTTCCAGGTCAGCGTGGCGATATCGGCCAGCGACGCGATCCGGAATCCCGTCACGTCCGGCGGCGGGGCATTAAGGCCTTGGAACACCTCGAAGAGCCGCTCCTGCCAGCCGGACGGCTGCAGAGTCGAGAAGAGGGAACGCACGCGGAAGGAGTACGTGCCCGGCGCAAGCTCTCCGGTCGAGGTCGTCGTCTGCGGAACCGGCACCGTAGCCAGCGGGCGCCAGTCCGAATTGGCGATGCTGTCGTCGCGGATCTGCACTTCATAGCTTGTCGCAAAGCCGGTGCGCTGAACGCGCCAACTGATGCGCGCAGCGGCCCGGATATCGCCGCCGAGGGTGAACAGCTCTTCCGAAACGACGAGATCGGAGGGTGCCAGCGCCAGCGGGTTGACTGGCGCGGAGATCTTGCTGTCGAAGATCGGGATCGTGCCGGTATCGGCCTGGCTGATCTCCGGGGCGTCGTCGACCAGGGTGAGCGTCGCAGACATGTCGGCGCCCGGCTCGATCCGCAGGACGCGCAGCACCACGCTTTCGCGGCCGAGTTCGCCGAAGCCGAGCATCAGGTCGCCGACCTTGGGCAAGGCCGCGTCGGCGGAGAGCAAGATCGTTTGGTGCTCGCCGACGATCCGCGTGACGTTGTGCAGGACGCTCGTCCCATCCTCGAGGCGGAAGCGCGCGACATAGTTCTTGCCGGCTTCCATCACGACCCACTCGTCGAGGGTGATCTCGAAGCCGCTGACGGCGGTGACGCGGGCGCTGATCTGACCCCAGAGCGGCACGTCGTGGCTGACGCGGACACGGTCGCCGCGCGTGCAGACCAGGTTCTCGAAATCGACGGTGAGGCTGTAGGTTTCCGGCCGCAGCCGGACCTGCGCAATGTGGAATCGGCCGTGCTTCCAGATCAGATCGGGATTGGTGACGCCCGGAAACTCGATCGCTTCGAACAGGGTCGCATTGGCCTTGGTATAGCCGTCGTCATAGACGACCCGCTCATCCTGCTCATAGTTCTTCGTCTCGTTCAGGAACTTGACGCGGAAGCCGTGCGGCATGCGCAGATAGCGCCGGCTGCCACTGAAATCGCGCGAGTTGCGCGGTGAGAAATGCTGGACGATCGGCAAGTCGGGCCGATCCCAAATCACGGACCACTTGCCATCGACGAAGACCCGAACGGCGCGGCCCGCTGCGCAGATCTCGTCGAGCACCGAGACCACCGACGCCGCCTGCTCCAGAACCTTGTTGAAGGTGAACCCGTGCAGCTTGCAAAAGGCCCACCATCCCTGCAGCGCGACCAGGTCAATGCGATCGTCTGAAACCGGGCGGGCGTTCGGCGCGCTTTGCAGGACGTGACGGAAGAGATCGGGTGGCCAGTTCGACAGCGTGTTTTCAACCCAAGCCGAGCCGTTCCACCCCTTCACGTAGCTGCGAACCAGGCCGTTCAGCGTGTCGACGACGCCATTGAGCTGTGACGACGCCAGGATGCGGATCGCGGTGACCGCCAGAGGTTTCGGGAAGTTCAGCGGATAGGCGTTCCGGCTTGACCGCATAGCCGTGAGCATCAACGTCTCGACCGCGCTGGAATTGATGTTCAGGCCTTTCGCCGAGGTCCGCTCGGCCCGCATCTCGTATTGGCCGCGCGATACCGGGAGGCGGAAGCCGCGGCGGAACGCGTCCTTGCGGCTCTCATAGGCCTGCGTTTCGAACACGGTGATCCAACTACCGGAGCCGACCGGCCTATAGGAAAAGCGGTAGCTCACCGCCATCGGCAGCTGCGCGCCAGTCTTCGACCAAGTGGCATAGAGGCCGCCGGGAAAGGTCACGTCCCAGCTGAGCTCGTCGACATCGGCAGCGCTCGTCCGCGAGATCGGCTCGCCGTATTCCATCTCGACGTTGATCGCCTCCTCGAAAGTCTCCTGCGGCATCAGCGTCACCGCCGCATCGCCGGGGTATCCGAGGCGCGTCTCGATCTCGACGCCATTGTATTGACCGATCGGCGTCGTCCCGATCTTCAGATCGGAAATGTCGACCGGGCCATAACCCCAGACGAAGAGCATGCGCAGATACTGATCGTCGCCGATGATCTCGGTATAGGGCTTCGCCGCATAGAGCGGCTGCATCCGGTGGAAGCCGAGAGTCGCCGGCACAGTGCCATAGGGGCTCGCTCCATTGCGCCCGCCGCCGATCGAGTATCGCTGTTCCGGCTCGACCTCTCTCTTCGGCTTCGATGGCGGAAAGAGCGCCTGCACGAGAAGCGCTCCGCCGATCGAGATGGCGGCGCCCAACAGCGAAGCACCCAGCGTGCCCGCGGCGAACGCCGCGCCTACGCCAGCTCCGAAAATTCCGCCGATGACCGGAGCGGCCCAGCCCGCCGTCACAACGAGCGCCAGAACCGCGACGGCGATCATCAGGATTTGACCGACGCCCCCCTTGCCGCCCTGCGGCACTGCGACGAGCGTGACGGTGTGGCCGACCTTCGGCCGCACACGCGCATGCAATGCAGCCGGGATCGGGTCGCCGTCGATCGAGGCCAGCAGGCGGTGAGGCAGCCGGTGAACCGGAAGCGTCGCGATCATCTCGGCGATCGAGAGACCGGCCGGCATCATCACCTCGACGCGGGTCGAGCGGAACGGGTGTAGCGACGCAACCACGCGAACGCTGTCGGCGGCACCAAGCAGCTCGCCATGCAGCGGAGCCTGAACGATTTGATTCACGCGCTGGCCTCGTGTCGGAAGAAGCCGTCGATCCGCCGCCGCAGCTTGCCGGTGGTGTAAGGCTCGATCACCGAATCTCCCTCGGGAACCATGTGCAGGACGAAGCCGGGCGAGGCGACGATGCCGACATGGCATGCGGCGCCGCCCTCCAGCATGACCACGCCGTCGAGCGGGCAGACGGCGTCGGGAGCGATCTCGCGCCACGGCGAGCGGTGGCCGGCGATCACCGCGGCGACGGCGTTGCGATCGGTCGCCGTCACATAGAATTCGCTGAAATCCGGCAGCTCGATCGCGAGGCGCCGGCGATAGACCAGCTGCAGCAGGCCCCAGCAGTCATAGCCCTGCGGCCCGCGGCCCTTGTCAGCCCACGGCAACCCGACGAATTCGGAAAGATCCATCAGAACAGGCCTGGGAAGCTCGCAGGATCAAAGGTGCCGGACGGGTACGGCTCGGTCGCGAGCGCATCGATCGCCAGCGTGATCGTGATCGCCACGTCGTCATATTCCGCATTGACGAGGTCGAAGGGCGGGAACTCGATTTCGACATCGTCGGGCGACAACGCGAGAACGATCTCCATGCCCACTTCCGCCGGCGTCGTCGTCGACCGCAGCAGGGCGACGAGTTCCCGGTCGACATTGTCGATCGAGAGCTTGGCGACCGGTGCGGCATCTTCCTTGTCATCGGGCAGAACCGTCGTGAACGGAAGCGCCACGTAGCGCAGGCCGCGGCTATACATTCCGTAGAGCAGGGGCTCCTGCTGAATGCGATAGCCGCTGCTGCAGAGGCGGGCAGGACCATCCTCCAGTTTCGGATGCGTGATCGTCAGCAGCACGACCGGAAGCTCGTCGGTCTCCTGCGCATTCAGGGCGCGCAGGAACTTCAGCGAGACGGCGCGGGCCATTACGGCATGACCTCAAGATCGAGCGCCAGATTCCACCGGTCAAAGCCCGCATCGTTCTCCTTCGGAAGCTTGTCACCAAGCCGCACGAGGATGGGCGTTTCCGTTTGTGGATCGGGGAAGAGGAACGGGAGAGACCCGTTCATCAGGGTCAACTCGACGAAGTCGCGGAACACTAGCACTTGTCCGGTGCTCATCGAGATGACGCCAGAGAGGTTGGTAGGCACCGCTGCAGAGCGACGGCGAACTTTGGCCGGGCCGGCATCGGTTCGGGAGCGCAGTCGCCCGTCTCCGGGCGCTCGATCATAAGTCCCGGCAATGAAGCGGAAGGGCAGGGAGGTTGGCCAAATTGCAGGCATCAGCGTCTCGTCAAGCCGGTTTGGATGCCGTAACCGGTGCGAAGTGCGCGATTCGAGTTGCTGCCCGGCGTCGAGATCCGGTCAGCCACGGCCTCGTCGATGAAGACGAGGAGATCCTTGCCGCCGGATTCGTTGCGTCGCTCCTCTTGCCGCACCTTGGAGCCCTCCGGGGCCACGACCTGGACGTTGTTTACGATCGGCGACGCGGACTGCGCGGGCGCTGCCGCCGCGACTGCAGCCGAGACGCCGAGGCGACCATCGCGCCCGCGCCGCAGCGGCATGATAGCTTCGGGTCCAGCTTCGCCCATGAGCCCAGTTCCGTTCGCGAACGGGAAGAGGGTCGGCCGGCTGACGATGCTATTTGTAAAAGCACCGCCAAGGGCAAAGGCATGCAAACCGGACGGGCCGAAGGCGTTGCCCAACGCATTCGGAAGGAACGGTCCCATCCCGGTATAGCCCCCAGCGCCGAAGCTGAACGAGCCCGAGCCGTTGAAATTATAGCCTCCACCACCGATCCCGAGTGCCTTTCCGAGCAGTCCGAAAATGCCGCTCCCGGTGCTGCCGCCGGTGCCGCCGAACGCCTTCCCGAACAGATCGTTGATCGCCATGTCGATCAGCTTGTCGGCGATGCGGCTTAGAGTGTTCTGGAACGCCTCGGCCGCAGACTTGCCCGAGCGAAGATCGGAGATGAAGCCCTTGAGCGCATCTCGACCGATATCGCCGAAGTCACGCGCCGCTTTCTGCACATTGGCAAACGATTCCGAGGCAGCTGCCGCCGCACCCGCCCGCTGCGCATAGTCCTCGATCTTGCCAGCCAGCCCTTCCGTGATCGGAATGCCCTGGGCCATGTACTCATTAAGCAGCCGCTGCTTTTCCTGAGCCGCAGTGATCTCAGCCGTGGATTTCATGAAGCTGTCGGCTGCACGATCCTGCAGCGCGATCTGGGTGTCGAGGGCGCGATTGGCGGTAGCAAGAGGCGTGTTCCAGCCCTCGTAAGCCTCCTTCAGGACATTGGCCTCGCGAGCCGCGGCATTGAGCCCGGCGCTACTATTGTCATTCGCCGCACCGAGGGCATTGCGCAGAGCAGGGTTGTGCGGCGCCCAGGGCTGCACGCCTCTCGTATCGAGGAGAGCATTCGCGGCCGAGCGCTGCACGGCATAAGGCGCCGACATCGCATTCGGGTATTGGCCGAGATTGATCCCGGCCGCCCTCGCGATATCCCTCCAGGTCGAGTCCGTAATCTGGAAATAGCCTTGCGCGGTGTGGGTCGCGTCGTACCGATAATTCTGCACGTTGCGGCCGCCGCTCTCCTTCTGCTCGATCAGATCGAGCAACTGGTCGCGCGTCAGGTTTCCAGGAAAGGAGCCCGTCGAAGAGGCGCCGCTCAACGTCTCACCTTCCCGGCGGCTTTGGTTGCGGGCCTCCTGCAAGCTCCGCGCGAAAGGCGAGAGGCCGATCAGGCCGCCGGCCTCCTTTAGGTCGCGCGCCGTATCACGAAGCTGGCGATTGGCCTCCGCAATGACGCGCGACCGTGCTTGCTCAGCCTCGACCCCGGCCTGCAGCTCGCCGCGCCCGGCCCGGATCGCCTCCATCCGGGCACGTTCCATCTCGACAGCGACCTTTTGCGAAAGCGAGTAGGCATTGATCGACTGAATCTGCAAAGCGTTGTCGTTCACAGCCCGCTGGGCCGCCGTCTCGAAATTCTCGATGCTAGAATTCAGCCGCTCGATGCCTTCCGACACCTTCGGCGCCAGCGACCCGAGCTTTGCCATCGCCGAGCTGTCGCCGAAGATCTTTTCGAGCAATTCCTTCTGATTGCGCAGGTTCTGCAGTCCCGACTCGTCGCTGAAGATCGAGCGGAGAACATCACCAGCCTGACCAGAAAGCTCCCGCGCGCGGGCATCGGCTGTGCGCGTGTCTAGCGCCTCGCGGTTCGACCGGCGCTCGCGCAGGAGGGGATTGAGCTCAGCCTGCAAAGTGTCCGTGCCGAAGCCCCAGCTTTGCCGGTTGGCGATCTGCTCCTGCAGCTTCGCGATGCGATCGTCGAGCGTCGTGTTACCGGCGACGGCCTTGCCGATGCTATCAGCAGCATTGCCAGCCCAACGGGTGACATTCTCCCAGGCCTTAGCGAGCCAATTCGTCTTGGTCGCAGCCTCTTGCAGGGTCGGGTTGAAGGCATCGAACAGAGCCTTCTGCGCAGCCGTGCGATTGCCTGCCGCTTCCGCATTCCGGATGAACTGCCGCTGCGCGTCATCGAGCGAGCCCAGACGCTTTTCAAGTTCATCGGCGCCTCGGGTCGGGCTTGCCAGAGCCTGCGCCAACGCCTCGGCCGCGTCACGCTGGCTTTGGCCGGTCAGGACGCTGAAGCCCTTCGTCGCGCCATCGAGAAGGCCGGGCGTGATGAGGCTGGCATCAATCTTTCCGGTCCCGGCGAAGATCGACGCGAAATCACGCGCAGTCGAGCGGCTGATATTGCCGCTGCGGGCCGCAGCTTCCGCGACACGGTTGATGCCATCGACGGTCAGGCCGGAAGCCTTGCCGACGCCCATCAGCGCAATTTCAACGGCGCGCTGCCCCTCGGCATACTGGTGCGACGCATAGGCGCCCGCGGCGCCGATCGCGAGCAGCCCCGCTGCCATGCCGGCGGCCGAGGTCGCGAACCGGGCTGCACCGCTCAGCACCTGGCTGAAGAAGCCCCGCAGTGTGCCCTGCGAACTCGCGAAGATATCCGCAACCTGCGTGCCCTGCTGGATCAGCACCGTCATCGGAGATTGGCCCGACGCCAGCGAAACACCGATGTCCTGCACCTGGCGGCTGAGATTGACGAGTTCATGCCGGGCCAAGCCGGTGGCCTTCGCCGACCCATCCGCCGAGCGCTTGAAATTGTCGTTCGCGCGCGCCGCCATCTCCATGCCGCGAGCCGAATCCTCTGCCGCCTTCGCGACGCCATCCGTGGCGCCTGCCGCAACGCCGAAGCGGGCATTCAGCAAGGCGAGGTCCCGCTCGTATTCCGACGTCGTGATGCGGCTCGCCTCCAAGGCGCGATCAAGCGCACGCTGACCAGCCTCGAATTGCTTCGACTGCCGATAGCTCTCGTCGATCTGGCGCCGCACTCGATCGAGGGCGCGATCGACCGAAAGCGTCGACTTCGAGAAGGTATCATTGGCTGCCGCAGCGCCATCGACGGCAGCGCCGAGCTTATCGGCAGCAGCAGCCGCCTCCGTCACGCCCACGGACTCAGCCCTGATCGTGACGTCGCGAATGAGAGACGATGCGCGCATGGTCAATCCGGATTAGCGGGAAGGCGGCGGCTGCTTGGCCACAAAGTCGATGAACTCGGCATCGAGAGCCTCGACGATCGCCTGCAGCCTCTCAAAGGCGTCGATATCTTCGACGCCGTAGCGTTGAGCCCAACGATCGACGGCCGAGAACGGGATGCGCCCGACGCCGCCGAAGACACCGACCGGCCGCTCGCCGGTCAGCATCCAAAAAGCGTCGAGATACCAGTCGAGGCCATCGTCGAGATCCGGCTTCTTTACTAGCGAGGGCGGAACGAAGCCGGTCTCATCATCGATCTGGTCGACTAGGAAGCTTTCCTTGTCGCCCCACTGGAGCTGCCAGCGGAGGACTTCGACGAGTTTCCCAGATCGGATTCCGTCGCGGTTTCCTTGTCCTCGGCCACGACGTTGGCGGCCCACAGAGCACCGCTGCGGAACACGGTGAACCGCGGATCGGTGATGTATTCCAAGGCCTGCTCCTTGGAATAGGGGATCGGCTGATCCTGCTCGTCCTCGATGCCGTCCCAATCCAGCAAGAGCACACGATGCAGGACCGCGTCGGTGATCCGATCCTGATCCTCCGGATCGATACGGCCACGAATGCGCTTCTGCCGCGGGACCTGCTCGATCAGCGACGAACGGAGCTTGCGGGCGTCGGCGCAGTCGGAGCCGCGCACCTTCAGCCGCACGCCCGGCAGCTCCGGAATATCGGACACCCACGCGCCGATCTCGCGCTTGGTCGGGTCGATCGCGATCGACGACATCTTCATGACTGCTTCTCCTGGCCGGAACGGGCCGGCGGTTTGAGCTTGTTGAGGGGTTCTTCGGCCAGGCACTTGGCGATCAGCAGATCGGCATAGGCCTCGTCGAGCGACGGCGTCTCGCCGATGACGAAGCTGCGCTTCACGCCATCGGGATAGCCGTCGAAATTGGCGATGATGACGACCGTCTTCATCGATCAGGCCACGTTTCGCGTGATCTTGATCGAGCAAGCCTCGGTGGTGTCGTAGAGCGCTCGATACGGGATCGAGACCATGACGTCGTCGTTATTGCCGCCGACGCGACGCTCGCCATCGCCGAAGCGGATCTTCGGCAGGAGGATGGTGTACTTCTGATTGGCGGTATTGCCGATCGCGAAGCTCAGAGCGCCGGACCCGTGATCGAGCACCGACTGGTAGAGCGCGTTCGACTCGAAATAGGCCTCGATCGTCCCGGTAAGATCGAAGCGGCCGATGCCGAACTCGTTGCTGTACAGGGTGCCAACCTCGGGACGCTCCCGCAGGTTGTTGGCGACGGCCAGGGTCAGCGAGCGAACCTTCGCAGAGCTGCCGGCGACAGTGAGCGCCGCCACCGATTTCGATGCCGTCAGGATCTCGTTGGTGTTCGGCGCCGTATAGGTGGCACCGGCGATGATGGCGGTCGCCAGCGTTTCCTTGCGCGCCAGCCAATCGAAGCTGAGAGCGGCTTTCTCCCGCGCCGTGAGCGAGAGACTGCCTCCGCCCAGGACCGCACCGGTGAAGCGCGAAAAGCTATCCGTGGCGCCGAGCTCGAGCGTCTCCTCGATCGTGAAGCTACGGCGAACGCCGCCGTTCTTCAGCACGTCGCTCGCCCAGGTTCCGCAGAGCAGGGCTTCGAGCCAATCGTCGAACGTGCCGTAGCTGAGTTCCGCGGCATAGTTCCCGCCGGCACCGAGGCCCAGCAGGAACTCGTCGCGGACGTTGCGATCGGCCTGCCGCTCATCGGACGTGCCGGTCTGCTTGTTGGTCCGCAGCCCGCCCGTCGTCACGCGCGCGGTCTTGAAGCTGGGCGTCGCGGGTGTGGTGTCGAACGCGGTTTCGGCGACATAGGCAACGCGAACCTCGCTGCCGGATGCGAAGGGCATGGTCGATCTCCTGCGATGTAGGGAGGGTCAGGCGAAGGTGTCGAAGTCGTAGGGGACGGCGAACGCCGCCTTGAAGTTGCCCGCGTCATCGTTCCGGTCGTCATAGACAGGCGACGAGGGCGCGTAGCAGCGGACACCCTCAAAGCGGGCGTTTCGCATGAGGATGCGCAGGGACAGTGCGATGCTTCCTAGTTTCTCAGTCCCGGAACCAGCCCGCACCACGATGACGAAGCGGATGGCGCCTTCCTCGCGAAAGACATTTCCACCTGGCGCGCCAAAGGAGGCTTGTTCCTCCGTCGCAACCGGAAACTGGACCGCCACAAACGGCGCCGCCTTGGGTACGGGCTCATTCGGGAAGTAGACTGCCGCATCATCGAACTCGGCGGCGAGGAATGCCTTCACGGCTGCCAGAACCTGCGGACTGGCCATCAGAGCAACCTCACCACGATGGCCGGCTGACGATCGCCTTGCCCTTCCTTGCCGCGCCCGTTCAACAGGCTGCGATAGGTGAATTTGACCAAAGCGATATTGCCGAAGCGGCGCGATGCCATGACCGCGACTGCCTGATAGACCCCGTCCGGGGCCTGGTCTGACTGGCCGCGCTCGATCTTGCGGGCGTAGGGCACCGTCGAGAGGAAAACCCACTCGTCAGCCTGTACAGACGGGTCGAATTTGCTGACGGGCGCGCCGTCGGCGTAGAGCTGATGGGAATCCTGATATCTGCCGGTCAGGACAGGCGAATGCTCCACGAGCAGGCGACCGATGTAATCGAAGACGTCGAGCCTGATATCGAACTCGATGACGATCACGCCGCGATCAGGGTTCACTGCTGAAAACGGAGCGCCGCGGACGCGGTCGACGATCTGCTCGTAGCCCGGCACAACACCGAGGATTTCGCGGTTCTGCGCCTGCGCTTCGGCGAGAGCCTGCGCAGCCGCGTCCGCGATCAGGCCCTTGCGCGCCTCCGGCGACAGCGCGCCATCGACATGCAGCTTCAGTTCGCGGGAAAACGTGTTGAGCCGAGCCATCAGGCGAGCCCCAGAATAATGCCGTCGAAGCGGACAGCCTCGCCGCCCATGAGCACCGGCTGCACAATCTCGATCTTCCGCTCGGCACCACCAACGATCAGAAAGTCTCCCGCAGTCGGGACCCGCTCGCCGCCGGCCGCTCCGGGCCAAGCCGGTGAGGTCAAAGCGGTGGGCGAGAGGATGAACTTGCTATCGGTCGCCTTGACGCCGCCGACGATCTGATCGGGCGAAAGCCCCCGCACGAATGCGCGAAGAGGCAAGTCTATCGCCGTGTCCGACGCTGGCACGTATCGGCGCAGCAGCGCCGGCGTTCCATGCGCGGCGATCTGCCGGTCGAGCGCGGCAACGGCTTGAGCCGGGGTCATCAGATGGTCATCACGCGGAGGCCGCCGAGCAGGGTCTCGACGGCGCGGCTCGTCGCGGACGGCTTGTCGTTACCACCGACGTCGAATTCGAAGGAGCCGACACCCTCGACGACTTCCTTTTTCAAGGCTGCGTCGCGGCCAAGTTGCGTGGCCATCTCGCCAACGCGGAGCTGAACGGCAACCTTGATCCGGCTCGGTATGTCTTCGTACCCGGCCCGATATCTCACACGGACGTCTCCCCCCGAAGGCCAGTGCGCCGCGGGGCATACGCGACTTGCAGAAACCCAATAATCGGAGTGTTGGAGCTCGACGGCTGCGCCAGTGGAATCGCGGTAGCCGATCGACTCGACTTCAACGATGGGCGGAAGAGGAAGACTGATGGCGCCGCATGCCGGGAACGCTGGCATTTGGAGCTCGATCAACTGCATCCCGATGGCTCGGCCGAGCCAACCTGTCGGGCCATCGAGTTCTTCGGTCGCCGCGGCGACCAGAACGTTGATTACCTCATCAGATAGCTCACCGAGCGCGGGCAAGCCCGCCCGCGCTTCGGCTGCAGTCATGATGGGCTGAGGCGCGTCTATGACGACGATGCGAGGCATATCAGGCCTGCGGCGCCTCGATACCGGCTTCCTTGAGCGCAGTGAGGATCTGATCCTCGGTCGCGCCGTCCGCGATCTGCACGCCTTTCTCGCTGGCGAGCGCGAGCAAATCCTCGACACGCTGCTGGGCGTCCAGGGCATCCTGACGCCCCGTATCGAAGGCAGCTTCGGCCGCCTTACGCTCGGCAGGCGTCTCATTGGTGATATCGACAGCCACGCTGCGCTTCACCCAACGATGCAGGAAGCCCTCGGCCCAGTCCTTGCTGACACCATGTCCAAGCGCTTTCGAAACGCCGGAGAGGGTCAGGCTCGAGCCGGCCTCGAAGCGTGGACCCTTGCCGCGCCCGCCGGTGTCATAGACCTGATCGCTCAGGAAACGGATCTTGTTCACGAGGATGTACTCCTGATTGCTGGAGCAGCAGCCGCCAGCCCATCAGGCTGGCGGCGCGCAGTGCTCAGTTGACGATGGCGGGCAGGGCGGCGAGGGCGCCTTTCGTCTTCGCGCCGAAAAGCAGGTAGGTGACCGTCACGGTCGCCGCGGTCGCGTCGCCGGTACCGGCGCGGATGCAATCAAAGCCGCCGTTGACGTCGAGATCCTCGGCCTTGACCTCGATCGCGTACATCAGGTTCTTGGAGTTGGTGTTGTCGGTGGTGAAGGTGTTGCTCGCCACCGCGAACTCGGCCAGCGCGTCGGCGGCGGCCGTGTCGAGATTCCGGAGTGCCTTCGAGAATCCCAGCGGCTTCTCGCCACTGCCACCGACGGAGGTCGCCTGCTTCAGCGTGATCGCCGAGCCGGTGACGGTCGTGGCGTTCTTCACGGAAACCAGCACGAGCACCCGCTCGAAGTTCTTGAGCGAAATATAGCGGGGGACCGAGGTCGAGGGCACGACGCCGAGCAGGCCCTCCACGATCTTCACCTGCTCGGTGAGATTGGCATTCAGGTTCATGACGAAGCTCCTTCAGAGCGATGAATCGGGGCAGGAGTTGGCGGCTCAAGTCGCGGCAGACCACCGGCGCGGGAAGCGCCGGCGGTCGTGATCAGCGCGCCTCGAGGACGACGAAGGGCGACTTCGTGCTGGCACCGTCGCGCGGGGAGATCGGTGCCGCCCACCAGGGCTGGCCTGCGATCCGCATGGTGAACCGGTAGGCAACCATGTCCTGATCGAACCAGAGATGGATCGATACATCGGAGCGGATGCCGTTGGCGTCGCGCCCGTTGCCGGTCTTCGTCGCGGTGAGGTACTGACTGAGATCGACCAGCATGACATCGCCGACGTCGCCGATCTGCGCGGCGACCTCGTGCGGAATGACCGGCCGACCCCAGAGGGTGCCGTACATCGCGCCCGACACACCGCCTGGCGGGAGATAGACCGGCTGATTGGCGAGCGTCATCAGCGGCAGCTTGGATTCGACATCCGAGTGCATGAGCCAGGCGGCATTGCGGCGGGAGTTCGCGGGCAGCCGACCCCACATATTGGCGAGGTTCTGGACGTTGACCGTATCCGCCGACTGGCCCGATTCCTTCGAGACGGTGACCAGCGAAGGAGCATTGAGGAAGCCGAGCGGCATCCCGACGCCGGTTCCGCGCACGATGGCATCGGACACCTTGAAGTCCATCTTCTCCGGCACTTTCCGGCTCAGATAGGCCCCCATGGCCGGGGCGTCCTCGAGCAGCTCCTCCGTGACCGGGACGAGCGTGGCGAGCGTGTGCAGCTTCAGGGTCGTCTCCCCGAGCGCCGGCTTGGACTGACCCTTCACACCCGCTTCCGCCGTCCAGTAAGACTGGATGCCGCCCGAAGTCTGCCAGGGCGTGGTCTCGTCCGTGGGCAGCGTCAATGTGTTGCTCGACGACTGCATGCGATCGGTGCGCGCAAGCAGGCTATCCTCGCCGAAAACCTTCGACAGAATCTCGTTGCGGAAATCCGGCGGCACGAGAAATCCGCCGTCAGCACCGGCGCCTTCGTTGCCGTAGGTGGTCGGAGCGGCATTGCGCAGGCGGGCGTCGAGATCTCCGCCAGCGCGCATCGAGGCCAGGCGAACCGAGTTGGCGAAATCGCCGAGATGGCGGAAGCCACCATTGCCGCCAGCGGTGGCGCGGGGCTGCGCGGGAGCCCTGGGTGCGACCTGGCGCTGCTGGTTCGGCTGCGGCGCGGCATTGCGCAGGGCCTGCGGATCGTCACCCTCGATCGGATCGGGCTCGGTGGCCCGTCCGCGCGGTGAGGTGAGTAGAGCGTTCTGGGCCGCCACCCGCTCCCTCAAGCCGATATCGCGCTCCAGCCCATCGAATTCGGCTGCAAGGCCGTCGACCTCGGTGCGCTCGGCGTCCGTCAGGTCGCGGCTTTCCGACTCGGCGCGAGCAAGGATCGCCGTCGAGGACTCCATCAGCGCCTGCTGGCGCTCCCGGGCCGCAGTGATGGTGGCATCGTCGCGCGCGGCGATGTGGCCATAGACCGGAGCGCCGGAGGCCAGCACGGCCAGGACGCTTGCCGGCACAAACAGGTGCTTCAGCATGCTCTTCATTTCCTCATGAAAAAGCCCGCCGGAGGCGGGCAGGTGGGCCGTGCCGGATGGCACTGTCTTCGGGGCGGGATGCCCCTCGGAGGGGTCAGACGCGCGAGCGCGTCAGGGTCGCCTGCATTTGAGCCAGACGCTGCCGGAACGCAGAGGAGTTTGGACGCTCGCCAAGCGTTGCCGGCGCATTGCGGAAGACATGCCGAGACGGATCGTATCGAGCCGCAACCTTCAAGTTCGCGACGACGGTTTCCGCAAAGCCGGCATCAACAGCTTCCTGCCCGTAGAACCAAGTCTCGGAGCGCATCCAGTCACGAACCTTTTCGATGCCGTTGGGCGTCCTGGACACATAGACATCGGCGATAGCTGCCGTATTCGCGTCGAGCCGATCCGCCATCGATCGGAAGGCCTCGGCATCACCCGCCGCCGCCCCCCAGGCGTTATGGATCATCACTGCCCCGGCTTCGGCGATGCGGATCTCGTTGCCAGCCATTGCGATGACGGAGGCGATCGAGGCGGCCCAGCCGTCGATATGGGTGATGACCCTAGCCGGGTGATCGACAAGGCGGCGATAGATCGCAAGGCCGGTGTTGACGTCGCCGCCCAGCGACGAGATGCGCAGATTGAGCACATCGACACTGCCGACCGCTGCAAGGTCTTCGGAGAATTGCTTCGCCGTTACGCCGCCGAACCACCCTTCGCCGACATCCTCATAGATTAGGATGTCGGCCTCGCGCTTGCCGCGGGCCTTGATGGAGAAACCGGAGCCCATGCGAGCTATCCTTCAGTCGGGCCGGCGCGTGGCCGAGTTGGCGGGGTCGGTTGGATCGACAGGCGCCTCGCCGCCGTCCGGATTGGCTCCGGCTGAGGCAGTCGTCGGCAACGGGGAGGGCACACCCTCGATCGCGCGGCGGAGCGTCTGCACGTTTTGCGAGACGAAGGAGACTTCGCCGTCCGGACCGATGCCGTTCATGTCCTCAAGCGCGAGGATCCGGTTCAGCGGAACGCCAAGTTCCATCAGCCCCTTGTAGAAGGCGATGCGGCTGACATTGTCGCCGCGCATCAGCGCCTGCAGGCTCATTTTCGTATAGAACCCTTGCCGGTTCCGGTCGCCGAAAAGCTTGTAGTCAGCCTCCTCTTCAAACACGCGGACCCAAGGCGTGACGGAATCCACCACGACTTCGATCGACTGATGCTCGATGTTGGAGAAGGTCGCGCGCAGGAGATGCATGACCTTGTGAGGCGGCGTGCCGAACCAGCGACAGATTTCCTCGACCTGGTGCTGGCGCGTCTCGATGAACTGCCCGTCGTCGGGATCAGAGCCGAGTTTCTTCAGCGTCATCCCGCCGTCGGCGATGAAGGTGCGTTTGCCTCGGGGGCCTTTGTAGAGGGCCTCCAGGTCCCTCTGCATGATTGCCTTCGCCTCCGGCGAAAGCTTGATGCTTGGCGGGACTTCGATCACCGAGGAAACGTTCATTCCCTCTCCGAAATAGGTCGATCCGAAGAGTTCTGTCGCCTGCGCCCATCCGATCGACTGCGCGGCATATTCGACTACGCCGTAGCCGACTGGTCCGTCGCCGAAACCCCGGATATGGAACATGTCGCGCGCAGGCAGCACAACGTTGCCCCCGCTGTTCCAGACCTCGTATTCGAGTTCGCCGCTCACAGCCCGGCGCACAGCAACTCGCTCTGGGTGGATCGGCCAAATGGCATAGGGCATACCGCGCGCGTCGCGCTCGATCTCGGCATAGGCATTGCCCCGCAGAAGGGCCATGCCCAGCATGGACTGGCGCCAGGCGAATGAGCCGTAATCGGCGCATGGCCGCTTGCTCAGGAGCCAATCGACCGGGTGCGTGCTCCCGACCTCGGCATTGCCCGCCGTCTTCACCATCACGTGCCAGGGCAGCTGCGCTACCGCCCGGGTGAGGTACTGGACGCAGGCCCAGACGGTTGCGTTCTTCAGGGCCGTATCGGCATCGACATACACGCCGGCAGAGGTGCGGCCGGTCGAGATTATGCGCGAAGTGGTCGGCTGATTGCCGAACCCGGAGAACCGCGCCAAAAGGCGGCCGAACCAAGTCATGCTGCAGCCCCAGCCGCACGGCGTGCTATGATTTCGTAGACCGACATATTGACCCCGCTTGCTTGCGGATTGCGGCTCATCAGGTCGAATGCGTTGTAGAGCCCGATGACCGGGTCGATCTTCGCCGTGCCGGAGGCTTGCTTCGTGACCAGCACGGCGGAGCCCTTCAATTCAGAACGGCAGTTGCTGACGCACCAAGCCATCATGGGGCGGGCTCCGTGCTTCAATGTTCCATCCTTCAGCTTGCGAGCAGCGCCTTTGATGACGCCGGAGAGGCGATAGCCCTGCGGAACTGCCGCGATGCAGTCGTCGGGGATCTCCCGGAGCGTCAGTTCGTCGACAATCGCGGCGATCCCGACCGCATCAACGCCAATACCGGCCTTCTCCGGCAGAAGGCCGGCCTTGTGGATGCGCTCGACGACCTCGGCGACGCCCGCAACGTCCGCATTGGCGCCGTCCGCCGTTTCGCGGATATCGACGAGCGTGAGATCGCCCTGCTGCTCGAAATCGAGGAGCCGCGGCGCGATTTCCTTGCGCAGAAGGAGCACGCCACGATCTGCCCAGGCATGACCCCAGTGATACCAGCGCTTCGTCTTCCGGTGTCGGCCGAGCACGGCGAGACCGAGAAGATCGTCGAGCCCGCCGCCGTCGATCCCAACCGTGCAGACCTCGCACTCGGCCAGGATGAATTCGAGGGTCGCAGCCGCCCTGCCGGCGCCTTCCCAATGGTCGGCGCCTTCCCAGCGGTTGCTGTGTAAGGCAAGGCCGATCTGAATATTCAGATGCTGCGATGCCCAGCGCCGCTCTTCCTCGTCGCCCATCTCGCGGGCGGTCGCGTAATCTTGCACCAGTACCGGAAGCGAGATGCTTCGGCCGAGATTAGGCAGCACCCGCGCCCAGTTCTCGACCTCGCGCCACGGCTTGGCGCCATCGGTCTGCATCGCCTCGGGGAACTCGTAGAGAACCGGGAGGACCGTGGTGTTCTGAATGCGACCATCACGAACACCGCGGGCATATTCGAGCTCGGCCTTAAAGGCGCCTGCGGGCGGCTCGTCCGACTGCGTCGTGATGATGATTCCGAAGGCTTCCTTGATCGCCGCTCGGGCTCCGCGCAACTGCCCGATGACGCGCGAGGTGTAGGCGACCTTGCCGAGCAGATGCAGCTCATCGAGCAGCCAACCCGCGAACTTACCTCCTGTGGCGACCTTCATATCGAAGGTCATCACCTTGAGCGTGGCGCCGGTGACGCGGTTGACCACCATCTTGAGGTGGTCCCGGACGTGCAGCAGGGTATCGAGATCCTTGTCGGCCGCGACCATGCCGGATACCGCGGCAAAGGCGAGCTCCGCGATCTCCTGCGTCGGCCCGAAGAGCGCGAATGCCGCGTTCGGGCGCTCGTTCATGAGCAACGCCGTTAACATGAGGCCGGCGCCGTTCGTCGTCTTCGAATTTTTCTTCGGCACCAGTAGGAAGACGCCTGGCACCTGGCGGATACCGGTGTCCGCGTCGATCGAGCCGAACACCGCGCGCACGACGTCGCGGAACCAATCCCCGACAGCCTCGCCAAGCGTGGGCTGCCCCGGAACATCGGGAAGGTGCAGCCGATCAAAGATGGCAGCAGCGCGGTCCGCTTCCATCTCATCGAGCGGGAGATGCGGGACGAGCGAGTGACCGGCGAGGAGAGTGCTCTCCCAGCCCGGTTGTGCGAAGTGATACGACATCAGGCGCGCTTAGGACGAACCAGCTCAGACCAGGGGCCGCGTGTCACGACGCCATGGGCATCGAGCTGCGCCTGCTCTTTCTTCCCGACCGGGTCGGTCGAGGGCGTTTCGGGCTTGCCCGCCGACTTGCCGCGAACCTCGTCCTGCAGTTTCTCCAAGCGGGCGCGGTCCATGATCGCTAGAGCTTCCCTTTGCGCAGCGACGTTGCCCTTCAGTGCCGTCCGATGCAGCGCGACCAGCATGTCGGCCCGCCTTCGAATGGCGCCGGTTTCAAGCTCATCCTTGAACGCGCGTCGCAATGTCGGCTCCGATAGGCCTATAGCGCGAGCAATCTGATCGATGGTCAGGCCGGAAGAGACGAGTACCGCGACTTTCTCGCGGTCGGCCCGCTCCGGATGGTAGACCTTGCGCCCCCCGCTTCCGGCGCGCTTCGGTTTGGCAGGCACCGGCTGCGGTTTAGGCATCTCCTCTGCCGCTGCTGCGAAGAGATTGCCGCCGGAGAGACGGTCCTTCAACTCCTCGACGAAGACCTTTCGCAGGGTCGGCACGCTGATGCCGATCGCCTCGGCGATGACGGGATGGCCGAGGCGCTCCGATGCCATTCGCCGCACGATCGCGCGCTGCTCGTCATCCGGCACGAAGGCCTTTCGGCCCGCCTTCGATTCTTTCTTTCCGCCGTTGGAAATTCCGTCGACCAAGAAAAAAAACTCCGAATGACACCACAGCCGGTGCGGGGCTCCTATCGGCCCCAGACTTTCGACCACCCCCCCCTGGTCGCGGGTCAGACGGCCCGCTGCCCGCGTCGACCGCGCTCGCGCGCCGTCTTCCGGTTGTGGCAGGCCGTGCACATCAACATGATGTTGGACGGGTCGAGGTCGGCGCCGCCGTCGCTGCGCTCGACGATGTGGTCACCGATCAGGCCGCGATGGTTGCCGCTGCAGTCCTTCCTGCAGGTAGGCACTTCGCAGACGTAACCACGCTGAATCTTGATCGCATGGACCAGGGCACGCCACGCCGTCGACTCGTAGAATGGATCAGCGATCTTGACGGGCACAGAGATACGGGGAGGGAGGCTGGACACCCTCGACGGCAGCGCCTTGAGACGTCCCACGTACACCCCTCAACGACAACGCCCGGAGGCCGTGTGGCGGCTCCGGGCGCGATTCGTGCTGATATCTATTTGAGGCCACGCAACTGCGCAGTAGTCAACGGTCAACTGATATCGGATCGGTGGATATCAGAGCGCAATTCCACGCTTCCTCAGATAGGTTTGGTTCGCGACCTCGACCGCCTGCGCATCCACGATGCCGCTGCCTATGTCATGCGATCCGACGATACGGCCCCGATCAGGGCCTTTCGCGCCCCAGACTTCCTCGGCCAACAGATCGAGCGCCTCCTTCAGGCGCATGCCGAGATAGTCGAGCTTCTGCCTGCTGGCCTCCGGTCCCGGCCAGCGCTCGGCCAATTCGGAGATCGTGACGCCCTGACCCGCAACAGCAGAGACGATGCGCTCGGCGATGGGACCGAGATGCTGCGCCAGCCGCTTCAGCTCGAACTGCGCATGCACAACGGAATCGGAAAGCGGATCACCCATCTTGCCGCCATCCACCTTGATATGACGCGGATCGATGCCGCGACCCGGCCCAATCACAGCTGCCTCATAGATGCGACGAAAGCGGACACCGGCCTCGTACAGCGGACGATCGAGACGTCGTCGAGCGAGCATCATCTCAAGCGGATGCTCGGCAAGGTTCGTAACCGCCACCATCTTCTGCCCAGGCGCATAGGGATCGTCGACCACGCGCTCGCCGAGCACAGGCGCCTTGCCGGCCTTGCCCTTCGGCCTCCATTTCCGCTCAGGCGGATCGTTGGGGATCGCACCAGCCTCGCGCGCGGCTTTGGCCTCGGCCACGAGTTGCTGCTGCTTGGCCTCGATCGCGGCCCGCTCTTCAGCCTCGCGCGCCTCCTGCCGTTCCTGCTTCGCCTTGCGGGCAGCGGCACGCGCAGCCTTGTCCTGACGAGCAAGGATCTTCGCCGCCTCAGAACCGGACATCAACATCTCCATGACCATCAGAGGGCGGCGTCTCACTCGGCAGGAACACGCGGAAGCTGCTGTTCTCGGCGAAGACCGGGATGCGGGCGCCGCGCTCGGCCAGCCAGGGGCGCCACGCGTCGATTTCCCGCCCATGGCAGAGGAAGGGCTTAAGCTCGCCGATTCGGGCCGCAGCCGCGGCGAGGTCGCCGGCCGAGACCGATATCGATTTCCCGCCATCTGCCATCTGCAGCATGAACCCGATGCGCTGCCTGGCACCCTCGGCGATGCGGTGATGCAGCATCAGCCACCATTCCCGCGACCAGCCCTTGACCTCGGAGAATGCGCCTGCCGCCTGCTTCGCAGCCCGCTCGGCAGCCTGCTTCGGCACATGGCGCCAGTTGAATCCGGAGAGGTATTTCGGGCCGGAGAGCCGGCTCGTGAAGCCTGCCGCCTTCCGCTCGGCGACGAAGCCGGGAATGCCCTCGATCGCCGCCCATCGCTCAGTGAAGGGCACGCCCTCCCAGGCCGAGGCAAGCGCCGCTTGGTCGTCAGCGCCGGCATGGGGATAGGCTTTGCGGAAATCGTCGAGGCTGGCTGTGGGCCTGCGCTCAGGCTCGCCCTTGCTCGCTGGCGTGCTCTCGCGCTCTCGCGCACCCTCTCTCTCAGAGTAAGGGGTTTTACTAAGGGGTTGGGTATCACCCTGATGATACCCTTCCCCCTGATTTGGAAGGCTATCACTGTGATACCCTTCCACCGTGATACCCTTATTTACGGGCTCGGCAGGCCGCTCGCGCCCTGCGTCTGACGCATGGTTAGCGTCGTCGTCTTCGTCGGAATCGGGCAGGGGCTGATGCACCGATGCAGCCTCCAGAGCGGGCCAGTATTCCGGCCGCCGCAGCCGCGCCAACAGGTCGATATCCATCTCGTAATGGTTGGTGGATTTGGCGCCGGAGCCGCCTTCCTTGACCAGGCGCAGCAGGCCGACGCGCACGAAGCTCTGCATCACGCGGCGCGCGGTCGGCACCGAGCATTCGGCATCCTCCGCGATCGTCGCGAGCGACGGATAGATCCGCGTGCCGTCTTCATGGCAGCAGTCGACGAGCTTGATCAGCACCATCTTCCGCGTCTGGGAATGCAGCTTGGCCTTGAGCGCCAAGCCGAGCAGGGCCGCGCTCATTCATCACCTCGGCCGGGAAATAGTTCGTCCTCGACCCATTGCGCATTGCGCACGACGCCGTGATAGCCGCACTCCTGGCAGCCGCCGCCTTTCTGAGATCCGTAATCGGTGTCGTAGCTGCAGCCGCTGCAAATCCCCGACCACTGAACGA
This sequence comes from Allobosea sp. FW305-C-101, assembly GCF_058783685.1. Lineage (NCBI taxonomy): Bacteria > Pseudomonadati > Pseudomonadota > Alphaproteobacteria > Hyphomicrobiales > Alloboseaceae > Allobosea > Allobosea sp. FW305-C-101. The sequence continues at coordinate 264,650 of NZ_JBYSYT010000003.1, read as the reverse complement.
GACGGCACAGCTGGCCGTCGACGAACGCCCAAAGACGGCGGCGGTCCAGCTTGCGTCCGGCCTTCGCGTCAGCCTCGGCCCAACTGAGGACGCGAGCGTCATGATGGATTACGCCATCCTCGCGAACCGTCGTCGATAGGCGTTCAATGGGAAGCGCGGCCATCACTCCGCCGCCTCCAGAAAGAACGGCAGGGCTTCGCCGGGCTTGCCGGGCCGCTGGCGCTCGCGCGGGCGATAATTCGCCGCGACGAGCTCGCGCGCCTCGGAAGGACATACGGCGTTGCCGCACATGTGCCCCTGCTGCTCCAGCGTGAAGCGGATGGTCGAACCGTCCGCGTCGATGCCGTGGTCGATGATGTAGGTGAGGGGGAAGCCGTTGGCGTTGTAGCGCTCGCGCGGCGTCAGCATGCGCAGACACAGGTCCGCCAGGACGATCGGCACGCCGTCGATCTCCTTCGTGATGAACTCGCCACCATCCCAGCAGCCATGCCGGCGCAGCAGCTCCGCCACCTTGCGGGCCTTGGCCTCATGCTCGACCGAGAAGGGCGGGATGCCCGCAAGCGCCTCGACGAGGCCGAATCGCGCCTTGGCCGTGTCCGTCCGGCCGGGCGCATCGACCGAGGCGCCGACCTCGTCGGAACCGTAATAGGCCGTCATCAGCGGCATGCCGACGAGGGCATGATGCTGGCCGGAGGCGGAATCCGTCCGCATCGGGTCGTCGGCCGCCGCCGTGCGCCGCTCGCTGCCGCGCATCGTCAGCATCGAAACGGAGACGACGTTCTGTTGCGTCCCGCGCACGGTCAGCGTCGAGAGCGGCTCCTCGATCGATTTCGAGGGCTGGCCCGGGTGCGTGCCGGCCGAGTGCTGCGCCATGAACGACGCCGCGACCATGGTTTCCGCAGCCCCATCGGCCACGAAGGTCCGCGCAGGACGATCCAGCGGGGAATCCGGCGCGTCGGAATTGCGCATCGTCATCATGTGGACGCCGACGAGCGAAGCCTTGCCGCCGCCGCCCGCTGTGATGGCGCCGACAGGCTCATCGGCGCCGGAACCGACCGAGCACCCGAAGTCGCGGCAGATCGAGACGGCGACGAGCGAGCCCTCATTTCCGGTCGGGACCGGCGTCGGCCCAGGCTGGTCTACGGCGAGGTTGCGCGGCTCTTGGCCGGGCCGCTCGCCATACCGTGGCACGAGATAGGGCGCGACCAGGTGGCCGGGCAGCGCATCCCTGACGGTGACGGTCGCCGCCGGCGCATCCGCGCTGCGCGAGCGCGGCTCGTCGCCGGGCTTGGCCTGCAGGCGCGGCACCATCAGCGGCGCGACGATGCAGAGATCCGCCTTGGCCGTCTGCGTCAGGGCGGGCTCGTCGCCGGCGCGCGGTTCCGATTGCCCGGCACGCCCGCCACATCCGACGAAGACCGGCGCGACGATCGCATTCTGATCCTTCGCCGAGGCCGTGAAGGTATGGGCCGGCGCGTCCGCGTCGCGGTTGCCGCCGCCCTGCTGCGCATAGGTGACGAAGGGCATCACGATCGCATCGTCGCGCTTGGCCGTCATCGCCGAGAGCGGCTCGTCGATCGCGCGGTCGCGCGCCTCATCGCGGCCGGTATGGTTGACCTTGACGATGAAGGGCCGGCGATCGAGCACGCGCTTTTTCACGCCCTTGGCGATCCGCGCCTCGGTATTGTCGGCGAGGGGCCGCTTGGCGACGAGGCCGAGCTTCGCCTTGATCTCGGCCGACGTGTCGAAGATCGAGGGGATCGGCAGCGAGAAGTCGATGCAGTCGGCGACGACCGGCCAGCGCTGCAGCGCGCCCGACGCGATCAGGGGAGCATCGGCCTTGTCGTTCGGGTCGCCATAGCGCCGCTTCGGCCAGACGATCGGCTCGTTGTCGCGGCGCATGATCATGAACAGGCGCTTGCGGATCGTGGCCGAGCCTGACCACCAGGCGCGCCGCTCCTGCCATTCGATCTTTCTGTAACCGAGCGCGCGCCAAGCCTCGACGAAGGCCTTGAAGGTCTCGCCCTTGCGGTCGGGGCAGCGCTTCCCGTTCGGCAGCAGCGGCCCCCAGTGAACATATTCCTCGACGTTTTCGAGGAAGATCACGCGCGGCATCTGCCATTTCGGCAAGGCCTTGACCCATCCGAAGATGGCCCAGCCGATCCCGCGCGTGGTCCGGTCGCCGTCGCGCCGCGGCGCCGCGCCCTTGGCCTTGGAATGGTCGGTGCAGTCCGGTGACATCCACAGCATGCCGATCGGCTGCCCGGCGCACATGCCGACAGCGTCGACCGTGGCGACGTCCTGCAGCATGTGCTTGGTCTGCGGATGGTTCGCCCGGTGCATGGCCAGCGCCAGCCGGTCGTGGTTCACCGCGATATCGGGCGAGCGGCCGAGCGCCATCTCGATACCCGTCGAAGCGCCGCCGCCGCCGGCGAAGGAGTCGATGATCAGCTCGCGCACATCACACCCGCATCGGCATGAGAATGCGGGTCATCTCCGGATCGGAATCCTTGATCAGGAGCGGATCGCCGGGCGCCGAGAGGCCGAGCGTGACGTCGCCCATGCAGCCGGAGACCATGTCGCCGAAATAGACCGCATTGAGCCCGAAGGGCGTCAGTCCCGCGGGCCACGCGGAGGCCGTCTTCGCCCGCGCCCGGTCCCCGTCGCCGCTGCGCACCAGGACGAGCCGCCCGTCCTGCTCGTCGAAGCGGATGGCCCGGCCGATATCGCGGCCGAACACGCCCAGGCGCGCCAGTGCCGCCGAGACGTCCGGCCGCTTCAGGGCGATGGCAAAGGCGCCGGCCTTTTCGACGCAGGGCGCGACGATCTTGTCGAATTCGGGATAGGTTCCGTCGATCAGCTTGGTGCGGATCGAGAGGCCGTCGGCCACGAACGCGAGGCCGCTCAGCGGGCCGCCGCCCTCGCGGTCATAGACGCGCACATCCAGCCCGGCCATGTGCTTGCTGATCAGGTTGATCGCCTTGCGCGGGATGATCCGCGCGACCTCGTCGACCGGGTCGGAGCTGACGCGGCAGCAGGCGAGGCGATGTCCGTCCGTCGCGACGAAGCGGGAGCCGAGCGGCCCGCGATGCCAGCACACGCCATTCAGGTAGTAGCGCGTCTCTTCCGTCGAGATAAACGCACGCACCTTGTCGAGCTGCACCGCCAGCTGGCCGTTGCTGAAGGTTTCCAGCAGCGCGCCGCGCACGATTATGTCGCTCGGGAAATCCGCCGCGGGCAGCGCGTCGAGCGTATAGACGGCATCGTCATCGCCGAGGCTGATCGTCGTCTTCGCCTCCTCCTCGCCGCTGCCTCGCACGATGCGAACCGGCATGGCGCCGGCGACATGAGCGATGCTGGCCAAGGCCTGCGCCGGCAGGCACAGGCTCCAGCCGCCAGCCCGGTCGCCGTCGATCACGTCGATCTGGGTCTCGACCTCGATATCGAGATCGGTCGCGGAAAGACGCAGGCCATGGCTCTCCAGCGTCAGGCGGACATAGGAGAGGATCGGGATCGTCGATCGCCGTTCAACGACGTCGATCAGAGGGCGCAAGGCAGCCTTGAGGGATCGGCCCTCGACCGTCACGAATTGCATGTCGGCTCTCCAGGGGATGAAGCGGAAAAAGGGAGCGGTTGCTCTGCCCTCCCGCGCAGGGGCAGGGCGGGCAGTTCGGCGAACTCGTCGACGATGACGATCGACGGCGAGGAGCCGCGGACCATTTCGGTGGCGTCAACAAAATGGTCGGGCGCCTCGGCGCCCCAGACGTCCCAGCCGGGCCGGGCCTCGCGGGCGTTGAGCTCGATCTTCGGCAGGCTCGGCCAGTAGCGCTCGGCGATCTCGTGCGCGAAGTCGGGCTTGCGGCTGTGCTCGCGCACCGGGAAGGGCAGCACGCTTTCGAACTGCGTCCCCATGGCTGGCGCCGGCACGTCGCCGCGAATGCCGAGCAGCAGGATCTCGTGCTTGTTGCGGTTCCAATAACCGGTGCCGAGCCGGTCCTTGTGGCCGATCCAATGCGTCCGGTAGCGGAAGCCCCAGCGGTTCAGCACCAGCAGCCCGCTTTCGAGATGCGGCGCCGTGGTCCAGAGCAGCAGCGCGCAATCCTCCGCCGTGATCTCCTGCACCGGTCGGGCGGCGATGACCTCGATCGGCGACGTCGGATAGTGATTGTCCGGCGAGCGATCCATGCCGGTCAGCGGCGACCAGACCTCGAAAGGCCATTCGGGATCGCCGAGGATCACGCCGTAGCGTTTTCCGGCGGCGCCGGCCGCGACCAAGGCGGAATTGCCGCTTGCGATGCGCTCGCCGAGCCGCTGCTCGCGCGCCTCGCGCCGCGCCTTTTTGGTCTCCTGCCGCGCCCGGTGCTGCTCGCTGACGAGCTGATGCAAGGCCTCGACCGGAACCGAGCGCAGCGTCGCCATATCGGCCGCGCGCTTGCCGATCGCCGCCGTGTCCATGGTGGCCACGGTGCCGTGCTTCGTCGTGAAGCTGCGCTCACTGTAAACGTTGACAGTGACGTCGCGCAGATTGCCAACGAAAGTGTTGGACACGCGGGCATGGCGGGCGATCTCGCGGTCGCTCCACTTGCACCATTCCGCGTCGCGCAGCAGCAGGATGACAGCCCGGCGCTTATCCGCAGTCGTCCGGCGCAGGCCGTGAGTGGCATTGGCGCCGCAAGCGCGCAGCACGGCGTCGCGCCGCGTTCCCGGCTCGATCTCGGCTTCGATCTCGGTATCGCCGGCGCCTTCACAGCCGGCGATGCGATGGAAGCCGTCCCAAGGCCAATAGTCGGTGCCGTCATAGATGACGCCGATCGGCGGGAATTTGGCACCGCCCCGCCGCGCTTCCGTGTAGTCCTCGACAGTCGAGGGATCGAGCATGGCGCGGGCCTGCGTACCGCCGTCACGCCGCAGCTTCGCGATGGCGATCCGCTCAACCATGGGCGCGCCGTCCGACCAGGTCGCCAAGACCTTCACAGGTGATGCACTTCGGGCGCGTGCCGTCATCGGTCACGATCCGGAAGCCGCGCCCGCGGCAATCGGGGCACGGCGGCGGCGGGCAGTCGGAGCAGCGACGCTTGCGCCCGAAGCGATCCGACATGTGGAAGGCGGCGTTCACGCAATGCGGCGACGCCGGAAAAGAAAGAGCCGCCGGCGCTGGCTGGGGGATATGCGCCGGCGGCAAGTGACCGGCCGTGGTCTCGGAAACGGCCGGCTGGGGAAGGTGAAGGAAGCGCCCGGTCATGGCGCGCGCCCGGCCATCTGCTTGGCGATCAGCAGGCGGAAGGCCTCGACCTTTTCGACGATATCGGCGAGGCGGCGATCGAGCGCGGCGCCGTCCGAGTTGCTGAAATCGCCATCTGCGGTGCGCAGCGCGAACTCCTGCACGACCTCGGAATATTCGGTGCTGAGATCGGCAATCGCGGCGTAGGGGTTCGGGGGCAGCCGCGAGGTCGACGCGCCTTCGCCGACGAGATCGAAGCCCTGCAGTTCGGCGGCGGCGCGCGTCACGACCGGATCGCCGCATTCCCGCTCCAGCAGCAGGATGGCAGCCGGCGAGAACATCGCCCGTTTCTCGCGGGTGCAGATGTAGGACACCATGGACTGCGCCAGGCCGACGAGGTCGGCAGCACGCTTCTGCCCGCCGCAGCGCTGGACCAGGTCCGTCATCGCGGCCTTGAGCCGAAAGAAATCCGCATCTGATGTGCGCATCGGGGCCTCTGATAATGGGCCGGGCGATATCGCTCGCCCGCCGGGAATGCGGGCGTTAGGAACAGAGCGCGGCGGGTTCCGCCGGGCGCAGAAAGTCGGAGATCGAGACCTGACCATCGGTGGCGGCAGCCAATTTTGCCGCCGTATCGAGGCGAGGGCGCCGGGCACCGCTCAGGATGCGCGTCACAGTCGAAGCCGGCACACCGGCCCGCTCAGCAAACTGCGCGGGCTTGAGCTCATGCTTTGCGAGATAGGATGCGAGGTCCATGTTTGCGGACTTGCCATATGGCAAATCTCAGGTCAAGCAGATTTGCCAATTGGCTCTGGATAGCCGCCGGATGGGCGCCGATCCTTGCCAAATGGCTACGACCCGTATCAGAGAATATCGTGAAGCTGCCCAGGTGAGTCAGGAGCAGCTTGCCGACGCCGTCGGGATCTCCGTCTCGCAGATTTCGCGCATCGAGCGCGGCGAGCGAGAGCCTCGCCTGGACGAGATCATTCGCGTCAGCGTGCGCTTAGGCGTTCCCGTGGCCATCCTTATAGGAGAGGAAGAGGAGGCGCCGCCGATCGATGTGGTTGGCCGCATTGGCGCTGGCGGATCGATCGATACCTCATCGGAGCAGCTCGATGGCATTCAGCCGCTTTATCGGATCGAAGCGCCGCTGGGTCTCCCCGAAGATGCCATTGCATTCGAAATCTACGGCGAAAGCATGTGGCCGCGTTACGATCATGGCGATGTGATCATCTGCTCGCGCCACGGCAACGATATCAAGGGCGTCATCGGCTTTGAGGTCGCTGTCGCCACTGACAAGGGCGAACGCTATCTGAAGAGGGTTATCGAAGGTTCGCGGCGTGGCCTTTACAACCTTGAAAGCCACAATGCCCCGGTGATGCGCGATCAGCGCGTGGTATGGGTGAGCGATGTTCTTTCTGTAGTTCGCGCCAGTCAGGTGCGTCGCCTGACGGATCATGCGCGCAGAAAAATCCGGCAGCAGGTCAAGGCGGCGCTCTAATCGTCGCCCGTTTCATTTGCCTGACAGGGACAGGAATTTGCCAAACGGCAAATTATCGTTGACCTGAGATTTGCCATATGGCAAGTGTGACGCCCATCGAAACCCGATGAGGCGTGCCATGTGCGTTCGTCCTGCCTGCTACCTCCCCAGCCGTGAAGCCACCGCAAACGATCACGCCGCAAGGCTGATCGTTCGGCGAAACATTGCGTCGCTGGCGGAGATCGGCGCGCTCGCGATCTTCCTGTACGCGCTCCTCATCTGGTCCTCGGTGCTCTCCCCAGCCTGAAAGGATCGGACATGATCTCGCAGACCGTTGCCGCCCGCCGTCCCGCCCCCGCGCTCCGCTCGGTGCCGGCCCGCATGGCGGATTTCCTCTCCAGCCATGCCGCCTCGGCCGGCGGCGTGACCGAGGAAGACCTCCTCCTCGACTTCACGAAGGAGGAGATCGCCGAGCATTTCGAGACGGCGAAGCGCATCGCCCGCAACGCCGGCAAGGTGCGCCAGTGACCGGCGCCGCGCCGGCTCTCTCTGCGGCGCGTCCGGCGCGGATTTCTCCGCCCGAGCGCCGCATCACCCTGCCGATGCGCATCGCGCTCGGCTTCCTTCACACAGGCGCGCTCTATCGCGAGCCCGGCGGGCTCTGGCGCTGCCGTGCCTTCCCGCAGGAGCGCGTGCTCGACAAAACGGTGCGCGCCCTTGAGGCGATGGGCCTCGCCATCTTGCGCGAATACGAGGGCCATCACGGCATCCGCCGCGCCTGCATGTCGCTGACCGAGGCCGGAATCGCGCTCTATGCCCGCATCGGCGGCAAGCTCGCCGATCGGCGCCCGCCGCCGGTTCAGGCGGAGGGCATCATCCGCGAGACGGAGGTCGCGATCGACGAGATCGCCGAGCAGGAAGCCCGGCTGAAGAAGCAACTGGCCATGATCGACGAGGAGGCTCGTGAGACGAAGGCCGCCGCCATCCGCCTTGCAGCCCGCGTCGCGGCGATCGAGGCCAAAGCCCATCGCATCGAGAACGAGCGCGCGACGCTGGCGAGCTGCCGGCAGGATCTGCGCGCCTTCACCACCCAGGCCGCCGAGCGCATCGGCGCAGCGATTTCGGAAGGTGATCGCACATGAGCGACGCCGTCCTCCTCGACAAAGACGTCGTTGCTCGCAAAGAGCACCGCTGCGCTCATTGCCGCGCGAGCATCAACATTGGAACGCGTCACCGATCGGTGGTGCAGATCTTCGATGGCCAGTTCGATGCCTCGCGAACGCACCACGAGTGCGAGAGGGCATTCCAAGATCTGAACTTTCGCCTGCGCGGTCTTCGCAGCGACGACGAGACGCACTTCCTCGCCGACGACGACATCGAGCCGGGCGAACGGGATTGGTTGCGCGAGACGCATCCGATCGTGGCCGCGCGGATCTGGCCCGGCCGGTCCGAGGCTGCACAAGGCGAGGACGCCTGATGTCCTACCCCAGCAATCCCGGAGGCGACATGGACGATCCGGTCCAGGGCGATCAGCTGAAATCCATCGTCGAGCGCATCGAGCGCTTGGAGGAGGAAAAGAAGACGATCGCGGACGATATCAAAGAGGTCTACGCCGAGGCCCAGGGCAACGGCTACAACACCAAGATCCTTCGCCAGGTCGTTCGCCTGCGGAAGATCGACCTCGACGAGCGCCGCGAGAACGACGCGATCCTCGACCTCTATATGCAGGCCGTGGGTGAAACCCCATGAGCGACGCATGGAAGGCCGAAGAGCGGCGGCAGGCCCAGCTATTCGCCGAGGCAATCCAGGCGACGATTGATCGCACGGGCGCGGAGCTTCGCGCCGCTGGCAATCCGCCCATCCTCAACGCTCTCGCCGGCGGACTGGCAGGCGTCGTCGGCAGCATGCTCGCCAGCGTGGCCGAGCCGCGCCACCGCAAGGCGATGCGCCGTGAGTTCGACGCTGCGCTCCCGCAGGCCATCGCACAGGCTCGTATCGGCGGCTTTGCCCAGACCGTCGTCGTGGGAGGTCGCAAGCAATGAGCTCGCCGATCCGCATCGAGATGACGCCCGGCTTGCCGGAGGCGAAGAGCCCCGGCCAGTTCCTTGGCTATGACGCGACCGGCGCAATGTGGCTGCTGCGCTGGAGCACGAAGGAAGGCGTCTGGCACGGCCTTGGCTTCGAACGCGATCAGGGGCCGAACTGGCCCGCGCTGCGCCGCGGCGCCGAGCTGCCGCCCATCATCATCGGCCACGTCAAAGGGCCGGATTTCCATGTGGAGGCGAAGGCCGATGGCTAACCGCTTCAGCTTCGATTCCGACATCGATGCGCACGACATCATCGGCGCGCTCGCCGGGAACGGCGAGGCGGGCCAGCGCTTCGACGGCGCCCGCCAGCATCCCACGCTGCACGACGAGCACATGACCGCGCGCTTCGCCCTGCGCTTCCTCGAAAACTGCCCGGATGATGCGTCCGTGATCGACCTCCGCGAGGCGATCCAGTCGGCCTATCCCGGCGTCCTGTCCGGAGGCTGACATGACCGATCGCCCCAAGCTGCTGGAGAAGGAGTTTCAGCAGCTCCTGGCATACTGCTTCGAACCGCGAGCCATCGCCGGGCACCCGCAGCAGCTCAAGGATCTGCGCCGCTTCTTCATGGCCGGCGCCAAGGCGTTCGCCGAGACACTGCTGCGCAATGTCGAGGGCGGCAACGACGTCACCGATCAAGACATGGCGCTGATGGATGCGCTGCAGGAGGAGCTGAAGAACTTCGGCGAAGACGTCGCCGCGGGGAGGGCCTGATGCAGATCGGTATGATCGAAGGCCACACCCGCATCCTCGGCAAGAGCCAGGGCTATCTGGGGCTGCCGCTGCGCGATGTCGTGATCAACTGCACTGTGGGCGGGCCGGATACGCCGACGATGGAAACCGCATGGCTTCCGAGCCCGGCCGAGATCGCCGCCATCGTCCAGGGCGCGCCGATCATCCTGCGCGTGCTAGGTACGCAGCATCCGCCTGTGATGATCGAGACCGGGAAGGTGCCCGGCCATGGCTGACCGCCCGATCCTGTTCAGCGCGCCGATGGTCCGCGCCTTGCTCGACGGCCGGAAGACTCAGACGCGGCGGATAGTGAAGGACGTCCCGCCGCAGCCGGCGGCGAATTGCCATCCGAACAACACGCCGCGACACCCCGCGCCGTATCTCGATTCCTATTGCGCTCAGCCGAAGACGGCGGCCAATCCGCGCGGCATGTCGACGGAGTGGATGTGGTGGCAAGTCGACGACCGCTGCGGCTATCCGTCGTTCAAGGTCAAGTTCGCGCCAGGCGACCGGTTGTGGGTTCGCGAGGCGTGGGCGCGTTCCGACCAGCACGAATGGCTAGTGGCCTACCGCGCGGACGGTGAGTGCGGCGCATGGCAATGGGATGGTGACGGCAAACCGCTCTTCAACCGCCACGGCAAAGTGCTCGACTGCTCGCGCCGTGACGGTCTAGGAGAATGGGGCCTCGGCAAGTTCGGCAATCGATGGCGCTCGTCGATCCACCTGCCCCGCAAATTCTCCCGCCTGACGCTGACCGTCAGCGATGTCCGCGTGCAGCGGCTTCAGGAGATCACGCTGGGAGACATCTGCGCCGAAGGGCTGGCGCGCTCGATTTACGACTTCAAGCCGGTGCAGAGAGGCTTCGATGCGTGGGCCGAACTCTGGGAGCAGATCAACGGCGCTGGATCTTGGGAGGCCAACCCCTGGGTCGCGGCCTACACCTTCACTGTCGAGCGCCGGAACATCGACGAGAAGGGCAGGGCGCCATGACCCGCGCAGCAACCGCCCTTGTCCTCGATGATGCAGCGCGCCGGCCGGCGCCGCGGCGGGGGCTCTCCTGCGCCGAATCGGCCGACTATATCGGCGTCTCGATCACCAAGTTTCTGGAGATGGTCGCGGATGGCCGCATGCCGCAGCCGAAGCAGATTGATCGCCGCCGGGTCTGGGATATCCGCCGGCTCGATTCGGCATTCGACGCGCTCGACGGCGGTGATATCGACGACGGATTTATCGAATCGACACCCCTGCCAGGTCGCAAGCAGATCGTGCTCTAATGGAGGGCATGACCACCGTCCGGCTGAAATACGTCACGACTGACATTTCCGAGGGCGTGACGCGCTATTACCTGCGCCTGCCGGGCGAGAAGAAGGTCCGGCTTCCGGGCCGCCCCGGCGACGACATTTTCATGGAAGCGTATCAGGCCGGCCGGAAGCGCCAGCCGATTCCCCGCAGGCCGGACGGCACGCTGCCGAAATCGGAGGAGGGCGGCACGCTGCGTTGGCTCGTAGACGAGTACGAGCGCAGCGCCGCCTTCAAAGGGCTTGCCCAGGCCACGCAGGGCGCCCGCCGCAACATCCTCAAGAATGTCGTGGCTAGCGCCGGCGACGAGCGAATCGCTGATATCACCGAGGACGTCATTCGAGCGGGCAGGGACCGCCGCGCCGCGACGCCGGCCGCCGCCAACACCTTCCTGAAGGCGATGAGCCACCTCTTCGCCTTCGCGGTGGAATACAAGCACGCGCGCAAGAACCCGGTGACGGGAATCATTCGCGTCAAGCACAAGTCCGAAGGCCATCACACATGGACGGAAGCGGAGATCGCCCGATTCCTTGAGGCCTATCCGCTTGGCACGATGGCGCATCTCTGCATGAGCATCATGCTCTACACCGGCGTGCGCGTGTCCGACGCCGCCGTGATGGGGCGCCAGCACATCCACAAGGGCTGGCTGAGCTTTCGCGCGGCGAAGAACAAGGTCGAGGTCGACATGCCCGTCGCGGCCGAGCTGCAGGCGGCGATCGACGCCGTGCGAATCTCCCGCAAGGGGCACATGCACTTCCTGATCAACGAGTGGGACAAGCCGTTCACGGTGAAGGGCCTCGGCCAGCGTATGCGCAAATGGTGCGACGCGATCGGCCTGAATCACTGCTCCAGCCATGGCCTGCGCAAGGCCGGCGCGACGATCGCGGCTGACAACGGCGCCTCCGAGCACGAGCTGATGGCGACCTTCGGATGGGAGTCGCCGAAGCAGGCGGCGATCTACACGAAGAAGGCGAACCGCCGCCGCCTGGCGGGCTCAGGCGCCGCGAAAATCACGCTCGGCAAGGGCGAAATCGCGAACGAAATTGTCCCGCCGGAAAAGGCGGTGGCAGAAAGTCGGGACAAATCGGGGAAAAAGCGCAAGGAAATCAGCGCTTAAAAATTCTGTTGGAGGCCTCGCCCGGAATCGAACCGGGGTGCAAGGATTTGCAGTCCTCTGCGTAACCACTCCGCCACGAGGCCTTCCTGCGGAAACAGCCGCAGCCGCTTCAGCGAGAGCGCACTAACCACAAGCCGCGCCGCGCCGCAACCCGGCATCGCAACTTCCACAGGCCAGACGACAAATCTGCTTGGTCGGCTCGCAAGGGGCTTGCACTATCCGGATCGCACGGCTAAGACGCCGCCACGTTGTTCCCGGATAGCTCAGCGGTAGAGCAATCGACTGTTAATCGATTGGTCGCAGGTTCGAATCCTGCTCCGGGAGCCAGCTTTTCCCTCACATCGACAGATCGTCTTAACCGTCGCTGGTTTATGCCTGCGGTCAGGCGGCGCTTGCCTTTTGCGCGAGCGTCGAACAGAAAGCTGCCGAAGAACGGCGCGATCGCTGCACCGGTTCGTGGCGGCTTCCAGAGCGTCGGCCGCCCCTTGCAGCACCGGCGTCGTGGACGGAGAGTTCGGGCATGGACGATTTTACCTCGCTGCGCCGCAATATGGTCGATTGCCAGCTGCGCACCTATGACATCACCGGCCGGGCCGCCCTGGCCGCGGCCGATTCCGTGCCGCGCGAGGCCTTCGTCCCCGAAAATCTCTCGCATCTTGCCTATCTCGATCAGTCGATCCCGCTGCCGGGCACCGGCCGGGCGCTGATGACCCCGATGGTCGCCGTGCGGATGATCCAGCTTTTGGACCCGCAGCCGGGCGAGGCCGTGCTCGAATATGCCGGCGGTTCCGGCTATGGCGCCGCGCTGATGGCGGATATGGGAGCGAAGGCCACGCTCTGGGAGCCTGATGATGCAGCGCGTGCGCTGGCCGAATCGGCTCTTGGTCGCGCCGGTGCCAGCAGCGTGACGATCACGGCCGCGCAGCCGGGGGCTGCCAGCTTCGATGCCATCCTCGTCAGCGGCGCCTGCGAGATCGCGCCCGAATCGCTTTTCCCGCTGCTGCGGCCGGAAGGCCGGCTCATCGCGGTCGAGGGCCTGGGTCGGGCGGCGCGGGTGATGCTCTATATGAAGTCCAGCGACGTCGTCTCCGGCCGGCCGGTCTTCGATGCGGCAGCGCCGGTGCTTTCGGAGTTCCGCCGTCCTGCGGCCTTCGTTTTCTGATGACCGCAGGTGTCGCATTTTTGCGGCACTGCACGAACGAAACCATTCCGGCACCGCGCCATGCGTTGGCGAGAGGTGCCGGAGCGGGTATGAAATGTAACTCTGCCGAGGCTGGGGCGATGCCTGGGCGCGACTTTCAGTGCGCACATGAGGCGTCCAGTGCATAAACGCTACGACAAGATTTCCGGACTTGCTCTCTCTGCTGCCTTCGCTTTGGCGCTGGCCGGGGGCTGGGCGGGGCCGGTTTCGGCACAAACCATGGATGCCGCGCTCGCGCGGGCCTATTCTGCGAACCCGACCCTCAATGCGCAGCGCGCCTCGGTCCGCGCGACCGACGAGAACGTGCCGCAGGCAAAAGCAGGCTACCGGCCGCGAATCACGGCTTCGGCCGATATCGGCGCCAGCATCACCCAGTCAGGCATTCCGGCCTTCGCCAGCAGCTCGCCGGTTCACACCACCAACGTGTCCCGCCTCGGGCCGCGCGGCGCTGGCGTGCAGGTCGACCAGAACATCTTCGATTCCGGGAAGACCCGCAGCGCCGTCAGCCAGTCCGAATCGCAGGTGCTCGGCGCCCGCGCCACGCTGCGCAATACCGAGCAGAACGTGCTGCTCGACGCCGCGACCTCCTATATGAACGTGCTGCGCGACACGGCGATCCTCAACCTCAACCGCAACAACGTCGAGGTGCTCGAGGAGCAACTGCGCCAGACGCGTGACCGGTTCCAGGTCGGCGAAGTGACGCGTACCGACGTCGCCCAGGCGGAAGCCCGCCTGTCATCGGCCCGCTCGCAGGCGATTCTCGCCGAATCGAACCTCAAGACCTCGGTCGCCCGCTTCCGGCAGAATGTCGGCACCGAGCCGCGCTCGCTCGCGCCGGGGCGTCCTGTCGAAGGGCTCCTGCCGAAGTCGCTGCCGGCCGCGCTGACCCAGGCCCTGTCGAACCACCCGGCCATCATCGCCTCGCTTCACGGCGTCGATGCGGCCGAGCTTCAGGTCAAGGTCACCGAGGCCGATCTCTATCCCGTCGTCGGCGTGCGTGGCGTCGTCCAGCAGCGCTACGACACCCAGTTCTCCGGCGACAACCGCTTCTCGGCCAGCATCGTCGGCACGCTGACCATTCCGATCTACGAGGGTGGCCAGATCTACGCCCGCACGCGCCAGGCCAAGGAAACCGCCGGCCAGCGTCGTATCGAGGTCGATACCCAGCGCGACACCGTGCGCGCCGCCGTCGTGTCCGCCTGGGGCGGTCACGAAGCGGCCAAGGCACAGATCATCGCCGCCCAGGCGCAGGTCGAGGCTGCGTCCACCGCGCTTTCCGGCGTGCGTGAGGAGGCCAAGGTCGGCCAGCGCACCACGCTCGACGTGCTGAACGCCCAGCAGGAACTGGTGAGCGCCCGTTCGAGCCTCGTGGTGGCCCAGCGCGACCGCGTCGTCGCGTCCTATGCGGTCCTGTCCGCCGTCGGCAAGCTTTCCGCCCAGTCCCTCAAGCTCAAGGCCGAGATCTACGACGCCCGCGAGCATTACGAGCAGGTCCAGGGCAAGCTCTGGGGCACGCAGACGCCCGACGGTCGCTGATCGCGCTCGCGCAGCAAGCGCCGCATCAGGTCTTCGCGCCCGGATAGGGCGCGACTGCGGCACTGGCTAGCTGCCGCCGATCGAAGCCTCCCAGAGTGCCGACGCCGCTTTTCCGCCCGATGCCATCGGGCAACAGGGCGGATTTCTCCTGTGGGAGAACGGGTTGGCGCCTTGTCTGACATCGGCGCCGTGGAATACTGCGCTCTTGGAGCGGCGTTGATTCCATCGGCGCGCCCGTTGTCCAACGGTTAGACTCATCATGAGCGCGCAAGCCAAGCCCAACGAACCGTCGATGGAGGAGATCCTCGCCTCCATCCGCCGGATCATTTCGGACGATGAGAAGCCGGCCGAGGAGGCCGCGGCGCCGGCTCCCGAGCCCGAGCCCGCGCCAGTTGCGGCCATCGACGACGACGTGCTCGACCTCGGGGCCGAGGCGGCGCTGGTCGCGGCGCCTGCGCCCGCACCGGCCGCATTCCCAGATGATTCCGACATCGCCTTCGTCGACGAGGAGCCTGTCGCGGCTCTGCCGCCGGAGCCGCTCGTTGCTCCCGTCGAGCCGCCGCCTGTGTCGATCCAGCCTGCGCCGCAGCCGCAGTTTCAACCCGAGCCTCAGGCCGCGTTCGCGCCGATGCCGGACATGGCGAGCCTGCTGTCGGATCAGGCAAGCTCCGTCGTCACCAATGCCTTCGGTCAGCTGGCCTCCACCGTGCTGAGCAACAACGCGCGGACGCTGGAGGACCTGGTCAAGGACATGCTGAAGCCGATGCTCAAGACCTGGCTCGACGACAACCTGCCGACCATGGTCGAGCGGTTGGTCCGCACCGAGATCGAGCGCGTCGCACGCGGCGGCCGCAGCTGAGGCGGCCGCCCGGCCGCCTCAGTCTTGCATTCACCGTGTCAGGCCGCGCGGCCGGTTCGGCGACGCCGCGGGCGTGACTGCGCCTGCTCGAAGGCACCGGCCTCCTTGAGACGCATCAGGCCATAGCCCACCATGGCGAAAGCCGTCGCTGGCGCGCCGAGCCGCGAGACCAGCATGGTCAGGCCCACGGCGACCGGGCGGGGGTAGCGGCCAGACGCCGCCTCGACTGCGAACCAGGCCCCGAGGGCATGGACCAAGAGCTTCATCATCACATCCTGCTCGTTTCTGCGGGTTTAGAGGCGAACCTTGCGGTTCTCGCCGAGATCGGGCTTGGCGCCGGTGAGCGCCGCTGCCGCCATCTTGACGGTCGTGACGATCTTGCCGGGGCTGTCCCAGAATTCCGCCACGCTCGGCCGGACACGCAGCACGCGGATGTTCGGATCGTTCTCATCGTCCCAGAAGGCGCGGTTGCTGGCATCCCAGAGATCATGCACGCGCTCGCGATCGTCGAGGACGGTCGCCGTGCCCGTCACCGAAACGTAGCGCTGGCCGCCGGTATCGGCGAAGGCGAGGCAGACATTGTCGTTGACCTGAATCTCGTCGTCCTTGTGGTGGCGGCGGTCGGTCAGGAAATAGATCGCGTCATCCGCGCGCTCGCCATGGGCATGCATCGGCCGGGCGCGCAATTCGTCGCCCTGGCCGTCATGGGTCACGAGCATCGCGAACTTGATGGAATCGATGAGGTCCCAGACGCGGGTCTGGTCGCTATGGTGAGGCATGTCGCTCTCCCTGCTGCTGTCGTGGGCTGATGTTGGTCCAACGGGGCGGGACGCGGCTGGTTCCGTGCCGGAAGCAGGCCATCCAACCGGAACCGTGCAGCGGCTCGCGCGTATCAGGAGAGATGCGCCGGGTTCGTCCGGCGCCGGCAGCGACGCTGCTCCCAATCCTTCCCGACCCGAGGATTTGCCATGGCCAAGACCGCAGCCAAGACCGCAACGAAGGCCGCGCCACGCAGTGCACCGAAAAGCTCGACCACGGCCAAGGTGGTCAAATCCAGCCGGGTCGACCTGGCTTCGAACACCAAGACCAAGGTCATCGGTTTGCTGAACGAGCGCCTCGCCGATGGCATCGACCTCTCGCTCGTCACCAAGCAGGCGCATTGGAACCTGAAGGGGCCGGGATTCATCGGCATTCATCTGATGCTCGACGGCTTCCGCGACGAGCTCGACACCCATGTCGACACGGTCGCCGAGCGCATCGCGCAGCTCGGCGGCATCGCCTTCGGCACGACGCAGACCACGGCCCAGGCGACCTCGCTCAAGCCCTATCCGACCGAGATCGTCGCCGTTCAGGATCATCTCGCCGCGTTGATCGAGCGCTATGCCGATACCGCCAACAAGGTGCGAGAGGCGATCGACGCCTGCGACGAGGCCGGCGATGCCGACACCGCCGATATCCTGACCGATTATTCGCGCATGCTCGACAAGTCGCTCTGGTTCCTGCAGTCGAACCTGGCCTGAGGCCTGCGCAGGCCATGTAGAACGCCGCGTATCATCGAAAACGTTGACGCGCGGCCCGTGCATGGGCTCTTAAGGGCCGAGACCTATTTGGCCCGTGATTTTTCCGGCCGGGGCAGGTTCCCCGGCCTTTCTGCGTTCGAGCGATGCGATGATGGACAAGACTTTCGAACCGGCCGCCGTCGAGGCCCGGATCAGCAAGGCCTGGGACGAGGCCAACGCCTTCAAGGCGGGCAGGGGCGCTGCGCCCGGCGCCGAGCCCTATTGCATCGTGATCCCGCCGCCGAACGTCACCGGCTCGCTGCATATGGGCCACGCGCTCAACAACACGCTGCAGGACGTGCTCTGCCGCTTCGAGCGCCTGCGCGGCAAGGACGTGCTCTGGCAGCCCGGCACCGACCATGCCGGCATCGCGACGCAAATGGTCGTCGAGCGCAAGCTCGCCGCCGAGAACCGTACCGACCGCCGCACCATGGGCCGCGAGGCTTTTTTGGCCGAGGTCTGGAAGTGGAAGGAGGAGTCGGGCGGCACGATCGTCAACCAGCTCCGCCGCCTCGGCGCTTCCTGCGACTGGTCGCGCGAGCGCTTCACCATGGACGAAGGGCTCTCTGCCGCGGTCCTCAAGGTCTTCGTCGGCCTGCACAAGCAGGGACTGGTCTACCGCGCCAAGCGGCTGGTGAACTGGGATCCCAAGTTCCAGACCGCGATCTCGGATCTCGAGGTCCTGCAGGTCGAGAAGACCGGCACGTTCAAATGGCAGCGCGGTGGTGAGGACGAATTCGACGCAGCCAAGCTCGACAAGGCGCTGAGCCGCGACCCGAACGGCCATCTCTACTATTTCAACTACCCGCTCGAAGGCGCGACCTACGATGCGGATGACACCTCGACCTTCATCACGGTCGCGACGACACGTCCCGAGACGATGCTGGGCGATACCGGCGTCGCGGTGCATCCCGAGAACGAGAAGATCGGCCATCTGATCGGCCGCAACGCGGTGCTGCCGCTGGTCGGCCGCGTCATCCCGATCTTCGGAGACGACTATGCCGATCCCGAGAAGGGCACCGGCGCGGTCAAGATCACGCCGGCGCATGATTTCAACGATTTCGAGGTCGGCAAGCGCCACCAGCTCGACGTCGTCAACATCCTCGACGGCGAGGCGCGCATCCTGCTGGCCGGCAACGAGGATTTCCTGGCCGGCGCCAAGCCGGAGGCCGAGACGCTGGCGCTCGACGGCGTCGACCGCTTCGCGGCGCGCCGCCGCGTCGTCGAGATGATGGCCGCGCGCGGCCTGCTGGTAAAGGTCGAGCCGAACACCCATACCGTCCCGCATGGCGACCGCTCGGATGTCGTGATCGAGCCCTGGCTCACCGACCAGTGGTATGTCGACGTCAAGCCGCTGGCGCAGCGCTCGATCAAGGCGGTGCAGGACGGCCGGACGAAGTTCACGCCCGAGAACTGGACCAAGGTCTATTACGACTGGCTGGAGAATATCGAGCCCTGGTGCGTCTCGCGCCAGCTCTGGTGGGGCCACCAGATTCCGGCCTGGTACGGGCCGGACGGCGAGGTCTTCGTCGCCGAGTCGGAAGCCGAGGCGCAGACGCTGGCGATGGCGCATTACGGCGACACCGTCGCGCTGACGCGCGACGAGGACGTGCTCGACACCTGGTTCTCTTCGGCGCTCTGGCCGTTCTCGACGCTGGGCTGGCCCGAACAGACGGCCGAGCTGAAGCATTATTACCCGACGGCGACGCTGGTCACCGCCTTCGACATCATCTTCTTCTGGGTCGCCCGGATGATGATGATGGGCCTCAACTTCATGGACGAGGTGCCGTTCAAGGACGTCTATATCCATGCCATCGTTCGCGACGAGAAGGGCGCGAAGATGTCGAAGTCGAAAGGCAACGTCATCGATCCGCTGACGCTCGTCGACAAATACGGCGCCGATGCTCTGCGCTTCACGCTGAGCGCCATGGCGGCGCAGGGGCGCGACATCAAGCTCAGCACGCAGCGCGTCGAGGGCTATCGCAACTTCGCGACCAAGATCTGGAACGCCGCGCGCTTCGCCGAGCTGAACGGCTGCGCCCGCGCCGAGGGCTTCGATCCGGCCAGCGTCAAGCAGCCGCTTAACCGCTGGATTCTCAGCGAGGCGGCGCAGGCGGCCGAGGAGATCGCGGCCGGCATCCCGAGCTTCAAGTTCAACGAGGCGGCGGGCGCGGCCTATCGCTTCGTCTGGAACCAGTTCTGCGACTGGTATCTGGAGCTTGCCAAGCCCGTGCTGCAGGGCGAAGGCGTCGATGCTGCCGCCCGCGCCGAGACGCAGGCGACGGTCGCCTATGTCATCGACCTGATCTGCCAGCTGCTGCACCCGTTCATGCCGTTCCTCACCGAGGAGCTCTGGGCGCAGAAGGCCGAGGCCGGCGCGCCGCGCAAGCTCGTGGAGGGCGATGCCTCGCTGGTCTGCCTGACCCGCTGGCCGGACCTGTCGGCGCTCAAGGACGCGGCCGCGGAGGCCGAGATCGGCTTCGTCGTCGACCTGATCTCGGACATCCGTTCGGTGCGCTCGGAGGTCAACGTCCCCGCCGGGACGCAGGCGCCGCTCGTCCTCGTCAACGCCTCGGCGGCGACGCGGGCGACGATCGAGAGCTGGCGGCCGATGATCGAACGTCTGGCGCGCGTCTCCGATATCGGTTTCGAGACGGCGGCGCCGGCGCAATCGGCCCAGATCATCGTGCGTGGCGAGGTCGCGGCGCTGCCGCTCGCCGGGCTGATCGATCTCGACGCCGAGCGCTCGCGCCTGACCAAGGAGCTGGCCAAGCTCGACCAGGACATCGCGGTCGTCGAGAAGAAGCTCGGCAATCCCGATTTCATGGCGCGCGCGCCGGAGGAGATCGTCGAGGAGAATCGCGATCGCAAGGCTGCGGCCGAGGCCCGTAAGCTCAAGGTCGCGGAGGCTCTGACGCGGCTGGCATAGGATCGCCGCGCCGCGGTCGTGTTCGAGGGTATTGGGGGAAGCCAGCATGTTTCGCCGCGACGCCTTCGGACGTTTCGATCCCGACGATTTCGTCACCGCGATCGGCACACCCACCCGCCGATCGCTGCTGCAGGGGCTGGCGGCTTCGGGCCTGCTGCTCATGGGCGGGCAGGCCCAGGCGCAGCGGCTCTGGGCAAACCCGGTCTTCGCGGCCGATCCGTTCTCGCTCGGCGTCGCCTCGGGGGATCCCGCGGCGGACGGCTTCGTGATCTGGACGAAGCTCGCTCCGGTCCCTCTGGCGGAGCATGGCGGCATGCCGATGCGGGCCGTCGAGGTCGCGTGGGAGGTCGCCGAGGACGAGGCTTTCGCGCGCGTCGTGCAGCGCGGCGCCGGGTTGGCACGGCCTGAACTCGGCCACGCCGTCCATGTCGAGCTAGGTGGCCTTCAGCCGGATCGCTTCTATTTCTACCGGTTCACCTGCGGTGGCGTGCGCAGCCAGGCGGGGCGCGGCCGGACCTTTCCGGCGGCCGGGGCTGCCGTCGAGCGGATGCGTTTCGGCGTGGTCGGCTGCCAGCGCTACGAGGACGGTTTTTTCACCGCTTTCCGCCATGTCTCGGAGGAGCGCTTCGACTTCGTTTATCACTATGGCGACTACATCTACGAATATCGCACGATCCGGCCGGGCGACCGCCCGTTGCCCGTCGCGCGGGTGATGCCGGGCGATCCCGACGAAATCTATGCGCTGTCCGACTATCGCCGCCGCTACGCGCTCTACAAGCTCGATCCCGACCTCCAGGCGGCCCATGCCTCGGCGCCGTGGCTGGTTTCGTTCGACGACCACGAGATCGACAACGACTGGGCCGGCTTCGTCTCCGAGGAGACCGGCGTGCCGCCCGAGATCTTCGCGCTGCGCCGGGCGGCCGGGTTCCAGGCCTGGTACGAGCATATGCCGCTGCGGCGAAGCGCGCTGCCGAACGGTCCGGCGATCCAGGCCTATCGCCGCTTCCGTTATGGCGATCTCGCCCAGATCGACGTGCTCGACACGCGCCAGTTTCGCACCGACCAGCCTTGCGGCGGCGGCTGGCAGGCGCGCTGCGCCGATGCGCTGGCTCCGGACAAGACGATGCTCGGCCCGGCCCAGGAGGCCTGGCTCAGCGAGGGTTTCCGCCTGCCGCGAGCGCGCTGGACCGTGCTGGCGCAGCAGGTGATGATGATGCGACGCGACAACGACCCGGAGGCCGGCGGCGCCAGCTACCACATGGACAAGTGGGACGGCGCGGCCGCCGCGCGGCAGCGCCTGTTCGACGGGCTGACGCAGGCGCGGATCGCCAATGCGATCGTCCTGACCGGGGACATTCACCAGAACTGGGCTGGCGAGCTGAAGGCCAATTTCGACGATCCGGCCTCGAAGACGGTTGGCGTCGAATTCATTGCGACCTCGATCACCTCCGGCGGTGACGGCGCGGCGATGACGCGAGCCGGCAGGGTCGGGCTCCAGAAGAACCCCCATATCCGCTATTTCAACAGCCAGCGCGGCTATATGCGCCATAGTGTCGGCAAGGAGCGCTGGCAGGCCGATTACCGCCTGCTCGAGCGTGTCACGCAGGCCGGCGCGAAGGTCGTGACCGGCGCGAGCTTCGTGACCGAGGCCGGCAAGCCCGGCCTGGCGCCCGCGTAGGCGATCGCGTCGTGCCCGGTTCCCGCCACGACTCCGTCTTCAAATTGACCTTCGCGTAAGAGAACGCTGGCATTCTCCCACCGAGACGGTTAGATGCGCATCAGGCGCAAGCCTGCCATGCGCCTCGATGCCAGTAACCCAGGACCGGTTGTTTCGTCACGATGCTCAAGCGAGCCTATGACTGGTGCGTTTCATACGCCTCCCATCCCGCCGCCCCGTGGCTGCTTTTCGGCATCACCTTCATCGAAAGTTCGTTCAGCCCGCTGCCGCCGATTCCGCTGCTGATTCCGATGTGCATCGCCAGGCCGGATCGCGCCTGGTTCTATGCCGGCATCTGTTCGCTCGGCGCCGTGCTCGGCGGCTATCTCGGCTACGCCATCGGCGCGCTGCTCTATGAGTCGGTCGGCGCCTGGCTGATCGGCATCTACGGCCTGCAGGACAAGGCCGCCAGCCTGATCGCGACCTCGCAGGACTACTGGTTCTGGGTGCTCGTCACCAAGGGCCTGACGCCGATCCCGTTCAAGATCGTCACGATCATGTCCGGCTTCCTGCATTTCGACCTGTGGAAGTTCACGATCGGCATGGTCGTCTCGCGCGCCAGCTTCTTCCTGATGATCGCGGTGGCCCTGCGCTTCTACGGCGACGACATCCGCATCTTCATCGAGAAGCACCTGCCGATGGTGGCGCTGGCCCTGCTTGTGGTCATCATCGGCGGCTTCTTCGTGCTGCCGATGGTGCTCTGAGCGGCCGTTCGAAGCCTACCCAGCCCTCATTCCGAGGCATGCCTGGAGCCGCCGTCATGCGGCTCCCCAACGCGCGGGCTCGCGCGCCCCGCAGCCGTCGAAGTCACCGTTACATTACCTTGCTGGCCCCGGTTTTGTGACATCGGCGCAACACCCGGGCGGGATCGGTGTCCGGTGCCGCCCCGGCCGCCCCAATCGCCGCGAAGCCGCCACAAACGAGGCCCAGCAAAACGCTGCGTTAAGTGCCTGAGATATATCAAAATCGGGGGTAACGCGCGGAGCCGGGAAGGGTTCCGGACGTTTTTCGAGTTTTCAGGGGCGCGATTGCTCCCGGCAGGCATGGCGTGGCACATCTTCGCGCCGTGCTGATCGGGGGACAGGACGAGTGGCGATGGACGGGCGTGTGTACGACAAGTCGAGGCTGCCGAGCCGCCATGTGAGCGTTGGCCCGGCCAAGGCCCCGCACCGTTCCTATTATTACGCAATGGGCATGACCGCGAAGCAGATCGCGCAGCCCTTCGTCGGCGTCGCCTCCTGCTGGAACGAAGCCGCCCCCTGCAACATCTCGCTGATGCGCCAGGCCCAGGCCGTGAAGAAGGGCGTCGCCTCCGCCAGCGGCACGCCGCGCGAGTTCTGCACCATCACCGTGACCGACGGCATCGCCATGGGCCACCAGGGCATGAAGTCGTCGCTGGCCTCGCGCGAGGTCATCGCCGACTCGGTCGAGCTCACCATGCGCGGCCATTGCTACGATGCGCTGGTCGGCCTTGCCGGCTGCGACAAGTCGCTGCCCGGCATGATGATGGCGATGGTGCGCCTCAACGTGCCCTCGATCTTCATCTATGGCGGCTCGATCCTGCCCGGCAATTTCAAGGGCCGCCCGGTCACGGTGCAGGACGTGTTCGAGGCCGTCGGCAAGCATTCGGTCGGCGCCATGTCCGACGAGGACCTGAAGGAGCTCGAGGAGGTCGCGTGCCCCTCGGCCGGCTCCTGCGGCGCCCAGTTCACTGCCAACACCATGGCGACCGTCGCCGAGGCGATCGGCCTCGCGCTGCCCTATAGCTGCGGCGCGCCGGCGCCCTACGATGTCCGCGACACCTTCTGCTACACCGCCGGCGAGATGGTGATGGAGCTGATCGCCCGGAACATCCGCCCGCGCGACATCGTCACCCGCAAGGCGCTGGAGAATGCCGCGATGGTCGTCGCCGCGACCGGCGGCTCGACCAATGGCGCGCTGCACCTGCCGGCGATCGCGCATGAATGCGGCATCGATTTCGACCTGTTCGAGGTCGCCGAGATCTTCAAGAAGACGCCCTATATCGCCGACCTGAAGCCGGGCGGAAAATACGTCGCCAAGGACATGTTCGAGGTCGGCGGCATTCCGCTGGTGATGAAGAGCCTGCTCGATGCCGGCTTCCTGCACGGCGACTGCATGACCGTGACCGGCCGCACCATCGCCGAGAACATGGCCTCGGTGAAGTGGAACGACCAGCAGGACGTGGTCTACCGCGCCGACAAGCCGATCACGGTCACCGGCGGCGTCGTCGGCCTGCAGGGTAACCTCGCCCCGGAAGGCGCGATCGTGAAGATCGCCGGCATGCCTGAGGACCAGCTCGTCTTCACCGGTCCGGCCCGCTGCTTCGACCGCGAGGAGGACGCCTTCGAGGCCGTCAAGAACCGGACCTACGAGGTCGGCGACGTGCTGGTCATCCGCTACGAGGGCCCCAAGGGCGGCCCCGGCATGCGCGAGATGCTGTCGACCACCGCCGCGCTCTACGGCCAGGGCATGGGCGACAAGGTCGCGCTCATCACCGATGGCCGTTTCTCGGGCGCGACGCGGGGCTTCTGCGTCGGCCATGTCGGGCCTGAGGCCGCTGTCGGCGGCCCGATCGGCCTGATCCGCGACGGCGACATCATCGAGCTCGACGCCATCACAGGAAAGCTCGCAGTCCGCCTTTCTGATGCCGAACTTGAAGCGCGTCGTAAGGACTGGAAACCACGCAAGACCGACTACAATTCCGGTGCGCTGTGGAAATACGCGCAGACCGTCGGCTCCGCCAAAGGCGGTGCCGTCACCCACCCAGGAGGGGCGGCCGAAACCCATTGCTATGCGGATATCTAGCTCAACCATAGCATGCCTGTTCCTGTTGCTGGGCGGCCATCAGGCCGTCCTGGCGCAGGACTTCTCAGGCGCGAAGCCGCTGCTGCCGCCGCGCGCCATTCCGGGCGCGGCGCTGCCGGAGCCGGACGATTCCGGGCCCGGCGGCCATGGCGCAGCTGCCGTCGCCCCTGGCCCCGATACGCCGACCGCCCATACCGCGCTGCCGCTCGTGCCCTTCACCAGCGCCCGCGACGCGCTGAAGGCCTGGATGCGCGACTCCACCGCCGGCAACAAGGTCGGCGCCGTGCGCGCGCTCGAATACGCGGCCTCGCAGGGCCATCTCACCGCCCAGTACAAGCTCGGCCGGATGTATGCCGGCGGCGAGGGCGTCCCGACCAATGATCTCAAGGCCTTCGAGTATTTCTCGAAGATCGCGGACGAGAATGCCGATGCCATGCCCGGCACGGCCGATGCCCGGCTCGTCGGCAGCGCCTTCGTCGCGCTCGGCAACTATTTCTCGGACGGGATCAAGGGCAGCTATGTGAAGCCCAATCCCGACCGGGCCTTCGACATGTTCCACTATGCCGCCTCCTATTTCGGCGACCCGGACGGCCAGTACAATCTCGCCCGCCTCTACATGACCGGGCAGGGCGCCAATCGCGATCCGCGTCAGGCGGCGCGCTGGATGAAGCTCGCGGCCGAAAAGGGCCATGCGCCGGCCCGCGCCGCCTTCGGCGAGATGCTGATCCGTGGTGGCGAGGGCGTGCCGCGCCAGCCGGTTCTCGGCCTGATGTGGCTCGCCATGGCCCGCGAGGGTGCCGATCCGGCCCGCGAGGCCTGGATCATCGAGCGCCATGACGTGGCTTTCGCGGCGGCCTCGGCCAACGACCGTTCGGCGGCGCTGGCCCTGATCGAGCGCCAGCATCTCGGCAGCTCGCGCAACGGCGCCGCGCCTCAGAACTGAGGCGCTGCATCTGAGAAGGCTGCGCTGCCGTATCCCATGCAGATCCTGCTGGGAGTCCTGCCATGCGCCCCTTCACACTACTCTGCCTCGCTGCCTTCTCGTCCTCCATCATGTCCCACGGAGCAGGCGCTCAGGAGCGGTTCGAGGATTGGGCGCCTCTTCGGAACCCATTTCCGAGCACGGGTGGCGGCGGGATCATGATTCACGACTACGATCCTGTCATCGCAGACGGAACGTGCAAAACACTGTTCCGGGCGATCGAGCCGAATGGCACCGTCTATCGCAACAGCATCGTCTTCGACGCTGTTGCGACGCAGGGTGGAGTGCTCTGCACGAACGGCAAATGGCGCTCGCTCGACAATGAGGCTGCTGGGACGACGCCGTTCCGTGTCTTCATCAAGGATGGAATCCGACGCGGCAGCGCGGATTGACTGGGGTTCCGCGCATCACTGCATGGCCGCATTCTGCGCGGCGGCGATGCAGTCCGATCGGAAGCCGCTTCAGTGCAGCTCCAGCATGACCGGCACATGGTCCGAGGGCTTGTCCCAGCCGCGGACATGCTTGGCGATTGTCACGCCTGAGAGCCGGTCCGCCGCTTGCGGCGAAAGCAGCAGATGGTCGATGCGGATGCCGTTGTTCCGCTGCCAGGCGCCGGCCTGATAGTCCCAGAACGTGTAGAGCCCGGACGCATCGGTCGTGCTGCGCAGGGCCTCGGTCAGGCCGAGATTGGTCAGACCCCGGAAGGCCGAGCGCGTTTGCGGCAGGAAGAGCGCGTCGCTGACCCAGGCGGCCGGGTCGCGGGCGTCGCGAGGCTCGGGGATGACGTTGTAGTCGCCGGCCAGCACCAGCGGCTCCTCGTGCTCCATGAGCATCCGGGCATGGGTGGTGAGCCGCTGCATCCAGCCGAGCTTGTAGGGGTATTTCTCGGTATTGGGCGGATTGCCGTTGGGCAGGTAGATCGAGGCGACGCGCACCACACCGTCGCCGAGCGGCAGCACGCCTTCGAGATAGCGCGCCTGCTCGTCGCCATCGTCGCCCGGCAGGCCGCGGCGGACATCCTCCAGCCGCGAGCGGCTCAGGATCGCGACGCCGTTGAAGGTCTTCTGTCCGTGCGTCTCGACCTGCCAGCCGGCGGCCTCGATCTCGGCGCGCGGGAAATCGGCATCCACGCACTTGATCTCCTGCAGGCAGAGCGCGTCGGGCTCGGCCTCCTTCAGGAAATCCAGGAGATGGCCGAGGCGCTGCCTGACCGAATTGACGTTCCAGGTGGCGATCCGCACGCGATGCTCCGATTCAGGCTGCCGGCAGGATAAAGCGGGACGGCCGCCATGATGACAAGCCGTTTCCGGCCGAAACGAAAAACTCCCCGCATCGCTGCGGGGAGTCCTTGTCTGCGATCGCGCTGTCGCCTGCTGTCAGGGGCAGGCGCGAACGACGCCGCCCGAGGCGATATAGGTCCCGGTCTCGGGGTTGTAGCTGCGGAAGCGGCGCGAGCAGTAGGCCACGGCGTCGGTGTCCTCGACGCTGTAGCCATAGGCACGCGGCACGGCCGGGGCATAGACCACCGGCGGCTCGACATAGACCGGAGCCGGCGGGGGATAATAGTAGACCGGCGGCGGCGGTGGGGCCGCGAACGCGCCGGCGGCGAGCGCACCACCGATGATGCCGGCGGCGATGCCGGCGCCCACGGCCGGGCCGCGGCGATAGCCGCCGTAGTAGCGCGGGCCGTAGCCATAGCGGCGGTATTGCACGGTCTCGATGAGATCGCTGCCGGCCTGCGTCGTGGCGACGGCAGGGGCAGCGGGAGCGAACGGGGCAGCCGATGCAGGCAGGGCGAGTAGGGTGCCGCCGGCAATGGCGGCAGCGACGGCGAGCGTCCTGATCATGACGAAACTCCTCTGCGGTACCAGGCGAGCGGAACTCCGCATGTTCCCCCGTTTGGATTCGAATGTAGCGGTCCCGTGACCACAGGGAAAGCTAGCAGTCAATCCGGGCATAAATAGGCCGTCACGCTCCCGTCGCTTTTGCCCGCGAAAGCAACGTCGAAGCGCTTGCGCAGACGGAATTTCCTCGCCATCTAGCGCTGCATCCGCATAGCGACACTTTGTTCGAAGGATCGGAAACCGACCATGGCGCAACCGCGCGACCCGTCTGCCCAGCCCGCCGCGCTTGGCCCGTTGAGGCCGCTGCCGGCCATCATCTTCAGCTCGCGCTGGCTGCAGCTGCCGCTTTATATCGGCCTCATCGTGGCGCAGTGCGTCTATGTCTTCTTGTTCCTCAAGGAGCTCTGGCACCTCGTCACCCATGCCTTCGACTTCAGCGAGCAGCAGATCATGCTGGTCGTGCTCGGGCTGATCGACGTGGTGATGATCTCGAACCTGCTGATCATGGTGATCGTCGGCGGCTACGAAACCTTCGTCTCGCGCCTGCGGCTCCAGGGCCATCCCGACCAGCCGGAATGGCTGAGCCACGTCAATGCGAGCGTGCTCAAGATCAAGCTCGCCATGGCGATCATCGGCATCTCGTCGATCCATCTGCTCAGGACCTTCATCGAAGCCGGCAATATCGGCATCGCCGGCAAGACCGCGAGCTATACCGAAGCCGGCGTGCTGTTGCAGACGCTGATCCATGTCGTCTTCATCCTCTCCGCCATCGGCATCGCCTGGGTCGACAAGATGACGTCGACGCCCGGCAAGGCTCACTGACCAGCAAGGTTCACTGACCCGGACGCAGAAACAGAAACGCCCCGCCGGACCGGCGGGGCGTTTTGCGTTTCGGGCTCGCTATTCTTTGGCACAACGGTGTCGTCATCCCGGACAAGCTGCGCAGCAGCGCCGCTCCGGGATCCATCGTAGAGCTCCAGAGGCCTCCGATGGATCCCGGGTCAAGCCCGGGATGACGTCTGGTTTCCGAGGAAACCTAGCCGCGTTCCGGGGCAGCCGTATGCCTTACTGTCCGCGCCCGCTGCGGGCGGCGAAGCGGATCGCCTCCTCGGCGGCGCGGAACAGGGCCTTGGCCTTATTGATGCACTCCTCCTGCTCGGAGGCCGGGTTCGAATCGTAGACGATGCCGGCGCCGGCCTGGACATGCATGCGCCCATCCTTGACCACGGCCGTGCGCAGCACGATGCAGGTATCCATCTCGCCATTGGCGCCGAAATAGCCGATGCAGCCGGCATAGGCGCCGCGCGCATCGCGCTCCAGCTCGTCGATGATCTCCATCGCCCGGACCTTTGGCGCACCCGACACAGTCCCGGCGGGGAAGCCGGCGATCAGGGCACCGAGCGAATCGTGCTTCGGGTCGATCTTGCCCTCGACGTTCGAGACGATGTGCATGACCTGGCTGTAGCGCTCGATGAAGAACGAATCGGTGACCTTGACCGTACCGATCTCAGCGACGCGACCGACATCGTTGCGGCCGAGATCGAGCAGCATCAGGTGCTCGGCGCGCTCCTTCGGATCGGCCAGAAGCTCCTCGGCGAGGGCATTGTCCTCGGCCTCGGTCGCGCCGCGGCGTCGCGTGCCGGCGATCGGCCGGATCGTGACCGTGTCGTCACGCAGGCGGACGAGGATCTCGGGACTCGAGCAGACGATCTGGAAGTCGCCGAAATCGAGATAGCACAGGAAGGGCGCCGGATTGACCCGCCGCAGCGCCCGGTAGAGCGCGAAGGGCGGCAGGGCGAAAGGCGCCTCGAAGCGCTGCGACAGCACGACCTGGAAGATGTCGCCGGCGCGGATGTACTCCTTCGCCTTGCCGACCATCTCCAGATATTCGGCCTCGCTCGTGTTCGACGTGGTTGCCGGGACGGGGAGGTTGGCGATGTCGATCTCAGCCTCGGCGGGGAGGGCGCCTTCCAGCGCCCGCACCACCGCTTCCAGCCGCTCCTGCGCCCGCTCATAGGCATGGCGCGCGCCGACGCCCGGCATGTGCCGGACCGGCGTCACGACATGGATCTCGTCGCGCACGGCGTCGAACACCACCATCAGCGTCGGCCGTGTCAGGATGGCGTCGGGCACGCCCGTACCGGTTTCCTTCGGTTCGGGCAGGCGCTCCATCAGGCGCACCATGTCGTAGCCGAGATAGCCGAAAACGCCGGAGGCCATCGGCGGCAGCCCTTCCGCCTCCGGAATGGCGCTCTCTTCCAGAAGTGCGCGCAGGCTTTCGAAGGCCGGGCGCGGATCGTCGAGGAAGCTCTCGCCCAGAGCCGTGCGGCAGAGCGAAGCCTGCCCGTGATGGCAGCGCCAGATCAGGTCGGGCTCCAGCCCGATCATCGAGTAACGGCCGCGCACGGCGCCGCCCTCGACAGATTCGAGCAGAAAGGCCGGGCCGGTCGTGGCGTGGCGCAGCTTCAGGAAGGCGGCGACCGGCGTCTCGCAATCGCCGACCAGCACCTGTCGCAGCAATTGCGGGGCGCCGGTCTCGTAGGTCTGCGCGAAGTGCTCGAACTCCTGGAGCGGCTGCATCGTCAGTTCTGTGCCCCGCCGGTCGCGTTGCGGAAGGCGGCCTCGTTGATGCTGACGCCGAGCTCGGCCTGCCGCTTGGCGACATACTGCAACATGATGTCCTCGCTCACGCTGGACGAGAGCAGCCGCTCGAAATTGCCGGCCTCCTGCGTCGTGCGGACATAAGGAGCCACCGTCGCCGAATCGACCTTGAACAGGATGCGTCCGCCATCCGGCGTGGCGGCGGAGCCGCTCTTGCCCACGGTGGTGCCGAAGACCTGGGCGATAACCGTGCCCGGCAATTCCGGACGCTGCTCCTGGCGGCCGAGATCGGCAGCCGTCTCGATCGTGAGGTTGGCCGAGGCCGCGACCGCGTCGAAATTCTCGCCTTTGTCGAGACGCTCGGTGAGCTCGCGCGCCTTGGCGGAGAGCTTCGTCGCGGTCTCGTCGGCGCGCCACTGCTTCTCGACCTCGGCCTTGACCTCGTCGAAGCCGCGCTCGCGCGCCGGATCGATCTTGGTGACGTCGAACCAGACATAGCCGGTGTTGCGGGGCAGGCGAATCGCTTCGTTGTCGACGCCGATATCCGAGCGGAAGATCGCCTGCAGCGTCGGGTCGCCGCCGGGCAGAGCCTCTTCGCGCGAGCCGTCCGGCCTGCCGAGACCGGCATTCATCGGGCCGGCCGTGCGCAGGGTGAGGTTGAGTTCCTTGGCGATCTCGGCGAGCGGCCGGGCCGAGGCGCGCTGGTCCTCGATCTTGTCATGCAGCTCGGTGATCTGGGTGGCGGCGCGGCTTGTGGCCAGCTCCTGCTTCACCTCGATGATGACCTCCTCGAGCGGGCGCACATGCGCGCCCTCGACCTTGGTCACGCGCAGCAGCACCGTGCCGAAGGCGCCCTTGACCGGCGCGCTGACGCCGGCCTCCTCAAGGGCGAAGACCGCATCGCGCACGGCGGGATCGATCATCTGATCGCGGGTGAAGGTGCCGAGCGTCAGGTCGTTGAAGGCGACGTTCCGCTCGGTCGCGATCTCGTCGAAGGTCTCGCCGCCATCGATCTTCGCCTTGGCGGCCTGCGCTTCCTCTTCGCTGGGGAAGGGGATCTGCTGGACGGTGCGGGTCTCGACGGCGGTGAAGCGCTGGGCCTTCGTCGCGTCGTAGCGCGCCTTGGCCTCGTCGTCGGTGACCTTGGCGGGGTCGGCCAGCGTCTCGGCCGTGATCGCGAGAATGTTGGCCGTGCGGAATTCCGGCGCGCGGAAGGCGGCCTTGCGGTCGTTGAAGAAGCTCTTGAGCTGGTCCTCGGTCGGGGCCGCGATCTCGCCGGCGGCGCTCGCCGGCATCCGGGCGAAGGTGATCGTGCGCTTCTCGTTGCGCAGCCGGTTGCCGACTTCCTGCAGGGCGAGCGGGGCGGAGAGGCCGCCGACGACCATCTCCGAGAGCTGTTGGCGCAGGATGGTCGAGCGCTGGAGGGCGACATAGCTCTGCTCGGTGTAGCCGTTCGTGCGCAGCAATTCGTTGAACCGGGCCGAGGAGAACTGGCCGGAGGCGTCGCGGAAGACCTGGTCGTCGAAGATCAGGTTGCGGATGGTCTCGTCGGAGACCGCGAGGCGCATGCCTTGCGCCGTCTGGTCCAGCGTCGCCTCGGTGAGCAGGCGCGAGAGCACCTGCCGGTCGAGGCCGAGCGCGCGCGCCATCTCCGGCGAGATCTGCCGGCGCTGCTGGCGGATCAGGTTCTGGATCTCGTTCTGATAGGCGGTGCGCATCTGCTCGAGGCCGATCTCGGTCGTGCCGACCTTGGCCACCTCGTTGCGGCCATAGCCGCGGAAGATGTCGCCCACGCCCCAGATCGCAAAGGACATGATGAGGAAGCTGAACATGATCGCGATGACGAGCTTCCCGAAGAAACCCTGACCCGCCTTGCGGATGCCCTGCATCATCATGGAAGCTGTCTTTCCCTGAACCTGTTCGTGGCGCGGAAACGGGCCCGCGCGCGTATTTGCCGGCGCTGCTTATAGGAACCGACGGCGAAAGCCGCAATCGCCGTCACAGTCGCCATGCGGCCTCGCATGCGATTGCGGCGCCGGCCGGGCATTGCTAGAGCCGGGAGAACGAATTTCGGAGGATCGACGTGACGCGCAGCATCAAGCCGCTGGTGGCGGGCAACTGGAAGATGAACGGCCTGAAGGCCGACCTCGCGATCGCGGCCGAGGTCGCGAAGGGCTACGATGGCGCACTGAAGCCGGCCGTCGACCTCGCGATCTGCCCGCCCGCCAGCCTGCTCTTCGCAGCGACCGCCGCGCTGATCGGCTCGCGCATCGCGACCGGCGGGCAGGATTGCAGCACGCAAGGCTCCGGCGCCTTTACCGGCGAGGTTTCCGCCGCGATGCTCACTGACGCGGGCGCGAGCTTCTGCATCGTCGGCCATTCCGAGCGCCGCACGCTCCACGGCGAGACCAACGCCACGGTGAAGGCCAAGGCCGAGGCTGCGCAGAAGGCGCTGCTGGTGCCGATCGTCTGCGTCGGCGAGACCAAGGACGAGCGCGAGGCCGGCAAGGCGCTCACCGTCGTCAAGAAGCAGTTGCGCGGTTCCGTGCCGGATGGCGCGACGGCCGCCACGCTCGTCGTCGCCTATGAGCCGGTCTGGGCGATCGGCACCGGGCTGACGCCGACGGCCGCCGATGTCGCCGAGATGCATGAGGCGATCCGCGCCGAGCTCGGGCGCCTCCTCGGCAAGCAGGCGGCTGCCGGCGTGCGCCTGCTCTATGGCGGCTCGGTGAAGCCCTCGAACGCTGCCGAACTGATGAATGTCGCCCATGTCGACGGCGCTCTCGTCGGCGGCGCCAGCCTCAAGGCGGAGGAATTCCTGGCGATCGCCCGAGCCTGCGCCGTCTGAGCACTCCCACGTGAATAGGCCGGCACGCAGGGGTGGCGCTGCCGGTCCACGCATGTTATGTGCCGCGCCGAATTCGCCTCGATCTTCGAGGAGGAGCGGGTGCCCCTTGGCGGCGGCCCGCGCCATGCCCATTTTCGTGAGACCATGCAGAACGTTCTCATCGTCATCCACCTGATCATCGTCGTCGCGCTCGTCGGCGTCGTGCTGTTGCAGCGCTCCGAAGGCGGCGGCCTCGGCATGGGCTCCGGCGGCGGGGGCGGCGTCGGCGGCTTCATGACCGGCCGCGGCCAGGCCAATGCCCTGACCCGCGCCACGGCGATCCTCGCCGGCCTGTTCTTCCTGACCTCGATCGTGCTCGCGGTGATGGCCAATACCGGCCGCACGCAGCGCTCGATCATCGACGGCGCGCCTGCGACGTCCGCTCCGGCCACTCCTGGCGCGCCGGCCGGTCCGAGCGCCCCGAATGCCGGCGGCGTGCTCGACCAGCTCCGCCAGATGCAGAACCAGAATCAAGGCGGCGCACAGCCGCCGACGCCGCCAGCGGCGCCGCAGCAGTAACCAGGGCAGGGCCGGGAAACCGGCCCTTCTCTTTTGATATGGGAGAGGCCGGGCGACCGGCCTTCTCTTTTGTGGACAAGCGTGCAGGGCAAGGCGGGACTGCTCAGAACGCGCTTAGCGAATCGAACCCGTGGCGATAGAGGTGACCTCCCATGACGCGGTATGTTTTCATCACCGGCGGCGTGGTGTCCTCGCTTGGCAAAGGCCTGGCGGCGGCGGCTCTCGCGGCCCTTCTCCAGGCGCGCGGCCATACGGTCCGCCTGCGCAAGCTCGACCCCTACCTGAACGTCGATCCGGGCACGATGAGCCCGTATCAGCACGGTGAGGTCTTCGTCACCGACGACGGCGCCGAGACCGATCTCGACCTCGGCCATTACGAGCGCTTTACCGGCCGGCCCTGCAACAAGGGCGACAACATCACGACCGGCCGCATCTACATGGACATCCTGACCAAGGAGCGCCGGGGCGACTATCTCGGCGCGACGATCCAGGTCGTCCCGCACGTCACCAATGCCATCAAGGACTTCATCCTCACCGGCAACGAGGGCTACGATTTCACGCTGGTCGAGATCGGCGGCACGGTCGGCGACATCGAGAGCCTGCCCTTCCTCGAAGCCATCCGCCAGACCAACCAGCAACTGCCACGCGGCCAGTGCATCTTCGTGCACCTGACGCTGCTGCCTTATATCCCGACCGCTGGCGAGCTGAAGACCAAGCCGACCCAGCACTCGGTCGCCGAATTGCGCTCGATCGGCATCCAGCCCGACATCCTGCTCTGCCGCACCGACCGCGAGATCCCGCGCGAGGAGCGCCGCAAGCTCGCGCTGTTCTGCAATGTCCGCGAGACCGCCGTGATCGAGGCCCGCGACGTCGCCTCGATCTACGACGTGCCGCTCTCCTACCATGCCGAGGGTCTCGATACCGAAGTGCTTGCCGCCTTCGGGATGGATGCCAAGCCCGAGCCCGACGTCACCGGCTGGAAGCGCATCTCCGAGCGCGTGAAGAACCCCGAGGGCGAGGTCACCATCGCCGTCGTCGGCAAGTACACGGGCATGAAGGACGCCTATAAGTCCCTCATCGAGGCGCTGACCCATGGCGGCATCGCCAACAATGTGAAGGTCAATCTCGACTGGATCGAGTCGGAGGTCTTCGAAAAGGAGGACCCGGCGCCCTTCCTCGAGCATGTCCATGGCATCCTCGTGCCCGGCGGCTTCGGCCATCGCGGCGCCGAGGGCAAGATCAAGGCGGCGACCTTCGCGCGCAACCGCAAGGTGCCGTATTTCGGCATCTGCTTCGGCATGCAGATGGCGGTGATCGAGGCGGCGCGCTCGCTCGCCGGCATCGAGGACGCCAACTCGACCGAGTTCGGCCCGACGCAGGAGCCGGTCGTCGGCCTGATGACCGAATGGATGCGCGGCAACGAGCTGGAAGAGCGCGCGGCCGGCGGCAATCTCGGCGGCACGATGCGGCTCGGCGCCTATGCCTCGACGCTGGCGGCGGGTTCGAAGATCGCCGAGATCTACGGTTCGACCGAGATCTCCGAGCGCCATCGCCACCGCTACGAGGTGAACATGGGGTATCGCGAGCAGCTGGAGGCGAAGGGCCTGCGCTTCGCCGGCCTCTCGCCCGACGGCCTGCTGCCCGAGACGGTCGAATATCCCGACCATCCCTGGTTCATCGGCGTGCAGTACCATCCCGAGCTGAAGTCGCGCCCCTTCGAGCCGCACCCGCTCTTCGCCAGCTTCATCGAGGCGGCGAAGGCCCAGAGCCGCCTGGTCTGATTTCGTCAGGGGCTCTGAGGGCGCATCCTCTCTTTGAATGACGGCTTGTGCCGTTCTCCTGTTACCCTGAGAATAGGCCGCCTCGTCGACCTGTGGTCGGCGCGGCGGGACAGGGCAGGGGGCAGGGCGCATGACGATCTCGATGGCGGGTCTGCCCGCGTTCCTTCTCTATTTCGTCGTCGGCGCGGCCCTCATCGCCGCTTTCGTCGCGGTCTACCTGCGCATGACCGCCCATGACGAGATCGCCCTGATCCGCGGCGGCAATCTCTCGGCGGCGGTCGCGCTTGGCGGCAACACGGTCGGCTTCTCCCTGCCGCTGGAACAGGCGATCTCGCAGGCCAGCAGCATTCCCGACTGCGTGCTCTGGGCTCTCGCGGCGATGATCATCCAGTTCGCGGCCTATGGCCTAGCGCGGCTATTGATCCCCGAGTTGTCACGGAAGATCGAGGAGGATCGCTTGCCCTCCGCGGTCATGCTTGCCGTGATCGCGGTGGTATCCGGGACGCTGGCCGCGGCCAGCATGACGGAGTGAGGCGGCCATGAAGCGCTCCTCGCAGATCGGGCTCGCAGCCGCAGGCGTTCTCCTCGTCGCCACCGTTTGGTCGATGACGGGCGAGGACCCGCAGGAGAACCTCGTCTATAACAGCCTGAGCGATTGCCGGGCGGCCGGGCAGCTCACGGCGCAGCAATGCGAGACGGCCTTCTCGGAAGCGACGGCGGCGCGGCTCAAGGATGCGCCGAAATTCCAGAGCCAGTCCGCATGCGAGGCTCAATACGGGGCCAATGGTTGCGGCTCCGCAAGCATCGGCGGCGCGCAATATTTCATCCCGGCGCTGGCCGGCTTCATGCTCGCGCGCGGCCTCTCCGGCGGACAGGCGCAGGCGCAACCCCTGATGCCGCCGACCACCTCGGCCTGCCCACCGGGCTCGACGCAGCCCGAATGCCAGCAGGCGCGCTCGTCCTCGTCAGGTTCATCGGGCGGCAGCAGCTCCTACGGCGGCAGCAGCAGCCGCTCGCGCGCCTATTCGACGGCGACCGGGAGCAAGGTCACGGCAGCCTTCGCCGGGGGCTCCCGCGGTGGCAGCGTCTCGACGACCAGCACGTCCTCGCGCGGCGGATTCGGCTCGACCGCGCGCTCCTATTCCTCGCATTCCTCGTCCTGAGATGCGCCGCGTCACGCTTCCGCCACGCCCGGACTGGGTCGAACAGGTCGAGCGCCTCGGCTTCGCCTTCCACACGATCGACGGCGAGACCTATTGGGACGAGAGCGCGGCTATCGCCTTCACGCTGGAGGAGATCGAGCGCGATATCGAGGGACCGACCGAGGCGATCGAGCAGCTTTGCTTCGCCTTCATCGAGAAGGCGCTCGACCATGAGGAGACCCTGACCAAGCTCGCGATTCCCGCCGAGCACTGGGATTACATCCGGAATAGCTGGCAGCGCGGCGAGCGCAATCTCTACGGCCGGCTCGACCTCGCCTATGACGGGCGGGGGCCGGCGAAGCTGCTCGAATACAATGCCGACACGCCGACCGCCCTGTTCGAATCCAGCGTGGTGCAATGGGACTGGCTGGAACAGGCGATGGCGCGCGGCGCGCTTCCGAAGGGCTCCGACCAGTTCAACTCCTTGCACGAGCGCCTGATCGCGGCCTTCAAGGGCCTGCGCGAGCCCTCGCCCTACCGCCTGCACCTGACCTGCGTGCAAGGCAGCCCCGAGGACAAGGGCACGGTCGATTACCTCACCGATTGCGCGGTGCAGGCCGGGCTCGACGCGCGCTTCACCTATATCGAGGAGCTAGGCCTCCTCACCGATGGGCGCTTCTGCGACGGCGCCAACCAGCCGATCGAGACGCTGTTCAAGCTCTACCCCTGGGAATGGATGTTCCGGGAAAGCTACGGCAAGGCGCTTGCCGGCTCGGGCTGCCAGTTCATCGAGCCGCCCTGGAAGGCGATCCTGTCCAACAAGGGGCTGCTCGCCTGTCTCTGGGAAATGGAGCCCGGCCATCCCAACCTGCTGCCGGCGTTCTTCGAGGGCGATCCGCGCTGTGCGACACTCTCGGCCCGGCATGTGCGCAAGCCGCTCTATTCGCGCGAGGGCGCCAATGTCACGCTGATGGAGCGCGGCCGCGTGCTCGACAGCGACGACGGCCCCTATGGCGCCGAGGGCCATGTCCTGCAGGATGCCGCGACCAACCTGTTCTCGGCGGACGGGAAATACGCGGTGCTCGGCTCCTGGCTCGTCGCCTCGCAGGCCTGCGGGCTTTGCGTCCGCGAGGACGCCTCGCCGATCACCAAGAACACCTCGCGCTTCCTGCCTCACTATATCGAGCCCTGATCGCGGCACGACATGACCGCGCCCTGATCTGTGCTAGCCTTGGGCTCCGATACGCCTGTCGACGGAGCCTGCCATGCCTGCAAACGCCTCAACGCCCCGCGGTCTCGACCATCTCGTCATCGGCGTCCGCGATCTCGATGCCGCCTGGCATTTCTACGAGAAGCTCGGCTTCCGCGTCGGCGCCCGCAATCGCCATCCCTGGGGCACCGAGAACCGGATCGTGCAGTTCCCCGGCTCCTTCCTGGAGCTGGTGACGATCGCCGATGATGCAGCGATCCCGCCGCATGGCGAGCGCCGCTTCTCCTTCGGCGCCTTCGTGCGCGAAGCGCTGGCCGGGCAGGGCGAGGGGCTCTCGATGCTGGTGCTGGAGAGCACCGACGCCAAGGCCGATGCAGCCGCCTTCAAGGCGCAGGGAATCGGCGATTTCGAGCCGTTCTTCTTCGAGCGCCGGGCGCGGCGCCCGGATGGCAGCGATGTCCGCGTCGCCTTCGAGCTGGCCTTCGCCGCCGATTCGCGCGCGCCGGAATGCGGCTTCTTCGTCTGCCAGCAATTCGAGCCGCAGAATTTCTGGAATCCCGAATTCCAGCATCATCCGAACGGCGCCACCGCGCTCTCGGCCGTCGTGATGCTGGCGGAGGAGCCGGCCTTCCACCGTGCCTTCCTCTCGGCCTTCAGCGGCGCCGCAGAGGTGCTGGAGGGCAATGAGGACTATGTGCTCGCCCTGCCGCGCGGGCGCATCGACGTGCTCGATCCCGAGGCCGCGCAGGGCGCCTATCATGTCGAGCCGGACACGACGCCCGCCCGTTTCCTCGGCTTCTGCGTCTCGGTGCCCGATCTTGAAGCGGTGGCGGAACGCCTGACCGAGAATGAAGTCTCGTTCCAGCGTGGCGAGGAGCGGCTGTTCGTGCCGGCCGAGCATGCCTTCGGCTGCATGGTCGCGTTCGAGCAGGGGTGAGGGCGGCGGCAGTTTGCCCGGCACCACCTCTGTCATTCCGGGGCGCGCCGTAGGCGCGAACCCGGAACCCACGATTGGGTAGGATATCCAAGACCCGATTGCAGCCGGCTCACCCAGTCGTGGGTTTCGGGTTCTTCGCTGCGCGAAGCCCCGGAATGACAAGGGTGGCTCTTGGCCAGGATGACCGACCTCAGCCCTTTGCCTCGACGGGCGGTAGCGAAGCGAGCAGCCCGATCAGCGCCCGGTCGTGCAGCACGACCATGCGCTCCTTCGGCTTCAGCCAGATCGCGGCATCGTCGACCGTCTCGGCATCGACGAGCTTGGCCTGCGCCACGGCGCGGTCGGGCTCGATCTCGCCGCGCCGCCGCGACTGGCCATAGGGCAGCATCAGCTCATGGGCGTGGCGCAGCTCCGCATCGCCATGCAGCGCCTTGATGCCGTCGGCATCGTCGTAGCCGGCCTTCTCGAACTCGGCCTGCAACTCGTTGGCACGGGTCGCGATCGCGGGCGGGGCGCCTTCCTCCGGCGTCATCAGGAGCTTGTGGCGCTTGAGCCAGAGACCGATGGCGAGCTGTCCCGAGGCCCATGACAGCGGAATCGCCAGCACGAGGCCGACGATCGTCGGCGACATCCAGGCGAAGAGCGAGGTCGCGATCATGAAGGCCGAGAGGCCGGTGACCACGCCGAGCACGGTATGGGTGCGGTGCCGTCGCACGATGTCCTTGAACGGGATCGAGCCGTCGTCGCGCCGCTGCGGATTCCAGCCGGTGTCGCGGCCGAGCAGGATCTGGAAGACCGAGCCGGACTGGATCAGCATCATGATCGGCGCGAAGAAGGCCGAGAACAGCACCTCGATCAGGGCCGAGACGATCAGGCGGATCGAGCCGCCGCCGGCCTGCCGGAGCTTGGTGTTGAACAGGGTCAGCAGCAGGCCGAACAGCTTCGGCGCCAGCAGGATCCCCATGGTGATCGCGAACAGGCGCAAGGCACGCTCGGGGTCGAAGCGCGGCCAGACCGGGAAGAGGGTGAATTCCTGGGTGAAGTACTCAGGGCGAGCGTAATTGACCTGCAGCACGATCAGGATGCCGACCACGAGCTGCATCAGCCAGAGCGGCGAGGCGAGATAGCCCATGATGCCGGTGGCGAAATGCTGGCGCGTCGGCATGACGAAGCCCTTGCCGCCCATGATCCGCGAGTGCTGGAGATTGCCCTGGCACCAGCGCCGGTCGCGCACCGAGATGTCGATCAGCGAGGGCGGGCTTTCCTCGTAGGAGCCCGTCAGGTCCGGCAGCATGTAAACCGACCAGCCGGCGCGGCGGATCAGCGCCGCCTCGACGAAATCGTGGCTCAGCACATGGCCGCCGAAGGGCGGCTTGCCCTTCAGGTCCGGCAGGCCGCAATGATCGGCGAAGGCCTTGGTGCGGATGATCGCGTTATGGCCCCAGTAATTGCCGTCGCGTCCGGACCACATGGCGAGGCCGGTCGCGATGACCGGGCCATAGACCCGCGCCGCGAATTGCTGGAGCCGGGCGAAGAAGGTGTTGCGGTTGATGATCAGCGGCAGCGACTGGATGATGCCGGCATCGGGATCGTTCTCCATCGCGGCGGCGAGGCGCACGATGCAGGTGCCGGTCATCAGGCTGTCGGCGTCGAGCACGACCATGTGCTCGTAGAGCCCGCCCCAGCGCGTGACGAAATCGGCGATGTTGCCGGCCTTGCGGTGATGATTCTTGGGCCGATGGCGATAGTAGACGCGCGAATTGGGGCCGAGCCGCTCGCGCAGCGCCAGGAAGGCGCGCTCCTCCGCCACCCAGACATCCGGGTTGGTGGTGTCGGAGACGATGAAATAGTCGAAATGGTCGCCGAGCCCCGTCGCCTCGACCGATTCACGGATCGCCGCCACGGCCGCGAAGATGCGGGCCGAGGATTCGTTGTAGATCGGCATCACCACGACGGTGCGGTGCTTGAGGCTCTCGGCCCGATCCGCCTTGCCGGCGCCGAAGAGCACGCCGAAGAAGCCGAGCAGCGCGCTGGTGAAGGCGAGCGCGATCCAGGAGAAGTTGATCGTGAACAGCACGAGCAAGGCGTACTGCAGCGAGGTCGTGCGGCTGACCGACACGACATTGTACATTTCCCAGGCGCCGAAGGCGGTAAGTGCGAGCCCGCCGCCGAAGACGAAGAGGCGCTTCAGCCAGGGCGTCTTCCAGTTGCGCGGATCGGCCGGGGCGCGGCGATCCGAAGCCTTCCAGCTCCGGAACGACTGCACCGGCATGACCAGCGGCTCTTCGGGCGGCGTCGCCGGCTCGCGGGCCGCGCTGTAGCCGCGCTGTTCCGTTTCCATGGCGTCGCGGCGGGCTGCCGTTACCAGGTCCATCGATTCAACCAGGTCTCAGAGACGGGCTGACCGCCCGATTGCAGGACGAGCCGGAGCTCGGAGAGATTGTCGTTGCCGGGATCGACCTCGAAGCCGACGCGCATCAGCTTGCGCTCCGGATAAGGCCAGAGGCGGACATTATGCACGGCGCCGGGCTGGGCCGTGATCGTCGCCCGCGTCGAGGCGACGAGGGCGGCATCCGCAAGCCTGTCACCGGTGAAGTCGATGACGAAGCGCCGGCGGCGCCCCTGCGACCCCTTGCCCTGCCGCGTGCGGGTGGCGAGCGCCAATGGCGGGCGCTCCGGCGGCTGCCAGCACCAGGCCTGGCGATAGCTCAGCGAGGTCTCGCTGCCGGCAGCCAGCGGCTGCTTCGGCCGCCAATACATGATGATGTTCTTGTTCGGCTCGGAATCGCTGGGGATCTCAATGAGCTGGACCGAACCCGCGCCCCAGTCGCCGAGCGGCTCCATCCAGACGCTCGGCCGAAGTTCGAAGCGCTGGTCGTCGTCCTGGAAGGCGGCGGGGTCGCGCTCGCGCTGGACGAGGCCGAAGCCCTTGGGATTCTCGTCGACGAAGGACGAGACCTGCAGGGTGGCGGGGTTGTTGACCGGCCGGTAGATCCATTCGCCGGCGCCCGACTGCATCTGCACACCTGAGACCTCGCCGATCGAGGGGCGGATATCGTCGAAGACGCGCCGGCTCTGCGGGCCGGACAGGAAGGTCGCGCTCGTGCAGCCGAAGCCGACATGATCCAGCGCCTGGCGGGCGAACAGCGTCATCTCGACATCGATGAAGGTGACGTCGCCCGGGCGCAGCGTCATCCGCACCGCACCGGCGACGCTCTCCGAATCGAGCAGGCCGTGAATCACCAGCGAGCCGACGGCTGGGCTCGGCCGCTCGATCCAGAACGCCCGGAAGAAGGGCAGTTCCTCGCCACGCGTCTCGCCTGGGCGCAGGATCAGCGCGCGCGCCATCGCGCCGAAATTCTGGCCGCGCGCCAGGGCGCGGAAGAAGGTGCCGCCCTGGAAGACCGCGACCTCGAAGGGGCGCTCCAGCCCGGCCGCGATCCGCATGCCGGAG
The DNA here is from genome assembly GCF_058783685.1 of Allobosea sp. FW305-C-101. Lineage (NCBI taxonomy): Bacteria > Pseudomonadati > Pseudomonadota > Alphaproteobacteria > Hyphomicrobiales > Alloboseaceae > Allobosea > Allobosea sp. FW305-C-101. The sequence goes on along the minus strand of NZ_JBYSYT010000003.1, from coordinate 222,732 downwards.
AATTGAAGGTCGGCATTGCCCTGCGGCGGCGTGACACGCCCGTAGTCGAACTTGCTGCGATCGAAGCCGATGCGGCGCACCGTGCCGTCCTCGATCGTGAACAGGCTCACGGGATTGGAGAAGACATAGCCCCGATGCAGCGGCTCGACCGTGAAGCCACGATTCTCGCCGGCCCAGACCGTGCCGCCCGGCTGCATCCGAATGCCCGCATACTGGTCGGCGGGGAGGGTGGTGTAGCCCTCCGGCAGGTCATTCGTGGCCATCGGAATCAGCGGGCGCTGGGCCAGAGCCCTGGCGGCGTCGACGACCAGAGCCGGGTCGAACCGCTGTCCGTCCACGAGGGTGGGGATGTTGAAGGACGCCGCGCCGGTCGGGGCCTGCGCCGCGGCCGGGCTGGCCAACGAGAGCAGAGCCGCGCCACCTGCGGCGCCTTCCAGAAACTGCCTACGATTCAAGGGTTTCGACATGGGATCCAAACTACGCGGGCGACGCCCTCGCCCCTCGCGCTTCTAGAGCATTTCCAGTTCGCCTGAAAAGCCTTTCCGATCGGGAAGATGCACGCCTTTCGGATGGTGCGATCCTTCGAAATGGAGGCGGCGCCAAACCGGCAGGACGGCCATCTCCGAAAGGAGCCTTGCACCGCGATTGAACTTTGCCAAAGGGCGCGCGGATCGGCTATCCACGGCGCCTGCAACGCCAGCATGCGTGAATTCGACTCTGATGCGTGGGCGGTGGTTCAACCATGCCTGCAAGGGAAACGAGAAACATGACCGAAATGCAGCCGGCCCGATCCTGCCTCGCTATCGTCCTGGCAGCCGGAGAGGGCACCCGCATGAAATCGCGGGGGCCGAAGGTGCTCCATGCGGTCGCCGGGCGGTCGCTGCTCGGGCATGCGCTTGCGGCCGTCTCGGAGGCCGGCGCGGATGCCGTCGCCGTCGTGATTTCCTCGGAACGCCCCGAAGTCGGCGAAGCGGCGCGCCAGCAGCTTCCGCATGCGCAGATCGCGATCCAGCACGAGCGCCGGGGTACGGCGCACGCGGCGCTTGCCGCGAAAGCCGCCATCGCTGCCGGCCATGACGACGTCATCATCGCCTTTGGCGACACGCCGCTCGTTCGTCCCGAGACCTTTTCGGCGCTGCGCCAGGCATTGTCGGGCGGCGCAGCTGTCGTCGCGCTCGGCTTCGAGGCGAAGGACCCGACGGGCTATGGCCGTTTCGTCGAGAAGGATGGACGTCTGGAGGCGATCGTCGAGCATAAGGACGCCACCCCGGAGCAGCGCGCGATCACGCTCTGCAATGCCGGGCTGATGGCGCTCTCCGGCGAGCACGCCCTCTCGATCCTGGAAGCGATCGGGAGCCATAACGCCCAGGGCGAATTCTATTTGACCGACGCGGTCGAAGTCGCGCGCAAGCGCGGGCTCGACGCCGTTGCGCTGCAGGCGCCCGAAAGCGAGGTCCAGGGCGTCAACGACCGCGCTCAGCTCGCCGCCGTGGAAGCGGATTTCCAGCGGCGCAAGCGGCTTGCCGTCATGCTCGGCGGCGCGACGTTGATCGCGCCCGAGACCGTCTTCTTCAGCTATGACACTGAGATCGGCCGCGATGTCGTGATCGAGCCGAATGTCGTGTTCGGGCCCGGCGTGCGCGTCGATGACGGCGCGGTGATCCATGCCTTCTCGCATTTGGAAGGCGCCACGGTCGGCACTGACGCCAGCGTCGGCCCCTATGGCCGCCTGCGGCCGGGCGCGAAGCTCGCCGAGAAGGCCAAGGTCGGCAATTTCGTCGAGGTGAAGGCGGCCGATATCGGCCCTGGCGCCAAGGTCAACCACCTGACCTATATCGGCGATGCCTCGGTCGGGGCGGCTGCGAATATCGGCGCCGGTACCGTCACCTGCAACTATGACGGCTTCAACAAGGCGAAGACGACGATCGGTGCCAATGCCTTCGTCGGCTCGAACTCGTCGTTGATCGCGCCGGTGACGATCGGCGAGGGCGCCTATGTCGGTTCCGGCTCGGTCATCACCAGCGACGTCGCGCCGGACGCGCTCGCCATCGGCCGCGGCCGGCAGGTCGAGAAGCAGGGCTGGGCGCCGACCTTCCGCGCTGCCGCCGCTGCCAGGAAAGCGGCCAAGAAGGCGGCCGAATAGCCGGGAATCGCGGCGGATCGGGCCATCCGCCGTTCACAGTTCGTCATGTAGATTGATTGGGCACGCGCGCCGATCGCGGCTATGCGCTTTGCCGACAGCAACGGCTTGAGGGGTTCACCCATGTGCGGCATCGTCGGGATTCTGGGCAAGGAAGCAGTGGCGACGCAGGTCGTCGAGGCGCTGCGGCGGCTTGAATATCGCGGTTACGATTCCGCCGGCGTCGCGACGCTGGAAGCCGGAAAGCTCACCCGCCGCCGCGCCGAGGGCAAGCTTAAGAATCTCGAGATCCGCCTGTCGAACGAGCCGCTCGAGGGCCTGGTCGGCATCGGCCACACTCGCTGGGCGACCCATGGCAAGCCCAACGAGACCAATGCCCATCCGCATGCGACGCCGAAGCTCGCGGTCGTGCATAACGGCATCATCGAGAATTTCCGTGACCTGCGCGCCGAGCTTCAGGCCGACGGCTACGTCTTCGAGACGGAAACCGATACCGAGATCGTCGCCCATCTCGTCACCCGCGAGCTCGACCGCGGCAAGGGCCCGGTCGATGCGGTGGCCGCGAGCCTGCCGCGCCTGCACGGCGCCTTCGCGCTCGCTTTCCTGTTCCAGGGCGAGGACGACCTGCTGATCGGCGCCCGTAAGGGCTCGCCGCTCGCGGTCGGCATCGGCGAGGGCGAGATGTATCTCGGCTCGGACGCGCTGGCGCTCGCGCCCTTCACCAATCTCATCGCCTATCTGGAGGAGGGCGACTGGGTCGTGCTCCACCGCCGTGGCGCGACCTTCTATGACAAGACCAACAAGCAGGTGGAACGCCGCGCCCAGCGCGTCGCCGCCGGCGCCTTCCTGGTCGAGAAGGGCAATCACCGCCATTTCATGGCCAAGGAGATCTACGAGCAGCCCGAGGTCGTCGGCCACACGCTGACGCAATATCTCGACATGGCCAACGGCAAGGTGCGCCTGCCCTTCGGCGACCAGATCGACTGGAAGGGCCTGTCGCGCCTGACGATCAGCGCCTGCGGCACCTCCTATTATGCCGGCCTCATCGCGAAATACTGGTTCGAGAAGCTGGCGCGCCTGCCGGTCGAGATCGATGTCGCCTCCGAGTTCCGCTACCGCGAGGCGCCGCTGCCCGACCAGGGCCTGGCGCTCTTCGTTTCGCAGTCCGGCGAAACCGCCGACACGCTGGCCGGCTTGCGCTATGCCCGGCAGAACGGGCAGGTCATTCTCTCGGTCGTCAACGTGCCGACCTCGACAATCGCGCGCGAAAGCGATGCCGTCGCGCAGACGCTCGCCGGCCCGGAGATCGGCGTCGCCTCGACCAAGGCCTTCGTCTGCCAGCTTGCGGTTTTCGCATCGCTAGCGCTCGCCGCAGCCCGTGCCCGCGGCACGCTCTCGGCCGAGGACGAGGCCGATCATGTGCAGCACCTGATCGCGCTGCCGGGGCTGATGGCCCGGGCGCTGCAGCTCGAGCCGCAGATCGAGCAGCTCTCACACAAGCTCTCGCGGGCCAAGGACGTGCTCTATCTCGGTCGTGGTACGAGCTATCCGCTCGCGCTCGAAGGTGCGCTGAAGCTCAAGGAAATCAGCTACATCCATGCCGAAGGTTATCCGGCTGGCGAGCTGAAGCACGGGCCGATCGCGCTGATCGACGAGGACATGCCGGTCATCGTCGTCGCGCCCTATGACGCGCTGTTCGAGAAGACCGCCTCCAACATGCAGGAGGTCGCGGCGCGCGGCGGCCGGATCATCCTCGTCACCGATGCGAAGGGCGCTGCCGAATGCGGCATCGAGCCTGAGGCGACGATCATCCTGCCGGACATGGACCCGACCTTCGCGCCAATCGTCTACGCCCTGCCGATCCAGATGATCGCCTATCAGACGGCGGTTTTCATGGGCAAGGACGTCGATCAGCCGCGCAATCTGGCGAAATCCGTCACGGTGGAGTGACGGCGGCTCAGGCTTCAGGCCGGCTCGCCACGTAGAAGCCCGCGCCGATCAGACACAGCGCCGCCGTCGCGAGAGCGATCGGCGGCGCGCTTGTTTGCATCAGCAGGACAAAGCTCAGCACCATCGAGCCGCAGGCGAGGTACTTGGCGCGCCGGGCGATGGCGCCGGTCTGACGCCAGCGCAGGACATGCGGCCCGAGCCTCGGATGCCCTAGCAGCCAGGCCTCGAAACGCGGCGAGGATTGCGAGAAGCACCAGGCTGCGGCGATCAGGAAGATGGTGCCGGGCATCAGCGGCAGGATCAGCCCGACGACGCCAAGCGCCGTGAACACCCAGCCCAGGGCGAACAGCAGCGGCCGCGACCATCGGCGTCGCGGCTGATCGTCCTCGCTCACGGCCTCATCCTTGCTTGCGTTTGCCCCCAGGGGCTGGCGGATGGCGCCGCCTCGCTTATCGTGTCATATCGCCGCCCACACGGGTGGCCGCAAGCGGGCGGGAGGTCGCGCCGGTGTTCTGGGAGAGACGATGACAGCCGGCCCGCCCGATCCGCGCCTGATCCTGCCGACGGAAATCCTGCGCCCGACCTGGGGCGCACGGTTGCGCCGCTATTTCCTGACCGGGCTGGTCATCGCCGCGCCGCTCGCCATCACGGCCTCGGTGACCTGGTGGTTCATCAATTTCATCGATGGGCTGGTGAAGCCGCTCATCCCGAATTCCTACCTGCCCGATTCCTATCTGCCTTATCCGATTCCGGGATTCGGGCTCGTCATCGCGCTGGTCGGGCTGACGCTGCTCGGCTTCCTCACCGCCAATCTCGTCGGGCGCTCGCTCCTCAATGCGGGCGAGGCGATCCTCGACCGCATGCCGGTGGTGCGCAGTCTCTACAAGGGCGTGAAGCAGGTCTTCGAGACGATCTTCTCGCAGTCCGGCACCTCGTTCCGGAAGGTCGGGATGGTGCAGTTCCCGCAGCCGGGCATGTGGTCGATCGTCTTCATCGCGCAGGAGGCGGCGCCCGAGATCGCCGGGCGCCTGCCGGAGGGTGAGGAACAGATCGGCGTCTTCCTGCCCTGCACGCCGAACCCGACCACGGGGTTCTTCTTCTACCTGCCGCGACGCGAGGTCGTCGAACTCTCGATCTCGGTCGAGGATGGCGCCAAGCTGATCATGTCGGCCGGGCTGATCCAGCCCGGCGAACAGAACGGCAAGCCGAAGATCGAGACGAAGCCGCCGGTCAGCGCTTGAGCGGCACCCAGATCTCGACGACTCCGTTGCCGGTCGCGCCGTCGAAGCGCTCGTCCATCCGCTCCAGCGTGACGCCCATCTCGGGCTCGCGACCGGATTTGGGGAACCAGTCCTGCCAGATCGCCTTGTAGGTCTGGGCGATGCCGGTGATGTGGCCTTTGTGCTCGAACACGGCGCAGAGCTGTTCCGGCACGCTGAGCCGCGCGAACTCGTCGCTCAGGTCGCTGAAGGACGAGACTTCGGCGCCGGCGATATAGTCGAAGGCGCCGCCATCGTCGCAATTATAGCTCGCGCCATAGGCGACATAGCCGCGCTGGCCGGGGATATGGCCGAAATGCGGAACGATCTTCTGCCAGAGCAGCGGGATGCCTTGCGTCTTGTCCATCGAGAAATGGCCGCTGAAACCGGCGATCAGCAGGGGCTTTCCGGTGACGATGCGCGGCTCGGCGATGGGGGCAGGGGTAATGTCATGCATGTTCAGCGACTCCACGAGGGCGAGCGATGAGAGGTCGCGCCGGGCGCGCAGTTCTTCCGGCGTGAGGCCGAACTGCTCGCGAAAGGCGCGGGTGAAGGCTTCGTGGGAGCCATAGCCCCAGTCGAGCGCGACCGAGAGGATGTCGGGCGCACCGTCGGCGAGCTGGCGCGCCGCCTCCGACAGCCGGCGCTCACGCACATAGCGCATCACCGAGCGACCGGTCGCCGCGCCGAAGGCCCGGCTGAGATGGAAGCGCGAGACGCCGCTGACCTCGGCGATCTCGTCGAGTGTGAGTTCGGCGGTGAAGCGGCTCTCGATGCACCAGATGGCTGCCTTGACCGGGTCCATGTTCTCTCCACGAAGTGGCGCGACACTGGACGAGCAAGCGAGGGCTCGCTTGATCAGGATTGCTCCTGGCAGCGTCAGGGCGCCATTGCTAGGCGCCGGGCGACGAAGCCGTGGCAGGAGCCGGGCTATCCCGCCCTGAGCAGCCGGATCGCGACGTCACGCTCGAACAGATAGAGCAGCACCCGGATCGCCTGGCCGCGTGGCGTCTCCAGATGCGGATCGCGTTCGATCAGGAGCCGCGCATCGTCGCGCGCCGCCGCCAGCAGGTCGCCGTCGATCTCCGGCCGGGCGATGCGCCAGTCCGGCGAACCCGATTGCTTGGTGCCAAGCACCTCGCCCTCGCCACGCAGGCGCAGGTCTTCCTCGGCGATGCGGAAGCCGTCCTCAGTCTCGCGCATGATGGTGAGGCGCGCTTCGGCAACCGGCCCGAGCGGCCCCTTATAGAGCAGCAGGCAGGTCGAGGCGGCCGATCCGCGGCCGATGCGCCCGCGCAACTGGTGAAGCTGGGCGAGGCCGAAGCGTTCGGCATGCTCGATCACCATGACGCTGGCATTGGGCACGTCGACGCCGACCTCGATCACCGTGGTCGAGACGAGGATGCGGGTCTGCCCGGCGACGAAGGCGGCCATGGCGGCGTCCTTGTCGCGGCCGGGCATCTGGCCATGGAGCAATCCGACCTTGTCGCCGAAGATTTCGCGCAGGGCCTCGAAGCGCTCCTGCGCGGCGGCGACGTCGAGCGTGTCCGATTCCTGCACGAGCGGGCAGACCCAATAGGCCTGCGCGCCCGTGTCGATCGCCCGGCCGATGGCACCGACGACCTCGTCATAGCGCTCGGAGGAGACGGCGCGGGTGACGATCGGCTTCCGGCCCGCCGGCTTCTCGGAGAGGATCGAGATATCCATGTCGCCGAACCAGGTCAGCGAGAGCGTCCTTGGGATCGGTGTTGCGGTCATGACCAGCACGTCGACGGCCTCGCCCTTGGAGCCGAGCAGCAGGCGCTGGTGCACGCCGAAGCGGTGCTGCTCGTCGACGACGGCAAGCGCCAGGTCCTGGAAGGCGACACCCTCCTGGAACAAGGCATGGGTGCCGACGGCGATATCGATCGAGCCGTCGGCCAGTCCGGCGAGCACCTGCTTGCGGCCGGCGCCCTTTTCGCGACCCGTCAGCAAGGCGAGCTTCAGCCCGGCCTTCTCGGCCAGCGGCGCCAATCTCTCGGCATGCTGGCGGGCCAAAATTTCGGTCGGCGCCATCAGGGCCGACTGACGCCCGGCTTCGGCGGCGGCGGCCATGGCCATCAGCGCGACCACGGTCTTGCCGGAGCCGACATCGCCTTGCAGGAGGCGCAGCATCTTCTCGGGCTTGGCCATATCGGCATGGATATCGGCGATCGCCTTGCGCTGGCCTTCGGTCAGCTCAAAGGGCAGGGCGGACTGGATGCGGAAGCGCAAGCCGCCATCGCCCGTGGTGGCGCGGCCGGCGATCTTCTTCTGCTGGCGGCGCACGAGGGCGAGCGCGATCTGGCTCGCCAGCAATTCGTCATAGCCGATGCGCCGGCGCGCGACCGTGTCGCCCTCGGCGGCCTTGCGGTCGACGGGATGGTGCAAGGCCTCGATCGCCGCGTGGAAGGAAGGAAAATCAGCCTTGGCGAGGAAGGCTGGGTCCTGCCATTCCGGCATCTCCGGGCAGCGTTCGGCCGCTGCCTGCACGGTCCGCATCATCATGCGCTGGCCGATGCCCTCGGTCAGCGGATAGACCGGCTCGAAGGCCGGCAGCGTCGCCGCGAGCTTGGGATCGAGGATGCGCTCGGGATGCACCATCTGGCGCATGCCTTCCCAGAGCTCGAGCTTGCCCGAGATCAGGCGATAGGCGCCGACCGGCAGGGTCTGCGCCAGATGCCGGGAATCGGCATGGAAGAAGACGAGCGTGACGTCGCCGGTCTCGTCCTCGACGATGATGCGATAGGGCGCCTTCTTGCCGGCAGGTGCGGCACGGTGCTCGCTGACGCGGGCGGTGAAGGTCGCGACATCGCCGATCGGCGTATCTGCGATCGAGGGGCTCGGCCGGCGATCGACCGCGCCGGTTGGGAGCTGGAAGAGCAGGTCGACCACGCGCGCCGGCCTCGTTTCGTCGCCAAGAAACTTGTCCAGCACCTTGCCGAGCTTGGGCCCGACGCCGGAAAGCGTCGTGACGGGAGCGAAGAGCGGATCGAGGATCGAGGGGCGCAAGACGTCTCGCGAAACTGTCAGGAGCGCGAAGATCACAGCCGCTTCGCCGCTGACTTCGCCGGGTTGCATCGCTATATAGCCTGCTCAGGCAGGCTCCGCGACGGGGCCGGCCCTATGACCATTGCGCCATCCCCGAGGTTCTCATGTCCGGCTCGACCCGCTCCAGCGCCGATCTCGACCCGCGCCGCCGCAAGATCCTGTTCCGGGCCTGGCATCGCGGCATGCGCGAGATGGATCTGATCATGGGCCGCTTCGCCGACGACGCGATCGGCGGCTTCAGCGAGGCCGAGCTCGACGAGTTCGAACGCCTGATCGAGGTGCTGGACCGGGACCTGCTGAGCTGGGTGACCGGGGAGGCTCCCGTGCCCGCGAATTACGACACGGACCTGTTCCGCAAGCTTCGGGCATTCCACCATCACGACAAGCCGATTCATGTGTAGCCGGCCCCATGGCCGTCATGGTCGGGCTTGACCCGACCATCTCTGAATCGGAGCCCGCTCGTCCCGAGATTCTCGGGGCAAGCCCGAGAATGACGCCCTTTGACAGAATGACGCCTTTCCGATGAGCATTCCTCCTCCCAGCCAGATCGCCAAGCTCCAGCTCGACCGCCTGCTCGACGCGCTGAACCGCGGCGACAAGCCGACGCTTGCCGGCGTGCCCGATGGTTTCGACGCTGTCGTGCTCGCCGACCTGACCCGCGCCCGCGCCAAGAAGGCGGAAGGAGCGGCGCTGCTCGTCTTCATCGCGCGTGACGGCCAGCGCCTGCAGGTGCTTGAGAACGCGCTGCAATTCGTCGCGCCCGACCTTGAGGTGATGAGCTTCCCGGCCTGGGACTGCCAGCCTTACGACCGTGTCTCGCCCGCGCCCGCCATCGTGGCGCACCGGATGACGACGCTGTCGCGCCTCGCCAAGACCAAATCGGGCGAGCGGCCGCGGCTCCTGCTCACCACCGTCAATGCCGCGCTGCAACGCGTGCCGGCCTTCGGCAAGGTCGCCTCCGAGAGCTTCTCGGCTGCGCCCGGCAACATGGTCGATATCGAGGAACTGGCGCGCTGGCTCGACATCAACGGCTATCTGCGTACCTCGACCGTGCGCGAGACCGGCGAATTCGCCGTGCGCGGCGGCATCGTCGACCTCTTCCCGCCGGGCATGCCGGCGCCGATCCGCCTCGACTTCTTCGGCGACAGCCTCGAATCGATCCGCACCTTCGATCCGGAGACGCAGCGCACCACCGGGCAATTGCGTGGGCTCGACCTCGTGCCGATGTCCGAGGCGCAGATGACGAGCGAGAGCATCCGCCGCTTCCGCCAGTCCTATATCTCGACTTTCGGCACGCCCGGCCGCGACGACACGCTTTACGAAGCCGTCAGCGAAGGCCGCCGCCCGGCCGGCCTGGAGCACTGGCTGCCGCTGCTGGCGGAGAAGCTCGACACGCTCTTCACCTATCTGCCGGACGTGCCGCTGGTGCTCGACCATCAGGCCGAGGATGCGGTCGGGGAGCGGATCAGCCTGATCAAGGATTATTACGACGCCCGCAAGGCCGCGCTGGAGCAGGGGGGAGGCGGCGGCATTCCCTACAAGCCCTTGCCGCCGGATGCGCTCTATCTCTCACCCGCCGACTGGCGCGCGGTGGTCGACATCTCCGGCGTCGCCAGCCTGACTCCGTTCCAGTTGCCCGAGAGCGAGGGCAAGCTGATCCTCGATCTCGGCGGCAAGCAGGGCCGCAGCTTCGCGGCCGAGCGCACGGCCGATGCCGGCGGCGTGTTCGATGCTGCCGTGGCGCATGTGAAGGCGCTGGAGGCTGACGGGAAGCGTGTCATCCTCGCTGCCTGGTCGGAAGGTTCGCGCGAGCGATTGGCGCATGTGCTCGCCGATCACGGCCTGAAAAGCACGCAACTGACCGGTTCTTTGCGCGCCGCCTTCGATCTCAAGCCCGGCACGATCGCTCTCGCGGTCTGGGGCTTCGAGACCGGCTTCGAGGCCGGGCGCCTCGCGGTCATCGGCGAGCAGGATATCCTGGGCGACCGTCTCGTCCGCCCGCGCCGCAAGACCAAGCGTCCGCAGGACTTCATCGCCGAATTGTCGTCGCTCGCGCCGGGCGATCTCATCGTCCATGTCGATCACGGCATCGGCCGCTTCATCGGCCTGCAGACGATCACGGCGGCGGGCGCGCCGCATGACTGCCTCGAAATCCATTATGCCGGCGATTCCAAGCTGTTCCTGCCGGTCGAGAATATCGAGCTTCTGTCCCGCTACGGCTCCGAGGACACCGAAGTCCAGCTCGATCGGCTCGGTGGCGGCGGTTGGCAGGCGCGCAAGGCCAAGCTCAAGCAGCGCATCCGCGAGATGGCCGGCAAGCTCATCCAGATCGCGGCGGCGCGTGCGCTCAAGGATGCGCCGCGGCTCATCCCGCCTGACGGTGTCTATGACGAGTTCTGCGCCCGCTTCCCCTATGAGGAGACAGAGGACCAGCAGAACACCATCGATGCGGTGCTGGACGATCTCGCGGCCGGGCGCCCGATGGACCGGCTCGTCTGCGGCGATGTCGGCTTCGGCAAGACCGAAGTCGCGCTGCGCGCCGCTTTTGCCGCCGCGCTCAACGGCAAGCAGGTCGCGGTCGTCGTCCCGACGACGCTGCTCGCGCGACAGCACTACCGCAACTTCGCTGATCGTTTTGCCGGCTTGCCGGTCCATGTCGGGCAGGCCTCGCGCTTCGTCGGCTCGGCCGATCTCAAGGCGGTGAAGCAGGGCGCCAGGGACGGCACGATGGACATCGTCGTCGGCACCCATGCGCTGCTCGGCAAGGGTGTCGACTTCAAGGATCTCGGCCTCGTCATCGTCGACGAGGAGCAGCATTTCGGCGTCGCCCATAAGGAGAAGCTGAAGGAATTGCGCGCCGAGGTGCATATGCTGACGCTGTCGGCGACGCCGATCCCGCGCACGCTCCAGCTCGCCATGACCGGGGTGCGCGAGCTCTCGATCATCGCGACGCCGCCGGTCGACCGGTTAGCCGTGCGCACCTTCGTCACACCGTTCGACCCGTTGATCGTGCGCGAGGCGCTGTTGCGCGAGCGCTATCGCGGCGGGCGTTCCTTCTATGTCGTGCCGCGCATCGAGGACATCGCCGAGGTCAAGGACTTCCTCGACAAGCAGGTGCCCGAGTGCAAGGTCGGCATCGCCCATGGCCAGATGGCGGCGGGGACGCTGGAAGACGTGATGACGGCCTTCTACGAGGGCCAATACGACATCCTGCTCTCGACCACGATCGTCGAATCCGGGTTGGACATCCCGACCGCGAACACGCTGATCGTCCACCGCGCCGACATGTTCGGCCTTGCTCAGCTCTACCAGCTGCGCGGCCGCGTCGGCCGCTCGAAGACGCGCGCCTATGCGCTCTTCACCGTGCCGGCCAATCGCAAGCTGACCGAGCAGGCCGAGAAGCGGCTCAAGGTGCTGCAATCGCTCGACACGCTCGGCGCTGGCTTCCAGCTCGCCAGCCACGATCTCGATATCCGCGGCGCCGGCAACCTGCTCGGCGACGAGCAGTCCGGCCATATCAAGGAAGTCGGCTACGAGCTCTACCAGCAGATGCTGGAGGAGGCGGTGGCCGCGCTCAAGGCCGGCATCGAGTTCGAGACCGAGACGCAATGGTCGCCGGCGATCCAGGTCGGCGCGCCCGTCATGATCCCGGATCACTACGTCGCCGACCTGACGTTGAGGCTGACGCTCTACAAGCGGCTCTCGACCATGGACGACGATGCCGAGTTGCAATCCTTCGGCGCCGAACTGGTCGATCGCTTCGGCCCGCTGCCGGAGGAGGTCAACCAGCTCCTGGAGATCGTCGCGATCAAGGCGCTCTGCAAGCGCGCCAATGTCGAGAAGGTCGAGGCCGGGCCGAAGGGCATCATCGTCGCCTTCCGCAACAACGAGTTCGCCAATCCGGAAGGGTTGGTTTCGTATGTCGCGAAGATCGGCACGCTGGCGAAAGTGCGTCCCGACATGCGCGTCGTCTTCATCGACGATTTCGACACGGTCGAGCAGCGGCTCAAGGCGACGCGCCGGCTGCTGACCGATCTTGCGCGGATCGCTGAAAGGAAGAAGGCGGCCTGATTGGCCGCCTGTCACCTATAGATCGAAGAACACCGTCTCGTTCTCGCCAGCGAGGTTGATGTCGAGCCACCAGGTGCCGTCAGGCTTGCGCTGCGCGATCAGGGTCTGGCGGCGCGCCTCGGGCACGAGAGCGAGGATCGGGTCGGTCTCGTTGCCCTCGCCATCGGCGAAATAAAGCCGGGTCGGCAGGCGCTTCAGCAAGCCGCGGCCGAAGACCGAGAGCGCGATATGCGGCGCCTGCAGGCTGTTGCCGGGGCCGGGCACGCGGCCGGGGCGGATCGTGCGGAAGCGGTAGACGCCCTCCTTGTCGGTCGAGGCGCGGCCGAAGCCGACGAAATGAGTGTCGAGCGCCACATCCGCGCGATCGTCGTCGGGGCTGGCATAGCGGCCGTTCGCATTCGCCTGCCAGATCTCGATCATCGCATCCTCGATCGGCTTGCCGTCAGCGTCTAAGACGCAGCCGGCGAGCGCGATGACCTCGCCCTCCGGCGTGCCCGAGACATTCGAGCCCGAGAGCAGGAAATGCTCCGGCGGCATCAGGTCGGGGCGGGCGCCCATATCGGAGCGGCCGACGAGATCGGCGCCGCCTTTCCAGGGTAGGCCGTAATGGAAATAGGGGCCGACCGTCTGCCACGGCGTCTGGCCGAAGATCGACGGGTCCTGGCTGTCCTGCCGCGGCGCGGCGTTGCGGCTCTCCAGATCAGTGATTGCCAGATCAGTGGTCGTCGTCATGCTCGTCCTCGAACGGCGTCTGGTCGCGGCCCTTGAGCACGATGTCAAAGACATAGCCCAGCGCCCAGTTCGGCTCGGTGGTGCCGATATCGAAGCGCGAGACCATGCGCTGGCGATAAGGCATCGGCACGGCATTCGCGATCGGGTCGATCTCGATCAGCGGATCGTCGGGGAAATACATCTGCGTGACCAGTCGCGTCGCGAAGGCCGGCCCGAGCAGCGAGAGATGGATATGGGCGGGGCGCCAGGCGTTCTTGTGGTTGCCCCAGGGATAGGCGCCGGGCCGGATCGTGACATAGCGGTAGCGGCCCTCACCGTCGGTGATCACGCGGCCGACGCCGGTGAAGTTCGGATCGGGCGGCGCCGGCCAGTCGTCCTTGGCATGGATATAGCGGCCGGCGGCGTTGGCCTGCCAGATCTCGACGACGGTGTTCGGCACGGGCCGTCCGTCCTCGTCGAGCACGCGGCCGGTCACGACGATGCGCTGGCCCTGCGGCTCCGCCTTGTGCTGGGTGGTGAGATCGGCCATCGCCGGCCCCATCAGGCGCGGCCAGTCGGTCGGGCCGGTCACCTCGGTCAGCGTCTGCGGGATCGCGATCGGGGCCTGGCGCGGGCTGCGCGCCACGGTCGAGCGATAGTCCGGCGAGAGCGAAGCCGGCTGCCCGGCATCGAGCCCCGTATAGGGAAGGATCAGGCTGCTCATGCGGCTTATCTCTCCTCAGCCATGGCTCGGCGCGGGAACGCTGATCGGGCGCGCGAGCCTTGATTGCGCGGTGAGCCGGATGCCGGCATTGGCGGCGCCGTAACCGGCATAGCCATCGCGCTGGACGATCTCGAAGAACAGGCCGCCATCGAGCGTCTGGGTGTAGGCCTGCCGGAAGGCACCGCCGGCGTCGCTGTCATAGAGGATGTTCAGCGCCTTCATCGCGTCGATCTCCTCGCCCGTCAGGTCCGAGCGGGCTTCAAGGTCGTCATAGTAGTTCTCGGGGATGGGTAGCATGGCGACACCATTGGCAACCAGCCGCTTGACGGTCGCGGCGATGTCGTCGGTCGCGAAGGCGATATGCTGCACGCCCGAGCCGAAGAAATCGGTGATGAAGCGGGCTGAGAGCGTGCGGTGGCTCTGCGAGCCGTTGAGGATGAGCCTGAGACCATGGCCGTTCCTGCCGTCGAGCCCGCTCTCGATGACCTGGCTCTGAACCACGCCGCCGGGATCGAGCACGGCCTGGCTCGGCGTCTTCCGCGTCTCGAACAGCGAGGAATAGAACAGGAGCCAGGTCAGCATCTCCTCGTACTGCATGCTCTGCGAGACATGGTCGACGCCGGTGAGCCCGGCATCGTCCGGGGCCTCGCCGGTCGCCTCGAAATCGACCTCGGCCCAGCGCCCGAGCGACGAGGTCTGGTCGAGGAAATAGAGCAGGCTGCCGCCGAGGCCGCGCACGGCCGGGATGTCAAGCTCGTCCGGCCCGATCGCGCCGGCATGGGGCACGTCGAGCAGCGCCTTGGCGCGGGCGATCGCGGCCTGTGCATCCGGCACGCGCAAGGCGAGCGCGCAGACTGAGGTGCCGTGGGTGATCTGGTAGCTATGGGCGAAGCCGTCAGCCTCGCTGTTCAGGACGATGCGGATATCGCCCTGGCGCCAGAGATCGACATCCTTGGAGCGATGCGCGCCCGAACGCGCGAAACCGAGCGCCCGCAGCAGCCGTTCGAAGCCCGGCCGCTCGGCCTCCGACACCGTGAACTCGATGAACTCGACCGCTTCGACCGGGGCCGGCGGCGGCATCGGCACGGCGCCGGGAACCGGCTTGCCGACCTGCCGCGCGGTCGCGTCGAGCAGCCAGATCAGCGAGCGGTGGCCGTCGAGCGCGACCGAGCGGGCCGAGCCGGCGCGGAAGCGATCGTTGAAGATTTCGAGCGAGAGCACGCCGTCATAGCCGGTCGCGGCCAGCGCGCGCATGAAGCCGGAGAGATTGAGGTCGCCCTGGCCGGGCAGACAGCGCCAGTGCCGGCTCCAGGAGAGCGGGTCCATCTGCAAGAGCGGCGCATCGGCCATCTGCACCATCTCGATCTTGTCGCGCGGGATCGTGCCGATGGCCGCAAGGTCGAGCCCGCGCGCCAGGATATGGAAGGAATCGAGCACGATCCCGACCTCTGGCCGGTTGGCCCGGCGCACGATCTCCCAGGCGTCGCGGTAATCGAAGACATGCCGCCCCCAGGCCAGCGCCTCGTAGCCGACGCGCAGGCCCCGCCGCCCGGCGCGCTCGCCAAGTTCGGCGAAATCGGCAGCGAGCCGGTCGATGCCGGGCAGCGCTTCCGGCGAAACGCTGGAGCAGACGAAGAGCAGGTCGGTGCCCAGCTCCTGCAAGAGATCGAACTTGCGTTCGGCCCGGTCGAAGACGCGCTGGCGGCGCCCGTCCGGCATGCCCTCGAAATCGCGGAAGGGCTGGCAGGTGACGATGGTCAGGCCGAGATCGGCGCAGATGCGCCGGACTTCCGTCGGCGAACCGGGGAAGGCGATCAGGTCGTTCTCGAAGATTTCGACGGCCTTGAAGCCGGCGGCCGCGATGGCCTCGAGCTTTTCCTGGAGGGTGCCGGAAACGCAGACGGTGGCGATCGATGGAATCACGGGAGTGCCTCCTCTCAGGCCAGCTTGGCGACGGCGCGCAGGTCCTCGGCCGTGGTCGAGGGCAGGCCGAAGAATTCCAGATAGGCGGGTATCTGCTCGAACAGCATGTCGGTGCCGACCTGCACTTCGCAGCCGCGGGCTCGCGCCGCAGCGAGGAAGGGCGTGATCTCCTGCGCCATCACGACTTCGCCGACAAAGGCGGAGGCGGGCAGGCGGGAGATCTCGACCGGCAGGGGATCGCCGGGCTTCATGCCGAGCGGCGTGGCGTTGACGACGATGTCGAAGCCATCCGGGTCGTTCGAGCCGGTGGCGACGCGAAGGGCAGGGTAGTGTGCGATCAAGCGCTGTCCGAGTTCCTCGGCGTTCGTTGCTTGCATGTCGAACAGACCGAGCTCCGCGACCCCGGCCTTGGCCAGCGAGGCGGCGATGGCCGAGCCGACGCCGCCGGCACCGACGACGAGCGCGCGGGCGCCATCGAGCTTGTGCCCCTTGCGCAAGACGCCGCGTACGAACCCTTCGCCGTCGAACATGTCGCCGCTGAGCCGGCCATCCGCTTCGCGCCGCACGGCATTGCATGCACCGGCGATGGCGGCGGTCGGCGAAAGCATATCGACGAGACCGGTCGTGGTGACCTTGTGCGGCATCGTCACCAGCGCGCCATGGGCGTTGGACAAGCGGAAGAACAGCTTCAGGAAAGCGGGGTAGTCCTCGCCGCGGCAGCCCATCGGCACGACGACGGCGTCGATTCCCTCGCGCTGGAAATAGGGATTGTAGATCATCGGCGCTTTGAAGCTCTCGGTCGGATAGCCGAGATGGCCGATCAGTCGCGTCGTGCCCTTGATCATGCGCCGGCCCTCGCCGGTTCCGGGGCGATCTCGACCGGTCCGCCGCTGCGCGCCGCCTGCTTCACGGCCGCGATGACGGCGAGCGTTGCGAGGCCCTCGCGGCCGGAAACGAGGGGCGCCTCCTCGCCGCGGATCACCGCGCAGAAGTGCCGGACCTGTGCCTGCAACGGGTCCTCGGGCACGAAGGGGATGCGCTCGCGCTTGAGCGGCTCCCACCAACCGCGCTTGTCGCTGTGGTTCCAGAGTTCGAGCGCGGGAATCGTCAGCGAACCATGCGTGCCGCCGATCTGGTAGCAGGACTGGTCCTGGCGCGGATAAGCCGGGTTCTCGCCGGTCGTCAGCTCCCAGCTCCAGGGCGAGACGACGGTGTCGGAGGCGCTGACCGTGCCGAGCGCGCCATTGGCGAAGCGCAGGATCGCGACGGCGGTCTCCTCGGCCGGGTTGCCGCGCACGGCATTGGAGCTCAGCGCCTGCACGCCGACGATCTCGCCGCAGAGATAGCGGAACAGGTCGATATCGTGGATCAGGTTGATCAGGATCGGTCCGGCGCCTTCCTGCCGACGCCAGTCGACCTCGAAATAATCGTCCGGCTTCACCAGCCAGAACTGGCCGCTGAGTGTCAGGATGCGGCCGAGCCGGCCGGCATCGATCGCCTCGCGCGCCTTCCGGATCATCGGGTTGTGGCGTCGGTGATGACCGACCAGCAGCGGAACACCGGTAGCCTCGGCCGCCTGGACGAGCTTGCGGGCGCTGTCGATGCTGTCGGCGAGGGGCTTCTCGACCAGCACGGGTAAGCCGGCTGCGACCAGCTCCAGCCCGTTGGCGACGTGAAGCTGGTTCGGTGTCGCGACGATGACGCCGTCAGGCTTCTCGCTGGCGGGGAGGGCATCGAAGGCGGGATACCAGGCGACGCCGATCTCCTCGGCGAAGGCCTTGCCGGCCGCGGCGGGATCGATGATCGCCGACAGGACGGCGCCGGGCTCGGCCCGGACATGGGCGGCATGGCGCTTGCCGATCAGGCCGGCCCCCATCACCGCGATCTTCACCGGAGCCATCGGGTTGGTCCTCACGCGGCTTTTTCGTCGATCAGCTTGGCGATGCGCCGCAAGCCGAGCTGATAGCCTTGCGTGCCGAAGCCGGCGATGACGCCGTCGGAGCGCATGGAGACATAAGAGTGGTGGCGGAAGGCCTCGCGCTTATGGACCTGCGAGATATGGCACTCGATCACCGGCCCCTCGAAAGTGTTGAGCGCGTCGAGTAGCGCGACCGAGGTATGCGTGAAAGCAGCCGGGTTGATGACGATGCCCGCGCCGTCCTCGCGCGCCTCATGAATCCAGTCGATCAGTTCGTATTCGCGGTTGGACTGGTGAAAGCGCAGTTCCAGCTTCAGCTCCTCGGCGAGCGTGCGGCAGTCGCGCTCGACATCGGCCAGGGTCTCGTGCCCGTAGATATGCGGCTGGCGCTTGCCGAGCAGGTTCAGGTTCGGGCCGTTCAGGACATAGACGAGGCGGGACATCGATCGCATTCCGTTGAGATGTCCGGCCGAGCCGGACGCTAGGCTTCAATGCTTGCTGAGGATTTCGCCGAGGAACTTTCGGGTCCGCTCATGGCGCGGGTTGTGGAAGAATTCTTCGGGCGGGGCCTCCTCGACGATGGCGCCGGAGGCCATGAAGATGACGCGGTTCGCCACCTGCCGGGCGAAGCCCATCTCATGGGTGACGCAGATCATGGTCATACCCTCCTCGGCGAGGCCGATCATGGTGTCGAGCACCTCCTTGACCATCTCGGGGTCGAGCGCGGAGGTCGGCTCGTCGAACAGCATGACCTTGGGCTTCATGCAGAGCGCCCGCGCGATCGCGACACGCTGCTGCTGGCCACCCGAGAGCTGGGCCGGATACTTCTCGGCTTGTTCCAGGATCTTCACACGGCCGAGCAATTGCCGGGCGGTGGCCTCGGCCTCCGCCTTGCTGGCCCCGAGCGAGCGCATCGGCGCCAGCATGCAGTTCTCCAGCACGGTCATATGCGGGAACAGGTTGAAGTGCTGGAAGACCATGCCGACCTCGCGGCGCACCGCGTCGATGGTTTTCGCGTCATCGCCGAGCCTGGTGCCGCCGACCCTGATCTCGCCCTTTTGATAATTCTCCAGATGATTGATGCAGCGGATCAGCGTCGACTTGCCCGAGCCCGACGGTCCGCAAAGCACGATACGCTCGCCTTTGCGGACCGAAAGGTTGATGTCGGTCAGGGCCTTGAACTCGCCATACCATTTCTCGACCTGCGTCATGGCGATCATGGCATCCGCTGAAGCGGCGTTCTGGACGGCTGGCTGGTTCATGGCCCTGACCTCGTTTCTTCGCGCGCTCAGCTCGCGGTGAAGGTGATGCCTTCGAGGCTCTCCGGGAACTTGTGCACCGGCACCTTCATCCACTTGTCGTAGACCTTCTGCAGCTCGCCATTGGCCTTGATCTTGTCGATGAAGGTGTTGATCGCGGCGTTGATCTCCTTCTCGCCGAGACGGGTGCAGGCGCCGTTGTAGAGGTTCTGGAATTCGAGCTTGTTCTCGAACTCGCCAGGGCGAGCCTGCTCGATGCGCTGCATGTAGAAGATGTTGCCACCGATCGCCTGGACCTGGCCGGAGACCAGCGCCTGGATCGAGGGCGCATCGCCGTCATAGCGGCGGATCGTGGCGCTCGCGGGCGCGTTCTTGGTCACCTGCGTGTCCTGCGCGGCGCCCTTGGCGACGCCGATCGTGTAGCGGCCCATATCCTCGTTGGTGGTTATCTTGTCCTTCTTCGGGCCAATGAACACGATGGTGTTGGCGACATAGGGCTTGGAGAACTGCACGGCCTTGGCGCGCTCCGGCAGCATCGCCATGGTCGCGAACAGCACGTCGACGCGCCCGGTGGTCAGGGCCGGGATGCGGTTATTGACCTCAAGCGGCACGAACTCGACCTGCACGCCGAGCTCCTTGGCGAAGAGCGTCGCGATATCGGCATCAAGGCCGTCCTGCTTGCCGGCGCTGGTGACGAAACCCCACGGCGGGTTGTCGCCCTGGATGCCGACGACGATCTTGCCCTTGGCCTTGATCTCGGCCGGGGTGACGGCGAGCGCCGGGCTGCCGAGCAGGGCCGGCATCGCCAGCGTGGCGGCACCGGCGATGAGCAGGCTGCGGCGGGTGGTCTTCGACTTCATCATGTTTCTCTCCCTCTTCGTGCTTGGTGGTTGGTTCAGGCGGTGAACGGGGTCAGCGCGCGGCGATGGCCATGCGGCGCTCCAGATGCGAGCCGTAAAGCGAGAGCGGCCAGCACAGCAGGAAGTAGAGGATGCCGACGATCCCGAAGACGAGGAGCGGCTGGAAGATCTGGTTCGAGACGATGTTCCCGGCCCGCGTCAGCTCGGTGAAGCCGACGATGGCGGCGAGCGAGGTACCCTTGATGAGCTGAACCAGGAAGCCGATCGTCGCCGGCAGCGAGATGCGGATCGCCTGCGGCAGGACGACGTCGCGCATGCGCGAGACGTAGTTCAGGCTCAGCGCCTTGGCGGCCTCGGTCTGGCCCTTGGGCACGGCCTCGATCGAGCCGCGCCAGATCTCGCCGAGATAGGCGCTGGCATGCAGCGTGAAGCCGATCGCGACCGCGACCCAGGCATCGAGCTTCAGCCCGACCAGCGCGAGGCCATAGTAGACCACGAAGAGCTGCATCAGCAGCGGCGTGCCCTGGAACAGCGCGATATAGCCCGAGGTGATCCGCTCCATCAGCGGCCGGCCGGAAACGCGCATCAGCGCGATGGCGAGCCCGAACACGCCGCCGCCGACGAAGCCGACCAGCGAGAGCAGCACGGTCCATTTCAGGCCGGTGAGCAGGAAGAGGAATTCGTTCGATCCCATCGCGCCCTCACTTCACCGGATAGCTGAAGTAGCGGGTCGAGATCGCGTCGAAGAAGCGCATCATCACCCAGGAGATCAGGAGGTAGAACAGCGTGATCGTGCCGTAGACCTCGAAGGAGCGGAAACTGTCGGACTCGATCCGCTGCGCCACCGAGGTCAGTTCATAGGCCGAGATCGCCGAGGCGATGGAGGTGGTCAGCGTCAGCAGCACGAACTGACTGGTGAGCGAGGGAAAGATCGCCCTGAGCGCCGGCTTCAGCACGATCAGGCGGAAGACCTGGGCCTTGTGCAGGCCGAGCGCGAGGCCCGCCTCGATCTGGCCCTTGCCGATCGACTGCACGCCGCCGCGGATGATCTCGATCGCATAGGCGCCGCCATTGATGCCGAGCGCGATGATGGCGGTCGGCGTCGGGTCGAGCCTGAGGCCCGCCAGCGGCAGGGCGAAATAGATGAAGAAGATCTGGACCAGGAAGGGGGTGTTGCGGATCACCTCGACGAAGGCCTTCACCAGCCAGCGTACCGGGGCGATCTTCGAGTCGCGCAGGATCACCCCGCCGATGCCGATGACGATGGCCAGCGCCATGCCGCTGATCGCGAGCAGGAAGGTGCCGAGGCAGCCCATCAGCAGGGCTGGCATCCCGTCGATCACCGGCGTGAAATCGAGCTTGTAGTTCATGGCGCTCCCTGGCGGCCGACCTTCTCGAAGGGGTCGATCCGGTTCCCGTCTGCAGTCGCGGCACCTCTCATCGGGTGCCTTGGCCTTCAGGCTCGCCGGCTTGCGCTATGCCGACGAGATGTTAAATGTACCATCTAGTTCATTTGGTCAAGCGCAATGTACCGGCTTGTCCAATTTGATGGGTTCGCCCTAGTTTCCTGGCTGGTTCTCTCGCGGGTGAAGCATGAGCAAGGCAGCGTCGATGCCGAAGGCAACGGGCCGCAAGCCGGCGTCCTGGACGCAGGATCCGGAAGGCGTCCGCCGCAACATCCTCGCGGTGGCGAAGGAGGAGTTCGTCGAGAACGGCCTGAGCGGCGCGCGCGTCGACGAGATCGCGGCGCGAACCGCGACCAGCAAGCGGATGATCTACTATTATTTTGGGGACAAGGAGGGGCTCTACCGCGCCGTCCTGGAGGAGATGTACGAGCGCATCCGCGGCTTCGAGCGCAGTCTCGACCTCGCCAGCCTGCCGCCGGTTGAGGCGATGACGCTGCTGGCCGGCTTCACCTTCGACTACCATGCCGAGAACCCGGATTTCGTGCGGCTCGTCATGGTCGAGAACATCCACCATGCCCGCCATCTCGCGACCTCGGACCGGATCGCGTCGCTCAATCTCTCGGCCATCGACATGATCCGCGAGGCCTATGAGCGCGGCGTCGCGGCGGGGCTGTTCCGGCCGGGCATCGAGGCGCTCGACATCCACCTGACGATCAGCGCGCTCGCCTTCTACAACGTCTCCAACCGCGCCAGCATCCGCCAGGTCTTCGGCCACGACATGGGCGCGCCCGAAGCGCTGGCGCGTCGCCGCGCTGCCGCAATCGACACGGTTCTGCGCATGCTGCGCGTCTGAAGCCTTGCCGGGGCGGGCAGGCGAGGGCATCGCCGTTAGCCCCGCGCCGCGACGAGGCCGGCCATCGCCTGGATGGCGAGTTCGTAACCGGCGGCGCCCAGTCCGACGATGATGCCGGTCGCGGTCCGCGAGACCAGCGAGTTGTGATAGATGCTCTCGCGGGCATGCACGTTCGAGATGTGCAATTCGATCTTCGGGCCATCGAACATCTTGAGCGCATCGAGCAGCGCGACCGAGGTGAAGCTGTAGCCGGCCGGGTTGATGATGATCCCGCAGGCCTCCTGCCGCGCCTGCTGCACGCTCTCGACCAGCTCACCTTCGAAATTGGTCTGGCGGAATTCGACCGAGAAGCCGAGCGAACGCGCCTTTGCCTCGCAGCGCTCGCCGATCTCGCTGAGCGTGGTCGAGCCGTAGATATGCGGCTCACGCTGCCCGAGGAGGTTCAGGTTGGGGCCGTTCAGGATGAAAATCCGGCGCGATGCCGCTGCTTCCTTGTCCGCCATGACACCCTCCCAGGCGAAGCTCTGACGGCCCCGCTCGCAGTTCGTGAGTGGAACGTGATACAAGATGAAAGAGAGATCAACTGATAATTCATCGATCATCAGTTGATTTATGCGACCGCGAGCGTAGGCTTGCGGGCAGCCTTGCTTCCTGACAGGAACGCGCGAGGGGGTGAGCGGCATGACGGACGCGGCATTCGAGATCGGCGGCGAGGAGATCCCGGTTCTCTCGACCGGCGAGCAGGCCTATGAGCGCATCAAGCACGACATCGTTTTCGGCGTGCTCCAGCCCGGCCAGCGCCTGCCGCTCGACCGTTTGAAAGCCGTCTACGGCGTCGGCATCAGCACCTTGCGCGAGATCCTGAACCGGCTGGCGCCGGAAGGTCTCGTCGTCGCGGAAGGGCAGCGCGGCTTCCAGGTCGCGCCCTGTTCGGCGACGGACCTGAAAGAACTGGCGCACCTGCGCCTGCTGATCGAGAGCAACGCGCTGGCGCAATCCTTCGAGGCCGGCGATGTCGAGTGGGAAGGGCGCGTCGTCGCCGCCCATCACAAGCTCGCCCGGATGGAGCAGCGCCTGCTCGCAGGCGACGAGGCCGGCACGCAAGCCTGGAAGCGCTATGATTTCGAGTTCCATCAGGCGTTGGTCTCAGCCTGCGGCTCAAAGGCGCTGCTCGATCTTCATGCCGGCATCTATGACCGCTATCTGCGCTACCAGATGGTCTTCTTCGTCTTCTGGGGGCCGACCTCGACCGAGGACCACAAGGCCTTGCTCGACTGCGCCCTCAATCGCGACTCGGCCGAAGCGCAAAGGCTTCTGCACGGACATATCCATGGCTGCATCGACATGGCGCTGGAGCGCGGGCTGGTCGGCTGACAACGGCCGCCACGCCCTGTCTCACACCATCCAAAAGTTTGCATGCGAAGTTGGATACTGTTAACGCTGTAAGCCTGAAACGGCCTCCGCCGCCGGCTGCAAGCCGGACCGAAAGAGGGGCCGGCGGGAGGTTTGAATGCAGCTTGTGGCCATCCAGCAGGCCGTAGCCGCGCGCAGTATCCTGGCGACCATGCCGCGCGTGATCGAAAGCGTCGGCCGCTCCGATTTTTCCAGCGGCCTGTTCGATATCGCCCGCCGCTTCACCGGCACCGAGATCGTCACCGCCTTCGTCGCGGCTCCCGACGGCGAGGTGCATACGCTGCTGGCCGAGAACCACTACAACTCCGGCCAGCCGGCGCTCGAGATCGCCCGCCGCTACGTGGCGCGGCACTGGCGCGCCGATCCGGCCAATGCGATCGCGCTCGACGACGGCGACGCGGCCGGTTGCTGGGGCGTGCGCATGAAGGCCGGCGACATCGAAAGCTCGGCCTATCGCAGCGAATGCTATCTCTCGGTCGGACTGTCGGAGCGCTTCTCCCTGCTGCAGCGCCGCGAGGCCGGCACGCTGCGTCTCAGCATCTATCGCCGCCGCAAGGAGAGCTTCAGCGAGGCGGAGATCGACAACCTGGTCGAGAGCGCGCCGCTGTTGATGGCGGCGCTCTGGCGCCATTACGAGGTGACGAAACCGGCAGGAGGCCGTGGCGCCGCGCGGGATTTCCACGCCCGATTGGAAAAGGCTGCGCCGGAGCTGTCGAAGCGCGAGCGGGACGTCTGTGCGCTCGTCGCCGCCGGCCTGACCTCGGAGGGCATAGCGTTGGAGCTCGGCGTCGGCATCAACACCGTGCTGACCTATCGCAAGCGCGCCTATGCGAGGCTCGGCATCTCCTCGCAGAACGAGCTGATGCGCATCCTGATGTGAGCCGGCTTAGACGGCGTCGGGCTGCCGGTCGGGCCTTGCCGCCATGAAGGCGGGCAGGGCGGCGCAATGCGCGTTGATCGCGACGAGCTTCGGATAGGGCGCGAGGTCGATGCCGTAACGCCGCGCGCTGCCGATCTGCGGTACGAGGCAGATATCGGCCAATGTCGGCGCGTCGCCGAAGCAGAACAGGCCGGGCTGGTCCTGGATCAGCTTTTCGCAGGCGCTCAAGCCCTCGCTCATCGCGGTCGCGAGCCAGTCCTGCACATCCGCCTCCGAAAAGCCCTTGGCGCGCAGGCGCTTCTGGATCCTCGGATTCTGGAAGGGGTGGGTCTCGCAGGCGATGACCAGCGCGAAGGCCTCGACGCGGGCGCGCAGGGCATTGTCGGCCGGGACAAGCGGCGGCTGCGGCACCTCCCGATCGAGCCAGCCGATGATCGCCAGCGATTGCGTCAGCACCGTGCCGTCGTCGAGCTCCAGCGCCGGTATCAGCTTCTGCGGATTGATCGCCGCATAGGCCGGCTCATTCTGGGCGCCGTCGCGCAGGTTGTGGACCACGCTCTGCGGCGTCACGCCCTTGAGGTTGAAGGCGATTCGCGTGCGCCAGGCGGCGGAGGAGCGGAAATAGCCGTGCAGGATCATGTCAGTTTCCCGGTCAGGCCATCCGGTAGCCGCCGTTGACGTCGATCGTCGCGCCGGTGACGTAGGAGGCCTGCTCCGAGAGCAGGAAGGACACTGCGCCGGCGATATCCTCGGGCGTGCCGAGCCGGCCGAGCGGTACCGCCTGCGCAAGCGCATCCATCGAGCCCGGTGCGGCCGAGCGCGGCGTTGCGGCGGCGAGCATGGGCGCGTCGATTACGCCCGGCGCCACGCAATTCACGGTGATGCCAAGCGACGACAACTCACGCGCCATCGCCTTGGTGAAACCGAGGATCGCGGATTTCGACGAGATGTAGCTGGCCGAGCCGCGATAGCCGCCGAGCTCTGCCGCGACCGAACTCGTCGTGGTAACGCGCCCACCCTCGACCGGCAGCGCCCGGCGCCGGCGCGCATAGGCGCGTATGCTCAGGAAGACGCCGCGCGTGTTGACGGCGTGCGTCTTCTCCCAGTCGTCGAGCGTCATGTCGAAGATGGTCGGCCGCTCGCCATCGGCAGCCATCAAGAGCACGCCGGCATTGCAGACCAGCCCGGTTACCGGACCATGCGCCGCCTCGACCGCCTCGAACAGCGCCTCGACCGAGGCCTCATCGGAGACATCGACTGCCCAGCCGCTATGGCCGGAGCCGGGGAGGGCATTTGCGACCGCCGCCGCCGGCTCCTTCGTCAGGTCGCAGACCGCGACGCGCCAGCCGTCGGCCGCGAGCTTATGGGCGATGGCCGCGCCGATGCCGCGGCCGGCGCCGGTGACGAGGGCGAGCTTGCTCATGTCGGTCTCCGGTTCATTCGCTGTAGACGCCCTGCGCGAGCAGGGCCTTGGACGAGAAATCGCGGCCATGGCCGCGCGTGAAGAAGCCGGCCGAGACGCCGCCATCGGCCATGATCAGCGCGCCGTTGACGTAGCTCGCGAGGTCCGAGAGCAGGAACAGACAGACCGAGGCGATCTCCGAAGGCTGCGCGAGGCGCCCGAGCGGCGTGCGATCCTCCATCACGCCCAATACGAAGTTCTCCGGGATGCCGCGCCGGATCATCGGGGTATCGGTCGCACTTGGGCCGATGCAGTTCACCCGCACGCCATGCGAACCCCATTCGACGGCGAGATCGCGGGTAAGGCCGACGACGCCGGCCTTCGAGGCGCAGTAATGCGCGCGGCCGGACTGGCCGCCGAGCGAGGAGACCGAGCCGATCGTGACGATGGCGCCGCGCCCCCGCGCGACCATGCGCCGGCCAGCCGCCTGGCAGGAATAGAAGGTGCCGGAGAGATTGACGCCGATCACCGCCTCCCAGCTGTCGGCGGCGAGTTCGGTAGCCGGGGCAGGCCGGGAAATGCCTGCCGCCGTGATCAATCCATCGAGCGGGCCGAGATCGCGTTCGATCGCCTCGACCGCGTTTTCTGTGGCGGTGGGGCTGCGGACGTCGAAGTTGGCCACGACGGCACGGGCGCCGAGCGCCGCGATCTCGCAGACGGTTTCGGTCGCGCCCTGCTCGTTCGCGTCGGCGATGGCGACGGCGGCACCTTCACGCGCCAGCGCCAGCGCGCATTCCCGCCCGATGCCGGAGGCGCCGCCGGTGATCAGGACGGTCCGGCCGGCAAGCCCGAGATTCGCACCCATCGCCGCCTCCCGTTTGTCTTAGCCTCAGCCCAGCTTCTGGCCGCCGAAGGCGGGACGCTCGGCTACCTTGGCGAACCACGCCGCCGTCTGCGGCCGGCCCTCGCGCCAGTTCAGGTCGGCGAAGCGCAGGTCGAGATAGGCCAGCGCGCAATAGAAGGTGATCGTGCCGATATCGACGCGCTCGCCGAAGCCGGCGGCCTTGCTCTCGATCAGATCGAGCGTGGCATGGACCTTGGCGAGCTGGCCGTCGATCCAGCGCTGCCAGCGCTGCTCTTCGCTGCGCAACAGGCCCTCGTAGCGGGCGGCCAGCGCGGCATCGAGCAGGCCGTCGCCATAGCTCTGCTCGGTCAGGGCGTTCCAGCGCGCCTTGGATTCGGCCGGGAACAGCGCGCCTCCGCCGAGCCCGTCAAGATATTCGCAGATGACGCGGCTGTCGGCGATCGTCGTGCCGTCGTCGAGCAGCAGGGTCGGGACCTGGCCGAGCGGGTTGGTCTTGATGATGTTCTGCTCGCGCGCCAGCGGTCCGCCGGCCTTGTACTCCTGCGAGACGTCGAGCATCTCGATCCGGTCGAGCAGGCCAAGCTCGGCGGCGGCGATCCGAACCTTGAGGACGAAGGGTGAGGTGGCGGACTGGTAGAGCTTCATAGCGGGGCCTTTCTCAGCGCGGCAGGCGGTCGGGCTCGGAAGCAAGCGCCCGCCCGGCGATGAAGCCGAAGGTGAGCGCCGGGCCGAGCGTGATGCCGGCGCCCGGATAGGCGCCAGCCATGATCGAGTTCATGTCGTTGCCGCAGGCATAGAGTCCTGCGACAGGCTGCTCGTTGCGGCCGAGAACGCGCGCCTGCGGATCGCAGGTCAGGCCGGTCGCGGTGCCGATATCGCCGGGCCAGACCTTCACGGCATAGAAGGGCGCGGTCTCGATCGGGCCGAGGCAGGCATTGGGCTGGTGGTTGGAATCGCCGAGATAGCGGTTGTACTCGCTCGAGCCCTTACCGAAGGCGGCATCCGTGCCGGAGCGCGCGGCGGTGTTCATGCCGGCGACAGCCTCCGCCAGCGCTGCGGCCGGCACGCCTATGCGCCCGGCCAGCGCGGCGACGCTCTCGCCCTCGAACAAGTAGCCGGCTTCGACGAAGGCTTTCGGCGTCTTCAGGCCGGGATGGACGAGGCCGAGCCCGTATTTCCGCAGGAAATCACTGTCGCAGACGAGGAAGGCGGGTACGGCGCCGCTCACATGCATCGCCTCGACGAAGCCGTGATAGGAGGTCGCTTCGTTGACGAAGCGGTGGCCCTGGCCATCGACTGCGATCAGGCCGGGCTTGGCGCGGTCGAGGATCAGGTGCGGGAATTGGACCTCGCTGCCGTCGGTCTTTTTCAGCACGGAGACGGGCGTCCAGAAGGCCGCGCCGATATTGTCGTCGCGCAGCGCACCGCCGGCCGCGAGGCCGAGATTGATGCCGTCGCCGGTATCGGTCTTCGGCGCCATCGAGCGATGGACCTCCGCATGCGGCATGTGCTCGCCCCGCATCGCTGCGTTGGCCGGAAAGCCGCCGCTCGCCAGCACGACGCCGCGCCTTGCGCCGATGCGGCGCTCGCCTTGCGGGCCTTTGACGGTGATGCCGATGACAGTGCCGTCCTTGAGCATCAGCGAGCCGGCCGGCGTCTGCATGCGCAAGTCGACGCCTGCCTGCCGCGCCGATTTGAGGAGGCGCCCAGCCAGCGCATTGCCCATCAGCAGGCGCGCTCCACGTGGATGACGCAGGCGGTCGAGCCCGTACTGGATCAGCAGCTTGGCGCTGTGCTTGAAGTTGGCAAGATTGCGGAAGCGGCCGACCAGCGCGTCGATATCCTTGCGGTTGACCATCATGCCGCCGAGCACCGTGAACTCCTTCAGCGGCGGGCGCAGCAGGGCGAAATCGGCACCGAGCTCGTTGCCGTCATAGGGCGCGGGATCGATGGTCCGGCCGCCTTTGGAGGCGCCGGGCTGCTCGGGCTGGTAGTCCGGCGAATAGGCGCGCGCCTCGAATTTCAGCGCCGTCTCGCTCTCGAAAAAGCGGACCATTTCCGGGCCGTTATCGAGGAAGGCGCGCATCATGTCCGGCCGCAAGCGATTGCCGAGCACGGCTTCGAGATAGGTCATCGCCGCTTCGCGGGTATCGGCATGGCCGGCCTTGGCGGCATGCGGGTTTTCCGGCACCCACATGGCGCCGCCCGAGACAGCCGTACTGCCGCCGATATAGTCGCTCTTCTCGATCAGCAGGACGTCGAGCCCGGCCTTGGCGGCGGTGATCGCCGCCGACATCCCGCCGGCGCCGGAGCCGACCACGACGACGTCGCGGATTTCGTCGAATTGCTCGCTCATCGCCATGCCCTCAGCCGCCCATGCCGCCGCCGAGCGACTTGCCGCCGTCGACGAGGAGGACCTGGCCGTAGATGAAATTGGTGCGCGGCGAGGCGAGGAAGGCGACGGCGTTGGCGATGTCCTCGGGCGCCGCGAGCGCACCCGTCGGCTGCTGGGCGAGCAGGGCGGTGCGGGCTTCCTCAGACTGCTTCGCCACCATCTCGGTCGCGACGCCGCCGGGCGCCACCGCATTGACGGCGATGCCGCGCGGCAAAAGCTCCATCGCCATCGCCCGGGTCAGGCCGACGACAGCCGCCTTCGAGGCGACGTAATGGGCATGGTTGCGGGCGCCCAGGAAGGTGCGGGAGGCGATGTTGACGATGCGCCCGCCTTTCTCCATCCGCCGCGCCACCGCCTGCGAGAGCAGGAAGAGGGCGGTGACGTTGACATCCATCATCCGGCCGAAATCGCTCGCCCCGAGATCGAAGAACGGCTTGTTCTCGAAGATGCCGGCATTGTTGACCAGTGCCTGCGCTACCGGCAGCCGATCCGCCAGCGCAGAGAGGCCGGCATGATCGGCGAGATCGACCGGCTCGAAGAAGACACTGTGCCCCCGCGCCGTCAGCTCCTTCGCGAGCGCGGTCGCGATCTCGGCCTCGCGGTCGAGGATGCCCACCGCAAAGCCGTCGGCGCAGAGCCGCTCGACGATGGCCCGGCCGATCCCGCGAGCGCCGCCCGTGACGAGGGCGATGGGTTTGTCCTGCTGGGCAGCCATGAGCCTCATTCCCGTCTGCGTATCGGCTCAGCCGCCGAGATAGGTGCGGCGGACGCTGTCGTCCTGCCGCAGTTTTGCGGATGCGCCTTCGAGAGCCATCTCGCCGTTCTCGAGGATGTAGGCATAGGTCGAGCAGCCCAGCGCGATCGCCGCGTTCTGCTCGACCAGCAGGATGGTGAGCCCGTCCTTGTTCAGCCGCTCGATGATCGCGAAGATCTGCTGCACCAGGACCGGCGAGAGGCCGAGCGAGGGTTCGTCGAGCAGCAGCAGGCGCGGGCCCGCCATCAGGGCCCTGCCGATCAGCAGCATCTGCTGCTCGCCGCCCGAGAGTGTGCCCGCCTTCTGCTGAAGCCGCTCCTGCAACTTCGGGAAGTATTCGAACACACGGTCGAGATCGCGTTTGATGCCGGCAGCATCGCTGCGGCGATAGGCGCCCATGTCGAGGTTCTCGCGCACGCTCATGTCGCGGAAGACTTCGCGGCCCTCCGGCACTTGCAGCACACCGGCCGAGACCACCTTGTGCGAGGCCCAGGACTGAATCTCCTCGCCGGCGAAGCGGATGCGCCCCTTCGTCACCGGCACGAGCCGCGAGACGGTGTTGAGCGTCGTGCTCTTGCCGGCCCCGTTCGAGCCGAGCAGGGCGACGATCGCCCCTTCCGGGACCTTCAGCGAGACCTCGGACAACGCCTGGATGCGGCCATAGGCGGCGGAGATGCCGTCGATTTCGAGGAGGTCAGCCATGGTTCGCCTCCCCGGCGGTCGCCGCGTCGCGGCCGAGATAGGCTTCGATCACGGCGGGATGGGCGCGCACCTCGGCGGCCGTGCCCTCGGCAATCTTGGTGCCGAAGCTCAGCACCGTGATCCGGTCCGAGATCGACATGACCAACTGCATGACGTGCTCGACCAAGAGGATCGTGATGCCGTCGCGCTCGCGCAGTTCGCAGAGCAGACGGTCGAGCGCCGCGATCTCGCGGTTGCGCAGGCCGGCGGCGGGCTCGTCGAGCAGCAGGAGCTTGGGGCGGATGGCGAGCGCGCGGGCGATCTCGACCATCTTCTGATGGCCGAAATCGAGATTGCGCGCCTTTGTCTGAGCGTAGGAGGTCAGGCCCGTGCGCTCCAGCAGTTGCTCGACATGCTCGACGATGCCGCGCGGGCGGGCGCTGATCGCGTCGCGCCAGGAGCGGCCGGCATGGACATGGGCGCCGATCAGCACGTTCTCGAAGACGGTGAGCTCACCGAACAGTTCGAGGTTCTGGAAGCTGCGGGCGATGCCGAGGCCCGCCATCTCGCGGGCCGGCATGCGGGTGATGTCGCGCCCGTCATAGGTGATGCGCCCGGCGCTCGGCGTATAGAAGCGCGAGATGCAGTTGAAGGTGGTCGACTTGCCGGCGCCGTTCGGGCCGATCAGCGCATGGATCGAGCCCTTGGCCACAGTCATGTCGAGGCCGCCGACCGCGGTGAGCCCGCCGAAGCGGATGGTCAGCCCCTCGACATTGAGGAAGGGGGCGGCGCTTTCAGCGACCATGGCGTGCCTCCCGGATACGGTCGCCGATGAAGGCGAAGAGGCCGCGCGGTGCATACATCATGAACAGGATCAGGATCGCGCCGTAGATGATCTCCTGGTATTGCGGCGCCTGGCGCAGCACCTCCGAGATCAGCCCGAACACGATCGCCCCGCCGATCGCGCCCGCGATCGAGCCGAGCCCGCCGACCACGACCATGGTGAGCACGAGGATCGTGGTCTGGAAGCCCAGGCTGTCCGGGTGGATGAAGGTCTGGAACAGGCCGAACATGCCGCCGGCAAAGCCCGCGATGGCGGCCGAGAGCCCGAAGGAGACGATGCGGGCGCGGCGCACGTCGATGCCCATCGCCATCGCCGCGACCTCCGATTCCCGCACCGCCCGAAAGGAGCGGCCGAGCCGCGAGCGCGAGATCGCGACCGTGAGCCCGATCATCACGAGGCAGAAGAACAGCACGAAGGGATAGGCCTGCTTGTCGCTGAGGATTTCGATCGGGCCGAAGCGGGCCGGGCTGATGCGCAGGCCGTTCGGGCCGTTGGTGACGCTGTCCCAGTTGGCGAAGACCCATTGCATCGCCTCGCCGAAGGCGAAGGTGGCGAGCGCGAGATAGATGTCGCGCATCCGCAGTGCGAGCGCGCCGATGAACAGGCCGACCGCGCCGGCCACGAGAGCGCCGAACAGCATGGCGACGGGGTAGGGCAGGTCGACCGCGCGGTTGGCGAGCGCGCTCGCATAGATGCCGATGCCGTAGAAGGCGGCATGGGCCATCGAGAACTGGCCGGTCTCGCCGATGACGATGTGCAGGCCGAGGCAGAGCACCACGAAGACCAGCAGCAGATTGGCGATGTAGACGACATAGCCCGAGGTGAAGACGGGCAGGGCGACGGCGACGATCGCGGCCACAACGAGCCCGATCAGGGCGGGGCCGGAGAGCGCGCGCCTGACCGGCGCGGGCGATGCGAGAGGAGGTGACGACATCGGGCTTTAGACCTTCTTGATCGTCAGCTTCCCGCCGAACAGGCCCTGCGGACGCACGAGCACGATCAGGATGGCGAGGAAGGGGGCGAGCACGATGGCGCGCGACGAGATGAACAGCCCGACCATGTTCTCGACGATGCCGATGACGAAGCCGCCGACCACCGCGCCGGGCAGGCTGGAGAAGCCGCCGACGATCGCCGCCGCGAAGGCGAGCATGACGATCGAGCCCATGTCCGCCGTCATCAGGATCTTCGGCGAGATCAGCAGCGCCGCGATGGCTGAGATCACGCCCGACAGACCCCAGATCAGCATGTGGCAACGGCGCAGGTCGACGCCGACGAGCTGGGCGGCCTTGGGATTCATGCCAACGGCGCGCATGGCCCGGCCGGTCTTGGTGTAATTGAACACCCAGAAAAAGGCGGCCATCACCGTGACGGCTGTGCCGAAGATCGCGAGGTCGAGCATCGTCACCGAGGCCTGCCCGATCATGATGGAATCGGTCGGCACCAGCGCCGGGAAGGAGCGCGGCGTGTCGCCGAAGCCGGTGCGGCGCACGAGGCCCTTCAGCACATAGGACAGGCCGAGCGTCGCGATGACCAGATAGACGAGATCCTTCGCGGACTTAGCGACCTGATCGAGCACGAAGCGGCGGAACAGCGCCATCGCGAGGAAGGCCACGACCAGCGTCGCCGGCAGCACGACCCAGATCGGCATCTTCTGGAAGACGAAAAGATAGAGCGCGACATAGCCTGCCGCCATGAAGACCTCGCCCTGGGCGAAGTTCGGCACGTCCGAGGTCTTGAAAATCACCACGATGGCGAGCGCCAGCAGGGCATAGACGCTGCCCGAGACGAGGCCCGAGGCGATGCCTTGCTGCAGGAAGATCAGCGCGAGTTGCAGGTCCATATCCGGCCCGATGCTCAGGTCAAGGAAGGGCGGCGGCGTAGGAGCCGCCGCCCGGTCAAATCAAGACGATCACTTCGCCTGGTAGGTCCAGCGGCTGGTGAAGACGCCCGGCAGCGGGGCCATGGTCGTGCCGTCATATTTGATGAAGATCGTCGAGCGGTTGGCGGCGCGCTGCTCCGGGCCGAACTGCATGCGGCCGGCCATGACGCCCGAGTCGAAATCCTGCGTCTTCATCGCGGCCAGCACCTTCTCGCGGGTCGGGTTCGGGCCGGCATCCTGCAGCGCCTTGACCAGCGACATCGCCGGCGGGATGCCATAGGGCATGTAGGTCTGCGGATGGTCGGGCTTGGCCGCGAGCTCCGGATAGGCCGCCTTGTACATGTCGTAGATCGGCTTCAGCTTGGCGCCGCCGGGGGAGTCGATCATCACTTCCTGCGTGTAGAAGTTCTTGAGCGCATCCTTGCCGACATTCTCGGCGAGCTGGTTGAGGCTGGCCGTGCCGGTGACCGAGAGGATGATCGGCTTGTTGAAGCCCATCTCGGCCGCCTTCTTGATCAAAAGCGCCGCCGGGCGGGCATAGGTGACCAGCAGGATCGCGTCCGGATTGGCGGCGCGGACCTTGAGGAACGGCGCGGTGACGTCGTTGATGCCGGGATTGATCGACTCGACCGAGAGCTTCACGCCGTTGACCTCGGCGTCCTTCTTCGAGCCTTCGAGGTTCCAGGCGCCATAGGCGTCGTCATGGTTGATATAGGCGACGTTCTTGGCGCCGAACTGCTTGGCCGCGAACTCGACCATCGCGCCGCCGACGGCGTATTGGGAGATCGAATAGGCGCCGAAGATGTAGTCGGTCGGCGGGAACAGAGCGCCATCGCCCGATGCGTTCAGCATCAGGTAGGGCACCTTGTTGCGGACGACATAGTCCTTGGCGGCGACGACGGCGGCCGAGCACGAGCCGCCATTGAGCATGAACACGTTTTCCTGCTCGACCAGCTTCTTCACCGCAGCGACCAGGTCATTGGCGTTGCAGCGGTCGTCCTCGACGACATACTCGATCTTGCGGCCGTGGATGCCGCCTTCCTTGTTGATCTTGTCGTAGTACATCTTGGCCGCGTTCACGACGTCGAAGCCATAGGCCATGTTCGGGCCGGATAGCGGTCCGAAGATGCCGATCTTGATCGCCTTGTCGGTGATGCCCGGCTCCTGGGCGCCGGCGGCGGCCCCGATCAGCAGGCTGGCGGCCAGCGTCAGGCCGGCTGCGGTCTTGTTCACGCTCATCGTCTCTCTCCCTGGTCGTCGGTTTGTCTTGTCGTTGAGGTCGTCAGCTCATGGCGGCCCGATCCTGTAGGGATCATAGCGGGCGGGCGGCGGACATCTGTCACAGCGGCGTGGGACATCGTGGCGGCTAACCTTCCGAGCCATGCAGCGGCGCCAGCGAGGGCGCGCCATGGGCGGGGTAGGAGAGCTCGCGGAAGATATGGAAGGTGCGCATGATGTGCTTGCGCATCGCCTGCTCGGCCCGGTCGCCTTCGCGCGCGCGCAAGGCCTGCAGGATGATCTCGTGGTCCTCGTTGCTGAGTCGGAACTCGGCCGGCGAGGTCATCCGCGCCACCGATCCGTTGAAGTAGAACCGACCCGAACGCAGGATCGCGTCGCGCAGCTTCTCGTTGCGGGCTGCGCTGACGATGATGCCGTGGAATTCGCGATTGGTCTCGACGCGGGTCCTGTCGTCGGCGGGGTCGCTGGCGACGCGGCGGGCATGGACGGCCGCGACCGCCGCGATCTCGTCATCGGTCGCCCGCTCGGCGGCGAGGCGGGCGGCATAGCCCTCCAGCGCGGCGCGGACTTCCGAATTCTCGCTGGCCTCGACGGCGGTGATCTCGCGCACGGCCCAGCCGCGGCGGCGCGGCACGATCAACTGCTCGACCGCGAGCCGCTGCAAGGCCTCGCGCACCGGCGTGCGGCTGACCGCAAGCGCCGCTGCGATATCCGCCTCGATCAGCGGCTCGTTCGGCCGCATCTCGCCGGAGAGGATGGCGTTGCGCAGGGTCTCATAGACATCGCCGGAGCGGCGCCGGCCGAGCGCGCCCTTCTCGGCGTCTCCCGATGGCTGGTCCGAAGCGGCGAGTGTGAAGCGCTTCTGCATGCGATCCCCGAAGGCAGCGTCAGTCCGATGATGCCGAAGCCATAACGCGTCCGCTGTCACCAGAGCAGGGGACAGCGGCGCCCGTTTCAGTCGCGCGCCGGCAGCACCTCGGCCCGGCATGCGCCGAAGCCGATCGAGGCGAAACCCTCACGCCGGGCGCTGGCACGCATCAGGATTGCGTCGCCATCGGCGAGATAGGTCCGGCTTTCGCCATTGGGCAGCGTGATCGGCTCGCGGCCACCGCGTGTGATCTCCATCAGGCTGCCGAAGGAGCCGGGATCGCGCCCCGAGATCGTGCCGGAGCCGAAGAGGTCGCCCGGTTCGAGATTGCAGCCATTCGAGCTGTGATGCGCGACGAACTGGGCCGGCGTCCAATAGAGGTCGCGCGTGCTGCCGAGCGAGAGTCGATGCGGAGCCAGACCGTTCGCGCGCATGGAAGCGGTCTCGATGAAGACCTCCAGCGTGACGTCGAGCGCATGCGGCACCGTGGCTTCGGCAGGGCTCAGATAGGGCAGGGCCGCCGGATCGCCGTCCGGACGCGGGGCCTGAGGTTTCCGGAAGGGCGCCAGCGCCTCCGGCGTGACAATCCATGGCGAGATCGTCGTGGCGAACCCCTTGGACAGGAAGGGGCCGAGCGGCTGGTATTCCCAGGCCTGGATATCGCGCGCCGACCAGTCGTTGAGCAGGCAGAAGCCGGCGATCCGGTCATCGGCCTCGTCAATCGGTATGGTTGAGCCCTGCGCATTGCCGGGGCCAATCCAGATGCCCAGCTCCAGCTCGTAATCGAGATTGCGGCAGAGGCCGAAGCTGGGCACCGTCTCGTCCGGCCGCTTGCGCTGGCCATTGGGGCGCAGGAAGGGCGCACCGGACGGCCTGACCGACGAGGCGCGGCCGTTATAGCCAATCGGGATATGCTTGTAGTTCGGCAGCAGCGGATTGTCCGGCCGCAAGAGCGAGCCGATATTCAGGGCGTGCTGGATGCCGGCATAGAAATCCGTGTAGTCGCCGATCCGGGCGGGCAGGCCGAGCGTGCAGTTCCGCGTCGGATGCAGCATCGGCTTCAGCGTGGCCTGTTCGGGCGAGCCTTCCGCCAGCAGGGCCGAAAGCCGCGCTCTCAGATGCTTCCGCGCGGCCGATCCCAGCCCGAGGAAGCCGTTCAAGCTCGGTGCGGCTGCCGCTGCGACGATCTCCTCGATGTCGGCGCCAAGGCCGGACGCCGCAAGCGCTGCCAGATCGAGAATTTCGTCGCCAATGGCGACGCCACCGCGCGCTGGCGCTCCATCGGGCGAGAACACGCCGAAGGGCAGGTTCTGGATCGGAAATTCCGCATGATCCCGCGCCGACGCAACCCAGCTGCGCAGCGCCGGATCGTGGCTGGCGTCGAGCGCGGCGGCGGCGGAGGTGGGGCGAGGCGGGTTTTCGGCCCGCGCTTCGAGAGTGCTGCCCTGCATAGGCTCATCCGTTCCGTTCTGACTTGGCCAGTTCGGCGGCGAGCCTAAGCGGAAGCAGGCCCCGGTCTCTGTCCCCAGCGCGTGGGACGTAGGCGCTAGTCGACGGGGAAGCGCTCTTCCATCAGAGCCAGCGCTTCGAGCAGAGGCTCGGCATGGGAGCCGAGCGCGGCGAGGATGGAAGACTCGAAAGCCAGTGCGCGCGGCACGATATCGCCATAGGCCTGCAGGCCGGGCGCCGTCAGCGACAGGCTTTCCTCGCGCCGGTCCTGCTCGCTCTCGCGGCGGGTCAGCCAGCGCCGCTCCTCCAGCGCCCGCACGGCCCGGCTGACCTTGGTCTTGTGCATCGAGGAATGCTTGCCGATGGCCTTGGCCGTCATCGTTCCGAACTGGGCGAGGGTGGCCAGCACCCGCCATTCCGGCACGGTGAGGTCGTGATGCGGCCCATAGACCGCCCGGAACTGCTGCGAGACCGCCGAACTCAGGCGGTTCAGGCGATAGGGCAGGAAATGCTCGAGCGCGAGTTTCGACATGCCTTGTTAGTTACAAAATCGACAGTTACCAAAGCAACCATCTCGAACGAAGCCCGGACAGGGCATGCCGCCGGCTTAAGGCCGTCGCGAGGAGAGGGCGCCACCATGAACGTTCAGAACCCGGCCCATGCCGGCGCTGCCAAGACCGAGAGCGCCATCGCGACGGGCTACATGTCCGGCTTCGGCAACGGCTTCGAGACCGAGGCGCTGCCGGGCGCCCTGCCGCTCGGGCGCAACTCGCCGCAGAAATGCGCCTATGGGCTCTATGCCGAGCAGCTCTCCGGCTCGCCCTTCACGGCGCCGCGCACCACCAACGAGCGCTCCTGGCTCTATCGCATCCGGCCGACGGTGGCGCATTGGAACGAATTCCGGAAGGTCGATGCCGGGTTCTGGCGTACCGCGCCGGCCCGCGAGGTCGACATGCCGATCGCGCCGCTGCGCTGGAGCCCGATCCCGATCCCGTCGGAGCCTATCTCCTTCGTCGAGGGCATCCGCAGCATGACGACCGCCGGCGATGCCGGCAGCCAGGGCGGCATGGGCGCGCATGTCTACCTGATCACGCGCTCGATGGTGGACGAGTATTTCTACAATGCCGATGGCGAGATGCTGTTCGTGCCGCAGCAGGGCACCCTGCGACTCTGGACCGAGTTCGGCATCATCGACATCGAGCCCGGCGAGATCGCCGTGATCCCGCGCGGCGTGAAGATCCGCGTCGAGCTGAGGGACGGGCCGGCTCGCGGCTATATCTGCGAGAACTATGGCGGCGCCTTCACCTTGCCGGAGCGCGGGCCGATCGGCGCCAACTGCCTGGCGAATCCGCGCGATTTCCTGACGCCGGTGGCGGCGTTCGAGGATCGTGATGCACCTTCAAAAATGTATGTGAAATGGGGCGGCAATCTCTGGGCCGCCGATATCGAGCATTCGCCGCTCGACGTCGTCGCCTGGCATGGCAACTACGCCCCGTACAAGTATGATCTCAGGCGCTTTTCACCGGTCGGGCCGATCCTCTACGACCATGCCGATCCGTCGATCTTCACGGTGCTGACCTCACCCTCGGAGACGCCCGGCACCGCCAATATCGACTTCGTCATCTTCTCCGATCGCTGGCTGGTGGCCGAGAATACCTTCCGGCCGCC
Source organism: Allobosea sp. FW305-C-101 (assembly GCF_058783685.1). Classification (NCBI taxonomy): domain Bacteria; kingdom Pseudomonadati; phylum Pseudomonadota; class Alphaproteobacteria; order Hyphomicrobiales; family Alloboseaceae; genus Allobosea; species Allobosea sp. FW305-C-101. Next base: position 184,252 of record NZ_JBYSYT010000003.1, on the reverse strand, counting down.
CTGGTACCATATGAACGTGATGAGCGAGTTCATGGGGCTGGTCTACGGCGTCTACGACGCCAAGACCGGCGGGGGCTTCGTGCCGGGCGGCATCTCGCTGCACAACACCATGCTGCCGCATGGGCCGGACAGGGATGCCTTCGAGAAGGCGAGCAATGTCGAACTGAAGCCGCACAAGCTCGAGGGCACGCTGGCCTTCATGTTCGAGACGCGGTTCCCGCAGCAGGTCACGGCCTTCGCCGCCGGCTCGGATTCGCTCCAGCGCGACTATGGCGGCTACGGCCACAAGCTGACCAAGCACTTCGATCCGAACAGGCGCTGATAGGTAGCCGGGCAGGAAACAGGGCGTCATCCCGGACAAGCTGCGCAAGCAGTGCCGATCCGGGATCCATCATAGAACTCTGCGCTCTACGATGGATCCCGGCTCAAGGCCGGGATGACGTCGCAGTTTTGAGAGAACCCGGCCAAGTTTCAGGCGCCGCTCTTTGAACGGCAAGAGGGTTGAAATCCGCCCAGCTTTCATTCGCATAAGGTATATTATGGAACTAGTCTTGATCCAGATGCCGCCTGAAATGCTGGGTGTTCAGGCCGGAACCGAGATCGTCATCCCGTCGAACGCCACCTCTGCAATGCCATCCAAGCGCTTGCTCAGACTGGCATAATCCAGATCGACATGGAGATTGGTCATGATCGCGCGGCGTGGCTTCAGGCGTTCGATCGCCTCCAGCGATTGCGCCAGATGGAAATGGCTCACATGCGGCGTCTCGCGCAGGCAGTCGAGGATCAGCACGTCGAGATCGGCCATGGCCTCCATCGCGGCCGGCGGGATCAGGCTGACATCCGGCAGATAGCCGAGATCGCCGAAGCGGAAGCCCAGCGCCTCGTAGTTCGGCCCGTGCTCGACCCGGAACGGGAGCGTCGTGATCGGCCCGCCGGCGCCGTCGATCGTGTGCGGCCGGCCGGCCGAGATCTGGTCGAGATCGAGGATCGGCGGATAGTAGCTGCCTTGCGGCGTCTCGAAGAGATAGCTGAAGCGCGAGCGCAATGACGCTTCGGTCGTGCTGTCGGCGTAGATGCGGATGCGCCGCTGCATGTGCAGCACAAGCGCGCGCAGGTCGTCGATGCCATGGGTATGGTCAGCATGGTCATGCGTCAGCAGGACGCCGTCGAGTGCCGGCACTTCGGCCGAGAGAAGCTGCTCGCGCAGGTCCGGCGAGGTATCGACCAGCACCCGCGTCATGCCGTCGGGGCCGATACGCTCGACGAGGATCGAGCAGCGGCGGCGGCGGTTCTTCGGCTCGGCGGGATCGCAGGCACCCCAGCCGGAACCCGGCCGCGGCACGCCCCCTGATGATCCGCAGCCGAGGATGGTGACGGTGAGCGTCATGGCGCCGCGTCAGGCCACCTGCGCGACCGGCGCGGCGTGATCCATCTTCCAGTAGCAGCGCTGCGCATTTTCCGTGGTGATCCGGGCGATCTCGTCGAAGGACACGTCGATCGTTTCGCCAAGAACCTTCGCGGTTTCAACGACATAGGCCGGCTGGTTGCGCTTGCCTCGGAACGGCACGGGCGCCAGATAGGGCGCATCCGTCTCGACCAGCAGGCGTTCGCGCGGGACCATCCGGGCGATCCGGCGCAGGTTCTCCGAGGTCTTGAAGGTCAGGATGCCCGAGAAGGAGACGTAGAGCCCCATCTCGACGCCGGCCATGGCCAGCGCTTCGCCGGCGGTGAAGCAGTGCAGGATGGCAGGGAAGGCGCCCTTCCCCATCTCCTCGCGCAGGATCGCGATCATGTCGTCATCGGCCTCGCGCGAATGGATGACGAGCGGCAGCTGCGTAATCCGCGCCGCAGCGATATGCGTGCGCAAGCCCTGGGCCTGAGCGGCGCGCGGGCTCGAATCGTAGTGATAGTCGAGCCCGGCCTCGCCGATGGCGACGCAGCGTGGATGGCGCGACAACTCCACAAGGCGCTCGGCCGTAACGTCGAGCTCCTCATGGGCGTTGTGCGGATGCGTGCCGACCGAGAACCAGACGGACGGAAAGCGCTCCGCCAACGCGGCATAGTCGGCGTAGCGCGCGACCCGCGTCGAGATCGTCACCATCCGGCTAACCCCGGCTTCCTCGGCCCGCGCGACATAGGCCGGCAACTCCTCGGCGAAATCCGGGAAGTCGAGATGGCAATGCGTATCGATGACCATCACGCCGCCTGGCCGTCCTCGGGCTCGACATAGCGCGGGAAGATCGCGCTCGGCGCCGGCAAGCTTACGCCGCTGACGAGACGATGCTCCGCGCCGAGCGCCGCGAAGCTGCGGGCCTCGGGTGCGACGCCGAGCAGGTCGAGCAGCTTGCCTGCGGCGACTGGCATCACCGGCTGCACCAGGATCGCGACCTCGCGCAGCACCTCGATCGTGACATACAGGATGGTGTCACGGCGGGCCGGGTCGGTCTTGGTCAGGCGCCAGGGCTCGTTATTGGCGAAATAGCGGTTCGCCTCGGCAATGAGAGCCCAGAGATCGGCCAGCACGGTGTGAAGGGCGAAATCCTTCATCGCCTCGCGCGCCTTCGCGAGCGCCGCATCGGCCATGGCGAGCATCGCTTCGTCGGCCTCGTTCAGCGTGCCTCGCGTCGGCACCCTGCCCTCGCAGTTCTTGGCGATCATCGACAGCGAGCGCTGCGCCAGATTGCCGAGATCATTGGCGAGGTCGGCATTGATGCGCCCGACGATGGCGTCGTGGCTGTAATTGCCGTCCTGGCCGAAGGAGACCTCGCGCAGGAAGAAATAGCGCAATTGATCGACGCCGTAGGTCTCGGCGAGGCCGAAAGGGTCGACCACGTTGCCGAGCGACTTCGACATCTTCGTGCCCTTGTTCAGCAGGAAGCCGTGGCCGAAGACGCGCTTCGGCAGCGGCAGCCCCGCCGACATCAGGAAGGCCGGCCAGTAGACCGCGTGGAAGCGCACGATGTCCTTGCCGATGATATGGACATCGGCCGGCCAGTAATGCGCGCGCGGGCTCGCCGGATCGGGGAAGCCCGTCCCGGTGACATAGTTGTTGAGCGCGTCGACCCAGACATACATGACGTGCTTCGGGTCGCCCGGCACGGGCAGGCCCCAGTCGAAGGTCGTGCGGCTGATCGAGAGGTCCTCGAGCCCGCCCTTCACGAAGGAGACGACCTCGTTCTTGCGGGTCTCCGGCGAGATGAAGTCCGGCACGTCCTCATAGAGCTTCAGAAGCCGGTCCTGATAGGACTTGAGGCGGAAGAAATAGCTCTCCTCCTCGACCCATTCGACCGGAGTGCCCTGCCCGCCCAGGCGCGTGCCGTCAGGCTGGAGGGTGGTCTCCTCCTCGCCGTAGAAGGCTTCGTCGCGGACCGAGTACCAGCCGGCATATTTGGCGAGATAGATGTCGCCATTGGCTTCCATCCGCCGCCAGAGTTCCTGGGTCGAGGGCAGATGGTCGGCATCGGTGGTGCGGATGAAGCGATCGAAGGAACAGCCGAGGCGCTGCTCCATCTCCTCGAAGCGCGCCGCGATCTTGTCGACGAAATCCTTCGGCGAAAGGCCGTTCTGGGCCGCCGTGCGCTGCACCTTCTGGCCGTGCTCGTCGGTGCCGGTCATGGCGAAGACGTCATAGCCGTCGAGCCGCTTGAAGCGCGCGATCGCGTCCGACGCCACCATCTCATAGGCGTGGCCGATATGCGGCGGCCCGTTGGTGTAGTGGATCGCGGTCGTCAGATAGAATTTCGGGGCCGTGGCCATCGTCTGTCCGAAAGCTTCGCTTCACGCTGCGCGCGAGCGGGACACCGCAGACGACAGATCATGAAACAGGGTCATCACCAGCGGGCGGCGGTCGAGATTATAGGTCTCGACCTCGCGCGCCTGCTGCCCAAGCTTTTCCCATACCTCCGCCAGCGGTGCAAGGCGCGCCGGTTGCGCCGCAGCATGTGCGTGGAGATGGTCCGAGATCCAGCCCTGTATGGTCTCGATCATCACCGCGAAATCGCGCTCGCCCGCCTTGCCGGCGACATCCTCGGCCAGAGCCATCAGGGCGGTGAGGTCGATCTGCGGCAGGGCGTCGAGCCGCGCGCGGACCGCCTCGACCAGCGCCAGCGTCTCGGGATCGACATAGGTCAGCGCGCGGCGCACCGAGCCCTCGGACAGGCTTACGGCCCGGCGCAGGGCCGAACCGTCGAAGGGCATCTCCATGCGCTCCAGCGCGAGCCGGCCGGCCTCCGCGACATCGGCCTCGGCCAGCGGGTCGAAAGTCAGGAGCCGGCAGCGCGAGCGGATCGTCGGCAGCATTCGGCCGGGCGCATGGGCGACGATCAGGAACAGCGCGCGCGGCGGCGGCTCCTCCAGCAGCTTCAGCAACGCATTGGCGGCCGAGCGCTCCATGTCCTCGGCCGAGTCCACGATGCAGACGCGCCAGCCGCCCTCGGCCGCGCTCGACCCGAAGCGATCGATCACGCGCCGGATCGAGTCGACGGGAATGTTGCTGGTGTAGCTCTTGCCGTCCGGCTTCGGGATCCGGCGCAGCACATGCAGGTCGGGATGCGACTGCGCCATCACCCGCCGCGTCGCCGGGTCGTTCTCGGGCATGGCGAGATCGGCGCTGCGGGCCGCCCGCGCCTGCGGATCGCCCGCGGCAAGCAGGAAGCGCGCGGCGCGATAGGCGAAGCTCGCCTTGCCGATGCCTTCGGGCCCGCCGAGCAGCCAGGCATGGTGCATGCGGCCCGATGCCAGCGCGTCGATGAAGGTCCGTTCGCGCACGGCATGGCCGACCATGGCGAGCGTCTCGCGCGGGTGCGGCGCGTTCGGCAGCCGGTCGGGTTCGTCGCTGGTCGCTAGCATCAGGTGTCCGGATCGATGGGCAGGCGCTCGCGCAGGATATGCCATGCCGCCTCGGCGAGCGCCTCGGGAGGCAATGTCGCATCGAGCACGGCGCAGCGCTGCGGTTCGGCGCTCGCGATATCCTGGTAGGCTTGGCGCAGATTGCGGTGGAAGGCCAGCGTCTCGCCCTCGAAACGGTCGATCGCCTCGCCCGGACGGCGGCGCTTGGCGGCGCGGGCGAGACCGATCTCGGGATCGAGATCGAGGATCAGCGTCAATTCCGGCATCAGGCCCGAGATCGTCACGGCCTCAAGCTCGGCCAGCACGGCCTTGTCGAGCTTGCCAAGCACGCCCTGATAGACCCGCGTCGAATCGATGAAGCGATCGCAGATCACCCACTCGCCGCGCATGAGCGCCGGGCGGATCAGGCTGTCGATATGGTCGATCCGCGCGGCCGAGAACATCAGTGCCTCGGCGAAGGGGCCGTAATCGCGCGCCTGCCCGGCCAGGATCATCTCGCGGATCGCCTCGGCCTTGGGCGAGCCGCCGGGCTCACGCGTCGTCCGCGCCGTGAGGCCGGCCGCAATGAGCCGTTCGCTCAGCGCGCGCGCCAGCGTCGACTTGCCGGCGCCCTCCCCGCCTTCGAGCGTGATGAAACGTCCCTTGCTCACCCGACCTGCTCAGCTCCGGCCCAGGGCCTTGCGGACCCAGCCGGTCGTCGCCTCCAGCAGCGCGTCGAGCGCGCGAGACTGCAAGGTGCCTGCCTGCACGCTCTCGGCCGCATAGAGCGGAATGTCCAGCGTCCTGATGTCACCGCGCGTCACCACGAGCCGCGCCACCTCCGCGCCCTCCTGAACGGGCACGGTCAGCGGGCCGCGATAGACGATCCGGGCTGCGAGACGCTCCGTGCTGCCGCGCGGCAGCAGCAGGCTCACCGCGTTCTTGCTCCGGAGCGCGACACGGCCCTTCTCGCCGCCATAGACGCTGGCCTCGCCCACCGTCTCGCCGGCAGCGAAGAGCTGGCGGCGCTCGAAGGCGCGGAAACCCCATTCGAGCAGCTTGCGGGCTTCCGTCGCCCGGTCGCGCGCCGTCTTGAGGCCGTTGACGACCAGCACGAGCCGCTGGCCGTTCTGCACGGCGGAGCCGACGAGCCCGAAGCCCGATTCCTCGATATTGCCGGTCTTGAGCCCGTCCGCGCCGATATCCATCGTCAATAGCGGGTTGCGGTTCTGCTGGCGGATCTTGTTCCAGGTGAACTCGCGCTGGCCGAAGATCTTGTAGAGCTCGGGATAGGTCTTGATGATGTGGTCGGCGAGGAGCGCTAGCTCGCGCGCCGTCACCCGCTGCTGCGGATCAGGCATGCCGGTCGCATTGCGGAAGACGGATTTCGTCAGGCCGAGCCCCCTCACCCGCTCGGTCATGATCCGTCCGAAGGTCGGCTCGTCACCGGCGATGGCCTCGGCCAGTGCGATCGAAGCGTCGTTGCCGGACTGGACGATGATGCCCTGCAGGATGTCGGAGAGCTTGATCCGGCTGTTGAGGATGGCGAACATCGCCGAGCCGCCCGACGGGCCGCCGCCCTTGCGCCAGGCGTTCTCCGAAATGCCGATCTCGCTGTCGAGCGTCAGGCGCCCGGAGTTGAGGTCCTGGAAGGCGACGAGCACGGTCGCGAGCTTCGCCATGCTCGCCGGCACCATCAATTCGTCGGCCGCCTTCTCGTAGAGCACCGCCCCGGTGTCCGAATCGAGCAGCACGGCATAGGGCGCCTGCGACTGGAAACCTTGAGCGAAAGCGTTGGGGCCAACAGACAGCAGTCCGAGCGCCAGAGCGAACCCTACCGCCAGCCCGCGGGCAGCCCGGCGCGGCGCGGCAAGTCCTTTCTCACGAAGTCCTGGCTGACGGCAAAAGGCGCTCATGCCTCGATGTGAAGCAGAGCGCCCGCCATCAGGTCAAGCTGGAGATCAGTTCCGCGCGAGCGGCTGCAGGGAGTGCGGCGCGAGCTTGTTGAGCGGATGGGTCTTGGCGAGACGCTCACTCGCGCCCTTCTCAGGGGCCGCGAACAGGCTCGCGACGCTGGCGCGTGTCGGCGGCAGGGTGGTGCGCAGCGTCGCGGGAACCGCGACGGGCTTGGCCGCGTTGGCGATGGTGTCGAGATCGAACGGCCGGTTCGGCGGCAGCGGAGCGGCGCGCATGGACGGTGCTTCGATCGGCGTCGAGACGGTCGAGGCGAGAGTGGCGACGACCGGGGTCGAGGGCGTGATCGTCCGCGGCTGCTGGGGAGCGTAGGCCTGAACGACCGGGGTCGGCTCGGGCTCAACGGCCGGCTGCGCATCGACATCGACACTGCGGGTGCGCGTGGTGGCGACGGGCTCGGCGCTGGCGACCATCGTGCGGGCGCTGGTGCCGGGGATCGGCGCGGCCGAGCCGTCGGTGCGGAGCGTGGCGAGGAGGAGCTTGTCGTCGGAGCCGGCAAGCGAAGCCTGGCCGAGATATTCCATCTTGATCCGCGCCGTGCCGAGATGGCGGAAGGCGAGTGCGTCGGCGGTGGTCTGCGACAGGTCCATCATGCGGCCGCCATGGAAGGGGCCGCGGTCGTTGACGCGCACGATGATCGAGCGGCTGTTCAGGAGATTGGTGACGCGGGCATAGGCCGGCAGAGGCATGGTCGGGTGCGCTGCCGAGACGCTGTAGCGGTCATAGACCTCGCCATTGGCGGTGCGGCGGCCGTGGAAGGCCTCGCCATACCAGGAGGCCAAGCCGACCTGCGAATAGCCGACAGGCTTCTCGAACGGGGTGTAGCGCTTGCCGGCAACGGAATAGGCCTTGCCGACGAGCTGGCGTCCGCCGCCCTTCGGCACCTCTTCGCCCTCCGCAACGACACGCTGGCTGGCGGGGCCATATTTGGATTGCGGGAAGGCCCCGATTTCCTTGGAGCGGCGGCCGGCGGTCTGATTGCCGGCGCAGTTGGCCGCGAACAAACCGACGAGAATCACGCAGCCCATGCGGGCGACGGTTGGCATGGCAGAAGACGCTGGCAGCGACCCGGACATCGTGGAGTTGGTCCCCTTGGCCGAGAAGCGAGCGTCTTGAGTCATTCCGCCAATTCCGCTTTCTGCGCCAAAAACATTCTGTCGGCTCATCGCCATAGGCGATTGAGCCGAGTTTTCGGCCAATTCTATTAAGGGATCGTTAAGCCGCTAAAATCCGCTGGAAAGCGGACCACTGAACAGGCCATCCCTGCGCCGTTGGGCGGCCACAGGAGTGTTCGAAATGGGGCGCATGTCAACGCCGGGGCATTCGCGGCAGCCATTTTTCTGTGCAGCGTGGCCATCAGGACACGGTCCGGATGGGAGGTGGAGCGGGCTCAAAACCGGCTCGATCGCGAGGCGTCACCGTGGTTTGCGCATCGCAGTGACGCTGGCGACCGGCTGCGCATTGGTGCCATCTTCCGCTTGCAAATCCGTTCTCTGACCGGCATTGAACGGCCGCACGGAAGGGTGGCCGAGTGGTTTAAGGCAGCGGTCTTGAAAACCGCCGTGGGTGCAAGCCCACCGTGGGTTCGAATCCCACCTCTTCCGCCAATTTTCATTCAGCGAATCCAGAACCCACTGGAAGCGGTCCCGGCTCGAGACTTCCGAGGGGCGATCGTCAGTGCCTCTCGGTCATTTGCCTGGCCGCGCGCCGATGTCGGGCATCGCCCCCGATCGAAGCGCTTTGTCGAACTCTGCTGCTCGCAGGGTTTTCTGCTCTATCTGCCTTCTTTCGCCAGCGTGTAGGCCACAATGGCGTTGGCGTGGCCGTGGCCCATCCCGTGGTCGGTCTTCAGCATCGCGACCAATTCCATATGCTTTGCCGGAAGCCGCTGGCGGACCAGTTCCTGCCATTCCCCGACGGGGCGTCCGTACTTCTTCTCGATCGAGGGGAAGTAGGAGGCCGGGCCCTTGACGATGTCATCAGCCATGAGTGCCGCTTTCGCTGTATCCGGGAGCATCCGTCGATGGACGCGCCCGGCTGCCAACAGGGACTATCGCCCTGAGATTGGGATTTCGGAGCCAGAGACCGCCCCATAGGAGCAAGCCCAGATAGAGCCCGAACAAGGTGTGGCTGAAGAGCGGGCTGTCCACCCTGACCTGCGTCGCGATCGCGCCGCCCAGAAGCCCGGTTGTGACGATCGCGCCAAGCACGCTGGTCCGAGGGATCGCGTACAGGATGACGCAGGCCAGTTCGATCAGGCCGATCAGTAGCGTCTGTCGCGGATCCCACCCGAGCGAGCGGAGCGATTCCGTCGCCACCGCAGCACCCGCGAGCTTTGGGGCCACGGAGGCCGTCAGGAGAAACAGGATGACGAGCGCGGACATCGCCCGACCCGTCATGACGAGTTTGGGGCTCATGCCCGATGTCCCGACCCATTGTGGTCCGGGCAGTGCGTGTTCCCGCGACATGGTCATCTGCAAAACCATCTCTTTCGCTAGCTTTTCTCAATGAGGCGATTTATCTTGATGGAAAGACAATATCCGGATTTATCTTTTCGTCAAGAGAATTTCATGGATCACGTGGCATCGCGTATGGAGCAATGGCGCCGGGAATTGCCCGACGTAGATACCGCTGGAATGGCGATCCTCGGGCGCATGCGGTGGATCACCCTGCAAGCCAGGCCGGACATCGAAGCCGTGTTTGCCCGGCACGGTCTCGATACCGGCGAGTTCGACGTTCTCTCGACGCTGCTGAGAGCGGGGCCGCCTTACCGGCTGCGACCGACCGAGCTCTTTCGCTCGCTGATGATCACCTCCGGCGGATTGACAGCCAGACTGGATCGCCTCACCAATCGCGGCTTGATCACACGCGCCGAAGCGAGCAGCGACAAGCGCAGCTTGCCGGTAGAGCTGACCGCCCAAGGTCGAGCGTTGGTCGAGGTTGCCTTTCGAGAGGACATGCTGGTCGAGCGGAAACTGATCTCCGGCCTGTCCGATAACGATAGAGGCCAGCTCGCCAGGCTGCTTGAGCAACTGGCCCTGCTCGTCGGACAAGCCGCGAACGGGCAATCCGGGATCGAATCATGAGGTGCAAAGGCCGGCGGATGCGAGGCGCCGGCCCGGTTGGGCGTGAGCTGGGCCTGACGACGCTGAGACGGCCGCCCGCATGCGCTCGATCTTGTCCAGAAGCCGCACGAATGAGGCGGTAGCGGCCGCTGTTTCGAGGGAATGGAAGCCCTCGTCTTCGGAAAATTATGGTATCGGAGGGGCTTCGCAATCACGAGACCGAAGCCGCCCATGCCGAAGCTTTGCAAGTTCACGTCGCCCAGCGACGGGAAGCCCCTCTATGTGAACCCCGACCAGGTGGCGGTGGTCTATCAGTTCAAGGGCGAACCACCGGACACCATCATCGCGTTCCGGAAGGATTTCCTTCTTGGCGTGAAGGAGAGCGTCGACGACGTCGTGGCCGCCCTCGAGCGGGCGTCATCGAACCAAGGGCAGTGAAACGCGGCGGATCGCCTGCCGCGATCGGGCCGGCGCCGGAGGTTATGTTCGTCCGGCCCGGCTCAGGGCCTCGTCGATCTCCGGTTGAGATATCTTCCCGATCTCCGCGATGAAGACGAGGCGCGTGCCGCCCTGCCCCGGATCGTCCCGATCGAGCGGTGCGAGCGTGGCCCGTCCGCCCGCGAGCTGGAAGAGGTAGCGGCAATCCGGCTTCTCGATCGTGTCGAGTATCCCTTTTGCACGCACAAGCCGGGACGCCAGCCGGCCGATCGCCTGCTGGAAGCCGGCGAGCGAAATCGGTTCCTCGGATATCCAGTTGAAGCTCTCGAAACGGTCGATGCTCGGCCGTTTCGGGCGCGTCGTGCGCTCGCGCGCTGTTCCAACCTCCGGAAAGACGAGATCGAGCGGGATATCGCCCCCGGTCGCCTCGATGACGGCCGCCCTGCGGTTGATCTGCGACAGGGCGCGGCGGCGCGCGTCGAGGGCCGGCCCGTTGACAAGATCCCCCTTGCTGATGGCGACGAGGTCGGCGGAGCGGAGCTGGCTCAGAAGCAGGGGATCGCCGAGATCCGGCTCCGGTGACGCGGCATCGGCGACGCACAACACCGTCTCCAGCGGAGCCTCGCGCCAGACCACCGGATCCATCAGGTTGCGGATGATGTCCTCGGGATCGGCGACGCCGCTGGTCTCGATGACGATGGCTTCCGGTCGCGGGCTTCGCCGCAGGAGGCTGGAGAGCGTCCGCAGCAGGTCGCCTTCCAGCGAGCAGCAGATGCAGCCATTGGCCAGGCTGACGACCCCGTCCTCGGCGCCGGCGATGAGTTCCGCATCGATATTAATGGCGCCGAAATCATTGACGACGGCCGCGATACGCCGGCCGTCGGCCTGCTGCAGGATATGATTGACCAGCGTCGTCTTGCCGGCCCCGAGAAAGCCGGTCACCAGCAGGATCGGAACCGGCATGGCCTCAGGCTGCCGTGCCGAAGGGGCGACGAACCGGCTGGCCCGGCCGGGCTGCGACATTCATGAGCCCGTCGGTGATCACCGGCTCCCCGCTGACGACAAGGTGCTTCACGCCTTCTGCCGGACGGTTCATCGCCGAGAACTCGGCGCGATCGGTCAGCCTCTCCAAGTCGAACACCACGACGTCGGCGTCGGCCCCGGCCTTCAGTCGGCCCTTCTCGCGCATTGCGGGCGTGCTTGCGGCTAGGATCTCGGCCGGGATCAACGTGCATTTCGCGATGCCCTCGCTGAGCCCGATGGCCTGCCGCTCGCGCACCCAATGGCGCAGGAAGCGCGTGAAGGTGCCCGACGAGCGCGGATGCGAGGTCGCTTCCTCAGGCAGCGGCCAGGCATCGCCGGTATAGGTCGATCCGTCCGGCATCGACCAGGGCATCGCGTCCGATGCGATCGCGCCGCCGGGATACAGCACCGAGAGGTCGAGCATGTCGCGGTGGCGGGCATTGTTCTCGGTGTCGAGCACATGCCACAGGACGAGCTGCGACGGATCCTCGGATTGTGCCGTCAGCAGGTCGTCGCGGTCCTGGATCCGGCGCCCGCTCGTGACCAGCTGGATCTGCTGGTAGCGCGTGTCGTTGCGGCTTTCGAATTCCGGGTCGCTGAAGAACGCGGCGGCGATCACCGTCGAGCCCGTGCCATAGGGATAGGCTTCCACCGTGATCGGCAGGCCCTGCTCCTGCGCCTTACTGATCAGCCGCGCGCAACGCTCGACATCGGTCTTGCTGGAGCTGTTGAAGTGGCAGATGTGCATATGCGCGCCGGTCGCGCCGGCATAGCCGATCAGGCGGATATAGGCCTCCGCGGCGCTCTTCGGATCGGTATTCGCCATGTAGGCGATATGGGTGAAGGTCGGCACGCCGCGCTCGGCGGCAAGCTGGCAGAGCGCGGTCAGCTCCTGCACGCCGGCACCGGGCGCGTAAGCGTTCAGGATGCCGATCCCGATGCCGCCTTCGTCGAGCCCGGCCGCGATGCGGTCGAGGATGTTCTGCTGCTCTGAGGGCGAGGAAATATTGTCCATCCAGCGCGGATCGCGCATGGCGCGCCCGAACGCTTCGAGCGAGGATTCCTCGTTGATCCCGATCATCGCGCCGATCCGGGCGAAGGCCCAGTTCGTCGCGGCGCCGTAATTGAGGATGCGGCCCTGTTCCGCCTGCCGGCGATACCAGGACGCGACCGGCAGCACACCGGCCTCAAGGTCCAGCGTGGTGGTGACGCCATCGAAAGCCTGCATCCGGTCGGCCGGGATCGATTGGCCATGGGCGTGAAGGTCGATGAATCCGGGCGCGACGATCAGCCCCCGCGCGTCGATCACGCGCTCGGCGTGGCCCAGACCGGAGCCGATCGCGACGATCTTTCCGTCGGCGATGGCGACATCGGCGACGCCGTCATGGCCGCTTTCCGGATCGACGACGCGGCCGCCCGTGATCAAGAGTCCGCTCATCTGCCCTCGCCTCTCGTTCCCTGGATGCCTGGTCCGGCCGCAGCCACGGCCGGCCCGATGTTGGCCGATCCGGAATTGCCGGGGCAAGAGCGCTGTCCGGCGCATGGCTGTGGTCGATCATGCGGGCCAAGCATGTGCAATACCCCGGGTAGTGCTGCATGCCGAGAGGGCATCAGAGCCATATCGGATACGCGCAAAGTACGGCTGGCCCGACCGTCGGGAATCGCGTTTGCTCGCCGCCTCGAAGACGGAAACGCCGATCGATGACGCTCGCCCTGATCCGACGCGCGCTTGAACCCAGGACCATCACGCTCATCGCCGGCTCTCCTGAAACGGATGTGCTCGCGGCACAAATCCGCTCGCAACCATATCGTGGCGAGTTCACGGAGCTTCCCGCCGGGAAAGCCGTTCCATCCTTGCGGCCTTGCGACCTCCTGATCGCCCCTGCTGCCAACGTGGAGCAGGTGTTACGGCTGGTCGAAAGCGGCAGCGCCGGGCTTCTCGTGCCTGACGGAAACACCGCCGATGCTGCGCGCCTGCGAAACGCAGCCCGGGCGGCGGGAATCCGGTTGATCGGGCCATCGTCGCTCGGCCTTGCCGCGCCGCGCCTCGGCCTGAACGCCACTGCGGTTCCGGTGCATCTGGCCGCGGGTTCGCTCGCCCTCGTCGCGCAGTCCAATTCCGTGGCGGCCGGAATCCTGGCCTGGGCCGCCCGGCGCGGGATCGGGTTTTCGGGCGCCGTCGTCCTTGGCGAAGGTGCCGATGTCGATATCGCCGACAGCCTCGATCATTTCGGCGCCGATTCCGCGACGCGTACGATCCTGCTTGCGATCGACGACGTCGCTGACGCCGCGCGCTTTCTCTCGTCGGCGCGCGCTGCCGCGCGGCTCAAGCCGGTGCTGGTGTTGCGGCCGCCGCGCCTGGAGCCGCCTTGGCCGGCCCTGACGCATTCCGCCCTGATCGTGACCAGCGACGCGGCGCATGATGCCGCGTTCCATCGGGCTGGCCTGCTGCGCGTCAACGATCTCGACGAGCTTTTTGCCGCCGCCGAGACGCTGGGCCGCGCCCGCGCCGCGGATGCCGGCCGGCTGGCGATCGTCAGCAATGGCGAGGGGCTGGCGGCCCTGGCCGCAGCGCGGCTGCGGCGGGCCGGTGGCGTGGACCGCCAACTCCGGGAGCCTGTGATCGTCCGGACGGCGCAGGACTATCGCGACGCGACGACCCGCCTGCTGGCCGAGAGCGACGTCGACGCCGTGCTGGCGCTCAACGCCCCGCTCGCGCCGGACGACCCGGCAGATTGCGCGCGTGCCATGGCCGAGGCGCGTTCCGCGTCTCCGGCGGGCAAGCCGGTGCTGGCGGTATGGGTCGGCGGCGGCGAGGAGATGGCGGGGACCTTTGCCGCGGCCGGCATTCCGTCCTTCGCGACGGAGCAGGATGCGATCCTCGGCTTCCAGCATCTGACGCGCCATGCCCGGCTGCTCAAGGAGCTGATGGCGACGCCGCCCGTGCTCGATGAAGGTGACCAGCCGGATATCGTTACCGCTGCCGCGCTCGTCGAGCGGGCGATCGCGCAAGGGCGCAGCTGGCTCGAACCGGATGAGGTCGCGGAGCTGCTGGCGCTGTTCCGAATTCCGACGCTCGGCCTCGTCATCGCCGTGGATGCGGAGGCTGCCGCAGAAGCGGCCAAGGCCCAGTTCGCGGCCGGCCGCACGGTCGCTCTCAAGATCGTCTCCCCCGATATCGCGCATAAATCGGATGTCGGCGGCGTCGAGCTCGACCTCGCGAACGAGCACGCCGTCCGGGAAGCCGCCGACCGCATGGCGGAGCGCTTGCGCCAGTTGCAGCCGGAGGCGCAGCTGGCCGGGTTCCTGGTGCAGCCGATGGCGCATCGCAGCAAGGCGCGTGAGCTGATCGCCGGCTTTTCGGTCGATCCCTGCTTCGGACCGGTTATCGTCTTTGGGCGCGGTGGCACGGCAGCCGAACTCATTGCCGACACGCATGTCGCGCTACCGCCGCTCGATCTCGCCTCGGCCGAGAACCTGATCGCCCGGACGCGGGTATCGCGCATCCTGGCCGCCTATCGCGACGTTCCCGCGGCCGACCGGCGTGCGATCGCCGCTGTTCTGGTGGCGCTCGGCAGCATCGCCTCGGCGCTGCCGCAGATCCGCGCCATGGACCTCAACCCGATCCTGGCCGATGCGAGCGGCGTCATCGCGGTCGATGCCCGTATCGTGCTGGAGCCTGATCCCGCGCGCCGCCGCCGTCCGGCGATCCGGCCCTATCCCGGCAGCTGGACCTTGCAGCTCGCCTTCGGCGAGCGGCGCTTCCTCGTTCGCCCGATGAAGCCGGAGGACGAGCTTTCCATCGGCGCGATGCTCGGGCGGGTGACGGCCGAAGACCTGCGGCTACGCTTCTTCGCGCCACTGAAGTCGTTCAGCCACGCCTTTCTCGCCCGCCTGACCCAGCTCGATTATGCGCGGGAGATGGCCTTCATCGCCATCGAGGAGGATAGCGGGGAAGCGGCCGGCGCGGTTCGCCTGCATGCCGACCCCGGCCATGTCGAGGCCGAATACGCCATCCTGCTGCGCTCCGACCTGAAGGGCATCGGGCTCGGCCGGGCGCTCATGGAACTGATCCTCGACTGGGCGAGGGCTGAGAAACTGCAGCGCGTCCATAGCCAGGTTCTCGCGGAGAACGCGCCGATGCTCGCGCTCTGCCGCGACCTAGGATTCGAGATCACACTCGATCCGGACGATACCTCCGTCAGGCGCGTCGCGCTGGACCTGCGCAAGGCCGCGGGCAAGGAGCGGGACGGCAAAGCGGGTCAGCGCCGCCCCGCTCGAAAGCGCCGGCCGTCCAAAAGCGGCTGAAGAAGCAGACCTCCTGCGCATCGGGAAAGAGACCGAGTCCCCAATAGCGAGGGTTCACGCCGAGCTGTTGGGCGTTTCGGACCGGAAGATCTCGGCCTTTCGCGGCGTCGTGGTGGGTCTTTCGATCGCGAGCGTCACACCCGGCCTACCGGGGCCCATATGGAGCTCGGCGAGGCTGGCATTCAGCGTCCTGTCGGCCGCCGTCTGGCGGTAGTTGAAGCGCAGATAGTCGTTCCAGGTCGGCGTGCGGAACGTCTCGGTCCACACCGCCGTATCGTGCAGGTTGCGCGTGAGGATCCACCGTCGCGCTCCGTTGCGGCCCTGGGCGCGCCGGCGCTGCAGCATCAGGGCGAGGAACGGCTCGACCTGATCGGCGGCGATCCGGTACTCGATCTTGACCGCGATCGGCCCGCTCCGCGGCTTCACGTCGAGGCTGATCTCGGGTGCCTCGATGTGATCGAGCGTCGATACATCGGCGTCCTTGCGCTGGTGGATGGGCAGGAGCACGCCGAGAAGGGCGACACCGAGCGAGGCCGCGCTCGACGCCTGCAAGGCGAAACTCAGGGAATAGGACTCGGTGACCATGCCCCAGAGCCAGCTCCCGACGGCGAGCCCGAACGAGGTGAGCGCGTAGTAGAGCGAGATCGTCCGTCCGACGACCCAGCGCGGGCTCGCCCATTGCACGCTGATGCTCAGGCCCGACCATCCCAGGACCCAGCCGGCGCCGCCGAGCATGAGCGCGACGACGGCGACAGCCGCGGTCTGGGTCAGCGCAAGGCTGATCGTGCAGGTTGCGCAGGCGATGCAAGCCAGCTTCAGCATCTGCTCGTCCGACAGCCTTCGCCTGAGTGCCGTCGAGGTCAGTCCCGCGAGGAGCGCCCCGGCGCCGAAACCGGCCATGAGGACGCCATAGGCAACCGCTCCCAGCTTCAGCTGATCGCGCACCACCAGTGGGAGAAGCGCGAGGATGGCGATGCCCGCGAGGCCGAACAGGAAGCCGCGCGCGAGCGCCGTCTTGATCTCGGAGGAGAGCGACGTGAAGCGAATGCCGTCGGAGATCGCCGTCAGCATCGCTTCAGGCGGCAGCCGCGCTTCCGGCACCTTCCATTTGGAGCGCCAGACCACGATCAGCGGCGCGAAATGGCCGAGGGTGTAGAGGCAGAAGGCCGTCAGGGGGCCGAATGTCGCGAGGATGATGCCGCCGAGCGCCGGCCCGACGCTGCGCACGGTGTTGAACCCCACCGATGTCAGCGTCACCGCGGCGGCAAGGTCCTTTCGATCGACGATGTCGCCCACCGACGCCTGCCAGGCCGGATCGTTGAAGGCGATGCAGCAGCCCGCAAGGAAGCTGAAGAACAGGATGATCCAGGGATTGATCAGCCCGAGCGCGACGAGGAGCGTCAGCGTGGCGGCCGTCAGGGCCATCAGGGAGCGCGCCACCAGCATCACCTTGCGGCGGTTGAAATTATCGACGATGGCGCCGGCGAAGATCGACAGGATGAAGGCCGGCAGGTTCGTCGCGGCCTGAACGAGAGCGACCATCACGCTGGACGGCGTGATCGTCGCCATCAGCCAGCTCATGGCGATGGTCTGGATCAGCCATCCCAATCCGGAGATCAGCCCGGCAAGCCAGATCGCCCGGAACGTGAGATTGTTGAGCGGCGCAAACGGCCCCGTGCTTGCCGCAGGCTTTCGTACATCCATAACCGGCTTAGATCCGACGTCTGTTCATGGGCGCCGGCATTGATTCCGAGCCTGACACCGGACTCTTACGTCACGAATCCTGTTTGAGAAGCGCCAGCAGCGGATGGCGACGGTCCGCTGGGAGATGGGCTTGTCACTCGCGAGAGGCGTCTCCTTGCCTGGAAGGGTTTCCTCTGGGCATGGAGGTGGCGATCCAATTACGTAACGAAGGCGCTGCGCAGAAGGCTGACGGCGAGAGTGGCCATCATGATTGCGATGAGCAGATCCAGAACACGCCAGGCCGAGGGCCTGGAGAAGACCGGAGCCACGAAGCGGGCGCCGAAACCGAGCGCGGCGAACCAGGCGAAGCTCGCGGACGCTCCGCCGATCACGAACCAGGGCCGTTCGTCCACCGGCAGGCTCGCACCGATCGCGCCCATCAGCATGACCGTATCGATGTAGACGTGAGGGTTGAGGAACGTGAAGGCGGCCGTGCCGGCGAGAGCGGCGGCCAGCGAGATTCCCGCCTCCTGCTCGACGACCAGGCTCGACGAGGCCATGGCACGACGCAAGGCGCCATAGCCATACCAGATCAGGAAGACGGCTCCGCCCAGGCTCAGCGCGACGGAGAGACCGGGCACGGCGGAGAGCAACGCGCCCAGCCCGTTGACGCCGGCGACGATCAGCGTCGCATCGGCCGCGGCGCAGAACAGCACGATCGGCCAGACATGCTCCCGCTTGAGCCCCTGCCTGAGCACGAACATGTTCTGGGCGCCGATGGCGATGATCAGTCCGGCCGAAAGCGCAAAGCCCTTGGCGAAGGCGGGAAGAAAAAGCGTGCTCATGGCCGCTTGATGCCCGAGCCGGTCAGCGTAGTCTAACTACATTCTCTAAGTCAGAATTAGGGTGGCTAATGCTCGATTATCTGGCGCTTGCCGCGGTGGCAGCCGTCCTGCGCGAAGGCAGCTTCGAAAAGGCGGCGTCGGTCCTCGGTGTCACGCCGTCTGCCGTCTCGCAGCGTGTGAAGGGACTGGAAGAGCGCCTCGGCGCAACCTTGCTGACGCGCGGAACGCCCTGCTTGCCGACCCCGATCGGCGCCAAGCTCCATGCCCATATCGAGCGCGTCAGGTTGCTCGAAGCCGATATCTCGGATGATCTGCAGGGCTTGGCAGGGGCTGGCGAGACAGCGCCGACGCTGCGCGTCGCAGTCAATTCCGACAGCCTCAGCACCTGGTTTCCGCAGGCGGCCGCGCAGTTCACCGCCGACACGGGCGCGCTGTTGGACCTGGTCCTGGATGATGAAGCCCATACCGCAGAGAGACTTCGCACCGGCGAGGTGGTGGCTGCGGTCAGCGCCGATCTCGCGCCCGTGGCCGGTTGCAAGATCCACCCGCTCGGCGCGCTGGATTATGCAGCCGTTGCCAGCCCGGCGTTCCATGCCGACCATTTCGCGGAGGGTGTCGCCGGCCTGAGCCTGCAATCCGCACCGATGCTGCGTTTCGACCGGCGCGACGAATTGCAATCGCGCTGGATGCGGGAGGCCTGCGGCGTGACCCTGTTGCCGCCGACGCATTGGGCACCCTCGACCCACGGAATGCTGGAGCTGACGCTCGCGGGGCTGGGATGGTCGATGGCGCCGATCACCATGGCCTTGCCGCTGATCGCCGAGGGGCGGCTCGTCGAATTGCTGCCGCTCCACCGGATAGCAGTGCCGCTGAACTGGCAACGCACGCGATTGAACACGCGGCTGCTCGACGCCATGACGAAAGCCGTGAAGGCGGTGGCTGCGCGACAGCTTCGAAAGCTCGCGCCCGAAGCGTAAGTTCGCGCGTCCGAGGAGATGATCGGCTCAGCCGTCGTTAGCCTCGGCCGAATCGGGCAAGGCCTCTCGCTCTGCCATTGTCACGACGTGAGCCAGGCCCTTCCGGGCCTCTTCGTTCCGTGTTGCCGAACGCCCGCTCGTGAAGAAGAGCGCGCTCAAGCCCACCAGGAAAAGGAAGGTGAGATATCGCGTGAACATGAACCCCCGCAGCCATATGTTCGCGGGGCCAGCAATGGCCGGGAACTCTCAAATTGCGTTCAATTCGGAACGTAAAATTGCGCGCAAGCGGCGATTCTTCCGAGAGAACCGCGTTCTGGAGCGATGTTTGATCGGTTGGGCGCCCTGCCGGCCGCCTCCACGTCCGTCGGCGATGCGCATCGGCGTCATTGCCGGCATGCTCCGTCCATTCGCCGACTGGACGCCTGCGCCCGGCCATGCATTGCTGGCGCGCCAACGAAAACACGGCATCGAATGCCGGGGCACCGATTTTCTGAAAAGGTGGAGGGAAAACCCATGAAGGAAGAGGAAATCCGCGGCCTGGTCGCGGGTGTGAAGCACGGTTCGCTATCGCGACGATCCTTCATCCAGAGAATGGCTGCCGTGGGTATCACGGCACCAATGGCGAGCCAGATCCTTGCCTGGAACGATGTCGCGATGGCCCAGCCGGCCGACCCCTACAAGCCGACCAAGGCCGGCGGCGGCGGACCGCTCAAGATCCTGCTCTGGCAGGCTCCGACGCTGCTGAACCCGCATTTCGCCTCGGGGACCAAGGACCAGATCGCCTCGCGCATCTTCTTCGAACCACTCGCCGGCTGGGACAAGGAAGGCAACCTGATCCCGCAGCTCGCCGCGGAGATTCCGAGCAAGGCCAATGGCGGCCTCTCCGCCGACGGCAAGGAAGTGACCTGGAAGCTGAAGAAGGACGTGAAATGGCATGATGGCAAGCCGTTCACGGCCGATGACGCCGTCTTCACCTGGGAATATGCCGCCGATCCGGCGACGGCCGCCTACACCACCGGCTCCTACGCCAATATCAAGGTCGAGAAGATCGACAGCCACACCATCAAGGTGATCTTCAAGGAAGCGACCCCGTTCTGGGCCGACCCCTTCGTCGGCGTCGCCGGGATGATCATCCCGAAGCATCATTTCGGCGAGTACAAGGGTGCCAAGTCCCGCGAGGCCCCGGCGAACCTGAAGCCCGTCGGCACCGGCCCCTACAAGTTCGTCGACTTCAAGCCGGGCGACATCGTGCTGGCCGCGCGCAACGAGGACTATCACGTCAAGAACAAGCCGCAGTTCGACACGCTCGAGGTCAAGGGCGGCGGCGACGCGGTCTCGGCGGCGCGCGCCGTGCTCCAGACCGGCGAATACGACTATGCCTGGAACCTGCAGGTCGAGGACGAAGTCCTCAAGCGCATGGAAGCCGGCGGGCGCGGCAAGGTCGTGGCGGTGAAGGGCGGCGACGTCGAGTTCATCATCCTGAACACGACCGATCCGTGGACCGAGGTCGATGGCGAGCGCTCCAGCGTCAAGACCAAGCACCCCTCGCTCAGCGACCCGGCCGTGCGCCAGGCGATCAACCTCCTGATCGACCGCGATTCGATCGAGAAGTTCATCTACGGCCGCGGCGGCGTCGCGACGGCGAGCTTCGTCAACGAGCCCAAGCAGTTCAAGTCGACCAAGCTCAAGTATGAGTTCAACATCGACAAGGCGAACAAGATCCTCGACGACGCCGGTTGGAAGAAGGGCGCCGACGGCATCCGAGAGAAGGACGGCAAGAAGCTCAAATACGTCTTCCAGACCTCGATCAATGCTCCACGCCAGAAGACCCAGGCCATCATCAAGCAGGCCTGCCAGCGCGCCGGCATCGACCTCGAGCTGAAGTCGGTGACGGCCTCGGTGTATTTCTCGTCCGATGTCGCCAACCCGGACACCTACACCAAGCTGTATTGCGACATGGAAATGTACACCACGACGCAGCCGCAGCCCGATCCGGAGCGCTTCCTCAACCAGCTCGTCTCCTGGGAGATTGCCAGCAAGGAGAACAAGTGGCTCGGCCGCAACGTCTCGCGCTGGTCCGATCCGGAAGCCGACAAGGCCTACAAGGCCGCGCAGAAGGAACTCGACCCGGTCAAGCGCGCCGCGCTCCTGATCAAGGTCAACGAGATCTTCTGCGAGGCCAATGTCATCCTCCCGGTCCTGTCGCGCACGGTTGTCGGCGCCTCCGCCAACAACCTGACGCCCGATATCTCGGGCTGGGAAGTCACGACCTGGAACCTGGCGAGCTGGTATCGCAGCTGAGCGCCTTGCCTGCTTCGGAGGCCGGGTTTCGCCCGGTCTCCGATCCTAAGATGCCCCGGCCCGTGCAGGGTCGGGAATGCTTCCACATATCCGGTTCAAAGCGGCCGCGCTTGCCCTGAATCCGACGAGCGGCCCCGCCGATTTTCCGGCTCTCCTGCACCCTGCACGTCACGAAGGCAGGGGCCGACAAGCGCCGCATCAAGGGAGAAGCATCCATATGACGACGAAACGAGACCTGATCCTCGCGACCGCAGCCTTCGCGCTGCTGGCGGCTGCGCCGGCACTGGCCGAAACCTGGCCACAGCGGCCGATCACCTTCATCGTGCCCTTCCCGGCCGGGGGCGGCACCGACACCTTCGCCAGACCGCTCGCCGCCCAGGTCGACCAGCAGCTCGGCCAGCGCATCATCATCGAGAATCGCGGCGGCGCCGGCGGCACGGTCGGCGCGTCGGCTGCGGCGAAGGCCAAGCCCGATGGCTACACCTTCTTCGTCGGGGCGGCGCATCACGCCATCGCGCCGGCGCTCTATCCGAAGCTCGACTACAATATCCAGAGCGATTTCATCCCGATCGCGGTCATTGCCCAGCCGCCCCAGGTCATCGTCGTCCATCCCGGCAAGGTCCAGGCCAAGACGGTGGCGGAGCTGGTCGATTTCGCCCGGAAGAATCCGGAAAAGCTGAACTATGCCTCGGCCGGCAACGGCACGACGCATCATCTCGCCGGCGAGCTTTTCCAGATCTCGACGAAGACCAAGTTGACCCATGTGCCCTATCGCGGCGCCGGGCCTGCCTTGCAGGACACGGTCGCGGGGCAGGTCGACCTGCTGTTCGACGGCCTCGGCTCCTCGGCCGCGCAGATCCAGAGCGGTGCGCTGCGGGCTCTCGCGGTTGCGGCCCCCACGCGCTCCGAGGCCATTCCCGACGTGCCGACGGCCAAGGAGGCCGGCCTCGACGGCTACGATGTCTCGACCTGGTATGCGCTCTGGGCACCGAAGGGCACGCCTGCCGAGATCGTGACCCGGATGCGCGGCGAGGTGCAGAAGGCACTCAAGACGCCCGCCATCGACGCCGTCTGGAAGAAGAGCGGCTCGCCGATCCCAACCTTGGCCGGTGATGATTTCAGCAAGTTCGTCACGGCCGAGGTCGAGCGCTGGGGCAAGGTTGTCAAGGAGGCGCAGGTCAAGCTGGAGTGAGGCTGGCGGCTCCGCGAGCGCCCTTCCCCCGCGGCATCGACCTGAGTGCGCGGCCTGATGCGGGCGGGATGGAAGATGATGAGGCTCGCCGTCATCGGCCTGGCGATTGCGCTCGCCGCCTTTGCCGCGCTCGTGCTGGTGGGCCTCCTCACCGACTTCGCGACCGTGCCCTGTCAGGACGGGGTATGGGATGCGGCCCGGCAGCGCTGCATCCCGACCTGAAGCGGTACGCACCCTGTCAGGCCGGCCTGTCGCCGTTCGCGTCGTCGTCTGCCGCACCGTCGATCACGGCGCGGGCGACGGTGATCGAAAAGCCTGCGCGCGCCAGCGCTGCGAGATCCTTCTGGCGGCTCGCCGCCCGGTCGCCGCGCGACCACGGGCCTAGCCGTTTGCGCCGCGCGGCTTTACGGGCCGCGGCCAGTTCCTCCTCCTCGCTGACGCTGCTGGCCTGCCGGGCAAGGTCGCGGCCGACGCCCTTCGCGGTCAGCGTCGCGGCGACGGCCCGCGCCGAACGGCCACGGCGCCGGAGCGTCGCAGCCCGCGCTTCGGCGAAACGCTGGTCGTCGACCAGTCCAGAGGCGATACAGCGCGCCACGACCTCATCGAGAGCCTGGGCATGGGCAGCCGGGTCGTCGCCGTGGTGGCGGCAGCTCAGGGCGATCTTGCGCGCCAGTACCCGGCGCAATTGCGCGGCCGGCGCCGAATAGCGCTCGAGATAATGCATCGCCGCGCGCTGGAGATAAGCGGGCGTGATCCGGCGCGGTGCCCGGACGGTGCGTGCGCCCTGCCCTTGCCTGTCGTCTTCATCCGCCATGTCAGTCAGAAGCCGGCCTCTGCCGGCCGGCCTTGACGCCGGAGCGCTTCTCCTTGGACGCGAGCCGACGCTCCTTCGAGGCCTTGGTTGGCTTCGTCGCCCGCCTTACCTGCGGGCGCACGGCGGCGGCCCGGATCAGTTCCAGCAGGCGTTCCACCGCCTCCTCGCGATTGCGCTTCTGGCTGCGATGCGTCTGCGCGACGATGACGATGATGCCCTCCTGCGTCAGCTTGCTGCCGGCGAGTTTCATCAGCCGGATCGCGACATCGTTCGGCAGCGACGGCGAGCGGCGCACGTCGAAGCGGATTTGCACCGCGCTTGAGACCTTGTTGACGTGCTGGCCGCCCGGACCGGAGGCGCGCACGAAACTCTCCTCGATCTCGCTCTCGTCGATCGCGATGGACGGGGTGGCTTGAATCATGGGAGGAGGATTATCAAAGTTTTGCGCATTGCCTCAGCGAAAACCGGTTTCCCCTTTCGCGCAATGCTCCGCCTGACATCACGGAGACATGCAGCGTTGAAGCCCTCTCGCGACATTGACGGCCTGATCGCGATCATGGCCGCGCTGCGCACGCCGGAAACCGGCTGCCCCTGGGACCTGGAGCAGGATTTCGCCTCGGTCGCGCCCTATACCGTCGAGGAAGCCTACGAGGTCGCCGACGCGATCGCCCGCGGCGACAAACTCGACCTCAAGGACGAGCTTGGTGATCTGCTCCTGCAGGTCGCGTTTCACGCCCGCATGGCCGAGGAGGAAGGCTCCTTCGCCTTTCCCGACGTGGTCGAGGCGATCACCACCAAGCTGATCCGCCGGCATCCGCATGTCTTCGGTGATGCACGTAATCTCTCGCCATCCGAGGTGAAGGTGCTCTGGCACCGGATCAAGGCTGAGGAGAAGGCTGCCAAGGCGGCGGCGCGTGAAGCGGCCGGGCTGCCGCCGCAGACGGAGGAGCGCGGCGTGCTCGCCGGCGTGCCGCATACCTTGCCCGCCCTCACCCGCGCCTGGAAATTGCAGGCCCGCGCCTCGACCGTCGGCTTCGACTGGAACGATGCCCGCCTCGTGCTCGACAAGATCCGCGAGGAAACGGCGGAGATCGACGAGGCGCTCGCCGGCGGCGACAAGGCCGCGATCCATGAGGAGATCGGCGACCTGCTCTTCGTCGTCGCCAATCTCGCCCGCCATGCCGATGCCGATCCGGAAGGTTGCCTCGCCGCAGCCAACGCCAAGTTCGAGCGCCGCTTCAAGGCGATCGAGGAGGCATTGGAGGCACAAGGCCGGGCTGCGAAGGATGCCAGTCTCGACGAGATGGAAGCGCTCTGGCAGGCCGTGAAGAAGCGAGAGAAGAGCGGCGGCTCGTAACAGTCGTCATGGTCGGGCTTGATCCGACCATCTCGGAAACGAAAGGGCGCGCTTCGCGGATAGAGCTTCTCGGGTCTGCGCTTCGCTCCGCCCGAGAATGACGGGCATGAACGACAGCGAGCCTACCCCTGCCGCTCAGCCTGGGGGAAACGCGCCGTGAACGCCCCTTCCCGCTCCAGCGGCAGGCGCACGACGAGCTTCAGCCCGCCATCCTCGCCATCCTCGCGCTGGAGGATCTCGCCATTGGCATGCAGCCAGGCGAGCGACTTGCCGTCTCCGGGAGCGAGATCAAGCGTGTAGACCGGGCGGCTATGCGCGATGCGGGTTTCGATCGCGCGCGTCAGCCGCTCGATGCCTTCCCCGGTCAGCGCCGAGACCAGCACCGGGCGCGAGCCATCGGGCCTCAGTGTCGCGATGCCGAGCTGGCGCTCGCGTTCGGCGGGGTCAAGCAGGTCGGCCTTGTTCCAGACCTCGATGACGCGCTGGCCATCGTCCGGATTGATACCGAGATCGCGCAGGATCGCCTGCACGTCGGCGGCCTGCGCCTGAGTATCCTCATGCGCGACGTCGCGGACATGCAGCAGGACATCGGCTTCGATCGCATCCTCCAGCGTGGCGCGGAAGGCGGCGACGAGCTGCGTCGGCAGGTCGGAAATGAAGCCGACCGTGTCAGAGAGCATGATCCGGGCGCCATGCGGCAGCTTGATCGCGCGTGCTGTCGGGTCGAGCGTGGCGAAGAGCATGTCCTGCGCCAGCACCTCGGCCGAGGTCAGCCGGTTGAACAGCGTCGACTTGCCGGCATTAGTATAGCCGACCAGCGCAACGATCGGATAAGGCACGCGTTTCCGGCTGGCGCGATGCAGCGAGCGCGTACGCTTCACGCTCTCCAGATCACGCTCGATCTTCGTCATCCGCTCCTGGATGATGCGCCGGTCGGCCTCGATCTGGGTCTCGCCGGGGCCACCGAGGAAGCCGAAGCCGCCGCGCTGGCGTTCAAGGTGGGTCCAGGACCGCACCAACCGGCTCTTCTGGTAATTGAGATGCGCAAGCTCGACCTGGAGCGCGCCTTCCTTGGTGCGGGCGCGCCGGCCGAAGATTTCGAGGATGAGGCCGGTGCGGTCGATGACCTTGCAGCCGAAAGCCTTTTCGAGATTGCGCTGCTGGACCGGCGATAGCGCGCAGTCCATCACGACGAGCCCGATTTCCTCGATCTTGATGCGCTCGGCCAGCTCCTCGACCTTGCCCTTGCCGAGATAGGTCGCAGGGCGCAAGGCGGTCAGCAGCACCTGCACCGGCTCGACGACGGTCAGGTCGATCGCGGCCGCGAGCCCGACAGCCTCGTCCAGCCGCGCCGCGAAGGAACGCTGATTGGCATCGACCGCGACGCCGCGCTTCTGCAGGTAGGGTCCCACGACGAAGGCGCGCGTATTCGCCGCGATGTCGCGTTCGATCTCGTCGAGCGGCTTCGCGCCTGTGACGCGCGTGGCCGCTCGATCCTTGTCGTCCTTGTGGCTTGTCGCCAAATCAGTTCTTGTCCGTTTCCTCGGGCTCGAACAATTGCACCGGGTGGCCGGGCATGATGGTCGAGATCGCATGCTTGTAGACGAGCTGCGAGTGACCGTCACGGCGCAGCAGCACGCAGAAATTGTCGAACCAGGTGACGACGCCCTGCAGCTTCACGCCATTGACGAGGAAGATCGTCAGCGGAATCTTCTGCTTGCGCACATGGTTGAGGAAAGTGTCCTGGAGATTCTGTGCCCGCTCGGCGGCCATGGGTAGTCCCTGTTGTTGGGATCGCCGATCGGATTAAAATCCAGCGATCCAATTCGTTCCGTTTCAGGCCGGCGGCGCATTCCACCAGCGTCGGAACACCGATGGTCCATTAGATCGTCGTCTTCGCCCGCAACGCAAGTGCAGCATTGCCGACTTTAGACGCATGCCGCCTGCGTAGCGTGCAAATGGGCATGCGTGGGGCGCCTGACGGCCTGCAATCGCCTCGCCCTTGGACGATTTCCGTCAAAGGGCGAGGTGTTCGGTTCCATTGCTAGCCGACGCCGAGCGACTTCAGCTTCCGGTGCAGCGCCGAGCGTTCCATGCCGATGAACTCGGCCGTGCGCGAGATATTGCCGGAGAAGCGCGCGATCTGCGCGATCAGGTATTCGCGCTCGAAGATTTCGCGCGCGTCGCGCAGCGGCAGGCTCATCAGGCGCTCGCCGCCGGAGCCTGATGGCGTCGTCGGCACCATGGCGCCGACCTCGGCCGGCAGCATCTCGATCGTCACCTCGGCCGTCGGATCGCCCTTGGTCAGGATCATCAGGCGTTCGACATTGTTGCGCAGCTCGCGGATGTTGCCGGGCCATTCATGCGATTGCAGCACGGCCATGGCGTCGCTGCCGATCTGGCGCTTCGGCAGGCCGCTGGCGACCGAAATCTGATCCATGAAGAACTCGATCAGCTCGGGTACGTCCTCGCGCCGCTCCGACAGCGGCGGCACCTTGATCGGCACGACGCTGAGGCGGTGATAGAGGTCCTCGCGGAAATGCCCGTCGGCGATGAGTTGGGCCAGGTCACGGCTCGACGAGGAGATGACGCGGACATCGACATGGACGCGGGTCGCGCCGCCGACGCGCTGGAAGTTCTGGTCGACCAGCACGCGCAGGATGCGGTTCTGCGTCTCGCGCGGCATGTCGCCGATCTCGTCGATATAGAGCGAGCCGCCATGGGCCTCCTCGAGCGCGCCGATCCGGCGCCCGCGCCCGTCGCCGCCCTCGATGCCGAACAGCTCCTCCTCCATCGTCTCGGGCGTGATCGTCGCCGCGTTGATGACGACGAAAGGTCCGCTCGACCGGGTCGAGGCGGTGTGCAGCGTACGCGCCGCGAGCTCCTTGCCGCAGCCGGGCTCGCCGGTGATCAGAACGCGCGCATTGGTCGGCGCGACGCGCTCGATCGTCTGGCGGAGCTGGTTGACGACCGTGGTGCGGCCAACGATGCGGTCTGCCTGCACCGAGCGGGTCTTGAGCTCGCGGACCTCGCGGCGCAGGCGCGAGGCTTCCAGCGCCCGCTCGGCGACCAGCACCAGCCGGTCGGCCTTGAACGGCTTCTCGATGAAGTCGTAGGCGCCGCTCTTGATCGCCGAGACCGCCGTCTCGATGTTGCCGTGGCCGGAGATCATCACCACCGCGAGATCGGGGTGGTTTTCCTTGATCAGCTCCAGGACCTGCAGGCCGTCGAGCCGGCTACCTTGCAGCCAGATGTCGAGGAAGACGAGGTTCGGCCGGCGCGATGCGATCGCGGCCAGCGCCTCGTCGGCGGAGCCCGCCTTGCGGGTCCGGTAACCCTCGTCCTCCAGCAGGCCGGCGACCAGATCGCGGATATCGACTTCGTCGTCCACTACCAGGATGTCAGCGCTCATAGGCGTATCCCATTCTTTGAATCATCCGTGTTGCGCGTGCCGTCATCCGGCCGGGCGGCCGCATCGCCGCCCTCAGGGTCCTGCGCCGGACCTGTCTCGGGGAACCAGAGGCGGATGCGCGCACCCCTTGCACCGCTGGCGGCATCCGGTCGGTCGAGCAATTCGATGCCGCCGCCATGGTCCTCCAGGATCTTGCCGACGATGGCGAGGCCCAAGCCCGTGCCGCCTTCGCGCGTCGTCATATAGGGCTCGAGCAGCTTCTGCCGCTGGTCCGCGGGCAGGCCTTTGCCGTTGTCGATGATGTCGATGACGATCCGGCCGTCGTCCAGGCGCGCCATCTGGACATCGATCCGGCCCTGCCCGCGCTCCTCCGCCGGCACGGCCTCGATCGCCTCGGTCGCGTTCTTGATGACGTTGGTCAGCGCCTGCGAGATCAGGCGCCGGTCGAAGCGCGCCGGCACGGCTTCGGCCGGCAAGACCTCGGCGATCGTCGTCTGGGGGTTGCCGACCCGCCAGAGGAAGATGATCTGCCGGACCGTCTCGACGATATCCTCACGGGCGAGCGACGGCTTCGGCATGCGGGCGAAGGAGGAGAACTCGTCGACCATGCGGCGGATATCCTCGACCTGCCGCACGATCGTGTCGGTGCACTGGTCGAAGACGTCCTTGCCCTCGGTGATGACGCGGCCGAAGCGGCGCTTGATGCGCTCGGCCGAGAGCTGGATCGGCGTCAGCGGGTTCTTGATCTCATGCGCGATACGGCGGGCGACGTCGGCCCAGGCGGCCGTGCGCTGGGCCGAGACGAGATCGGTGATGTCGTCGAGCGTCACCACGAGCCCGGCCCCGATCCCCTCGCCTTCCCTGACGGCGCGGATATTGACCATCCGGTCCTGGCCGGCGCGCGTGAAGGCGACCTGGCCCGAGCTCTGGCGCTGCCGGTTCTGCAGGGCTTCCGCGACGAAGCCGGCCACTTCCGGCGCAGCTTCGGCAATGGGTTTGCCGAGCAGCCGCCCGCCGGTGCCGAGCAAGCTTTCGGCCGAGCGGTTGATCGTGGTGATATGGCCGTCGCTGTCGAGGCTGAGCACGCCGGAGGAGACGCCGGACAGGACCGTCTCGGTGAAGCGCCGGCGCCGGTCGATGACCTCGCTCGCCGTGACCAGGCTGTCGCGCTGGCGGCGCAGCTCCGCTGTCATCTTGTTGAAGGTCTCGCCGAGATGGGCAAGGTCGCCCTCCGCTCGCCGGATTGGCACCTGGACGTAGAAGTTTCCGCTCGAGACCTGGTCCGTCGCGTCGATCATCCGGCGGATCGGCGCGACGAGGCCGTTGGCGAAGCTCAGGCCCAGCCAGATCGCGGAGAGCAGCAGGATCAGCGCGATCAGGCCGTACATCGAGGCGAAGGCGATCTGCACGCCCTTCCGGCGCGCGTCGATGGAGAGGTACTCGACCGCCGCTCCGCGCGCGACCGAGGGGAACTCGACGGCCAGCGGATCGACCTCGCGCGCGACGTGCAGGAAGCTGTTGTCATAGGCCGGCAGCTTCATCACGGCGCCGAATACCGTGCCCGTCCGCGGGATGACGCAGATCGGCTCTGGGGCGGAGCGCGCGTCGTCGAAGGCGGCCTGATCCGGCATGGGCGGGTCGCGCAGCACGTTGATATTGGCGCGCACCACGATCTTGTCCGGCGGCTGCATGATCGCGGCGACGGGGACGCCGAGCGCGGTCGCGCGCGTCGTCAGGAAGTTCTCGAACCATTTGCGATCGACGTCGAAGGCGGGCTTGGCCCGGCTCAGGTCGTCGGCCAGCACGCGGATCTCGCGTCCGAGAGAGCGGCACTGGCTGGCGGCATAGGCATCGGCGACCTCGACCGACTTGAAGACCGCATCGCGCATCCGGTCCGAGAACCACGGTTCCAGCCCGCGCTCGATCGTGACGGTGGCGATGATGGCGACGAGGACCGCCGGAAGGGCCGCGATGATACTGAACAGGCCGACGATACGGACATGAAGCCCTGCCGCCGCCGCCCCCGCCTTGCGGGCGCGGATCAGGACCGCTGCCTCGACGGCGACGATGACCACGAGCAGCAGGATCAGGAGCGCGTTGAGCACGAAGACGCCGACCACGACCTCGTGGACCGGCACGATCGGCGTCGCACCGGACAGCACGAGGAAGGTGAGCAAGGCCGAGATCAGTGCCAGCGCGACGACGATCCCGCCGACCCAGCCCGAGACGCGGCGGGACTTCTCCTCGCCGCGCGGCATCATTCTGGCTTCGTTGACAGAAGCGGACACGTTTCCCGACAACTCCGATATGGCAGGGACCGCGAACCGATCATGCCTGCAGGGCGCCACTGATGCGCCGCCGCAACGGTGTTGTCAAAATATGACATTCACAAGGCGGTGAAGCCACCCTTCTAGCGGGGCGAGCGCACCACCTGCATGTCGAGCTCGCGAATCTTCTTGCGCAAGGTGTTGCGGTTGAGGCCGAGCAGCTCCGCCGCGCGAATCTGGTTGCCACGCGTGGCGGCCAATGCCGCGGCGATCAAAGGCGGCTCGATCTCGCGCAGGATACGGTGGTAGAGGCCCGGCGGCGGGATATTGTCGCCGAATCCGCCGAAATACTGGCCGAGATGGCGCTCGACGGAGCCGGACAGGGTCTCGGCGCGCTCCGGCGTTGCAGTGCTGCTGATAAAGCCTGCCCCCACCGCTGCCGGCTGCAGCTCGGCCTCGATGATCGGCGCGGTGATCGTCTCCTGCGGGTAGAGCGCAGCCAGACGCCGGACGAGATTCTCCAGCTCGCGGACGTTACCCGGCCAGCGATACTGCCGCATCACGTCCATCGCTTCCGAATCGACCTGCTTGCGCGGCAGCCCCTCCTTCTCGACCAGCGTGAAGAAGTGGCGGACGAGGTCGGGAATGTCCTCGATGCGCTCGCGCAGGGGTGGCAGGCGGATCGGCACAACGTTCAGGCGGAAGAACAGATCCTCGCGGAACAGGCCCTGCGCGATCGAGATGCGCAGGTCCTTGTTGGTCGCGGCGACGATGCGGACATTGGTCTTGATCGGGGTGCGCCCGCCGACCGTGGTGTATTCGCCCTGCTGGAGGACGCGCAGGAGGCGCGTCTGCGCCTCCATCGGCATGTCGCCGATCTCGTCGAGGAAGAGCGTGCCGCCCTCCGCCTGCTCGAAGCGGCCGGACGAGCGGGTGAGTGCCCCGGTAAAGGCGCCCTTCTCATGGCCGAACAGCTCCGACTCGATCAGGTCCTTCGGGATCGCCGCCATGTTGATCGCGACGAAGGGGCCGTTCTTGCGCTTGCCATAGTCGTGCAGCGCGCGGGCGACCAGCTCCTTGCCGGTGCCGGATTCGCCGTTGATCATCACGGTCAGGTCGATCGGCATCAGGCGGGCGAGCGCACGATAGACGTCCTGCATCGCCGGCGAGCGGCCGATCAGCGGGATATCCTCAGGCTCGGCCGCGTGCCCGCGCGCCGCCTCGCCACGGGGGCGAGACATCGCGCGGCCGACGATGGCGACGAGCTCCTTCAGGTCGAAGGGCTTGGGCAGATATTCGTAGGCGCCGCGCTCGGAGGCCTTGATCGCCGTCATGAAGGTGTTCTGCGCGCTCATCACGATGATCGGCAGCTCGGGCCGCACCCGCTTGATGCGCGGCAGCAGGTCGAAGGCGTTGCCATCCGGCATCACCACGTCGGTGATGATCAGATCGCCCAGTCCCTGGGCAGCCCAGGTCCAGAGCGTGGCAGCCTGGCCCGTGGTCCTGACCTCATAGCCCGCACGGGCGAGCGCCTGGTTGAGGACGGTGCGGATCGCGGCGTCGTCGTCGGCGACGAGGATGTGACCGGTCGGCATGTGTTGCTTGAGGCCTTTACGTTGCCTGCCCCGACCTGAGCTGGTGCAGGGGCAGGAGGATCCTGAAATGCGTCCGGCGCGGAACGGACTCGCATTCGACGATTCCGCCGTGATCGCCGATCACCTTGGCGACAAGTGCAAGTCCAAGGCCACTTCCCTGGGCCTTGGTCGTGACGAAGGGATCGAACAGGTGCTGCACCAGATCTGGAGGCACGCCGGGCCCGTTGTCGCGCACTGCGATTTCAAGCGGCAGCGCGATGCGTTCCGAGGAGCCGGGCACCTGCAGGCGGATGCCCGGGCGATAGGCGGTCGTCAGGGTGATCTCGCCGTCGATAGCGCCCTCGCCGATCGCCTCGGCAGCATTCTTGACGAGGTTCAGCAGCACCTGGACGAGCTGGTCGCGATTGCCGGCGACCGGCGGAAGCGAGGGATCGTAGGTCTCGGTGAAGCGGATATGCCGGGCGAAGCCGGACTGGGCGAGGCGCTTCACATGGTCGAGCACGTCATGGACATTGACCGCGTCGCGCTCGCTCGGCCGCTCGTCGCCGAACAATTCGACGCGCTCGACCAGCTTCACGATCCGGTCGGTCTCGTCGCAGATCAGCTGCGTCAGCATCCGATCCTCGTCGCCAATCGAGCCTTCGAGCAGCTGCGCCGCACCGCGGATGCCGGAAAGCGGATTCTTGATCTCATGGGCCAGCATCGCGCCGAGCGCGGTGATCGAGCGGGCTGCCCCGCGATGCGTCAATTGCCTGTCCATTTTTTCGGCAATTGTCCGTTCTTGCAGCATCAGCACGACTGCATCGCCCTGACTGGGCAAGGGAGAGGCAAAGACATCGACGATGTGATCGGTTCCGAGGCGGGGCGTGCCGAGATCGAGGCGGTATTCGCTGACGCTGGCGCCACGGCGCTGCACCTCCTCGATCAGCCCAAGCACCGGCGAGCCGAAGGCGATGAGATCGTCGATGCGCTGGCGCTTCAGCAGGGCGGCACTTGACTGGAAGAAATCTTCGGCTGCCGTATTGGCGTAGAGCACCGCATGGCTCTCGCCGATCACCAGCACCGGCATGGGCAGCACATTCAGCGCCTGAACCTCGATCGGATCGAGCAGGTAGGCGCTGCGGCTTCCAAGGCCCTTGTCGGCAAACATCGCCGTCATCGGCTCATCCTCTCCGCGTCAGGCCGCTGCGCGGCTGCGGTCGGTCGAAAACAGTCCCGAGAGGGCCGCCAGGACCTTCCGGGGTTCGTCAGATGTCAGCAGGCTGCGGCGCAGGTCCGCATCGGGCTCGCAGCCATCGGTCACGGCGTCATCCGCATAGGCCGCCAGATGCTTGCGGGCGTGACGAACACCATGCGCGACGCCGATCAGGGCCAGCAGGCCCTCGTAATGCTCGCAGGCCAGCGCGAGCTTCTCGGCCAAAGTCAGCGGCCGGAATTCACGCCCGTCGAGCGCTGCGCCGATCTCGCCGACCAGCCAGGGCCGGCCAAGCGCGGCACGACCGACCATGACGAAATCGGCGCCTGATTGCTCAAGGCAGGCTCGCGCATCCGCGACATCGTGGATGTCGCCATTGGCCACCAGGGGGAAGTCGCCGGCGGCACGCACCGCTGCGATTCCCCGCCAGTCCGCCGTGCCCTTGTAGAACTGCTGGCGCGTGCGGCCATGGACCGTGATCATCCGCGCACCCGCATCGACGGCCCGTCGCGCGAGCTCCGGCGCATTACGGGAGGCATCGTCCCAGCCGAGGCGCATCTTGACCGTCACCGGCACAGTCGTGGCAGCAACGGCCGCCTCGACCAACGCGATCGCATGGTCGAGATCGCGCATCAAGGCGGAACCGGCCCAACCGCCCGTTACCTTCTTGGCCGGGCAGCCCATGTTGATGTCGACGATATCGGCGCCATTGGCTTCGGCCAGCCGGGCTGCCTCCCCCATCCAGTACGGGTCGCAGCCGGCGAGCTGGACGACATGCGGCGAGACGCCCTCGCCCTCGGCGCGAATGCGCGCTTCTTCGCTCCCGCGCACGAACTCGTCGGACGCGACCATCTCCGACACCACGATTCCGGCATGGCTGCGGGCCGCCAGGCGGCGCATGACGATGTCTGTCACGCCCGACATCGGCGCCAGGAAGGCGCGGGACGCGATCGGGATACCTGCGATGTCCAAAGCTTCAGCCTGCTTTTAAGGCATTTCTCTACATGCATATTTATTGGACAATGCTGCGCGAGCGCAAGCGCCCATAAGTTGATGTTGCAATGCAACATCGTCGCACCCCCTGCCCCAGCGCTACAGAATTGGCTATGGCATGCGCCCATGACCCGCTTGCAGCCAGGACCCAGCGCCGTGCTCCCTCATTCCGATGCGTCCCTGCCCGTTGCCGCCCTGCTCGTAGCGGCCGGCCGTGGCCTGCGCGCCGGCGAAGGTGAGCCGAAGCAGTACCGGCTGGTCGAGGGCCGCCCTGTGCTCGCCCACGCGCTGATGCCTTTCCTGGCGGAGCCGGCGATCGAGCGCATCGCCATCGTGATCGGCGAAGGCGACGAGGTGCGTTATGCCAATGCCATGGCCGGGATCGACAGCGCCCGGCTCGTGGCTCCGACATTGGGCGGCGCGACACGGCAGGCCTCGGTGCGGCGCGGCCTGCTTGCGCTCGCCCGCGAGGGCTTCGACGGCATCGTGCTGGTCCATGACGCCGCCCGTCCCTTCGTCTCCCGTGCACAGATCAGTGCCGCGATCCACCGGCTCGGCGCCGGCGCGATCGCCGCCATCCCTGCCCTGCCGGTAACCGATACCGTGAAACGCACCAGCGCCGACGGCCATGTCGCCGAGACGCCGCCGCGCGACCAGCTGGTCACCGTCCAGACGCCGCAGGCCTTCCGCTTCAAGCCGCTGCTGGAGGCCCATGAGGCGGCGGAAGCTGCCTTGCTGCACGGCTTCACCGACGATGCCGCCCTGATGGAATGGGCCGGTCATCCGGTCGCGACCTTCCAGGGCGACCCGGCCAATGTGAAGCTGACCCATGCGGCGGATTTCCTGCGGGCCGCTGTCCATCCGGGCAAGGCGCTCGTCACCCGGGTCGGCACCGGCTACGACGTCCACGCCTTCGGACCGGGCGACCATGTCTGGCTCGGCGGCGTTCGGATCGGGCACGACCAGGGCGTCATCGCCCATTCCGATGGCGATGTCGCACTCCATGCCCTGACCGACGCCTTGCTCGGCGCGCTCGCCGACGGCGATATCGGCACGCATTTCCCGCCGAGCGATCCGCAATGGCGCGGCGCGGCGTCAGCCCAGTTCCTCGCCTTCGCGGCGGCCCGCATTCGAGAGCGCGGTGGGCGGATCGATTTCCTCGACCTCACAATCGTCTGCGAAGCGCCGAAGGTCGGCCCGCATCGCGAAGCCATCCGCGCCGAGATCGCGGCGATCGCCGGCATTCCCTCAAGCAAAGTCGCGATCAAGGCGACGACTTCGGAGCGGATGGGCTTCACCGGGCGGCGCGAAGGCCTCGTCGCATTTGGGACGGCAACGATCCGCCTGCCCGAGGAGGATTAGCCATGTTCGATCTCGATATCCGCTCGCTTGCAGCCGAACTGCTGAACATGAGCCTGGAGCGCGGCTTCACGGTTGCGACGGTCGAATCCTGCACCGGCGGCCTCGTTTGCGGCGCACTGACGGCCATTGCCGGCTCATCCTCGATGGTTCAGGGCGGCCTCATCACGTATTCCAACGAGGCCAAGGCCGCGCTTGCCGGCGTTCCGATGGCGCTGATCAAGCAGCATGGCGCCGTCAGCGAGCCGGTGGCGCGCGCGATGGCAGAGGGTGGCCGCATGCGCCTCGACGCCAGTTTCGCGGTCTCGATCACCGGCGTTGCCGGCCCCGGCGGCGGCAGTGTCGAGAAGCCCGTCGGCCTCGTTCACTTCGCCTGCGCCGGCCCTTCCGGTACGCGCCATCGCGAACGCCGCTTCGGCGAACAGTCGCGCGACGAGATCCGTCGCCTCAGTGTGCTGGAAGCACTCGACCTGCTGCGCGAGGCGGTGCTGGGCGGGCCCTGAGGCGCTCCCCTATCGGGACTTGCGCATGATCGCGCCGAGGACATCGGCATAGTCGTCGCGCCAGGGCTTCACGTCTGCAGATTCGACAGGCCACCAGTTCTCGCCCTCGGCGAAGCGCAGGTCGGCTGCACTGCGCGCGACGATCGCGACGCGTGGCGAGACCTTGCGCTCATGCGTCAGCTGCGGAGTCTGGCTGGGTTCCCTGACCCAGGTGAGCAGCCCGTGCTCTTTGGCCGTCGCGGCGACCACGGGACCGAGATCCATGTGCCGGTTGGAGATGTGGAACAGCATGGCGCCGCCTGGGGCGAGCCGCGAGAGGTACAGCCCGATCGCTTCCCTGGTGAGCAGGTGCACGGGGATGGCATCCGACGAGAAGGCGTCGATCACGATCAGATCGAGCGACCCCGGTGCCGCATCGCCCAGCGTCAGCCGGGCATCGCCGATCACGAAGGGGATGCGGGGGGCGCATTGGTTGATGAAGGAGAAGCGAGCGGGATCGGTCGCGATGCCGATCACATGCGGGTCGATCTCGTAGAAGCTCCAGCTTTCGCCCGGACGGATCTGGCAGGCGAGCGAGCCCGTGCCGACGCCGACAGCCGCGACCTTGCCGAGCACGCCGCCTTGGGCCCGACGCAAGGCATCGATACCGTCCGCGATACCGCCGCCGGTGAAGTAATAGGTCAGCGGCTCGGGGCGCCCGGTGACGGCGCTGCCGTCGTCATTGCGGATACGCTGCGTACCATGCACCGTCGTGCCATGGGCGAGATCGCGGAAGCGCCCGTCCGCTGTCTCGAAGACGCGGTGGACGCCGAAGAAGGAGCGGATGGAATCCGTGCGCCTCTGTTCGCCGAGGACAATGCCGACGATCGCGCTCACTCCAGCCACGGCCAAGGCGAAGCGGATGCGGGGCGACATCCTGATCGCGGCGAAGCCCGGCCGGCACAGCAGCCCGGCAACGAGGAGCATCGGATATTCTGCGACCGAGTTGAACATCACCGGCGCCAGCAGGCCGCAGAACAGCCCGCCGAGCACGCCGCCAAAGGACATCCAGAGATAGAATTCGGTCAGGTGCGCCACGGCGGGTCTGCGCTTCACCAGCTCGCCATGGGCGACCATGGCTGTGGTGAAGAACAGGCCGAGATGCAGGGCGAGCGTGCCGATCCAGCCGATATCGAGCTTTGCGACGATTGCCACCAGCAGCAGCGCCGTAAGGGCGAGCTGGAGATGCAGCATCCAGCGATGCGGCAGAATGGGCCGGCGCTGGAAGACGATGACGAAGGTGAGAAGGAACAGCGCCAGCGGCACGACCCAGAGCAGCGGCACCGCGGCGACATCGGTCGAGACATGCGCGGTGACCGCGACCAGCAGCCCCGAGGGCACGAAGGCGAGCGCCACCCAGCTGAAGCGCTGGGCAATGGTGAGGGGGGCGGTCTTTGCGGTGTCGAGACTTGCTGGCGTGTCTGCGCGCCTCATCCCGATGGCGAGCCCGGCGCAAGCCGCGATCCCGGCCAGCAGCAGAGCGAAGCCCCAGGTCCAGGCCGTGGCCTGTACGGCGAGCGGCAACATGGGCTCGATCACGAAAGGATAGGCGATCAGGGAAAGGAAGCTGCCGACATTCGAGGCGGCGTAGAGGAAATAAGGATCGGCGGCATGGCTATGCCCGCTCCGCGCGAACCAGGCCTGCAGCAGCGGCCCATTCGCGGCGACCGCGAAGAAGGGCAGGCCAACCGAGGCCGTGAACAGGCCGATCAGCCAGAGCACTTCGCCTTCCTGCGGCGGGCGCTCGAAACCGGCGGCGATATGGATCGGCAGGTTGATCGCGAGGACCGCGATCATCAACGTGAGGTGGACCAGCGCGGCGCGGCGCAAGGTCAGGCGGCTCACCAGCAGATGGGCATAGCCGTAGCCCGCGAGCAGAACCGCCTGGAAGAACACCATGGCGACCGACCAGACGCCGGGCGAACCGCCGAGCTTCGGCAGCACCATTTTGGCGAACATCGGCTGGATGCCGAAGAGCAGGAAAGCCGAGACGAAGATCGTCGCGACATAGACCGGAAGCGTTGCCGCCAGACGGCGCGTCTGAAGGCGGTCGGCGGTCTGCGCTGCAGATGCGTCCATGGCATGTCCTCGGCTGAGCGCCGAACCATGCCATGCAGGGCTTAAGACCTCGTCACTGCCGCTGGGGCATTCCGGCCATAGACCAGCTCGGCACGCTTCTCGAAGGCTTCGGCGAATTTGCGGAAGGCCTTGTCGAACATCGCGCCCATCAGCAGGCCGAGCATCCGGCTGGCGAACTCGTAGGAAATGAAGAAGCCGATTTCGCAACCCGCCTCATGCGGCTTGAAGGTCCAGCGGTTCTCCAGATAGCGAAACGGCCCGTCGACATACTCGACGAGGATCTTGAGATTGGTCGGATCGAGCGTGACGCGGCTGGTGAAGGTCTCGCGGATCGCCTTGTAGCCGACGCTCATGTCGGCCAGCAGCACCTCGCCGCCACCTTCGCGCGGCGTGCGCCGCCGCACCACCAGCCCCTCGCAGAGCGGCAGGAACTGCGGATATGTCTCGACATCGGCGACGAGCGCGAACATCTGCTCGGGCGAGTGCCTCACCCGGCGGGTGCTGTTGAACATCGGCATCGAAGATGTGCCTTCTCAGCCGCGGCGGTTGCGGCCGATACCGATCTGGGCATCGCGCGCGGCCCGCAAACGGGCGAAGTCCTCGCCGGCATGGTGCGAGGAGCGGGTCAGCGGCGTCGAGGACACCATCAGGAAGCCCTTGGCATAGGCGATGGTCTCGAAGCTCTTGAACTCGTCGGGCGTGACGAAGCGGATCACGGCGTGGTGCTTGCGCGAGGGCGCGAGGTACTGGCCGATCGTCATGAAATCGACCTCGGCCGAGCGCAGGTCGTCCATCAGCTGGAGCACCTCGTTCCGCTCCTCGCCGAGGCCGACCATGATGCCGGACTTGGTGAAGATGGTCGGGTCGAGTTCCTTCACCCGCTGCAACAGGCGCAGCGAATGGAAATAGCGGGCGCCCGGACGGACCTTGAGGTACTTGCCCGGCACGGTCTCGAGATTGTGGTTGAAGACGTCGGGGCGGGCCGCCACGACGACTTCGAGCGCGCCCGGCTTGCGCAGGAAGTCCGGCGTCAGGATCTCGATCGTGGTGCCGGGCGAAGCCTTGCGGATCGCGTGGATGACATTGGCGAAATGCTCGGCGCCGCCGTCCTTGAGGTCGTCGCGGTCGACCGAGGTGATCACGACATGCTCCAGCCCGAGCTTGGCGACGGCTTCCGCGACCTTGCGGGGCTCTTCCAGATCGAGCGGCTGCGGCACGCCGGTCTTCACGTTGCAGAAGGCGCAGGCCCGCGTGCAGGTGTCGCCCATGATCATGAAGGTGGCGTGCTTCTTCTCCCAGCACTCGCCGATATTCGGGCAGCCGGCCTCCTCGCAGACCGTGACCAGCTTCTCGGCCTTCACGATCGCCTTGGTCTCGGCCCATTTCGGCGAGCCCGGCGCCTTGACCCGAATCCAGTCAGGCTTGCGCAGGACCGGGTTCTCCGGCCGTTTCTGCTTCTCGGGGTGGCGGACCTCCGTGGCTTGCGCCTTCGGATTGCCGGCATTGGGCCGCGGATCGCGGTTCAGCAGGTCGAGAACAAGCGCCATAACGGGGTCCGGGCTTCAACAGCAGGAGCCGGCCAAGCCGGCTTCCTCTAGCTAATCCTCAAAGCGCTCAGCCGCAACTCCCGGCCCCGGCAAGAGAGCTTCACCTGAGCTTCAACTGCGGCGGCGGGCCGCGTTCCAGATCACGATGACGATGACGGCGCCGGCGACCGCCGCAACCAGCGTCCGCCAGAAGCCGAAGACCGGAATCGCCAGGAGTTCCGCGACCTTGGCGCCGACGAAGGAGCCAGCGACGCCAACCAGCATATTGGTGAAGAGCCCGTGATCGGACGAGGTCAGGCGCTCGGCGATCCAGCCGGCGAGGACGCCGATCAACAGCGTCATGAAGAAGCCATAGCCCGGCTGGGCCATGGTAGCGGCAAAGCTTTCCATCGCGGGTATCCCCCTAGCCATGCGCGGATGCGCGCGCAATCAACGGTCCCGACCTCCGCCGGTTCCTGTCGCGATGGTATCTCAGGCGATGAAACGTGCCAGCAGGATGACGAGGATGGCGCCGATGACTGCCATGCCGGCATCGTCGAGGAAGCTGTAGCCGGTGTTCAGGCGCCAGCCCGTCAGGCGCACGATGCCCTGCCCGATCAGCATGCCGAGCACGCCGACGACCGCATGGCGAATGACGCCGCCGCCACCGACGACCAGGCTCGCGGCGAAGCCCGTCATCGTGCCGAAGGCCACGGTCGGCACGATGACGCTCCAGTCGAGCTGCAGCGTCCGGCGCGGCGGCAGGATCTCGATCTCCTCGTCGCGGACGACGCGATCGGGCTTGGCAGATTTGCGGGTGCGTGGCGGCATCGACGCAATATGGAGCGCGGACGGGCCGGCGCCAAGCCGATCCCTGCCCCCTTTTCGCCAGGGATCAGCGCGCCATCGCGCCCAGTGCGGACACCGACGTTCCAGCCAGTGCACCACTGAAGCCATGCCCGCCGCCGACGATCTGCGCCTTCGCCGGCAGGCCACGCGCCTGCGCCTTGGCGACATAGTCCGTCGCCAGCTCCGGGCGCGTATTGTCGTCGGCCTGGCCGGTGACCGCGACGATCGGGGTTCCTCCGGGGATGCCGGATACGTAATCGACCGGCGACTGGGCCGAGCCGGGCCGCCGGCCGCGGCTGGCATTCCAGGCGGGCACATCGCAGGGACAGGAGACCAGCACGAGGCCGTTGATCAGGCCGGGATTGTTGCCGGCCACCACGCCGATCGTGCCGGCTCCGCCCGAATGCCCGAGGGCGACCACGCTGCGGGCATTGTAGCGCTGCCTCAGCTCGCTGATCGCTCCGGCGACGGCACGGTTGTTGCCGGAGTGGAACGTGTCGCGCCGGCCGTTGTCGGAACCATCACTGCGATGGCCGGTGCGGTCGTAATAACCGGGCCGCAGCAGGGCGACGGCCACCACGTTCTTGCGTCCGGAGGCGAATTGCCGGGCATAGGCGTACATGTAATCGGCCGGCCCACCAGCCGAGACGTCGCCATGGACGAAGACGGCGAGCACCGGGCGCGAACCACCCGGCGCCGCGCCGAAAGCCTCATAGGCCAGGCCGTTGGCGCATTTGTCGCCTTCGCAGGCCAGGGCCCCGACGCTGCCGAACAAGGCAGCCGCGAGAACGGCAAGAAACCTCACACCCAAGCGCCTCATGGCTGTTCCCCCGCCGCCATCGCGCCTGCGGAGAGCCAGCTCCGCAGGCTCTCCGTCATCGTCGTATGCCTCAGGCGTTGAGGGCCTTGCCGTAGGCGTCGAGCACGCTCTCCTTCATCACCTCCGACAGCGTCGGATGCGGGAAGATGGTGTGCATCAGTTCTTCCTCGGTCGTCTCCAGGTTCATGGCGACGACGAAGCCCTGGATCAGCTCGGTCACTTCCGGGCCGACGAGATGGGCGCCGAGCAGCTTGCCGGTCTTGGCGTCGAAGATCGTCTTGGCCATGCCGCTATCCTCGCCAAGCGCCACGGCCTTGCCGTTGGCGACGAAGTTGAAGCGGCCGACCTTGATCTCGTGGCCGGCGGCCTTGGCCTTCGCCTCGGTCAGGCCGACGCTGGCGATCTGCGGGTGGCAATAGGTGCAGCCCGGGATCATCAGCTTGTCCATCGGGTGCGGATGCAGGCCCTTGATCGCCTCGACGCAGATCACCGCCTCGTGCTCGGCCTTGTGGGCCAGCATCGGCGGGCCGGCGACGTCGCCGATCGCATAGACGCCCTTGACGTTGGTCCGGCAGAGATCGTCGATGACGATGCAGCCGCGATCGGTCTTCACGCCGAGCGTCTCGAGGCCGAGATTCTCGATATTGCCGACGACGCCGACGGCCGAGATCATCCGGTCCGCCGTGATCGTCTGCTTGCCGCCCTTCTCGTCCTCGATATGGGCGGTGACGGAGTCGGCACCCTTCTCGACCTTCGTCACCTTGGCGCCGGTCAGGATCTTCATGCCCTGCTTCTCGAAGGCCTTGCGGGCGAAGGCGCCGATCTCGGCATCCTCCACGGGCACGACCTGCGGCAGGACCTCGACCACGGTGACCTCGACGCCCATCGTCCGGTAGAACGAGGCGAACTCGATGCCGATGGCGCCGGAGCCCATCACGAGCAGCGATTTCGGCATCTTGGCCGGCACCATCGACTCGAAATAGGTCCAGATCAGCTTGCCGTCCGGCTCCAGGCCGGGCAGTGCGCGCGGCCTTGCACCGGTCGCGACGATGATGTGGTCGGCGGTATAGGTGCCCTCGCCCTTGGCGTTCTTCGGCGGCGGCGTTTGCGGCTGCATGGCCGGCTTCTTGGTCGGCGCGACCGTGATCGTGCCGGGCTTGGTGAGCTTGGCCTCGCCCCAGATCA
The DNA here is from genome assembly GCF_058783685.1 of Allobosea sp. FW305-C-101. Classification (NCBI taxonomy): domain Bacteria; kingdom Pseudomonadati; phylum Pseudomonadota; class Alphaproteobacteria; order Hyphomicrobiales; family Alloboseaceae; genus Allobosea; species Allobosea sp. FW305-C-101. The sequence continues at coordinate 141,626 of NZ_JBYSYT010000003.1, read as the reverse complement.
CGTCGACCTTGTTCTTCTTCATCAGGAACTGGACACCGTTGTTCATCCGCGCGGCGATGCCGCGCGAACGCTTAACGATCGCGTCCAGATCGGCCTTGAACGAACCTTCCAGCACCAGGCCGTAATCCTTGGCGTGCTGGCCGTAATGCAGAATCTCGGCCGAGCGCAGCAGCGCCTTGGTCGGGATGCAGCCCCAGTTCGAGCAGATGCCGGCGAGATGCTCGCGCTCGACGATCGCGGTCTTGAAGCCGAGCTGCGCCGCCCGGATCGCGGCGATATAACCGCCGGGGCCGGAGCCGATGACGATGATGTCGTAGTCAGCCATGGTGTCTCTCCCGCCGCTCAGACCAGCATCGCCATGGGCTTTTCGATATAGCCCTTGAACGCCGCCAAAAGCTCGGCGCCGAGCGCGCCGTCGACGGCGCGGTGATCGGTCGAGAGCGTCACCGACATCACCGTCGCGACGGCCGGCTGGCCGCCCTTGACGATGACGCGCTGCTCGCCGGCGCCGACAGCCAGGATCGTCGCGTGCGGCGGATTGACGATCGCGGCGAAGTCCTTGACCCCGAACATGCCGAGATTGGAGACCGCCGTGGTGCCGCCCTGATACTCCTCGGGCTTCAGCTTGCGGGCCTTGGCGCGCGCCGCCATGTCCTTCATCTCGTTGGAGATCTGCGACAGGCTCTTGTGGCAGGCATCGCGGATGATCGGCGTGATCAGGCCGCCGGGAATCGAGACGGCGACGCCGACATCAGCATGCTTGTGCTTGAGCATGGTGTTGTCGGTCCAGGACACGTTGGCGTCCGGCACGGCCCTGAGCGCCAGCGCCAGCGCCTTGATCACCATGTCGTTGACCGAGAGCTTGTAGGCCGGCTTGCCGTCCTTCTCCGGCGCCGCAGCGTTGAGCTCCCCGCGCAGCTTCAAGAGCGCGTCGAGCTCGCAATCCACGGTGACGTAGAAATGCGGCACCGTCTGCTTGGCTTCGGTCAGGCGGCGCGCGATCGTCTTGCGCATGCCGTCATGCGGGACCTCCTCATAGGAGTCCGGCGCGAACAGCTTCTTGACCTGCTCGTCGGAGGGGCCGCTCGCGAGCGGCGCAGCCGCAGGCTTGGCGGCCGGAGCCCCGGCGGCAGCCGCAACCGGCGCAGCCTTGGCACCACCGCCGGCCTTGGCGGCCTCGACATCCTTCTCGACGATGCGGCCATGCGGGCCGGAGCCCTTGATCGCATTGAGGTCGAGCCCGGCATCCTTGGCGATGCGGCGAGCGAGCGGCGAGGCGAAGGCGCGGCTGCCGCCGGCAGGAGCCGGAGCTGCCGCGGGAGCGGCCGCAGCCGGCGCGGGTGCCGCGGCAGCGGCCGGAGCCTCAGCCTTCGGAGCCTCGGCCTTGGCAGGCGCAGCGCCACCGGCCGCCGGAGCGGAGACGCTCTTGGCATCCTCGCCCTCGCCGGCGATCACGCCGATGATTTCATTGACGGCGACATCGGCCGTGCCTTCCGGCACCACGATCTTGGCGAGCACGCCCTCGTCAACCGCCTCGACCTCCATCGTGGCCTTGTCGGTCTCGATCTCGGCGATGATGTCGCCGGACTTGATGGTGTCGCCTTCCTTCTTCAGCCACTTGGCGAGATTGCCCTTCTCCATCGTCGGAGAGAGAGCGGGCATCAGGATGTTCGTCGGCATCGGTCAGCCCCCTCTCAGCGATAGCAGACGGCCTTGGCCGCCGCGACGACCTCGCCGATGTTGGGAAGCGCGAGCTTCTCGAGGTTGGCCGCATAGGGCATCGGCACGTCCTTGCCGGTGACACGGGCGACGGGGGCGTCGAGATAGTCGAAGGCCGCCTCCATGATCTTCATGCCGATCTCGGCGGTGACGCCGGACTGCGGGAAGCCCTCCTCGACCGCGACGCAGCGATTGGTCTTCTGCACCGAGGCGATGACCGTCTCGATATCCATCGGGCGGATGGTGCGGAGGTCGATGACCTCGGCCTCGATGCCCTCCTTGGCCAGCGCCTCGGCGGCGCCGAGCGCATAGGTCATGCCGATGCCGAAGGAGACGATCGTCACGTCCTTGCCCGGACGCACCACCTTCGCCTTGCCGATCGGGATCAGGAAGTCGTCGCCCTTCGGCACGTCGAAGGACTTGCCGTACATGATCTCGTTCTCGAGGAAGATCACGGGATTAGGGTCGCGGATCGCGCTCTTCAGCAGGCCCTTCGCGTCGGAAGCGCTATAGGGCATCACCACCTTGAGGCCAGGCACGTTCGAGTACCACGCCGCATAGTCATGGCTGTGCTGGGCGCCGACGCGGGCGGCCGCGCCGTTGGGACCACGGAACACGATCGGCGCGCCCATCTGGCCGCCGGACATGTAGAGCGTCTTGGCGGCGGAGTTGATGATGTGGTCGATCGCCTGCATGGCGAAATTGAAGGTCATGAACTCGACGATCGGCTTCAGGCCGGAGAGCGCCGCGCCGACGCCGATGCCGGCGAAGCCGTGCTCCGTGATCGGGGTGTCGATGACGCGCTTGGCCCCGAATTCCTGCAGCAACCCTTGAGTGACCTTGTAGGCGCCCTGATACTCGGCGACCTCCTCGCCCATCACGAAGACGTCCTTGTCGCGGCGCATCTCCTCGGCCATCGCGTCGCGCAGGGCTTCGCGGACCGTGGTGCTGACGAGCTCGGCGCCGGCCGGGAATTCCGAGGAGGAATCATAGGCCTTGGCCTGGGCGGGAACGCTGGTTGCCGGGGCGGCTGCCGGAGCTTCCTCGGCCTTCGCGGCGGCAGGCGCCGGCTCGGCCTTGGCTTCCGGAGCAGCAGCCTTGCCGCCGCCGCTGGCCGCGGCCGCAACATCCTCTCCCTCGGTGGCGATCACGCCGATCGGCGTGTTCACGGCCACGTTCTCGGTGCCGTCGGCGACGAGGATCTTGGCGAGCACGCCCTCGTCGACCGCCTCGACCTCCATGGTCGCCTTGTCGGTCTCGATCTCGGCGATGATGTCGCCGGACTTAACCTGATCGCCCTCTTTCTTCAGCCACTTGGCCAGTTTTCCTTCCTCCATGGTGGGAGAAAGCGCAGGCATGAGAATGTCGATCGGCATGAACGCACCCGGATTCTAAGACGCGGGGAAAAGGATGAAGGCCGGCAGGCGCGGAGCGATCAGCTCCGCGGGGCTTCCAGCAGGATGTCGGTGTAGAGTTCCGACGGATCCGGCTCGGGATCGTGGGTTGCGAACTCGGCGGCGTCGTTGACGATCTCGCGCACCTTGGCGTCGATCGCCTTGAGCTCGTCCTCGCCGATCTTGAAATCGCGAACCAGACGGGCGCGAACCTGTTCGATCGGATCGTGCTCCTCGCGCATGCGCTGGACCTCGTCCTTGGAGCGGTACTTCGCCGGGTCGGACATCGAATGCCCGCGATAGCGATAGGTCTGCATCTCCAGGATGTACGGGCCCTTGCCGGAGCGTGCATGCTCGATGGCGCGGGCCGCAGCCTCGCGCACGGCACGGACATCCATGCCGTCGACCTGCTCGCCCGGGATGCCGAACGAGACGCCGCGGCGGGAGAAATCGGTCTGGGCCGAAGCACGGCTGACAGCCGTGCCCATGGCGTAACGGTTGTTCTCGATGACGAACACGACCGGCAGCTTCCAGAGCTGGGCCATGTTGAAGCTCTCGTAGACCTGGCCCTGGTTGGCCGCGCCATCGCCGAAATAGGTCATCGAGACGGTCTTGTCGTCGCGATACCAGTCGGCGAAGGCAAGACCCGTTCCGAGCGAGACCTGCGCGCCGACGATGCCGTGGCCGCCATAGAAGTTCTTCTCGCGGCTGAACATGTGCATCGAGCCGCCCTTGCCGCGCGAATAGCCGCCGCGCCGGCCGGTCAATTCCGCCATCACGCCGCGCGATTCCATGCCGCAGGCCAGCATATGGCCGTGGTCGCGATAGCCGGTGATGACCTGGTCGCCATCCTTGGAGGCCATCTGCATGCCGATGACGACCGCTTCCTGGCCGATATAGAGGTGGCAGAAGCCGCCGATCAGGCCCATGCCGTACATCTGGCCGGCCTTCTCCTCGAAACGCCGGATCAGCAGCATCTCGCGATAGGCGTGGAGATCTTCGTCCTTGGTGAAGGTCGGGGTGTTGCTGAGGGCTCCTTCGGCCTTGCCGGCACCGTCCTTGCCCGAACGGGCCTTCGCCGGCTTCGCGGCGGCTTTGGGTTGAGCGGGAGCTTTCGACTTACGCGCAGCAACAGCCATAGGCGGTCCTCCAAGGTCATCCGACTATTGTTGTAGAGGATCAAAAAAACCTTGGCGAGGACGCTATCTCGCAATGCAGCATGAGCCAACCCTTTGAAAAACAAAGGATCGGCAACATTAACCGGAATCGAGTTAATCGATACGTCCGGAACTAAGGGTCGCAGCTTCTGGAGCCCCTGGATCGAAAGATGGAACTCTTCTGTCGAAGAACCACGAGGCCGAAGCGATGAGGCGGATTGCGGTTCGCCGCCTGGAAGGTGCCGGCTGCGCCTGCTCAGCGTCCCATGATGACGATGTCGTTCTTATGGGTCCGGCCGAGGATTTCGCGGGCATTTTCTTCGAGGAGGTCCCGATCGACCGCTTCGCTGCGCACCAGGGCGAGCTTCTGTTCCCAGGACTTGCGCTCGGCCGTGAGGGTGGCGAGTTCGCCTTCCATGTCGCGCAGCGATTCCCGGATCGCGCCGCGCGCCTCAAGGCCGCGCGCACCATGCTGGGCGTGGAACATGAAATAGGCCACCGCCGCTCCCGACACGAGGTAGAGAGCCAATGTCACGAAGATCGAGCGAAGGCCGCGGCGAATAACCATGCCGAAACGCTAGGGCGGTTTGGTTTCCGGCAGGTTAATGCGGCTTAAGAAAGCAGGCGGGACATCGCGGCGGACCAGCGATCTGCGATGGTGAGCGGGGTGGGGATCGAACCCACGACCACATGATTAAAAGTCACGTGCTCTACCACTGAGCTACCCGCCCTCACCGGGCCGCTGACATACGGAGCCGAACGGCGCCGGTCAACTCGTTCCGCGCAGATTGGCTGCACCTCTCCCTCTTCCTCACATTTTTCAGCCGAGCCGCCGGGTCACGCCGCCGCCCTTGTATCCTCTCCCGTGCCGGGCTGACGGCGCAGGCATGAGATAGGCCCCACCGCCTGCCCCGAGCGCGGGCCAACCCGGATCGGCATAGGCATTGAGTTCCCAGCAGCGCAGGCGCTGGCGCTCCGCATCGGTCGTGGCATCCGAGCAGGCCGAGACCTGCGAGCGCTGCCAGAACGCGGATGCCGGCTCGTTCGCGACGGCGATCATTGCTGCCGCCAGGCAGGCTGGAATCAGAAAGCCACGCATCCACCCGCCCCTTCGGCGCCTTGTACCGTGCCGGAAAGCGTCCATGATGGCGGCTTCGCCTTGCCGAAGGCTTAAGCGCCGCCATCGCTGCGCCGCCTCGGACTTAAGCCAGGCGGCGAAGAGCGTTGTGAAAATGCCTGTGCCTCCCGATATCGGGGCAGTGTTCTGGAACTCACTGCGTCAGGCGGCGTTGGGATCGTTGCTGCCAGCCGCCCGATTGTCACAGGAGAGCGCAATCGTGCGTTCGCACAGCGCTTGGTTGCTCAGGAGATCAGTGCCGTGAAGCTGCCCATCGTGATCCATACCGAGGAAGACTACGACCGCGCGCAGCAACGGGTCGAAGAGCTGAATGCGATGCCGGACGGCGCGGAGAAGGAACGCGAGCTGCACGCCCTTGCCGAGGCCATGCTCGCTTTCGAATTGCGGCGCGACGACGCCGACGACTGACGGTCGGCCGGCTCTCCGTCTCAGGAATCATTGCTTGCGTTGAGCTCTTCCGGGCGCAGTCCTTCATCCGGCGCCGCGGCGTGCTCAGGGCTGGCAGCCCAGGCGGCCAGGATTTCGGCGATGATGTCGGCGCGTGAGCTCCCTTGTCGATGAAGCGCGATGTGCCGGTCCAGCGCGGCCAGCGTGCGCTCATCGAGCGTTAGCGCGATCGGGGTTGTCGGCATCGGCACACCTCTCTCCTAGCGGTTGGAACAGTGTCGCACCTGCGGCGTTTCCACGAATGCAGTATTCGATCACAGCTTCGGCTAGCAAGCAAATATGCCGATGTATTCTGGTCGTTGCGCGGCGCCGTCAGGTCAACGGTAAGTCATGGCCCTTTCCAACAAGCATCTCTTCAAATCGTGAAAATCATTCATCGTTGGCCTGAACCAAATCGCCTCTCGTTTGTTGTCCAATCAACCCGCTTCACCGCGGAAACACTCTGGAGGAAGACATGATCAAGAATCATCGTTTCATGCTGTCCACCGTCGGCGTCGCGATGCTCGCGACTGCGGCCATGGCCCAGACCAGCGCCCCGACCCCGCCCTCGTCCGCTCCGGCTGCGCCTGCAGCGACACAGTCGAGCGCCAGCGCGCCGGCTGAAACCAATCTCGCCGGCCAGGGCAAGTGGCGCACCAGCAAGCTGATCGGCGTCGATGTCTACGGTCCCGACGACAAGAAGGTCGGTGATGTCACCGAAGTGATCGTCGACAAGACCGGCAAGGTCGAGATGGTGACGATCGGCGTCGGCGGCTTCCTCGGCATCGGTTCCAAGGATGTCGCGATCCCGTTCGACCAGGTGACCTGGAGCGACCAGCCGATCGCGCCGCCGGCTCCGGCCCCGGCGCCCGCTTCGTCCGGTAGCGCGGGCGGTGCCGGCAGCGCGGGTGGCGGCATGGCGTCCCCGCCGGCTGCGGCGGCTCCCAAGGCGCCGGCGATGTATCCGGACCACGGCAAGATCACGCTGACCAAGGACCAGTTGAAGTCCGCGCCGAGCGTGACCTATTCCGGCACCTGATCCGTCATGGGCAGCAATGCCGTGATGTGAGCGAGCAGGCCCGCCTCGTGAAAACGGGGCGGGCTTTTTTATGAGCCGGCTCAGGCGGCAACGAGATCACGTAGCAGCGGCTGGATCGCCTCGGGCAGATCGTCCGCGATCAGGCCCATGCCGAGCCTTTCGCCAGCAAGCCCGTGCAGCCAGACGGCGACGCAGCTTGCCTCGAATGCGGGCATGCCTTGCGCCACGAGGCCGGCAACCAGTCCGCCCAGCACATCGCCCGATCCGGCCGTCGCCAGAGCCGCCGACCCCGTGGCGTTAATCGCAGCCTGCCCATCCGGTGCGGCGATGACGGTATCGGCGCCCTTGTAGACGATCACGGCGCCGCAAGCTGCGGCAGCTCTTCGCGCGCGCTCCAGCTTCGAGGGCTCTCCGGCGATGGCGGAGTCCTTGCCGAACAGGCGCTGGAATTCGCCTTCATGCGGGGTCAGCACCGTTGCTGCGCTCTTCGCGCGATTCTGGAGATGGCTCGCGCCACCATCGGGAAGGCCGGCGAGCCAGGTCAGCGCATCGGCGTCGAGGACGGCCGGGCGGTCGCAATCGACCACAGCCCCGATCAAAGCCTTGGCGCGGAGGTCGAGCCCTAGCGCCGGGCCGGCCAGAACGGCGGCAATCCGGCGATCGGCAAGGAAGGCTTCCAGGGTCTGGCGATCGCCCACGGCTCGCTGCATCAAGGCATCCGGCCCTCGCGCAGCATGAATGGGCAAGGCCTCCGGATCGCAGAGGATCGTTGCGAGACCGGCGCCGATGCGTAGTGCGGCACGCGCGCCCAGCCGCGGCGCGCCGACGCCCGACACGCCGCCCGCGAGCACAGCGACTGCACCGCGCCGGAATTTGTGCGTATCCGCGTGATGCAGGGGCAGGACATGCCGCCAGAGCGCGGGATCGTTGCGGAAGGCCGTTGGGCCGATCGCGCTTAGGGTTGCGTCGGCGGGAATGCCGATATCGGCGAGCCGCACGCGGCCGCAAAGCACCCTGCCCGGCTGGAGCAGATGGCCGGGCTTCAACCGAAAGAAGGTGACGGTTTCGTCCGCTCTGACCGCCGCGCCCTCCGCAAGGCCGGTATCGCCCGACACGCCGCTGGGGATATCGACCGCGATGACGGGGCAAGCGGCCTCGTTGAGGATCTCCACCGCCTCGGCGAAGGCGCCCGAGAGCGGGCGCTTCAGCCCGGCCCCGAACAGCGCATCGACCATGATGTCGCTTCGCAGGTCATGGAGCGCGCTCAACGGCTCGAGCGGGCCTGCCCAGCGCCCCAGCGCGATGGCCGCATCGCCGGCAAATCCGTCTGCACCGCCCGGCAGCACCACGCGAACCGTCAGGTCGCGCTCGCGCAGGAGGCGCGCCGCGACGAAGCCGTCACCGCCATTGTTTCCCGGGCCACATACGAGCGTCACGACGCTTCCCGCCCCTGCCCGGTCGAGGACGGCATCGGCCACTGCCCGGCCTGCGCGCTCCATCAGCTCGATGCCGGGCGTGCCCTGCGCGATCGCGATGCGATCGGCCGCCGCCATTTGCTGCGTGGTCAGCAAGGCAAGCTCTGCCTTGTCCCTAATATTGGCGCCGGTATCGTCCATGCCGCATCTTCCGGCGGGCCCGGCCATCTCGCAAGTTGCGGCGGAATGCCGCTTATGATCAACAGATATGCAGATGCTCAATTTTTGTGCTGTTTACTGCCTTTCCACGAGGCGCGTTCGCGGGCGGTGCCGCATGGCGGGGCGTCGGCGCCAATGCTATGAGCAGAAGCAAGGTTGCATTCGTCAGACGGAGCGGGGCCTGTTCCCCTCAAGAATGGCGCTGCCAGCCACGTTCCGGTCCAAGCCGGAGCCCGAGATGCAAAGGAGGCCGGTCGGCGCATGAAGAAGATCGAAGCGATCATCAAGCCCTTCAAGCTGGACGAGGTGAAGGAGGCGCTCCAGGAGGTCGGGCTGCAGGGCATCACGGTGCTGGAAGCCAAGGGCTTCGGTCGCCAGAAGGGCCATACCGAGCTCTATCGCGGCGCCGAATATGTCGTCGACTTCCTGCCGAAGGTGAAGATCGAGATCGTGCTCGCCGACGAGATGCTGGATCGCGCCATCGAGGCCATCATGAAGGCCGCCCAGACCGGCCGGATCGGAGATGGCAAGATTTTTGTATCGACCATCGAGGGGGTGATCCGCATCCGTACCGGTGAGACCGGCGCGGACGCGATCTGAGGTCGTCTCCCCGATCATTGGATAACGAGCCGCTGGCCGGATTGGAGCCGGTCGCGGCAGCGTGAAATTGAATAACTGCTGGCAAGAGGAATGCTGAAATGAAAAGCGCCAAGGATGTCCTGAAGGCGATCAAGGACAACGACGTCAAGTATGTCGACTTCCGCTTCACCGACCCGCGCGGCAAGTGGCAGCACGTGACCTTCGATGTCGGCATGGTCGACGAGGACATCTTCGCCGAGGGCACGATGTTCGACGGCTCCTCGATTGCCGGCTGGAAGGCCATCAACGAGTCCGACATGCTGCTGATGCCGGATCCGACGACCGCGACGATGGATCCGTTCTTCTCGGCCGCGACGATGGTCATCAACTGCGACGTGCTCGAGCCCGGCACCGGCGAGCCCTATGGCCGCGATCCGCGCGGCATCGCCAAGAAGGCCGAGGCCTATCTGAAGTCGACCGGTATCGGCGACACCGTCTATGTCGGCCCCGAGGCCGAGTTCTTCGTCTTCGACGACGTCAAGATCGCCGCCGACCCGTACCACACCGGCTTCAAGCTCGATAACGTCGAACTGCCGACCAACGGCTACTCGGATTACGAGGGCGGCAATCTCGGCCACCGCATCGCCACCAAGGGCGGCTACTTCCCCGTCCCGCCGCAGGATTCGGCGCAGGACATGCGCGGCGAGATGCTGGCCGCGATGCAGTCGATGGGCGTGGTCGTCGAGAAGCACCACCACGAGGTCGCCTCGGCCCAGCATGAGCTCGGCATGAAGTTCGACACGCTCGTGCACACCGCCGACCTGATGCAGATCTACAAGTACGCGATCCACAACGTGGCCCAGAGCTACGGCAAGACCGCGACCTTCATGCCGAAGCCGATCTATGGCGACAACGGCTCGGGCATGCATGTCCACCAGTCGATCTGGAAGAACGGCAAGCCGGTCTTCGCCGGCAACAAGTATGCCGACCTGTCGCAGGAGTGCCTCTGGTACATCGGCGGCATCATCAAGCATGCCAAGTCGCTGAACGCCTTCACCAATCCCTCGACCAACTCCTACAAGCGCCTCGTCCCGGGCTATGAAGCTCCGGTGCTGCTCGCCTATTCGGCGCGCAACCGCTCGGCCTCCTGCCGTATTCCGTGGACGACCTCGCCGAAGGCCAAGCGCGTCGAGGTTCGCTTCCCCGATCCGATGGCGAATCCCTATCTCGCCTTCGCGGCCATGCTGATGGCCGGCCTCGATGGCATCGTGAACAAGATCGATCCGGGCCCGGCCATGGACAAGGATCTCTACGACCTGCCGCCGCGCGAGCTGAAGAAGATCCCGACGGTCTGCGGCTCGCTGCGCGAGGCGCTGGAAGCGCTCAAGAAGGACAACGCCTATCTCAAGGCCGGCGGCGTCTTCAACGACGACTTCATCGACAGCTATATCGAGCTCAAGATGCAGGACGTGGCGCGCTTCGAGATGACGCCGCACCCGGTCGAGTTCGCGATGTATTACTCCTACTGAGCGATTGCCGGCCGTCTGCGCAGGCAGCCACCGGCATTCTCGGAAGCATCAGGCCGGGGCGGAAACGTCCCGGCTTTTTCATGCGCGTAGGGCGCGAAACACTCAGCACCGGTGCCCTTTCCGGCACCGCATCCGGCCGAAGGTAACTGGACCTTCACGCGTGATCCGGCAGGTTCTGGCGACAATTGCCGAATAGCGGTGCCCCGGATTTGCAGACGATCTCGATCAACGGCCGTTTTCTCGGCCAGCCGCTGACCGGCGTGCAGCGCTTCGCCCTCGAGATGACGAAGGCGCTCGATCGGCAGATCGACGCGGGCGCGGTTCCCGAGGCGCTGAAGGATGCCCGCTGGCGTGTCCTCGCCCCTCAAGACATCCCCGAAACGCTGGAGTTCCAGCATATCGCCCTGGAGCGCTTCGGACCGTTCTCCGGCCATCTCTGGGAGCAGACCTCGCTCGCGGTCCGTGCGGCAGGGGATACCCTCGTCGGCTTCGGCGGCAGCGGGCCGCTGCTGCATCGCCGGCAGCTCGTCGTGATCCACGACGTCACCATCTTCCGACACCCGGAAGCCTTCAGCGCCTCCTATCGGGCCACGCACAAGCTCCTCGGCTTCGGGCTGACGCGCACGGCCCGCATCGCGACCGTCTCCAACTTCTCCCGCGGCGAGCTCGGCACGGTCTTTGATGTCGCGCCGGAGACCGTCCCGGTGCTCTACAACGCCACCGATCACTTCTCCGGGGTGGCGCTGGATGAATCCGTGCTGCAGCGCCTGGGGCTGGAAGGCACGAATTTCTTCTTCATGCTGGGCACCCTGAAGCCCAACAAGAATGTCGACTTCGCCATCCGGGCTTTCGATGCGCTCGGCGATCGCGGCTGGAAGCTCGTCATCGCCGGCGCGCTCGACAAGAGCGGCGTGTTCAAGGCGGACGCTCCCGCCAGCGCCGAGAACCTGATCTTCACCGGGCGGCTGACGGATGCGGAGATCGTCGCGCTCGAGCGTCACGCGCGCGCCTTCGTCTTCCCAAGCCTCTATGAGGGCTTCGGCATTCCGCCGCTGGAGGCGATGACGCAGGGCTGCCCGGTGCTTGCCGCGGACATCCCGGCCGTGCGCGAAGCCTGCGGCGAGGCGGCGCTTTACTTCGATCCGCGCGACCGTGCCAGCCTCGAAGAGGCGATGCAGCGGGTCATGGATGCTGCTGGCGATGCACTAGGGCTCGCCGAGAAAGGCCGCGCCAATCTTGCGCGCTTCTCCTGGGACAAGAGCGCCGAGACGCTTCTCGCGACCCTGTCTGAGATGGCCGCGCCGCGGCGCTGAGGGCGTCTATTTGAACGACAGGATGCGCTGCGGATTCAGCCGCGCCCGCATCAGATCGACCAGCGCGATGCCATTGCCCTTCAGGCGACCACGGCGGTCGACATAGGGCTGCTCGCGCAGGCTGCCGATGAGATTGGCCGCGACGTTGCCGGCCATCAGGCGCAGCGCCTTATGGGGCGTCATGTTGCCCTTGCGCCAGAGATAGATCGGGTTGGCGATCTGGGAGTAGCCGAAGCGCAGGCCCGATGTGCGTCCGCGCTTGCTGCCGAGATGGACGCCGCGCAGTGCCGTGCTGTGGACAATCTCGCCCTGCCCGGCCAGCTGGCGGCAGAAGTCGACATCCTCCTGCCAGCCATAGAGCGGCAGGTTCTCATCGAAACGCGCCGCCACGGCACGAGCCGCCGCCATCCGCACCAGCATGTTGCAGCCATAGGCGTTATAGGTGGGCCGGACCGTCTTCGGCTCGCCCTGGTCGGCGGCCAGGATGGCGCGAGCTTCGTCGGCGCTGATGCCGGGGCCATGGATGCCGTCGGCGAGAACCGTGCCGGTGGCCGCGACGATGTCTGGCCTGTCCCCGAACAGGGCTTCGGCCTCGGCCAGGAAATCATGCGCCGGCATGTAGTCGTCGTCGAGGAAGACGACGAGATCGGCGTTCTCGGCTGCATACAGGATCGCGTTGCGCTGGCCGCAGCTGCCGCGCCGCCCTTCGACGCGACGGATGGGCAAGGGCAAGCGCGCGGCGGCGGCCTCGTCGAAATCGGCCGGCTCTGCCGGGCAGATGATGACGGCATCCGGCAGGTGGCTCTGCCCGGTCAGATGGGCGAGCGTTGCAGACAGGACATCGCGCCGCCCCGCGGTCGCGATACCGACGACGATCTTCATGAAGCCTCCGGTGAAACGCCGCGACGCTGGAGCAGCGAGCCCAGGGTCGCGACGGCCGGCGGGATGCAAAGCAAGAAAACCGGCAGCGAGATCAGCAGGGATGTCTGGGGGGCGCTGCCATTGGCAAGCACGGCGATGACGAGGGCGGCCAAGGCGCTTCCGAGCGTGAGTGCATGCCAGCGGAAGGGCATCGACAGGAAAAGCGGCGCCCCCACGATAACCGCGGCGGCTGCTCCGGCCACGCCGCCGAAGAGCAATCCGACCAGCGTGCCGCCGGACAGATACCAGCCAATGGCGGCACCGAGATTGAGCAGGACGGCATCGGCAAGGGCGAGCCCGATGATCGGCCGCAGGCGCTGCTTCAGATGTGCGGGGGTCGGCAGCAAGGTCTGCACCCAGGCCCGCAGCAGCGCGAGGATCGTCACGGCCGGGCTCGCAAGCAGGAAGGTTTCTCGCAGCTCCGTCTTGACCAGCCAGGCTGCGGCAGGCGCCAGCAGGCACAGGAGCGCAGCGGCTGTGACGAGCGAACAGCTCGCCAGCTGGGCGTAATAGTCGCCGAGCCGCTCGCGGAATGTCGGCGCACCCGGCTCGCGGTCAAAACTGGCGACGATCTCCGGATAGCGGATGGCATGCAGCGCCGAAACCACCATGACGAAGGGACGCTGCAGGAGGTCCAGCGCGAGCAAGGCGCCGGCAGCTCCCTGTGCGCCGATCACGGCGGTCAGGAAGGCCTTGAGCCCGAGCGGTGCCAGGATTCCGGCGACGGATGCCCCGGCCGAGACGCCGCCATAGGTCAGGTGCTTCACGAGCAGGTGGCGTTGCGGCCGCTGCAATCCGTTGACGAGCGAGCCAGCCAGAAGGCGCGCCAGCACCGCATAGGCGAGATAAGCGACGAGCATGCCCGATACGGTGCCGGCCAGCGTGGGATCGAGAAGCGCCCCGCAGATTGTTCCGATGGCCAGGAACGAAGCGCGAGCGGCCTGGAGAACGGAGAACAGCCGGAAATCCTGCCGGAAACGCAGCATGGTCAGGTGCAATTCACTGCCGCCCTGGAATACGGCAACCAGCGCCCCGCCGACGGCGATGCCGATCGAAGCTGCGTCGAACGCGAAAACGCCGCCACCGGCCAGCAGGCAAAGCGCCGCGCACACTACGAAGGAATACAGGATCACCGAGCGCTGGGCCGTCTCGTCCGTGCCCGGGTAGAACCGGCTGCAGGAGAAGCGCAGCCATTCGAAGGCGGCGATGCTGCCGAACTGGCTGATCGTGACGAAGAGCGAGTAATGCGTGAAGTCCTGCGCCGGCAGGATGCGGGAGACGAGCAGCAGCAGCCCCAGCGCCAGCACGGCCTGGTAGACATAAGCTCCGAGAGCGGCGATCTGGCCCACCGGCGCGATTTTTCGCTCAGAGCGTGCCGGACGCGGCAAGCCGCGGCGCGCCACTATCGGCCGATGCGAAAATCCTGATAACGACGCGGCGCATTTCATTACCCTCCGGCCACAGGCCTAGGGCAAAAAGGTTGATATTTCCGCGCTATGCGAGGGCGGCTTTCAGGAGAAGTGCAGAACCGCGAGGCCGGCCGATGCCGCGACCGCAGCCAGCCACCAGAGCCAGCGCGAAGCATACGGATCAGGGGTCGAAAGTGGCCTGCCGATGACATCCTCATGACCGAAGGATTCGCCCGCGAGGCGTGCAGTACGCTGCAAACCCGCGATACCCGCAACCGGCACAGACTGACGCGACGCCACGGCCTTCTCCCCTTTAGGCCGATCATAGCGCATTGCGGAAATTCGCATAGGCCTGACCGTATCCATCATCCTCGGCACCGATGGTTAACGTGGGCTGAACGGGCCTGTTCCACCTCGCTCTTGCCCATGCGGACGACAGGGGTGTGACAGGAATGCGAGCTGCGATGGCGCAGCGGTTTCGATCTGCGGATGAGGTGTCTATAAGCGGTTCCTGACAGGGCGTTGCGCAACGCGATGCGCTAGAGTTCACAGTCGCGAATCAGGAAGAATCGATTGGCAATGGCGGATAACGGCGATCTTTTCGGTTCGGAGCCGGAGCGGCCCGACGCGGCAAGCCCGCGGCCGGAAGTGCGCCCGCCTGCCGCAGCCCCCAAGGCCGCGCCGGCGCCGGCTGCCCCTGCCCGCAACGGCACGCTGTCCGAGGCCGGCTACGACGCCTCCGCCATCGAGGTTCTCGAGGGGCTGGAGCCAGTCCGCCGCCGGCCGGGCATGTATATCGGCGGTACCGACGAGCGCGCCCTGCATCACCTCTTCGCCGAGGTGATCGATAACGCCATGGACGAGGCAGTGGCCGGCCACGCCACCTTCATCGATGTCGAATTGTTCGAGGACGGCTCGCTCGCCGTCACCGACAATGGCCGCGGCATCCCGGTCGATCCGCACCCGAAATTCCCCGGCAAGTCGGCGCTCGAAGTCATCATGACGACGCTGCATGCCGGCGGAAAGTTCGATTCCAAGGCCTATGAGACCTCGGGCGGCCTGCACGGCGTCGGCGTCTCCGTCGTCAACGCGCTGTCGGATCGGCTGGAGGTCGAGGTCGCGCGCGGCAAGACGCTCTATCGCCAGATCTTCTCGCGCGGCCTGCCGCAGGGGCCGCTGGAGACGGTCGGCGCTGTCGCCAACCGGCGCGGCACCAGGGTGCGTTTCCATCCCGACGCGCAGATCTTCGGCGAGGGCGCGCATTTCTCCCCGGCCCGCCTGTTCAGGATGGCCCGCTCCAAGGCCTATCTCTTCGGCGGCGTCGAGATCCGCTGGACCTGCGCGCCCGCGCTGCTGAAGCCCGAGGGCGATGTCGCGGCCGAGGCGGTGTTCCGCTTCCCCGGGGGCTTGCGCGACTATCTCGGCCGCGAGATCGAGGGCAAGGATCTGGTCGCCGAGCCGATCTTCTCCGGCAAGATCACGAAGGATGGCAGCCACGGCTCGCTCGAATGGGCGGTGGCCTGGCTGGCGACCGGCGAGGACGGCTTCTCGTCCTCGTACTGCAATACGATCCCGACGCCTGAGGGCGGCACCCATGAGCAGGGCCTGCGCATCGCGCTGCTGCGCGGTCTGCGCGACCATGCCGAGCGCATCGGCCAGTCCAAGCGCATGGCGCAGGTCACCTCCGACGACGTGATGGCGACCTGTGCCGCCATGCTCTCGGTGTTCATCCGCGAGCCGGAATTCCAGGGCCAGACCAAGGACAAACTCGCAACGCAGGAAGCCCATCGCATCGTCGAGAACGCGATCCGCGACGCCTTTGATCATTGGCTGGCGGCCGCGCCGCAGCAGGCTTTGCGCCTGCTCGACTGGTCGGTCGACCGGGCCGAGGAGCGCCTGCGCCGGCGCCTCGAAAAGGAGGTCTCGCGCAAGACGGCGACCCGGAAGCTCCGCCTGCCCGGCAAGCTTGCCGACTGTTCCAACGCTGGCGCGGCCGGCTCCGAGCTCTTCATCGTCGAGGGCGACTCGGCTGGCGGCTCCGCCAAGCAGGCGCGCAACCGCGCTAACCAGGCGATCCTGCCCTTGCGCGGCAAGATCCTCAACGTTGCCAACGCGACGCGCGAGAAGCTGAACCAGAACCAGCAGCTCGCCGACCTGATCCTGGCGCTCGGCTGCGGCATCGGCACCCAGTTCCGCGAGGACGACCTGCGCTACGAGAAGGTCATTGTCATGACCGACGCGGATGTCGACGGCGCCCATATCGCCTCTCTGCTCGTCACCTTCTTCTGGCGTCAGATGCCGCGCCTGATCGAGAAGGGCCATCTCTATCTCGCCGTGCCGCCGCTCTACCGACTCCAGCACGGGGGAAAGAGCGTCTATGCCCGCAACGACGCCCATAAGGACGAGCTGATCGAGACGGTGTTCAAGGGCAAGAAGCCGGAGATATCGCGCTTCAAGGGCCTCGGCGAAATGATGCCGGCGCAGCTCAAGGAAACCACGATGGACCCGAGCAAGCGCATCCTGCTCAAGGTCATGGTCGATCACGAGGCCAAGGAGGAGACCTCCGACACGGTCGAGCGCCTGATGGGCAACAAGCCGGAAGCGCGCTTCGTCTTCATCCAGGAACGCGCCGCCTTTGCCGGCGAACTGATCGACCTGTGAATGCTGAGCCCTGCATGTTTGCAGGGCTGGGGCTCAAGCCCGGCGGGCTGCCCGACGCAACCTTTCCCGGCAGGGTTCGCGCATGTCGAACCCTCCCCATACCCCGGACCGCCATGACCGCCGCCACCACTCCAACTGGGACTGGCCACTGACGGCATGGGCGAGCCTGCTTCCCCTCCATCTGGACGCGACGGTGAACTGGCATCGCCAGCCGGACAGGCGTCCTGGGACGATATCCGGATCTTCAACGCCATCGTCGTCGGCGGGTCGATGGCCGTGGCGGCGGCGCAGCTAGGCCTGAGCGAGGCCACCGTCGCGCGCCGGCTCAAGGGCCTCGAAACCGAACTCGGGTTGCAGCTCTTCACCCGCGAGGCCAACCGGCTCATGCCGACCGCCATCGGTATGGAGCTCGCGGCCGAGGCTGCCCTCGTCGAGGCCGCAGCCAAGCGCTTCGCGATCCGCGCCGACGCCGCCCGCCCGCGCGCCGATGCACCGGTCCGGATCACCGCCACGACCTCGATCAGTCTGTTCCTGACCATGAACGCGACGGCGATCTCGCAGGCGGCCGGCGGGGTCGAGATCGTGATCATCAGCACGCGCAACAGGCTCGACCTGGCGCGCGGCGAGGCCGATATCGCGCTGCGGATGACGAGAGTTCCGGGTGAGCCCGGCCATTATGCCCAGAAGGTCGGGCGCCTGATGCAGACGCTCTATGTCCGCCGCGACATCGATCCCGCGACGGCTCCGATCATCTCGGTGAACCGCGAAACCTCGTCGCGGATCGACGATCACATCATGGCTTATGCCGCGGGGCGGACGATCGCGGCCCGCGTCGGCGATTCGGCTGCCCGCTATGAAAGCATCCGTTCGGCCGGCGCTCTGTCGATGGCGCCCTGCTTCATGGGGGACGCCGACCCGACTCTGCGCCGCCTTGAGCCGCCACTAGACGAGACCGGCGATGATATCTTCCTCGTCTCGCATGAGGTCTCGCGCCGCAGACCCGGCGTCGCCGCAGTGCTGACGGCGTTGCGCAAGCTCTTCAAGGAGAATCAGGCGCGTCTCACCGGCAGAGGAGCCGGCGCCGGAGGTGATCCTTAAAGTCGTCGGCACTCCGGCAAGACTTGGCTAACCATCCTTTTACTGCTCTGGGCGCATGCTGCCGCAAAAGCTCGTGATGTCACGGGCCGTGGAGAGTGCGCCATGCGCCTGATCGAAATGTTCTGGAAGGACAACCGCGGCACGTTTGCCGCCGATATCGCCAAGGCCGGCGCGGCCATCGCCTTCCTGTCGGTCATCGCCGCGAATTTTCTGTCGAGCCAGACCGCCTCGCTCGACAAGGAGCGCATGGCCGCGGTCAGTCTCGCCGCCTCGAAGCGCCTGCCCACCGACCCGATGATCACCGGCTCGATCGGCCAGACCGCGAACGCGACGAAGCTCGACCCCTGCGCCCTGCCCCGCTGATCGCGCTCAGCCGAGCCAGCGCAGCAGCTCAGCAGTCACGACTTCCGGCGCTTCCAGCGTCGACAGATGGCCGCAGCCGGGTACGATCGCGAGGCGGGCCCTCTCGCCGACAAGGCCGGCCATTTCCCGCGCTTCCGCCACAGGCGTGATCTCGTCCTCCTGTCCGACCGAAACCAGCGTCGGAATGGCGAGGTTCGCCAGTAGCGGCCGTGAATCCGGCCGCTTCATGATCGCTTTCTGCTGGCGTGCGAAACCTTCCGCCCCCACATCATCAGCCATCTGGCGCACCAGCAGGCGCAGCGGCTCGTCGGTCAGGCGCGCTGGTGCCACGAGCTTCTGCCAGAGCAGCGTCGTGACATTGTCGAAGGCGCCCTTCTCGGCCAGCGCGATCATCTGCTCGCGTGGCTCGTTCGTCTCGGGCGTCGCCGGTTTGGCGCTGGTATCGAGCAAGGCAAGCCGCGTCACGCGCTCCGGCGCCTGCCGCAGAACCTCGAACGCGATGTAGCCGCCCATCGACAGGCCACAGAGCGCGAAACGGGGCGGCGCGGCCGCGAGCAGGCGTTGCGCGATGGCGGATAACGTGTCGTCGCGAGCGTGATCGGCGACGAGAATAGGCCGGCCATCGGCCAGCGCAGGCCATTGCGGAGCGTAGAGTGCAGCATTGCAACTTAGGCCGGGAACGAGAACGAGCGGCTCCTTCATGGGGCTAAAGCAGTCCTTTCATGGCTAGATGATTGACTTTGCCGCGTTTTCTTTGCATTCCACACGGGTCCGAAGGCGCGCAGGAACTGTCGTCGCGCCAACGTGGTGGTTGAGCAGGTCATCCCGCCGCGTTTCACCGACCCAGAAGAAGCACGATACGCGATGTCATTTGCCGAACTCGGCTTGAGCGAAAAGGTTCTGACGGCCGTCACGGCCGCAGGCTATAACACGCCGACCCCCATCCAGGCCCAGGCCATTCCGCATGTTCTTGCCCGCAAGGACGTTCTGGGCATCGCCCAGACCGGCACCGGCAAGACCGCGGCCTTCACGCTGCCGATGCTGACCATCCTGGAAACCGGCCGCGCCCGGGCCCGGATGCCGCGCACCCTGATCCTGGAGCCGACACGCGAGCTCGCGGCGCAGGTCGAGGAGAACTTCGTCCGCTATGGCGTGAACCAGAAGCTTTCGGTGGCGCTGCTGATCGGCGGCGTCTCCTTCGGCGATCAGGACGCCAAGATCACCCGTGGCGTCGACGTGCTGATCGCGACGCCCGGCCGCCTGCTCGACCATGTCGAGCGCGGCAAGCTGCTGCTCACCGGCGTCGAGCTCCTCGTCATCGACGAGGCCGACCGCATGCTCGACATGGGCTTCATCCCGGACATCGAGCGTGTCTGCAAGCTTGTTCCCTTCACCCGGCAGACGCTGTTCTTCACCGCGACGATGCCGCCGGAGATCACCCGCATCTCCGAGCAGTTCCTGCACAACCCGGTCCGCGTCGAGGTTTCCCGACCGGCGACGGCGGCCGCGACGATCACGCAACGCCTGATCGCCTCGAACGCCCAGGATTTCGAGAAGCGCGAGACGCTGCGCAAGCTGATCAAGGGCGCGACCGATCTCCAGAACGCGATCGTGTTCTGCAACCGCAAGCGCGATGTCGCGACCCTGCACAAGTCGCTGCAGCGCCATGGCTTCCCGGCCGTCGCGCTCCACGGCGACATGGACCAATACGCCCGCATGGCGGCACTGGAATCCTTCCGCACCGGCGAGAACCCGATCCTCGTCGCCTCGGACGTCGCGGCTCGCGGCCTCGACATCCCCGCCGTCAGCCATGTCTTCAATTTCGACGTGCCGACCCATGCCGAGGACTATGTCCACCGCATCGGCCGTACCGGCCGCGCCGGCCGCGAAGGCGCCTCCTTCACCATCGTCACCCGCCATGACGACAAGCTCGTTGCGGCGATCGAGAAACTGACCGGCCAGACCATCGCCTTCGAAGGTCCCGGCCTCGATGCCCTGCCTCCTGGCCAGCCGCGCGAAGAACGCCATGGCGGCCGCCGCGACGAGAAGCGCTCGTCGTCGCGCGGTGGGCGCGGGCGTCCGGAACGTGGCGCGCGTGCAGAAGCAGGAGCCCCGCGGTCCGACACGGTCGAGAATGCGGACGATACGCAGCGCAAGCCGCGCCGCGTGCCGATCCGGCCCGATTCCGAAACGGCCGCACCCCCGCCCGCCGCACGCAACCAGGACGCTCCTCGCCGCGGGCGCGGTTCGCATGGTCGTGACGATGATGACGGCCCGCAGGTGAAGGGGCTGGGCGATCACGTCCCGGCCTTCCTGCTGCGCCCGACACGTGTCGGATAACGTTACGGCATCAACCCGTTTTTAACATCATCGCCCTAGATTGCGTTTTGTCGCGATGGGATGACCTTCGCGGCGGACGGGCGCATGCCGCCGTATATACGGACAGGATGTCCCGCTTCGATTGTTTGATCGAAGCTGACGTGGCCGAAGGCCGCGACCCGGCTTCATACCGGATGGCGAAGGCATGGACGACCTGGTTTCGGTTCCCGCCCGCACTGATGATCTCGCCGAGCGCGTCGTTGCGGCGATGCGAGAGCATGGCTCGCCGAGCTATCCTCGCGCCTTCGAGGTCTGGTACGCCCATCTCAGCGGCGAGATCCCGGCCGTCAGCATCGCGATGAACGCGATCATCGCCGGCAGCGACGGCAAGGTCTCCGCCGCTGATATCGACAGCCTCTACGAGCGCTTCATCAGCACCGAGCGCTTCTCGCGTCAGGCCGAGCGTACGAGCCTGCAGGTGCTCGGCGAGATCGACGCGATGATGGGCCTCGTCGACAAGGCGCTCGGCTCCAGCGAGCTCTATCACGGGCGTCTCTGTGCCATGTCCGAGGACGTGCCGCCCGCGACCGACCGCCACAAGCTGCGCGAATGGGTCGAGGCGCTGGTGATGTCGACCCGCGAGGAAGTCACGCGCAAGGCCCAGCTCGAGGCGGAGCTCCGCAACAGCTCCAATGAAATCCGCAACCTGCGCGAGGCGCTGGAATCAACGCGCGCCGAAGCCCTCACCGATCCGCTGACCGGGCTCGCCAACCGCCGCCATTTCGAGGAGATGCTGCAGAAGTCGATCGATCAGGCGACGCTGCGCCGCGAGCCCTTCGCGCTGGTCATGGCCGATATCGACTTCTTCAAGCGCTTCAACGACGCTCACGGCCATCTGACGGGTGACCAGGTGCTCCGCCTCGTCGCGCGCACGATGAAGGACAAGTTCAAGGACAAGGCCATCATCACCCGCTTCGGCGGCGAGGAATTCGCCATCATCCTGCCGGAAGCCGATCTGATTGCCGGCAAATTCGGCGCCGAGACGGTGCGCCAGGCGCTGCTGACCCGCGAGTTGATCAAGCGCTCGACCAATGTGAATCTTGGCCGGATTACCATCTCGCTCGGCGTCGCCAGCTACCGCCGCGGCGATACGGCCGGCTCCCTGGTGGACCGGGCCGACCAGTCGCTGATGCAGGCCAAGCGCGACGGCCGCAACCGCACCGTCACCGAGGATGCGCTGGAAACGACGACCCGCGTCGCCTGAGCTGGCTCAGGGCGCCGTCAGGGCGCTCTCGCTGCGCGGCTTGATCTCGACGGATTCGCCGCAGCCGCAGGCCGAGACCTGATTGGGGTTGTTAAAGACGAAGGTCGAGGAGAACCGGTCCGTCTTGAAGTCGAGCTCGGTGCCGAGCAGGAACAGCACGGCCTTGGCATCGACGACCACCGTCGCGTCCTTGTCGGTCACTATCTCGTCGCCCTTGTTGAGCGCCCGCGCGATCTCGAAGGTGTATTCCATGCCGGCGCAGCCGCCCTTCTTGACGCCGACCCTGAGGCCGAGCGCCGGAGCATCCCCGCCAGGGGATTGCACCATGATCTCGCGGATGCGGGCCGCCGCGGCGTCGGTCAGCGAAATGACCTTGAGGCCCGGTATCGAAAACATCTGTTTCCCTCCTCGACCGGGTTCAAGGCCCGGTGAAGCAAGATTGTTCCAGACAACATAGGGATCGGCAGGGCTTTCGTCGAGATGCAGACGGCGC
Organism: Allobosea sp. FW305-C-101; assembly: GCF_058783685.1. Classification (NCBI taxonomy): domain Bacteria; kingdom Pseudomonadati; phylum Pseudomonadota; class Alphaproteobacteria; order Hyphomicrobiales; family Alloboseaceae; genus Allobosea; species Allobosea sp. FW305-C-101. The sequence goes on along the minus strand of NZ_JBYSYT010000003.1, from coordinate 119,170 downwards.
GCCATGCGCCCGCGATCCAGCCCCTGCCCGCCTCACGCATTGCGGAACGGGCCGGCTCATGCACTCTGGCGCCTGGGAATCCCCGAGGCTCCAAGACCTCGTCCAACAAGACCTCTTCCAAACGGCAGGAACACCATGGCGCATCGTCTGCATCGCCCCGAATCGCTGCATGCCCTCGTCCGCGACATGGTCGTGAAAGCCGGCTGGACCGAGGCCGAGGCACAAGAGACCGCCGATCACCTCGTCCTCGCCAATCTCAGCGGCCATGACAGCCATGGCGTCGGCATGCTGCCGCTCTATTTCCAGTCGCTGGCCGATGGCAATCTCAGCCCGGCCTCGCAGCCGCAGACGCGGCTCGATGCGGCGCCCTTCCTGATCATCGACGGCAAGATCGCGCTCGGCCAGCCGAATGCGCGCAACGCCGTCGACCGGGCGATCGCCATGGCGCAGACGGGCGGTGTTGCCATCGTCAACCTGCTCGATTCCCATCATATCGGCCGCATCGGCCATTATGCCGAGGTCGCGGCCGAGGCCGGGCTGATCTCCTTCTTTTGGGTCAATGTCGCCGGCCGCCCGCCGATCGTCGCGCCCTATGCGGCGAAGGAAGCCCGTTTCGGCACCAATCCCCACGCGATCGGCATCCCCGTTCCCGGCGGCGATCCGTTGATCCTCGACTTCGCCACCAGCCGCATGGCCCATGGCAAGGCGCGCGTTGCGCTCAACAAGGGCGAGCAGGTGGCGCCCGGCTATATCATCGACGGCGAGGGCCGCCCGACGACCGACCCGGCCCACGTCTTTGCCAGCCCGGACCACTCGCTCGGAGCGTTGTTGCCCTTCGGCGACCACAAGGGTGCCGGCCTCTCGCTGATCGCGGAATTGCTCTCTGCCGGGCTGATGGGCGCCGCGCGGATCGATGAGAAGCCGCAGAAGACCTGGGTGATCAACTCGCTCTTCGGCGTCATCATCGATCCGGCCCGGTTGGAGCCTGATGCAGAGCTGCGCCGCAGCCGCACCGAGAGTTATCTCGCCTTCGTGCGCGCGGCAAAACCGATGGACCCCGCCAATCCGGTGCTGGCGCCCGGCGACAAGGAGCGCAAGGTCAAGATCGAGCGGCAGGCGGCCGGCATTCCGCTGGACGACGAGACCTGGTCGCAGATCGTCGCCGCCGCCAAGCAGCACGGCATCGATGCCGAGAGCTACTGAGCCATGTCGCCTGAAGCCTATAACGCCTTCTGTGCCTCGCTGACCGCCACCAGCCATGTCGTGCAATGGGGTGGCGCCGATGTCTGGAAGGTCGGCGGCAAGGTCTTCGCGATCGGCCGGCAGCAGGAGGATGGCGAGATGGCCGTCTCCTTCAAATGCTCGCCGATGGGTTTCGACATTCTGAGCGAGCAGCCGGGCCTCAGGCCCGCGCCCTATCTCGCCTCGCGCGGCATGAAGTGGATTCAGTGGCTCACCGGAGAGAGCATGCCGGACGACGCCCTGCGCGATTACCTCGCCGAGAGCCACCGCCTCGCCGCCGCCGGGCTGACGAAGCGGGTGCGGGCGGAGCTCGGTCTATAGCAGCGCCTCGCCGCGGAACATCGGCACGCAGCCGCCGCCGACCCGCGAGCGGAAACCGTCGGCAGCGCGGCGCGAGGTGACGTTCAGCAGACTCGGGCGGCCCATCTCGACGCCCTGGGTGATGCTGTAGGCGGCCTCGTCGCCGCCATCGAGTGACAGCAGCAGCGCTCCCAGCGTGGCGCTGGCGCTGCCGGTGGCCGGGTCCTCCCAGGTGCCGGCCAGCGGGGCGAACATCCGAGCGCGGATGGCATTGCCGTCGCGAGCATAGAGGAACAGCGACAGCCGCCCCTGCAATTCCGGGTGCTGGCTTTCGAGCTTGCGGAAGGCCGCGATGTCGGGCGTCGCGCCTGCAAGCGCGGCCGGCGTGACCTGTGTCAGCACGAATTTCACGCCGAGCGAGGCCTGGACCGGCTTGTGGCCGCTGGTGACGATATCGGAAGCGGCCACGCCCACGCAGGCCGCGATCCCGTCGGCGGGCAATTCGATGCCGAGCGACAAAGCCTGCGGCGCGGCGATGACGGCGCCCGTGACCGCCCCGGCGGCATCGCGCTCCACGGCGATCTCGACCAGCCCGGCCATCTGCTCGAAGCGCAGCACGCCGCCGCGGTCGCGGCCATGGCGGGCCAGCACGCAGGCCGTGCCGACATTGGGATGGCCGGCAAAGGGCATTTCGGCCGTGCGATGGAAGATGCGCACGCGCGCGTCATTGGCCGGATCGTCCGGCGGCAGGACGAAGGTCGTCTCGCTATAGTTCATCTCCGCCGCGAGCGATTGCATCTGCGCGTCGGACAGCCCGCTGGCATCGGTGAAGACCGCGAGCTGGTTGCCGCCGAAGGGGCGATCGGTGAAGACGTCGACGGTTTCGTAGGGAAAGCTCGGCATGGCAGGCTCCGATGGCGACAGGCGCGCGTCCCATCCTAATGCCATTCTTCGCCAGCCGGGAATAATGAAGGTCGATCATGCGATCGATCGCGCAGACGCGCGATCCGAGCCCGCCGTCACAGCAGGAAATGGAATCCGAAGCCGAGTATCACGAAACCGGCTGCGACGACCTGCGCGATGAAGAGCGGTTTCAGCCGGAACGCCTGCGCCGCCTGGAATTCAGCGCGCTCGGCGCGCGACATCCGCTCGCGGGCCTTGAACTGCTCGGCCAGCGCCGACGGATCGCTGCTCGCCCCATCGCGCTCGAGGTCCATCCGCACGGTGATGAAACCAATGATGAGGCCGAGCACGCCGAGCCCGAAGAAACCGACGAGCCGCAAGGCGGCGTAGAACACGCCGATGAGCAAGGCGGCCAGGAACGGAAAGACGAGGTAATCCCACTTCGTCGCGCGCATGCCTCATCATGCGCGCCAGAAGGTGAAGCCGTCCAGTCTCACCACATGTCGAGCGCGACGCGGGCCTCGTCGGACATGCGCGACTGGTCCCAAGGCGGATCGAAGGTCATGTTGACGGTGACGCCGGCAACACCCGGCACCGTGCTGACTGCATTCTCGACCCAGCCCGGCATCTCGCCGGCCACCGGGCAGCCCGGCGCGGTCAGCGTCATGTCGATCGTGATCTGCCGGTCGTCGGCGATGTCGACGCGGTAGATCAGGCCGAGCTCATAGATGTCGGAGGGAATCTCGGGGTCGTAGACCGTCTTCAGCGCGGCGACAATATCGTCGGTCAGCCGGTCGATCTCCTCCGGCGGCAACGCGGTGCCCTTGCCCATGGCGGGGGCGTTCGGCTTCAGGTCTTCGGCGACGCTGTCGGTCATCTCTTCAAATCCCGGTCAGGCGAACAGGCTCTCGGCCTTCCGCAGGGCATCCACCAGCTTGTCCACCTCTTCGAGCGTGTTGTAGAGCCCGAAGGAGGCACGGCAGGTCGATGTCACCCCATATCGTGCCAAAAGCGGCATGGCGCAATGGGTGCCGGCGCGCACTGCGACACCGGCACGGTCGATCACGGTAGCGACGTCATGGGCATGGGCGCCCTTCATCTCGAAGGCGACGATTGCGCCCTTCTCCCGCGCCTTGCCGAAGATGCGGATCGAGTTCATCTCGCCGAGCCGCTCCATCGCATAGGCGCCTAGCTTGGCCTCGTGCGCCGCGATGTTCTCGCGGCCGAGCGCCATCATGTAGTCGAGCGCGGCGCCCAGCCCCACGGCCTCGACGATCGCCGGCGTGCCGGATTCGAAGCGGTGCGGCGGGTCGTTATAGGTCACGCTGTCTTCGCTGACGGTGACGATCATCTCGCCGCCACCCTCGTAAGGCGGCAGCTTGTCGAGCCATTCCTTCTTGCCCCAGAGGATGCCGGAGCCGGTCGGCCCATAGGTCTTGTGGCCGGTGAAGGCGTAGAAATCGCAGCCCAGCGCCTGCACGTCGACCGGCAGGTGCACGGCGCCCTGGCTGCCGTCGACCACCAGCGGAATGCCGTAGGAGCGGCAGATCGTGGCGACCTCGGCGATCGGGATGATCGTGCCGATCGCGTTCGACATCTGGGTCAGCGACACCACCTTGGTGCGCGGCGAGATCAGCTTCTCGAATTCCTCGATGAGGAAATTGCCATCCTCGTCGATCGGCGCCCATTTGATCACGGCGCCATGGCGCTCGCGCCAGTAGTGCCAGGGCACGATGTTGGAATGGTGCTCCAGGATCGAGAGGATGATCTCGTCGCCTTCCTGGATCTGCAGATGGCGCCCGAGCGACGAAGCGACGGTGTTGAGCGCGCCGGTGGAGGAGCGCGTGAACACGATCTCCTCCAGATGCGCGGCGTTCAGGAAGCGGCGCGCGCTTTCGCGAGCCGCCTCATAGGCTTCCGTCGAAGCGTTGGCGAGATAGTGCAGGCCGCGATGGACATTGGCGTAATCCTCCCGCATCAGCCGCGTCATCGCCTCGATCACCGCTTCCGGCTTCTGGGCCGAGGCAGCGTTGTCGAGATAGACCAGCGGCTTGCCATAGACCTCCCGGCTCAGGATCGTGAAATCCTTGCGGATGGCCTGGACGTCATAGGGCTTCGCCAGCGCGTTCATCGGTTCAGGCCTTTCCGGGCGCGACTGGCGCCTTGTCGGCGACGAGTTCGCCGCCATGGCCCCAATCCTCGCGCTCGATCTCCTGGATCACGATATGGGTGTTCTGCGGGTTCTTGCCGAGCACCTTGACCAGCGTTTCCGTGAATTCCTTCACGATCTGCGCCTTCTGCTGGCGCGAGGCGCCCTTGGTGATCTGGAGATTGATGTAGGGCATCAGACGGTGCTCACCTCGGAAGCGGCCTCGCGGGCCTTCAGCCACGACTCGACCTCGCCGATCACGAGATCGCGCACATCCTCATCAGTGATGAACTCGACCGCCTCGCCGGCGAAAGCCTGCAGCACCAGCGCCTCGGCCTGCGGCCGCGGCAGCCCGCGCGCCATCAAATACAAGAGCTGGTCGCCATCGATCTGCGCGACCGTCGCGCCATGGCCGCAGACCACGTCGTCGGCGAAGATCTCCAACTCGGGCTTGTTGTACATGGTCGCGCCGTCGTTCAGGAGCAGCGCGTTACTCTTCATGCTGCCATCGGTCTTCTGCGCGTATTTCCGCACGATGACCTTGCCCTGGAACACGCCGGTGGCCTCGCCGCCCGCGATCGTCTTGAACAGCTCGCGGCTGGTGCCGTGCGGCACCTCGTGGTCGACGATCAGCGTGACGTCAGAATGCTGCGCCTTGTTGATCAGGTTGACGCCACGCAGGCCGACTTCGGTATGCTCGCCGGCATAGCGGACGAAATGTTGCTGGCGCACCGTGCCGGCATTGCAGATCAGCGCGAAGGAATCGAACTTCGCCTGCGCCCCGACCGTCGCGAGCAGACTCTGCACCTCGACCGTCGCCGCCTGCTGGCGGGTTACGATGCGGACATGCTGGATCTCGCTCTCGTCGCCGGTCTCGAAGACGATCGCGCCGTTGATCTGCTGCGCGGCCTTGCCTGCGGCTTCGCTGACCTCGACGATCGTGCCCTTGACGCCCTTGCCGGCAAGCACGACCGAGCGATGGAACACCGCACGCTCTTCCTCGCCCGAGGCGAGCGCAACGATCACGATGCGCTGCTCCAGCTCGACGCCCTCAGTGATCTCGACGAAGACGCCGTCGCGCATCAGCGCCGTGTTGAGCGCGAGGCCCATATCGTCATGGCCGACCGAAGGACCGGCGAGGATGCGAGTCAGGTCCTCGCGCGGCGAGACCAGCGCATCGGCGAGAGACTGCACCGAGACACCCTCCGGGATCGCGTCGAGCGTCGAGAGTTCCGGCGCGAAAACGCCGTCGACCAGCACGAGGCGCAGGCCGTCGAGCTTCAGCGCGGCCAAGCGAGCCTTGACCGCCGCCGTGACGGCAGAACCGCCAGCCAACGGGCGCGCCTCGCGCAGCAGCGTGCGCAGGTCGGTATAGCGCCAGGATTCGAGCCGGCGATGCGGCAGGCCCTTGGCCTCGAAGCCGACGAAGGCATCCTCGCGCAGCTTGCGCACGGCCGGGCCGCCCGGCAGCTCGGCCTTGCTGTCGGCATATTGCTGGACGAGCTGCTGTTCGGCAGCCGTCTTCAGCGGGGTGACGATGGCCATCAGGCGGCCTCCCCATAGGCCGCATAGCCCGACTTCTCGAGTTCCAGCGCCAGCTCCTTGCCGCCGGTCTTCACGATCTTGCCCTTCGACATGACGTGGACGGTATCCGGCACGATATGGTCGAGCAGGCGCTGATAGTGGGTGATGACGAGGAAGCCGCGGTTCTTGTCGCGGAGCGCGTTCACGCCCTCGGCGACGATGCGCAGCGCGTCGATGTCGAGGCCGGAATCGGTTTCGTCGAGGATGCACATGGACGGCGAAAGCAGAGCCATCTGAAGGATTTCCATGCGCTTCTTCTCACCGCCGGAGAAGCCGACATTGAGCGGACGGCGCAGCATGTCCTTGGCGATGCCGAGCTTGTCGGCGGCAGCATTGACCTGCTTGATGAAGTCCGGCGTCAGCAGTTCGTCCTGCCCGCGCGCCTTGCGCTGCGCGTTCATGGCGGCCTTCAGGAAGGTCATGGTGGCGACGCCGGGGATTTCCAGCGGATACTGGAAGGCGAGGAAGATGCCGGCGGCGGCACGGGCATCGGCCTCCATCTCCAGCACGTTCTCACCGTTGAGCAGGATCTCGCCGTCGAGGACCTCATAGTCCTCCTTGCCGGCGATGACGTAGGACAGCGTCGACTTGCCGGAGCCGTTCGGCCCCATGATGGCGGCGACCTCGCCATCGTTCACGGTGAGGTTCAGGCCGTTGAGGATCTGCTTGTCCTCGTCGGCGATCTTGACGACCAGATTGCGAATTTCGAGCATGTTCAAAGTTCCATTCTGCAAGAGATGGTCGGGTCAAGCCCGACCATGACGCGCTTGGTCTTGGCGTCATGCCCGGGCTTGACCCGGGCACCTCGGAAACGATCGGGCGTCAGCCCACGGAGCCTTCAAGGGAAATGGTGATCAGCTTCTGTGCCTCGACGGCGAATTCCATCGGGAGCTGCTGCAGCACCTCCTTGACGAAGCCGTTGACGATCAGCGCCACCGCCTCCTCTTCGGAGAGGCCGCGCTGCTGGCAGTAGAACATCTGGTCCTCGCCGATCTTCGACGTGGTCGCCTCATGCTCGAAGATCGCGGTCGCGGTCTTGGCCTCGATATAGGGGATGGTGTGTGCGCCGCACTGGTCGCCGATCAGCAGCGAGTCGCAATTGGTGAAGTTGCGCGCGCCGGTCGCCTTGCGATGGGCCGAGACGATGCCGCGATAGGTCGAGTCCGACTTGCCGGCCGCGATACCCTTGGCGATGATTTTCGAGGTCGTGTTCTTGCCGAGATGCAGCATCTTGGTGCCGCTATCGACCTGCTGCATGCCGTTCGACACCGCGATCGAGTAGAACTCGCCGCGCGAGCCGTCGCCGCGCAGGATGCAGGACGGGTATTTCCAGGTGATCGCCGAGCCGGTCTCGACCTGCGTCCACGAGATCTTCGAGTTCTTGCCACGGCAATCGCCACGCTTGGTCACGAAGTTGTAGATGCCGCCCTTGCCCTCGGCGTCGCCGGGGAACCAGTTCTGCACGGTCGAGTACTTGATCTCGGCATCGTCGAGCGCGATCAGCTCGACCACCGCGGCGTGGAGCTGGTTCTCGTCGCGCTTCGGCGCCGTGCAGCCTTCGAGATAGCTGACATAGGCGCCCTCGTCGGCGATGATCAGCGTGCGCTCGAACTGGCCGGTATTCTGCTCGTTGATGCGGAAATAGGTCGACAGTTCCATCGGGCAGCGCACGCCCTTGGGGATGTAGACGAAGGAGCCGTCGGTGAAGACCGCGCTGTTCAGCGTCGCGAAATAGTTGTCCGTCACCGGAACGACCGTCGCGAGATATTTCTTCACCAGCTCCGGGTGTTCCTGGATCGCTTCCGAGATCGAGCAGAAGATCACGCCGGCCTGTGCCAGCTCCTTCTTGAAGGTCGTGACCACCGAGACCGAGTCGAACACGGCATCGACCGCGACGCGGTTCTCCGGCGCGACGCCGGCCAGAATCTCCTGCTCACGCAGCGGGATACCGAGCTTCTTGTAGGTCTCGAGAATGGCCGGATCGACATCGTCGAGCGATTGCGGCGAGGCGCCCTTCTTCGGCGCCGCGTAATAATAGAGGTCCTGGTAGTCGATCGGCGGATAGTTCACACGCGACCAGGTCGGCTCGGTCATGGTCTTCCAGCGGCGGAAGGCGTCGAGGCGCCATTCCAGCATCCATTCCGGCTCATTCTTGCGCGCCGAGATATAGCGGACCGTGTCCTCGGTGAGGCCCTTGGCCGGTTTCTCGACCTCCAGCTCCGTGACGAAGCCGTATTTGTACTCGGTCACGTCGATCGACTTGACCTGATCGATGGTCTCCTGGACCGCTGCCATTTCTCAGTCTCCAGTGCGGGTTCAAGGCCCGCCGGTTTGGTCTTCGTGTTGCGGAACGCGTCAGGCGGCAGCCTTGGCGCTCCGATCGGCTTGCGCGGCCACGAGCTTTTCGTAGGCCGCGAGAAAGAGATCGATATCCGCCCCGGAGGTGGTCCATCCGAGCGAGGCCCGCAAGGCCCCTCCACTCATGGCGGGGTCTATTTTCATCGCATCGAGCACATGCGAGCGCTTGACCTTGCCGGACGAGCAGGCCGAACCGGACGACAACGCGGCACCGGCGAGGTCGAGCTTGATCAGCACGGTCTCGGCCTTGAGGCCCGGCGTCGCGAAGGCGCTGGTATTGGGCAGGCGCGGTGCGGCCTGAGCGAAGATCGCCGTCTCCGGCGAGAGCGCTGCAAGCCCCGCCTCCAGGCGGTCACGCAAATCGGAAAGTCGCCCGGCTTCATCAGCCAGAACCTTGCTGGCGATCTCAGCCGCCGCGCCGAAGCCGATGATTCCCGGCAGATTTTCGGTTCCGGCGCGCCAGCCACGCTCCTGCCCGCCGCCGCGCATCGGCTTGTCGGCGAGTTCGAGCGCTCCGGTACGGAAGACAATGGCCCCGATGCCCTTCGGCCCGCCGATCTTGTGGGCAGATAGCGTCAGCACATCAGCGCCGAGGGCCATGATGTCGATGGCGATCTTGCCGGCCGCCTGCACGGCGTCGCTATGCATAAGGCCGCCATGGCTATGGACGATGTCGGCCGCCTCGGCGATAGGCTGGATCACGCCAGTCTCGTTATTGGCGAGATGAATCGACACCAGCGCGCGAGCGCCTGGGTTGTCAGAGACGAAACGCGTCAGCCGTGCATCCAGCCAGACGATGTCGACCAAGCCGTTTGCATCGACCGGGATCGTCTCGACTGCGCCAACCGGGAAACGATGCCCGTCGCGTACGCAGGCATGTTCGGTCGCACTATGCAGGAGAAGCGTTGCGGGCGTCCGCACGCAGTCGCGCCCGCCATCGCAATCCATCAGGCCGGGCGAGAGCACCGCGACATTCGCTTCGGTGCCGCCGCTGGTGAAGACGACGTTCGAGGCCTTGGCGCCGACGAGCCTGGCAACCTGCTCGCGCGCCCGCTCCATGGCGGCCCGCGCGGCGCGTCCCTCACCATGGACGGAGGACGGATTGCCGGGCATCGTCAGCGCATGCGCGACCGCTTCCACCACCTCCGGCCGCACCGGGGTCGTGGCATTATGGTCGAGATAGGCGCGTCCCGCCGTCACGATCCTGCCTGCTCCATCCTCGTCATTGCCGGTCACTGATACGAAATGCTTGAAATCGCACCTGTGCGCCGTGCTATAGCCGCCCATCCGAACCGGCCGGAACGGTCGAAACGCGGTTCGCTCTTGCGATCCACCGTTTTGTTCTCGACTTGTTCACGGCTGTTAGAACTATTCTAAGCGCTCTTCATCTAGGGCGCGCATGGTGGCGCCGTCAAGGGTGGCCGGGTTTCGAGCAGGCATGCGCCCGCTTTCTGCCCGCCCGCGCCGGCACTGCCGCAAGAAGCGGTGAGACGATGCCAGAGGTTATCTTCAACGGGCCCGCAGGCCGGATCGAGGGTCGCTACCAGCCCGCCAAGAAGCGGGGTGCGCCGCTCGCGATCATCCTGCACCCGCACCCGCAATTCGGCGGGACGATGAACAACCAGATCGTCTACAACCTGTTCTACACGTTCGTGAACCGCGGCTTCTCGGCGTTGCGCTTCAATTTCCGCGGCGTCGGCCGCAGCCAGGGCCATTTCGACCACGGCGCGGGCGAACTCTCGGACGCGGCCGCCGCGCTCGACTGGATGCAGGCACTCAACCCCGAGGCCAAGAGCTGCTGGATTTCCGGCGTCTCCTTCGGCGCCTGGATCGGCATGCAGCTCCTGATGCGCCGCCCGGAGATCGAGGGCTTCCTCTCGATCGCGGCGATGGCCAACCGCTATGACTTCTCGTTCCTGGCGCCCTGCCCGTCCTCGGGCCTGTTCGTCCACGGCTCGGAGGATCGCGTCGCCCCGGTCAAGGAGGTGATGGCGGTGATCGAGAAGGTGAAGACCCAGAAGGGCATCCAGATCGAGCATACGGTCGTGGACGGCGCCAACCACTTCTTCGACGGCAAGGTCGATGTGCTGATGAGCCAGGTCGGCGCCTATCTCGACGCCAAGGTCGGCCCCGAAATCCTCAAGACCGAGCAGGAACAGGCCTGAGCCTTCGGCTCGACGCCATGACGGGCAGCGTCATCTTCGCTGCCCGCGCCTCCGCCATGATCCAGTCGCGGAACAGCCTGATCTTGCGCTCGCGCTGGCGCTCCGTCGGATAGACGATCCAATAGGCCCATTCGTCGGGCACAGCGTGCTCGACGGCGAAGACGAGCCGCCCGGCCGCGATGTCATAGGCGAAGAGCTCGGGCACGGCCATCGCCACGCCATGCCCGCGCATCGCCGCCTGCACACTCATCGCCTGCATCTCCAGCGACATCGAGCGCCCGCCCTGCCGGGGCATGTCGAGGCCGAGATCGGCGAACCAGTCCTTCCACGCTTCCTCATCCGCGCTCAGCAGCGGCGCCCGCAGCAGGTCGGCCGGCTCGCGCAATTGCAGTCGCTCGCGCAGCTCCGGCGAGCAGAGCGGCGCGTAGTGGCAATCGAACAGCTTCTCCGCCGTGACGCCCGGCCATGAGCCCGGTCCGTAGCGCACGGCGAGATCGACGGCCTCGGTGGTGAAGTCGACGAGATGCTGCGAGGTCCTGACCCTCACGGCGAATTGCGGGTTCTCGATCTGGAACTGCGCCAATCGTGGCGAGAGCCAGGTGATCGCCATCGTCTGGAGCGAAGAGATCGTCAGGGCCGTCTGGTTCTCCTCGCAGATGTCGCGGAACACCGTCCCGATATCGTTTAGCGCCTTGCCGACCGGCCCGGCGAGCCGCTGGCCGATCGGCGTCAGCACGACCTGACGCGGCTGGCGCACGAAGAGCGGCGCCCCGACACGGTCCTCCAGCAAACGGATCTGATAGCTGACGGCAGCCTGCGTCATGCCGAGCTCCTCGGCGGCGCGGGTAAAATTCTGGTGGCGCGCCGCAGCCTCGAAGACGCGGACCGCTGCGAGGGGCGGAAGCTTGGGTGGCGGCGGATGCGAGGGCATGCCGAAGCATAAGTCAGATTTATGGCAGGTGACAATCTTCCGCTTTGTGCTCGCGCGCCGTCTGGCCCAGATTCATCCTCACAAAGCAGGCGGTAGCGCCTGCGCCCCAGAGGATCACATCATGACCTGCGCTTCCCATGCGGGGCGGCTGGACACGTCCGGCAGCTCATCCCTTCTGCACGGCCTGTTCACCGCCTGTCAGCGCCATGCGGTCACCCTCCGCATGCAGCATCGTCTCGCGCTGCTGGACGATCGCGCGCTCTGCGATCTCGGCCTATCGCGCGATGTCGTGGAGCCGCCGCGCCCGCGCGACAATCCCGATCTGTGGCTCAACCGCCTTTCCGCGGGAGGTTGAGAGCGCCCTGGCCGCAAAAGCGATTTCCCCTTTTCGGCCCGATGCTCTAGACGACGGCGGAACGACATCCAGCAGATCGCAAGCCGCCATGACCACCTACAAGTCCGATTTCCTGCGCGTCCTCGACGAGCGCGGCCTCATCCATCAGGTCTCCGATGCGGAGGGCCTCGACGCTCTGTGCCGGCAGGGAACCCAGACGGCCTATGTCGGCTATGACGCGACGGCGACCTCGATCCATATCGGCAACCTGATCTCGTTGACGATGCTCTACTGGTTCCAGGAGACCGGCCACCGCCCGATCACGCTGATGGGCGGCGGCACCTCCATGGTCGGCGATCCCTCGTTCCGCGACGACCAGCGCAAGCTGCTCACGGTCGAGGAGATCGCGACCAATATCGAGAGCATCAAACGGGTCTTCGGCCGCATCCTGCGCTATGGCGACGGGCCGACCGACGCCATGATGGCCAACAATGCCGATTGGCTGCTGAAGCTGAACTATGTCGAGTTCCTGCGCGATGTCGGCCGGCATTTCTCGGTCAACCGCATGCTCTCCTTCGATTCGGTGAAGCTCAGGCTCGACCGCGAGCAGTCGCTGTCCTTCCTCGAATTCAACTACATGATCATGCAGGGCTACGACTTCACGGAGCTCAACCGGCGCCATGGCTGCCGCCTGCAGATGGGCGGCTCCGACCAGTGGGGCAACATCATCAACGGCGTCGACCTCTCGCACCGGATGGGCGGCCCGCAGCTCTACTGCCTGACGACGCCACTGCTGACGACCTCGTCGGGCGCCAAGATGGGCAAGACCGCCAATGGTGCGGTCTGGCTCAACGCCGACGTCTTCAGCCCCTATGATTTCTGGCAGTATTTCCGCAACACCGAGGACGCCGATGTCGGCCGCTTCCTCAAGGTGTTCACGCGCCTGCCGCTGGGCGAGATCGCCCGGCTCGCCGCGCTCGGCGGCGCCGAGCTGAACGAGGCGAAGAAGATCCTCGCAACCGAGATCACGGCGATCGTGCATGGCCGCGAGGCGGCCGAGGCCGCTGCCGAGACCGCGCGCAAGACGTTCGAGGAAGGCGGGCTTGCCGCCGACCTGCCGAGCGTCGCGATCGCGCGCGCCGAGATCGAGCCGGGCGTCGGCCTGCTCACCGCCTTCGTCAAGGCGGGGCTGGTGCCCTCGACCGGCGAGGCGCGTCGGCAGGTCAAGGCCGGTGGCCTGCGCGTCAACGACGTGGTCGTGACGGACGAGCGCGCCTCGCTCGGCCTCGGCGACCTCACCTCGGAAGGCGTGATCAAGCTCTCCTTCGGCAAGAAGAAGCACATCCTGCTGCGCCCGGAGTAAGGGCGCGGCAGCGACAGCGCTGCCGCTCTATAGGGCGCGTGTCTTCCCGCACGCGCTGCGGCATGCAATGCCGCTGCGCAGATGCGGGACCGTTCTCAGGAAAAGGCGCGATCTCGTCATACGGTCTCGTGTCTGCGGCGCACCGCTGCGCGCTGCACCGCGCACGGGATGACAGCGTGCTCCCAGGAACAGGTGTCTCAGCGCGGCTGCGCGGGCCGCGACTGCACCGGCTTCTGGGCCGGGGCGCCGCCGAGCGGATCGACGAAGCGGCGCAGTATGCCGGGCGCCAGCGCCGAAAGCGGGTTGATCGACATGGTCGGCGCGCTGGCAGCACCCGAAATCCGGAAATTCACCGCGAAGAGCCCGCCATACTGGCTGCCGCCGCCGAGCAGCGCACCGACCACCGGCACCTGCGCGAAGGCGTTGTTGAAGGCGTAGCCCGGCACGAAGGTGCCGCCGATATCGACGCGGTCGCGGCCATAATCGACATGGCCCTGCAGCGTGAAGCCGACCTGCTGGCCCCAGATCACCATGTCCGAGACGTCGAGCCGGCTGGCGGAGCGGGTGAACTCCGCCTTGAGCTTGGTGAAGGCGACCTCGGTTACGTCGATACGCTGCTCGGCCGCGCCGTCGCCTGTAAAGGCGCTCGCCGGTTGCGAACCGACCACGCGGCGTAGCGCCGGCTCGTCACGGACCATGAAGTTGCGGAACAACAGGTCGCCGCTCTGGTTCTCGCCCGGTCCGAGCGTCAGTAGCAGGTCGCCGCCATGGGCCCGGTTGTAGAGATCGAGGAAGCGCAGCAGCGAGCCGCCGTTCTCCGATTGGATGACGAGTTGCCCGCCCTCGCCCCGGCCGCCTTGCCGGGCGGAGACATCGGCCCGGCCGATCCGTCCCTGGAAATTGGCTGAGCGGATTTCGCCGCCACGCTTGGCGAATTTCAGCGTGCCGTTGGTGATCGCCTCGTTGTTGAAGCCGGTCAGGATCGGCACGTCGAGATCGACGTCGTAATCGCCACCCTTCCCACCGGACTTGTCGCCCTTGCCCGATGAACCCGGGCTTTGCAGGTCCTTGATGAAGGGGCGCAGGTCCGCGACCGCACCGCGCACCGTCAGCTTGACGATATTGCCGTCCCGCCTGGCATCGATCTTGAGGTTGTCGCCGGGCGAGAGGCGGAATTGCGAGAAGCTCGCGCTGTCCAGCCCGTTCTGCTTGTTCAGCTCGATACGCCCCTTGATCAGGGCCGAGCCGGCCTCGAGCGAGAAATCCTCGAGATCTGGCCCTTCGGGATCGGCCACATAGGCAAAGCTGATCTTGCCGGGCCGCCCAGCCGGTTTGCTCAGGCCGGGAAGAACGCCGTCAAGCGCGACCTTGGCAAGGTCGATCTCGACACGAGGCGGTTGCTCCGGGCCCTTGCCGAGAGGCTTGACCACCCTCACCGGCAATGTCCCGGAAATGCCGCTATCGGCGCCAAAGCCGCGACGCTGTCTTGCGGCCGCATCAAGCGCGAGCTGCAGGGTCGCCTCGCCCTGCCCCTTGCCGCTCTGCTTGAGCTCGACCTGCGCCTTGTCGCCGCCGACCCGCGCATCGCCGCGCAGCAGCAGGCCGGCGCGGTCGACATTGACGGCGAACATGCCGGCTTCGAGCTTTTCCGTGCCGAGAAGCGTGTCGGAGGCCACATTCGCCAGGTTGCCCGCGCCGGTCACGACGACTTCGTCCGGCTTCAGGTCGTCGGCGAGCGGCAGCGTGATGCCGACCTTGAGATCGCTCGTGCCCTTGATCGCGGCCGGGTCGATCCTGCCGGGGCTGAAATCCTTGAGTGACGGAAACGCGAATAGCGCCGCCAGCGCATCCATCGAGCCGAGCGAACGGAAGCCGATCCGGGCCTGTGCGCGGTGCGTGTGGTAGTCCGGCATGGCGAAGCTGCCTTCGCTCAGCTGGAGCTGGCGGCCGCCGCCGAGCTCCGCTGTCGCCTTGCCGATGGCGAGCTGGACGGTGCGCCCGCCGACACGCCCCGTCACGGTCGCATCGACCAGCGGCGGGAGGCCGGGATCGGGGAGATAGCGGACGCGGTCGGCATCGATCATCACGGAAAGTGCGGCATCGGGCATGCCTTCGCCCTTGACCAGGCGAGCATGGTCCTCGGGCGCCAGATCGAGATCGACGGAGAGCGATTTGAGGCGCCCCGCGGCAAGCTGCCGTCGCAACGTGCCGTGTACGTCCGGCGAGGTGAAGCTCGGCCAGATCGCGAGCAGCGCACGCGCATCGGAGTTCGTCGACTTGATCGCGAAGCGCTGGAGCGGCGAGCTGTTGACCCGCTGGACCATTGCCGACAGGTCGACGGAGGCCAGCGGCCCGCGCAGCGAGGCCGAATCGATGTTGACCGCATTGTTGGCCGGGTCGAGCTTCAGCGCGGCTTTCAAGCTGTCGATCTGGACCGGCGGATCGTTATCGATCCCGGCCAGCTGGCCGCTGGCATCGAGCGCGATGCGCCAGCCACCATTGTCCTCGCGCAACGAGCCCGTCGCCGTGAAACGCGTCGGGCCTGCCTTGATCTCGCCGCGGGTGATGTTGAGCTCGGAGAGGTCAGCGCCGCTCGCCAGTTCGAGTTCGGCCGAATCCACGGCGAAGGACGAGATCGGGGCGTCGGGAAAGCGCAGCGTGCCGGAGCGGACGCCGATCCGTGCGGTGATCGACTTCTTGCCGTCCGGGGATTGCCGCAACGTCGCGCGGCCCTGCAGCGGCAAGCCTTCGACCAGGACGCCACCTGTCCCGAAAGCGAGCGCGACCGCCTCGGCAGGCTCGAAGCGCAGGATATCGATATCGGCGCGCTGGGTGCCGTCGGCCTCGGTCGACATATCGACCGCCAGTTCCTTCCAGCGCTGTCCCGTTCGCCCCTTCATCGTCATCCGCGTGCCGCGCTCGGCGATGCGCGTCAGCTTGATCTCGACATCCTCCAGCCCGGCCTTCTGGCGCCCGTCGGGATCGACCAGCGAGAGCCGCGCGCCGTTCATGCCGGCTTCCTCGAGCGCGCCCAGAAAGCCGTCGCCGCGCGCCAACGTCGAGATCGCGCCCATGATGCCGGTGAAGGCGTTCCATTGCGCCGCGTCGGGCAGGGTCGGCTGCGGTGGCGTCTCGGCCGGCGCCGAATCGGCATTGACCATCAGCGCGCCGTCCTTGGTGACGCCGAGGCGGACGTTCACGCCGCGCAGATCGACCGAAACCAGCTTGATATCGCCACGCAGCAGCGCCATCGGCGCGTAGCCGAGGACCGCCTCGGGCGCCCGGATCACGGCGCCGCTGGCATGCTGGAACGAGACCTGCCGGACCCTGAGCTGCGAATGCCCATCGATGCGGCCGAGTTCGGCGGCGGCCGCGGTGACCTTCCAGTCCGGCCCGAGCCGCTCCTCGATGGCGGCGGTGATGCGGCCTTCCAGGCCGGAAAGCGGGACGATGCCCGTGACCAGAAGCGTCGCCGCCGCACCGGCCAGCACCAGCACGGCAACGGTGACCGCGACGCAGATCGTGACGAGGCCCGCCTTGGCGCGCCGCTTCACGATCTCGACATCGCAGGCCTCGTCCGCGGGCAACGCCTTCGCGTGCCCGGCTGCCGCAGCCTTTGCTTCCTGATCCGACAAGATCCGCGTGGTCCTTTTCTGCGCCTGCATCGGTTCGCATCAAGGTGCGGCCGATCGCCCCTTGCCGCAATCCCGGAAGGCAGCATGCATGTCGATGCGGTCAGGCGAAGCGATTCGGCAATCCGGAAACGGAAACGTCCGACGATTCGCCGGCCCTGCCGTGAGCCGGCTCGCCACGCCGGTCGCGGGCTCCATGCAGCGAGAAGGCGACGAAAGGAAGGCAGCGGCCATGGCTTTGCAGGAAGGCGACCCGGCACCCGGGTTCACATTGCCCCGCGATGGCGGCAGCGAGGTCAGCCTCTCGGCGCTGCGCGGCCGCAAGATCGTGCTCTATGCCTACCCGAAGGACAACACCCCGGCCTGCACCGAGGAGGCGATCGCTTTCAACCGACTGCGCCAGGAATTCGCGGCCTGCGGTACCGAAATCATCGGCGTTTCGCCGGATTCGGCCAAGAAGCACGGCAATTTCAAGAAGAAGTACGAGCTCGACTTCCCCTTGCTGGCCGATGAGACGCAGGCGCTGGCGAACGCCTATGGCATCTGGGTCGAGAAGAGCATGTATGGCCGCTCCTATATGGGCGTCGAGCGCTCGACCTTCCTGATCGATGCCAACGGGCGCCTTGCGAGGATCTGGCGCAAGGTGAAGGTTGCCGGCCATGCCGAGGAGGTTCTGGCGGCGGCGCAGGCGCTCTGACGCTTTCAAGCATTGCGCGGACGTTGCGCGCGCGGGGCGGGATTTGCGAAAGATTAACCCTAACAATGTCTGATGACGGTATCGGCAGCGTGATTACCGGTACTGCGTATGCATCATCAGTCCCAGACAGCCCCCGCCCTCTCGACCGTCGGCCTGGTCTCCCACAAGACCTATACGGTGCGCCGCTCCACCATTCTCGCAGGGCTCGCCTGGCTGGCCCTGAGTACGGCCTGCAGCGGCGGCGCCGGCTGGTACATCCTCAGCAGCGACGACCTCGCCGCGCGGATGATCGCCCGCGAGACGTCCCGCCAATATGCCTATGAGGACCGGATCTCGGCGCTGCGGGCCGATATCGACCGCTATGCCAGCCGCGCCTTGCTCGACCAGGACGGCGTCGAATCCCGCGTCGACGAGCTCGCCAGCCGCCAGGCAGAGCTCGAATCGCGCCAGTCTCTGGTCGCCGCCCTCACCGATACGTTGCAGTCCAGCGGCCTGATCCCGGCCACGAAGCTGCCTTTGCGCTCGCAGGTGATCAAGCCCGGCGAACCGATCCGCGCCTCCGGCGTGACCAGCTTTGCGCCGATCCTGCCGGGCAAGCCGACACCCGCACCCGATACGCCGCCACTGCGCGGCGCCGATGGCGGCGGCTGGCAGTCGGGCGAGGCGCCGGCCGAACCTCCAGCCAAGCGGGTCGATGCCGCGCTGATCAGGCTGGACGGCGCCATGACGCGCAGTTCCGATGCCCAGCTCGCGGCCCTCAAGGATATGGACGAGACTCTCGCGGCAACGCAGAAGCGCCTCCGCAGCGCGCTCTCCGAAACCGGGCTCGATGCCGAGAAGCTTTCCGCGCCGGCCGCCCCCACCGGCGGCATGGGCGGGCCTTTCGTGCCTGTGAAGCTCGACTCGTCGGCCGGACCATTCGAGGCGACGTTGAACGCGCTTCAGCCGCGCGTCGCCTCGGTGATGCGCCTGCGTGGTGTGATCGAGCAATTGCCCCTCGCCCGGCCGATGGCCGGCGACCACGACTTCACCTCGAACTATGGCTATCGCACCGATCCGTTCACGCGCGGCCTCGCCATGCATACCGGCGTCGATTTCAGGGCCGAGACCGGTTCCTCGATCCTGGCGACCGCGCCGGGCAAGGTCGTCATCGCCGAGTACAATGGCGGCTACGGCAACATGGTCGAGGTCGAGCATGCCAATGGGCTGACGACCCGCTACGCGCATATGTCGGCGATCTCGGTCACGGCCGGGCAGATGGTCAAGACCGGCACCGTGGTGGGCCGCGTCGGCTCGACAGGCCGCTCGACCGGCCCACATCTGCACTACGAGACCCGCATCAACGACGAGCCGGTCGACCCGACCCGTTTCCTGCGCGCCGGCGGCAAGCTCCTCGCCAACGCACTCTGAGAGAACTCCCCGAAACAAAAAGGCCGCGCTTCGAGCGCGGCCTTTTTGTTGACGATCCGACTTGGAGCCCGAAATCAGTCGATGTCGTCGACCTCGACCTCGGTGCCGTAGACGCGCTGTGCCAGCGACGCCTCCATGAAGGCGTCGAGATCGCCGTCAAGCACCTCGGACGGTGCCGTCGAGCTGACGCCCGTGCGCAGGTCCTTCACCAGCTGGTAGGGCTGCAGCACATAGGAGCGAATCTGGTGGCCCCAGCCGATATCGGTCTTGGAGGCCTGCTCGGCATTGGCCTTCTCTTCGCGCTTCTTCAGCTCGACCTCATAGAGGCGGGCGCGCAGCATGTCCCAGGCCTTGGCCCGGTTCTTGTGCTGGGAACGCTCCTGCTGGCAGGACACCGCGATGCCGGTCGGGATATGCGTGATGCGCACCGCCGAATCCGTCGTGTTGATGTGCTGTCCGCCTGCTCCCTGCGCGCGATAGGTGTCGATGCGGCAGTCCGACTCGTTGATGTCGATGACGATACGATCGTCGACGACGGGATAGACCCAGATCGAGGCGAAGGAGGTCTGCCGCCTGGCATTCGAATCGAAGGGCGAAATGCGCACCAGACGGTGCACGCCCGATTCGGTCTTCAGCCAGCCATAGGCATTATGGCCCTTGAACTGCAGCGTCGCCGACTTGATGCCGGCGGTATCGCCGTCCTGGTATTCGAGCGTCTCGACCTTGAACTTCCGCCGCTCGCCCCAGCGCCGGTACATGCGCAGCAGCATCTCGGCCCAGTCCTGGCTTTCGGTGCCGCCCGCGCCGGGATGGATCTCGACATAGGTGTCGAGCATGTCGGCCTCGCCGGAGAGCAAGGTCTCGACCTGGAGGCGCGCTGCCTCGTCCTGCACGGCCTTGATCGCCTGCTCGCCCTCGGTGACGGTGGCGTCATCGCCCTCCATCTCGCCGAGCTCGATCAGCGTCAGCGCGTCGTCGAGCTCGCGCTCGAGCTTGCCGATGCCCTCGATCTGGGTCTCCAGCGAGGTGCGCTCGCGCATCAGCTTCTGCGCGGCTTCGGCATCGTTCCAGAAATCGGGTCCCTCGGAGAGGGCGTTGAGTTCCGCTAGGCGGCGCTGGGCTTGATCCCAGTCAAAGATGCCTCCTCAGCAGTCCAATCGACTGCTTGGCGTTATCGAGCTGCGTCTGGATTTCGGGGCGCATGATTCCGTCTGGACGTCCTTGTGAGCAAAACGTGAGGGTTGAGATAGGGGCGAAAGGCTCGGCTGTAAACGCCGGAGGCGATATCGCCTCCCCATCGAGGCGGCCATGGATTGGCCAGCCTGAAAAAGGCAACGCCCGGAGTGACCTCCGGGCGCCGCGAAATCACCGGCTGTCGGCTCAGTAAAGCCCGCCGGTCCCGGAACCGACCGCCCTGCCGCCGCCACCGGGGCCTGCGCCGAGGGGCATGCTGCCGTCGCCGGCCGCGCCGATCACCGAATAGCTGTCCGGCGGCGCCGTGCCCGGCTTGAAGGCCTCGAGGATGCCGCCTTCGCCGCCGGCGCGCATGCCGCTCTTCGGGTCGACGCGGATCAGCTTGATACCAGCCGGAACGCGGAACGGCGTCGCCGGCTTCTCCTTCAGCGCGACGCTCATGAAGTCGCGGAAGATCGGCGCGGCGTACTGGCCGGCGGTCGCCGAGGTGCCCAACGACTTCGGCTTGTCGAAGCCCATATAGACGCCGACAGCAAGGTCCGGCGAGAAGCCGACGAACCAGACGTCCTTGGCGTCGTTGGTCGTGCCGGTCTTGCCGGCAAGCGGCTTGCCGACCGACTTGACCACCGTCGCGGTGCCGGCATTGACCACGCCTTCGAGGATCGAGACCATCTGGTAGGCGGTCAGCGGGTCGAGCACCTGCTCGCGGTTGTCGATCAGGCGCGGTTCCGACTGGTTCGCCCATTTCTCGGCGTTGCAGCCTTCGCAGACGCGCTGGTCATGCCGGAAGATCGTCGAGCCCGAGCGATCCTGGATGCGGTCGATCAGGGTCGGCCGGATACGCTTGCCGCCATTGACCAGCATCGAATAGGCCGCGGTCATGCGCATCACCGTCGTCTCGCCCGCGCCGAGCGACATCGACAGCACCGGCTGGAGATCGTCATAGATACCGAAGCGGCGCGAATACTCGGCGATCAGCGGCATGCCGACATCCTTGGCGAGCCGGACCGTCATCAGGTTCTTAGAGAACTGGATGCCGTAGCGCAGCGTGCGCGGGCCGGTCGACTTGCCGTCATAGTTCTCCGGCCGCCACATGCCGAGGCCCGGGCCCTGGTCTATCTCGATCGGGGCGTCGAGAACGATGCTCGACGGCGTGTAGCCGTTGTCGAGCGCGGTCGCGTAGACGAAGGGCTTGAACGAGGAGCCGGGCTGGCGCAGCGCCTGCGTCGCGCGGTTGAACTCCGACTGGTCATGGCTGAAGCCGCCGACCATGGCGAGCACGCGGCCCGAGAACGGGTCCATCGCGACGATGGCGCCATTGACCTCCGGCAGCTGGCGCAGGCGCGCGAAGCCGGGCCGGCTGTCCATCGGCTCGACATAGACGACGTCGCCGACCGAGACGGCCTGCGAGACGCGGGCGCGGCGGGTCCATTTGATGCCATCGGCGGCGAGCGTCAGGATCTGGCGCTCCTTGTTGAGATGGCCGGCATTGTCGCGCAGCGGGTGCAGGCCGAGCCTGGCGCTGTCGCCATTGACCTCCAGCACGACCGCGAGCCGCCATGGCGCGACATCGCCGAGCACCGGCAGTTCGCCGACGACGGTGCCCCATTCCTTGCCGCCGATATCGAGCTTCTGGATGGCGCCGCGCCAGCCGCGGGCCTCGTCGAAGCGCACGAGCCCATCGACCAGCGCCTTGCGCGCCATCAGCTGGGTCTTGGGATCGACGGTCGAGCGAACCGAGAGGCCGCCTTCAAGCAGCTTCTTCTCGCCGTAGCGATCCTGCAATTCGCGGCGAATCTCCTCGGCGAAATAACCGGCCGCGATCTGGTTCGGCGAGACCGTACGCGGGTTGACGCCGAGCGGCTGCTTCTTGGCGCTCTCGCCCGCCTCGCGCTTGACGTACCCGTTCTCGACCATGCGATCGATGACGTAGTTGCGACGCTCGATCGCGCGGTCGCGATTGCGGAAGGGATGAAGGTCGGTCGGCGCCTTCGGCAGGGCTGCAAGGTAGGCAGCTTCCTGCAGGTTCAGCTCATGCACTGACTTGCCGAAATAGTTCAGCGCCGCGGCGGCGATGCCGTAGCTGCCCTGCCCCGGCGCCGGCGCGCCGAGATAGATCTCGTTCAGGTACAGCTCGAGGATCTTGTCCTTCGAATAGGTCGATTCGAGCTTCAGCGCGACGAGCGCCTCGCGAATCTTGCGCTCGATCGACTGCTCGGGGCTCAGGAAGAAGTTCTTCGCGACCTGCTGGGTGATGGTCGAGGCGCCCTGCGGCCGGCGATTGGCGGCACGATTGCGGAAGTTCGAGATCGCGGCGCGGACGAGGCCTTCGGGATCGACGCCGACATGCTTGTAGAAGTTCTTGTCCTCGGCCGAGAGATAGGCATCGACAACAAGCTTCGGCACGGCCTGGATCGGCAGGTAGAGGCGCCGCTCGCGCGCATATTCGGCGATCAGGCTGCCGTCGCCCGCGTGGACGCGCGTCATCACCGGCGGCTCGTAGTTGCGGAGCTGAGCATAGTCCGGGAGGTCGCGCGAGTAGTGCCAGATCAATCCGCCCGCGATGGCGGCGCCGATCACGAAAGCGATCGCACCGGCGGCGAACAACCATCCGAAGATTCGCAGAATGAACCGCATCTCAGGCCCTGGACCCCGTAACTGCCATCGGCTGGCGCCAAATCAGGGCGCTTCGCAAATCATAGCTATAACATGACGGAGATGGCGGAACCGTGGCCTTGCAACCACATTCCGCATCATCTCACACCGTCCGGCGAGGCCGCGCTGACATCCCGTGCGCGCTGCGGCATGAAATGCCGCTGCGCAGACACGGGACCGCGTGACGCTTCGTGTTCCACCCTCCTCGCCGCCCGAAAAGGCGCCCCTTCCGGTTGACGGTCCCGTGTCTGCGCAGCGGCGCTATGCGCCGCAGCGCGCACGGGATGACAGCATGTCAGCACGTCCTAGTTCCGGCTTTCCGCCGCCTTGCCCACGGAGGCGCGCTCGCGGGCGAAATAATCGTCGATCGCAACTGATACGGCCGTCACGGCCTTGCCGCGCCATTCCGGCGAGTTCAGCAATTCGGCGTCCTTGGGGCTCGACATGTAGCCGAGCTCGATCAGCACGGAGGGCACGTCCGGCGCGCTCAGCACCCAGAAACGCGCGGAACGCAGCGGAATCTTGTGCATCTTGATCGAGCCGCCGAGCTTCTCGACGAGATTACGCGCGAAAACGCCGGTGAAGGTCCGCGTCTCGCGCCGGGCGAGGTCCATGAGGATGCCGGCGACGTCCTGCACCTCCTCGCTGGTCTCAAGGCCGGCGACGGCATCGGCCTCGTTCTCCTTGGCCGCGAGCCGAGCGGCCTCGGCGTCGGTCGCGCGCTCGGAGCGGGTATAGACGGTCGCGCCGCGAACCTCCTGCGCCTGGGTCAGCGAATCGGCGTGGATCGAGATGAACAGGTCGGCCTGCTCGCTGCGGCCGAGCTGAACGCGATCGCCGAGCGAGACGAAGCGGTCGTCATCGCGGGTCATGACGATGCGATAGCGGCCATTGGCTTCGAGCTGCTCCTTCAGCGCCTTGCCGAAAGCGAGGACGACGGCCTTCTCGGCGATGGAGGCGACCGTTGCTCCGGGGTCGATGCCGCCATGGCCGGGGTCGATGACGATGGTGCGGCGGGTTTCGCCAGCACTTTTGGCCGGTGCGGGAGCGGCAATGGCGGGCGCAGGCTTGAGCACCTTGCCGGCCTCGGCCAGGAAATCCGCCCGCGCCGTCTTCTTCAATTCGATCGTCAGCTCGCCGAAGCCGCCGCGCACCGTCTTCACCTCCGCCTTGGCGATGGTGGCGGGCTGGGCGAGGTCGATGATGATTCGGGCCTTGTCGGCTGTGAACAGGCCGAAACGATAGCCGCTGACGAAACCGGCACTGCGCTTGGCCGAGGCTTGAATCTGGAAATTGGTCGAGGGCAGTTCGACGATGACCCGGTCCGGAGCGGCCTGCACCCAGGCATCGACCGCAACAGACGAGGACAGCATCATCGTGAGGCGCACCGTCTCGCCGCTCTGCTCGATGCGGGCGTCGGTCGCGACCGGGTATTCGTTCTGCGATCGCGACTCGGCCTTCGGCTGCGCCCCTGCTGGCGTCAAGCCAGCCAGGGGGACGCTCGCCAGCAGGCAGGCGGCAGCCAGCGCGCACCGCAGCGCCCGGAAACGCCGCAGCGCATCACGACGGCTCCAATCGGCACGGCGGATGCACGAGAACAGTTGAAGAATCCCGGTATTTATTACGAGGGTTTAACCATAACGGGGCTGAAATCCTAACAGCCCGTTACCATCTCTTCCCGAGACCGTGAACCGCCCTGCCGGAGGCGGGGGGAGATGCGTCCGTCATGTGACTTGCAAATCACCATCACCTGTCTGTAATGGAACAGGTTGCTTGTCAGCCTGCCTGAGAGACACATCCGGATCGTGCGATCCGTCGGCGTCCGAAGCAGACTGGGCTGCCGCTCCTCACCGGAGTGGCGGCAACAAGACGACCGCAACGGATCGTCCGCAGACGGTTGGCATCGGGATTGCGTGTTTTCTGCGCCCTGCCCTGTCTTGCGAGCGTGCAAACGCGATGCGCCTGGCTGCCTGGCCGGAGCATCGCAGGTCAGGACAGATGACGGGGCATAAGACGCCGCTAGCACCATCGGTGAACCGTCCGAACCTGCGGAACCGCGCCGGGCTATGCGCCCGAGTGGCTGTTCCGAGCCGCCTTCCTGTCTCGACCGCTTCCTCCTCCCTCCTGCAACATGCCGGCTCACTCCGGCCTTTTCGCGGCGCCCCTGCCCGCGGCAGCGGATTCGCATCCGTAGCCGCGCGGCCCCGGTCGGCGGCCGCGCCAATGGAAATTTCTTATGGCCAACAAGATGCTTATCGATGCCACCCACCCGGAGGAGACCCGGGTCGTGGTGGTCCGCGGATCCCGCGTCGAAGAGTTTGATTTCGAATCCGCCAGCCGAAAGCCGCTCCGCGGCAATATCTACCTTGCCAAGGTGACCCGTGTGGAGCCCTCGCTCCAGGCGGCCTTCGTCGAGTATGGCGGCAACCGCCACGGCTTCCTCGCCTTCTCCGAGATCCATCCCGACTATTACCAGATCCCGGTTGCCGACCGGCAGGCGCTGCTCGAGGACGAGGCCCGCGCCGAGCGTGACGAAGAGCGCGACGAGGAGCGCCGAGAGAAGCGCGGCCGCCGCGATCGTGGCCGCCGCGGCGATCGCGACAACCGCGCCAAGAAGGCTGCCGCCGACGAGACCGTTTCGGCCGAGGTCGAGCAGAACGGCGAGGAGCGTGTCGAGACCGACGGCAAGGAAGCCGCGATGGTCAACGAGGGTGGCCCCGCCTTCGGTGAGTTCTTTGCGCCTGACGTCGCCGAATCGACCACCGAGGACTCCGCCCCGAACGCGGCTCCGCTGACCTTCGAGACCGTCGAGGCGAGCGTCTCGGTCGAGGAGACCGTTATCTCGGCTGAAGCGCCGGAGAGCGCCGAGAGCGAAGCTCGCAAGCCGTCCGAGGACGATGGCGATGACGAGAACGGCGACGAGGAGGCCGAGGAGGCTCCCGAGCAGCTCGGTGGCGGCGACGCCCTCGACGACATGCCGGAGCGCCGCCAGCGCAGCCATCGCCGCCAGTACAAGATCCAGGAGGTGATCAAGCGCCGCCAGATCATCCTGGTCCAGGTCGTCAAGGAAGAGCGCGGCAACAAGGGCGCGGCGCTCACCACCTATCTCTCGCTCGCCGGCCGCTATTCGGTGCTGATGCCGAACACCGGCAAGGGCGGCGGCATCTCGCGCAAGATCACCAATGCCGAGGACCGCAAGCGCCTCAAGGAAATCGCGACCGAGCTCGAGGTTCCCGAGGGGATGGGCCTGATCCTGCGCACGGCCGGTGCCTCGCGCACCAAGGTCGAGATCCGGCGCGACTACGAATATCTCATGCGCATGTGGGAAAGCGTGCGCGAGCTGACGCTCGCCTCGGTCGCGCCTGCGCTGGTCTATGAGGAGGGCAACCTCGTCAAGCGCTCGATCCGCGACCTCTACAACAAGGATATCGACGAGGTTCACGTCGCCGGCGAGAGCGCCTATCGCGAGGCCAAGGACTTCATGCGCATGCTCATGCCGAGCCATGCCAAGAGCGTGAAGCCCTATCGCGAGCAGACCCCGCTCTTCGCGAGCTTCGGCGTCGAGAGCCAGCTCGACGCGATGTTCTCGAACACGGTGACGCTGAAGTCCGGCGGCTATCTCGTCATCAACCAGACGGAAGCGCTGGTCGCGATCGACATCAACTCGGGCCGCTCGACCCGCGAACACAATATCGAGGACACCGCCCTCAAGACCAATCTCGAAGCGGCGGAGGAGATTTCCCGCCAGCTGCGCCTGCGTGACCTTGCCGGCCTCATCGTGATCGATTTCATCGACATGGAGGAGAACCGGAACAACCGCGCCGTCGAGAAGAAGCTGAAGGAGTGCCTGAAGGACGACCGCGCCCGCATCCAGGTCGGCCGCATCTCGGCCTTCGGCCTCTTGGAGATGTCGCGCCAGCGCATCCGCACCGGCGTGCTCGAATCGTCCTCGGTGCCCTGCCCGCACTGCGCCGGCGCCGGCATGATCCGCTCGACCCCGTCGGTCGCGCTGCAGATCCTGCGTGCGCTGGAAGAGACACTGATCAAGAGCGCCTCGCATAACCTCACCGTCCGCACCCGGCCGGAGGTCGCGCTCTACGTCCTCAACCAGAAGCGCGCGCATCTCGCCGATCTCGAGGCCCGCTTCGCCATCGCGATCACGATCTCGACCGACGCCAACCTGCTGGGCACGCGCTATTTCGAGGTCGAACGCGGCGAGTTCGTCGGCAATGAGGGCCGGGTCATCCCGACCAGCTTCAAGGCCGAGGCGATCGCTTCCGACGTTGACGACGAGGCGCTCGACGCCGCCGCGGAAGCGGCCGCCCTCGACGCCGAGACCGGCGGCAATGAGACGACCGCCGAAGAGGCACAAGGCCAGTCCGAGCGTGGCGAGGGCGAAAACGGCCGTCGCCGTCGTCGGCGTCGCCGCCGTCGGCGTGGTGGCGAGCGTGACGAGCAGGGCCAGCAGCTCGATGGCGCGCAGGGCGATGACGACGCCGAGGGCGACGAGGGCGAGGACGACGGCGATGAGGCCGTGACTCCGGCCGCTGCCGAGCCGGTCACTGAGGCTGTGGCCGAAATCGCTCCGGAGCTGGCAGCCGAGGAGCCTGCGGCCAAGCCGAAGCGCAGCCGCGCCCGCAAGCCGAAGGCCGAGGCCGCCAAGGAGACCGACGCCAAGGCCGAGATCGTCGCGACTGAGGCTGCTCCCGCCGAGGCCGAGAAGCCCAAGCGCAGCCGCTCGCGCAAGAAGGTCGTGCCGATCACCGAGGGCGGCGAGGCCGTCGCGGAAGCCGCTCCGGCTCCTGTCGAGGCGAAGGTCGAGGCTCCGGCTGCCGCAGCCCCGGCCGAGCCGGCTCCTGCGCCCGAGCCCACCCCGGTCAAGGCCCCGGCGGAGGAGCCTGTCGCGGTCGTGCTGACCGAGCCGGATCCGAACCGGCCCAAGCGCGGCGGCTGGTGGAACAGGCTCGCCGGCCGCTCCTGATCGCGCCATCCCAGCCCGATGAATGAAGAAGCCCGCTGCACCCCGCAGCGGGCTTTCTCTTTTCGCGGGCCGGCAAACCGGTCAGGATCACTGTCCGGAGAGCGTTCACCCAAGGCAGGAGCCGATGCCGCCGCCACGCAATCGCGAGCGCATGGTCATGATCGCGCTGGTCGCTATCAGCCTGCTCGGCCTCGCCTATCTCGCCTGGGATGCAATCGGTTGGTTCGGCGTGGGCATGCTCGGGCTGCTTGTCCTGTTCGTCGCGCTCAGGGTCGAGCTTGAGGGCGACCGTCCCGTCGGCACGCAAACGACGCCCACGCTCTACGCCAATCATTTCCACGCCGAGCGCGCGCAGAATCCCGCCGAACGTGCCGGCAGGCGTGCGGAGGTCGCATCCTTCACCGCCTCGGCGCGCCTGTTCGCCTATGCCGGCGCCCTGCTCGCCGTCATCGGCTTTGGATTGCTGTTTTTCGGGCCGGTGCGCTCCGACCCCACGGGGTTGTTGAATCTGCTGGGTAGCTTGATCTGGGACACCTTCCGTAAGGGCAAGCCATGGTGAGGCAGGCCAGACCGGATTGATCCGACGCCTTGCGGAGATCGTTTCGCCTCAGCCCGGAGTCGGCGCCAGCGGGGTCGGCGGCGGCACGGTCGATATCGCGGCGGCGGCATGGCTGTGCTGCGAGCCGCCCTCGCCGCCGCGCACCGTGACGGCGTTCGAGGCGAAGGGGACATGCGCGTCGTTCAGCGCCCTGTAGACGCGCTTCAGCGATTCGCGTTGCAGCATCGAGGACTGGTTCGGCTTGGCCGTGAACTTCAGCCGGATGACGATGGCGCTATCGGTGATGTCGGCGACGCCCTGCATCTTGAGTGGAGCGATGAAATGCGGCCCGTATTCGGGGTCCTCCATCAGCGCGATGCCGGTCTTCTTGATCGCCTTGCGCGCCTGCTCGATATCGGCGGCATGGTCGAGGCGGACGTTGAACTTGATGGTCGCCCAGTCACGGCTGGCATTGGTCAATGACTGGACCTGGCCGAAGGGCACGGTGTGGATCTGGCCGCTCTGGTGGCGCAATTGCATCGAGCGCAGCGAGATCTTCTCGACCGTGCCCTTGAGCCGGCCGGTATCGACATATTCGCCGACCCGGAAAGCGTCCTCCAGCATGAAGAACACGCCGGAGACGATATCGCGCACCAATGCTTGCGAGCCGAAGGAGAGAGCGAGACCGAGGATGCCGAAACCGGCAAGCAGCGGCCCGATATCGACGCCCAACCGCGACAGAACGATGAGGATGGTGAGGCCGAGCACGGTGCCCAGGACGACGCCGCGCAGCACCGGCAGCACCGTCGCCAGCCGGCTCGGTACACCTTCCTCGTGCGCAACGTCCTCGTCGCCAGGGCCGACGACGTGCCGCCGCGGCGTATAGGCTTCGAAGAAGGCATGCAGGAAGACGAGCGCCACCCAGCCGACGAAGGCGAAGATCGCGACACCGGCCGTCTGGCGCATCACGGCGGCGAACTGCGCCGAACTCACGCCGAGCAGCAATCCGGCCCAGAGGCGCGACAGGACGAAGAAGCCGGCCGCCCATAGCAAGCCGACAGCCGCCGCACGCAAGGCGGCGCTGCCGGCGCGCCGCATCGGGGTCGAACCATGTTCCTCCTCGTGCCGCATGGCATGGCAGCGCAGCAGGCTGGCAATGCCGACGGCGAGGATCGGAATCAGGACGATCGCCACCTGCGTCAGCGCAGCGGCCTCGGCCCAGCGCCCGCCATTCGACATCATCGCGGCGGCACTGCTGACCATCCATAACAGGACCGTCGTGCCGATGTAGAACCAGGCCGTTCCGGTCGCGAGCAGCCGCCGGATCGGGCCGGGTTCGGAGGAGCCTGACAGGACCAGCGCCTCCAGATCGTGCCGTCCGTCATGGAACCACCAGACCTTGAACAGCGTGATGAGGATTCCGGTGAGCGCGATCAGCCCCGTCACCGGCCGTGGGCCGGCGCTGACATGATGGGCGAGCAGGATGCTGGTCACGATCAACGGCGCAAGTAGCCCGTAGGCGACCAGCCTGCGGAAATGCACCTCCGCACGCGGCAGCGGCATGATCCGCCGGTCCGGCGCGTTTGGTGAGACGAGGAAGCGCCCCACGGCAATGTAGAGCGCGCCGATCGCCGCGCCATTGGCGCCCGTCGTCAGGGCGATATGGGCGAGATCGTGCTCCGGCAGCCAGGCGTTACGCGCGACCCTCGCGACGGCCAGGGCCAGCAGGACCGTCGCGACATCCTGGAGCAGTCCCCAGGACGAGGCGATGAGACGCGGCGTGAATTCCGGCCCCGCAGGCTGCATCTTGCGCGCGAACCAACGGGCGGAGGCGAGCCGGAAGGCGAAAGCGGCGACGAGCGCCAGGCCGATGATCCCCAGGATACGCCAGCCGGCGGACGCCCCTTCGCGGCCATTGAGGTTGCGCAGCCAGGCACGCCCCCAGTTGTCCGGCAGTTCGCTGATCGCGGGGATCGAGGTGCCGCCATACTCGACACCGTCGACGAAGCGGTCGACGAGCGCGTTGACCTCGGCCTGGAAGCCGTCCTCGTCCGCCATGGACGGAGCTGGGGCGGGTTGAGCGGCGGCGGGCTTGGCCTTGCCGGCAGGCTCCGCTGGCGCTGCAGCGACGGGCGCGGCCGGCGCACCACCGACCCTGATCTCGACCTGCCGTCCCGGTGTTGACAGGGCATCGACCATCTTGCGGATCGTCTCGGGCGTCTCGTCGCCGCGCAGGTTCAGAACGATCGGCGCCTGAGTTTCGGCACGCGCCGATCCCGCCAAGCCGAAGGCGTAGAGGAGAGCGGTTGAAACGAATGCCAAGATCAGGAATGTGGAAAGCGGCGCCGCAACGCGCCTTCCGCAAGCCCCGCCTGCTGTAACGACGTCCATGGCCTGCTTCCCCCTTGCTGGCGCAGAATGCGGAGCTTCCATGGTTTCTGGCAAGTGCGGCGCGGCCCGATACCTCAGCGCTTCTTCATCCAGGCGCCGATCCGCGTCACCGCCTCCTCGCATTCGCCGAGCGAGCCGGCGAAGGAGAGCCTGATCGTGCGCGCTCCCCGCGCCTCGTCGAAGTCGAGGCCGGGCGTGATCGCGACGCCGGCCTCCTCGAGCACGCTGCGGCAGAAAGCCATGGAATCGTTCGAGTACCGGCCGATGTCGAGATAGATGTAGAAGGCGCCGTCCACGGGCAGGAAATCGCCGAGCCCGATCTCCGGCAGGGCCTTGAGCAGAAAGGCGCGGTTTTCGGCATAGCCCGCCTTGATCGCCTCGCATTCCGCCGTCGCGTCGAAGGCCGCCTCGCCCGCCACCTGGCTGAGATAGGGCACGGAGATCGAGAAATTCTGCTGCAACCGCTCGATCGTGCGCACTAGCCGTTGCGGCACCACGAGCCAGCCGACGCGCCAGCCGGTCATGCAATAGTACTTGGAGAAGGAGTTGACGATGATCGCGTCGGGATCGGCGGCGAGCGCCGTCGTCGCCGGGGTCTCGTAGGTCAGGCCGTGATAGATCTCGTCGGAGATGTACCAGAGCCCGAGCCTGCGGCAGCAGGCAGCGACATCGGCAATGGCCTCCGGCGTCATCACCACGCCGGTCGGGTTGGCCGGGCTCATGGTCAGCACGCCGGCGAGCGGCTTCTCGCGATGGGCGCGCTCGATCAGGTCGGGCGTCAGCGCGAAACGGGTTTCGGGGCCGACCTCGATCGCCACTGGCTCCAGTCCGAGCGCGATCAAGATGTTGCGATAGGCCGGATAGCCCGGCGCCGTGATCGCGATCCGCGAACCCGGCTGGAAACAGGCGAGGAAGGCGAGGATGAAGCCGCCCGACGAGCCCGTGGTCACGACCACGCGCTCGGCCGCCACCTGGACGCCATAAGCATCCTGATAATGGCGGGCGATGCGATCCCTCAGCGAATCCGTGCCGAGCGCCTGCGTATATCCGATCCGGCCGTGCTCCAGCGCGCGGGCTGCGGCTGCGCGGATCGAGGCCGGCGTCGGCGCCGAGGGTTGGCCGACCTCCATATGCACGACCGAGCCGCCGCGGCGTTCGATGGCCGCCGCCTGGTTCATCACGTCCATGACGATGAAGGGCGCGACGCGCTCGGCTCGCTCGGCCAGAGCGGGCAAGGCGGCGGGCGCAATCAGGGGCTTCTGCATCGGCTTGTCCGGTTTCGCGAAGAGGCCTGCCCGCGTAGCCGAGCCTGTAACGGCCTGCAACCATCGGCCGCATCCGGTGGCAGAGCTGTGATTTGACCTCCGCACTCCGAACACCCACAAGCTCGCGGCTGGAAGCGCTGCTTCGGTCGCGGTTTACCCGCCCGGCGGTTTTGAAAAGGATGACGAGATGGCTTTCCCGACCCTCACCAGCCTGGCGCGTGCCTGCCTGCGGCCTGCCGCCGTCGCGCTGAGCCTCTGGCTCGCGGCCTCCGCCGCGCCGGCCATGGCGCAGGGCCAGCCGTTCTCGCCCGAGCAGCGCAAGGCGGTGACCGATCTGATCCGCGAGACGATCCTGAAGAACCCCGAGATCATCCAGGACGCCCTGATCGAGCTGGAGCGCCGCAACACCGTCGCTCAGGCCGATGCCCAGCGCAACGCGGTCGCGGCCGAGAAGGCCCGCATCACCGATCCGGCGACCTCGGTCATCATCGGCAACCCCGATGGCGACATCACCCTCGTCGAGTTCATGGATTACAATTGCGGCTACTGCAAAAGGGCGATGGAGGACGTGACCGCGCTCTCCAAGGCCGATCCGAAGCTGCGCGTCGTGCTCAAGGACTTCCCGATCCTCGGGCCTGATTCGGTCGAGGCCAGCCGCGTCGCCATCGCCGCCAAGAACCAGCTCCAGGGCCCGAAATATTTCGAGTTCCACAACAAGCTGATGGCCGTGAAGGGCAAGATCAACGCCGCCAAGGCGCTCGAGATCGCCAAGGAAGCCGGCGCCGATGTCGCGCAGCTGAAGAAGGACATGGAGGCGCCCGCCACCAAGGCCGCGATCGAGGACACCGTCGCGCTCGGCGACCGTCTCGGTCTCACCGGCACGCCCGCCTTCATCATCGGCGACGAAATCGTCTTCGGCGCGGTCGGCCAGGCCGCCCTCAAGGCAAAGATCGATTCGGTGCGCCGCTGCGGCAAGACCGACTGCGCCGGCTGAACGGCCGCCGCCAACTCACCTCGATGGGCCGGCAGGGTGCTTCAGGCTTCCCCTGCCGGCCTTCAACGTTTATGAGGGCGGCTCCTGCCGCCTGCGCGCGGTGCCGGAATCAACGCCTTCGATGGTCGCCGTCCACGTCCTGAACGGACCCAATCTCAACCTGCTCGGAACCCGCGAGCCCGGAACCTATGGCGCGGTCACGCTGGCCGGCGTCGAGGAGCGCCTGTGCCGCAAGGCTGAAGCCGCGGGCGTCGATCTCACCTTCCGCCAGACCAATTTCGAAGGCGAGCTCGTCACCTTCATCCAGCAGGCGGGCTTGGCCGGCGCCGGCGTCATCATCAACGCGGGCGCCTATACCCATACCTCGGTGGCTTTGCGCGACGCGATCAAGGGCGTCGATGCGCTGGCGATCGAGGTCCATATCTCCAACGTGCATGCGCGCGAGGAATTCCGGCACCATTCCTATATGGCGCCGGTCTGCGTGGGCGTGATCTGCGGCTTCGGCGTCGCGAGCTACGACCTGGCTTTCGACGCGATCGTGCCGCTGCTGGAAAAGCGGGCGGCGAAGGCCGCCTGAACCTGTTTGAACGGGAGCGCGGCTGAGATCGTCGCCTCCATCCGAATATCCGAAGAAGACGGTGATACCCGCCATGGCGACCAAGAGCCCGATCGACCCCGAACTTGTCCGCGAGCTCGCAGAGCTCCTGAACCAGACCGATCTCACCGAGATCGAGGTCGAGAAGGGCGATCTGCGCGTCCGCGTCGCCCGCAACATCTCGACGACCGTGCAGGTTCCCGCCGCCGCCCCGATGATGGCGATGCCGGCTCCGGTTGCCGCGGTTGCCGCTCCGGTCGAGGCCAAGCCGACCGCCGCCCATCCCGGCGCCGTGCCCTCCCCGATGGTCGGCACCGCCTATCGCCGCCCCTCGCCCGATGCCAAGCCCTTCGTCGAGATCGGCAGCGTCGTGAAGCAGGGTGAGCGCATCCTGCTCGTCGAGGCGATGAAGACCTTCAACGACATCGTCGCGCCCCGCGCCGGCAAGGTCACGGCCATCATGGTCGAGGACGGCCAGCCGGTTGAGTACGGCGAGCCGCTGCTGGTGATCGAGTGAGCGTGGCGCCGCGCGCCGCCGGGTCCGATTTGGGTTTCAAGATGTTCGACAAGATCCTGATCGCCAATCGTGGAGAGATCGCGCTGCGCGTGCTGCGCGCCGCGAAGGAGCTCGGCATCGCGACCGTCGCGGTGCATTCCACGGCCGACGCCAACGCCATGCATGTGCGCCTCGCCGATGAGAGCGTCTGCATCGGCCCGCCGCCGGCCCGCGAAAGCTATCTCAACATCCCCGCCCTGATCGCGGCTTGCGAGATCACAGGCGCCGATGCGGTCCATCCCGGCTACGGCTTCCTCTCCGAGAACGCCCGCTTCGCCGACATCCTGGACCGGCACAACATCACCTTCATCGGCCCCAAGGCCGAGCATATCCGCAGCATGGGCGACAAGATCGAGGCCAAGCGCACTGCCAAGCGCCTCGGCATCCCGTGCGTGCCCGGCTCTGAGGGCGGCGTCGCCGACGAGGCCGAGGCGCTGCGCATCATCCGCGAGATCGGCCTGCCCGTGATCATCAAGGCCGCCTCCGGCGGCGGCGGCAAAGGCATGAAGGTGGTTCGCAACGAGGACGAGATCGCGGTCCTGCTCGCCACATCCCGCAGCGAGGCCAAGGCCAATTTCGGCGATGACGCAGTCTATATCGAGAAGTACCTCGAGAAGCCGCGCCATATCGAGATCCAGGTGCTCGGCGACGGCCGCGGCAATGCCATCCATCTCGGCGAGCGCGACTGCTCGCTGCAGCGTCGCCACCAGAAGGTCTGGGAGGAAGGCCCCTCGCCCGCCCTCAACGCCGGCGAGCGCGACCGGATCGGCGAAATCTGCGCCAAGGCGATGCGCGAGCTGCAATATCGCGGCGCCGGCACGATCGAGTTCCTCTACGAGGATGGCGAGTTCTACTTCATCGAGATGAACACCCGCATCCAGGTCGAGCATCCCGTGACCGAGATGATCACCGGGATCGATCTGGTCAACGAGCAGATCCGCATCGCCGCGGGCGCGCCGCTCTCGCTCAAGCAGTCCGAAATCGTCATCGAGGGCCATGCCATCGAGTGCCGGGTCAATGCCGAGCATCACGCGACCTTCCGCCCCTCGCCCGGCAAGATCGCCTCGTTCCATACACCGGGCGGCCTCGGCGTTCGCGTCGATTCCGCAGCCTATCAGGGCTACACGATCCCGCCGCATTACGACTCGCTCGTCGGCAAGCTGATCGTCCATGGCCGCAACCGCGACGAATGCCTGATGCGCCTGCGCCGCTCGCTCGACGAGTTCGTCGTCGACGGCGTCGACACGACGCTGCCGCTGTTCCGCACGCTGGTGCGCAACCCGGACATTCTCAACGGCGACTATAACATCCACTGGCTCGAGAAATTCCTCGCCGCCGGCGGCATGGGCGAGCCGGAAGCCTGAGGCTTCGGCAGCTCCCGAAACGAAAAAGCCCCTCGCATCGCGAGGGGCTTTTTTCTGGCCTGCTGTTCGAAGCGAGCAGGTCAGCCTTAGATCGTCTCCAGCAGCCCCTTCATCAGTGCCTGACGCGGCGCGATCGAGGAGATCAGCCCGTATTCCTGCAGGGTATGCGCGCCGTCGCCATCGATACCGAGCCCGTCTAGGGTGGGCACGCCGAGCGCGGCCGTAAAATTGCCGTCCGATCCGCCGCCGGTCATCGGGCAATCCTGCAGGTCGAAGCCGACATCGGCCGCGACCTTGCGCGCCAGCTCGAACAAGGCGGCGACCTCCGCCGACTTCTCA
The DNA here is from genome assembly GCF_058783685.1 of Allobosea sp. FW305-C-101. Classification (NCBI taxonomy): domain Bacteria; kingdom Pseudomonadati; phylum Pseudomonadota; class Alphaproteobacteria; order Hyphomicrobiales; family Alloboseaceae; genus Allobosea; species Allobosea sp. FW305-C-101. The sequence goes on along the minus strand of NZ_JBYSYT010000003.1, from coordinate 83,230 downwards.
TAGGGCGGCCGGTTCATGCCGCCGGTGATGCGCAAGGCGACATCGGGATCATGCGGCTTCAGGCTGAGGATGCGGTTCTCCATCATCGTGCCATCGGCGAGCGTGGTAACGCGGCAATCGACGCTGAACCAGGCATGCTGCGGGATGACATTCGCCGCCGTGCCGCCACCGACCAGCGCGACGCTCGTGGTGATGCCGCGCGCATAGTCGGTCATGCTCTCGATCGCGAGAATCTGGTGCGCCGCCTCGCGGATGGCGCTGCGCCCATCGGCATGCTTCGAGCCGGCATGGGCCGGGCGGCCTTCCAGCCTGACATCGAAGCGGCCGACGCCCTTGCGGGCCGTGACGATCTTGCCGCCCTGCCGCGCCGGCTCGGTGACGAGCACGGCCTTCGATCCCTTGCCGATCTCCTCGATCAGTGCGCGGCTCGTCGGCGAGCCGATCTCCTCGTCGGGTGTGAACAGGAAGACCATCGGCCGCTTGGCCGAGCCTGCGGCCGCGACCTGCTTGAAGGCCTGCAGGGCAAGCCAGGCGCCGCCCTTCATGTCGTAGACGCCGGGGCCGTAAAGCCGGTCGCCCTCGATCCTGACAGGCAGCTCCTTGGAACTGGTGCCGACCGGATGCACGGTGTCGAGATGCGACATCACGGCGACGCCCGGCTGGCCGTTGTCGAGCCCGGCGCGCAGCATGACCATGTCGCCGAGCCCGTCGCGGCCGGGAATGCGCTCGACCGCGATCGGCAGCCCCGCGACCTCCTTCTGGACGAGGTCCATCATGCCATTGAGCCCGGCGGCATGGCTGGTGGGACTTTCGAGCGCAACCCAGACGGAGAGCGCGGCGGCGGCTTCTTGCTGATTCATGGCGCGATGTTCTCCGAAGAAGGCGGTGCCGTGCAAGGGAACCTGCATGTGCTCTGCGCAGAGCCGCCGCGCAACCGTCATTCAAGGCACGGACAAGCGGGCACGGACGGCGTCGGAAGCGAAGGATGACAACGTTTCTGTGAAGCGTTTCGCAGCGGCGGTGAATTCTGCTCTTGCCAAGCCGGATCGCATTGATTAGACCCCGGCTCACCAACGCGGCGCGGCACCAAGCGCCCTGTCGTTGGGGGATCGTCTAACGGTAGGACCCCAGACTCTGACTCTGGTTGTCTAGGTTCGAATCCTAGTCCCCCAGCCACTTTTCCCGAAGTAGCTGATTTTAAAGCGGTTCTTCTGCCCTCTCCGGGCCGGCAAAGCGATTTGCCCACTCGGTTGCTACAAAGGGCACCGCTTTGGCGCGTCATCTCCGCAATGTCGTCCAGCGCAATCGGATCTTCCATTTCCGCCGTGTGATCCCGCTTGAGCTGCGCTCGCGTTTCCGGCGCCGAGAGATCACCTGCTCGCTGAGAACCTCCTAATTGCACCTCGCCGGGATCAGGGCGCGGGAGTTATATCTGGCGGCAGAATCGCTCTTCGATGAAAGCCGCCGCGATCCCATGCTCTCGGACGACCAGCTCGCGGCCATCGTGCAGGACTTCTACGGCTACGTCCTCAACCAGGAGAACAAGCTGCGGCTCCGGCTCGGGCGCATCCCGGAAGAGGTCAGGGTCAAGCGCGCCGAGCACTTCCGGGGCGTTGCCCAACAAGCGCGGGCCGATCTCGGGGCCAATAAGTTTGGAAGCGTCGCCTTCATCAGCGAGGCCATCCTGCGCAAACATAAGCTCGCCGGCCAGCTCGACGAGACGGGGCGGAACCAGCTCTCGCAGGCCCTGATGCGTGGCGGCATCGAGCTCGCCGAGGCCGTCCGCGCGCGCTACGAGGGCGACTTCACCTTCGAGCCGCGCGACAAGCTCCTTGCTCGCAAGGTCGAGACCCTGTTCGCGCAGCCTGCCGCCGCCCAGCCTCAAGCACCTCCGCAACAGTGCCCAACCGCGCCTCCCGAGCCACCGAAAGACGCGGCGCAGGCGAAAGGCGGGGCGCTGTTCGCCGAGACAGCGGAGCGTTTCGTTGCCAAGCAGAAGCAACTGCGGCGCTGGGAAAAGCAGACGGCCGCGCAGAACGAGAAAAGCTACGAGCTCTTCGAGGCCATTTGCGGCAATAAGCCATTGCGCTCCTACACCCGCAGAGACGCCGCAGCCTTCAAGGACGTACTCGAGCGGCTACCGGCTGACTACGGCAAGGCCTCGCGATACGCGGGCAAGACGCCTGACGAGATCCTGGCCTTGGACACCGAGAGCGGCAGCAAGGGCGCGCGCCTCTCGATCAAGACCGTCAAGCGCCACCTCTCTGCATTGTCGGCGCTTTGGGACGAGTCGATTCCGCTCGGCGATGCCGCCGACAAGATCTTCTCTGGCTTCAAGTTCCCGCTGCAGCAGCGCGCGCAGGACCAGCGGCCGATGTGGACGCGCGCCGATCTAGCGCGGCTGTTCAAAACGCCGCTCTGGGCAGGCTGTAAGTCGGAAGGCCGGCGCAGCACGCCCGGTACCCAGATCATCCGAGACGAAAAGTTCTGGCTGCCGCTCATCGCCATTTTCTCCGGTGCGCGCCAGGAAGAGATCTGCCAACTCCATGCCGAGGACATCCGCGAGGAGGAAGGTGTCTGGGTGTTCGACATCAACGCCCGGGAGCCCCGAAAGCTGAAAAACCGCTCAGCCGTCCGGTTGGTGCCAATCCATGACGAGCTGATCCGTCTCGGCTTCCTGCGCTACGTCGATGAACAGCGGAATGCCGGCAATGCTCGCATCTTCCCAGGCCTACATGGCGGCGGGGCGGATGGTCGCCTCGGCCACGGGTTCTCGAAGTGGTTCACGCGCTATCGCAGCGACGTCGAGCTCTACGAAAAAGGGAAGGACTTTCACGCCTTCCGCCACAGCGCCACGACCTTCCTCCATCAGGGCGGTGTTTCCGATTCTATCGTCGACCGCCTCACCGGCCACACCACGCCTGGCGAAACGGCGCGCTACACGAAGAGCACGAACATAGCCCAGCTCAAGACCGCCATTGAAGCGATCGACGTGGGCGTGGATTTTTCGAGCCTCTATCGGGACTGAACGGGGGCCTGCGCAAACGCTCCAGGACTGGCGCGTGATCACCGTGCCGGATGCTGTGAAATGCCTGCATTCGGCTCGATATGCCCTATACCCCCTGCACCTGCATAGACCTGCCGTGCCTGCCTCCGGCAGTGCCCAGCACTGCCCAACCACACTCTCCGACAAGACAGCTGCCGCCGATAGCCCCTGCCACCGGTAACACCACCTACCAAGCACAGCTGCTATTGCACCTTGCCTTCAGCTCGAACAAGCAATCGCGGTTCAGCACTCCCCATAACCGACATAGGTCGGACAGGGAGTAGCCGGGACAAGAACTTCTCCCTTTGTCCGGTCGAGCCGGACCGGCGCTTTATAGCCAGACGTCCAGGCGTATCCGGCCGCGCGGCCGTCCCCAGATCGGCTCCCGCTGACGCAGCTCGCAGTGACCTTGATGTCGTGCAGCCCGTACGACCTACACAGTAAGGCTCTGGGGTTGAGTACGTGTCCTAAAGTTGCCACACCGAGTCGTCGGCAGATTCTATCGGGGGCGTGACGAAGTGAAGTGGATTACCGCCCAAGACCTTGAGCAATGGGCCGATCGCATTCCCGCACGCGTGACGTTTCCGGCGATGATCGCGGACCTGATCAGCGCCTCCGCCAGGGACATCAGCGACATACGTTTCCCCAGCGGTGACAAAGGGCAGGTGCGTGGCTTCGATGGTTGGCTCGAGGCCGCCGGCGCACCACCCCATGTGCCTGCGGGAAGGTCGATCTGGGAATTTGGCGTGAGCGACGGACCGGCGGCGAAGTTCAAGAAGGATTACGAGAAGCGCATCCGGGAGCTCTCAGCCGCGGATCGCGCAGACCTGACCTTCGTCTTCGCATCCCCGCGCACGTGGGACAACCCGCAGAACAAGTTGCCTGACTTCCTAGCCGAGTACCAAAAGAAAGGTGATTTTCGGTCGGTCCAGTACATTGATGGTGCCATGCTCGAGCGCTGGCTAGAGAGGTGCTGTGCCGTCGGAGCACGCCATGCCAGAGAGGTCCTCGGCCGCGTTCCCAAGACGGGAGCTCGTAGCACAGACGAGTTCTGGGACGAGTATGCTCGTCGCTACCAGCCCCAGATTACTGAGGACGTCGTCCTTTGCGCACGCAACACCCAAGCGAGCCAAGTCGTGACCCACCTTATGGGCAGGCCAGGTTCCCTTCTCTATCTCGCTGACGGACCTGACGAGGTGACCGCGTTTACTGTAGCCGCGATTCGCAAGGCGGCCCCACAAGATCGCGCCTTTCTCGAAGCGCGAACGCTTGTCGTCGAGACCGAAGACGCCGGTCGTCAACTCGCCGTTCCAGATAGGTTTGGCTTTGTGCTCGCCCCGACGGTAACCCAAGTCGCCGGGCACCTCGCAACTATCGGCCCCACGGTCGCAAGCCTCGGTTTTAACCGCCCGGGACGGAGCATAGCCCGCCTTTCCCGCCCCTCGACGCGGGAGATGGCGGAGGCTCTTAAGACAACGGGGCTTGACGAGAAAGAGGCCCGCCAGCTCGCCGCAAAATGTGGCCGGAGCCTTACGATCCTGGCTCGCCATGCCCCGGCTGCGGGCTACGAACCGCCGGCATGGGCGAGTGCTGGCCGGAAATTGCTTCCGGCGCTGCTCGCGGGCGGCTGGGATCCGCGCCACGACGGAGACAAGGCCATTCTCAGCGAGCTAGCTGGCTCTGGCGACTACTTCGCATACGAGGCAGAGCTACGCGGCTTTCTGCGGGCGCATGATTCACCCCTCGATCTGGAAGGAGGTGTCTGGAAGCTTCGTGCACCGGTCGACGCGTTCACACACCTATCCTATTTGCTCACCGGTCAGCACCTCGATCAACTCGGCGCCGCATGCATCAAGATCTTTTCAGCTCTTCCCCCCGAAGAGGATGACGAAAGCTTCGGCGCAGCAAAGCAGCTATACAGCCCGTTCCTTCGCGAGGGCATCGCCACAACCTTGCTGGTGATAGCAGCCCTGCACGCCGAGCTAGCGCTCGAGGTCGGCCGGGATCCTCAGCGCTTCGTCGAGACAACGATTGCGAACCTGCCGGGGCTGAGCAGCGATCCCCGCGTCATCCTCGCGATCGAGGATGAACTGCCGATCTTGATGGAGGCCGCCCCCGACCCTTTGCTCTCAGCCCTCGAGCTAATGCTTGAGGGCGAAGCGGATCAAGCCAAGGCCCTCTTCGTCGAGGTGAGCCGGTACGGATTTCCGCGCAGTAACCTCCCAAGCATAATGGCCGCGCTGGAGGTCGCAGCTTGGGACGCGAGCCTGCTACCGCGAGTTGCTCTCCTGCTCGCACGGCTAGCCGAGATCGACCCCGGCGGTCGCATCGGCAACCGTCCGGGAGCAAGTTTGCGAGACATCTTCGTCGCCTGGAATCCCGCTACAAATGCGCCGCTGACGACGCGCTTAGCGGTCCTCGACGCGCTCGTCGACGCTTGTCCACGTGCGGGATGGAATCTGCTCGCCGCGTTGCTCCCGAAGACGCACGATTCGAAGAGTCCCACTCAGCAGCCGCGCTTCCGGGACGCTGGGGCATCGGACCGTGAGAAGCTCACGCGCGGACTTGTGTCGATGACCTACGACGAGGTGACCGACCGCGTTTTGTCGATGCTACGAACAGATGTCGATCGCTGGCTCATGGTACTGGATTCGTTCGCCAACTTCTCTCCGGACCGGCGCGTGCAACTCCTCGACGCGCTCGATGACCTCGCCAAGAACCTCAACGGCGAGCCGCGCGTCGCGCTGCGCCGCAAGGCACGCTCGATTGCCGATCGGCACACCCGGTTCCGTAACGCGCCGTGGGCCCTACCCGACGGCGACCTCCAGCGGCTCACCCGAGTTGTGTCCGAACTCGAAACCAGCGATCCGATAGATCGTGCGCGTGCGCTATTTGATGAGTGGTCGCCCGGGCTCGCCGATAACTATAGGGAGGCCGAACATCTTATCGCTGAGAGACGGAGGGCCGCGGTGGCGGTGGTCGTAGCAGACGGCGGCGCCGATGCACTTCTGGCTCTCAGCCGGCTCGTGCGGACGCCGCAGTTGGTCGCTGAAACGGCGGCTCAAACTGTCGACGACACCGCGACGCTGTTCGAGGCTCTCGACAGGGCCGAAGTTAGCGGGGCCGACCGAGCTTTCGCGATCGCCCTCGCAGGGGCATTGCGGTGGAAGAGCGAGGTCGACTTCAATGCCTGGTTCCTGACTGAAGCCCTCGGCCGCAATTGGGACGACAAGCGCGTTGCGACACTCCTGCTGGGCTGGCCTGAGTTGCCGGAGACTTGGGCGCTCGTCGAAACTCTTAGCGAAGAGGCCCGAGCTGAGTTCTGGCGGCACAGAGAGCCAAGAAGGTTCGACGGCTCCAGTGAGGAGCTGCGTGTACTCGTCGGTCACTTTTTGACAGCTGGTCGCGCTGGGACGGCGCTTGCGGTGATTCACGGCCGCGAGGGTGAACTCGATTGGTCCTTGATTGCCACGATTCTCGGCATGCGGGTTGAGGAGATCAACAGGCGTGAGAGCGTCGGCGCCCTTGACGACTATTACATCGAGGAGCTGTTCAAGAAGCTCAGGGCGCGGACCGACATCCCGAAGGCGGATCTCGCGAATTGGGAATTTGCCTACTTCCCTATGCTCGAGATGAGCGAGCAGGACCTAAGCCTCTTCGAGCTGATGGCGAGCGATCCCGATTTCTTCATGGCACTGCTGACTAAGGTGTTTGTTGCGGACGACGTCGCGCCCGACACGGTCACGATCAGCGAGACCGACAGCAAACTTGCCACCTCGGCTTTCCGCATTCTCATTCGCTTTAACCGTGCTCCCGGTGAGAGCAATGGTGTCGTCGACGCCGAGGCGCTCCACCTTTGGGTCGACGGTATGATAGCGGCGGCTGAGCGAGAGAAACGCATGCGCGTTGTCTACAGCTACATCGGGCGGGCACTTGCGCACTCGAGCGATCGAGACGGCTGTTGGCCCCAGCGGCCGGTGGTCAACGTCATCGAGCGTCTGAAATCACCGGAACTACAAAGCGGCCTGAGGACCGAACGCTTCAACATGCGCGGCGTCTATACCAAGGCGGTTTTGGAGGGGGGCGAGCAGGAACGCGATCTCGCCAAGCAATATCGTGACTGGGCGTCCAAACTGCCCGGAGCTGCATTGCGTACCAAGGCAACGCTCGAGGAAATCGCAAAAGGATGGGACGCCCAAGCTTCAGAAGCGGACGCGTCTGCTGCCCGCGATCGGCTGCGATTCGAGTGATCGACAATGGAACCGAATTCGGCGAGCTGGCGGCCATGCCCTCGGAATTCAAGGGCTTCGAGCGCCAATTGGATGCAGCGCACGATGCATTGCCAAGCCGACGGTGGGCAAGTACAAGCGCTCACCAATTGAGTGGGAGCTTTATGAGATCGGGCAATCAAAAAAGGCGTCGACATCGCCGACTTTGTCGATCGATGCTAGACGCGTTCATGGCGGAGGGCCTTCACTCATTAGCCGTCTTCGAGCATCAGTCCGCCTGATCAGATCGTCGTTAATCAGACCAAGAAGACGGCTGTTGAAGCCGAGCCGCCTCAGGCGTGAGCCTTGTCGTTTCCGGCGCAGGATGTTTGCGACCGGCTCGAGCCGGCCGATCACATCGTCGACGAGCTTCGGTCCGACTTGCAGTCGGCATCACTCGATCATAGGTCAGTCCGAGAGATGATCAGAAGGCCGTTTCCACGAGATCCTTGGAAGCGCCGGCAATAAAGTCGCCTTGGGCGCCGCTTTCTCGATTGATCGAGGCTACCTGATCAGCCGTGAGCGACACAGTTTGATTTTTCCCGCCGAAAGCCAATCTCACCGCCACGTCGGAAGCGATGGGTAGCCACATCTCGGATTTGCTACTCTCTGCCAATTGGAGCCCCGCCCGAACGCCCGAAATCGGGTGGCTGCTGATGACAAACAAGGCGCCAGTTGGAGCGACCGCAACTTCGACGTTCGCCGCTCCGAGCAGAATGCGAACCAATGGAGAATCGGTCGATAGCGCTTTGACGGTCGCGTTCTGTTTAAGTCTCGCCAAGCCGTCCGGCGAGCGAAGTTCCGCCAAGGTGTCCTCATCTATTGCCGAGCCGCGCTCTCTGAGAGTCTCAATCGCTGTTTCCAGCCTTTCGTTCCAACCCTTCTTTCTCTCCAGCGCACCAATTGCAGCGGGCACGCGCCTCATTTGATGAAATAGAAACGCGTCCCAGACGGTCTTCTCAGCGGTTGTAACCAAAGGCGGCTGCCCCGACCGACCAGCCAGTAGAAGCTTATCGACGATGGGCTTTGTTTGGCCCTCGAGCACAGAATACACCCTTTCGAGCTCGGGATCGCGGTTACCTGCCGGATCGACCGAGCTGTAGCGATGGCGTTCCACATAGACGTCTTCGGGGTTCGCCGACCAAACCGAGCCGCCATCGACGCGCCGCACCCACAACTTGCCGGCGCGATCGACGAAATTCGCAAGAATGAAGCGGGGCACGTAGTGGTGCCTCTTGGGGATGCTCATCGCGCGCTTCGACCTCCGCGTTGTTCGATCTGCCCTAGAGACGACCAAAGTGACAAGGCCGAACCGGGAACTACGGACGACGACACTTGGCCGAGCGTGAGTCCGCATGGGGCCACTTCCATCAGATGGGAATCTGGCGAGGATGTCATTCCCACGTCTGGACGACATCGCCAGCCCCCTATGGGCTCCGGTCCGTGACGCTAGCCAGGCGGAAACAGGGAACAGCCGGACATCCGCCGAAGGGCATCGGTAAAAAAAGCGACTTGGGCGATCAAGTCGTAGGAGGGAGCATCCGGGTTGCCCCGACTCCCAGACGATCGAGCCGTCAATGGATGGTGCGGCCCGATCCGTCCGCGCCAGATTAGAAGACGCGTGTAAAGGCCGACCGCCTGACCCCGGCCTACCCGTAGCAGGGTTACGTGACCATCCAGCGGCTTGCCGACGGCATGGCTCCGAGGTTCGGAACCGGGATCGGTCAGTCGAGGCTTCGCCGCCGCCAGGCGAAGCCTTGCCTTCGGCAAGGGCAGCCCACCTCAAGCAATCACCAAGGTTGGGGGGCAAGAGGAATATCCAATCCTCTCCCTGGAGCAGGCAGGCCAATATAATCTGAAAGCCAATGGAAGCGGTGACTTACTAAATAGTCCCGAACCACGTCACCCCTGCCGCGGTTCATCAACGGCTCGGATCAGATCGGTCGCTCCTGAGGCAGCCACCACCCCCGCCATGACCGTGGCCGCTGGCGCGGATCCTCCGGCCAGGAGGACTGAAGGCGTTCGAGTTCTGCCTCCCGAATTTCATCGTGAAGAGGGTCGCGACCTTCCGGCCAATGCGCCATGATCACGGCGCGCTTCTGGTCACGTTCATCAAGCTCGCGGCGACGTTCATCATATTCGGCGAGTTCCCATCCCGTCGTCAGCGTCGACCAGGCCTGATCCCGGAAGGCCGAGAGGCACGCTAGGCGCTCGAGGCGCGCACGAGCCTGGGCACTGGCGCCAATCGTCTCGGAGATCCGGTAGCGCTGCGCGAGCGACAGCGCCTGGCCCGGGCGACGCAGAGCGGGCGGAACACCAAGCAGATCGACAAGCCGCCGCCTCCTGCCTTCATGGACGATTTCAAGAGTCGGATCGAGAGCACCGGCAAGGCCGCGGACGAGGCGCCAATGCCGGCTGGCCTGGCCTTTCGTGTCGGGATGTTCTGTCATGCGGATATGAACGGCACGGCGGTCGCGCCGCGTGCCGAAGCGCCGTTCGATGAACCCGTCGATCCAGTCTCGCATGGCATCCGCCCACAGTGGCGGAATGTGGCAGATGATCGCCGTCGTGAATCCATCGCGGTCGGTCTTGCGGTGCCGATAGATGGAATGCAGCCGCGCTTGCACACCGGCAAGACGCCGAAACTGTTGAGCCGCTTCATGGATGAGATCTGACGCCTCAACGGCCCCGTGCGCTTCGTCGCGACCTAGCAGATCGTGGCGCAGGACGATGAGCACGTTGAAGTGGACGCCAAAGAGTTGCGGAAGGGCGCTAGCGGCGTCGAACAGTGCCGCCGCCGTCTCCCGCGACCAATAGTCCGAGCTGTTCCCACCCCTCTTCGTCGTCCGTAGCTTGCGAAGACGCGCTCGGCGTTTCTGAGGCTGGCTTGCTGGCGCCTTGATCGCTGGAGCAGAGACGTTCGGCGCGTTGTTCAGGAGGTCAGCAAACTTGATCGTGTCGGCGACGAGCGATGCCGGCGTCACGATCGCAGTCGGAGCCCAGAAATCGATGGCGGCCTGCCAGAGCTGGTTTTCGGAGAGCCCGGCAGCGCATGCGCGCGCCCTCATGCCCTTGACGATGGCGGCCCGCTCCTCCGCCTTCATCCCACGGAAGATCGCGCTCATGAGCGAAGCTTGAGCACATCGCGACGATAGAGGTCGACGATGCCGGCATGGATGAACTCTCGCTTCTGGGCGGCTGTATCCTGCCAGGCGTCCAGCACGGCGATCGCGTCGCCGGCCCCGTTGTCGAGCTCGGCTTGCAGGAAGGCCGTGAGCCGATCGCAGAAATCCAGACCGAAGCGACGGCGAACGCCATCGGCCGTCACCGCACTGTTCTCGGTGGCGTCTTCGAGGAGCTTCACCAACTCTCTCACATGGCCGCCGGCAAGCTCGGCGATCAGATCAAGTGCTTCGGGTTCGGCCTGCATATGTTCTTGGGTGCAGATGTCGGCGAGATGTCCGACTGCCGTCGCCGGATTGATCAGGTCGAGTTGATGGTCGGAGCAGCGATCCCGGATCGTCAGCGGAATCTTGGCGATCTCGGTCGTCAGGAAGATGAAGACGTTCCGCCGCGGCCGTTCCAGAACCGTCAGAAGGCTCTCAAATCCTTTTCTGGGCAATCCGTGCGCTTCGTCAAACAGGAAGACACGGTGATCAGCCCCCATTGGGTTTGATCGCGACAACTCGACAAAGCTGGCAACCGCTGCGACGTCCAACGTTGGGGAGTTCAGCGAAACGCAGTTCAGCGGATTGCCGGCTGCGAAATCCTGGCAGGCACTACACCGCCAACACGGTGAGCGTGACGCAGGCCGATTCTCGCAGAGCAGCGCAGCCGCGTAGAGCCGTGCGAGGGTCGTTTTTCCGGTTCCCTTCGGCCCATGCATCACGACGCTACCGGCGGCTGGCTTGCCGAGTTGAGCCAAGCACCAGCTCACGGTCTTGGCCTGGCCGAGAACGGCTTCGAATGTCGTCGGCCTGTACTTCTCGGACAGTGTCAATTCAAGCTTCCCTTGCAAGCAGGCGATTGATTGATATGTATGGCTACAATCAATTAAGGCAATTACGATGCAGAAATTGCAGCAGCGGGCCGAGCGCATGGCGCGCTCCAATGCCAATCGGGCTGAGGTTTATCAATTCCTGCGCGAGCGTGGCCGGCCCCTGCTCATCGACGCGGCCGAAGACGGCCGTGTCCCTGCCGCCGCCGTCAGCAGCGCCCTGATCGACCTGTTTGGCAAATCGGCCATGACAGCGCCGATGATGCGCCAATTCTGCGGTCTCGCTTGCGCGGCGATCCTCTCGGAAGAGGGCTTCGATGTCGATCAGACCGGCGTTCGTGTGGCCAAGGACCCGCTGTTCTCGTTCGGAGCGACCTATCGCCGTCGTTTAGCAACCGCGACAGAGACGTCTTCTCTCATCACCCGGATCATCGACACGCTGAACGAAGTCGAGCTGCGCGAGGCCGAAGCGTTGATCCGGGCCCGTCTCCAGGCGCTCCACTGAAGCGCTGATAAACCCCACCATTACATAGAGGAGGTCAATCTTGAGGCCGAGATACAGGAGCGATTTTGACGCGGACGAGCATGTGAAGCCGGAATTCTGGCTCGCAAATGGCGAGCCTTCGACCGAGATGACCGGCAGCGGCGATCTTGCCATCTTCAAGATGCCCGGCAGCCTGCTCCGCAATGTGCTGAGCGAGGCCCGGCTTTGTGGAGAGGTCGACCTGGATTCGGATCAGCGCGCGATCTTCGCCATCTCGCAAGATGGCTTTTCGGTCTCGATGCGTCGGCGCTCGGTGTTCGCGCGTGCCCGCGTTCCGTTGGTCGACGCGGCAGCCATCATTCCCACGAGCGAGATCTCTTTTGAGTATCCGCTAGCTCTCGTCGACAGCTTGGTGGAGAACACGACCGTCATCGCCCAGCGCATCGAGACGCATACCCAGAGCTGGGGCGTCCGCGTGCTCCCCGGCCATGCCAACATCAGCCTTACGTTGAGTGAGCCCGATCCCGGCGACATCAAGCCGTGGCGCATTGCCGACCGCCGTCTTGTCGCCAAGGTCGATCCAAAAGTGCTTCGCGAGGCTTTGACCTTTGCCGCCTTGGGGGCGAACAAGGGCGGCGCCGGACAATTCTCCAGCGTTGAGATCAAGGACGGTGTCGCGCGGGGTTGCTCGCTCAATGCGATCGCTTGCGCGTCCGGCGAGGCTCTGGTCGGGGTTGATCTCTCGCTGGCGGCGAATGATGTCCCGCATGCCTGCCGGATCCTCAAGCGTATGAATCCGCAGGACACGCAGCTCTGGGAGGCCGGCGAGTTCCGGTTCATCACGAGCGGCAATCTCGAACTCGCAGTAATGATCCCGAAGGTCAGCCAACCTACGATTCCTGCCTCCCTTACATCACCGTTCGACGACGCGATCGAGCTGAAGCACGATCCGTTGCTGCTTGGCTTGGGGATCGCGGGGCCTCTCGGAGGTAGGGGGGTCAAGGTCGAGCTCGATTTCGAGCGTCAAGACGAGCGCATTCTGTGGAGGGCACAGAACGCACGCGGTCGATTCAGCCACGGCGCGCCCATCCTCTTGGTGGACGAGGCCGACGGGTTGTCCGGGCAGGATGGAGAGCGAGCTGGTGCTCGGCCGGAGTGCGTTCAGCCTTTAGCAGGACGCGTCGACCATCAAGCCATCGAGAGGGTACTGGCCGCCATGAAGTTCCCAGAGAAGGTGAAGCTCAAGGCCACCCGGAACATGCTGATGCTGGCAGGCGCCCATGAGGGGCTGCAGTTGCGCGCCGCGCTCTCGACCCTCGGGGGTGACGACGACGATATTTCGAACAATGAGTGAGACGAACCGATAGGTGAACTATTTCGAACTAAATATGAGGCTTATGCCGCTCTCCAAAATGAGCAATAATCGATCTATCTTTTTGAAAATAAAGACAAATTTATGAGTTTGATCCAAAGCATCAGCTTTTCCATCCGCCTGCCGGGAGACCGTCCGGCAGGCGGGCTGCTTCACGCAAGAGGAGCGCCTTTCCGGCGTCAGTGTCAATTTCCAAACGGCGTCCTTGAACCTCTGCCACACCGCAACAGGCAGGAGGCCTCATGGCGCCCGACGTTCTCGAACCGCTTCCGTTCGTTCCGCTGCTGCCGAAGGAACTGCTCCGCAGGCACCATGTCCATGAGCCCATGGACCACCGCTTCCGCTCGGCCGCGCGCCTGCTCCAGGCGATGTGGCGCGAGGATCGCGAGCTGCCGATCGGCCACTATCGGATCGACGGCAAGCGCAAGAAGCTCGGCTCGCGCATCAGCAACGTCGCCGCGCGTGCAGGCGCCAACTTCATGGCCCCGGCTATCACCGCGCTGGTGCGGCGCGAGTTGGCATATCGCGAGCCCGCCGCGATGATCGACGAGGCCCGGCTCTACGGCAATCTGCTGAGCTCGATGCCGCTGGCCTTCAACGTCTTCGGCCTGCTCAAGCTCGACCTCGCCTTCGCCTCGCGTGTCCTCGGCGAACTCTTTCCCGATTTGGCCGGCGCCCAGGTCCGGGCGGTGCTGTTCGAACACTCGCCCGGCCGCGGCAATCCGGCGCTCACCGGCGACCATTCCGCCTTCGACGTGTTCCTCCGCTACGAAAAGTCGAACGGAACCAGAGGCTTCGTCGCGATTGAGGTGAAGTATTCCGAGTCCTGCCAGGAGCCGGTCCCGGCGATCCGGCAGCGTTATGACGACCTGGCCGAGGTCTCCGGCCTGTTCATCGAGCCCCACAAGCCGGCGCTGAAGGCCAATCCCTACCAGCAGCTGTACCGAGAGCATCTGCTCGCGCAGGCGATGTTGATGCGCGGCGACACTGACGAGGGCAGGTTCATCGTCGTCGCGCCGCAGCTCAACACGTTGGTCGCGAGCGCTGTCGCCGGCTACCAAGCCGAACTCAAGCCGGCCGGCGAGGATCAGGTCGGCTTCGCCGGCATCACCCTGGAAGACACCATCGTCGCCCTCGCCATGGCCGGCGAGGAACAGTATGCGGCCAGATTGTATCGCCGGTATTGCGACTTCCAACTCGTCGACGGGGAACTCACGCTGTTCTGGGCGGGCGACGGCCCGATCGGGGCGGCCAGCGAACCCGCCGCCGTGACCACTGCCGGCCCGCTCAAGCTTCTGCCGGGAGGACGCGCATGAGCGCGCCCTTCATCATCCCACAGGCCGAGCGCGAGTGCCTGCTCGCCAACGGCCGGCTCAGCGCCGCAGGCGAAGAGCTCGATCCGCTCCCCGTCGTGAAGCTCTTCACGCCCGACGCTAACGCGACCTGGCTCCTGACAGAGCTCGATCCGGACGATCCAGGCATCGCCTTCGGCCTCTGCGATCTCGGCCTTGGCGAGCCAGAGCTGGGCTTCGTCTCACTGGCCGAGCTCGCTAGCGTCCGCGGACGCCTCGGCTTGCCGATCGAATGGGACGAACACTTCCGCCCGGATCGGCCGCTCTCCGCCTATGCCGCGGAAGCCCGCGCCCAGGGAAGGATCATCGTGTGAGCAACGACGCAGGCAACGAGACCGCTTGGCTCGACCGGGTTCGTGCCGGCGACTTCTCCGCCATGCCGGAGGCTTTCACCTGGGAAGCTTCCAGCGCCTTTGCCCATCTCCTGCACGGCTACGATGTGTCGTCGGCGCTCGGTCTCGGCGAGTTCGCCTTCTGGGCGAATGAGCGCGCCGACGAAGCCGCCATGGCAGGTTCGTGGCGGGGCACCGTCATCGAGCTCTGGCTCTGCCTGTTCTACGAGCATCGCCGCTTTCGGCATTTCGGCTTCGAGCCGGCCGGTGCCGACCGCGACCTGATCGCTCGCCTCTGGCAGCAACTTCGCGACCAGCTCCAAGTCATCGGCGACAAGGAGCGCATCACCATCCTGGTGCAGATCGCCGCCAGCGCTTCCAAGATGCGATAGGAACCACCATGCTCGGCAACATCATCGACCACCGCACCGACCGGCTCAATCCGCACGTCGATGCTGTGTTCGAGCCCTCCGTTCATGACGACCAGCGCAGCCGCGGCGAGCCCTTCTTCGATTGGGACGAGACGGCCAACAGCGGCGCCTACTTTGCCGTGACCTGGCAGTACGGCACTACCCTTCGTGAGGCCATCCTGCGGGCGGAACGAGACTGGCCGTTCCCGGTCACCGCCTACCTCTACGATTTCGGCTCGGCGCCGGCTGGGTAGGGTCTGAGCCCCGGCCGGGACCTGACCAGACGGTGCCGAGCCGCCCGTACAGGGATAACTCCTCTGTCTTCGACAAGCCGTTGAGGTCGTTGGGCCTCAGTTGGGGCTGCCAGCTTGATTTTTCAGAATCGTCCGCTTGGCCTTCTAGAATCGTATTATGGAAGCCCGCCGAGAATGGGACCAGCAAGGCGGCTCAGTTTCAAACCCAGGTGTCAATCGGGTGAAGAAGAGTCGCAGCTCAGCGCCCACGACATTTGACAGGTTGAAGGCAGCCCGCGACGTTTGGTTCACAGAATCTTGGGGGACGAAGAGGTGTCACGCTTTAATCCGCACCATCCGAGCGCCGAAGCGGTATTCGACGCGGCGCGGCAGTGGCGCGACCGATGCCTACTGAAAGACGGTTCGGTGTTCTCCGACGAGGCTCTTTGGACCACCGTCTATATCCAGGAACTGATCGAAAACTTCATCGCGCGGCCGGACGAGGGGGACGGCCCCTTTATGGATAAGCTGCGGGCTCAAATGGAACCGGCATCGCCAGAGGCCAAGAGGCTGATGGCCGAATTGTTGTGGGTGCTGAACCTGTTCCCGAGCAGCCTAAAGCCGCGCGCCAAGCGTAACCTGATCCTGCCGGCTTGGAGTTGGTCGGGAACAGCCTTGGATGAGAATGCGCCTCTCCTAACGGACACGGTTTTGAGCGGACTGGGCTCCGGCGGAACGGGATTTAACAATCACCGCTGGCGGGAGTTGCGCTTCCTGATCTACCTCGTAGAGCGGGCAAAGACCCTACCAGAGCTAGAACGGAGCCACATTTTCGAAGATCCGTGGAAGTTCAACGACTGGGTTGACGCCGTGCCTGACGACGGCAACCGACAGCTCAAGCTGATGCTTCCGCACCTGGTGTTTCCGGATACGTTCGAACGGATCGCCTCGGTCGGTGCTGTACGGGCAGTCCTTCGCCGCCTGGGTGGCGTCGACGGCCGCCGCTTTCAGTCGATGAGCAAGCGGGATCGCGACGAGGCCCTCCTGCAGATCCGCCAGGACAAGGAGGCGACCGCCGGCGAACCCATCGACTTCTACTGGGAACCGTTGAAATCCCAGTGGGCAGCGGATGAGGCGCGAGAATCCGAAGAAATCTCGCCGGTCGTCGCCGGCGCGGACGATGACGCGCCGCCGTTGAACCAGATACTTTACGGTCCGCCCGGCACCGGCAAGACATACCGGACCGTCGACCGGGCCGTGCGCATCGTCGATCCCGAGTTCCACGCCGACAATGCGGGAGAAAGGGCAGCGTTGAAGGCACGCTTCGACGAACTGGTCAAGCGAGGTGTGATCGCGCTGGTCACCTTTCACCAGAGCCTGAGCTACGAGGATTTCGTCGAAGGCCTGAAGGCAGACGTCGACGACCAAGGCCGCCTTCGTTACGTAGTCGAAGATGGGATCCTGAAGCGGCTCTGCGCGCCTTCGGCGAGGGGCGGTGGTTTCGAGCCCGGTCGCGTGTTCTCCGGCGACTACAGGGTTCTACGATCGACGCCGGAAATACTGTGGCTGCGAAAGCCCAACGGCTTAGAGCTGCCCCTACCTTGGGCGATGCTAAACGAGATCGCTGCGCTCATTCGGGACCAAAAAGCCACGCTGGACGACGTGCGGGCGGGCGCGCTCTTCGATAAGGTGCCGACGGTCCGGCTCGAGAAATTCATCGTCAACGGCTACAGGAACATACTTCCAGAGATAGTCGAGCAGCTCCTGGCTTCAACGCCCGTCGAAGCTGCCGGGTCGAGGACCAGAACGCCCCGCGTTCTGATCATCGATGAGATCAATCGCGGCAACGTCTCCCGGATCTTTGGCGAGCTCATCACGCTGATCGAGCCGGACAAGCGATTGGGCGAGCTGGAGCAGTTGACCGTGACGCTTCCCTATTCGAAACAGACCTTCGGCCTGCCGAACGACTTATACCTGATCGGCACAATGAACACCGCAGATCGGTCGCTGGCCTCTATGGACATCGCCCTTCGTCGACGCTTCGAATTCGAGGAGATCGAGCCTGATCCTTCGATCCTGGACGGTGTAGAGGTTGCCGGTGTCGACCTGGCGCAGCTGCTTGCCGGGCTGAACGCCCGCATCGAAATTTTGCTCGACCGGGACCATCGTTTGGGCCATGCCTATTTCAACGGTTTGGCCGGCGCGACGTCGCTCGCCCCGCTCGCGAGGGTGTTCCGCCAGAAGATCTTGCCGTTGCTGCAGGAGTACTTCTTCGACGACTGGAGCCGTATCGCCCTCGTGCTCAACGACCCTCGGAAGGCACCCGAGGACCGGATCGTGGTGGAGAAGGATCGCGACGCGGTGGGCCTGTTCGGCGACGAGTGGGCGGTACCTGACCGCAGCGCTTGGACCGTGAACTTGTCCGCGCTGGAGCGGCCGGGTGCATACGAAGGCATTCTACTGCTTTGACCCTCCTGATCGTCCGGGAGTTCGCCACCCTCACGACGGCGGTGGGGCCGTCGAGCCTGGATCGAGCCACGATCCTGCCGGTCGACTTTGCATGGCTCGCGGGCTTGACGGCCGCCGATGGGTCGCAGTCGCGCCTGGTTCGAATGGAGGGCCCCCGCACCCTTAAGGTCCAGAATCATGTCGGCGTTCTCCGTACGCCTAGCGGCCTGGACATCGAGATCCTTCCCAAGCTAAGCGATGACGCTAAGGACGCGCGCGCGCTCCGGCGACTACTCTTGCGAATGATCGCGGCCTCGCATGCGATCCCACCTCAAATCGCGGAAGTCGCCGATCTCGAAGTGCTCGACCACCCCTTCACGGAATGGATGGCGCTAACCTTCGTGCGATTGACCGCCGACCTCGTAAGGCGGGGTCTGAAGCGCGACTACCTGCGGGTGGAGGGGCGGGAACGATACATGCGCGGGCAGCTCGATCTGGCTTGCCAGTTGCGCGCGGGGCCGGCGGCGGGGCTCGACTTTCATGTCAAGCATGACGTTTTCAGTCTGGATCGGCCGGAGAACCGTCTAATCCGCGCGGCCGTGGACCTCGTCGTGCGCGGAACTCGTGTGTCATCGAGTTGGCGGCTCGGCCGGGAGTTAGCGATCCTTTTGGCCGAGATCCCGCCGAGCCGATCGATTCAAGCCGATTTCGACCAGTGGCGGGATGATCGGCTTATGGCTCATTACGCCCCGCTGCGGGGGCTCTGCGAGCTCATCCTGACTGGGCAGACTCCATTCGCGGTGAGCGGTGCCCAAGCGGCACAGTCCATGCTGTTTCCTATGGAGCGGTTGTTCGAGGATTTCGTCGCGCGCGCTATCCAGGCGCGCCTGCCTACCAACTATAAGCTTCGGCGAGCACCAAGGTCCCATGCGCTCTGCCGATACGGCGAGCGGTATTGGTTCGACCTCAGGCCGGATTTCGTTGTGCGTGCCGAGGGACGCGCCTGGGTCCTGGACGCGAAGTGGAAGCGGCTGAACCGCGACGCTACGGCGCGCTTTGGGTTGAGTCAGCCGGACCTTTATCAACTCAACGCCTATGGGCAGACCTATCTTGAAGGACGCGGTGATCTATTCCTGATCTATCCCCGAACTCGGGAGTTTCCGTTAATCGAAGGGGTGATTGCCATGAGCCCGGGTCTCAGGCTCCATGTCCTATCGGTGGATTTGGAGAGTGGTGAGATGGACTTAAGCGCGATGGGCGGCGTAGACGCATAACAATGAAGCCTGCTTCGGCGTCACCTGGCAACGCGGTAGCACCCTTCATGAGGCTGTCCTGGGTCTTTCTATAGTGGGGAATTCGCTCTTGGCGGGCGTACGCCGGTAACGTCTTGCGATGTTATCCAGCAAAATCGCCAATGCCGATACCGATCGGAATGGAGGGGTGCAGTTTGTCCTACCAGTATTCAGCACAAAATCATGATTGGGATCTGACGCTGCACGCAGCTGCCGAACTCATCAAGACGGGCGTCGTCATGGACAGGCGGCAGCGAACCGGCAATTTATCGATGGGCTTCTCCTTCTTCACCGGAGGTATGGTCCTTTCATTCGCGGAAATCGAAAGCTTTTCGGCTTCGGTGGCATTCTCGATGCAGTCGGATGAGCGTTTTCGCGGCTTCGACTTCCAGCGTTACCGTACCGCTCGGCGGTTCTGGGATAAGATGGAGCTGTTGATGACTGCCGCGGGCATCGAGATCAATAGGGGCAAGGGGCTATTTCAGCATATTGGACAGATGCAGGAATGGCGCAACTTGGTCACGCATGCTTCGCCCTACGAGATTGAGGTTACTGAAATAGAGAATACGATACAGGCTCCACGAAAACTGCACGACAAGGTTCGACATCTAGATTATGCGCGAATGGCCGATCCCGACAATGCAAAGAAGTTCTACAAGGCCGCTATTACGTACATCGACCTAGTAACAGAGCGAACTGGCCTCGATCCGCGCGCATCGGCTACCTACAAGATAATGGGATAATGGCGCATTTCGTTAAAATCCGCGATGGCCTGGCTCTGTTAGCTCCGTGATGCGATATCCGCGCGGGCGGCTCGGCGCTAACGGATCAGCTTAGAGGCGTCGTTCGCTTTTCAGGCGCAGCCACTCAGCCTCGATTAACCCCACACGTGAGAATGCAGCGCCGACATCCTGGGCGATCCTTTGCGCATGGCTCGGTTTCAGCTGCGCGACCCATTCAAGCTCTCCGGCCAACCCTGTGAAATAGGATCGGCCTCCATCAATCCTTGCTTCTACGGTGCCTCTGCCACTAGCAGCAAAGCGCCCTAGCCAGAACCGGTCACGCGGTTTGCCGTAGGCAAACAGTTCGACGTGGCCCCCTTCTGGAACTTCTACGACAGCGCCTCTGGCCTGTGGACTGCCATTCGCCAAAGCGAAAGTCCAAAACGGGAAATCATAGGTAATCCCCTCAGTGGCCGGCAATCGTACACTGTCGCAGATTGGCATAAGGCATACAGAATATTCGAAACCGCCGCCGACCGCTTTCCTCACTACGGTACCGAAGGTCAGATCACGACGCCCCGCATATTTCGTGCGGATATTGTAAAGTGCGGCGAGTCGTTTCTCGGCGTTTGTCGCGTCCGTACCCATCGCCGTATGCAGGGAGACCAACCAGTTCTTCTGTTTATCGCCCTTGAAATCTTCCTTTACGCTCTCGCGTCCGCCCTTTAGAAGGCCAACAGCGATCTGGCCAGGCTGTGCTGCCGGCCGGCCTTCCTTGGCATTCCACTCGAGTTTGATGTCTTTTGCATCGATCGCTTCTCGCGACATGCGTTCCGTCAGCTCTGAGGGGACTGCGTGGTCGGCCATCACCGCAAGCGCTTCTTCTGCCAACAGCTCGGGTAGCTGTTCGTAGGCATCATCTGCAGGAAGCAGCAGGCTCCGGTGCACTAGGAAAGCTCCGTCCAGATCTGCACCGAATTTGTCCAGAATTTTCTTCGCGCTGGTCCTGACCGCAGCCATGCCGTGGAGCGCCATCGACGGCAGGATGCCCTCGTGCATGGCGGCGAATTCCTGGATGATCCGCGCCGCGAGGTCTGTTTCTGCGACCTCAGCCATCTGGACCTGATCGGCGGGGCGGCCCACCGTTGGCTTCCCCAAAACTACAACGCGGGACGAGCCCGCGTTCAGTTTCGTCGGGGTAAGGGCGTCGATCTTCAGCTGGGCTTTCTCAAGATGTTCAAGGATCTGGCCGGTCACTTTGATAAGGTCCGGCGTTGTTGTGTAGATCGCGCAGAGACGCACGTGATGAGGAACAGTCGTCTGGCTTTGGGAAACCAGAGTGGATAGCAGCGGCAGTATGTTGCGCCCGCCCTCCTTGTAGAGATCCCAATCGAGTATGACGACATCTGCCCGCTCGCAAAGTCGGAAAATTTCTGACTCCGCGTCAGTGGTGAAGCCTTTCGGCGGCTCATACAGCGCGCAGACCATACGCTCGCGAGCGAAGCTCTCGACGAGTTGCTTTGGGTGATAGTGGGGTTTTTCCGGCTCGTCAGCCTCTTGGCCGCCCTCCGGCTTAGCAGATTTCCCTGCGGCGGCTCCCCGGTTGTCTCGGAACACGGTCATTTTATCAGGAAGGTCGGTGACAGGCGCGACTTTGCCGGGCAGCCCGACATAAATTTCGTCGTCCACGAACACTACGCTCTGCAGGTAACGGCGAGCCGATTCGAGGGCGAACTCGCGAATGGCTTTCACGCTGCAGTCTCCGTCATTTTGGCCCCGATCCGGAACGTGACCGTTTGATCCGGTTTGGCGTCCACTAGCGTTAGCGACATGCCTTCCGCCCCAAGCGCTTTTGCGGAAATGAAAAGACCAAGCCCACGGCCTCCGACTTTTCGGCTGAAGCCACGTTCGAATATCCTTCGGAAATCACGCTCTTCGACGGCTGGCCCATTGTTAGAAATGTAAATGCCATCCGCATCAGCATCGAAAGAGACTATCCGGGGCGCCGGAACCTCGTTTAGCCAATGTATAGCATTGTCCACGATGTTAATCACGGCTGGATAAAGAGTGGAAGGGTAGCATTCTACCGCACGTGCGAGGAATGCGTCCGAGACGATCAGCTCAACCTTGTGCCTATCGAGTCTAGCCGAGAAGAGATCATCTACGTAGTTTCGGATACTTTTGCCTTCGATAACTTGTGGAGTCCGATGCAGGCGCCGCTGGAGAGGGGTGAATAGATTGAGGTGGCCGTCCAGGTGCTCGAAGTTGGAGCGGATTGACTCGTACAGGGGTCTTAGCCCGTCGCTGCGGCGCGAGATCTGCCCCAATTCCTGGACGCTCCTTCGTACCCGTTTGATCGAGGCGGCGAATTCGTGGTTGATGATTGCAACCGCCAACCCCAACTGCACCATCTCGAAGTCCTCGTCGGCTTGCTCCTCTAGCGCCAGCATCCGTTCTTCCATCGCCTGCATGATCTGCGCAGGCTCCTCGCCATCGGAACTTCGGAGGTTTTCGGCAAGCGAAGCGAGCATGTCACGCGCGGCCATCAGGGCATCGCGGTGCCGGCTTTCGATTTCCGTAAGCCTCTCTTCCCAGCGGCGGCGCATCTCGTCCAACCTCTCGGGATCCATTGCTCGTAGATCCGTCCGGTTTAGATCGGCCTGGATCGAGCGGATGGTGTCGTCCAGCGCAATGCGCGCTTTTTCAGTAATATTGAATACGGTTTGCCGCGTGTCGGAAGCGGTTGCATTCGCCTGCCGTGACGCCTCTGCGAGGTCTCGCCGCCGCTCGGCCGCCAAGGATTTGATCCGCTCTTCGAGCCGCTTGCGCTGATCGACATATACACGGGCCTGCTCCGCAACAGCGCCTAGGGTGCGGCCGACCTCTTGCTCGAACGGCGCGAACACCGCTTCTTCGAGTCTAGCCCTCTCGACAACATACCCTTCCCAATCGCGTTGAATCTCTTTGCCCAGAGCAACGCCGGTCGGCCGCTTGCGTGTATATTTATCCCGGATCGCAGCTAGAGAGGTGATGGCTTCCTGCTCCGCGCGGATCAACGCGGCGGCAGCCTTGTCCTGATCAGCGATTCGCGAAGCGGCGTCCATTCTTGATCGCGTGAGTTGTCTTAACGCTCCGAGCTCGGAAGCAGGGAGCCCCGCTTCGACGTCTCCAGCGAACGCCGCCAGCCCTTCCGCAAACTTCTTCCGTTTCGCGGTGGACCGCTTAAACTGTCGTTCGAGTGCTTCTGACCGCTTTCGCATCTCGGCCTGAGTGGTCTCGAAAAGATCACTGTTGGTACCGTCCTTTCGAAAGAACTCAGCTACCAAGTACAGTAGAAGATTTATGACAATGTCGCGTAGTTGGCGGTACGCTTCGTTCTGTTGGAAACCTTCCCGGCCGGCCTTCTCCTGAAGTTCCGAATTCTCCGTTCGAGTGAGTAGAACTGCGCCGAACATTCGGCGAAATGAGAAAAAATAGTAAGCCGCACCCTTGTTGCGGCGTTTTTCAACGTCCAACCAATCAAAGGAATAGTCACCGTAGGGAAGGATCCTGATTCCGTCCCGATAGATGTACATGCCGCCAACGTGGTTGAGCTTCTCGTTGAGGGCAGTCCATTGCTCCGGTCCAAGACGGCTCTCGGATCCACGGCCCATCAGATAGCCGAAACTGATCGAGAATGGGCCACATAGTATCGGCCGTCCTCTGCTTCCGTTCCAAGGTATCGTGAGGTTGTCATACACGGTATCGTAAACGCGCAGCGATCCTGCAAACTGACCGTACTTGTCGATCTGACCCGTAAAGAGGTGGTCGGATTGCTCCAGCAGCTCGGCCCGCGTGACGAAGGTCGCCGGATCGAGGAGCTCGTCCCCGACCAAATCGCCTTGCCGCCAACGCTGGAAGGACGTCACAATCCGCGCTGGCTCGTCGCCTTTGAACACTTGGTCAGCGAATCCCAGCAGATGCTTGCGAAAGCCGTAATCTTGCTCGCGCTCCTCGGCCTCCAGTTCAAGGCTGATGACGGGGTTGCTGGGCGCAATTAGGAAGTGAGTTCCACAGGCCTGCCCCTCAAGGCTGAGGTGAACCGCTTCTCGCGCTTTCATATATCCGTAGATGCTGGCCAAGTCGGGTTGGAAGCCGTCAATCTCGTCTATGATGCGTTCAAAGTCAGCCTCGTCGTGGCTCGACGCGATGTGTTTTGCGCAATCGATGAGCTGGTTACGGAGCGAAGCGAGCAGCGCCCCGTCAGGAAGGCTTCCGTTAGGAACGATGGCAACCGGAATCTCGATCTCTTCAAGATTCAGGCCGGGTATTTCAAACAGGCCCCAGTGCACGAGCGCGGCTACGAGATCGTGCACGCCGTCGGCTCTTTTTGCCCTTGTCAGAATGAGGGTCTGTGCTCCGAGCAGCGCAATCGCCAGCCGTCCGATGCCCTTCTCGCCGGTAATTGGGCGCTTTGATTTACCTACAGGCCGATATGGAGGCTCCGCTCTCGTGGTCTTGCTCTCAGTGCCGAGCACCAGCCACTTGTTGACGAAATCGTCGTGAGTCATCCCTGCGCCGTCGTCGCGGATGATCAGAAAACCTCGCCCTTCGACACCGAAATCTTCGAAGAAATCCACGCTAACGTGGTCGGCATACGCATCGTGCGCATTTTTGAACAGCTCGCTGAGTGCGTTTTGGATCCCAGCGATCTGCTGCCGTCCGAGCATATCAACGGCGCGAGCGCGCGTCTGGATTTTAGCCATTTCGCACGCCGATGAGGTGCTCGCCGATCCGCCGCGCAAGCTCTGGAGGGACAGCGTTTCCGATCTGGCGGGCCACCGTCGCTAGAGCGGTAGCGTGAAAGGCGTACGTCTTCGGAAAGGTCTGAAGCGTCGCTCCTTCCCGCAGGGAGATCGCCCGGTCTTCGTCGGGATGGCCGAAACGCCCATTCGATAGACTGAGGAATTTAGTTGTGATGGTCGGAGCCGGCTTGTCCCACGACATGCGGCCGTATACATCCCTGAAGATCCTGTCCTTCTTCCTGTAGGCATCGATCTGCAAATCGGGCTCGCCTGACCATGCGCTACGGTCGCCACCGGACCGCGGTGTGAGCGATATTCTGCGGACATTCTTGTCAGACAACGCCATGGTGCTATGCAGGAAAGTCGTATCGTCGCGGTGGCCCGGCCCAATCGGAGCGAAGCCGTTCGCTTTCCCCAGAAAGTCGCTCACCTTAAACTGCGCGTCGGTCGTGGGTTCAGGTAGTCCCGTGACGGTCGACACTCGTGAGGCGATGAGCAGATAGCGCATCCGATTTTGTGGCACCCCGTAGTGGCTGGCATTGATCACGCCGTCCTTGCAGTTGTAGCCGGCCGCTTCAAGAAAGCAGATGAAATCCGCCAAGATCGTATGATCTTTGTTTCGGAAGAGACCTGGAACGTTCTCGACGACAACGAAACCTGGCCGGAAATGACGGATGAACTTCTGAAATTGCTTGAGAAGGAAGGCAGTTCTCGCGGACTTGGTTTTGTCAGTCCTGATCTTGCTCCAGAACTGGCAGGGACTGCAGCCACAAAAAACAAGATCCGGGTCGTCTGGGAGGATACCAAGCCTACGGCCTAGCTCCAGAGCTGAAAGGCGGGTGATATTATGTCGGATGTACTTCGCCTGTGGCACATTGGCCAAATACGTCGCCCTGCAGTCTACGGAATTGTCGATTCCTCCGAGGACTTTGATCCCCGCTTGCGTGAGGCCGAAGCTCATGCCCCCGGCGCCGCAGAAGAAATCAACCGCCTTCAATCGCCCAGTCGGTTGAATCATGACGCCGTCCGACACTGCCCCGAGAATATACGGCAATGCCGCTTAACGTGGTATTGCCATCATCGTTGCGGTATCGCAAGGCGGCCTATGGATGGGGCAGTGCCGGCTAGGTTACTTAGTTGAAGTATTAATGCCATTAAAGATAGTATAATTCTCGGCGATCGATAAGAGTTCGAGTGAATCGATGGCAGACATAGTCGATCAAGCTATCCGCTCGCGTATGATGTCGCGCATTAACAGTAAGAATACGAAACCTGAAATTGCGCTGCGTAAGTCGCTTCATCGAAGAGGGCTGCGGTATCGGCTGCACGTTGATACCTTGCCGGGCCGGCCGGATATCGTTCTGGGGCGGCGCCGCATTGCAATTTTCGTTCATGGCTGCTTCTGGCATCGGCACGACGGCTGTAGTCGAAGCAGCACGCCGGCTTCAAATTTGGATTTCTGGAGGGAAAAGTTTCAGCGCAATGTCGAGCGCGACCGTCAGACTCGGAATGCTCTGCACAAAGCGGGTTGGCGCGTCGCCGTGACTTGGGAATGCGGATTACGTCCGGCAGGCTTAGAGAACACGGTTTCGGAGCTCATCAAATGGATCGACAGTGGGTTTGGGGACTTCGAAAGCACTGCATTCCTTCGTCGGCCCTCGAAGCGTGCCGTCACTAGTCCTTGCTAGAGGCGCGTCGAAGGAGTGACTGAACGTGGGGCTTTGAGAAATCGATGCCTGGTTGCCGGCATGTCGACTTCGAGCGCGATCCGCTTCAATTCCCGCTTGGGGGCTGCGAACTTGCGCTGAGAGAGCCCGAATAGGATCGCCGGCCACGCGTTATGGCGCGCTGGACCGCAAGAGTCAGCACAGGCCAGACCGGGAACTTCAGGGTTTCTCCGGCCTTTCGACTTCATCCGGCGCAACAAGTTCGGTGTGGCTCACCCCAAGCGCCTGCGCTAGCTCATATAATGTGATTACCGTTGGGTTTCGTCGTCCACGTTCCAAGTCGCTGAGATACTGCTGACTGAAGCCGGAACGTTCCTCGACCTGTTCCTGCGTGAAGCCCTTGTCCCGCCGAAGCCGGGCGAAATTCCTGCCGACGAGCTTGCGCATATCCATGCCGCAAGCGGTGCCGATTTACATACTTTAAGTTTATCGACTATAATATGTAAACGGGTGAGGGGCTGCTCTCGCAACAACATTCCCGGAGACGTGAACCTCTGGGGAAGGGCTGGGGAAGTCGCTCGTTGGCGAGGTTTCGTCCGGGCTTGGCTGGGCGTCCGCTCGGCTGCCTTGGTCCTTCGGGACTTGAACAAGGCGAGGCAGACTGGCGTGAGCGACTGGTATTTCGAGAAGGACGGCGAGCGCGGCGGGCCGATCAGCGCCGATGAGCTCAAAGCGATGCTGGCGAGCGGAGCGATCAGCCTTGCCAATCTGGTCTGGACAGCAGCCTTCGGCAGTGAGTGGAAGCGGCTCGGCGATACCGAACTGGCCCCGCCTCAGCCCGTCCTCCCGCCGCCGTTGCCACCCAAGGAACCGCCGGCCCTCCCGCCCAAGCCCCAGCAGCCGGCATCCGAGCCGAACGACTTCCTCGACAGCGAGCTGACCAAGGCGCTGATCGGCAAGAAGCAGGACCACTATCTCGCAAAGTGGCTAGCGATCCAGGCAAAGGCTGGCGGCGATCCGGCCAAGGTCGCCACGACGAGTTCATGGAACTGGCCGGTACTGTTCCTGCCCTTTGGCTGGCTGCTGTACCGTCGCATGTACGTGCTCGGCGGCATCGTGCTGGCCGTCCAGCTTGCCTATGTGCTGCTGCCCGACAGCGTGCCGACCTCGGTCGCGCGGGCTTTCCTCTTCGCCACCTTCGGCCTGGGCATCGTGTTCGCGCTCTACGGCAACGCTTGGTATCTCGACGTTGTCCGAAAGCGCTGGGAAGCCCTGCGCCAGGAACCGGACCAGGCCGCTGCGCTGGCGAAGGCCAGGCAAGCCGGCGGCGTCAGTCTCGCCGCGCCGATCGTGGCGTTTGCCCTCGTCATCGCCGCGGCGGTCTTGCCGCATCTCAGTCTGCCCGGCTGGGGCGGCTCCGTCGCACTGGTCCGCGACGGCTACATGACTGGCTATTCCAGCACGACCATCGGCAAGGCCCTTGCCGCGAGCTTCGACCATGCCGAGTGGCAGGCCTTCACATCCGACAAGGGCGCGACGGTGGTGAAATTCACCGGCCGGATCAATGCGAGCCTGCACGCGAACGCGATCGAGCAGCTCATGCGGCCGGTCGACGAGGCCGCGACCGAGAACGACATCAATGCCCGCTATGGCAGCTACGACACGCTGCTGCCCTACTACCAGACCGCGATCGAGCATCTGAGGGCCCGCAACCGGCTTCAGCCGATTGCGGACAAGCATGGCTGTGCGCAATCGGCGACGCAGGCGTCTTGCGACGCGATCCGGGCGACCTTCACGCTCATGCGCGACGTGGTCCAGACCTGGGCCGAGGATGCCTACTGGCCGGTTGGCGAGCCGGTCGAGATCCAGTGGACCGTCAATCCGGACGGACGCAGCTTCAGCCTGGCCAGCATGAACAGCAATGGATGGAAGGGGAAACCGTTCAGCGACATCTTCGCCGTGCTCTACGACTGAGCGAGCCCCGCGCCAGCAACCCGCATCCCTTCGTCCAACCGCGAGGCTCGACTATGCGCCTGCCCCTCATCATCGCCGCCTGCCTTGCGGCTACCGCGGCCATCGACCAGGCGCCGCGCATCAAATGGAAGCCGCTGGACTTCCCGTCGACCACGAAGATGGAAGCCACCGTCCAGGGCGAGCAGGGTGACCTCGGCCCGTTCCGCATCTTTTACGAGTTCGCCAAGATGCAGAACTGGTCCTGCGCCTTCGACAATGCCGGCGGGCCGAGCTCCGGCCCTTCGACGCTGAGCTGCCGCGCGCCGAACAAGCCGGCCTGGGATTTCTACGTCGAACACTATCCCGACGAGAAGCGGCTGGTCTTCGTCGAGGGCAACTTCGCCGGCAAGCCGCGCACGGGTGAGCAGGTCGGCACCTTCCTCGCCTTCGCCTTCCAGAACATGAAGTGAGGCCCATGCGACCGTCTATCCCAACCGCCTTTGTTCGATCCGCCCTGATCGGCGTCGCCCTGGCTTGCCTCGGCAGCAGCCCGAGCACGGCCCAGGCACAGACCGCACCGCAACAAAGAGAGTTTTCGGCAACGGTCACCTCCTATTGGACGACGACCAGGACCGGCGCGCGGAAGGATCAGAAGATCTACGGCAGGTTCGCCTTGCACGCGGACGCCGGCAGGCTGCTCAACCAGATGAACTTCATCTGCCCGAAGAGCCGGCGCACCTACGCGCATCTCGCCATCTTTCTGGACGACATGATCGCGCTGGGCGCGCCTTACAAGCCGGCCCACGGCAAGATCGAGGGGCAGTTCGCTATCGACGGGCAGGCCGCGGTCACGCTTGCGGGCGAGTCGCTCGACACCGAGCTGTTCTTCGACAGGACGCCCGCGAACGTGAACGAGATCGATCAGGTTCTAAACGGCAAGCGCATTCAGTTCCGCATCGGGGAGACGAGGATCGTCTACGACACCAATGCGAAGTTCGAGGAGCTCATGCGCGAACTCCTCGCCGAGAGCGCAGGTGCTACCGGCTTCTTCGATACCGAGGCCATGCTCGCCGACTGCCGCAAATACCGGGGGGAGAGCGCTCGCTAGCCCCTGCCACGTTTGCTACAATCATTTGCTACAAAACCATCCTGTTTCGTTCACCCCGGCAGTCGTAACTGCTTGTTAAAATTGGTGCCGTGAAACTGGCTGAGGGTCCTAGTCCCCCAGCCACTTCTTGGTGGCCCGGCCAAATCAAATCCCGCTATTTACGAACAGATTTGGGCATGCGTTTCCGCGTGCTCCTGTCGGCTGCCGGTGCGCTCCGGTCACCCCGCCTTCATCGACGCACCTTGCAGGAACACCTCAAGGCAGAGTCGTGCGTGCCGGGCGCGGTCCTCGACCGTCAGCAGCCGGTCTCCCGGAAAGCGCTTGATCAAAACCGAGAAGATCATGTCCATCAGCATGCGGGCCAAGGCGTCTGCCGGAAAGCCGAGAAGCGCGCCTTTCATCTGCTGACTGGTGAGCCAGTCTTCGAGAAGGCGCCGCGCCGGCTCCGCTCCCTCCTGCTCGATCAGTTCGCCGATCTCGCTGAAGCGGTCGGAATCGGCCAAGACAAGCCTGATGAATGCCAGACGCTCGTGATTGTCGAGCTGGTCGATGTCGAGGCGGAAGATCGCGGCGAGCGCCTCCAATAGGGGCAGATCCTCGCCTTCGGGGCGCGGCAGGGCCAGCATCGAACGCCGGTGATCGGCCATCATTGCCCGGAACAGGTCCGTCTTCGCCGGGAACAGCTGATAGAGTGTGCGCTTGGAGACGCCGCAGCGCGCCGCCACCCCATCCATCGTCGTGCCGCCATAGCCGACATCGAGGAACAGCTCGCGGGCCGTGCGCACGATGCGCTGCCGTTCGGCCTCGTCCGAACGGGTCTTCGGCCGCCCGCGTGAACGGGCCTGCCTCCCTTCGATCTCGCTATTTTTATCGCTTGTCATCGTCGCGTCCGTCATCGCGCCGCATTCTTGGATTTGACAGGCAGAGAAATCAAGAGATAAGAAACTCATCAGTTTCCGAAAAGAGAGCCCGCATGCTGGCCGAGCGCGCCCCGTCGTCATCCCGTTACGCCTTGCCGGGCGCCCTCCTCCTCGCGATGGCTTTGGCGGCCTGCAATTCCGAGAAGGCGGCGGCGCCTCCGCCGCAGCCGCAACTCCAAGTGAGCGTCGTCTCGCTGCATCCGCAGCCGGTCGCGATCACGGCGGAGCTGCCTGGGCGCGTTTCGGCGAGCCTGATCGCCGAGATCAGGCCGCAGGTCAGCGGCATCATCAAGGCGCGGCTCTACCGCGAGGGCAGCGAGGTCAAGGCCGGCGACGTGCTCTACGAGATCGATCCGGCGCCCTATCAGGCAGCCCTCGACAGCGCGCTGGCCGCCCAGCACAAGGCGGAAGCCGCCGTCACCAACGCGCAGGTGCGGGCCGACCGCTACCGCGAGCTGCTCCAGCGCAATGCCGGCAGCAAGCAGGATGCCGACGACGCCGCTGCAACGCTCGGCCAGGCCCAGGCCGATGTCGCGGCCGCGAAGGCCAATGTCGAGGCGGCGCGCATCAACCTCGCCTATACGAAGGTCACGGCGCCGATCGACGGGCGCATCGACAAGTCGGCGCTGACGCAGGGCGCGCTCGTCACCGCCAACCAGGCGGCCATCCTGACGACGATTCGGAAGCTCGATCCGATCAATGTCGACGTCACCCAGTCGAGCACCAACCTGCTGAAATTCCGCAACGACATCGCCTCGGGCCGGCTGAAGTTCACCGGCCCCAATGTCGCGGTGAAGCTCAAGCTCGATACCGGCGACGCCTATGCGCAATCCGGCAAGCTCGAATTCGCCGAGGCCAATATCGACGAGACCACCGGCACCTTCACGGTCCGCGCCGAGTTCCCCAATCCGGAGCGGCTCCTGCTGCCCGGCATGTTCGTCCGCGCGGTGATCCAGGAAGGCATCGCCGAGAACAATTTCCTGCTGCCGCAGCGCGCGGTCGGCCGCAACACCAAGGGCGAGGCGACCGCGAAGTTCGTCTCGGCCGACGGCAAGGTCGAGGAGCGCGTGCTCGTAACCCGCCGCAATATCGGCAACAACTGGCTGGTCGATAGCGGCGTCAAGGATGGCGAGCGCATCATCGTCGAGGGCGGCCAGCTCGTGCGCCCCGGCCAGACCGTGACCGCGAACGAGGTCAGCGTCGATGAGGCCACCGGCGAGCTGAAATCAGCCAACCGCCGGGCTGAGCTCCCGGCGTCCGGCAACACGGCGGAGAACTGACGCCATGTCGCGCTTCTTCATCGAACGCCCGATCTTCGCCTGGGTCGTTGCCATCGTCATCATGCTGGCAGGGCTTCTGGCGCTGCGCACCTTGCCGATCTCGCAATATCCGCAGATCGCGCCGACGACCGTGCAGATCAGCGCCAATTATCCCGGCGCCGACGCGCAAACCGTCGAGAACTCGGTGACCAAGGTCATCGAGCAGGGCATGACTGGCCTCGACAACCTGCAATACATGACGGCGACCTCGACCTCGACCGGCAACGCCCAGATCACGCTGACCTTCAACAGCCAGGCCGATCCCGACGTCGCGCAGATGCAGGTGCAGAACAAGCTGCAGCTCGTGACGCGCCAGCTCCCGGCCGTGGTGCAGAGCACCGGCATCTCGGTCGCCAAGGCGTCCACCGGCTTCCTGATGGTCGTCGCCTTCGTCTCCAAGGACGGGCGGATGTCGACCACCGACCTCGCCGACTATGTCGACTCGACGCTGAACGACACGTTGAAGCGCGTCGAAGGCGTCGGCACGACCCAGCTCTTCGGCGCCGGCTACGCCATGCGCATCTGGCTCGACCCCGACAAGCTGCGGAAATACGCGCTGATGCCCGCCGACATCGCCGCGGCGATCGAGGCCCAGAACACTCAAGTGTCGGCCGGCCAGCTCGGCGGCCTGCCGCAGGTCAGAGGCCAGCAGCTCAACGCCACCGTGACGGCGCTCTCGCGGCTCCAGACGGTGCAGCAGTTCGAGAACATCATCCTCAAGAGCGGCTCGTCGGGCTCGATCGTGCGCCTGAACGACGTCGCCCGCGTCGAACTCGGCGCCAAGAGCTACGACACCGTCTCATTCTACAACGGCAAGCCGACGACCGGCCTCGCCGTCAGCCTCGCGACCGGCGCCAATGCGATCGACACCGCCAAGGCGGTGACCGCCACGATCGAGCGCCTGAAGCAGACGCTGCCGGAAGGCGTCGAGGTGACCTATCCCTACGACACCACGCCCTTCGTGACGCTCTCGATCGAGAAGGTCGTGCACACGCTGTTCGAGGCGATCATCCTCGTCTTCATCGTGATGTACGTCTTCCTGCAGAACCTGCGCGCGACCTTCATTCCGATGCTCGCCGTGCCGGTCGTGCTGCTCGGCACCTTCGGCGTGCTGGCGCTCGCCGGCTATTCGATCAACACGCTGACCATGTTCGCGATGGTGCTCGCCATCGGCCTGCTCGTCGACGACGCCATCGTCGTGGTCGAGAATGTCGAGCGCGTGATGCAGGAAGAGAAGCTCTCGCCAAAGGAAGCGACGATCAAGTCGATGGGCGAGATCACCGGCGCATTGGTCGGCATCGCCACCGTGCTCTCGGCTGTGTTCGTGCCGATGGCCTTCTTCGGCGGCTCGGTCGGCGTGATCTACCGCCAGTTCTCGGTGACGATCGTGACCGCGATGGCGCTCTCCGTCGTCGTCGCGCTGGTGCTGACGCCGGCGCTGTGCGCGACGCTGCTGAAGCCCGTCGGCGACCACGGCCCGCGCAAGGGCTTCTTCGGCTGGTTCAACCGCAATTTCGAGCGCACGACCAACGGGTATCGCTCCGGCGTCGCGGCGATGATCGCGCGGCCGATGCGCTTCCTGATGGTGTTCCTGCTGATCGGCGGCGGCATGGCCTGGCTCTTCGCCCGCATGCCCTCCTCCTTCCTGCCCGACGAGGACCAGGGCATCCTGCTGACCAGCGTGCAATTGCCCGTCGGCGCGACGCAGGACCGGACGCTGCGCGTGCTCGACCAGGTGCAGAAGCACTATCTCGATAACGAGAAGGATCTCGTCGAGGGCGTGCTGACCGTCGCGGGCTTCGGTTTCGGCGGCCAGGGCCAGACTGTCGGCCTCGCCTTCGTACGCCTGAAGCCCTTCGCCGAGCGCGTCGGCAAGCAGGCGACGGCGCAGGCCATCGCCGGCCGCGCCATGGGCGCCTTCCGCAGCATCAAGGACGGCACGGTCTACGCGCTGGCCCCGCCCGCGATCCAGGGCTTCGGCAACACGGCGGGATTCGACTTCTACCTGCAGGACATTGCCGGCGCCGGCCATACGCGCCTGATGGAGGTCCGCAACCAATTGCTGGGCCTCGCGGCGCAGAGCAAGCAGCTCACCGGCACGCGGCCGAATGGCCAGGAGGATACGCCTCAGTACGCCGTGGAGATCGACCAGGAGAAGGCGAGCGCGCTGACCCTGCCGCTGGCCGCGATCAACAACACGCTGTCGACCGCCTGGGGCTCGGCCTATGTCAACGACTTCATCGACCGCGGCCGGGTGAAATCGGTCTATGTCCAGGCCGATGCGCCCTTCCGCATGCAGCCCGGCGATATCGGGCGCTGGTATGTCCGCAACCAGGGCGGCGAGATGGTGCCGTTCACGGCCTTCTCCTCAGGGCGCTGGACCTACGGCTCACCACGGCTGGAGCGCTATAACGGCGCGTCGGCCGTCCAGATGCAGGGCGCGGCCGCGGCCGGCGTCAGCTCCGGCGCGGCGATGGAGGAAATCGACCGGCTGATGACGCAGTTGCCGACCGGGTTCGGCCATGAATGGACGGGCCTGTCCTTCCAGGAACGGCTCTCCGGCAGCCAGGCGGTGGCGCTCTACGCCATCTCGATGCTGGTCGTCTTCCTCTGCCTCGCGGCGCTCTACGAGAGCTGGGCGATCCCCTTCGCGGTCATGCTCTCGGTGCCGATCGGCATCTTCGGTGCCCTGCTCGCGGCGACGCTGTTCGGCCAGACCAACGACGTCTATTTCAAGGTCGGCCTGCTGACGACGATCGGCCTAGCCGCCAAGAACGCGATCCTGATCGTCGAGTTCGCGATCGAGCAGGAGGCCAAGGGCAAGGGTCTCGTCGAGGCAACGCTGGAAGCGGCGCGCCAGCGCCTGCGGCCGATCCTGATGACCTCGCTCGCCTTCGTGCTGGGCGTGACGCCGCTGGCGGTCGCGACCGGCGCGGGTTCGGGCAGCCAGAACTCGATCGGTATCGGCGTGATGGGCGGCATGATCGCCGCGACCGTGATCGGCGTGTTCTTCGTGCCGCTGCTCTATGTCGTGGTCGTGCGCCTCGTACGGCGCTGGCGCCGCTCGGAGCCAGCCGCCGCGACCGCCGCCGAGTGAATGACGGGGGCGCGGCCGGCGACGGCTGCGCCCTTCCGGCGAAGCTGTTAGACTGGGGTCATGACCGACTTCCCCGACATCATCCGCTCCCCCCTGTCGCAGACCTTCACCCATGACGGCGTCACCGTGCGGGTGGAGATCTACAAGATCGGCGGCACCGACGGCTGGACCCTCGAGCTGATCGACGAGGACGGCGGCTCGACCGTCTGGCAGGATTCCTTCGCCACCGATGCCGACGCCTTCGCCGAGTTCACCGATGGCGTCGAGCAGCTCGGCCTCGACCGGCTGATCGACCCGGACGACGACGACCTCGCCACCGTGCATTGAGCGGTCAGCGGCTTTCCATGCGCTATACCGACGAACTCGACGCGCTCCGTACCGCCCGTGATGCGCTCCGCCAACGGATTGCCGAGCGGCTGGCGCTGGAAGCGGGCGCACCGTGCGATGGCGCATCCATGGAAGCCTGGCTGACGGCCGCCGACGAAGCAATCGAGGCTTGGGAGAACGAAGGCGAAGAAGCGCAGGATTCCCGCGCCTTCCGCCCGATCGGGCCGCTTCAGGACCTGCTGACGGACCATGCCGCGCTCGTCGAGCGGATCGCCGAGACGCTCGACCGGCGCCTGTCCTAGAACCCACGGTTTTCTAGAGAACCACGCCGTCATCCCGGACGGAGCGAAGCGAAGATCCGGGATCCATCGTAGAGTGCGACGCCTTTCTATGGATCCCGGGGCAAGCCCGGGATGACGGCGCAGTTCCGAAGGAAAGCGGCAGACGTTACAGCACCCTCACGCCCTACACCGCAACCGGCAGCGTCACCGCGAAATGCGCGCCTCGCTCGCTCTCGACCAGCCTGATCGAGCCACCATGCGCCGTCAGCATCGCCTGCACGATGGCGAGCCCCATGCCGGTGCCGCCGCTGTCGCGCCGCGTCGTGAAGAAGCTGTCGAAGACTTGCGCCCGGTTGTTCGGCGATATCCCTGGCCCGTCATCGCGGATGTCGAAGCGGAGCGATCCGCTGTCCCGTGACACGTCGATCGCCAAGCGGGCAGCTCCGTGCTGAAGTGCATTATCCGCCAGATGCGTCAGCACGATCCGCAGGTTCTCCAGCGAGATCGCGACCGGGACTGCCAGATCGCCGGCGGCATCGATCGCAAGCCCTGAGGTAACGGACCGCAGCGCCTCGATCGCCTGCTCCACACTCGTTCGTCCGCCGGTCGGCGGCTCCTCGGCGCGGGCCAGCTCGCGCAGGCGATTAGTGATCACCGTCAGTCTCTTGGCATCGGCGGCAATGTTGTCGAGAAAACGTCGGCGCTCGGCATCGGTCATTGCTCGGCTATCGACATCGTCGCGCAGCAGTTCGGCTGCCCCTTCGATCGAGGTCAGCGGCGATTTCAGCTCATGCGAGACATGGGCCGCGAAGGTCGCGACGAAATCGGAGCGGTTGGCGAGAGCAGCGGCCATGTCGAGGAAGCTCTGCGAGAGCATCGCGAATTCGGCGGTGCCGTGATGCTCGAGCGGCCGCAGAGCGTTGCGGTCGCCCGTCCCGATCGCATCCGTCCGCGCGATCAGCTCCTTGACCGGCCGCGTGATCGTGCGGTGGAAGGCGAGCCCGATCAGCAGTGTCAGCACCGCGACGGAGAGGCCTGCCGCCGCAACCTTGCCCTTCTCCTCGTAGAGATGGCGAAAGACGTTGCTCGGCGTGCGCGAGGCGTAGAGCACGGCAGCGACGCGCCCGTCGCGCACGACAGGCATGGCCGTGAAGACCCGCACGCCGGTGCCGCGGCTCAGCGAGTAGATCGGCGGCGGCTCGTTCTTGGAGACCCGCAGGCGCAGCATCGCGGCGAAGCGCCCGTTCAGCGCCTGTGCCACCTCCTCGACATGGGCGAGCGACTGGCCGAGCTCGCCACGCCCGGCGATGACGACGCCCTGCGGATCGAGCAGGCGGAAACCGGCGAGCGTGACCTTCTGCGTCGCGACGAGAAGCGGTTCGAGCCGCGTGCCGGCAGCGCGATAGGCCTCGCTTGCCGGCGCTGCAGCGACCTGCGCATCGGGTCGGCGCGGCAGCAGCCGGTCCCGGGCCAGATCCAGCGACGGCAGCAGCGGCGCAAGCTCTTCGTTGCCATACCGCCCAGTCTCAGGGGGAACCTGCGCTCCCAGCATCGTCCCGGCCGGCAAATGGGCCTGCAGATCCTGCTGGATCGTCGCGGCCAGGGCCGCACTCTGGGCGATCAGCTCCGATTCCGCCTGATGCACGAGCTGGTTCTCGTAGATGCGGAAGAAGAACAGGCCGACGAAGGGCAGCGCCAGCACTGCCGTCAGCATCATGAACACCATCAGACTCAGGCTCGGCCGCCACTTGGCCTTGACCCGGACAGGCGCCGCGCCCTGCCCGCTCACGCCGCAGCCTCGCAGCGCCCCAGCCTGAAGCCAACGCCATGCACCGTCTCGATCGCGCTGTCGCAGCCGGCCTTGGCGAGCTTCGCACGGATGTTGCGGATATGGCTGTCGATCGTCCGGTCGGCGACATGGATCGCACCGCCATAGGCGTGGTCTAGGATCTGTTCGCGGCTGAAGACCTGGCGCGGCCTCGCGATCAGCGCCCGCAGGATCGCAAACTCGATCGCGGTCAGCGTCAGCTCCTGCGCGGCGAAGCGGACGGCATGGGCGCCCGTGTCGAGGTTGAGCGCTCCCCAGGACAGGACCGCCTCGGCCTCGCTCTCCCTCCGCTGCCCCTGCCGGACACGCTTGAGGATGACGTTGACGCGGGCGACCAGCTCGCGCGGACTGAACGGCTTTGTGACGTAGTCGTCGCCGCCCATTTCGAGCCCGAGCACCCGGTCGATCTCGTCGTCGCGTGCCGACAGGAACAGGATCGGCACCTCGGAGGAACGCCGGATCTGCCGGCAGACCTCCAACCCGTCCATTTCCGGCATGCCGATATCGAGGATGACCAGTTCCGCCGGCTGGCGCCGGAAGGCATCGAGCGCCTGCACGCCGTCGCGCGCCGTGGTCGTGGCCATCCCCGCCTTTTCGAGCGCGAAGCAGATCACGTCCCGGATATGGCTGTCGTCATCGACCACGAGAATGCGGGGCGCCATGCCGTCTGCCTCAGGAATTACCCGCCGACGCGGCCGGCTTCGCCGGGAACGGCGCCTCGGGAGTGTTAGCCAAATATCGCGACAACCGCCATCCGCGAAAGCTCCAGCCGCGCCAGTCGGCTTGCGACTGATGATGATAGGCAGCCAAGCGATCGCGCCGGGCGGCGATCCCATACGGAGATGCCCAGGACGAGTGCGCGGCGGCACTTCCCCTTGCGGCCACGATCCGCGGCGCATAGCGATCGATCGCCTGGATGGCGCTGGGGCCAAGGTCGAAGAGGTAGCCGATATCGAGCGACTTGCCCTCGCCGCGCATCTCGAAGGAGTGCCGGATATTGTAGTTGGCGATCACGACGGCGGTGTCGACGAAGCTGTAGCCATAGAGCGTCAGCGCCAGCGCCAGAGCATTCGCCGAGACGAGCCAGCCGACGCTCCGGCGCCTCACGATCTGCACGAGGATCAGCACGAGGCCGATCGCGACCAGCAGCATCCAGACGAAGGCGGCGAGCCTGAGCGAGGTCAGCGAATAGGCCGCGACATAGAGATCGAGCCGCAGCAGGGCCGACAGCACCAGCATGACGTTCTGCCCGACCCAGGCGAGAACCAGCGGCCTGACCAGCCTGTCGCGCGCCGCCGCCCCGTCTGGACGCACAGCGATCACCACGAAGGCTGCGGCAAGCAGCGCCGTCACGATCAGCGGATAGGCGCCGCGATGGGCGTAGGCCGCATGGCTCATGCCGGCTGGCAGGGCCGCACCACCCCACAGATAGACGATGTCCATCGCCGTCTGGATGGCGAAGAGCCCGTTGAACAGGATCAGCGAGCGGCGCACCGTGCGATCGCCGAGCAGCTCCTGCGGGCGGATCGGCGCCACGCTCGCGGCAGCCGCGCGGCGCTTGCGGCGCAATGAGCGCATGCGGACGAGCGGCCAGATCAGGCACAGGATCGCGGCCCAGAACATGGCGCGCCAGGAGAGGAGCTGCTCCAGCATCGCGATGGGATCGAGGCGGTTCAGCCAGCGTTCCAGCAGCGGATTGGCCGAGACGAACAGGGCGGCGAAGACGCCACAGAGGCCGAGCGGGATGACCCAACCCAGCGCGAGCGCGATGACGCCGTCCCCCTTCTTGCCGCGCAGCGAGGCGCGGCGTGCACGGACGAGATCGCCGAGCAGCTTGAAAGGGCCGGACAAGGGAAGACGCAGCGCGGCTCGCAGATGCTCCTGCCATGAGAGCGCCCTCGCCTCGCTCAGCATTCTCGCGAAGACGGCCGTCGCCGTCAGCGCGATCAGGATCGAGAGCGGGCCGACATCTTCGATGATCGGCAGCAGCCCGGCCCCGAGCAGCAGGAAGGCGCTCATGCGTCGTGTCGAACCGGCGCGCACCCGGTTGAGGCAAGCGGAAGCCGCGGCGAGCGCTAGCAGGAACAGCGCCAGCGAGAGCCCGATCGCGCGGTCGTAGAACAGAATCGGCGAGAGCGACGAGCGCGGCGGCACCCGTCAGCTGGAGGGCAAGCGATCCTGGCGGCCGCTTTCCGGGATGGAGGGCGGCGGGGCTTTCCGATGCATAGGCTGACATGGGCGCTCGTCTCGGCTGGCGACGCCTTCGCCTGCGGCCCGGGGCCGTATCGGGAAGGCGAGGATTTCGGCACAGGCGGGCTGCATCGCCGCTTCCAGCCACCAGCCGTCACGGATGAGCCGGCGCGGCAGTCTCGACGAGAAGGATGCTGGAGCGATGATGTCCGCCATGCGCCATCGATGCGCCGGCCGTTTGCAGCGGAGATCGCCGAGATCGGCAGAAACTCAGGATTTTCGTGCAGGTTCTGTGCAGGCCGCAGCAGCGGCCGCTAGTCCAGCCCCAGCATCCGCCGCGCCAGTCCAGGATCGCCCCCACCCGCGAAATCGTCGAAGGCGGTCTCCGTCACCCGGATGATATGGTCGGCGATGAAGCGGGCGCCCTCGCGCGCGCCGTCCTCCGGATGCTTCAGCGCGCATTCCCATTCGAGCACGGCCCAGCCGTCATAGTCGTACTGTGCGAGCTTCGAGAAGATCGCCTTGAAATCGACCTGCCCGTCACCGAGCGAGCGGAAGCGCCCGGCCCTCCCGATCCAGGGCGAGAAGCCGGAATAGACGCCCTGCCGGCCGTCAGGCCGGAACTCGGCATCCTTCACATGGAAGGCGCTGATGCGCTCGTGATAGATGTCGATGAAGGCGAGATAGTCGAGCTGCTGCAGCAGGAAATGCGAGGGATCGTAGTTGATCCGGCAGCGCCTGTGTCCGCCGAGCCGGTCGAGGAACAACTCGAAGGTCGCGCCGTCGAAGACATCCTCGCCGGGATGAATCTCGAAACCAACGTCGACGCCCTCCTCCTCATAGGCATCAAGGATCGGCCGCCAGCGTCGCGCCAGCTCTCCGAAAGCCTCCTCGACAAGGCCGGCCGGCCGCTGCGGCCAGGGATAGAGGAAGGGCCAGGCCAGCGCGCCGGTGAAGCTGACCGAGCCCGACAGCCCGAGCCGGCGCGATGCCTTGGCCGCCAGCTTCATCTGCTCGACAGCCCAGGCCTGTCGCTCCTTCGGCTTACCGCGAACCTCCACCGGCGCGAAGACGTCGAAAGCCGCGTCGTAAGCAGGATGAACAGCGACGAGCTGCCCTTGCAGATGGGTCGAAAGCTCGGTGATCGCGATGCCGGCCTCGCGCGCCACGCCGGTGATCTCGTCGCAATAGTCCTGCGAGGCTGCGGCCTTCTCCAGATCGAAGAAGCGCTGATCGCCACTGGGCAGCTGTACGCCGCGATAGCCGAGACCTGCAGCCCAGGCCGTGATGCCGGCCCAGCTGTCGAACGGCGCCTTGTCGCCGGCGAACTGGGCAAGAAAGATCGCGGGGCCCTGCATCGTTGCCGGCATCGGCTGTTCCTCCATCGTTGCGCGCAGCTTCACCCAGGGATCGGCCGGGCGTCCAGCTCGCGGCGCGACGATCTCCGCCTCGCCTTCAATTTAACTTCCGCCTGAATCAGGCTTAAGTTCGGTCTTGAACCGTTTCGAGGCCGTCCCCTAGCCTGCATCGCAACGGCCGCCACAAGGCCGAGCGGGAAACGACAGGAGGCTGCGATCGCCCTGCCCTGGCACAGGCTGAGCCCGGATGAGCTCGCGCTGCTCGAGGCCACCTTCTGGTCCGGCGGCGCCGCCCGCCATGCGCTCGCCGATAGCCTGCAGTTCTCGCGCAGCAAGACCAATGCGATCGCCGCAGGGCTGATCGAGGAAGGCCTGCTCGACGAGGCCGGCGTCCAGCATTCCACCGGCGGGCGCCGCCCCGAGACCCTCTGCGTCCATCGCCGCATCGGCGTGCTCGTCGGCATCGATATCGGCGCGACCAGCCTTGATATCGCGCTGCTCCGCCCGGATCTCGGCATCATCGCACGCCATGCACAGGAGGCAGATGTCCAGGCCGGCCCGGGCGCGATCATGGCCCGTCTTCGCGCCTTGCTGCCGGCGATGCTCGCCCAGAACGGCATCGCCCCCGACCGCGTGCTCGCCGTCGGCATCGGCGTGCCCGGCCCGGTCAATTTCGCCGCCGGCCAGCTCGTCAATCCGCCGCTGATGCCGGGCTGGGACAGCTATGCGATCCGCGAAGACCTGCGCGAGATCACCGATGCGCCGATCTTCGTCGATAACGACGTGAACCTGATGGCGCTCGGCGTGCTCTGGCGCCAGCGCAAGCAGATCGAGAATTTCCTCGTCATCAAGGTCGGCACCGGCATCGGCTGCGGCATCGTCTGTCATGGGGAGCTCTATCGCGGCTCCACCGGCTCGGCCGGCGATATCGGCCATATCTGCGCCGACCCCGAGGGCCCGCTCTGTCGCTGCGGCAATCGCGGCTGCGTCGAGGCGATGGCCGCCGCCCCCGCTATCGTCGCCATGGGACTGGAAGCCGCCCAATCCGGACGCAGCCCTGCCCTGGCCGGGCGCCTCGCCACCAAGGGACTGCTGGAGGCTGCCGATATCGGCGCCGCCAGCCGGGCCGGCGATGCCGAGGCCGACGCGATCGTGCGCCGCTCCGGCCGGCTGATCGGCCAGGTGCTGGCCGCGCTCGTCAATTTCTACAACCCGTCGCATATCTTCATCGGCGGCGGCGTCTCGGCGATCGGCCCGATGTTCCTCGCGGCGATCCGCCAGAGCGTGAATCAGCGCTCGCTCGCCCTCTCGACCCGCCATCTCGAGATCACCTCCGCCCCGCTCGGCCCCGAGACCGGGCTGATCGGCGCTGGCGTGCTCGCCATGCGCGAGGCGCTGCGCAGCGGAGGCCCGGCATGAGCGCGACCGTAGGCCTCGCCGTCGCCTTCGACGGCATCGTCAAGCGCTTCGGCCCGGTCGAGGTGCTGCATGGCGTCTCCTTCGACCTCGAACCCGGCAAGGTCTACGGGCTGCTCGGCGAGAACGGCGCCGGCAAGTCGACCCTGATTAAGATTCTCTCCGGCTACGAGCAGCCGAGCGAGGGCCGTGTCCTGATCGACGGCGAGCCGGCTGCCTTCGCCGGCTCACGCGCTGCCGAGGCCAAGGGCATCGTCCTGATCCACCAGGAATTCAATCTGGCCGAGGACCTGACTATCGCCGGCAACATCTTCCTTGGCCATGAGCGCCGCAAGGGCTGGCTGCTCGACGAGGACGCCATGCGCCGCGAAGCCGAGGCTGCGCTCGCCCAGGTCGGGCTGGCACGGGCGCCGGATACGCCGGTGCGGCGCCTGATCGTCGCCGAGAAGCAGCTCGTCGAGATCGCCAAGGCGCTTTCGCGAAAAGCCCGGCTGCTGATCATGGACGAGCCGACCGCGACGCTGACGCCCTCCGAGGCCGGCCGGCTCTTCGCCCTGATCGAGCGGATGCGGGCCGAGGGCATCACCGTCGTCTACATCTCGCACAAGCTCGACGAGGTCGAGCGCATCACCGACGAGGTCATCGTCATGCGCGACGGCCGTTTCGTCGGCCGCGCGCCGACCGCTTCGCTCACCCGCCACGCCATGGCGACGATGATGGTCGGACGCGAGATCGCTGACCTGTTCCCCGAGAAGATTGTCGCTGACCCCGCGTTGCCTCCGGCGCTCGCGGTCGAGGACTTCTCCGTGCCGGGCTGGGCCAGCGACATCTCGTTTGCGGTGCGGCCGGGTGAAATTATGGGCTTCGCCGGGCTGGTCGGCGCCGGACGCACCGAGCTTTTCGAGGGGATTCTGGGTCTAAGGCCGGCCAGTGGCACGATCCGGCGCGACGGCAAGCCAATTCAGCTCAACTCGCCGCGCGATGCCACCCGCCACGGGCTCGCCTATCTGAGCGAGGACCGCAAGGGCAAGGGCCTCCATATCGACTTCCCGCTGCGGCCGAACCTCACGCTGATGGCGCTCGAACGCTACGCCAAACCGCTGCTCGACCATGAGGCGGAGCAGCGCGCGCTCGAAACCGCCGTCGGCGAGTTCGGCATCCGGGCCGGCTCGCTGGGCATGAAGGCCGCCTCGCTCTCTGGCGGCAACCAGCAGAAGCTCGCGCTCGCCAGGGTGTTGCACCCGGCGCCGCGCGTGCTGGTGCTCGACGAGCCGACGCGCGGCGTCGATGTCGGCGCCAAGCGCGAGATCTATTTCCTGATCCAGAAGCTCGCGGCCCAAGGCCTCGCCCTGATCGTCATCTCCTCGGAGCTGATCGAACTGATCGGCCTCGCCCATCGCGTCGCGGTGATGCGCGGGGGCCGGATCGTCGCGACGGTCGACGGCGACGAGATGACCGAAGCGACGATGATCGCCCATGCCACAGGGACCCGCCATGTCGCAGCCTGAAGCCGTCCAGCGTGCCGAGGGCCGCGCCCGCGAGGCCACCGTCCCGCTCGGCGACCGCATCGCCGTCTTCGGACCCATCATCGGCCTCGTGCTGCTCTGCGCGGCCGGTGCTGCGCTCAACAGCGATTTCGCCACGCTCGACAATGCGCTGAACGTGCTCACCCGCACCGCCTTCATCGGCATCATCGCCGTCGGCATGTGCTTCGTCATCATCCTCGGCGGGATCGACCTCTCGGTCGGCTCGATGGCGGCGCTGATCGCCGGCTGCGTCATCCTCTTCATCAACTGGGCGGCCGGTGCCTTCGGCTCGCCGCTGCTGGCGGTGATCGGCGGGGCCGCGCTCGCGGTCGTGCTCGGCGGCGTCTTCGGCCTGCTGCACGGCATCCTGATCGCGAAGGGGCGGATCGAACCCTTCATCGTCACCTTAGGAACGCTCGGCATCTACCGGGCATACCTCACCTATTTCGCCGATGGCGGCGCGCTCACCCTCGACAACGCCTTGGCCGATTTCTACGCGCCGGTCTATTACGGCAGCGTCCTCAGTGTGCCGATCCCGGTCTGGGTCTTCCTGCTCGTCGCGCTTCTGGGCGCGCTCATCCTGAACCGCACGATCTTCGGCCGGCATGTCCAGGCGATCGGCTCCAACGAGACCGTGGCACGCTACGCCGCCGTCGATGTCGAGCGCGTCAAGATCCTCACCTATATGCTGCTCGGCCTCTGCGTCGGCGTCGCCACGCTACTCTATGTGCCGCGCTTGGCCTCGGCCTCGCCGACCACCGGCCTGCTCTGGGAGCTCGAAGCCATCGCCGCGGTCATCGTCGGCGGCGCGGCGCTGAAAGGTGGCCATGGCAGCATCACCGGCACGGTCATCGGCGCGATCCTGCTCTCGGTGATCAGCAACATCCTCAACCTGACGAGCCTGATCAGCGTCTATCTGAACGCCGCCGTGCAGGGCTTCGTCATCATCACCGTCGCGTTTTTGCAGAAAGGCCGCCGCTGAAGGTTGGCCATACAGGGAGAGAAGCGATGTCCATGCAGACCAGACGCAGCCTCATGCTTGCCACCGCCGCGGGCCTCGCCTTCGC
The DNA here is from genome assembly GCF_058783685.1 of Allobosea sp. FW305-C-101. NCBI lineage: Bacteria > Pseudomonadati > Pseudomonadota > Alphaproteobacteria > Hyphomicrobiales > Alloboseaceae > Allobosea > Allobosea sp. FW305-C-101. The sequence continues at coordinate 38,433 of NZ_JBYSYT010000003.1, read as the reverse complement.
GGCGACAAGTGCCGCCGCCGAGCCCGTCCATCTCGGCGTGTCCATCCCCGCCGCGACGCACAGCTTCATGGGCGGCATCAACTACTGGGCGAACCAGGCGAAGAAGGATCTCGAGGCCAAGCACAAGGACCTCAAGATCACCATCCGCACCGCCGCCAACGCGACCGAACAGGCCAACCAGCTCCAGGATCTGAGCACGGTCAGCAAGATCAACGCGCTCGTCGTCTTCCCCTTCGAATCGGCGGCGCTGACCCGGCCGGTCGCGAATGTGAAGGCCAAGGGCGCCTATGTGACGGTGGTCGATCGCGGCCTGACCGATACCTCGGCGCAGGATGCCTATGTCGCCGGCGACAACACCGCCTTCGGCAAGATTCCGGCCGAGTACATCGCCAAGACGCTCGGCGGCAAAGGCAATGTCGTGGCGCTCCGCGGCATCCCGACCACGCTCGACAACGAGCGCATGGATGCCTTCAACGGCGTGCTGAAGGGCCATCCGGACATCAAGCTGCTCGACGCCAAATACGCCAACTGGAACCGCGACGACGCCTACAAGGTCACGCAGGATTTCCTGACCCGCTTCAAGGAGATCGACGCCTTCTGGGCGGCCGATGACGACATGGCCTTCGGCGCCATCCGCGCCATCGACCAGGCCGGGCGCAAGGACATCAAGGTGATCTTCGGCGGCGCCGGCGCCAAGGACGTGGTCAAGGTCATCCTCGACAACAAGGACCCGCGCATTCAGGCCAATGTCAGCTACTCACCGAAATTCATCTATGAATCGATCAAGTTGACGGCGGAAGCTCGCCTGAAGGGCGAGAAGCTGCCGGCGACCACGATCATTCCCTCGGTGCTGATCGACAAGAGCAACGCCAAGGACTTCTACTACCCCGACTCGCCGTTCTAAGCGGACAGCACCCATCGGCCGCCGCTCCGGCGGCGGCCGCATCTCCGAGAGCATCAGGTCACGCGATGAACGACGAATACGCGCCAAGGCTGCGCTATGCCATGATCGGCGGCGGCCGCGATGCCTTCATCGGCGCCGTGCACCGCCATGCGATCGCGCTCGACGGGCAGGCGGAACTGGTCGCGGGCGCCTTGTCCTCGACACCGGAGCGTGCCCGCGCATCCGGCCGCGCTCTGGGCCTCGCCGATGCCCATAATCATGCAAGCTGGCAGGCTTTGCTCGAAGCCGAGCTCGCCCGCCCGGCGGCGGAGCGCGTCGACCTCGTCGTCATCGTCACGCCGACCGATACGCATTTCCCGATCGCGCAGGCTTTCGCGGAAGCCGGTTTCCATGTCGTCTGCGACAAGCCGCTGACCCATACCGGCGCGCAGGCCACGACGCTGGTCGAGACGGCCGCCAAGCGCGGCACCGTTTTCGGCGTGACCTACAACTACACCGGCTATCCGATGGTCCGGCAGGCGCGCGATATGGCGCGCTCCGGCGCGCTCGGGCGCATCCGCAAGGTCGTGGTCGAGTACAATCAAGGCTGGCTCGCCACAGCATTGGAGACGACCGGCAACAAGCAGGCGAGCTGGCGCACCGATCCGGCCCGCAGCGGCATCGCGGGGGCGCTCGGCGATATCGGCTCCCATGCAGAAAACCTCGTCTTGACCGTGACCGGGCTCGCAATCGAGGAACTGGTCTCCGATCTCGGCACGCTCGTGCCCGGCCGTGCGCTCGACGACGATGCCAGCATGCTGCTGCGCTTCAAGGGCGGCGCGCGCGGCGTCCTCGTCGCCTCGCAGATCAATGCCGGGCTGGAGAACGACCTGCGGCTGCGCGTCTCCGGGGAGAACGGCACGCTGGAATGGCGGCAGGAGGAGCCGAACCGGCTCGTCCATCACCGCCGCGAGGGCCCGACCGAGATCTTCACCCGCGCCTCGCCCTGGCTCTGCGAATCGGCCCGACGTGCCGGGCGCATTCCGGCGGGACATCCAGAGGGCTTCATCGAGGCCTTCGCCAATATCTATCGTGGCGTCTTCGCGGATATCCGCGCCCGCAAGGCCGGCACGACGGCCGATCCGCTCGACGCCGACTATCCGACGGTCGGCGATGGCGCGCGTGGCGTGCGCTTCATCGAATGCGCGGTGGCTTCCTCGGCGGAGCGGCGCTGGCTGCCCTTCTCAGGTTGAGCTCAGCGTCCGCCTGACGCTGTCGCGCCAGCCCGTGACCTTGCGCTTGCGCTCGCTGGCGGCCATGGCCGGCGAGAAGCGCCGTTCCAGGCGCCATAGATCGGCGAAGCGATCGGGCTCCGGCAGCAGGCCGGCATCGAGCCCGGCGAGATAGGCCGCGCCCAAAGCCGTCGTCTCCAGCACATTCGGCCGGTCGACCGGCAGGTCGAGGATGTCGGCGAGGCGCTGCATCGTCCAGTCGGAGGCGACCATGCCGCCATCGACCCGCAGGACTGATTGCTTCCCGGCGCCGGCGTCCGGCCAGTCTGCCCGCATCGCCTCGACGAGGTCGAGCGTCTGGTAGCAGACGCTTTCCAGCGCTGCTCGCGCGAATTCGCGCGGTCCCGAATTGCGGGTCAGGCCGAACATCGCGCCACGCGCATGGGCGTCCCAATGAGGCGAGCCCAAGCCCACGAAGGCCGGCACCAGATAGACGTCCTGCTCGGGATCGGCGGCCTCCGCCAGCTGCCCGGTCTCGCTCGCCTTCTCGATGATGCCGAGCCCGTCGCGCAGCCATTGCACCGCCGCGCCCGCGATGAAGATCGAGCCTTCCAGCGCATAGGTGCGCTTGCCGCCGAGCTGGTATGCGATCGTGCTGAGCAGGCGGTGCTTCGAGCGCACTGGCGTGTCGCCCGTGTTCAGCAGGGCGAAGCAGCCGGTGCCATAGGTCGATTTCACCATGCCGGGCGAGAAACAGGCCTGCCCGATCGTCGCCGCCTGCTGGTCCCCGGCCATGCCGCGCACCGGGATCGCCGCGCCGAACAGCTCCGGCGCCGTATCGCCGAAATGCGCGGCGCAGTCGCGCACCTGCGGCAGCAGTGCGGCCGGGATGCCGAACAGGTCGAGCAGGTCCGAATCCCAGACGCCGCGGCCGATATCGAACAGCATGGTCCGCGCGGCATTGGTCGCGTCGGTCGCATGCACCGCCCCGCCGGTCAGGCGCCAGAGCAGGAAACAGTCGATCGTGCCGAAGGCGAGTTCGCCAGCCTCGGCCCGTCGCCGGGCTCCGGGGACGTTGTCGAGCAGCCAGGCGATCTTGGTCGCGGAGAAATAGGGATCGATGCGCAGGCCCGTCCGCTCCGCGACAAGATCCTCATGGCCGGCCGCGACGAGATTCGCGCAGGCCTTTGCGGTGCGCCGGTCCTGCCAGACGATGGCGCGATGGATCGCCCTGCCCGTGCGGCGATCCCAGATCAGCGTCGTCTCGCGCTGGTTGGTGATGCCGATTCCGGCGATCTCCGCCGCACTCAGGCCGCCCTTGGCGATGGCCTCGCGTGCGGTCGCCAGCACGCTCTCCCAGATATCCTCGGGCTCATGCTCGACCCAGCCGGAGGCCGGAAAATGCTGCGGAAACTCGCGCTGGGCGCTGGCCACCACGCCGAGCGACGCATCGAACAGGATCGCCCGCGACGAGGTCGTGCCCTGGTCGATGGCGAGGATGTGTCTGGCGGCCATGTCGGTTCCCTGCCCGGTCTCATTGGTCGGCGGAGACTGGCCGATCAGCCGGTCCGGGCGCAAGCCGCGTCCCATGCGAATGTGCGGCAAGTCTTCCAGCCGGCAAGGTTCCGCTTGGCATGTCGCGCGCCCTGTAGTTAGCTCATCATGAAGCAGGGCCGCGCCGGGTCGCGGCCCCTGTCCGTGCCCCAGGCATCGGACAGGTTGAGAGGTTGAATCAGTGGCGGTCGAGGACCGGCAACAACGGGATGTCGCGCCTATTGCGCGACCGCAGAGACATGACGCCGATCCGCAACGGAACGGCGCGATCCCGGTTGGTGCGTCGTTCCAGAGCTTTGGACAGCCTGCCCCCCGCCCGCCGGGCGCGACCTATGCCGCGCTCGATCTCGGCACCAATAATTGCCGCCTGCTGATCGCCCGCCCGGCGCAGCATGGCTTTCGCGTCGTCGACGCCTTCTCCCGCATCGTGCGCCTTGGCGAGGGCCTGGGCGCGAGCAGCCGACTTGGCGATGCCGCGATGGACCGCGCCGTCGAGGCGCTGAAGATCTGCCGCGGCAAGATGGCGAATCGCGGCGTCACCCGCGCCCGCCTCGTCACCACCGAAGCCTGCCGCGCCGCCACCAACGGGCTCGACTTCATCCGCCGCGTCGCGGCGGAGGCGGAACTCGCGCTGGAGGTCATCGACCAGCGCACGGAAGCGGCGCTCGCCGTCTCCGGCTGTGCGGCGCTCGCCGATCCGGCGGCGGAAAGCGTCATCGTCTTCGATATCGGCGGCGGCTCGACCGAGATCGTCTGGCTCGGCGGCCGCAGCGAGGCGCGAGACCCTGCCGCCCGCATCCGCGAATGGGCCTCGCTGCCGATCGGCGTCGTCACGGTGGCCGAGCGCTATGGCGGCATCGAGGTCAGCCGCGAATTGTTCGAGAAGATGGTCGAGGATTGCACGCAGGCGCTCGCGCCCTTCGCCAAGAAGGCGGCGGGCGCCCGCGACGCCCGCAGCTTCCACCTGCTCGGCACCTCCGGCACGGTGACGACGGTCGCCGGCATCCATCTCGACCTGCCGCGCTATGACCGGCGCGAGGTCGACGGGCTGTGGATGCATCAGCGCGACATCCTCGCGGTGATCGACCGCCTGATCGAGATGGACTATGCCGCCCGAGCGGCGAATGCCTGCATCGGCCGCGAGCGCGCCGATCTGGTTCTGGCCGGTTGCGCGATCTTCGAGGCGATCCGCCGCGCGTTCCCGAGCGAGCGCGTCCGTATCGCCGATCGCGGCCTGCGCGAGGGCATCCTGCTGCGCATGATGCATGAGGACCGCGCCTGGTGGCGGCGGAAATAGGTTCGATACAATGAGCACCGGAAAATCGGGCGGCAACACCGGCGGCAAGCCAGCCGGCGCGCGCGACATGCGCGTCAAGGTCAAGAAGGCCGGCAAGCTCAAGCATTCCTCGCAGCTCTGGCTCGAGCGCCAGCTCAACGACCCCTATGTGAAGCGGGCCCGGGAGATGGGCTATCGCTCGCGCGCGGCGTTCAAGCTCGAGGAGATGGACGACCGCTACAAGTTCCTGAAATCCGGGCAGCGGCTGGTCGATCTCGGCTGTGCGCCGGGCGGCTGGTGCCAGATCGCGGCCAAACGCATCGGGCTTGAGCAAGGCAAGGGATACATCGTCGGCATCGACCTGCTGGCGGTCGACCCGATCCCCGGCGTCGACCTGATCCAGCTCGATTTCATGGCCGATGAGGCGCCTGCCCTGCTGACAGAGCGTCTCGGCGGCCGCGCCGACGGCGTGATGTCCGACATGGCCGCCAACACCACCGGCCACAAGAAGACCGACCATCTCAAGATCATCGCGCTCGCCGAGGCCGCGATCGAATTCGCTCATGACGTGCTGGCGCCGGGCGGATTCTTTCTCGCCAAGCTGTTCCAGGGTGGCGACAGCGCCGAGCTTCTCGCCACGCTGAAGCGCGACTTCACGCTCGTTCGCAACGTCAAGCCGGCGGCGAGCCGCGCCGATTCCTCCGAGCTTTACGTTCTCGCAACCGGTTATCGCCGGCAGCAGCGGCCGGAAGCCGACAACGCCTGACCGATAGCGGGGACGCCGTGGCGCCGCCTGTTCCACGCATGATCCCGGCGCTTCAAGCGATTCTCGACGCCGAGATCGCGCGGGGAAATTCCATCCTGAGCGTTGGCGACTGGCCGCCGGATTGCCGGCTTTCCGTCCAGCTCGCCCGCCCCTTCAGGAAGCGCTATCCCGCTCCGCCCGGCATCATCTACGCAGCGCTGAACGACCCGCATTACTGGAAGGCAGAATACCGCACGGTCGACGGCAGCGAGTGCCTCGTCTGCGGGTTCTAAGCCGCCGTCACTCTGGAAAGACATCGCGCGGCAGGTGGCGCGGGTCGTAGCTGCCCGGTGCGCTTCGGACCACGGAGGCCCAGATCCAGAAGCCGAGGCCGCCGACGCCGATGAGCGGTCCGATGACCTCGAAGAACCCGGCCCTCCCGCTCAAACCGATATAGAGCACCATCAATCCTGCACCGCCGAAGATCACGGCGGCGATGAGCGCGACCACGATCAGAAAGCGGTGGCGCCCTTCCGGGATGCCGCGCCGAAACGCGACATGACCGTGCCCGCCGGCGACGAGGCGACGGTGCAGGTCTTCGATGAAGGCAATAAAGACTGTATCGCGCTTCGGGTCGTCGACGCCCCAGGGGCTGCTGGAATGGACGAAGAGCGGCCGGCCGGAGGAAAATGTCAGTTCGGCCAGCGCTTCCCAGGGTGACCGCGGCCCGCCATTGACCGCCTGTAGCCGTACGCCGGTCAGCTTGCCGAAGGGGCGCAAGCCGGAGCGGCCATCGAGCTCGTAGGCGATGCCTTCGTCGCTGAGCGTCAGTTCGGTTTCGGCGAGTTTCAGCCGGGCCGCGCCGTCGCCGACGCAGAGCGTGTAGCGCGTCTCGTTCGAGGGCGCGGGCTCAGCCTGCATGCCCTGACCCTGCGGCAAGCCGCCCGGGCTGACAAGCTATTCGAGCGGCTTCTGATCGGCGATCGCCTCGGCCGTGACCTTGCGCGCGCTGACCGGGACATGGCCGGATACCTCGGCGCCGGCATCCGGCGCGAGCCGCATCATCCAGAACGCCGAGGATGCCGAGATCAGCCCGACGATCAGGAAGGCCGGCCAGAAATCGCCCGCGCCCAGCGCCTTGCCGCCATGGAGGAGGTTGGCGCTCTCCAGCGCGAAGGCACCGATCGTCACGCCCATGCTGAGCGAGAGCTGCTGGGCAACGCTCGACAGGCTGGTCGCGCTCGACATCTCGCGATTGGAGACATCGGCATAGCTCAGCGCGTTGATGCCGGTGAATTGCAGCGAGCGGAAGCAGCCGCCGACCAGCAGCACCGAGAGCATGATCGCGTGAGGCGTCGTCGGCGTGAACAGGCCGGAGGCGGCGAGGAAGGCCGCGCCGATCACGGCATTGGCGATCAGCACGCGGCGGAAGCCGAAGCGCGCCAGGATGGTTCGCGCCAGCGTCTTCATGATCAGCGCGCCGGCGGCCGAGACGAAGGTGATCAGGCCGGATTGCAAAGCATCGAGCCCGAAGCCGAGCTGCAGCATCAAGGGCAGCAGGAAGGGGATCGCGCCGATGCCGGTGCGGAAGATCGAGCCGCCGATCACGCCGATCCGGAAGGTCGGAATCCGGAAGAGCGCGAGGTTCAGCACCGGATAAGGCACGCGCCGGGCATGGAACCAGTATGCGACCAGAGCGGCGGCGCCCGCCAGGACACAGCCATAGGAGACGACCTGCGGCACGAGATGGCGCCCGCCTGTCGCCAGGCCCAGCATCAGGCTGGCGAAGCCGAAGGAGGAGAGCAGGAAGCCCTTGACGTCGAGCGGTGCGACATCCTCCTCGCGGATATCCTCGAAGAACAGGCTCGCGAGCACGATGCCGACCAGGCCGATCGGGATGTTGATGAAGAAGATCCAGCGCCAGTCGAAATAGGTGGTGATGAAGCCGCCGAGCGGCGGCCCGACGACGGGGCCGACCAGAGCGGGAATCGTCAGGTAGGCGAGCGCGCCGACGATCTCGGACTTGCTGACGCTGCGCAGGATGACAAGGCGCCCGACCGGCACCATCATCGCCCCGCCGATGCCCTGGATGAAGCGCGCGCCGACGAAGGCGCCGAGCGAGCTCGACACCGCGCAGAGGATCGAGCCGAGCATGAAGACGACGAGCGCCGAGCGGAAGATCGTGCGGGCACCGTAGCGGTCCGCCATCCAGCCGGAGATCGGGATGAAGACGGCGAGGCTGACGAGATAGGAGGTCAGCGCCAGCTTCAGCGCGATCGGATCTTCGCCGAGCGAGGCGGCGATCACCGGCAGCGAGGTCGCGATCACCGTCGAATCGGTGTTCTCCATGAACAGCGCACAGGCGACGATCAGGGGCAGGAGTTTGGAGCGCTGCAAGTCTTCGGACCTTGGGACTTTGGACCTTCCACGCCCGGTCAATTAGGCGCGTTTGAAATCATAAGCTCGGCTATTAATCCGATGCATTGGGAGTGACGAGCGCGAATTCGCGCTGCGGTGCCCGATTTGCCCGCTGCCGGCGCGCTTCCGCCATGCGCACGGGATATGGCCCGGCGACACGCACAACGCCGCCATGCATTGACGTCACTCCTTCGAGCCTCTCGCCAGCACCATCTCCATCGTGCCCGGTCGTGCCGGGCCGGCGCGAGGGGCGTGCGTCGTCAATCCCTGGAGAAGCGCCATGACTACCGTCTCATCCATTTTCACCGCCGCACACCATGCAGCGCCTGGACTGTCCGTTCTTGGGCTTGCTCTCGCGGCAGGATTGGCATGGGCGCCTGCGTCGGCCGCGGCCGCGGCCGCCTCCGGCGGCTGGCAGGCCAGCTGCCAGTTCAAGACCATTCCCAACAGCGGCGGCGAAGGCCTGCGCTATGACGCCTGCCTGCGTCTCGAGACCTGCCAGCGCATGGCCAATGCGGCCGGCCGGACCATTTTCGAGGCCGGCTGCTTCGGCGTGGCGCCGGATGCACCCGCCCAGCCCGCGGCCACGCGACCCATCCGATAGCCGCCGACGCAAGGAAACGGCGCCGCTAAGCACAGGCGCCGTTTCCGCACTGCAAAAGAATCCAGCCCGGCGCACTAGCGGACCCGCCGCGCCCATGCTAACGGGCCTCGTCAACTCGGCACTGGGCCTCTCGCCCTGCCACCTTGAAAAGCCGGCCTCGCCCGGCGGTCGGAGTTGACGATGACGCTTTCCCTCGACGGTCTGATTCGCGACGGTTTCACCTTCGACGACGTGCTGCTCGAGCCGGGCCCGTCCGAGGTCATGCCGGCGGATGTCGATATCCGCACGAAGCTCACCCGCACCATCTCGCTGAACCTGCCGATCATCGCCTCGGCGATGGACACGGTCACCGAGGCGCGCATGGCTATCGCGATGGCGCAGGCCGGCGGCCTCGGCGTCATCCATCGCAATCTCGAAGCCGACCAGCAGGCCGCTCAGGTCCGCCTCGTCAAGAAATTCGAATCGGGGATGATCGCCAACCCGATCACCATCCACCCGGATGAGACGCTGGCCGACGCGCTGGCGCTGATGAAGAACAACGGCATCTCCGGCATCCCGGTCGTCGAGCGCGGCCCGCAGGGCCATAACGGCAAGCTCGTCGGCATCCTGACCAATCGCGATGTCCGCTTCGCCCAGAACCCGGCACAGCCGGTTTCCGAGCTGATGACCAAGGAGCGCCTGATCACGGTGCGCGAGGGCGTCAACCCCGAGGAAGCGCGCCGCCTGCTCCACCAGTTCCGCATCGAGAAGCTGCTCGTCGTCGACGACCACTATCGCTGCATCGGCCTGATCACCGTCAAGGACATGGAGAAGCAGGTCGCCCACCCCAACGCCGCCAAGGACGTGCATGGCCGGCTGTTGGCCGCCGCCGCGACCACGACGGGCGACCAGGGTTTCGAGCGCTCGGAGATGCTGATCGATGCCGGCGTCGACCTCATCGTCGTCGACACCGCCCATGGCCATTCGGCCAAGGTGCTGGAGGCGGTCAGCCGGGTGAAGAAGCTCTCGAACTCGGTCCAGGTCATCGCCGGTAACATCGCCACCGCCGGCGGCGCCCAGGCCCTGATCGATGCCGGCGCCGACGCCATCAAGGTCGGCATCGGCCCGGGCTCGATCTGCACCACTCGCATCGTGGCGGGCGTCGGCGTGCCGCAGCTCACCGCGATCATGGATGCGGCCTCGGCCGGTGCGAAGGCCGGTGTGCCGGTCATCGCCGATGGCGGCATCAAGTATTCCGGCGACCTCGCCAAGGCGCTGGCGGCCGGCGCCTCCTGCGCCATGGTCGGCTCGCTGCTGGCCGGCACCGACGAGACGCCCGGCGAGACCTTCCTGTACCAGGGTCGCTCCTACAAGGCCTATCGCGGCATGGGCTCGGTCGGCGCGATGGCGCGCGGCTCGGCCGATCGCTACTTCCAGCAGGACATCAAGGATTCGCTGAAGCTGGTGCCTGAGGGCATCGAGGGCCAGGTCGCCTACAAGGGCCCGGTCTCGAACGTGCTGCACCAGCTCGCCGGGGGCCTGCGCGCCGCCATGGGCTATGTCGGCGGCAAGGACCTCGAGGACTACCGCAACAAGGCCCGCTTCATCCGCATCACCAGCGCGGGCCTGCGCGAGAGCCATGTCCATGACGTGACCATCGTGCGCGAGAGCCCGAACTACCCGACCCGCTCTTGAGTCATCGCGAGCATTGTGCAGCACTGGCCCGGCTCATCCGGGCCGGTGCGACACGAGGCGACGCGCAACCATGACTCTCAAGCTGATCTATCCGACGCTGGCGATGATCTTCTGGATCTTCGTCGTCGGCGTCATCCTGGCCCTGCGCCGCAAGGATGCCTTCAGCAGCGGCGCCGTCCGGCAAGACGAGGTGTCGGTCTCGACCGAGCGCTATCCGGTCCCGGCGCGGCTCGCGGCCGCGAACTTCACCAACCAGTTCGAATCCCCGGTGATCTTCTTCGCGGTCGTGATGGTCGCGATGGAGACCGGTGCCACCGGCTATGCCATGGCGCTGCTCGCCTGGCTTTATGTCGCCACCCGCGTCATCCACACCTTCATCCATCTCGGCCCCAACAAGCTGCCCCTGCGTGGCGCGGTCTACGGCATCGGCTTCATCGCACTGTTCTGCATGTGGCTGGGCGTCCTCGTCTCCGTGCTCTGAGCGGCTGAGCCCGGCCCTCGCTCCCGTTAAGCATTCCGGCCGTTTCCGGTGATCGCACGCCCGGAAGCGTTGAAGCTTAACGAAAAGTAAACTACACCCCGAATGGCGGCGGACGGTGGACAAGCGTAGTTTGGAGTGACGCGATGTTGCGTGTCCGTGAAGTCCCGGCGCGGGTTTTCGCCCGCGAGGGTGAGGTTGTGGCTGCCGCTTCCGGCAAAGCGAAGATCGTCCGGCGCAACCATAAGGGCCGCCTGCTGGCGCTGGCCGTGCTCGGGGCCGCGCTCGGCTCGGGCGGTATCGTGCTGACGGCGTCGCTGGTCCAGGCAGAGGACGATGCCGGCATCCATGCCTTCTTCGCTCAGGAAGCCGCCCGAAAGGCGGCACAGGCCGGCGTGCGGAATGCCGCCTATACGTCCACCGCTCCCACCCGCTACGCCCCGCAGGCCAATGCCTATGCGCCCGCTAATAACGGCTGGCGCCTGCCGCTCATGCAGGTGCAGCCGGACGGCCGTCTCGCGCATCCGCCGATCGAGCTCAACCCGTTCCGCACCGCCCCCAAGAAGCTCGCCGACCGGCAGCGCAGACCGGCCGGCACGACCAACGCCTCGCTCGACACGGTCACCGGCGCGGCGGACCGGGCCCAGACCTTCTGCGTACGCCTCTGCGACGGCTTCCATGCGCCGATCGGCTATCTCCGCGCGTCCGGGGACATCAAGGCCCATGAAGCGATCTGCAAGGCGATGAACCCCGGCGTTCCGGTCAAGGTCTTCAAGGCCGCGGCCGGCGTGACCGATATCGCCGACGCCGTCGCCGCCGACGGCAAGCGCTATGGCGCGCTCCCAATGGCCTTCAGCCATGCCAAGGCCTCCGATCCGGCCTGCCGGCCGGCGATCGTCCAGGCGGGCGAGCGACGCGTCTCCCTGCTGCGCGACATCACCTTGCGGCCGGGCGACAGCGTCGTGCTCGACGGCAAGGTCTCGACCTTCACCGGCAGCTCGAGCTGGCCCTACAACCGGCGCGACTTCCGCGATTTCCGTACGGCCTCGGAGCTCAGCAAGGCCCAGCGCAAGCAGATCGACGAGCAGGTCGGCATCTCCCGGATGGAGGCGCAGGCGCGCAGCGTCCGGCGCCAGATGCGGGTCCGCGAGGCACAGCTTCAGGACGACAGCATCATCAGCGACGCGATCCTGCGTGGCTCCGTCGATCCGACGATGCGCGAGCCGGTCCGGCTGATCCCGCTCTCCCTGCCGGCGCGCTGAACCGCTGCTTCGCCGGTCGCCCCAGGGACCGACCTGCCTTCTGTAGGCCAGCGGCGCGGTTTAGCGCCGTAGCTTCACCATTCCGCCATGACACGACTGACCTAAAGGCAAGGCGCCGAACCGCGACAGGTCGTCCCAGCCGAAAGGCGTACGACCCCGACCCGCCTGAAATCTCGCCGTGTTTCCAATGGAATGCCTCGCTTATTAGAATTCGTCAAAATAAGAAGAACTCTAGAATCCTTATAAGGCATTGATATCAAAGGATTACTTCATTGACGCTCCGCGGGCGTCGCTCTATCGCTCGCCTGTCGCGCTGATCGCGCTCATCGACGGAGCAGAAGAATGACCGCAAAGACCTATCTCCACGCCTTGGCGCTGTCTTCCTGCCTGCTAGCTGCCCCGGCCTTCGCGCAAGACGTCAACCTCTACACGACCCGCGAGCCGGCCCTGCTCAACCCGGTTCTGGAAGCCTTCACCAAGGATACCGGCATCAAGGTCAACGCCGTGTTCCTGAAGGACGGCCTGCAGGAGCGCATCCGCGCCGAGGGCGCCAACAGCCCGGCCGATGTCATGCTGATGGTCGATGTCGGCGAGATCAATGCCGCGGTCGAGGCCGGCATCACCCAGCCGATCAAGTCCGACCTCGTCGACAAGACCGTCCCGGCGCAGCTGCGTCCCGACAATAACTGGGTCACGCTGACCAAGCGCGCCCGCGTCGTGGTCGTCTCCAAGGACCGTATCAAGCAGGACGCGATCACCTATGAGGACCTCGCCGATCCCAAGTGGAAGGGCAAGTTCTGCATCCGTGCCGGCCAGCACCCCTACAACAACGCTTTCTTCGCGGCCTATCTCGCCCATCACGGCGCCGACAAGACCGAGACCTACCTGAAGGCGCTGCGCGCCAACGCCGCCCGCAAGCCCGGCGGCGGCGACCGCGACGTCGCCCGCGACATCCAGTCCGGCCTTTGCGACATCGCCATCATCAACACCTACTATATCGGCCTGATGAGCGAGGCGAAGAACGAGCAGAAGGGCTGGTTCGACGCGATCAAGCCGCTCAAGACCACCTTCGCCAATGGCGGCACCCATGTGAACGTCTCGGCCGCGGCGCTGGCCAAGAACGCCCCGAACAAGGCGAACGCCGTCAAGCTGGTCGAGTACATGCTCGGCGACAAGGCGCAGGCGCTCTACGCGAACGGCAATTTCGAGTTCCCGGTCAACGCGTCCGTGGCCGACTCGGCCGCCGTCAAGCTGCTCGGCACCGTCACGCCCGACAAGCTGCCGCTCTCGGAGGTCGCCAAGCAGCGCAAGGCCGCGGCGAACCTCGTCGACAAGGTCGGCTTCGACAATTGAGCCTGAGCCACCTGCTCAACTCTACGCGACGGTCGCCATTCACGTGGCGGCCGTCGAGCCGTTTTGCCTATGCCGCGATCGGCGGGGCGGCGCTCGTGCTGCTGCCGCTGCTCGCGCTGCTGGCCACGGCGATCTCCTCGCCGCAGGCCGTCGAGATCTGGCCGCACCTCGCCGCCAATGTCCTGCCGACGGCCCTCGTCCAGACCGGCCTCTTGCTTGCCGGCGTCGGCCTGGCCTGCGCCGTCATCGGCGTCGGCACGAGCTGGCTGGTGACACAGTACGATTTCCCCGGCCGGCGCTCGCTCGAATGGCTGCTGGTGCTGCCGCTGGCGCTGCCGACCTATCTCACGGCCTATATCTACGTCGAGTTCCTCGGCTTCCAGGGACCGCTCCAGAGCACCTTGCGCGCGGCCACCGGCTGGCGCTCGCTGCGCGATTACTGGTTTCCCGATCCGCGTAACCTGCCCGGCGCGATCGCGATCATGGCGATCGTCCTCTACCCTTACGTCTATCTCAGCACGCGCGCGCTCTTCGGCGTGCAGGGCGCCAGCATCGTCGAGGCCGCGCGCAATCTCGGCGCCGCTCCCGGCCGGCTGTTCTGGCGCATCGGGCTGCCGCTCGCGCGCCCGGCCCTCGCCGCCGGGCTTACCCTCGTCCTGCTGGAGACGTTGAACGATATCGGCGCGACGGAATATCTCGGCGTGCGCTCGCTGACGCTCTCGATCTACACGACCTGGGTCAATCGTGGCTCGCTGCCGGGCGCGGCCCAGATCGCTTGCGTCATGCTGCTGCTGGTCTTCGCACTGATCCTCATCGAGGTGAAGCTGCGCGGGCAGCGCCGCTTCGCCCTGCCCGTCCGCCAACCCCGCCCGGTCACGCGCCGGCCGCTGCATGGACGCGCCGCCGCGCTCGCCACACTGGCCTGCGCCCTGCCCGTGCTCTTCGGCGCCGCCCTGCCGATCGGCTATCTCCTCACCGAAATCTTGCAGCGGGGCCTGCTGGCGCAGTTCGACACGGCCCTGCTCCGGCTCCTCGGCAATGCGCTGCTACTGTCGGGACTGGCGTCGATCCTCGTGGTCGCCCTCGGCCTCGGCATCGCCACGGCGGCCCGCTCCGGCCGCGAAACCTGGCTGAAGCCCCTCGCCCGTATCGCCAGCCTCGGCTACGCCGTGCCGGGCACGGTGCTGGCGCTCGGCTTGCTGATCCCGATCGCAGCCTTTGACAACCTGCTGGCGAATGCCGCGTCCGCCCTGTTCGGACTCAAGCCCGGCCTGATCCTGATCGGCTCCGGCGCGGCTTTGATCATCGCCTATACCGTGCGCTTCCTCGCCATCGGGGTCTCAGGCGTCGAAAGCGGCCTGTCGCGCGTCTCGCCACGGATCGACGATGCCGCGCGTGCGCTCGGAGCCGGCAGCACGGAGGTCACGCGCCGCATTCACTGGCCGCTCGCCCGCCCGGCCATCGCCGCAGCGGCGCTGCTGGTCTTCGTCGATTGCCTCAAGGAACTGCCCGCGACGTTGCTGCTGCGCCCCCTCAATCTCGACACGCTCGCGACCGTCGTCTATGGCCATGCCTCGCGCGGCGTCTTCGAGGATGGAGCGCTGGCAGCATTGCTGATCATCCTCGCCGGCCTGTATCCGGCCTTCATCCTGGCGAAAACCGGCACAGATCGCGCGGGATAGCCGGCTGCCCAGCCTCGACAAGCCCCCGAGATCAGCCTAAACCCTCTGCCGCCAGGGGGCTGGCTGACTTTCGGCCGGTGCCGATTCGGAAGTCCATGACCAGACGCGCCGCGATTATCGCCTTCAGCCTCGTCGTCGCCATCGGCCTGCTCGGTTTGCAGTCCTGGGACGTCGCGCTCGGGCGCGTCCAGCGCAGCGCGATCAAGGCGATCGAAGAGCGGACCGGCTTCGTCGTCCAGGCGATCGAGCGGGCCGAATTCGCCCTGCTGCCTTTGCCCCGCATCAGTCTGTCCCAGGTCGCCTTCACCCAGCGCGACGGCGCGCTCGCCGGCGAGGCCGTGCGGGTCAAGGCGCATCTGCGCCTTCTGCCGCTTCTGGGCGGGCGGATCAGCTTCGACCGGGTGGACCTCATCGCGCCGCGGATCGATGTCGCCGTCCCCGCTGGAAGCGACGGCGTCACCGAATGGCTTGCCTCGCCTTTGGCTGAGCTCGAGCGACTGCAGAGCCAGAGCAAGATCGTCATCCGCTCGGGCTCGCTCTTCCTGCGGGCGAATGGCGCGATCCAGAGCGTCGTGCGCGACCTCGACCTCGTCATCGACGAACGCGGCCTGAACGAACCGCTCAACCTGTCGGGTTCGCTGAACTGGCGCGGCGTGCCGACCGAGGTGAACCTGCTCTGGCCGATGGTTGGCGGCAACGCCAAGGCGGCCCTGTCGGCGACCTCCTCCCTGCTGAAGCTGCGCTTCGAAGGCAGCCGCTCCGGCCCCGGCGAGCCTGTGATCAGCGGCCCGCTCGTGCTCTCCACGCCCTCGCTGCCGAAGCTTCTCGCCTGGTTCGGCGAGGAGTCGCGTCTGGGTTCGGCGCTCGGCGCCGTCGCCATCTCGTCCGATATCCAGGTGAAGGCGCGCGAGGTCTCGTTCAACAGCGCCATCGTCAATCTCGACGGCGAGCGCCTGGACGGCGCGATCAAGCTCGCGGAAACCGGCGGGCGCTTTGCGTTATCGGGGACGCTTGCCGGCGCGACGCTCGACCTCGGCCGCCTCGTCGATCGCCTGCCTGTGCCGGCCGTCAACGTGGCGGACACCACTCCCTTCGATCTCGATTCCTGGACCGCACGCGACATCGACCTGCGCATCTCGGTCGATGCCGCCCGCCTGAAGGGCGCCAAGCTCAGCGACGTCGCCACCTATCTTCTGATCAAGAAGGGGCGCTTCGAGACCGGCCTGCTCCGCGCCAGCGCTTATGGCGGCAGCGTCAAGAGCCGCTGGCTCGCGCTCGGCACGCCCAACGGCGTCGACGTCAAGATCCAGGCGGGCCTCGACAAGGTGAATATCGGCCAGGCCGCGTCCGACCTGCCGCAGCTCGCGCGCCTGAGCGGCACGGCGGGCCTGCAGATCGCTCTCGACGGCGTCGGCCGCACCTTCGACGAGTTGCTGGTCTCACTCACCGGACGCGTCAATCTCACGGCCCGGCAGGGCGAGATCGGCGGCGTCGCCTTCGCCGAACTACTCCGCCGTGCCGAGCGCAGCCCGGTCCAGGCGCTGCGCGACTGGCGGCAGGGCAAGACGCCGTTCGAAACCATTTCGGCCCATGCCGGGATCGCCGGCGGCATCCTCGCCCTGACTGAAGCGCAGATGACCGGCCAGAACTATCGCTTCAACCTCGCCGGCAGCGCCTTGTTGCGCAGCCGCAATCTCGACATGACCGCGCTGCTCGCCTCCGCCAACGGCGCCCTGAAGTTGCCCTTCGTGCTCAAGGGGCCTGTCGATGCGCCGGCCTTCGAGATCGAAACCGAGGCGTTTCTCAGCCCGGCCGGCGCGACACTGCTCACGCGCTGACTTAAGCCTAGCTTTCGCTATCCCCCGAAATCCGCTCTCATGCCGCCGGAGCTTGTTGCAGCAGCGGGAAGGATGCGGCGATGAAGATGTGGATCATGGGCGCGCTGGCGCTTGCAGGGTGGGTGACGGCAGGCATGGCCGAGGCGCAGGATCTGGCGGTCGAGAAGAAGGTCTTCGAGATCCCGAGCTTCACTACCCAGAGTGGCCGCGCGCTGAAGAATGTCCGCGTCGGCTGGGAGAGCTACGGCACGCTCAACGCCGACAAGTCCAATGCCATTCTGATCTGCCACTTTTTCTCGGGCAACTCGCACGCCGCCGGCAAATATGCGGCCAACGACCCGGCGCCGGGCTATTGGGACGCGATCATCGGCCCGGGCAAGGCGATCGACACCAACAAGTATTTCGTCCTGTCCTCGGACACGCTGGTGAATCTCAACACCGGCGACCCCAAGACCACCACGACCGGCCCTGCCTCGACCAATCCCGATACCGGCAAGCCCTATGGGCTCGACTTCCCCATCGTCACGGTCCGCGACTTCGTCGAGGTCCAGAAGGCGCTGGTCGAAAGCCTCGGCATCAAGAAGCTTGCGCTGGTCGCCGGCCCCTCGATGGGCTCGCTCCAGACCTTCGAATGGGCAGCGAGCCATCCCGAGATGGTCGCCAAGGCCATGCCGGTGATCGGTGCCGGCGAAGCGGATGCGATGCTGATCGCCTGGCTCGACGTCTGGGCCGCGCCCATCCTCGTCGATCCCAACTGGAACAATGGCGACTATTACGGGAAGGCCCCGCCGCTCGCCGGCCTCGCCAAGGCGCTGACGGCCGTGACGCTGCAGGCCAATCACCAGGACTGGGCCAACGCCACGTTCGGCCGCCGCCCGGCCAAGGAGGGCGATGATCCGGCCAAGGCGCTCGCCAACAAGTTCCAGGTGCAGAGCGTACTCGACAATGCCGGCATGGCCCGCGCCAAGCTCTCCGACGCCAACCACTTCCTCTATCTCGTCAAGGCGAACCAGCTCTTCGCCGCGGGCGGCACGTCGCTCACTGAGGGCATGGCGAAGATCAAGGCACCGATGCTGCTGATCACCCAGCCCAAGGACCTCGTCTTCACGCCCGATATGGTCGCGACGACGGTGAAGGCAGCGAAGGCGGCCGGGCGCGACATCACCCACACGACCATCGACGGCTCGCGCGGCCATCTCGACGGCGTGGTGTCGATGAAGCAGGCGGAAGGCGCGATCCGGGCATTCCTGGAGAAGTAATTCGTCGCGCGGCTCATCCACGCGACGCGCAGCGCGAAAGAGCCCGCCATGAAGCCGATATGGCCCGCCATCCTGCTGTCGAGTGCCCTGACCATCCAGAGCGCTCACGCCGCCTGCACGGAGCCGCAGGCCGGCTCGGACCGGGCTCCCGCCCTCTCGCCACCGCTGAGCCAGGTCGTGACCGGCTCAGGCCGCCTGCAATTTCATTCGGCGCCGGACGGCGCCTGTCCGATGAAGGGCGTCTTCATCATCCCGAAGGACGCGGTCATCGCCCATACGCAGACGCGGGATGGCTGGTCGTCGGTGATGTATCTCGATCTCCGGACGGGAAACGACGTCAGCGGCTGGGTCAGGTCGGCCAGATTGAAGACGATCGGGACCATGGGGCCGAAACGCTGATTGCTGCGCGCTGCGCCAAGAGCTGCGCGATGGGCCGGACGCGGACCTGGCCAATTGGTAATCCGCGCGAAAGTTGCTTCGCGATTGGCGATCAATCGATCTCTCTGGCAAGGCTATCAAAAGTAGCCGCCGCAGCAACTCCAGCAATCCCACCTACATAAAAGACCATATGGCTGCGCATAGCTTCTGCGCCGACCAGGTTGCCTTCCAACATGACATAAATCGTCATGACCCCGCTGACCGCTCCACCAAGCACCAGAGATGCTGTTCGGAGGAATGGGTTAGAGACGAACGCATGGATCATCGGAAGGATGATGACTGTCGTAGGGGCGGCAAGAGCGAGCGGAAGCCACCAAAGCGTCTTGAATGCGAATGCGAAAACCACAGCAACCGCCGGAAACTTAGCAGATAAGGCGATAAGCCCGGAAAGCCCTCCTATGAAGGTTGCGATCAAAACTGCAAAGAAAGCTGCCATTGTAGCGAGTTGGTCCGAAAACGGTTCTCTCAATATCGAGGCGGCGGCGCTGCAATTTCAATTGCAAGAGCTATTCATGCCTAACGCTGATCCCAAGGCATATCTACAGGGCGAAAGCAGCCTCCCAACCCGCCCCTACCCCACCTGCGCGGCAGCCTTGATCCCGTCGATCACGAACTGCACCGCCAGCGCTGCCAGGATCACGCCCAGCAGGCGCGTCAGCACGATATTGCCGGTTACGCCCAGAAGCTTCGCGATCGGCGTCGCCGTCAGGAACACGACGAGGCAGGACAGCACCACCAGCCCGCAGATCACCGCCAGCGTCGCCAGCAGCAGCGGGTCGCCATGGGCGCGCCCGGCGAGCAGGATCATCGCGGTCAGGGCGCCCGGCCCCGCCATCAACGGGATCGCCAGCGGGAAGGCCGCGACATTGCGGATATGATCCTGCGTGATCGCGGTCTCGGCCGTCTGCTGCTTGCGCTCGGTGCGGCGCTCGAACACCATCTCGAAAGCGATCCAGAACAGCAGCAGCCCACCCGCGATGCGGAAGGCCGGCAGCGAGACGCCGAGCGCCTTCAGCACGATGTCGCCCGCCACGGCGAAGAAGGCCATGATGCAGAAAGCGATGATCGAGGCGCGGATCGCGACCTGCTTGCGCTCGCCCTCCGACATCCCGCGCGTCAGCGACAGGAAGATCGGCGCGAGGCCCGGAGGATCGAGCGTCACCAGCATGGTGACGAGCGCGGCGGTAGCGAATTCGACGAACATGGCGCGACGATATGCTAGGTTGCTACAACGAGCCAGACGAGATGAGTGTCTTTGACGTGCAGGCCGAGACCAAAGCGTCAAACCGTGTGGAGTTTCGCGGCAATGAGAGCCGCTGGGAAGCGCTGTTCTATCTCGGCCTCGGTGGGGCGATCGTTGCCTATTTCGTGTCCAAAGGTGGATGGACGGCGATCATAGGCGGAGGCATTTTTGGCTTCTTGTTCCTTCTTCTCGCTTTTGGGAAAGCGTTTGGCGAACTCAATCGCTCGGTCCACCTGGCCTTCGATGAGGAGGGGCTTACAGCTCCCCAGGTTTTTGCGCGAAAGGTGCCGTGGAGCGCAATCCAGAGCTATTCCTTCGATCCGAATCTAGAGGTCCAGGCTGTCTTGGTCGATGTGGTTGAGCCTGTACGCTTTGAGCCTAAGGTCACCGATCCGCTGAAAAACTGGCTGGTCACTTGGTACGGCTTCAGCCTCCCGCTCGGTGGGATTGCGTGCAGCTATGAGGATATCGAAGACGCTTTTCGACGCTTCGCTCCCCAGGTTCGAAAGATTTAGCTCGCATCCCGGCGGACCGCGTCTCGCAATTTCCACACGCGACCGCAGGCGAAACATGGTGAGATTGTGAAATCGATGCGAAAGTGAATTAAAAAAAGTTCTCAATTACCTGCAGTATAATGGTTTTATTTTCTCTGGACAGATTCACCTTTTGCTGGCGCGAAAAGCCGGAATCGGCTAGCCAGAAGGCTGAAAAACCAGCAGGAATCGGGACATTTCCCCTTGAGCGACGATACCGACGACAAGCGCGACGGAGCCCCGGATCTCGGCGGCGACATCAAGCCGATCGCGATCACCGACGAGATGAAGAAGAGCTATCTCGATTACGCCATGAGCGTGATCGTGAGCCGCGCTCTGCCCGATGTCCGCGACGGCCTGAAGCCGGTCCACCGCCGCATCCTGTTCTCGATGCACGAAAACAAGAACGTGCCCGAGCGGCCCTATACCAAATGCGCCCGCATCGTCGGCGACACGATGGGTAAATACCATCCGCACGGCAATCTCGCGGTTTATGACGCGCTCGTGCGCATGGCGCAGGACTTCTCGCTGCGCCTGCCGCTGATCGATGGCCAGGGCAATTTCGGCTCGATGGACGGCGATTCCGCCGCCGCCGATCGTTACACCGAAGCGCGCCTCGACAAGGCGGCGATGCCCCTGCTCGAGGATCTCGACCTCGATACGGTCGATTTCCAGCCGAACTACGACGGCAAGGAGCATGAGCCGACGGTCCTGCCGGCGCGCTATCCGAACCTCCTCGTCAACGGTGCCGGCGGCATCGCGGTCGGCATGGCGACCAACATCCCGCCGCATAATCTCGGCGAGGTCATCGACGCCTGCGTCGCCTATATCGACGATCCCGAGCTCTCGATCGACGACCTGATCGAGATCGTCCCCGGTCCGGACTTCCCGACCGGCGCCTCGATCATGGGCCGCAGCGGCATCCATTCGGCCTATCACACCGGCCGCGGCTCGATCGTGATGCGCTCGAAGACGCATATCGAGGAGATGCGCAAGGAGCGCGAGGCGATCGTCGTCACCGAGATCCCCTATCAGGTGAACAAGGCGACGATGGTCGAGAAGATCGCCGATCTCGTGCGCGAGAAGCGCATCGAGGGCATCTCCGACCTGCGCGACGAATCCAGCCGCGAGGGCGTGCGCGTCGTCATCGAGATCAAGCGCGACGCCGTCGCCGATGTCGTGCTGAACCAGCTCTATCGCTTCACCCCGCTGCAGACCTCCTTCGGCGCCAACATGGTCGCGCTGAACGGCGGCCGCCCGGAAGTCCTGAACCTCAAGGACTTCATCTCGGCCTTCGTCGAGTTCCGTGAACTGGTCGTCTCGCGGCGCACGCGCTACCTGCTGAACAAGGCCCGCGAGCGCGCCCATGTACTCTGCGGCCTCGCCACCGCCGTCGCCAACATCGACGAAGTCATCCGACTGATCCGCACAGCGCCAACCCCGGCAGCCGCGCATGAATCGCTGATGGCGCGCGACTGGCCGGCCGAGGATATCGCGCCGCTGATCGCGCTGGTCGACGACCCGCGCCATCCGATGAACCCGGACGGCACCTACCGGCTCTCGGATGCGCAAGCCAAGGCGATCCTCGAATTGCGCCTGTCGCGCCTCACCGCCCTCGGCCGTGACGAGATCGGCGACGAGCTGGAGAAGCTCGCCAAGGAAATCGCGGATTATCTCGACATCCTGCGCTCGCGCGCCCGCATCCAGTCGATCGTCAAGGCCGAGCTCGCCGAAGTCAGGAATGCCTTCGCCACGCCGCGCCGCACCGAGATCCAGGACTGGGGCTCGGACCTCGACGACGAGGACCTGATCGCCCGCGAGGACATGGTCGTCACCGTCAGCCATGGCGGCTACATCAAGCGCGTGCCGCTCTCGACCTACCGGGCGCAGCGCCGCGGCGGCAAGGGCCGCTCCGGCATGGCGACCAAGGACGAGGATTTCGTCGCTCGCCTCTTCGTCGCCTCGACCCATACCCCAGTGCTGTTCTTCTCCTCGGAAGGCCAGGTCTACAAGGAGAAGGTCTGGCGGCTGCCGCTCTCGGCGCCGAACGCGCGCGGCAAGGCACTGGTCAACATGCTGCCGATCGAGGCCGGCGAGCGCATCACCACAATCATGCCGCTGCCGGAAGACGAGGCGAGCTGGGAGACGCTCGACGTGATGTTCGCGACCGCCTCGGGCGGGGTGCGCCGCAACAAGCTCTCCGACTTCGTCAACGTCAACCGCGCCGGCAAGATCGCGATGAAGCTCGACGAGGGCGACCATATCGTCGACGTGCAGATCTGCACGGAGAACGACGACGTGCTGCTGACTACGGCCGACGGCCAGTGCATCCGCTTCGCGGTGCCGGAAGTGCGCGTCTTCAAGGGCCGCGACTCGACTGGCGTGCGCGGCATCAACCTGGCCAAGGGCGACGAGGTCATCTCGCTCGCGATCCTGCATCATCTGGACGCTACGCCAGACGAGCGCGCCGCCTATCTCAAGCGCGCCGCGGCCGCCCGCAGGGCGCTGACCGGTGAGGCCGAGGACGGCGCTGAAGCCACGGCGGCGGTCGAGGCCGATGCCGAGGAGAGCGCCGGCGATATCGAGCTCGGGCTTGAGAAGTATACCGCCATGGGCGCGGCCGAGCAGTTCATCCTGACGGTCTCGGAGCGCGGCTACGGCAAGCGCACCTCGTCCTTCGAGTACCGGGTCACCGGGCGCGGCGGCAAGGGCATCGTCGCCATGGTCGTGAACGATCGCAACGGCAAGCTCGTCGCCTCCTTCCCGGCGTTGGATACGGACCAGCTCATGCTCGTCACCGATGGCGGCCAGCTCATCCGCGTGCCGGTCGATGCCGGCCCGAACAACCGCATCCGCATCGCCGGGCGCTCGACCCAGGGCGTGACGGTGTTCAACACCGACAAGGACGAGAAGGTCGTCTCCGTCGAGTGCATCAATGACGACGGCGAAGGCGGCGAGAACGGCGAGGCAGGCGACGAAGCCCCCGGCGCCGAGTCGACGGAAGGCTGATCGGTCAGCCTCTTGCGGCCATGGCTTCAGACATTGCTGAAGCCATGGTCGGGAGGTTCATGTGAAGTGGCATGAGTGCGCGTCATTCTCGGGCAGCGCGAAGCGCAGACCCGAGAATCTCTCGCCGGAAAAGGCGCCTCTCTGTCACGAGATGCTCGGGTCAAGCCCGAGCATGCCGAGCCGGCCGTCTAGTAGCCTTCGTTTGACAGAAACCCCGCCTCACGTTCCCATCCGGTCATGAAGGCTCGTTCCGTGCCCGTCCGCACCCCTGCGATCACGCCGGAGATCATGCTGCGCGCCTATGCCGCCGGCATCTTCCCGATGGCGGAGAGCGCCGATGACCCAGGCCTGTTCTGGGTGGAGCCGGAGCTGCGCGGCATCATCCCGCTGGATCGCTTCCATCTCTCGTCACGATTGGCCCGGACCGTGCGGTCGGACCGCTTCGAGATCAGGATCGACAGCGCCTTCGACGCCGTCATCAGCGCCTGCGCCGAAGCGAAGCCGGACCGGACCGAAACCTGGATCAACCGGCGCATCCGCGAGATCTTCGGCGAATTGTTCGCGCTGGGCTATGTCCATACGGTCGAATGCTGGCGTGAGAGCCGGCTGGTCGGCGGTCTTTACGGGCTCTCGCTGGGCGGCGCCTTTTTCGGCGAGAGCATGTTCCATCGTGAAACCGATGCCTCGAAGGTCGCGCTGGTCCATCTGGTGGCCCGGCTGAGGCATGGCGGCTACCGGCTGCTCGATACACAGTTCCAGACCGGCCATCTCGCCCAGTTCGGTACCCTCGAGATTCCGCGTGACGCCTATCGCCGGCTGCTCGAAGACGCCCTGCAGTGCCAGGGCGACTGGCACGCCTGGCCCATCTCGGCGCCAGTCAGCGGCCGCGACGTCCTGACCCAGCTCTGAAACAGCAAACGCCGCGGCGACGGCTCAGCCGCCGCCACCGGTCGGATCGCGGCCCTGGCCTGGGTTGGTCGGGAAGAAGCGCTGGCTCGGCCGTTGCGGCTGCACCGGCACGCCGCGCGGCGGCTCGACATCGATACGCCCGCCCGGCGGCGGCAGCCCGGGCTGCTGTCCGGGCAATGGCGGCTGATTGGGATCGCGCGGCGGGGTACGCGGACGACGCGGGTCGTCAGCGGGCGGCGCCTCCGGCTCCTTGGGATCGACGACGAGCTCGGTGCCGCCTTTGCAATCCGTCAGCCATGCATCGTAGATCGCATGCTCGACGCCGTGCAGGCCGGGGCTCGCCGCATACATCCAGCCGGTAAAGATGCGCCGGTACTCGTTCTTGACGGTGACCTCGTCGACTTCGACGAAAGCGTCGGTCTGCGGGGCCTCGGTCGGCGGACGCGTCCAGCAGACGCGCGGTGTCAATTGCAGCGCGCCGAACTGCACGGTCTCGTCGATCGCCACCTCGAAGGAGATGATGCGGCCGGTGATCTTGTCGAGGCCGGCGAAGACGGCCGTCGGATTGCGGATGCGGTCGGCCTGCGCCGGGCCCATCGCAGCGAGCAGCGCGGCCGCGCTCGTGGCGAGGCCGGCTAGGGTCGAAAGGCGGAACAGGAACGGCATGCGGGCGCGAATCTCTTCGACAGCGCGGAAGGACCGCGATGGCGCGCAGTAACACGGCAAAGGCAGCGGAAAAAGGGCGCTCTGCTTCGTCAACAGCTCATGCGCCCTTCGATATCGATGATCGCAGCCTGGACCCCTTCCTCGGCGCGGATCGCTTTCCCGAGCTCAGCGGCGCGCTTTCGCACTTCCGGCACCTGCAGTGCTTTTGCTGCGGCCGCCACGATATCCGGCGTCAACTGACGCGGCAGAGCTCTTGGGCCCGCTCCCAAAGCCGCAATCCGGTCAGCCCAAAATGGCTGATCGCCGAAAAATGGCCGGATAGCCATCGGCACCCCCGCCCGCAAGCTCGCTCCCGTCGTGCCTGCACCGCCATGGTGCAGCGCTCCGGCAACGTGCGGAAGCAGCTTATCGTGAGGCGCTGCATCGATCACCAGCATGTCATCGCAATGTTCCGGCAGGTCGAGTGCCCCACCACCACGGACGAAAATGCCGCGCATACCCGCCAGCCGCAGACCAGCGACGATTGCTTCGGCCAATTCCCGTGGCCGATCTCCCGGCATGCTCCCAAATCCGACATAGATCGGAGGTGTCCCGGCCGTGAGATAGGAAGCAAGCGCCGGCGACATCCCGATCTCAGGCTCATCGAGGAACCAGTAGCCGCAGACGTGCACACGCTTGGGATCCCAATCAGACGGAACCGGAATCACGTGGCGGCTATAGGCATAAAGCACGCCGATCGAGGGGTCTGGATAGCGGCTTTGCAGCCCCAGCCGCTCGCGTCGCCACCGCGCCAGCATCCGTCCGAACAGGAGGGCCGGAGCAGCGGCCATCAACATGTGGCTGGGCTTGTTCAACAGGCTTGGCAGCCTGATCGACAGAATGGGACTTGGGAAGGCAGATGTGGGCGTAAAGCCCGGCAAAGGCGAGGCAAGCAGGCTTCGTGCCCCCAATCTGGCGGCAATGGCCGGGCTCACGAGCGACTTGGGGTGATGCAGGATCAGACGAGGTCCGAACCCACGTAGAGCCTCCCATTCAGCATCCATCAACCGGGTCATCGCCGGCTTGATCTTGCCGAGCAACGCCAGGCCGGCAGAAAAACCGCGACCGGCGGCGACTGCGGCCTTCCCGGCGTCACTGTCGAGCAAGTCGAGCAACGTGCCCGGCAGCGGGGCAAAGGGAACTCTCAGGCGCGACGCCAGATCGGAAAACTGTTCGGGTGCGGCCAATTGGACATCGTGCCCGCGCGCAATCAGGCCACGCGCAAGGGCGACATAGGGCTGAACGTCGCCACGCGTACCGAATGTCTGGATGGCAACGCGCATCGGAGCGCTACGCCGGAAGCCTCAGCGGCCGGGCGTCCAGGCCTGGTAGTCGCCGGTCGCGGCCGGGCGCTCGCCCTCGGCGAGCGTCGAGCCCTGCGGGCGATAGGCCAGCGCGGTGCCGGTCCAGTTCTGCTGGTGCGGCTGCTGCCACTCGCGCGGCTGGTAGCTTTCCTCGGACGGCGCGACATCGACCGTGTGATGCAGCCAGCCGTTCCAGCCCGGCGGTACCTTGGAGGCTTCCGCGTCGCCCTTGTAGATCACCCAGCGCCGCTGGAAGCCGAGCGCCTTGTCCTTCACCCCACCCTTGGTGCGGTAATAGACATTGCCGAACTCGTCCTCGCCCACCCGCTCGCCGAAGCGCCAGGTATGGAAGCGGGTGCCGATCGTCTGGCCGTTCCACCAGGTGAAGATCTGCAGCAGCCAGTCCTTCATCGTCCTCAGTCCGTGCGCGCGATGCAAAACAATCGGGCGACTTATGGCCCCGGCACCGGCTACTGTCCAGCCCGCGGCAGGCCGACCGTGCTGAAACTGCGCGATGTTTCGCTCGCGTCGCAGCGTGTCAGGCTCATGACGGCGAGAACGTCGGGCTCGACGGCCCTGAGCTGGCGGGTCTGCTTGTCCCTGACCATGACATTGGTCGCGTTGACGAACCGGCCCGATGCGACCAGCGTCGCCAGAACCTCGATTGAGCGCGGGTCCAGCTCGTATCGCGGCTTTTTGGGGTCGGGCGAGCCGGCCATGAGCCGCGCGCTGGCGCTCAGCTCCATGACGACATGCGCCGTCGATCCGGAAACCGTCGCCTTCGTGAAGGTCAGCCCGTTCACGGGCATTCCCGGCGCCGAAATGCCGGTCTTGTTGATGGTGATGCGCGGAGCCTCGCGGCACCCCATCCTGCGTGACGCCCATTCTCCCGCAAAGGCTGGAGCCAGCGGCTCGCTGTCGGTGCAGCCGGCGAGCGCCAGAGGGAGCAGGCAGAAGGCATAGCGATGCATGGGCAGTCCCGGACGGATCACGCTTCAATCCGCGTAGCACGGCCAACCTAACGTCACTTTAAGTGGACCGCTCAATCTGCGCGTGTCTTGAGCGACTCGCCACGATTCGGCCGCGATTCGATCAGGCCCGCGATGACGGCATTCGCCGGGAAATCGCCCGAGATCAGCCACTTCCGGGCGGCTCTGAAAGCGACGCTCGCAGCAAGCCTCAAGCCGACCGGCTTCACCAATCGTCAACCATGAATAGCGGGGATTTTAAGGACTGCGCTTCGCCCGGCACTGTGGCAATCTTGCCGCGGCACATCCGATTCCCCGGTGATTTCCGAGGCTTAGCGGGCGCCTTGTAACTTATCCCCATAACCCACATATCCCTACCAGATGTCGTGTCCACAGGGATCACGGGGCACTATTCCTTGACGCCCGATGGGCATCTGCACTAGATTTTGACCATCGCATGACGGCCGGCGGCACCCCCTCTGGATGACTGCGAAACCCTAGTTTTCCAGTGTGTTCCGGGCCTGCCGCCGCATCCGCCATCGACAGCGGAAGCGAACGGATTTGCGCGGACATTTTGGGCGCGTCCGGGACCATCGGCGGGGCGACACCGCGGAGATCCCACAGGGCATCAAACCGAGTTGGGCTGACATCAGGAGCCGGTGATCAACCGGCCGCGCGTGGCTTGCAAGGCGAGCCCGCGGCAGATCAAGGGACGAAGATCATGCGCATCGAGCGCCGCTATACCACCGCCGGACAGTCGCCCTATGCCGCGATCCCGTTCCGATCGGCCGTCAGCGAGATCAAGAACCCGGACGGCTCCGTCGTCTTCCGGCTGGAAGGCATCGAGGTTCCCGAGACCTGGTCGCAGGTCGCCAGCGACGTGCTCGCGCAGAAGTATTTCCGCAAGGCCGGCGTGCCGGCGCGCCTGAAAAAGTTCGAGGAGAACGACGTTCCCTCCTTCCTCTGGCGTTCGGTCGCCGACGAGGCCGCTCTCGCCGAGCTGCCCGAAGGCGAACGCTACGGCTCCGAGATCTCGTCGAAGCAGGTCTTCGACCGCCTCGCCGGCTGCTGGACCTACTGGGGCTGGAAGGGCGGCTATTTCTCCTCCGAGGAGGATGCCGCGGCCTTCCATGACGAGCTCCGTTTCATGCTCGCGACCCAGCGCGTCGCGCCGAACTCGCCGCAATGGTTCAACACCGGCCTGCACTGGGCCTATGGCATCGACGGTCCCAGCCAGGGCCATTTCTACGTCGACTTCAAGACCGGCAAGCTGGTCAAGTCGAAGTCGAGCTACGAGCATCCGCAGCCGCATGCCTGCTTCATCCAGGGCGTGCAGGACGACCTCGTCAACGAGGGCGGCATCATGGACCTCTGGGTCCGTGAGGCCCGCCTGTTCAAATACGGCTCCGGCACCGGCTCGAACTTCTCGATGCTGCGCGGTGAAGGCGAGAAGCTCGCCGGCGGCGGCAAGTCCTCCGGCCTGATGTCCTTCCTCAAGATCGGCGACCGCGCCGCCGGCGCCATCAAGTCGGGCGGCACCACCCGCCGCGCCGCCAAGATGGTCGTGGTCGACGCCGACCATCCGGATATCGAGGCCTATATCGACTGGAAGGTGAAGGAGGAGCAGAAGGTCGCCGCTCTCGTCACCGGTTCCAAGACCGTCAAGAAGCACATGAAGGCCGTGCTCAAGGCCTGCGTGAACTGCGAGGGCGAAGGCGATAGCTGCTTCGACCCCGAGAAGAACCCGGCGCTCAAGCGCGAGGTGAAGCTCGCCCGCAAGGCGCTGGTGCCGGACAACTACATCAAGCGCGTCATCCAGTTCGCCAAGCAGGGCTACAAGGACATCTCCTTCGACACCTATGATACCGACTGGGATTCCGACGCCTATCTCACCGTCTCCGGCCAGAACTCGAACAATTCGGTCTCGCTGACCGACGATTTCCTGCGCGCCGTCGAGAACGACAACGACTGGAACCTGACCGGCCGCACCACCGGCAAGGTCGTCAAGACGCTGAAGGCCCGCGACCTCTGGGAGAAGATCGGCTACGCCGCCTGGGCCTCGGCCGATCCCGGCCTGCACTTCAACTCGACGATGAACGACTGGCACACCTGCCCGGCTTCCGGCCGGATCCGGGCGTCCAATCCGTGCTCCGAGTACATGTTCCTCGACGACACCGCCTGCAACCTGGCCTCGGCCAACCTGCTGCAGTTCTACGACACCGAGACCAAGGCCTTCGACGTCGCGGCCTATGAGCATCTCTGCCGGCTCTGGACCGTCGTGCTCGAAATCTCGGTCACGATGGCGCAGTT
Organism: Allobosea sp. FW305-C-101; assembly: GCF_058783685.1. Taxonomy (NCBI): domain Bacteria; kingdom Pseudomonadati; phylum Pseudomonadota; class Alphaproteobacteria; order Hyphomicrobiales; family Alloboseaceae; genus Allobosea; species Allobosea sp. FW305-C-101. The sequence continues at coordinate 8,756 of NZ_JBYSYT010000003.1, read as the reverse complement.
CCCGAGCCGCGAGATCGCCGAGCTATCCTACGAGTACCGCACGCTCGGCCTCGGCTACGCCAATATCGGCGGCCTGCTGATGACCATGGGCCTCGGCTACGACTCCGACGAGGGCCGCGCCCTCGCCGGTGCGCTGACCGCGATCATGACCGGCGTCGCCTATGCGACCTCGGCCGAGATGGCCGGCGAACTCGGCCCCTTCCCCGGCTACAAGAAGAACGCCAGCCACATGCTGCGCGTCATCCGCAACCACCGCACGGCGGCCCATGGCCTCGCCGACGGCTATGAGGGCCTGAGCGTCACCCCGGTGCCGCTCGACCACGCCACCCTCGCCCGCCTCGGCGGTTCGGCCGTGACCATGGCGGAGCGCTCGCGCATCGTCTGGGACGAGGCGCTGGAGCAGGGCAAGCGCTACGGCTACCGCAACGCCCAGGCGACCGTGATCGCGCCGACCGGCACGATCGGCCTCGTCATGGATTGCGACACCACCGGCATCGAGCCTGATTTCGCGCTGGTGAAGTTCAAGAAGCTCGCCGGCGGCGGCTACTTCAAGATCATCAACCGCGCTGTGCCGGATGCGCTGCGTGCGCTCGGCTACCGCGAGGCCGATATCGCCGAGATCGAGGCCTATGCCGTCGGCCATGGCTCGATGAAGCAGGCGCCGGGCGTCAATCCCTCGACCCTGCGTTCCAAGGGCTTCACCGACGAGAAGATCGAGGCGGTCGAGAAGGGGCTGAAGAGCGCCTTCGACATCAAGTTCGTCTTCAACAAGTGGACGCTGGGCGAGGATTTCCTCACCGGCACGCTCAAGGTCCCGGCCGAGAAGCTCAACGACATGTCGTTCGAGCTCCTGCCCTTCCTCGGTTTCACCAAGGCCGAGATCGAAGCCGCCAACGTCCATGTCTGCGGCGCGATGACCCTGGAAGGTGCCCCGCACCTGAAGACCGAGCATTACAACGTCTTCGATTGCGCCAATCCCTGCGGCCGCATCGGCAAGCGCTATCTCTCGGTCGAGAGCCATATCCGCATGATGGCGGCGGCGCAGCCCTTCATCTCGGGCGCGATCTCCAAGACCATCAACATGCCGAATGAGGCGACGGTCGAGGACTGCAAGAGCGCCTATATGCTCTCCTGGAAGCTGGCGCTGAAGGCGAACGCCCTCTACCGCGACGGCTCCAAGCTCTCGCAGCCGCTGAACTCGGCGCTGATCTCGGATGAGGACGACGACGCCGACGACGCGGTCGAGACGCTGGTCGCGGCGCCGATGGCGGCGCGTGCCACCCAGATCTCGGAGAAGATCGTCGAACGCATCGTCGAACGCATCGAGCGCAAGCGCGAGCGCGAGAAGATGCCGGATCGCCGCACGGGCTACATCCAGAAGGCCACGGTCGGCGGCCACAAGGTCTATGTCCATACCGGCGAGTATTCGGATGGGCGCCTCGGCGAGATCTTCATCGACATGCACAAGGAGGGCGCGGCCTTCCGGGCGATGATGAACAACTTCGCGATCGCGGTTTCGCTCGGCCTGCAATATGGCGTGCCGCTGGAGGAGTATGTCGAGGCCTTCACCTTCACCCGCTTCGAGCCCTCGGGCTTCGTTGCCGGCAACCAGTCGATCAAGAACGCGACCTCGATCCTCGACTACGTCTTCCGTGAACTGGCGATCTCCTATCTCGGCCGCCACGACCTCGCCCATGTCGATCCCAGCGAGATCGGCCATGACGTGATGGGCAGCGGTGTCGACCAGGACAAGGCGCCGGATGCGGCCCCGGTCGTATCGACCCCCCTCGCCTCGACCGGCTTCCGCCGCGGCAAGCCGATCAACCTGCTCGCCATCCAGGGCGGCGGCCAGGGAAGCCATGCGGCGAACGATGCGGTCGCCCGCTCGACCACCTCTGCCATCGGCCTCGCCACCGCAGGCGCGACCGCGCTGAAGGAGGAGCCCGAGGCCTATGGTGAGGCGGAAATGGCCAAGCTCGGCTTCGCGGCGCCGGCCGCCCAGCCGACCCAGTCCGAGCGCCGGGCCGAGGCGATCATGAAAGGCTATGTCGGCGACTCGTGCGGCGAATGCGGCAACTTCACGCTGGTCCGCAACGGCACCTGCCTGAAGTGCAACACCTGCGGTTCGACGACCGGCTGCTCGTAAACGACGACAAGCGTCTTGTTTGAAAATCGAGGCATAGTGTTGCCGCGATTGCAGGTCGAGTTCCGCAATTCGGATGGGCGCCCGACAATGTCGGGCGCCTTTCATTGTTGGGTTCCGTGAGATCATTGTCCGGCGTGCGGCGGGCGGATTGGTGGAATGCCTGACTCTGCTTAGAGCGCCATTGAAATTGATGGCACCCTACGCAATTTCAAGCACGACAACTGCGCTGAATGGTCAGGCCCTCGGGGGGCGTCGCACGAGATTTCGTATGCCGACCTTTTTCGAGCTCTCGCTAAGGACGATATCGAGGAGCTGATCGAAGAAATTCAGATCGCACAAGGGCTTCAGTTGGCCCCCCGCTCGATACGGCAATCACAGAAGTCGGCATTGAGCTAACGAAGACTATGCGGGCCTTTCATACTACGTGGGTGCCGACCTTGGGTGCTTGCGGTAAGGGGCAGTCATGCACCCATGATCGATGGCCGCCACCCTTCGCCAACCAACGAGAGGCGAATTTCATCTGAGACAACCGAGACTGGGCCGCAACAGTACCAATCCATGTAGTCGCCGCTATCGCGAATGTCTGCGATCAGCCCTCCTGCCGCTCGAAAAGAATAACCGACACTTTCGCCATTCTCGTGAAACCATTCGACATTGGCCAACGCGGACCACATCTCGCGGGCTACTTTGTCATCGCGAAGATCCAATGCGCGGCGAACCGCTTGCTCAAACCGTGCATATGAATCGATTGTTCTCTCAAATCCTACCATTTGACCCTCGCATGTCGGCGATCAAATCCCGGCTGCGGCATAACCAGGACCGGAACCCGCTTAGCAAAAGCCCCAAAACTGCTCAGATAAACCGAGCCGGCTCTGTCGCTGCTTATCGCGGGAGCGGACGCCTGTGGTCCTTAAGAAAGATGTCGACTCTAGATCCCCATGGTTTAGCGGAGTTTGGCGATACCGATGCCGTCGAGCTTTGCGCGATCCTTTATAGACTCTTCGCTGCGGGTCATTGCTTTCGCAATCGCCTTCAGGGCCATGCCCTTTCCAGCGAGCAATTTCAGTTTCTGAATCTCCTCAGAGGTCCAGGGTTGGCGGTGCCGTTCAAATCGCTCAGTCAAAATCCACTCCTGCAGCGCGCTCACCCTTAAGGATTGATCTATAGCAGCAATGCCATGAATTTGACCGACTTGTACCGAAGTCAACTACGGCTCGCGCCACAATCGGACATTGGGCGTGGGCTGTGAAGCGAAGGTCGGCTTCAACGCTCGAATGTATCAATCCGGCGAAGAAACCAACTAGCTCAGCCTGGCGGTACATGCCCAGCTTCTGAAGTATCGACCGGATCTGCGACCTGACGGTCTCCACAGATACCCCGCATGCCCTGTCGATATCGGCCACGCTCTGTCCCGATGTCAGGACGCGCGTGACGCGTGCCTCGCCCGGGGTGAGATCCAAGAGAGCATTTCAGAATCGAGGTCGCCGCTCCGGCCGTCGCCGCTGGCCTCTTGAACGGATCCCTTTCGCCATTGCCGCGCTAGCCATCGTTCGAAGAGTTCAGCTCGTCGGGCGTGACCGCTTCATCGCCACCGATGCCCGCGGCCTGCCGCAGCGCGTTGTTGATGCGATCCTGCCAGCCTGGTCCGCCACTTTGAAAATGGTCGAGCACGCTGCGATCGATTCGGAGCGAAACGAGTTCTTTCGCTCCGGGAACGCTTGGCCGATTGTCGGCAGGCGTCGGGGCTTTCGGCGCGGCGGGCTTGAACAGTGCCTAGGCCTTGTCCCGGGCGCTGGTGGGCCTGCGAGGTCTGTCGCTGTTCATGGAGCCTCTTTGTCGTTGGTCGCCGTGCCAGCCGGTGTCGCTCTATCAAGCAAGCGTCTCGGTCAGGCCTTGGCCTTTACACGCCGTGGGCTCTTGGCAACTGCTGCCTTGTCGACAGCAGTTGCAGCCTTCCGACCAAGACCCATCGACTTGGCCAAGGCCGAGCGCGCTTCGGCATAGTTGGGTGCCACCATCGGGTAATCGGAAGGCAGGCCCCATTTCGCTCGGTACTGGTCAGGCGTCATATCGTACTTGCTGCTGAGATGGCGCTTCAGCGATTTGAACGCCTTGCCGTCCTCGAGGCAGATGATCGCATCCGGGGTAACCGATTTCCTGATCGAAACGGCCGGGACAAGCGGCTGGGCAGCAGGCGCGGCAGCTTCAGCTCCCAAGCCAGCCAGTGCTGCATGAATCTTCGCGATAAGCTCGGGCAGATCGGCGCGGGTGACATTGTTATGTGCCACGTAGGCCGCAACGACCATCGCTGACAGATCAATAAGCTGGTTGTTGTCTTCAGACATTCGTACTTGTAATCCTAGGAGATGATCGGGATGGACGGTGACGCAGACGTTGCCCTCGCCGAGGTTGAAGGTGAGCTAGCCGCTACGCCGAGTGGCCCGCAACAATTTTCGGGCCGCCTCTGAATACATCATATCGAGCCAGAAGCCTGCAGCCCGTCGATCTTCCAATTGCCCGCGAAAGAAATGGCACTCCTCGATGCCACGAGCGTGCCCTGGACTGCACCAAGCGCTGGCGAAAGGGCGGTAAGGCCGACCATGCGTCGACATCCGGTCATCACCCAATTTGGCCGTCGTCAGCAGAGTTTGGGCCACCGCCGGACATTGGCGCCTTGCTCGAGAGCAGACGTTCGGCGGCATCTGGATTCTGCTGAGTGGCGGAACGCCCTAAGCATGAACACCCGCGTCGATCGCCTCCACATATTCAAGGACTGCCTCGGCGCGGCCCTCGGCAATGAGTTGCAGGGCCGATCGGCCCGAAAGGCCTGCTAGAGGTTCCGATCGAAACCAAGCGTAGGCTACATCTGCCGAGGCAAATCGAGGCTCGATGATGGAGAGGATCACCTGACCGGCTTCTTCCGGGCTGAGATTCTTAACGACGCTGCGGTGTCGAAATTTCTCAGTCATTTGCGACCCCGAGCACCCAGCGGAACTTCGACTAGGAAGGTGGCTTAGACGCTACCACACTCGCGAACCTATCCAAGTCGACCAATCGCTCATCGACGCTGGGCCGGAGATCGATTCCCTCCGGAATAGCGCCCGTTATGTGGCAGCGCTCGATATCTCAAAGCGGGAATCCGAATTAATGTAATCGAGAGAAATCTGAGGAAGATCGCAGAACGCCTTGATCGTGCAGACGAAAGCACCTGCGAAACTGGTGTTGCCTGCTATGCTAGTCGGGAAGCTTCGTGGGCTGATCGATCGGCGTCAGGTATCCGTGAAAGACTTCACGCCGCCTCCCGCGAGCGCGTTCGCGCAAGCGACTCGCTCAAAGCGGCAAAGCAGGTGCTCGAAGCGTATGGAGCCACCGAACAGGACGAAGCGCTATGTGCAGGGCTGAATTTCCCAAGATGGACCATTGCAGACATCAGGAAGGTCCGCACCAGGACAGTGCCGCCAAATCGGCAGCAATTCATCCGTAGCACCGTGGTCTGTGCCGGCCTGTCCATGTGGCGGACAACGACCTCATGCGGATTGCGTCCCGGAAGCATGTGGCCGACATGTGACCCATGATATCTGGGTTCTGGATTTGGACGATGTCGACCGACCTCTGCCGCCGGGCCCGTCCGCCCATCCGAGCAGCGCTAGGTTGAAGGTACTGCCGAGAATTCCAATCCGGACTGTCGGCGTCGCCCCTCGAGCATATCAGGGTAATCGGGCTAGCTATCTTGATCTTGCTGCGATCGGCCTGCAGTCGCAGCAAATCCTCGCCAACTGACATATCCTATCCTTCAGAGCGATGTTGCGCGGGTTCGCCGTCGAGGTCGCCGGAAGAGAGCGCGGGAACGAGGTTCGACGTCATCGCGGAAACCTCCCCGCGATCACCCGGTCATGCAGCATCATCCCAGCCGCCATCGCTGTGACGAACAGAAAGACGGGGGCGAGTCCCACCGACAGAGCCGAAACTGCCGGCCCCGGGCAGAAGCCGGCGAGCCCCCATCCGGCTCCGAACAGCGCCGCGCCGGTCAGCAGCCGCCCATCGATCTCCGTCTTCTCTGGCAGGTGGAAGTGGTCGTCGAGCACCGGGCGCCGCAGACGGCGTTGCAGCATGACGCCGGGCACCGCCACGGCGACGGCGCCGCCGAGCACGAAGGCCAGGCTCGGGTCCCAATGCCCGCTGGCGAGGTTGAGGAAGCCGATGACGCGCGCCGGATCGAGCATTCCGGAGAGCGACAGGCCAAAGCCGAAGAGCGCGCCAGACAGCAGCGCCACGACGATACGCAGGGGGGCGAGCCGGTTCACCGCAGCAACTCCATCAGCGTCGCCATCGCGATCCCTGCGAGGAGAAAGGTCACCGTCGCGGCGAAGGAACGTTTCGAAAAGCGGGCCAGGCCGAGGATGCCGTGGCCCGAGGTGCAGCCCGAGCCCATGCACGTGCCGATGCCGACGGCGAGCCCGGCCACCATGACCATGGGCAAGGAGGTGGCGATGGTGACGGCCGGGTAGCTTCCGAACGCCAGCATGTAGAGCGGCGGGCCGCTCAGGAGCCCGATGACGAAAGCCGCATTCAGCGGGATCTGCCCACCGCCGAGCAAGCGGCCGACGATGCCGCTGATGCCGGCGATCCGCCCATCGAACAGCAGCAGCGCGAGGGCCGAGAGGCCAAGCAACATGCCGCCGATCAGGGAAGGCCAATAGGCACTCATGGGTGCTGCCCCGGTTCGCAATAGATGGCGTAGAGGGCTTCGATCAGACGCGCGGCCTTCTCTTCGCTCAGGCGATAGAAGATTTGCTTAGCCTCGCGGCGCGTGGTGACGACGCCTGCATCTCGCAGCGCACCAAGCTGCTGCGACAGCGTAGGCTGACGGATGCCCAGCCGTTCCTCGAGCTCGCCGACGGCGTATTCGCCCTCCGCAAGGGCGCAAGCGAGCCTCAGACGGGCTGGATGCGACAATGTCTTGAGCAGGGCGGAGACCTCGCCGGCGCGCGCCTCCATCTCGGCCGGAGGCATGGCGTGGACCGTTTTGGCGTCCATCACCACGCGGCCCCCACGAGCGCATCGAGCGGGAATTTGAGATAGCGCCTGCCGTTGGCTTCGGGCTCCGGCAGCCGGCCGCCGCGGATATTAACCTGCAGCGCATGCAGGATCAGCTTCGGCATCGGCAGGGTGCGGTCGCGCGCCTCTCGCAACGCGACGAAGCGCTCCTCCGTCATGCCGGTCAGATGCGGGTTCGAGTGCTTCTGCTCGCCCACCGTGCTCTCCCATTTAGCGGCGCGCCCGCCGGACTCGTAGTCGTGCCCGGTGAATAGGCGCGTATCGTCCGGCAAGGCCAGGATCGCCTGGATCGACGCCCAGAGGTCCTTGGCGCTGCCGCCCGGGAAATCCGCCCGCGCTGTGCCGGAATCCGGCATGAAGATCGTGTCGTGCACGAACGCCGCATCGCCGATGACGTAAGTCACGGAGGCAAGGGTGTGGCCGGGCGAGAACATCACGCACCCGGTGAGCTCACCCACCTTGAAGCTGTCGCCCTCGGCGAAGAGCCGGTCCCATTGCGAGCCGTCGGTCGCCAGCTCCGGCCAGTTGTAGAGGCCCTGCCAGAGCTTCTGGACCTCCGTGACGCGCGCGCCGATAGCTGTCTGCGCGCCGGTCTTCTGCTTGAGATAATGAGCGGCCGAGAAGTGATCGGCGTGAGGATGGGTGTCGAGGATCCACTCGACTGTGAGCCCCTCGCGCGCCACATAGGCGAGGATCGCGTCGGCCTGATGCGTGGCGGTCGCCCCGGACTTCTCATCGAACTCATAGACCGGATCGATGATCGCGCAACGCCTCGTCTTCGGGTCGGCGACGACATACTGCATGCTGCCGGTGCGCGGCTCGTGGAAGCCCTTCACCAGCGGCGCCCGGGCCGCATTCCGGGCGAGCCACTGCACGGCACCCGAGAGATCGAAGCCGTGCGCGTGGCCGAAGGCCTCGACCTCGCCGGGCTTCATCCGCCCCGCCAGAACCTCGCCGAGCACATGCAGGGTCAGGGATCGCGTGCCGCTGCGACAATGGGCGTAGACCCGCCCCTTGGCCCCGCACACCGCCTCTTGAAACGAGCGGATATCGGCTTCGGTGATCGTCGCCGCCGTCACGGGGATGAAGCGATAGGCAAGGCCCGGCCGCTCCAGGGCTGCCTTCTCGGCAGCGTTGCCGGGCTGCCCCGGCTCCTCGCCATCGGGTCGGTTGTTGATAATCGTGGCGAAGCCGGCGGCCGCCAGCGCGGCAAGGGCCTCCTGGCGCGGCTGGCTGGCGACTGTTAGCCGGTCGTCGATATTCACGGCGGTCATAGTGAGCAACTCTCAGCAGGAAACATTATACAATAATGTATAATGTATATTGATAAGATGCAAGCCCACCTGTGGGTGATCCCGCTGATAGCGTTCCAACGCTTCGTCCGAAGCGGCGCACGGGCATCCGATCAGGCTGGACGTCGAAAGCTTCGAGTTCGGCGGAGCGGTCGGGCCAGGCGCGAGGACAAGCGCTATCGTTTATCCTTGCGTTAGGTTCACGGGCCTTAGCCGCTAGCCGTCGACTCGGATCACTCGAGGAAAACTGCGGCGTTGAA
>NZ_JBYSYT010000002.1:0-1460423 GCF_058783685.1 Allobosea sp. FW305-C-101 | reverse complement strand
GTTCAAATCTGGCCCCCGCAACCAACAGAAATAGAAAAACCCCGTCTCACCACGAGACGGGGTTTTTGCGTTTCTACGCGCTCACAGCCAGAAGCCCGGCAGGTCGCCGTGGAGCTCGAAGGTCGACGCCACCGCGCGGCGTGACCACGATGCGCTCGATCATCGAGCGGATGGCCTCGATCGCTTCATCGCGAAGCTCCGGATCCTCCAGCAAGCTCTCCAGCTCAACGATCCGGGGCCGGTACGCTTCCGCGAGATGGATCATCAGGGCTTCGGAGGCTCTGAGGCTTCTCGGCGTTTGCGCGCGGGGCTTCCGGAGATTCGTTGGTTCGCAGCGCCAGCATCTACGGCGGCTACCGTCTCAACGAGTTGGACCGTAAGCATCCGCAGCTGCCGGGAGCGAATTTGCGCGAACGCTCCGTCCAATCGAGAACTCTCCGGGGAAGAAGCCGGTTCAGAGCCGTACTCCGACACTGCTCCATCAGCGAAGCCTCTTTCCGACGAGGGCTCCAGCAAGCCCTCGAAAAAGAAGCGTGGGTCGACTTTCAGCCGCCGCGAGAGAATAAAAAGCGCATCGGCGGTCAATCTATTCTTCCCGGATTCGTAGTTCTCAACTTGCTGATGCGAAACGCCGAGCAGCTCGCCAATATACTTCAGGGTGAGCCTGTGTTTGCCGCGCAGCAGCCGAAGCCGACCTCCGATATGCCGGTTCACGCCATCCCTATCCGGTTCCATGAGAACCTTCCGCTGCAATCGGAGGAAGAATGCGGCAGACTATGCTGCAACCGTGCGAAGCGTCCAATGGGTTGCGCGGGGGCTCTCCTGACATCTGCCTGTCGCCCATGGGAGTAGCGTCGATCAATGCCGAAAGCGGGTGGCGCCGGACCCGTCATCCGCGCCAGTATCGGTGTCGGAAGAACGGAGCACCCCATGGCCCGCGAAGCAGGCAAGATCCATATCGGCATTGGCGGCTGGGTGTTCGAGCCCTGGCGCGGGGCGTTTTATCCGGATGGGCTGCCGCAGAAGCGCGAGCTGGAATATGCCGCGAGCAAGCTGACCTCGATCGAGATCAACGGCACTTATTATGGCTCGCAGAAGCCGGAGAGCTTCGCCAGATGGCGTGAGGAGACGCCGGACGATTTCGTCTTCGCGCTGAAGGGCTCGCGTTTCTGCACGAACCGGCGCGTGCTGGCGGAAGCGGGGCCGTCGGTCGAGAAATTCCTGACCAGCGGGCTGACCGAGCTCAAGCACAAGCTCGGGCCGATCAACTGGCAGTTCATGCCAACGAAGCAGTTCGATCCCGCCGATTTCGAAGCGTTCCTCAAGCTGCTGCCGAAGGAGCTCGATGGGATCACATTGCGCCACGCCGTCGAGGTCCGGCATGACAGCTTCCGCTCGCCTGATTTTGTCGCGCTGCTGCGTGAGTATGGGGTGGCGGCCATAACCTCGGCCGATGCGGATTACACGCAGATCGCCGACGTCACGGCGGCCTTCGTCTATGCACGGATCATGGGAACCAAGGAGGCCGAGCCGAAGGGCTATTCCGAGGCGGGGCTGGAGCGCTGGACCAAGGCTGCGCAGGTCTGGGCCAAGGGCGGCGTCCCGGAGGGGCTGGATACGGTCGGGCCGGCGGCCAAGGCCGAACGGCGCGACGTCTTCCTCTATGTCATCAGCGGCGACAAGGTGCGCAATCCCGCCGCCGCCATGGAGCTGATCGCGCGGACGAAGGCCTGAGCCTTATTCCGCTGCAGCCACCTCCTGCGCCGCTTCCTGGCAGGTATCGACCCATTCGGCCCGCGCCAGCTCGGCCATGCGCTCAGGCGCGATGCGCAGCGCGCTATGGGTCGAGCCGGCGGCAGGTACGACGATGTCGAAGGCTTTCAGCGAGACATCGCAATAGACCTTGAGCGGCGTCGCGAGCCCAAAGGGGCAAACGCCGCCGACGGGGTGGCCGGTGAGGGCCTCGACCTCTTCCTGGCCGAGCATGCGCGGCTTGCCGCCGAGCGCCGCCTTGGCCTTCCGGTTGTCGAGCCTGGCATCGCCGCGGGTCACGACCAGGACGACCTCGTCCCCAATGCGCAGCGACAAGGTCTTGGCGATCTGGCCGGGCTCGACGCCATGGGCAGCCGCAGCGAGCGGCACGGTCGCGCTGCTCTCAGGCGTCACGATGACGGCGATGTCGGGAGCGTGCTCGGCGAAGAAGGCGCGGACGGATTCGAGGCTCATCGGGCGATTCGGGAGGTCAGCCAGAGGATCAGCAGGCTGGCGACCGCCGGCACGCCGAAGACGACGAGGAAGATCGGCGCTTCCTCCATCACGGTATAGCCTGCCCGGGTGACGCCGATCCAGAGATTGATCAGGGCGCTAGCGAACCAGAGCGGCAGGAAGAGCTTCACCGCGAAGGGGATCGGACGTCCGGCGGAGACGGCGAGGCGCGGCGCCAGGACGAGCAGGATGCCGAGCAGGGCGAAGCCAATACCGATGACCTTGATGGTGTGCATGGTTCAGGCCTCCTTTGGCCGCAGCGAGATCGCTTCCCAGGCCGCGACCAGGATCAGGATCGCGGTTGCCACCAGGCTGAAGCCCAGGGGCGGCAGCACCGTCCAGGCCGGCGTGAGCATGGCGAGCAGGCCGAGGCCGACGAGATGGGAGAGGGGATACCAGCCGGCGGTGACCCGTTTGAACAGGAGATTGCCGAGCAGATAGAAGGCCGGGCCGGCGAGGACGGCGATCGCCGTCTTCGCGTCGGTATGGCCGCCGGGATGAGCGATCACCAGCTCGTCGCCGACCGCGACGAGGATGATGCCGGCGACCAGCAAGACATGCAGATAGGTATAGGCGATCCGGGCGATCCGGCCGGGATCGTCGGATCGGGCGATATGGTGGCTCGCCCGCTCGGCGCCGATATGGAAATAGATCCACCACATCGCGATCGAGCTGAGGAAGGAGTTCAGGAAGGCTGTCAGGTTGGCGGCCGTGACCGGCAGTTTCGCGGCGGTGGCGCCGGTGATCAGGATCGACTCGCCGAGCGCGATGATGATGAAGAGCGCGCAGCGCTCGGAGAGATGGCCGCCCTCGACATTCCAGTCGGTGGTCTCGGAGCGGCCGAGACGGAATACGCGAAAGCCGAGAGCCGGGCCGGCATATTCGATGCCGAGCGCGACGAGCCAGAGGCCGAACCGCAGATTGCCCTCGCTCAACCCGCCAGCGATCCAGAACAGCGCCGAGATCGACAGCCAGATGCTGATGCGCTGGAAGTTGCGATAATTGGCGGGGGAGGAATCTTTCAGGCTCGCCATCGTGAAAAGCGAGCGGATGAGCTGGGCCGCGACATAGGCGCCGGCGAAGATGAGCCCTCCGGGGCCGAAGGCTTGCGGCAGCGAGCAGGACATCGCCAGGCCGAGCAGCATCAGGACGAAGAGCAGGATCCGGACGGGCGGACGCTCGGGATCGAGCCAGTTCGTCACCCAGCTCGTATAGATCCAGATCCACCAGACGGCGGCGAGCAGGAAGGCGGCCTGCGCCACGCCAAGCGGACTGAAATGCTCGAGCAGCGTGTGCGAGATCTGGGTGATCGCGAAGACGAAGACCAGATCGAAGAACAGCTCCACATAGCTGACCCGCGCATGCTGGTGTTCGACGCGCTCCCTGAGCAGCGCGCCGGGTTTTCGAGCTTTGGCCATGCAGACCCCTGTCCCCTGCCGCGCGGCTTCCCGCGCAGCCCGTCAGCGAGGGTGTCCCGCGGTCCGTGCCGCCGTCAATGGCGGAAGTGGCGGTGGCCGGTGAAGACCATGGCGAGGCCGGCCTCGTCGGCGGCCTTGATCACCTCGTCGTCGCGCATCGAGCCGCCCGGCTGGATCACCGCGGTTGCGCCGGCCTCGGCTGCCGCGAGCAGGCCGTCGGCGAAGGGGAAGAAGGCGTCCGACGCTACGACCGAGCCCTTGGCGAGGCTCTCCGCGACGCCGGCCGCCTTCGCGGCCTCGGCGGCCTTCCAGGCGGCAATGCGCGAGGAATCGACGCGGCTCATCTGGCCGGCGCCGATGCCGACGGTCGCAAGGTCCTTGGCGTAGACGATGGCGTTCGACTTGACGTGCTTGGCGACGCGGAAGGCGAAGCGCAGGTCGGCGAGCTCGCGCTCGCTCGGCTGGCGCTTGGTCACGACCTTGAGCTCCATGTCGTCGACGACGGCGTTGTCGCGCGACTGGGCAAGGAAGCCGCCGGAGACGGTGCGCAAGGACAGGCCCGGCGCACGGACATCCGGCAGGCCGCCGGTGAGCAGCAGGCGCAGGTTCTTCTTGGCGGCGATCATCGCGATCGCCTCCTCGTCGGCGTCGGGGGCGATGATGACCTCGGTGAAGACCTCGACGATCTTCTTCGCGGCAGCCGCATCGAGCTTGCGGTTCAGGGCGACGATGCCGCCGAAGGCCGAGACGGGGTCGCAGGCCAGCGCGCGCTCATAGGCTTCGAGCAGCGAGCCGCCGGCCGCGACGCCGCAGGGATTGGCATGCTTGACGATGACACAGGCGGCCGAAGCTTCAGGGGCGAACTCGGCGACGCATTCGAAGGCGGCGTCGGTGTCGTTGATGTTGTTGTAGGAGAGCTGCTTGCCCTGGACCTGACGGGCGGTCGAGACGCCCGGGCGGTTTTCGGGAGTGCGATAGAACGCAGCCCACTGATGCGGGTTCTCGCCGTAGCGCATCGTCTCGGCCAAGGCGCCGCCAAGGGCGCGGAAGGCCGGGGCGGTATCGCCCAGCTCGCCTGCGAACCAGTTCGAGATCGCCGCGTCATAGGCCGCCGTGCGGGCATAGGCCTTCTGGGCGAGCTTGCGGCGCAGTGTCAGCGTGGTCGCGCCCTTCTGGGCTTCGAGATCGGCGAGGACGGAAGGATAGTCGGCCGGCTCGACGACAACGGCGACGTCGTGATGGTTCTTCGCAGCGGCGCGGATCATCGCGGGGCCGCCGATATCGATGTTCTCGATGCAGTCGTCATAGGCCTTGCCGGCCGCGACAGTCGCCTCGAACGGGTAGAGGTTCACGACGAGCAGGTCGATCGGCTGGATGCCGTGGCCGAGCATCGAGGCTTGGTGCTCGGGATGCGAGCGGATGGCGAGCAGGCCGCCATGGACCTTCGGATGCAGGGTCTTGACCCGGCCATCCATCATCTCGGGGAAGCCGGTGAGGTCGGAGACGTCCGAGACCGGCAGGCCGGCCTCGGCGATCGCCTTGGCGGTGCCGCCGGTCGAGACCAGCGCGATGCCGAGCTTGTGGAGGGCGCGCGCGAAATCGATCAGCCCCGTCTTGTCGGAAACGGAAAGGAGCGCGCGTTCGACGCGGCGAAGCTCATTCGGCATCGGGATCAGGTCCGGCTTTGATTGCAGGAAGGCAGTTTCGGCAGACGCGCGCGGGCTATCATGCTGCGCTGCAAAAGGCAAAAGCCGCCGTCGCAGAACCGTCACGCGCCAGGTGCGGGTTCCCTGGCCTCGCGCTCGGCGATTGCGGCGGCGACCGTCTTGCCGGCGCGGGGATTGGCGGCGCTGATCCGGCTGAGGCGCCAGGTGACGCGCGGGTTCGCGACGGCATCGAAGGCGATGACGAGTTGCTCGGTACGCCGGCGCCCATCGGATGAAGCCAGGAAAAGGCTCTCTTCGATGGCGATGGTCAGTCCGCCGGCCTCGAAGCTCCAGACCTCGCCGGAAGCGAGCGCGAGCAGCGCGCCGCTGCCGTCGCGGACGAGGCTGGCGCGGACATTGGGGTGGAGGTGGAAGCGCAGGGCGGCGGCGAGTTCCGTACGCGTGCCGGCCAAGGCGATCTCATCCTCGCCGACAAGGGATGCGCCATCCCGCGCCAACAAGAGGCGGCGGGTATGGGTGGCACTGAGGCTGCGGCGATAGCCGTCATGGCTCGCGACCCATTCGGCACCATCTGCGCCATCCTGACGGGCGACACGGACATCGCGGGGGCCGGAGACGACGCGCATCTCGCCGAGCACCATCCCGAAATTCGCGCTGGAGCGATCGTCGAGGACGAGCGTCGAATGGGCGGCGGTGCTGCGCGCGGCGAGCTTCAGCTCGGGCGGGCCGAAGCGGCTGGCGCCGCAATTGACGATGATGCGCTGGGCACCGCTGGAGAATTCGAAGGCAAGGCAACCGGCATGGGTCTCGACCGAGTAGGCACCGCGGGGCGGGGCGCCGGCATCCGCGACGACGATGCTGCGCTCGGCCGAAAGGCGGCTGTAGCCGGAATAGGCGGCGTGCTCGGTCGGGCGGCCGCGCGCGTCGTCATAGGCGGCGAGCGTCGCCATCAGGTCCGGCGGGGTCGTGCCCATGCCGTTGAACAGGGCGAGCGCGCCGTCGCCATGCCGGAACAGGCGTAAGTGCGGCATCATCCGCTCGATCGCGGTCAGAACGCCGCGCGGCGGCTCGAGGCCGCGTGCGGCGAAGGTCTCGCGGAGCGGCAGGAGATCGAGCAGGAATTCGATCAGCAGGCGCGGATTGCGCGAGAGATGGCCGCCATCGGGCAGGATCTGTTCGTCGAGCTCCTCGGTGAGCAGGGTCTCGATCCGGCGGCGGCGGCCGTCCTGCCCGTCGAGGCAGATCGCGGCGAAGGCGATGGCGATCAGGCCGTTCAGACGATCGGCGCCTTCGACGGCGCCGGCCAGGGCCAGGCTCAGCCTGTCGGTGAGCTGGGAGATATGGCGCAGATAGCGCTCGTAGAAGACGTGGTCGGCGCCCTCCAGCAGCAAGGGCGAATGCGACAGGAAGGCGATCAGCCGGCGCGCGGTCACGGCCGGGCGGCGCGCGATGTCGTGGCGATCCCGGCGCCGGGTGATGAAATCCTCGACGAGGCTGCGGGCATTGGCGCGGGCGATGGCGGTGTCGGCAGCGCGCATATGGCGCAGCCAGCCGAAGCCGTAGAGCGCCTCGGCCCAAGCCTCGCTCGGCGGCGTGGCATCGAAGGGCGACTCGCCATGGCTGCGCAGCATCCGCCCGGCAAAGGCATAGTAGCCTGCGTAGAAATCGCTGGCCGTGGTCGGGTCGGCGGTGCGCAGGTCGTGCGGGGCGAAGAGCAGGCGCGTCGCGCTGTTGCGGCCGAAGGGCCAGAGGCGCCGGCTCGCTCCGACGAACTGGCCACGGGTCCGCCGCGCCGCTCGTCCGATCGCGGCCTGGGCCAACCCCCGTCGCTCAGCCCACCCGCTCAAATCCCCCGTCGACTCCGTGCCCGGGCGCGGCGGCGTGCCGCGCGAATCCCGGCTCCGTCATAGCCTGATCAGGCGGGTTGCGTAAAATCCTGCCCATCCCGAAAGACGCGGGGTTTCGCCCTGCAACTGGTGCGGCAAGGTGCGGATATCGCCGTTCCCGTCGATTGCCTCAGCCAAACCGCCGATTTCCTCGGGGCCAACGGGTTCGCGACGAAACTGGGGATTGCGCGCGAGAAAGGCAGCCGCCTGCTCCTCGCCTTCCTGCGGCTCGAGCGAGCAGGTGCAGTAGACGAGGCGCCCGCCCGGTTTCGTCAGCGCGGCGGCGGCATCGAACAGGCGCGCCTGCAGGGCGGCGAGGCGGTCGCGATCCTCGGGCAGCTTGGTCCAGGCGACGTCGGGATGGCGACGGATCGTGCCGGTCGCGCTGCAGGGCGCATCGAGCAGCACGGCATCGAAGGCTTCCGCCTTCCAGGTCACGGCATCGGCGGTGACGACCTCGGCGGAGAGGCCGAGCCGGGCGAGATTGGCCTTGAGACGGCGCAGGCGCGGGCCGGAGCGATCGAGCGCCGTGACATTGGCGCCGGCGGCAGCGATCTGGGCGGTCTTGCCGCCCGGCGCGGCGCAGAGGTCGGCGATGCGTTCGCCGGGCTGCGGAGCCAGGAGCTTCACCGGAAGGGTCGCGGCGGCGTCCTGCACCCACCATTCGCCCTCGTCGAAGCCGGGCAGGCCGGCAATGGCCTGGCGCTCGCGCAGGCGCACCGAGCCGATCGGCAGGGCGATGCCGTCGAGCTTCTCGGCCCAGCCGGCAGCGTCAGCCTTGACGGAGAGGTCGAGCGGCGGCTCCTCGCGATGGCTCTGCGCGATCGCAGCGGCGGTGTCCTCGCCATAGGCGGTGCACCAGCTTTCCACCAGCCAGTCAGGCGTGTCGCCGAAGACCTCGGCCTGGGCCTCCGCGAGGACCGCGTCGCGCTCGCGGGCAAGGCGGCGCAGCACGGCGTTGCCGAGCGCGGCATAGCGGGCCGAGCGCGGGTCCTCATGCAGGTGGCGGATGGCGATATCGACCGCCGCATGGTCGGGCACGTCGAGGAAGAGGATCTGGGCGGCGGCGGCCGTCAGAATCGGCTCGAACGGACCGGATTTGCGCGGGCTGCCACGGTCGAGGCGTGCGTCGATCGCCTGCTGGATCGTGCCGAGGCGACGGAAAGCCGTCACCGTGATGGCGCGGGCGAGGCTCGCATCGGCGGCGTCGAGCCCGGATTCCGGCAGCATGCGCTCCAGCGTCTCGTCGAGCGCGACGCGGGCGCGCAGGACTTCGTCGATGACGGCGGCGGCGAGCCGGCGGGCCGGCAGGCCCGGGGCATCGTCGAGCTTGAGCGTCGTTTCCGGCTGGGCCGGGTGGCGAGAGGAGGGTTGAGCAGCCATCTCAGCCCCACGGACCGGGCTGGCGCGGGGCGCTGCCCCACGGATTGTTGTCGGCCTGGGCGGTGAAGCCGGTGCCCGCGCTGCTGCGGCCGATGCCGAGCGCGCGCGCCTGCTCCATCAGGGCGGCGATGCGATTGCCGGTGTCGGGATGTGTCGAGAACAGATTATCCATGCCGCCGCCGGTCAAGGGATTGATGATGAACATGTGCGCCGTAGCAGGCTTGGCCTCTGCTGTCTCGCTGGGGATGTGCTGAACGCCTGCCGCGATCTTGGCGAGCGCGTCGGCGAGCCAGACCGGATTGCCGCAAATCTGACCGCCGAGCTTGTCGGCCTCGTATTCGCGCGAGCGCGAGATCGCCATCTGGATCAGCGCGGCCGCCATGGGCGCGAGGATCGAGAGCAGGATCTGAACGATGAAGTTCGGGCGGTTGTCGCGCGAGCCGAAGAACATGCCGAAGGTGACGAGCGAGGAGATCGCGCCGGCGAAGGTCGCGGTGATCGTCATGGTCAGCGTGTCGTGATTCTTGATATGCGCGAGCTCGTGCGCCATCACGCCGGCCAATTCCTCATAAGTCAGCGTGCGCAAGATGCCGGTCGTCGCCGCGACGGCCGCGTTCTGCGGGTTGCGGCCGGTGGCGAAGGCGTTGGGCTGGTCCTCCTGGATCAGGTAGACGCGCGGCATCGGCATGTTTGCGCGGGCGGCGAGATCGCGCACCATCCCGTAGAGCTCAGGCGCCGTGCGCTCGTCGACCTCCTGGGCGTTATGGGCGGCGAGCGCCATCCGGTCGGAATTCCAGTAGCTGAAGAGATTGGTCACGGCCGCAAAGCCGAGCGCCATCAGCATGCCGCCCCCGCCGCCGAGCAGATAGCCGACCGCGCCGAAGAGCGCCGTCAGGCCCGCCATCAACATGCCGGTGCGAACGTAATTCATCGAAACCCCTTCTCAAGCGCGTGGTGGCGCAGGCCCTCGCATCCGCGAGCGTCGTGCCCTATGTGGTGAGCGCAAACCCGATCCTGCAAGAGAATCCTGCAAGGAAACGCGCTGAAATGCCCGAGAAGACCGATCAGGACAGGCCGTCTGACACTTCGGAAACGAAGGCGCTGCCCCCTGCCGCGCAGCGCGCATTGGCAGAGGCGGCCGCGCGCCGCGCCGCGATCGACGCGCATGCCAAGGAGGTCGCCAAGCAGCGCGAGGTCAACGGGCGCGGCGGGCTGGAGCCGGTGCGCTACGACGACTGGGAAGTGAAGGGCATCGCCAGCGACTTCTGACGCCGGCCCCCAAATATTGCCAATCAGCGGCCGAGCGTCCACACAGCAGCCGGATAGCAGCGGATTGGCCTCATGGACAGCAACGACAAGCGCCTCGCGGCCCTGCGCCGCCTTCTCGCCGAGGCGCATGAGAAGCTCGGCCTGAAGCTCGGCTTCCGGCTCTGGGACGGCAGCATGGTTCCCACCGCCTGGCCGCAGGACGGGCTCGCCATCGCCATTGCCGATGCCGGCGTCATGGCGGCGCTGATCCGCAAGCCGAAGCTCGACACGCTGCTCAACCTGCATGTCGCCGACCGCATCGCGATCGCGAACGGCTCGATTTTCGATCTCGCCGCGGCGCGGCCGGATGGCAAGGTCGGCAAGCTCGCGCGCAACATCCCGAAAAGCGCCGTGTTCGACGTCATCAGGCGCTTCCTGTTCGCGCCCGGCACGGCCGAGGCCGCGGTCAACCATCGCAAGGGCGACGAGATTGCACGCGACGGCGCGCCGGCCACCAACAAGGCCAATATCGCCTATCATTACGACGTCTCGAACGATTTCTACCGGCTCTTCCTCGACGAGGAGATGGTCTACACCTGCGCCTATTTCACCGAGGATCACGGCGATCTCGAACGCGCCCAGCGCGACAAGCTCGACATGATCTGCCGGAAGCTGCGCCTGCAGCCGGGGGACCGCTTCCTCGATATCGGCTGCGGCTGGGGCGCACTGGTCTGTCACGCCGCCCGCTATTACGGCGTCGAGGCCCATGGCGTGACGCTGGCCGAGGAGCAGCTCGCCCTGGCGCGCGAGAAGGTCGAGAGGCTCGGGCTTCAGGACAAGGTCACGCTCCATCTCAAGGATTTCACGCAGATGGAGGGGGAGTTCGACAAGGTCTCCTCGATCGGCATGTTCGAGCATGTCGGCATCCGCAACCATCCCTCCTATTTCCAGGCGGTGAACCGGCTGCTCAGGCCACGCGGGCTCTATCTGCATCACTGCATCTCCCGCCGCGCCAAGAAAACCGAGAAGGCCTTCAACAAGATGCCCGCGGAATATCGGGCGCTGGTGCGCTACATCTTCCCGGGCGGCGAGCTCGATCATCTGGGCATGTCGATCGCCAATCTCGAGCGCCACGGCTTCGAGGTCCATGACGTCGAAGGCTGGCGCGAGCACTACCAGCGCACGACGCGGCTCTGGTGGGAGCGGCTGGAGGCCAACAAGGCCAGGGCCGAGGCCGAGATCGGCCCGGAGCGGACGCGGATGTGGTCGCTCTATCTCGCGGGCTGCTCGCTCGCCTTCGAGCGCGGCGGGGCGCTGGTCAACCAGACGCTGGTCTCGAAGCGGCGCAAGGGTCCGTCCGGCCTGCCGCTGACGCGCGCAGACTTCTATCAGGCCTGAACGGGATTTCGGCCGGCAACAAGCCGGCCTCCCGTGTTGTCCAATGTGGGAAGGTCGCCCGGCGATCTGCCGGGCCGAGGCTTACTTCTTGACGAAGAGGTCGAGCTTTCCGTGATGCTCGGCCAGCAGGTAGTAGAAGGTCAGGCGGGACTTGGTCTTGTCGGCCTTCATATGCTCGCAGATCGCCTTGACGGACCCATCGAGGTCACCGGATTTCAGGCCGAGCTTCTTCTTCAGAAAGTTCTCGCGGACGCGATCGAGTTCCGCCGGATCGGAGCAGGCGACGTAGCGGGTGTCGGGTTTGCTCATCACAAGCGCGTAGGATTTCGACATGCCGGCAAAGGCCGCTTCGTTGAGCGGCTTCTTGGCGAACTTCTTCACGTCGGCAAGATGATCCATCTGGTAGCCCCTTCCTGACCCGCACGAGCGTACGGGTGGTTACGTGTCGCGGGCCGGAGGTTAACGCGGTTCTGCGCAGGGGGCGAGGGGGCAACGGGCCTGATTTCCAGATTTTGGAACCGCTTGTGCTCGCCTTTGGTCGAAGGCGGGGAATGCATGGCACGGATGGCCGGGGCAACGTCAGCATGGGTTGAGCCGGCGCCGATGCGGTGCTGCGATGCAGCATCTCCCGGAGCACCCTGATGAAGCCGACGATCCTGATGATTCCGCGTCTCGCCGACGATGCGATTGCGAGCCTGAAGCAAAGCTACACGGTGATCGGGCCGGTCGATGGCGGCGATGCTGCGAGCATCCCGGCCGAGGCGCGTGAAGCCCGCGCGCTGGTGACCTATGGCGGGCTCCGGACCGACGCCGAACTGATGGCCGCCTTGCCGCAGCTTGAACTGATCGCCTGCTATGGCACCGGTATCGAGGGGGTCGATGCGGCCGCAGCCAAGGCGCGCGACATCAAGCTTTGCAATGCCGCCGATGCCAATGCGCGCAGCGTCGCGGAGTTCGCGGTGGGACTGATGCTCTGCGCCATGCGCGGGATCGGGCGCGGCGATCGGTTCGTCCGCGAAGGCCTCTGGAACCGCCGGGGCATCGAGCCGGTGTCCAATACGCCGGACCTGGCCGGCCGCAAGCTCGGTATCTACGGGCTCGGTGCCATCGGCAGCCGCATCGCGAGCCGCGCAGCCGCCTTCGAGATGGAGGTCGGCTATCACAGCCGCACACCCAAGCCGGAGTTGGCTTACAGCTTCCACAACAGCCTGCTCGGGCTTGCCGAATGGGCGGATGTGCTCATGGTCGCCGTCCGGGCCAGCGCGGAGACGCGCAATGCCGTCGATGATGCCGTCCTGAACGCGCTGGGGCCGGAGGGCTATGTCGTGAATATCTCGCGCGGCCTCGTCATCGACGAGGAGGCGCTCTGCGACGCTCTCGAACAGAAGCGGATCGCCGGTGCGGCGCTCGACGTCTTCGCGGCCGAGCCGCATGTGCCGGAGCGCTTGCGCCAGCTCGACAATGTCGTGCTCACGCCTCATATCGCCGCGAGTTCGCAGGATGCCAAGAAAGCCCAGCTGCGCACGCTGCTCGGCAATCTCGAAGCGTTCTTCGCCGGCCGGCCGATGCCTTCGGCCGTATCGCTTTAACGAATCAGGGCAGGACGACGACCGGCGTGCCCATCCGGACGCGGGCGTAGAGGTCGATCACGTCCTGGTTGTGCATGCGGAAGCAGCCATAGGACGCGGCGGTGCCGATCGTGTTCGGCATGTTGGTGCCGTGGATGGCGTATTGCCCGGTCGGCCCGAGCCCGATGACGCGTGCGCCCATCGGGTTGCGGGGCGAGCCGCCCGGAATGACGTCGGGCAGGCGGGGGTTGTCGCGCCGGACCTCGGCCGGCGGGCTCCAGGCCGGGTCGACCTGCAGTTCCTCGACATATTTGACGCCGCGCCACTGCTTGCCGGCCTTGCCGACGGCCACGGTGTAGCGGATCGCCTCACCGGGCGCGGTGACGTAATAGAGCTTCCGCTCGCCGGTGCGGATCACGATGGTGCCGGGGTCGAAGCGCCCGTCGCGCATCCCGACGACCTCGCGCGCCTGCACGGTTGGCGCGGCCGCGCTGGCTGCCAACAAGGCGATGGTGGCAAGGGCGACATGTCTGAGCATGGTCGGAACTCCCGCTGGAAACTGGCGGGAGTTGTGGCGCCGCAGCCGTGAAGCGCGGGTTGAGCGATATGGTGAAGCGGCGATTCAGGATGAATCGCCGGTGAATCAGTGCTTTACGCTGCCGGTCTGGCGCGGTGTTGCTGCGGCAGCAGGAAGGGTAGTCCAGGCGCCGGCGCGCGGCTCAGCGTCAGGTCGACCTTGAAGACCTGGCGCAGCAGGGCGTCGTCCAGCGTCTTCGCCGGCGGGCCCTGCGCGATGATCTGGCCCTGATCCATCACGACGAGATGGTCGGCATAGGTCACGGCTAGGTTGAGATCGTGCAGCACGATCAGAACGGCGACGCCGCGCGCGGCGATGCTGCGGGACATGTCGAGCAGCGCCAGCTGATGGCAGAGGTCGAGGCTGGCGATCGGCTCGTCCAAGAAGAGCACCTGCCGCTCGGCGATGCTGCGGCCGGCCTCGAGCTGGCAGAGCACGCGGGCGAACTGGACGCGCTGCTGCTCGCCGCCGGAGAGCGTCTGGTAGCGCCGGCCGGCGAGATCGATCACCCCGGCTGCGGCCAGGCTTTCGGCGACGATGGTTTCGCGCCGCTGGCGCGTCAGCGCCCGGCCGATGCCGTCGACGCCGAGGCTCGCGACCTCGTAGACGCTGAAGGGGAAGGCGAGGCGGGCGTGCTGGGCCATGACCGCGCGCAGGCAGGCGAGACGCCAGGCCGGCACCGTCGGGAGCGCCTCGCCGGTGATACGGATCTCGCCGCCGGCCGGCTTGATCTCGCCGGTGAGGAGCTTGAGCAGGGTCGATTTGCCGGCGCCGTTGGGGCCGATCAGGATCGTCGTCGTGCCGCCGGCAAGTTCAAGGCTGGCATCGGCGACGAGCTTGCGCCCGCCCGCGAGGAAGCTGACGCCATGGCCGGAGAGGATCGGATTCGCTTCAGACATCGATCAGGCTCGTGCGGCGCAAGAGCAGCCAGAGGAAGAAGGGCGCACCGATCGTGGCGGTGACGATGCCGATCGGCAGCTCGGCCGGGACGACGATCAGCCGGGCGACGATATCGGCGCCGACCAGCAGCATCGCGCCGCCCAGAGCCGAGAGCGGCAGCAGCAGGCGGTGATCCGGGCCGACCGAGAGCCGGATCAGGTGGGGCACGACGATGCCGACGAAACCGACCATGCCGGCCGAGGCGACGCTGGCGCCGACGGCGAGCGCGACCAGCAGGATCGCCAGCGCCTTGATGCGCTGGACGGGGATGCCGAGATGATAGGCCTCGGCCTCTCCGAGCATCAGACCGTTCAGGCCGCGCGCCAGCAAAGGCATCAGCAGGAGCAGCGGCAGGATGATCGGCGCGACCACGGAGAGCTTCGTCCAGCTCGCGCCGCCGAGGCTGCCCAGGGACCAGAAGGTCAGGTCGCGCAACTGCCGGTCGTCCGAGATGAAGGAGAGCAGGCCGGTGAGGGCGCCTGCCATGGCGCCAAGCGCGACACCGGCAAGGAGCATCGTCGCGACCGAGGTCCGGCCGCCGCGTGTCGAGATCAGATAGAGCGCGAGCGTGGTGATCAGACCGCCGCAGAAGGCGCCGAAAGGAAGGGCGGCGAAGGGCAGTTTCATCATGGTGCCCGCAAGGAAGCGGTCGCCGAGGACGATGGTGGCTGCCGCCGCGAGGCCGGCGCCGCTGGACACGCCGACAAGGCCGGGATCGGCGAGCGGATTACGGAACAGGCCCTGCATCAGCGCGCCGGACACGGCGAGGCCGGCGCCGACGAGCAGGCCGAGAAGCACGCGCGGCAGGCGGATATTCAGGACCACGAGCACGTCGCGCCCTTCGAGCAGGCTCGTGTCGCCCGTCAGGCGTGCCATCAGGATTTCGGCGACGCGGCCTGGGGCGATCGGGATCGCCCCCTGGCCGATGGCGACGATGGTCAGGAGCAGGCAGGCCAGGGTGAGCCCGGCGACGGCGAGCAGGCCGGTACGGCGCCGGCCCGCGATCAGCGTCGTCAGGGATGTCGTGGCCACGGTCGGGGACGGTGCCGCGAGGGTCACGGGGCGGCGGCGGTCTTGAGTGGCGGGATGGCGGCTTCCGGATAGATCGCGGCCATCAGGTCGCGCGCCGCCATCGGTGTGCGCGGGCCGAAGCCGAGCAGGTAGAGCCCGTCCATATGGACCAGCCGCTTGCCGGCCGCGGCCGGAATCTGGGAGAAGGCGGGCATCGCGAAGAGTTCGTCCGGCGTGGTGTTATGGGCGCTGCTGTTGCGCATCATCAGCACCATGTCGGGCGCCGCGGCGGCGATGGCCTCGTCGGTCATCGGCTTGTAGCCCTCGATGGCGTCGGCGACATTGATGCCGCCAGCCAGCGCGATGATGCCGTCGGCCGAGCTGTTGCGGCCGCCGACCATGGCGCGGCCGTTCTGCAGGGAGAGCAGGAAGAGGATGCGCTTCTTTTTCGCGATGCCGGCGCGCAGCGTCGCGAGCTCGTCGAAGCGGGCCTTGGTCTGGGCCGCCAGCCGCTCGGCCGGGACGCCCGCGCCGATCGCCGCGCCGATCGCGGCGATCTTCGCGGTGACGCCCTCCGGGGTCAGCCCGTCATTGATGCGGGCGATCTTCACGCCGGATTCGGTGAGCAGCGAGACGGCATCCGGCGGGCCGGCGCCGTCGATCAACATGATCAGCGTGGGCTTCAGCGAGAGGACGCCTTCGGCCGAGAGCGCGCGGACATAGCCGACATTGGCCTTCTGCTTCAGGGCTTCCGGCGGAAACTGGCTGGTCGAGTCGACGCCGACGACGCGATCCTGCAGGCCGAGCGCGTAGATCACCTCGGTGATGACGCCGCCGGCGACGACGATGCGATCCGGCGTCTGGGCCAGCGCGGCCATCGGGAGGGCGGGGGAGAGACCGAGGCCAAGCGCGCTCAAGGCGAGAGCCGAGGTGAACGTGCGGCGGTTCGGCTGCCGGAGGCCGCGATGCGCTTCGGTGATGCGCGAGCCAGACATATCGCAACTCCATTCAGACGCAGACGGGCGCTTTCACGCTGCGAGTGCTCAAGCAAGAAGGCTGCAGTCAGTTTAAAATGATTCCATTCAAAGTAGATCCTTGTTTTTAATTATTCAAAACAAAGATCTCTTTGCGGTATTATTGACGCTGATATTAGCCTTTACTACAAGGGGTCAAGGGCAACGCAGCGCGTCGCCGGGCTCCTCGGCTGCGATCCCGCCGGGCGGCCGGTTGTCGATCCTGCGCATGTTCCGGCCGAGCCCTCTTCCTGAAGAGACGTTTGACCGGGATTGCGATTGTCCGTCCGCTCCGGCGGTGTCGTTCGTTTCCGCCGTTATCCGGCGCGTCAGATGCAGGGTTTTTCGATGTTCATCGCCATGAATCGCTTCAAGGTCGTCAAGGGCGAGGAAGCCGCCTTCGAGACGGTCTGGTCCTCGCGCAAGAGCCGGCTCGACGAGATGCCGGGCTTCCTCTCCTTCCACCTGCTGAAGGGGCCGGAAAAGGAGGATCATACCCTCTACTCCTCGCATACGAGCTGGGCCTCGAAGGAGGATTTCACGGCCTGGACCAAATCCGAGCAGTTCCGCGAGTCGCATCGCAGTGCCGGCCAGCCGCGCCCGAAGCCGATCTATCTCGGCCATCCCGAGTTCGAGGGCTTCGAGACCGTGCTCAGCGAGACCAATCCGCATCTGCCCCGTCAAGCCGCCGAGTGAGGCCTTAAGCCGATGACGACCGCCGACACCCTCGCGCAGGCTCCGATCGAGCATGCGCGCTCCCTGCTTGCCGCCAAGCCGGACGGCCTGATCGAAGCGATCGCGCGCGAGGCGAAGGTCTCGACGCGCGCCGTGCTCGAGCTTCTCCCCGAGGCGCAGCGCCAGCACGTGGCACCCGAGCGCTTCGAGGACATCTGGAAGGAGCTCGCGACCTGGGGCACCGTGCTCTTCCTGATGCACACGCCCGACATCGTGCTGGAATGCGAGGGATCGCTGCCGGTCGGCAGCTTCGGCCATGGCTATTACAACATCCATGGCGACAGCCCGATCGGCGGGCATATCAAGGCGGAGAACTGCCGGGCGATCTATCTGGTCGATCGCTCGACGGCGCAGGGCCGGCGCGCCTGCTCGGTGCAGTTCTTCAACGGCTCCGGCGAGGTGATGTTCAAGGTCTTCGTGCGGCGCGATGCCGCGCGCGAATTGCTGGCCGATCAGCTGGCGCGGTTCGAGGCGCTCAAGACGACCTTCGCCTGAGCCCCAAAAAAAACGAGATGGTGCGGCTCATGCATCGCGTGGCGCAAGCCGCGCGATGCGGGTATTGAACACGGGCCATGAGCGGGATTCACCATTCGTTAACCATACGGGCGCAGCCTTCGCGGCTGAAGGCCTGTCAGCCATGAACGCGCCTCGCGACCCGGACCTCCAGGGCGGCAAGGCGGAAATGGCTCACGACAGGCTGCCCGACGGTTCCGCAATGGGAGTCGACATGGCCGCGCACGTCACCATGGAGCGGGCCCACCTGCCGCATGGACGCCCGGCACTCACCCTGGCGGCCGGCCGCAGGTTCGTGGCGAGGCGGGTTCCGGCCCTGCGCTCGAATCTGGGCTCCGCGATCCTGCTCGGCTTGCGCTTCGTCCAGGCGAGGCTGATCTCGGTCTGGGGCCTGATCATCGCAGCCGCCCTCTGCCCACCCTTCGTCTTCGCCGCCTTCGCGGTCTTTTCCTCGGCTGCGAACTTCGTCTCGATCGCCTCGCTGCTGCGCCTGGAGGCGGTGTTCTTCCAGAACAGCGACCGCGCCCGGCTCGGCCTCGCCTTCCGGCTCGCGGCTGCGGTCGGGGTGGCCTTCATGGCCGTCGCCGCCCTCGTCCTGATCGGACTTGCCGTGACCGGCTGGGTCGCGCCGGCGGTCGCCTTCTTCTTCCTGGTGTCGCTTGCCGCGCGCTCGCTGCTGCGCCTGCTCTGGTCCGAGGCCACGGCGGAGGGCGATTTCCGCGCCATCGGCAACAGCAATGTCGTCCAGGCGATGGTCCAGCCTGCGATCATGCTCGCCCTGATCGCGATCTTCGGGCCGAAGGCGCTGACCTTGTTCATGGCCGATGCGCTCGGGCACGTCCTGGCGGCGGCCTATCTGCTGCGGCGCAGGCAGGCATCCGTGATCGCGCTGGTCCAGCCGGCGCTGTGGTCGTGGCGCAGCCTCGCGGAAGCGGCGATCCGCTGGCGCGATGCGCCGCGCGCCCTGCTCCCCGCGGCCCTGCTCGCCTATGGTTTCGCTGTCGCTCCCCTCCTTGCCCTGCCTTATGCCAGCAACACCGTGCTCGCGGCGCAGATCGCCCTGTCGATGCGGCTGCTGGACATGCCGGCGCAGATGTTCGGGACGGTGTCGATCCCGCTGGTGCTGAACCGTATGCGCGCCCAAGCCGGACCGCGCCGACGCTTCTGGGCACGGGTCCTGACGCTCGGCCTGATCGGCGGCGCGGTCGTGCTGTTCAGCGCCATCGCCGTCGTGGCACTGGTGGCCGATAACTGGCTGGTCGGGACGCAGTGGCACGACCTGGGCGAGGTCGTCGCACTGCTGGCGGCGTTCTATATCGGCATCGCCGTGCTTGCGCCGCTGCAGGAAGTGGCGACGCTGTCGCGTCAGCCCTTCTGGCAGGTCGGGATCAATGCCGTCGCGCTTTTCGCGATGGTCGCGGCCATGCTGTGGTTCGCTGCGTTGTCGCCGGAGCTGCTGCTGACGATCGGCGCCATATCGATCCTGCGAACGCTGACGCATGCCGTCTTCATCTGGCTGCATCTCGACGATCCCGTCGAGGCGTCGGCCGACGGTCTCGCCGCTCCGGGCGCCGCTCGATAAAGTGCTATTCCCGCCGGATCAGCCTGTCGGCGACCAGCGAGGAGAAGAGCCCCGGCTTGAACTCGCGCTCCAGCCGCTCGGGATCGTAGATCGTGGCGACCCAATCCAGGAAGGCGATGCCCTTCGCGTCGCCCTCGTGGCGATAGGTCTCGAAGAAGGCGTCGAGGATGCCGGTCTTGGCGAAGCGGAAATGGCCGTAGCGCAGCGAGAGCTGGCGCATGGCTTCGTCGAGCGGTCGCCCCTCGTGGACCAGCAGATAGAGCGCCGAGAAGAAGCCGGCCCGGTCGGCGCCGGACTTGCAATGCACCAGGGCGGGCTCGTCGAGGCTCTCGAAGAACGCCTTGGCACCGAGGATGGTCTCGCGATCCGGCGCGCCGCGCGAGCGCAGCACGAAATCGACGAGCTTGATGCCGTGGCGCTCGCAGGCTTCCTTCTGGAGCGGCCAGGAGCCGTGCTCGCGCCCGCCGCGCAGGTTGACGATGGTCTTGACGCCCTTGCGGGCAAAGGCCGCGATCTGGCCCGGCGCCGGCTGGGCCGAGCGCCAGAGCCGCGGCGTGACGCGGTGCGCGTTGAGATAGGCGAGCCGGAAGATGCCGTGGTCGACCAGCAGCATGTTGGCCCAGGCACGCAGGCGCTGGCCGCGGCCTTCGATCGGCCGGTCCCAGCGGGCGATGCGGGCCATGCGGCGGGCATAGCGCTCTTCGTCGGGGCGCAGGCGGCTCAGCACGGCCTGATCTCGCAGCTTTTCATGGGGCGCCCGATAGCAGCGCGGGCGCGCCTACGCAAATCGTCTGGTGACCAAGCGCGACGGAAGGGCTTGGCGTTTTCGCCGCGAACTTGCATAAGGCCCGGCGAAATTCCCAAGCGACAGGTTCCAGCATGCGCATCGACGCCATCTCCATCGGCAAGAACCCGCCCGAAGAAGTCAATGTCCTGATCGAGGTGGCGATCGGCGGCGAGCCGATCAAGTACGAGATGGACAAGGAAGCGGGCACGCTCTTCGTCGATCGCTTCCTCTATACGCCGATGCGCTATCCCGGAAACTATGGCTTCATCCCGCACACGCTCTCGGAAGACGGCGACCCTTGCGACGTCCTCGTCGCCAATACGCGCCCGCTGGTGCCGGGCTCCTATATCGCGGTCAGGCCCATCGGCGTGATGCTGATGGAGGACGAGGGCGGCGGCGACGAGAAGATCATCGCCGTGCCCGTGCCGAAGCTGACCAAGCGCTACGAGAACGTCCATAACTACACCGATCTGCCGCAGATCACGCTCGACCAGATCCAGCACTTCTTCGAGCATTACAAGGACCTGGAGCCCGGCAAATGGGTCAAGCTCAAGGGCTGGGGCGACGCCGCCATGGCCCGGAAGCTGATCGTCGAGGCGATCGAGCGCGCGAAGGCCGCGAAGAAGGGCTGAGTGTCATCCCGCACGCGCTGCGGCACGAAGTGCTGCTGCGCAGATGCGGGACCGTTTTCAGGAAAGGGCGCCCTCTCGTGCAAGGGGCGCCTTTTTATTTAAGAGGCGCCTTCTCGTCGCGCGGTCCCGTGTCTGCGCAGCAGCACTCGCGTGCCGCAGCGCGCACGGGATGACGCCGGCTCGCCGGTGGCGAACGTAGCCCTTACGCAGCGATCGCTTCCGCCAGCGCGACCGTGCGCTTTGCCATATCGGCATGCAGCAACTCGACCATGCGGCCGTCGAGCTGGATTGCGCCCTTGCCGGCATTTTCCGGGAGGTTGAAGGCCGCGATGACGGCGCGGGCCTTGGTCAACTCGGCCTCGTCGGGCGCGAAGACCGCATTGGCCACCGCGACCTGCGAAGGATGGATCAGGGTACGGCCGTCGAAGCCGAGATCGCGGCCCTGCTCGCATTCGGCCAGGAAGCCAGCTTCGTCCTTGATGTCGTTATAGACGCCGTCGAGGATGTCGATGCCGTGTGCACGGGCGGCGAGCAGGGCGCTCGTCAGCCAGGGCAGCATCGGCGCGCGGCCGGGCACGAAGCGGGCGCGGGTTTCCTTGGCGAGGTCGTTGGTGCCCATCACAAAGCAGGCGAGCCGCGCCACCGGATCGCGGGCGGCGCGGGCGATGCGCTCGACATCGAGGATGGCGAGCGGGGTCTCGATCATCGCCCAGACGGTAATGGCGGGATCGGCCCAGAGGCCGTTCAGCTGGTGGCCGACTTCGTGCAACGTCTCCGGCGCCGAGACTTTCGGGATCAGGATCGCCTGCGGCTTCGCCTCGGCGGCGGCGGCGAGATCGTCAGCGAACCAGGGCGTGCCGACGCCGTTGACGCGGATCACCAGCTCGCGCCGGCCATAGCCGCCGGCCTTCACGGCAGCGCAGACCTGCTCGCGAGCGGTTGCCTTGGCGTCGGGAGCGACGGCGTCCTCCAGGTCGAGGATCAGGACGTCGGCCGCGATTTCGCGGGCCTTTTCGAGCGCGCGGGCATTCGAGCCCGGCATATAAAGGGCACTGCGGCGGGGGCG
Source organism: Allobosea sp. FW305-C-101 (assembly GCF_058783685.1). Classification (NCBI taxonomy): domain Bacteria; kingdom Pseudomonadati; phylum Pseudomonadota; class Alphaproteobacteria; order Hyphomicrobiales; family Alloboseaceae; genus Allobosea; species Allobosea sp. FW305-C-101. The sequence goes on along the minus strand of NZ_JBYSYT010000002.1, from coordinate 1,438,735 downwards.
TATCGTGCTCATGGTCTCTCCTGACACGGGCCGGCTGTAGCTCTCGCATATTCGCTGCGCGGACCATTGGTTCTTCACGCGAACCGGTGTCCACTTCGCTTGAAAATGCTTTGGTGCTGCACTGCACAGTAGAGCAACGCAGCTGCAATACCAGCGCTGCGAAAGGCGGAGGGAACGGGATGGTACGGCTCGCCGGCGTCGATGGCTGCAAGGGCGGCTGGATCGCCGCCATTGTTTCCGATGACGGGTCGGAGGCGCCGGTGATCCGCGTGGTGCAGTGCTTCGCCGATCTGTTCACAGGCGAGGTCGTGCCTGATCTCGTCGCGGTCGACATGCCGATCGGCCTGCCGGATCGGGTACAGGGCTCTGGACGCGGGCCGGAGCAGGCGGTGCGGGCGCTGCTCGGCGACCGGCAATCCTCTGTCTTCTCCATCCCTGCGCGCTGGGCGGTCGAGGCGACCGACTATTGGGAGGCTTGCGCGCTGGCGCTCGCGGCGTCCGATCCGCCGCGGAAGGTTTCCAAGCAGGGCTTTCACCTGTTTCCGAAGATTCGTGAGATCGACGGCCTGCTGCGATCCGAACCCGGTTTGCACGAGCGCGTCTTCGAGATTCATCCCGAGCTCGCTTTCCGCACGATGCGGGGCGCGCCGCTGCTCCACCCCAAGAAGATCAAGGGCGTGGTCAATCCGGAGGGGCTGGCGGAGCGCCGGAGCTTGCTGACCGCAGCCGGCATCCCGGCAGACGTGGCCGACGCCCGCCCGCCGCGCGGAGCTGCTGCCGATGACCTGCTCGACGCATTAGCGGCGCTGGTCGTCGCCCGGCACATTGCCGCCGGGCGTGGGCGGCCCTTCCCCGATCCGCCGGGACGCGATAGCCACGGGCTTCCGATTGCGATCTGGACCTATCGTCCAGCCTCCGAGCCTGATCAGGATATCGTCATGAGCGCACGCCCCGTCACCCGTCCGATGATCGAGGAAGCGGCGGCGCGTATTGCCGGCCATGCCCGCGTCACGCCGGTGATGCGGCTGGGCACGGGCGCTTTCGGAGCCGCGGCGGATATCTCGCTCAAGCTCGAATGCCTGCAGCATGCCGGCTCGTTCAAGACGCGCGGCGCCTTCAACAACCTGCTCTCGCTGCCGGTGCCGGCGGCCGGCGTCTCGGCCGCGTCGGGCGGCAATCATGGCGCGGCGGTGGCCTATGCCGCATCGAGGCGCGGCGTGAAGGCGACGATCTTCGTGCCGGAGATTTCGCCGGCGGCCAAGATCGAGGCGATCAAGCGCTTCGGTGCCGATGTCGTGGTCGGCGGCGCGCAGTATGACGACGCGCAGGCGGCCTGCGACCGCTTCGTCGCCGAGACCGGGGCGCTCAAGATCCATCCCTTTGCGGCGGTGGAGACCATTGCCGGGCAGGGTACGCTCGGCCGCGAATGGGACAGCCAGGAGCCCGATCTCGATACGGTACTCGTCGCGGTCGGCGGTGGCGGCCTGATTTCGGGCATCGCGAGCTGGTTCGCCGGCAGCAAGATCAAGGTCGTCGGCGTCGAGCCGGAAGGCTCGCGCGCCTTGCAGGCCGCGTTCGACGCCAAGGGGCCGGTCGAGGTCAAGGTCGCGTCGGTGGCGGCGGATTCGCTGGGCGCCCGCAATGTCGGTCAGCTTGTCTATGACGTGACCCGGGATAGCGTCGATCACATCGCTCTGGTGCCGGATGCGGCGATCACGGAGGCGCAGGGCGTGCTCTGGCGCGATTTCCGCCTTGCTGTGGAGCCGGGCGGCGCGGCGGCTTTGGGCGCGCTGCTCTGCGGGGCCTACAAGCCGGCGAAGGGCGAGCGGCTCGGCGTTCTCGTCTGCGGCGCGAATGTCGACCTGGCGAAGCTCGCCGCGATCGTAGGGTGAAGGGGCGTCATTCTCGGGCTTGACCCGAGAATCTCATTCAGGAGGAGGCGCCTTTCCGTCCTGAGATGCTCGGGTCAAGCCCGAGCATGACGGCTGTCGTCATCAGCAGGGCTTGCCGCCGCCCTTGGTTGCAACGCAAACTCGCCTTCGATCAGGAGACGATGCATGCCCGGCTCTAGCCCTAAGACCAGTTCCGGACGTTTCTTCGAGGATTTCCACCTCGGCGACAGCATCGTCCATGCGACGCCGCGCACGGTGCGGGCCGGCGATGCAGCGCTCTATTCGGCGCTCTACGGCTCGCGCTTTGCGGTGCAATCCTCGGACGCCTTCGCTGGCGCGATCGGCTATCCCACGGCGCCGATCGACGACCTGCTCGTGTTCCACATCGTCTTTGGCAAGACGGTGCCGGATATCTCGCTCAATGCCGTCGCCAATCTCGGCTATGCCGATGGGCGCTTCCTCAAGCCGGTCTATCCCGGCGATACGCTCTCGACCACGTCGGAGGTGATCGGGCTGAAGCAGACCTCGGCGGGCGATGCCGGCATCGTCTATGTTCGCTCGATCGGCCGTAACCAGCACAACGCGATCGTGCTGAGCTATGCGCGTTGGGTGCTGGTGCGCAAGCGCGAGCCCGGCACGCCGGCCCATGCCGAGCAGGTGCCGGAACTGACGAAGGCCGTGCTGCCGGAACAGCTCGGCGAGGGCTGCCCCCGGATCGAGCTCGCTGCTTACGACGATGCGCTCGCCGGCTCGCGCTTCCGTTGGGGCGACTATGCCGTCGGCGAGCGGATCGACCATGTCGACGGCATGACCGTCGAGGAGGCCGAGCACCAGCTCGCGACCCGGCTCTACCAGAACACGGCGCGGGTGCATTTCGATGCCCATGCGGCGCAAGGCACCCGTTTCGGTAAGCGCCTGATCTATGGCGGCCATGTCATCAGCCTGGCGCGGGCGCTCTCCTTCAACGGGCTCGGCAATGCCTTCCACATCGCCGCGATCAATGGCGGGCGCCATGTCGCGCCGCTCTTCGCTGGCGACACCGTCTATGCCTGGAGCGAGGTGCTGGGCAGCGCGGAGATTCCCGAGCGCGGCGATGTCGGCGCGCTCCGGCTCCGGCTGATCGCGACCAAGAACCGCGCTTGCGCAGATTTCCCGCTGAAGGCCGGAGATCAGTACGATCCGAGCGTGATTCTCGATTTCGACTACTGGGCGCTGCTGCCGCGCTAACGTTTTCGTAACAAAATGACGATTTTCAGAATCTGTAACTTCGTTCTGGCCATGCCGCATTGCAGCGCCGGGACGGTTTCGTTAGACAACCAGTCACTCTAGAATGATCCCAAATGGGTCCGCCGCCGTCGACGGACCGCCTGACCGGAGAAGAATATTGGCCGAGGTCAAGCCCGCGGCGCGCCCGCTTTCGCCCCACCTGCAGATTTATCGCTGGTCCTGGACGATGGCGATGTCCGTCGCCCATCGCGTCACCGGCACGGGGCTTTATCTCGGCACGGTGCTGATCGCCGCGTGGCTGGTCGCCGCCGCCTCCGGCCCGGCCGCCTTCGATACCGCGCAGGCCATCGCCGGCTCCTTCATCGGCCGGCTCGTGCTCTTCCTCTACAGCTTCTCGCTGATCCACCACATGGTCGGGGGCTTGCGCCATTTCGTCTGGGACATGGGCAAGGGCTATGAGCCGCAGACGCGCATGAACATGGCGAAGTTCACGCTCGTCGCCTCGGTGAGCCTGACGATCCTGGTCTGGATCGTCGCCCTGGTCCTGCGCTGAGGAGCCGCGTTATGCTGTCCAATTCCTCGATGCGCACCCCGCTCGGCCGCGTTCGCGGCCTCGGCTCCGCAAAGTCCGGCACCGGCCATTTCTGGCTGCAGCGCGTCACCGCCGTCTCGAACCTGATCCTGACGATCATCTTCATCGGCATCGTCATCGCGCTGGTCGGCCGGCCCTATCCGGGCGCGATCGCGCTTCTGTCGCATCCGCTCGTCGCGATCCTGATGCTGCTCTTTATCCTCTCGGCCTGCGTCCACATGCGTCTGGGCATGCAGGTCGTCATCGAGGACTACGTGACCAACGAGGGTCTCAAGATCCTCGCCGTGATGGGCAACACCTTCTTCGCCATCGCCGTCGGCGCCGCCAGCGTCTACGCGGTGCTGAAGCTGTCTTTTGGAGGCTGATCCGATGGCGATCACCAAGTCCCGCCCGGTTCCGGCCTATACCGGCACCGCCTATCCGATCACCGACCATACCTTCGACGTCGTCGTCGTCGGCGCCGGCGGCGCGGGCCTTCGCGCCACGGTCGGCTGCTCGCAGGCGGGCCTGCGCACCGCCTGCATCACCAAGGTGTTCCCGACCCGCTCGCACACCGTCGCGGCGCAGGGCGGTGTCGCCGCCTCGCTCGGCAACATGGGCAAGGATACCTGGCAGTGGCACATGTACGACACCGTGAAGGGGTCGGACTGGCTCGGCGACCAGGACGCCATCGAGTATCTCGTGCGCAACGCGCCGGCCGCCGTCTACGAGCTCGAGCATTGGGGCGTGCCGTTCTCGCGCACCGAGGACGGCCGCATCTACCAGCGCCCCTTCGGCGGCATGACCACCGAATTCGGCGAGGGCCCGCCGGCCCAGCGCACCTGCGCCGCGGCCGACCGCACCGGCCACGCCATGCTGCACACGCTCTACGGCCAGGCGCTGCGCTACAATACCGAGTTCTTCATCGAGTATTTCGCCATCGACCTGATCATGGACGAGGACGGCCATTGCCGCGGCGTGATCGCGCTCAAGCTCGATGACGGCACGCTGCACCGCTTCCGTTCGCAGCAGACCATCCTGGCGACTGGCGGCTATGGCCGCGCCTATTTCTCCGCGACCTCGGCGCATACCTGCACCGGCGACGGCGGCGGCATGGTGCTGCGCGCCGGCCTGCCGATGCAGGATATGGAGTTCGTGCAGTTCCACCCGACCGGCATCTACGGTTCGGGCTGCCTGATCACGGAAGGTGCGCGCGGCGAGGGCGGCTACCTCACCAATTCCGAGGGCGAGCGCTTCATGGAGCGCTATGCCCCCTCGGCCAAGGATCTCGCCTCGCGCGACGTCGTCTCGCGTTCGATGACGATGGAGATCCGGGCCGGCCGCGGTGTCGGCAAGGAAAAGGACCACATCTACCTGCATCTGGATCATCTGGATCCGAAGATCCTGCACGAGCGCCTGCCGGGCATCTCGGAGAGCGCCAAGATCTTCGCCGGCGTCGATGTCACCCGCGAGCCGATTCCGGTGCTGCCGACCGTGCATTACAACATGGGCGGCATCCCGACGAACTATCACGGGGAAGTGCTGACCAAGGTCGGGGGCGATCCGGACACCGTGGTGCCCGGCCTGATGGCGATCGGCGAAGCCGCTTGCGTCTCGGTCCACGGCGCCAACCGCCTCGGCTCCAACTCGCTGATCGACCTCGTCGTCTTCGGCCGCGCGGCCGGCCTGCGCTGCGCCGACACGGTGACGGCGGGCGAGAAGCAGCCGGAGCTGCCGAAGGGCTCCTCGGACCTCGCGCTGACCCGCCTCGACAAGTACCGCAACGCCTCCGGCGGCACGCCGACCGCGGTGCTGCGCGACCGGATGCAGCGGACGATGCAGAACAACTGCGCCGTTTATCGTGAGGGCGACACGCTGGAAGAGGGCCACAAGCTCATCCACGAGGTCTGGAACGGCATTACCGATGTCGGCACCAAGGACCGCTCGCTGATCTGGAACTCCGACCTGATCGAGACCCTGGAATTCGACAACCTGATCACCCAGGCGGTCGTGACCATGGATTCGGCGCTGAACCGTCCGGAAAGCCGCGGCGCGCATGCCCGCGAGGACTATCCGAACCGCGACGACAAGGACTGGATGAAGCACACGCTCGCCTGGATCGACGACGAGAAGCGCACGATCACGCTCGATGACCGGCCGGTGCACACTTACACGATGTCCAACGACATCGAGTACATCAAGCCCAAGGCACGGGTGTACTGAGGGACTCCGATGGCTGAATTCAATCTCCCGAAGAACTCCCGCCTCGTCGAGGGCAAGGCCTGGCCGAAGCCGGCCGGCGCCAAGAAGCTGACCGAGTTCAAGGTCTATCGCTGGAGCCCGGACGACACCGAGAACCCGCGCACCGACACCTATTATGTCGACCGCGACGATTGCGGGCCGATGGTTCTCGACGCGCTGATCTGGATCAAGAACAAGGTCGACCCGACGCTGACCTTCCGCCGCTCCTGCCGCGAGGGCATCTGCGGCTCCTGCGCCATGAACATGGACGGCAAGAACGGTCTCGCCTGCACCACCGGCATCGACGAGTGCGGCGCCAAGGGCAAGGTCGCGATCTACCCGCTGCCGCACATGCCCGTGGTCAAGGACCTCGTGCCGGACCTGACGCGCTTCTATGCCCAGCACGCCTCGATCGAGCCTTGGCTGCAGACCACGACGCCAGCCCCCGAGAAGGAATGGCGCCAGGCCAAGGACGACCGCGAGAAGCTCGACGGGCTCTACGAGTGCATCCTCTGCGCCTGCTGCTCGACCTCCTGCCCGAGCTACTGGTGGAACGGCGACCGCTATCTCGGCCCGGCCGCGCTGCTGCAGGCCTATCGCTGGCTGATCGACTCGCGCGACGAGGCGACAGGCGAGCGGCTCGACAATCTGGAAGACCCCTTCCGGCTCTATCGCTGCCACACCATCATGAACTGCGCGAATGCCTGCCCGAAGGGCCTGAACCCGGCCAAGGCGATCGCGGAGGTCAAGAAGATGATGGTCGCCCGCCAGGTTTGATGCAGGGTGTCATCCCGTGCGCGCTGCGGCATGGAATGCCGCAGCGCAGACACGGGACCGTTCTCCGATAAGAGCGCGTTCTCTCACGAGGGCGCGCTTTTTCATTGAAAGAGGCGCCCTCTCCTGAGGACGGTCCCGCATCTGCGCAGCAGCACTGCGTGCCGCAGCGCGTGCGGGAAGACACGCTTCATCAGCGGATATAGCGCCCCGGCCGGAACGGCGTCGGGTCGATCGGCGGCTTCTCGCCGCAGACCATCGCGGCGATCAATTCGCCGGTGATCGGGCCGGTCGAGAAGCCGATATGCTGGTTGCCGAAGGCGAGCCAGAGGCCGGGATTGCGGGGCGCCTCGCCGATCATCGGCAGGGAGTCCGGCAGGGTCGGCCGGGCGCCGCGCCAGGTTTCGCCGACGACCTCGCCGAGCGGGAAGGCCTCGCGCGCCGCGGCGGTCGCGCCGTCGATCTGGCGGTGCTCGTCGGGCGCGTCGCGGAAGGACAGGTCGACGCCGCTGGTGACGCGAAAACCCTGCTCCATCGGCGCCATGTAATAGGCGCCGTCAACATCGTAGATCGGCCGCGACAGGCCGGTGCCGGCTTCCGGCTTGAGATGGCGGTGATAGCCGCGCTCGACATCGAGCTTCGGATCGATGCCGAGCGGCTTCAGCAGGTCGCCACTCCAGGGGCCGAGAGCGACGACCGCGAGATCGGCCTCGAACGAGCCCGAAGCGGTGCTCGCGCGCCAGCCATTGCCATTGCGTGCGAGGCCGGTGATCGCGGCCTGCTCGATCCGGCCGCCGCGCTGGGCGAAGAGCGCCGCATAAGCTTCGGTGACGGCGCCGGGGGAATCGACAGAACCGACGCAGGGGATCAGCAGCCCGGCCGGGAAGATCGGATTCAGGCCTGGCTCGATGCCGGAAATACCCTGCCGGTCGAGAACCTGCGACTCGATGCCGTGGCTCTTCAGGAAATCATGTTCGGCTCGCGCGGCCTCATGTCCGCCCTCGCTGCGCCAGAGCTTGAGCGTGCCGGTCTCGCGCAGGCGGTGCGACACGCCGGCCTCGGCCATCAGGGTGCGGTGGCGCTCGACGGTACTCTCCGTCAGCGCCTGCAAGGCGGTGATGCGGGCCTTGGCCTGCGAGGGCCGGGCTTCCCAGAGGAAGCGGAGCAGCCAAGCCGGCCGGCTGAAGGCGCGGGTCCAGCTCAGGTTGAGCGCCGGATGGCGGTTGCCGAGATAGCCGGTGATATTGGCGTAGAGCGAGGGATTGTTGAGCGGCACGATCGAGGAGGCCGCGAGCACGCCGGCATTGCCGTAGGAGGTTTCGCGGCCCGGCGCCTTGCGGTCGATCAGCGTGACCGCGATGCCACGCTTCTGGAGCGCAAGCGCGCAGGAGACGCCGACCATGCCGGCGCCGAGAACGAGAGCTGTACGGGTCAAGGCGATGTCGCTCCGGCTTCCGCCGGCTCCTTCAGCCAATGGTCGAGGAAGGCGTCGAGCCAGAGCCGGATCGCCGGGTCGTGCTGGAACCAGCCGGGCACATGGGTGTGGCCGAGCTGGGCGCCGGGCATCAGCGTGCGCTCATAGCCGCGCACCGACCAGCGATACATCATCGCCGGCGTCACCTCGGGGTGGAACTGGATGCCATAGGCCTTCGAGCCGGCGCGGATGGCCTGGACCGGGAAATCGCCTCCGGTCGCGAGGCATTCCGCCCCGTTCGGGCAGTCGAAGCCGTCGCGATGCCATTGATAGACCGTGCCGGGCCAGGCGAAGCCGGCCGTCGCGGCATGGGAATGGCCGGCATCGGTAACGGCGAGCGGGTAATAGCCGACCTCGGCACGGCCCTCGCCATGGGTATAGACGCGCGCGCCCATGTGCTTCGCCAGCATCTGCGCACCCAGGCAGATGCCGAGGAAGGCGGCATCCTCCTTCAGGCAGGTGCCGATCCAGTCGATCTCGGCCTTGATGAAATCCTCGGGATCGTTCGCGCCCATCGGCCCGCCGAAGATCACCGCGCCGGCATGCTCGCGCATGGTCTGCGGCAGCGGATCGCCGAAGCGCGGCTTGCGGATGTCGAGCGCATGACCGCGCGCCTGCAGCAGACGGCCGACGCGGCCGGGCGTCGAATGCTCCTGATGCAGCACGACCAGCACCGGCTTCGGTGCGGGCCTTGGCCTGCGGGTGGTGAGGGGGGAGCGGGTGCGGCGAGCCGGACGCAGGGGGAAGGCGTGGTCGTTCATCACGGACTTCAAGGTCGCTCGCGCGGAACGTCGGGGAGGGACGGCGCGCGAAGCCATGCCAGATCGCTCCCGAGCATGCGGTTCCAGACGGGACGAAGCAAGCAATTTATGCGCCGGAATGCGGCAACCGTCCGGCAATCTTCGGCTTGCTTATCGCCGCGACAGGGGTCGCGAGGGCGCTCAGCTTGACGTTCGCCGCCTTATCTGAGATGAGAATGAACATTCATTCTCATCGTTTCGAGTTCGCATGTCACCCGTGGTTCCCGCCTCGTCGCCCGAGTCCGTCCTGTCGGAACGGCATATCCGCATCCTCGACGCGGCCGAGCGCGTCTTCGCGCGCGCCGGTTTCCATGCGGCGACGATGCAGGATGTCGCGGCTGAAGCCGGCATGAGCCCGGGCAATCTCTACCGTTATTTTTCCTCGAAGGACGCGATCATCGAGGGCATGACCGAGCGCGATCGCAGCCTGATCGCGGAGGATTTCGGCAAGCTCTGTCCGAATAACGGCTCGCTGCTCGACCAGCTGGAGGCGCTCGGCCGCAAGCATCTCGTGGACCAGCCGCGCGAGAAGGCGGTGATCGCCGTGCAGATCTGGGCCGAGGCCGCGCGCAATCCCGGCATGGCGCGGATGTGCGCGGACATCGAGAGCACCGTGATCGACGGTCTCGCGGCTGCGATCCGCGAAGCCAAGTCCAATGGCGAGTTGTCGCCGCTGCTCGACGAGGGCCGCTTCCTGATGGCGATCTCGATGATGGCGGATGGCTTCTTCTGCCGGCGGGCGATGGACCCGAATTTCGATGTCGTGGCAGCGGCCGACACGCTCTTCGACGGCATGCGCCAGCTTTCCCAGACCATGCTCCTGCCCGAAACGGAGACGCAGTCGTGATCTCTGCTTCCACCGGGCTTTCCCCGCTTCCGTCCGGCCTGATGGCCGCAACAGGATTCCCTCCGATGTCCCTTCGTTCGATCGTTCCGCTCAAGGCGATGGTCGCGCTGGCCCTGCTGGCCGCGCCGCTGCCGCTGCAGGCCCAGACCGCCGCTCCGGCCGCGCCTGCGGCCGCCGGGCCCTCCGTCACGGTGACGCAGGCGCAGACGACCGAGATCGTCCAGAGCGTGGTCGTCTCCGGCTCGATCGTCGCGCGTGACGAGATCCTGGTCGCGCCGGAGGTCGACGGGTTGTCGATCGTCGAATTGCTGGCGGAGGAGGGCGACAAGGTTGCGCGCGGGCAAGTGCTGGCCCGGCTGAGCCGGACGACACTCGAGGTGCAGAAGGTTCAGAATGACGCCCAGATCGCGCGTGCCGAGGCGCTGATCGCCCAGGCCAAGGCCCAGATCGCCGAGGCCGATGCCAATCTCGTTCAGGCCAATAATGCCTTCGACCGCACCAAGTCGCTGCGCGAGAGCGGCAATGCCAGCATCGAGATGTTCGACCAGCGCGCCGCGGCGGCGCGCTCGGGCGAGGCCCGGGCCAATTCGGCCCGGCAGGCCCTGGCGATCGCCAGCGCCGACCTCGCTTTGGCGCAGGCGCAGGGCAAGGACATCACCGTCAAGCTCGCGCGCACCGAGATCAAGGCGCCGCGGGCCGGCATCGTCAGCCGGCGCACGGCGCGGCTCGGCGCGATGGCGAGCATGCTGCCGCAGACCGACCCGCTGTTCCGGATCATCGCCGACGGCGCGGTGGAGCTGGAGGCGCAGGTCGCCGAGGTCGAGCTTCCCAAGCTCAAGCTCGGGCAGGGCGTCGCGGTGACCCCGGCCGGTGCCAACGACGCGCTGGCGGGCACGATCCGCCTGATCATGCCGGAGGTCGACAAGGCCTCGCGGCTCGGCCGCGTCCTCGTCGCGCTCGACGGCAACCCGCCGGTCGCGATCGGCTCCTTCGCGCGCGGGGTCATCGAGACCGGCCGCAAGCGTGCCGTGACCCTGCCGCTTTCGGCCATCACCTATAACCGCGCCGGTGCGACCGTGCAGTCCGTGAAGGACGGCAAGGTCACGACCAAGCCGGTGACGCTCGGGCTCGTCGGCCATGGCCGCGCCGAGATCGCGAGCGGCATCATCGAGGGCGAGACGGTCGTGGCACGCGCGGGCACCTTCGTGCGCGACGGCGACATGATCACGCCCGTCGCGACGAACTGACGGACACATTCCATGAACGTCAATTTCTCAGCCTGGTCGATCCGGAAGCCGGTTCCGGCGATCCTGCTCTTCGTCGTGCTCTGCGTGCTCGGGCTGCTCGCCTTCTCGAAGCTGCCGGTCACGCGCTTCCCGAATATCGACGTGCCGCTGGTCTCGGTTACCGTGACGCAGTCCGGCGCTGCGCCGGCCGAACTCGAAAGCCAGGTCAGCAAGCGCGTCGAGGACACGGTCGCCAACATCACCGGCGTCAAGCACGTCACCTCGACATTGACCGACGGCCAGTCGCTGACGCTGATCGAGTTCCGGCTGGAAACCAATACCGACCGGGCCGTCAACGACGTCAAGGACGCCATCGCCAAGATCCGGGCGGACCTGCCGCGTACGATCGACGAGCCGATCATCCAGCGCATCGATGTCGAGGGCCAGTCGATCCTGACCTATGGCGCGGCCTCGGCCGGCATGACGCTGGAGCAGCTCTCCTGGCATGTCGACGATGTCGTCGCGCGCGAATTGCAGGGTTTGAAGGGCGTCGGCCGGGTCGAGCGCTATGGCGGCGTCGACCGCGAAATCCGCATCTCGCTCGATCCCGACCGGCTGCTCGCGCTCGGCATCACCGCCGGTGAGGTCAACCGCCAGATCCGCGCGACCAATGTCGATCTGGCCGGCGGGCGCGGCGAGGTCGGCGGGCAGGAGCAGGCGATCCGTACGCTCGCCGGTGCGCGGACCGTCGCCGAGCTGGCCGAGACCAAGATCACGCTCTCCGGCGGGCGCGAGGTCCGCCTGAAGGAGCTTGGCCGCGTCGAGGATTCGAATTCCGAACCGCGCGCCTTCGGCCGTCTGAACAAGAGCCCGGTCGTGACCTTCGCGGTGTTCCGCTCGAAGGGGTCGAGCGAATTGTCGGTCAAGGATGTGGTGGCGCAGCGCGTCGAGGAACTGAACAAGCGCTTCCCCGACATCAAGATCACGCCGATCGACGACGCCGTCGCCTATACCTACGGCAACTACAAGGCGGCGATGGAGACGCTGCTGGAGGGCGCAGGGCTTGCCGTCCTCGTCGTCTTCCTGTTCCTGCGCAACTGGCGGGCGACGCTGATCACGGCGGTCGCGCTGCCGCTTTCGGCCATTCCGACCTTCTGGGCGATGGAGCTGATGGGCTTCTCGCTGAATCTCGTCAGCCTGCTCGGCATCACGCTGGTGACCGGCATTCTCGTCGACGACGCCATCGTCGAGATCGAGAACATCGTCCGGCATATGAAGATGGGCAAATCGCCCTATCGCGCAGCGATGGAAGCGGCCGACGAGATCGGGCTCGCGGTCATCGCGATCACGCTGACCATCGTCGCGATCTTCGCGCCTGTCTCCTTCATGGGCGGCGTCGCCGGCCAGTATTTCCGGCAGTTCGGCCTGACGGTCGCGGTCGCGGTGCTGTTCTCGTTGCTTGTCGCGCGCCTGATCACGCCCATGATGGCGGCCTATCTGATGCGGCCGGTCGACCATGCCGATCCGAAGGACGGCTGGGTCATGGGCGCCTATGTCGGCCTGCTCAAGAACACGCTGAAGAAGCGGCGCATGCCGTTCTTCCCGCGCTTCGACGGTACCGGGCGCTGGCGCACCATGCCGTTCAACACGGCCTATGCGACGCTGGTGGTCGGCTTCATGTTCCTGGTCGGCTCGATCCAGGCGACGCAGATGTTGCCGACCGGCTTCATCCCGGACGAGGACACCTCGCGCGTCGTGGCCTCGGTTGAATTGCCGCCGGGCTCGATGCTGGAAGACACCCGCGTCACCACCGACAAGCTCGTCGATGTGCTGAAGACGATCCCCGAGGTGCGCGACGTCTTCGTGCTCGGCGGGGCCTCGCCGACCGGCCAGCGCGAGGTGCGCCGCGCCTCCGTCTTCATCCTGCTCAAGCCCAAGGCCGAGCGCGACATCGCCCAGAAGGAACTCAAGGTCACGATCGCCGAGAAGCTCGCCAGCGTGCCGGATGTGCGCGCCTGGTATGTCAACGAGCGCGGCGAGCGCGAGATGGCCTTCTCGATCCTGTCGAAGGACGGCGAGGCGCTGGATGCCGCGGTCGCCAAGATCGAGGCGCGGATGCGCCAGGTCGACGGCTATCTCAATGTCGCGACGGCGGGCTCGCTGAGCCGGCCGGAGCTGCGCGTCACGCCGAAGCTGGAGGAGGCCGCCAATCTCGGTGTCACGCCGGAGGCGATCTCGGAAGCCGTGCGCGTCGCGACGATCGGCGATGTCGGGCCGAACCTCGCCAAGTTCAATGCGGGCGACCGGCTGGTGCCGATCCGCGTGCAGCTCGACGAGGCCGCCCGCACCGACATGCGCAACATCGCGGCGCTGCGCGTGACCAACGCGACAGGCGTCTCGATCCCGATGACGGCGGTGGCCGATATCGGCTTCGGCGAGGGACCGAGCTCGATCGACCGCTATGACCGCGTCCGCCGCGCTCAGATCGGCGCGGACCTGAAGCGCGGCTTCGAACTCGGAACCGCCCAGGACAAGTTCCAGGAGATCGTCAAGGAAGTCGGCCTGCCTGACGGCGTCTGGATCGCCGCGACCGGCGATGCCGAGATCCAGGGCGAGGTCGTGCAGGGTTTCATCACCGCGATGACGACCGGCCTGATGCTGGTCCTGGCGGTGCTGATCCTGCTGTTCGGCTCGGTCTTCCAGCCGATCACGATCCTGCTTTCGCTGCCGTTGTCCTTCGGGGGCGTGGTGATCGCGCTGCTCGCGACGCAGAACGCCGTCTCGATGCCGGTCTATATCGGCCTGCTGATGCTGATGGGCATCGTCACCAAGAACGCGATCATGCTGGTCGATTTCGCGGTGGAAGAGGTCGGGCGCGGCAAGGACCGCTTCACGGCGCTGATCGAGGCCGGCCGCAAGCGGGCAAGGCCGATCCTGATGACCACGATCGCGATGGCGGCGGGCATGCTGCCCTCGGCTTATGGCGTCGGCGATGGCGGCGAGTTCCGCGCGCCGATGGCGATCGCGGTGATCGGCGGCCTGATCGTCTCGACCGTGCTCTCGCTCGTCTTCGTGCCGTCCTTCTACATGGTGATGGACGATCTCTCGCGGGCGACGGGCTGGCTCTTCGGCCGCTTCCTGGGCAAGGCCGAGGACGAAAGCCAGTGGGAGCCGATCGACGAGCACGCGGCGCCCGCGATCGCGACGGCGGAAGCGATGTCGAAGCCGGCTCCGCCGCGGCTGGCGGCGGAATGAGGCGTCAGGGCTGGAGTTCGAGCGGGAAGGGCGTGCGTTCGTAGATGGGGAGGAGGTCTTTCCTGCGGGCAAACTCCTCTTCCCAGTCGTGGAGTAAGGCTATGACCCCCTCGCGGTCCTTTGCGGCGACGAGGGCGCCGAGCTGGCTTGCATATCTGAACTCCGGCTGCCGCCAGTTCTTCATCATGAGGTGCCAGTCCTTGATCTTTTCGTAGACGGCAGCAGCTTCATCGAAGCGTCCAAATGCAGCATGCATATGGATTTGATAGGGTTCGTAGTGGTTCAACCAGTTGTCGTACTCATAAGAACGCGGCTCGCCTTCGACGTGGAACATATCCTCGATCGATTGCACCCGGCGCAGCATCGGCAGGATACGATGCTCGAATGTCTCGATGACAGCCTCGGTAAAGCCGGGTTCCGACCAGAAGCGTGGGCCTTCCTTGGGCAGCCAGAAAATATCGGCACACAGACCTTGAAGCGATCCGAAAGGATTGAAAGCGTGGCCGATATGCCAATAGAAGCGTGGATAGTCAGCATTCCAGCTTCGGTCGATGGATATCGAGCGAAGCACATGCCGTAGCGGTGCCAGAACGATGAAGGGGCCTCTTACGATCAGGTCGTCATGACGTGACGCGACGGCCTCCAGAACTTTCTTGATCTGCCTCTTCGTCGTCATTGCTTCGGCCTCACCTCAATGACAAGCACACGTCGGATCGGCCCGAAGCCCAATTTTGCTGCATTGGCGAGAAGCTCAGCCCGTCGGTCGGACAGACCAGCTTTGCCGGTTTTCAGATCATAGACACAAAGGGTTCCATCCTGGCGATACTCATAGGCGTCCACACGGATTGATCCCGGATACCCATAGCGTGCCGAGCTTTCTCCCGCTCCCTCACTGACTTCCTTGAGGAATGATTGCTCCGCCTTGAAATAAGGCTCGTAGCGCTCGTCCATATAGTTCTTGAAACGTGAGTGGACTGCGGTTCCGTAAATGGCTCGCGATGGATAGAGATCCGGAGAGCCGGCGGCATTGGCCGCGCGATCCGTCAGTTCCCGGACGTCCGGCCAGCGCTGGCAGGCCAGCTCGGCTTCCTCATTGCTGACGCGCCCGGAATAGCTGAGGTCGAGCTTGCCGTTCGTGGCGTCTCCCGGCTGGTACTCACGGACGTTGAAGCCTATGACGGCCTGCCGGCCGTCGATGCCGTTGAGCGGCGACATCCAGTTGAACAGGATGGCCCCGCCGGTGATGATGGCTGGCGAGGCGACCAGCGGTGCAAAGGCCGGCTGCACCGTCGCATCGGGCTCAGGCCCAGACGGCGTCCAGATCGTGCGGGCGACGAGATCGCCGTCGGGGCCGCCGGCATAGATCGACTGGACGTTGCCGGCCGTTTCGAAGCTGGTCTTGTTGCCATCGCGGTCGATGACGGTCTGGCGTTCGTCGAAGCCGGCGGCGCGCGAGGCGGCGTATTCCGACTGGATCGTCGTGCCCTCGCCGTCCGTGACGGTCTGCTCGAAGATCGAGCCATCCTCGTTCCAGCCCTCGCCGAGCGAGGACCAACCGGTATCGGCACCCAGCGAGCTGCCATCGGGAGAAAGGGGATCCGTCGGGCTGGAGCTGCCACCTCCGCCCGCGCCGCTGGTCCATTGTCCGCCGCCGGCATTGCCGGAGGGGACGCGCGGCTGGTTCGGGTTGTACTTGCGGCGCCAGTGATCGCGCCGAATCAGGCAAAGCTCGTCGCGCAGCCGCAACAGGCGAAGCCGCGCGGCGCGCAGTTCGCGATCCGCATAAGGACGATGGAGGATCGGCATGAGAGGCTCCTGGACGGGAGCCCCATTGTCATGCCGCTACGGCAGGCGGGGATAAGTTCGGGCGGGCCTCACCCAGTCAGCTCCTGCCGTCGCGCCAGCGCGTCGCGATAGGCCTTGGTCAGCTCGTCGAGCACGGATCGCTCGGGCCGGGCTGCGTCGAGATGGAGATGCCGAAGCTCCTGCATGAAGCGCTCCCAGAGCGCCGGGCCGCCTTCGCTGAGGAGTTCGGCGCGGATCGAGAGTTCCTCGGTCACTGGCAGGAAGTTTCTGCCCCACTCCCCCATCGCGGCGAAGACGGGGACGAGCGCGATGCCCATCTCGGTCAGGCTGTAGATCGCCTTCTGCTTGTGCGTGGCGTCGTCGCGGCGCGAGAGCAGGCCCTTCTCGACGAGGCGCTTCAGGCGGTCGGCGAGGATGTTCGAGGCGATGCCCTCGTCCGATTTCGCCAGCATCTCGCGGAAATGCCGGCGGTTTCCGAACATGATGTCGCGGAGCACGATCAGGCTCCAGCGATCCCCCAGGATTTCCAGCGTCAGATTGATTGGACAGCCCGAACGGCCGGTCTCGCGCATGCTCGTCTCCAAAACCGCTTGCAATATAGGATCGGTTTCGCTATCCATCAACCAGTTGCAAATCGAAACTGGTTTTGACCGGACCTATCAGGAGGATGCGATGGCCAAGGTGATCGTCTGGAATCTGATGACGCTGGAAGGATTCTTCGAGGGCAAGGAGAAGTGGGATCTCGGCTTCCATGAGGACGCCTGGGGCGAGGAGCTTTCCGAGCTGAGCAGCGATTTCGGGCGCAAGGCGGGGCTGCTGGTCTTCGGCCGCGTTA
The DNA here is from genome assembly GCF_058783685.1 of Allobosea sp. FW305-C-101. Taxonomy (NCBI): domain Bacteria; kingdom Pseudomonadati; phylum Pseudomonadota; class Alphaproteobacteria; order Hyphomicrobiales; family Alloboseaceae; genus Allobosea; species Allobosea sp. FW305-C-101. The sequence goes on along the minus strand of NZ_JBYSYT010000002.1, from coordinate 1,421,787 downwards.
CCTATGAGGGGATGAAGGCCTATTGGACCTCGACCCAGGAAGAGGGCGAGACCAAGGCCTTCATGAACGCCCTGCCGAAGCTCGTGGCGTCACGCAAGCTGACTGGCTCCAACTGGAACAACACCACGGTGACGGCGGATATCGCCGGCGAGATCACGCGTCGCAAAGCTCAGCCGGGCAAGGATATCTATGTCTTCGGCAGCGCCGAGCTGACGGAGTCGCTGCTGGCGGCGGGGCTCGTCGACGAGATCATGATCGCGGTCGCGCCGGTCACGATCGGCCAGGGCACGCCCCTGTTCAAGCCGAACGCGGAGAAGCGTCACTACGCGCTGATCGCGGCCCGTCCTCTCAAGAACGGGACCGTGATCCTGCATTACGGCGTGAAGCCTGCGGCCTGACAGGGCGGCTCAGCCGCGCCGGACCAACAGCACGGCGGCGAGAATGGCGACGCCGCCGAAGGCCTGGACCGGGGTCGGCTGCTCGCCGAACAGCGCCCAAGCCGCGAGCACGCTGACCAGAGCCGGCCAGACCATGACGAGCGAGGCGGCACCGGCACCATAGCTGCCGAGCGAGAGCGTGATCAGGCCCTGGCCGAGCGCATGCGAGACGAGGCCGAGCGCGGCCACCGCGAGCCAGCCCTGCAAGGTCGCCGGAATGACCTGCTCACCCAGCATCAGCGCGGCGGCGAGGCAGAACACGGCGCAGATGATGCTGGAGACGAGGCTGACATAGCCGGCTCCGGCACCGTCGCGGGCGCGGCGCACCGCCAGGATATAAGCGGCATAGGACAGGGCGGCACCGACAGCGAGGCCGTCGCCGAAGAGATTGCCGGTGACCTGCTCGGCGCCGGTGAATTTCGGCAGCACCAGCAGGATCGCGCCGGCAACCGCAAGCATCAGCGCGCCGAGGATGCGTCGTGACGGCTTGTCGCCGAGCAGAAGCCAGCCGCCGAGCACGACGCCGACCGGCGAGAGATTGCCGAGCAGCGAGGCATTGGCGATCGTCGTATGGCCGAGCGCGGCATTGTAGAGCGTGACGTCGATGCCGAAGGTGAGGCCGGCCAGCGCGACCGCGATGAAGGCGCCGCGGCCGATCTTTTCGCCCGCCGGCCTGCGCTGCTCCAGCGCGGTCCAGGCGACCAGCACCGGCAGCGCGAAGAGCATGCGCCAGAAGCCGGCCGCGGCCGGGCCGACATCGGCAAGGCGCACGAAGATGCCGGAAAAGCCGATGCAGGTGGCGCCGGTGAGCAGCGCGATGAACATGGCCAGCGCAGGCGATGCGGGCCGGACGGGAATGGCAGGGGCGGACATGGCGTCTTCTGACGATTGGTGAAGCCAGCTTCGGCCGCGACGGCGCGGCCTGCTCGGCTTCGTTCGGTCGATGATATAGGCCGCTTCCTTCAATCGGAAAAACGGATTATTCTGATTTAACCATTCTTAAAACCGATCGATCTCGCGCGTCCCAAGGAGGCACGTCATGACTGCTCATTTCGACCTCGCCGCGCTGGGCATGCTGGTGGCCGTGGCAGAGACCGGTGGTTTCACCGCTGCGAGCGCCCGGCTCGGCCGGACGCAATCGGCGATCTCGGTGCGTATCCAGGATCTGGAGAGCCAACTCGGCCACAAGCTGCTGGAGCGTTCGCGCCGCGGCGTCACGCCGACGGATGCGGGCGAGCGCCTGATCGCCCATGCGCGGCGCCTGCTCGCGGTCGAGCGCGAGGCGCTGGCCGATCTGGCCGGCGAGACGCCGACGGGGCGCCTGCGCATCGGCGTGCCCGATGATTACATGGACGCCTATCTGAGGCCGCTGATCGCGCGCTTCGCGGTGGAGCATCCAAAGGTCGAGCTGGAGGTCCATTGCGACCTCTCGAAGCGGATCGAGCCGGCGCTTAAGGCCGGCGAGCTCGATCTCGCGGTGGTCTCGCAGGACCCGAGCCGGCCGATGGGCGAGGTGCTTCGGCGCGAGCCGATGATCTGGGTCGCGGCGCGCGGCCACCGGCCGGAATTGCAGGAGACGCTGCCGCTCGCCCTGTTCTCCGAGGGTTGCCGGGCGCGCTCGCGCATCCTCGGGGCGCTGAACAGCGCCGGCAAGGCGCATCGGCTCGTCTTCTCCTGCTCACACACCTCCGGCGTGCTCTCGGCGGTCGAGGGCGGCTTCTGCGTCACCGCGATCACCGAAAGCGCCGTGCCGCCCTCGCTGCGCCGCCTCGGCGCGGCCGAGGGGTTGCCGCCGCTGTTCGAACTGACGGTGGGGCTGATCATGGCGCCGCGTCCCGGGCTAGCGGCGCAGCGCTTCGCCGATGCGCTGCGCGAAGAGATGAGCGCTTTCCGGCAGGCGGCGTGATCCGGTCCATTGCCCTTTCCTCCGCTCATCACTAGTGAAACAACATGAAATTCCTCGACCAAGCCAAGATCTATGTGAAGGCGGGTGACGGCGGCGCCGGCTGCGTCTCCTTCCGCCGCGAAAAATTCATCGAGTTCGGTGGGCCCAATGGCGGCGACGGCGGGCGCGGCGGCGATATCGTTGTCGAATGCGTGCAGGGCCTGAACACGCTGATCGATTTCCGCTTCCAGCAGCATTTCAAGGCCAAGACCGGCGAGCACGGCATGGGCAAGGACCGCCATGGCGCGAATTCGCAGGCGATCGTGCTGAAGGTCCCGCCGGGCACCGAGATCCTCGAGGAGGATGGCGAGACCAAGGTCGCCGATCTGACCGAGCCCGGCCAGCGCTTCGTTTTGTGCAAGGGCGGCAATGGCGGCTTCGGCAACGCCTATTTCAAGACGGCGACCAACCAGGCGCCGCGCCATGCCAATCCCGGCCTGCCGGGCGAGGAGCGCTGGGTCTGGCTCAGGCTGAAGCTGATCGCCGATGCCGGGCTCGTCGGCCTGCCCAATGCCGGCAAGTCGACCTTCCTCGCCACCGTTACGGCGGCGAAGCCCAAGATCGCCGATTATCCCTTCACGACGCTGCATCCTGGCCTCGGCGTCGTGCGCGTCGACGGGCGCGAGATGGTGCTGGCCGATATTCCCGGCCTGATCGAGGGCGCGCATGAGGGCCATGGCCTTGGGGACCGCTTCCTCGGCCATATCGAGCGCTGCCGCGTGCTGCTGCATCTGGTCGAAGGCACCAGCGAGCATGCCGGCAAGGCCTACAAGACGGTGCGGGAGGAGCTGGAGGCCTATGGCGAGGGGCTGGCCGAGAAGCCGGAGATCGTCGCGCTTTCCAAGGTCGATGCGCTGACACCGGAAGTGCTCAAGGAGCAGGTCGCGCGGCTGAAGCGCGCGGCCAAGCGTATGCCGATCATCCTCTCGTCCGCTTCGGGCGAGGGCGTCGATGCGTCGCTGCGTGCGCTCTTCGCCATCGTCGAGGAAGCGCGCCGGGCGGAAGAGCGCGAGAGCGCCCCGGTCGAGGAGACCGGCTGGCGGCCCTGAGGCTTCCAGTTTCTGTTCGGAACCTCTTCGTCATCCCGGACAAGCCGCGTCAGCGGCGCCGTTCCGGGATCCATCGAAGGGCGTTGCGCTTTATGATGGATCCCGGGTCAAGCCCGGGATGACGGCGCGTTTCCGAGGATATTTATCAAGCGCTTGTTTGCAGTGCCGCTCAGCGGGAATCCTGTCAGGCGCTGGATAAGCGCAGCGAGCATCGCCCGCTCAGATCAGGGCACCACGGGCGGCGACAGGCCAGAGCGCCTCGACATGGGCGTCCGGCCCGTGCAGGCCACGGACGCAGACATACCAGTCGTGCAGATTGACCGTCGGGTCGCAATGGCCGGGGATCAAGAGCAGGCGATCGCCGCGATGGGGCACCGCAACCGGGTCACCGGTTAGCACGCCGTGTTCGTCGGAGGGCTTGGTATAGATCACGCCCTCGCGGCGGAAGGGCACGGGCATGCCGGAATCGACCGCCGCGGACTTGTGGCCGGCATCGACGATGGCGCGGTCCGGCACCGGCTTGCTCATCACGCCGGCTAGGACGAAGAGCGCGTGCTCAAAGCTGCGGAAGGGCGTGCCGTCGGCCTGGCGGTTGCGGGCATAATCGGCGTCCATGAAGATGTAGGAGCCGGGCTGGATCTCGTTCCAGATCCCGGACTGCGTCTCCAGCTCATGAGTGCCGGTGCCGGCGCCGGTGACGATTTCGCATTTCAAGCCGGCATGGGCGAGACGTTCGACCGTGTTGCGGGCGGCGAGGCCTGACCGCTCGATCGCCTCGCGCCGCTCGTCGATCGAGCGCATATGCTGGGCCGAGCCGTGATAGGCGTGGATGCCGGCAAAGCGCAGCGTGTTGGAACGCGCGATGGCCTCGGCCAGCCGAACGGCGCCCTCGCCGGGCGCGACGCCGCAGCGCCGGCCGCCGACATCGATCTCGACATAGACATCGAGCGTTACGTCGTTGCGAGCGGCCGCTTCCGCCGCCTCGCGCACGCCGTCGGGATGGTCGACGCAAAGGCCGATCTTCGCGCTGCGGGCAAGGCGAGCAAGACGATCGAGCTTGGCCGCGCCGACGATCTCGTTGGTCACCAGCACATCACCGACGCCGCCGGCGACCAGAACTTCCGCCTCACCGACCTTCTGGCAACATTGCCCGACCGCGCCATGGGCGATCTGGCGCAGCGCGATCTCGGGGCTCTTGTGCGACTTGGCGTGGGGCCGGAGCCGGATGCCATGAGCCTGCGTGAAGGCCGCCATGGCGACGAGATTACGCTCGAACGCGTCGAGATCGAGCACGAGGGCGGGGGTTTCGATCTCGGCGAAGCTCTGGCCGGGCTGGGCCGGCGGGGAAAGCGGCATGAAGTCTCCTGAGTCGGTTGTGGCCATGGGAAGACAGCTTCGTGTCGGTAGCAAGGCCCCTCATTCGCGTTCCGGCATGCGCCAGTGGCGCTTGCCGAGCCGCCATGATAGGCCCCCGGCATGAAGATCGGCCGCGTCACCGACGATACCCTCGCGCTCTTTGCCCGTGTCTGGCGCGAGCAGATCAGCTCCTATCTCCCGCAGATGCTGATGATTCTCGGCCTCGTCGTGGTCATCGCGGTAACGACGAGCTTCTATCCGCTCTTGATCAAGGCGGCGTTCGACGCCTTTGCCGACCCGCTAACCGCCGAATCGACCGGCTTCGTCCGGCGCATGGAACGGCTGGTCTCGAAATCGATCGGCTTCGAGATCGGCGTCATCAACGCGGTCGCGACCGTCGTCGTGATCGTGACCGCGATCAAGGGTTTCTCCCTGCTCGCCCAGACGGTGATGACCAACAATGTCGTCAGCCGCATCGAGGCGAACATGCAGACGGCGCTCTACGGCCACCTGATCGATGCCGATCTTGCGCAGCTTCAGCGCGAGAACCCGGCCTCGCTGACCCAGCGCTTCACCACCGATTTCACCTTCGTCAAGGAAGCGCTGACGCGCATCGTCAACATCGCGATCCGCGACGTGGTCACCGCGATCGCGCTGGTCGGTGCGCTGATCTGGATCGACTGGCAGATGACGCTGGTCGTGCTGCTGATCGCGCCGGTGATCGCTCATCCGATCGGCAAGATCGGCCGCAAGCTTCGGCGCATGGCCAATTCCCAGCAGGAGCAGACAGGCCTGATGGCCAATCTCGTCACCGAGAGCCTGCAGGGCGCTCGCGTTGCCAAGACCGATCGGCTCGAGCCCTATCTGAAGACGCGGGCGGCCAACGCCTTCGAGACGATCCGGGCGCTCAAGATGAAGGCGGCCAATGCGCGCGGGCGGCTCGATCCGCTGCTCGAGGTCGGCGGCGGCCTTGCGGTGGCGGGCGTGCTCGCCGCCATCGGCGTGCGCATCACCGCCGGCAATTCGACGGTCGGCGATTTCACCGGCTATGTCTCGGCGCTGCTGCTCGCCGCCCAGCCGATGCGCTCGCTCGGCAATCTCAACGCCATCGTCCAGGAGGCGGGAGCCTCGCTGAAGCGCTATTACGCGCTGATGGACGAGAAGCCGCAAGTGCTCGACAGGCCCGACGCGAAGCCGCTTGCGGTCGGGGCCGGCGAGGTCGCCTTCCGCCATCTGCGCTTCCGCTATCGCGAGGACCAGCGCGCGCTGGAGGGGATCGATCTCGTCGCGCAGGGTGGCAAGACGATGGCGCTGGTCGGGCGTTCAGGCTCGGGCAAATCGACGCTGCTCGCGCTGGTGCCGCGTCTCTACGACCCCAGCGAAGGCCGGATCGAGATCGACGGGCAGGATTTGCGCAACGCCACACTCAGGAGCCTGCGCCGGCAGGTCGGCGTCGTCAGCCAGGATGTCGTGCTGTTCGACGACAGCGTGCAGGCCAACATCGCCTTCGGGCGGCCGGAGGCCTCGCAGGAGGAGATTGTCGCGGCGGCGAAGGCGGCCGCCGCGCATGACTTCATCATGGCGATGCCGGGCGGCTATGATGCGCCCGTCGGCGAGCGCGGCCACAAGCTTTCGGGCGGCGAGCGCCAGCGCATTGCCATCGCGCGTGCCATCCTGAAGAACGCGCCGATCCTGTTGCTCGACGAAGCGACGAGCGCGCTCGACACCGAGTCAGAGCGATTGGTCCAGCAGGCGCTGGCGACGCTGATGAAGGGGCGCACGACCATCGTCATCGCGCACCGGCTCTCGACCATCCGCGAGGCCGACCTGATCGTGGTCATGGACGAGGGCAAGGTCGTCGAGACCGGCAGCCATGACGAACTCTTGGCGCGCGACGGCGCCTATGCGCGGCTGCACCGGATGCAGTTTCTGGAGGGGTGAGCCTGCGGAGCCTTTCGGGCCTATGACAGGGCGTCATTCTCGGGCTTGACCCGAGAATCTCCTCAAAGTGAGGCACTGGAGCCTCTTTCTACCTGAGATGCTCGGGTCAAGCCCGAGCATGACGGCGAAGAGGCTCGTGTTCAGCCCACCGGCAGCTTCAGCGTTGCGTTCAACTCCCCCGCGAACCCCGCATCGAGCGGCGCCCCATCGCTCCAGCAATGGCGGACGATGGCGATGCGGCCTGAATCGATCAGGCTGTTCTCGTCGCCGGGCCGGCTGGTATGCGGACGGCCGCGCCGGATGCGCCAGACGATCTTCTCTCCTTCTTCCGAGACGATATCGGCCGCGCCCGCGATCTTGTCGCGGCCGATCGTGGCGAGGCCGATTTCGGCCGGCAGCTCCTTCGGCAGGTTGACGCTCAGGAACGTGCCCTCGCGGGTCCATTGCGCGCGCGTCCGCCACAGGTTCTCGATCAGGGCGGCAAGCGCGGTGACATCGCGCTCCTCCGAAGTGCCGCCCTTGGTACGGGAGAAGCCGATGGCAGGGAGGTTCCAGAAGCTCGCCTCGCGGGCGATCGAGAGCGTGCCGGAATAGGCGGCGTCCTCGGCGGCATTGCGCCCGTCATTGACGCCGGAGAGCACGAGGTCGGGCGTACCGCCGTCGCGGAATAGCACCGTCATCGCCGCCACCACGCAATCGGCCGGCGTGCCGTTCAATGCGTAGACCCGCTGCTCGCGTCGAACGAGCGTCAGCTCCTTGTCGAAGGAGAGATGATGGCTGGCGGCCGTCCATTTCCGCTCGGGCGCGACAACCCAGACGTCGGAGGCGACGCGGGCAGCAGCCTTGCGCAGAAGGGCGATGCCGGGAGCGTCGATGCCGTCGTCGTTGGCGATGAGGATGCGCATGATCAGACTTCTGCTTTACTGCATTTTCTTCACGCGAACCGGTATCCACTTCGCTTGAAAATGCTTCAGATCTCGATGGTATCGCCAGGCTTGAGGCCGGTGACGAGCTTGGGAATGTCGGTGGCCAGCAAGGCTGCGGTCGCGGCGTCGCAGGAATGAGCGAGAATGCGGCCCGCGCCGCTGGCCGCTGCGAGCGCGATGTTCTCCGGCAGCGTCGGATGGGTCGGGAAGCGCAGCCACTCGGCCTCGCCAGCTGCGAGCATCAGATCGGCCGGGCTGCCCTTTGGAATGCCGCCGGTCAGCAGGACCGGATGCCGCTCGCGGCGGGCTTGCGCGAGTGCGGCCTTGGAAGGGCCGGCGAGCCCCATGCCGTCATCGACGAGCAGGGCGGCGGCCGGCAGAGCCTCCCCTTCCTCCCAGAGCAGCGCTTCGGCGAAACGTGCCGACAGGATGTCTGCGGCACCGGGCTTCAGCCAGGCTGAAGCCGCGATCTGCTGGGCCAGGGGCTCACGCATCGAGGGGTGGATCGCGATCGGCGTCTCGATCAGTCCGATCAGCTCGATCGAACGGCCTGAGAGCGGCGTCGGCAGCACGGCGCCCTGTGGATGGGCCGCGAGCCAGCGCTTGATCGCGGCGCCACGCTCGGCGGCGGGGATGCGATCGGCGCCATAGGAGGCATCGACCAGCAGCAAGTCGCAGGGTGGGAGTGCGTCCATCGCGAAGACCGGGCTTTCCGGCACGACATCACCGCAATAGCCGAGCCTGCGGCCGCCTGCGCTCAGGTGGCACCAAATGCCGCCGACGACATGGCCGCTGCGGCCGGTGCGGATCGCGATCGGGCCGATGACGAAATCCGCGCCGTGGGTGACGATCTCGACGGTGGCCGCCTTGGCGAGCGAACGTTCTTGCGGTGTGGCGTATGCGGCCAGCGTCGCGTCCGTCTCTGCCGCGGATTCGGCGGTCATCAGGATACGGCCGGCAAAGCCGTTGGCGAGGCACCAGCCGAGCGCCGCGACATGGTCCTCATGCGCGTGGGTGACGATGATCGCGTCGATGCGTTCGAGCTCGGCCGGCGTGATTGCCGGATAAATGGCCGCCCCGCGTGCGCTAGTGTCGACACCGACATCGAGCAGGAGCCGTGTGCCGCCATGCTCGACACCGATACAGGTCCGGCCCTTCTCGCCGATCCCGCCGTGAATCGTCAGTTTCATGCCGTCGATCTCACGCCGCCTTGTCCAGGGAGGCGCTCTCCGGGATGACCCAGCCATCGGTGATGGCGATGCGGATGGGCTCGCCGGCCTGGGCCGGGGCGGGCTCGGCCGCGTCGAGATGCAGGACGATGTCCTGATTGCCGGCGGGGCGCGCTTCCATACGGAAGAAGCCACCCTGATAGGACAGGCGTTCGACCGTGGCCGGGAGGCCGCTTTCTCCTGCTGTCGTGATGCCGATATCGCGGGCGCGCAGGCAGAGTTTTGCCTGATTGGTGACCGCCTGATCCGACCGGCAGCGCACGACGGCCTCGACACCGAGCACGCTGACCTTGCAATGGCCGGCCTGCGGCGCGGAGAGGATGGTCGCCGGCAGCACCATGCCTTCGCCGATGAAGCCGGCGACGGTCACGTTGGCCGGTTCGCGATAGAGCAGCGAGGGCGTGGCGAGCTGGAGCAGGCGGCCGCGATCCATCACCGCGATGCGGTCGGCCAGCGCCATGGCCTCGGCCTGGTCATGGGTGATGTAGACCATGGTGGTGCCGGTGCGCTCGTGGAAGCGCGAGAACTCTTCCTCCATCGAGGCCCGCAGGTGGACGTCGAGATTGGCGAGCGGCTCGTCGAGCAGCACCAGCGAGGGCTCTGTGACGAGGCAGCGGGCGAGCGCGACGCGCTGGCGCTGGCCGCCGGAGAGCAGGCCGGGCCGGCGTTCGGCGAAGCCGTTCAGCCCGACGAGATCGAGCGCTGCCGCGACGCGCTTCGACCGTTCCGGGTCGCGCACGCCGGCGACGGTGAGGCCATAGGCGACGTTCTCGGCGACCGTCATATGCGGCCAGAGCGCGTAGGACTGGAAGACGATGCCGAGTTTGCGATGCTCCGGCGGGATATGGGTTTCCGCCGAGGAGACGAGCCGGTCGCCGATGCGGATCTGGCCGCCATCGAGCTTGTCGAAGCCGGCTATCTGGCGCAGCAGCGTGGTCTTGCCGCAGCCGGAGGGGCCGAGCACGGCCAGGAACTCGCCATCCTCGACCGCGATCGAGACGTCGTCGAGCGCGAGATAGGTGCCGAAGCGCTTCTGCGCGCGGTCGATGGTCAGTCGCGCCACGGCAGGACTCCCTGGGGCAGTTTCTGGGCGAAGAGGGTGGTCGAGGCCATCAGGCCGACCGTGACGACGACGGTGATGGCCGCCAGCGCCGAGGCATAGGTGGAATCGCCGCCCTGCTCGAAGGAGAAGACGACGACGCCGAGCGTCTCGGCGCCCGACGACCAGAGCAGGGCCGAGACGGTAAGCTCGTTGAAGGCGGTGAGGAAGACCAGCAGCGCGCCCGCGACGGCCGCCGGCGCGACCAGCGGAAAGATGATGGTGACGAGGCGGCGGGGCAGGCCGGCGCCTGCGATCTGGGCGGCCTCCTCCAGCGTGCGGTCGATCTGGAGATAGCCGCTGATGACGGGGCGCAGGCCCAGCACCAGGAAGCGGGCGAGATAGGCGAAGACGATGATCCAGATCGTGTTGTAGAGCGAGACGTTCAGCACCGGCAGCGGCTTGAGGAAGAGCAGGATCGCGGCGATGGCGAGCACCACGCCAGGCATCGCATAGGGCAGTTCGGCCGCGAGATTGAGCAGGCGCAGGGCGCGGGACTTCTTCCAGACGATGAAATAGCCGAGCGGCACGCAGATCAGCACGATCAGGGTGGCCGCGCCCGCCGACATCAGGAAGGAATTGACGAAGGCGCGCTTCGAGGCGGCGTGCTCGAACAGGACATAGGCGTAGTTGGCGAGCGTCGCGGTCTTCGCGTTGAGCGGCACGCCGAAGGCGGGGATCAGCGAGGTCGAGAGCAAGCCGAGGAAAGGCATGGCGAGCACGAGGATCGCGAAGGCCCATAAGCCGATCTCGACCGGGCGGCGCCAGCGGCCGAGTTCGAAGGGACGCGCGGCGCTTGAGGTCGTGGTGATCCGGAAATCGCGCCGGCGCAGCATGACATCCTGCAGGAGGATGCCAATCATCGCGATCACGCCGATCAGCAGGGAGAGGATCGCGACCTCGGAGAGCACGCCGGGGCCGAGGCCTGCAAGGCGCTGATAGATCAGCGTCGGCAGGACGAGGAAATTGCCGGGAATACCGAGGAAGGCGGGGATGCCGAAATTGCCGAGGCTGGAGACGAAGCAGAGCGCGATACCGGCGACGAGCGGTGGCGTCATCAGCGGCAGGACGACGGTGCGCAGCACGGTCAGCGGGCTCGCGCCGGCGGCGAGGCCCGCCTCGATCAGCTCCTTGGGCAGGGCACGCAGGCCGGCGCGCAGGGTCAGGAAGACCAATGGCGCATATTGCAGGCCGAGCAGCAGGATGATGCCTTCGCGCGAATAGAGCGGGTTGCGGCTGCCGAGCGGCGGCGCCATCCCGATGAGCTTGAGCAGCGTGCTCGACGGGCCGAAGAGCTGGAGCCAGGCCAGCGCCGTGACCTGCGGCGCGATCATCAGCGGCAGGACGAAGCAGAAGGTGAAGGCGTTGCGGGCGCGGATATCGGTCAGCGTCGCCAGCAGCGCGACCGTGCCGCCGATTAGCGTGGCGAGGATCGTGCCGGCGATCGCCGTGGTGAGGCTGTTCCAGGTCGCGGTCCAGGTCGCGGGGCTGGCCATGACCTTGCCGAGCGCCGTCGCCGAGAGCTGGCCGCCGGGAGCGAGGCCCTCGATGATCAGGCGCCCGATCGGCAAGAGCGACAGGAGCGCGACGAGGCCGACGAGCCCCCAGAGGAGGCCCGTCTCCTCGACGCGCGTGCGCAGCGTCGCGGGATCGGCGAGGGACATGCGCACCGCGTCCGGGCTCAGTTGCCGAACATGGTGGCGAAACGAGCCTTGTCTGCCTCGGTCGCCTTGACCACGGCCGCGATGTCGGAGGCCATGACGTTGATCTTGGTGCCTTCCGGCAGCCAGGACGGCGAGCCGATGCTGGGCTTGGCCGGGATATAGCCCATCCAGAGCGCGAGCTTCTGCCCGGCATCGGAGAGGATGAAGTCGACGAAGGCCTTGGCGGCGGCCTCGTTCTTGGTCGACTTGATGATGGCGACGGGTTCGGTCACGGCCGGCGCGCCTTCCTTCGGGAAGACGAAATCGATCGGCGAGCCCTGCTTCTTGGCATTATAGGCCATGAAGTCGACGAGCACGCCGTAGGACTTCTCGCCGCTGGCGACGGCTTTCAGGACCGCACCGTTGCCGCGCACGGCGACGGCCTCGTTGGCCTTCAATCCCTCGAACAGCTTCCAGCCGAGATCGGGCCGGGCCGTCATGGTCGAGAGCATGATCGCGGCAGCGCCCGAATAGAGCGGGCTCGGCATCGAGATCTGGCCCTTGTAGGCGGGCTTGTCCAGATCGGTCCAGGAGGTCGGCTTCTCCTTCGCGGCGGTGTTGTAGGCGATGCCGGTGGTGATCAGCTTCGAGCCGAAATAGGTCTTATCGGCGTCGAAGGAGCCTGCCTGGAAGCCGTCGGTCTTGGCGCCGGGATAGGCGAGGAGTTGCTTCTGGGCCTTCAGGATCTCCATGCTCGCGGCATCCGCGATCAGGAGGACGTCGGCGCCGGGCTGGCCGGCGGAGATCTCGGCGGCGAGCTTGCCCATCACCTCGGTCGTGCCGGAGCGGAAGATGTCGACCTCGACATTGGGATAGGCCTTCTTGAAGGCGGCGACGGTCTGGGTCGCGTCCTTCTCCGGCTGCGAGGTGTAGAGTACGAGCTTGCCCGAGGGCGCCTGCGCGAAGGCGGGCGCGGCGGCAAGCAGAGCGGCGGCGGCCGTCATCATCAGGCCGTGTCGCGTGAAGCGGCGTCGTGTCAGGGTCATGGTCTTGTCTCCTCCGGGGTCGCGATGCCGACCTTTACGCCAAATGCGCCGGTCGATCTTCGTGTCAGATCGTCATGTCAGGCCGTCTCATGCGGGTCATCCGCGATGCGGCGACCGGCTACCATCTTCCTTCACAGAAGCAGCTCGGGGTTTTCAAGGGCCTCGCGCAGATCGGCCATGAAACGGGCCGCCGCGACGCCGTCGACGATGCGGTGATCCGAGGACAGCGTGAAGTTCGCCATCGGCCGGAGCACGATCTGGCCCTCGCGCCCGACCGGCTTGTCGATGGTGCGGCCGACCGCGAGGATCGCGCCCTGCGGCGGATTGATGATCGCGGTGAACGAGTCGACACCGTACATGCCGAGATTGGAGATGGTGAAGGTGCCGCCGCCGAGCTCTGCCGGGGTCAGCGTTCGCTTCGCCATGCCCTCGCGGAGCCGGGCGAATTCGCGGGTCATCGCAGGCATGTCCATGGCGCCGGCATCGCGCAGCACGGGCACGACGAGGTCGCCGTCACGCTCCATCGCGATGCCGATATCGACGCGTTCGTGGAAGCGGGTCGCCTCGCCCTCGACAGAGGCATTGATGACCGGGTGATCGCGCAGGATGCGCGCAGTGACGCGGGCGATCAGCACGGTCAGGCTGGGCTTGGGCGCGCCGATGCGCTCGTGCCTCTTGGCGAGGCGGCCGAGCAGGTCGCGCGCGGCGCTCATCTCGATCTCGGATGTCAGATAGAAATGCGGGGCGGTGCGCATGCTCTCGGAGAGCCGGTTCGCGACGATGCGGCGGATGGCGGAGAAGGGTTGCAGGCGGCCCTCGGAAGCATTCGCCGAGGAGGTCGGCGCGGGGCGTGCTTCCGGCGCCGAAGCGCAGCGCGGCCGCTGCTCCAGATGGCGCTTCACGTCGGATTCGCCGATGCGGCCGCGCGGACCGGTGCCGGTCACGGTCTTGAGGTCGAGGGCGTTCTGGCGGGCGATGCGGCGGGCGAGCGGGGTCGCGCGCAGGCCTGACGAGGCCGGTGTGACCGCAATCACCGGAGCGGCCGGCGCCTCGGCCTTCGAAAGGGGTGTGGCAGCCGCCACGGTAGCCGCAGCGGCTGCCGGCTCGGACGGTGTGGTGGCGGCCTCACCGTCGAGGTAGATCCACGCAACGGGTGTTCCGACCGAGATCGGCACGCCGGTCTCGGCCTTGATGTTTCGGATCGCGCCGCTGGCGGGGGCCTCGACCTCCATCACGGCCTTGTTGGTGCCGATCTCGAAGATCGTGTCGCCCTGGCGGACCCGGTCGCCTTCCTTGACATGCCAAGCCTCGATCGTGCCCGTCTCCATGTCCATGTCGACCTTGGGAAGGATGACCTCGATGGGCATCAGGCTTCCCCGCGGCGGACGAGATTGGTGGCTGCAGTGACGATGTCGTCCTCCTGCGGGACGGCCGCCTTCTCCAGCACCGGATTGTAGGGGATCGGCGCATCGGCGCCGCCGAGCCGGATGATCGGCGCATCCAGGAAATCGAAGACTTCGCTCTCGGCGATCATGGCCGAGATCTCGGCGCCGATACCCATCGTCTTCACACCCTCGTAGACGACCAGCAGGCGATGCGTCTTGCGCACGCTCTCGGCGATCGTGGTGAAGTCGATCGGGCGGATCGAGCGCAGGTCGATCACCTCGGCCGAGATGCCGTCGCTTGCCAGGCGTTCGGCCGCGGCTTCCGCCTTGCGGGCCATGATCGAGGAGCCGACGATGGTCACATCCGTGCCCTCGCGGCGGATCGCGGCCTTGCCGATCGGGACGCGATAGGCCTCTGCCGGGACATGGCCCTTGGTCTTGTAGAGCAGCTTGTGCTCGAAGATCAGGACGGGGTTGGGGTCGTCGATCGCCGCGAGCAGCATGCCCTTGGCGTCATGCGGCGTGCTCGGTTGCAGGACTTTCAGCCCGGGCACATGAGCGAACCAGGCTTCGAGGCTCTGGCTGTGCTGGGCGGCGGCGCCGGTGCCGGAGCCACCGGGCAGGCGCACGACCATCGGCACGCTCGCCTTGCCGCCGAACATGAAGCGAATCTTGGCCGCCTGATTGACGAGCTGCTCCATGGCCAGCGTGACGAAGTCCGAGAACTGGATCTCCAGCACCGGGCGCATGCCGGTGATCGCCGCGCCGACCGCCGCGCCGGCGATGCCGAGCTCGCTGATCGGAGTGTCGATCACGCGGTCCTTGCCGAAGCGATGGACGAGATCGCCGGAGACGCCGAAGGCGCCGCCATAGACGCCGACATCCTCGCCGAAGAGGAAGACGCGCTCGTCGGCCTCCATCGCCTGGCCGAGCGCCTCGCGCACGGCTTCGGCATAGGAGAGTTCGCGGATCTCGCTCACGGCTTCAAGCGTGTCAGAGGGCATAGACGTCACGGGTCAGGTCTTTCGGATCGGGGTCCGGGCAGGCGCGGGCGAATTCGACGGCGGCGTCGATGTCGCGCTGGGCGTCCTCTTCGAGCTTCATCAGCGTGGCCGCGTCGAAGCGGTCATGCGCCTTGAGCTCGTCCTCGAGCCGCCGGATCGGGTCCTGGTTGCGCCATTCCTCGATCTCTTCCTTGGAGCGGTAGAGGTTGCGGTCGCTCTTGGAATGGCCGCGCCAGCGATACGTCTTGCACTCGATCAGCGAGGGGCCCTCGCCGGAGCGGGCGCGCGCGATCGCGACCTTCGCGACCTTCGCGACGCCGGCGAGGTCGTTGCCGTCGAGGCAGTGGCCGGGCATGCCGTAGGCGGCCGCGCGGTCGGCGACGTTCGGCACCGCCATGGCGCGGCCGATATCCATCGACATGCCGTATTTGTTGTTCTCGCAGACGAAGACGACCGGCAGCTTCCAGATCGAGGCCATGTTCAGCGCCTCGTGGAAGGCGCCCTCGTTCGAGGCGCCATCGCCGAAGAAGACCATGCAGACCCGGCCGTTCTTCTGCGCCTTGATACTCATGCCGACACCGACCGCGATCGGCAGGCCGCCACCGACGATGCCGTTGGCGCCGAGATTGCCGCCCTCGACATCGGCGATATGCATCGAGCCGCCGCGGCCCTTGCAGTAGCCGGTCTCCTTGCCGAAGAACTCGGCGAACATCAGCTTCGGCTCGGCACCGCGCGCGATGCAGTGGCCGTGGCCGCGATGGGTCGAGAGGATGTAGTCATGGGCTTCGAGCGGCAGCGTCGTGCCGACGGCGCTGGCTTCCTGCCCGATCGAGAGATGCATCGTGCCGTGGATCAGCCCGCGCATATAGCTCGCCTCGGCCGCCTCCTCGAACTTGCGGATCAGGTGCATGCGGGTCAGCGCCTGCGCCACCGTGGCATCGTCGAGCGCGGCGAGTTCCGGCCGCTGGTTCGGCTTCTGGTCAGCGCTCATGGGTTCAGCGCTCATTCTTGGGCTCCGGAGGTCAGCGCGGCGATCATCGCATCCTGGGCGCGGCGCACCTCGACGATTTTCAGCCGTTCGTCGGGGGTGGCGTCGGCCAGCGTGATCAGTTCGCCCTTGCGGACGGGCCGGGTCATGGTCGCGCCCTGGGCGAGGCCGATCGGCAGCGCCTTGCGGGCCTGGGCATCGGCGCGGGAGAGGGCGAAGCCGCGATAGCCGTATTCGCCGATGGCATCGAGCGTCTCGCCGGCGGCGAGATCGCGCTTGGCGACGCAGCCGACCTCGGAGGTCGGCACCGGCAGCGGGCGCATATGGCTCTGGTTGAAGATGACGGCGGCGGCGGCCGAGAGTGGCACTTCCAGGCTGGTCAGGTGATAGGGCCGGAAGAAGGAATAATACGGGCCGGGGCCGAGATGCAGGTCGCTCATCCGCTCGCGAACGCGGGGATGGCGCATCTCGGCGACGGCGAAGACGCCGGGCGCCACGCCCTTGGCCACCGAGAAATCGACGACGCCCTTCTGCGAAAGCAGACCGCCCTCTTCCTTCGGGCAGAAATAATTCTGCAATTCGTCTTTCGGTGCGGCCGGGCCGTGCATGCCGGGGATATCCGGCACGAAGCCGCAGGCATTGGCGATGGCGACCATCTCGACCATCGTCTTCGAGCCGTCGACGAACTCGACGAGCATGCGCGGGTTCATGTTCCGGCGCGTCGCTTCCTCGACATAGTCGGCGGGTACGGCGTCGATGCGGAACGGGTTGTTCTTGCCCTTGCCGGCGGCGACGACGGGATAGCCCATGGCACGGACGAAATTGATCAGCTCCATCGCGGCGGCAGGCTCGTCGCCGGCGCCCAACGTGTAAACCACGCCCGCCTTTGCCGCCTCGACCGCGAGATAGGAGCCGATGGTGATGTCGGCCTCGACATTCATCATCACGATATGCTTGCGCGCGGCGATGGCGGTCAGCGCGACCCGCGAGCCGGCTTCCGGGTTCCCGGTGGCGTCGATGATCACGTCGACATGAGGCGAGCGGCAGATCAGGTCGAGCGAGGTCGTGGCGGCGATGCGGCCCTTGCGCCTGCTGGCGTCGAGCCCGGCCTCGTCGGTGACATTGTCGACATCGCCCTTGCGCCCGGCGAGCGTGGCGGCCTCGGCGACGCGATCCGGCGCGATATCGGCGACGGCTGCGATCTCGATGCCGGTCATCTGGGAGATCTGGACGACGATATCGGTGCCCATCTGGCCGGCGCCGATCAGGCCGACGCGGACCGGCTTGCCGGCCTTGGCACGCAATTCGAGAGCCTCGGCCAGGGACAGGCCGACGACGGGCGCGCCCAAAGGCGGCTGCGGCTGGATCGCGGCCATCGTTGATATCACTCCCTAGGACATATGTTCTTATTTAGGAACAAAAGAACATGTCATTCGTCCTGTCAAGCGTACAGATGTTCAAACAGGTTGCCTGAGCCGCGTGATGCGGTGATGGTGGCGCAGGTACCCGAGGCGGTGCGGCAGGGAGCGCTCGTGGAAGACGCATTCGGAGCAGGACTGATCCAGGGCGAGATGCCGGTGGCGGAGGCGAAGGTCCGCGCCGCCTGGCTCTACTATGTCGAGGGCCTGACCCAGGAGCAGATCGCCGAGGCGCTGGGCCTGAGCCGGATCAAGGTGATCCGCATGCTGGCGGCCGCGCGCTCCGAAGGTTTGGTCAAGATCAGGATCGATGCGCGCTCGGCCCGGCAGGCGGGTCTGGAGCGCGGGCTCGTCACGGCCTTTGGCCTGAAGGAAGCGGTGGTGGTGCCGGCGGCGCGCGATGCGGCCAGCGTTTCGGCGCTGGTCGGCTATGCCGCAGGGCTCTGGCTCTCCGACAACCTGACCGACAACATGTCATTGGCCGTCGGCTGGGGGCAGACCCTGCATCTGGCGCTCCGGGGCATGCAGCCGCGCCAGGTCGAGGCGATGTCGGTGGTCTCGCTGCTGGGCGGGCTCACGCATTCGCGCAGCATCAACCCCTCGGCCGTGGCGCGTCGCGTCGCCGATATGTTCGGGGCCGACTGCTTCCAGTTGACCGCGCCGGTCTTCGTCTCGAATGCCGAAATCCGCGACGCGCTCTGGCGCGAGCCAACCCTGCGGGACCTGCTCGACCGGGCCCGCGCTGCCGATATCGCGCTGGTCAGCGTCGGCGACCTCGTCCCGGATTCGACGCTTTTCCGTGAGGGGCTGCTGCCGCAATCCGATCTGGCGGGCCTGAAGAAGGCTGGGGCGGTCGGCGACCTCGTCTGCCATTTCATCGATGCCGCGGGCGAACTGGTGGACCATCCAGTCAACCGGCGTATCATGGCGGTGAGCCCGGCCGATCTCAGAGGCATCGGCCTCGTCGCGATCGCGGCCGGCGGCGCCCACAAGGAACATGCGATCCGCGCGGCCTTGCGGGCGAGCGCCGCGAAGGTGCTGATCACGGATGAAGGCGCTGCCGAGGCCTTGCTGGCCGGCAGCGCGGAGCCGGCGCCAAAGGCAGCCGAACGGGAGAGACGAGATGGCCAATAATTTCGAGCAGTTCGCGCGCAACTCCCTGCAGTTCCGGCCGTCCGACATCCGCTTGATGCTGGAGCGGGTGCACTCCCATGTTGTGAAGCCGCGCATGTCGGCCGAGGAATTGCTGGAGGTGGTGCAGGGCCTGGGCTTTTCGACGGTCGAGGTCTTCGGCGACCAGATCGGGCTGGAGCGGCGGACATCGGAGAGCTGGGCGCGCTACGGATTGTCGCGCGACGCGGCGCAGTTGCTGCTGGCGCTCTTGAACTACCGCCAGCGCCTGCTCGACGCGATGGACGATTTCGAGAAGACGACCCAGATCCCGCTGGACGGGTTCTTCGAGAACCAGCAGCTACCGTAACGCGTCAGCGGCAGAACGCCGCGCAGCCGGCTTCCCAGAATGCTTTGCCGGATTCAAGCCCCGGCACGGATGGGCGCGGCTTGCGGCCGGGCAGGTCGGCCGGCACGGGCTTCACCTGCTCCCACCAGCCATGGGCGCATTGCGAGCGGAAGGCCATCTGGTCGGAGATCGAGGTGGCCTCCTGCTCCAGGACGGCGTCGAGCGCGGCACAGCTCTCGCGCAGATGCGTGTCGTGGGCGTCGCTCGGATCATTGGCGTAGTCGTGGAAGGCCTCGGTGAAGCTCTCCATCTCGCGGCCGATATGCGGCCAGTCGCTGCGGCCGAGATTCCAGGCGTCCATCCATTCGCGTACAACCGTCTCGACGGCTTCGACCTTCGGCTTGTCCTTGACCTTGCGGGCGGTGGTCAACATGTGGCGCATCAGCTCGGCACGGGCATGGGCGTGGCGGGCGCGCAGGGCCGCCTCCTGCATCTGCGCGATGGCTTCCGCCGCTTCCTGCTGCAGCGCTTCGACGAAATGCGGCATGGCTTGGTCTCTCAGGGCAACGTGGCGAGGCGTTCGATCATCCGCTCGAACAGCTCATGGGCCTGCACGGCCGCGACGACATGGGCGTTGGGCTCGCGCTTGAGGCGGCCGTTCCAGTCGATCGTGGTGCGACCGCGCAAGGGGCCGTCGCCGGTCTCGACCGCGACAAAGCAGTCGCGACCGTCAAACAGCTCAGGCCAGAGCAGGAAGGCGATGACGCAGGGGTCGTGCATCGGGTGGCCGTTCGAGCCGAGACAGCCGGGGCGCGGGCGTGTCAGCATGCCGTGAACGGCCTTGCCGGTGGCGGTGCCGAGCGCGCCGATGCGGGCGATCTGGTCATGGCTGGCGATGGCCTGGAGCGTGACGCCGAGGCCGAACATCACGATCGGCCGGCCGCAAGCGAAGAGGATCGCTGCTGCATGCGGGTCGACATAGGTGTTGAACTCGGCCGCGGGCGTGATGTTGCCGAGCCCGATGGCGCCGCCCATCAGCACGATGCGCCTGACCTTCGGCAGGATGTCCGGCGCCAGCCGGAAGGCCAGCGCCAGATTGGTCAGCGGCCCAAGCGGGCAGAGCGTAATGCTGTCCGCAGGAGCCGCGCGGCAGATGTCGATGATCGCCTGCACGGCATGGCCGGGCGCCGCCTTGCTGCTCGGCTCGGGCAGATCGGCGCCATCCAGCCCGTCCGGGCCGCAGACGAATTCAGCGGTTTCCAACTCGAAGACCAACGGGCCTTCGGCGCCGCGATAGACCGGAGTGTCCTCGCGTTGGCAGAGATCGCGGATACGCAGCGCATTCACTGTCGTCTGCGCGACCGGGACATTGCCGGCGACGGTGGTGATCGCTCGGAGATCGATCCGATCGGCGCTGGCGAAGGCGAGCAGCAGGGCGACGGCATCGTCCTGGCCGGGATCGGTGTCGATGATGATGGCTTCGCGCATCTCAGGCTGCCCTCGCGTTGCCGGCCATGATCAGATGGGCGATGTCGTCGGCGCCGAGGTCGCCGAGCGGACGGTCGACGTATTTGCGGCCCGCGCCCATGATCACAACGCGATCGGCCAGCGTGACCACATCGCGCATGTTATGGCTGATCAGGATGACAGTGCGCCCGTCCGCCTTGAGCTTGCGGATGAGGTCAAGGACGAGGGCGCTTTCCTTGACGCCGAGCGCGGCGGTCGGCTCGTCCATGATGATGATCTCGGCATTCCAGCGCAGCGCGCGGGAGATCGCGACCGCCTGGCGCTGGCCGCCCGAAAGCCGCTCGACCGGCCGGG
The DNA here is from genome assembly GCF_058783685.1 of Allobosea sp. FW305-C-101. Lineage (NCBI taxonomy): Bacteria > Pseudomonadati > Pseudomonadota > Alphaproteobacteria > Hyphomicrobiales > Alloboseaceae > Allobosea > Allobosea sp. FW305-C-101. Next base: position 1,401,041 of record NZ_JBYSYT010000002.1, on the reverse strand, counting down.
TCATGTCAGTGACGGCGGCGGAGAGCTGCGAGAGATAGCGCTGCGATTCCGCGATCATCTTCTTCTTGTCGAGGATGCGCAGGAAGGGCAGCAGCATGGGCTTAGTCAATTCCGAGCCCATGAAGACGTTCTGGGCGATGGAGAGGCGCGGGGCGAGCGCGAGATCCTGGTAGATCGTCGCGACGCCGTTCTCCAGCGCGTCATGCGGCGAGGCGAAGGTGACCGGCTTACCGCGCAGGCTGATCGTGCCGCTCGTCGCCTCCTCGGCGCCGGAGATCACCTTGATCAGGCTCGACTTGCCGGCGCCGTTGTCGCCGCAAAGCGCCACGACCTCGCCCTTGAAGATGTCGAGATCGACATCACGCACGGCTACGACCGGGCCATAGGCCTTGCCGATGCCGCGCAGCGAGAGGAGAGGGGTGGGGTTGGTCATTGTTGCATCGCCTGCCTGCTCGCGCTCCGTCGTCATTGCGAGCGAAGCGAAGCAATCCAAGGGGGACGGGGTGTCGCCGTTGAGCCCTGCCGCCCCTGGATTGCTTCGTCGCTCTGCTCCTCGCAATGACGGCGGCGCCGTCACTTCTTCAGGAACTGCTGGACGTTGTTCTTGTCGACCAGCACGGCGTCCGTGAAGAGATAGGGGCCCGATGTGATGCTCTCCTTCGGCTTCTTGTCGACGACGATCGCCTGGATGGCGTCGACCGCCTGCTTGCCCATCTCCTCGAAGGGCACGGCGACGGTCGCCATGAAGGTCGAGTTCGGATCGGCGATGCGCTCGTAGCTCTCCTTGCCGCCATCGACCGAGATCAGCGGGATCTGGCCCTTCTTCACGCCTTGGGCCTGCAAGAGGTCGTCGATGATATAGGCCTGGCCGTCGAAGGAAGCCCAGATGCCGTTGATCTTGCCCTGGTTCTGCAGGAGCAGCGCCTGCATGCCGGCGCGGACATCGTCGCGCCAGCTCTGGGTGCGGGCCATCGAGAACTTGCCGAGCTCCTTTACCGCCTGGTTCTCGGCGAGGACGGCGTCGAGCAGGCGGCCACGGATGCGCGAGGCGACGTTGAGGTCGAAGCGGGCCGAGACGATGTTGCCCTGGTAGCCGAGCTGGCCGAGCAGGTAGAGCGCGGCATCGGCACCGACCTTGTACTCGTTGGTCTGGATGTCGAAGAGCGCATGCGGGCTCGAACCCGACTGCACGGTGATGACCGGGATCTTGGCATCCTTCGCCGCCTTGAACTGGGCGTCGGCCTCGACCGGCTTGCCCATGGCGATGATGATGGCATCGACCTTCTTGGCGATCAGCGCGTCGAACTGCTCGGCGTGCTTCGGCAGCGCGCCTTCCGAATTCAGCAGCGTGACGTTCCAGCCCCTCGCCTTGGCGGCGGCTGCCGCGGCATTGGCGACGCGCGCATGCGTTTCCGATGTAAACTGGAAGCCGATGATGCCGAGCTCGAAGGCGCTCGCGGATTGACCGAACGCTACGAGCGCCGCGGCGGCGACCAGCATCTTCCTGAAACCGAACATGAAACCCACTCCCCTCATTCTGTTTGTTGTCGTCGAGATCAAACCTTGAACGCCGCCTTCTTCATCGCGCTGGCCGAGAAGGCGACCGAGCCGATGATGATCGCGCCGAGCACGATGTCCTGGATGTAATAGGGCGCGCCCATCAGCACCAAGCCGTTGCCGAGCACCTTGAGCACCAGCGCGGCAAAGACCGTGCCGGGGATATTGGGCTTGCCGGGCTCGAACATGGTCATGCCGAGCAGCACGGCGGCGATGGCATAGAGCAGGTAGTCGCCCGCCATGTTGGGCGCGGCCGAAGAGAGGTTGGCGGCGAGCAGCATGGCCATCAGGCCGGCGAAGACGCCGGAGAGCAACAGGCCGATGCGCTTCATCCGGGCCGTGGCGATGCCGGCGAGCCGCGCGGCCTCGTCCGCCTCGCCGGTCGCGACCATATGGGCGCCGGTCCGGGTCCATTTGACGAGTCCATAGGCGAAGAGCGTGGCGCCCGCCATCCAGAGCACGAGATTGGGGATGCCGAAGGAGTAGCCGCGGGCGAGCCCGGTGAAACCGACCGGCCAGCGCCCGACGAAGGCGACGCCCTGCGTGATCATGAAGGCAAAGCCCTTGGCGATCGCCGCGGTGCCGAGCGTCATGATCAGCGAGGGGATGCGCAGCAGGGTGACGCCGTAGCCGTTCAGCGTGCCCAGCACGAGGCCGACGCCGATGGCAGCCGATACCGCGACGGCCGGCGGATATTGTGCATGGACGAGCCAGCCACAGACGACCGCCGCGAGGCTCGCCATCTCCGCGACGGAGAGATCGAGCTCGGCCACCGTGAAGGCGAGCGCGAAGCCGAGCGCGAGGATGGCGAGGAAGCTCGTATCCTTCAGCACATTGATGACGTTCATCGTGCTGGCGAAGTTCGGCGCGAAGATCAGGAAGAACAGGATCAGGGTCAGACCGGCGATCGCCGTGCCGTAGCGTCCGATCAGTTCGCGCGGGTCGATGCGGCCCAAGCTCAGCTTCCCTTCTTCGCGATCCTGCGCGCCGGCGCCCGGTTTCGAATCGTCGGCATGATCAGTCCTTTACGTCGCGCTTTCCGGGTTGGCGAGACCGGGCAGCGCGGCGGTGTCCTGCGCCAGCGCCACGAGATCGGCCGAGATCGGTGCCAGTGCCGCTTCGCTCTGCCGATAGAGGGCATAGAGCGCGTTATAGGTCGGGCGCCGCGCCGGGTCGGGCTCATAGCGGCGGGCAATGCTGACGAGGGCATCCTGCGCGGCTTCCAGCGATGCGAAGCGGCCAAGTCCCGTCCAGGCGATGATCGCCGCGCCGAGCAGGCCGGGTTCTTTGGCCGTGCCGACGACGATCGGGCGTCCGCAAATATCGGCCTTGACCTGTGCCCAGACCGGATTGGCGGCAGCGCCGCCGCCGAAGCGGATCTCGTCGACGCGGGTGCCGAGCGCGCCCTCCGCCCGCTCCAGCACGAGGCGGTTCTGGCAGGCAACGCCTTCGAGCACGGCATAGGCGAGATCGGTCGGGCCATGCCGGCGGCCGAGCCCGATGAAGGCGCCGCGCAGATTCGGGTCCCAATAGGGCACGCGCTCGCCTTGCAGATAGGGCAGGAAGAGCAGCGGTTGCGGATGGCGCTGGCCAGCGAGAAGGCGCTCGATCGTCTCGCCGACAGGGCCGGTGCCACCGAGCAGGCCGTTGAGCCAGGCGATGGTGTCGGCGCCGTTCTGGCTGGGGCCGCCGAGATGCCAAAGGCCGCGCCAATCGACGGAGATCAGCCCTTCGGCTTCGGCCTGATCGGGGCCGAGCACGCCGAGCACCTCGGTGGTGCCGGAGATGTTGTAGGCATAGCCCGGACGCAGCGCGCCGAGACCCGCGACGGCGGCCCAGGTATCGTTGCAGCCGCAGAAGACGGGGATGCCGGCGAGCTTGTCTAAGGGCGCGGGCAGGCCGGCGCGGACGGGGGCGGCGATCTCGGTCGGTTCGAGAATGGTCGGGATCAGGCTCGGCGAGAGGCCGATTGTGTCAAATGCCGAGCGGCCATCGACGTTTTCGGTGCACGCGATCAATCGTGCGAGCGAAACGGGATCGCTCGCGCGCCGGCCTGTCAGGCAAAAGTTCAGGTAGTCCTTGGGCTCCAGCACGCAAGCGCGCGCGCGGGCGTTCTCAGGCTCGTTCTCGGCCAGCCAGGCGAGGCGCGCGAGCGGGTGGAAGGCGTTGATGCGGGCGGCCTCGGGATGATCGGCCAGCGTCTCCCGCAATCGGGCGGCGATGCTGTCCGAGCGCGCATCCTTCCAGGTCATGGCCGGGCGCAGTTCATGACCGTCATGGCCGAGGAAGACCTGCGTCCGGGTCACGCCGCAGATCGCGATGGCCCGGACTGCCGCGAACAGCTCCGGCGCTTGTTCGGCGAGCCTGGCAGCGGCTTCGAGCAGCTGTGTCCACCAGGCGTGCGCGGCGACTTCCGAGCAGTCGAGATGATCGTGCAAGGCTGGGCCGGGCACCGCATACTCGACCAATGTCGTTCCGCGATCGTCGATCAGCGCGGCGCGGAAGCTGCTGCCGCCAAGATCGCAGGCGAGGACGACACTCATCGTCCGGCCCTGACCAGGACGAGACGGCGAGCGGACGGGACAGCGGGTTTCACGAAGCTACCTTCAGGCATCGACCCTTGGAGCGTCATAAATCGCCTGCGAGTCAAGGATGCCTCGTTCAGGCGCCACGCTTGGCCGCCTTGAGGATGTCGTCGACCAGCCTTTGCGAGGCCAGTGCCTCCTCGCCGGTGACGACGGGGTCGCGGCCCTGCGCGATCGCATCGAGGAAATCGGCGATGACGGCGCGATGGGCGTCATGCGGGAAATCCATGATGTTGGCGCCGCTGCCGGTTGAGCCCTCGGCCTCGACGATCTCCTCGCGCCCGTCGAGAAAGGCGAGGCGCAGGCGCCCGCCGATCAACGCGGCAAAGCCCTTGGTGCCGGTGATCTCGATGCGCTCGGGATAGCCGGGATAGGCGGCTGTAGTTGTCACCAGCGTGGCGGGGGCGCCGTTGCCGGTCTCCAGCAGAGCCGAGACGTAATCCTCGGTTTCCATGCGATGGAGGGCGGTGGTGCGGGCCTGCGCCGCCACAACGCGGGAGACGCCGACAAGCGAGCGGAACAGGTCGAGCGAGTGGATTGCCTGGGTCAGGAGAACGCCGCCGCCATCGCGGGCGAGCGTGCCGCGGCCCGGCTCGTCATAGTAGCTCTGCGGACGCCACCAGGGCACGGAGAGGAAGGCGGCCTCGATCGTGCCGAGCTCGCCGGAATCGAGGGCAGCTTTGAGGCGCAAGCTCGCCGGGCGGAAGCGGTGCTGGAGCGTCACGCCGAAGGTCTTAGCCGTCCGGCGGGCGGTATCGACGAGGCGCTGGCCGCGCTCGCTGGTCAGTTCCAGCGGCTTCTCGACCAGAACATGTTTGCCGGCTTCAAGGCAAAGCGCGGAGACGTCGAGATGGCTCGACGGCGGCGTCAGCACGATGCAGGCATCGACAGCCGGGTCGGCCAGCACGGCGTCGAGATCGGTCGTGGTCGGGAAGGGGAATTGCGCGGCATAGGCCTTGGCACGGTCCGGCGTGCGGCTCACGGCCCAGCGCGTCTCGGCGCGCTCAGTGAGGTCGAGCAGGCTTTTCGAATGCGGCAGGGAAGCGGGGCCAAGCCCGATCACGGCGATGCCGAGCTTGCGTGTCATGACGGGTCGTTCCTCAAGCGCGAGTGACTGGTTTCGCCGGCAGCCAGGCTGCCTTGGCCTGCGCCTCCAGCGCGAGCCGGCAGACGGTGAAGGCGTGGCGCTGGCTCATCGCGGTTTCGCTGCGGGCGCCGATATCGGCGACGAGGTTGCGAAAATAGGTCAGCGGTTCGCCGAACGCATTGATATGGCGGGTGCCGCCCTTGTCGACGAGGAAGACATGGTCGGTGCCAGGGCGGCCGGCGATATCGACATATTTGCGCAATTCGATGGTGCCTTCGGTGCCGAGGATGGTGAGGCGGCCGTCGCCCCAGGTCGGCAGGCCGTCGGCCGTGAACCAGTCGACCCGGATATAGCCGCCGGCCCGGTCGCTGCGCAGCAAGACCTCGCCGAAATCCTCGAAATCGGGCAGGGCCGGCGTGCCGAAATGGCCGATGCCGGAGGCCACGATTTCCGCATCATCAGAGCCGGTGAAATGCAGGAACTGGTCGATCTGGTGCGAGGCGATATCGGTGAGGATGCCGCCATAATGGCGCTTGTCGAAGAACCAGCCCGGCCGGATCGTGCGGTTGAGCCGATGCGGGCCCATGCCGAGCGTCTGAACGACGCGACCAATCGCACCGTCCGCGATCAATTTGCCGGCTATGATCGTCGCCGGAACGGTGAAGCGCTCGGAGAAGCAGATAGAGAAGATGCGCCCGGTCTCGGCGACCACCTTCTCGACGGCGGCGAGCTGATTGAAATCGGTGACGCCGGGCTTGTCGACCATGACATCCTTGCCGGCCCGCATGGCGCGGACCGCCAGCGCGGCGCGCTCCGCGGGGATGGCGGCGCAGGCGATCAGGTCGATCGACGGGTCGTCGATCAGCCGGTCGGCCGTGCTTTCCGGCAGATCCGGGAAGCGCTCGCGGAAGCCGGCGAGGACGCGCTCATCGCTGGTCGCGGGATCGAAGCCGACGCAGGTCGCGCCGGCTTCGAGGAGACCGCCGACCATATGGTAGATATGGCGGTGGTCGAGGCCGATGGCGGCGAAGCGCATGGTTATTGCGGCGCGTTGTGGCCGACGCCGATTTCCTGGTCCCAGCGCCGGAAGGCGGCGACGAGACGCTCGGGCGTCAGCGGCGGGCGGGTCGGCAGGCTGGTGATCAGTCCGTCATATTCCGGCCGGCCATATTCGGCGAGGATATCGCGGCTTTCCTGCGGCGCCATGGCGAGCGTCACGCCCTTGATCGCCGGGCCCGGATAGAAATAGCCCTTGTCATAGGTCACGGCCTGGGCTTCCGGCTTCAGCATATGGGCCATGAGCGCGACCAGCGCCGCCATCTTCTCGGCCGGAACGCCCTTGGGGATGCACATGAACTGGGTGTCGGGAATCCAGTGCGTGTTGGCGAGGACGAAGACCTTGGCTTCCTTCGGCACGATGCCGAGCACGCGCGGGTTGATGTCCCAGCCGAGCGTCGAGACGATGACGTCGCGGGTGCCTTCGCCGAGCTCCTTCATCGTCGCGGCGGTGCCGCCCGGATAGTAGTCGACGCCGGTGCCGAGCTCCTTGAGATAGACCCAGGTCTTGTCCCAGCCCTTCATCGGGTCGGTCGGGTCGGCATCGCCGAGGATGTAGGGCAGGCCCTGCAGCCAGGTCCAGCCGGGGCCGGAATTGACGGGGCGGGCATAGGTGAAGCGCTTCGGGTTCTGCTTGACATAGGCGAGCAGGTCCGCGGCGGTCTTCGGTACGGTCTTGAGCCGCTCGGGCGCATATTCGAAGAGCGGGCCGGAGGGCGAATAGACGACCGCGACGCCTTCGTTCTGGCCGAAATTGCGCTGCATCATCAGCGCCTGCTCGTGATAAATTTCTTCGGGCTTCGGCAGGTCCTTGGCATGGGACTTCCAGACATCGACCCAGAGCCCTTGCTGGATGCCGTCCGACATGGCGCCGGGGCCGGTGAGCACGAGGTCGATATCGACGCGGTTGGCCTGCTGCTGGGCCTTGAGCTTGGCCGGCAGCTCCGGCGAGGGCGCGCGTGAGAAATTCAGGCGCGAGATCAGCTTCGGATTGTCCTTGGCGAATTTCTCGATGGCGATCTGCGTCAGCTGAAGATTGCCGGCGACATCGATGATGTTGAGGGCGACGGGGGCGCTTTGCGCCAGTGCTCCGCCGGCTTTCAACGCGGCGAGGCCGGCCGCTCCGGCCATGACGGTGCGACGTGTCGGGTGGATCATGATCTCTCCCTGGGTTGAGCTCTCTTTTGCGATGCCGTGAGCGGCATCCGGAGCATTTGACTGGGATACTAGTGCACCACCCCACGACGCGCCAGCGGATTCAACGGCATGGCGGGCACCGCGCCGGGACATGGCAAGCGGGGCCGATCAGGCGTGTTCGAGGAGGAGAGCTTCGGTCGCGCGGCTGAGCAAAGGCGCGGCGGCGCCATGGATTTCGTAGAGATGGCTGGCGGGCGCGCCGGTGAGATCGGGCACGGCGAAGCCGTCCATGGTGCCTTCCGCCCGGAACAGCCTGTTGAACCGGGCCCAGAGCTGCGGATTGGCGGAAAAGGGGCCGCTCACCGCGATCCGGGCGGGGAAGAGCATCCGGCAGGCATTGGCGAGCGCGCGGGCGAGCAGCTCCGTCGCCATCTCCATCTCGGGCAATGACAGCAGGTCGAGACCGGCGAGCTGACGCGCCAGGCGCACCTCGTCCTGGTCGAGATCGGGCCAGTGCCGACGCAAGGCGGGGAGGAGCGACCAGAGCGCGGCGCCGGTTTCGAGGCAGGCGGTATTGCCGCAGCCGCAGCGGCGCCCGCCGAGCGCGGCGAGCCGCCAATGGCCGATCTCGCCGAAGGAGCCGGTCGGGGCGAACGGCTCGCCATCGACCGCATAGGCAAGCCCGACGCCCCAGCCCCAATGCAGCAGGATCGTGCCGCCCGCGAAGTTCTCGGGCTCGCGGGCCGCGCGGGCGCGCAATTCGGCGTCCAGATTGCGGCAGATCGTGACCGGCCCGGCCACAGGCTCGAGCACCGAGGCGATGTCGAGCCCGCGCATGCGCGGCCAGCGCGAGGCCAGCAGCCACTGGCCCCGTTTCAGGTCGATCAGGCCGGAGAGCGAAACGGCGGTGCCGGCATGGCTCATGCCCGGCGGCATCGCGTCGAGAAGATCGCGCGCAAGCTCCGCCATCACGGCGGCGATCGCGGCATTGTCGGCATCGCCCGCGATGGGGCGCCGGCGCTCGGCGACGAGGTGGCCGTTGAGATCGACCAGTGCGCCGGAGAGCGACTGGCTGGAGACATAGATCACGGAAGCGCCGATGCGGCGGGTATGCGCGACGAGGATCGCCGGGGGGCGTCCGCGCCCGCTCGCTTCTCCGACCGCCTCGATGACCAGCCGGCGCGCGATGAGATCACCGACGACGCGCGAGACGCTGGTCGAGCGCAATTGCAGGATGCGGCCGATATCGGCGCGCGAATGCGCCTCGCCATTGAGGATCAGCCGGTAGATCCGGGCGCAGTCCCGGTCATGGGCAAGTGCGAGGCGGGTTTCGTCGAGCGTCAGCAGGGACAAGGCAGGCTCTATTCGGAACGGTTGCGTTCAAAATTAATCGTTGCGTTTCGGACGAAGCTTCATAAGCTCGTTCTCAGAATATCGGAAAATTACTGGCATAAAAGGTTCAAAATTCGATGATCGAGATGCATCTCGCCGCCGACAAGGACGAGCTCGGCCGGCAGGCGGCGGCGCTGGGCGCGCAGGCCATCCGCGACGAACTCGCCCGTCACGGCACGGCGACCATCATCGTGGCGACCGGCGCCAGCCAGTTCGAGATGCTGAACCATCTCGTCGCGGCCGAGGGCATCGACTGGTCGAAGGTCACGGCCTTCCATCTCGACGAATATGTCGGCCTGCCCGAGAGCCACCCGGCGAGCTTCCGGCGCTATCTGCGCGAGCGCTTCATGGCGCCGCTCAAGAATGCGCCGACCTTCATTCCGGTCGATGGCGAGGGCGATCCCGCCGCGGCCGTGAAGCAGCTGAACCAGCAGATCGCCGGCAAGCGCATCGCGGTCTGCTTTGCCGGGTTCGGCGAGAACTGCCATCTCGCCTTCAATGATCCGCCGGCCGATTTCGACACCGAGGAACCCTATCTCGTCGTCACTCTCGACGATGCCTGCCGGCAACAGCAATTCGGCGAGGGCTGGTTCCCGAGCTTCGCTGACGTGCCGCAGCAGGCGATCTCGATGAGCATCCGCCAGATCCTGAAGAGCGAACTGATCGTCCTCTCCGTCTCCGACACCCGCAAGGCCGCGGCGACGAAGGCGGCGCTGGAAGGGCCGGTCAGCAACCTGGCGCCCGCCTCGATCCTGCAGACGCACAAGCGGACCGTGCTGTTCATCGATCCGCCGGCCGCCTCCCTGCTGAGCCGGAAGAGCTGACCATGCACACGCCCGGTCTCGTCGATCTTCAGGTGAACGGCTTTGCCGGGTTGGATTTCAACTCCGGCACGGTCACAGCGGCCGAGCTCGACCGGGCGCTGGAGGCGATGCTGGCGACGGGTGTCACCACCTGCCTGCCGACCATCATCACCGCCCATCCGCATGAGCTGGAGGAGCGCTTCCGCGCGCTCGATGCGGCGGTGACGGGCAGCCGGCTCGGGCCGTTGATGTGCCCGGGCTACCACCTCGAAGGCCCGTTCCTGAACCCGGCTGCCGGCTATTGCGGCTGCCATCCGCCGGAGGCGATGACGGCGGCCACCGCGCACCTGATCGCGCGTCTCGAAGCGTTGCTGTCCCGGCCGATCCTAATGGTGACGCTGGCGCCGGAGATCGCGGGGGGGATCGCGCTCGCCGGCCAGCTCGCCCGCATGGGCAAGGTCGTCGCCATCGGCCATTCCGCCGTCGATTTCGAGATCGTCGCGGCGGCGGCCGATGTCGGGGTGACGCTCTCGACCCATCTCGGCAACGGCCTGCCGCAGGACTTGCCCAAGCTGTCGAATTCGCTGTTCGCGCAGCTCGGCGAGGACCGCCTGATGGCCGGCTTCATCGCCGACGGTATCCACCTTCCGCCGAAGGCGCTGAAAAGCCTGATTCGGGCCAAGGGCTTCGAGCGCTCGATCCTGGTTACCGATGCCGTGGTCGCGGCGGGCGCCGTGCCCGGCCGCTACAGCTTCGCCGGGATGCCGGTCGAACTCCGGCCCGACGGCTCGGTCTATCAGGTCAACGGCGATTCGCTGGCGGGTTCGGCGCTCAAGCTCGACGATGCCGTCCGCAATGTCGTCGCCTGGGGCATCGCGACGCCTGAGGAGGCGGTCGCGATGGCCTCGACCCATGCGCTGGCCTGCATCGCCAATGCACTGGCCGGCGCCGGAATCACCTTGCCGGAGAGCGCGATCGAGTGGTCGCCGGATCTCCGGGTTCGCAGCGTGCGCGTCGGCAACGAGCGCCGTGACTTCGCCACTGAGGCGGCAGCCTGAAGACGTCATCAACCAATGAAAAGGGGAGAAGCATGAGCGAATTTTCAAAAGGCGTGGATCGCCGCACCGTTCTGGGCGGGCTTGGTGCACTGACGCTTGGCGGCACCGGAGCGCGTGCGGCCGTGCCGGCGCTGCCGTCAGCGCCGGTCGGCATCAACATCATCGATGTCGGCGGTGCGCTCGCCCTGATGCAGCAGGCCTTCGACGACTACCGCGCCAACAATCCCAAGCTCGTCTCGCGCATCACCTATGTGAAGGCGCCGGCGCCGGAGCTGGCGAGCAAGATCAAGGCGCAGCAGGATGCCGGCCGCGCCGATCTCGACCTCGTCCTGACCGGCTCGGACGGCCTCGCCGCCGGACTGGAGCAGAATCTCTGGCTCAAGATCTTCCCGGATTTCGCCGAGAAATTCCCCAATATCGAGCAGAACTACGAGCCGGCGGCGCTCAACCTGCACAAGGTGCAGGGCGCGGGCTTCGGCACGGTGGTGAACTACTACCCGTCCGGCCCGCTGCTCGAATACATGCCGGACCGCGTCAAGCAGGTGCCGACCACGGCGGAGGAGCTACTCGCCTGGGCCAAGGCCAACCCGAACAAGTTCATGTATGCGCGCCCGACCAATTCCGGCCCGGGGCGCACCTTCATGATGGGCCTGCCCTATATCCTCGGCGACAAGGACCCGCAGGATCCGGTCAATGGCTGGGACAAGACCTGGGCTTATCTGCAGGCGATCGGCGAGTATATCGAGTACTACCCGGCCGGCACCGGCGCGACGATGAAGGAGTTCGGCGACGGTTCGCGCGACATCATCATCTCGACCACGGGCTGGGACATCAACCCGCGCGCGCTCGGCATCGTGCCCAAGGAAGCCAGGATCCAGACGCTGAAGGGCTTCCACTGGGTCTCGGACGCCTTCTTCATGTGCGTGCCGAAGGGCATCCCGAACGATCGCCTCGCCGTCGTGCTCGACATCATGGCGCATGTGCTGACGCCGAAGATGCAGGCCTATTCCTATGACGAGGGCTATCTCTATCCGGGCCCGGCGGTGAAGGACGTGCCGCTGTCGCTGGCGCCGAAGCGCAGCCAGGACGTGATAGCGGAGTTCGGCCGGCCGGAATATGCCGACCTCATCGCCAAGAACCCGATCGAACTGCCGCTGAAGCCCGACAAGATGGTCGTCGCCTTCCGCAAATGGGACGAGTTGGTCGGCGCCAAGCGCAAGCGCTGACCGATACCACCATCTCTTCGCTCCGCCCTGAGGCGGAGCGACAGAAAGGCCCGGAAACCATCACGCGGTGCCGCCACCGCCGATGGTTCCGGGCCGATTTCGTTTCAGGCTCAACCGACGATCGAAGCGTCGTTCTCGGCGCGTCTCCAGAAGAGCCTCACCCCTCCCTCGGGGGTGCTCTCCAAGCCTGGGACGGCGGCGAGGAGCTTTTGCGTGTAGGGGTGCTGCGGATTGTCGAAGATGTCGTCTCTGGGGCCTTCCTCGACGATCTTGCCGTCCTGCATGACGATGACGCGGTCGGCGACCTGCTCGACCACGCCGAGATCGTGGCTGATGAACAGGCAGGAGAAGCCGTGCTTCTTCTGGAGCTCGTCGAAGAGCTCGAGCACCTGCGCCCTGACCGTGACGTCGAGGGCCGAGACCGGCTCGTCGGCGATGACGAAGCTCGGCCGGCGCACGATGGCCCGCGCGATCGCGATGCGCTGGCGCTGGCCGCCCGAGAGCTCGTGCGGATAACGCTCGGCGAAGCCGTCGCCCAGGCCCACCTCGGCCAGCACCTCGGCGACGCGGGCCTTGCGATCGGCCGGGCTCATGTCGGGGACGAGGCGTAGCGGTTCCGCCACGAGCTGCTGGATCGTCATGCGCGGGTCGAGCGAGGAATAGGGGTCCTGGAACACCATCTGGCAGTTCAGCCGGTAGTCCCAATAGGCCGTCTCGCTCTTGGTGATCGGCTTGCCGTTGAAGCGGATCTCGCCGCCGGCCGGCTTGACGAGGCCGGCGATCGACTGGCCGAGCGTGGTCTTGCCCGAGCCCGAGCCGCCGACCACCGCGACGACCTCGCCGGGCTGCACGTCGATGCTGATGCCGTGCAGGGCGCGCTTGGCCTCACCCTTGCGGAAGAAGCCCTGGCGGCCGGGATACTCGACGACGAGATCGCGCACCGCGACGATCGGCGTCTTCGCCTCCGGCAGGAGGCGGGCCGGCAGGCGATGCGGCATCGCCGAGAGCAGCTTGCGGGTATAGGGGTGCTGCGGCCGGGCGAGGATGTCCTCGCTTGGGCCCTGCTCGACCACGTCGCCCTGGCACATCACGACGATGCGGCTGCAATAGCGCGCGACCATGCCGAGATCATGCGAGATCAGCAGCACGGCGGTGTCGTTGGCCTTGGTCAGCTCGACCATCAGCTCCATGACGTCGCGCTGGACGACGGCGTCGAGCGCGGTGGTCGGCTCGTCCGCCAGCAGCAGGGCGGGCTTCAGCAGCATCACCGAGGCCAGCATGATGCGCTGGCGCATGCCGCCGGAGAACTGGTGCGGATAGGCGCTGAGCGCCCCTTCCGGATCGCGCAGGCCCACGCTCCTGAGCATGTCGAGGATCAGGGCGCGACGCTGGCTTGCATCGAGCTTGCGATGCAGCGCCAGCCCCTCGTCGAGCTGGCGCCCGATCAGCATCGAGGGGTTGAGCGAGGTCATCGGCTCCTGGAAGACCATGCCGACCTTGGCGCCGCGCATGGTGCGCAGATCCTTGGCGGACATCGCCATGACGTCCTGGCCGTCGAAGCGGATCGTGCCGCCCTCCAGCCGCACCGCCGGCGGGATGAAGCCCATCACGGCCCGCGCCGCCAGCGTCTTGCCTGAGCCGGATTCGCCGACGATGCCGACGATCTCGCCCGGGAAGACCTGGAAGGAGACGTCGTTGACCACGGTGCGGCCGGAGCCGCCGATCTTGAGCGTGAGATGGGCGACGTCGAGAAGCGGTTTGGTGGTCATCGCGAGCCCCTCATCCGCGGGTCGAGCCGGTCGCGCACGGCGTCGCCGAGCAGGTTGATGCCGAGCAGCGTCAGCGAGATGCACAGACCCGGGAAGATGCCGAGCCAGACGGCCTGACCGATATAGGGCCTGGAGCCCGCCAGCATGTTGCCCCAGGTCGGGGCCGGCGGCGGCACGCCGAGGCCGAGGAAGGAGAGCGCGCTCTCGGCCAGCAGGACATAGCCGAACATCGAGGTCGCCAGCACGGTGAGTGGCGCGATGCAGTTCGGCAGGATGTGGCGGGCCATGGTGAAGCCCTCCGAGTTGCCCATCACCCGCGAGGCCGCGATGAACTCGCGCTCGCGCAGGGACAAGACCGTGCCGCGCACGACGCGGGCGACCGAGGGCGTATAGGCGATGCCGAGGGCTACGATGATGCCGTATTTGTTGGCGCCGACCACCGCGAGCAGGCCGAGCGCCAGCAGGATGCCGGGAAAGGCGAGCAGCGCATCGTTGAAGGCCATGATGATGCGATCGGTCCAGCCGCGCATATAGCCGGAGAACAGGCCGATCAGCGTGCCCATCACAACGGCGAGCGTGACGGTGAGGATCGAGATCCAGACCGAGGTCGCGGCGCCCGCCATCAGGCGCGAGAGCACGTCGCGGCCGAACTCGTCGGTGCCGAGCCAGTGCAGCGCCGAGGGCGCGGCGAGCTTCTCGCGGAAGGAGAGCTTGAGCGGATCATAGGGCGTCCAGAGCGCGCCGGTGCAGGCCGTCACGAGCAGGATGCCGATCAGCGTGCCGCCGACGATCGCATTGGGGGCGGGGAGCTTCATGCGGCTGGGCTTCCTGACGGTGCCGCCACCCGTCGTTGTGCTGTCGGTGCTCATTGCGCCGTCACCCTTGGATCGAAGACCGGGTAGCAGAGGTCGATGACGAGGTTCACCAGGACATAGGTGAAGGCGACGAAGAGCATGCAGCCCTGGATCACCGGATAGTCGCGGGCGAAGATCGCATCGACGAGCAGGCGGCCGAGGCCCGGGATTGTGAAGACCGTCTCGACCACCGCGATGCCGCCGAGCAGGTTGCCGAGCACGAGGCCGATCAGGGTCCAGGTCGGGCCGAAGGCGTTCTTGAAGGCATGGCGCCAGAGCACCGCGCCTTCCGACAGGCCCTTGGCGCGGGCATGGGTGATGTAGTCGAGCCGGAGCACTTCGAGCGTCGAGGCGCGGGCCATGCGCAGGATCACGCCGATCTCGTGCAGGAACAGCGTCAGGATCGGCATGACCAGATAGAGGATGCCGGCCCAGGGGTTCTCGGCGATCGAGACATAGCCGACGACCGGCAGCCATTCGAGCTTGAGCCCGAAGAACAGCAGCAGCAGCAGGCCGAGCCAGAAGGTCGGGATCGAGAGCAGCAGCGTCGCGGTCGCGACGAGGCCGAGATCGAGGGCCGAATCCTGCTTCCAGGCGGCGATGACGCCGGCCGGCACCGCGACGCAGCTCGCCAGCAAGACCGCGACCAGCACGATCTGGGCCGAGACCCAGAAGCGCTGCAGGATCAGCGGCAGCACCGCCTGCTGCGACGAGATCGACTGGCCGAAATCGCCGCTCACGACGTTGCCGATCCAGATGCCGAACTGGGCCGGCAGAGACTGGTCGAGCCCGAGCCGGGCCCGCAGATCCGCCAGGCTCGCCGGCGTCGCCAGGTCCCCCAGCATCAACTGGGCCGGGTCACCCGGAATCAGACGGATCAGGACAAAAACCGACACCGCGACAATCAGCAGCGTCGGCAAGGCCATCGCGATCCGCGTCAGCGCAAACCGAAACATCAAAGGCCCTCCCAAGCCTCAGGACAAAACCCGACCCCGCCTCACGGCGGAGCCGGAGCACGCATCACTTCGTGACGCTGACCTCCCAGAGGCGCAGCTGGGACGCCCAGGGCGTCACCCCGCTGACCTTCTTGGAATGGGCGATGATGTCGAGGTCGTTATGGGTGAAGATGGTCGGGACCTCGTTGATGAAGCGCTTGTGCAGGTCGTCGAAGATCTTCTGGCGCTCGGCCGTATCGGTCACCACCATCGACTTCTGGATCAGGGCGAGCGCTTCCGGCTCCTCCCAGATCTTGCGCGGTTGCTTGTCCTTCGGGCCGGCGATCTGCTCGAATCCGAGCGCGGGGTCGAAGCGGCTCGAATAGGAGAAGGACTGCATCTGGTAGTTGCCCTTGTTGTAGCGATCCAGCTGCGTCGCCCATTCCAGCACCTCGATCTCGGCATTGATGCCCACCGCCTGCATCATCGCCTGGGCGATGACGGCGGTGTTGAAGCTCGGCACCGAGGAGCGCTTGTTGGCGAGGATCACGATCTTCTCGCCCTTGTAGCCGGCCTTCTGGAGCAGGGCCTTGGCCGCGGCCGGATCGTATTTGAAGCCCTGCTTCTGGACGTCGCCGAAGTACTTCGAGGTCAGGTAGACCGGCGAGTTGTTGGGCTTGCCGAGGCCGTTGGTGACATTGGCGACGAGCTCGGGGAAATCGATCGCGGCGGCGACCGCCTGGCGCAGGGCCTGGTTCTTCATCACCGGATCGCGCGTCTGGATGATCAGGCTGTGCCGGACCGGGTTCGGCGCGATGGCGAGCGTCAGGTTCGCGGCCTTCTTGAGGTCGGGCACGTCCGATTCCGGCATCAGCGCCATGTCGAGCGAGCCCGCCAGCAGGCCTGCCTTCACCGTCGCCGCGTCGGGAATGACCATGAAGCGCGCTTCCTTCACCAGCGGGCGCTTCGAGCCGATATAGCCGTCGCGCTTGTCGCCCTTGGGCGAGACATACTGGTCGAAGGCGAGAAGCTGGACCGACTGGGCGCGCTTCCATTCGCCGAGCATGAAGGGGCCGGTGCCGATCGGCTTGTCCCAGCTGCCATCGGCCTTGACCGAGTCCTTGTGGATCACGGCGGTGCCGCCGCAATCGGCGCGGGCGAGCGAGTCGAGGAAGAGCCCGTTCGGCTCGTTGATCTCCATCACGACGGTGTCGGCATCCGGGGCCGAGATCTTCTCGACCTTGAGGCCGTTGCGCCCGTCGAAATCGGAGATGCAGCGCCAGTCCGTCTTCGCATCCATGTAGCGGTTCCAGCTCCACAGCACGTCGGCCGAGGTCATGGTCGCGCCGTTATGGAACTTCACGCCCTTGCGCAGGCGGAAGGTATAGGTCTTGCCGTCGGGCGAGATCTCGACCTTCTCGGCGAGCAACGGGCCGATCGAGCCGTCCTCGGCATAGCCGACGAGGCCCTCGACCATGTGCAGCACGACGGCGTCGGTGTTGCCGTCGCGATTCACGCCCGGATTGGTCGAGCGGATATCGGCGTTGAGCACGGCCGTCAGCGTCTGGGCCTGGAGGGCGCCGGCCGAGAGGGAGAGCGCGGCGACAGAGACAAGGAGGCGCTTCATGATGGTTCCCCTGTTGTCGTTATGATTGTTCAGGCGGCCTTGCGGGCGGCGCGGATGCGGGCGAGCTCGCCGGCGAAGAAATCCTCGACGACCGGCACGACCTTGACGCCGTCATGCGGCGTATTCGGCACGAGGTCGAAGCGGGCCGCGATGCCGTGCGCGGCGAAATTGTCGCGCAGGCTCGCCAGCCGTTCCGGCCGGTTGGTGCCGGCATGGTTGGCGTCCGGCATCCAGTTGCGGCCGCCCGGCTTGTGGGTGATCTCCCAGGTCTCGAGATCGGCGGCGCCGACGACCATCTGCACCGCGACCTGCTTCATCGCGGGAATGTCGAGCTCCTGGCCGAAGAGCTCGGCGAAGTTGCGGGTGCCGACCCACCAGTCGCGGCTGGGGTCGAGCAGGGTGACCGAGCCCGGCGCGCCGATCGAGACGCCCCAGAGCTTGTTCGGCTGCAGCATCAGGAAGCGATGGGCGAAATGGCCGCCGCCGGAATAGCCGAACAGGCCGAAGCGATCGAAGGCGATGCCGTAACGCTCGGAAACCTCCTCGACGATGGCGAGCAGGATGTGGTCGTAACGGAGGTTGCCCTCGCGCATGTACTTGAAGCCGTCGCGATAGCCGTCGCCCATCACCCCGATCGGGAAGAGCGGTGCCAGGATGATGCAGTTGTTCCAGCGGGCGAAGGACGAGAAGGCGTCGCGATAGCCGGTGAAGCCGCGGCCGGTGCCGTGCATCGCGACGATCAGCTCCGGCTTCTCGCCGCCCTCGCCCAGGCTCGGCGGGACATAGAGGCAATAGGGGAAGCGCGCATCGTGCTTCGAGGAGTAGATCGAGGTCGGACCGTATTCGTAGAGCGCCTTGGCGCGGGCGGCCGCCTCAGTGTCGGGCTTGGCGGTCTGTTCTGCCACGGCGTTCACGGGCTCTCTCCTATGGCGAAATTATTGGCGCCAATTATGTTGCATGATATGGTTGTCTTCGCAACCAACTTCTTCCGTGTCGCGCGAATCCTGCTAGAGCATTGTTCCGTCGCAGTTTCTTCACGCGAACCGGTGTCCACCCCGCTCGAAAATGCTTTAGAGAGCCTGCCATGACGTCCGAGCGGAAACGCAAGAACACCAGCACGCGGCGCGCCATGCTCGCCAACGAGATCGCGCAGGCGATCCGTCTGCGCGCGTTCAGGCCGGGCGAGTGGCTGCGCCAGATCGACCTCGAGGAGCGCTTCCAGGCGACGCGTTTCGACGTGCGCAGCGCTCTCGACGAACTCGCCGTGCGCAAGACGATCGAGCATGTCCCGAACCGGGGCTATCGCGTCGCCGAGGTCGACCTGAAGACCTATGAGGAGATCCTCGCGACGCGCATCATCCTGGAGCGGGCCACGGCCGAAGGCATCGTCGCGCAGATCGACGACGCCGCGATCGCGCGGCTGGACGCGCTGGCGGCGCAGTTCTCCGCTGCGGTCACGACCGGAAGCCGGACCGAGCAGAGCGAGATCAACCGCGCCTTCCATCAATTCATGTACTCCTTTTGCGGCAATGCCGTGCTGGAGGAGATGATCTGGGGCCTGCGAGACCGCGGACGCGGTTCGCAGATCACGGTGTGGAGCTCGCATGAACTGCTCCAGAAGAGCGACCGCGAGCATTACGAGATGATGGCGGCCCTGAAGGCTCGCGATGCAGGGCGGCTGGCGACCCTGATCGCGACCCATATCATCAAGGGCGCGCCCGTCGGCCCGGCTCCGGTCGAGCCGGACTGAGCGGCCACCGCCTCACTTGGCGACGGAGACCTCCCAGAGGCGTGGCTTCGAGGCGACCCAGGGCGCGAAACCCTGCAGGCGCTTCGAGACGACGGCCGTGTCGACCTGGTTGTAGAGGAAGATCAGCGGCGCATCGGCCAGCATCATCACATGGAGCTGGTCGAAGATCTTGCGGCGCTCGCCCTCGTCATTGACCAGCGTCGCCTTCTCGATCAGCGCATCGGCCTCGCGATTGTCCCAGACCTTGGAGGGCAATTTGTCCTTCGGGCCGGAGAACTGGTTGTAGCTCTGGGCCGGGTCGATGCGGGCGGAGTAGCTGAAGGACATCATCTGGTAGTTGCCCTTCGAGAAGCGGTCGAGCTGGGTCGCCCATTCCAGGATCTCGATATCGGCCTTGATGCCGGCGGCCTGCAGCATGGCCTGCGCCATGATCGCGATCGGATAGCTCGGCACGGTCGAGCGCTTGTTGGCGATCAGCTTGATCGTCTCGCCCTTGTAGCCGGCCTCGGCCAATAGCTTTTTCACGCGCGCGGGATCGTGCGTGTAGCGCTTCTTCTGGACCTCGTCATAGTAGGGCGAGGTGACATAAACCGCCGAGTGGTTGACCTTGCCGAGCCCGTTCGAGACGGCGCCGACGATCTCGTCCTGATCGAGGGCCGCCATGATCGCCTGGCGCATGCGGGCATCGCCGAGCAACGGGTCGCGGCTCTGGAGCAGGATGCCGTGTTTGGTGGCGCTTGGCGCGGTCAGCACCTGCAGACCGCTCTTCTTCATCTCCGGCACGTCCTCGTCCGGCACGTCGGCGACGTCGAGCGCGCCCGACATCAGGCCGGCCTTGACCGTCGCGCCATCGGCGATGGCGAGGAACTTCACTTCCGTCGCGAGCGGGCGCTTGGAGCCGACATAGCCGTCGCGCTTGTCGCCGACCGGCGAGGTATAAGCGTCGAAGCGCTTCAGCAGGACGAATTCGCCGCGGCGCCAGTCCGCGAGCTGGAACGGGCCGGTGCCGACCGGCTTGTCCCAGCTGCCATCGACCTTGACCGAGTCCTTGTGCAGGATCGCGACCATCGCGCAGTCGGTGCGGGCCATGGTGTCCAGGAAGAGCGCGCTCGGCTTTTCCAGCTTCATCACGAAGGTCGCGGCGTCGGGCGCGGTCGCTTCCGTGACCTTGAGGCCGATGCGGCCGTCGAATTCCGGCTTGCAGCGCCAGTCGGTCTTCGCGTCCATGTAGCGGTTCCAGCTCCACAGCACGTCGGCCGAGGTCATCTCGGCGCCGTTGTGGAACTTCACGCCCTTCCTGAGGCGGAAGGTATAGGTCAGCCCGTCCGGCGAGACGTCGATGGCCTCGGCGAGGAGGGGGGCGACGGCGCCGTTCTCGCGATAGCCGACAAGGCCCTCGACCATGTGCAGCACCACGGCATCGGTGTTGTCGTCGCGGTTGACGCCCGGATTGGTCGAGCGGATGTCGGCATTGAGCGCGACATTGATGGTCTGAGCCTGCGCCGCACCACAGAAGAGCGCGAGCGCCAGGGCAGAGGCCGAAAAGCGGATCATTCCCGTTCCCTCGTTATCGTGTCGTCCGGGCATGCCCCATGGGGCATGCCGCGTTGTCGGAGGTCGCGAAGGTGAGGTGGTGGCCTTACGGGCCGGTGCTGACTTCCCAGGCGCGGGGCAGCGAGCTCAGCGTCGAGACATAGCCCTTGGTCTTGGCGCCCATGGCGCCGCCGACGATGCCGTTATAGAGCATCACCATCGGGACATCGGCGATGAAGCGCTTGTGCAATTCGTCGAAGATCTTCTGACGCTCGGCCTTGTCGTTCACGACCATGGACTTGTCGAGCAGGGCCTGCACCTCCGGATTGTCCCAGAGCTTGCGCGGCTGCTTGTCCTTCGGGCCGGTCATCGACTCGTAGCTCAGGGCGGGGTCCATGCGGCCGGAATAGGGGAAGGCCTGCATCTGGTAGTTGCCCTTGCTGTAGCGGTCGAGCTGCGTCGCCCATTCCAGCACCTCGATCTCGACATTGAGGCCGATCGCCTGCAGCATCTGCTGGGCGACGACGGCGGCGTCGAAGCTCTCGGGATAGCGCTTGTTGGCGAGCATCACGATCTTCTCGCCCTTGTAGCCGGCCTCCGCGAGAAGCTTCTTGGCGGCGGCGGGATCGTGTTTCCAGCCCTGCTTCTGGACCGGGCCGTAATAGGCGGAGAGCGCCGGCACGATCGAGTTGTTGGGCGAGCCGATGCCGTCGGTCACGGCGCCGACCAGCTCCTTGGAATCGATCGCGGCGGCGATCGCCTGGCGCAGCTTGACGTTCTGCAGCAGCGGGTCGCGCGTCTGGATGATCAGGCCGACGAGGCCCATGCTGGTGACGACCGAGGTCTTGACCTTGTCGTTCTTCTTGAGCTCGGCGATGTCGGTATTGGCGATATCCGGGACGATGTCGATGTCGCCCTTCAGCAGGGCGGCCTTGGCGGTCGAGTTGTCGGGAATGACGAGGAAGCGGACCTCGTCGACCAGCGGCTTCTTGGCGCCGGTCAGGCCATCGATCTTGCCGGGCAGCGAGGCGTAGTCGGCGAAGCGGTCCAGCTTGATGTATTCGCCGCGCTTCCATTCCGCGAACTTGAACGGGCCGGTGCCGATCGGCTTGTCGAAGGAACCGTCGGCCTTGACCGAGTCCTTGTGGAGGATGCCGGTCATGGCGCAATCGGTGCGGGCGAGCGCCGAGAGGAAGAGCGCGCTCGGCTTGTCCAGCTCGAAGACGACGGTCTTGTCATCAGGCGCCGAGATCTTCTCGACCTTGACCTGGCCGCGGCCGTCGAATTCCGAAAGGCAGCGCCAGTCGGTCTTCGGGTCCATGTAGCGGTTCCAGCTCCAGAGTACGTCGGCCGCGGTCAGGGCTGCGCCGTTATGGAATTTCACGCCCTGGCGGAGCGTGAAGGTGTAGCTCTTGCCGTCCGGGGAGATATCGACCTTCTCGGCCAGAAGCGGCTTCGGCAGGGCGTCCTCGCCATAGGCGACGAGACCCTCGACGATCTGCACGACGACGCCGTCGGTATTGGCATCGCGATTGACGCCCGGATTGATCGAACGGATGTCGGCGCGCAGCTGGATCTTGAGCGCGCTCGCCCCGGCGACCTGGACGAGGCCGCCGCACAGCAGCGCGGCGGCGAGGGCGGTGGTGGTTGTTGTTCGGCGCATCATGTTCCCCTGTTGTTTTTTCGGTTGTGACGCGGTGCTGGCGATTTACTCAGCCGCTTCGGCGAGCAGCACGGGATCCTCGGTCAGGCTGTAGCGGGTGAAGACGCGGTTCTGGGCCGGCAGCGGCGCGACCTCCATGATCCCCTTCGCCGGCTGCATGATCACCATGGCGACCGTGGCCGAGAGATTGCCCTGTTCGTTCGGGCGGGCCGGGCGGCAGACCGAGTAGGGCGAGAGGAAATCGTCGAAGAAGGCCTGCTTGAGATCGTCGACGGTCAGCTTGCGGCCGGCCTCGTCGAGCAGCTTGCGGACGCGCCAGTCGCGATAGAAGCTCTCCGGCACGCGCGGGATGCCGGTATCCTTGATCTTGGTCAGCGCGATCTGCCCGACCCAGTGGTTGGCGTGAACGATCATGCCGTCCTGCGGATAAAGCGGGAAAGCCTCGTCCGGAGCGCATTCGAAATCGATGCCGAAGCCCTTCACGGTCGAGAGCATCATGTTGTTCGAGCAGGCCTTGGGCGTCGTCGCCACGGCCTTGATCGCGAAGGCGAGATGCTCCTGCTCCAGCACCTTGCGGCGGATCAGGGCGAGCGGCACGCCGGCTTGCGTGAAATCACGCTCGGATTCGAGATAGTTGGCGGTGATCGAGATGCCGGCCGCGTTCATGCCGCAGCGGGCAAGGCCGCCGGCCTCGACGAAGGTCAGGAAATCCGGGCCGTCGGTGCGGCGCACGCGCAGCACGATCGCGGTCTCCGCGCATTCGGCCTTCCAGTCCCAGTTCTGGCCGTGGATCAATTCGCCCGAGGCGCTGCGCTCGGGCAGGATGATCGCGCCGGTGCAGCCGTCGTCGAGTTCCTCCTGGGCCTCGATCGGCTTGTTCTTGACGAGGCGTGCCTTGGCGATGACCTCGGTGCGGGCATTGACCATGACGATGTCTTCGAGCGCGACGCCGGCGCCGTCGGCGATGCCGCGCATCTCCTCGATGTAATGCGCGCCGAAGGCCTCGATCTCCTTGGCGAATTCGGCGATCAGCGCCGACTTGGCCTTGGCATCGTAGCCGAGCTCGCCGAGCTGGCCGCCATAGAGCTCGATCGAGCGCTTCACGCGGCCGGGCACGGCGGCGCCGTGCTGGCGGCCACGCTCATAGGGGGTGCCGGACACATCGACGAAGGGGCAGGGCTGGACCATGGCGCATATCTTTCCGGTATGCTGACAGGAGATCGTGCTGTAGTGTATTTCATCATCAACTAAAACAATCAAGGGCCTTTCCCAATGGCGGCGCCGACACGGCTGCAACAGGAGATCGCCGAACGCATCCTGCAGCTCGTGCGCGATGATGCGCTGGCGGCCGGTGCGTGGCTCAACGAGAACGCGACGGCGAAGCGGCTCGGCGTGTCGCGCACGCCCGTGCGCGCCGCGCTGGATCATCTGGCCGAGCAGGGCGTGGTGCGCCGGCATCTCAACAAGGGCATCGAGCTGATCCAGCTGCCGGCGGCGAACGAGAGCGCCCGCCCGCCGGAGACGGTCGATCTCGCCATGGTCAGGCTGGCGCGCGAGCGCGAGAACGGCCTGCTGCCGGACGAGGTTTCGGAGCTGGAGGTGATGCGGCGCTACGAGCTCGGCCGGCCCGAGGCGCAGAAGCTGCTCGCGCGCCTCGCCGATCTCGACATGGTCGAGCGCAAGCCGGGCTATGGCTGGCGCTTCCTGCACGAGCCGCGCGACCAGCGCCTGCGCGACGAGAGCTACCGCTTCCGCCTGCTGATCGAACCGATGGTCATGCTCGAACCCGGCTTCCAGCTCGAACCCGGCTGGATCGCCGAGATGCGGGCGCGGCATGTCGAGTCGCTCAATCGGCCCTGGCGGGAAGCGTCGAGCATCGCCTTCTACGAGATGAACGCGGATTTCCACGAGGGGCTGGCCGCCGCCACCGGAAACCGCTTCTTCCATTCGGCGATGCGGCGCCAGAACCAGCTCCGGCGCCTGTCGAACTACGACTGGGACCAGGGCATGGAGCGCGTGCGGGTGAACTGCGCCGAGCATATGGCCATGCTCGACCATCTGGAGGCAGGCGAGAACGAGGTCGCCTCGGCATTGATGCGCAGCCATCTGCTGCGGGCGAGCAAGCTCAAGCGGATGAGCAAGGCGGAGGGGACGGAGTAGGCAAACGGCTTGTAGCGAGCTGCGCCGGAATGACGGCGCTGTTCCTCGCTCGCTGTCGCGGGATGGCCGTCCTGCCGTCGCGGTGGTTGACCCGGCGGCGATTTGGGCCAGCAATGGCGGCAATCCCGAATCCGACAGGTCCAATGCCATGACTGTTCACCAGCGCCCGCAAGATCAGCGCCCCTCTGCCATCGATCCCGCCAAACTCGACAAGCTGGCCGAGGTCGCCATCCGCGTCGGCCTCAATCTCCAGCCGGGGCAGGACCTGTTCCTGACCGCGCCGGTCGCGGCGCTGCCGCTGGTCCGGCGCATCGCCGAGCACGCCTACAAGGCCGGCGCCGGCATCGTCACGCCGATGCTCGCCGACGAGGAGGTGACGCTGGCGCGTTATCGCCATGCGCCGGATGCGAGCTTCGACAAGGCCCCGACCTGGCTCTACAAGGGCGTCGCCGAGGCTTTTGCCGCCAATACCGCGCGGCTCGCCATCGTCGGCGACAACCCGATGCTGCTGGCGAACGAGGATCCGGCCAAGGTCGGGCGCGCCAGCAAGGCCAATTCGCTGGCCTATCAGCCGGCGTTGGAGAAGATCGCCGGCTTCGACATCAACTGGAACATCCTGGCCTATCCGAGCGCGGCCTGGGCTCGCCAAGTCTTTCCGGATGATGCCGAGGAGGTTGCGGTCGGCAAGCTGGCGGAGGCGATCTTCTCGGCCTCGCGTATCGATCAGGCCGACCCGGTCGCGGCCTGGGCTGCGCATAACGCGGCGCTGCGCACCCGGCGCGACTGGCTGAACGGCCAGCGCTTCGCCTCGCTGCATTTCACCGGGCCGGGAACCGATCTGACGGTCGGCCTCGCCGATGGCCATGACTGGCAGGGCGGCGCCTCGCCGGCCAAGAACGGCATCGTCTGCAACCCGAACATCCCGACCGAGGAGGTCTTCACCACCCCGCATGCGCGCCGGGTCGAGGGCCATGTCTCCAGCACCAAGCCGCTCTCCTATCAGGGCTCGTTGATCGACGAGATCCAGGTGCGCTTCGAGGGCGGGCGGATCGTCGAGGCCAAGGCCTCACGCGGCGAGGCGGTGCTGAACAAGGTGCTTGACACGGATGAGGGCGCACGCCGGCTCGGCGAAGTTGCGCTGGTGCCGCATTCCTCGCCGATCTCGAAGAGCGGCATCCTGTTCTACAACACGCTCTTCGACGAGAACGCTTCGTGCCATATCGCGCTCGGGCAGTGCTATTCGAAGTGCTTCGTCGATGGCGCGAACCTCAAGCCGGAGCAGATCGCGGCGCAGGGCGGCAACAAGAGCCTGATCCATATCGACTGGATGATCGGCTCGGGCGCGGTCGATATCGACGGCGTCCACGCGGATGGCCGCCGCGTGCCGGTGTTCCGCAAGGGCGAGTGGGCCTGAGCGGCTCCGACCGTCTCAGCTGGCGTTCGCCCGGAGCCAATCCCCCAGCGACGGGCGGTGATGTCCGTCGCGTCCGGTCGTGGCGGGGGCGGCGACCATCGCGTTGAGCACGGCCTCCTGCGTCGCTTCAGTGGCGGCGCGGAAGAGCGTGTCGATGCGGTTCTCGTTGAGCGCGCGCAATGGCACGAGATCATCAGGCTGGTCGTGATCGATCGGGTCGGCTGTGGTGAAGGCAACGGCGATATCACCGCTGCCATTGCCCCAGAAGGCGCCGAGCCGGGCGAGACCGGCGCCGCCGCGCCGCGCGATCCGGTGCAGCTGCCGCGATTCCAGCGGTATGTCGGTGGCGATGACCAGGATGACCGAGCCGCGCTCGGCTTGCGGCTTCGCTTCCGGCGGAAACGGACGGCGGCCATCGGGCAGGACGAGGTCGCCGGCATTGCCGAAATTGGCGAGCGCGAGCAGGCCGAGCGTGTGCTCGACACCGTCGAGCTCGAAGCGGCGCGAGGCCGTTCCGATGCCGCCCTTGAAGCCGAAGGCGCTCATGCCGGTGCCGGCGCCGATCGCGCCTTCCGTGACAGATCCGGAAGCGGCGGCATCGAGCGCCGCGAAGGCGTGATCCTGCGTCAGCGCGCGGGCGCGGATGTCGGAGAGATAGCCGTCATTGCATTCGAGCACGACCGGATTGACCGTGCCGGTCTGCCGGCCGATGTCGGGATTGGCGGCGAGCGCGCGGGTCACCAGCGCGTCGAAGCCGGTGCCGACGGCGAGCGTGTTACCGAGCAGAAGCGGGGTCTCGATCTGGCCGAGCTCGGCGAGCTGCATCAGCCCGGCGCTCTTGCCGAAGCCATTGATGACATCGACCGCGGCGCGGACCTTCCGGCGAAACAGATTGCCGTCATGCGGCAGCAGGGCCGTGAAGCCAGTGCGGAGATCGCCCTCGTTCAGAGTGAGATGGCCGAGCCTGATGCCGGGCACGTCGGTGATCGCGTTGAGCGGGCCGGGCTGCAGGATGCCGCAGATGAGGCCGAAATCGCGAAGGCGCTGGGTCATGGTGGAGTCCGGTGAAGCTGGGCTAGGTCAGCGCGGCAGGCTCGTGCCGAGCCCCTGCGTACGGGCCTTCTCGACGGCGAGATGGGCGAGTGCGAGATCGGCCAGCGCGACGCCGCGGAAGCAGAAGAAGGAGCGGCCAGCCGGGGCCGTCGGATGGGGCGCGGCTGCCAACGCCGTCATGTCATGGCCGAAGGCGACGGTCGTGACCGGGTTGCCGGCGGCGTCATAGGGCGCGTGCGACTGTTCCAAGCTGTCGGTAGCGAGGACGTCGAAGGCGGGCAGCGTCTCGGGCAGCCAGCTCCGGCCGGTATCGACCGCGGCGGCGAAGGCGACCGGTTTTAGGCGCCGCGCGTCGAGGAAAGGCGCCATGCCGGGGCCGCCCGGCACCATCGAGATCACGATATCGCTCTCGGCGAGCAGGGCGTTGGCATCGTCAAGCACCTGCGCCGAAAGTCCGGCCGTGCGTGCCGCTTCGGCGAGACGCTCGGCCGAGGCGCGGCTGCGGCTCATGGCCAGCGCCGTCGTCAGGCCGGGATAGAGCGCGCGGAAGGCGGCGAGATGGGCATGGGCCTGCAAGCCGCAGCCGACGAAGCCGATGGTGCGGGGCGCAGGCGGCGCGAGGCGCGAGGCGGCAGCAGCGGTGATCGCGGCGGTGCGGATCAGGGTGATCTCGTCGCCGTCGAGGATCGCGCGCGGCAGCCCGGTCGCATAGTCGTTGACGCAGATCAGCGCGCTGACGGCCGGCAGGGACGAGCCCGCTGCGACCGGGGCCATTGCCACCCATTTCACCGTGGCGATCTGCTGGGCGGAAGATGCCGCGGTCATCGCCTGGAAGCCATGGCCCGGACCGAGCGTCAGCGCCGTCTTCGGAATGCTCCGGTTCAGCCCAGCGGCGTGGTCGCGAAAGCCCTGCAGCACAGCCTCGCGCGCCTCGTCAGGCGAGATCGCCAGCGCCCGGACGTCGTCGCGCGAAAGATACAGCAGGCTGTCGCTCATCCGGGATTCTCCATGACGCGGGCTAAGGCCCGAAGCGGCATGGAAGCGGGGATACAGCCTGGCCGGAGCGGCGTCGAGGCACTCGGTCTCGATCGCGAGGCTCACCTTAGGGAAGCAAAAACGCGGTCACAGGATTGACATCTTTCTTAACTCGCGTATTTTCCCTTTTATTGCAACTATGGTTCCATTAAATGGAACTTTAAAGGTAAGCCGCAATGTCGATCCTGTCGTCGGCCGTGGATGTGCTGCGCTGCTTCTCCAGCACACGCCATGATGTGACGGTGACGGATCTGGTGACGTTGCTGGGCATGCCGAAGAGCAACGCCTCGCGGTTGCTCCGGGCGATGCGCGACGAGGGGCTGCTCGAGACGGTTGGCGAGAGCAAGCGCTATCGGCCTTCGCTCCTGCTCAATCAGGTCGGCCATCTCTATCGCTTCGCCGCTTCGCTGATCGACCGCGCCGATGCCGTGGTCGGGACGATCTCGGACCGGATCGGCCATACCGGCTATGTCAGCGTCCGGCGCGGCACCGAGATCGTCGCGGTCACAGCCCATCCCGGCCGCCATGCGCTGCGCGTCGTCACCTCGATCGGCGATCGCATCCCCGCTTTCGCCTCCAGCACTGGCCGCGCCCTGCTCGCGCGCCTGCCCGACGACCAGATCCGCACGCTCTATCCGGCGGGCTTCACCTCGCCGTCCGAGACCGCGCCGCGCGACATGAGCGAGCTGCTCGATCGCCTGGCGCGGGTGCGTGAGGAGGGCTTCGCCGAATCCCGCGACGAGGCGGTGCGCGGCGTGCGCGCGCTTTCGGTCGCCGTCGGCGATCCCGCGACCGGCGACGAGGTCGCGCTCTGCCTGTCATTCCCGGCCGCGACGGTCGAGCCGGCCGAGCGCATCGCCATCATCCGTTCGTTGGGAGAGGGCGCCGCCGAGATTGCGGCCCTCACCCATGACAACCGCTTCTACCCCTTGAACATCTCAATTCCTTGAACCTTTCAATCGCGGAGACCGCTCCATGAGCAATCGTTGGCGTATCGGCTTCGATATCGGCGGCACCTTCACCGATTTCATCCTGTACGATTCGCAGGAGCGTTCGGTCCGGCTGCACAAGCGCCTGACCACGCCGCATGATCCCTCGGAAGCGGCGCTGATCGGTCTCGGCGAACTCACCGAGATGGCCGGGATCACGCTGGCCGATGTCGGCGACATCGTCCACGGCACGACGCTGGTCACCAATGCGGTGATCGAGCGCAAGGGCTCGAAGCTCGGCCTGATCACCACCAGGGGTTTCCGCGACATCCTCGAAATGGGGACGGAGCAGCGCTACGACATCTACGACCTGTTCCTGACCTTCCCGGACCCGCTGGTCTCGCGCGAACATCGCCTCGAAGTGGCCGAGCGCATCGACCGCGACGGCCAGGTCGTCACCGCGCTCGATGCGGACGCCGTGCGCAAGGCCGCCCGTGAGCTCGAAGCCGCCGGCTGCGAGGCGATCGCGGTCTGCTTCCTCAACAGCTACCGCAACCCGGCCCATGAGCAGGACGCCGGCAAGATCGTTCGCGAGACCTGCCCGGAGCTGACCGTCTCGCTGTCGAGCGAGGTCGTCGCCGAGATCTGGGAGTACCAGCGCTTCGTCACCACGGCGGCCAATGCCTATGTCCAGCCGCTGATGCGCCGCTATCTCCAGCGCCTGGAGCGCGAGCTTGCGGCGCGCGCCTTCACGGGATCGCTGACGCTGATGCATTCGGCCGGTGGCCTCGTCTCGCCCGAGACGGCACGCACCTTCCCGATCCGCCTGCTCGAAAGCGGCCCGGCCGGCGGCGGCCTCGCCACGGCCCTGTTCGGCGAACTCGCCGGCCATAAGGACGTAATCTCCTTCGACATGGGCGGCACCACCGCCAAGGCCTGCATGATCGAGGATGGCCGCGCCGAGATCGCGCCGATGCTGGAAGCCGGCCGCGTCAACCGCTTCGCCAAGGGTTCCGGCCTGCCGATCAAGGCGCCCGTCATCGACATGATCGAGATCGGCGCCGGCGGCGGCTCGATCGCGGCGATCGACGAGGTCGGCCTGCTCAAGGTCGGCCCGCATTCGGCCGGCTCCGATCCGGGCCCGGCCTGCTACGGCATGGGCGGCGTGAAGCCGACCGTGACCGACGCCAATCTCGTGCTCGGCTATTACGATCCGACCTTCTTCCTGGGCGGGCGCATGGCGCTCGACCTGGAAGCGGCGCGCAAGGCCGTCTCGACCGTCGCCGCGCCGCTCGGCCTCTCGATCGAGGAAGCCGCCTGGGGCATCCACAAGGTCGTGGTCGAAAGCATGGGCGCTGCCGCTCGGGTCCATCTCGTCGAGAAGGGCAAGGACCCCCGCCATTACGCCATGGTCGGCTTCGGCGGTGCCGGCCCGGCCCATGCCGTCGACGTCGCCCGCGTGCTCGGCGTCAAGCAGGTCATCATCCCGCCGGCTTCCGGCGCCGCGTCCGCACTCGGCTTCCTCGCCGCGCCGCTCTCCTTCGACATGGTGCGCTCGCTGCCGGTCGAGTTCTCCGAGGGCTTCGATGCGGCCGCCGTCAATGCGGTGCTGCGCGATCTCGAAGTCGAAGGCCGCAAGCACCTGACCGAGGCCGGTGTGAAGCCCGCCGACGTCACGGTCGAGCGCACGGCCGACATGCGCCTCGTCGGCCAGATGCACGACATCTCCGTGCCGCTGCCGGCCGGGACCATCGATGCGTCGAGCCTGGAGGCCATCCGCGCGGCGTTCAGCAAGGCCTATTCCGCCCGCTATACCTCGGTCTACGAGGGCGCCCGGCTGGAGGCGATCAACTTCCGCGTCCGCTGCGCCGGCCCGGTGCCGACGCTCTCGCTTTCCGGCGCTGCCGGCGGCGGCGACGCCACCAACAAGATCAAGGGCACCCGCAAGGCCTGGTTCGAGGGCGGCTGGAGCGAGGCTTCGGTCTATGACCGCTACGCCTTGCGCTCCGGCGACACCGTCAAGGGGCCGGCGATCATCGAGGAGCGCGAGTCGACCACGATCGTGCCGCCCGGCGACAGCGTCGCCATCGATGATGTCCTGAACCTGATCGTTCATGTCGGCCAGGCCAACGCGGCCGAGACGACGATCACCGCCGACATGCCGCTGGCCGAGGCCGCGCGCCGGATCGAGGCCGATCCGATCTCGCTGGAGATCATGTGGAGCCGGATGATCAACGTCGTCGAGGAGATGTGGCTGACGGTCTGCCGCACCGCCTTCTCGCTGGTGATCTCGGAAGCTCAGGATTTCGCCTGCGAACTGCTCGACCCCGAAGGCGAGACGCTGGCGCATTCGCCTCGCGCCATGCCGGTGTTCAACCTGACGCTGCCGCGCGCGGTCAAGGCGCTCCTGGAGCGCTATCCGGCCGAGACGCTGAAGCCCGGCGATGTCCTCATCACCAACGATCCCTGGCTCTGTGCCGGCCATCTCTTCGATATCGCGGTGGTGACGCCGGTCTTCCTCGGCAACCGCGTCGTCGGCCTGATGGGCACGGTTGGCCATGTCTCCGATATCGGCGGCACGAAGGACAGCTTGCGGGCCCGCGAGATCTATGAGGAAGGCTTCCAGATCCCGCCGATGAAGCTCTACGAGGCCGGCCGGATCAACGAGACGTTGGTCCGCCTGCTCGGCGAGAACGTGCGCAATTCCGAGCAGGTGCTCGGCGATCTCCACTCCTTCGTCGCGGCGAATGCGATCGGCGCGGAGCGCCTGCAATCCTTCCTCACCGATTACGGCATGCAGGACCTCAGGGCGCTCGCCCATGTCGTGCAGAGCCGCTCGGAGAAGGCGATGCGCGAGGCCATCCGCGCCCTGCCGGACGGCGTCTATCACGGCACGGTCTCGAACAACCCGCTGGGCACGCCGATGACCTATCCGCTGGCGCTGACGGTGAAGGACGACACGATCCATCTCGATTTCGCCGGCGCTCCCCCGCAGCTGGCGCAGGGCGGGCTGAACTGCACGCTCAACTACACGATGGCGCATGCGACCTATCCGCTGAAATGCATGCTGACGCCGGGCGTGCGCGGCAATGCCGGCTGCTACCGCGCCTTCTCGATCGATGCGCCCAAGGGCTCGATCCTGAACTGCGACAAGCCGCTGGCGGTGAACCTGCGCACCCGCACCGGCTGGTATCTCGCGCCGAACATCTTCCGCGCCCTCTCCAAGGCGGCGCCGAAGCAGGTTCAGGCCTTCACCGGCCTGCCCGTCGCGGCGAGCGTCTATGGCCGCGACCAGGCCGGCGATACCTATTCCGACATGCTCTTCGTCGGCGGCGGCCAGGGCGGCTCGGCCCAGGGCGACGGCAAGTCGGGCCTGCTCTACCCGACTTCCGCCGCGAACACCTCGATCGAGACCTTCGAATCGCGGGTGCCGGTGCTGGTGGTCGAGAAGACCTATCTCACGGATTCCGGCGGCGCCGGCCAGCATCGCGGCGGTCTCGGCCAGCGCGTGCGCCTGCGCAAGCTCGCCGATGACGGGTTGCCGACGCTGGTCTCGCTTTATCCGGAGGGGGTCAACAATCCGATCCCGGGCCTGTTCGGCGGCAAGTCCGGCGGCGGCGCGTCGGGCCGGGTGATCGACGAGCAGGGCCATGTCCTGAAGGACGTCGGCACCGGCGAGCTCGTCCAGGTCCGGCAGCCGCACGAGATCGTCGAGCTCGTGCTCGCCGGCGGCGCCGGCTACGGCCCGGCCTCCGAGCGTTCGCGGGAGGCGATCGCCCGCGACATCGCGCTCGGGCTGGTCTCACCGGACGCGGCCAAGCGCGATTACGGCGTGCAGGGAGCGCATGCCACGCAGGATGTCGGCGAGGCCAAGGCCGGCATCCTGGTTGCCTGAGCGGCAGGGATCACAACGCAAACGCCCGGCAAGGGCCATCGAGGGGACTGAGGCATGACCAATCCAAACGAGGGGGTGCCTCAGAAGCACCCCAGCCTGTTCGAGCCGGCGACGCTGCTGCTCATCGCCGTGCTCTGCGTCTTCGGCGCGATCATCGGCATGCAGCTTCTGGTGTCGCTCGGCATCACCGCCAACACCTCGCTGATCGGCGCGCTTGCCGCCATGGCGCTGGCGCGGGTGCCGCTCGCGATCTTCGCGCGCTACCGCTCGATCCATGTGCAGAACCTGGCCCAGAGCGCGATCTCCTCGGCCACGTTCGGCGCGGCAAACAGCCTGCTCCTGCCGGTCGGCATTCCCTGGCTGCTCGGCCGGCCGGACCTCGTCCTGCCGATGCTGGCGGGCGCCTTCTTCGCGATGCTGCTCGACGCCTACCTGCTCTACCGGATGTTCGATTCCCGCGTCTTCCCGGCGACGGGCGCCTGGCCGCCGGGCGTGGCTGCCGCCGAGGCGATCAAGGCCGGCGACGAGGGCGGCCGCAAGGCGGTGCTGATGGGCATCGGCTTCGGCACCGGCATCGTCGCCTCCTTCATCAAGATCCCGCTGGCCTGGATCGGCTTCGCCGGCTCGACCGCGGTGTCGGGCATCCCGATGTCGGCTTTCGGCGTCGCCTTCATCGGCAATATCTGGGCGTTGCTGATGTTCGGCATCGGCTTGCTGCTGCGCGGCTATTCCGGCCAGATCTTCAGCGGCCCGACCTTCGCCAGCATCATCCCGAAGGGCGACCTGATGGCCGCCTATATCCCTCATGGCTTCATGATCGGCGCGGGGCTGGTGGCGCTGCTGCAGGTCGCGCTGCTGCTGTTCCGTCGCGGCGAGGCCAAGGCGGATGAGGCGAAGGCCGGTGTCAGCGATGCCGAGGTGAAGCGCGCGCTCGGGCTCGGCACTGTCGGCTATCTTGTGATCGCCGTGTTCATCGCCGTCGTCGGCGGGCTGATGAGCGACATGTCGGTGGGCATGCTGATCCTGTTCGTGCTCTATGCGGCCTTCGCGGCCTATGTGCATGAATTGATCGTGGGCCTCGCCGCGATGCATTCCGGCTGGTTCCCGGCCTTCGCGGTGGCGCTGATCACGCTGATCATCGGCATGCTCCTGGGCTTCCCGATGCCGGCTCTGGCGCTCCTCGTCGGCTTCTCGGCCGCGACCGGGCCTGCCTTCGCCGACATGGGCTACGACCTGAAGGCCGGCTACCTGCTGCGCGGCAACGGCGCCAACCCGGCCTTCGAGCTTGAGGGCCGCCGCCAGCAGCTCTTCGCCGCGATGTTCGCCTTCGTCGTGGCGGGCGCGGTGGTTCTGGTCTCCTACCAGTCCTTCTTCGACCAGAACCTCGTCGCCCCCGTGAACAAGGTCTATGCCGCGACGATCAAGGCGGGCGTGGCGCCGGGTGTGGCCTGGCAGCTCTTCATCTGGGCGATTCCCGGCGCGATCCTGCAGTTCATCGGCGGTCCGAAGCGGCAGATCGGCGTGCTCTTCGCCACCGGCCTCTTGATCAACTTCCCGATGGCGGGCTGGGCGGTGCTGGCGGGTATCCTCTGCCGGGTCATCTGGGAGAAGCTGCGCGGCGCGGGCGGCGAGGGCGACATGGAGGTCTTCGCCGCGGGCGTCATCGCGGGCGATGCGATCTTCTCCTTCTTCGACTCCGTCTCGAAGAATTTTTGGAAGCGCTGAACGAGACAGGCCCCGGGCGATAGTCCCGGGGCCTCTTCATTTCGGAAGAGAGGACCGCCATGAGCAAGCTGGGCACGCTGACCATCGGCCAGGCGCCGCGCAACGACATCACGCCGATCCTCGACGACGTGCTGGATGCGCGCCTGGCACGGCGCCATGC
The DNA here is from genome assembly GCF_058783685.1 of Allobosea sp. FW305-C-101. NCBI lineage: Bacteria > Pseudomonadati > Pseudomonadota > Alphaproteobacteria > Hyphomicrobiales > Alloboseaceae > Allobosea > Allobosea sp. FW305-C-101. The sequence goes on along the minus strand of NZ_JBYSYT010000002.1, from coordinate 1,366,638 downwards.
CGGGGTGCTGGACGGCTTGAGCCGTGCCGAGATCGAGCGCGGCTTCGCGGCCGAGGCCGGAAAGCCCGTGCTGATCACCAAGCTGCTCGACGGCAGCGCGGTTGTCATCGATCGGGCCCGGACCGAAACTGCGGCGCAAGCCAAGCTGGCCATGCTGGAAGTCGAGGGCTGCACGACGATCCTGATGCTCTGCACCGGGCATTTCGAGAGCCTGAGGACGCAGACAGCGCGATTGATCGAGCCGGACCGCATCCTGCCGCCGACCGTGGCGGCGTTGGTGCAGGGCGCCGAGCTCGGCATCATCGTGCCGCTGGCCGAGCAGATAGCGTCCGAGGCCGGGAAATGGGCGCCGCTCGGGCGCACGCCGCTCTATGCCGCAGCCTCGCCCTATGGCGGGGATGGGGTTTCCGTATCGGAGGCAGCCCGCGATCTCGCCGGGCGTGGCGCGCAGGTCCTGCTGATGGATTGCATGGGCTTCGTCGAGCGGCATCGCCGCGAGGCGGCAGTCGCCGGCTTGCCTGTCATTCTTTCCAACAGCCTGATCGCCAAGCTGGTTTCCGAGATCGCCTGACGGCGGAGCCGTCTCAAAAGAGAAGGCCGCCTTTCGGGCGGCCTTTCGCATTCGTCGTGGCGTCGATCAGCTCATTTCGGCGCGAAGACGCCGACGCTGCTCGCGGTGATGTCGAAGGAGAGCGTCGCGACCACGGCCGCGCCGCACCATTTCGAGCGGCCGCTGCCCGTCGTGATGCCGCGCGGGTCTGCCGTCAGCAGGAAGCACTCGGTCTTCGACAGCGTGGTGTCGTGGTAGCGCAGGTCGGCGGTGAGGTTCTTCCAGTTATAGGACACGCCGGCGTTCCAGTAGGTGTAGTCCGGCAGGTTTGTGGCCGGCACCGTCGACCAGATCGCGAGATTGGTGGTGCCGAGCCAGTAATGGCCGAGTTCGCCGGAGACCGAGAGGCCCTCAAGGAAGGGCAGGTTGTACTTGGCGGTCACCGAGGCGTAGGTGCCGCTCGCGCCGGTGCCGAGCCAGTCCCAGGCGTAATAGGCATTGGCGCCGAGCGTCAGGCTCTCCGCGAAGGTATAGGAGACCTTGCCGTAGACCTCGGTGTAGTCGGTGTTCTTCGGCGTCCAGAACACGCCGGTGGCGTCGATCAGCTGCTTCTCGCTCGGGTAATAGTACTGCATGACGCCGAGGTCGAAGGCGAGGTCGCCGAATTTCGGGCGGATGCCGCCGTAGAAATCGATTTCCGCATCGGGCCGCGTGGCGAGGTCGACGCTGGCGCCGTAGACGCCGACATAGAACAGGTTGTTGTAGATCTGCAGCTCGGCGCCGCCGCCGATGCCGGGCTTGCGGTCAGTCTGCGAGATGCCGCGGAAATTGTAGTCGGTCTGGGCCTTCACGTTGACGGCGATATCGAACCAGGTGATCGCCGGGACGACCGGGACCGGCGGTGCGCCCTTCTTGCTCGGCAGGTCGGAGGCCTGGGCGCCGCTGATCGCAGCCGCCAGGGTCAGGCCCAGAATCGAGGAACGGAAGAGATCAGGCATCTGCAAAAACCCCTCGCCGCGCAGTGATCGCGCTGTCACGCCATCAAGCGGGTGAGGCCGGATGTCCGGCAAGGCGAGCTTTTGGGCTGGTCGCACACCGAAAAAGCAAAGGCCCCCGAAACGAGGGCCTTCGCGCCTGCAAAAAAGGCAGTCGGGATTATCTGGTCGCCTGCGACAATTTTGTCACGGCCAAACAGGCGTCATCCGGATGCTTCAGCGCTGGACCGGTTGGCTCGCATAGGCCGCCGTCGACTGGTCGAGGCTGGAGGTCCTGAGGCCGGTGGCGCGACGCGGCGGCAGCGGAGCGCTGGTGCTGGTCGGCTGAGCCGGGACGACCGACACGACCGGAGCCGAGGCGGTGGTCATGCCCTGGTCGGCCGTGCCGCCGAAGGTCGGCATGAAGCTGAGCGCGCGCTGCAGGAACGGCTTGTCCTCGGCCGGGGCGGCGGGGGCGACCGGGGTGGAGGAAGCGCTCGCCAGAACCGGCGCCTGCTGGGCGTTGCCCGGAGTGACCTTGGCAAGCTGCGTGGCGGCAGGCGCGGCTGCCGGACGCGGTGCGACGGCAGGCTTGGCTTCCACCGGCTTGGCGGGCTCTTCGACCGGCGCAGCAGCGACCGCGGCGAGAACGGCGTCGTTGTCGGCGGAGGCGGCGCGCACGGTCGCTTTGGTCTTGCCGGCGTTATCGAGCACGACGACGCGCGGGCCGGAGGCGAGCGCATCCTCGCGGCTGATGCCGACATCCTTCGACGCCCAGGAGGCGGAGCGGTTCAGCGCGTCGGAGCCGTTGGAGGCGAGAGCGCGCTTGAAGGAGGCGTGCTGGTCGCCGTCGTCATAGATCAGCTTGATCGCGGGCGTGCCCTTGGCGACGAGCGAGGCGACCTGAACCTCGTCCTCGCGGCGCTTCTCGGCGACGGCGGCGGGAGCCTGGCCGCCGTTGAAGACATAGCGGCCGCCGGCGACGGACACGGCCGGCTCGTCCTTCACGACCTCGAAATAGTCCGAGCCCTCCTTCAGGTTCTTCCAGAAGGCGATGTTGGGGTCGAGCCGGTGCTTGGCGAGGTTCTGCGCGGTCATCCGGAAGGGATAGGCCTGCATCTGCACGGCGCGCTGGCCGGCATTCTGGGCCTCGCGCACCAGGGCGTAGATCTCGCCGATCTGGTCGTCCGTCATCGAATAGCAGCCGGCCGAGGAGCAGGCGCCATGCACCATCAGATGCGCGCCGGTGCGGCCATAGGAGCGATCATAGGCGTTGGGATAGCCCATGTTGAACGAGACGTAATAGGACGAGTTCGGGTTCATCTGCTGGGGCGCGATGGCATAGAAGCCTTCCGGCGCCATGCGATCGCCCTCGCGGACCTTCGGGCCGAGCTGGCCGGACCAGCGGCACATCGGATAGGTCTTCAGCAGCGCGTACTGACCGTCGGCCTTGCGCTTCCAGACCTCGAGCTCCGACTCCTTCTTGAAGGAGCGGATGATGATCGGCTGGTCCTTGCTCATGCCCTTTTCGGACATGAGGGCATAGGTCGCGCTCGGAATCGGGATGTTGTGGCGGGCAGAGCCGCGATAACGGTCTTCCTCGCAGGCAGCCAGCGTCAATGCAACAAAAGCCACGAGCGCGAGTTGCTTGAATGCCACGTCGTCAATCCCATCGAACGGCAGGCCGGGGCGCGACCTGTGACTTCGCAAGACGGCCAAATTGTGCCCGTCGACTCGTTGTAGATGCGTTAGCCTTGAGGGTTCCTTACCATAGGCTTCCCGAGTCTGGCCACATGGTCAACGCGGGGTAAAGAAACCTTGCCTTCGCGGGTGCGAGATACTCGCCCCCGGAGATTGCTCAGAGATTGCGGCCGATCGCGAGGAACTTGTCCGCGCGCTTGTTGACGATGTCATCGGCGCTGAGGCCGGCGAGATCGGCGAGCGCGGCGGAGATCGCATCGCCCGCGCGGTTGATCGCGGCCTGTCCGTCGCGATGGGCGCCACCGGTCGGCTCCTGCACGATCTTGTCGATGATGCCGAACTTCAAAAGGTCCTGCGCCGTGATCTTCATGCCGGTTGCGGCGTCCTGCGCGCGCGCCGTGTCACGCCAGAGGATCGAGGCCGCGCCTTCCGGCGAGATCACCGAATAGATCGCGTGTTCCATCATCATGACGCGGCTGGCGGCGGCGATGGCGATCGCCCCGCCCGAGCCGCCTTCACCGATGACGAGCGCGACGCTCGGCGTGCGCAAGCCGAGCCAGGCCTCGGTCGAGCGGGCGATGGCTTCGGCCTGGCCGCGCTCCTCCGCCTCGATGCCGGGATAGGCGCCGGCGGTGTCGACGAAGCTCAGCACCGGCAGGCCGAAGCGGTCGGCGAGCTCGGTCAGGCGCACGGCCTTGCGATAGCCCTCGGGCTTGGGCATGCCGAAATTGTGCCGGATCCGGGTCTCGGTCGAGTCGCCCTTCTCCTGGCCGATGACGCAGACGGGCTCGCCGCGGAAGCGGCCGAAGCCGCCGACGATGGCCTCGTCCTCGCCGAAGGCGCGGTCGCCGGCGAGCGGGGTGAATTCCGTGATCAGCCCGGCGCAGTAATCCTTGAAATGTGGGCGCTGCGGATGGCGCGCCACCAGCGTCTTCTGCCAGGGCGTCAGCGCGGCATAGAGCTCCTTCAGCGCCTGGCTGGCGCGGGCGTCGAGCTTGCCGATCTCCTCCGACAGGGAGATGCCGTCGCCGCGTGCCTCTAAGGCTCGCAGCTCGTCCGCCTTCGCCTCCAGCTCGGCGACCGGTTTCTCGAAATCCAGATAGCTACGCATCGTGATCCAGTTCAGATTCCGCGCCATGAGCGGGCGGAGCGGCGGTTTACAGCGAAACCGGGCTTGAAAAGCGGCGGACCTTGGCCGCGCCCCGGCGAAATTGTCAACCCGTTCCTGCTTCTGCGGGTGGGTTTGCCGCACGTGGCGTGGGTGACGGTTGCGGCAGCAGGACGGGCCTCAGCGCAAAGCTGCGCCGCGTCGCGCGCAAGGGCGCGCGCCGGTAAAATTGCTTGGTGGCGTCGATGATATGGACACCGGCGAAGGGCAGGGAGAGCCCCGCGCCGATCTGCTCCCAGGCCAGCGCCGAGCGCATCAGCAGCCGCCTTTGCAGGGGCGGAACATAGAGTGCCTCGGTCCAGTGCTCGGGCGAGAATTCGGCGCCGCGCATCAGGGCGGAGAGCTGGCGGCGGCTGAAAGGACGGCCCTGGCCGAAGGGCGTGCCGTCCATCCGGGCCCAGAGGCCGCGCCGGTTCGGCACGACCAGGATCATGCGCCCGCCGGGATTGAGCACGCGCGAGACCTCCTCCAGCAGATCGTCGGGGCTCTCCGTCTCCTCCAGCGCATGGACCAGCACGACCCGGTCGATCGAGGCGGTGGGCAAGGGCAGGAGCGTCGGCTCGACCAAGGCGGAGGCGGAAAGGCCGGGCGAGGGCCAGTTCACCACGCCCTGCGCGGCCGGCATGAAGGCGATGGTCCGCTCGGCCTGCATGCCGAGCACGGAGAGATAGGGTGTCGCATAGCCTAAGCCCAGCAGGCGCTGGCGGGCGCAATCCGGCCAGAAGCGCAGCATCGCCCGGCCGATGAAGCGCCGGGCCACATGGCCGAGCGGACTCGCATAGAAGGCGCGCAGGTCGACGACGTCGAGAGGCATGGCGCCTGAGATGGAACGCGCGCGGCCCGAACGCAAGGGCTGCCCTGCGACGATGCCGGGTTGATCGGGGGCCGGGCATGGCCCATGCAGAGGCATGACCGCTCGCCGTTCCGGTGGGCCAGCCCTGCCGGAGGAAGCCATGCCGCTCGACCTTCACGTCTTCCGCACGCTCAACGACAATGCGGGCGCCTTGCTCCACGATCCCGCCAGCGGTGCCTGCGCGGCGATCGATGTGCCCGATGCCGGCGAAACGCTCGCTGCCGCCAAGGCGAAGGGCTGGACGATCAGCGACATCTTCATCACCCATGCCCATCACGATCACACCCAAGGGGTGGCCGAGGTGAAGCAGGCGACCGGGGCGAACGTCGTCGGCCCGGCCGATGCGCGGACGAGCGCGCCGCTCGACCGGGTGGTGGGCGAGGGCGATGCCGTGGCTTTCGGCGGCGAGAGCTTCGAGATCTGGCATACGCCCGGCCATTCCGACGGGCATCTCAGCTTCGTCGGGCGCGGCGCCAAGCTCGCGCTGGTCGGTGACGTCGTCTTCGTGATGGGCTGCGGGCGGGTCCAGCCCGGCCAGATGGAGCGGATGTGGACCTCGCTCTCGCGCCTGATGGCGCTGCCCGGCGATACCCGCCTGCTCGGCGGCCATGACTACACCCTCTCCAATGCCCGCTTCGCCCGTTCGGTCGATTCCGCGAACGATGCGCTCAAGGCGCGCTTCACGGAGGCCGAAAAGGCCAAGGCCGAGGGCCGGTTCTGGGCGCTGACGACGGTCGCCGAGGAAAAGGCGACCAATCCCTTCTTCCGGGCGGCCGAGCCGGCGCTGGCGAAGGCGGTCGGGCTGGCAGGCGCTACGCCGGGCGAGGTTTTCGCGGCGCTTCGCGAAGCCAAGAACCGGTTCTGAGCATGGCGATGCAGCTCGACGGGCTGACGGCGGCGGAGGTGATCCGCCTGCTCGACCTCAAGCCCCATCCGGAGGGCGGCCATTATCGCGAGACGTTTCGCGATGGAGCCGGGCCGGAGGGCAGGGGCTTCTCGACCGCGATCTATTATCTGCTCGACACGGGCGAGACTTCAGAATGGCACCGTGTCGATGCCGCCGAGATCTGGCACCATTATGCCGGGGCGCCGCTGGTGATCACGGTCTCGCCGAACGGGCATGACGCGTCGGCCCATCACCTTGGCACCGAGCTTGCTGCCGGCCAGCGCCCGCAATTCGTGGTGCCGGCCGGCTGGTGGCAGAGTGCGACCTCGCTCGGCGCATGGACGCTGGTCGGCTGCACGGTCGCGCCGGGTTTCGAATTCAAGGGCTTCGAGATGGCGCCGCCGGGTTGGCGGCCGACACCGCGCAAGCCGTCCGGGGGATAGGATGCTGACGAAGACGGAAGACAGTGAACTCGTGCTCGGCTGCGAGCGGCGCATCATCAATGCCTGGCCGGCGCTGTCGACGCTCGTTGTCGGCGACTGGGTGCTGCGCTTCGCCAATGGCTATTCCGGCCGGGCCAATTCGGCGACGCCGTTGAGCTATGGCGCCGAGCTCGACGCCACCATGCTCGACCTGATCGAGGAGCTCTATCGCGCCGATGGGCTCGTGCCGGCTATCCGGCTGACGCCACTGGTGGCGGAGGCGACGCGTGCGGCGGTGCTGGAGCGCGGCTACCGGGTCAAGGACAAGTCCTTCGGCCAGATCGCACCGCTTGCCGGTTTCACGGCGTCCGAAGAGGCGGAACTGCAGATCGAGGCGCGGCCAAGTCAGGAATGGACAGCCGGCGTCGCCGCGCTCCAGAGCGGCAACAAGACCCATGTCGCCAATCTCGCTGCCATCATCGAGAAGGTCAGGTTGCCGGCCGGTTTCGCGACCTGGCTGGTCGAGGGCGAGGCTGTCGCCTTCGGCATGAGCGTGGCCGAGCGCGGCATGGCGGAGATCGGTCTGATCTGCGTCCACCCCGATCATCGCGGCCACGGCTATGGCCGCAAGATCGTGCGGGGGCTTATGGGCTGGGCCGCCGCGATGGGCTGCGACAACGCCTATCTGCAGGTCGAACAGAGCAACGCGGTCGCGATCAATCTCTATGGCAGCCTGGGCTTTCGGCAGCTCTACGCCTACGAGACGCGCATCCTCGACTAGGAGCCGTCATTCTCGGGCTTGACCCGAGAATCTCTTGCCGGAAAAGGCAATGGAGCCTCCGCGTCCTGAGATGCCCGGGTCACGCCCGGGCATGACGGGTGTGAATTACCGCGTCAGCAGCGCCGTCCCGTAGAGGCCGATGGCGAAGAGGGTGTGGCTGACGAAGTTGAGCAGCCGGATCTGGTTCGCGTTTGGCTTCTTCGAGGCGGCGATGCCCATGCCCATGCCGGGCTGCAGGAGGAACCAGCCGCAGCCGATCGTCGCCCAGCCGACGATGAGCGCCGGCAGGAAGGTCGGATTGCGGGCCCAGCTGGCGCCCGCGATCGCCAGCACGATCCCGGCGAAGGCGATGCCGACGAGATAATGGCAGATCCAGCCGATCGCGAGCTCGCCGGGGACGGGCTCTGACTTCGCGATATCGTCATGCCAGACGCGGCCGCGCGGCAGATGGGCGAACCAGCGGCCGGGCATCGCCCAGTTCGGCTTGGGGAAGCCGAACAAGCGCAGGAACTGAGCCCAGATATCGGTGAGCGCGGTCGCGCCGACGCCGATGATCACCGTCCGCAAGATCAGATCCGACACGTTCCATCCCCCAGGCCGCATCGATGCAGCGCGCCTCCTGTTGGAGCGGCGATCGCGGCAGCGGTCAACTGCGACAGTGCGCGAGCGGGCTGCATGCGGCGCATCGCCCCGTTCGGGGAACCGTGGCGGTAGCCGGCGGGTTGCCTCCGCTGATCCATAGGCATGCGAGGGGGAAGATCATGGCCACGGCAACCGCCGAGACGTCACGCAGTGCGGCCAAGGCTGCGACCGGGCCGCATGGCGCCGCCGAGCTGCCTTCGGTCGTGGTCACCAGCTATAATCTGGAAGTCCGCGACGATGACGGCTTCGTCGGCGACAAGGCGAGCCGCGGCGCCTTTATCGAGCATCTCGACGCGCTGCGCAGCCATCTCAAGCGCAATGGCGACGATCCGCTGACGGGAAAGACCGCCGAGATCAGCAAGAAGGAGCTCGATGCGCTGCTGCAGGGCGGCGATGCGCGAGCGGCCGCGCTTGTGCTCAGCGCCATCGAGGGTTTCGCCCAGTCGCTCGCCTTCGTTATCCGCCGCTTCACGCGGCTCAAGAGCTGGGCCGAGATCGAGCGCATCGTCGTGGGCGGCGGCTTTCGCGAGAGCCGGGTCGGCGAGCTCGCCATCGCGCGCGCCGCGATCATCCTGCGGACGGATGGGCGCGACCTCGATCTCGTACCGGTCAGCCACCATCCGGATGAGGCCGGGCTCGTCGGCAGCGCCCATCTCGCGCCGAAATGGATTTTCGAGGCCTATGACAGCCTCGTCGCCGTCGATATCGGCGGCTCGAACATCCGCGCCGGTATCGTCGAACTCCGGCAGAAGAAGGCGCCGGACCTGAGCAAGGCGCGTGTCTGGAAATCCGAGCTCTGGCGCCATGCGGATGAAGAGCCGAGCCGCGACGAGGCGATCAAGCGATTGGGCGGGATGCTGCGCGAGCAGATCGGCAACGCCGAGAAGGAGGGCTTGCGGGTCGCGCCCTTCATCGGCGTCGGCTGTCCCGGATTGATCGAGCCTGATGGGGCGATCGATCGTGGCGCGCAGAACCTGCCCGGCAACTGGGAAAGCAGCCGTTTCAACCTCGTTGACAGCATCCGCGCGCTCGTGCCGGAGATCGGCGAGCATGAGACCGAGGTCGTGATGCACAACGATGCCGTGATCCAGGGCCTGAGCGAGATGCCGGCGATTCAGGATGTCGAGAACTGGGCCGTGCTGACGATCGGCACCGGCCTCGGCAATGCGAGCTATCGCAACCGCGCCAAGGCCGGGGGCAAGCGGCGCGATTGAGCGGCGCGCGGGCGAAACTGGCGCCTCTGCCATCTTCAGGTCGTGTTTTGCAGGGATGAGGCGGCGGGGCCCGTCTCCCCGCCCTGTTCCGATCCGCGAGCCCGGGAGCCCTTCGTGCCGGTTGAATTCCGCTCTTCATCTTGCCTTGCGCGCAGGGCTGTGCCGAGGGTCGAGCCGGAGCCGAATCATCTGGACGGGCAGGGCCGCATCCCCATGGCAGCGCGCAGGACGCAAGCGTCGTTTTCGAGCCTGCGAGGCTTCCTGGCGGCTTGCCTGCTCCTCGTGGCCATGGCCTTCGCGGTGGCAGGCTCGGCCCTGGCCCAGACGGCGCCCGATCCGGGCAGCCTGCGCGCCCGGCTGGACAATGTCCGCGCCGATCTCGCCCAGATCGAGACGACGCTGGCCTCGCCCGATCCGACCGACGCCGAATTGCAGCGGCAGCGCCTGCGCCTGCAGCCCTCGCTCGACCAGCTGCGCCTGATCATCGACGAGCAGACGCCACGCGTCGACCAGGCCAAGCTCCGGGTCGACCAGCTCGGCCCCAAGCCGGAGGCCAACGCCCCGGCCGAAAGCGCCGAGATCGTCCGCGACCGGGAGGCGCGGGCCAAGGCCTTCGCCGATGCCGACGAGACGCTGAAGCTCGCCAAGGCCTCGCTGCTCCAGGCCGAGCACCTGCAAAGCAGCATCGGCGACAAGCGCCGGGACATCTTCGCCAAGCAGCTGTTCGCGGCCGGGCCTTCCGTGGCGAATCCGGAAGTCTGGAGCAATGCAGTCGCGACTGCGCCGGAGGATCTGCGCGCCTCCGGCTATATCTTCGGCGGCTGGCTGGAAGGGGTCAGGGACGCCTTCTTCGGCACGCGCGGCACGGTCGTCGCCTTCGCCCTGATGGGGGCGATCCTGCTCTATTGGGCGCGCGCGCGCTATCTGCCGCGCTTCAAGGCGCGCTTCAGCAATACGCAGGACACCGGCAACCTGCACTGCCTCTATATCGCACTCGCCCATATCGTCGCCGGTGCGGCGCCACCCGTGCTGGCGAGCTGGCTGATCTACAAGGCGCTGAACACCACCGGCCTGCTGCCACCGCGCATCCAGCCGGTGATCTGGGCGGTCGTCGTCGGTCTCGCCTTCTTCGCCTTCGTGCAGGCGCTCGCAGATGCTCTGTTCGCGCCGTCGAGCCCGCAGCGCCGCCTCGTCAAGGTGATGGATACGACGGCGCGCAGCGTCGTCTGGATCGCAAGCTCGCTCGCGGCGGTGATGTCGGTCGGCAAGGTCTTCGAGGCCTGGCTCCAGGCGATCGCTGCCGGCCTCGCCATCTCGATCATCGTGAAGGCTTTCTTCGCCATCCTGTTCGCGCTCGCCCTGATTGCCGGGCTCTACCAGATCCGCGATGACGAGGAGGTCGAGCAGGAGGCCTGTCTCGGCCCCTATGTCCCGGTGGACGGCGCGAGCCTCGGTCCGGTGCGCATCTTCGGCTGGGTCATCGGCTTCGGCATCATCACGGCCACGCTCACCGGCTATGTCATCTTCGCCGCCTTCCTGGCCGAGCAGGCGCTCTGGGTCGGCATCGTCGCCTGCCTGTTCCTGCTGGTGTTCCAGTTCATCGATCTCGGCATTCCCCGGCTCTTCGGCGGCAAGGGCCGCTTCGCGCTGACGCTGAAGGCGGGCATGGGCCTGCGCGCGGCCACGCTCGACAAGATCTCGGTCATCGGCGTCGGCGTGCTGAAGCTTCTGCTGATCGCGGTGACCGTGCTGCTCGTGCTGGCGCCCTGGGGGCTGGAATCGAGCGATTTCCTAGTTTCGCTTCGGGCCGCCTTCTTCGGCTTCCAGGTCGGCGGCGTCACGATCTCGCTCTCGACCATCGTCGTCGGCGCGATCGTCTTCGCGATGGGCATCGGCGCGACGCGGGCGATGCAGCGTTGGCTCGAGAACCAGTTCCTGCCGACGACGGCGCTCGATCCCGGCCTGCGCAACTCGATCACCACGGCGGCCGGTTATGTCGGCTATATCGCCGCGGCCGCCATCACGGTCTCGGCGGTGGGCCTGAGCCTGGAGCGCCTGACGCTGGTCGCCTCGGCGCTGTCGGTCGGTATCGGTTTCGGCCTGCAATCGGTGGTGTCGAACTTCGTCTCGGGCCTGATCCTGCTCTGGGAGCGGCCGATCCGGGTCGGCGACCAGGTACTGGTCGGCGACATCGAGGGCATCGTGAAGCGCATCAATGTGCGCTCGACGGAGATCGCGACCTTCGACCGGGCGACCGTGATCGTCCCGAACTCGAACCTGATCTCCGGCGTGGTGCGCAACCGCGTCCGCAACGACCGGACCGGGCGCGTGCTGATCGCGCTCACCGTGCCGCGGACGCTGGATGCCGGCCAGGTGCGGGCGATGCTGTCCGAAGTCGCCTCGAACCACGGCGACGTCATGCAGAAGCCGCCGCCGGCCGTGATGTTCAAGAAGCTCGGCACCACGACGATGGATTTCGAGCTGGTCTGCGTGGTCGGCGATGTCGAGATCACGGGCCGCGTCAACAGCGACCTGAATTTCGCGATCCACAAGCGCCTCGCCGAGATGGAGCCGGCCGCCGCCGTGCCCGAGCTGATGGTGCGCGGGCTGGAAGGCGTGGAGCACTCGCTCGGGAGCATCGCCGAGGCCGTCGGGCGGGGAGATGGCGCGCGCAGCCGCGTGAAGCGGGAGGCGCCGAAGCCGGCCCCGGCCAGCTCGGCCCGCCGTACGCGCAAGCCGGTTGCGGTGGAGGAGACCGAGGAAGAGGAAGCGGAGGCCAACAAGCCCGCTCCCGCCCCAGCGCCCGAGCCTGCCAAGGACGACAGCAAGGAATGATCGGATGCCCAGCCTTTTCCGCCGCGCCGCAATTTCGCGCGCGATGACCTGCCCGGCCGCGCTTGCCGGCGCCCTTGCGATCCTTGGCGTTGCCGGTTGCGCCGAGCCGCAGCGGCAGGGCCAGCCCGCCTTCTATCGCGATCTCGGCTCGGCCTCGGCGCAGGTCGACACGGAGCAGGCACGGGCGATGATCTCGGCCTATCGGCTCAATGCCGGGCTCGGGCCCCTCGTGCTCGATCCCGAGCTGGTCGAGGCGGCCAAGCGCGAAGCCACAGCCATGGCCGGCTCCGACAAGCCCGCCCAGGCCGATGCGGTCAAGGCGCGCCTCGCCCGCGAGGGGCAGCCGGGGGCGGAAGCCAATCTCTCGGCCGGCTATCGCCGTCTCGCCGAAGCCTTCTCGGGCTGGCGGGATTCGCCGCAGCACGATCGCGTCATGAAAGATGCGAAAGCAAAGCGCATGGGGATCGCCACAGCCTATGCGCCGGGCTCCAAATATCAGGTCTACTGGGCGCTGATCGTCGCGCCCTGACGGGAGCGGGCAAGATCGCGCGATCGGTTGCGCGGATCGACTTCGCCTGCCGATTCATCAACCATAGGTTGCGTATTTACGCTTTCGCAACCATATGCAACCTATTCTTGTGCCCATCCGATAATTCCCGCAACGGGATTGTCCTGGAGGGGTGCCGATGTCACGCCGTCCGCTTGCGCTCGTCGTTCTGGTTGCCGCCTTGTCTCCCGGCATGGCCAGCGCCCAGTCGGGCGGTCTGATCGATGTCTGCACCGGGCTCGGAGTCGATCTCCCGGTGCTCCAGCCGGTCACCAACGCAGCCTCCGGGCTGCTCGGTGGCCTGCTCGATCCCGTATTGAACGGTCTCATCGGCGAGGTGAACCTCAACCTGCGGGACACGCTGAGCGGCCGGAATATCGGCCTCAGTATCCGCGACCAGAATGGCAATCTCGTCACCTTGCCGGGGAGCTGCAAGCTCAAGGCGGACAGCGTCACGGTCGAGGGGCCGGGCGGCATCGCCATCGGCGGTGGCGAGGTCAGCGGGCTCGGCAGCACGGCGAGCCCCAAGGCCAGCGCGGCGGACCCGAACGCCATCGCCTTCGGCCATGGCGCCATGACCTCCGGCGCCGCGACGGGCGCGATCGCGATCGGCCTGCGCGGCGCCGTGACTGCGGCGGATGGCGTCGCGATCGGGCGTGACAGCGCGGTCTCGGCCGCGGGCGGCATCGCGTTGGGCGCGGGTTCGGTTGCGTTGCGGGGCGGGCTGGCCGGGTCGAGGGAGGCCTTCAGCGGGACGGCGGTCGCTTCGACGCAAGGCGCGCTTTCGATCGGCGCGGCCGGGAACGAGCGCCAGATCACCCATGTCGCCGGTGGCACGCAGGACACCGACGCGGTCAACCTGCGCCAGCTCCGCTCCGTCGCCAACAGCTCGGCCTCGGCGTTGGGGGGTGGGGCAGGCTTCGATGCGAACGGCAATTTCACCGGGCCGCGCTATGTCTTGCGCAGCGGCATCTATTCGAATGTCGGGGCGGCGCTCACCGCGCTCGACCAGCGCATCGACGATGTCGCGGCCTATGCGCGTGAGGGGCGGCGCGAGGCGCGGCAGGGCGTCGCGGCGGCGATGGCGATGACGGGGGCGGCGATGCCATCCCAGCCCGGCAAGACGAGCTGGAGCGGCAATACCGCGACCTACAAAGGCGAATGGGCGGCCGGTTTCGCCGTGGCGCATCGGCTCGATGTGCCCTTTCCCGTCGCGATCAATGCCGGCATCAGCCTGGCCAGCAACAGCTTCGGCGGTGCCCGTTTCGGCGTGAGCGGCGAGTTCTGAAGGCGGGGCGCTCGAGACCCTCAGTCGACGACCGGAAGGCTCCCGCCAGATCCTGTCAGCGGTGGCGCCTCCGGCCTCTTAACCGAAGCCGTCCGTGCCGTTAGCTTGCGCTCATGCCTCCGCGTCCACGCAAGCCGATCTCCGTCACCGCCGAACAGGCCCGCCGCATCTGGCTCCAGGCCCAGCGCCTGGACCGGCGCGACCCCTTCGGAGCGGGGCCGGAAGCGGCGCGTGCCGCGATCGAGCATCTCGGCTATGTCCAGATCGACACGATCAACGTGATCGAGCGCTGCCACCATCATATCCTCTATGCCCGCATCCCCGCCTATCGCCGGGCCGACCTCGCCCATCTGCAATCGGCCGGGAAGAGCGTCTTCGAATACTGGACGCATGCGCTGGCCTACGTGCCGTCTCGCGACATCCGCTATTTCCTGCCGGCGATGAAGGCGCATCGCGAGGAGCCGAAGCGCTGGTCGGCGGTCGGGGCCCGCGAGGAGACGCGCAAGCTTCTGCGCCGCATCCGCAAGGACGGGGCGCTGTCGATCCGCGATATCGAGGAGGAACTGATCGAGAAGGCCCATCTCTGGGCCAGCAAGAAGCCGTCCAAGGGCCTGCTGGAACGGGCCTTCTACGACGGCGAGCTCGCGATCTCGGCGCGCGCGGGCATGGTCAAGACCTATGAGTTGTTCGACCGGCATTTCCAGTGGGAGAAGAAGCCGACGCCAGCGAGCGAGCGGCAGATCACGGCCTATCTGCTCGACAGGGCGCTGACGGCACAGGGGCTGGTCAGCCTCGATTCGATCTGTCATCTCGACGCGCCCTCGAAGAAGGCGGTAGCCGAGCTGATCGCGGCCCGCGTCAAGCGCAAGGAGCTTGTCTCCGTTGCGGTAGAGGGCGCCGGCAAGACGCAGCACTGGGCTCGCCCGGCCGTGCTGGAACCTCTCCCCGCGCCGGAGGAGACGCTGATCCACCTCCTCTCACCCTTCGATCCGCTGATGATCCAGCGCAAGCGGGCGAAGCTCCTCCTCGACTACGCCCATGTCTTCGAGGCCTATCTGCCGAAGGAGAAGCGGGTCTACGGCTATTTCGGCCTGCCGGTGCTGGCGGGCGAGCGCGTCGTGGCGGTGCTCGACCTCAAGACTGACCGGGCGGCCGGCAAGCTCCTGATGCAGCAATGGACCTGGCTGGAGGGCTGTGAGACGCCGGCGCTGAAGGTGGCGATCGAGGAGGAGCTGCAGCGCTTCGAGCGTTTCCAGCTCGCGCTCGACGAGGTGGTGGAGCCATTGCCCGAGATCACAAAAATGCCGGCTTGATCGTCGCTGTTGCCCGCTCGGGGAGCAGGGCGGAAGGCCGAATGACCAAGATTGCGCGATCGGCGCCCTGTGCCCGCGGCAGGATTGCAGCCTAAGCTATGGCAATGGCGGTCTCGGCACGGTTCTCGATGCCTGCTCCGGGCCTGCCGATCGCCGCGATCCTGCATGCTGTGCTGCTCGCCTGGCTGGCCTCGGTCGCGATCCAGACTTTCGAGACGGCTCCCATCACCGAGCAGAGCGTCGAGGTCGAATTGCAGACGCCCGAGGAATTCGAGGCGTTGACCCGGCCGAAGCCGCCGCCGGCCATCGCTCCCACCCCCGCAGCCCCAGCCTTGCCTGAGGCTCCTCCAAAGCCGGACGAGCCAGCGCCCTCGCCACAGCCTCCGGTGCCGCGTCCTCAACCGGCCCCTGTCGAGGCGGACGGCATGATCCATCCGCCGCGCATGCTGTCGCAACGCGTGCTCGCCGATCCGCGCAGCCGGGAGACCGTGGCCATGCTGCCGAGGCTCGCGCCGGAAGAACGTGTCGAACAAATCTGCGGCCTGGAGGCGATGGGCCAGATCCATGACTGGCAGCGCGATTTCGAGCCGGATCGCGTCACGGCCTATGCGCTGGCCGGCACGAAGCTATCAGGGCGGGTCCTGACGGCGGAGGGCGCCGCCTTCCGCAGCCGCCGGCGCTGGTATGGCCTGCGCTTCGCCTGCACCGTCTCGCCCGATCTGAAACGCGTCACGGCCTTCGCCTTCCATGTCGGCGAGCCGATCCCGAGGGAGCGCTGGGAGGCTCTCGGCCTCCCAGCGGTGCATTGAACTCAGGCGCCGAGCAGGTCGATCAAGGGCGGGATCAGCGGTTCGTCGGCGGGCGGCATGGCGAGATCGCGTAGCTTGCCGGGGCGGACCCATTTCAGCGCCTGGCCCTCACGCGACATGGCCGTGCCCTGCCAGCGCCGGCAGATATAGAGCGGCATCAGCAGGTGGAATTCGGGATAGGCATAGCTGGCGAAAGTCAGCGGCGCGAGGCAGTCCTCCTTCACGGTGATGCCGAGTTCCTCCGAGAGCTCGCGGATCAGCGCGGGCTCCGGCCGCTCGCCGGGCTCCAGCTTGCCGCCCGGGAATTCCCACAGGCCCGCCAGCGCCTTGCCTTCCGGGCGCTGGGTGACGAGGACGCGGTTGTCGGCATCGATCAGGGCGCAGGCGACGACGAGAAGCAGTTTCACGGGGAACTCAGTTGCCGGAGAGGATGACCTGGACGGGCTCGGTTTCCTTGCCCGTCAGCGTGACGCTGTCATAGACCGAGCCGCCCTCGCGGGTGAAGGCGGTTTCCTCGCCCCAGATCACCTGCGTGGTCAGGAAATAGCTGCCGGGCGCGACCTTGTCGAAGGCGAAGCGGCCGTTGGCCTCGGCCTTGGTCGTGCGGGTGTATTCGGAATAGGCGGGATCGACGCTGTCGTCGCGCGGATAGGCGCTGTGGGGCACGTATTTGGCCTTGCCGTAGAAGTTGGCGAAGCGCTCGCGCGCGAACGCCGTATCGGGGATAAGGCGTACGACCTGCCCGGCGGCGTTGACGACCACGCCGCTCGGCTTGGTGCGGAAGGCATGGCCGGTGATGACGCCCGTGCCGGTCTTCTTGATGAAGGCGGCTTCCTCCGTGGAGAAGGCGACGGTCGCGGGTTTGCGCTCGACGCAGCCCGTCATGATGACGGCGGCCAATATGGCTGCCGCGACAACCCCGATCCTCATGCAGCCCCCACCCGACGCGGCGCCATCGTCACCAGGAAGACGCCGATCAGGATGATGCAACCGGCGGCGATCTGCCGCAACTCCAGCGTTTCGCCGAGGACGAGCACGCCCATGGTCGCGGCGACGGTCGGCACGAGATAGCCGGTCATCGCCGCGCGCGTCGGGCCGGCGGCCCGGATCAGGCGCATGAACACCGTCATCGGGATGGCCGTGCAGAGGATGCCAAGCGCGAGCAGGGGGAGCCAGTGGTCGCGTAGGGGCAGGAAGGCAGCCGGCCCGGCGAAAACCAGTGCCAGAAGCGAGGCGCTGAGCCCGGAGACGACCTGTTGGCCGAGCGCGAGGCGCATCGGGTCGCCAGCCGGGGCGGGGACCGCGCGGACATAGATGTTGCCGGTTGCATAACTCAGCATGGTCGCGACCATGGCCAGCACGCTGAGCGCCGTGCCGCCACCCTCAAACAGGCGCGGGCCGATCAGCAAGGCGACGCCGGCGAGACCGATCAGGATGCCGATGAGGCGGCGCCCGCTCAGACGCTCTTCGGCGAAGATCAGGTGCGCGACGATGGCGGTGATCAGCGGCCCCGCCGCTTGGATCATCGCGGCCGGGCCGCTGGCGAGCTGGATCAGGGCGTAGGCGATCAGGATATTGGGAATCCAGCCATTGGTCGCGCCCAGGATCAGCCAGTGGCGGATCTCGTGGCGGCGCGGCAATGGGCTCTGGCCGAGCCAAAGCAGCCAGAGCGAAAGCGAGACCGCGCCGAGCAGACCGCGCCCCGCCGCGATGGCGAAGGGCGAGACCTGTCCGGCCATCAGCTTGATGAACAGGAAGCTGGAGCCCCAGAAGAAGGCCGTGACGAGCAGATGGGTGGCGATGAAGCCGCGGCTCGGCTCGGGCGCGGCCGGAGCCTCAGGAGCGATAGTCGCCATTGATCTCGACATAGGCCTTGGTCAGGTCGCAGGTCCAGACCGTGGCCTTGCCGCGTCCCAGCCCGAGATCGGCGGTGATGACGATCGAGTCGCCCTTCATGTAGTCCGACACGGCCTGCTCGTCATAGGACGGTGCGCGCGCGCCCTGCTTGGCCACGACGATGTCGCCGAAGCCGATATCGAGCCTGTCGCGATCGGCCGGCTCGCCGGCCTTGCCGACGGCCATGACGACGCGGCCCCAATTGGCGTCCTCGCCGGCGATGGCGGTCTTGACCAATGGCGAATTGGCGATGGAGAGCGCGACGCGCTTGGCCGAGCGGGCGGACGTCGCGCCGCTGACGCGCACTTCGACGAATTTGCGGGCGCCTTCGCCGTCCTTGCAGACGAGATGGGAGAGCTCGAGCAGGATCGAGTTCAGCGCGCGCTTGAAGCCCGAAAGCCTGTTGTCGTTGATCTCGGTGATGGCCGGCACGCCGCGCTCGGCTGCCTTGCCGGTGGCGAACAGCATCAGCGTGTCCGAGGTCGAGGTGTCGCTGTCGACGGTGACCGCGTTGAACGAGCCCTTCACGCCCTTGGAGAGCAGGGCCTGGAGCACGGGGGCCGCGATCGGGGCGTCGGTGAAGACGAAGGAGAGCATCGTCGCCATGTCCGGCGCGATCATGCCGGCGCCCTTGGCGATGCCGGCGATGACGACCTCCTTGCCGTCGATCTTGGCCTTGCGGGTCAGGGCCTTCGGGAAGGTGTCGGTGGTCATGATCGCGCGAGCGGCGTCGATCCAGGGACCGTCGGCGGCGCGCTTGGCGCATTCGTCGAGCACGCCCTTGAACTTGGTCGCGTCGAGCGGCTCGCCGATCACGCCGGTCGAGGCGATGAAGACCTCATGGGGCTTGCAAGCCGCCGCCTTGGCGGCGATCTCGGCGGTGAGCTTGACCGCGTCACGACCTTTGAGGCCGGTGAAGGCGTTGGCATTGCCGGAATTGACGACGACGGCGCGGGCCGAACCCTGCTTCAGGTTCTCGCGGCACCAGTCGACCGGGGCGGAGGGGCATTTCGAGCGGGTGAAGACGCCGGCGACCTGCGTGCCCTCGTCGAGCAGCGCGAACCAGACGTCCTGGCGGCCCTTGTAGCGGATGCCGGCCTCGGCGGTGGCAAAGCGCACGCCCGGGATCGGCGGAACCTTGGGCTGGCGCTTCGGCGCGAGCGGGGAAACGGGGACATCCTTGCCGGCCATCGGGCTTCCTCCTGCGGAGCGCTGCTGAAGGACCGGCGAATCGTCCGTTCGCCGGGCAGCGCGTCTCGTTCGAGAGCCCCTCTGCCGCAGGCCGATGACGAAAACAAGAAGGGCGGCCGCAAGGGCCGCCCTATAAAATGAAGTTCTCCGTCATGCTCGGGCTCGACCCGAGCATCTCCGGGTAGAGATTCTCGGGTCTGCGCTGCGCTTAGCCCGAGAATGACGGCCCTAAATCAGTTCTTCTTCGGCTCGGCCGGCTTGGCGGCGTCCGCAGCCGGCTTGTCGAGGCGCTCGACCTTGGCCTTCTCGCGCATGGCCAGGACGAGGTCCTGCTGGGCCTTGCGCTCGAGATACTGGTCGATCTGCGGCTTCACCGCGGCGAAGTCCGGCAGCGGCTTCGAGCGCTTGTCCTCGAGCTTGATGATATGCCAGCCGAACTGGCTCTTCACCGGCTCGGAAACCTCGCCCTTCTTCAGCTTGAAGGCGGCTTCGGCGAATTCCGGCACCATGCGGTCCTTGGTGAACCAGCCGAGATCGCCACCTTCCTTGCCCGAGCCCGGGTCCTTGGAGAGTTCGGCCGCGACCTTGGCGAAGTCCTCGCCCTTCTTCAGCCGCTCGACCGCAGCCTTGGCCTGCGCCTCGTCCTCGACGAGGATGTGGCGGGCATGGGCCTCTTCCTCGGGGGTCATCGCCTTGGTCGTGTCGTCGAAGAGCTTCTTGGCGGCCTCAGCGGTGACGGCCTTCTTGCCCTCGCGGGTCAGGTATTCGTCGAGCAGCACCTTCTCGCGGTAATAGGCGAGGCGGGCGGCGAAATCGGGAGTATCGCCGATCTTGGCCTCGGCCGCGGCCTTGGCGCCGAGCTTGAGGTCGACGAGATAGTTGATGACTTCGTCGCGCTTGCGCTCCTCGGGGAGCTGGGCAAGGCGCTCGCCGAGGTCCTCGCTCGCGAGCTGGATGTCCTTCTCGGTGATGGCGATGCCGTCGACCTTGGCGACGACCTTATCGGCCTGGGCGAAGGCCGGGCCCGCGAGCAGCGCGAAGCCGAGGACGGCAATGAAACGGGCTGAGTTCATGAATGACGGCCTTTCGCGGAAACCGAGGCGATTTGACGGCTGCACTGCCCGATGAACGCGGCAAAGGCAAGGCGGTTCAGGCGATTGCGGCCGGCGATCACGCCGCTTTGCACCGGCCCGGATGCCGCAGCGTCCGACGATCTTGGCCGGGGCTCTTGGAAGCGGGGCGGAAAAACCCCACATCCGGAGCCGAATTCACTTGCCGTTTCGCTGCCTATTGGTCGAAACGCACGCTGGACCCTGCCCGCGCTCGCGTCTAAACACGCGGTCGCATTTCGAGAATACCGAACCTCCGGTTCGCGCGCGACTTTGACGATACGCGCCGGCCGAGGGCTCAACGCATCACCTGAAAGGCCCAACATGCTTGGCGCGCTCGCAAAGAAACTCTTCGGCTCGTCGAATGACCGCCGCGTCAAGGGCTATCAGCCCCGCGTCGCCGCGATCAACGCGCTGGAGAAAGAGATCGCCGCGTTGAGCGACGAGGCCCTGAAGGCGCGCACCGAGGAATTCAAGAAGCAGATCACGGAGGGCAAGAAGCTCGACGACCTGCTCGTGCCGGCCTTCGCCACGGTGCGCGAGGCGGCCAAGCGCGTGCTCGGCCAGCGGCCCTACGATGTCCAGCTCGTCGGCGGCATGGTGCTGCACGAGGGCGCCATCGCCGAAATGAAGACCGGTGAAGGCAAGACGCTGGTCGCGACCCTGCCGACTTATCTGAATGCCCTCGAAGGCAAGGGCGTCCATGTCGTCACCGTCAACGACTATCTCGCCCGGCGCGACGCCGAGTGGATGGCGAAGCTCTACAACTTCCTCGGCCTGACCGTCGGCATCATCGTGCACGGCCTCGACGACGAGGAGCGCCAGCGCGCCTATGCCTGCGACATCACCTACGGCACGAACAACGAGTTCGGCTTCGACTATCTCCGCGACAACATGAAATACGACGTCGCGCAGATGAGCCAGCGCGGCCACCATTTCGCGATCGTCGACGAGGTCGACTCGATCCTGGTCGACGAAGCCCGCACGCCGCTGATCATCTCCGGCCCACTCGACGACAAGTCGGAGCTCTATGTCTCGATCGACAAGGTGCTGCCAGGTCTCGTCCCCGCCGATTACGAGGTCGACGAGAAGCAGCGCACGGTGGCGCTGACCGAGGCCGGCAACGACCATATCGAGGAATTGCTGCGCGAGGCCGGACTCCTGAAGGAGGGCGACCTCTATGACGCCCACAACGTCACGCTGGTCCACCACGTCAACCAGGCGCTGCGCGCGCATTCGCTGTTCACCCGCGACAAGGACTATATCGTCCGCGGCGACGAGGTCGTGATCATTGACGAGTTCACCGGCCGCATGATGCCGGGCCGGCGTTATTCGGAAGGCCTGCACCAGGCGCTGGAAGCGAAGGAGCACGTCACCGTCCAGCCCGAGAACGCGACGCTGGCCTCGATCACCTTCCAGAACTATTTCCGCCTCTACAAGAAGCTCGCCGGCATGACCGGCACGGCGGCGACCGAGGCGGACGAGTTCTTCCAGATCTACAAGCTCGAGGTCGTCGAGATCCCGACCAATGTTCCGATCGCCCGCAGGGACGAGGATGACGAGGTCTACCGCACCTTCGAGGAGAAGGTGCGCGGCGTCATCCGCGAGATTCAGGCGGCGCAGGCCAACGGCCAGCCGCTGCTGGTCGGCACCACCTCGATCGAGCGTTCCGAGCTGATCGCCGAAATGCTGGAGAAGGAGGGTTACAAGCTCCTCGACTTCACCGATCCCAAGGCGCTGGAGCCGATCTACCAGGCGGCGCGCGAGGGCAGGACGATCAAGGCCTTCGCCGTGCTGAACGCCCGCTTCCACGAGCAGGAAGCCTATATCGTCGCGCAGGCCGGCGTGCCCGGCGCGATCACCATCGCCACCAACATGGCCGGCCGCGGCACCGACATCCAGCTTGGCGGCAATGCCGACATGCGGATCTCCCACGACCTCGCCGGCATGGAAGAGGGCCCGGAGCGCGACGCGAAGGCGGCAGCCATCCGCGCCGAGGTCGCCGATTTCAAGCAGCGCGTGCTTAAGTCCGGCGGCCTCTACATCGTCGGCACCGAGCGCCACGAGAGCCGGCGCATCGACAACCAGCTGCGCGGCCGCGCCGGCCGCCAGGGCGATCCCGGCCGCTCGAAGTTCTTCCTGTCGCTGCAGGACGACCTGATGCGCATCTTCGGTTCCGACCGGATGGACGGCATGCTGACCAAGCTCGGCCTCAAGGAGGACGAGGCCATCGTCCATCCCTGGATCAACAAGGCGGTCGAGAAGGCGCAGGGCAAGGTCGAGGCGCGCAATTTCGACATCCGCAAGAACATCCTGAAATACGACGACGTCATGAACGATCAGCGCAAGGTCGTGTTCGAGCAGCGCCGCGATTTCATGAAGCAGGCGAGCGTGCGCGAGACCATCGACGACATGCGCCATGGCGTGGTCGAGGATGTCGTCGCCCGTCACATCCCCGAGGAGGCCTATCCCGAGCAGTGGGACAGCGCCGGCCTCAAGCAGGAGGTGATCCAGCATCTCAATCTCGATCTGCCGATCGAGGACTGGGCCAAGGAAGAAGGCATCGCCGACAGCGAGATCCGCGAGCGCATCCGCAAGCTCGCCGACGAGGACTATGCCGGCCGGATCGAGCGCAATACCGACGAGGTCATGACCTATGTCGAGAAGCAGGTGCTGCTGCAGTCGCTCGACCATCTCTGGCGCGAGCATCTGGTCACGCTCGACCATCTCCGTCAGGTGATCGGCTGGCGTGGGCTTGCCCAGCGCGACCCTCTGCAGGAGTACAAGCAGGAGGCCTTCGAGCTGTTCGACGGACTGATCGGCCATCTGCGCCAGCAGGTCACCGGCCATCTCTCGCGTATCGAGGTGCGCTTCGACCAGCCCGAGGACCAGGCGCCGACGCAGGCGCAGGACGGCGCGGGCTCGGGCTTCGGCGATTATGGCGCGACCGGCGTGCAGTACGCCGCGACCGATGCCGATACCGCCGTGCTGGACCGGAATCCCGAGGATCCGGAGAGCTGGGGCAAGGTCGGCCGCAACGAGCCTTGTCCCTGCGGCTCCGGCAAGAAGTTCAAGCACTGCCACGGCCAGTTCGCCTGAGGCACTGCCGTCCTGAATGCGTTCGATGCCCGGCCCTGTGCCGGGCATCGTCGTTTTGGGACGAACCACTTTTGTCATTCCGGGGCGCGCCGGAGGCGTGAACCCGGAACCCACGACCGGGTGAGAGGCTTGCAGCGCGGCATTGAATGTCGCCCCCGGTCGTGGGTTCCGGGTTCTTCGCTCCGCGAAGCCCCGGAATGACAAGGGTGGTTCTGACCGCGAGCGATTCCGCCCTCGCGGTCTGCCCGGCTCGTCCTGCGCTGGATCGACGCATCAATTATCCGGGCCCTATTTACGCCTCGGTAACACTCTCCTTTCCAAGTTGGCCGCGATGAAAGGAGATGAGACCATGTTCAAGACAGCGCTTTCGGCCGCCTGCCTCACCATCCTGGCGGGCACGGGCGTACAGGCGGCGAGCCCCCAGTCATTGGGTCAGTTCGGCAACTGGAATGCTGCCACTTACGCAAAGGGTGATCTGGCGCGTTGCTTCATCATGAGCAAACCCTCGTCGGAGGAGCCGTCGAATTTGCGTCATGGCGAAGTCTTTTTCTTTGTCCAGACCGGCGATAAGGCATCGGATACGGAATCGAGCTTCCAGACGGGCTATGACTTCGCCCGGGACTCGGTGGTCACCGTCACGATCGGCGATGACAGCTTCCGCATGCTGACCGAGGGCAGCAATGCCTGGCTCGAGCGGCTGGAGCGGGAGCCGGCGCTGCTGGCCGCGATGCGCGCGGGCAGCACCATGACGCTCGAAGCGCGCTCGCTGCGCGGCAACGTCACCACCTATCAGTTCTCGCTCGCGGGCGTGACCGCTGCGTCGCGCATGCTGGCCCGCTGCGATACCAACGCGACGCAGAGCTGACGTCGGTTTCGGGGCGAGCCGTCGTTGCGGATGGCTCGCCCTGCGCTACCCGCGCTTGCATACGGCCCTCGCAAACGCCAGTTTGAGAACTGGATGAGCAGGACGGCGCACCGCGCCGCTGGGGGACGCGATGGACTTGTCGGGCTTCAATATCTCCGTGATCGTCATCGTCGTGGTGATCGTCATGGCGATCGGCCTCGGCGTCCGCACCGTCCCGCAGGGCTATAATTACACCGTCGAGCGCTTCGGCCGCTATTCGCGCACGCTGGGTGCCGGTCTCGGCCTGATCTGGCCCTGGATCGACCGCATCGGGCACAAGGTGAATGTCATGGAGCAGGTGCTCGACATTCCCTCGCAGGAGGCGATCACCAAGGACAATGCCGGCGTGCGCATCGACGCCGCCGCCTTCTTCCAGGTGCTCGACGCGGCCAAGGCCTGCTACGAGGTCGCCTCGCTGAACGATGCGCTGATGGTCCTGACCATGACCAATATCCGCACCGTCGTCGGCTCGATGGACCTCGACCAGCTCCTGTCGCATCGCGACGAGATCAACGAACGTCTGCTGCGCGTGATGGATGCCGCCGCCTCGCCCTGGGGCGTCAAGGTCACGCGCATCGAGATCAGGGATATCCTGCCGCCGGCCGATATCGCCGGCGCGATGAACCGGCAGATGAAGGCCGAGCGCGAGAAGCGCGCCGCCGTTCTCGAAGCCGAGGGCCTGCGACAGGCGGAGATCCTGAAGGCCGAGGGTCAGAAGCAGTCGCAGATCCTTGCCGCCGAAGGCCGCAAGGAAGCGGCTTTGCGTGATGCCGAGGCGCGCGAGCGGCTGGCGCAGGCCGAAGCGGCGGCGACGGCCATGGTTTCGGAGGCGATCAGCAAGGGCGACATCCAGGCCGCCAACTTCCTGATCGCGGAGCGCTATACCGATGCGCTGAAAGCGATCGCCTCGAGCCAAAACAGCAAGGTCGTGATCGTGCCGATCGAGGCTGCCTCGCTCGCCGGCACGGTCGGCGGCATCGCGCAGCTCACCAAGGCCGTCTTCGGCGAAGATGCGATGGCGCAGCGTCGTGGCGGGACCGGCTCGGTTCCGACCTCCGGCCGTCCGGGCGCGTGAGCGGAGGCCGACGTGCTCGAAGGACTTGCGAATTTGGGCGGCTGGAGCTGGGCCATTCTCGGTCTCGTACTGATCGGCGGCGAGATGCTGGCGCCGGGTGTCTTTCTGATCTGGCTCGGGTTGGCGGCGCTCGTCACGGGTGCGGTCGTCGGTCTCTTCGGGCTCGGCTGGCAGGCGGCCTGTATCGTCTTTGCGATTCTCGCCATCGCATGCGTCGCCGCAGGACGGCTGCTCACCCGCCGCAAGGCCGAGGAGCCGGATGCCGCGACGGGGCTCAATGATCGCGGCCGGCAGCTGATCGGCAAGGTCTTCCGGCTGGAGACGACGATGGCGGGCGGCGAGGGCCGCGTGCGCGTCGGCGATTCGTCCTGGCGCATCGTCGGCCCGGAATTGCTGGCCGGAGCCGAGGTCAAGGTCGTCAAGGTCGAGGGCTCGACGCTGGTCGTCGAGAAGGCCTGAAGCCCGTCATGAGGTTTTTGCATCGGCTGCGCGGTTTTTCGTAGCAGCGTTGCGTTCAGGACGTTGGCCTCCTGCGTTGCGAGGACTATAGCAACCGCTCCTCCATGAGCGTGACCTCCATGACCACCGCCAGCGAACGCCTTTCCCTTCCGAAGGACCGCATCAAGGTCCTGCTGC
Source organism: Allobosea sp. FW305-C-101 (assembly GCF_058783685.1). Lineage (NCBI taxonomy): Bacteria > Pseudomonadati > Pseudomonadota > Alphaproteobacteria > Hyphomicrobiales > Alloboseaceae > Allobosea > Allobosea sp. FW305-C-101. Next base: position 1,340,745 of record NZ_JBYSYT010000002.1, on the reverse strand, counting down.
TGGAAGGTATCAACGATTCCGCCGTCGAGCTCCTGGAGCAGGCCGGCTACAGCAATCTCGAAAGACTGCCGAAGGCGCTCGATCGCGAGGCGCTGCTCAAGGCGATCCAGGGCGTGCACGTGCTCGGCATCCGCTCGCGCACCCAGCTGACGCCGGAGATCTTCGCCGGGGCCGACCGGCTCTTCGCCGTCGGCTGCTTCTCGGTGGGCACCAATCAGGTCGATCTGGAGGCCGCGCGCCTGCGCGGCGTGCCGGTGTTCAACGCGCCGTTCTCGAATACGCGCAGCGTCGCGGAGCTCACCATCGGCGAGATCGTCATGCTGCTCCGGCGCATTCCGGACCGCTCGCGCGATGCCCATCAGGGCGGCTGGGACAAGTCGGCCAACGGCTCCTTCGAGGTGCGCGGCAAGACGCTCGGCATCGTCGGCTATGGCAATATCGGCAGCCAGCTTTCGACGCTGGCCGAGGCGATGGGCATGCGCGTGATCTATTACGATCACACCGACCGCCTGCGCCACGGCAATACCGAGCCGACCATCAGCCTCAACGCCCTGCTGGGCGCCGCCGATATCGTCTCGCTGCATGTGCCGGAGACGGCGCAGACGGCGGGGATGATCGGCGCGGCGCAGATCGCGGCGATGAAGAAGGGCGCCTATCTCATCAACAATTCGCGCGGCACCGTCGTCGATCTCGACGCGGTCGCGGCCGCACTGAAGAGCGGCCATCTGGCGGGCGCGGCGGTCGACGTCTTTCCGATCGAGCCGGCCTCCAATGCCGAGCGCTTCGTCACGCCGCTGCAGGGCCTCTCCAACGTGATCCTGACACCGCATATCGGTGGCTCGACCGAGGAGGCACAGGAGCGCATCGGCGCCGAGGTCGCACGCAAGCTGGTCGATTATTCCGATGTCGGCTCGACCGTCGGCGCGGTCAATTTTCCGCAGGTGCAATTGCCGGCGCGCCCGATCGGCACGCGCTTCATCCATGTCCAGCGCAACGTGCCGGGCATGCTGCGGCGGCTGAACGATGTCTTCGCCAGCCGGCAGGTCAATATCGCCGCGCAGAACTACCAGACCGACGGCGAGGTCGGTTACGTCGTGATGGAAGCGGACGGCGTGTCGAGCAACGAGGCGCGCGACATCCTGCGCGAAATCCGTGTCCTCGACGGCACGATCCGCGCGCGCCTGCTCTACCAGCGCGACTGAGCGGTCAGGCCTTCTTGGCCTTGGCGCCGGGCTTGATCGGCGTCTGCGTCGCCACGGGGTCGCTGGCGGGGAAGGTGTCCTTCAGGGCCCGGTTGAGCTCGGCATCCTTGCCGTGCTCGCGCGCGGCCTTGCGCTGTTCCTTCTGCTCCTGGCGCAGGCTTTCCTTGGCGGGATTGGCGGTGGCGGTCATGGTCACTCCCTTCGGTGTGGCTATCTCGGAGAGGGAACGCGGCAGGGGCACGGCCGTTCCGCCAGAACGCCAGCGCAGGCGCGCCATGACGAAGCGGGCCGCCCTCTGGACCGGGCCGGCCAGCCTTCCCATCTGGTGAAGCTACGTCGTTCCGCCGGGCCTATCCCGACGCCAGCCAGCAGGGGCCGTCATGGTCGCGATCTCCGTCCTCGATCTCGTTCCCGTCGTCGAAGGGGAGGGGCCGCGCGAGGCGCTGCTGAAATCCACGGATCTGATCCGCCATGCCGAGCGGCTCGGCTACACCCGCTACTGGGTGGCCGAGCATCACAACATGGTCGGCATCGCCAGCGCGGCGACCTCGGTGGTGATCGGGCAGCTCGCCGCCGCGACCAGCACGATCCGCGTCGGCGCCGGTGGCATCATGCTGCCGAACCATGCGCCGCTCGTCATCGCCGAGCAGTTCGGCACGCTGGAGGCGCTGTTTCCGGGGCGTATCGATCTCGGCCTCGGCCGCGCGCCGGGGACCGACCAGCTGACGCTCCGGGCGCTGCGCCGCAGCCCGATGTCTTCCGACAGCTTCCCGCAGGACGTGCTCGAATTGCAGGCGCTGTTCGCGCCGGCCGGGCCGAACCAGGCGATCCGCGCTGTGCCGGGCGAGGGGCTGAACGTCCCGCTCTGGATTCTCGGGTCGAGCCTGTTCGGCGCGCAGCTCGCAGCCGAGCTTGGGCTGCCCTACAGCTTCGCCTCGCATTTCGCGCCGGATGCGTTGATGCAGGCGCTCGCTGTCTATCGCGAACGGTTCAAGCCGTCCGAGCAACTGGCGGCGCCGCATGCGATGCCGGGCATCAATGTCGTGGCGGCCGATACCGACGAAGAGGCGCGCTATCTCGCGACCTCGCTGCAGCAGCGCTTCGTCGGCATGGTCCGTGGCGCGCGGGGCAAGCTCCAGCCGCCGATCGACGATATCGAGCAGTACTGGTCGCCGGCCGAGAAGGCGCATGTCTCGGGGATGCTGCGCTACGCCTTCATCGGCTCGCCGGAGACGCTGAAGCGTAGGCTCGGCGCCTTCGTGCGCGAGACCGGCGCGGACGAGATCATGATCACGGCGCCGATCTTCGACCATGAGAAGCGCAAGCGCTCGTTCGAGCTCTTGGCCGGGATCGCGAGCGAACTCGGGCGATGAGGCTTTCGCCCTGATGAAGCCGGCTGCTGCCAGCGGGCAGCAGTGCCATCGCAGCTTTAATAATACTAAAAGTCATTTGCATTTATATTGCAAATGAGAATGATTTTCTTTTAGCCGCTTTTGCAATTAGCTGACGGCATTGCTATGGCAAGGCATGACCGAGACCGACCGGCGTATTGCCGTTTTCGAGAGCCAGTTGAAGGGGGCCGGGCTGCGCATGACGCAGCAGCGGCGGCTGATCCTGCGCGTGCTGGCCGAAGCCGACGACCATCCCGATGCGAAGGGGATTTTCACCCGCGCCTTCGCGCATGATCCGACGCTGTCGCTCTCGACCGTCTACCGGACGATGAAGGTGCTGGAATCGCAAGGTGCGATCGAGCGCCACGCCTTCGAGGACGGCATCTCGCGCTACGAGCATGCCGACCAGGAGCATCACGACCACCTGATCGACGTCGATTCGGGCGAGGTGATCGAGTTCTCCTCGGACGCGATCGAGGAGTTGCAGCGCCGGATCGCGGCGGAGCTCGGCTATGAGCTCGTCCGCCATCGCCTCGAGCTCTACGGTCGCAAGAAGCAGCCGGCGCGCCGGGGCGGCCGCAAGACCTCGTGAGGTCGCGGCTCAGCCGTCGACGACGTCGTTGTACTCGGGGTGCTTCGCGATCCAGCCCTTGAGGAACTCGCAGCGCACCACGGCCTTGCGCCCGCTCGCGCGCAACACTTCGAAGACGCCCTTCGCCAGTCTTGAGCCTATGCCCTGGCCGGCGAATTGCTCGGGCACTTCGGTATGGACAAGCACCAGACGCTCGCCATCGCGGCGATACGCGACGAGCGCGGTGCCGCCGTCGAGCGTGAGTTCGAAGCGGTTCTGCCCGGGGTTCTCGACGACGTCCATGATTGAGGCTCCTTCAGATCACCCCTGCGCTTCGGCGCGCCAGGGATAGCTCCAGGTTTCGGTCAGCGTCTTGCCGCCGCTGCGGAGGAAGGCGCGCATCTCGGCGAGCTGGCCCGGCTCGACCACGACATCGACGAAGGCCCGGAAGCCCTCGGTCTTGCGGTTCGGCACGATGAAGGCGCGGTCGATCCGGCCATAGGCGATCGAGGGCACGATCTCGACCTTCTCCGGCTGCTTCAGATAGTAGTCGAGATCGCCGCCGGCGAAGTCGATGATGAAGCGGCGCGAGCCCTCGGTGACTGGCTCGCCCGAGCCCAGCGCCTTGGGCTTGGCCTGGTAGGTGTTGACCACGCGCCCGCCCGGGTGGAGGTCCCCGGAATCGAGCATCGAGATCAGCTTGTAGCCGAAGGAGAACTCCTTGCCCGGCTCCAGCGGCGTCTTCGGTGCCCAGAGCGCGACGATGTTGTCGTTGGTCTCGTCGGTCGTCGGCATCTCGATCAATTCGACCACGCCCTCGCCCCAGTCGCCCTGCGGCTCGATCCAGTAGGACGGCCGCAGCTCATAATTGAGGTCGAGATCCTGATAGTGCTCGAAGGTGCGGTCGCGCTGCATCAGGCCGAAGCCGCGGATGCTGCGCTCGACGAAGGAGGAGACGGCCTGCTGCTTGGGATTGCGCAGTGGGCGCCAGATCCACTCGCCGCTGCCGGAATGGATCATCAGCCCATCCGAATCGTGCAATTCGCTGCGGAAATCGTCGAAGAAGCGGCGGTCGTTCTCGCCGGTGAAGAACATCGAGGTCAGCGGCGCAAGGCCGAGCTTCTCGATGGTCGTGCGCGGATAGAGCGTCGCCGCCACCTCCACCACCGTGTCCAGGTCGGGATAGATGGTGAAGCGGTAGGCGCCGGTCACCACCGGCGAATCGAGCAGGGTATGGATGATGACGCGCTCGGCATTGGCTGCCGGCTGCTCGATCCAGAATTCGCGGAAGACCGGGAATTCCTCGGCCGCCGTGCCCGCACCGATGGACAGGCCGCGAGCTGACAGGCCGTAGCGCTGGCCGCGGCCGAGCACCCGGAAATAGCTCGCGCCGATAAAAGAGATCAGCTCGTCGTAAACACGGGGGTCGTTGAGTGGGTAGTGCAGACGGAAGCCGGCGAAGCCGAGATTGACCGGCAGTGGTTTCTCGAACTTGACCTTGCCGTAATCGAACAGGTTCGCGGCATAGGGCACGGGCATGGGCACGCCGTCGCGCACGACGTTCACCGTGACCGGGCGGGTGAAGAGGAAGCCCGGATGGAACATCTGCATGCGGAAGGGCGAGCCGTTCTGCTGCAGCAGGGCCCGGTCGGGGCGGAAGCGGATGTCGCGCCAGGAATCGTAGTCTAGCTTGGCCAAAGCCTCCGGCAGCGGCGCGATCGGCTCATAGGGAACGGCGGCGATCTCGCGGGCGCGACGCTGCACGTCCTCGAAGCCGAAGCGCGGCTGCGGCGCGGCGTTCTGGGGGGGCGGCGTCTGCGGCTGACCCTGCGGCTGAGGCTGGGGGCGCGGCTGTTGCGCGAGCAGGACGGAAGGCGCCACTGAGAGGCAAAGCGCGGCTGAAAGTCCGCCCAGGACGCGGCGGCGATCTGTCGTGGTCATGCGTGTTCCGTCTTCCCCGTTGTCCGGGCTTTTCAAGATAGGCGGCTAGCGAGAGTTAAGGCCATCGAATGGGGCCGGTCTAGGGCATCCGGCATTGACGGCAGATGAACATATCGCAAGGTTCCGCAGCTACCGCATCGACCACAGTTAAGTCGTAGCCGGCAAAGCGCTTTCCGCGATGAGCCCGTTCCCGAATGGACGCGGATCGGCCCTGCAAAAAAATGCGGCTGCGGGTGCACAAAACACTTGTGATCGGGGGCGAGCATCCGTATATCGCGTTCACCCAATTCGCACGTGCCTGTGGCCGCGTGCTGGTCGGTGGGCATCCGGACAAGAGGCCGGACAGCCGCCAGGGGTTGGAGGACGGATGGAGGGGATGGACATCCCTCAAATCACGCCTCCCGGTTTCCGCAAGGAGGCCGTTCCCCGACACAGACCGGCAGCCGGAGGCAAAACCGGCGAACCCCGAATCTCCACGGGGGACGCAGCTTAAAGCAACGACGGAGCGGGCTTTTTTGGTCTCGCCGGCTTTCCACAGGCCGGCACCGAAGAGGCTTGTCCTTCATTGCCGGCCGTGCGGGGTCTTCCCCAATCGAACGGTGTTTCGGGTCCGGACGGCTCGTCCGTTGTAGCAGGCGTCTCCACAGCGCCGCGCGACAGCGACGATTCACTCCGGCGATACATCGCATCGACGCCGCTTGCGTCGTAGGGGAGTCGCGTCTCATGACCGACCGCATCCGTGAGTTTCTTCGTACCCGCCGCGAGGACGGGCCCTGCGTCGTCATCGACACCGAAGTCGTGCGCGCCAACTATCATGCCTTCGCCCGTGCGTTGCCCGACACCCGCGTCTTCTACGCGGTGAAGGCCAACCCGGCGCCGGAGGTGCTCGCTCTGCTCGCCAAGCTCGGCTCCTGCTTCGATTGCGCCTCGGTCGTCGAAATCGAGCTCGCGCTCGCGGCCGGCGCCACGGCCGATCGCATCTCCTTCGGCAACACCATTAAGAAGGAGCGCGACGTCGTCCGCGCCATGGAGCTCGGCGTGCGCCTGTTCGCCGTCGACTGCACGGCCGAGGTCGAGAAGGTCGCCCGTTCCGCCGAGAAGACCGGCACGACCGACGCGCGCATCTTCTGCCGCATCCTCTGCGACGGTGCCGGCGCCGACTGGCCGCTCTCGCGCAAGTTCGGCTGCGTGCCCGAAATGGCCGCGGACGTGCTTGAGCACGGCCATCGCATGGGCCTCCTGGCCTATGGCATCTCGTTCCATGTCGGCTCGCAGCAGGCCAACGTGAACGCTTGGGATTCGGCCCTGGCTTCGGCCTCGGCGATCTTCAAGGAATGCGCCACCCGCGGCATCTCGCTGTCGATGGTCAACCTCGGCGGCGGCTTCCCGGCGCGCTACCTGAAGCCGATTCCGGGCGTGCCGTCCTATGGCGACGCGATCTTCCGGGCGCTGTCGAAGCATTTCGGCAACCAGCTGCCCGAGACGATCATCGAGCCGGGCCGCGGCATGGTCGGCGAAGCCGGCCTGATCGAGGCCGAGGTCGTGCTGATCTCGAAGAAGGCCGAAACGGACGAGGTCCGCTGGGTCTATCTCGATATCGGCAAGTTCAACGGTCTCGCCGAGACCATGGACGAGGCGATCCGCTACCCCATCCGCACCGTGCGCGATGGCGACGCGACCGTCCCGTGCGTGCTCGCCGGCCCGACCTGCGACTCGGTCGACGTCATGTACGAGAAGACCCCGTACATGCTGCCCTTCTCGCTGGAGATCGGCGACAAGGTGCTGATCGAGGGCACGGGCGCCTATACGACGACCTATTCGGCCGTCGCCTTCAACGGCTTCCCGCCGCTGAGGCAGTACGTCATCTGACGTCGGAGGGAACGCGAGTTCCCTCCTGATCCCATCGGGTCCGGCGAAGCGCCCTGTCTGAGACGGCAGGCTGCCCGGTCAAACGGGTGGAGCGGTCGTATCTCCAGAACGGAGATGCGGGCGTGGCTCCCGCCGGACCCCCTTCCACACAACCCATCCGCTAGATCATCCCGCGTCCTAACGGACGCGGTAAAGATGATCTAACCTATTGGTATCGCATCGGATTATTCCGAAAAGTGGGTTCCACTTTTCGGTCCGATGCGGTGGCCGCGTCCGCGCGGCGCCGGGAAGGTCTGCGTGAATGCAGGCGCTCCGGCAGGAGGTGCGTCATGATCACGATCCGCGACGAGATCGCCAACGACATTCCCGCCCGCGAGGCGCTGCTCGACCGTTGCCTGGGCGAGCGCCGCACCGCCAAATCGAGCGAGCGCCTGCGCGAAGGCCGTCTGCCGGCGCAGGGCCTGGCCTTGACCGCCGAGCGCGACGGCGAACTGCTCGCGACCGTCCGTCTTTGGCATGTGGAAGCCAATGGCGTGCCGGCGCTGCTGCTCGGCCCGCTCGCGGTGAAGCCCGAATTGCAGGGCGAGGGCCTCGGCAAGGCGATGATGCGCGAGGCGCTCTGGCGCGCGGCCTGCCGTGGCCATGGCGCCGTCATCCTCGTCGGCGACGCGCCCTATTACGCGCGGTTCGGCTTCGATCCGGCGCTGACGCGCGATCTCGCCATGCCCGGCCCGGTGGAGCGCGAGCGCTTCCTCGCGATCGAGCTCCGTGACGGGGCACTCGATGGCGCGCGCGGTGTGCTGGTTGCCAGCGGTGTAGCAGTCCCTGCGGCCTTCGAAGCGGATGAGGTGGCGCAGGCCGCCTGACGCTCCCGATCCATCGTCATCGCGCCGTCATCGCCCGGCGCTTTCCATGCGTTCACCCGCGTGGAAGGCGTTCCCGGTGATTGACGGCGCGATTTTGCGCTCATACGACCCTTTCGACCTTTTTTACCCCCAGAACCCAGGAGTTACAGAGAATGACGAATTGGCCCGTCTACGGCGAGATCACCGGCCCGATCGTGATGATCGGTTTCGGCTCGATCGGCCGCGGTACGCTGCCGCTGCTCGAACGGCACTTCAAGTTCGACAAGAGCCGCTTCGTCGTCATTGCTCCCGATGATTCCAACCGCCACCTGCTCGACGAGCGCGGCATCCGCTTCATCCAGGAAGCCGTCACCATCGAGAACTACCGGGAGATGCTGGAGCCGCTGCTGACCGCCGGCGGCGGGCAGGGCTTCTGCGTCAACCTCTCCTGCGATACCGGCTCGCGCGACATCATGGAGCTCTGCTCCAGCCTCGGCGCGCTCTATATCGACACGGTCAACGAGCCCTGGCTCGGCTTCTATTTCGACGAGAGCAAGGGGCCGGGCGAGCGCTCGAACTATGCTTTGCGCGAGATGACGCTGGCCGCCAAGCGTGCCCGCAAGCCGGGCTCGACGACGGCCGTCTCCTGCTGCGGCGCCAATCCCGGCATGGCCTCCTGGCTCGCCAAGAAGGCACTGCTGAACATTGCCTCCGACATGCGCCTCAACGTGCCGCAGCCGAAGACCCGCGAGGAATGGGCCGGGCTGATGAAGCAGGTCGGCGTCAAGGGCATCCATATCGCGGAGCGCGATACGCAGCGCTCGAAGAACCCCAAGCCGCCGGGCGTCTTCGTCAACACCTGGTCGGTCGAGGGCTTCATCTCCGAGGGCGTGCAGCCGGCCGAGCTGGGCTGGGGCACCCATGAGAAGTGGATGCCGGATAACGCCCGCACCCATGAGACGGGCTCGCAGGCCGCGATCTACCTGATGCAGGCCGGCGCCGAGACCAAGGTCAGGAGCTGGTGCCCGACGCCGGGTCCGCAATACGGCTTCTTGGTGACGCATAACGAGTCGATCTCGCTCGCCGACTATTTCACGGTGCGCGACGAGACCGGCAAGGCGATCTACCGGCCGACCTGCCATTACGCCTACCACCCCGCGAACGACGCGGTGCTTTCGCTGCACGAAATGTTCGGCAGCGGCCGCCCGCAGGAGGAGCACCATATCCTCGAGGAGAACGAGGTGGTCGACGGCATCGACGAGCTCGGCGTGCTGCTCTACGGCCACGACAAGGGCGCCTATTGGTTCGGCTCGCAGCTCTCGACGGAGGAAGCCCGCAAGCTCGCCCCCTACCAGACGGCGACCGGCCTGCAGGTCACCTCGGCCGTGCTCGCCGGCATGGTCTGGGCGCTGGAGAACCCGAAAGCCGGCATCGTCGAGGTCGAGGAGATGGATCTCGACCGCTGCCTTGCGATCCAGATGCCCTATCTCGGTCCGGTGAAGGGCTACTACACCGACTGGACGCCGCTCGATGGCCGCCCGGGCCTGTTCCCGGAGGATATCGACACCAGCGATCCCTGGCAGTTCCGGAACATCCTGGTTCGGTGACAGCTGTCATTTGAAGGGTGTCATCCCGTGCGCGCTGCGGCATGAAATGCCGCTGCGCAGACACGGGGACCGTCTTCCGATAAGGGCGCTCTCCGATGCAGGGAGGCGCCCTTTCGCTTGAAGGGAGCCTTCTGGTCGCGCGGTCCCGTGTCTGCGCAGCAGCACTGCGTGCCGCAGCGCGCACGGGAAGACACTCTATGACCGGCGGACTTTCACGCCCGCTAGCAGCGCCGCGCCCGCCAGGAAGAATACGATCAGCACGGCGAGCCCCGCGCGCTGGCTGGCGAAGATCGTCGTCGCCAGTGCGACCAGCGTCGGCCCCATGAAGGACGTGACCTTCCCCGAGAGCGCAAACAGCCCGAAGAACTCGCCGATGCGTCCCTCAGGCGCCAGCCGCGCCATCAGGCTGCGCGAGGCCGCCTGCATCGGCCCGGCGACGAAGCCGATCAGCAGGCCGAGGCCCAGATAGACCCGCTCCGGCAGCGAGGCGAAGAGGCCGTCTCCAGCCACGGGCGAAGCGGCCGGGATCACGAACAGGATGTGGTCGGCACTGAGCGAGAGGATACCGATACAGGCGAAGAGCAGGCAGGCGATCGCGCCGAGCACGACCGGCTTGCCGCCGATGCGATCATCGAGCTTGCCGCCGAGCCAGGCGCCGAGCGTGCCGGTGACGGTCAGCAGGATGCCGAAAATGCCGAGCTCGATCGTCTGCCAGCCGAAGACGCCGGCTGCGTAGATGCCGCCGAAGGCGAAGAGCGCGACCAGCGCATCCTGATAGATCATGTTTGCGAGCAGGAAACGGCCGAGCGAAGGCAGCTTCGGCAGCTCAGCCAGCGTGTCCTTCAGGCGCCCGACGCCGCCCTTGGCCGCCTCGGCAAGGCTCAGGCCGGTCTTGCTGGAATCCGGGGTGAGCAGGAACATCGGCGTGACGAAGACGATGAACCAGAGTGCGGTCAGCGGCCCGGAGAAGCGATCGCCCTCGCGTGCGGCAGCGTCGAGCCCGAGGATCGGTGGGATGCCGATGAGCGTCTTGCCGGTCTGCGGATCGGCCGCAAGCAGGCCGAGCGTGATCGCCAGCGAGAGCAGGCCGCCGAGATAGCCGATCGCCCAGCCGGTGCCGGAGAGCCAGCCGAGCCGCTCCGGCGGCACCAGCCGCGTCATCATCGCATTGTTGAAGGTCGTCGCGAATTCAGCGCCGATCGTCGCGATGATGAAGCCAGCGAGCGCGATCGGGACCGCCGATGAAGCGCCCGGCACGGCGAACCAGAGCATCGCGGAGCCAATGACCAAGAGCGCGCCGAAGGCGGCGATCCAGGGCTTGCGCGGACCCGTCCGGTCGGCGATGCCGCCGAGCAGGGGCGAAAGCAGCGCGATGCAGAGCCCGGCGAAGCCCGTGGCATAGCCCCAGAGCGCCTGGCCGTCGGCGGCGTCCTTCGCCAGCGCAGAGGCGAAGAAGGGCGCGAAGACGAAGGTGGTGATCAGCGTGAAGAAGGGCTGTGCCGACCAGTCGAAGAACAGCCAGGCGGTGACCGCGCGGCGCGGCGGCCAGACGGCGGGTGGCGCTTCGGCAGGCGGCGTCGTTGGCGTCACTGCAGGGTCGTGTCCGGATCACCGCCGCCGCGGGCGAGCTCGATCTCGGTGATCGCGACCAGGACCTCGGCGCGATCCTTCAGCGTCGATGCTTCCAGCAGCGCCTGCTTCTCGCGCGGCCCGAACGGACACATCATCGAGAGCGCGTTGACCAGCGCCTCGTTCGGCGCCTCGTTGACGCCCTTCCAGTCGATCTTGAGGTCGTTGGCCTTGGCGAAGTCGCGGAGCGCCTTGAGCAGGCCCTTGCGGTCGACCTCCTCCTCGCCGGTGCGGGCGACGAAATCGGCGGCGAAGGCGTCATAGCTGACGCGGCCCTGGCGATAGGGCGTCGTCACCGCCAATTCGTCGAGCAGCCGGAAGCGGCTGATCCCGGTCAAGGTGATGATGTAGCGGCCGTCGCCGGTCTCGGAGAACTGGGTGATGCGGCCGAGGCAACCCACCTTGAGCAGCGGCGGGATTTCGGGCTGCCGGCCGTTTTCCGGCTCGGGCTGGATGATACCGATGACGCGCTCGCCCTTGAGAGCGTCATCGATCATTGCGAGATAGCGCGGCTCGAAGATGTTGAGCGGCATCTGGCCGCGGGGCAGGAGCAGGGCGCCGCCCAAGGGAAAGAGCGGGATCGCCGCCGGGCAATCCTTGGCTCCCTCGTAGACGGCGTTCATGCCCATGCGCGCCTAGTCCTTGTTCCGGTCAGGAGAACAGCAGGGTCGAGAGCTTGCGGCGCCCGCTGACGCTTGCCTCGTCCATCGGGCCCCAGGCCTCGAAGAACTGCAGCAGCTGCTTGCGCGCGCCGTCGTCGTTCCACTTCCTATCGGCCTTGATGATGGCGACGAGATGATCGACCGCCTCCTCGCGCCTGTCGCGGGCGTTCAGCGCCAGCGCCAGATCGAAACGGGCCTGATGGTCCTTCGGGTCGGCGGCGACCTTCGCCTCCAGCTCGGCCGTGTCGCCGAGCGAGGCAGCCTGCTCCGCGAGCTCGATCGCGGCGCGGATGGCGGTGATCGCCGGGTCGTTGGCCTTGTCCGGCGGGGCCATGCCGAGAATGCCCTTGGCGCCCTCGATGTCGCCAGTGTCGAGATGCAGCCGTGCCAACCCCGCGATGGCGGCGAGGTTGTCCGGCTCGATCTCGAGCACGCCAGCATAGAGCTCGCTCGCTCCGGCGGGGTCGCCGGAAGCGATGGCAGCGGCGGCGGCCTCGATCAGCTCGGCCGTCTCGTCCGGCCCCATCGGCCCGACAAGGCGCTCGATGAAGGCCTTGATCTGGCCTTCGGGCTGGGCGCCCATGAAGCCGTCGATCGGCTGGCCCTGCTTGAAGGCGATGACGGCGGGAATCGACTGGATGCCGAGCTGGCCGGGGATCTGCGGGTGCTCGTCGATATTCATCTTGACGAGCTTGACCTTGCCGCCGGCGGCCTTGACCACCTTCTCGATGACGGGGGTGAGCTGCTTGCAGGGGCCGCACCAGGGCGCCCAGAAATCGATCAGCACCGGCTGCTTCATCGATTCGGCAATGACGTCCTCGCGGAAGCCCTGGGTCGTGGTGTCCTTGATCAGGCCGGGTTGCCCGGCTGCCTCGCCATTGACCAGCATGGGTCGTCCTTCGTGATCTGTTCTGGAGCCGAAGGCGTGCCCTTACGGCCGCCCGCGCAGTTGCGCCATAGATGGGGTGCTTCAGCCGTTCTGTCCATCGGGCGGGACGGGCAAATCGACGATCAGCGGCTCATGCCCCGTGCTCCGGAAGAAGGCCAGCAGATCGTCGCGGCTGACCCGCAGTGTCGCCGTGTTGATCAGGGGGTGGAAATTGACGTCCTCGCCGGTCGCGAGCGTCGCATCCAGCACCATGGTGACGTCTCCAGCACGGTCGTTGATCACGGCGAAGGCAGTGACCGAGCCCGGCGTGACGCCGAGCTTCTCCATCAGCAGCTCGGCCGAGCCGAAGGAGAGCCGGCCGCTGGCGCCGATCCGCTCATGCAGACGCTTCAGATCGATTCGCGCGTGAGCCTCGGCCGAGACCAGGAAGATCCGCCCCTTCTTGTCCTTCAGGAACAGGTTCTTGGTGTGATGGCCGACCATCTCGTCGCGATGCGGCGCGGTCTCGGCAACGGTGAAAACGGCCGGATGATCGGTGCGATGGAAGGCGATGCCCTTCTCCGAGAGATAGGCACAGAGCTGGTCGGGCGTGACGGGCGCGGTCATGGCTAGGCGATCGGCAGGGGAGAGCGGACTTCGAGACAATTCTGAAAACGCCCTGCCGGAACGGCAGAGCAGACTGAAAATGCCTAGCCCCGTGTGGCGCTGGCAGCAAGAGAGAGCCGGTGAATCCGGGCTTTTGTGGAAGGCGGCAAAAAACTTTCGCCGGGGTGCTTGCGCTTCGCGGTGCTTTGGGGCAATAACCCGACCGCGCCGCCAACACGGCGCGACTGTCTCGGATGCGGGTGTAGCTCAGGGGTAGAGCACAACCTTGCCAAGGTTGGGGTCGAGGGTTCGAATCCCTTCGCCCGCTCCAGACAATCTCAGGACTTGAGAAGCATGCAAGCGTCGGGTTTCCCGGCGCTTTTTGCTTTTTGGCCCTGCGTCGTTTGGAGCCATTTTCGAGATGCCCCGGAAGCCCGCGGTTACCTCGCGGTTACAAGTACGCTTCGGCGCCAATCCGCCCAGCTCACTGTTTGAAGCAATTCTCCCGGTGCCACCGCAGGAAATGCGGATGCGGGCGGTCGTGGGCTCGCGGCGCCGGTAGTGCTCGACCCGTCTTGTTGATGAAGCTGCGTATGCCATCAGCAGTGCGCCAATACCTGACCTTAGCGATCTGCCCGAAAGCGGACGTCTGCAATAATCCACTTTGAGCAGCTTCCTGACCATGGCGTCCTGCCGGTTAGCAGACGCCTTGCCGTCCTCAATGGGCGTGCATGTCTGTTCTTGGAATCGAGGCCATTGCAGCTCAAGCTGCGGAAGCCTTGGCGTTTGCATCCGAAAATGCCGATTGCGTTTCGCTTATAGGTTGGATGCGGTGGATGCGTGCGGAAGAGAGGCCTGGATGGTGAAGGACCATGCGCCACTCATCGTGACGCTGCATCTGGATCGGCAGAGCTTTGTGCGTTTCAATTCCGAGCGCGAGCGTCATTTTCCGCTGAGCCGCAATCTCGTTCCAGCACATCTGACGATGTTTCATCATTTGCCCGGATCTCACTATCACGAGATCGCTGACACTTTGGCATCCCTCGCGGCCAGGACCAGCCCTCTGAAGCTCTTGGTGCCTTCGCTGCAGTTCATGGGAAATGGCGTGGCGTACGATGTGCCCAGCAGCGAACTTACCGATATGAGAGAGACGATCGCCCGGCGCTGGTCGGCTCATCTGACACCACAGGATGCGCAGGCCTTTCGTCCGCATGTGACGATCCAGAACAAGGTGCCCGCCGAGGCGGCCAAGGCGCTCTACCAGCGTTTGTCGGAAACATTCGAGCCGTTCGACGTTGCAGGGATCGGACTGGAGCTCTGGCGCTATCGCGGAGGTCCTTGGGAGGCGGTCGGCGAATTCGCGTTCGAAGGATGATGTCGTCGCGGCAGATCAAGCCAGAAGGAATCCGTCCATGCGACAGGCAGCTGTGATCATCGGGGCTTCTGGCGGGATCGGTGGCGCATTCGCCAGAGCCATCGCCGCGTCAGGGCGGTATTCGACTGTCCATGGGATCTCACGGAGTTCACGCGCCGATGAGAAGGTGATCCGGTTTCACGTCGCGGATATCACGGACGAGGCTAGCGTCGAACGGGCTGCCGCAAACATCGGCACGGCCGAGCCCATCGGCCTCCTCATCGTCGCGAGCGGGGTTCTTCATGACACGGATATCCAGCCAGAGAAGGCGCTGAAGATGATCGACTCGACCGCGATGGCGCGGCTCTTTGCGGTCAACGCCATTGGCCCCGCCATCGTCGCCAAGTACTTCGTTCCGCTTCTGCCGCGACAGGGCCGATCGATCTTCGCCGCATTGTCCGCACGCGTGGGATCGATCGAGGACAATCGGCTCGGCGGTTGGTATTCCTATCGTGCCTCAAAGGCCGCCCTCAATCAGGTCATCCGCACGCTCGCGATCGAACTCAAGCGAACGCGCCCTGAGGCTATAGCCCTTGCATTGCATCCTGGGACGGTCGCGACGGACCTTTCGAAGCCCTTCCGGAGCGAAGAGACCCATGCAGGGCTGTTCTCACCTGACGATGCGGCGGCGAACCTGCTCAAAGTGCTGGATCAGGCAACACAGGAGCAATCCGGCGCATTGCTGGCCTGGGATAGCGCGCGAATTCCCTATTGATGCCTGGCGCGCAGATGACTGCCTTTAACCGAACAGATCGGCCTGAGCTGCAGCGGGCATCTCCCGGCCAGCATCAGCCAAGCTTTCTAGAAAAGCTTTTGCCTCGCTTCGGATCGCCTCGCGTCGGGACGAGGCCATGCGATCGAGTGTGCGGTAGGGCATCGCCATTCTCGGCAGCTGTTCCAGCTTTCGCCGGTTCCTCATCAGGAAATCCCAGTACAGTAGATTGAACGGGCACGCGCCCTTGCCGATCTTGATTTGCGGGCTGTAGACACAGCGGCCGCAGTAATCGGACATGCGATCGATATAGGCGCCAGAGGCGGCGTAGGGCTTGGAGGCCAGCATGCCGCCATCCGCAAAGGCGACCATGCCGTGCACGTTCGGCAGCTCGACCCAGTCGAAGGCGTCGGCATAGACGATCAAATACCATTCCTCGAGCTCGGCCGGCCTGATACCAGCGAGCAAGGCGAAATTGCCCGTCACCATAAGCCGCTGGATATGGTGGGAATAGGCATAGCGTCGAGTGTGTGAGATGGCTTGGGCTAGGCAGTTCATCTCCGTCTCGCCGGACCAGTAGAACCACGGTAATGGCCGCTCCGCCGAAAGCGCGTTGGTTTCGGCATAGGAAGGCATCTCCAGCCAGTAGACGCCGCGAACATATTCGCGCCAGCCGAGGATCTGCCGGATGAAGCCCTCGGCCGCATTCAGGGGCGCATCGCCTCTGCGATAGGCTTGCTCTGCGGCGATGCACACCTCACGCGCCGTCAGCAGGCCGAGATTGAGATAAGGTGACACGAGCGCGTGAAAGAGACGCGGATCGTCTTCCGACATGGCGTCCTGATAGTCGCCGAAGCACGGAAGCGCCTGCTTGATGAACCAGTCGAGCGCGCTCAAAGCCTCCGCGCGCGTAACCGCCCAGTCGAATGCGTCGAGATCGCCGAAATGATCCGCGAAGCGCGACGCCACCATGGCGAGCACCTGGCTCGTTGTCGCATCGCGCGCGAACACGGGCCGCACTGGCGAGCGCATCCCCTTCGGCAACGCCTTCCGATTCTCCGAATCGAAGTTCCAGCGACCTTCGACGGGTTCATCGCGATCCATGAGCAGGCCGGTGCGGCGACGCATCGCGCGATAAAAGTATTCCATCCGGTAGCTGCGCCGGTCGCCAGCCCACGCGCGAAACGCGGCCCGGGAGCAGAGAAAGCGATCGTCGTCTCGGATCTCGACGGGTCGGCCGGTCATCGCCGGCCAATCATCCATCATGCGGCGAACGCGCCATTCGCCGGGTTCGGTGACGATGATGCCGTCGGGCCTATGCCGTGCCACGGCCCGGACGAGTTCAGGCCCGAACGCACCCGTATTCCCTGCGGCGTCCAGCTCGACATAGTCAACCGTGATGCCCTCGGCTCGCAACTCCGCCGCAAAGTGGCGCATGGCCGATAGGACGAGCGCGATCTTCTGCTTGTGGTGACGGACATAGGTCGTCTCATCGGCGACCTCGACCATCAACACGATGTCGGCAGGCGACAGCCCATCCAGCGCCGACAGATCGCGGGTGAGCTGATCACCCAGGACGTAAACGAGGTTCAACCCGCGGCTCGCCGGTCACGTCGCGCCGCGTCGCGGCAGCGGTCGGAGCATGTCGCGATCGTCTCCCAGACGCGCTCCCACCTCTTGCGCCAGGCGAACGGCCGGCCACAAGATATGCAGACTTTTGTAGGCAGATCGGCCTTCCGTCGCATCTTGGGCATGTGCGCACTCGTTCCCATCGTCGCGCACGGATAATATCAGATCTTCCGTGTCTGCCCTGAGCGATTTCTCCCGGCTTCACCTGCGTGGAGCAGACGCCGTCAGACGATCAAGAACACCGCGCGTGAATCCGAATACGCGCTCTCGCAGCTCCGGCCTAGTCCACAGCATGTAGCCCGCCGCGCCTGCGAGAATAAGCCTGATCATGTTGTCACCTCTTAGGTTCACTCGGCCTCCAACTGCGGCGGACTTGCCGGGTTCCCGTGTGAGCTAGAGGCCCACTAACTGGACAGGCGTGGCCAGAGCCGACTCGCTTCGGGCGGCGCAGCGAGAGCCGCACTGCACTGAGCATTTCGCCCAGGAAGCTCGCGGTGCTCCGCAAGCGGCAAGCGAAATGCGCCACAATCGGACATTCAGAAGCCGTCTAGAACCGGACATTCAGAACCGTGTTATGCGCGGCAAACTGGATAGCCAGCCCGCGCCAACAATGCGTTCCCTGCTTCGACTATCAGCCATCGCCGAAGCTTCGCGTCACCAGCCGGTTCAGCCTTTCGGCGAATACATTTACGTCTGTCGGGCGTTCGCCGTCCAAGACGCGGGCGGTATCCAGGAGGAGATGGGTGACGTCGCTACGTAGCGCGCCATCCTCGATAGACGCGAGGGCTGAGACCATTGCATGGCGAGGGTTGACCTCGAGGATCGGCTTGGCAGCACTTTCGACGCGCCCGGCGGCGCTGAGCAGGCGCTCGAACTGGCGATCCGGTCCCTTGTCGGACGCAACAAGGCAGACCGCGCTCTCGGTCAGCCGATCGGAGGATCGGACATCCGCGACCTCGTCGGCCAAAATCTCCTTCATCGACGCGAGCAGAGCGCTGACCTTCTCACTCGTTTCAGCGGCAGGAGGCGCTACGCCGTCGAGCAGCGGGATGAGGCCGAGATCGGCCGCACCTTGCGTCACCGACTTGAACGGCTTGCCTTCGAAATACGGGGCTGCCGAGGCCCAGAAGCTGTCGATCGGATCCGACAGCAGCAGCACCTCGATGCCGCGCGCCCGAAAACCTTCGAGCTGCGGGGAGTTGGAGATCCGGGAGGCATCGTCGCCGGCGATGTAGTAGATCGCGGTCTGGTTGTCCTTGAGCGCGCCGACATAGTCCTTGAGGCTGCGCGATCCGTCGCCGGAGGCTGTGGTCCGGAAGCGAGCGAGGCCGAGCAATTGCTCCCGGCGCGCGAAATCCTCGTAAAGCCCTTCCTTGATGACGACGCCGAAATTGTCCCAGATCAGTCGGAACGTGTCCGGATCCTGTTCGGCCAGTTTCGCAAAATCGGCCAGGATACGGTTGGTGACACCCTTCTTGATCGCCGCCAGAAGCGGGCTGTCCTGGATCATCTCGCGGGAGACGTTGAGCGGCAGGTCCGCAGTATCGACGATGCCCCGGATGAAGCGGAGATAGCGCGGCAGCAATTCGGCTTCATCGGTGATGAAGACACGCTTCACATAGAGCTTGATCCGACCCTTGCGATCGGCGTCGAAGAGATCGAATGGGCGAGCGCCCGGGACGAAGGCGAGCGCGGTATATTCGTGCAGGCCTTCCGCGCGAAAATGGATCGTGGCCGCCGGCTCGTCATATTGTCCCGCAACGCTGCGGTAGAAATCGGCGTATTCGTCCTTCGTGATTTCGCTCTTCGGCTTCGTCCAGAGCGCGGCCCCGTCAGAGAGTGCGACCGCATCGGCGCCCGGCTCCGTGATCAGCGAAATCGGGACGGGGACATGGCCGGACTGTTCCTTGACGATGCGCTCCAGCGTCCAGCGCTCGGCATAGGACTTGGCCTCCTCCATCAAGTGGAGCGTCACGCGCGTCCCGCGTGCTGGAGCCTCTTCGGGCACCGCAGGCGCCACCGTGAATTCGCCCTTGCCGTCGGAGGACCAGGTCCAGGCTTCGGCGCTGCCAGCACGGCGGCTGACAACCTCGACCTTCTCGGCCACCATGAAGGCGGAATAGAAGCCGACGCCGAACTGGCCGATGAGTTGCGCGCCCTCCTTGCCATCGGCGGCTGCGACCCGCTCCATGAAGCTGCGCGTGCCGGAGCGGGCGATCGTGCCGAGAGCTTCGATCATCTCGTCATGGCTCATACCGATGCCGTTGTCGGCAATGGTCAGCCTGCCGGCCTCCGGATCGGCCGAGATGGTGATCGTGAGCTTCGGGTCGTCCCCCAGAAGCGCGGGGGTGCCGATCGCGTCGTAGCGCAGCTTCTCGCAGGCATCAGCTGCGTTCGATATCAGCTCGCGCAGGAAAACGTCCCGGTCGGAATAGACCGAATGCACCATCATGTGGAGCAGGCGGGAGACGTCGGCTTCGAAGCTGCGATGCTCGGGCGTGGCGGTCGTCGTCATTCGGATTTCTCAAAAGGATGGGACAGCGGGCAGACCCCGCAGAGAGCGATATCGCGCGGAACCGCGGCGAGCCAGCCTGTTTGCTAACAGCGGAGGGGACTGTAGAGAGCGCCGTTCACCCGCTCCCCGACGCTTGTCGGTTAGATAACGTCCTGACCAGAGCAAGTATGGCGTTCAGGCGCGCGGTCGCGAACTCGCCGGCGTCAGGCAACCGAGCCTCGATGTGAGCCGCGACGGTCTGCCACGTTGCCGATCCATCCCGCGTCATGACGGCCAGGAGATTATCCTTGAGGCCATACGTTGCGCTCTCGGCGTTGGTGATGAGGGCTTTGAAGCGGTCGGACGGTGAGATGTCCGTAGGTTCCTGTGTGCCGTCGGTCATGTCGTTCTGATGAGATTGAGAGACTGCAGGGGCTTTCACGGAGCCTTTCGCCTAGGCCTTCTCGCGAAACCGGTCGATCGCACGCTGTGCGAGATCATCCTCGTCGAGCGCCAGCGGAACCAGCGAAGCCACGATATAGGCGAGGTTGTTTCGCTCCAGTTCGTCGGATTCAGCCGGAAGCGACGGCTTGAGTTCCGCCCATGCCTTTTCAAGAGCAGCTTCGGCACGGGCCAGATCGATGGGATCGGTCAATGATGAGAAGGGCATGGATTCCCTCGGTATGCCTAGGAGGTCACCGCGTTGAGAGAGGGCGCCGCGGCAATCGCGGCGCCCTCGATACTCAATAGTCCATGCCGCCGGCGGGCATGGCCGGTGCCGGGTCCTTCTTCGGCGCCTCGGCGATCATCGCCTCGGTGGTGATCAGCAGGCCCGCGACCGACGCCGCGTCCTGGATTGCCGTACGCACGACCTTGGTCGGGTCGATGATGCCGGCCTTGACCAGATCGCCGTACTCGCCGGTCTGGGCATCATAGCCCCAGGCGTAATCGGAAGACTCCAGCAGCTTGCCGACCACGACCGCGCCATCGCCGCCGGCATTCTCGACGATCTGGCGGGCCGGGGCCGTGATCGCCTTGCGGACGATCTCAACGCCGGTGCGCTGATCGTCATTGCCTGGCACGAGCCCTTCGAGCGCCTTGACCGCGCGCAGCAAGGCCACGCCGCCGCCCGGCAGGATGCCTTCCTCGACCGCAGCGCGGGTGGCGTTCAGGGCATCGTCGACGCGGTCCTTCTTCTCCTTGACCTCGACCTCGGTCGCGCCGCCGACGCGGATGACCGCGACGCCGCCGGCGAGCTTGGCCAGGCGTTCCTGGAGCTTCTCACGGTCGTAATCCGAGGAAGTTTCCTCGATCTGCGCCTTGATCTGGGCGACGCGGGCGTCGATCTCGGACTTCTTGCCGGCACCATCGACAATGGTGGTGTTCTCCTTCTCGATCCGGACCTTCTTGGCCCGGCCGAGCATGTCGAGCGTGACGGTTTCCAGCTTGATGCCGAGATCCTCGCTGATCGCGGTGCCCCCGGTCAGGATGGCGATATCCTCGAGCATCGCCTTGCGGCGGTCGCCGAAGCCAGGAGCCTTGACAGCCGCGATCTTCAGGCCGCCCCGGAGCTTGTTGACGACGAGCGTGGCGAGAGCCTCGCCCTCGACATCCTCCGCCACGATCAGCAGCGGTTTTCCAGTCTGGACGACCGCTTCTAGCAGCGGCAGCATCGCCTGGAGGCCCGAGAGCTTCTTCTCGTGGATCAGGATGTAGGGGTCTTCGAGCTCCGCGACCATCTTCTCGGTGTTGGTCACGAAATAGGGCGAGAGGTAGCCGCGGTCGAACTGCATGCCCTCGACGACGTCGAGCTCCGTCTCGGCCGTCTTGGCTTCTTCGACGGTGATGACGCCCTCGTTGCCGACCTTTTTCATCGCCTCGGCGATCATCTCGCCGATCGTGCGGTCGCCATTGGCCGAGATGGTGCCGACCTGCGCTACCTCCTCCGAGCCGGTGGTGGTCTTGGAATGCTCGCCGAGCGACTTCGTCACGGCCTCGACGGCGAGATCGATGCCGCGCTTGAGGTCCATCGGATTGATGCCGGCGGCGACGGCCTTGGCGCCCTCGCGGACGATGGCCTGGGCGAGCACCGTCGCGGTCGTGGTGCCGTCACCGGCCGCATCGTTCTGCTTCGAGGCCACCTCGCGGACCATCTGGGCGCCCATATTCTCGAACTTGTCGGAAAGTTCGATCTCCTTGGCGACGGTGACGCCGTCCTTGGTGATGCGGGGCGCACCGAACGACTTCTCGATCACGACGTTGCGGCCCTTCGGACCCAGCGTGACCTTCACGGCATTGGCAAGCGTGTCGACGCCGCGCAGCATCCGCTCGCGCGCGTCCTGCGAAAACTTCACGTCCTTCGCAGCCATGATTCCTCACTCCTTCAGACTTGAGGTTTCAGGTTGATGATGTGGGATGAAGGCCCCGTCAGGCGGCCTTCTTAAGGGCGGCCGTCGTCTCGACGACGCCCATGATGTCGGACTCCTTCATGATCAGGAGATCCTGGTCATCGATCTTGACCTCGGTGCCGCTCCATTTGCCGAAGAGCACGCGGTCGCCGACCTTGACGTCGGGCGGCACAAGCTTGCCGGTCTCGTCGCGCGCGCCAGCGCCAACGGCGACGACCTCGCCCTCCTGCGGCTTTTCCTTGGCTGTGTCGGGGATGATGATCCCGCCCTTGGTCTTCTCCTCGGCGTCGATGCGCTTCACGACGACGCGGTCATGCAGTGGCCGAAACTTCATGAGTTCCTCCAGTTTCCATGTCGGTCACATGTCAAAGCGGGCCGGCCCTGTTCAGGTCTCGCGGCGAGGTTCCGCGCGCCCTGAGGCGCCGTGCCCGCGCGAAGATTTGGGTTGCCCGATTTTTGCCTTCAAGAGGTCGGCAGCACTTTTTTTGATCGAGTGCTAACAGGCTGAAAAGGCAGCACAAACGCAACCTTTCGGCTTGCCAAAGCGTTGAAAATCCGCTGCCATCGCCGCAGTGAAACCAGGGAGCTGAAAGGAATGGCTTCGACAGACTTCGCCCGCCAGATCGCCGGCTATGGATTGACCACAGCCGGCATCCTCTACCGATTGCCCGACCACCCTTCGATCCTGCAGGAATATATCTGGCAGGATTACGATCTCGCTCCGCGCTTTCCCGAGCTCAACAAGTTCCTCGCCTTTTGGCAGGCCAAGCTCGACGGCAGGCTGTTCCGCATCACCGTCGCTCACAAGGACCTGATCGGCCCGGCTGACCTCAGCGCGGTCAGCGGCGAGTTCCGGCTCCAGTGACGTCGATGCTTCGGAGGGCTTGATCCGAAGAGAACACATCCCAAAATCATGGCAGCCGCCGGCAGCGACAGCGCGCTCGATGCGGCGATCAATCAAACCGGATCCATGTTGCTTCCAGGAGGATATGGCTATGGCAACGTTGGCAATGGCTCCCCGCCGCGGGAGGACTGCATGATGACATCCGACGACTTCGAGAGGCCGGTCGTGATCCTGACCGGGCTCGGGCACCCGGCGGCGATCGCGTCAGCCATGGAGGCCTACATGTTCCTGGCCGACTGGCCGGCGAGCAGGCGCGATCCGGTCCACGGCTTCGCGCTGAAGGCCTGCCTGGCGGCGATCCGCGGCGAGATAGAACCAAACACGGCGCGCGGCTTGTTCGCGTCCTGGGCGGAAAAGCATGACCTTCTCGCGCCCGACGTCGCTGCGCTCATGGGAAGCCGAAGAGAAGGCTCCCGGGGTCGTGCCTGATGAAGAGATGCCCGGAGCTGCCTCGCGGCCCCGGGCCATTGGCCGAGGCGGGACACGGCTTCGTGCTTGACTTCTGGAGAGCCAGATCGCGTTGCCCAACCAAGCGCCCCAGCCAACGCGCTGATGCGGTTGAGGATTGACCCATTTTCTTAGGAAAATGCCCCGAAATTGATAGTCGAACGGTCGATATCAAAATAAAAAATGGAATATCTAAAAAATTACTTGAACAGAACGGCAATAGCGTATAGATATATTTTTATCGAGATTGCTTGGATGGCCGTTGTTATTTTCGCGCTTTGGCGCGGCTCTGATAATCCCCCTTTCGAAATCGTTCTGAACTCGCCGTGCATTTTGTCGGTGAGCGACAGGTTTAGCCAAAGGAGGGTTTCTCATGACCACCGGCACAGTTAAATGGTTCAATTCCACCAAGGGTTTCGGCTTCATTCAGCCCGATGACGGCAGCCAGGACGTGTTCGTACACATCTCGGCCGTCGAACGCGCTGGAATGCGCGACCTGCGGGAAGGCCAGAAGCTTGGATTTGAGGTCGCGCGCGACAACAAGTCGGGCAAGATGGCCGCGGAGCAGCTCCAGACTGCGTGATTTGGCAATCGTCACCGTTGACC
Source organism: Allobosea sp. FW305-C-101 (assembly GCF_058783685.1). Lineage (NCBI taxonomy): Bacteria > Pseudomonadati > Pseudomonadota > Alphaproteobacteria > Hyphomicrobiales > Alloboseaceae > Allobosea > Allobosea sp. FW305-C-101. The sequence goes on along the minus strand of NZ_JBYSYT010000002.1, from coordinate 1,316,940 downwards.
ACGGATGTACTGGCACCAGCGACTTTAGCCACTCTAAAGGCCGGGCATTCGCTCGGCCTTTTTGCATTCCACCCAGATGCGAACGGAAACCATCGTGATCGAACTTTCGAAGCAGCGCTTGGTCGCTGACAACCAGTTCTTGAAGATCCAAACCAGAGCGAGTTCCCACGCCGGGATTGCCTCCGAAACGGAGAGGCTGATCCAGCAGCGTGCAGACAACATGCTCAGGCAGCGCGGGCTGCGGATGGCCAAGGAGGCTTCCGACAGGCAGGCAGCACTCACTGCACAGGTCAGCATGAAAGGACGCCGGCGCCCGGGCTTTAAGTAGCACCGGATTCTGGGACTAAGGCTACCCCAGCCTCCCATTCACCCGGTGCATCTTGCGATCATCCTCGATGCAATTTGCCAGGCTTGGGACAGCATCACTGCCGACTGGCCCGGCACGGCGGCCGGCGAGCCCGAGCGGGTTGTCAACGCGGCGCTGGTCACGCATCTGAAGCGGGCCTTGAGTACGAGAACGCCCTTTTCCACACTCGTCAGCAGCGTGGATCGGGGAATCGAGCAGCACAGCTTTGACGGCTCGAAGTTCGAGAGCCGACCGGACCTGAACTTCTATCTCACGGGACGGGACCGTCAGTTTCCACACGTCGGCGAGTGCAAAATCATCGATCTGTCCAATGGCAAGGATTTGAAGAAGTACAGGGAAAACGGCATCGAGCGCTTCGAGAAAGGTGACTACGGTTGGGCCAACTCGGAAGGCATCATGGTGGCTTACGTTCGCGACGCATCTGAAGCGGGCACCGCGCTTGCCAGCGTTATTGGCTCAACTCTCGTACCGTTCACCGCGTTTTCAAGGATGCACCATCGATCCCCGCATCCAAGACCGTTCGACTATGTCGACCGCGATCCGGATATCGAACGGCCTGGTGATGTTTCAATCATCCACGTGTGGTTGTCGAGTAGGCATCTGGCGGCAGCCCCATCGCAGCCGACCTGAGCAACTTCGGCCGCTCCACTGCCCGCCAAAGCCGACTGCCCAAAACCGGACGCTCCGAACTTCTCCTAAGGGCCAAATTAGGCCGTATCGTTCGGGCGGGAAACTGCTCGCTCCGCCACCTGCATCAGTTCGAATGGCTCCGCGCCAATCGCCCTCGCGATTGCGACGTACTCGGCCACATCAAGCCGCCGTTCCTCCGTCTCATATTTCGACACGAACGTCTGCCGCCGGCCGATGCGCGCGGCCAGCTCGACCTGCGTGATGCCGGCATCCTTGCGCGTCTGGATGAGCGCTTGGAGAAGGGCCTTGTAGAGATCGGGTTGGGTTGAAGCCAAAGCCGGCGCCTGAAGCGGTGAAACCGGCCTTTCAATTCAACCCGAATTTCGAATACCCCAAAACGGAGTATTTCGGCATGCTGCGCCCCGAGGCGATGATTCGGGGGACGGGCGTGAAGGAGCAGTATGTCGGCGACGTCAACGACTACCGAAAGTATGCGCTGCTGCGGCTGCTCGGCCAGTCAGGCCTGAGGCTTGGCGTCTGTTGGATGCTGACGCCGAACGACAGTCGCAGCGACGGCAACAAGCTCGGCTACCTCGACCAGCCTAAACAGGAGCGCCACGATCCCGAGCTGTTCGCGCTGCTGCGCCGCGTGCGGGATGAGTCCGATACCCGCCGGCTGATCCTGATTGAAGACAGCGGCACCCTTTCAGAAGCAGTCTTCGTCAACGCCATCGTTCCCGAGACGCTGTTCGAGCGGCAGCTCTGGTTCAAACGGGCAAGCACGGCGCTAGCCGAGGGCGATCTGATCTTCTTCGATCCCGACAACGGCATCGAGGTCGGCTCGGTCGCCAAGGGCCGGCGGAACTCTTCGAAATATGTCTATCGCGACGAATTGGCTGCGGCCTACCGCACCGGTCACTCGCTGCTGGTCTATCAGCATTTCCAGCGCAAGGAGCGGGGGAGCTTCATTCGCGATGTCGCCAACGATCTCCGGCGCGTCGCTGTCGATGCCGAGATCTGGGCGGTCCGGACTTCGCATGTCGTGTTCATGCTGGCGATCCAGCCACGGCACCGCGCCGCTTTGTCGGCGGCAGCGCACCATGTCCGCGAAACCGCCGATCCGAGCTTCCTGGACGCGGCGCTGATTGCGCCTGCAAGCCCATGATTGTGCGCGGATTTTCGGCGTGTTTCGGTGCCATTTTTGTCTAGGAGCCCCTGAATGAAACTCGCCACTCTTGCCGCTGCACTGATCTCCGGCATCGCTTTGTCCGGCTGCGTCGGTCTCCTCGACGCACAGTCGAAATGCTCTACGCAGTCCGCTTCATATCTGACCATGTGGGACTGCATTCGCGGCCGCGTCGCAGCCGGGACCGCCGGTCAGATGAACAACGACCTTGGCGTGCGCTACCTCGCTGTGGGCGACCTGTTGGCGCAAAGCGTCCGCTCCGGCCAAATGAGTGACGCTGAAGCGAAGGCGCGGCTCGCGATCGAGCTGGAGCGCGGCAACAGCGAGTTCAATCGCCGTCAGGCCGCGTCGTCGCCCAGCCTAACCCGCTGCACCAACAACAACGGCGTGGTGAACTGCCTGTCATTCTGACGGCGGCGGGTGTGCCATAGTACAGGTTCGGAGGGGTTTGCGATTGTCGCACGGGTCCCTCCGGCTATCACGCTCACCATAGAAAGATGGGGGAGTTGCGAAGCATCTGCCCCCGGGAGAGCCGGGCATGGTTCTACGGCGACCGGCCGGCGCAGCCTGCGGCCCAGTACAGGGCGCCGCGGGCCGGGGTACGTATCCGCGCGGCTGCAGGCGGGCTGGCCGCTATAGCTATAGCCGCTGCGCGCCGTGGCCGCCCGTCAGCCTTCCGCTTCGGCCTGCCGCAGCAGCTCGACCGGGTCGATGTCGAGCGCGCGAGCGATGACGATGAACTCGGCAACATCGAGATAGCGCGCGCCGACCTCGTAGCGGAACACAAAGCTGGTCGAGCGGCCGAGACGCTGGGCAAGCTGAACCTGGGTCAGACGCCGCGATCGCCGCTCCGCGACGAGGCGGGCGACGATGCGATCATGAAGGACGCCGCGCATCAGAGCGTGGCGGGCTCGTCCGCGGCCGCGATGACGTGCAGGTCGGTCTCGCAGATGCCCTCGGCCTCGATCGCCCAGAGGATTTCGTCGGCGTCGATCTCGGCGAGTTCGGCGGCCTGATCCAACGTGACGATGGTCAGTGCCTGGCTGCGCAGATCGATCAGGCGGTACTGGTCCATGGCGTCGTCTCCGTCGTGTTCTGGAACGATCGAAACACGCCGAGACGCCGCGCATAATTTTTCGGGAGACAGGTTGATATTGCGTCGGACGCAGGATCACAGCGACCGGAAATGAGGTCCTCCAGCCCGCAGATGACGACGGGGAGGGCGGTTCCGTACCATCCTCCCCGTTCATAGGCGCCCGCATGCGCGAGCGCGTTCTACCTGGATCTTCGCGCGTTCTACCGGCCCACCACATAGGCCCGGTCGAGCGCCGCCACCGCTGCCTCGCCGCCGCGAACCGCCTGGGTGTAATGGCCGAGCGTCACGGTCGCGTTGGCGTGGCCAGCGAGCTTGGCGACAAGACCGACCTCAATACCCTCGGCCTGAAGCGTCGAGATGAAGGAATGCCGCGCCGAATGCGGCGTGACATAGGGCAGGCCCAGCTTCGCGAACTCCGGCTCCCAATAGCGCTGACGGAAGTTCTGATAGAGCAGCGGCCCGCCACCGCCGATCCGTGCGACCTTCGGCCAGGGCTGTAGCCGGCCAGGGCCGGGGAAGACCCGGTGCAAGGCCTTTCCAAGACGCGGGCACCGCACCCGCCACTCCAGCAACAGCGCGCGCAGCGCGGCGCTCATCGGAATGTCGCGCGTGCCGGCCTCGGTCTTAGTCATGTTCGTCAGCGAGCCGTCGCGCTCCTGGATGCGGCGAATGCGGATAAGGTTGGCGTCGAAGTCGACATCCTCCCAAAGCAACCCGAGCTGCTCGGACGGCCGCGTGCCGGCGAGGAACGGGAAGGCGTAATACAGTCCGTGCTCGGGGTCGTTGCGGGCCGCCTCGACCAGCTTGCCGATCTCGGCGGGCGTGAGGATGACCTTCTTCGTCTTCACCCGGTTCCGTCCGAGGCCGCGCGGCATCGACGGGGCTCGCACCCGGAAATCTTCCTCGTTCAAGGCGAGGATCGAGATCAGATGCGACTTCGCCCGGTTGGCCGTGTACTGGCCCGACAGCGCGGTCAGCTCTCGATGCCAAGCGCGAATGCGCGCCGTGGTCAGCTCGCCCGTCTTGATCTCGCCAAGCATCGGTACGAGGCGGCAGCCCTTGGGCAGCTTCCCGGATTCCTTCCAGGCCAGCTTATCCTTGGCCGAGCCGTCGAAATACGGCCCGCGAATATGCTCGACGACGACCTTATAGCCCGCAAGCGTATTCGCCTTCACCTTGCCATTGCGATCGGCAAGCCAATGGTCGACCGCCTGACCGACCGTTGGAGCCTTGCGCTCATCGGCATAGCTGTCCGACATCACTTTGGCGGTGAGATCGTTGCGGCGGGCCTCGGCAGCCTTAAGCGTCTCGTAGAATTCCTGGCGCCGGTCGCCCGAGATCGGCTCGCGATAGTTCAGCACATAACGCAGCTGCTTCACGACCTCGCCGGACTTGAGTTTGCGGCGTCGAACCCGCTTGGTGATATTGGTTCGGAATGTCATAGCGACCCCTGAGAAGAAAAAATGCTCAGAAAATCACGGCAGAGGAACCCGCACAATTAATCACTGGGCGCCGGATATCTTCAGAGCATTCGCATTGAAACCACGAGCGTAACCACGGAATTCAGGAATACGCTCAGATGCCGTCTCGACGAGGATCGCGATACATCGCATTATTGCCTCGCCGAGGGTGAAATCGCAGCCGCGTAGCGGTGTGGCGGTGCGTGGGGGCCTGCTACCCAGGTGGCAGGCTAGCCCACTGGTGGCGGCTACGCGGGCTGCCCACTGCGCTGGGCCGCCCCAGGGAACCGCCACACACCGCTACACCGCTACGGCTGGTTTATTTTGGCGGCCCGGAGATTGTTTCCTCGACGTCCGGCCGCCATCCTTCGGGCTGCGCACGTTCGTAGCCGCGTACGATGGCGCCGTGGATGCGTATGTTTTTCGGGCCGACCCAGCCAAGCTCTCGCATGCAGGCGCCTAGGCGGGTGGCCTCGAAGGGCTTTTGACGACCGGCTTCGATCCGTAAGGTGTTGGTGAGTAGGTAACTGCTCGAAGCTCTGACGATCTCGCCATTGCCTTCCTGCCCCCGTACTTTTTCGAGGGTGTCCAACCACGGGTCGCGCGCGACCCGCGTCGCTTGCTCCGCCGCTGCGGCTTGCCAAAGCTCTGCGGGAAGACGGATTGCCTCCCCTTCCGTCTCGCGCGCCGCTGCCTCGGCCCAAAGCTGGTCACGATCGCGTTTTAGCGAGGCCAGGTCGATATGCCCCGTTCGGACGGGCCAGAAGCGACGGTTTCCCGTCGGATCACTGAGGTAGTGGTCGTCGTTGGTCGTGCCGACGAAGATGCATTCACGAGGACGTTCCTCGGGGAAATACCCGTACGCCATCCGAGCGCGATCACTGCCGCGCGACGCGAACGCCTTAACCTTGCCGGTATCGGCCTTGCGGATACCTTCGAGCTCGCTGAGCTCATAAATCCACTTTCCTACCAGCGCCTCCATCTGCCCTTTGGCGTCGAGCGTCAGGATCTCCTGGTCGGAGTGGTTCTCGGGTCCCGCGAGGATCGCAAGCGCCGTCGACTTGCCGGTGCCCTGCTTGCCCTCGAGGACAAGAATCTCGTCGAACTTACAGCCCGGCTGCCTGATGCGGCGGACAGCAGCGATCATGACGATCTGGCCAACCGCCCGGTTGAGCGGGGTGTCCTCGGCGCCGAAATAGTCGATGAGGAGGGTGTCGAGCCGCGGCGTGCGATCCCATTCGAGCCCCGACAGATAGTCGCGAATCGGGTGAAAGCTGTTCTCCAGCGCCATCATGTGCAGGGCGTCGCGCACATGCTCACGACCGGGATCGAACCCATACTCGTCGAGCACAGCCTTGCGCAAAATCGCCGAAAGGTCATCGGTCATCTCGCCCTGAAAGGCTTCGATCTTGAGACCCTGTACCATCTTGCGGCGGCGGAACTGGTCGTATGATGCCTGAACGCCGAGACGCTGGAATGCGACAATCGCATTGTGCAGCGTCGGTCGCGGCTTACCCTTCTGCGTCACGTCCGGCCAGCCGTTGCTGACGGCTGCGAGCGCCGCGCGAGCCTGCTTCAAGGCATACTTCTTCGGGCCGGATTTTTCGAGTATCGACTCGGAGATGCCGTAAGCGGAATTCACTAGCGTCCCTGCAATCGTTGCCTCGTCACAACTTGCTTGTGCCAGCGCGCAGGCCACACGGAAGACGGCCTCACTGCGTGACGGGAAGCGCGCGCCCGACTTGCCCATCGGCTGACTGAGGTCGTCGCCGTTAATGATCAGTTCGCGGATGCCCTCCGGCAGCGATATACTGAGCTGGTCGATGTCGATGGGCGCGACCTCGCCAGGGTCGACGTTTCTCCCGGCAGCGCTCGCCGGCAGCCTCAGCACTTCCTTGAACTCGAGGAAATCGTCGAGCTGGTAGGTTTTCATGGCTCAGATTCCCTCGACGACATAGGCCAACGTCGGCCTACGCCCCGCGGCGCGCTTTTTCGCGTTAGGCATGTTGATGGTGCCCGGCAGCCGCATGATGCGGTCGATGTTGTGGCAGTTGTCGCCACCGAGATCGGCGGCGAGCTGGCGATTGATACGTTCGACACGATCGAGGTCGGTCGTCGGCTCTGCGAGCTTCCAGAAGGCCTGGTAGCCGCCGCCCGAGAAGACGATGAACGAGGGCGCAAGTTTGTAGGCCTGCAGGCGTTCGAGACCGCCGAGGTCATCGATGTCGACATGCGCGTAGCGCGCTGCGACAATATCGGCCTTCGTTGCCTTAACTCCACGAAAATCGGGACGGACTTCATTTACGCTGTAGTAGAGGCCCGCAACGCCTTGGTGAGCATCAATCCAACCGGCCGCCTGCTCGCGCTCGTGCGGCAGGAAAATTTGCCCGCTCAGTGGCCTACCCCGCTCCGGCATAATCGCCGTTAAGGCCCAAAGGCCGTCCGGATGGACGGCCCCTAGGAATGCAGTGGCCGCAGACGTATCGGCACGAAGACTAAGTGTCATTGCGCCGCCTCTTGATAACGTTGATCGCTTCTCTGGCAGGAATGGTAATGGGCACGACCATGACTACGCCCGGTCGAGGCCGGACGATTTTGTGCGTACCAGCCGCAACGAGGCGATCCATGAGCGAACCTGGATGGCCGGGCGGACGCAGCCAGGTCTCGCTCTCATCCAGGATCGTGATCGGGATGTCATTTTTGTTCACGATTGCCCCCCAGCGCGAGAGGCCTCGATTACGGCGACGACTTCGGATAGGCGGACCAACTGACGCCCGGTACCGATGCGATATGTTGGCAGAGCACCGCGCTTCACGGCACGGTAGAGTTTGAATGTCGGAAGGCCGAGCGTATCGGCAACCTCCTTCAGCGTCACAAATTTCTCGGGGTTCACGGCGGGACTCCTCAGTTAGAGAAGCCCACTAGAAATCGCATTCCCGGCGAGTTGGCGAAGAACAAAATTCGCCGGTCAAATGTCGTTTGCTAAGGGACGAGACGGGCCAGTATCAATCGGCACTGTAAGTGCCGACAGATCGCGGGCGACGCGTTGGAGTTGGTTAGAGCGATCCAGTGGATCCCACTCAGGTCCTGTCGTTGCGCGAACGAGAATGATGTCTAACGATGCGGTGAACTTTCGAGCCAGATCGGTGATAACCGACTTCTCGGTTCCTGCTCTAAACCCTTGCCACGCCGGCCGTCGGATAATATCGCGGATAAGCGGCTTCAACTCCGGCTCGTGGCGCGTCTCGAAATACTCGCGATGGTATTCTCTCGCTATGGCAACGAGAATTTTGCGTTCTCGTAGATCGATACGCTTTTTCAGCCGTTTTCCCGTTATCGCCGCCACTGCCCGCCGCAGGCGCTCTCCCCGTTCTTCGACCGAAGGTTGTTGAGCGTCGATCAGGCGCAACAACAGTTGTTCAAGCGGGGATTCATATTCGAAGCCATGCTGGGCAAGCACGACCTCAACACTTACCGCTGGCTCAGTTGCTTCAGGCTTCCTGATCCCACCCCAAATCGTATCGGTGTGATCCAAATTGCCAGCTAACATCGGCCGCTGCGGCAGGATTTTTGGTCTTCTGGGCTTTCTGTTAGCCATGTTGCACTCCGTGCCGTGGGGCGTCATCGCTGCTCTCGCAGCTATTTTTATGACGCTACCGGCGGAGCAAGTGACAAGGAAGGGCAGCAGCTTCCGCGTGTACGCGCCCGCGTAGCTGCCGCGCAGGGAGTATCCTGGTACGTGCGCCTGGGGCGTCACGGGCATATGACGGCGGTACGCCTTCAACATCCCCTGCCGGCTCATTCGGAGCTTATCGATAGAAAACCTTCTTCGTCGCCGTGAAAGGTGGCATCGCCTTCGACTCGTAGACGCCAGCCATCATCGTGATTGAGGCGACGGGCGGGTAATACAGGATCTCAACCGGATACTTCTCGATGGACCATTTGATGCGGACACCCACTGGTGCGGTGAGATTCCAACTCCCGGTAAACTCCGGCCGGGCGACGGGGCAGATGTTGGTTCTTGGCTCAGTTCGCGTATAAACAACCGTTCCGTTGGGATAGAAGTAATAATAATAGGGAGAAGGAATATCGGAGACCGTCCACCACCCAAATAGCCAAGGCGCTGACAAGTTTACCTGATTTTCCGATAGAATTTCCCAGAATAATACGCGATCAGCTCCAAATATGCCGGTCTCGCTCATCACCGCGGCGCCATTTGTATTATTGGGAATGGGGGCGCCGTTTTGTAGGATACGAGATCCATTCCAGATCTCGGTGTGCATTCCTAAGCCTTTATCGCGAAAAGCGATGATGCCAGGTCTTCCTGCCATGTATTTTTTCATCTCGCCGATCGAGTGACGGTTGGAGGTCTTGACGATCTCGGGCTTTCCATATCTTCCCAGAAAGTAATTCTCCAGCTCATCGACCGCGCCCATATGAAATTTTCCGCTCAGCAATGCATTGGAGCGTGGACGTGGGCTCATGGCTGGTATTTCGTGCCCACCTCCAACGGCATTCAGGGCCCAGCTCACTTGAAAGACACAGCTTGTGTTGAGGCCCTTCTTCTTGAGAGGCGGCTCGACCCTTGCCGCGCGAGCCTTATTCTCGGCTTCGATTTTTTCGTTCTCTTTCTTGATCGGCGCATTGAGGCGGTCGAAGTGAGTTTTCATCACTTCCGGCAACTTGGTATAGGGAGGGTATGCGGAGATGAGCTTCTTGACGTCCAGCCGTATCTTACCGTCGAGTTCGTTTCCCATGCCGAATGCCTCGTTCCTGGCTTTCGGGCAGGTTGTTGCGCGCCTCTTCAAATGGCGTCATCCATACGACGGATCGTTGGCGCGTCGTTCCAAATGGCCAGGTCATCTACGGAGGCCTGGCCACTACCCAGTTAGATGCGTTGCCGCGGATGACCGGACGCAGCTGATATGCGGGTAAAGCCAGTTTCCCGGCGAACTGCCTAGTACTGACAGAAGTCGGAGGCCCGTCGCTTCCCAAGCGGCGCGCTTATTGGTTGTGCAGCTGGGTCGCTAAGCAATCGTTCTGCATATTTGTCGGCATTTTATCGAACGGCGGAACGCTGGCGAAGCCGTCCGCATTTCTCCATCATCATGGAGGGCGATCCGATGCGAAACCTCGATACGCTGGATTTCTGGCTTTGGATGGGGGTGGGGCTTTGCCTTGGCCTGATGGCTATCGCAGTCCATCCGATTTCTTGGCTCAGCTAATTAGGGCCTGCTGCCTTGGGTGATCGATTTCAGGCAGCGCCACAGCGCGTAGTTGGAACGCTCCGAAACACAGCAGCGTTGAGCGTTCTCGATGGAGATGGCGCGATGACGCAGACGACCGTGACTGCCCTGCACTTCGAGCCTCGTGGCTTCGTGCCCAACAATCCCCGCCTCCCTGCGCTCATCTACGAGGGCGCGTTCACAGAGAGCGAAGCCGATTGCGCGGCGCTGATGGAGAAGCGCTTTCAGGAGAACGGTTGGCCGCCCCAGTGGCGAAATGGGGTTTATGATTTCGATCACTACCATAGCCAAGGTCACGAGATTCTGGGCATAGCGGCCGGCTCCGCCAAGCTGGTGTTGGGCGGGGACGGAGGACGCGAGTTAGAAGTGAAGGCAGGGGATGTCCTATTGCTGCCCGCTGGGACTGGCCACCGCCGCATTTCGCGGTCCGATAACTTCCTCGTTGTCGGCGCCTATCCGCCCGGGCAATCAGGTGACATCGTCCGAGAGGAAGCATCTGCGACGATGCTGCAGCGGATCACCCATTTGAGCTTTCCTCCTCGTGATCCGGTCTTCGGTGACGATGGTCCGATGATCAGGCTCTGGGCGTTGAGCGTCGCCTAGGAGTTCATAGAGCGGCGGCGTGAGCACCACGCGATGCGAACGGGAGGCGCTCCCTAGCGCGACGCCTGATGGCATAGGCGAAATATCTTCGAAGAATGCCTATTGCTGGGTACGCCTCAGCATATTGACGTCGTAGCCGAGGGCCTTCGCCCGCTCCACCAGCGCCGCATACTGACGCGGACTGACAGCCTGCTTTCGGGTCAGAATCCACAGATATCGACCCGAGGGCTCGCCTACGATGGACCACGAATAGTTTGGCGCGCGATCCAGCACCCAATAGTCGCCCTCGATCGGCCAGAAGAAAGTGACCTTGAGTTTCGAACCGTTAGAGCCTTCAACGACGCGGGCTGTCGCGTCTGCCGTCTTCAATGGCCCCGTCACACCGCCTTGATGGCAGGAATTGACAACAGCAACCGCACCGTTCGGCTTCTGCGAGTATTCCGCTGTGACCGCCTCACAGCCCTTCTGAAAGCTAGCCTCATAACGGGCTTGCTCGTACCACTTGCCGAGATAGCGATTCAGCTCCACAGGCTTCGCTGGCTGCGGGACATTGGAGTTGCCAACTGGCTGGGTCTCCAGCGGATTGCAGGCCGCCAGTGCCAAGCTCGATCCGATCACGAGCGCGCTCATCAGGGTTTTCATTGTCATCCTCGCTTTGGGCTGCCCGATAACGTGAGCCCGCGACCGCGGTTCCCATCGCGCATGTACGAGCAATCCTGAATACGGTTTCCCCTGCTCCGCCGAACCGGCGATATGGTTTCCTCCCCGAAATTCGGCAGGCGCGAATGCACGGCCGCAAATGAAAGCCCGGCGCAATGGCCGGGCTTGGTCGTCGTCGATGATGGAGAAGTTCAGCGATCAGGCCGCTTTCCGATCGTGCCGCCCCTCCTTCACTTCCTCGATGATTTTGGCGACAAACGCCGGCAGATCATCGGGCTTGCGTGATGTCACGATACCCTTGTCAGTTACGACCTCTGCGTCCTGCCAACTTGCGCCGGCATTGATCAAATCCTGCTTGATCGTCTTGTAGGAGGTGACCTTCCGGCCCTTGGCGATTCCGGTGTCGATCAGCAGCCACGGTCCATGGCAGACGGCGGCAACGACCTTGCCCTGGTCGAAGAAGCTCTTGATCAGGCCGAGCGCCTTGTCATTACCGCGCAGGGTGTCGGGGTTCATTTGCCCGCCGGGTAGTACAATCGCGTCGTAATCCTCGGCCCGCGCCTGATCGAGTGTGCGATCGACGGCGACGGATCGGCCCCAGTCCTTGTTCTGCCAGCCCTTGATCTCGCCAGCTTCTGGCGAAACGATGTCCACCGTTGCGCCCGCCTTCTGCAAGGCAGCATGCGGTACGTCGAGCTCCGACTGCTCGAAACCGTGCGTCGCGAGAATGAGGATGCGTTTGCCGTTAAGGGCGCTCATGGGTGCTCTCCTGGTTGGAATGGATGTCCCTAGACCAACAGAGCAGCAGGGGATGCGTTCCCCGCTGCGCACTCCTTCGCCGGACGATTCAGTCTTTCTCGTGGACCGGCGTTGCATCGTCGTCGCCGTCAACCAGCCTGTCCTACCTGCTATTTCGACAGCCGCCTGACATTTGCGCGGACCTTCCGGCGATAACCGCGAACAATACCGACTGGGGCGCTCCCTGTTGCAGCCTTGAGAATCGCATTCTGTCCCGCGGAGACCTTCTCCTTCACCATCAGATTCGCTTCCCGTTCAGCCGCAGGACCGCCTGCCGCCAGCTTCATGCCCCTTAACCAGATTGCCTGCTGCGCTTCGAGTGCCAGCATCGACATCTCGACAAAGAGCTTAAACATCAGCTCGGTCTCTGGCGGCCGTTGACTTGGAGGTCTTAGGAGTTGGCCTTGCGCGGCGAGCTGCAGGCTTCGTCTTACAAGCGGAGTACGCTGGCCTTTCCGGAGTAATGTCCTGGGCCGCATATGCCCGTATTTCCTGGTTCCAGCGATAGCACCCATAGCCAGCAACTGCCGCCAGAAGGGCCGGCGTGGGGATACGTGTCGCCAGCAATGTCAGCGGTACGGCAAACCTCTCCGGAATTTCGCCCCGCTCAACGTTCCGTGCGACCCAAGCGCCCGCAAGGCCTGAGAAAATTGCTCTGATCATTTCCGGCCCTCGGTGCCCATGTTGTCGTGAGATCAAGCAACGCGGCGATCAGGGCTGCCGTTCCAGGCAACCGGAACTGCTTCAACAGGAGCGCTAGCGGAGCTGCGGCCTCAGTCCTCGCACCGCGTCAGCATCTTGCCGGACGGCAGTGCGAAATAACACTCGTCTTCGTAGTGAACAGGCGTCCCGTCTTCGAGCGAATAGGAGACCGTCGAGAGGCCAGGCTTGTTCTGCCAGACGATAACGGTGAAGCGATTGCCCTCGTCGTCCTGGCACAGTTCACGATAGAACTCGCGACGTGTGCTCTGTTGGCGGCGGGACGTCTCGACAGGAGTTTGAAACGCGACCATTGGTCCACCTTATGCGACGCATCTATAACGTCTCAACGAGAGGCTCTGCCGCAGTGTTCCCCGGATATTAGGCGGCTGCGCTGGATATAACCTTAGGGTCTGCGGCAATGCCGATCCCGCCCAGCTCGCTACCGGCTCGGCTGGCCTTTTGCTCGACATACTGAAGCCGTGTCTTTGCTGTGTTCGGCAGGCCTTTCACTCGCAGCCAAGCGAGAAATTCACTTGGCCTCACCGTCACGATCTGAAGGGCTCGGCCACGGGCGAGCCAGGCATTCATCACCTCCAGCGCGTTTCGATGCCATGCGTCATAATCCGACGGCATCTCCACGCGGTCGTGTGCCAATTCCCAGAGCTGGTGAAAATCCTCGCGTTCATACCACGGCAGCGCGACCGTATATGCCTCAACTGTTGGTTTCACGGTTTTGCCGATTCTCCGCGTGCGACGCGGGAACTGAGGATGCTAACCGCCCGATAGCGGGGGTAGTCGGCTCTCACCTATGACGCGCGCCGCCAATGCCTTCGTCAATGTCAAATGACAGGCAACAACGACGCCTCTCCGTCGGCATTTCACGAGAGAGGGGACTTTTTGGCGCCTTCGGTCAGGAGATAGTTCTGCGCTTCACGGCTTAGGCGCACGGATGCGCCTAAGCGTTTTGCCAGCCTTTCGGCCGCTTCAATGGTCTCGAATAAGTTGGATGACTGTCCATAATTCGAGCCTGTAACGTCTCGCGCAACCCATTCGTTTCCGCTCTGATAGACGGTAAGAGTTTGCGCCATTGAAGCCGCCCGTTCTCATAGCAGGAACAGGTCTCTCCTTCATCTGTTCCAAGCGGATGGCATCGCCCCGACCTTAGATATGAGCCAATAGCGCCTGTCGGCCGTAATATCTCGCAAAGAGGAATTGCGATGATGTCTCACCATGGCCGGCCGTACACCCAGCGCGAACGCTCGGCGGCAAGCATCGCGACAAGAATCTGTTGGTCGACCCGACGCTCTGAATGATCGCGCCTGTACAAGCCCGGCTCCCATGGGGCCGGGCTTTTTTGCGATCTGTCGAAACGATCGGATCGCCGCAGCGTTGCTCCGGCAGCACTTTCAGAAAGGGCAAGCGATGATCGACCGGAACCACGAACGAAATGGCAGCACCAACGGCCCGACCGAGCCGAACCAGCGCCCGCCCGAAAAGCGCGAAGACGCTGCTGATGATGCGATGAAGGGCCCGAAGATCATCTCCGAGGGCAATCAGAAGCAGCGGGCGAAAGGCCGGGACACGCCTCCGGCCGGCCCGCATGCGAAGGAGTCGCAGACGAACAAGGAGGCAACGCCGGGTTCCGGCGCGCTGCCCCCGACCAAGCCCGTTCGTCATATCGACCCCGGTACTGGCTGACCTTCATCCACCTTCTCTCCGCGAAGTCGCATTGGAAGGTGTTCCGTGGAAAAGCTGAAGACCTATCGCGCCAAGCGCGATTTCCGGAAGACGAAGGAGCCGAACGACGCGAGCGCGGTCGCTCGATCGAACCGCCTGCGCTTCGTCATTCAGAAGCACGATGCGACACGGCTGCATTACGACCTGCGTCTGGAATTGGATGGCGTCTTCAAGTCCTGGGCCGTGACCAGGGGGCCGTCGCTCGACCCCGGCGACAAACGCCTCGCCGTCGAGGTAGAAGACCATCCGCTCGCCTATGGCGATTTCGAGGGCACGATCCCGAAGGGCCAATATGGCGGCGGCACCGTCCAGCTCTGGGACCGGGGCTATTGGGAGCCGGAGGGCAAACTCAGTCCGCAGCGGCAGCTCGAAAAGGGCGACCTCAAGTTCACGCTCGACGGCAAGCGGCTGCAGGGCAGCTTCGTCTTGGTGCGTATGAAGCATGACCGCGATGGCGGCAAGCGCACCAACTGGCTGCTGATCAAGCATCGCGATGATCATGCGGTCGCTTCCGATGGCGATGCTGTATTGGAGGCTGACACCTCTGTGGCCTCGGGCCGGACAATGAAAGCTATCGCGGCTGGGCGCGGTCGCTCGCCCGAGCCCTTCCTGCTGGCTGAGCAGGCTGTCGACGCCGATGCGGTCTGGGACAGCAAAGAGGGCTTGGCAGCCGAAGCACGGGCCGAAAAGCCTGCGCCGAAACAGACGACAGGCCGGGCCTCGAAAGCAGGCCCCGCCGCTGCGGCCGGTCTCCCGGCGTTCGTACCGCCTCAGCTTTGCCGGAGCGTCGAGCGGCCACCGACAGGCAGCGGCTGGCTCCATGAAATCAAGTTCGACGGTTATCGCATCCAGGCGCGTGTCGCGTGCGGCAGGGTCACGCTGAAGACGCGCAAGGGGCTGGACTGGACGAAGCGGTTCGGGGCCGTAGCCAAGGCCTTAAAGGGCCTGCCGGGCTGCATCGTCGATGGCGAGATCGTCGCGCTCGACGACCATGGTGCGCCGGATTTCGCCGCGTTGCAGGCTGCGCTATCGGAAGAAAAGACCGAAAATCTCGTCTTCTTCGCCTTCGATTTGCTGTTCCTCGACGGCGAGGATTGGCGCGAGCAGCCGCTCCTTGCGCGCAAGCAAAGGCTTGAGGCGCTGCTGCGGGACGCGGCCGATGGTGTCACCCTGCGCTATGTCGAGCATTTCGAGACAGGCGGCGATGCGGTGCTGAAATCCGCCTGTCGCCTGTCCCTGGAGGGCATCGTTTCGAAGCGCGGCGATGCGCCCTATGTCTCCGGCCGCAGCGATAGCTGGACCAAGGCGAAATGCCGCGCCGGCCATGAGGTCGTCATCGGCGGCTGGGCGACCACGGCCGGCAAATTCCGCTCGCTGCTCGTCGGCGTCCATCGTGGTCCGCAATTCATCTATGTCGGCCGGGTCGGCACCGGCTATGGCGCGGCGAAGGTCGAAAAGCTGCTGCCGCGCCTGAAAGAACATGAAGCCAAGACCTCGCCCTTCACCGGCAAGGGCGCGCCACGACGAGCCCCGGGTGTGCATTGGGTTGAGCCGGCTCTCGTCGCCGAGATCGAATTCGCGGGCTGGACCGGCGACGGCATGGTCCGGCAGGCCGCCTTCAAGGGCTTGCGCGAGGACAAGCCGGCGGCGGAGGTCGAGACCGAATTGCCGGCGCAGCCTGCGGAAACCGCCCCCCCAAAGCCGGCGCCGGCGCGCAGCGGGCGTGTCGAGGTGCTCGGCGTGCCCTTGTCAAAGCCCGACAAGCCGCTCTGGCCCGATGCCGAGGACGGCAAGCCCGCCACCAAGCTCGACCTCGCGCATTATTTCGAGACCGTGGGCCAATGGCTGCTGCCGCATATTAAGGGCCGGCCCTGCTCGCTGCTCAGGGCGCCCGACGGGATCGAGGGCGAAATCTTTTTCCAGCGCCATGCCGGCCTCGGCACCTCCAGCCTGTTCGAGCTGGTTAAGATCTCCGGCGACAAGAAATCCTATCTTCAGGTCGACCGGATCGAAGCCTTGATCGCCGCTGCCCAGATCGGCGGGATCGAACTGCATCCGTGGAACTGCCGGCCCGGCGAGCCGGAGGTTCCCGGCCGGCTGGTCTTCGATCTCGACCCTGGGCCGGATGTGTCCTTCGATGCCGTGATCGCGGCAGCCCGGACGATGAAGGAGCGGCTCGATGCGCTGGGTCTCGTCAGCTTCTGCAAAACCACCGGCGGCAAGGGGCTGCATGTCGTGACGCCGCTGGCGAAACCCCGCCGTAGCAGCCCGGACTGGCCGGCAGCCAAGGACTTCGCGCGCCGCGTCTGCGCAGAGATCGCGGCCAACGAGCCGGAGCGCTATGTCGTCAACATGGCGAAGCGCCTGCGCCAGGGCCGGATCTTCCTCGACTATCTCCGCAACGACCGCATGGCCACGGCGGTCGCACCGTTGTCGCCACGCGCGAGGTCCGGCGCGCATGCTTCGATGCCGCTCACCTGGTCGCAGGTGAAGGCGGGGCTCGATCCCGCCCGCTACACCATCCGCACGGTTCCGAAGCTGCTGGCGGCAAGCAAGGCCTGGGCGGATTATGACGAAGCCGAGCGGCCTTTGGCGGATGCGATCACAAAGCTCGACCGGTCCTGATCGGCGCCCCGCGGTATCGGAACGGATCGGCGGCCGATGCGTTTCGCGTCCGATCGGAGAAGCGCCCATGGCCCAGCGGACATTCTGGAAAGGCTATCTCAAGCTCTCGCTCGTGACCTGCCCGGTCGCGATGATGCCGGCGCGCTCCGAGAGCGAGAAGGTCCGCTTCCATACGCTCAATCGCAAGACCGGCCACCGCATCCAGAGCCGCTTCGTCGATGCCGTCACCGGGAAGCCGGTCGCCGATGCCGACGAGGTCAAGGGCTATCCCAAGGACGATGACGACTACGTCATGCTGGAGGATGACGAGCTCGACGCCGTCGCGCTGGAGAGCACGCGGACCATCGATATCGAGCTGTTCGCGCCGCGCTCCTCCGTCGGCTGGATCTGGTACGACACGCCGCATTATCTCGTGCCGGACGGCAAGATCGGCGACGAGGCTTTTTCGGTTATTCGCGAGGCGATGAAGGCGACCAAGACGGTCGGCATCTCCCGCGTCGTCCTCTACCGGCGCGAACGGGCCGTGCTGCTGGAGCCGCGCGACAGAGGCATCGTGCTATGGACTTTGCGCTATGGGGACGAGGTCCGCGACGAGAATGACTACTTCTCCGATATCAAGAAGGCGAAACCCGAGCCCGACATGCGCGCGCTCATGGAGAAGTTGATCACCTCGCGTACCAAGGACTGGTCGCCGGAGCTCGCGCAAGATCCCGTCCAGGACGAGTTGCTAGACCTCATCAAGGCCAAGCAGAAAGGCCGCAAGCTGGCCAGGAAAGCCAAGCCAGCCGCCAGCGAGGACAATGTCATCAGCATCATGGATGCGCTCAAGCGCAGCCTCGAACCGCGGAAGTGATCAACCCGCCTTTTGTCGCGGTTCGGCCTTGCGGACGGATTTGCGCTTCGCCGCCGGTTTGTCGGCCGATGTGCCGCTTTGGCCCGTCTTGGCGCTCTGCCGGAGAGCGTCGAGCAGATTGACGACCTTCGCCGGCTCCGGCCGTTTCACCGGCTTGATCTTGCGGCCTTCGATCTTCGCCTTGACCAGCTCGGCCAGCACGTTCTCGTAGCGGTCTTCGAAGGCCTTGGGGTCGAATCGGCCGGCCTTGGTGCGGATGATGTGCTCGGCGAGTTCCAGCATCTCGCCCTCGATCTTCAGCTTCGGGATATCGTCGAAGGCGCTCTCCACCGGACGCACCTCGTAGTCGAAATTGAGCGTCGTCGCGATCATCCCGGCATCGTGCGGCCGGATCAGGATCGAGCGCATCCGCCGGAAGATCACGGTGCGCGCCAGGGCCGCAGCCTCGCGACTCGCCATGACGTCGCGGATCAGAGCGAAGGCCTCGGCCGCGACCGGCGTGCTCGGCGTCACATAATAGGGCCGGTCGAAGAAGAGATCATCGATCTCGTCGCAAGGCAGGAAGGTGGCGACATCGAGGGTCTTGTCGCTCTCGGGAACGGCCTCGGCGATCTCATCGGGCTCCAGCACGATGTAGTCGCCATCGCCGCGATCGTAGCCCTTGACCTGGTCGTCCTTCTCGACCGGCTTGCCCGTGACCTCGTCGATGAACTGGCGATGGACGCGATTGCCGGTCTTGCGGTTCAGCGTATGAAAGGAGATGCGCTCACTGGTCGAGGCAGCGGTGTAGAGCGCCACCGGGCAAGTGACTTCAGCGACCTTGAGGACGCCCTTCCAGATTGCCCGCGGCGCCATGGTCGCCTCTCAATATGTGTTCGCGGCCCCAACAGCAGACTCCGTGAACAGCGTCGAGCTTCGGATGTTCCGCCGGCATCTGAGCCGCTTCACCGACCAGTCTCAGCCTTCATGTCTTCAACAATCCAGCCACATCAATTTCTTCGCCGGCAGGTTCGGGAAGCGCCAGCGAGCGTGGAACAGAATCACACTGCGGGCCGTTCGATCCACATTCAGCGGCCTCGAGCCGCTCCCCATCAGGAGTGTCGGACAATGAAAACAACAATCCTCGTTTCGCTCGTCGCGGCTACGATTTCGTTCGGTGCGATCGCTCAGACGAGCACCACGTCTCCCATGCCGGCACCGAAGGCAGATGCCGACAAGAACGCCCCGCTGCCGGGCGCCAACAGCTTCACTGAGGGCCAGGCCAAGAGCCGCCTCGAAGCCAACGGCTATTCCAGCGTTGGCGCTCTGAAGAAGGACGACAACGGCGTTTGGAAGGGTACGGCCACGCATGCCGGCGCGCAGGTCAATGTCTCCGTCGACTATCGCGGCAACATCACCCGCAACTGATCTCGACCCTTAAGCCCAACTCTTGGAGCCAAACATGACCCGCACCCTGACCCGCACCTATGACAATTACGAAACGGCCCGCTCGGTGGTCGAGCAGCTAGAGGCCGCAGGCGTTTCCAGCAACGACATCAGTGTTGTCGGCAGCGCCGGTACGTCGGACGAGACGAATGCCACGGAGGGCGCCAGCATCGGCGCCGGCATCGGCGGCGCTGCCGGCCTCCTTGCCGGCATTGGCATGCTCGCGATCCCCGGCGTCGGCCCAGTCGTCGCGGCCGGCTGGCTCGCATCGACCGCAGCCGGCGCCGTCGCGGGCGCCGCGGCCGGCGGCCTCGTCGGCTCCTTCGTGAAGGAAGGTCACGACAAGGACGAAGCGGATTACTACGCGGAGACGGTCCGCCGCGGCGGTTCTGTCGTTTCGGTCCGCACCGAGCCGGAGCATGAAGCCGCGGTTCAGGCCATCCTCGACGGGGCGACGCCGATCGATCGGGCGACGCGCGAAGCCGAGTATCGCGCCAGCGGCTGGGAGCGCTTCGACGAGACCGCGGGCCCCTATCGCCCGCCTGTCGTGTGATCGCTCCAACACAGAACGCCATGATGGAGGCCCCGTCAGCTTGGCTGGCGGGGCCATTGTCTTGAGCGGGACAGAGTTATGGGAGCAACCTCTAGGCTTAGCTCCATGCCTTCTCATCGCTCCAGAACCCGGTCGATCTTGCTCGCGCCCAGGTCCGCACGCGATGAGGCCTGGCGTCACGTCAAACCGCTGATCGAGGCTGGAGAACGCGAACCGGGACGCACGCGGCTTGCTTACATTCTGGCGTCTTTTGTGATGCTGGCGCTGAACGAGAATGATCTGGTCGACCACACGCTGCGACAATATCGGGCGCGCGATTAACCCGATCTGCGGGGAACTACGGCGTCCAGCACGCGTTCAGCCGCGAGTATCACCACCACCTCTGGACCAAGCATGAACTCGCACTCACTCGCGGCCAATGACGCCCCGAACGACCTGTTTCGTCCCCTGCAAGCCATCGATTTCCTGAACCCCCCGATTCTGCTGGCGGGGGTCGTCGACAATCTGATGTATGCGTTTTTCCGGGATAGGCTCATGACGGCCCCCCGCGACGGAATCGTCGTCATCGAACTGAGCACACTTGGGGGTGATCCCGAGGTCGCGCGCATGATGGGAGAGGATATTCGCTTCCATAGCGAACAAGAGCCGGCACGACGGTTCGTCTTTCTGGGCAAGACTGCAATCTACTCCGCTGGCGCCACCTTCATGAGCTTCTTTGCCCGCCCGAACCGCTATCTCACGCGCGGCACGAGGCTGATGGTGCATGAGCGCAAAATCCAGGCGAACATCATTCTGGATGGCCCGTTGACGATGTGCATCGCTAATCTCAAGGCGAAGCTGAACGAGATCGAACACTCCATTCAGATTCAGAACGAGGGGTTTCAGAACCTCATCGCTGGATCGTCGGTGACGATGGAGCAGGTCCTCAAACTCGCACCAGAGAACTGGTATATCGAAGCCAACGAAGCCAAAAATCTAGGCCTCATCGAGGGTGTGATCTAATCTCACTTCGCTTCGAAGCAGGCTCGTAGCTTTCCAATGGCGGCAGAAGATCGGCGCCAATCCGAAGGGCTGCAGCCAGTAAGCTCGCCGGGACGATGGCGTCGCTGTCCAAGCACCATCTCACATAAGTCACGGATCGATTGGCTGCGCTGGCGAGGTGAGCTTCCACATCCCCGGGCAACATGAAACTGCACAACGCCACGCTCATCTGCCGCCCGGTGGGAGGACGAGAGCGCCATTGCCGGACCAATACGCCATGATCGGGTACTGAGTGAAACATTGGAACCCTCCCGATGCGACGGACACAACGAACAACGCGTGCGCCGAAGGAAGGTTCAGCTGCGATATACCCGCGGGCTCAGCGGGATTGGGCGTTCAGGATCTCGTGTTCTATGAGCTTGCTATCGCCGATGTGTAGCCTGGCAGGATGTCGAACGAACTGCCCGTGGGCCATGCAGGCTCAACCGCGGTTCAATCCGATCGTTCCGTTGTGCGCAAAAAGCCGCTTGATACTGCGCGCTGAGGTGTGATGGCCACTAAACAAAAAAAGCGATGCGAGCCTTGGAACCAGATCGCCTTGAGCAAGTATCGATGTTCTGAGACGCGGCGGAGGATCGCGGCTTTCGACATTGCCGGGGGGCATAGAGTTGCCGTTAGACGAGGCTCTAAAAAGGCTACGATTGCGGGAGGAAGAACTTGCCCGCGTCCAGCGCATTGGCCAGATCGGTGGCCTAGAAGTCGACCTCCGTGAAGGCGCCTTTCGGAACAAGCGCTCTCCCGAGTATCTCGCAGTCCACGGACTCCCCCCGGAGTCAGAGAACGAAACCCACGAGGCGTGGGTTGCTCGCATCCATCCGGAAGACCGCGACCGGGTCGTCAGCCATTTCCATCGGAGCGTGTTTGGCACCGATGTCGAGTATGAGGCCGAGTATCGCATCGTTCGCCCGTCGGACGGTGCTGTGCGCTGGATCCTAGCCAAAGCTGAAATCCAGCGGGATGAGTTGGGCAAGCCGGTCAAGCTCATCGGGGCGCATATCGACATCACGGCCAGGCGAACTGCCGAAGAGCAGCGGGAACTCATCGCCCGCGAGTTGCAGCATCGCATCGGCAATATCTTTGCCGTTGTCGGCAGCCTCATTTCAATGGCCGCTCGGACAGAGCCTGCTTCTGCAAAGTTCGCAGAAGGCATCGTTGAACGAATTGCATCGCTGAACAGGGCGCACGGCATAGTCCTGAAAAGCAGTGATCGAGCACCCGACACCCTTCTGGAACTCATCGGGCGACTGATTGCACCCTACAACGCGGGCGCAACCCCTTTGATCACGATGAATGGCGACGAGGTGAGGGTTGGCCAGTCCGCGTCTACGGCAATCGCACTGGTGCTTCACGAACTGGCGACGAACGCTGTGAAGCACGGCTCCCTCTCTGTTCCCGCAGGAACGGTGGAGATCAAAGTCCAGGCATCGGGTGAAGATGTCCGGTTGCGCTGGGGCGAGTTCGGCGGTCCCATGGTCGACGGCGAGCCTCAAAGGCGAGGCTTTGGCAGCCTTCTTGTCGATCGAGCGGTCAAATCACAGTTGGGCGCACGCATGCTCTTCGCCTGGCTTCCCTCCGGCTTGGTCGTCGAGATCGAGATGACCAAATCAAGGCTCAAGGCCTAAAGGTCGGAACAAACATGAGCTGCATGGCTTGCTCTTCAAAGGAGTCAACCATGCCAAAGCAACGTGAAAATCCGGCGATTTTGGAAGACGAGCGCGAGCCCGCCACGCCAGCAGAAAGCCCTCTCGCCGCTGATCCTATCCAGACCGGGCGCCGAGTAAGCGACAGGACAAACGTCCATGATGAAGGGAGTGACGCGAGTAACACTCCAGATGGCCTGACGGAGTCGGAAGAGGCGGTGCGGCAGGCAGCGGAGGATGTGCCACTGGGGCAGAGGCCCGAGGGCTCTACGGAGTCGATACCAGTGTTCGACAGAGCGGGCCTGCCGCCAAAGGTCTGAGGCTGACGCGTCGTGGCGAGCCGGTTGTTCCTACCGCTGCGTCCCGGGTCCGTCGCCTTCCCCAGACAATGCGGTTCCATCTTCGCCCATTGGGCATCCGTCAGTACAAAACGATCCATCCAAAGCTTGAATCACAACCAAGCACCCTTGTGAAACCCCACGAGCCCAGTTTTGCCAAGGCTGAAACCCACTTAGCGGCAGCGCCAAAACTGTTCAGATCAACCGAGCCAGCTTTGCTCTTCGCCGCCGGAGCTTCAGGAGTGGGTCGTCGACCGGGGGATGAATAAGACCGGTGTTGGCGACGACGATCCTGCTACAGCGCAGCCGTTAGCAGACAAAGCTGATGCTGCTATGGAGCAGCCAACAACGCCCGTGCAAGGCAATCTATTCTAGGCGCAGCGCGGCTCTCAAATAGGAAAACGATGAGCGTCTTGCCAGCTCCGAAGAGGTCAGAGACGCGAGCCTTCTATAAGATCTGCGACTGCCCGACCGATTGTTTTTAGAGCAGCCGCGACAGCTTCGGGATTCTCCGCGATGTCGCGCTTTTCAAGCATCGCGAGATAGCTCCTTAGTTCCTCCAGTGAGCCTGGCACGACAGGCAGAGCATCAAAGAAAACGTGGTGAGCACCTTCACTTAGCGCGTCAATGACGGCCTCATTGCTGGCTCCGCTCGCTTGTTGCTGGCGATACGCAGTCTCGACCAATGACCATGCGTCTGAGGCCAGTTGGTAGCGATCGACAGCGCTGAACTGAGATGCCATGGCCACCTCTCCTACCTACTATGTGGAACCCATCTTGATCGCCACCTTGCGGGCAACGCCCATAGTTCGGGCCAGCTTGAGCCTGTCGCTCTCGGCCAACCCGCTCGTCTTTGCCAATTCGGCTAGCGAGCGATCCAAGTAGTTGATGGCAAGAAGCGCATCGGCTGCAACTTGGCGGCCAAGTTTCGACCCAAGTGCCTCTATTGCAGCTTCCAGCTTCTGCGCGAATTCCGAAGAATCGGACAGGGCATTCTCAAGCCCTTGGAGGAGACGCGTTGGATCATCAAGCGCGGCTTCGAACGGGCGTAGCGATAAGGCGGGATCGTCGGGCTCGACTTCGTCCAATCGCTCGCCTCCAGATCGCTGTTCCATTCTCCTCCTCGGGCGACGCCTGCACGCGAGAGGAATTGGCGCTCGAATCATGAGGCATGCAACCATAAATTGCAATCTCTGAAGCGCCGAATTTGTGGCGCCTAGCGCGAGAAAGTCCCTGCGCCGGGCTTTCAAGCCGCAAATAATATGTTAACTCGGCAATCGCCCTTCGATTATCAGCTCTAAAGATAGTTTCCGTACTCTCGTATCGGTTGCGGCGTATGCGCTTGCCTTGCGATACCAAACTCCTACGCCTTTGAGCCCGTTGCGCTTGGCATAGGTATCTACCAACTCTTGCCAGCGAACGGAGGTATTCGTGGTCACCAAGATCCCAAACCCGATCGATAAGCATGTCGGTAGCCGCGTCCGCATGCGACGGATGCTGGCGGGTATCAGCCAGGAAAAGCTGGGTGACGCGCTGGGGCTGACCTTCCAGCAGGTCCAGAAATACGAGAAGGGAGCGAACCGCATCAGCGCGAGCCGCCTGCAGCAGATCGCCAAGATGCTCGACGTGCCTGTTGCGTTTTTCTTCGACGGCGCCCCAGCCGGGGATACTTTGGGCGACAATTTCGTAGATTCCGCCGCGACGACCTACATCTCCGAATTCCTCGCGACGAGCGAAGGCGTGCAGCTCACCAAGGCGTTCACGCGGATCAAGAGCGGCCGCGTGCGCCGCCGGATCATCGACGTAGTCGAAGCTCTTGCCGAAGAGGCTGATCGTTCGGAGCCGAAGTAGCCGGTGGCGCCGTGTGATCGCCCCGACCGCCCTCCAGCAGACCCCGAAGCTCGCGCTCAGCACTCGCCAACAGTTCGTTGACGAGTGCACTATTGAGGTGCTCAGCGTCCAACGCCAGCTTGCGAACTCGGCCAATCAAGCCTGCCAGTTCATTCTCATCGCCGCCGAGCATTTGTCACCCAGCTTTTTGCCCGGCCCTCCAGTAGGGTCAGGAAGCAAGGCTAAGAGCGCATGACGGAGTAAACAAACTTTTGCGATCCTGCGTGGCCATGAAGGCTTCGATCTCGGCCGGCGCGATATATTTCTCACGGAACCAGGGATAGATCGCTGGATTGAATGACGAAATGATCCAGTCAATTGTCCGTCTAACATGACTTAGCTCGGCGGCCTGAGGGTGGTAGGCTAACCAAATATCGCGCGGCAGTACAAAATCCTTTGCAACATGTACGAGCCCTCTCGAAACGACGGGAGCATATGTTGGCAGCGCGGTAACGCCGAGCCCACTGATCACAGAAACGAATTGGGCTGAGCTGGTGTTGACGCGGATATTTACAAAGCCTCGTTTGTCCTCCTGCGTCATCTCCTCTTCAACTTTTTCACTGCGTATCTGCGGCGCAACGATGTCGATGAACTGATGTTTCTCGATATCGGACTTGCTCTTCGGGGCGCCGTGCGCGGCGATGTAGCTTTCTGCTGCGTAAAGAACGACATGCAGGTTGCCGATCTTGCGGACCATTAGATTGGGATCCGTGGGCTTATCGAGCTGTATCGCCAGATCGACCTCCAACTCCGATATCTTGGGCGGCGTCATCGAGCATTTCAGATCGAATTGAATGTCAGGGTGACCGCTGCGCAGCTCTCCTAACATTGGTGCCAGCCAGAAAACTCCCAGCCCTTCGGTTATCCCGACGCGAACGGTTGAGCGCAAAGCGGCCTTCTCACGGCTTGGTATCGTCGCGAAAACGTGAGTTTGCCGTTGGATGTTTTCAGCGACGGCCACGAGGCGCCCGCCGGTATCCGTCAGGATCATGCCCTTTTTCGTCCGGTGGAAGAGAACCGCGCTGGTCTGGGCTTCCAGATCGCTGATTCGATTCCGCACGGCCGCAGGGGAGTGTCCTGTTTCCGAGGAGACCGCGCGAATACTACCCAGCTGAGCCAGCTTGAGAAAGATTCGTATGTCATCCCAGTTGAGATTCATGGCTCCTCTCGCGTCTGAGTGAGCACCAACTGACCCCACGTGCGTCATTTTCATTCTATCCCCGCCCCCACAAATCTAGGTTAACCTTTCCTTGTTGCGTACCTAGTTCCACGTATCCAGAAGGATTTGCGTTATGGGAATCAACTACTCACAGGAGAGCTTCAGAATTGCGCGAAGCGAGCGCAATTTTCGGACGCTGAACTACATGCGCTACGGGCGCGGTTACACCACATTCAGCCCTACCGAAAAGATCATCGATCATTCCATGCAAATGGCAAGACGCGATGTACCGGGGCTGGCAACGCTCGATACGGTGATGAAGGTGTACCGGCACAACCCGGACACCATCTCCGCATTCGCGCATCAGTGGTTCGAGGCGCCCGGCCGCGACCCGATCGGCATTCTGGCGCACCTGCCGCTCAATCAGGAGGGAGCTCGCGCGCTGTTCACGGGTGAACTCGACACGGGCAATCCCGATCTGAAGTTCATATGCCGCCCGCATGAGCGGGCAGCCGCTCTCTATTTCTGGTTCATCTATCTGCCCGGCGGACAAGGCGGGGGCATGTCGCTGGTCATGGAGCGAATGACCAGCGCGAAAAACCGCGACCTGCCGATCTTCTGCAAGCCTGCCAACGTGCAAGCCCGCTACTTCTTCGAGAACATGGGCTTCGTGATGGGCGCAACCTACGAGATGCTCCATTCGAGCACGCTCATGAGCTGTGCCATGCCGGATCTGGCGCGTGGCAGGAAGCCGTATGACAACTATCTTCCGGGCGAGAATGTCGGCACCAAGAAGAACTCCGTCACCGTCGTTCACTCGCTCGACGACGTCCTGAAGTGCATCGCCATCCGCGGCGCCGCCTATGTCGAGGATCGGAGCATTCCGTACCAGGAAGACGTAGACGGAAATGACTTCACCGCCACCCATCTGCTCGGCTACTTCGGCGATGAGCCGGCCGGCTGCATCCGCCTGCGCTACTGGGCCGACTTCATCAAGATCGAGCGGTTAGCCGTGCTGCCCAGATGCCGGGGCGGACTTGCTCTCGACCTCGTGCGAGCGGCAATCGCTTTCGGGCAGGACAAGGGCTATCGCCGCTTCTATGGCCAGGCAGCTCAGCCTCTCCTCAAGCTCTGGAAGCATTTCGGCTTCGTCCAGCGGCCAGGACCGGGGCTCAGTTACCTCACCGACGAGGTCTACTACGAGATGGACCTCGAGACGGAGCCGAATCCGAAGTCTGCGCCACTGACCCACCTCTCCGGTGCGGCTGTTCTGATCCGCCCCGAGGGGCAGTGGGATCGACCTGGCCCGCTGGAAGAGGAATCGGGTTCGGAGCTCATCCCGAACAAGGCGCTCGGCGCCGACCCGGCCGAGCGGAGCACTCTCGCGCCCGAGCCTGCCAAACCTGCTGCCCAGCAAGTCGACAGCAAGGGACTAGTGGACGGCAAATGGGTGCCCGGCGTCAGCCCCACCACCATGTATCCGGATCGCGACATTCCCGGCTGCATGAATCCGTTCTACGGCGAGGCACCGAACTGCAACGCCAATTCGTGGCCGCCGCTCATCTACGGCAAGATAAAGGGGTTGAACGACCATGATTGATGCTTGGCAATGGACGCGCCCTCCAAGGGACATTCCGACCCTGATCAACCTGGTCAATGATCTGATCAGAGATGTCTCTAAGGTCGACCCTGTGAGCGCCGCTTTGCTCGGCCTGGTCAAAACCGAGCTTACAACACGCAAAGCGATCGAGGACGGGGCGGTTAGCGCCTTCCCCTCTCCGCCGCCGCAGGGGTCCTTCTCACCCCACGGCCGGTAACGCGCCTCCGCTCCCCTGCATTCCCGCAGGGGAGCATTTCTCCTCAATCCAATGGACAACGGAGGGCACGATGCAACTTCATCATGATGTGGCACGTTTTCTGGGGGCCTGGCGTTGGCTGGTGTCGAAAGACCTGATCTTCATTGGCGAAGAGGTTGCGGTTCTATTCGGAATCGACCCTGCCGCGGGCCGCTCAGGGGTGAAGATGAGCCGCCTAGCTCAATCCATTCACCCAGATGATCAGGCGAGCTTCTTTGAGGCTATCCAGCGCGCGTCCTTCTTCGGCGGCGATATCGGCTCTAGCAATCGGCTGATGGTCGAGAACGAGTACCGGCGCATCGAAATTACGGGAACCTGCGTGCGCGCCAAGGCGGGCGGTCGGCCCGCAGAGTATCTTGGAGCCGCGCATATCTACAGTGGACACGCCGAGCATCCGCTTTCGATCGTCGCAGACCATTTGCTGGCTTCAGCGGAGACCGCGAGAGCAGCGGGCGAGAGGGACCTGTCCCACTTCATCAACATGGCCCTGATGGAGGTCGGATCGCGGCTTGCTGCGCTTGAGCTATCGCTACAGAAGCCAAGGCCTTGCATCGCTGTCGTAAGCTGAGAGCTGACGCCGCGGCGGCATGATTCAGCGCGCATCTAGCGGAACGTTTAGCGCTGGCTCGCGTAAAGGCTTCATGCCTCTGCATTGGTTCAACCCTCCGGTCTACGTAGCCCTCGCTAAGACGGGCGAGCCCTACGCCGTTTCGAATGTTGAACGCGCCGCGGAGTTCCTGCTGGGGTGGAAAGATCAAGGTGGAGATCAGGCCTGGCGCAGCGCCGTGGTCTCGTGCATGGCCGCGATGAGGGGGCAAGGGTCAACGGCAGATGCCCGGTCAGCATTCGAGACCGCGGCCCAATCTAGCGGGATGCTCTTGAGATAATCCGCCAATCGGACGAGGCGTGCTTCATGATGATCGAGACAGAGGATCAGTACCAGCAGGCCGTAGCTCTATTGACGGCGCTTGCAGGCGTTCCGGACCAAGAACGGGATGAAACAGTTTTCTTGGACCTTTCGGCGGCCATGGTCGCCTACGAGGCGAGTGTCGCTACGCCAGCGGAAGCATAGGAGGCGCACATGTTTTCATTCCTGTCGCCACGCCGCTCGATCGAAGCGAATCCCAAGCGCGCAATTGTCAGGTGCGTCGACGACTATGAAAGAGCAACTCAGCGCGTCATGGGATCGACCTCGGGAAAAAGCTTCTTCTCCCGCAACCAATCGCCAAATCTGCCCGGGTTTACGGCGCGCTCGATGGAGGCCAGGCGCCTGCGAGCCCAATCCAACATGCGCCTCGTTTCAGGATCGTCGATCGGCGCGGCCCATTTGATCCAAGCACTGAGGTCGCGCGCCTTCGCCTGAAGCAGGACTATTTCGGCGATGAGAGCGTCGCGTTCGTCCTCGCGCTTGCGGCGCTGCTCGGCCAATCGTCGATTTTCAGCAGACCGAGCCCATACCCGCGATTGACGTTCTCGCTCCAAGCGCCACTTCCGCTCGTCGTCGATCCAATCTGATAAGATAAGAGCAATGTCAGCCACCTGAGTTTCGAAGGACGCACGCGAACTATCTTGCCAATTTCGCCGCCGTCCCTCGCGCCCATATGTCTCAATCGATAATCGAAGGACGCCGGTCGGAACGAAGTCGAATTCCGGAAAGGCCTTGTTCTAGTAATAGTCGTGTGTGCTGCCGCCTCTGCGAATCCGGAGAGCTTCGGCTTGCAGTTCCTGCAAGCTCGGTTCGTGCGGCTGCCGCGCGATCTTCTCAGTGAACTTGAATTCGACCTTGTCCTGCTCCCGCGCGATTGTGAAATGGCGGCGGGAAAGCGTGCATGCGATATCTTGGGCGATAAGGCGCTTGATCAGGTCGTCGAGCACGAAAATTGCGCGCTCCACTGAGCCCTCGGCGATCGACATAGACGGAACCAATTCGCCAGCAACCTCGATAACGCCGTTTCGGTTCGGCTTGGTCGAGCGCAAAGCCTTCGCGAGGGGCAGCAATAGCGAGTGAGGATTCGCCACCCTTTGCCATTCCACCGGTTCGACCTTGATCTTGATCGCTGGCGCTCGCCTAGGCGATGCCGGTTTGGCAATGGCGACGGGTGGCCGTTCGACAGCGGCGAGCGGCACGGGTGTTTTCGTCGGGTTGAGTGAGATGAGCTCCAGCAGTGCGTCGGCGGTCGACGTGAAGATCGCCTGTTTCGCCTTCCAGCCGGTTACCTTGTCTCGCCAGAATGCGGCCGTCGGCAGCGGAACGCGGTGATTCTCGCAGATTTGCCGAATCTGCCATTCAGGGACACCGAGATGCGCGGCAACCTGCGGCATCTCGTGTGACCAGACTAGATCGTAGAGCTGGCGGCGCGTCAGGTGAGAAGGCATGAGTGCACCGAATGACGGCAGACGATTGCTGCCAGCTTGCCGCCTCAATCGGACTTTCGCGAGACCGGAAAACTCCGCGGTTACCGCGCGGTTGCAGTCTCGCGGGTCCACGCTATTCGATGGCCGTTCGGTGGCTCCACGCTAGTTCATCTAACGTAATTTGTACCGCAGCGACGCGCTCGCATTCCAATTGACAGGAGAGAACCGCAGTGTAATATAAGAACAGCACAGTAAATCGCTTGCCAAGGTTGGGGTCGAGGGTTCGAATCCCTTCGCCCGCTCCAGACAATCTCAGGACTTGAGAAGCATGCAAGCGTTGGATCTTCCGGCGCTTTTTGCTTTTTGGGCGCGGATGATTCGGCGCCCTTTTCGAGATGCCTCGAAAGCCTCTGGTTATCTGCTGGTTTCGAGTTTGCTCTGGCCGTGGGTCACAGGCACCTTCTCATCGAAGCAACTCTCCCGGTCCCACCGTCGGCAACGTAAATGCGGACGATCGCGGGCTCGCAGCAGCGGTCCTATTCGACCGGTCCGCATGTTGAGCAAGAGCGCTCGACCTGCCTCCTGCCTGCGCTGCGCCCTGGTGTCCCCAAGTCGCGGACGCGTTCGATTATCGGGGAGGCTTTCGAAACCTCAGTGCTGCGCGGCCAACGCCGCAGCGATCGCCCGGCCCGCTACGGCATGGCCATAGGCGTTCCAGTGGGCGTCCGAGGTGAAGGCGAAGGGCTTGCGTTTGGCTGCCCATTCAGCCGCGAAGACCGGATGCAGGTCGAGGAAAGGCACGCCATATCTCGCGGCGGCCGCGGCGGCGATTGCATTCAGCCGGAGGGCCGGGCTATCGCCGCGGCCGGCCTCGATCGCGGCGCGGTCGCCATCCATCACCAGTTGCAGGCGGGCGCCGGCCGCTTGTGCAAGCGCCTTGAGGCGGCCAACGACGTGGTCGGTCGCCGCCTTTACATCAGCCTCCCGAACCAGCACCGCGCCGATCTCGACATTGGCCGCATAGTTGCCTTCCGCAGCGCGGGCCGGGCCGAGGATGGCGTCGACGATCGCCTGCGGACGCACCTGCCAGCGATAGAGGAAGAAGCTGCTCGTCGCCGTCCGTCTCAGGAACTCGACCGGCCCCGGACGCCAGGGCGTCGGCGGCAGTTCGCCGATGACTTTGCCGTTCTGGACGTCGAGCTTGCGGAAGCTCGACGTATAGCGGCCCGGCCTGAAGACGAAGCTCTCGTCGAAATCATTGTGGACCAACAGGACCACGATCGTATCCGGCTGCGCCTGCCCGACTTCCTGCTGGATCATCTGGACATATTGGCTCATCGGCGCTCCGGCGATGCCGTAGCGGTAGGCTTCGGCCGGGCCGGTGGAGCCAAGCGCCTCCGCCGTGACCTCGGCGAAGCTGCGGTCGAAGGGGACCTGCAGCGCCTCGACGAAGCTGTCGCCGACGAAGGCGATGCGCCGCACGCCCGGCCGGCGCTCGCGCGGATAGGTCGGCAGCGGCGAATTCCAGCCCTCTCCATTGATCGAGAACGGCGCATCGACGTCGTCGCGCACCCGCCAATGCCCGCTCTGACCGGGAGCGTAGCGCACCAGCTCGTTGATGAACGCGTTGCGTGGCACGTCCGAGCCCGGCAGCACGAAGCGAAAGACCACGAATTCGCAGACAGCGAGGAATATGACGACGCTTCCCGCCATCACCGCGAGATTGACGAGCAGACCGCGCAGGCGTGAGCGGGGACGAGCGGCCATCGACGTCAATCCAGCTCGAAGCGCGAGGTGTAGTCGAGCGCCAGCGCCGGGTCCTGCGTTTCCTTGCGCAGGACGCAGGTGCCGACCACCAGCATCTCGATATCCGAGCCCATGAAGCAGCGGAAGGCATCCTCCGGCGTGCAGACGATCGGCTCGCCGCGGACGTTGAAGCTGGTATTGACCAGCACGGGGCAGCCCGTCGCCGCCTTGAAGCCGCTCAGCAGGGCGTGGAAGCGCGGGTTGGTCTCGACATGCACCGTCTGGAGTCGTGCCGAATAGTCGACATGGGTCACGGCCGGAATCTCGGAGCGGGCAACGTTGAGCTTGTCGATGCCGAACAGCGCCTCCTCCGCGGCGGTCATGGTGCGGCGGCGTTCCCGCCGGACCTCCGCGACCATCAGCATGTAGGGCGAGACACCCTCGTGCTCGAACCAGTCGCCGACATCCTCTGCCAGTACGGCCGGCGCGAAGGGGCGGAAGGATTCGCGGAACTTCACACGCAGATTGAGGGTCTTCTGCATGCTCGGGCTGCGCGGGTCGCCGAGGATCGAGCGGCCGCCCAGGGCGCGCGGGCCGAACTCCATCCGGCCCTGGAACCAGCCGACCGCCTTGCCGGCGACGAGCCCCTCGACCGTCTGCGCCTGCATGCCGGCTTCGTCGTGCTCCTCGAAGACGGCGCCGACGGCACGCAGACGTCCGGCGATCTCCTCCGGCGCGAAGGCCGGCCCCAGATAGGAGCCCGCCATACCATCGAGGCCCGCGGCGACGGTTCGCGGCTGCGTGAATTGTCTGTGATGGGCGGCGAGCGCCGCCCCGAGCGCTCCGCCGGCATCGCCCGAAGCGGGCTGCACCCAGATCTCGGCGAAGCTGCCGTCGCGCAGGATCTTGCCGTTGGCGACGCAGTTCAGCGCGACGCCGCCGGCCAGGCAGAGATTGCGCTCCCCGGTTTCGGCCGCGAGCGAGCGCGTCATGCGCAGGACGATCTCCTCGGTGACGGCCTGGATCGAGGCGGCGATCTCCATGTGGAACGGCGTCAGCTGCGCCTCGCCCGCCCGCGCCGCCTCGCCGAACAGCGCCTCGAACCGGGCATTGGTCATGGTGAACCCGCCCATATAATCGAAATAGCGCTGGTCGAGCCGGAAGCTGCCGTCCGGCTTGAGATCCACAAGATGGTCGAGGATGGTCTGCGCATGCACGGGCCGGCCGTACGGGGCAAGCCCCATCAGCTTGTACTCGCCGGAATTGACCTTGAAGCCAGCATAGTGGGTGAAGGCCGAATAGAGCAGCCCGAGCGAATGCGGGAAGTGCAGCTCCTTGACGATGTCGAGCGCGGCCCCGTTGCCAAGCGCGACCGAGGTCGTCGGCCATTCGCCGACGCCGTCGAGCGTCAGCACCAGGGCTCGCTCGAAGGGGGACGGGTAGAACGCGCTGGCGGCGTGGCTGAGATGGTGCTCGCTGAAGAGGAGTTTCGCCGGATCGAATTCGGCATCGAGCGCCTTCAGCTCGTCGCTCAGGAGGCTCTTCTGGAACAGTTTCTCACGCAGCCAGAGCGGCATCGCCGTGAGAAACTGCCGGAACCCGCGGGGCGCCACCGAGAGATAGGTCTCGAGTAGCCGCTCGAATTTGACGAAGGGCTTCTCGTAGAAGACCACCGCATCGAGCTGCGAGAGCTTCAGTCCGGCTTGCGTCAGGCAATAACCGATCGCGTGCACGGGGAAACCCGCGTCATGTTTGATGCGCGTGAAGCGCTCCTCCTGTGCGGCCGCGACCGGCACGCCGTCGATGACCAGCGCAGCTGCTGAGTCGTGATAATATGCGGAAATGCCGAGGATGCGCATCGCGCCCGTCAGAACAGCGTGTAGATGAAGGGAGCGACGGCCGAGCCCTTGGTGAGCACGACGAGCCCACCCATTACCACCATCATCATCACGATCGGGATGAGCCAGTATTTCTTGCGAGCGAGCAGAAACTCGGTGATTTCGCGGAGGAAGGACAAGGGCGCGGCTCCTGCTCTCAATACTGTTTGGTCATCGGGCCGGGCCCGGCGGGATCGCGCGCGATCCAGTAGCTTTGTGCGCCGCGGTCGAAGCTCGTCGGAATCGGACGCTTGCCGAGCAGGCGCATCATCAGCGCGATCGGTGTGAAGACAAGGAAGAACATGGCCCCCATGATCAGGGGTGTCATGATCTTGTGTAGCAGAAGGCCGAAGCGGAACCAGAGTGCGTTCAACGGTTTCAGCAACGCCGGAACCAGCAGCGCCGCGCCAGCGAACGCCGCCGAGGCGCTGCTCCAGCCGAGTACGAAACCAGGGTGGCCGCGCCAGAGTGCGAGCAGCGCGAGGATGGCGAAGAAACCGGCCATGACCAGTCCGAACTGCCGTTCGCTGGACTTGTTGATGGTCTCTTCCGGCCCGCGTCGTTGAAAATCGGACATCGCCTACTCCGCTCGTGACCCTTTGGATTTCGTTCGGCCGGCGCCGCATCGCTGCGGACAGCGGGTGCTCCTTAGAGGATCGGACGAAAAAGTGGAATCCCGCCTCTCCGGACATCCGGGACGGAAGAATGGCCGGATCGCCATTTTGCCTCTGACGGACGCACGCCAGGTGCAGGCTTTTTCAGCATGCCGGGAGGAAGGCTGTCTATGGTTTCGCCACCCGGATGCGGGTCTGGCTCGGGCACGGTTGGTTCGGCGCTTGCCGCTTTTCGGGCGGGCCGCTCCCATTTTCGGAAGACATCAATCTTCAAACGCAAGAGGGCGCCCCTTGGCGCCCCCTGCGTTCGCATCCGCAATTTTCGCCCTATAGGCTCATTCCAGCTCGGCGCCGCGCTTCTCGGGAATGAGGAGCCACATCGCGATCAGGTCAAGGACGTAGAGGGCGGCGAGCAGCGCGATGGCGGTCTGGAAGCCATGCGTCGCGGCGATCGCACCGACGACGACCGGGCCGAAGCCGCCGACGCCGCGGCCGATATTGAACAGCACGTTCTGCGCGGTGGCCCGCGCCGCCGTCGGGAAGAGCTCGCTGATCAGCGCGCCATAGCCGCCGAGCATGCCGTTGACGAAGAAGCCCATGACCGCGCCGCCGACCAGCAACTGCATGGGATCGGTCAGGCGCGAATAGACCATGACCATCACGGCGGCGCCGATCATGTAGCCGAAGAAGGCCGGGCGGCGGCCGATCCGGTCGGCGATATGGCCGAAGGCGAAGATGCCGAGCGCCATGCCGGCGATGGTCACCGCGGTCCACAAGGCCGATTGGGTGAGCTGGAAGCCGAACCGCGTGGCGAGGTAGTTCGGCAGCCAGATCATCACGCCGTAATAGCCGAAATTCTGGACCGAGCAGAGGATGATCATGCCGAGGCTGAGCTTGGCGGTCTCGCGGTCCTTGACCAGCAGGCGCAGCGCCGATTCCTTCGGCCGGTCCTTGGAGCGGGCGACGAAGACCTCGGGCTCGTGCAGGGAGTGGCGGATGAAATAGGCGACGACCGCCGGCAGGATGCCGATGGCGAACATGCCGCGCCAGCCGATCGAGGGCAGCAGCAGCGGGGTCGCGAGCGCCGCTGCCAGCACGCCGACCTGCCAGCCTAGACCGACATAGGAGGAGGCGCGCGCCCGCTTCGAGGCCGGCCAGGCTTCGGCGACCAACGCCATGCCGATGCCGAACTCGCCGCCGAGGCCAAGGCCCGCGATGGTGCGGTAGAACAGCAGGTCCCAGTAGCCCTGGGCGAGCGCGCACATGCCGGTGAAGACGGCGAAGAGGACGATCGTCCAGGTCAGGACGCGGACCCGGCCGAGGCGGTCGGAGAGCATGCCGAAGCCGATGCCGCCGAGCACCGCGCCGACCAGGGTCGCGGTGACGAGCGAGGCGGCCTGCGCCTGGCTGAGCTGGAGATCGGCCGAGATCGCACGCAGCATGAAGCCGAGGATCAAGAGGTCGAACCCGTCCATGGCGTAGCCGATCGCGGCGCCCCACAGGGCCTTGCGAGCCTTGCTGTCCACCTCAGTCGGTGCCGATGGCGCGGCAGCCATTCGCAGTTCACTCATGATTCAAGCCCCATGCTGCTGCTCCGGCCAAGCGCGGAGCGACGATGCCGGCACGGCACCGCCCAAATTCGAATGATTTTGCCATCTCATGCGATCTGAGCCGGCGCAATGATCCCTCGCGGGCCAGCTTGTGGATGCCGTGGGAAACGCTGCAATGGTCGTTTTTGGGCAACGCAGCCGCCCTGTTGCCCTCTGGCCGGCGCCAGAAGCGGTGTGAGCGGCGGAATTGGCCCGCAGGCCATCGTGAAAATCGCCGCGCGGAGGGATTGACCTGCCGGGCAAGGGCGATCAGAAGGGGCCGTTTGCCAATTCGACCAGTCCCAGCGCCCTTGCCGTCCCCGGCGAGCGGCGTCGCTCAGCCCGGAGAGACCGCGCCCATGTCCAACCTGTTCACCCCCACCGACAGGACCGAGATCGCGCGCGAAGCGGCCAAGATGCTGCTCGAAATCAAGGCCGTGCACTTCTACAGCGACAAGCCCTTCTTCTTCACCTCCGGCTGGGCGAGCCCGGTCTATATCGACTGCCGCAAGATCATCTCCTACCCGCGCCTGCGCTCGACCCTGATCGATTTCGCGGCGACGACGATCGTGCGCGATATCGGCTACGAGTCGCTCGACATCATCGCCGGCGGCGAGACGGCGGGCATTCCCTTCGCCGCCTGGATCTCGGACCGTCTCTCGCTGCCGATGCAGTATGTCCGCAAGAAGCCGAAGGGTTTTGGCCGCAACGCCCAGATCGAGGGCTCGGTCGTCGAGGGCGCGCGCACGTTGCTGGTCGAGGACCTCGCCACCGACGGGCGCAGCAAGGTCAATTTCGCCGAGGCGCTGCGCACGGCCGGCGCCGATGTGCAGCACTGCTTCGTGCTGTTCTACTACGACATCTTCCCGAAGAGCCGCGAGCTGATGACCGAGATCGGCATCAACCTGCACTATCTCACGACGTGGTGGGACGTGCTCGCCGTTGCCAAGGACAGCGGCCATTTCGAGCCGAAGATCCTGGCCGAGGTGGAGAGCTTCCTCAACGACCCCGCGACCTGGTCGGCCAAGCATGGCGGTATCTCGGCCTTCGGCGAGGAAAAGAAGCCGGCCTGAGGGTTAGCTTCGCGCCTGGGTGTCTTCCCGTGCGCGCTGCGGCACGCGAGTGCTGCTGCGCAGACACGGGATGACGCCCTTCAAATAGTGCCCTTCGCCGCTGCGCTGCGCGCCTCGAGCGCCTTGCCGACGCGGCGCATCGCCTCGCCCGCGGCATTGCATTCCTCGTCGGTGAGGACCTGCATCATCGCCTCGATCTCGGCGACATGGATCGCCATCGCCTTTCGGGTGATCGCCTCGCCGGCGGGCGTCAGCCAGAGGCGGCGCAGGCGCCGGTCAGCCTCGTCATTGCGGCGTTCGATCAGGCCGCGCTTCTCCAGCACAGGCAGCAACATGCTCATGGCGCTGCGGCCGACCAGAAGCTTCTCGGCCAAGGCCTGCTGCGAGAGGCCGGGAACGTGGAAGATGTTGGCGAGCACGTCGTAATGCGCGAGCTGGATCCCGAGTGGCGCCAACGACTCGGTGAGCACCTTCTCCCACATGTTATGGGCGCGGGCGATGGAGACCCAGTTGCGGAAGCGCGGCAGGTCCCAGGGCAGGGTCTGCGTCTCGGAAAGCTCTTGCTTTTTGTTCATGGCTGAACATAATAGTTCAGCGTTGAACAAAATCGGATATTCGCCATGAGCGCTTCCGCCCTCCGTTACATGCGCCCGCTGGTCCGCGCGGCGAGCCTTATAGCTCCACGCACGGCCGGCCGCCTCGCCTTCCGCCTCTTCTGTACCCCGCCGAGGCCGGCAAAGCGAAACGGAAACGGCGGCACGGGGGGGCAGGTGTTGCCGGCGCGATTGCGGCAAGCGAGTCCGCGCGCGATTCCCTTCCCCTGCGGGAGCGTGCAGGCCTATGTCTTCGAGCCCGAGGATCATGCGCCGACCCGGACGGTGCTGCTGGTCCATGGCTGGACCGGCGATGCGGCGTCGATGACAGATTTCGTCGAGCCGCTGCTGGCGGTGGGCTTTCGGGTCGTCGCCTTCGACCTGCCCGGTCATGGCGCCTCGACCGGGCGCGAGCTCAATATTCCGCTCGGCGTCGCGAGCCTTGCCGCGGTGTCGCGGGTGTTCGGGCCGTTCCACGCGATCGTCACGCATTCCTTCGGCGGGGCGATCACGCTTGCGGCGCTGGCGGGCTCGGTCAGGGGGCAGCCTGTGGTCAGCGCTGACAGGCTGGTATTGATCGCCGCGCCGTCATCGGTCACCCGGATCACCCGGCAGTTCGGCGATGCCCTTGGCCTCGGCCGGCGCGGGCAGGCGGCGCTGGAGCGGCGCATCCATGTCGTCGCGGGCAATCCGGTCGAGGCTTTCGAGGGGCCGCTTCAGCTCAAGGCGATCGGTTTGCCGACGCTGGTGATCCATGACCGGCAGGATCGCGAACTCGGCTTCCAGCATGCCGAAGCGCTGGCCGAGAGCGGCCCGTTCGTCAGGTTGGAGGTGACGGAGGGGCTCGGCCACCGCCGCATCCTGAAGGCGCGGCCGGTGGCCGAGAGCGTGGCCCGCTTCGTGGTCGGCGCGGGCTAGCTTAGAGCCAGCCCATCAATTCGCGCTGGACGACCTCGGCGATGACGTCGATGCCTTCGCGGGAATCGTTCAGGCAGGGCAGATAGGCGAATTTCTCGCCGCCATTGTGCAGGAAGATCTCGCGGTTCTCGCCGTCGAGCTCTTCCAGCGTCTCCAGGCAGTCGGCCGAGAAGCCGGGCGCGACGATGGCCATGGATTTCTTGCCGGCTTGCGCCAGCGCCTTCACCGTCTCGTCGGTATAGGGCTGGAGCCATTCGTCCGGGCCGAAGCGCGACTGGAAGGTCAGCGGGAACTGCTCCTCGGAGAGGCCGAGCTCGGCGCGCAGCAGGCGCCAGGTTTTCACGCACTGGCAGTAATAAGGGTCGCCCTTCAGCAGGTATTCCTTGGGCATGCCGTGGAAGGAGCAGAGGATGACCTCGGGCGCGAAATCGAGCTTCGCCAGCGAGGCGCGCATCGAGCGGGCGAGCGCGCCGATATAGACGGGGTCGTCGTGATAGGGCGGCGCGACGCGCACCGAAGGCTGCCAGCGCATCTGCATCAGTGCGCGAAAGGCCTGGTCGCAGGCGGTCGCCGAGGTCGGCGCGGCATATTGCGGATAGAGCGGCACCAAGAGGATGCGGTCGCAACCCTGGTCGAGCAGGGCTTTCAGCCGGCTCTTCACATCGGGAAAGCCGTACCGCATCGCCCAGTCAAAGACGACGCGGTCGCCTGCCAGCGGCTTCAGGCGCTCCGTGAGCTGCTCGGTCTGCGAGCGGGTGATGGTCTTGAGTGGGCCCTCGTCGCGCTCGTTGTTCCAGATCGAGGCGTAGTCCTTGCCTTTTCGGCCCGGCCGGGTCGACAGGATGATCAGGTTGAGGATCGGCCA
Organism: Allobosea sp. FW305-C-101; assembly: GCF_058783685.1. NCBI lineage: Bacteria > Pseudomonadati > Pseudomonadota > Alphaproteobacteria > Hyphomicrobiales > Alloboseaceae > Allobosea > Allobosea sp. FW305-C-101. The sequence continues at coordinate 1,277,445 of NZ_JBYSYT010000002.1, read as the reverse complement.
CCATTTCCAGCGGGGCTCCTCGATGACGCGGCGGTCCGAGAGGAACTCCTTGAGATAGGCGCGCATCGGCCAGTAGCCGGTGCCCTCGGGCGTGCCGAGATTCATCAGGAGCACGCCGATGCGCCCGTAGCGCACCTTGGGATGATCCGGCGGCAGGGAAGCGGCTTCGCGGCTTGGCGCGGCGGCGATGTCAGCAGTCATGAGCGCATGCTCTCCTTGCCCCCGTGATTTAGACGAGTTCGCGCTTTCGTCCAGCCTCGAAACCCTCCGAAAGTCGAGGTGCGACACTGCCGCCCCCGGCTTCTTCCGGTGCAGCTGCCTCTGGCCAGCCTGGCCACAGTCTTGCTAGTCTGGAGCCGTTCTCAAGACATAAGGGCGCCCCGATGACGAAGCTCACCCGCCGCAAGGCTCTCGGCGTCCTGGCGGCGCCTGCCACGCTTGCCGCGACCGCCCCCGTGGCGATGGCGCAGCAGCCGGCACCGAGCTTCACGCTGCTGCTGCTCAACGACATCTACAAGATGAGCGACGACAAGGGCCGTGGCGGCTTCGCCCGCGCTTCCGGCATCGCCAAGGCCGAACGGGCCAAGGGCGTGCCGGTGTTGTTCTGCCATGCCGGCGATTGCTACTCGCCCTCGCTGATGTCGGGCTTCGACCAGGGCGCGCATATCGTCGCGATGCAGAACAAGATGGGCATCGACGTCTTCGTGCCCGGCAATCACGAGTTCGATTTCGGCAAGGACAACTATCTCAAGCTGACGGCGGCGCAGAATTACCCGACATTCGCCGCGAACCTGCGCGATGCCGCCGGCAACACGCTGCCGCAGCACAAGGATTCACAGGTCTTCGAGCTCGGCGGCATCAAGGTCGGCGTCATCGGCACGACCTATGACCCGACGCCGCAGCTCTCCAATCCCGGCGACCTGCAATTCTCCTCGACGATGGAGGCGCTGCGCCGCGAGGCCAAGGCGCTGAAGGGGCAGGGCGCCGACATCCTCGTCGCCGTGGTCCATGCCGACCGCGCCATGGATTACGAGATCGTACGCTCGCGCGTGGTCGATATCGTGCTCACCGGCCACGATCACGACCTTGCCATCGCCTATGACGGCAAGGTGGTGATGGTCGAGTCGAACGAGGAGGGCAATTACGTCACCGCCATCGACATCGCGGTCAGCGTCCGGGGCGAGGGCGCGGCGCGGCAGGTTTCATGGACGCCGACCTTCCGCGTCAACGATTCCCGCTCGGCGACGCCGGATCCGGATGTCGCCGCCATCGTGAAGGGCTACGAGGCGGAGCTCTCGAAAGAGCTCGACATCGATATCGCGACGCTCGCCGCGCCGCTCGATTCCCGCACCGGCGTGATCCGCACGCAGGAAACCGCGATCGGCAACCTGATCGCCGACGCGATCCGCTCAGCGACCGGCGCCCAGCTCGCCATCACCAATGCCGGCGGCATCCGCGCCAACAAGCAATATGCCGCCGGGCACAAGCTGACGCGCCGCGACGTGCTGAGCGAACTGCCTTTCGGCAATGCCACCGTGATGGTGGAGATCACCGGCAAGGACGTGAAGGACGCGATCGAGAACGGGTTGCGCGACGCGCCGCAGGGTGCCGGCCGCTTCCCCGTCGTCTCCGGGCTCAAGTTCGAGGCCGATCTCAAGCAGCCGCAGGGTTCGCGCGTCACGGCGGTCACGGTCGACGGCAAGCCGATCGATCCCGCGGCCAAGTACACCGTCGCGTCCAACAACTTCATGCTGGAAGGCGGCGACGGCTATACGGCGCTCGGCCGTGGCAAGACGCTGCTCGGCCTCACCGACGGCAAGCTGATGGCGAACGAGGTGATGGTCTATGTTCGCAAGCTCGGCACGGTCGATGCCAAGGTCGAGGGTCGGGCGGTCCTGAAGTGAATTGCAGCGAGGCGCTCGCGGCCTTTCTGGCGAGCGCGGCTTCGGAGGGCTGGCGGGATTTGCCGGTCTTCGCTGCCGATGGGGCTGCCGGGCGCGCTTGCGCCGCCGTCGATGCCGAGCGGGCGGTCGGCGAGGTGGTGGCGCCGGCTCCCGAGCGCGTCTTCGCCGCGCTGGCGCTGACGCAGCTCGATACGGTCAGGGCGGTCATCCTTGGGCAGGACCCCTATCCGACGCCGGGCCATGCCAACGGGCTCGCCTTTTCCTATGTCGGGCCGCCGCCGCTGCCGCGCTCGCTGGTGAATATCTACAAGGAGCGGGTAGCCGATCTGGATGAGCCGGCTCCTGCCGATGGAGACCTGACGCGTTGGGCGAAGCAGGGCGTTCTCCTGCTCAACACGGCACTGACGGTGCGGGAAGGCGCGAGCAAGGCAGGTTCGCACCTGTCGCTCGGCTGGGGCGCGGTGACGGATGCGGTGATCGCGGCGGTCTCGCGCGAGCGGCCGCATGTCGCCTTCCTGCTTTGGGGCGCGCCGGCTCAGGCGAAGCGCCCCCTGATCGACGAGAGCCGCCATCTGGTCATCGCCAGCGCGCATCCCTCGCCCCTGTCGGCAAGGCGGGGCTTTTTCGGCTCGAAACCGTTCAGCCGTGCCAATGCCTGGCTGAAAGGGCAGGGGGAGAAGCCGGTTGCGTGGTGAAGCGCACTAGCGTCATGCTCGGGCTTGACCCGAGCATCTCGTGCAGGAAAGGCGCCTTACCCGGCAAGAGATTCTCGGGTCGAAGCTCTGCTTCGCCCGAGAATGACGGCCAGGTTCACCCGACCGGCCGCTCGTCCGCGATGACCTTGCCGTCGTTCGGCAGCGCGCCGAGCGGCAGGATTTCCACGGCCCCCTTCAGCTTCGTCACCTGCTGCAAGGTCGAGGAGACCGCGTCGACGAAGCCTGCAGGCTCGGCATAAATCTCCGCCTTCAGCGTCATCGTATCGGTCTCGTTGGCGCGGCCGACGACGAGGCGGAGCTTGGCGATCTCGGCATGGCGCTTGGCGATTTCGGCGACTTGCTCGGGGCGCACGAACATGCCCTTGATCTTGGCGGTCTGGTCGGCGCGGCCCATCCAGCCCTTGATACGGGTGTTGCTGCGCCCGCAGGCGCTCGCGCCCGGCAGCACGGCGGTGAGATCGCCGACCGCGAGCCTGATCTGGGGATGATGCGGGTCGAGATTGGTGATCACGACCTCGCCGACCTCACCCTCCGGGACGGGATCGCCGGTGCCCGGCCGAACGATCTCGACGATTAGATTTTCGTTCAGCACCATGCCTTCGTGGGCCGGGGTCTCATAGGCGATGACGCCGACATCGGCGGTGGCATAGAGCTGGTAGGCGTCGATGCCGCGCTCTCGGACCCAGGCCTGAAGCGAGGGCGGGAAGGCGGCGCCGGAAACCACCGCGCGCTTGAGCGAGGAGATGTCGACGCCGCGCGTCTCGGCCGCCTCGATCAGTATCTTCAGGAAATCGGGCGTGCCGGCATAGGCGCTCGGGCGATAGGCGGAGATCACCTCCATCTGCTGCTCGGTATTGCCGGGGCCGGCCGGGATCACGGCGCAGCCGAGCGCGCGGGCGGCCGAATCCATGATGAAGCCGCCGGGCGTCAGGTGATAGCTCAGCGTGTTCAGGACGATATCGCCCGGCCGGAAACCGGCGGCAAAGAGGCCGCGCGCGGCGCCCCAGCTGTCGATCGCGGTGCCCTCGGGTTCGAAGATCGGGCCCGGAGAGGTGAAGAGCCGGCCGAAGGAGCCGGGCGGTTCCGCGACGAAGCCACCGAAGGGCAGGGCGGCTTTCTGCAACGCAGGCAGTTCCGCCTTGCGCAGGATCGGCAGGCTGGCCAGCGCCTTGCGGTCGGTGATCGTGGTGGGGTCGATGCCGGCGAGCCGCTCGGCATAGGCCGGTGCCCTTACGGCTGCTGCCAGCACCGCCGGCAGGCGGGCGAAGAGATCGGCCTCGCGCGCGGCAGGCGAGCGGGTTTCGAGCGCGTCGTGGTGCTCTGTCATGGCGGGGTCTCGTCTGTCGGGGTGCGGTGTCGGATCGCTTGGGGTCACGACAGCCAGCGCTTGCGGCGCTTGTAGCTCTTCACCTCGCGGAAGGACTTCTTGTTGCCCTCGGCGACGCCGAGATAGAATTCCTTCACGTCCTCGTTCTCGCGCAGCATCCTGGCCTCGCCGTCCATGACGACGCGGCCGGTCTCCATGATGTAGCCGTAGGTCGCGTAGCGCAGCGCCATGTTGGTGTTCTGCTCGGCGACGAGGAAGGAGACGCCCTCGTCGGCATTGAGCTGGCGGACGATCTCGAAGATCTCCTCGACGATCTGCGGGGCGAGGCCCATCGAGGGTTCGTCGAGCAGGATCATCTTGGGGTTCGACATCATCGCCCTGCCGATGGCGCACATCTGCTGCTCGCCGCCGGAGGTGTAGCCGGCCTGCGACGAGCGACGCTGCTTCAGGCGCGGGAACAGCGTGTAGATCTTCTCGAGGTCGCGCTTGATCGCGGCATTGCCGTCGCGGCGGGTGAAGGCGCCGGTCAGCAGGTTCTCCTCGATCGAGAGATGGCCGAAGCAGTGCCGGCCTTCCATGACCTGGATGCAGCCGCGCCGCACCAGCTCGTTCGGGGACATCTTGTCGACGCGCTCGCCGTCGAAGACGATCGAGCCCTTGGTGACCTCGCCGCGCTCGGCCTTGAGCAGGTTGGAGATCGCCTTCAGCGTCGTGGTCTTGCCGGCGCCGTTGGCGCCGAGGATCGCGACGATGCCCGCGCGCGGCACGGTGAGCGAGACGCCCTTCAGCACCAGCACGACATGGTCGTAGATGACCTCGATATTGTTGAGCGACAGGATGGTGTCGCTCGCGGTCGTTGCGGCTGGCTTTTCGAGGGTGGCGGTCGACATCGGCCTCTCCCGGACAATCGGTATCGAAGGGGTGCCGGCGGCGGGTATCCGCCGCCGGCTGCCGTCAGATCAGGACGACTTCTCGCAGGACTCGGTGCGCTTCGGCCAATTGCCGGCCTTCTCGACATAGTCCTTGGCGTTGGACTCGATCAGCGGCCGGACCTCGTCCTTCAGAGGCTCGACCCAGTCGCCCTTCTTGGTCCACTTGGTGCCGTCCCACTCGGAGACGAACATCTTGCTGTGGCCGGAATGGTCGGTGCAGGAGATCGTGGTCGGCGTGACGAAGCCGCCGAGGCCGATCTCCTTGAGGCGAGCCTCGGTCAGGTTGAGCGATTCGAGGCCGCGGCGCATGTCCTCGGAATTGATCACCTTCTTGCCGGTGAGCTTCTGCGCGTTGCGGATGCCCTCGACGACGAGCATCGCGTTGTAGACGCCGCGGTTGTAGAGCGCTTCGCCGACCTTCTCCTTCGGCGTCGTGCTCTTGCCCTTGTCGACGACGTGCTTGAGGATGTCCTGCATCGCGGGCGCCTCGGTGCCGGCGAGCGTCCAGCTCAGCGACTTGTAGCCCTTGGCCTGCTCGCCACCGGCGCGGGCATCGTCATCGCCGCCGGCCCACCAGACGCCGACCAACTTGTTCATCGGGAAGTTGTTCTTGGCCGCTTCCTTGACCGCGGTCGGGTTCATCGCGCCCCAGCCCTGGTTGTAGAGATAGTCCGGCCGGTCACGGCGGATCGAGAGCCAGAGCGAGCCCTGGTTCTGCATGTCGGCGGCGGCCACCGGATAGAGCTTCAGCTCGAAGCCGTATTTCTTGGCGAGGTTCTCGAGAACCGGGATCGGCTCCTTGCCGAAGGGCGCGTCGAGATGGATCAGGCCGAGCTTCTTGCCCTTGAGCTTGTCCATGCCGCCGAGCTCGGCCGCCATGTGCTTCACCATGACGGAGGCGCCGTCCCAGTAAGTGAAGGGCGGGATGAAGACCCAGGGGAAGTTCGTGCCGTCGGCCGAGGAAGACAGGCCGTAGGCCATCGACAGGATCGGGATCTTGTCGACATGGGCGCGCGGGATCGCGGCGAGCGTCGCGCCCGTCGACCAGGGCGAGTAGACGATGGTGTTCTTCGACTTGGCCTGCTCGTAGCACTCGATCGACTTCTTGGTGTCGTAGCCGGTCTCGCATTCCTCGTAGATGACCTTGACGCCGTTCACGCCGCCGTCGCGCTCGTTGATCATCGTGATGTAGTCGCGCATGCCGTCGCCGATCGGGATGCCCGAGCCCGAGAACGGGCCGGTGCGATAGGCATTGTTGGCGAAGTAGACGCTGTCCTGCGCCATCGCCGGGGCGAGCGCGCCGGCGGCGAACAGGGCTCCGAGCGCGGCACCCTTCAACAGATTGCTGGTCTTCATGGACTTCCTCCGTTCGTTTCCTCCCGACCAGACTGCTGTCGGATCGGTCTTTATCCGCCGGCGCTTCATTGTCGCCGGTCGTTTCTTGGGTCTCTCCCCCAGCCTCAATAGGGGAAGGGCCACGTCCGCAATTTCTGCTTCCCGATCTGCCAGAGCCTGGCAAGGCCGTGCGGCTCGACGATCAGGAAGGTGATGATCAGCGCGCCGACCAGCATGAAGGTGACGTGCTCGGCAGCGGCGCCGGCAATCGGGACGCCGAGCGCCGGCAGGCCGAATTTCAGCGCCGTCGGCAGGATCGAGAGGAAGGCCGCGCCGAAGAAGGAGCCGATCAGGGAGCCGAGGCCGCCGATGATGACCATGAACAGGATGTTGAAGGACAGGCGGATCGAGAACACGTCGGCCGCCTCGCCGCCGCCGTACCAGAGGAAGATCATCATCGCGCCGGCAACGCCGCAGAAATAGGAGGAGACGGCGAAAGCGGCGAGCTTGGCGTTGAGCAGCTTGATGCCCATCAGCTCGGCGGCGATGTCCATGTCGCGCACCGCCATCCAGGAGCGGCCGAGCTTGCCGTGGACGATGTTGGAGGCGAACCAGGTCAGCACCACGACGAGACCGAGGCAGACGAAATAGCGCGTCTCCGGCGTCGCGGCCGCGCCCGTCAGCGGGATGTTGAACAGCGTGCGCTGCGGCACCTCGATCGCGCCGGAGGCGTTGTAATTGAACAACCACGGCACGCGCACGAAGGCCCATTGCAGGAAGAACTGCGCGGCGAGCGTGGCGACCGCAAGGTAGAAGCCCTTGATGCGCAAAGAGGGCAGGCCGAAAAGCACGCCGATGCCGGCCGAGAACAGCCCCGAGACGAGGATCAGGACGATGATGTTCACGCCCGGAAAGAAGGTGGTCAGCTTGTAGCAGCTATAGGCGCCGACCCCCATGAAAGCGGCGGTGCCGAGCGAGATCAACCCGGTATAGCCGGTGAGGATATTGAGCCCGATCGCCGCCAGCGAGAAGACCAGGAAGGGGATCATCACCGAGGCGATGAAGAAGTCGCTGCCCAGGAAGGGGATGGCGACGAGAGCGATCGCCAGGATCACGGCGATGCCGATCCGGTCCTCCTTCAGGGGGAAGACCGCCATGTCGGCTGAATAGGTGGATTTGTATTGACCGGCCTCGCGGTAGAGCATGTCGTCCGGCTCCTCAGATACGTTCGATGATCTTGTCGCCGAACAGGCCCTGCGGCCGGAACAGCAGGAAGCCCAGCGCGATGAAATAGGCGAGCCAGCTCTCGATGCCGCCACCGATCAGCGGGCCCCAGTAGAACTCGCCGAGCTTCTCGCCGATGCCGATGATCAGGCCGCCGACAATGGCGCCGGGGATCGAGGTGAAGCCGCCGAGGATCAGCACCGGCAGGGCCTTGAGCGCCACGATCTCCAGCGCGAAGGAGACGTCCGAGCGGGCGCCCCACATGATGCCGGTGATCAGGGCGACGATGCCGGCGGTGAACCAGACGATGACCCAGATCTGGTTCAGCGAGATGCCGACCGAGAGCGCCGCCTTGTGGCTGTCGGCCACTGCTCGCAGAGCCCTTCCGATGCGGGTGTACTGGAAGAAGGCGGCGAGCGCGGCGATCATCAGCGAGGCGATGAGGGCGGCGGCGATGTCGATCTTCTGCAGCGAGACCAGCCCGCCGAGAATCTGCAGGTCGACCGCGCCCTTGGGCAGATAGAGCTGCTCGGCGATCATCTGCTTGGGATTGCCGCCGAAGAGCGATTCACCGAACCCGATCAGGAAATAGGTGATGCCGAAGGTCGCCATGAACAGGATGATGTCGGGCTGGTTCACCAGCGGGCGCAGCACCACGCGCTCGATGGTGACGGCGAGCGCGAACATCACGCCGAGCGTCAGGATGACCGCGAGGAAGGCCGGGACGCCCTTCTCATAGAGGCCGACCAGCGTCAGCGCCGCGAACACCACCATGATGCCCTGGGCGAAATTGAACACGCCCGAGGCCTTGAAGATCAGCACGAAGCCAAGCGCGATCAGGGCATAGAGCACGCCGGAGACGAGCCCTTCCCAGACCGTCTGCACCAGCAGGTCGGGCGCCTGCACCATCTGCTGGAACGGGTCGACGAAGATCGCATAGAGCGTGTTGGAGGTGTCGAGCCGGACGCCGATCGCAAGCGCGGCGACGATGGCCGCGAGGATCAGCCCGGCCTTGACCAACGGGTTGGCCAGAAGGTTCGGGGCGGGGCGGGTGGCGATGTCGCTCATGTCTCCACGCTCCTCAATGCGCCACGCCGAGATAGGCATCGATGACGCGCTGGTCGGCCTTGACCTCTTCAGGCGTGCCGTCGGCGATCTTGCGGCCGTATTCGAGCACGACGACGCGATCGGACAGGTCCATGACCACGCCCATGTCGTGCTCGATCAGGGCGATCGTCGTGCCGAACTGGTTGTTCACGTCGAGGATGAAGCGGCACATGTCCTCCTTCTCCTCGAGGTTCATGCCGGCCATCGGCTCGTCGAGCAGGAGCAGCTCCGGCTCCATGGCGAGCGCGCGGCCAAGCTCGACGCGCTTCTGCAGGCCGTAGGGCAATTTGCCGACCGGCAGTTTGCGGATGTGCTCGATCTGCAGGAAGTCGATGATGTCCTCGACGACGCGGCGATGCGCGATCTCCTCCTGCATCGCCGGGCCATGGCGCAGCGCCTGCCAGAAGAAGCCCTTCTTCATCTTGAGCGTGCGGCCGGTCATGATGTTGTCGAGCGTCGACATGCCCTTGAACAGCGCGACGTTCTGGAAGGTGCGGGCGATGCCGCCGGCAGCGGCGCGGTGCGGGCGCATCTTGGCGCGGCGCTCACCCTTGAAGACGATCTGGCCTTCCTGCGGCTGGTAGAAACCGTTGATGCAGTTGAGCATCGAGGTCTTGCCGGCGCCGTTCGGCCCGATGATGGCGCGAATCTCGCCCTTGCGGATGTCGAAGGAGACATCGGTGATCGCCTTCACGCCGCCGAAGCGCAGCGAGATGTTCTCGACCGAGAGCAGAACCTCGCCCTTGGCGCGGATGGGAGTGCCCGTCACGTTCATCGGCTCCGCGTTCATGCCGCCTTCGCCGGCGACGGCGCCTCCTGCCCGGTCGGGTAGATCTTGGCGTCGCGCACCTTGACGCGGGCCGAGATCACGCCCTTGCGGCCGTCCTCGAAAGTCACTTCGGTCGAGATGTCGGCAGCGTCCGAGCCGTCATAGAGCGCGGTGACCAGCGGGGCGTAGCGCTCGGCGATGAAGCCGCGCCGGACCTTCTGGGTGCGGGTGAGCTCGCCGTCGTCGGCGTCGAGTTCCTTGTGCAGGATCAGGAAGCGCTTGATCTGGGCGCCGCCCATCATCGGTTCGGAGGCGAGCGAGCGGTTCACCTCGTCGACATGCTTCGCGATCATGTCGTAGACGAGATCGTGGCCGGCGAGCTCCTGATAGGACGCGTAGACCACGTTGTTGCGCTCGGCCCAGTTGCCGACGGCGATGAGGTCGATATTGAGCGCGACGGTGGCATGGTCGCGGCCCTGGCCGAAGGCGACGGCTTCCTTGATGTTCGGATAGAACTTGAGTTTGTTCTCGATGTATTTCGGCGGGAACAGCTCGCCATTCGCGAGCTTGCCGACATCCTTGGCGCGGTCGATGATCTTGAGATGGCCGCCTTCGTCGAAGAAGCCGGCATCGCCGGAGCGGACATAGCCGTCGGCGGTCATGGTCTCGGCGGTCTTGTCCGGGTCCTTGTAATAGCCACCGAAGATCGAGGGCGAGCGGTAGAGCACCTCGCCATTGTCGTCGATGCGGATCTCGACCATCGGCGCCGGCTTGCCGACCGTGTCGGCCTTGATCTCGCCGTTGGGCTGCATGGTGATGTAGACGCCGGCCTCGGTCTGGCCGTAGAGCTGCTTCAGGTTGACGCCGATCGAGCGATAGAAGCGGAAAAGCTCGGGGCCGATCGCCTCGCCGGCGGTGTAGCCGACCTTGATATTGGTCAGGCCGAAGCGGTTGCGCAGCGGGCCATAGACCAGCCAATCGCCGAGCTTGTAGAGCAGGCGGCCCTTCAGCGGCACGCTCTCGCCGTTCAGGATCTGCTCGCCATAGCGCTTCGCGACATCCAGGAAGTAGTGGAACATCTTCCGCTTCAGGCGGCCTGCATCCTCCATGCGCACCATGGTCACGGTCAGCATGTTCTCGAAGACGCGCGGCGGGGCGAAGGCGTAGGTCGTGCCGACCTCGCGGCGATCGTCGATCACCGTGTCCGGGCTTTCCGGGCAGTTGACGCAGAAGCCGGCCAGCATCGCCTGCGCGTAGGAAAAGACGTGGTCGCCGACCCAGGCGATCGGCAGATAGGCGATGACCTCGTCGGTCTCGTTGAGGCCGTCGAAGCCGCAGCCGATCTCGGCGGCGATCAGCACGTTGTAATGGCTGAGCATCACGCCCTTGGGCCGCCCGGTGGTGCCGGAGGTGTAGAGGATGATGCCGAGATCGGAGCCCTGGCCCTGTTCCATCTCGCGGGCAAGCGCGGCTTGCGCCTGCGGGTCCTTCAGCGCCTTGGCGCCGTCAGCGATCACGGTCTCGATGGCGTGGAGCTTGCCGTGGTCGTAGTCACGCAGGCCGCGCGGCTCGTCATAGAGCATGTGCCGGAGGTGGGGCAGGCGCTCAGTGATCGAGAGCAGCTTGTCGACCTGCTCCTGGTCCTGCACCACTGCGAAAACCGCCTCGGCATGGTCGAGGACATAGGCCATCTCCTCGGCGACGCCATCGGCATAGACCGGGACCGGAATCGCGCCGATCCATTGCGCCGCGCACATCGACCAGTAGAGCCGCGGACGGTTCTGGCCGATGATCGCGACCTTCTCGCCACGCTTCAGGCCGAGATCTGCCAAGCCCTTGGCGAAGTTGCGGACATGCTCCGCGACCTCCGCCCAGTTCCAGGACTGCCAGATGCCGAGATCCTTGTGGCGGAAGGCGACGCGCGAGGCGCGCTCCTTCGCGTTGCGCAACAGCAATTTCGGAAAGGTATCCGCCTGGCCGGCGGTGCCGCTTGCCACGATTGCGTTCTCCCTGTCGAGCCGCCATGCGTCGTGGCGACTTCCGCGGGCCGGTTTCCGGCCTCGTTCTCATGCAAGACTTGCAGGCGGCCATCATCCTTGCAAGGACCCGCTTGACAGACAATTCGCCTTTTGGTGACTATTGTCCCGCCGAAGTTTGCTTTTCACGCAGTTGTGTTGCGCGGCTTTTCTGCTTCAGTCCTGATCTTCCTCACGAATTCGGCAGAATGAATCGGCGGGCGGAGCCGTGTCCGCGGCGATGGCGGACCGACTCATGCTTCATCATCTGTCTTTCGGTGTTGCCGATATCGCGCGTGCCTGCGCCTTCTACGACGCGGTGCTGGCGCCGCTCGGTTATGTCAGGGTCTGGCAGGATCTGCGACCGGGCGAAGCCGGGCAGGCGGTCGGCTACGGTGTGCCGGGCGGGGGCGACAAGCTCGCGCTGAAGCACAGGCCTGAGGGGCAGACGCCGCCGGGGCCGGGCTTCCATCTCGCCTTTGCCGCGCCGGATAGCGGGGCGGTCGATCGCTTCCACGAGGCTGCGCTTCGACATGGCGGGCGCGACAACGGCGCGCCTGGCCTGCGCGCGCATTACGGGCCGCATTACTACGCGGCCTTCGTGGTCGATCCGGACGGCTATGCGATCGAGGCGGTGTTCAACGAGCCGGTTTAGCCGTCGCTGCCGTGACTGAAATCTCCATCGGAGAGGTAGAACGGCCCACCATCCGGGGGATGATGGGCCGCTGAACCGTGGCGGGCGCTCGTCAGAAGCGCTCGTAGTGATGGCGCCGATAGCCATGAGCCGGTGCCCAGGGCGGCGGGCCACCGTGGCGACGGCCATAACCGTAGCCACGGTCATAGTCGCGGCCGTAGCGATGACGGCCATACCGGTCCTGCCGCTCCATGTTGCGCTCGATTTCCCACATGCGGTGTTCGCGGTTGTGGCGGGTGTATTCGGCGGGCAGGCGATCGAGAGCGTCGGCCTGCGGGAGCGTCACGGGCGCGGCTGCGGCGGGTGTTGCGGCGATCGCAGCGAGAGCAAGGCCAGCGGCTACAAGAATTCCACGCATGGTCGTCTCCTTCTCTTTCGACGTGCTTCATCAAAGCAAGTCCCGGCGCAATGTTACCTGAATGCCGGTGTTGGCTGCCGTTCAGATATGACGGCGCTGCTGCGCGGGCGAATGCTCCGACGCCCAGCCGGGATTCCCGCGGGTGGCGCGGACTTTCACAGGCTTGCAGGCGTGGAACGGATCGAGCCAATTGCCCCAGAGGCGGCGGGCGATGTCGGACTGGGCTGCAGCGTATTCGGCGATCTGGTCGTTGACCCGTTTCGTCATGAGGTCGAGGAGGCCAAACATAGGGGCGGTTCCTTTCTCAGCCGTGGCTGTTCGGGAGAAGGAACGCGCGAAACGCGATTTGGTGCCCTGCAACAATTTTCAACCTTCGTAGCGGGCGAGCCGGTCGAGGTCGCGGATAGTGACGCTGCCATGGCCGAGCTCGATCAGGCCGAGATCGGCGAGCTTCGCAAGGCCCTGATTGGCCATCTGGCGGGAGATGCCGGCGAGCATGCCAAGCTCCTCCTGCGAGATCGCCAGCGTGCGGCCGAGATCGGGATAGAGGATCGGGTTGAACAGCCAGGCGAGGTTACGGGCGAGGCGGCCGGTGGAATCGAGCGTGCGCTCGGTCTCGGCCAGCGAGATGAACTGCGCGAGGCGCTCGTTGAACTGGTGCACGAGGAAGCGGTTGAAGGCCGCCGAATGCTCGAACAGCCAGAGGAAAGTCGAGCGCCGCATCAGGGCAATCCGCGACTCGCGCAGCGCTACCAGCTCGTAGCGGCGCGCCTCGGCCTTGATCACCGTGCCCTCGCCGAACCAGGCGCCGGCGCGCAGGCCGGCGAGGGTCGCGGATTTCCCGGTCTTCGAGGTCGTCGCCATCTTGACCAGCCCCTCGGCCACGCCGGTCCAAGCCTCGAGCCGGTCGCCGACATGGCAGATCGAGGCACCCTTGCCGTAGCTCTTGAAGGAGATACCACGCCGCGCCTCCTCGAACTCGGCCTCGGACAGGTCGTGGGACCAGGAGGCGATGGCGCGCAGTTCCTCGGGGGTGATCAAGGTGGCGGTTGTCCGGGTTGCAGAAGCAGGCTTCGGGAGGCGTGGCGTCATTCTCGGGCGAAGCGGAGCGTAGACCCGAGAATCTCCTTCAGGAAGAGGCTCCTGAGCCTTCTTCTCACGAGATGCTCGGGTCAAGCCCGAGCATGACGGTGCGGAGCGCTGCCGGCTATTCCGCAGCCTGCGGCAAAGCGCTGGCAGGCGGCCCCTCGCGCAACTGCGCCAGCAGCATCGCCTCCTCGGCCTTTGCCGCTTTCAGATGCCGCTCCTTGACATGGCCGAAGCCGCGGATCTTTTCCGGGAGCGCGGCCAGCGCCACGCAGAGCGCGTGGTTCTCCGGCGCGAGACGGGTCAGCAGCTCATTCAACAGCGCCTCGTAATCCGCGATCAGCCGGCGCTCGGTGCGGCGCTCCTCGGTGTATCCGAAAATGTCGAAGGCGGTGCCGCGCAGGCCCTTGAGCTTCGCCAGCACGGAGAAGGCGCCCATCATCCAGGGACCGAAGCTCATCTTGCGCGGTAGACCTGTATTCGGATCGCGCCGTGCCAGCAGTGGCGGGGCGAGGTGGAACTCGTAGCGCAAGGGCTTGCCGTCGCCGGCTTCCGCCTCGAAGGTCGCGGCGACCTGCTTGCGGAAGGCGCCGTCGCTGTAGAGCCGGGCGACCTCGTATTCGTCCTTATAGGCCATCAGCTTGAAGAGGTTGCGGGCAACGGCCTCGCTGAGCGCCGTCTGGCCGGGCATCACCGCCGCTTCCCGCGTCTGGGCGCGGGCGACGAGATGGCGATAGCGCGCCGCATAGGCGGCATTCTGATAGGCGGTGAGGAAGGCGACGCGGCGCTCGATGATCTCTTCCAGCGTCTGCGAGAGCTGGCGGGCGGGCGTCGCGGCCTTGCTTTGCGAGAGGAGGCCGGCGAGGGCTTCGGGATCATGCGCGGCGCGGCGGCCGAGATCGAAGGCTTGCTTGTTCATGGCGACGGCCTCGCCATTGAGCTCGATCGCCTTGAGCAGGGCCTCGCGTGACAACGGCACCGCGCCGAGCTGCCAGGCATGGCCGAGCATGAACATGTTGGCGGCGATGGCATTGCCGAGAAAGGCGACGGCAGCGGCGGTCGCATCGATGAAATGCGTCTGCTCGCGGCCGGCGGCCGAGAGGATGGCGCGCTTCAGGCGCTCGGTCGGCAAGAAAAAATCGGCATTGCGGGTGAAGTCGCCCGGCAGGCTCTCGGCGGTGTTGACGATGACGGCGGCGCGCTCGGGCCGGATCGCGCCGAGCACCTTCTTCGAGCCGGTGACGGTGAGGTCGCAGCCGAGCACAAGATCGGCTTGACCGGCGGTGACGCGGATGGCGTGGATATCGTCCGGATGGGGCGCGAGCTTCACATGGCTGAAGACTGCGCCACCCTTCTGGGCGAGGCCGGCCATGTCGATCATGCCGCAGCCCTTGCCTTCGAGATGCGCGGCCATGCCGAGGATGGCGCCGATGGTGACGACGCCGGTGCCGCCGACGCCAGTGACGATCACCGCGAAGCTGCGGTCCAGCGCCGGCACGATCGGTTCGGGCAGTTCGGCTTCGCCGAGCGCCGAGGCATCGAGCCGGAGCGGGTCGGCTTTCTTGGGCTTTGCGCCATGGACCGTGACGAAGGACGGGCAGAAGCCCTTCACGCAGGAAAAGTCCTTGTTGCAGTTCGACTGGTCGATCTGGCGCTTGCGGCCGAATTCGGTCTCCAGCGGCTGGACCGAGACGCAGTTCGACTGCACGCCGCAATCGCCGCAGCCCTCGCAGACCAGCTCGTTGACGATCACGCGCTTGTCCGGGTCGGGATAGGCGCCGCGCTTGCGCCGCCTGCGCTTCTCGGTGGCGCAGGTCTGGTCGTAGAGCAGGAGCGAGACGCCGGAGGTCGCGGCCAATTCGCGCTGGACGGCGTCGAGCTCGTCGCGATGGTGCAGCGTCGTGCCGGCCGGCCATTGCGTGCCCGGCGGATATTTGCCGGGATCGTCGCTGACGACGGCGATGCGCTGCACGCCCTCGGCTGCGACCTGCCGGGCCATCTGGTCGGGCGTGAGATGGCCCTCGGCCTGCTGGCCGCCGGTCATCGCGACAGCGTCGTTATAGAGCAGCTTGTAGGTGAGGGTGACGCCGCTCGCGACGGCCCAGCGGATCGCGAGCGAGCCGGAATGGGTATAGGTGCCGTCGCCGAGATTCTGGAAGACATGGCCGCGCTTCGAGAACGGCGCCTCGCCGACCCAGTTGGCGCCTTCGCCGCCCATCTGGGTGAAGCCGGCGGTGTCGCGGTCCATCCACTGCACCATGTAATGGCAGCCGATGCCGGCATAAGCGCGTGAGCCCTCGGGCACGACGGTGGAGGAATTATGCGGGCAGCCCGAACAGAAATAGGGCGTGCGCCTGGCAATCTCCTGCGCTTCGGCGAGCCGGCCCTGCGCCGCGGCGATCTCCTCCAGCCGAGCGCGCAGCGCGGGATCGTCGCGGTATTGCAGCAGGCGGCCACCCAGCGCGATCGCGATATCGTTGGGGTCGAGCGCGCCATGAACGGGGAAGAGCCAGTCGCCGTTCTCGTCCTTCTTGCCGATGACCATCGGCTGGTGCTTGGCGCCGTAGAGCTCCTCGCGGACCTGCACCTCAATCAGCGAACGCTTCTCCTCGACCACCATGACGAGGTCCAGGCCTTTGGCGAAGGCCTTCAGCTCGGCCGGGTCGATCGGCCAGGGGCAGGCGAGCTTGAACAGGCGGATGCCGAGGTCATTGGCGCGGACCTCGTCGATGCCGAGATCGGCGAGCGCCTGCTGCACGTCGAGATAGGATTTGCCGACGGTGGCGATGCCGATGCGCGGCTTCTTGCCGCCCTGGGTGACGATGCGGTTCAGCCTGTTGGCGCGCAGATAGGCCAGCATCGCATCGCGCTTGTAGAGATGCATCCGGCGTTCCTGCTCGACGAAATCGAGCTCGCGGCGGATGGCGAGGCCGCCGGGCGGCGGGGTGTAATCGGTCGGAGCGACGATGGTGACGCGGTCGAGCGAACCGTCGATGGAGGCCGTCGATTCGATGTTATCCTTGACGCATTTGATGCCGACCCAGACCGAGGCGAAGCGCGACAGCGCGATACCGTGCAGGCCGTAATCGATGATCTCCTGCACGCCGGCCGGGTTGAGGATCGGCATCATCCGGTCGACCAGCACGAACTCGGTCTGATGGGCGTTGGTCGAGGATTCCGCCGTGTGATCGTCGCCCATCAGGCAGATCACGCCGCCCTTCGGATCGGTGCCAGCCATGTTGCCGTGGCGGAAGACGTCGCCGGAGCGGTCGACGCCGGGCCCCTTGCCGTACCAGAGCGCGAAGACACCATCATGCTTGCCTTCGCCGCTGAGCCCCGCTTGCTGCGTGCCCCAGATCGCGGTGGCGGCGAGGTCCTCGTTCAGGCCCGGCTGGAAAACGATGTTCGCGGCCCTGAGGGGCTTCGCGGCCCGCATCAACTGCTGGTCGAGCCCGCCGAGCGGGGAGCCGCGATAGCCGGAGACGAAGCCGGCGGTGTCGAGCCCGGCCTGCCGGTCACGCTCGCGCTGCATCAGCAGCATGCGGGCCACGGCTTGCGTGCCGGTGAGGAAGACTTCGCGCTTCTCGAGATCGTATTTGTCGTCGAGCGCGACCTCGCGCAATCCGATCTGCGGCAGCGCTCCCGCCTCGGTGCCGGATTTCCGTGGTGTCTCGGCCATGTTCGGCCTCCCGGATCATCGTTCCCGCCGACGGGCCGGTAATCCCGGCCTCATGTTCTGCCGTCTTCGCGGCGAATATGTCAGTAAGGCTGACATATCGACCGGAGGCGGTCAATTGATCTGGTATCATTCCAATTTTCGGGGCCGGGTCCAGAGATTTGCGGGAACGGCCGGTGCGCGCTACGCGGGAGGCGCCGCGATTTGGCCCTGTTTGCCGGGGAAGTCTGTCACGGCGATCCGGCGCCGCGAAGCGCCCGTTGACGATCGCTTAACCATGATCCACGCAAGCGGGACCACGGAGGGTTCGCCTTTGACGCGACGCGCGCATCTCACGGCCCTGTCGGGGCTCCTGCTGGCGGCCATCGCGGCTGTGCCGGCCGCCGCGCATCCGCATGTCTTCGTCGCGGCCAAGGCCGAGATCGTCTTCGCGGCCGACGGCTCGGTGCAGGCGATCCGCAACCGCTGGAGCTTCGACGAGGCCTATTCGGCCTATATCACGCAAGGCCTCGACAAGAACGGCGACGGCAAGCTGACCTCGGACGAGCTTGCCGAGCTCGCCAAGATCAATGTCGAATCGCTGCCGGATGTCGAGTTCTTCACGGCGGCCAAGCTGAACGGCCGCAAGCAGGAATTCGGTACGCCGGGCGAGCAGGTCATGTCCTATGACAACAAGGTGCTGACGCTGGTCTTCACGCTGCCGCTGAAGACACCGGCCAAGGCGCGCTCCTTCGGCATCGAGATCGGCGACCCCACCTATTTCGTCGCCTTCTCCATCGTGGACGAGCCCGATGCGGTGGTGACCAGGGGCGCGCCGCAGGGCTGCGTCGTGCGGGTCAACCGCCCACCAAAGCTCGATGATGCCACGCAGAAGCGGCTCGCCGAGGCCGATATCACCGCGACGCCCGATGTCAGCGGGCTCGAGATCGTGACGCGGGCGCTGGTGGCATGTCCGTGACATCCGCCGAGACAGCACGTCCGGCCGAAGCCGCGCTATCGCGGCGCCTGATTGCTTGCGCGCTGGCGCTGCTGCTGGTCGGGGGCGTGGTTGCGCTGCTGGCCATACTGATCGCGAGCGTGAGCCCGCCGCCTCCGCCACCGCCGCGCAATCCTTTCGGCACGGCGCTGCCGCGCGAGGCTCTGCCGTCCACGACCGGCTTCGGCGCGGTTCTGCTTGCCTGGCAGTCGAGCTTCTATCGTGAGTTGACGGCGACATTGAAGGCGATTGCGACTGCGCCCGGTGCGCTCTGGGGTCTGCTTGGGCTTTCTTTCGGCTATGGCGTCTTCCATGCGGCCGGGCCCGGCCATGGCAAGGCGGTGATCTCCGGCTATATCGTCGCCGACAACCGCAGCCTGAAGCGTGGACTGGGCCTGAGCTTCGCGGCAGCGCTCCTGCAGGCGCTGGTCGCGATCGCGATCGTGACGGTGGCGACGCTGCTCCTGCGGGTGACCGCGATGCAGATGAATGCGGCGACCACCGCGATCGAGCAGGGCAGCTTCCTGCTGGTCGCGCTGGTCGGGTTGCTGATGCTCTGGCGGAAGGCGGGCGCACTGATCAGGCTGGGAGCGGGCGGGGCGCATGATCCCGCCGCTTGCGACCATGTCCATATGCCCGATGCCGAGCAGGTCTCGCGGCTTTCCGGCTGGCGCGACATGGCCGGCGTCGTCGTTGCGGCCGGCGCGCGGCCCTGCGCGGGGGCGCTGATCATCCTCGTCTTCGCCAATGCGCAGGGGCTGTTCTGGGCCGGCATCGCCGCGACCTTCGCCATGGCGCTCGGCACGGCGCTCACGACAGGGGCGCTGGCGGCCTTCGCGGTGTTCTTCAAGTTCGCGGCGCTGAAATTCGCCGGTGGCGGCAGCCTGCGCTCGGCGCGATTGATCGCTGGGCTCGAATTGCTGGCCGCCGCCTTCGTCGCCGTGCTGGGCGCGGCACTGTTCACCGGCCTCTGGATCGGCGGGATGGGGAGCTGAAGCGGTTCGGTTCGGTACAGAGCCTCGCCGTCATCCCGGACAAGCGACGTAGTCGCGTAGATCCGGGATCCATCGTAGAGCGTGGAGCCTTACGATGGATCCCGGGGCAAGCCCGGGATGACGGCGGAGGTTCTGGCGCTCCTGCCTGCTAACGCAGCGGATCGTTCTCCAGCAGGATCGGCTTGCCATGCGGCGTCGCCTCGGCGGCGCGGGCCCAGGAGGCGGCCAGCGCGTCGACGCCGTCATGGGAGGTCAGCCCCTTCGCGATCAACAGGTGCTCCAGCGCCTCGCACCAGCGCTCGTAATAATCCGAGCCGTCGCGGCAGCCGCCGGCCGCCAGCGCCTCGCGGATTTCAGCGCCGAGTGCCTGCGCCCATTCATCGGCGGTGAAGACGCCCTTGTTCTGGAGCTCGACGACCAAAGCGAAGGCCTGAGCCTGCCAGGGCTCGGCGAAGATCGGCCCCTCGGCATCGCGCGGAATCGGCGTGTCGGCGGCGAGCGCTGCCGCGAGATCGGTCTCAGGCCGGCTCAAGATAGCTCTCCCAGGCCTCGATGCTAACCGTGGAGGTCGGATCGGCGTCGCGGCCCCAGAGCTCACGTCCGTCGAAGACCACCGTGTAGAGCCATTGCGCTGTCTCCGGTTGCCCTTGCGCGCCCGTATCCGGGAAGACATGGCAGCCGACGATGCGCTCGACCACGCCGGCCTTGCCGCGGGCATAGCGCGGCAGGCGGGTGTGGTGCTGCGGGTGCATCACGATGGTGCGGACCTTGTCGCCGACGGCAAAGCGGGCCGGGGCCTTGGCCTCGCGCTCATAGGGGAAGCCGCGGCGCAGGATGCCCGCGACCTCTTCGCCCTTGAGCACGCGCTTGGGCTCGCGGCGTTCGGGTGCCGGTTTGCCGCTGGCGAGTTCATCGGCGCTTAGGAAGCCGTGCTTGACCAGCACCTTGTCGAGCGCAGCGAGCCAGATCTCGTAATAGGTCGAGGAGAGATATTGCGCCGGCGGCAGGCTCTCGCGGGCATGGCGGATCTCGTCGATGCTCCAGGCGCCCATGGCGCCGGCCGCGACATTGATCGCGAGCACGCGTTTCTCCCAGTCGCCATGGAAGACCGGCTCGTTCGGCTCGGGAACGACCGGGCCGAAGGCCATCTGGCCGCCGAGATCGTGGGCGCTGTTCATGCCGCGTCCTCCGCGCGGGGCAGACCGGTGCCGATCATCGAATCGCGTGAGACGATGCTGGCGAGCTTCTCCTCGCTCCAGCCCTCGGTGCCGGCGGGCCGCATCGGGATGACGATGAAGCGGGTCTCGGCGGTCGAATCCCAGACACGGACGCGCTGGCTCTCCGGCAGCGTCACGCCGAAATCCGCGATGGTGCCGCGCGGGTCGATCACCGCCTTGGCGCGATAGGGCGGGGATTTGTACCAGACCGGCGGCAGCCCCAGCACCGGCCACGGATAGCAGGAGCACAGCGTGCAGACGATGAGGTTGTGCTGCTCGGGCGTGTTGAAGCAGGCGACGATATGCTCGCCGCCGCGGCCGCCATAGCCGAGCTCGGCCGCCGCCGCCGTACCGTCCGCCTTGAGCCGTTCGGCGAAGGCCGGATCGGTCCAGGCCTTGGCGACGATGCGGGCGCCGTCGCGCGGGCCGATCCTGGTCTCGTAGGTGTCGATGATCGCGTCGAGCGCGGCCGGATCGACATAGCCCTTCTCGACCATCAGCGTTTCCAGCGCCTTCACCCGCGCCTCGATCGCGGTGAAATGGTTGTCGTGATGATGATCTTGATCGGGGTGGTGATGTCCGCTCATGGCGGTCTCCTCTCAGGCGATCTGGATGCGGGCGGCGCGCTCGTAACGCACCGCGAAGGCGACGAGCGAGCGGTCGGAGCCCTTCGGGCCGATCAGCGACAGGCCGAGCGGGGCGCCCTCGCGCTGCGCGACGGGAATCGTGACCTGCGGGAAGCCCGACAGGCCGGCGAGGCAGAGCAGGCGCAGCGCCCGGTTGCGGAAATCCTCCAGCTCGGATTCCTTGGCCGCGATCAGCGGGGCGACGTCCGGCATGGTCGGCAGGATCAGCACCCCGTTCTGGCCGAGCAGGCGCGAAAGCTGGGTGCGGAAGGATTTGCGGGTGGTTTCGCCCTTCGCGTACTCTGCGTCGGTCACGGCCTTCGAGAAGGCGAAGCGCTCCTTCACGCCCGGACCGAGCGGCGGGTTGAAGCGCTCGATCATCGGGCCGTCCGACAGCCAGGCCTCGCGGCCCTGGATCCAGCGGAAGGCCCAGTAGAGCGCATCGAGATCGCGGACGAGCTTGACACCTTCGGGCTGGCCGAGCGTGGGGACCGTGCGCTGCACGACATTGCGCAGGATCGTCTCCGCCTCGGGCACGGCCTGGGCGAACATGACGTCGGCCATTAGGAGGCGCGGCGCTTCCGGCAGCTCCGTCTTGTCCGGGCCGAACAGGACATTGGCGACGCGGGCGAAGATGTCGCCGTCGCGGGCGAACCAGCCGGGCGTGTCCAGGCTTTCCGCCAGCGGCCAGGCACGCTTCAGGGAGAGGCGGCCATGGCTCGGCCGGATGCCGAAGAGGCCGCCATAGCTTGCCGGCGCGCGCACCGAGCCGCCGGTGTCGGAGCCCAATGCGATATCGGC
This sequence comes from Allobosea sp. FW305-C-101, assembly GCF_058783685.1. Taxonomy (NCBI): domain Bacteria; kingdom Pseudomonadati; phylum Pseudomonadota; class Alphaproteobacteria; order Hyphomicrobiales; family Alloboseaceae; genus Allobosea; species Allobosea sp. FW305-C-101. The sequence continues at coordinate 1,255,687 of NZ_JBYSYT010000002.1, read as the reverse complement.
GAGGCGACCGGCGACTGCGGCCATCGAGCCGCAGGAGGAACCGCCGGTGATACGCTCGGGCGCAGCCGGATTGATCGGCGAGCCGAAATGCGCGTTCTGGCCGTTGAGCGAGAAGGCGAGCTCATCGGTATGGGTCTTTCCGACGAAGCGGGCGCCGGCCTGGAGCAGATCCTTCACGATCGGCGCGGTCTTGGTCTTGATGCCGGATTGCGCCAGCACCAGCGGCGAGCCCGCCCCGGTCGGGTAGCCCTTGATATCGAAGAGGTCCTTCACCGCCAGCGTCAAACCGGCGAGCGGGCCGGCGACCGCATGTTTCACGAACGCGTCGGGATAGGGAAGGAAGCAGCGGAACGGATCGTCGAAAGTCATCTGGCGTCAGATCCCCCTGGAATCGCCGTCGGAACGCGGATCGTGCACGGCCTCGACATGGCCTTTCGCGTGCTTCACCAGCATGCCGGCATGGCCGAAGCCCTCGGAATAGGCGATGCCGCTTTCCTCGACCGGGTGGCCGGCGGCATCGAGCCGCTCCAGCAGCGACGGGTCGAAGCGGCTTTCGAACTTGAGGCTGATCGAGCCCGCGCCCCAGGTCTTGCCGAAGAGCCAGCGCGGCGCATCGACCGCCGTGGCGAGATTCTGGCCGGCGCGGTAGCGTGTCAGGATCTGTGCCTGGAACTGGGGCTGGCCGTCGCCGCCCATCGAGCCATAGGGCAGGACGCGCCCGTCATTGAAGCGGGCCAAGGCCGGGTTCAGCGTGTGGAAGGGCTTGCGGCCGGGCCTCAGCGGGTTGGCCGCGTTCTTGTCGAGCGAGAACGAGACGCCGCGGTTCTGCCAGTGGATGCCGGTGGCGGGCAACACGCAGCCGGAGCCGTATTCCCAGTAGATCGACTGGATATAGGAGACCGCGAGGCCTTTGCCGTCGATCGCACCCATCCAGATCGTGTCGCCGTCGCCATGGCGCAGAGGCAGCTTCGCAGCCCGCTTCATATCGATGGCCGCCGCCTCGCGCATCAGGGCGGCGTCGGTCAGGAAATCGGCAGGCGGGTGATCGAGCTCGGCGGGGTCGGTGACATAGCGGTCGCGGATGGCAAAGGCGCGCTTCGTCGCCTCGATCAACCCGTGATGGTGTTCGAACGAGTCGAGCCTCGCCTCGCCCAACCGCTCGAAGATGCCGAGGATCAGCAGCGAGGCCAGCCCTTGCGTCGGCGGCGGCAGGTTGGCGACGCTGAGGCCGGGAAGCTTCAGCGTGAGCGGCGCGACGGATCGCGCGTGATAGCGTTCGAGGTCGGTGCGGGTGACGGGGGCGCCGATGCGCTCGAGATCGGCGGCGATCTCGCGGGCGACATCGCCGCGGTAGAAATCGTCGAGCCCGGCATCGGCGAGCTGCTGCAGGGCGGCGCCGAGCGCCTCCGGCCTGCGGCGTGCGCCCGGCTTGGGCGGTGCGCCGTCGATCCAGAAGCTGGAGAGGAAGCCGGGCGCAGCCTTCAGCGCCTCCAGCTCGTTCGGCTTGTTGCCGAGCTCGGAATCCGAGACCGCATAGCCCTCGCGGCAATGGCCGATCGCGTCCAGCAGCAATTCATCGAGCGGCATGCGCCCGCCGAGCGAGCGCGCGAGATCGAGGGCGAGCTGCCAGCCACCGACGGCACCGGCGACGGTCAGCGCCGCTTCCGGCCCGCGCGAAGGGAGGGCGTCATAGCCCTTGCCGCGATAGCGCTCGATCGTCGCGAGCGCGCCGGCCGGGCCGCAAGCCTCGATGCCGTGCATCTTTCCACCGGGCTCATGCACCAGCCAGAAGCCGTCGCCGCCGATGCCGTTCATATGCGGATAGACCACGGCGATCGTCGCGGCCATCGCGACCATCGCCTCGATGGCGTTGCCGCCTTCGGCAAGGATGGCGCGGCCCGCCTCGGAGGCGAGGCGATGAGGGGCCGCGACGGCGGCGGAAGCGAAGACGGGCGTATCGAGCATCAGGACTTTTCAAGCGCGGAGATCGTGCCCATCTGCGCGATGGGCGCGAATTTGTTGCATGGGGCGGCAAGCTCCGCTAGGTGCGTGGGGCGCATGGCCGCGCAAGGCGGCCCGCGCGTGAAGGAAGGACAGCATGGCCGGACGGCATATGAACTGGCGCAACCTGATCATGGTCTCCTCGTTCGGGATCCTGATCGCCGTCGAGCTGTTCGGCGTGGCGCTGGCGGCCGGCTGGGCCTTGGCCGGCTTGTTCGAACTCGGCACCATCTTCGAATACATCATGATGGCGATCTTCTCGGTCTTTGCCGGGTACGGCCTGGTCAACCTGATGCGCCGCATGCTCAAGATCGAGCACCTGACCGAGGTCGATTGATCAAGCGTCATGGTCGGGCTTGACCCGGCCATCTCATGCCGAAAGAGGCTCCCGCGCCTCGCTTTCAAGAGATTCTCGGGTCTGCGCTTCGCTCCGCCCGAGAATGACGGCGCTACTTACCGCAGATCTTCAACGTGACCGGGTCGGCATCCGCCGGGAGATAGTCTCCCATCGCGCGGCAGCCCGATGCCGTGCAGATGCGCCAGTCGGCCGTCGCGCCGGAGCGGCGCATCACTACTTCCTTCAGCAGCGGCAGAGCCGGGCGCCAGCGCCAGAAGCCGTCGACGAGCTTCGCGCCGTCAGGCGGGTCCATGCCGGCGCCCGAGCCTTCGATCCGCGCCTCGACGATTTCGAGCCCGGCGGGCGTCTCTCGCCAGACCTCTTCCCAGAGCGTCTTCTGCACCGAATGGCGCCAGCCCAGCGTGATCTCGCCCCGGCCGAGCACTACCACGAGCGCGCCGGCCGCGAGGCACAGGCTCATGCGGCGATCTTCGCCGTGCGGATGCGCCAGAGATGCTGGCCGATCATCACGGCCGCGATGGCGAAGCCGATCTCGTCGGTCAGCGGAACGGCGGCGACGAGGAAGCCGGCACCGACCGCCGCCAGAATCCGCTCCCACATCGACAGGGCGCGCATGAACTGGCCGACGAAGGCCATGCCCCAGAGCAGCATGGCGAGCGTCGCCTTGACGACGATGTAGACGACGGCGAGCCAGTAGCCGGCACCGGTCAGGCCCGCGACTGGCTGCAGCATCAGCGTGGGATCGTAGACCGCCATATAGGGCACGACGAAACCGGGCAGCGCGATCTTCACCGCCTGCACGCCGATCTTCATGCCGGAGACCTTGGCCATCGGCGCCGCCGCGAAGGCGGCCAGCGCCACCGGCGGGGTCAGGTCGGCCATGATGCCGAAATAGAAGACGAACATGTGGCTGACGATCAGCGGCACGTCGAGCTGCAGCAGAATCGGCGCGGCGAGCGAGGAGGTGATGATGTAGTTCGGGATGGTCGGGATGCCCATGCCGAGGATCAGGCTGAAGATCATCGTCAGGACGAGTGCGAGGAACATGCTCTCCTTGCCGATGCCGATCAGCCAGGAGCCGAAGATCGTTCCGATCCCGGTCAGCGTCATGGTGCCGATGACGATGCCGACCAGCGCGCAGGCGAGGCCGACCGGCAGGGCCTGGCGCGCGCCGTCGGCGAGCGCTTCGATGCAGGCGGTCAGAACCTCGCGCCCAGAGCGGCCGCGGAGCACGTTCCAGATGACGAGCAGCAGGACGACGCCGAGCACGGTCGCGACGCTGATCGCCATCGACGCGGCCGAGATCAGCGCGAAACCGACCCAGAAGACGACGCGCAGCGCGGGCGTGGCAAGGCCGGCCGAAATCGCCAGCGCGAGGATGAGGGCGACGGTGAGGGCTAGGCCGATCGCGCCGGCGAAGAGCGGCGTGAAGCCTGCGAACAGGAGATAGACCAGCACCAGGAGCGGCGCGATCAGGTACCAGCTCTTGCGCAGTTCGGCGCGGGCGCTCGGCAGTTCCGATTTCGGCATGCCGGTGAGCCCGAGCTTGCCGGCCTCCAGATGCACCGCCCAGTAGCAGGCGGCGAAATAGAGGAAGGCTGGGATGATCGCGGCCTCGACGATCTTGGAATAGGGCACGTCGATGGTCTCGGCCATGATGAAGGCGACGGCGCCCATGACCGGCGGCATGATCTGGCCGCCCATCGAGGAGGTCGCCTCGACGCCGCCGGCGAAGGCGCCGTTGAAGCCCGAGCGCTTCATCAGGGGAATCGTGAACTGGCCGGAGGCCACGACATTGGCGACGCCGGACCCCGAGACCGTTCCCATCAGCGCCGACGAAGCGACGCAGACCTTGCCCGGTCCGCCCTGCTTGCCGCCGAACACCGCCATCGAGATATCGTTGAAGAAATCGATGACGCCGGCACGCTCCATGAAGGCGCCGAACAGGATGAAAAGGAAGATGAAGGTGGCCGAGACCGCCGTCGGCGTGGCGTAGAGGCCCTCGGTGCCGAAGGCCATTTGCTCGATGACCTGTTCGAGGCTGTAGCCGCGGTGGTCGAACGGTGCCGGGAGGTAACGGCCGAACAGGCAATAGGCCAGGAAGGTGCCGGCGACGAGCGGCAGGGCGATGCCCATGGCGCGCCAGACCAGCAGGAACAGGACCGCGAGCGCGGCGATGCCGACGACCATGTCGGCGTCGGTGAGTTCGCCGGCGCGGTTCACGAGCTCCATGTAGTTCCACCAGTGGTAGAGACCGACGGCGAAGCCGATGATGCCGACCGCCCACCAGAAGGCGCGGGCCGGCGGCGCCGTCTCGTCGGCATTGGCGAGCAGCCCGCAGGCGATCAGCGCGAGGAAGCCGACATGGACGGTGCGCAACACCTGGTTGGGCAGCGTGCCGGTATAGAGCGAGACCAGCTCGAAGGCGCCGAGAAGCGCAAGAAAGGCGATGGCGGCTTCGAGCATCGGACGCCCGCGCACGAGCCCGAGCACGATCCAGGCGAGCCAGAGCACGAAGGCGACGCGGATCAGCGTGATCGGCGTCAGCCAGGCGACGGAGCCGATCAGCCGGAAATCGAGCGGGATGCCGAAGGCGGTGACGACCTGGAAGGCCGAGAAGGTGACAGCCAGCCAGAACAGCAGCCGGCCCTTCCAGCCGGTTCCGAAGGTGGCCGGCAGGCCGTGCTCGGGATCATAGGGCGCAGCCGCCGGCGCGGGCGCTCCCGTGAGATCCTGCTCTGCAAGCGGTCTGGTTTCGTCGCGGCTCATGCTGCTGTGCCCCTGGGCTCATGCCGGCGCCCCCGGCATGGAAAAGGGCGAGACCGGTCAGGCCGGCCTCGCCCGTCATTGCGGTGGGAAGGTGCGGTTCAGGAACCGACCTTCAGGCCCTTTTCCTTGAAGTAGCGCGCGGCGCCCGGATGCAGCGGCAGGGGCATGCCTTCCAGCGCGTTTTCCAGCTTGATCGAGCGGGCGGCAGCGTGGGCGGCGCCGAGATCGGCCAGGTTGTCATAGACCGCCTTGGTCATCTGGTAGACGGTCTCCTCCTTCATGCCCTCATGGGTCACGAGATAGTTGACCACGGCGGCGGCCGGCACGGCGGCGGTCTGCCCGGTATAGGTATTGGCGGGGATCGAGACCTTGACGAAGGGCGGGCCGGCCTTGTCGACGACGGCGGCGGGCACCTCGACCACGGTGATCTCGACGGAGGTCGCGAGGTCGCGCAGCGAGGCGACGCCGAGACCCGCCGATTGCAGGGTCGCGTCGAGCTGGCGGTTCTTCATCAATTCGACCGACTCGGCGAAGGGCAGATACTCGATCTTGCCGAGATCCTTGTAGGACATGCCGGCGGCGGCGAGGATGGCGCGCGCATTGAGTTCGGTGCCGGATTTCGGCGCGCCGACCGATAGGCGCTTGCCCTTCAGGTCCGCCAGCGTCTTGATGCCGCTATCCTTCGAGGCGACGATCTGGATGTAGTTCGGATAGATCGCGGTGATGCCGCGCAGCTTCTTCAGCGGCGCCTTGAAACCGGCTTCCTCGTCGCCCTTCCAGGCTGCGTCGAGCGAATCGCCGAGCGTGAAGGCTATCTCGCCCTTGCCCTGCTGCAGGAGCTGGAGGTTCTCGACCGAGGCCTTGGTGGCCTGCACGGTCGGGCGAACATTCGGAATCTTCTCGCCATAGATCTTCGAGAGCGCGACGCCGAGCGGATAATAGACGCCCGACGTGCCGCCGGTGAGGACGTTGACGAACTCCTGGGCCCGAGCCGTGGCGGGGGCCGTGGCGATAAGGGCTGCGGCGGCAAGGCCGGCGAGGCGGCGGTTGCGGAACAGTGTTTTCATGTCATCTCCCTGAAGGTCGCTCCGGCTCATGCGGCCAGTTGTCGCGTTTTTTAGAGCATGCTGAACCGCAAAGGGGAAGCGTTCGACAACAGGTGGCAGTCCGCCTTTAGCCGAAGGGCCGGACTGGTTTCGCCATGATTGGCTGCCTATCTCCGGTTTCGCGCGGGCGCCTCGTCATGGCGGGCGGCCGTGCCTCCGAGCAACGAGTGACCAGGAACGACATGCAGGACCGCGCCGAGCAGGGTAGCAGCCAGGGGCTTCGCCTCGACCGACGGACTCTTCTCGCAGGTGCGGGTGCGACAGCCACGCTGGCGGCGCTCGGCTTCGCGCCGGAGGCGCTGGCGCAACAGGGGCTCAAGCTTGGCGATAGCAGGGATTTCACCTTCGAGGCGCTGAAGGCGCGGGCGAAGGAGATGGCGGCCAAGCCCTATGAGGCCCCGCCGAGCCCGCGACCCGACGTGATACAGCGGATCGACTACGACGCCCATGGCAGGATCCGGTTCAAGCCGGACGCAGCGCTCTGGGCGGAGGGACCCTCGCCCTGGCCGGTGACGTTCTTCCATCTCGGCCGCTTCTTCCAGAAGCCGGTCAGGATGCATGTCGTCGAGGGCGGGAAGGCCCGCGAGATCGTCTACGATGCCGACTATTTCGAGATGCCGGCGAATTCGCCGGCGCGCGACCTGCCGGCCGGGGCGGGCTTCGCCGGCTTCCGCCTGCAGGAAAGCCGCAGCGGCCATCCCGGCCGCGATGGCGAGGCGCTCGACTGGAAGACGAACGACTGGGTCGCCTTCCTCGGCGCCTCCTATTTCCGCGCCATCGGCGAACTCTACCAGTACGGCCTGTCGGCGCGCGGCGTCGCGATCGACCCGGCGGTCTCCGGCAAGACCGAGGAATTCCCCGACTTCACCCATATCTGGCTGGAAACGCCACAGGCGGGCGCCGAATATGTCGTGATCTATGCCCTGCTGTCGGGGCCGAGCCTGGCCGGCGCCTATCGCTTCCGCATGCATCGCGGCAAGGGCGTCACGATGGAGATCGAGACCGCGCTGCATCTGCGCAAGGATGTCTCGCGGCTCGGCATCGCGCCGCTGACCTCGATGTTCTGGTATTCCGAGACCGCGAAGCAGACGGCGATCGACTGGCGTCCGGAGGTGCATGATTCCGACGGGCTCGCGCTCTGGACCGGGCCGGGCGAGCGCGCCTGGCGCCCCCTCAACAATCCCCCGCACACCATGGCCTCGTCTTTCGTCGACAGCGATCCACGCGGCTTCGGCCTGATGCAGCGGGATCGCGAGGCCGGGCATTATCTCGACGGCGTGCATTACGAGCGCCGTCCGAGCCTCTGGGTCGAGACCGACGGGCAATGGGGCCGGGGGGCGGTGCAGCTCATCGAAATCCCGACCGATGATGAGATCCACGACAATATCGTCGCGATGTGGGTGCCCGAAGGCCCTGCCAAGGCCGGCAATGCCTATCAGTTCCGCTACACGCTGCACTGGCTCGCCGACGAGCCCTTCCCGACGAAGCTTGGACGTGTCGTCGCGACGCGCCTGGGCAATGGCGGCCAGCCGGGGACGGCGCGGCCGCGGGGCGTGCGCAAGTTCATGGTCGAGTTCCTGGGGCCTGCGCTGGAGGCGATCCCTTTCGGCGTGAAACCGGAGGTCGTGCTCTCGACCTCGCGCGGCAGCTTTTCCTATATCCTGACGGAAGCGGTGCCGGACGACGTGCCCGGCCATTGGCGCGCGCAGTTCGACCTCTCCGTGGGTGGCAGCGAGCCAGTGGAGATGCGCTGCTATCTCAAGGCGGGCGATACCGTGCTGACCGAGACCTGGCTCTATCAATACCAGCCGTTCTGAGGGCTGGGGGCGCGGCGCGGAATCATGCTTGCTCCAGCGTGCACGTAATATTATATCATTTCCCATGGCTCACGCGCACGCCCACCCTACGCATCGCGCTGCCTCGGAAGCTCCGGGGTGGTCGCTGCTGCGTCTGTCGGCGGGGACGCGCGTGGGATTGGCCGCTGCCGTCGTCGCGCTGCTCTGGCTGGCGACGCTGGCTGTGATCCTGTGAGTTTGCGTTGATGTCCGCCATCCGCCTGACCGACCTGACGCTGGGATATGATCGCCATCCGGCGGTCCATCACCTCTCCGGCGATATCGCGGCCGGGAGCCTGACGGCCATCGTCGGGCCGAACGGCGCCGGCAAGTCGACCCTCCTCAAGGGTATCGCCGGGGCGCTGGCGCCGCTGTCCGGTGGCGTTGCGCTCGCCAAGGGCAAGCGGCTCGCCTATCTCCCGCAATCGGCCGATCTCGACCGCTCCTTCCCGATCCATGTCTACGATCTCGTCGCCATGGGGCTGTGGAACCGGGCCGGCATCTTCGGCCGCATCGGTGCGGGCGCTGCCCACAAGATCGAGCATGCCATCGCGGCCGTGGGCCTCACCGGTTTCGAGAGCCGGCCGATCGGCACGTTGTCCGGGGGACAGATGCAGCGAGCGCTGTTCGCGCGGCTGCTCCTGCAGGATGCCGACGTGATCCTGCTCGACGAGCCCTTCACCGCGATCGATGCGCGCACGACGGCGGACCTGCTCGACCTGGTCCGACGCTGGCATGGCGAGAGCCGTACCGTGGTCGCCGTGCTGCACGATATCGAGACGGTGCGGCAGGCTTTCCCGCAGACTTTGCTGCTGGCGCGCGAGGCCGTGGCCTGGGGCGAGACCGCGGCCGTGCTGACGCCCGAGAACCTGCTGAAGGCGCGGCGCATGGTCGAGGCTTTCGACAGCCACGCCGTTCCCTGCCAGCGCGACGCCGCCTGATCCGTCCAAGCAGGCCAAGCCGATGCTGTACGACCTCCTCATCGGCCCCTTCGCCGAATTCGACTTCATGCGGCGCGCGCTTGTCGGCGTTGTGGCGCTGTCCGTTTCGGGCGCGCCGATCGGCGTCTTCCTGATGCTCCGGCGGATGAGCCTGACCGGCGACGCCATGGCGCATGCGATCCTGCCCGGCGCGGCGCTGGGTTATCTCGTCGCCGGCTTCTCGCTGCCGGCGATGACCATCGGCGGTCTCGCGGCCGGCTTCGCGGTGGCGCTGGCGGCCGGCGCCGTGGCGCGGGCGACCGTGCTCAAGGAGGACGCTTCGCTGGCCGCCTTCTACCTGATCTCGCTGGCGCTTGGCGTGACCATCGTCTCGCTCAGGGGCTCGGCGATCGACCTCCTGCACGTGCTTTTCGGCAATGTGCTGGCACTCGACGATCAGGTCCTGGTCCTGCTCGCCGGCGTGGCGACCGTATCGCTGCTGTCGCTGGCGGCGCTCTACCGGCCTTTGGTGCTGGAATGCGTCGATCCCGGCTTCCTGCGCTCGGTCAGCCGCTCCGGCGGGTTCGTTCACCTCACTTTCCTCGCGCTGGTCGTGCTCAATCTGGTGGCCGGGTTCCATGCGCTGGGGACGTTGCTCGCCGTCGGCATGATGATGCTGCCGGCTGCCGCCGCGCGCTTCTGGACGGCGGATATCACGCGGCTGCTGCTTCTCGCGGCCGGTTTCGGCATGGTTTCCGGCTATGCCGGGCTGGTCGTGTCCTATGCGGCGGGGTCGAGCCTGCCGGCAGGGCCGTCGATTATTCTCGCCGCAGGAGCGATCTATATCGGCTCGCTCCTGTTCGGCTCGCAGGACGGGCTTGCGCGCCGCCTCTTGCCTCGCGCCCATCTCCAGAGATAGAAACGTTATATCGTTTCATTTCTTGGAGTCGCCCATGCCCAACCGTCGCGCCCTCGTCGTCGGCCTCGCTCTCGGGCTTGCCGCAGTCGCCGCGCCGTTCGGTGCCTTTGCCCAAGACAGCGCACAAGCGAAACTGCCGGTCGTGGCGAGCTTCTCGATCCTTGGCGATTTCGCCCGGCAGGTCGGCGGCGACCGCGTCAGTGTCACTACGTTGGTCGGTCCTGACGGCGACGCTCATGTCTATTCGCCGACGCCGGCCGATGCGAAGGCGATGGCCGCGGCGAAGCTCGTCCTCGTCAACGGCCTGCATTTCGAGGGCTGGCTGCCGCGTCTCATGAAATCCTCGGGTACCAAGGCGACGATGGCCGAGGCGACGAAGGGCATCACCCCGCTCGAAGCCGATGACGACCATGACGACAAGAGCAAGGGCGGCCATGCGCATGCCCATGGCCATGACGATCCGCATGCCTGGCAGAGCGTCGCCAATGCGAAGCTCTATGTCGCGAATATCAGGGATGCGCTCAGCGCGGCCGACCCGGCCGGCAAGGCGAGTTACGAGGCCAATGCCACGGCCTATCTCGCCGAGCTCGACAAGCTCGAAGGCGAGGTGAAGGCCGCCATCGCGCGTATTCCTGCAGAACGACGCAAGGCCATCACCACCCATGACGCCTTCGGCTATTTCGTGAAGGCCTATGGCATCGCATTCGTGGCGCCGCAGGGCGTCTCGACCGAGGCCGAGGCCTCCGCCAGGGATGTCGCCCGCATCATCCGGCAGGTGAAGACGCAGAAAATCCCGGCCGTCTTCCTCGAGAACGTCACCAATCCGCGCCTCGTCGAGCAGATCGCGCGCGAAAGCGGCGCCAAGGTCGGGGGCCGGCTCTATTCGGATGCGCTCTCGGCCGAGAGCGGGCCGGCGGGGACTTACATCCGGATGATGAAGCACAATATAAGCGAGATCGAAAAGGCGCTGACTGCCGGCCCGGCCTGACCGGGCGGTGTCCTCCTCGCGTCGCAGTCATTCAGGTCAAGCCATGTCCGAGAAAATCCCCGTCACGGTGCTCACCGGCTATCTGGGCGCCGGCAAGACCACGCTCCTCAACCGCATCCTGACCGAGGACCACGGCAAGAAATTCGCCGTGATCGTCAACGAGTTCGGCGAGGCCGGTATCGATGGCGACCTCATCGTCGGTGCCGACGAGGAAATCTTCGAGATGAATAACGGCTGCATCTGCTGCACCGTGCGCGGCGACCTGATCCGCATCCTCGACGGGCTGATGAAGCGCAAGGGCAAGTTCGACGCGATCATCGTCGAGACCACCGGTCTCGCCGATCCCGCGCCGGTCGCGCAGACCTTCTTCGTCGATCAGGATGTCGGCGACGCCACCCGCCTCGATGCGGTCGTCACCGTGACCGACGCCAAGTGGCTGAAGGATCGTTTGAAGGATGCGCCGGAGGCCAAGAACCAGATCGCCTTCGCCGATGTCATCGTGCTCAACAAGACCGATCTCGTGACGGCGGAAGAGCTCGCCGATGTCGAGGCTGCGATCCGCGCGATCAACCCCTATGCCAAGCTGCACAAGGCCGAGCGCGCCAATGTCGATATTGCAGCCCTGCTCGACCGCAACGCCTTCGATCTCGACCGTATTCTCGATATCGAGCCCGATTTCCTCGAAGCCGGGCATCACCATCACCATGCCGAGGATGTGCGCTCGATCTCGCTGACCGTGCCGGGCGACGTCGATCCCGAGAAGTTCATGCCGTGGATCAATGACCTCACCCAGATCCAGGGGCCGAACATCCTGCGCTCCAAGGGCATCCTGGCCTTCAAGAACGAGCCGCGCCGCTTCGTCTTCCAGGGCGTGCACATGATCCTGGACGGCGACCTGCAGCGCGACTGGAAGGATGGCGAGACCCGCGAGAGCCGCCTCGTCTTCATCGGGCGCGATCTCAACGAGAACGAATTGCGCAAGGGGTTTGAAGCCTGCGCGGCCTGAGTTAAAGCCGCGTCATGACGACGATGACCCCACCCGTCTCGCTGCGCGAGCATGTCACCCCGATCGCTGCGGAGACGCATGTCGTCGCGGCCCACTGGCTGAAGCAGGGGCTCGTACTCGCGCTGGCCGACGGGCGCGTGCTGCGCTGGCGCGACGGCGCCCTCGTCGACAGCGTCGAGGCCCATGCCGGCGGCATTCTCTGCGCCACCGGCGACGGTGAGCGCCTGATCTCCGGCGGCGATGACGGACGCGTCGTCGCAACGCGGTTCGAGGGCGAGCCTGAAGAGATCGCGAAGGACCAGAGGCGCCGCTGGATCGACGCGATCACGTTGTCTCCATCAGGGAATCTCGCCTGGAACACCGGCAAGACCGTGCAGGCCCGCGACGAGAAGGGCCGCATCCGCACGCTGGAGGCGGCGAGCACGCCGCAGGGCCTCGTCTTCGCGCCGAAGGGCTACCGCGTGGCCATCGCCCAGATGAACGGCGTCTCGCTCTGGTATCCGAACACCGAGGCGAAGCCGGAATTCCTGGAGTGGAAGGGCTCGCATATCGATGTCGCTTGGTCGCCGGATGGGCGCTTCGTCGTCTCATCCATGCAGGAGAACGCGCTGCATGGCTGGAAACTCGGCGACAAGCCCGGCCATATGCGGATGACCGGCTATCCAGCCAAGCCGCGCTCGCTGTCCTGGTCGCATGATGGGCTCTGGCTGGCGTCGAGCGGGGCGGACGGCGCGATCGTCTGGCCGTTCCAGGGTGATGGGCCCCAAGGCAAGGCGCCGCGCGAGTGCGGCGTGCGCCATGCTCGCGTCACTCGCGTCGCCTTCCATCCGGGCGCGCTGGTGCTGGCGATCGGCTATGACGATGGCTGCATCCTGATGGTCCGGCTGACCGACGGCTCCGAACTGCTGGTGCGGCCGGCTCTGCGCGACAGCGGGATCAGCGCCTTCGCCTGGGACAAGGCCGGCAAGCGGCTCGCCTTCGGCGCCGAGGACGGCGCGGCCGGCGTGCTCGTCCTGCCGAGCTGAGCGGCATGCGCTTCGGTCTCTTCGGCAAGCCTGAGACCCGCAAGGGCGGCGATGCGAAGGCCGAAGCCAAGGCGCTGGCCGAACGACTGAAGGGGGAGGTCCGGGAATTGCTCGGCCTGCCCGAGACGGCGGCGATCGCCGTCAACGAGATCATCTGTGCGGACCCTGCCTGCCCGGGCAATGAGACGGTGATCCTGGTGATGAAGCCGGGCGAGAAGACCCGCGCTTACAAATTGCAGATGGCGATGGCCGAGGTGACGGCGGACGCCTTGGCGGAGGCGCTCCGCACTTAGGGCTTCATACCGTTCGGCAGGGACGCCTGAGCGACGAGTTGGATGACCGCTTGCCGCCAGCGCCGGTTTCGCTAAAGCTCCACGCGATGTCTCTGCTCTCGCTCTATGCCCGCGTCCTCGGCGAACTCGGTCCGGAAAGGCGGCTGGGCGTCATCCTGGCGCTGGCCAATATCGTGCTGGCGGCGGTCGCCTTTGCCGAGCCGATGCTGTTCGGCGCGCTAATCGACCGTCTGACCACGATCCAGGCCTCGGGCGGCGCGCTGACCTGGGCCAGCATCAACCTGCTGATCGTCGCCTGGGTCGGCTTCGGCCTGACCAATATCGCGCTCGGCGTCTTCGTCGCGCTGCATGCCGACCGACTGGCCCATCGCGCGCGCCTGATGGTGATGGCGCGCTATTTCGAACATGCGCTCACCTTGCCGCTGGCCTATCACACGCAGACCCATTCCGGCCGTGTGCTCAAGGTGATGCTCGACGGCACCAATGCGATGTGGGGGCTGTGGCTGTCCTTCTTCCGCGAGCATTGCGCCTCTGCCGTGGCGCTGTTCGTGCTCCTGCCCTTCACGATCTGGAAGAACTGGCAGCTCGGGTTGTTGCTGGTCGCGCTGGTGGTGCTGTTCGGCTCGCTGACGGCCTATGTGCTGCGCAAGACCGACCGCTTGCAGAGCAATGTCGAGGCCTATCACTCCAACCTGGCGGAGCGGGCCTCGGACGCGCTCGGCAACGTGCCGGTGATCCAGAGCTTCACCCGCATCGAGGCCGAGGTGCGCGGCCTGCGCACCACCATCGCCAATGTGCTGGCGGCGCAATTGCCGGTCCTGTCCTGGTGGGCGGTGGCCAATGTCGCGACGCGCGCCTCTGCGACGCTGACCGTGCTGCTGATCTTCATCGTCGGCACCTGGCTGCTGATGCATGGCCAGACCACGGTCGGCGAAATCGTCACCTTCATGGGCTTCGCCACCATGCTGGTCGGGCGCCTCGAGCAGATCGTCGGCTTCGTGAACTTCATCTTCATGCAGGCGCCGAAGATGCGGGAGTTCTTCGAGGTGCTCGACACGCTGCCGAGCGTGCGCGACCAGCCCGGCGCCAAGGACCCCGGCCGGCTCGAAGGCGCGGTCGCCTTCGAGGACGTCTCCTTCTCCTATGACGGCAAGCGCGCGGCGGTGCGCGACGTTTCCTTCGCGGTGAAGCCCGGAGAGACGATCGCCGTCGTCGGCTCGACCGGTTCGGGCAAGTCGACGACGCTGGGGCTGCTGCACCGCGCCTTCGATCCGCAATCGGGCCGGATCACCGTCGATGGCATGGATATCCGCGAGATCTCGCTGCTCTCGCTCCGGCGCAATATCGGCGTCGTCTTCCAGGAGCCGATGCTGTTCGCCCGCTCGATCCGCGAGAACCTGCTGGTCGGCAAGCCGGACGCCACCGATGCCGAGATGATGCAGGCGCTGGAACGCGCCCAGGCCGCCGAGGTGATGGCGCGCCAGGCCGACGGTCTCGACACGCTGGTCGGCGAGCGCGGCCGCACGCTCTCCGGCGGCGAGCGCCAGCGCTTCTCGATCGCCCGCGCGCTGCTCAAGAACCCGCCGGTGCTGATCCTCGACGAGGCGACATCCGCGCTCGACGCCGCGACCGAGGTCAAGCTGCAGAAGGCGCTGGAAGAGGTGATGAAGGGCCGCACCACCTTCGTCATCGCGCACCGTCTCGCGACGATCCGCAATGCCGACCGCATCCTGGTCTTCGAGCAGGGGCAGGTCGAGGAAATGGGCACTTTCGATGAGCTCGTCGCCAAGGGCGGACGCTTCGCGGCGCTGGCGCGGGCGCAGTATCTCGTCAGCGACAAGTCGGCCCACGCCGAGGACACGCCGAGCCCGCTCGCGCAAAAGATCCTGCCGGGCTGACGAGCGGCGTTTTTCGAGCCGTTTCGGGGGTCGCAGGCGCGATCAGGCGTTGCGCCGATGTCGCCTTTCCCGCTTATTGGACTGGAGCCTTTCCCGCCCGCGATCCCGAGTGACGACGAACGATGATGATCCTCCGCCTTGCCTGTGCCTGGGCCTCGGTTGCCGCCTTCCTTCTGTTCGGCGACACCTTGCTCGGCCAGCTCGGCGCGCCATTGCCGTCGCTTTTCGTCTTCCTCTGGCTGCTCGGCGTCATCATCTGGTCGTCCTTCGGCGTGGTGCATGAAGCCGAGGAGCTGGCCGAAAGGCTGGGCGAGCCCTATGGCACGCTGATCCTGACGCTCTCGATCGTCATCATCGAGGTGGCGCTGGTCGGCGCCGTCATGCTTGGTGCGAAGGGCGCACCGACGCTCGGCCGCGACACGATGTTCGCTGTGTTGATGATCGTGCTCAACGGCGTCGTCGGCATCGGCCTGCTGATCGGGGGCCTCCGGCATTTCCAGCAGCGCTACAACCTCAAGGGCGCGTCGTCCTATCTGGCCGTGATCATTCCGCTGACGGTGATCCCACTCTTCCTGCCCAATTTCACGACATCGACGCCGGACGGCACGCTGACCTCGTTCCAGGCCATCGCCTTCTCGATCTTCACGGTGGCGCTCTACGGCGCTTTCCTCGCGCTGCAGACCGGTCGGCACAGCATGTTCTTTCGCGAGCCGGACGAGGACGGTAAGCCGGTCATTGCCGTCGACGCGGATGGCGAGCCGGTTTCACCTTCGGCGGCGGGCGAGGTGCTGCCGCGTATCGGGCTCTTGCTCGCCAATATCCTGCCGATCGTCATCCTCTCGAAGAGCCTGGCGGCGGTGCTCGATTTCGGCATCGCCAAGCTCGGTGCGCCGGCCGCGCTCGGCGGCATCCTGATCGCGATGGTCGTCTTCACGCCGGAATGCATCGCGGCGCTCCGGGCGATCACCTCGAACCAGCTGCAGCGCGCCGTGAATCTCTGCCTGGGCGCGGCGACCTCGACGCTGGGCATGACCGTGCCGGCCGTGCTGCTGATCGGCGTCTTCACCGGCCAGCCGGTCGTGCTCGGCCTGTCGGCGACCAATATGGTGATCGCGGCGATGACGCTGCTGCTCTCGACCCTGACCTTCACCGGCACGCGCACGACCATGCTGGAAGGGGCGGTGCATCTCGCCGTGTTCTTCGTCTTCCTCGTGCTGGTCTTCAGTCCGTAATCGCAGCGCGATTACCCCTGTGGTAATCGACCCCATTCGCTTCACGCGTCATGGTCCTCCGCAACGAACGGCCTTCCGGCCGCGATCTGCAGGAGAGAACCATGACCGCCTATGCCATCGCCCATCTGCAGGATGTCCGGCTCGGGCCGGAGATCGTCGACTACATCGCCCGCATCGACGCGACGCTCGACCCCCATGGCGGCCGCTTCCTGATCCATGGCATGACGCCGGAGATCGTCGAGGGGCCGTGGCCGGGCGATCTCGTGCTCATCGCCTTTCCGGACATGGACCGGGCTCGCGCCTGGTACGATTCGCCGGAATACCGCGCGATCCTGCCGCTCAGGACCGAGAATTCGCGCGGCACGGCGATGCTGGTCCACGGCGTCGAGCCGGGCTACCGCGCGACCGATTTCCTGGCGAAGGCCGGGCTCGTCTGACCGGCTTCAGTCCTTCGAGGCGAGTTCCGCCTCGATGAAGGCGCGCACTTCATCGGCCGCGACGCCCTGCGCGATGAAGCTCTTGCCGATGCCGCGGGCGAGGATGAAGGTCAGCACGCCACGCTTGACCTTCTTGTCCTGCGCCATGGCGTTGACGATCTCCTCGGCGCTGCCGGCACCGCCCGGCACCTGCCGCAAGCGGCTGGGCAAGCCGACATGGTCGAGATGGCGCGATACGCGGCCGGCATCCTGGCCCGAGCATAGCCCGAGGCGCTGCGAGAAGCGGAAAGCGAGTGCCAGGCCAATCGCCACGGCCTCGCCATGGACGAGGCGGGCGGACTCGTAATTCGTCAGCCGTTCCAGCGCATGGGCGAAGGTATGGCCGAGATTGAGCAGGGCGCGGTCGCCTTCCTCGCGTTCGTCGCGGGCGACGATCGCGGCCTTGGCGCGGCAGGAGACGGCGACGGCATGGTCGCGCTCCGGCCCGCCGGCGATGACGCGGCTCCAGTTCGCCTCGCACCAGTCGAAGAAATCGGGGTCGTCGATCAGCCCGTACTTCACGACCTCGGCATAGCCGGCCTTGAACTCGCGCTCGCTCAGCGTGTCCAAGAGCGCGGTATCGGCGATGACCAAAGCCGGCTGGTGGAAGGCCCCGATCAGGTTCTTGCCATGAGGCGAGTTGATGCCGGTCTTGCCGCCGACGGAGGAATCGACCTG
Organism: Allobosea sp. FW305-C-101; assembly: GCF_058783685.1. Taxonomy (NCBI): domain Bacteria; kingdom Pseudomonadati; phylum Pseudomonadota; class Alphaproteobacteria; order Hyphomicrobiales; family Alloboseaceae; genus Allobosea; species Allobosea sp. FW305-C-101. Next base: position 1,238,183 of record NZ_JBYSYT010000002.1, on the reverse strand, counting down.
GGCGAGCAAGGTGGTCGGCACCTGCACGAAGCGCACGCCGCGCCGCAGGACGGCCGCCGCGAAGCCGGTGAGGTCGCCGACGACGCCGCCGCCGAAGGCGATCACGAGGTCATTGCGCTCGATCCTGGCGGCCAGCAGCGCATCGCAGAGCGTGACGAACTGGGCATAGGACTTCGAGGCCTCGCCCGGCGGGATGGTGATGCGGGTCGCCGTGATGCCTTCCTGCTGCAGGCAGGTCTCGAAGGCGGCACCATGCAGGGCAGCCACGCTCTCGTCGGTGACGAGAGCCGCCTTGGCGCCCGGCGCGAAGGCGGCGATCAGGGCCGCGGCCTCGCAGAGCTGGTGGCGGCCGATATGGATGTCGTAGCCGCGGCCTTCGAGCGCCACGGGGACGACGATGCGGGCGCCGGTCTTCTCGGGCGTGGCGGCGGTCATGATGCTGTCGCTCCGGCTGCCAGCCGCAGATAGTCGTCCAATGCGGCGATGGTTTCGCCGACCACGACTTCATGAGGCTCGTCGCTCGACAGGATGGTGATGTCGGCCAGTGCATAGACCGGCTCGCGCTCGGTCAGCATCCGGCGCAAGGTCGCTTCGGGATCGGCGGTCTGGAGCAGCGGCCGGTTCGAGCGCTTGCGGACGCGGCGCATGAGAACGTCAGGTTCGGCTTTGAGCCAGACCGCGATGCCGAGTTCCTTCACGCGCTCGCGCGTCTCGGCATTCATGAAGGCGCCGCCGCCGGTCGCCAACACCAGCGGGGCGCGCGTGGTCAGCACGCGGCTGATGACCCGGCGCTCGCCCTCGCGGAACTCGGCCTCGCCGCGCTGCGCGAAGATCTCGGGGATCGTCATATGCGCGGCCGTCTCGATCTCGGTATCGGCATCGACGAAGGGCAGGCCGAGGCGCCCGGCCAGCCGGCGGCCGACCGAGCTCTTGCCGGAGCCCATCATGCCGACAAGCACGATCGCACGCTGGCCGAGGGCGGCGCGGAGATCGGTCATATCGGGCGTGGCGACGGAAGCGGCGGCGGTCATGGTAATGTGTCCTCGGCACGGCTGTAGCACCGGCCGGCAGCTGCGTCATGCCCCTGTCACGCGGTTTGCACGAGGCTGTGGCTCGCCTGCCCTTGCGCGAGCCGGTTGCGATCAGGGATAGTCAAGCCCGGTGCCGGGATCGTGCGCACCCAAGCGATTGCGAGAGTCCGCCCGACGTGCCGACGCTGTTCCGTTTCCTGGCTTTCATAGGGATCATCGCCGGGCTGATCTTCGGGGGCATGATCGCGCTCGTCACCTTCGTCCAGCCGGTCCAGCGCGAGATGATCGAGATCGTTCCCCCTTCAAAATTGCAGCCTAAGGGCCTCTAACAAAACTGGGAGGGGTCTCGATGGGCTTTGGAGGAGCCGCATGCCAGGAGGAGCGCGCAGCCGATATCCTTGGATATCGGCAAGTCGCTCCGACGCCGCAGGCGGCCCTCCAAAGCCCACCTTCGGCGCCGGGAATTCGACCGCCCGCGGCGTCGCGGCGCTTGCCGATACCAACGGTATCGGCTTCACCCCGCTCCTGGCGGAGCGGACGAATTGCCGGCGTCGAGACCTCTCCCAGTTTTGTTAGAGGCCCTCAATGAGCCGGCTGGGGCGCCAGCGGCTCAACGCCTTTCTCGACATGCTGGCGGCCGAGCGCGGCGCGGCGCGCAACACGCTCGACGCCTATGAACGCGACATCGCGGATTACATCGAATTCCTCGGCGGCAAGGCGCCGGGCGATGCCACGGCGGAGAATATCCGGGGATGGCTCGCCGATCTGGCGGCGCGCGGGCTCAAGGCGTCTTCGGCGGCGCGGCGGCTTTCGGCCGTGCGCCAGTTCCACCGCTTCCTCTATACGGAGGGGCTGGCGGGTACCGATCCTTCGGCTGCGATTTCAGGGCCAAGGCTCGGACGACCCTTGCCCAAGGTGGTGACGGTCGGGGATGTCGACCGCCTGCTCGAGACGGCGCGGTCCGCCTGCGAGCAGGAGGGGATATCGAAGGCAGCCCGCCTCAAGGCCCTGCGCATGCGCTGCCTCGTCGAGATGCTCTATGCCACGGGCCTGCGTGTGTCCGAGCTGATCGCGCTGCCCTTATCGGCGGCGACGACGCGCGAGCGCTTCCTGATCGTGCGCGGCAAGGGCGAAAAGGAGCGGCTGGTGCCGCTGAACGATGCGGCACGCGGCGCGGCGCGGGATTGGCTGGAGGCGCTGAAGGAAGCCGAAGCGGCGGATGGGCGCTGGCTCTTCCCGTCGGAGGGCGAGAGCGGGCACCTGACGCGGCAGGTCTTCGCCAGGGACCTCAAGTCACTGGCCGGGGCGGCCGGGCTTTCGGCGGCGGCCTTGAGTCCGCACGTCCTGCGCCATGCCTTTGCCAGCCATTTGCTGCAGAACGGCGCCGACCTCAGGGTGGTGCAGGAACTGCTGGGCCATGCCGATATCGCGACGACGCAGATCTACACTCATGTCCTCGACGAGCGCCTGAAGAGCATGGTGCGCGATCTTCACCCCCTCGCGGACGGGGAGTGAGGCGGGATGTCATCCCGCACGCGCCGCGGCACGCAGTGCTGCTGCGCAGATGCGGGATCGCATAACGAGAAGGTGCTTTTCCGGGAGACGATCCCGTGTCTGCGCCGCAGCGCTTCACGCCGCAGCGCGCACGGGATGACGTGCGGAGATCACGCCTCGGAGCAGCGGATCTGCTGGACGCGCTTGGGCATCTCGCCGACGGCGGGGATGAACTGGCCGGTCGCGTTGTCGAGGATCATCAGCACGCCGGTGGCGACGGCGAAATAGGCGCCGTGCAGGTGCAGGCGGCCCTTGCTCTCGAGAATCTGCACGCAAGGGAAGGTGCGCAGGTTCGCAAGCGACTGCTGGATCGAGGCCAGTTCCAGACGCTGCAGATAGTCCTCGAAGCTCTCGTTGCGGCCGCGTCCGCCGGTGCGCTCGGCGGCGGGCGAGATCAGGGTGATCCACTTGCCGATGAAGTCGCCCGGCGAGAGCGCCTGCTGGCTGTCGTCGGCGAAGGCGCGGATGCCGCCGCAGCGGCCATGGCCGAGCACGACGATATGCTTCACCTTCAGCGCCTGGATGGCGTATTCGAGCGCCGCCGAGGTGCCGTGGAGCTGGTCGTCCGGCTGGAAGGGCGGCACGAGATTGGCGATGTTGCGCGCGACGAACATCTCGCCGGGCCTCGCATCGAAGATCACTTCCGGCGAAACACGCGAGTCGCAGCAGCCGATCAGCATGATCTGCGGCGTCTGGCCGTGCTCGCCGAGCTCTTCGTAGCGGCTCTGCTCTCGGATGAAACGATCGTCGAGGAAGGAGCGATAGCCTTCCGTCAGGCGCTGCGGGAATGGCTCAGCAGGCTTGTCCATGGCCTCTCTCGAACAGGAAACCGGCGGCTTCGTCAAGTCGATGTTGCGGTGCGGTATCGCTCAGCCCGTCTGCCGGCCTTCGCCCAGGCGCCTTTTGAAGGGCCGGCGGAGCGTTCACGAACCCGCGCGGGGGGAAGGGGCCGCATGCGCCGTTGGGTCATGGACATCTCGGACTCGTCGCCTAGTCTGCGAGGGTTGCCCCGCGCGGCATGGCGCTTGCGCGGGGCTGAGCGCACCGGAGTGACCTGCCTTGACCGAACCTTGCGATCTCAGCGCCGTTGCTGCGCGCGCCCTCATCGGCGCCAAGAAGCTGTCCGCCCGCGAATTGCTCGACAGCTGCATCCGCCGCATGGATGCGATCGACCCGGCGGTGAACGCGATGGTCGCGCGCGACGACGACAAGGCGCGCCAGGATGCGCTTGCGGCTGACGAGGCGACGGCGCGCGGCGATGCGCTGGGCGCCCTGCACGGCCTGCCGATCGGCATCAAGGACCTCGAGAACACGGCCGGCCTGCGCACCACCTATGGCAGCGCGCTCTATCGCGATTTCGTGCCGAAAGAGGACCAACTCATCGTCTCCTGCGTGCGCAAGGCCGGCGCGATCATCGCCGGCAAGACCAACACGCCGGAATGGGGCGCTGGCGCCAATACCCGCAATGCCGTGTATGGCGCGACCGGCAATCCGTTCGATCCCTCGAAGAGCGCGGCCGGCTCGTCGGGCGGCTCGGGCGTGGTGCTGGCGACCAACATGGTGCCGCTGGCGACCGGCTCCGATACCGGCGGCTCCCTGCGCAACCCGGCCGCCTTCAACGGTATCGTCGGCTTCCGCCCGACGCCCGGACTGGTGCCGAGCGAGAAGCGCCAGCTCGGCTGGTCGCCGCTGCCGGTGCTCGGCCCGATGGCGCGCAACCTGCCGGATCTCTGCCTGCTGCTCTCGACCATGGTCTCCGATGCCGGCTCCGACCCGCTCGCGACGACGATCCATTGCAAGACCGTGCGGCGGCCGGAGGATTTCGCCCGCCCGGATGCCATCGATCTCGCCTCGCTCAAGGTCGCGCTGACGCCTGATTTCGGCTTCGCGCCGACCGAGCGCCTGATCCGTGACACGTTCTTCGACAAGACCAAGGCCTTCAGCCATCTCTTCCACGCCGCCGAGGAGACGACGCCGGATTGCGAGGGCACGGACGAGGTCTTCGAGATACTGCGCGCGAGCAACTTCCTCGCCGCCCATCTCGACAAGGTCCGCGACACGCCGGACATGGTCGGGCCGAATGTGCGCGCCAATGTCGAGGAGGGGCTGGGCTATTCCGCGCTCGACGTCACCCGCGCGATGAAGCAGCAGACGGTGATCTACCAGAACTGGCAGCGTTTTTTCGGGGATTACGACGTCATCCTCTCGCCGGCGGTGACGCTGAGCCCGCGGCCCTGGACCGAGCTGTTCCCGTCCGAGATCGACGGCAAGCCGACCCGGACCTATTTCCACTGGCTGGCGGCCGCCTATGCCGTCACCATCGTCGGCCATCCCGCGATCTCGCTGCCGGTCGGACTCGACCGCAACGGCATGCCCTTCGGCTTGCAGATCGTCGGGCCGCGTGGCGGCGACGCCAAGGTGCTGGCGGTGGCGGCGGCGCTTGAAGCGGCGCTCGCGGGCGATCCGCTGACGGCGCGCCCGGTGCCGGACCTCGCCCGGCTCGCCAAGGCGCGACCGCTCAGCGAGAGCCCGAACTTCATGGGCTTCGCCTGAGCCCGGACGCGCATTCCAAATCAATCATAATGGGGAGAGTCCAGATGAAGCGTCGTGATTTTCTGATGGGGACGGCCGCGCTCGGCCTGGCTGGTCCGGCCCTGCCGCGGCTGGCCGCGGCGCAAGCCAGCACAACGCTGATGAAGTTCGTGCCGCAGGCCAATCTGTCCTCGCTGGACCCGGTCTGGACCACGGCAACCGTCACCAACAACCACGGTTACTACGTCTTCGACATGCTCTACGGGGCGGACGAGAACCTGAAGCCGCAGCCGCAGATGGCAGAGGGGCACGAGGTCTCGGCCGACGGCAAGACCTGGCGCATCAGGCTGCGCGAGGGCCTGAGTTTCCATGACGGTACGCCGGTCAAGGCGGTCGATTGCGCGGCGAGCCTGAAGCGCTGGACGCAGCGAGACCCCTATGGCCAGCTGCTCGGCCGGGCGGTCGAGGAATGGGCTGCGCCGGACGACCGCACGGTGGAGATCAAGCTCAAGCGTCCCTTCCCGATGATGCTGGACTGCCTGGCGAAATCCGACCAGCCGCCGGTCATCATGCCGGAGCGCCTGGCCAAGACCGACGCCAACACGCAGGTGACCGAGATGATCGGCTCGGGCCCCTACAAGTTCGTGGCGTCGGGCTATGTCTCCGGCAGCAAGGTCGTCTACGAGAAGTTCGAGGGCTACAAGCCGCGCGCCGAGCCGCCCAGCCGCAATGCCGGCGGCAAGGTCGCGCATTTCCAGCGGATCGAATGGAACGTCCTGCCCGATCCGGCGACGGCCGCGGCAGCGCTGACGCGTGGCGAGGTCGACTGGTGGGAGCGCCCGCTCACCGACCTGCAGCCGATGCTGGCCAGCAACAAGGACATCAAGCAGGAGGTCATCGACAAGGCCGGGCGCGGCGCGATCATCCGCCTCAACCACCTGCAGGCGCCGTTCAACAATCCGAAGGTGCGCGCGGCGGTGCGCATGGCGGTGAAGCAGGAAGACTATATGCGCGCCGCCCAGGGCGACGACACCACGCTCTGGCAGACCTGCCGCAGCCTGTGGTGGCGCGGCACGCCCTATTACGACGGCGAGCAGGAGGACCTGATGCCGCAGAGCCTGGAGAAGGCGAAGGCGGCCCTCAAAGCATCCGGCTACAATGGCGAGAAGGTCGTCATCATCAACCCGACCGACTTCCCCGATATCGGCCCGCTCGGCGAGGTGACTTTCGAACTGCTCAAGCAGCTCGGCATGAATGTCGAGATGGCGGCGAGCGACTGGGGCACCGTCGTGCAGCGCCGCGGCAGCCGCGAAGCGACAGAGAAGGGCGGCTGGAGCATCTTCCACACCACCGGTTCGGCGACGAGCTGGGGCAACCCGGCTATGTCGACGCTCGTGCGCGGGCAGGGCGACAAGGGCTGGTTCGGCTGGTGGAAGAGCGATGCCGCCGAGGGCCTGGCCGAGGAATGGCTCTACGCTCCCGACGAGGCCGCCCAGCGCAAGAGCGCCAAGGCACTGGCCCGGCTGGCGCTGGAGGAGGTCGCGACCATCCCGCTCGGCCAGTTCGTCAGCCGCACCGCCTATCGCAAGGATATGACCGGGATGCTCGCCGGCTCGGCGCCTTATCCGTGGGGTCTCAAGCGGGGTTGATCACCGGGCGTCATGCTCGGGCTTGACCCGAGCATCTCCTGCCAGAGATTCTCGGGTCTGCGCTACGCTTCGCCCGAGAATGACGGCCCGGCCGCAAGCCGGGCCGTTCGCGTTTGATCAGCGCGTCGCAGCCACGGCCGCCGACCAGGGCGAGGCGGCGTCGCTCGACCCTTCCGCGCCGCTCTTGTCGACGCGGACGAAGTTCGGGCAGGCGAAGTTGATCGGCAGCACGCTGTGCTCGACGATCGCGGTCGGCCCCGCCGCTTCCAGCGCGGCAAGCGTTTCGGCCGGCAGGCGCAGGTCGGCGCTGGCCGAATCCGGGCCGGAGACGTCGATGCGCGGCTGATGCGCGGTCGCCTCCGTGCCCATGCCGAAATCGAGCTGCCAGGCCAACGTCTGGTAGATGCTGGCGAGGATGCGGCGTCCGCCGGAGGAGCCCATCGCCTGGCGCGGCCAGCCGCCATCCCTGGGCGTGACCACGACCGGGCACATGTTGCACAGCGGACGGGCGCCGGGCGCGATCGCATTGGCGCTGCCGGGGCGCGGATCGAACCACATCATGCCGTTGTTCATCAGCACGCCGGTCGAAGGCAGCACGACGCGGCTGCCCATCGAGGAGAGCAGCGTCGTGGTGACGGTGACGAGATTGCCCTCGCCATCGACCACGGTGAGGTGGGTCGTGCATGTATCGCCCGGTTCCTTGGCCGTGATGGCGGCGCCGAGGCCGTCTAGCCTCTCCTTGTAAGCCTCGCGCATCACGCGCGACAGCTGCGCGAACCAGGCGGCCGAGGGGCCGCCGCCGTCGAGCGGTGCATCGGCCATGCCGGCGACGACGCGTTCCAGCGTCGGTGCGGCCGTGAGCCCGCCGGCCGTGTGGATGAGATGGCTGCCGCGCCAGTCGATAGTGGGCGCATCGCGGAGTTCAGCTTTGCAGCCGGCGAGGTCTTGAGCGTCGACCACGCCGCCGGATGCAGCGATATCCGCCACGATTCGGTTCGCGACGTCGCCGCGGTAGAAATCGTCGAGCCCGGCTTTGGCCAGCCGTTCGATCGTATCGCCGAGCTGGCCGAGCTTCATGAAGCCCGGAATGCCCTGATAGGGCGGCACCGGCGGCAGCCCGCCTGGCAGGTATATCCGCGCGCTTTCGGCATAAAGACGCAGGACCGAGGCCGAGGAGGCGACCTTCAGCGTCGTGTACCAGTCGGCCGGGAGGCCTCGCCGGGCAAGCGCAATGGCCGGCGCAAGGATATCGGCCAAGGGCAGCTTCGAGCCGAAGGCTTCCTTGAGCTTGGCATAGCCCGCGACGGAGGAGGGCGTGACGAAGGAAAGGGGGCCATGGATGTTGCGGTCGTCGACCACCTCCGGCCAGGTGAAGAGATCCTTCTTCATCTCGCCGGTCAGGGGATAATCGGCGGGGTCGGCGCGGCGCGGCGCGACGGGCCCGAAATCGACGACCTGCGCGCGAGTCTCGCCGGCCTTCAGCACCACCGCGAAGCCGATGCCGCCGAGCCCACTGTTCCAGGGCTCGACCGCGGCGAGCGCGAAGCAGGCAGCGACTGCAGCGTCGGCGGCATTGCCGCCCTGTTCGAGGATCGCCGTTCCGGCTTCCGCCGCCTCGCGGCTCTGCGAGACGACGATGCCGTGCTTCCCGCGCGCGGCAGGTTTGGTCAGAGCCCAGTTCTGGCTGCGATAGGGAAGGGCGGCAGCGGCCATGCGGAAACCTCTAGGCGTTGGCGAGGCGGCCATACTGCATGCCGTCCGCCACGGCGTCGAATGCGTCGTGGCGGTGCGCGGGCCGCGCCCTGTGCAGGGCGCGGGATCGCTAAAATACGTTCGGGTAGATGTAGCGGACGATCACGCTCTGGATGAAATAGATGATCAGCAGCAGGATGATCGGCGAGATGTCGAGGCCGCCGAGATTGGGCAGGCGTTCGCGAATCGGCCGCAGCACGGGTTCGGTGACGCGATAGAGCGCATCCCAGACGGTGGAGACGAACTGGTTGCGCGTGTTGATGACATTGAAGGCGATCAGCCAGCTCAGCACCGCTGAGGCGATCAGAATCCATACATAGATCTGCAGCGCGAGCAGAACCACGTCGAGAACGGCACGCATCGATCTTCCTTTAGCGCCTGTCCGGAAAGGTGACGCGGAATATCCCTCGCACTTGCCAAAAACAGATGGCGGAAGTGATTGACATCCACGCGACGCACAGCCTAGAAGGCCAGCGCCTTGGGGCTGTAGCTCAGATGGGAGAGCGCTGCAATCGCACTGCAGAGGTCAGGGGTTCGAATCCCCTCAGCTCCACCAAGGCCCGACGCTACCGCGTTGAAATCGTTGCCTTTCTCCCAAGGCGATAGGGGCTTTCCCCAACTCTTTCCCCAACTTATGGCGAATATCGGTTCAGGCTGAAACAGGCTGACACGATAATTTGTCGCACCTAGCCGGCCGCCATGAGATGCCGCGCCAACCTCGCGCCGTCTCGCTTCGCCTGGGCGGCTCCCTCACTGTATGAAGCGCCGGCAGGCAGGTCGAGCGCGGCGCAAGTCTCGTTCGGCATCGTGGCGTCATCCTCCGCCAGCGCAGCGCAGAGCCGATTGAGGGCGACGACCAGCAATCCAGGCGATGAGGCTTCAACCATGTCTTCGCTCGGATCGACCAGAGCCCGGAAGCCTTGGCGCATCGTCTGGCGGTCATCGTTCGCGATAGCGTCTGTGATGTCGCGGGCTTTCATTCGCATCTCTCTGTCCAGCGATAAGAGCCGCTGTATTGCTCGGCCCGTCCGTCCGCGTCAGCAATACCGTTATCGTCCGGCTGGCCTTCGTCGTCGCATTGGGCGCCCTCATCCTCGGACACGGCCTCGCACTCATCAGAGTGCCCGCGCTCATGGCCACTCCAGTTCGTCATGCCGTCCGCATAGCGCCCGCATTCAGAAGCGCCCAGGCTGGGCTCCTCATCGCATTCCCCATCGAGGGAATCAGCCACGGCGATGAGATTGGCCACGATGGCATCTAGCCGGCGCCGCATCCCTCGTCCGGTACTGGAGCTGCCCGCGAGCTTATGCGCGATCAGGTCGAGCATGTCGCGAACGTCCCGCCGCTCGTCCTGCGAAAGGTTGGCCAGCAACCCGTCCAGCTCGCCATGAATGAGCGGGCCAATATCCCGGCTGGCTATCGCTGCGGCGTGCGCCTGAAAGTCGATCATGCTCATGTCATCGTCTCCAGCATCGCCTGGGCATGGCGGAAGACGGCGATCAGGCCCCACTCCGCATCGTCCAGTTCGTTGTCCGGCCCGCTGCGCGAGCGCCTAGCCTCCTCGGTGAGGCGGAGATGGTCGCCATCCCATTCGACCATCAATTTCATGATGGCGAGCAATCCGGCCGGGGTTTGCGGCTGCATCTCGTAGATGGCTCGCAATCGGTCATAGGCGGGACGGGCGGCTACGTCATAAGCCTCGTCATTGGGCGGGTTACATGCCGCCTTGAGCGCTTCGCCATATGGCCGGAAGTCTTCGATTGCCGCGAAGACGGGATCGGGCTGCGTCGTCATCGGCGCGGCTCCAGCGGAATGACGCGGCGCCCTATGACCAGCTCGCCATCGACATAGACGACCGGCAGATGGCCATAGAATGAGAACGTCGGAAGGGAGACGGGCTTGACGCTGTAGGAGCGTGCGGGCTTCCCCTTGCCGCGCCGGCTGTTGATGCGGATCGGGCTCATGCGCTTACGAGCCCCGCCAGCCCGTCGCGCAGCGTATCCACTGCCACGCGTGTTTCTTCGTTGAGGGCGCATCCGGCTTCGCGGCTGATGAGAACTTCGACCAGCGCGAGGCATCCGGCGATAGTGCCGGGCTTGGTTCGATAGCAGCGGCCGGAGGCCTCATCCCATGCCGCTACCAGCGCGTCATGCTCGGGCGTGCCGGGCTCGGGGGCGTTGGCGTTTACGCGGTCCCACGCTTCAAAGTAGTCGCGGGCGCAGGCTAGGGCGGGGTCGTCTGATGTCGTGGGCTGCTTGCCCAGCGCCAGCAGGTCGCGAAGCAGGGAGAACACAATCCGTTCGTCAGGCGAAAGGTTGCCCGTCAGCGGATCGTTGCGGCGGGTCGCTGCGACGGCCTTTGCCGCCAGCCCTGCCAATGTGGTGGCGCGGGTGCGGGCCAGGAAGTCGACGGCCTCCGCCTCCAGTTCGGAGTTCAACGCGGCTTTGCCGTCATCGCCCCTCGCCCGTTCGGCGTGTTCGTTGGCGAGGCGGCAGACCCAACCCGAGGCCATGACGAGCATGTCATCGCGAGGCGCGGCGGGCGGGAGAACAGGTTTTTCGGGCATAGCTAGGGCACTCCTCTAGAAAGGGAGGGGTTGCGGGTTCAGCGGCGGGTGGTCAGGAACTCGCGTTCAGCGGCGGCTGCCTGGGCGCTCAGGGCCGCGATATCGGCAAGGTCGTCAGAAACGAGCGCGGCGTGCCGCAAAGCGATAAGGGCCTGCCATATCGTATCGTGGTGACCTTCGGGGCGGCGCGCTTGGGCGGCCTCGCGAATGTCATGGAGCGCGCAAACAAGAATGCCGCCCAAATCCTCAAGCATGGAACAGGCTGGGTTGAGGCGTTCGGGATGCGAGACGTGGCTGAGCGAGACAAGCTCGCATGCCGCATCAAGCGTTCTCGAAAGCTCAAGCAGGTCTTTCATAGAAAGCTTCGCAAGCCGGACGGCATTGAAGATAGAGGATGCGACCTCGGCGGCTTCGAATTTGGGCAAGCCTTCGGCGGCTGCCTGAGCGGTGGCGCTCGACATTGGATCTTCTCCGATGATTTGAAAGGGTGGCGGGCTCAGGCCGGCTTGGTCGCGCCGAAGACGCCTTCTGAAAGACGCTCAGCCAGTTCGCGGGTGACGTAGGAAACCGCTTCGATGCGGGCCAGCACCGTTTTCTGATCGGCAGTCATGCCGTCTCGTGTCAGACCCGAGATTTCTTCGCATGCGATGTCGAGCAGTTGGACGATATTGCTCGCATCGGTATCGGCGCAGTCTCGGCTATAGCCATTCGGTTCTGCGGTCATGGCTCCCTCTCAGGCGGCTATGCCTCGCGCGCGACGCGCGCGGAGCTTGGACAGGTTGCGAAAGCAGAGGCGCTTGCGGGCGGGGCAGCCCATGGCGTTGGCGGCGGCTAGGGCGCGGCAAAGTTCGATGACAGACAGGTCCAGCCATCCGTTCGGGGCAGGAAGGCGGCGCTCGTCATCGAGCGCGAAGCGCAGGAAGTCGAGCGAGAGGCCGATGGAGCGGTTGAAGTCGGAAAGGGGGCTCATCGCTCATTCCTTTCCGGCGTCGATCAGTTCAAGAGCCTGTTCCGCCGCGTCCATGTCCTCGGTTTCGAAGAGGGTCGCTTCATCCTGCAAAAGCAGGTGCAGACGTTGGCGGCGCTCGTCGTCGGATTTCGGAGCCGAGAGCCTGACATGGCGGGCAATCTGATCCCCGAGAACGCCCATACTGCGGGCATATTTGAAAAGCGCTTCGCCCGCCGGGGTGTGGTCGTCGCCAGCCATGAACCACGGTTGAAAGGCCAACCCGTCGATGACGGCAGTGGCGACGCGCAGCGCATTGAAGAGATGGCGCAGGTCTTCATGGGGCACTGCCGCAAGATGGCTGTGCTCATCCGAGAAAGCGGGGGAGAGGGTATCCGCCATGGCTCAGGCTCCGATGCGGTGGCGATTAATGCGGCGGAACTTGCCGCGTTTGGCTTTCGGCGCGCGACGCGCGAGGCGCGCGGCCTCGGTCTGCTCGTCGGCGTAGTCGATGCACAGTTCGCAGATGGCGCGCTTGGGGTGCGCAATCGGGATGACGCGGCCGGTCTGGTCGGGGTGCTCCCGGCTGCCGCAGAACCCGCACCGGGTGTCCGCGAGGCGCGTCCGAATGCGGAGCGAGGCCGGCGGCAAAAGCTCGTGATGCTCGGCCATGTCAGTACCCCGCCCAGGCGCGCAATTCGCGAAAGTCGGTGAAGGTCAGGAACTCATCGGGCAGCGGGTGGCCATTGAGCGAGGCGCGCTCAACGACCGTCACGGCACCGCTGGCGCTGGCAGAGACGAACCAGTCATGACGAGCGGCCCATGCGACTTGATCGCGGTTCATGTCTCAACCTCCGATGCTGGCAAGGGCGCCGCGAAGCGCGTCGATGCGGGCGGGCTGGAAATGCTGGCGGTAATGCTCGCGCTCGATCTCGAAGCGGATGGCCTCGGGGTCGTTGTGGAATTGAGCGGCAAGGGCGGCAGCTTCGCGAGCGCGCTGGGCGAGGGCAGCGCGGGCCTCAACCTCGCGGATGGCGGCTTCGCTCAGCATGGCGGCTTCGCGCTTCGCCTCGGCCCAAGCCTTCGTCAGCGACTGCGACAAGGTGCGGTTGATCTCGGAAGCAGGTTCGCGGCGTGCCCGGCCGAGCTGGAGGGCGAAGCGGCCAATCTCGTAGGCCCGGCGCATGATGGCGCCCTTGTTGAAAACCGGGCGGCTGTTGCTGAGGGTCGCGAGTTTCATTAACCTTCGCCTCAAATTGTCTGCATTCCGTAAGCAGTGATGCGTGTCGCCTGCTTCGTTATGTGCTAGACATAATGGATGATGGTTAATGCGTCAAGCGTGAAACGTAAGGGATTATGTTTTAGACATGAAAACGGCTGGAATGGTGAAGGCGGGCCGCGAGCTGGCGGGCTGGTCTCAGGCGGAATTGGCGAGCCGATCCGGGCTTTCGCTGCCGACAATTCAGAGGATGGAGAATCCGCAGTTCGGGCCGCTTCGCAGCTCGGGCGCGAATCTCGAAAAGCTGAGGGAGGCTTTCGCCTCGGGCGGGGTTTCGTTCGTGTCCTCGGACGGGAAGGATTGCGTCTGCATCGATCGGCCCGCGTCGTAAGTGTGCCCGACCGCCTAGAAATGGCCGAAACAGGCTGCAACCTAAATCTTTGATTTAATTGCGTTTTTGTGCCGTTTTGCTATCCTGTTGCTCGTGCGAAGACAGTGCTTCGCTGGAGATCGAGACGGATGCGGGACAGCGGCGGGATCTATTCGCTACCGGAAGGCTACCGGGCAGTAACGGGCGAGCCCATTGAGCCGTCGCAGCACAATGCGCCGCTTGAAGATATTGCCGAGGCACTGACAAACTCGCTGCCGCGCAATGGTGCGGCGGCGATGACGGATCAACTCCGACTGGTGGATGGGTCGGAAAGCCGACCGGCTCTCGGGTTCAACTCTCTGACCGGCTTAGGCCTATTCAAGACACCCAATGGCCTCGCCATCGCTGTCGGCGGGATGAAGGTTGCGGAGTTCACGTCAGGCGATTTCGTCGCGACCGCGCTCGGGGCGCCGGTCTTCCTGATGGACGAAGACCTGCCGCCCAACTGCATCTGGGCTGGTGGCCAGAACATCAGCCGCTCGACCTATTCGCGGCTGTTCGCCAAGTGGGGGACGAAGCACGGAGCGGGCGACGGCTCGACGACCTTCGGCGTTCCCGACTGGCGCGGATGCGCGGTCATGGGCAGCGACAAAAACGGCGGGCCGGACGCCAACCAGCTCGCGAGCGTCCCGGTGGTATCTGGCGACCGCTTCACGCCCGGAAGCGTGCTAGGCGCAAACCGGCACACGCTGACGCTTGCTGAGATGGCTAGCCATACACACAACGTCATCGGCTCGGGCACAGTCTACGACCTCTATCCGATCGGCGGGGTCATCACGTTCTCGGACGTGCCGGGGTGGCAGAACATGCCCATCAACGTGATGACGACCTACACCAGCACGCCGAACAGTTTCACGATTTCTGGCACGGCCCAGGCGAACGGCGGCGGTGGAGCGCACAACAATGTTGCGCGCTCGCTCGTCTGCAACGTCGCCATCTACGCGGGAGCCTAGCGCATGTTCGTCATTCCGCAGTCTCAGCTTGACCTGATCGGCTTCGATCTCGCCGCGGCGGTCGAGGACTTCACCGCGAAGCTGGAGGCGCATGCGCAGACCGAAGGCGAGTTCGCGCCTCGGGCTCATCCCCTCGTGGAGCAGGTCGTTCGCGAAGGTGGCCTCAGGATCGAAGACGATCGGGCTCAGACTGAAGCGCTCCGCGTCGCAAATCTCCGGGCGTCGAAAAGCGATGCCATTGCCGCTCAGCTCCGCGACCAGATGAACGCGATTGCGTCGCCCGCACGTCGTCAGCTCGCGCAAATGGACTTAGCCGAGATTTCGGCCAAGCCCACGCTTCGCGAAGGGGGCGACGCGGTTCCAGGCATCGCCTATCGCACAGGCGAGGAGCAGGCCCAGGCAAATGCGGCCGAGGCCATGTTTCGCCGGATCAACGAGATGCATCGCCACGCGCTGCGGCTGCATATCGAGATGGAAGAACTCCCCAACGACCAGCTTGAAAGCTGGGAGCCGCACGGCTGGCCGGCGGCATAACAGGAGGCTAACCCATGTATCCCGAGTTTGTAGCTCTAAAGGCGGAGAAAGGTTTCTCCAGCGCTCTCGCGGCGGCTGCCGAGCGGCAGCGCATCACTGCAAGCGAGTTCATGCGGCAGACACTGCGCAAGGCCATCGAGGCGAACGGCGTCGATCTCCCGCCTTTCCCTAAACTCCGCATCGGGCAGAAGACGCGATGACGGAAGCGCTCCACGGTTTCGACCTGGCGCGAGACGCCGCACTGTTCGCTGACGGCGCGGCCGAAGACGCGCAGGTCAAAGCCAATCGGCGCATCTTCCTCCAGGCGTGGCCGGACAATGCCGACCTCGCCAGAATGTTTGCCCAGGACAGCGCAGGCCCTATCGGCGTCATCGAGCGCAACCTGATTATCTTCACGCAGGACCAATCGAGAACTGGAGCGGTCGCGCTCCACAACGTGACACCCACGATGGAGGCGGAACTAATCGCTTCGTCCACGCCGGGCATCTGGCATCGCAGCACGCTGCGCTATCTCGCCCTGTGGATCTTCATGGAAAATCCCATCCGCCGGCTCGTGTGCCGTATCCCGGCCAACCAGCCCAAGCTTCAGGATTATGCCCGGCGTCTCGGCTTCACGCTCGAAGGCCGATCCAAGCGCTATTTCACCGACGACATCGACGCGACCGTGTGGGTGATGTTCGCCAACACCTGCCCCTGGCTGAAAGGATAGGGCCATGGCTGATTTCAATTGGGGCAATGCGGGCGAAAAGCTCTCGTCCGCCGATTATAAGCGCCGCATGGCATACGCCATGATGAAAGAGGGTAGCAGCACCGCGCCCATTCAGCATTGGGCGCAAGGCGTCGATCGTGTGGCCAAGGCACTCTTGGGTGCCTGGGAGATGCGCGGCCTTGATGAAGCGGAACGGGCTAACAAGGCTGCTCAAACTGCGGATGACGCGGTGATGGGCGGCGCTGGTTTTGGCCTTGGGCTCTCCGCCAATCCGTCGCCTAGCGCAACCGCCAGTGCACAGCCGAGCGCCACGAATGGCGAGACTGGCAGCGCTCTTCCGGCCTCCCTCAATTCCACCGAAAGCGGCGGAAACTGGCAGGCGCAGAACGATGCGGTAGGTGCAGGTGGAGCCGTTGGCCATTTCGGCCGGGCTCAGTTCGGACAGGCTCGATTGCAGGAAGCCGCGAACGCAGGCGCCATCCCACAGGGGACGACGCCGCAGATGTTCATGAAGTCGCCCGAGATGCAGAAGGCCGCGGAAAACTGGCACTTCGCGGACATCGACCAGAACATCCGCGCCAACGGCTTTGACAAGATGGTTGGGCAGTCGATCAACGGTGTTCCTATCACGATGGGCGGCATGCGCGCGGTGGCGCACCTGGGCGGCAACCGCGGCCTCCAGAAGTTCATTCAGACGGGCGGCCGATACAATCCGAGCGATGCCAATGGCACGTCGCTGATGAACTACTTCACCACGCATGGCGGCAACATGCGGACGGCCCAGGCGGATATGCCAGCGCCGGGCGCCATGCCTGTCGAGGCGAATGCAGGCGGCGAGGGATTCTTCATCCCGCCGGGCGGCGAAGACCCGAATAGCTTGCGGGCACAGGCCCGCGACCTTCAGATGTCTGATTGGGCAGGAGCCAAGCGGCTCATGGACCGAGCTGCGGCGCTGGAAACCTCGCCACCTTCTAGCGTCCCTTTCGCCGCCAATGAAGCGGAGGTGCAACGACTAGAGGCGCAGATGCAGCCAAAGGTTGATGCGCAACTTACCGCGCAGAACCCCTCTGATATTCCAACAGGGGCAGAGGCGGCTCAGCCACTTGCCCCGGTCTTCCAGACGGAGGGCGTCAGCCAGCCTTGGATGAATTCAGCCTTGCCGTCCGCGACCCCTCGCGAGGCAATTGCCCGCGCCATGGCGATTTCGCAAGCACAACCTCCAGCGCGTCCTACCGATCTTGCGATGCCGCAGGCCGATATGCCGGCACCGGGAGCGGTCCAGGCAATGGGGCAGGTGCAGCCGGGGCCGGCGGCCAACCCTCTCGCCAACACCGCAGACCCGACCAAGGATAACGCGGGCATACTGTCCGGCCTCGTTGCCAGCGAGGAGGCTCGCAAGGGCCTGCCGAGCGGTGCTGGCATCATGTCGCCCAGCGAGGGGATGAAGGCCGTAGCCACGGCCCTGATGCAAAACCGCGCTAACCAGCCTGATTCCTCAGCGACAGCCAGCTCACCCTTCCGGCGCATCGCGGAGGCCCTCATGCCCGCTTCGCCATCAGCGCCCGCTCAGACGGGTGGGCAGCCAGTCGCGCCGCAAGCCGCATGGAGTTCCCAGCCGCAGGGCGCACCTACGCCGCAGGCGCAGGCTGCACCACTCGCCAATGGTCCAGTCCCGGTGCCCCAGCCCGAGGCCCCCGGCACGCCGCAGCGGCAAGCCCAGCTCGGGGCAGCGATGCGAACGCTCAACAACCCGAATGCAACGGGGGGCTCTAAGCTCATCGCCCAGCAGATCGTCCAGCAGGCATTCCGAGGCCGTGAACTAGAGACGGTTACGCGGCCCGATGGCTCGGTCTGGCATGTCCCGAAGAGCGGCCAGGGTGCTCCGGTGCAGGTGTTCGGGCCGCAGTCCAAGCCCGAAGGTCCGACCGGCGATATGCGGGAGTACGAGCTATACCGCCAGCAGGAGCGGGCATCCGGTCGTGAGCCTGGGGACTTCACCTCTTGGTCTCGCGGCAACAAGGCGGCCAGCAAGACCGAAGTGAATATCGACATGAAGGGCGCCGGCAAATTCGCGGAAAAGGCGAACGAGTATCAGGCTAAGCGCTACTTCGACATGGCGACCTCGGCCGATGAGGCGGTGGTGCTTCGCAGCGATATCGAGACGCTTTCCGGGCTTTTGAATGGCATCCAGACAGGCCGCGGCACTGAGGCCCGGCTTGGCCTCGCCCAGATGGCCAAGGGTGTTGGGCTCGATGGAATCGCGGACAAGCTGACCGGCGGCAAGATGGACGAGATGGAGGCGGCGCTGTCCATCATGGACAAGCTCACTCCTCGCATGCGTGTCCCCGGTTCCGGCGCGACTTCCGACATGGAGATGCGCACCTTCCGCAACGCCCTCCCGAGCTTGCTCAAGCAGCCCGGCGGCAATGCCATCGTCACAGACACCTACCGCGGGATGCTCGACTATCAGGCGCAGGCCGGCGACCTAGCCCGGCAGGCTCTTCGCGGCGAGATCAGCCAGGCGGAAGCGGACAAGGGCATCAAGGAGCTGCCCAGCCCATTCCAGCGCTTCAAGGACTATCAGAAGGCGCAGAAGGAAGGTGCAGGTGGTGCAGGTGGCGCAGGTGCGACAGCGGCGCAGCCGAGCCCGACTCAAGCGGGACAGATGGCCCGACCGTCTAGCAAGGCCGAGTTTGACGCGCTGCCGTCCGGCTCGCGCTTTATCGACCCGAACGGCCAGCCGAGGATCAAGCCATGAGCGAAAAATGGTGGGAAGCCGCCCCTCTAGCTTCGCCCGCGCCTGAGCAGGCAGGCGGTGGAGACTGGTGGAGCGCTGCGCCGCTTGCTGACGGGCCAGCCATGGAGGCCCCGCCGCAGGCGGTCGCCCAAGCGCCCGTCGCCATGGTTCCCGAGTTCGATGCGATGGGCAATCCGACCGGGGGCATGGTTGCCGCCCCTGCGCCCGTCACGATGGGCTATGGCGAGCAGATGGGAAAGATTGGCAGCATTGTGGACAAAGGCGTCCGAATGGCAGCCAACGGCCTCACGCTTGGCATGGCCGATCGGTTCGCGGGTGGCATGGACGCTCTCACCGGGCAGGCTCCCAGCTACAGCGCAGGCGTCGATGCACAGCACGCGCGCACCCAAGCCGTGCGAGAGGAGGCGCCAATCCTTGCTGGCATCGCGGAAGCGGCGGGCGGCCTCGCTGGTGGCGTCGGCCTTATCAAGAATGGCGTCACGCTCGCGGGCCGGGCGGCCAGCGCCGGAATGCTTCCTCGTATTGGCCTGTTCGGATTTGAAGGTGGCCTCTACGGGGGAGCGACGGGAGCGGGCAATACCTACAGCGGCAATGCGCAGGACTATGCCGACAATGCTTGGTCAGGCGCCAAGACCGGCGCCCTCATCGGCGGGGCGCTCCCTGTCGTCGGCTCAGCATCTGCGGGCGCTTACAAGGTTGCCCGCGCGCTGACGGGCAACAATGTCGAAGGCGTCAATCGTGCTGGCTCTGCGGCACTCAGGGCCGCGGCGCAAGCTGACGAAGCCGGCCTCCGCAATCTCCCGAACCTCGGCCCGGAAGCGATGCTTCCCGATGCCGGCCCGTCGATGCTCGGGCTCGCTCAGGGAGCAGCGACGGGCAACGGCGCCGGCAAGTCCGAACTCGTGAATGCTCTGCGAGCCCGAGATGCTGGAACGGGCGACAGGCTTAGCCGGGTTGTGGATGGCTCTCTTGGTCCCGCGCCAATCCCCTCTCAGGTGGATGCAGGCATTCGGGGCAACCAGAGGGCATTGAGCCCGGTCTATAACGAGTCTTTCCGCGAGGCCCGCGCAGTCGATACGCGACCCATCGCGGAGCACATCGAGGCACTGATTCCTGATAGCCGCGGCCCTGTCCGCGCAGCTCTGGAGCAAGTCCGATCGGATCTCAACATTCCGGGCAACGCGGCTCATCTGGAAGTAAACCCCCGCGCTTTGCTGAGCGTCCGCCAGTCTATCGATGACGCGCTGGAGAACGCGCCGGGCAACGTGCAGAAGGCGCTTGGCGATATCCGACGCCGCATCGATGCCGAGCTGACTGCGAAGGTTCCTGGGATCAAGGCGGCTGATGCTCAGTATGCGGAGCTTGCCCGGCAACGGGAAGCGCTGGAGATGGGGCAGACCATCTTCGACACAGGGCGCGGGACCGTCATTCGCCCGACTGAGCTTGCCGAGGCGCTGAGGGGCGGAAGCCTGCCCGAAGGCCAGATGGTCGGTCCTTCGGCTTCGCCCGTCATGGTGCGCCAGGGCGCGCGAGCCGAACTGGATCGAGTTGTCGGGACCAACATCAACGACCTGAATGCGCTTGAGCGCACGCTGGCCACGCCTCGGGACTGGAACAACCAGAAGGCGCGCATCGTATGGGGCGATGAGGCGGTCGACACTGTTACGGACGCGCTCTCAACCAACCGCACCTTCCGCAACACCATGCAGAAGGTCGTGGAAGGCTCGCGCACCGCTCCGACATCAGCGGCGGCCAAGTCGCTAGAGGCTGGCGACGGCCCGCGCGTTGACATGACGGTTACCGGCTTGGCGACATCGGGGCTCAGGGCGGTGGCAAAGGCGCTAATGGGCGCGGGGTCGCAGACGACGAAAGATCAGGTCGCGAAGCTCATGGCCAATCCGAATTACGCGCGGATCGCGGAAGCCCTGATTGAGGGAGCCCAGCGAACCAACCAGGGCGCTGCGGCTATCAGTCGAGCAATCGGCCAGCCTGCGTATCTCGGCGCTTCTTCGCCTGCCAGCGGTCGTAAATGAAGCCGTAAGCGAGGAGCAGGGCAAAGCCGAGAAAGAACGCGGTGTTCGAGTTCTCGAAAAGCCCGATCCACAGATGGACTAGCCACGCAGTGACTAAGCCAAGCACCGTAACGGCGACGAATTGAAGGAAAGGGCTCATGCAGGCGGAAGATGCGGGACACACAACCGAACGTCAACGGCCCGCGCCAATCGCCTGGGATTATCTTGAACGGCGGCCGGATGGCGTCTCGGTGCGGATCGACCGTATCAAGTTCGCGGCACATGAAGCAGGTCACGCGGTCGTCGGGTTCTATGTCGGCCATCGCATTCCGCCGCATCTCCATGTCTTCATCGAGCAAGGGAGCGGCACCGCGCAGCTACGCGACGGCTCCAATCAAGCTCGCCTTGTCGCGACACTTGCAGGGCGGGCCGGTGAGGCTGTGCTGTTGCCAGATCTAGTGCCGACATCGTGGAGTGACGAGCAGCTTCAGACCGTGGCCGAAGCAAGCATCCGCGGATGGCGGCACTTCATCGAGACGGGCAAAGAGCTTGCCGTAGAAAGCGACGATGAAATCGCGATGGGCCTCATCGTGGCAGCTAATCGAGGCATCAATCCCGATGCTGCGATTGCGCTCTTTCGACAGGCCGAGGCCGAGGCTATCCGCATCGCGAGCATTCCGGCCGTTCTCAACGCCATCGAATCAGTCATGCTCGCGCTGCTCCATCATGAGCGCCTGACGGGCGCAGAGGTGGATAAGCTCATCGTGATGGCCGGGCACGGGTGTGCTGTCCAATGACCCCAGTTTAAATAACTGCGGGAAACCGCCCATCGAACTTTCTGCATGCCCTAAAACAAAGGGCAGGAAAGGTCGCGGGGCTAAGGGGGTTAAAGCCCGATTGCCTAGCTCCTCCAACGCGTTTCGCCCGCATGACCTTCCTAAAGTAGGCGCGAATAGGTGGCCGATGCCCTTTCGCGGACCAGTACGCGCAGGTGCGCGCGCGAGCGAGTCGAGGGCAATAAAATAGAGGGCGAAAATAGGCGCGGCTGATGGGCCAGCTTTGAAAACAATCAAGCTTATTCAAAGCCGGGAGGAATTTTCCAAGGCAGTCATCGCACGGGAGTTTTGCGAGGCAGCCACCGTGCACGCTGAAAAACAATCAACGGCTTTCAAAGCGCCGGCCCATTGCAAATAGCAGCCGCTTTCAATGACCAGTCAGCTCCGCAGGCTCTTGCCGCGCTTGGGCTTTTCGCCGTCTGGCCACCTTGTCCACACGGTCAGGGCCGCTCTTGAAATGCAATCAAGATTTCAAGCCGGCGCCGTCCGCCAGCAAAATAGTGGGATCTACTGGAGATGCGGCCCAAATGGGCGCCGCCGGTCGACCTCATTAGAAAGCCGCCAGCGGGCGCAGCGTGCGATTGGCTATGTGGGTGGCGGACAGGTCAACGAAGCCGGCCAGCGGCCACGCCTGAGTCACGGCGCTGCTATCCGATATTGCAGCATGGGTTCATTCTGTCTCTGCATCTGCGGCTTGCGTGAGAACAGCGTTCAGGAGCGGTCGCACTTCGTCCATGCGCTCGGTCCATTCCGTCTCATCCAGCTTCGTCATTGCGCGCACCAGCATGTGCGCTGCCTCAAAGGGCGTGATGGTGATTTCCCGCGGGAGGTGGGGCGTCGGATGCTTGAGCCAATCCCTCTCGCCATTCAGGGCTGCGTTTGCTTCCTTCAAGCCGAAAGCAATGGCCCGTTCGTCGCGCATGGCAAAGGTGTGAAGGTCGTTACCCTTGCGGTCGGTATAGATCCCCTCAGCTGCGCCGGCCAAGGTGATGCAGATGTCAAAGTCGCCGGCCAGAAAGGCGGCAATGGCCGCCTCAGTCTGGCGGATGGCGGCCCGCGACTTGGTGAGGGTCAATCGCGCTTTGGGTGGTGGCGGCAATGTCATGGTGAAGCCTAGGCCAGATCGCCCGCCTTGCGAAGCACCGCCCGGCACGCCTCGATCCGTTCTCCCAAGCTGGCGATGCCAGCCCCGCCAGGGACGACGCTGCTCGTCAGCATGCTATCCCAGAAGTCACCATCCTTCGCCCGATGGCCGGCGTCGCGCGCACCCTGCCTCCAGCCGTGCCAGTACGAGCGGGACCGATTGTCGCCGCGGGGCAATCCGTCAGCACCATCGCGATAGCCTTCGGCTTGCTCGGCATCGTCCAGCCGCGCCAAGTCCATGAGCGAGATAACCGGCTCGCGGTTCGGATCGTTGAAGTCGGGTTCGTTCGCTTTGCTCATCAGCTCAGCCTCCTCTTTTGCAGCACGTTGAAACCCCGCAGCACTTGCAGCACCCGCACCCCCTATAAAGGGGGGTGCGGTGCTGCACTTTTTGCAGCACTTGCAGCACCTTGCAGCGCCGCACCTTCAAAGGTGCTGCAATCATGATGTCGCCTCGGGTCCGGGGATGATGAACTCGCGAAGTTCGCGGTTCCGATCGGGGCGCCGTTCCTTGGCCAAAGCCCCGTTGTCGAGCCAGATTTTCAGCACGCGCTTAGCCTGCTCCTTGCCGCTCTTGCTATCGGCATCGAGGCCCAACACCTCGGCAATGGCCTTGCCGATCCAGTTGGCCGCCTGACTGTCAGCCCGATAGGTCGGATTGGCCTTGACCATGCCGATGACGCGCTCGCAGTCCGCAGCCGTCACGCTGTCCAGAACACCCGGCATTTCCCAGGCAGTGGCAACGCCAACGTTGTCTTCCGGCTCCAGCCCGCGCCCGTTCCCGAGCCCCACGCTGGCCATGCGATACCAGCTCGCGCTTTCCATCGGCGGGGCCATGTTCGCCTTGCCATCGTCCACGCGGAAGTGAAGGCGGCGCTTATCGGGCTCGACGCCAGCCCGGTCGGCTTCCTCTTTCGACATGCCGTTGAGAACGCGAGCGCTGCGAACCGCGCCGATCAGCGAGGAGCCGCCGCGGGCGTCTTCGATCGTGTAGCCCTCGGAGCCGGCAGAGGACTTGCGGACGTGATGCACCAGCTCAATCGCGCAGTTGCACCGCTCGGCAATGCCGGCCCAGGTTTTGGCCACCCGATCAATCGCCCCGTTGTCGTTCTCTGGGACGCCATGGGAGGCCACGAAGGGGTCAATGATGAGCAGGTCTATCCGGTTGTCCCGAATGGCTTGCTCGACGCCCTCCACGGTGGGGATGGCAACAGTCACCTTGCCGCCTGCCGCCATCTCGACCAGCCGGATAGGAAGGTCGCGCCCGCTGTCCACGAACAGGCCGGCGATATCCTCGCGGGTCAGGCCATAGTGAAGGCAGGCAGCGGCAATGCGCCGATCCATCTCATCGCGTGGATCTTCTCCGTTCCAGAGCCAGACGCGCAGCGGCTCCCGAACCTTGACGCCCAGCAAGTCCCGCGCCGCTACCATCGCCAGAGCTTCGACGATGGACAGCGAGGACTTGCCGAGGCCGCCCGGCGCAACGGTCGTGCTGACGAAGCGGCGGACGTAGTGCCGGCCGTAAAGCCATTTGCGCGTCGGGATGGTGCTGGGGTCCATAAGGACAAAGGGCGTGGCCCTAATGCCCGCAGCAGGGGCATTCGGAGGCGAAACCAAATCTGGATTGGCCTCTCCAAACTCGCGAACGTCCAGCACGTCGGCATGGTCGCTCTCGCGCTTCTGCCAGGCGTCGTTCGCATCCTTCCCCATGCCGGCCTTGGGCAGGGCGATGAAGACTTCCCGCTCCGCCTCGCGCCACGCGCTGCCAACCTGCCGGATGGCTTTGGCGCTGGCGCCGCCGTCGTGCTCGCCCAGGATAGTCAAGCTATCGATGCCATGCAGGACCGGCAGCTTGGCGATGCCGCCCGCTGTTCCCATCGCCCAGGTAGGGGCGTAACCCATCGCAAGCCCCGACAAGGCGCTTTCGATGCCCTCGCCAACCGCAAGCGCTCCGCGCTCCGCGTCAAGCTCGCCCAGCATGATAGCGGCGCCATCGGCCGGCCCGAGCATCTTCCGGTCGATCTTGCGACCATCCTCCGTCAGCGCCGTGCGATGGATGGCAACAACGGCGCCGGTCTCAATCGAGCGCATCGCCGCCACCATGCAGGGGAGGCGAGTGCCTTGCCCGAATGAGCAAGACGGGTGAAAGCGGATCGTGGACATCGCGACGCCATCGGGAAGCTCCAGCCCGCGCGAGGCCAGATAGGCTTCCACAATGGTCCCGCGAGGGTCGATCGCCTCTGCCCAAAGTTTCAGGGCGAAAGCCTGCCGGTTGTCGACGGGCTGGGATTCCGGCCGGTTGCCATTGGCGTGACCGTTCGACTTGCTGGCGCGAGCCTGCATGCGGTCGATGGCTCGCGCAGCTCCGTCACCCTCGCTGCGCCCAGGCTCCCAGACGATGCCAAGCTTCTGCTCGACATATGCCTTGCAGGCCATGGCATCATCGCCGGCATGGCTATGGACGATGAGGTTGCCGCTCTCGCCAATCTTCACGGCCATGCTGCGGTCGTGCGGGCGATGGCCAGGACCGGGCGCCATGACCTGCCCGCTGGTCACCACGCCGCCCAGCACCTTTGCGATATGATTTAGGGACATCATTCGCTGTCCCTCCCCGCGACGGTGGTGAAGGCCAGGACTTGCCCGGCCTCCCCCTCTTTGAAACGCGCATTGAGACGCGTGGCCAGGTCACGACCGGCGATGACGGCGCTCATGCGGGACGGGAACGGGCCATCAATGCCGGAGCTATCGCCCGTTCCGCTTTCGTGGATGACGAACCATCCGCGCGCGTCGTCCGTCAGGTAGATTTCACCCTTCATGCTGCGCGCCCTCTGTCACAAGGCCCTGCTCGGTCGCAATGGTCAGCGCCTGATTAAGCGCTTTCGCGAGAGCCGGGAGATGGCGCACGCCGATAGCGAGCCCGGACTTGCCGGGCCGCATGTTGCCGTCATCGCCCTTGAACCAAAGGCGGGCGCTGACGACGGAGTGGCCATTGAACTCATCGAGCGCGACGAGAACATTCTCGCGCTCGTTCTTGGGCCATTCCGCCACGATGATGAGGGACGCGCTCATTCGGCGCCCCCATTGTTCGCGGTCAAATGGTCTCGCCAGACGAACCCGACCAGCCAAGGGCCGGGAACCACTTCCATCTCCGCCGAATAGTGGATCTCCGACTTGGCGCGGTCGAAGCCGCTGGAGAGCAGGGCGCCGGAAAAGATCAGGCACGAAGTGGCGTCCCTGATGTCCTCTCCAGCTTCCTCCTCGGCCAGCCCGGTGGCAGCCAGAGCATGACGGAACACTTCATTGTAACTGACGGGCGCGCGCGTCTCCGCGACATGCTGGAGAATGCCGGTGAGGATGCGGGCGCGCAGCTCGGGCAGGGCCTTGCTCATGCGGCTGCTCCCGTCGTAGCGCCGCGATCCACGGCGACAATCTCAACCGGGGTCGTCAGCTTGTAGCGGGCATGCGTACCAATGCCATGGCTCTCAGAGCCGGTTTCGATGCCGACGCCCATCTGGCGCAGATCGAAGACATAGGCGCCCAGGCGGTAAGCAGGCCCGCCGGGAAAATCGATGCCCGAGACGCCAGCGGAGCCACGCTCAACAAGGGTCAAGAGCGTCAGAGCCTCGCGGCCATTGCAGCGGATGGTGGTCGTGCCGGCGACGCGGGCGACAACCTTGGGGAAAGCTCGCTTTGCCATTTAGTTGCGGCCCTCCTCAGGCCCGATCGAGGCGAGGCGGAGAACCGTGCGGGCGTGCATTTCGGAAAGGCCGAAGCGCTGGCGCAGGCGATTGACGAGAACGGCAGGAATGCTATTTTCAGAAGTGCTTGCTGTCGGGCTAAGCGGACTTCCGAACCCCATGGACGCCCTGCCCGGCGCCGTGGGGTTCATGCTTTCAAGATGCATGGCGTCAAGCGGCCTCCTGCTTGGAGGGCTCGCGGACGGGGAAGGCACGAAGCCATTCCATCGCGTCATCATGCAGCACGAAAAGCTTGCCGGCCGATTTGCGGGCCTTCAGCTTGCCGGCGGCGATGTCTTCCTGAATCTTGAACCGGCTCCAGCCGGACGCCTTGATGAGCCCCTTGATGTCATAGGCGAGGGGCGGTGGATCGTAGAGATGGGCTGCCATACTGGCCTCCAAAACGCTCCTTGCCGGGAATGGCTAGGACAGCGTGGAAGTCATCGGGCAGGGGCGTTTTGGGCGGCGCAAAAAGCATTTTGGGCGCCCAAAAATATCGAGCTATTTCAGTAGCTTGAAGAAAGCCTCGTCGGTATGGCGCACTAGGGATTTGAAGTCGCCCGGTTCGGTAATCGGGGCGCCTTCTTTCCGCTTTCGGCGGGCGCTGAACCAGTCGGAAACTGCGTTCTCTCGCGGGGCGAGCTTGCGCCCCACTCCCCCTAAGCGGTCCTCAAAATGGCGAATTAAAATCTGAGCGCATAAATCGCGCGCTTCGCTCAATCGCTTCCCGTTCCGGGCGTCAGTAAAGCGGCGCGCTGCCTCCCTCGGTTCTGGCGGCGAATCGGTGGATAAGAATAGCTCGGCCTCGTGCAGCGAAAGCGCGCTGTGGGCGCTGGCGACGCTGTTGGGCGGCCTTTCGTCGGCACCTTCCATGCGCCAGTGGTCGATGACGGATTTCGCCTCGGCATATGGCGCCACCGTACCATCGGCTTTGTCTTCGACCTCTGGCCAAGCCTCAATGACGGGCAACGTTTCCGGTTCATCCTCTGCGGCTTCCGTCTCCTCCTCCGCAGGCCATAGCGTCATGACTGCTTCTGCCTCGGCGGTCGGCTCCCTCCAGCCCATGCCGTTGCGGTCGCGCAGTACGTCCACTCCATCGCGCTCGATGAAGTCGATATCCTGCCACTGAATTCGCGTCGGCGCCGTCCGCTCTCCATCACGCGGAGCGAGAGCAGTAATCTCCAGCTTGCCCTGACGGCAGGCGTTCAAGATGGTTTGCTCTGCGGCCTCTATCGAAACGCGGGGCGGCGCTCCGTTCCTAGCGTCGCGGTCGGCCTGCATCTTGAGGCGCCAAAGGGTCGGCATAGGTTGGTTGATAAGCGTCCAGCCGCCCGCTCGCTTGTCATAGATCCACTTGATCCTGCCTGCGCACCAGCCGGGCACATTCTCTTTTGTTATCCGGCCATAGGCGATCCATTCAACGACCATGGGCAGCGGCCAGAAAACAAGGTCGTCAGGGTTTGGTGCTGGCGGTTCAATGGAGAATGGTGGCCAGCCTTGCGAAGCGCAAAGCGCGTCAGCATCCTCCGGCTTGATGGTGTGCATCCGCACCATCGAATAGGCCGCGCGCCAGTCGTCGACTTCGGCGCCAACGCATTGCCGTAACTGCTTGAACGTCTCGTAATCCATCGCTGCATCGTGCGCGCATCATGAGAAAGGGCGGGGAAACCGGGTGATGCTCCCCGGCTTGTCGATTGGCCGATCTATCCCCGCCCAGCTTGGGCCTATCCGGCTTTCGCGCGGATCGGTGTCACGTTGTTCCCCTTTGCCTTCGGCGTCCCTACGAAGCGCGCCCAGGCGTCCATAAGCTTCCGGCGCTTCTCCAAGGCATCACCGCGGCGATAGGCTCGCTCCGTCTCGTCTCCGACGACGTGGGCAAGCGCGGCCTCCGCGACCTCGCGCGGGAATGCAGTGCTTTCGCCGGCCCAGTCGCGGAATGAGCTGCGGAAGCCGTGGACCGTCAGGCCCTCATGCTTCATCCGCTTCTTGAGGAGATTGGACATCGCCATATCGGAAAGCGGCTTCCCCTTGCCCGCGCCGGGGAACACATACTCGCTGACCTTCAGTTTTTCGGCAGCAGCGAGGACGGCAAGAGCGCGTTCCGTCAGCGGGACGCGATGCTCCAGCCCGGCTTTCATTCTCTTGCCTGGAATGGTCCAAACCTTCGCCTTGCGATCTATCTCATCCCATGTCGCGCTGATGACCTCGCCCGATCGGCTTGCGCAGAGAATGGTGAACTCAAGCGCAAGCCCGGCGGTCGCGTCCCGCTTCCGCAGCTGCGCCACGAAGTCGGGGACATCGGCATACGGCATTGCCGCATGGTGGCCGCGCTGGAGCTTCTGGCGCTTGGGCAAAAGATGATCGAGATGGCCGCGCCAGCGTGCCGGGTTTTCCCCTGATCGCAGCTCCTTTGCTTTCGCGGCGTCTAGGACGCGTTCGATCCTTCCGCGAAGACGCGATGCCGTCTCCTGCTTTGTCAGCCAGAGCGGCTTAATCACGTCCAGAACGTGTTCCGTTGTTACTGCATCGATCGGGAGAGGGCGCAGCGCAGCAGCATAGGTCTTAAGCGTGTGCGACCATTGCCAGCGATGCTTTTCATTGCGGAAGCCTGACTGAATGTCTTTCACCAGATCGTCAGCGAACTCCCCAAATGTCTTTCGGGCCTCCGCCGTCTCGGCTTGGCGCTTGGCCTCAATGGGGTTGATGCCGGCCTTAACTTTCTTGCGCGCCTCGGCCGCCTTGTCGCGGGCCTCAGCCAGGGAGACGAGCGACACGCCGCCCAAGCCCATTTCCTTGAGCTTGCCTTCCCATCGAAACATGAACAGCCAGCTTTTCGTGCCCCCACGGCTGATCGTGAGATAGAGCCCATCGCCATCATTGTGGCGACCGGGCTCAGAAAGGGTTGCGACAGACCGGGCAGAGAGACGCTTTAGAGGGCGGCGCATGGGCAAACCTGACCAACATTTTCCCCAACTTCTGACGCGCATCGTAACAGGCTGAGACAGGCTGTAACAGATGGGGCGCGGCCTAAGTCACTGGAAAATATGCGAGGCGCCTAGCTGGGAAAGGCTGGGAAATGCCCCGGTTTGGTGGACCTCAGCTCCACCAAGGCTTTTCGCTAAGTTTCTGATTTTGCGCCGCGCTCGACCATACTGCGGCGCAATGACCAGAGCAGCGACGTTCATTCCCGCGCTTCGTTTCTTCGTCCCCTATCTGAAGACGGTCGGGCTCGTTGCCGTTGCCACCGCGCTGGCGGGCATCGCGGCCTGGCTTGCACCGATCGACAGCGTCTCGGCGGTCTACATGCTGCCGGTGCTGGTCGCCGCGATCCGCTATGGCACTGGCTGCGCGGTACTTGCCGCCCTGCTTGGCGCCTTCATGACGTCGCTGTTCTCCCCGCCGCTGTTCAGCCCTCTCGTCTTCAAGCCGGCCCAGCTCATCGACCTCATGACGTCTCTTGCCGTGGCGCTGACCGTCGGTCCGCTGGCAGGGCGGCTGCGTGCCCAGATGCTGCGCGCGCAGCAGAACGAACGGGCGATCCGCCATGTCTACGAACTCGGCAGCGCTATCGCCGCAGCCAGCGACGTGGAGGCGGTTTATGGCATCGTCACCGACCATATGTCCGACGCGCTTGCCCGTCCGGTCGCGCTTTTCGCCCCGCTGGAACGAGGCCGCGGCCTGCGGCCGGCACGCTCAGCCTTTCCCGAGGACCTGACCGCCGAGCTCGAACAGGCGGCCCGTGCTTTCCTGGCGCGCCCGGACGGCAGCGTCACCGCCGCCATCGCCCTGTCGGGAAACCAGTGGCTGTTCTGCCGGCTCGCCAGCGGGCAGGCCGGCCCGGCGGCGTTGGCCGTGAAGCTCGGCGACGCGGATGCGGACCCTCGCGGTCCATCATGGCCATGTGCTGATGCATCGCCAGTTGATGCGCGAGCTCTGGCCGCAGGAACCTGTGGAGGATGTGCAGTACCTGCGTATCCTGATGAAGAAGCTGCGCAATCGGATCGAGCCCGATCCGACGCAGCCAATCTACATCATCACCGAGCTTGCCGTCGGGTACCGCCTGCGCACGCAGGAGCAGCTCGATGCCGTCGGTTATGCCGAGGCTATGCGATAGCCCCCTCTCCGCAATGGAACAGCTAAGCGTTTAGCTGGTAGCTGCGACTCCCAGGGGTTCGCGGACAACCGCAGGGCGGGGAGCGCATGTTCAAGCTTTGGTTGGCGCTGGCGACGGTCGGCTGCATGGCTGCGACCGTTGCGATCGCCTGGTTCTTCTGCCGCGAGCTGATGCCGCTGGCCCGTCATCCTGCTCCTGCCGGTCGGTTTCACCCTGATTCTGGCGCAGGGCCTCTCCGAGATGATCAAGCGTGCCGCGGCGCTGCGTGGCTTCCACCAGCACGAATACGCCTACGAGAAGCCGCTGCAATGATCGACGCGATCCGCTCCAATCTCGGCCCGATGATGTTCGGCGGGCTGATCCTCTTCCTGCTGATCGGCTATCCCGCCGCGTTCTCGCTCGCGGCGGTCGGGCTGTTCTTCAGCTTCATCGCCATCGAAATGGGGGTGATCACGCCCAACTACATGGGCAACCTGACCTTCCAGCTCTACGGGATCATCTCGAACGACCTGCTGCTGTCGATCCCGTTCTTCACCTTCATGGGCGCGATCCTGGAGCGCTGCGGGCTGGCGGAGGACCTGCTGGATTCGATCGGCCAGCTTTTCGGCAGCGTGCGCGGCGGCCTGTCCTATGCCGTGATCTTCGTCGGCGCGATCCTCGGCGCCATCACCGGCACGGTCGCGGCCTCGGTCATCGCCATGGGCGTGATCTCGCTGCCCGTGATGATGCGCTACGGCTACAACATGCGCCATGCCACCGGCGTCATCGCCGCGTCCGGCACGATCACGCAGCTGATCCCGCCGTCGCTGGTGCTGGTCGTGCTCGCCGACGTGATGGGCCGCTCGGTCGGCGACATGTATGCCGGCGCGATCGGCCCCAGCATCGTGCAGGTCGCGCTGTTCTGCATCTGGGTGATGATCCTCTCGATCATCAAGCCGGGGGACGTTCCGGCGCTGCCGCCCGAGGCGCGCGCCTTGAGGGGCTGGGCGCTGGTCAGGAAGTGCATTCGTGGCATCGTGCCGTCGGCCGCGCTGATCTTCCTCGTGCTCGGCACGATCTTCATGGGTCTCGCCACCCCGACGGAAGCCGGCGCCATGGGCGCGGTCGGCGCGATCGGGCTCGCCGCGATGTATCGCACGCTCAGCTGGAAGCTGACCTATCAGGCGATGTCCTCGACCATGCGCATCACCGCCATGGTGACGATGATCCTGATCGGTTCGCGCGTGTTCAGCCTGGTCTTCCAGGGCGTCGGCGGCGGCCTGTGGATCGAGCACATGCTGACCGGGCTGCCCGGCGGTCAGGTCGGCTTCCTGACCTTCACGATGATCTTCATCTTCTTCATCGCCTTCTTCCTCGACTTCTTCGAGATCGCCTTCATCATCATCCCGATGCTGGCGCCGGCGGCGGCCAAGCTGGACATCAACCTGATCTGGTTCGCGCTCCTGATCTGCGCCAATATCCAGACCTCGTTCATGCACCCGCCCTTCGGCTTCGCGCTGTTCTACCTGCGCGGCATCGCCCCGCCGACGGTGAAGAGCCGCGACATCTATCTCGGCTCGATCCCCTGGATCGTGCTGCAGCTCATCCTGGTCGCGCTGATGATCGCATTCCCCCAGATGGTGACGTACTGGCTGGAAAAGCCGGTGACGCTCGACCCGACCGCGCTGGAGAAGCAGCTCGGCACCATGCCGTCCTTCGGGACGATCGAGCTGCAAGGCCTGACGCCGCCTAAACCCTGAGCGAAGACGGAGCCTGACACGCGTGCTACCGACGCGGCTTCAGGCTCCCCTTCTGCAAAGCCCAGCGTTCACCAGGTTTCCTTGACCGTCTCCATGGCGACATTGGTCGAGGTGTTCGCGACGTGGGGCAGATTCGAGATCTTCTCGCCCAGCACCGCCCGGTAGCGCCGGATATCCGGCGTCCTGATCTTCAGGAGATAGTCGAAGCGGCCGGCGATCATGTGGCACTCCTCGACCTCCTTGATCTTCTTGACCTCCTCGTTGAATTTCGCCAGCGCCTTTTCCGTGGTGTCGGACAGCTTCACCTCGGCGAAGGCGATGTGATCGAGCTTGAGTTTTGCCGGATTCAGGGTGGCCCTAAAGCCTTCGATGTAGCCATCTTCCACCAGCCGGCGGAAGCGGATTTGGCACGGCGTCTTGGACAGGCCGATCCGCGCGCCGAGCTCGGCGATCGAAATCCGGCCGTCCTCCCTGAGGACGTCCAGGATCTTGCGGTCGAGTGCGTCCAGATCGCCTTCCAATGGCGTTTCCTTGGGCTTCTTCACTTGTGATCTCCGAATCTGAAGTCCGAATGGACTACAGGATAGCGAAAATTGGGCCGCTTGAGAATCGGGCTCGTGATAAGCTCCCGCGCAAGAACGGGAGAGGGGTGTCGCCCCCGGCCCGTCGCGTTCGAACCCGCCGGGAAAAGCCATGAGCCAAGCCACCGCTGCCGCCGTCGCCACCGCTACCAGCCCGACGCCCTTCACGGGCTTCGCCCCGCCGATCCGTGAGCAGTCGGCGCTGCGCCAGGCGATCACCGCCGCCTATCGCCGGCCCGAGACCGAATGCCTGCCGCCTTTGCTGGCAGCGGCGAAGCTGGCCCCTGCGAGCAAGCAGGAGATCGCGCGCACAGGGCGCAAGCTGATCGAGGCGCTGCGGGCCAAGCACAAGGGCACCGGCGTCGAGGGTCTCGTCCAGGAATATTCGCTCTCCAGCCAGGAGGGCGTCGCGCTGATGTGCCTCGCCGAGGCGCTGCTGCGCATTCCGGACACGGCGACGCGCGATGCGCTGATCCGCGACAAGATCGCCGATGGCGACTGGAAGTCCCATGTCGGCGGCGGCAAGTCGCTCTTCGTCAATGCCGCGACCTGGGGGCTCGTCGTCACCGGCAAGCTCACCTCCACCGTCAATGACCGCAGCCTCGCGGCTGCCCTGACGCGCCTCATCGCGCGAGCCGGCGAGCCGGTGATCCGCCGCGGCGTCGACATGGCGATGCGGATGATGGGCGAGCAGTTCGTCACCGGCGAGACGATCGACGAGGCGTTGAAGCGCGCCCGGCCGCTGGAGGCGCGCGGCTTCCGCTATTCCTACGACATGCTCGGCGAGGCCGCGACGACCGCCGCCGATGCCGCGCGCTACTATCGCGACTACGAGAACGCGATCCACGCCATCGGCCGGGCCGCGAACGGGCGCGGCGTCTATGAAGGCCCGGGCATCTCGATCAAGCTCTCGGCGCTGCATCCGCGCTATAACCGCGCGCAGGCCGGCCGCGTGATGTCAGAGTTACTGTTGCTCGTGCGCGAGCTCGCGCTGATCGCCAAGAGCTACGATATCGGCCTCAATATCGATGCCGAGGAAGCCGACCGGCTGGAGCTCTCGCTCGACCTGCTGGAGGCGCTGAGCTTCGACAATGCGCTGCAGGGCTGGAACGGGCTCGGCTTCGTGGTGCAGGCCTATGGCAAGCGCTGCCCCTTCGTGCTCGACTGGATCATCGATCTCGCCCGCCGCTCCGGCCGGCGCATGATGGTTCGCCTGGTCAAGGGCGCCTATTGGGATGCCGAGATCAAGCGCGCCCAGGTCGACGGGCTCGCCGATTTTCCGGTCTATACCCGCAAGGTCCATACCGACGTCGCCTATGTCGCCTGCGCCCGCAAGCTCTTGGGCGCGCCCGACGCGATCTTCCCGCAATTCGCGACGCATAACGCGCAGACGCTGGCGACGATCTATCATCTCGCCGGCAACGACTTCGCTGTTGGGAAGTACGAGTTCCAGTGCCTGCACGGCATGGGCGAGCCGCTCTATGACGAGGTCGTCGGCCAGGACAATCTCGACCGGCCCTGCCGCATCTATGCGCCGGTCGGCACGCATGAGACGCTGCTGGCCTATCTCGTGCGCCGCCTGCTCGAGAACGGTGCGAATTCCTCCTTCGTCAACCGCATCTCCGATCCGAAGGTGACGATCGATTCGCTCGTCGCCGACCCCGTCGATGTGGTCGAGGCGATGCCGGTCATCGGCATGCTGCACGACCAGATCGCGTTGCCGGGTGACCTCTACGGCGCCGACCGCGCCAATTCGAAGGGTATCGACCTCTCGAACGAGGCGGCGCTGGCCGAGCTCGCGGGCAATCTCGCGGCGACGGTCGGCCAGAGCTGGCATGCGGTGCCGCTGCTGGCGGATAGTTCGACCGCCGGTACGACGCGGCCGATCCTGAATCCGGCGGATCATTCCGATGTCGTCGGGCAGGTCACCGAGCTTGCGGTCGAGGACGCCGCCAAGATCGCGCGCCTCGCCGCCGAGGGCGGCAAGGCCTGGGCCGCCGTGTCGCCGACTGAGCGTGCTGCCTGCCTCGATCGCGCCGCCGACATCATGCAGGCGCGCATCGAGACGCTGATGGCCATCGCCATGCGTGAAGCCGGTAAATCCGCCGCCAACGCGATCAGCGAAGTGCGCGAGGCCATCGACTTCCTGCGCTACTATGCCGATCAGGCGCGCAAGACGTTGGGGCCGGCGCATGCGCCGCTCGGGCCGATCGTCTGCATCAGCCCGTGGAACTTCCCGCTGGCGATCTTCACCGGACAGGTCGCGGCGGCGCTCGTCGCCGGCAATGCGGTGATGGCGAAGCCCGCTGGCGTCACGCCGATCATCGCGCATGAGAGCGTCAGGATCCTGCACGAAGCCGGCGTCCCGCGCGGGGCTCTGCAGTTCACGCCCGGCAGCGGACGTTTCGGTGCGGCGATGATCGCGGCACCGGAGACGGCCGGCGTGATGTTCACCGGCTCGACCGAGGTCGCGCGCGGCATCCAGGCCCAGCTCGCCGAACGCCTTTCGGCCGAGGGCAAGCCGATCCCGCTGATCGCCGAGACCGGTGGCCAGAACGGCATGATCGTCGATTCCTCGGCGCTGGCCGAGCAGGTCGTCGCCGACGTCATCGCCTCGGCCTTCGACAGTGCCGGACAGCGCTGCTCGGCGCTCCGCGTGCTCTGCCTGCAGCAGGACATCGCCGATCGCACGCTGCACATGCTGCAGGGCGCGTTGAAGGAGCTCACGATCGGCCGAACCGACAAGCTCAGCGTCGATATCGGCCCGGTAATCAGCGAGGGTGCCCAGCGCGAGATCGACGAGCATGTCGCGCGCATGCGCGGCCTCGGCCGCAAGGTCGAGCAGCTCCCGCTGCCGGACGCCGCGGCCAAGGGCACCTTCGTGCCGCCGACCATCGTCGAACTGAAGAGCCTCTCCGACCTGAAGCGCGAGGTCTTCGGCCCCGTGCTCCACGTCATCCGCTATCAGCGCGACGATCTCGACAAGCTGATCGACGAGGTCAACGGCTCCGGCTACGGCCTGACCTTCGGTCTGCATACGCGGCTCGACGAAACGATCGCCCATGTCACCAGCCGCATCAAGGCGGGCAATCTCTATGTGAACCGCAACATCATCGGCGCGGTGGTCGGGGTGCAGCCCTTCGGCGGGCGCGGGTTGTCGGGCACCGGGCCGAAGGCCGGCGGGCCGCTCTATATCGGCCGGCTCGTGCGCAAGGCGCCGATCCCGCCGCAGCACAGCTCGATCCATACCGATCCGGCGCTGCTCGAATATGCCGCCTGGCTCTCGGGCAAGGGGCTGAACACTGAGGCGAATACCGCCCGCGAGATCGGCGGCCATTCGGCGCTCGGCCTCCATGTCGAGCTGGCCGGGCCGGTCGGCGAGCGCAATCTCTACGCGCTGCATCCGCGCGGCCGCATCTTGCTCGTGCCGCAGACGGAGGCCGGCCTCTACCAGCAGGTCGCGGCGGCGCTGGCGACGGGCAACCAGCTCGTCATCGACGCGGCCTCCGGCCTGAAGGGCGCCCTGTCGGGCCTGCCGGCTGCGGTCGAAGCCCGCGTCAGCTGGACCTCGGATTGGGAGGCCGACGGCCCGTTCTCGGGCGCGCTGGTCGAGGGCGACACCACGCGGATCGGCGAGGTGAACCGCCGCATCGCCCGGCTCTCCGGCCCGCTCGTTCTCGTGCAGGCGGCGAGCACGGAGGAGCTGAAGCGCGATCCCGACGCCTATTGCCTGAACTGGCTGCTGGAGGAGGTCTCGACCTCGATCAACACCACGGCGGCCGGCGGCAATGCCAGCCTGATGACCATCGGCTGAGACGAAGAACACAGGTTCAGGCGCCTCCCTTGCGGACGGCGCCTGAACCTGCTCAAGGCTGTGCCGAAACACAGCATCAGGGGGAACGATGCAGGCTGATCGCGTCATCCAGACCGTCGAGGCTCATACCGGCGGCGAGCCTTTCCGGATCGTGACGAGCGGCTTGCCGCGCCTGCCGGGCAAGACCATCGTGCAGCGGCGCGACTGGGTGAAGAACAATATCGACGAAATCCGGCAGGCGCTGATCTTCGAGCCGCGCGGCCATGCCGACATGTATGCGGGCTACCTGACCGAGCCGGTCTCAGCCCAAGCCGATTTCGGCGTGATCTTCGTGCATAACGAGGGCTATAGCGACCATTGCGGCCATGGCGTCATCGCGCTCGCAACGGCTGCCGTCGAGCTCGGCTGGGTCCAGCGCACGGAGCCTGAGACGCGTGTCGGCATCGATGCGCCCTGCGGTTTCATCGAGGCCTTCGTCACCTGGGACGGGAAGCGCGCCGCCAGCGTGCGCTTCGTCAACGTGCCCTCCTATCTCGTGCATCGCGACGTCAGCGTGGAGACGCCGAGCTTCGGCAAGGTCACCGGCGACATCGCGTTTGGCGGCGCCTTCTATTTCTATACCGATGGCCGTCCGTTCGACCTCGCCATCCGGCGGGAGAATGCCGAGGCGCTGATCCGCTTCGGCGCCGAGGTTAAGATCGCCGCCAACAAGGCTTTCCCGGTCGTGCATCCGGAAATCCCCGAGCTGAACCATATCTACGGCACGATCATCGATGGCGATCCGCTCGACCCCAAGGCGACGCAGGCCAATTGCTGCATCTTCGCCGACCGGCAGCTCGACCGCTCGCCGACCGGCTCCGGCACGGCCGGGCGTACGGCGCTGCTCCATGCCAAGGGGCTGCTGAAGCCCGGTGAGCTCCTGGTCAACGAATCCATCGTCGGCTCGGTCATGACGGGGCGGGTTCTGCAGGAGACCAGGCTCGGGGCGATCGACGCGATCATCCCGGAAGTCTCGGGCAGCGCGCATCTCTGCGGCCAGGCGACCTGGTTTATCGACCGCGACGACCCGCTGCGGCACGGCTTCCTGCTGCGCTAGCGCCCCCCAAGGCTCCGGCTTCTCCGGTTTTGAATTCTCCACTCCGGCCGAAGGGCATGCCCTGCGCGAGGGGGCGCCCAGCCACGCGCTTGGATTGACAGCCCCTGTATCCTGGATACCATTTTCGACGGTTGTGGAGACGTCGATGGGCCAGGT
Source organism: Allobosea sp. FW305-C-101 (assembly GCF_058783685.1). NCBI lineage: Bacteria > Pseudomonadati > Pseudomonadota > Alphaproteobacteria > Hyphomicrobiales > Alloboseaceae > Allobosea > Allobosea sp. FW305-C-101. The sequence goes on along the minus strand of NZ_JBYSYT010000002.1, from coordinate 1,200,322 downwards.
GCTCGCATGGCGCAGCCAGTCGCGCCTGCTCGACGAAGTGGCGCAGGCTCTGCGTGAACGCATCTATGCCGGGGTCTACGCACCCGGCGCAACGCTGCGGCAAGAGCGGATCGCGGCCGAGTTCGGCATCAGCCGGACGCCGCTGCGCGAGGCCTTCCGCGTGCTGGAGCGTGACGGGCTCGTCGTGAACAAGCCGGGCAGCGGGGTCAGGGTCGCGACGGCCGACCTGCCGAAGCTGCTCGATGCCTATGCCGTGCGCGAGGCGATGGACGGCGTCGCGGCGCGCCATGCAGCCGAGCGGGCGTTACCGGCCCAGATCAGGGAGCTGGCGAAGCTGGTCGAGCGTCAGCGCAAGCTGATCGCGGACTGGAACGCGAGCGACTACTCGCAGTCGAATATCGATTTCCATCTGGCGATCATCGATGCGGCCGGGAATGCCTCTTTGCCGCCGCTCGTGCCGCTCCTACACCTGACCTCCCAGGTTTTCGCGCCGGCCTTCGCGCTGTCCTGCGAGCGGGCCGCGGCCGCGGTCGCCGAGCACGGCGATATCCTCGCCGCAATCCAGAAGCGCCAGCCCGATGACGCCGAGCGCGTCGCGCGGGCCCATATCCATGCGACGGCTGTCCGCCTCAAGGCGCAGCTCTCCGAAAAGCAAAACCCGATCGAGGCCTGACGTGAAGACCTACAGCAATTTCATCGCGAATGAATGGCGCGACGCCGTGGATGGCGAGCATATCGAGGTCCGCAATCCCTCGACCGGGCAAGTGTTTGCGAAGCTTGCGCGTGGCAGGCAGGAGGATGTCGATCTGGCGGTCGCCGCCGCGCGGCAGGCGCTCACCGGCGAATGGGGCCGCCTGACCGCGACGGAGCGCGGGCGCATCCTGAGCCGGATCGCGACCGGCGTGCTGGCGAATATCGACCTTCTCACCGAGATCGAGGCACGCGATGTCGGCAAGCCGCTGACGCAGGCGCGGGCGGATGTCGTGGCGCTGGCGCGCTATCTCGAGTTTTACGGCGCCTCCGCCGATAAGGTGCATGGCGACAGCATTCCCTACCAGAACGGTTTCACCGTCCTGACGATCTACGAGCCGCATGGCGTCACCGGGCATATCATCCCGTGGAACTACCCCATGCAGATCCTCGGCCGCAGCCTCGGCGCGGCGCTCGCCATGGGCAATGCCGCCGTCGTCAAGCCGGCGGAGGAGGCCTGCCTCACGATTCTGGAGTTCGCGCGGATCGCGCAAGAGGCCGGGCTGCCGGCGGGTGCGATGAACATCGTCACAGGCTTCGGCACGGAAGCCGGCGCGGCGCTCTCCGCGCATACCGACATCAACCACATCTCCTTCACCGGCTCGGCCCGGACCGGCGAGATGGTGCAGGCTGCTGCGGCCCGCAACGCCGTGCCGGTGACGTTGGAGCTCGGCGGCAAATCCGCCCAGGTCGTCTTCGCCGATGCCGATCTCGACCGTGCCGTGCCCTTCCTCGTCAATGCCGGCATCCAGAACGCCGGCCAGACCTGCTCGGCCTCCTCGCGTATCCTCGTCGAGCGCTCCGTCTATGAGGACGTGATCGCGCGGATGAGCGAAAAATACCGCGCGCTCAAGGTCGGGCCGGCCGAGGCCGATCTCTCCGTCGGCCCTGTGGTCTCGCAGCGCCAGAAAGCGATCGTCGAGGACTTCCTCGGCGTGGCCCGCAAGGACGGCCTGAAGGTCGCGGCGCAGGGCACGATCGTCGCGGATGCGCCGTCGGAGGGCGCCTATGTCGCGCCGACCCTGCTGCGCGACGTTCCGCCCGATCACAAGCTGGCGCAGGAGGAAATCTTTGGGCCCGTGCAGGTGATCATGCCCTTCGATACCGAGGCAGAGGCGCTCGCGCTTGCCAACGGCACGCCCTACGGGCTGGTCTGCGGCATCTGGACGAGCGACGGCGGCCGGCAGTTGCGGATGGCGCGGGCCGCGCATGCCGGTCAGGTCTTCATCAACAATTACGGGGCCGGCGGCGGCGTCGAATTGCCCTTCGGCGGCGTCAAGAAATCGGGCCATGGCCGCGAGAAGGGTTTCGAGGCCCTCTACGGTTTCGCCAGCATGAAGACCATTTCGATCTTCCACGGGTGAGGGCGTTTCCGCGGCCCTTCGGGCCGTGGATGCCGGATAGGACGAGAGCTGCTCCATGACCGATCTTGCCGATCTGAGCGCGGTTGCGCTGGTCGAAGCCTATCGCGCCCGCAGGCTTTCGCCCGTCGAGGTCGTCGATGCGGTCACCCGGCGCATCGACGCCTGGGAGCCGCAGCTCAATGCGCTCTGGGCCTATGATCCGGAGGCGGCGCACGAGAGTGCGCGGCAATCCGAGGCGCGTTGGGCCAAGGGCGAACCGCTCGGCGCGATCGACGGTGTGCCCCTCACGATCAAGGAGAACATCGCGACCAAGGGGACGCCGGTCCCGCTCGGCACGGCCGCGATGACATTGGTGCCGGCCGCGGCCGATGCGCCTCCGGCGGCGCGCACCCGCGAGGCAGGCGGCGTGATCCTCGCCAAGACGACCATGCCCGATTACGGCATGCTCTCCTCCGGCCTGTCGAGCTTCCACAAGCTGGCGCGCAACCCCTGGGATCTCTCGACCAATCCGGGCGGGTCCAGCGCCGGCGCGGGAGCTGCGGCGGCGGCCGGCTACGGCCCGCTCCACGTCGGCACCGATATCGGCGGCTCGATCCGCCTGCCGGCCGGCTGGTGCGGGCTTGTCGGCCTGAAGCCTTCGGCCGGGCGCCTGCCGATCGATCCGCCCTTCATCGGGCGCGTCGCCGGGCCGATGACGCGCACGGTAGCCGACGCCGCGCTCTACATGTCGGTTCTGACCAAGCCCGACCGGCGCGACACGATGGCGCTGCCCTATCAGGATATCGACTGGCTCGATCTCGCGAGGCCGGTGAAGGGCCTGAAGATTGGCCTGTGGCTGGAGGCGGGCTTCGGACAGGAGGTCGGCGCCGAGACGCTCACGGCGGTGCAGGGCGCGGCGGCTGCGCTGGCTGATGCCGGCGCGGCCATCGTGCCGATCAAGCCCTTCCTGACGCGCACCATGATCGACGGGCTCGACCGCTTCTGGCGGGCACGGGGCTATGAGGATGTTTCCCGCCTGCCGCCGGAGCAGCAGGCCAAGATCCTGCCCTATATCTTCAACTGGATCGTGAGCGCCAAGGACTTCACGGGCGGCGACGTCTATTCCGGCTTCGCCCAGATCGAGGCGATGCGCAATGCGCTCCACGCCGCGCTCAAGGATGTCGATTTCATCATCTCGCCGACGGCGCCGGAACCGTCCTATCCGGCCGAATGGGCCTCGCCCTTCAACGATCCGCAGAGGCCCTTCGAGCATATCGCCTTCACGGTCGCGGCCAATATGGGCGGCCAGCCGGCGGTCTCGATCAATTGCGGCTATTCCGGCACCGGCCTGCCGATCGGCCTCCAGATCATCGGGCAGGCCTTCGACGATCTCGGCGTGCTGCGCCTCGCGCGTGCCTATGAGGAGATGCGCGCGCCGTCGCGGCCCTGGCCGACCCTCGCGGCTTGAGGTTTAAGTCGCGCTGGTTGCTGCGAGAGCCTCGGGAATGGGGACGTCGAGGCGGCCGGCATGGCTGCGCAGCGCTTCGAGCGTCTCCTTTGCGAGAGGGCAATGGCCGGTGAAGCGGCTGCGTGCCTGAGTCGCGCGGTCGCCGGGAACGCGGACAGGAGCCGCTCCGGCCGCGACCCGCGACTCGCGAACGCGATCGGTTAGCCCCGATGCGGCTGCCGCGAATTCGGCAGGCGGGCGCAGGCCCTCGATCCGGATCGCGAGGAAGAGGTTCGCGCTGTCATAGGGGCGGGCCATGTCGCCATAGAGCGGTCGCACCGCCTCGCCCATACCGCCGCCGGAGAGGCCACCGGCGATGAGATCGATCATCAGCGCGAGGCCGAAGCCCTTGGCGCCGGCTGCGGGCAGGAGCGTGCCCTTCAGCGCCTCCACCGCGTCGCGCGTCGGCAGGCCCTCCGCCGTCTGCGCCCAGCCTTCCGGGATCGGCTCGCCCTTGTTCGCTGCGAGCCTGATCTTGCCTAGGGCGCCGGCGCTCATCGCGAAATCGAGCACGACGGGCTCGCCCTCGGTCGGGACGGCGATCGCCAGCGGGTTGTTGCCAACGACGGCTTCGGTTCCGCCGGGAGCGGGCAGCATCGGGCGCGTATTCGCCATGACGATGCCGATCTGGCCGGCGAGCGCGATCCTGCGGGCGAAGCGCCCGGCGGCGCCGAAATGGAAGGCGTTGCGGACGGCGACCAGCGCGATTCCATGGGTTTCGGCGCGGGCGATGGCGATCTCGCAGGCGGTTTCGGCCGTGACCTGCCCCAGCCCGTTGCTGGCGTCGATGCTCAGGCGCGCACCCTGGTCGACGACGATCGCGCCGGTGGCACGGGGATCGACGGAGCCGCCTGCGATCCGGGCGAGATACATCGGCAGATGCAGCAGGCCGTGCGAGGGCAGGCCCTCGCTATCGGCTTCGATGAGGGCCTCCGCGACGATGGCCGCATTGTCGGCCGGTGCGCCGGCCGCTTCGAGCAGCGCGACGGCAAAGCTTTTCAGGCTCTCCGCCGGATAGAGATTCGAAGTCGCCATCAGCCTGTCCTCGATGCAAGACGCCCGGCGCTGTGGCCGGGCGTGGTCGTCACACGCGTCGGTCGCGGCGCTCAGCGCACCGGGGGAGCGTATTGCAGGCCGCCCTGGGTCCAGAGCTTGTTGAGGCCGCGCCCGATGCCGAGCTTCGAGCCGGTGCCGACATTGCGCTCGTAGACCTCGCCGTAATTGCCGACCTGCTTGACGATCTGCTGGGCCCAGTCGGGCTTCAGCCCCATCGATTCCCCGAAATTGCCGTTGCCGCCGAGCAGGCGCTGGACTTCGGGCGAGCCGCTGGTCTTGAGCCCGTCGGCATTGGCGGAGGTGACGCCGAGCTCCTCGGCCACGATCATGCTGTAGAGCGCCCAGCGCACGATGCTGGTCCAGGTCTCGTCGCCCTGGCGCACGACCGGGCCAAGCGGCTCTTTCGAGATCAGGTCGGGCAGGATGACGTATTCGGCCGGGTTCACCAGCTTCAGGCGATAGGCGGAGAGCGCCGAGACGTCGTTGCTGAACACGTCGCAGCGGCCGGATTCGAAGGCTTTTGCGACCTGATCGCCGGCCTCGAAGGCGACGCCCTCGTACTTCATGCCGTTCGCGCGGAAGTAATCGGCGATGTTGAGCTCGGTCGTGGTTCCCGTGGGCACGCAGACCGAGGCGCCGTTCAGGTCCTTGGCCGAGGCGATGTTCGCGGATTTGCGGACCATGAAGCCTTGCCCGTCGTAATAGGCGACGCCGACATAGCGCAGGCCCATCTGGGTATCGCGCCCCAGCGTCCAGGTCGCCTGCCGGGAGAGGACGTCGATCTCGCTGGTCTGCAACGCGACGAAACGGTCCTTGGGGCTGAGCGGGGTGAAGCGCACCTTCTTGGCGTCGCCGAGCACGGCGGCTGCGACCGCGCGGCAGATATCGACGTCGAAGCCACCCCAGAGCCCCTTTTCGTCCGGCACGGAGAAGCCGGCCACGCCCGGGCTGACGCCGCAGACCAGTTCGCCGCGCGCCCGGACGTTCTCGAGCGTGCCGGCGGTGGCGGGCAGGGCAGAGGCGGCAAGCAAGCCGGCGAGCAGCAGGAGGCGCTTCTTCATTTTGGATGGCCTTTCAGACGGTGCGATCCGCCGTTTCGTTGATCCCGGCGCGATCCTGCCGGCTTTCTGACTCAGGGGCAGTTGCGCATTGGTGCATTTCGTCACGTGAAACGAGGCCAATTCCGGCCGCGTGCGGCTGCGGCGATGCCCATCATCGCGACCATCGAAACCGGCAGGTCGCATCATGCAGGCTCCCGCACCGAACAGCTTCCGCCAGCGCCTGCTTAGCGGCGCCTTCCTGGCGGGGAGCTTCATCAAGACCCCGACCGCCCATGCAACCGAGATCCTCGGATTCTGCGGCTACGATTTCATCGTCGTCGACCAGGAGCACGCGCCCTTCGACCGCAATGCGACGGATATCGCCTTGCTGGCGGCACGTGCGGCCCGCATCGCAGGCGTCGTCCGGGTGCCCACGCTTTCGGCGGACGCGATCCTCTCGGTGCTCGATTGCGGCGCCGAGGGCGTGCTCGCGCCCCATATCGCCACGGTCACCGATGCCGAGGCGCTGGTCGCGGCCTGTCGCTACCGGGGCGGCAAGCGCGGCTTCTCCGGTGTTACCCGGGCCGGCCGCTATGGCGGATCGAAGATGTGGGATCTCGTCGACGCGTCCGATGCGGCTGTCGCCACCATCGCCATGATCGAGGACCCCTCCGCGCTGGAGCGGATCGACGATATCCTCGCGGTCGAAGGACTCGACGCCGTCTTCATCGGCCGCGGCGATCTCACGGTGGCTTTCGGTGCGCCCAATCGCGATGCGCCGGTCGTCCGCGATGCGGTCGATGCGATCCTCCGAGCCGCCAAGGCTGCCGGCAAGCCTGTCTGCGTGATGACGGATAATGGCGAGGAATCCGCCGCCTTCGCCGAGCGCGGCGCCAGCGCCTTCATCCTCTCCTCGGACCAGGGTTTCCTGCGCAAGGCCGCGAGCGACACCCTCTCACAGATGCAGGCCGCCCGGAGCCGAGTCGAAGCCGCCGGCGCGCGATAGGAGAACCGAACCCGTGTCCAGCTATCCTTCCAGCGATCCCCGTTCGCAACTGGCGGCGCAGTCCGCCGCCAAGGCACCAGCGGTCAAGGCCTATGCCGGCGCCGATTACGCTCGCTTCTATGCGGAGGCGCCACAGCAGGCCGGTGAGGGCTTCAAGACCTGGCTGGCGCGGGGGCAGAACTTCATCGTCGCGTATTCGGATGTCGGAGCCGGTGCCGCCCTGGAGCGCCCGGCGCAACCCGACGAATATTGCCTGATCCTGCCCGAGGAGACGCTGGGCGCAACGGTCACGGCCCGCGGCGAGACGGTCGAGGTGCCCGGCCGTTCGATCGCCTTCATTCCGCCCGGCGCGTCGAAGGTGACGGTGGCAGGGAAGGGGCGCCTGATCCGCATCTTCTCCAGCGCTGCGCCCGATCTGGCCGCCGCCTGCTTGAACGCGGCGTCCTATGCCGAGCCCCACGCCAATGTCGCGCTGCTCAAGCCCTGGCCGGAGCCATCCGGCGGCTGGAAGGTCCGCGCCTACGGCCTGGATGTCGATGCCGGCGGCACGGGGCGTTTCGGCAGCATCTTCCGCTGCACGACATTGATGGTGAACATGCTCGATCCGCGCTTCGGCCTGCGCGACATCACCACGCTTTCGCCGCATCACCACGACGATTTCGAGCAGGGCTCGCTCGTCATCGACGGCGGCTATATCCACGATATCCGCTGGCCCTGGACGCCGGACATGCGCATCTGGCGCGAGGACGAGCACGAGCTGATGGCCGCGCCCTCGCTCACCGTGATCCCGCCGCCGTCGATCCATACCTCGCGCTCGGTCCTGCCGGGCCTGAACCAGATGATCGACATCTTCTCCCCGCCGCGCCTGGATTTCTCGCTGAAGCCCGGCTGGGTCATCAACGCCGCGGATTACCCGATGCCCGGCGAAACCGCGTGAGGGCCACGGACATGAACGCCATTGCTACCAGCGCCGATGCGCGCAGCCGCCAGATCGCCGATCTCCTCGTCGGCGCCGTCGACCTGCACTGCCATAGCGGCCCGGCCGCGATGCCGCGCATCCTCGACCATCACGAGGCGATGCTGGACGCCGCCGAGGCCAAGTTCCGCGCCGTCGTCTACAAGGACCATTTCTATCTGGGCACGGCGCACGCGATCCTGCTGGAGAAGCTCGTGCCGGATACCGGCGTCAGGCTGTTCTCCGGCATTGCGCTGAACAATGCCTCGGGCGGCTTCAACCCGCATGCGGTCGACCATGCGATCAAGCTCGGCGGCAAGATCGTCTGGCTGCCGACGCTCGCGGCCAAGAACCATATCGACGTGCTGGCCTCCGGCGCCGTGAAGACCTTCCCGAAGACCGCGCAGAAGATGCTCGATCCAATCCCGCTGACGGCCTTCGGCCCGGACGGCAAGCTGATCGACGAGGTCAAGCAGATCCTCGACCTGATCGCGGAGGGCGACATCATCCTGGCCGGCGGCCATCTCTCGACGCCGGAACTCTTCGCGGTGTTCGAGGAAGCCAGGGCCCGTGGCGTGAAGAAGCTGCTCGTCAATCACCCGACCTACATGGTCAACAACTGCAGCGACGCGGAAATCCGCCATCTCGTCGGGCTCGGCGCGGTGATGGAGCATTCGATCTGCATGTTCGTCGAGGGCAAGTCGAAGAAATTCGATCCGCCGGAGCTGCGCCGGGTGATCGATGTCGCCGGCGTCGAGAACACCGTGCTCTGCTCGGATCTCGGGCTTACCGGATCGCCGCGCCCGATCGACGGCTATCGCGAGATCGTCGGCCATCTGCTCGACCTGCAGTTCACCGAAGCCGAGATCAAGCGGATGACCGGCGGGCATGCGGCGGAGTTGCTGGGGCTCGGTCAGGCAGCGTAGAGCTGTCTCGATTTTGATCGAACCTCGCCGTCATCCCGGACAAGCTGCGCAGCAGCGCCGATCCGGGGTCCATCGTAGGGCTCCGGAGCCGTACGATGGATCCCGGGGCAGGCCCGGGATGACGGCGTGTTTCCCGAGGAAGCCAAGCACGCTGCCGTTTCGCTGCGCCCGGGATGATGGGCTTTGGTTAAACGAAAATGGCCCGGGGTTTCCCGGGCCATCTTGCTTTAACGCCAAGCCGCCTCGCACTCAGTCGAGCGTAATGCCGGCGGCCTTGATCACATCGGCCCATCTGGCGATTTCCATCGCTTGGGCCGTGCGCATCGCCGCCGCATCGCCGCTGCGGGCGCGCACGCCGATCACGGCGAGCTTGTCGCGGCCTTCCGCGCTTTCGACATAGGCGCGGGTGATCGCGGCGAGGCGCGCAACCACGGGTTCCGGCAGTCCCTTGGGGCCGACCAGGCCGAACCAGCCGGCCGTGTTGACGTCGGGCAGACCGGCTTCCGACAGCGTCGGCACCTCCGGCAATTGCGGCGCGCGCTGGTCGCTGGTGACCGCGAGCCCGCGGATCGCGCCGCTTTTGACATGCGGGATATAGGCCGGGATGAAGTCGATCGCGACATTGACGACCCCGGCGAGTAGGTCCGTCGCCAGCGGCGCCGAGCCGCGATAGGGCACATGCGTCATCTGGAAGCCGGCCTTGCGCTGGATCAGCTCGCCGATCATGTGGCCCATCAGGCCGAAGCCGGGGCTGCCGAAGGTGAGCTTGCCGGGATTGGCCTTGCCGTAGGCGACGAGCTCCGCGAAGGACTTGGCCGGCACGGAGGGATGCACCGCGACGATGCCCTGGACGTCGCCGAGCAAGGCGATCGGCGTGAAATCGGCGAGGGGGTCGAAGGACAGCGTCTTGTAGAGCAGCTTGTTGGTCGCGAGCGGGCCCGAAGACGAGAACATCAGCGTGTAGCCGTCCGGTGCGGCGCGAACAACGCTGGTCGCCGCGATATTGCCGCCGGCACCGGTCTTGTTCTCGACGATGAAGCCCTGGCCGAGCTCGCCGCGCAGTCGATCCGCCAGAAGCCTTGCGACCACGTCGGTCGAGGCGCCGGCCGGGAAGGGCACGACGATATTGGTCGCACGGCTCGGCCAGGTGTCGGCGAAGGCCTGTCCGTTGCTTGCCAGGACGCTTGTCCCGGCGATCCCGGCCATGAATCCACGGCGTGAGAGCAGTCGCTCCATCGAATGTTCCTCCCCACGGCGCCACTGCGGACGCGTTGGGCGGAGACTAGGGGCGCGCCGTCGCGTGGCTGCGGAAATGGGGCGTCATTTCTCACCTTGAAACGCGACGCCCATGGATTGCGACAGCGCCTCCAGTTGCGCCTCGATGCTGGCGGCCGCCTTCTTGAGGGGATGGATGATCCGCGCCTTGTCGTCGGGATTGGCGACGGCCGCGCGGAAGAAGGTGACGCCGAAGGTCGCGAGCACCCGTTCACCGAGCTTGATCGGTACGGCGATCGTCGCGGAATTGCGCGGCTCGACGGCGGTGTCCCGCTCGGTATAGCCGCGCCAGCGGGCCTGCGCGATCAAGCGCTCGATATCCTCGTCGGTCAGGCTGCTGTTCTCGGCATCGGCAGAGGCGCGCATCGCCGCGAGCAGCACGGTGCGCTCCTCATCCGGGCAGAAGGCGAGATAGGCGCGCCCGAGCGCCCGCCCGCCGAGGCTCAGGCGATAGCCGAGCGTGGCATGGAATGGCGAAATCGGGCTGTCCGGTATCGTGCTGAAGCGGACGATGACGGCATCGTAGTCCAGCAGGCAGACGGTGCAGGGCCATTTGATCTGGCGGGTCAGCGCTGTCGCCCAGGGGCGCGCGGCCTCGATCACCATCGGCGCGCCGTGGAAACCCGAGCTCAGTTGCGTGACCTGGGAGGTGACGAGATAGCCGCGCATGCGCTCGTCGCGCGTGACGTAGCCCGCCTCGATCAAGGTCTCGAGCAGGCGCACGATGGTCGGCTTCGGCAGGCCGGTGCGGCGATGCAATTCGCCGACCGTCGCCGGGCTGGAGCGATTGACCTCGGTCAGCAGGCGTAGCGCCTTGAGGACGGATTGAACGGGCGCGAAGGAGAACACTCTGCAGGTCCGGCGTGACGACAACGAACGCCGACACTAGTGCAGAACCCGCAATGCTTGCTCGCAGTTTTTCAGGCGGCGACCGCGGCACTCAACCCGGCATGGTCAGGACGACCTTGCCGATCTGCTCGCCGGCATCCATCAGCGCATGGGCGTCGCGGACATCGGCCCAGTCGAAGGCCGCGCAGATATGGCTGCGTATCCTGCCATTCGCGAGCAGTGGCCAGACCTGATCGGCCAGCTCCATCGCGATCCGGCCCTTGTAGGCGGCGTCGCGCGGGCGCAGCGTCGAGCCCGTCAGGGTCAGCCGGCGGCGGACGATGTTGCGGACATTGACCTCCGCCGTCTGGCCGAGATGGCTGGCGATCAACACGACGCGGCCGTCCGGCGCGAGCAGGCCGAGCTGCTTTTCGGTATAGGGGCCGGCCTGCGCGTCGAGCACGACATCGACCTTCTCCTTGCCGATCGCGGCCTCGATCTCGGCGACCCAGTCGGTGCGGTAATCGACGGCATGGTCGGCGCCGATCTCTTGGCTGACGGCGCGCTTCTCGGCCGAGCCTGCGGTCGCGATGACGCGGGCGCCCCGGAGCTGCTTGGCGATCTGGATCGCGGCCATGCCGACGCCGCTGGTGCCGCCCTGGACCAGTAGGGTCTCGCCCTCAGCCAGCCGGCCGAGCCAGATCACGTTGTTCCAGGCGGTGAAGAAGACCTCGGGCAATGCGGCGGCCTGGGCGAAGGAGAATCCACCGGGCAAGGGCAGGCATTGCGAGGCCGGCACGGCGCAGAACTCGGCATAGCCGCCGCCATTGGCGAGCGCGCAGACGCTGTCGCCGAGCTTGGGCCAGGCGACATCGGCGCCGACCGCCTCGACCACGCCGGAGACATCGAGGCCAGGCAGATCGGTCGCGCCGGGCGGGGGCGGATAGAGGCCGCGCCGCTGCTGGATGTCCGGACGGTTGACACCTGCGGCGCGGACGCGGATCAACACGTCGGCCGGGCCGAGTTCGGGGCGCGGTCGCTCGCCGAAGGCGAGGACCTCCGGGCCGCCCGGCCGGGTGATTTCGATCACTTTCATCGCGATGTCTCGTTGTTGCCCGCAGAGGGGTGAAGCGATTGCAGGATGTTGGGCATCCGCTCGCGCGCCGAAGCCATGAGGCGCTCATAGATCGAATTGCCGTGGGCATCGATGGCGACGATGACCGGGCCGAAGCCGTCGAGCCGGATGCGGTTCAGGCGGAATTGCATGATCAGGTCCGTCCAGGCGCAGTCCGTCACGGCCTGCACGCCCTGGCTCAGCAGCGCCGAGGCTCCGCCGACGAAGGAGAAATAGACGCAGCCGGTCTCGCGCATCGCCTCGACGCTCTCGCGCCCGAGCCCGCCCTTGCCGCCGGTCGCACTGAGGCCCAGAGTCCGGATCAAGGTCGGCATCAGGTGGTCGAAGCGGCTCGACGTGGTCGGGTTGACGTAATGCAGCGGGCCGGGGCCGTTCGCGGCTTCCTCATAGCTCACGCCCATATGGAAGAAGGCGCCGCCGCGCAGCGGCAGGGGCAGGTCGCGACCGGCCGCCAGCTCCGCGACCATGCGCTTCTGCGTGGGCATGCCGACGGTCGCGACCGCATCGCCATCGAGCAGCACGACCTCGCCGAGCTTCAGCGACCGAGCATCCTCGCGGGACAGGGGCAGGGTGAGGCGACGGGGCGGAGAAATCGTCATTCGATCCGCTCCACCACTCCGGAATTATGGATGCGGGCGCGGGTGCGCCGGTTGATCCAGCAATTGAAGGAGACCGCGACGGGCGTGAAGCCATGGCCCGAGGCGTATTCGATATGGACGCCGAAGGTCGTGGTCGAGCCGCCGACGCCCATCGGGCCGAAGCCCATCTGGTTGACCGCGCGGGTCAGGCGCTCCTCCATCTCGGCGACCATCGCCTCGGGATTGCGCTCGCCGAAGGGCCGCAAGGTCGCGTCCTTGGAGAGCTTGGCGGCATGGTCGAAGGTGCCGCCGATGCCGACGCCGATCACGACCGGAGGGCAGTGCTGTCCCCCCGCGCGCAGGACAAGCTCGAGGATGCAGCGCTCGATCTCCTCCAGGCTCGGGCTGACCAGGATCTCGATCGCGGCCCAGCGCCCGCCGCCGAGCGCCTTGGGCGCACAGGTGATGTCGAGATAGTCGACCTCGCCGATCAATTCGCAGGAGACGAGCGGCATGTCCTTGCCGTGGAAGCTGCGCTCATTGGTCAATGGATTGGTGACGAAGCGCAGGAGCGGCGGCTGGATCGTGCGGACGAGATCGGCGAAGCCATCGACGATGGCCTGGCGGATATCGCCTTCCATGCGGGCGCCGGAGCCGATCTTGAGGGTGTAGCTGGGCACGCCGGCATCGGAGCAGAGGAACTTGCCGGTCTTTTCGGCGCGCTCGGCGCTGTCGAGCATGAAGGCGAGGGTCTGGCGGGCCTGCGGCTCGGTTTCGGTCGTCAGGGCCTTGCGGAACTCGGCCTTGGAGGATTCAGGGATCCGGCGCAGCGACCAATCGTAGAGATTGGCCGTGACCTCCTTGACCAGATCGTAAGTGATCGCCATGCGCTTGCGCCCGTTTCGATGGCGTGAACCTAGCCGATCCGAGGCGGGCGGCCGTGCGGCCGTGCTCTATTTCAATCAATGAAACGAAAGCGTTTCCCGGCCGCATGCGTAGGCTTCCCGGCCATCACGGAATCGGTCAGAGCTGCGCAGCGTATCGCGCTGAAGAACAGGCCGGGCGAGGGGAAACCTCCGATGCCCGGCTGTCTTGCTGGGGACGGAATTGCCATGAGCCATGTCGCTATCACCGGTTTCGATCTGACGATCGATGGGCTCGTTCGCATTTCCAGAGAGAAGGCGCCGGTTTCGCTCACGGCGGAGGCGGTCGAGCGGATGAAGGCGGCCCGCGCCGTCGTCGACGATGCCGTGGCGCGCGGCGAGAAGGTCTACGGCGTCACCACCAGCGTCGGCGCCAAGACCGGCGTGCCGCTGGCGCCCGACCGGATCGGCGAATTCAACCGCCGCCTGCTGCTGACTCACAACGTCGCGCATGGACCGCTTGCGCCGCATGAAGCGGTGCGGGCAATGATGGCGGTGCTGCTCAATGCGATGGCGAGCGGGCGCCTCGGTGTGCGGCCGCTGCTGGCCGAGCGGCTGGCCGCCGCCCTGAACGAAGGCCGCGCGATCGACGTCCATATCTGGGGCTCGATGGGCCAGAGCGACATGGCGCCGATCACCGATCTGGCGCTGGCGCTCTATGGCGATCTCGAATTGCAGGCCGGCGAGGCGCTGGCGATGCTGAATTCCAGCGCGCTCGCGCTCGGCACGGCGGCGCTGGCCATGGCCGATCTCCGCGATGTTCTCGACCAGTGGAGCCTGATCGCCGCGCTCAGCATGGAAGGCTTCGCCGCCAATCCCTCGATCGTCTCGAACGCCGCCTTACAGTCGCGCCCCTTCGCCGGGCTGAAGCGGCATGGCGAGCGCATCCGGGCCTATCTCGCGGGCAGCTACATCTTCGCCAAGGGCGGGCCGCGCCATCTGCAGGACCCGCTGAGCTTCCGCTCGCTGCCCTTGCTCCACGGCACGGCGGCCGACAGCCTCACCTTCGCCTATGGCCAGGTCGAGGCTGAATTCAGCGCCAGCCAGAACAACCCGATCGTCTCGATCGAGGAGCAGGCGCTGATCTCCGTCGCGAATTTCGACACGGTCTCGCTGTCGATGGCGCTTGATATCGCCCGCCTCGGCTTCGCGCCGGTGATGACGAGTTCGGCGGAGCGCGTCGCCAAGCAGGTCGATTCCTTCTGGTCCGGCCTCACCGTCGGGCTGATCGAGGAAGACGGCGTCGGCCTGCCCGGCTTCAACGGGCTGGCGCAGTTCCACAAGGCGATCACATCCGAGGCGCGCCTTGCGACGATGCCTGTCGTGCACGAGCTCGCCAGTTCCAGCCATTCCAACGGGAATCTCGACCGGGCCGGCATGGCCGGGCTCGCTGCCCGCAAGACCGGGGAGGTCGCCTCGCTCTGCCGGTCGATCGCGGCGGTCGAATTGATGGTTGCGGCGCAGGCTGTCGATATCCGCAAGGCCACCCCGCTTGGCACCGTAACCGGCAGGCTTCATGCGCTGGTGCGGGAGGCCGTTCCCTTCGCGGCGGCGGGCGACCGCGTGCCGCATCTCGACACGCTGCTGCGGCATCTCGGAGAGCGCCGCGATACCGTCCGCGCGATGGTGGAGCCGGCCTGACGCGTCAGATTTCGCCCGCCTGCTCCGGCAGGCGCGAGATCACGCCGACGATCGGGCGCAGATGCTGTTCCAGGATCGCGAGCGCCTTTTCCTCGTCCCATTCGGTGAGGGCGGCGACCAGGGCGTGATGTTCTTTGCTGATGCGGCTGATGCGCGTCGGGTCGGTGTGAATCGCCGTCATCGCGACGCGCTGCTGGCGGGCACCGAGCGACTGGTACAGCTCCGACAGCACGACATTGTCGACCGCGGCGATCATGACGAAATGGAACTCGCGGTTCAGTTCGACCCGGTTGAAATAGTCGCCCTGCGGCAGGCGCTCCAGCGCGGCGAGGATCGCGTGCATGTCGGCGGGGAGGGGCAGCTCCTCGCGGCAGATGCGGCGGATCGCATGGCCCTCGATCATGCGCCGGGCTTCGTAGAGATCGAGCAGCTCCTTCGCCGTCACCTGCCGGACGAGCGCGCCGCGGCGCGGCAGCAGATCGATGAAGCGCTCGGCCTCAAGGCGGTGGAAGGCCTCGCGGACCGGTGTTCGCGATACGCCGAGCGCCGAGGAAATCTCCTCCTCCTCGATGAAGCAGCCGCCGAGGAAGCGGCCGCGCAGGATCTGCTCGCGCACATAGAGATAGACCCGTTCCCGGGTCGGCTTCCCGCGCAAGGCAGCCATCTCGTCCTGTTCGATCATCGCCATCGACATCGTGCCCCTTTCGCTCTTCCATAGGGCTTTCGAGAGTAGACAACAAAAAATCCGCCACGTATACATGACGCATCAAGAGCGTGGCTCATCTGTTCGTCTACAGTGAAGCCGCGCCGGGGAACCGCATGACCGTACACGCCACCATCGTGACAGAGAGCCGGAGTCCGCGCCGTTTGGCCGGACGTGACCGCGCCTGTCGGGTTGCTGGCGCGGTTATTGCTCGCATCCGCCCGGCTCCGCCCTTCCCGCCATCGGGACGCGACAGGGCATAACGCCCCGCGGACAGCCGGACCCAGCAGCAGAGGATCAGCCGATGACCATCTCTCGCCGTTCCGTCCTTGGTGCCGGTCTTGCCGGTCCGCTGCTGGCCTCGCCCTTCCTGATCCGCCCTGCCAGCGCGCAACGCGCCTCCGGTATCATCCGCTACGGTCTCTCGGCCTTCCCGCCCAACCTGCAGCCCTGGGTTTCGACAGGTGCCTCGGCCGGCACGGTCAAGATGCTGATCAACCGCAGCCTCGTCTCCTACGACGCGAAGGGCGAGCTGCGTGGCGAGCTGGCCGAGTCCTGGTCGCGCGATGCCGATGGCGCCTGGGTCTTCAAGCTGCGCAAGGGCTGCGTCTTCCACAATGGCGAGCCGGTCACCGCCGATGACGTGAAATGGTCGATCGAGCAGATCGCCGGCGAGAAATCGACCGCCTATATGCGCACGCAGTTCCAATTGATCGAGCGCGTCGACATTCCAGATCCGCAGACGGTGCGCCTCGTCACCAAGGAGCCGCAGGTCACGCTGCCGAGTTGGTTCGCCAACTACAACACCTTCATCATCTGGCGGAAATCGAACGCGAACGAGCCGATCGGTGCCGGTCCCTTCCGCCTCGTCGGGCAGGAGCGCGGCACCTCGGTGGAGCTTGCGGCCTTCGACAAGTTCTACAAGCCGGGCATCCCCAAGGCGAAGGGCATCAAGTTCATCGTCTATGCCGACGAGAACCTGCGCAACGCGGCGCTGATCTCCGGCGATGTCGACATGATCGAATACGTGCCGTGGCAGTCGATGGCGACGGTGCAGGCCGATCCGCGCCTCAAGCTCGACACGCAGGAAGGGCCGTTCATGGACGTGCTCTTCAACGGCACCAAGCCGCCCTTCAACGATCCGCGCGTGCGCCGGGCGGTTGCCCATGCCGTGAAGCGCGAGGATATCGTCAAGGTCGCCTTCTTCGGGCGCGGCAAGCCGCTCGAAGGCGTGCCGATCGTCGAGGGCACGCCCTGGTACGACAAGGAGCTGGCGCATGGCTGGAACTACGACCCGGCCCGGTCCAAGGCGCTGCTGACGGAAGCCGGCTACGGCAACGGCTTCCAGACCACGCTGCTCGCGACCGCCCAGTTCGGCATGCACAAGGATACGGCCGAGATCGTCCAGCAATATCTGGCCGCCATCGGCATTCAGGCCGAATTGCAATTGCCGGACTGGTCGACCCGGGTCAGCCGCGGCACACGCGGCCAGTACGACATGGCGATCCACGGCGTGTCCTCGGACAATAACGACCCGGACGGGCTGACCGTGGTGCTCGACACCTCGCTCTCGCCGACGCATGGCCGCTCCTTCAAGGTCGATGCGCCGCGCACCATCGCCGCGCTCGCCAGGGGCCGGGCCGAGTTCGACCAGGCCAAGCGCGTCGAGATCTACAGGGAGATGCAGCGCGCAGCCCTCGAGGAGGTGCCGCTGGTCGGCTTGGCCTGGCGTGAGCAGGGTTACGGCATGGACAAGGGCATCCAGGGCTTCGCCAACCTGCCCGGCGCGCTCTCGACCTCCTCCGGCAACCAGCTCGAGGAGACGTATTTCGGATGAGCGCGGCCTGGCTCGGACGGCGGCTGTTCCTGACCCTGGCGATGGCCTGGATCGTCGCGACGATCGTGTTCCTGGCGCTGCACATGGTGCCCGGAGACCCGGCCGAACTGCTGCTCTCGACCTCCGGCGCCATGCCCGATCCGGCCACGGTGCAGGAGCTGCGCGAAAAGCTCGGGCTCGACCGGCCGCTGCTGGTCCAGTACGGCCATTTTCTGGCTGGGTTGGCGCGCGGCGATCTCGGTACCTCGCTGATCGACGACTATCCCGTGATCCAGGAGATCGGGCTCCGGCTGCCGCGCACGCTGGAATTGATCCTGGCGGGGACACTGATCGCGGTGGCGGTCGGCGTGCCGGCCGGCGTCTATGCCGCGGTTCATCGTGGCGGTGCCTTCGACCGCGTCGCCTCCTGGATCACCGCGCTGCTGCTCGCCGTGCCGGTCTTCGTCGTCGGTACGCTCCTCGTCTTGCTGCTGGCGCAGACGCTGCGGGTGATGCCGGCCGGTGGTTTCGTTCCCCTCACGCAGGACCCGGGCCAGCATTTCAAGCTCCTGACGTTGCCGGCGATCGCCATCGCCAAGGGATTGGCCGCCGTGCTGTTCCGGATGACGCGGGCCGCGACGCTCGACGCGCTCGCCCATGACTATGTCCGCACGGCCCGGGCCAAGGGACTGTCGCCGCGACGGACGCTGGTCGTCCATGTGCTGCGCAACGCGCTGAACCCGGTCGTCACCGTGCTCGGCCTGCAGATGGGCACGCTGCTCGGCGGCACTGTGCTGGTCGAATACGTCTTCAACTGGCCGGGCCTGTCGACGCCGCTGCTGCGCGCCGTCGAAGGGCGCGACTATCCGATGGTGGTCGGCATCATCCTGACGATCTCGGTGCTGTTCCTGCTCATCAACCTCCTCGTCGAATTGCTGCATGCGGCGATCGATCCAAGGGTGCAGCACGGATGAAGCGGCGCGGCATCAAACGGCTTATCCTGCCCGGCGGCATCGTCGCGGCGATCCTGCTCATCGCGATCGCGGCGCCCTTGCTGCCCTTGCCTGACCCGATCCGTCAGGACGTGGCGCGGCGCCTGGCCGGGCCGATGGCCGGTTCCTGGCTCGGGCGCGACGAGTTCGGCCGCGATGTGCTCTCGCGACTGGTCTGGGGCGCACGCACCAGCCTCTCCGTCGCCTTCGTCTCGGCGCTGTTCGCCGGGCTTGTCGGCATCACGCTCGGGCTGATCGGCGGCTGGGCGCGCAGCTGGGGCGCTTTTCTCACCGTGCGCAGCGTCGAGATCATCATGTGCTTCCCGCCGGTGCTATTGGCGCTGCTGGTGGTGACGCTGCTCGGTCCCGGCGCCGGAACGCTGATCCTGGTGCTCTCAGTGCTCTACCTGCCCGGCTTCGCGCGGGTGACCTATGCCGAGGTGCTGGCGGTGAAGGGGCGCGACTATGTCGAGGCGACGCGGGCGCTCGGCGCCAGCCAGTCGCATCTGCTGTTCCGCACCGTGCTGCCGAATATCGCCGGGCCGCTGCTGGTGCAGTTCTCCCTCGCCGTTGCCGCCGCCGTGGTGATCGAGAGCGGCCTGTCCTTCCTGGGTCTCGGCGTCGTGCCGCCGGCTCCGTCCTGGGGGCTGATGATCCGCGGCGCGCGCTCGACCATGGAGCAGGCCCCGTTGCTGCTGCTCTGGCCCTGCGCCGTGCTGACCCTGACCATCCTCGCCATGAACCTGCTCTGCGACGCTCTGCGCGACATTCTCGATCCGCGCACCAGCGAGCGCTGACGAGACCTAAGCCTACTCCAAGGAAGGACCACGCCATGGCTACCAAGACCGATCCTCTCGTCCATATGGGCACCATCACGGGCGGGGAGGCGCGCGAGCTGCTGAAGTCCAACCCCGTCATCTTGTTGCCGATGGGCAGCCATGAGGACCAGGGCCCGCATGCGCCGATGGGTGACTATCTGCTGGCCGAGAAGATCGCAGAGCTTGCCGCCTTGCAGGCGAGCAAGGCCGGCACGCGCACGCTGGTCGCACCGGTTCTGCCCTATGGCGGTGCCGACTGGTTCGGTCCGATGGTCGGCGGCATCGCCATCTCGCAAGGCACGCTGACCGCGGTCATCGCGGAGATGGTCGACTCACTGCATCGCAACGACCTAACCCGGATCATCGTGATCAACGGCCATGGCGGCAATGTCGGGCCGATCTCCGAGGTCGCGCGCGAACTCTACCAGCGCGAACGCATCGTGCTGCCGAGCCTTTATCTCTGGCGCATCGCCTACGGCATGCTGCCGGGCATCGTCGGCGCGGAGAAGTCGGCCAAGGTCTCCGGCCATGGTGCCGATCCACTGACCAGCCTCGGCCTGCACCTCTTCCCCGAGCTGATCCGCAAGGACTTCATCCCGGCCGGCAAGCCGATGAAGCGCGACCCCGTCCTCGACCTGCCCTTCACGGGCTTGGGCACCGCGAGCTTCGACGGAGCCGAAGTGGGCATGCCCAACGAATATGACGAGGTCTATCATGACGGCGTCGGCAAGGGCGACCCGACGCTCTGCTCGGCCGAGACCGGCGTGCAGCTGGCGGAGAAGCTGACCGATGTCTGCGCCCGCTTCATCGCCCATTTCGCGGCCAAGGTCCCGGCCTGAGCCGGCAGCGCGCCAACCAGCCGCCCGAGGCGGCGCCACAGCAGGAGATTGTCATGCTCACCCGCCGCCTCGCCATCCAGTCCGGCCTCGCGACCATCGCGATGCCGGCCGTCCTCCGGGCCCAGACGCTCTCGGGGCAGATCACCCTGATGTCCTATGCGGGCATCTTCCAGGACAACTACACCAAGGCGGTGATCGAGCCGTTCCAGCAGGCGCATCCCGGCGTCAAGGTGAACTATGTGCCCGGCGGCACCTCGGCCCAGATGGTCGGCAGCGTCCGGGCCCAGAAGGCCGATCCGCAGACCGATGTCGCGATCATGGACGTCACCACCTCCAGCATCGGCAATCTCGAGGGGCTGTTCGAGAAGCTCAGCCCCTCCGAGTTCCCGGTGCTGAACGAGCTCCTGCCTGAAGCGCGCGCGGCCGGCGGCGAATTCGGCCCGGCCGTGACCTTCGATCACCTCGTCATCGTGCAGGACGCGGCGCTCACCCCCCAGCTCGCCAAGCTCGCCGATCTCTGGCGGCCGGACCTCAAGGGCCAGATCGCGCTCTCGGCGCCGCCGAACATTCAGGGTCTCGCGCTGACCGCCATGACCGAGAAGATGGAAGGCGGCGACTATCGCAAGTCGATCGATGCCGCGATGAAGCGGCTGAAGGAGCTCGCGCCCGGCGTGAACACCTTCGATCCCAATCCGGACGGCTACTCGCTGATCCTGAACGGCGTCGCGAAGGTCGCGACCGGCTGGAACGCCCGCGCCCAGCTCTATTCCGATCAGACCGGTGGCAAGATCAAGGCGCTGTTGCCGCCGGAGGGCTCGGTCTTCCAGGTCAACACCATCAACCTGACGGCCGGCTCGAAGAACCGTGCCGCAGCCGCCGCCTTCGTCGCGCATGCGCTGTCGCAGGGCGCGCAGAAGGCCTTCACCGAGCGGATGTTCTACGCGCCGACCAATGCCAAGGCGCAGATCGACGCCAAGGCGTTGGCCCGCACCGCCGCCTCGCCGGAAAACCGAGAGCGGATGATCCCGGTCGACTGGAACGAGGTCCTGAAGGTGCGCGACCAGTGGAACAACCGCTGGCGCCGCGAGGTCATCTCGGCGGCACGTTGAGCGGCAGGCGATGAATTATCTCGAACTCGCCGGGCTGCAGAAGCGCTACGGCAACTCCGTCGCGGTCGACGACGTCTCGCTCTCGGTGGAGCAGGGCGAATCCGTCGCGCTGCTCGGCCCTTCCGGCTGCGGCAAGACCACGACACTGCGCATGCTCGCCGGGCTGATCGAGCCGAACAAGGGCACGATGACGCTCGACGGCAGCGAGATCACCAGGCTGCCGGCCCACAAGCGCAACATGGGCTATGTCTTCCAGTCCTATGCGCTGTTCCCGCATCTCTCGGTCGGCCGGAACATCGCCTTCGGCCTGGAGGAGCGCGGCGTCTCCCGCGCCGAGATCGACAAGCGCGTTCAGGAGGGGTTGGCGCTGGTCCGGCTCAGCGGCCTGGAGCAACGCCGCCCGAAGGAACTGTCGGGCGGCCAGCAGCAGCGCGTCGCGCTGGCCCGTGCGCTCGTGATCCAGCCCTCCGTGCTGCTGCTCGACGAATCCCTGTCCAACCTCGACGCCAAGCTGCGCGACGCGATGCGCCACGAGATCCGTTCCATCCAGCGCACGCTCGGCATCACCACGCTCTTCGTCACGCATGATCAGGTCGAGGCGCTGACGATGTGCGACCGGATCGCGGTGATGCATCGCGGCCGCATCGCCCAGATCGGCAATGCCGAGGATATCTACGACCGGCCGGCGACGCGCTTCGTGGCCGAGTTCGTCGGACGGGCCAATGTCCTGCCGCTGACGCGCGACGGGCAGGGGCGCGCGACCGTCTGGGGACAGCTCGTGCCGGTCGAGGCGGCTGATGATGCCGATCTCTTCGTCCGCCCGCAGCGCATGCGGATCGTGCCGGTCTCCGAACCGGCGGGCGGCGATACGGCGCGGCTGACGGGTCGCGTGCTGCGCAGCGTCTTCGTCGGCGACCATGTCGAGGTACTGGTGGAAGGCACTGGGGGCCAGCTTACGGTCGAGATGCCTTCGGGCTCGGCCGCGCCGGCCGAGGGAACCGAGGTCGCGGTGGTCTGGCCGCGGGCCGAGAGCCGCGTTTTCGCGCGTGAGGCAGCATGACCGCCTCGCGCCGCCTGCCGCTATTGCTGATCCCGGCGACGCTGTTCCTCATCGTCGTCTATGTCTGGCCGTCGCTCGGGCTCTTTCGCAATGCCTTCAACGAGGTCGGGCCGACCGGCGCGATGGTCGAGGCCTGGTCGCTGGAGACCGCACGGGCGACCTTCCATGACAGCTTCACCTTCGAATTGACGCTGAACTCGCTCTGGCTCTCGGCGGTGTCGACGCTGATCGCACTCTGCATGGCCTATCCCGTCTCGCTTTTCCTGTTCCGCACCGATTCCCGCTTCCGTGGGCTGCTCGCCGTCGTCGCGATCATGCCGATGCTGGTCTCCGGCGTGGTGCGCGTCTTCGGCTGGCTTGCCATTCTCGGTGATCGCGGGCTGGTCAACACGACTCTGCAATCGCTCGGCCTGATCTCGACGCCGCTGAAGCTCGTCTTCAACTGGACCGGCGTCACCATCGGCCTCGCCGAAAGCATCATGCCCTATATGATCCTGGCGCTGCTCGCCGGCTTCGGCCGGCTCGACCGCACGCTGGAGGAGGCGGCTCGCTCGCTCGGTGCCTCGCCGTTCCGAACCTTCCGGCGCGTCACGCTGCCACTCAGTCTGCCGGCGATCGCATTGGCAGCGGGTTTGGGCTTCGTCCTGTCGATGTCGGCCTATATCACGCCGAAGTTGCTCGGCGGCGGGCGCGTCTTCGTGCTGGCGACCGAAATCTTCGAGCAGGCGACGACCAATACCAACTGGCCGGTCGCTGCGGTGCTCGCGATCTACACGCTTGTCCTGCTGCTTGCGCTGCTCGTGGTCTCGAACGTGGTGGCGCGGAGGCTGCAGCGATGACCGGGGCGGGGCGCGTTCTCTCCAGTTTCGCGGCGCTGGTCTATGTGCTGATCCTGGCGCCGATCGTCGTCGTGGTCATGCTGGCCTTCTCGGCCGACAACTTCATCCTGTTCCCGCCATCCGGCTATTCGCTGCGCTGGTTCAGGCAGCTTGCCGGCAATGGGCCGCTGCTGGCGGCGCTCTGGCTCAGCGTCCAGATCGCGGCAGTCGTGACCGTGCTGTCGCTCGTGGTCGGCGTGCCCGCGGCGCTCGCGCTGGCGAAGGGGCGTTTTCCCGGCAAGGATGCGCTGACCAGCTTCTTCCTGGCGCCGCTCCTGCTGCCGACATTGATCACCGGCCTTGCGCTGCTGCTGTTCTTCTCGCCGCTCAGGCTGACCGCGACGCTGCCCGGCCTCGTGCTCGGCCATATGACGGTGACCGTGCCCTTCGTGATCCGGATGATGGCGACGGCGCTCGCCAACCTGCCGGATGATATCGAGGCTGCCGCCGCCACGCTCGGCGCCACGCCCTGGCGGGTGGTGCGGCGGGTGACGCTGCCTTTGGCGACGCCCGGCCTGATCGCCTGCGCCTGCCTGTCCTTCCTGTTGTCCTTCGACGAGACGGTGATCTCGCTGTTCATCGCCGGCCCGCGCGCCTCGACCCTGCCGGTCGAGATGGTGCGCTATGTCGAGGGGCGCACCGATCCGCTCATCGCGGCCCTGTCCGTGGTGCTCATCGTCGCGACGCTCGCCGTCGTTCTCGTGGTCGAACGCCTGGTCGGCGTCGCCCGTGCCGTAGGGAAATAGGAGACGCCCATGCCCGATTATCGTATCGAAGCCATGCCCGAGCAGCTGCCGGCGGCGCTGGTCGAGAAGCTGCAGAAGGTCGAGACCGCGACCATCGGCCATTCCCAGCACTGGGGCTTCATGGACCGCGGCATCCAGCCGTTGCTGCGCGGCAAGCGCATTGCCGCCGCGGCGGTGACGCTGGCGATCCCCGGGCAGGATTCGACCCTGCTGCACCACACGCTCGGCCTGCTGCGCCCCGGCGATATCCTCGTCGTCGACCGGCTCGGCGACGACAAGCATGCCTGCTGGGGCGGCGGCGTCACGGTTGCGGCGAAGGCGGCCGGCGCGGTCGGCGGCATCGTCGACGGGCCCTGCACCGATCTCACAGAGATCGAGGATTCCGATTTCCCGATGTGGTGCCGCGGCATGTCGCCGATCACCACGCGGCTCTACAATCTCGGCGGCACGCTCAACCTGCCGATCTCCTGCGGCAATGTCCCGGTCAAGGCGGGCGACGTCATCCTGGCCGACGAATCCGGCGTGTTGGTGCTGCCCCGCGCCGAGGCCGAGGCGATCGCGGATGCCGCCATCGCCCGGCAGGAGCGGGGCGAGAAGACGCAAGGCCGGGTGAAGGCGGGCGAAAAGCTTGGCGACATCTCCGGCGCGACCAAGATGGTGCTCGACGCCATCGCGGCGGCGAAGGGCTGAAGAGGCCGATCATGAACGCTCCCGTCCCGGTCCCGCGCGTCGCCGACTTCACCTGCGAGAAGAAGCCGGCGAGCGGCTCGCGCGGCATGGTCGTCACCAACCATCCGCTCGCCTCGGCGGCCGGCGCGCAGATCCTGCTCGCCGGCGGCAACGCCATCGATGCGGTTGTCGCCTCGCTCTTCGCGCTGACGGTGGCCGAGCCGATGATGGTTGGCATCCTCGGCGGGGGCTTAAGCCATATCCGGCTCGCCGACGGGCGCCATGTCGTGATCGACAACCTCTCGACCGCGCCGGGCCAAGCGACGGCCGAGATGTATGAGTGCCTGTCCGACGAGATCGGCAAGCAGCGTGACACGCGCGACCGCGAGAACGTGGTCGGCGCCAAGGCGGTCGCCGTTCCCGGCGCACTCAAGGGCTGGTGTGAGGCGCTCGCCCGCTTCGGGACGCTGCCGCTGGCCGAGGTGCTGCAACCGGCGATCGGGCTGGCGGAGCGCGGCTTCGTCGTCACGCCCTATCTCTCGAACTGCATCACCGACAACGCCGCCGATCTCGCCCGTGATCCTAGCCTCGCGGCGATGCTGCTGCCGGGGGGGCAGCCGCTCCAGCCGGGCATGCGGCTGGTCCAGTCCGACTATGCCGCGAGCTTGAAGCTGATCGCGGCGGAAGGGCCTGAGGCGCTCTATGGCGGGAAACTCGGATGGGCGCTGACCGATTACATGGCGGCGAATGGCGGCCTGATCGATCAGGCCGACCTTGCGAATTACCGCATCGAATTGCGCGAACCGATCCGGGGCTCCTATCGCGGCTACGAGATCATCGGCCCGCCGCCGCCCTCGTCATCGGGCGTGCACATCACGCAGATGCTCAACATCCTCGAAGGCTACGATATCGGCGCGCTCGGCTTCGGCTCGACCGATGCGGTGCATCTGCTCGCCGAGGCGCTGAAGATCGCCTTCGCCGACCGCGCCGTGGCGACGGCCGATCCGGCCTTTGTCAAGGTTCCCGTCGCGAGGCTGATCGACAAGGCCTATGCCGACGAGCGCCGCGCCCTGATCGCGATGGAGCAGGCGAAGAGCTGGACGGCCGGGCTCTCCGGCGGCGAATCCGCCGATACGACCCATGTCACCGTCGCGGATGCCATGGGCAATGTCGTCAGCGCGACGCAGACGATCAACGGGCTGTTCGGCGCCTGCGTGCAGATCCCCGGCACCGGCATGATCGCCAATAATTACATGTACAACTTCGATCCGCATCCAGGCCGGGCGCTCTCGATCGCGCCGGGCAAGCGGGTCTTCACCTCGATGGCGCCGATGATGGCGGTGAAGGACGGCCGGCTCGCCTTCGCGCTCGGCCTGCCCGGCGCCTTGCGCATCTTCCCTTCGGCCCTGCAGGCCATCGTCAACCTGATCGATCATCGCATGAGCCTGCAGGAAGCCGTCGAGGCGCCGCGCGTCTGGACCGAGGGCGGCGTGCTCGAACTCGAGGAGGCGATCCCCGAGGCCGTAGCGCAGGCGCTGATCGCACGCGGCCACAAGGTGGTGCGCTCGCCGCGCGTTGCCGGCGGCATGAACGCCATCGCCTTCAATCCCGACGGCACCTTGACCGGCGCCGCCTGCTGGCGCGCCGACGGCACGCCCGTCGCCATCTCCGGCGGGCTCGCCCGCGCCGGTGCCCGCTTCACCATCTGACCCGATATCTTCACCGATCCTGCGACTGGACCATCCCATGCCCGAGACCATCTGCCTCCTCGACATGACCTCGCCCGAGCGGGCCGACCGCCTGCGCGAATTCCTGCCTGACGGCTTCGTGCTGACCCATGGCACCGCCCGCGGCGACGAGCATATGAAGGAGATCATCGCCCAGGCCGACTATGCGATCTCCGGCCAGGTCGGCGTCTCCGGCGACGTGCTGCGCGCCGCCAAGAAGCTGAAGCTCCTGCATAAATGGGGCGTCGGCTACGACAATATCGATATCGAGACCGCCAGGGAGCTCGGCATTAAGGTCGCGCGCACGACCGGCTCCAACGCGGTCGCCGTCTCGGAATTCGCCATCGGCCTGACGATCTCGACGCTCCGTCTGATCGCCTATGGCAATGCCGAATTGAAGAAGGGCAACTGGCGCACGGGCCAGTTGCCGTCCGACACCTATACGCTTTCCGGCAAGACAGTCGGTGTCGTCGGTTTCGGCGCGATCGGCAAGAATTTCGCCAAGCTCTTGAAGGGTTTTGGCTGCACGATCCTCTACAGCAAGCGCACCCCACTCGATGCCGCCGAGGAGGCGGCGCTCGGCGTCAAGCATGCCTCGATGGAGGAAATCCTGGCGCAGGCGGACGTCGTCTCGCTGCATTGCCCGCTGACGCCCGAGACCAAGGACCTGATCGACCTCGCGGCGCTCAAGAAGATGAAGAAGACGGCGGTGCTGATCAATGTTGCGCGCGGCGGCGTCGTCAACGAGACCGATCTCGTCACGGCGCTGCGGGCGAAGGAGATCGCGGGCGCGGCGATGGATGTCTACGAGATCGAGCCGCTGCCGGCCGACAGCCAGCTTCTGACCCTCGATAACCTCGTGACCACGCCGCATCTCGCCGCCATGGCCTCCGACAATTTCGCGCCGGTGGTGAAGCGCATGTTCGCCAACATGCAGCATGTCTCGCGCGGCGAGCCGGTGCCGCCGCTCGACCTGGTGGTGTGAGGCTCAGGGCGTGATGATAACGCTGGGAAACACGCCGTCATCCCGGGCTTGACTCGGGATCCATTCCGGAGCGCTTCCGGTTGAAGTTCAGGAATGGATCCCGGCTCTACGCTTCGCTTCGGCCGGGATGACCCGCGCATTCCCGTTCAGTGCAGCCCGCCGACGCCGATATAGCGTTCGAGCACGTCGGCATCGGCGCGCAGGGCATCAGGTTTGCCCGACCAGACGATGCGGCCGCGTTCGAGGATGATGACGTCATCGGCGAAGGCGAGCGCGCTCTCCAGCCGCTGCTCGACGAAGAGGATGGTCATC
Source organism: Allobosea sp. FW305-C-101 (assembly GCF_058783685.1). Classification (NCBI taxonomy): domain Bacteria; kingdom Pseudomonadati; phylum Pseudomonadota; class Alphaproteobacteria; order Hyphomicrobiales; family Alloboseaceae; genus Allobosea; species Allobosea sp. FW305-C-101. The sequence continues at coordinate 1,172,705 of NZ_JBYSYT010000002.1, read as the reverse complement.
GCGCCGCTCGCAGCGAGCCGCCCGAACGCTTCCATCAGCATGTCGCAGATGACCGGCGCCAGACCTTCCAACGGCTCGTCGAGCAGCAGCACGGAGGGCTGGCCGAGGATGGTGCGCGCGGTCGCCAGCATCTGCTGCTCGCCACCGGAGAGCTGCGAGCCGAGATTGCGGCGACGTTCGCCGAGACGCGGGAAGAGTGTGTAGGCCTCTTCGATCGCCGTACGTGGGCGGCCCTTCAATCCGGCGAAGAGATTCTCTTCCACCGTCAGGCCCTTGAAGATCTCGCGGGTCTGCGGGACGAGGCCGATGCCGCCATGGGCGCGGGCCGCCGTGCCGAGCGCGGTGACATCCTGTCCGCCAAGGCTGATGCTGCCGGCATAGCGGCGGGTCAGGCCCATCAGGCTCGCCATCAGCGTGGTCTTCCCCATGCCGTTGCGGCCGAGGATGGAGAGGCGCCCGCCGGCCGGCACGGAAAACGAGACATCCTCCAGCACATGGGTCTGGCCGTAGCCGGCGCTCAGATTGCGGATGTCGAGCTCAGCTGCCGGCATGGGCATAGCTCCCGAGATAGGCTTCGCGGACCTTGGGGTCCCTGGCGACCTCGGCCGGCAGGCCCTGGAAGATGAGTTCGCCCGCCGCCAGCACGACCACGCGTTTGGCGAAGCGGAAAACGAGGTCCATGTCGTGCTCGATCATCAGCACGGCGAGCGAGGCGGGGAGCCTCGCCAGCGCCTCCTCGATGCGCGGCGTATCGCTGGATGGTACGCCGGCGGCGGGTTCGTCGAGCAGGAGCACCTTGGGGCGCTGCGCCAGAGCGATCGCGATCTCCAGCAGGCGCTGCTGGCCATAGGCGATGGTCGCGACCTTGCGGCGGGCGACCTCGGTCAGGCCGAGCGTGGCGAGGATTTCGGCGGCTTCGTCTGCCGCTTCGGAATCGCCATGGAAGCGGGCGAGGATGCGCGTCGCCCGGCCGAGGCGCTGCAGGATGGTCATGACGACATGCTCTTCCGGCGTCATGTCGGGGAAGAGCCGCGTGACCTGGAAGGTGCGGACGAGGCCGCGCCTGACGCGCTTGACGGCGCCCAGGCTCGTGATGTCCTCGCCCGCGAGATGGACGCTGCCTGCGCTTGGCGGGATGCGGCCGGTGACGAGATTGACGAAGGTGGTCTTGCCGGCGCCGTTCGGGCCGATCAGGGCGAGGCGCTCGCCCTCATTCATCGCCAGCGAGATGTCGCTGTTGACCTTGAGACCGCCGAACGCCTTGGAAAGGTGGGCGACTTCGAAGACCGCGCTCATCGCCCGGCCCTCCAGCGATCGCGCGTCAGCAGGCGGGCGAATTCATCGAGCGTGCCGGAGAGCCCGCGCGGGGCGAAGAGCACGATGGCGATCAGCACGGCGCCGACCAGCGTCATCCAGTGGAAGGGGTTGATCGCGGCGACGATGTGCTCGAGCGCCATGAAGATCACCGTGCCGATCAGCGCGCCATAGAGATGGCCGATGCCGCCGAGCACCAGCATGACCAGCGCATTGGCGGAAACCTCGAAGCTCACGCTGTCGAGCCCCACGACCTGCGTCGCGATGGCCGCGAGCGCGCCGCCCATGCCGGCCACAGTGCCGGAGATGACGAACATCTTGAGCAGGACCGGGAAGGCGTAGATGCCGAGCGCGCTGATCCTGAGCGGATCCTCCTTCAGGCCTCGGCAGACCATGCCGAACGGCGAGCGCGTGACGAAGCGCAGCACGGCGAAGACGATCAGGAGCAGGCCGAGGCCGAAGAGATAGGCGCTGCGGCCCCAGAGATCGAACTCGAAGATACTGAAGAGCGGGGCCGGGCTCATGCCGGAGAGGCCGTCGCTACCGCCGGTGATCGAGGAGGCCTTGTTGGCGGCCTCGTGCAGGAGCTGGACGATCGCGATCGAGAGCACGAGCTGCGGCAGGCCATGGGCGCGCAGCATGATCGCGCCCATCAGAAGCCCCATGGCCGCGCCGGCCCCGGCACCGATCAGGATCAGCAGGACCGGGTCCGTGACGCCGTGAACGCAGGCGATGCCGGCAGCATAGGCCCCGGCGCCATAGAGCGCGCCCTGGCCGAGCGAGGCGACGCCGCAATAGCCGACGATCAGGTCGAGCGAGAGCACAAGCAGCGCGACCGAGATCACGCGGGTCAGGAAAGCGAGATTGTCGGGAAAGAGCCAATAGCCGGCGAAGCCCGCGAGCGCGATCAACGCGAGGCCAAGGAGATCGCGGCCGAGCGTGCGGCTTGCGGATGGAGCAGCGGGCAGGGGCGTCGTGAGTGCCATGCTACTGCGCCCGCCCCATCAGGCCGCGCGGGAAGGCGCAGACCACCAGGATCACCGCGAGATAGAAGAAGAAATTGCCGAAATCCGGGACGAGATAGCGCGCGGTGACGTCGATGGCGCCGAGCAGCAGGCAGGCCGCCAGCGCGCCGGGAATCGAGCCCGCGCCGCCGACCGAGACGACGACGAGGAAGGTCACCATGTAGCGCAGGGCGTAATAGGGCTCGATCGGCAGGAACTCGGCGCCGACCACGCCTCCGAAGGCCGCGAGCCCGATCGCCAGCGCGAAGCTCGCGGCATAGATGATCTCGGTGCGGATCCCGAGCGTGCGCGCCATCGGCGCGTTCTCGACGGCGGCGCGCAGATGGATGCCGAAGCCGGTGCGCTCGATCAGGAACCACAGGCCGCCGGCGACGACGAGGCCGCTCGCGATGACGAAGAGCCGGTGGCCGGCGATGCTGCGGAAGCCGAGATCGACCGAGCGGGCGAGCTCCGCCGGCAGGGGAATGGTCTTCAGGGTCGGGCCGAAGAAATAGTTGGTGATGCCGATGACGCAGAAGGTGATGCCGATCGTCATCAGCACCTGCGAGAGTTCGCTGCGGTCATAGATGCGGCGATAGAGCAGCCGCTCCAGCGGCACGGCGATGATGACCGTGCCGATCATGGCGAGGATGATGCCGAAGGCATAGCCGAGGCCGAGGTCACGGGCGGCATAGGAGGCGATGTAGCCGCCGATCATGGCGAAGGCGCCATGGGCGAGGTTCACCACCCGCATCAGACCCATGGTCAGCGACAGGCCGATGCAGATGATGAACAGCGCCATGCCATAGGCCAGCGCGTCCATGGCGATGCTCAGCGCGGTCTGCATGTTGCGGGCCTCGTCGAACGGGAGCGGAGGGCGGGAGCTTGCGCGCTCCCGCCGCGTTTCAGGCTTAAGGCCGTTACTTCGTCAGGCCGGAATCCTTCTGCTCCGGCACGCTGGCGATTTCCTTGTTGATCCAGCGACCCTGCGCATCCTTCGCGACTTCGCGCAGGTAGATCGTCTGCGTGATGTGGCGGGTCTCGGGATCGATCTTGACCGGGCCGCGCGGGCTTTCCCAGCCGAGCCCCTTCACCGCCTCGACCGCCTTTTCCGCGTCCTGCTTGCCGGCCGTGGCCGCGATCATCTTGGAGATCACGAACATCCCGTCATAGGCGCCAACGGCCGGGAAGGAGACGAGATCGGGTGCGCCGATCGCCTTTTCGGCTGCGGCGACGAAGCGCTTGTTGATCTCGGAATCATGCGAGACCGCATAGTGGAACGAGGTGATCAGGCCGGCTGCCGCCTCGCCGAGAGCCGGCAGGTCCGATTCCTGGGTCAGGTCGCCCGGCGCGAAGAGCTTGACACCCGCCTTCTTCAGTCCGGTATCGCTGAAGGCCTTGACGAAGCCGAGCGTCGGCGGGCCCGACGGCAGGAAGGCGAAGACGCCCTCGGCCCCGGCATCGCGGATGCGCTGCATGATCGGGCTGAACTCGGTGGTATTGAGGGGGATGCGGATCGCTTCCTTGACCTCGCCGCCAGCCGCCTCGATCGCCTTCTTGAAGGCGCCCTCGGCATCGACGCCCGGGCCGTAATCGCTGACGATCGAGACGAATTTCTTGACGCCGCGCTCCACCGCCGCCTTGCCGAGCGGTGTCGTGGTCTGCGACAGGGTGAAGGAGGTACGCACCGCCAGCGGCGAGGAATTCATGATCGCCGAGGTCGCGGCGTTGAAGATCACCAGCGGGACATTGCCCTGCTTCAGCAGCGGGGTGATCGCCATCGCGTCCGGCGTGAAATAGACGCCGCCGAGATACTGCACCTTGTCGCGCACGATCAGCTCCTGCGCCAGCGCGCGGGCCTGCTGCGGATTGGCTGTCGGCAGGTCGCGATAGACCAGCTCGATATCGTGGCCGGCGACGGTCTTGCCGTTCTGCGCCAGCCAGGCCTCGGCGCCGGCCTGGAAATTCTTGCCCTGCAGGGCGAAGGGGCCGGAGAACGGCCCGATGATGCCGACCTTGATCGTGTCCGCCATGGCGGAAGCACTGAGCGCCAGTGCTCCGGCGAGAGCCAGCGCGCTGGCTGGCAGCAACCTGTTCAGGAAACCCTTGGTCATTCCATCTCCTCCCGATCCTGCCTGCGATCCCGCAAATGCCTTGCGTGGGTCGAAGCTCTAGCTGCTCGGGCCGGTCGCCGCCATGGCGCCGTGCCTCTTGTTGTCACCAACGCAATTTTCTGCCGCGAGGGCAATGCCCTCAATAAGGCAGGCCGACATAGTTCTCGGCGACGGCGGTGGCCGCCGCGCGGGAATGGACGAGATAGTCGAACTCCGCCTGCTGAATGCGCTGATCGAAGCCGTCGCGCTCCGGGAAGCGATGCAGCAGGTTGGTCATCCACCAGGAGAAGCGCTCGGCCTTCCAGACACGGGCGAGCGCGCGCGCCGAATAGCGGTCGAGCCCGGCATTCGAGCCCTCGCGATAATGCTCGCGGAAGGCGTCGAAGAGGTAGCGGATGTCGCTGGCGGCGAGGTTCAGTCCCTTGGCGCCGGTCGGCGGCACGATATGGGCGGCGTCTCCCGCGAGAAAGAGCCGCCCGAACCGCATCGGCTCGGCGACGAAAGAGCGCAGCGGAGCGATGCTCTTCTCCAGCGAATGTCCGGTCTGCACGGTCTCGGCGATCTCGGATGGCAGGCGGCGACGCAATTCGTCGAAGAAGGCGTCGTCCGACCAGTTCCCGACGTTTTCCTCCAGCGGGACCTGGACATAGTAGCGGCTGCGCTCGGCCGAACGCATCGAGCAGAGCGCGAAGCCGCGCTCGTGATTGGCATAGACCAGTTCATGCGCGGCCGGCGGCTTGTCGACCAGCAGGCCGAGCCAGCCGAACGGGTAGACGCGCTCGAAGGTCTGCAAGGCGCTGGCCGGGACGGAGGCGCGCGAGACGCCGTGATAGCCGTCGCAGCCGGCGATGAAATCGCAATGCAGCTCCTGCTCCTGCCCGTTCGCCCGGAAGGTCACGCGCGGCGCGGCGCCATCGAAATCGTGGAGCGCGACGTCCTCGGCCTCGTAGATCGCCGGGCGACTGAGGGCCTGGCGGGCTGCGATCAGGTCGCGCGTCACTTCGGTCTGGCCGTAGACGGTGACCGTCTTGCCGCCGCTCAGGTCTTTCAGATCGAGGCGATGGAGCGCGCCGCCGAAAGCGAGCGAGAAGCCGTCATGGACGAGACCTTCGTGATCCAGGCGTTCGCCGACGCCGGCCTCGTGCAGGAGGTCGACCATGCCCTGTTCGAGCACGCCAGCACGGATGCGCGACAGCACATAGTCGGCGCTGCGCCGTTCGAGGATGACGTTGTCGATGCCGGCGCGCGACAGGAGCTGCCCAAGCAGCAATCCCGCGGGCCCGGCGCCGATGATGGCGACCTGCGTCCGCATTGTTCTTCTTTGCCTCCCGCGGCTCCACGGTTTGCACCGTTCGATCCGCAGGTCGATGCTAACGCTTTCACCGACGTTGACGGAATGGAGGATTCGCGCATTGTCTTGGACAAATCGATCGTGAGTGCGCCATGCCCGGCAGAAGCGTCCCCGCCTACTGGCTCTATGGCGAACGCCTGACGGAGCGCTTTCCCGACGCGCTGCATATCGAGCCGATCGTGGCGCGCAGCTCCCTGCATGGCTGGACGATCCAGCCGCATATGCATCACGACCTGTTCCAGTTCTTTCTCGTCACGGCGGGGGGAGGACGCACGCGCGTGGACGGGCGCGAGCACGCCCTGTCGCCCGGCTCGGTGCTGCTGCTGCCGCCCTCGACGATCCATGAATTCGCCTTCCTCGACGGTACCGACGGCTTCGTCGCCAGCGCGGCCGCGACCTCATTGAAGCGCCTGTTCGCCAGCGAACCGGAGGCGCGCGCGCTGCTCGGTAGCGCGGCGGTGCTGCATGTGCCGGTCGGCGAGGGGCCATATGCCGGGCTCGATGCCACGCTCCGGCTGGCGATGGGTGAATTCGCCGCCAACCGGCCGGTGCGGGAGTTCTCCCTCGGCGCCTATGCGGACCTGATCGCGGCCTGGTTCGTGCGGGCGATGCGCGGGGCGCGGGCGGTCGCGGAGCCGGCGCGCGATGCGCGGGCCGATCTCGTCCGCCGCTTCGTCGAGCGGGTCGAGACGCGCTTCCAGCATCATGATGCGCTGACGGATTATGCGCGGATGCTCGGCACCTCGGTGCCGCATCTCTCGCGCTCCTGCCGGGAACTGCTCGGCCGCTCCGCCGCGCGGGTCATTCAGGATCGGCTGATGATCGAGGCGCGGCGTGATCTCGTCTACACGTCGATGTCGATCTCGCGGATATCGTTCCGGCTGGGCTTTGCCGATCCTGCCTATTTCTCGCGCTTCTTCGCCAAGCGAGCGGGCGTGTCGCCCTCGGATTATCGGGCGAAGGCCTGACGTAGCTTAGCCTGCCGCCTCGATCTCCTTCATCACGGCGGCGGCCTCGGCGAAGGCGGTGTTGCCGGCGGGCACGCCGGCATAGATTGCCGTCTGCATCAGCACCTCCTTGAGGTCGTCGCGGGTGAAGCCGCCTCTGGTCAACCCGGCGCGGACATGCAGGCGGAACTCCTCCCAACGGCCGAGGCTCGCGGTGATCGCGAGCACGAGCAGGCGGCGCGTGCGGTCGTCGAGGCCGGGCCGGCTCCAGATCTCCTGCCAGGCGATGCGGGTGATCATCGCCTGGAACTCGGCGTTGAACGGCGTGCGATTGGCGAGAGAACGGTCGACCCAGGCGTCGCCCAGCACGCGGCGACGGTTCTTGAGACCGGCTTCGAACAGGGCCTCCGCCGCGTCCTGTGTATCCGGGGCGGGCGTGAAGAAGGCACGCAGGGCACCGGCCAGCGCGGCGGGCGCTTCCAGCGGAGAGAGATGGCCGCAATCGAGCCGTTCCAGCGCAGCGCCGGGGATGGCCGCGACGAGGTTCTCGCCATGGCCGGCGAAGGGCGTCGAGGCATCACGCTCGCCGACGACGACCAGCGTCGGGCAGGCGAGCGCGGGGATGCGGCCGATCAGCTCCATGTCGCGGATCGCGGCGCCGGCCCCGGCATACCCCTCGCTGTTCATGGCAACGAGGTTGCGGCGGACGCTCTCGGCGATGGCCGTCTGCCCCGCCGTGAAGGCCGGCGACAGGAAACGCTGCATCGCGAGATCGGCGATCGCGGCGGTGCCGCCAGCGCGGACTTTTGTGATCCGGTCCTGCCAGGCTGCCTTGTCCATGGTGGCGGAGGTGCAGATCAGCGCCAGCGCCGAGACGCGCTCGGGCCGCGAGAGCGCCAGCTCCATCGCGATCATGCCGCCGAGCGAGACGCCGGCCACAGCCGCCCGTGCGATGCCGGCTGCGTTCATGACGGCGGCGACGTCACCCGCCAGCATGCCGAGCGTGTAGTCGCCATCGGGTGCATCGGAGGCGCCGTGACCGCGCGTGTCGAGACGCAAGGTCCGGAAGGCGCCGAGCAGGGCCGGCATGGCCGCGTCCCATAAGCCGAGATCGGTGCCGATCGAGTTCAGCAGGACGAGCGCAGGTTTGTCCTCGCTGCCCTCCAGCTTCCAGTAGATGCGGGCGCCGCTATTCGCTGCGAAAGGCATCGTGCGTTCCTCAATCGTCCTCTGCGAGCAGCGCGGCGACCAGGGCTGCGCTCTCGCCGATATCGTTGCCGAGCCCAGCCGCCGCTAGATTGCGGGCGATGGCGGCCTCGTCGATCTCCAGCCCTTCCGCGACCGTCGCCATGGCCTCAGTCGCGCCGGCCGCAAGCAGGAAGAGATCGGCCAGTGCCGGGCCTTCCGCCTGCCAGCCGCCAAGGCCGCGCTCCTGCTCGGCGGGGAGGCCAGCGAGGATGCCGGCAACGAGGCCGGGCGCGCGCAAGGCGGCCGAGAGCGCGACCTGGCAGCCAGTCGGGTTGCGCTTATGGGCCATGGCGGAAGAGCCGCCGCGGCCGGGAATGGCGGGTTCGCGGGCCTCAGTGATACCGTTCTGGGCGAGCAGCGAGACGTCGCGCGCCATCTTGCCGAGCGCGCCGATGGCAATGGCGAGCGCCGTCGCGATGCCGGCGATGCCGCCGCGGCGGGCATGCCAGGGCGGCGCGTCGGGCAGGCCGAGCGCCGCAGCGAGACGGGCGGAGACGGCCGCCGCTTTGCCGTCGAGGCCGGCACGGGAGCCGGCCGCGCCGCCGAATTGTAGGGCGGCACCTGTCTCGACTTCATGGCGCAGGCGGGTTGCGGATTCCGCAACGCCAGCCTGCCAATGCGCGATGCGCAGGCCGAAGCCGATCGGCAGCGCATCCTGCAATAGTGTGCGGCCGATCGCCGGTGTCGCGGCGTGGCGCTTGGCGAGAACGGCAAGCGCCGTCGTGATGCGGATCAGGTCGCGGTCGAGCAGGCCGCTCGCAGCGCGGATCTGGCAGGCCAAAACCGTGTCGGCGACATCCTGACTGGTGGCGCCCTTGTGCAAGGCCTTGGCGGCGTCACCACTCAGGGCGGCGCGCAAGCGCGCCACCAGCGGGATCGCCAGCGTGCCGGCGAGCGCCGCTTCCTCCGCGAGCTCTGCGGGGTCGATCGTGATCGTGGCGCAAAGCTTAGCGATCGCTTCGGCCACCTCGGCGCCGATCAGACCGTCGGCCGCCTCTGCGCGCGCGAGTTCGGCCTCGAAGGCGAGGGCATGACGCAACGTGGCCGCGTCCGAGAACGCGGCCAGCATGGCTGGGGTCGTCGCCGGCCGTGCGCGGAGGAGGCCGCTCACGCGGCCTTTGCGAGGCTTGGCGCGACGGCGAAGGCGGCCTGCGTCTTGGCCTTGATCTCGTCGAGCGTGACGCCCGGCGCGATCTCGACCAGGGTCAGCCCGCCGCCATTGGCCTTGTCGCAGGTCATCACGCAGAGATCGGTGATGATCATGTCGACGACGCCCGCGCCGGTCAGCGGCAGCGAGCAGCGCTCCAGCACCTTGGATTCGCCGGCCTTGTTGGCGTGATCCATCACGACGATGACCTTCTTCACGCCCGCGACGAGGTCCATCGCGCCGCCCATGCCCTTCACCATCTTGCCGGGGATGGTCCAGTTGGCGATGTCGCCATTGGCGGCCACTTCCATGGCGCCGAGGATGGTCAGGTCGATATGGCCGCCGCGGATCATCGCGAAGCTATCGGCCGAGGAGAAGAAGCTCGAGCTCGGCAGCACCGTGATCGTCTGCTTGCCGGCATTGATCAGGTCCGGATCGGCCTCGCCCTCATAGGGGAAGGGACCGATGCCGAGCAGGCCGTTCTCCGACTGCAAGGTGACGTCGACGCCATCAGGAATGTAGTTCGCCACGAGCGTCGGGATGCCGATGCCGAGATTGACGTAGAAGCCGTCTTGCAGCTCCTTGGCCGCGCGGGCGGCGACCTCTTCGCGGGTCCAGGCCATCAGGCTGCCTCCCTCTTGCGCTCGGTCAGCTTCTCGATGCGCTTCTCGTTGATCGTGCTCTTGATGACGCGGTCGACATAGATGCCGGGCGTGTGGATCGCCTCGGGATCGAGCGAGCCGACCGGGACGATCTCCTCGACCTCGGCCACGGTCACCTTGCCGGCGGTCGCCATGTTCGGATTGAAGTTCCGCGCGGTCTTCCGATAGACGAGATTGCCGGCGGTATCGGCCTTCCAGGCCTTGACGATGGCGACATCGGCGCGCAGCCAGGTCTCGCGGACATAGAGCTGGCCCTCGAACTCCTCGACCGGCTTGCCCTCGGCGACCACGGTGCCGACGCCGGTCTTGGTATAGAAGGCCGGGATGCCGGCTCCGCCGGCGCGAATGCGCTCGGCCAGCGTGCCCTGCGGGTTCAATTCCAGCTCCAGCTCGCCGGCGAGATATTGCTGCTCGAACAGCTTGTTCTCGCCGACATAGGACGCGATCATCTTCTTGATCTGGCGGCTCTGCAGCAGCATCCACAGGCCGAAGCCATCGGCGCCGGCATTGTTCGAGATCACGGTGATGTTTTTCACGCCGGAATCGCGGATCTGCGGGATCAGGCTCTCCGGATTGCCCGACAGACCGAAGCCGCCCGACATGATCGTCATGCCATCGAATAGCAGCCCTTCCAGCGCAGCCGCCGGGCCGTCATAGATCTTGCCTGTCATCGTTCCTCCCAGGGCGCGGCCTGCTGCCGCGACATGCATTCGCGCCGGGACGGGCAGGCCGCCCCGGAGGTTCCGGGCGATCAGAATACGATCGCCCGCGAATGTCCATGGCTGCCGTAGCACAGATCGCCGGCAGGCTGGGAGGGCCTAAGCGCTACGACCGCGTCAGGCCGGCGGGAGGCTCAGGCGACGGCCAGCTGTGGCTGCGCCGGGACGGGGAAGACCCGGTCATAGGCGAGATTGAAGAGGAAGGCGTAGACCACGTAGAAAACCACGATGGCGAGGTCCATCACGAGGGTCTCCCACAGGCCCATCCCGAGATACCAGGCCATCGGCGGCAGCAGCAGGACCAGCAATCCGCCTTCGAACAGCAGCGCGTGCAGCACGCGCAGCCGCAGGCTCTTGCGGGTATGGCCGGTGAAGCGAAGCATCGCGTGGTCGAAGCCGAGATTGTAGACGAAGTTCCAGAGCGTCGCGACGGTGGCCGAGCCGACGCCGATCACGCCCATATGGGTCGCCGGCAGGTTGAAGAGCATGGCGCCGCCGGGGATCACCAGCGCCAGCCCGATGATCTCGAACAGCACCGTGTGGCGAACCCGATCGGGGAAGGAGCGCATGGACATCTAAAACACCTGTCGTTCTCGTTGACGCGGTGCCTTCTATCGCTAAATCTGGCTATCTCAAGTTAGTTTGTATCTGGATATCAGATAGATGAATCTCTCCTTCGAGCAGCTGGAGGCCTTCGTCGCGGCGGCCGAGCAGGGCTCCTTCTCGGCTGCTGGCCGCGCGCTGCGCAAGGCGCAGTCGGCGGTGAGCACGCAGGTCGCCAATCTGGAGGAGGACCTGGGCGTCGCGCTGTTCAGCCGGGCCGGGCGCAATCCCGTGCTGACGGCGGCGGGCGAGCGCCTGCTGCGTGAGGCGAAGGTGATCCTGGACCGGCGCGCGCATCTGATCGGCGTCGCCAGCAGTTTCGAGAGTCTTGTCGAGACGCGGCTCGTCGTCGCCATCGACGAGCTGTATCCCGAGCATCTGCTGGGCGCGCTCTTCGCCGATTTCGCGCGGCATTTCCCGCATGTCGAACTGGAATTGCTGTTTCCCTTGATGGAGGATGTCAGCCGGCTCGTCCTGGCCGGTCAGGCCGATATCGGCGTGATGTGGCGCCAGGAGGCGCTGCCGCCGGAGCTAGGCTTCCAGACAGTCGGCTGGGTGCCGATCAAGCTCGTCTGCGGCAAGGGCCATCCGCTCGCCGGCACGCGTGTCGACTGGGAGGAGCTGAAGCGTCATCGCCAGATCCTCGTGGCGGCGCGCGGCGACGGGCCGGAGAAGCAGCGCCTGAGGGTCGCGGCCGAAGTCTGGTGGGTCGAGAGCCATTGGGTGATCCTGCAACTGGTCAAGCAGGGCATCGGTTGGGCCTTCGTCTCCAGCTATGTCATCGCGAACTCGCCGGTGACGGCCGATCTCGTCACGCCCGATCTCCAGTTCGACGATTTCGACCTGCCGGTGGCGCTGGAGATGGTCTGGCACAAGCAGCGCCCCTGCGGACCGGCGGCGCGCTGGCTGCGCGAGCGCTTTGCGGCGGCGCGGATCGGCGCGGCCTGAGCAGGTCCGGTCAGGCCGGGAATCCCCATCCTTAGTGAGATGCCACCTGCTCAGCTGTTCGGATTTAGGAATTAAATTACATATTTGACTTCAGCGCTCCGCGGTGATCGTTGGGTGAAGTCGGGCAGATCTGCGCCCATGGCGGGGGTATCGACGAATCTCGATTGCACTTCGGCTGCCGCTGCGGTAAATGATCCGTAATAAAATTTCATAACGCCGCAAATAGCGGCTTCTACGGGGAGTGATCATGCAGAACGATGTCCTGTCTCGTGCCGGCCTGACGCGCCGTGGCCTCAGCGGCCTTGCCGCCGGTCTCGCGGCCTCGACGATGCTCGCTCCGGTCGCCGCCCTGGCGCAGGGCGCTACGAGCGCTAACCTCGCCATGGTCGGCGAACCACAGTCGCTCGATCCGATGGCCTCGACCGCCGATCTCGTCGGCACGATCATGCAGCACGTTTACGAGCCGCTGTTCACTTTCGACGCCAATTGGGCGATCCAGCCGATGCTGGCGGCGGCCCAGCCGACCGTCTCGGCCGACGGCAAGACCTATGCGATCGAGCTGCGCAAGGGCGTGAAACTCCATAACGGCCGCGAGCTCGATGCCGAGGACGTGGTCGCCTCGCTGAAGCGCTGGCTGGAGATGACGCCGCGCGGCAAGGGCCTCGCCAAGAGCGTCGCGAGCCTGAGTGCCAAGGGCCCGTCGAGCGTCGAGATCGTGCTCAGCAAGGTCGAGCCGGCGTTGCTGGCGCATCTCGCCCTGCCGTCGGGCTTCGCCGCGATCATGGCGAAGGAATCGATTGCCAATCCGCTGGTCGAATTCGTCGGCACCGGCCCCTACAAGTTCCGGGAACGCCGGCCCGACCAGTTCGTCGTCCTCGTCAAGCACGACACTTACGCCTCGCGCAGCGAGCCGGCCTCCGGCTATGCCGGCAAGCGCGAAGCCAAGATCGACGAATTGCGCTTCATTCCCGTGCCGAACGCCAATACCCGTGTCGAGGGCGTGATCGCCGGCCAGTACCAGTTCTCGGACCAGCTGCCGGTCGAGGCCTTCAAGAAGCTGTCGGGTGCCAGCGCGGCGCGCGCCGTGCTGACCATGCCCTTCGGCTTCCCCTATTTCCCGACCAACACCAAGCAGGGGGCGATGACCGATGTGAAGGTCCGCCAGGCCTTCCAGATGGCGCTCGACCTCGAAGAGGTGCTGATGGCCGGCTTCGGCGACCCGAAGTTCTTCGCGCTGGCGCCCGAGCATTTCCCGAAGGGCTCGCCCTTCTTCTCGGAGGCCGGCAAGGACAAATACAGCAAGGCCGACGCTGCCGGCGCCAAGAAGCTGCTGGCCGAGGCCAAGTATGACGGCACGCCGATCCGCATCCTGAACTCCAAGCAGTACGACTTCCATCATCGCATGGCGCTGGTCATGGCCGAGCAGATGAAGGCGGCGGGCTTCAAGGTGCAGCTCGACGTCGTCGACTGGGCCACGCTGATCCAGCGCCGCGGCGACGCCGCTCTCTGGGACATCTACATCACCCACTCGGCCTTCCTGCCGGAGCCGATGCTTTCGCCGCCGCAGCTCGGCGAAGGCGCGCCCGGCTGGTGGTCGAGCCAGGCCAAGGAAGCCGCTCTCACCGTCTTCAACGCAGAGCCCGACCCGGCCAAGCGCGGCGCGCTCTGGGCCAAGGTCCAGCAGGTCGTCTATGACGAGGTGCCCTATATCCGCGCCGGCAATTTCGCCGCGCTCTCCGGCGCCTCGGCCAAGATGAAGGGTTTCGCGGCGATGCCGTGGCCGTCCTTCTGGAACGTCGAACTGGGCAAGTGATCCCAAGGGATCGCCGTCACATCTGACGCCTCCCCGGCGCGGTCTCGACCGCGCCGCTTCTCCTTTTCCCGAAACGCCTGCCTCCAGCCAACGGAGCGTATCCGATGCTCGTGCATCTCGGACGCCGGTTCGCCGGCCTGCTGCTCGTGCTTTTCATCGTCGCCGCACTGGTCTTCTTCCTGACGCGGCTGGCCCCCGGCGACCCGGCCGCGCTGATGCTCGGCGACCAGGCCACGGCCGAGGACATCGCCAAGCTGCGCACTGCCTACGGGCTCGACAAGCCGCTGGTGGTGCAGTTCGTGCTCTGGCTGAAGGAGGTCGCGAGCGGTAATCTCGGCCACTCGATCTTCCTGCAGCGGCCGGTGACGCAGGCCCTACTCGAACGGGCCGAGCCGACCTTCTTCCTGGCGATGTTCTCGCTTGCGATCGCCACCGCGATCGGCGTGCCGGCCGGCATCGCCTCGGCGGTCTGGCGCGGGCGCCCGATCGACCAGGCAGTCAGCGGGCTTGCGATGCTCGCCGCGAATATCCCGAGCTTCTGGCTCGGGCTGATCTTCATCCAGCTCTTCGCGGTCAAGCTCGGCTGGTTCCCGGTCGCCGGCTACGGCTCGCCGGAGGCCAGCCTCGCCGAGCGACTTCAGCACCTCTTGCTGCCTTCTGCCGTGCTCGGCGTGGTCAATTCGGCGCTGATCACGCGCTTCACCCGCGCCAGCATGCTCGACATCCTCAGCGCCGATTTCCTGCGCACGGCGCGGGCGAAGGGCCTGTCCGAGCGGCGCGTGCTGCTGGAGCATGCCTTCCGCAACATCCTCGTGCCGGTCATCACCGTGCTCGGCCTGACGCTGGCGCTGCTGATCGGCGGCGCGATCGTCACCGAGACCGTGTTCGGGCTGCCCGGCGTCGGCAATCTCGTGGTCTCGGCGGTGCTGCGGCGCGACTATCCGGTGATCCAGGGCGCGCTGCTCGCGGTTGCCGCGATCTATGTCCTGATCAACCTCCTCATCGACCTGATCTACACGCTGGTCGATCCGCGCGTCCGTTACTGAGGGGGCGACGATGAACTCACCTGTCCTCGCCTTCTGCCGCAGCCTGTTCCGGCGCAAGCTGGTGCTCGTCGCGACGCTCGTGCTCCTGATCGCCTTCGTGCTGGCGCTGTTCGCGCCCTGGCTTTCGCCCTTCGATCCCGGCGCGATGCGCGTGGTCAGGCGCCTGCGCCCGCCGAGCGAGGTCAACTGGTTCGGTACCGACGAGCTCGGCCGCGACATCTTCTCGCGGGTCGTCTGGGGCGCGCGCGCCTCGCTCGGCATCGGCTTTTCGGTCGTGGTGATCTCGATCACGCTCGGCGCGGCGCTCGGGTTGCTTGCCGGCTATTTCAAGCGGCTCGACGGCCCGATCATGCGGCTGGTCGATGCGCTGATGTCGCTGCCCGATATCCTGCTGGCGATCTTCCTCGTCGCCGTGCTCGGCGCCTCGGCCGGCAATGTCGTGCTGGCCCTGTCGATCGTCTACACGCCGCGCGTGGTGCGGGTCATCCGTGCCTCGACGCTCGTCGTTCGCGAGATGCCCTTCGTCGAATCCGCCCGCTCTATCGGAGCCTCGACCGCTCGCATCCTGTCGATCCATCTCCTGCCCAACATCGCCTCGCCGGTGCTGGTGCAGGCGACCTTCATCTTCGCCTATGCGGTGTTGGCCGAAGCGGGGCTTTCCTTCCTCGGCGCGGGCGTGCCGCCGGAGGTGCCGACCTGGGGCACGATGATCGCGTCCGGCCAGCAATTCGCCGATGATGCCTTCTGGCTTGTCGCCTTCCCGGGCCTGGCCATCGTGTTCGTGGCCCTGTCCTTGCAGATTGTCGGTGATGGCCTGCGCGACATGCTGGACCCGCGCCTCAGAAAGGCGCTGTGATGGCCGCCCGGCCAACGCAGTTCCCGCAGGCCGGCTCTGGCCGGCCTGCATGATCATCTCCAACCGAGGGCTTGCGGCATGACGCGCGGATCCCAAGCCTCCGATATCAACGGCCGGCCTGCCGGGCCTGAGGATACGGTCGGCGCGTCCGATATCCTCAGCGCCATTCGCGCCGGGCTCGACACGATGTCCGAGAGCCAGCGGCGCGTCGGGCGGCTGATCCTCGACGATCCCGACTGGGCGGTGAAGGCCAATGTCGAGGATATCGCGGCCCGGGCCGGTGTCAGTGCCCCGACCATCGTGCGCTTCGCGCGCGCGGCAGGCTGCGAGGGCCTCAAGGATCTCAAGCTGAAGCTCGCCGGCGCGCTGGCGCTGGGCGCGCCGTTCCTGCACCGTTCGGTGCATGTCGGCGAGACCGCCAACGATGTCGTGCGCAACGTCACCGGCAGCGTGACCACGGTCATCGCCGAATGGCAGCGCCGGCTCGACCCGGCCGAGCTCGACCGGGCGGCGGCGGCGATCAAGCGGGCGCGGCGGATCGACTGCCTCGGCACCGGCGCGACCTCGCATTTCCTGGCGCAGGACCTGCAGGCGCGGCTGTTCCGCCTGGGTCTGACCGCGAACGCCTTCTCGGACGCGCATTTCCAGCTCGTTGCGGCAGCGACTCTGACCTCGGCCGATGTGCTGGTTGCGATCTCCTTCGTCGGGCGCATGCCGGCGCTCTTGCGTGCCGTCGAGGTCGGCCGGGAGCGGGGCGCGACCGTGATCGTGCTGACGCAGACCGGGACGCCGCTCGCCGAACTCGGCCATATCGTGGTGCCGATCGACGTGCCGCGCGATGCGACCATGCTGGTCGGCACCGACGCCTATGTCGTGCAGCTGATCGCGATCGAGGTGCTCATGATCCTCGTCGGCCTGCGGCAGGGGCCGGGGCTGATCGCGCGGATGAACGATCTCCAGCACGTGCTCAACACCTATGGCGTCGATCGCGAGGACCCTTCCGTGCTGCATGCCGGCTGGCGGCAGATGCTGGAATCCGCGGACGGTACATCCGAGACCGATTGATCCCGGTGCTGCCGGCTACTGGTGGAAGGTCCAGAGCAGGCTTTCGCTGAGTTCCTTGAGGGCTTCGACCGCATCCGGCCGCTCGCGCGCGACGGCGGCAATCAGCGCATCGGCCAGGGCGAAGACGGCGGTCGGCGAGTTCGGCAGCAAGCGGCTGCGGGCCGGGGCGAAGAGCGTGACATCGGCGACGGGGGCGAGCGGCGAGGTCGGGCTGTCGGTCAGCGCCAGCAGTGAGGCGCCGCGCTTCTTGGCGAAACTCGCGAGATCCAGCGTGGCGCGGGAATAACGCGGCACCGAGATCGCGACGACGAGGTCGTCGGGGCGGGCCGACATCATGTGCCGGATGGCGCGCTCCGGGCCGGTGCGCGATGACGCGAAGATCACGTCGGCATCGAGATAGAGCGCGAGCCCGTCCTCCAGGAACGAAGCGACATGATGGCTGGCGCCGGAGGCCGCGATGAAGACGCGCGGCGCCTTCAGGAGTAATTCGACAGCCTTCGTCACGGAAGACTCGTCGAGCCCGTCGCGAGAGGCCTGGAGATTGGCGTTCTGGTCGGCGAGCGCGGCGGTGAAGGTCGCGAAGATCGAGCCGGCGGCGGAGCGGGCGCCGGCGAAGCTGTCGACCGGGTCATGGGCGAATTTCAGGGCTGCCGAAAGCCCCCCGCGGAATTCGCTGTAGTTGGCGTAGCCGAGCGCCCTGACAAAGCGCGTCACCGTCGCGTTGGAGGTGCCGCTGCCCTCGGCCAACCCCTCGATCGTCATGGTCGCGACATCGAGCGGGTGCTGCAGCACGAAATCGGCAGCGCGACGATGGCCGTTGCTCAGCGACGGGTAAATCTGGGCGATCCGATTGGAAAGGTCCGTCGTCGGCTTCAGGCCCTGTGACATGCGCGGCTACCCGATTGACGTTCGAAAATTTTCATGTTTGCTACTAGACGAAAATAAAACTGTCAAAAGCGGTTTCAACCGGGAGCGGACCTGATCATGCGTAAACCCATTTTCCTTGCGGCCTTCGCGGCCGCTTGCCTTGCCGGCACGACCGTCTCGGCGCAGACGCTGCGCATCGCCTTGGCTTCGGAGCCGACGGCCGTCGATCCGCATTACCACGACCTCACCCCCAACAATGCACTGGCCCAGCATATCTTCGACTCGCTGGTGCGCCAGGACGAGCAGCAGAAGCTGCATCCCGGCCTCGCCACCGCCTGGGAGAACGATGGCAAGAACCGCTGGACCTTCAAGCTGCGCGACGGCGTGAAGTTCACCAATGGCAAGCCGTTCACCGCCGAGGACGTGGTCTTCACCTTCTGCCGCACGCTGAAGAACGAGACCAAGGTCTCCGATTCCTTCGCCGACATCACCGGCAATTTCGCCTCGGTCGAGACGCCCGACGCTCAGACGCTGGTGATCAACACGAAGGAGCCCGAGCCGCTGCTGCCGAACCTGCTGTCGGGCTTGAGCATCCTCTCGGCCTCGATCGTCGAGCATGGCGCGATCAGCTACGACGTCGCCAAGAACTGCGGCGTCACCGGCCCCTGGCCGACCGTGACCGGCTTCAACGACGGCACGCTCGCCGTCGGCACCGGCCCCTACAAGCTCAAGTCCTATGTGCGGGGCTCCGCGATCGAGCTCGAGCGCAACCCGACCCATTGGGGCAAGGCCGAGCCCTGGGCGACCGTGCGCCTGCTTCCCGTCACCAATGCTGGCCCGCGCCTCGCCGGCCTGCTCGCTGGCGATTACGATGTGATCGAGAACCCGGCGGCACGCGATCTCGGCCGGATCAAGGACGACAAGCGCTTCGGCCATGTCATCACGCCCTCGACCCGCGTCGTCTATTTCCAGCTCGACGTCGCCCGCGACCAGAGCCCCTTCGTCAAGTCCGAGGACGGCAAGAACCCGCTGCAGGACCTGCGCGTCCGCAAGGCGATGTCGCTTGCCATCGATCGCGACGCCATCGTGAAGCGTATCATGGACGGTGCCGCGGAGCCGGCCTACCAGTACCTGCCGACCGGCATGTTCGGCACGCGGGCGAACCCGCCGAAGCTGGCCTATGATCCGGCGCAAGCGAAGAAGCTCCTGGCCGAAGCCGGCTATCCCAAGGGCTTCCAGCTCACGCTCTCGACCACCAACGACCGCTACATCAACGACAGCCAGATCACCCAGGCCGTCGCACAGTACCTGACCCAGGTCGGCATCAAGGCCGAGGTCGACGCGATGACCCGCGCGATCTACTTCCCGCGCCGCGCCAAGAAGGAATTCTCGGTCGCGATCGGCGGCTGGGGCTCCGGCACCGGCGAGGCGGCGTCGTTCCTGCGCCAGTGGCCGCCGACCCCGAACGAGGCCAAGACGATCGGCGGCTCGAACTATGGCGGCTACAAGAACGACCAGTTCGACAAGATCATCCGCGAGGCCATCACCACGCTCGACGACAGCAAGCGCGCGTCGCTGCTGCAGGAAGCCGGCAAGATCGTCATCGACGACTACGCCTTCATCCCGCTGCACTTCGAGAGCGGCATCTGGGCCTTCAAGTCCGAGCTCGACGTCAAGGGCCGCGCCGACCAGTTCATGCTGGCGATGTCGGTGAAGCCGAAGGCCAAGTAAGCCGCCGGCCGACAGGCCATCGACAAGCCGGGCCGCCTCTCGCAGGGCGGCCCGTGAACCATTGAGCGGAGCTGGTCGAGCGTCATGAGCGCCTATGTCCTGCAGCGACTGATCCAGAGCGTGCTCGTGCTGCTCGCGGTCTCGGTCGTGGTGTTCTTCGCCGTCTACGGCATCGGCGATCCGATCGAACTGCTCGTCTCGCCCTCGGCCAGCGCGGCCGAGCGCGAGGCGCTGGTCCGGCGTCTCGGCCTCGACCTGCCGGTCTGGCAACAATATTTCGTCTTCATGGGCAACGCCTTGAAGGGCGATCTCGGCCGCTCCTTCGTGCATGGCGTGCCGGCGATCGAGCTGATCCTCGGCCGCCTGCCCGCGACCTTCGAGCTCGTCCTGCTCTCGATGACGCTCGCTATCGTCACCGGTGTGCCGCTCGGGCTCTATGCCGGGCTCGACCCGGACAGCCGTCCGTCGCGCATCATCATGGGCAGCACCATTCTCGGCTTCTCGCTGCCGAGCTTCTGGAAGGGCATGATGCTGATCCTGCTCTTCGCGGTGGTGCTCGGCTGGCTGCCCACGGCGGGACGTGGCGAGACGGTCTCGGTCCTGGGCATCCAGACCAGCCTGCTGACCCGGGACGGGCTTAGCCATCTCGCCCTGCCGGCGATCAATCTCGCGATCCCCCAGATGGCGTTGATGATCCGCCTCGTCGCTGCCGGCACGACCGAGGCGATGACGCAGGATTACGTCAAATACGCGCGCGCCAAGGGCGTGAAGCCGCGCCGCGTCGTCGGCCGGCATGTGCTGCGCAATATCCTGATCCCGGTCGTCACCGTGGTCGGCATCGAGTTCGGCAGCCTCGTCGCCTTCTCGACGATCACCGAGACGGTCTTCGCCTGGCCGGGGATGGGCAAGCTGCTGATCGACTCGGTCTACCAGCTCGATCGGCCGGTGGTCGTCGCCTATGTGCTGCTGGCGACGCTGCTCTTCGTCACCGTCAACTTCCTCGTCGACATCCTCTATGCCGCGCTCGACCCGCGGGTGAAGCTGACGGGAGATATGGCATGAACGCCCCAGCGAAAGCCCCGGCCATCCCCGCCTATGCCGACACGCCGCTCCGCGAGAAGGTGCTGCGCCGCATCCGCAACCGGCCGACGACGCGTGGCGCCGCGATCCTGCTCGGCATCATGGTTGCGCTCGCCCTGCTCGCGCCCTTCATCACGCCGCAGAACCCGCATGACCTCGCTGCGCTCAGCGTGATGGACAACCGCCTGCCGCCGGGCGAGGCCGGCATGAACGGCATGACCTATTGGCTCGGCACGGATTCGCAGGGCCGCGATATGCTGAGCGCGATCCTCTACGGCCTACGCACCAGCCTGATGGTCGGGCTCACCGCGACGCTGGGGGCGCTCTTCATCGGCATCTCGGCCGGGCTCGTGGCGGCGCAGTTCGGCGGGGTCGTCGATGCCGTGATCATGCGCGTCGTCGACTTCATGCTCGGCTTCCCCTCGATCCTGATCGCGCTGGTGCTGCTCGCTTCGATCGGGCGCGGGGTCGACAAGGTCATCCTCGCCATCGTGCTGGTGCAATGGGCGCAATATGCCCGGTTGATGCGCGCTTCCGCGCTGGTCGAGCGGCGCAAGGAATACATCGAGGCGGCGCTCAATTTCGGCCTGCCGACCCGGCACATCATGATCGCGCATCTGCTGCCGAACTCGGTCGGCTCCGTGCTGGTCGTCGCCTCGATCAGCATCGCCGGCGCGATCACGCTGGAGGCGACGCTGTCCTTCCTCGGTGTCGGCGTGCCGGTGACGCAGCCCTCCCTCGGCCTGCTCATCGCCAACGGCTTCGAGTTCCTGCTCTCCGGCGAATACTGGATCGCGGTTTTCCCCGGCATCGCGCTGGTCCTGCTGATCGGCTCGCTCAACCTCGTCGGCGACCGGCTGCGCCGCAGCTTCAACGTGCGCTCATGACCGATCTCACAACCAACCCCTTGCTCGAGGTTCGTGGCCTCAGGACCGTCTTCCATGCGCTCGACGGCGCCTGGCCCGCCGTCGACGGCGTCGATCTCAGCGTCTCGCGCGGCGAGGTCTTGGGGCTCGTCGGCGAATCCGGTTCCGGCAAGTCGGTGACCGGCTTCTCGCTGGTGCGCCTGATCGATCCGCCCGGCGAGATCGTCGCGGGCACGATCAGCTTCGGCGGCGAAGACCTGCGCGCTGCGACCGAGGAGCGCCTGCGCGACCTCCGGGGCGACCGCATCGCCATGATCTTCCAGGACCCGCTGATGACCCTGAATCCGGTGCTCAGCATCGGCGAGCAGATGAGCGAGGCGATCCTGGAGCATCGCGATTGCAGCCGCGAAGAAGCGCTCGGCGAAGCGGCGAAGGCGCTGGCCCGCGTCGGCATCTCCTCGCCGGAAGCGCGGCTGAAGCAGTTTCCGCACGAGTTCTCCGGCGGCATGCGCCAGCGCGTCGCGATCGCGACCGCGTTACTCAACGCACCCGACCTGATCATCGCCGACGAGCCGACGACGGCGCTCGACGTCACCATCCAGAGCCAGATCCTGTTCGAGGTGCAGAAGCTCGCCCGCGAGACCGGCACGGCCGTGCTCTGGATCACGCACGACCTCGCGGTCGTGGCCGAGCTCGCCGACCGGGTGGCGGTGATGTATGCCGGCCGCGTCGTCGAGATCGGACCGGTGGACGCGGTGCTCGACGCACCGCGCCATCCCTATACGCTCGGCCTGCTCCATTCCTCGGCCGCCAATGTCGCGCCGGGCGAGCGCCTGAACCAGATCGACGGCGTCGCGCCGCGTATCGATGCCCGCCCGAGCGGCTGCCCGTTCCGGCCGCGCTGCCCGCGCGTCCAGCCGGTTTGCGCCGAGCGCGATCCTGAAACGACAGGCGAGGGCGTGCACCGCTTCCGCTGCCACAATCCGGTGCCGGTGGGAGAAGCGGCATGAGTGCTTCGACAACCGCCCAGACCGGCGCCCCGATCATCGAGCTCAAGGGCATAACCAAGCATTTCCGCCGCAAGCCGACCTTGGCGGAACGCATCCTGATGGCGACCGGGCGGGGCAAGGCGCCGCCGGTGCTGCGCGCCGTCGACGGTATCGATCTCAGCGTCAAGCGCGGCGAAGTGCTCGGCCTCGTCGGCGAATCCGGCTGCGGCAAGTCCACGCTGGCGCGTGTCGTCACCGGCATCCTGCAGCCGACGACCGGCGAGGTGGTCTACGAGCAGCGGCCGGTCGTGGGGCTCAAGGGCCAGGAACGGCTCGATTTCCTGCTGAAGGTCCAGATGATCTTCCAGGACCCTTACGCTTCGCTCGACCCGCGCATGAAGGTCAGCCGCATTGTCGGCGAGGCCTTGAGCGTCCACAAGCTCCTGCCCAAGGCGGAGATCGATGGGGCGGTTGACCAGGCGCTGAGCGAGGTCGGGCTCGATCTCGCCTATCGCGAACGCTATCCGCACCAGTTCTCGGGCGGCCAGCGCCAGCGCATCGGCATCGCGCGGGCGCTGGCCGTGAAGCCGGATTTCCTGGTCTGCGACGAGCCGGTTTCGGCGCTCGACGTCTCGATCCAGGCGCAGGTGATCAACCTGTTCATGGATGTGCGCGAGCGCCACGGCCTGACCTATCTCTTCGTCAGCCATGATCTCGGCCTCGTGCGCCATATCAGCGACCGCGTCGCGATCATGTATCTCGGCCGCATCGTCGAGGTCGGCACGGCGGCGGAGATCTTCGCCAAGCCGGCGCATCCCTATAGCGCCGCGCTGATCGCCGCGATTCCCTCGGCGGCGCGGCGCAAGCGCGCCTTCCAGCCGCTCAAGGGCGAGTTGCCCTCGCCCCTGGCGCCGCCGCCGGGCTGTCCGTTCCATCCGCGCTGCGAGCAGGCGATGCCGGTCTGCCGCGAGGTCCGGCCGGTTCTCACCGAGATCGCGCCCGGCCGCAGCGCCGCCTGCCATCTGCACAAGGCTCCGGAGGCCGCATGACCACCACGACCCTGAACCCGCCGACCGGGCGCAGCGCGCTGCCCTTCATCGACGTCAGCCATCCGGACAAGCCGTTGGAGGTCAATTTCTACCGCCCGGCGCGGCACCAGCCGAACGATCCCGTGATCGTCGTGCAGCACGGCATGCTGCGCAATGGCGACGACTACCGCGATTTCTGGATCGACGCGGCCGAGAAGCACAACCTGCTGATCGTCGCACCGACCTTCCCGAACGAGCCTTTCCCCAAGGCCGAAGGCTACAACAATGGCCTGGTCGTTTCGGGCGATGGCGCGATCGTCCCGCGCACTGAGTGGCTCTATGCTGTGCCCGGCCGCGTGATCGACGCGCTGCGTGCCGCCGGCGTGATCGACAAGCCGGTGATCCGCATCTTCGGCCACTCGGCCGGCGGCCAGTTCGTGCATCGCATGCTGGCAACGGAAGGCGGCGCGCTGTTCGCGGCGGCGATGGCCTCCAATCCCGGCTGGTACACCTTGCCGACGCCGGAGCGGAATTTTCCGGAAGGGCTCGGCGGGCTTGGGCTCGACAAGGCGGCGCTGACGCGCTGGCTCGCCTATCCGATGATCCTCTTCGCCGGCGATCGCGACATCGCGACGGATGACCCGAACCTGCCGGCGCAGGCGGAAGCCCTGGCGCAGGGGCCGCATCGCTATGGCCGTGCGCATTTCATGCTCGATTTCGGCAAGGCCGAAGCCGCGCGTCTCGGCGTGCCCTGCAACTGGCAACTGCTCACGGTTGCCGGCATCGGCCATGACGGGGCGGCGATGTCCCGCGCGGCCGCGTCCTACTGGTTCGAGGGCGGCCGGATTCCGCCGGCCGAGGAGCTCGGCAAGCAGGCGGCTCCGGTTCTCTGACCAGCCTCTATCCGGCCCCGCCCACCATCGGCGGGGCCTTTTTTCGACATCGCTCGGCTTCGGCCGTCCTTGCCCTCGGAATGGGCAACCTTGCCGTAATCTTCGCCCGCAATCTGCGCATGCCGGCCCGCTCCGACCCACGGAGCCGAATCGGCTGGCAGATGTGTCGGTGGCGAGGAGCCCCGCAAGGAGTAATCGATGTCTCGTATCCTTCCGATGGCCGCCCTCGGCCTGATGGCCCTGTTCGCGTTGCCCGCCGAGGCGGCCGACCGGGCACGGCCGCGGCCCCAGGAATGGCCGGCCTATTCGGCGCCGCGTGCCTATAACTGGAATGGCCTCTATGTCGGCGCGCATGCCGGCGGCGCCTTCGACCGCTTCAACGGCGTCAGCAAGAAGAGCCGCAACGAAGTGCTGTTCGGCGGACAGGTCGGCTACAACGTCCAGATGGGCACGATGCTCTTCGGCGTCGAAAGCGACCTGTCGATGAACGGCTTCGGCAAGGGCTCGAAGCGTGGCAGCGGCACCAGTGCCGACATGCGCTATGTCGGAACGCTGAAGGCGCGCGCCGGTGTCACCTTCGACCGCCTGCTGGTCTACGGAACCGGTGGTCTCGCCTATGGCAGCATCAAGGCGAGCGACGGCCTGCTCTCCAAGACGCGCGGCAAGACCGGCTATGTCGTCGGCGCCGGCGCCGAATACGGCATCACCGATAATCTCTCGGCCAAGGTCGAGTACAACTACGTCTCGCTTGGCAAGGACAACTTCCAGCTCGGCAACAGCCGCACGCGGGTCGGCGTCACCGAGCATCTGGTCAAGGCCGGCCTGAACTACCGGTTCTGATCGCGCAGGTTCCGGGCCGGCCCGTCAGCCGGCCTGGTTCGGGTTGCGGTACACCGCGCGTGCGTCGCTGTCGCGCCGACCGCAACCGGTCATGGGTGGAGCGTCATGTCTGGATTTGTCGCCCCTTCTCCGACATGACGTTCCATCCATGCATCACCACGGACGTGACATGCGCGCTTTGATTGTCGAGGACGAGCCGGAGCTCATGTCCTATCTCTCGCTGTTGCTCGGCAATGCGGGGCTGGTCGTGGACCGCACGGATAGCGTGGAAACCGCGCTTGCGGCCCTGCGGACGGCGCCGTTCGACATCGCCGTGGTCGACCGGCGCCTGCCCGATGGCGACGGGCTGTCGATCGTCAAGGCGATGGCCACGGCGGAGAACCGCCCGGCTTTCCTGATGCTGACCGCGCGTGACGCCAAGCCCGACGTGATCGAGGGCTTGAACGGCGGGGCGGACGATTATCTGGTCAAGCCGTTCGAGCCGGGCGAACTGATCGCACGCGTCCGCGTTCTCGCACGCCGGCGCAATCCGAAGCGCTCTCTCGTCCTCAATGCGGGCAATCTCTCGCTCGATCTCGAAGGCCGCAACGCCTCGGTCGGGACGGAAGCGCTCGACCTGCGTCGGCGCGAGGCGCTGATCCTGGAGGCATTGGTCCAGCGCACCGGCCGCGTCGTGACGCGCGACGTGCTGATCGAGGCGGTCTACGGCTTCGACGACCTGATCGAGTCCAACACGCTGGAAGCGCAGATCTCGCGGGTCCGGCGCAAGCTCCGCGATGCCGGGGCGGATGTCGAAATCACTTCGCTGCGCGGCATCGGCTATATCCTGAAGAAGGCCGAGCCGGCGCTGTAGCGCGGCTTGTTCCGACTAAACGACCCGGAAGGTCAGGCGGATCGTCGTGCCGCCGCCTTCGGTGTCGCTGAGATCGAGCGTGCCGCCATGGGCGGCCATGATGTCGCGCACGATCGTCAGGCCGAGCCCGGCACCGGTCGAATGCGGCGACATCCGGTTGAACGGCTCGGTGACCTGCGCGCGCTTGGCGGCGGTGATCCCGATGCCGTCGTCGCTGACCTCCAGCACGCTGCCGTCGATGACCTTGACCAGGATGGAGGAGCGCGCCTGCGCGTGGCGCAGCGCATTGTCGATGAGGTTGGCGAGCGCCGCGCGGGTGGTGGCCTCGTTGGCTGCGATCAGGACATCGCGCGTCCCTTCCTCTTCGAGCGCGATGCCGATGCCGTTGCTGAGCACGAGCGGGGCGAGATCGGCGAGCACATCGCGCGCCAGTACATTGAGGCGCAATGGCTCGAAGGGCAGCTCGGTGTTGTGCAGCCGGGCGAGCTGCAGCATCGAGGAGACGATGGTGGTGAGGCGGCTGACATCGGTCGTCAGCGCCAGGCGCTCGCCCTCGTCGGACAGCGAATCCACCTTGGTGCGCATCACCGCGAGCGGCGTGCGCAGTTCATGCGCGACATTGTTCATGAAGCGCCGCTGCACCTCCATATTGCCCGCTATCTGGTCGAGCGCCGAGTTCAGCGCGGTCGTCAGCGGCATCAATTCGACCGGGGTCTCCTCCGTCGGCAGCAGGCCACGTGGGGCACGCGGATCGATCCGGGCGGCGGCCTCGGCGGCGCTACGCAAGCGGCTGGTGATGTAGGACACCGACATGGCGATCGCCGCGGCGATCATGATCCCGAACACGACCGAGATCGCTGCTGCGGAACCTGCGATGGCGCGCAGGAAATAGCCGAGGATCACGGCCCAACCCGGCCGCCCGCCGCCGGTGGCGACGAGGATGCGGCTGCCGTCCTGCTCGGCGACGTCGACCGAGAGCGCGTCGTCGCCGCCGACCCGCATCTGCGCGGCGATGGTCGGGCCGTCCAGCCGGATGTCGATCGGCAGGCCCGGCCGCAATTCTGGCGCATACTCGACGACCGAACGTCCGTCGGAGACCAGATACCAGAGCAGCGGGCTGGCCTGCTCGACCTTGATCAGGCCCGGCGATTTCTCGACCTGCAGCGCCGCGCTGCCGGAGGGGCGCACGCTTTGCCGAATGATCTGGGAGGTGACATCGTTGCGTAGGACGCCCGGGTCCTCGGTGATGAAGGTGAAGGCGAGCACGGACGCGATGAAGGCGACGAACAGCACGATGCCGAGCAGCGTCAGCCGGATGGTGAGGGCGCGCGAGAGCGAGGTCATCGCCGGGCACCCGTCAGCCGCCGCGCGCGTTTCGACGCAGGGGATATCGAAACGGTTTCAACGTTGCGGGTCGTCACGGAGCCTCTGTGCGGGTATGGCTTCTCGGGCCGGGGGCGTCGCCCTGCCGGGCCCTGCATGGACCGTATCACCGTTGCCGTTCAACCCCCTCATGGATCGCCTCGCCTGATGCATGCGCCGCGCGCCATGGCCGGACGATTCCGCCAGCGCCTGGCGCTGGCGGTTCTGCTCGCCATCGCGCAGATTCAGGCGCCGGTCTTCGCGCAAGGCGTTCCCCAACGAGACGATATCAGGCCCGGCCAATTGCCGACCGCGTCGCGACATGACATCGCCAGGCTGGTCGATGGTGTGTTCGACACGGCCTCCAAGACCGTCAGCGTGCCGATCGAGCGCTCGCTGGCGCTGTTCGGCGAACCGAACGCCTATATCGTCGGCGGCGAGCTCAGCGGGTCTTTCGTGGTCGGCGGGCGGCATGGCAGCGGCGAATTGCGGTTCTCGGACGGGATACCGATGCCGGTGATCTGGTCGGCGCTCTCGGTCGGCATCGGGCTCGGCGCCGATTACGGGCGGGTGATCATGCTGGTCTACGGGCTCGACCGGCAGGAGGATGTGTTCGGCACCTATGCCAGCCTCGGCGGCAGCGCGCATTTTCTCGCCGGTGCGAATGCGACCATCCTTGCCTCCAGCCGGGCGCGGATCGTGCTGATTTCGTCGGGACTCGGCCTCAGGCTTTCGGGAGACCTTAGCCGGATTCGGATCGAGCCCGGCGGCGAGCCGGAGACGCTGCGCCCGCCCGCGGATATCTGCGGAGCGCCCGGCGGCTGCGCGCCGCCAGGGCGCCGCTGAAGCGGGGGGCCGGGTCAGCGTTCGCTGCCGATATTGCGTTGAGCGACGGCATGGAGCTCGTCGAGGCGCTCCGAAATATCCATGGCGATCAGGCCGATCTCGCGAGCGTCGGCGGCCTTGCGCACGTAAAGAGGCTCGGACCAGAGGACGCAGCCGCGCCCGAAGGGCAGGGCGATGCTGGCGCGGTCCCAATTGTCGAGATCGACCCGCGCACTGGTGACGGCCGCGAAGAGATAGATCGGCCTGCCGGTCGCGCGGGCGAGCTGGACGGCGCCCTTGCCGGCGATGCGCGACAGCTTGGGGACATCGGCGGTCAGCATCAGGCTCGTGCCCTGACGCAGGGCTTCGCGCATCTCGAAGAAGGCCGGGACGGAGCGCTTCGCCATGATCTTGGCCGGGGTCTGCGTGCCGGAGCCGCGGATGCTGCGAAATCCGGCGCGCTCGACCACGGAGCTGACGACCGCCCCGTCGAAGTGGAGCGAGGTCAGGACCGCGACGCGCGTGGCACCTTCGAGCGCGGCGAGGGTCAGCATCTGCTGGCCATGCCAGGTCAGGGCGATGAAGGGCTCGCGGTTGCGCTCCCAGGGGCGGGCGCCGGGGATGACCGGCTTGAAGCGCGTCGTCCGCTTGATCAGGTCGAGATAGGCGTGCAGGGCGCGGCCGGCGAGTGCCGCCGACCGGTCTGGGTTGAAGAGCATCGTCCGATCTCCGCGATGAGAATCATCGGGAGTGGTCGGCGCGGCGGCTTGCTGGAACATTGCGCGGGCGCGAATACGCCCACGCAATGGCCGCAAAAGCCCTTGTCAGTGCCGGCCGTGGCTGTGATCGGTCTTCAGGCGCCTTTCGATGAAGCGGCTATAGGAGCCCATGCCGTAGCTGAACACGGCATAGACCAGCGCCGCGAAGATGTAGCCCTCCAGCACGGCGATGCCCTGCCAGGCCGGATCGCGCATCGCTGAGCGCACCGTGTCGAGGAAATCGAGCAGGCCGATGATGGTGACCAGCGTCGTGTCCTGGAAGAAGCCGATGAAGATGTTGACCAGCGGCGGGATCACGATCTTCAGCGCCTGCGGCAGCACGATCTTGCGCATCGACAGCCAGTAGCCGAGGCCGAGTGAGGCGGCTGCCTCGTGCTGGCCCTTCGGCACGGCCTGCAGGCCGCCGCGCACCGTCTCGGCGATATAGGCGCCGGCGAAGATGATGATCGCGACCTGGGCCCGCAGCAATTTGTCGATGGTCACGCCATCCGGCATGAACAGCGGCAGCATCACCGAGGCCATGAACAGGATCGAGACCAGCGGCACGCCGCGGACCATCTCGATGAAGACGACGGCGATGACCTGGATCGCCGGCAGCTTCGACGAGCGCGCCAGCGCCAGCAGCACCCCGAGCACGAAGCCGAAGGCGAGCCCGACCGAGGACAGCATGAAGGAGAGCGGCAGGCCGCCCCAGTTCGTGGTGTTGACGATGCTCAGGCCGAAGATGCCGCCATACATCAGCACGCCGCAGATGACGACGACGGCGAGCCAGAGCCAGAGCAGGCGACGCGACCAGAAGCGCGGGATCATCGAATAGATCATCGCGCCCAGGAAGAGCAGCACCGCCAGAGCCGGGCGCCAGTGCTCGTCATAGGGGAAGAAGCCGAAGATCATGAAGCGCAGCTTCGCCGCCAGGAACGGCCAGCAGGCGCCGGCTCCGGCCGCCGCCTTGCAGGTCTGCGGCCCGCCTTCGACGATGGCGCGGGTGACGAGCCAGCCCCAGGCGCCGGTGACGAGCCGGTAGATCAGCCAGAGGCAGGCGAAGGTGACGACGGCGTTGAGGGGCGAGCCGATATAGGGCTTGAACAACGCGAACCAGCTGCGCGCCGGCCGCACCGGTCGTTCGTCGGGGATGGAGGCGAGGGTGTTGAGCTGAGCGGTGTCGGTCATCTCAACGCTCCACCAGCGCGACGCGGGCGTTGTACCAGTTCATCAGCATGGAGATCGTGATCGACATGCCCAGATAGACCAGCATGAAAATGGCGATGCCCTCGATCGCCTGCCCGGTCTGGTTCATCGTCGTGTTGGAGACCATGACGAGATCGGGATAGCCGATGGCGATGGCCAGCGACGAGTTCTTGAAGGTCGATAGATAGGAACTGGTCAGAGGCGGGATGATCACGCGCAAAGCCTGCGGCAGCACGACGAGCCGCATGGTCTGGCGGTCATGCAGCCCGACCGCGCGCGCCGCCTCCCATTGCCCGCGCCCGACCGAGAGGATGCCGGCGCGCACGATCTCGGCGATTCCGGCGGAAGCCGAAAGAGCGAGGCCGACCAGCAGCGCGGTGAATTCCGGGGTGACCTGAAGGCCGCCGGTAATGCGGAAGCGCCCCTTTTCCGGCCAGTTCACCGCCATCTCAGGCTGGAAGACCAGCATGGCGAGAAGCGGCGGGATCACGAGCGCGAGCAGGATGAAGGGCCAGGCCATGCGGCTCTGGCCGGTGGCGACACGCTTGCGGCGGAAGGACGAGGCGATGACACAGGCCAGCACGATGCCGATCACGACGGCGGCCAGCACGCCGGTATGGGCGGGCGACCAGCGCAGCGATGGTACGATCAGGCCGCCATTGCTGAGAAAGACGTCCGGCAGGATCTGCCAGGCCTCGCGCACCGGCGGGAAGACCGCGACGATGAGCGCGTACCAGAGGAAGAGATAGAGCAGCAGCGGCACGTTGCGGAGCGCCTCGACATAGAGCAGCGCCAACGTTGAGAGCAGCGGATTGCGCGACAGCCGGGCGATGCCGACGACGAGGCCGAGCACGCTCGAGAGGATGACGGCGAAGACCGAGACCCAGATCGTGTTGAGCAGGCCGACCAGAATGGCGCGGCCATAGGTGTTGCCGGAATCGTAGGAGATGAAGGACTGGCTGATGACGAAGCCGGCCGGCCGGGAGAGGTAGTCGAAGCCGGTCGCGATGTTCTGCGCCGCCAGCTTCCGCGAGACGGTGCCGAAGAGATAGAGGCCGATGCCGACGACGAGCGCGACCGCGACGACCTGATAGAGCACGGCGCGGACGCGCACGTCATAGAGCAGCCGCACCGGGCTGGAATCGGAGGTGGCCATCGGGCTGTTCCGGGCTGGGGACGCACCGGCCGCGCGAAGGCGGCCGGCTGTCTCAGGTCAATCGAGGGAACGCATGGCAGATCGCTCCCGCGTCCCGCCGGACGCGGCAACAGCGATCGATGTGTTTATTGTCGCCTCGGACGGAAAAGCGCAGGCCGCCTTCCCGCCCGAAGCGAGGGCCGGAATCACCGGAAGGGCGGGGAGTAGATCAGGCCGCCCTTGTTCCAGAGCTGGTTGGGGCCGCGAGTCAGGCCGAGCGGGGTCTTCTCGCCCAGATTGCGCTCGAAGAGCTCGCCGTAATTGCCGAGCTGCTTGATCGCGTTATAGGCCCATTTGTTGTCGATGTTCAGCATCTTGCCGAGATCGCCGTTGACGCCGAGCAGGCGCTGGACCTCGGGATCCTTGCTCTTGAGCTGCTCGTCGATATTGCCCTTGGTGATGCCGTATTCCTCAGCCGCGATCAGGGCGTTGACCGTCCAGGAGACGATGTCGCGCCAGTTGCTGTCGTTCTGGCGGACGACCGGGGCGAGCGGCTCCTTCGAGATCGTCTCGGGCAGGATGACGTATTGCTTCGGGTCGTTGGCGATGGCGCGCACCGAGGCGAGGTCCGAGCGGTCGGTGGTGATGACGTCGCAGCGGCCGGAGAAGAAGGCGTTGCGCCACTCGTCGGGATTCTCGAAGACGACCGCCTCGTACTTGATGTTGCGCGGCTTGAAATAGTCCTCGAGGTTCTGCAGCGTCGTCGTGCCCGGCAGGATGCAGACGGCCGATTGCGAGAGTTCGGCAGCGCTCTTCACGCCGAGCTTGGTCGAGACCATCAGGCCCTGGCCGTCATAGAAGACGACCGGCGCGAAATCGAGGCCGAGCGAGGTGTCGCGCGAGAAGGTCATCGTGGTCTGGCGCGAGAGCAGGTCGACCTCGCCCGATTGCAGGCCCTGGAAGCGGACATTGGTGTTCAGCGGAACGAAATCGACCTTGTCCGGCACGCCGAAGACGGCGGAGGAGACGGCGCGGCAGACATCGGCGTCGAAGCCCTGGCGGACGCCCTTGTCGTCGGCATAGGAGAAGCCCGGGGCCGTCGGGGAGACGCCGCAGAGCACCTTGCCGCGCTTCCTGACGGCTTCGAGCGTCGCCTGCGCCGAAGCCGGCGCGGCAAATACGGAAAAGGCCGCAGCGGCAAGGCCGAATGCGACCATTTTGGTGATCATCTTTGACATAGGCGTTTCCCCTTGCGCGCGCCTGTGATCGGCGCGTCGAAAGCGAGCCTATTGGGGCGTGATGGCGTCCGCAAGAGTATTGCAGGCGTCCGGCACGATGGATTTTCGACCTTTGCGTCACAGCATTTGCTCTTTGCACGGCGGTGACGGCTGGGGCCCGGCGCTGTAAGCTCGGCTGGAAACCGGATGAAATCCTTGACACCGCGCCTCGCCCCTTTCCTGCTGTTGTGGGTTCCGCTGGCTCTGGCCGGGCTGGGGCTCGGCGCCGTCGTTGAATTCATGCGCGCGAGCGAGGCGCTCCAGCGCGAGGGAACGACGCTGCATCGCATCGTCTCCCAGCGTGTCGAGCAGCATGATGCGCATCTGACCAGCCTGGCTGCGGTGCTGGCCAGCTCGAACGCGGAATCGGCGAGCTTCCGGGCGGTCGTCGAGGCGATGCAGCGTTTCTATCCGCGTATTGCGGCCGTCGAGCTGATCGAGACCGTCTCTGCCGGGGCCACGCCGGCCAGCCTTGCCGATTTCGATCCGGCCGCCTTGTCGGCGCGCGTGAGCGCGCTGGCGTCGGGCCAGGCCGTCACGCTCGCAAGCCGCTCGGGCAAGCCGTTCTATGCGCTGGTGAAGCGCGTGCCGGATGTCGGCCATGGACCGCGGGCGCTGGTTCTCGTCATCGACGCCCGGCTCCTGACCGAGCCGGAAGGCGGGTTGCCGGATGATGCCGCGCTGAAGCTGAGCGATGCCTCAGGGACAGCGATCCTCCAGCATGGCTGGCCGCTGCAAGCCGGGGCGTCGATCCCGGAGATCGCCTTTACGAAGGCGCTGAGCAGCCGATCGCAGCCGCTTGTGCTGGAGCTGGCGCGCCGGCCGGCCTTCGCCGAATTGCTGCCGCCGATCCTGCTGTTCGGCTGGCCGATCGTCGCGGGGCTCGGCCTTTTCCTGCTGCTGGCGGTGCTGCGCGAGCGGCGCGCCAGCCGGCGGGCACGCGAGGCCGTGCGCCTGCACGAGCACGACGCCCGGCTCGCCCATGCCATGCGGGTCAACACGGTCGGCGAGATGGCCTCCGGCATCGCGCATGAGATCACGCAGCCCTTGACCGCGATCCTGAGCCAGAGCCAGGCTGGCCTGAGGCTCGCCAAATCGGGGGAGGCGGCGCCCGGCGATCTCACCGGCGTGCTCGAGGCCAATGTCCGGCACGCGCGCCGGGCTGGCGAGATTCTGGAGCGGTTGCGGGCCTATGTGACGCGGCGGGAGCCGCAGCGTCAGCCGAACGATCTCAATCGGGTCGTCAGCAATGTGGTGGAGCTCAGCCAGCGCGACCTGCAGGAACGCGGCGTCGCGCTCCGGCTGCAGCTGAACGAACCCGGGCCGCAGGCGCTGCTCGACCGGGTCTCGATCGAGCAGGTGGTGCACAATCTCGTCCGCAATGCCGCCGAGGCGGTCGAGGCCATGCCGGCCGGCCGGCGCGAGATCGTGCTGACCACGCGCCTCGTCGACGGGGAGGCCGAGATCATCGTGGCCGATGACGGTCCCGGCATTGCGGAAGCCGACATGGCCCGCCTGTTCGAGCCGTTCTTCACGACCAAGAGCAGCGGGATGGGGCTCGGCCTGCCGCTGTGCGAGCGCTTGGTCGAAGCGGCGGGCGGGCGGATCGCCGTGCGTAATGGGCCGGAGCGCGGGGCGATCTTCAGCGTACGCTTTCCGGCGCTGGCGGCCGAACTTGGCATGGCCGCCGAATGAAGCCCGCGCCGCGCAAGGTCTACCTGATCGACGATGATGCCGATGTGCGCGATGCGCTCGTCCTGCTGCTGCGCACGATGGGCTTCGCGCCGCGCGCCTTTGCCGGCGTACAGCCCTTCCTCGACCGGCCCGACCCGCGCCAGGACGGCTGCCTTGTCGTCGACATCCGCATGCCCGGCACCTCCGGTCTGCAATTGCTGGAGCGCATGGCCAAGGAGGCCGGTGGCATGCCGACGGTGATGATCACCGGCCATGGCGATGTCGCCGCCTGCCGGCGCGCCTTCAAGGCGGGCGCGGTCGATTTCCTGACCAAGCCGATCGACGAGCAGGTGCTGCTCGAAGCCATCGAGGCGGCTTTCGCGGCGCTCGACGCCCGCAACCGGACCGAGGCCGCGCGCGCCGGCCGCGACGCCCTCATGGCAAAGCTCACCCAGCGCGAGCGCGAAATCCTCGACCTCGTCGCCGAGGGGCTGTCGACCAAGGAGATCGCGCGGGCGCTCGACGTCTCGCCGCGGACCGTCGAGACCCACCGCGCCCATATCGCCGAGAAGCTTGGGGCGGGCTCGGTCGCCGAGATGGTGCGCTTCGCGCTGGAGGGATAGGCGTGGATCTCTCCGTAGGACTACGGAGGCGGCTCCGGCACCGCACCGATCAAAACGCCTGACGGGACCGGCTAGCTTGCGGTCATCGAGCTTACGGCTCGTCCTCGCTCAAGTCCCGGAGAGATCATGTCCAAGATCCGTTTCGCCGCCGCTGCCGTTGTGCTCGCGCTCGTTCCGGCCGCTGCCGGCGCCCAGGTCCTGCAGGAGCGCAACATGCCGCTCGCCATCGCCCAGGAAATCGCCCAGGCGACCGTCGAGGCCTGCGCCGCCAAGAACTTCAACGTCACCGCGACGGTCGTCGACCGCGCCGGCGTCACCCGCGCCGTGCTCCGTGCCGACCGCGCCGGCCCGCACACCGTTGCCGCCAGCCGTGACAAGGCCTTCACCGCCGCTTCCGCCCGCAACGCCACCGGCGCGATCGCCGAGAACGTCGAGAAGAACCCGGCCGCGCGCAACATGGCCGGGATCGAAGGCTTCCTGCTGCTCGGCGGCGGCGTGCCGGTTAAGGTCGGCGACGAGGTGATCGGCGCGGTTGGCGTCGGTGGCGCCCCGGGCGGCCATCTCGACGAAGAATGCGCCAATGCCGGCATCGAGAAGGTGAAGGCCAAGCTGCGCTGAGCCTGAATCCAGTTTGAAACGGGGCAGGCGGTTGCGGAAGCGGCCGCCTGTTTCGTCATATCGTCGCAAGGAGGAGCGCCGTGATGGCGAGGATGCTGCTGATCACTGTCGCCCTGGCCGTTGCCGCCCTGACCGGCCCGGCCGTCGCGCAGACGCCGCCCGATGCGGCCGAACTCGCCGCTTATCGCGGTCTGCATGCTGCGGCGGCCTCCGGCGATGTCGCTGCCATCCGTCGCCTCGCGGGAGCCCGCGAGGGGCTTGACGCACGCGACGGCAATGGCCGCACGCCCCTGCATGTCGCGGCCTTCCGCGGTCAGGTCGAGGCGATCCGCGCGCTGATCGCCGCCGGAGCCGACCCCGGCCTGTTCGACAACCAGCGCTATGACGCCGTCACGATCGTCGCCGTGAGCGACGACGTTCCGGCCCTGAAGGCCCTGCTGGCCTCGGGCGCCTCGGCCAAGCTGACGACCAGCCGCTATGATGGCACGGCCCTGATCGCCGCCGCGCATCTCGGCCATGACGGCATCGTCCGCGAACTGATCGTGGCCGGGGCGCCGCTCGACCATGTCAACAATCTCGGCTGGACCGCCCTGATCGAGGCGGTGATCCTCGGCGATGGCGGCAAGCGCCATGTCGAGACCGTGCGGGCCCTGCTCGCGGCCGGCGCCAACCGCAATCTCGTCGACAACCAGGGCGTCACGCCGCTGCAGCACGCACGCTCGCGCGGATACGCCGCCATGGTCACGCTGTTGGAGGCTGGAGCTCTTCGCTGAAGCCAGCCTTTCATGGTTTGTGCGCCGAAGCTGCCGCCGGACCGCTTTGACGCCATGCAAAGCCGCCAAGCAGTTTTGCCGGAATGGCTCTAGGCAGACGGTGCGGTCGCGCCCATACGACGCTGGTCCATTCGCGGGGGCTTTCATGACGATCTCCGGGCTGCTGCAGCCGTTCAGCACGGGGCAGGTTTCGGCCTGCATCCTCGTCGTCTTCCTGACGGCGATCATGCGTGGCTATACCGGCTTCGGTTTCGCGCTCGTGGCCGTGCCGCTTCTCGCCCTGATCGCCGACCCCGTCACCGCCGTGCCGATGGTGCTGCTGCTTGAGGTCGTCGGCAGCCTGCAACTGCTGCCCGGCCTCTGGCGCTCCGCGCATCTGCGCTCGGTGATGCTGCTCGTCGCCGGCGCGCTGCTGGCGACCCCGATCGGCCTCTATGGGCTCGCCGCGCTACCAGCCGATGTGATGCGCCTCATCATCGCGCTGGTCGTGCTCGCGACGACCTGTGCGCTGGCGGCCGGCCTGAAGGCGAGCCGCGAGCCGGGCGCGCCCGCGACCTTCGGTGTCGGCATCCTGTCCGGCCTGCTCAACGGCGCGGCAGCGATGAGCGGCCCGCCGGTGGTGCTGTTCTACCTCAACGCCCAGACGGCGATGCATGTCGGGCGCGCCTCGATCATCCTGTATTTCCTGCTCTCGGATGCGGTCGCGATCGGCTTTGCCGGAGCGTCCGGGCTTCTGGTCGCATCCACGGCGGTGCTGGCGGCGGTGACCATTCCCGCGCTGTTTCTCGGGCAGGTGATCGGGACGCGCCTGTTCCGCTCCACCCTGCAACGCCATTACCGCATCGTCGCGATCGTGATCCTGCTCGCCGTCAGCGGCTTTGCCATCGCGCAGTCGGTCCATGCTCTGTGGGGCAATGGCGGCTAGGGCACGCATGGACGCGCCGATCAGCTGAAGCTGATCGGGTGTCACCAAGATCGCGACAGTCCTTCGGGGCTGCAAATAGCTTCTTGTAAAATTTCACAACATGTCTAGGCTTCCGGTCAACGGGTGCCGCTCAAGAGCGCCTTCATGGAGGAGACCGGGATGGCGCGCAGCGCGGTCCAGCCGAGACAGGCCGAGGTCGAGGAGGCGTCTGCGCCGAAGCGGCGCAACCGCGTCAACCTGTTCGAGCTCGCCTATGAGCGCATCGAGGCGATGCTGATCACCTGCGAGCTGCCGCCGGGCCGGTTCCTGTCGTTGCAGGACCTGCAGGACATGACCGGCTATGGCCGCACGCCGGTGCATCACGCCGTCAATCGGCTGGCGGCGGATACGCTGATCGTCGTCCGCCCGCGGCATGGCTTGCAGGTCGCGCCGATTGATCTGGCGCGCGAACGCGTGCTGCTGCGGTTGCGGCGCGATCTCGAGCGCTTCGTCATTGGGCTCGCGGCCGAGAGGGCGGGCGCCTCCCACCGCAACCAGTTCCTGCATATCGAGCGGCTGCTGCGCGAGCGCCGCGACAGCCTGAGCCTCGCCGATTTCAACACGCTCGACCGGCGGATCGACGAGACGGTGCTCTCGGCTGCGGCGGAGCCTTTCCTCCAGCATACGCTGCGCCCGCTGCACACGATCTTCCGGCGCATCGGCTTCATCTATCACAGCGCGATGCCGCAGCGTGTCGCACTCTCGGTCTCGATCGATCACCACATCGCGGTGCTGAACGCCATCGCGGCACGGCGGGCGGATGAGGCCGTGGCCGCCTCCGATGCGCTGATCGGCTTCGTGGACGGCATGTTCGACGAGATGGAGGCGGGCATCGACCCATCCCTGCTGGATTGCAGGGTCGAGCCGCTGCTGAAGAGTTGACGGAAGGGACCACCGGATCATGCGTATTGTCTTCCACGGCGAGAATGCCGCCTCGTTCAGCCACGGCTTTGCCGGGCTCGTCGGCGACCAAGCCGAGATCCGGCTCCTGCCTGACCATCTCGAAGCGGGAGCAGACCAGAGGGCCTATGCCGAGGCCGAGGTCATCGTCGGCGTGAAGTTCGATGCCGGACTGCCGCAGCCTGCCGGGCTCAAGCTGTTCCATGTGCCGGGCGCCGGCTACGACATGGTCGATCTCGGCGCGCTGCCGGTTTCCGCCGCGGTCTGTAACTGCTTCGGCCATGAGCAGGCCATCGCCGAATACGTGATGGCGGCGCTGCTGGCCCGCAGCATCCCGCTCGCCGATGCCGACCGGCGCCTGCGCCAGGGCGACTGGGCCTATTGGGCCGGCGCGCCGGAGCGCGTCCATGGCGAGATCGCCGGCCAGGCCATCGGCCTGCTCGGCTTCGGCCATATCGGCAAGGCGATCGCGACGCGGGCCAAGGCCTTCGAGATGAAGGTGCATGTCGCCAATCGCAGCGCCGTGCCGGTCTCAGGCTTGGTCGACCGCGCCTTCACGCTCGATGCGCTGGCGGAATTCTGCGGCTCGGTCGATGTCGTCGTCGTCTCCGTGCCTTTCACCGAGGAGACCAGGGGCATTCTTGGCGCCGCCGCTTTTGCCGCGATGCGGCCGGGCGCGGTCGTCATCAATGTCGGGCGCGGCCCGACCATCGACGAGCAGGCGCTGTTCGACGCCCTCAAGACCGGCCGCATCGGCGGGGCGATCATCGATACCTGGTATCGCTACCCCAGCGCTGGGGACAGCACGCCCTTGCCGGCGAATCTGCCTTTTCATGAGCTTTCAAACGTTTTAATGACGCCGCACATGTCCGGATGGACCAGCGGCACGATCAGCCGCCGGCAGGGGGTCATTGCCGAGAACATCAAGCGCCGCTTCGCCGGCGAGCCGCTCGTCAACGTCGTGCGCGCCAGCGCCTGACCGCCGATGCGCTGACCCGTTTCTTCCCGAACCGGCCGCCAGAAGCCGGGTCATGACAAGCGGCAAGGCCGCAGCAGAGGAGACACCAGATGAATATGCTCAAGCATCTCCGGATTGCCGGCACCTTGCTCGCGCTCGGCGCCGGCATGCTCGCCGCCGGCCAGGCCTCGGCCCAGACGGTCACCGACATCATCAAGCGCGGCTCGGTGAAGATCGGCGTGCTGATCGGCGCGCCGCCCTATGGCTCGGTCGATTCCCAGGGCAACGCCATCGGCTATGACGCTGACGTCATCGCGCTGATCGGCAAATATCTCGGCGTGAAGGTCGAGCTGGTGCAGCTGACCCCGCCGGCCCGCATCCCGGCGCTCGAAGCCAACAAGGTCGACTTCCTCGTCGCCACGCTGGCCCCGACGCCCGAGCGCGCCAAGGCGGTGATGTTCTCGATCCCCTACAGCGCCTTCCAGACCGGCATCTACGCCAAGAAGAACGTCGCGATCAAAACCTGGGCGGATCTCAAGGGCATGAAGGTTGGCGTCAACCGCGGCTCCAGCGTCGAG
This sequence comes from Allobosea sp. FW305-C-101, assembly GCF_058783685.1. Taxonomy (NCBI): domain Bacteria; kingdom Pseudomonadati; phylum Pseudomonadota; class Alphaproteobacteria; order Hyphomicrobiales; family Alloboseaceae; genus Allobosea; species Allobosea sp. FW305-C-101. Next base: position 1,133,067 of record NZ_JBYSYT010000002.1, on the reverse strand, counting down.
CGCGAGTTCACCAATCGCGAGAAGGAACTGAATCTCACCATCCTGCGCTTCGAGGACGACGCGACCACGATGCAGGCGCTGTTCTCCGGCCAGGTCCAGGCCATTGCCGGCCCCGACGCGCAGGCCAACGCCGCCATGAAGGCGCGCGGCGAGACCGAGACCGAGCTCAAGTTCGTCTTCGGCATGCAGCCGAACTCGATGACCATGCGCAAGGACGCCTATGAGCTGCGCCAGTGGCTCAACAACTTCATCTACTACGTCAAGCAGAATGGCGAACTCGACGCGATCGCCCAGAAGTGGGTCGGCAGCCCGCTGCCGCCGCTCCCGACCTTCTGATCCGCCTTTTCCACCGGATCTGCCGAACAGCCGGCGCGCCCAGTGCGCGCCGGCGACCTCGACCTACCCCTGAGGCCGAAGGAGCGGGCCATTGCTCTTCCAAGACGTCTTTTCCAAATGGCCGATGATCCTGAACGGGGTCTGGCTCACGATCGTGCTGTCCTTCGTCGCGATCGGGCTCGGGCTCTTGCTGGCGACGGCGATGACCGCATTGCGCAGCCTCGCAGGCAGCTGGGCCGGTTACATCGTCGATGCCTATGTCGAGCTGATGCGCAACACGCCGTTTCTGGTGCAGCTCTTCATGATCTTCTTCGGGCTGCCGCAGATCGGCATCCGCCTCAACGGGCTCGAAGCTTCCCTGCTGGCGATGACGCTCAATCTCGCGGCCTACGCGACCGAGATCATCCGCGCCGGCGTCGACTCCATCCATAAATCGCAGATCGAGGCCGGGCTCGCGCTCGCCATGACCCGGTGGCAGGTGCTGAAGCATGTCGTGCTGCAGCCGGCTTTCGCCCGGGTCTGGCCGGCGCTGTCGAGCCAGTTCGTGCTGATGATGCTGGCCTCCAGCATCTGCTCCTTCGTCTCGGTGCAGGAATTGTCGGGCACGGCGGCGATCATCGAGCAGGACACGTTCCGCTCGTTCGAGACCTATATCGTCGTCACCGTGCTTTATCTGGTGCTGGCGCTCTCCTTCAAACTCTTCCTCAACTGGCTCGGCCGGAGGCTCTTCCCGCAGGTCTCGGGCCTCGCGCGCCTCACCGAAGCGCATGGGGAGGCCGCCTGATGCAGACCTTCGGTTGGCCAGAGGCCCTCTTCATCCTGCGTTCCGCCGGCTGGACGCTGGCGCTGACGGCGATCGCCTTCTTCATCGGCAGCATCATCGGCGGCGCCTTCGCGATCATGCGCCTGTCGCGCATCCGCTGGCTGCGCCGTTTTGCGGCCGGCTACATCCTGGTGATCCAGTCGATCCCGGTGCTGATGGTGCTGTTCATGAGCTATTACGGGCTCTCGGCGCTCGGCATCGAATTGCCGCCCTTCCTCGCGGCCTCGGCCTCGCTCTCGATCTATGTCTCGGCCTATCTCGCCGAGATCTGGCGCGGCTCGATCGAATCCGTGCCGCGCCAGCAATGGGAGGCCTCGGCCTCGCTGGCGCATACGACCGCCCAGACCTACGCCCATGTCATCCTGCCGCAGGCGATCCGCATCTCGCTGCCGCCCACGGTCGGCTTCCTCGTCCAGCTCGTGAAGAACACCTCGATCGTGCAGGTCGTCGGCTTCGTCGACCTGATGCGCGCCGGCATGCTGGTCAACAACGCGACCTACCAGGCCTTCCAGATCTTCACGCTCGTCGGGGCGATCTATTTCGCGATCTGCTTCCCGCTCTCCCGGCTCAGCCGCCATCTCGAAAAGGTGATGAATGCCAGCCGTTCTCATTGAAGGCATCCACAAGCGCTTCGGTTCGCTGGAGGTGCTGAAAGGCGTCTCGCTCAGCGTCGATACCGGACAGGTCGTCGCGATCATCGGCCGCTCGGGTTCGGGCAAGTCGACGCTGCTGCGCTGCATCAACGGGCTCGAGAGCTTCCATGCCGGCAAGATCGAGGTCGCCGGCCACACGATGACGCAGGACCCGACGAAGCTGCGCGAATTGCGCAAGGATGTCGGCATCGTCTTCCAGAGCTACAACCTGTTCCCGCATCTGACGGTGGGGCAGAACATCATGCTCTCGCCGCGCATCACCAAGAACGTGCCGCAGGCGCAGGCTCTGGCGCTGGCCAAGGAGGTGCTGGCGCAGGTCGGCCTCTCCGAGAAGTTCGACAGCTATCCCGACAACCTCTCCGGTGGCCAGCAGCAGCGCGTCGCGATCGCCCGTTCGCTCGCCATGCAGCCCAAGGTGATGCTGTTCGACGAGGTGACCTCGGCGCTCGATCCGGAACTGACCGGCGAGGTGCTGCTGGTGATGGAAAAGCTCGCCAAGGGCGGCATGACCATGCTGCTGGTGACGCACGAGATGAATTTCGCGCGCACCGTGGCGGACACCACCGTCTTCATGCATCAGGGGCTGATCTGGGAGAGCGGGCCTTCGAAGGAGCTCTTCGCCAATCCGCAGACGCCGGAACTCGCCAATTTCGTCAAGGCGGGCGCCCACTGAGCGCCCATGAGTTTGAAGCTCAGCCGGCTCAGTAAACGGCCGTCGCCTCGACCTCGACCAGGAATTCCGGGCGGCTGAAGCCGGAGACGATGACCAGCGTCGATGCCGGCTTCACCGGGCAATCGGCCAACGCCTCGTCGCGGGCCTTCATATAGGCCGGCATATGCTTGCGGTCGGTGACGAAGGCGTTGAGGCGCACGATATTCGCCATCGACAGGCCGCCTTCGCGCAGGATCGCGGCGATGCTCTCGAAGCAGATGCGGGCCTGCTCGCCGGCATCCTCCGGGACGCTGCCGTCGCTGTTGATGCCGAGTTGGCCGGATGTCAGGAGGACGCCTTGCGCGTCGGCCTTCATGCCATGGGAATACTGCCCGAAAGGCGGGGCGAGCGAAGCGGGCGTGAGGGGCTGTTTCATGAACTGACGATCCGTGGGCGTAGCGGGCGCGCTAGGTCTAGGACATCGCGCGGCGCAACGAAACCAAGGCTCTCGCCCCACTCACATCGTCTGCGTGACCTTGCGCAGATGCGGCGGGCGGTCGGGGTCGAGCCCGCGGGCCGCTGCCAGCGCGGCGATGCCGCCATAGAACGCGCGCGCCTGCAGCAGCGGCATCAGCACGGGCGGCGCCTCGGCCGGCACGGGCAGGGCGATGCCCGGTGCCGCATCGGAGCCGGCATAGGCGACCTCCGCTCCCAGCGCTGCGAAGTTGCGGGCGACCGAAAGCGTGCTTTCGCTGCCTTCGTCGGCGGGGTCGAGGACGAGCGCCGGGAAGCCCGGCCCGACCAGTGCCAGCGGGCCGTGCAGCACTTCGGCGGCACTGAAGGCCTCGGCATGGATGCGGCAAGTCTCCTTGAACTTCAGCGCCATCTCCTGGGCGATGCCGAGGCCGAGCCCGCGCCCGATGACATAGAGGCTCGTCGCCTGTTCGAGGCGGCGGAGAAAAGGTGACCAGTCGCAGAGGCCAGCCTGCCGCAGCAGCTCCGGCGAACGCACGAGCGCGTCCGAAAGGGCGCGCTCGCTGCTCCAGGCGGCCGTGAGATGCAGGAGGGCGATGCCAGTGGCGAGGAAGCTCTTGGTGGCGGCGACGCTGGTCTCGGGGCCGGCGGCGAGCGGCAGGGCGACATCGACCAGAGCCGCCAGCGGCGAGTCCATGTCGTTGATCAGGCCGACCGTCAACGCGCCGCCGCGCTTGGCCGTCTCGGTCAGTTGCAGCGCGTCCGGGCTGCGGCCGGATTGCGAGGCCGCGATGAAGACGGCGCCTGAAAGATCGAGCTCCTCGCGATAGACCGAGGCGAGGCTCGGGCCGAGCGAGGCGACCGGCAGCCCGAGCGTGCGCTCCAGCAGGTATTTGCCATAGGTCATGGCATGGTCGGAGGAGCCGCGCGCGCAGGTCGCGATGAAGGCGGGCTTGCGCCGCCGGAGCTGTTCGCCGAGCTGCGCCATCGCGCCGGCATTGGCCGAAATCTGGCAGGCGGCGACTTCGGCCGCCTCGGCGGCTTCGCGGGTGAGAATGGCTTCAGGCATCGATCCGCTCATGGCTGTGCAGCAGGTTCCGGCTGATCTCTTCGACCTCGGCGCGGTCAAGCCGTGTGCCGGCCCCGCCGACGGACCGGACGGACAGGGTACCGCAGGCGATCCCTTCCGCCAGCGCGTGTTTGGGTGCGCGTCCGGCAAGCAAGGCGGCGAGGAAACCGGCATTGAAGGCGTCACCCGCGCCGGTCGTGTCGAGAACCGGTCCGCCTTCGGGCGCAGGCAGGGCGGTGGCGGCGTCGCGATCAAAGAGGCGGGCGCCATTGCTGCCATCCTTGATGACGACGAGCGGGAAATGCCGGGCGAGGCGGATGCCGGCTTGATCGAGGTCCTCGCAAGCTGCGATGGCACGGGCCTCGGTTGCGTTGGGCAGGAAGATATCGGCGCCGGCGGCGCGCGCGATCAGGTCTGGCCGGCGGATCCAGTCATCGTCCCAGCTCGGATCGAGCGAGACCGTCAGGCCGGCATGCTTCGCCCTCTCGATCAGGTCGGGGATCTCGGCGAGCGTCGCGAATTCGGCGATGTGGAGATGGCGCGCGGCGGGGTCGGCGAGCGCTGCGTCCAGCGTCGCCGGGCGGGCGCCGCCGGCGCGCCGTGACAGGAAGGCGCGCTCGCCGTCCTGGACCATGACGACGGTCGGCTGCGGACCGGCTTCGGGCGTGCGTTCGAGCCAGCGGAGATCGACGCCGCTTTCCGTCAGCGCCGGCGCAAGCGTGCCGGAGAGCGGGTCCGTGCCGATCCGGGCGAGCAAGGCCGACCGCGTGCCGAGCGCGGCGAGATGGGCGGCCGTGATGAAGCCGCCGCCGCCGGGCACGATCGCCACCGTCTCGGCGAAACGTTCCTCGCCGAGGCGCGGCAATGCGTCGAAGCCGCGGAAGACGATGTCGCAGTAGAGCCGGCCGATGCTGAGGACGAGGTCGCGCCCGGTGCTCATAGGGCGCGCTCGGTCGCCGCGTCGAACAGGCGCAGGGCATCGATGCCGGCACCGAGCCGGACCTCGTGGCCGACGACCGGCGGCGCCTTGGCGGAGGCCGAGGCGAGGATCAGCCCGTCACCATGCTCGACATGGACGAAGGTCTCCGAGCCCAGCGGCTCGACGACCGCGACCTTGCCGGTGAGCACGAGATCGGCATTGTCGCCGGGTGCCAGCACGCGCAGTTCCTGCGGGCGGACGCCGACCAGCACCTCGGCGGGGAGCGTGGCCGGGCGTGTCGGAAGGGCGATGGTATTGCCGGCCAGCTCCAGCTTCGGCTTTCCGTCGGTGTTGCTCGTCCTGCCGGGAAGGATGTTCATCGTCGGCGAGCCGATGAAGCGGGCGGTGAAGACGTCGGCCGGCTTCTCGTAAAGCTCCATCGGCGCGCCGACCTGGAGGATGCGGCCGTCGCGCATCACCACGATCCGGTCGGCCAGCGTCATCGCCTCGACCTGATCATGGGTGACGAAGACGATGGTGCGGCCGAGCCGCTGGTGCAGGCGCTTGATCTCCAGCCGCATCTGGGCGCGCAGTTGCGCGTCGAGATTGGAGAGCGGCTCGTCGAACAGGAAGGCGGCGGGGTCGCGCACCATGGCGCGGCCGATGGCGACGCGCTGGCGCTGGCCGCCGGACAAGGCCGAGGGCTTGCGTTCGAGCAGCGGTTCGAGGCCGAGGATGCGGGCTGTCTCCTCGATGCGGCGGCGCTTCTCGGCCTTGTCGAGCTTCGCGGTATAGAGGCCGAAGCCGATATTCTCGGCGACGCTCATATGCGGGTAGATCGCGTAGTTCTGGAACACCATGGCGATGTTCCGCTCCTTCGGCTCCAGCCGGTTCACGGGCCGCTCGCCGATGGTGATGATGCCATCGTCGATCTCCTCCAGGCCCGCGATCATGCGCAAGGTCGTCGACTTGCCGCAGCCGGAGGGGCCGACGAAGACGACGAATTCACCATCCTCGATCGTGAGGTCGATGCCGTGGACGACCTGCGTCTTGCCGTAGCGCTTGACCAGCCCCTGAAGCTCGATACCCGCCATCAGGCTGCTCCCATCAGATCCGCGAAGGCGGCGTCGAGTTCATGGCGCGCGGAAGCCTCGCGCGCAGCGGTCGCGGTTGCGGCCAGGCCAGCAGCGACCAGAACGCCGCGATAACCGGCGAAGGCGGTGGCCAGCGCCTGCGGCCCCGGCCCGCCGAAGCGCTCGCGCACCGCGACGAAATGCTCGGGCGAAACGGCCTCGGCGAAGGCGGCTTCGTTCAGTTCCGGTTCGCGGCCGGCATGCTCGCGGAAGGCCTTCTGGAAGGGTGCGTAGCCGTCGCGCGGTAGGTCGCCATCGGCCGCGACCACGGCACGAGCGACATCGGCGGCGATCTCATGGGCCGCGCGGAAGGACAGGCCTTCCGACCGAACCAGCGTGTCGGCCAGCTCCGTGATGGTGATGCAGGAGCGGCGGATGTTCTCGGCGACGCGCCGGCCGTCGACCTGCAATGCCGGCAGCAGCGCGGTGAGGAGGCTGAGCACACGCTCGCCCGTCGCGAAGGCCTGGTAGCCGGCCTCGTTGGTTTCGCCCTCGGCGTCGTTCATGTCGGTGAAGGGCGTATTGTGGACGATGTCCCTGACCATCCGGGCGCGCGCCACGGTCTGCGATGCCAGATGGCGCAGATGCTCGATCGGCACCGGATTGCGCTTCTGCGGCATGATCGAGGAGATCTGCACGAAGGCGTTGGGCACATAGAGCTGGCCGACCTCGAAGGCGGTCCAGACCTGCAAATCCTGGATCAGCCGGCCGAGATGGAGGAAGACGAGCTCGATCGCGCTATAGGTCGCGGTGAGGTAATCGATCGCGGCGATGCAGCCATAGGAATTCTGCAGCGGAGCGGCAAAGCCGAGCAGATGCGCGACGCGGGCGCGATCCAGCGGGAAGCCCGAGGTGGTGATCGCGGCCGCGCCCATCGGCGAGAGGTCGAGCAGGGCGCGCGCCTGCACCAATCGCTCATGGTCGCGCAGCATCACCTCGATCGCGGCCGAGAGGTAATGGCCGAAGGTGGTCGGCTGGGCCGGCTGGCCATGGGTATAGGCGACGATCAATGTCGCCTTCTCGCGCTCGGCGAGGTCGAGGGTCGCGGTGATCAATGCACGCAGCAGGCCGGCCATATGGTCGAGCCGCGGCTTCAAGGCGAGCTTGAACAGGGTGTGGTCGATATCGTTGCGCGAGCGGCCGGTATGGAGGCGCCCGGCATCATCCGCCGGCAGGCGCTTCTTCAGCTCCGCCTCGATCAGGAAGAAGTAATCCTCGACCGTGCCGTCATAGCTCAGCGCGGCCGGGTCGATGTCGGCATCGATTGCGGCGAGCGCGCGGGCGATGCGGCCGGCGGTAGTGCGCGGCAGGATGCCGGTCTCGGCAAGCATGACGAGATGGGCGCGATCGATGGCGCGGAAGCTCTGGACGTGATGCGTCCTGGCGCCGTCGAAGAGCGGGCGCAGCACGGTTTCCTTGTAGACCGGATCGGGGAAGACGGACGTATCGTTCGCCCGTGGATCGGTTTTCGTCATGGCAATCAGCCCTTGAGACCGGCGAGGACCACGCCGCGCACGATATAGCGCTGGAGCAGCAGGAAGACGGTCAGCGTCGGCAAGGTGGCGAGCGCCGCGCCCGTCATGATCAATTCCCACTGGACCTGCGATTCCACCGCAAAGCTCGTGAGGCCGACCGGCAAGGTGTAAAGCTCCTTGCTCGTCGTCACGATCAGCGGCCAGATGAAAGCGGTCCAGTTGCTGAGGAAGGTGAAGATCGCCAGCGCCGAGAGGGCCGGCGTCACCAGCGGCATGGCGATGCGCCAGAAGATTGCGAATTCGTTGAGGCCGTCGATGCGGGCGGCTTCGAGGAAGTCATTCGGCACCGTCTCGAAGAACTGCTTCATCAGGAAGGTGCCGAAGGCCGTCATCATGCCCGGGAACATGATGCCCCAGTAGCTATCGAGCCAGCCGAAGTTCTTGGCCATGACATACCAGGGGATGACCAGCATCTCGGTCGGGATCATCAGCGTCGAGAGGATCGCGATGAAGACGAGATAGCGGCCGCGGAACTGGAATTTGGCCAAGGTGTAGCCGACGAGACTGTCGAAGAAGACGTTCGAGAGCGTGACCGCAACCGCGATGCCGAAGGAATTGGCGAACCAGCGCAGGAAGCGGCCGTCCGAGAGCACGGTCACGTAGTTGGCGAGTGTCGGGTGGGCCGGGAAGAAGGCGAGATCGTAGATCTCGGAGGAATCCTTTAGCGAGGTCGCGAACATGAAGGCGAGCGGCGTCACCATCAGCAGGCCGCCGCCGAAGAGCAGGAGCCAGGCGAGGATGCGACCGGGCTCGATGCGCAGGGCCAGGGGGGAGGCGGCGGCGCTCATCAGCGATCCCTTAGCAGCCTAAGCTGCAGCAGCGAGACCACGAGCAGCACGAGGAAGAGCACGACGGTCTGGGCCGCGGCATAGCCCATGTCGAAGGAGGAGAAGGCCGTCTGGTAGATCATCAGCACGAGCGGCTTGGTGGCGTTCAAGGGGCCGCCGGGATCGCTGCTCGTCTGGCTGGTCATGTTGTAGACCTGATCGAAGATGCGCAGGAACCCGATCGAGGAGAAGACGACGAGAAAGACGATCGTCGGCTTGAGCAGCGGCAGGGTGATCCGCCGCAGGATCGTCCCGTTCGAGACGCCGTCGATGCGGGCGGCTTCGTAGTAGGTGGTCGGAATGGCGCGCAGGCCCGCCATGAAGATCACGACCTGGAAGCCGAGCCCGGCCCAGATGGCGGGCGCCAGCACGGCCGGCAGCGATTGGGTGGTCGAGCGCAGGAAGGGCTGCTGGGCGATGCCGAGCCCGGCGAGCAGGTTGTTGAACAGACCGATCGGCACCGGCTGGTAGAACCAGCGCCAGACCCAGGCCATCGCTGCAGCGGTCGTCAGGAAAGGCAGGAAGTACAGCGCCCGGATGAAGCCGTGCAGGAAGCGCACGCGGTCGAGATGATAGGCGATGGTGAAGGCGAGCAGCAGGCTGATCGGCGTGCCCAGTAGCAGGTAAAGCGCGGTGTTGCGGAAGACCTGCCAGAACACCGGATCGGCCATCAGCCGCTTGAAATTGGCCAGCCCGATGAAGGAGGGCTTGGTCAGCAGGTTCCAGTTGGTGGTGGCGATCCAGAAGGCTTCGAGCGTCGGATAGAAGCGCACCACCGCATAGAACAGCACCGGCACGGCCAGGAAGGACCAGGCCCAGAGGACCTGTTTCTGGCGCATGCCGAGGCCCGACGAGAGACGTGCGCCGGCATCGTCGGCTTTCTGGGACAAACTCATCGCGATTGGTCCGAAGCATGCGCGGGAACCGCCGCGTCATCCCGGACAAGCTGTGCAGCAGCGCAGATCCGGGATCCATCGTCGAGCGCGGGAGCCTTACGATGGATCCCGGCGCTCCGCTTCGCTGCGGCCGGGATGACGGCGTGGTTCACGCGCGGGCTCTCACTTCTTGTAGAAGCGGTCGAGGATGGCCTGCTCGGCCTTGGCGGCCTCCGCGAGCGCGGCCTTGGCATCCTGGTTCTGCAGCAGCACGCGGTTGATCATGTCGAGCGCGACCTGGCGCTGGGCCAGCTCGTCGACGAAGACCGTGGCGTGCGAGTAGTTGAGCGCCTTGAGGAACGGCCCATAGACCGGGTGGTTCAGGTTCTTCTCGGTCTCGGCCGCTTCCTTGCGCGCCGGCAACTCGCCGACGGTTTCGAGCCAGAGCTGCATCGCCTCGGGCGTGGTGACAAAGGCGAGGAACTTCTTGGCCGCCTCCAGCTTCGGGCCGGTCGGCTTGGTGGTGATGGCGTTGACCCAGTAGCTGGCGAAATTCGCCTTCTTGCCGTCGGCCGAGGCCGGAAGCTCGGCGACGCCCCATTCGAAGGCCTTGATGCCGCCGAAGGCGCCCAGGCGGAACGAGCCGTCGATGGTCATCGCGGCGCGGCCGGCGCGGAAGGCGGCCTGGCCTTCGTCCATGAAGCCGACCTGGCCGACCTTGTGGGTGCGCTGCAGGTCAGCATACCAGTTCAGCGACTTGGCGCCGGCCTCGCTGTCATAGGTCACCTTGCGGTTGTCGTCGCTATAGGGCGCGCCGCCGTTCTGGCGGAGCAGCGTCTCGCGCCACCAATGATAGTCCTGGCCGGGGAAGTCGAGCGTGATGCCGGCCGAGAGCATGTTGCCGGCGCCGTCGCGCTTGGTCGTCTTCTTGGCCATGTCGAGCAGCTCTTCGACGGTCTTGGGCGGCGTGTTCGGGTCGAGCCCGGCCTCCTGGAAGAGCTTCTTGTTGTAGAACAGCGCGAGCGAGCGCACCGCCGTCGGCAGCGCGTAATACTCACCGTCGCGCTTCATCGCCGAGACGATCGGGTAGAATTCCTTCTCGATCATCGCGGGCGGGAAGGCGTCACGTGGCAACGGCTGGATGAACTTGGCGCCGACGAAGTTGTCGAGCCAGCCATAGAAGAGCTGCACGACATCCGGGCCCTGGCCGGCCGGCATCGCGGCGGCGATCTTGGTCTGGTAGTCGGCATAGGGGAAGGTCGTCTGCTTGACCTTGATGTTCGGATTGGCGGCCTCGAAGCGCTTGATCAGCTCCGTCATCGCCTTGACGCGCGCGTCGAAGACGTACTGCCAGTATTCGATCTCGATGGTCTGCGCCTTGGCGCCGGCGACCGCGCCGACCGAGACCATCAGACCCAACAGCATCCCGCGTAAGCCGCGCATGACCCTCTCCCCTGATTTCGTCGTCCTCCGTCCCTGCCGGCGGACGGCATTCGGGAGGCTCGCTGATATCGTCGTCTTACCGGCCCGCGGCTGTCAATCAATTAATTCACTTGAGTTGGATTAATTGCCGGAGCAGGCTGTCCGCCCGACCCAGCGCGACAGCCTATGCCGAACCGTCCCGTCCCTCCTTCCCGCAGCGTCGCCGTCGGTACCAATCCCGAGCGGACGCGCAGCCATAACCGCCGGGTGGTGCTGGAAACCGTGCGCCAGCACGGCCAGCTCGGCCGGTCCGACATCGCGGTGCTGACAAAGCTCACGGCACAGGCGGTCTCCAATATCGTCGCCGAACTGGTCGAGGAGGGCTTCCTGACCGAGCTTGGCCGGCGCCGGACGGCGCGGGGCCAGCCGCCGGTCGAATTCGCCGTCAATCCCGAGGGCGGGATGACGGCGGGGATGGAAATCGCGGCCGACCACGTCACGACCGTCCTCGTCGACCTCGCCGGGCGGATCAGGGCGCAGCGCATTGCGCCGCTCGCGGACACCACAGTCGTTGGGGTGCAGAGGACGGCCGCGGCGGAGCTGGCCGCGATCAGGCGCGAGGTCGGCCTGCCCGAGCGCCTGCTTGGTTGCGGCGTCGTGATGCCCGGCCCCTTCGAGATCGAGGGCATGAACTCGGTCGGCACCTCGCCGCTGCCTGGCTGGGCCGGGCAGGATGCGGCGCAGCTGTTGCAGGACGCGCTCAACACGCCAGTGGTGATCGAGAACGACGCCAATGCGGCGGCGGTCGGAGAGCATCTCCATGGGCTCGGCCGCAACCTGCGCCATTTCTGCCAGATCTATTTCGGCGCGGGCCTCGGCCTCGGCGTCATCGTCGCCGGCCAGCCCCATCGCGGCGCCTTCGGCAATGCCGGCGAGATCGGCCATATCCCGGTGGTCCGAGACGGGCGCGCCTGCGCCTGCGGCGGGCATGGCTGCCTCGAACGCTACGCTTCCTTCCATGCGCTGGCGGAGACCTTGCGCGAGGCCGGCATTGCCGAGCTTGGGCCGGAGGACGTCGCGCGCCTGCATGCGCAAGGGGATCCCGCTCTGACCGGTTGGATAGCCGAGGCGGCCGGGCTGCTGGCCCCTGTCGTGACGATGCTGGAGAACCTGTTCGATCCGGAGACCGTCATCCTCGGTGGCGAGATGCCGGACACGGTCATCGATGCGCTGATCGCGGCGATGTCGCCCTTGCCGATCTCGGTGGCGAACCGGCCCGGCCGAACGATCCCGCGCGTCCAGCGCGGCGGAACCGGGCGTCTGACGGCAGCGCTTGGCGCGGCGGCGCTGCCCCTGCTCGACACGATGACACCGAAGCTCGACCGTGTCAGCCTGACGCCCGAGGCTCCTGCCTCGGACTAGGAGGCAGAGGCCAGCGTCAGTAGGAGCGCGGCATGCCCAGCACATGCTCGGCGAGGTAGGACAGGATCAGGTTCGTCGAGATCGGCGCGACCTGATAGAGCCGCGTCTCCCTGAACTTGCGCTCGACATCGTATTCCTCGGCGAAGCCGAAGCCGCCATGGGTCTGCACGCAGGCATTGGCGGCTTCGAAGGAGGCATCGGCCGCCAGCATCTTGGCCATGTTGGCCTCGGCGCCCGGATTGGCGCCGGCCTCGTAGAGCCGGATCGCCTCGCGCACCATCAGTTCGGCGGCGCGCATATTGGCGTAGGCCTTGGCGATCGGGAACTGGATGCCCTGGTTCTGGCCGATCGGCCGGCCGAAGACATGACGCTCCCTGGCATAGGTCGAGGCCTTGTCGATGAACCATTTGGCATCGCCGACGCATTCCGCGGCGATCAGGATGCGCTCGGCATTCATGCCGGAGAGGATGTAGCGGAAGCCTTTGCCTTCTTCGCCGACGAGGTTTTCGGCCGGCACCTTCACATTGTCGAAGAAAACCTCGGTCGTGGCATGGTTCATCATCGTGCGGATCGGTCGGATGGTCAGGCCATCCTTCAGCGCCTCGCGCATGTCGAGGATGAAGACCGAGAGCCCGTCGGTGCGCTTCTGCACCTGATCGCGGGGCGTGGTGCGGGCGAGCAGCAGCATCAGGTCCGACTGCGCCGCGCGGCTCGTCCAGATCTTCTGGCCGTTGACGACGTAGTGGTCGCCTTCGCGGCGGGCGGTGGTGCGCAGAGCTGTGGTGTCGGTGCCGCTGGTCGGCTCGGTGACACCGAAGGCCTGCAGCCTGAGTTCGCCGGAGGCAATCTTGGGGAGGTAGCGCTGCTTCTGGTCCTCGGTGCCGTGCCTGAGTACCGTGCCCATCACATACATCTGCGCATGGCAGGCGGCGCCGTTGCAGCCCTGGCGCTGGATTTCCTCCATGATGACGGCAGCCGCCGAGAGCGTGAGGCCGGCACCGCCGTACTCTTCGGGGATCAGCGCCGAGAGGAAGCCGCTTTCGGTCAGCGCCGTCACGAACTCCGTCGGATAAGCCATCTCGCGGTCGAGCTTGCGCCAGTATTCGCCGGGGAAATCCGCGCAGAGCCTGGCGACGGCGTCGCGGATCTCGGAATGGTCGGAAGCGTGCTGCATGCTGGTCTCGGAGCTGGCGTCAGGCCGCGACCCTAGGCCAGCGTCGGGAGGTTGGGCACCCCTGTTCCCGCTTTCCCCGGATCAGCTGCAGGCGCGCCGCGCCTGCAGCTCTCCCATCCAAGCCGCTCAGCGCGCGGCGGTGACCACGATCTCGATGATCGCGCCGCCGCCGAGATCGGCGACGCCGACGGTGGCGCGGGTCGGCATGTCCTCGCCGAAGAAGCCGGTCCAGGCGGCGTCCATCTCCTTCTTCTGGGAGAGGTCGGTGACGAATATCTGCGCGGCGACGATCGCCTTGCGGTCGAGCCCGACCTCGCCGAGATAGCCCTCGATCTTGCCGAGGATGTTCTGGGTCTGCGGACCCATCGACTGCTTGGTGTCGTCGGCGATGACGCCGCCGACGAAGACGAGATTGCCGGTCTCGACGATGCGGTTCTGGATCGGCGTGCGGATGGAGCGCTTGATGGCCATGGGTCTTCTCCTGCGTTGAAATTCAGTGGGTGGTGGTGAAGCGGGTGATGTCGAGGCCGTCGATCGGCACGTTCGAGCGGCCGGTCGCGATGATCTCGGCCATCACGGCACCGGCTCCCGGTCCGAGCTGGAAGCCATGAGCCGAGAAGCCGAACTGGTGGTAGACGCCTTCGTGCTTGGCGCTCCTGCCGAAGACCGGGAGGTCGTCCGGCATGCGCGCCTCGATGCCGGCCCAGGCGCGCACGACCGGCGCGCCGCGCATGATCGGGAAGAGGTCCCAGACCGTGCCGGCGCTGATTGCGAGCTTGCGCCAGTCGAGCAGGGTGACGTTCTCGTCGCGCAAGGGGGTGCCGAGATGCCCGCCGCCGATCAGCACCGTGCCGTTGTCGAACTGCTTGAAGGAGAGTTTTCGTCCACGCAGGATCACCACCGGCTTGATGAAGGCCGGCAACGGCGCTGTGATCATCAGCATCGGCGCGATGACCGAGAGCGGCACGGGCTCGCCGAGATCGCTGGCGATGCGGTCTGCCCAGGCGCCGGCGGCATTGACGATGCGAGGGCTAAGGAAGTCGCCGGCATCGGTTAGGACGCGCCAGTTCGGCCCGTCCTGCTCGACCTTGGTGACGCGAACGCCCTCGCGGATGGCGACGCCGAGGCTTTCGGCCTTGCGCTTGAAGGCCTGCGTCGCGCGCAAGGGGATCGCGGCGCCGTCGCGGCGCGAGATCACGCCGCCCGGGCAGCTCTCGGAAACGGCGGGGACGATTTCGCGCAGCTCTTTCGCGTCGATCATCTCCTCATGGTGGAAGCCGCGCAGCGTCAGGTCGGCGACGCGGGCGCGGCAGCCTTCGAGGTCAGCCTCGTCCTCGGCAACCAAAACCTGCCCGTCGCTGGTGAAGCCGCAATCGTCGTCGACCAGTTCGGCGATGTTGTGCCAGAGCGCCATCGAGGTGTTGGAGAGAGGGATTTCCGCGACATGGCGGGCAAGCTGGCGCACGCCGCCGGCGTTGACGCCGGAGGCGTGGCGCCCGGCATGGTCTTTCTCGATCAGGATGACCGAGAGCCCGCGCAGCGCGCAATGCATCGCGGTCGAGCAGCCATGGATGCCGCCGCCGATGACGATGACATCGGCGCTATTGCCGGATGTGCTCACCGCACGACCGCCTTCACCGAGGCTTCGGTCTGCGGCAAGGCCGCAAGCTCGGCCAGCGTCACCGGCTTGATCGGCGGGCGCAGGCGGTAATAGCCGGTCTCGGCCGGGGTCGTGCCGCGCGTCTGCGCGATCAACTCGACGACGGTCGGGCCGCAGAGGCGGCCCTGGCAGGGGCCCATGCCGCAACGCAGGAAGGCCTTCATCTGGTTGGGGCCGGTGACGCCGAGGCGCTTGGCGGCGTCGCGGACCTGGCCGGCAGTGACCTCCTCGCAGCGGCAGACGATCGTCTCGTCCTTGGGCGGCGCCAGGAATTGTGGCGCCGGCTTGTAGAGCAGATCGAGGAAGCGCCGCCCGCGCAGCTTCTTGTCGAGTTCGGTACGGATCGGGGCCGCCTGCCGGTCGCGCTCGGCCTCGCTGAGCTTGCCGAGCCGGGATGCGACGCCGAAGGCCGCGATCTCGCCGCGCAGGGCGGCGCTTTCCGCGCCGCCGATGCCGGCCCCGTCACCGGCGATGGCGATGCCGGGCACGGTCGAGGCGAACCAGGCATCGACGCGCGGTAGCCAGGCGTGCTGCTCGGTATCGAAATCATGAGCGCAGCCGGCGGCATTGGAGAAGTTGACGCTTGGGATCACGCCTTGATGCAGCAGCAGCGTATCGCAAGCGATGGTGCCGGTGCGGCCACCCTGCTCGAACTGTACCGTCGCGAGCTTTCCGCTGCCGGTCGCCGTCAGGCTGGTCACGCCGGAGACGAAGCGCAGCTTGCGTCGCGCGGTCAGCATCAGCTTGAGACCCTTGGCGAGATAGGGCGAGCGCAGGAAGTCCGGGACGGCGGCGAGCGCCTTCGACCAATTGGCGGACGGCGTCGTATCGAGCACGGCGGCGATCTGGCAGCCGGCGGCGGCGAGCTGGCCTGCCAGCAGGTAAAGCAGCGGGCCGCAGCCGGCGATGACCGTGCGCCCCGATGGAATGGCGCCAGCGGATTTGAGCGCGATCTGGGCGGCGCCCGCGGTCATCACGCCGGGCAAGGTCCAGCCGGGGATGGGGAAGGGGCGCTCCTGCGCGCCTGTGGCGAGGATCACTTGCTTGGCGCCGATGATGCGGGCCTTGCCGTCGAGCGAGAGGCCGAGCTCGAATGTACCGGGCGCGGTCTCGTCCGGGCCGATCGACCAGACGGTGCAGCGCGGCGCGTAGGTGGCCTGCGAGCGCTCGAAGCGGGCGACGATCTCGCCGCCGCGCCAATAGTCCTCGCCGAGGATGGCGCGGTTCTTCACCGGCGTCGTGGTCACGGCGCGGTAGATCTGGCCGCCCGGCGCCGGGTTCTCGTCGGCGAGCAGCACGGAGAGGCCGAGTTCGGCGGCACGCGTCGCGGCCGAGAGGCCGGCCGGGCCGGCGCCGACGACGAGGAGGTCGTAGCTCTCGGAGAGCTGTTGGATGCTTGCGACCGGTGTCATTCCGCGGCCTCCGTGAGATGGCGGCGGCCATGCTGGGTCTCGATGCGCATGCCATCCGCGAGCGGGACGAGACAGCCTTGCCGGTTGCCAATGCCGTCGATGACGACGAGGCAGTCGAAGCAGGCGCCCATCAGGCAATAGGGCGCGCGCGGCGTATCGGAGACCGGCGTCTCGCGGCAGGCGGTGATACCGTTCACGAGCAGGGCAGCGGTGACCGTGTCGCCGGCACGCGCCGTCAGCGGCCGGCCGTCGAAGGTGAAGCTCAGCTCCTCGCCCGCGGCAAGGTCAGCTATGGGCCGGAACATGGAACCTCCTTGCGGTGAAGCTCGCGACGCTCTCAGGCAAGGTGCCGGCGAGGATCGCGGGAGCAAGCGTCAGGGCATGATTGGCGGCAAGCGTCACGCCTGAATGGCAGGTGACGACGAAGGCGCCAGGATGGGTTTGCGACTGGTCGTAGATCGGGAAGCCGTCGGGGCTCATCACGCGCAAAGCCGACCAGGTGCGGACCACGTTGAGGCCGGCGAGGCGCGGGAACATCTTCACGGCCCGTTCCGCCATGGTCGAGAGGATCGGCTGGCCGACGACGGTATCGAAGCCGCGATCCTCCTGGCTGTCGCCGATCATCACGCCGCCCTCGTCGGTCTGCCGGACCGTGACCATCGGGTTGTGCAGGAAGGGGTCGGTCTTCTCGGTGACGATGATCTGGCCCTTGCTCGGCTTCACGGGCGCATCGAGCCCGACCATGGGCGCGAGCCTGGCATTGCCGAGGCCGGCGCAGAGCACGATTTTGCCGGTGCGCATCTCGCCCCAGGGGCCGGTGATGGCGAAGCCGCCATCCCGGGGCACGATCGTTTCGACCGGGCTGTTCGGACGGTAGCCGACGCCGCGCCGGACCGTCGCCTCGCGCAAAGCCCGGAACAGCTTCAGCGAATTCACATGGCCGTCGAGCGGGGAATAGAGCGAGCCGACCACGTCCTTGCCGATGGCGGGCAGGCGCCGCTTCGTCTCGGCATGGTCGAGCACCTCATAGGGGAAATCGGTCAGCGGCCGGCTGTTATGAAGGCGGCGCATCGCGTCGACGCGCTTGTTGAGCTCCTCCTCCGACAGGCAGAGCATGAAGCCGCCGGGCTGGCTATGGGCGACGTCGATCCCGGTCTCGCCGGCAAGCGTCGCGGCGAGTTCGTGCCAGCTATCGGCGGAGCGGCGCGACCAGAGCGCATAATCGGGCATGCCAAAACCCTTGGACTGCACCCAGACCAGCGCGAAATTGCCGCGCGAGGCCCGCAACGCGGTGTCGCCTTCGTCGAGGATCGCGACCTTGGCACCGCTGCGGGCAAGGCCGAGCGCGATGGCGCCGCCGACCACGCCGCCGCCGATCACGGCGACATCGGGTTCTTTGGGGAGAGTGGACACTGGCGTCAGCCTTTTCCGGTTCCGACGAACAGCCGGTCGAGCCCGAAGAGCCTGTCCAGCGCCATCAGCAGGATAGCGGTCAGGGCGATCAGGCAGGCGGAAACGGCTGCGATGAGCGGGTCGATATTGTCCTGGATGTAGAGGAACATCCGGACGGGGAGCGTGGTGGTGGCGGGCGAGGCGATGAAGACGGTCATCGTCACCTCGTCGAAGGAATTGATCGCGGCGAGCAGCCAGCCCGAGACGACGCCGGGCAGGATCAGCGGCAGCGTCACCCGCCGGAAGACCACGGCGGGGCTCGCGCCGAGAGAGATCGCGGCATGCTCGATGCGCCGGTCGATGCCGTAGGAGGCGGCGAGCACGAGCCTGAGCGCGAAGGGAATGATCACGATGATATGGCTCAGCACCAGCCCGAGGAAGGTCCCGGAGAGGCCGATCTGCGTGAAGAAGCGCAGGAAGGCGATGCCCAGGACGACATGGGGGACCATCAGCGGCGACATGAACAGGGCCGTCATGGCCTCGCGGCCGGGAAAGCGATAGCGGGCGATGGCGAGCGCGGCGGGGACGGCCAACCCGATCGCGACGGTCGAGGAGAGTGCCGCCAGCCAGAGCGAATCCCGGAAGGCGCGCAGGAACTCGGGATAGTCGAGGATCGCCCTGAACCAGCGCAGGCTCCAGACCCGGCCGGGCAGCGAGAGATAGCCCTCCGGCGTGAAGGCGACGAGGCAGACCACGACCAGCGGCGCCAGCATGAAGATGACGAAAAGCGTGTGGAACAGGATGGCGAAGGGACCGTTGCGGCTCATTCGAACACCTGTGAATAGCGGCGCTCGACCAGCCGGTTGGCGCCGACGGTGAGGATCACCAAGGCGGCGAGCAGCAGCACGGCGACGGCGGCGCCGAGCGGCCAGTTCAGCGTGTTCAGGAACTCGTCATAGGCGAGCGTCGCCGCGACCTTGAGCCGCCTGCCGCCGATGATCGCCGGCGAAGCAAAGGCGCTGGCGGCCAGCGCGAAGACGATGATCGAACCCGAGAGGATGCCCGGCACGATCTGCGGCAGGATCACGCGCCGCCAGATGGTGAGGCGGGAGGCGCCGAGCGAGAGCGCGGCATTCTCGATCTGCGGGTCGAGCCGCTGCAGCGAGGCCCAGACCGCGAGGATCATGAAGGGGATCAGGACATGGACGAGCGCGATCACCACGCCGGTCTCGGTGAACATGAACTCGAGCGGCTGGCCGATCAGGCCAAGCGACATCAGTCCACGATTGACCAGCCCGTTCGAACCGAGCAGCAGCGCCCAGCCGAGCGTGCGCGCCACGACCGAGACCAGCAGCGGGCCGAGGATCGCAAGCAGGCAGAGGCCGCGCCAGGCCGGCGACATGCGGTTGAGGATATAGGCCTCGGGCACGCCGATCAGGATCGCGAACAGCGTCACCAATACGGAAATGCGCAGCGTGCGCAGGAAGACTTCGAGGAAATAGCTGTCGCTGAAGATCTCGCGGAAATTCTTCAGGGTGAACTCGGCGACGATGCCCTTGTACTGGCCCCAGTCGTAGAATGCGAGCAGCACGGTCATCCCCAGCGGGATGATGACGAGGGCGAGGAAGACGGCGAGCGCAGGTCCCGTCAGCCAATAGGGCGTCGCGCGGGCGGAGGCGTCCGGGCTCATGAGCCTGCGCCCTCCGCAAGCAGAGCGGCGTCGCCTGCGCCGAAGCTCAGCTTCACGCTCTCGCCTTCGCCGGGGACGGGCGTGCCGTCATTGTGCCGGATCAGGGTGACCGGGCCGGCGACGCTCTCGGCGGTCAGCAGCCAATGCGCGCCCTGGAAGACGCGCGAGGTGACGCGGGCGGTGAAGCCGGGTGCCCCTTCCGCTGCGAAGCCGAGGCGCTCGGGACGGACCGCGATGCGCAGTGTGCCTGAAGGAGCATCGGCCAGCGGCACGGACAGGGCCTCGATCGTGACATGGCCGCGTCCATCTCCGATCGCTTCGAGGACATTGGTCTTGCCGAGGAAGTTCGCGACGAAGGCGGTATCGGGCGTGCCATAGACGGCATCGGGTGCGCCGATCTGCTCGACGCGGCCGCGATTCATCACGACGATGCGGTCGGACAGCGCCATCGCCTCGTGCTGGTCATGGGTGACGAGGATCGTGGTCGTGCCGATCGAGCGCTGGATCTGGCGCAACTCCCCTTGCATCTCCTCGCGCAATTTGGCGTCGAGATTGGAGAGGGGCTCGTCGAGCAGCAGCAGCGAGGGCCGGATCACCAGCGCACGGGCGAGCGCTACGCGCTGCTGCTGGCCGCCCGACATGCGGCGGGGATAGCGGTCCTCGAAGCCCTTCAAACCGACCAGCGCCATGGCTTCCAGCGTGCGCTTCTCGCGCTCCGCCTTCTCGACGCCCCGCATTTCGAGGCCGAAGGCGATGTTCTGCGCCACGGTCATATGCGGAAAGAGTGCGTAGCTCTGGAAGACGATGCCGAGGCCGCGCTTATTGGGGGCGACGCCGCCGAGATCGTTGCCGTCGAGCAGGATGCGGCCGCGATCTACCGGCACGAAGCCGGCAATCATCTGCAGCGTCGTGGTCTTGCCGCAGCCGGAAGGGCCGAGCAGCGAGATGAACTCGCCGCGGGCGACCATCAGGTCGAGCCCCTCGACGGCGACCGCCGTGCCGTAGGACTTGCCGAGGCCTTCGAGAACGAGATGGGACATGGGCTCCAGAGGCTTTCTTGGGCTCCAAGGCGATTTCTGATCGAGCACGGGGCGTCATGGTCGGGCTTGACCCGACCATCTCGTGCCAGCCGGGCTCGCGAACCGTCACGAGATTCTCGGGTCGTCGCTAGGCGACGCCCGAGAATGACGGCTTAGAGCCGGCCTTACCGCTCGACCTCGCGGTTCCAGCGGCGGGTCCATTCCTCGCGCTTGGCGTTGACGACGTCCCAGTCGACCGCCTTGAGCTTCTTCACGTCCTCACCATAGGGCAGGCCCTTCTGCTCGTCGGGCGTCAACGTCACCGTCATGTTGGCGGGACCGAAGCCGGCGCCGGTCGCCATCACCTTCTGGATCGCGGGCGAGAGCATGAACTGGATGAAGGCATTGGCCTCGGCCGCGTTTTTCGAGCCATCGACCGGGCAGGCGGCGACGCCGAGCGCGAAGCCGCCTTCCTTCGGATAGACGAACTCGACCGGGAAGCCGGTATCGGCGAAGGCCTTGACGCGGCCCGAGCCCCAGACGCCGAGCACGGCCTGTCCGTTCTGGAAGAGCTCCGTCATCTTCGCCGGCGAGGGCTCATAGGCGACGATGTTCGGGTTGATGTCCTTCTTGAAGGCCTCGAAGCCCGGCTCGATATTGTTCTCGCCGCCGCCGCCGATCTGCGCGAAGGCGATCAGGGCGTGCAGGCCATAGGTGTTGTTGATCGGGGGGCTGACGATCTTCTTGCCATAGGTCTTCGACTTCAGGTCGGTCCACGAGGTGGGCGCCGGCCATTTGTTCTCGTCGAAGACCTTCTTGTTGTAGAACAGGCCGGTGCCGACGAGGCCGAGCCCGACGCCCTTGTTCGACTTGAACTTCATCACCGGCGCGACGTCCTTGTAGACCGCGCCATCGGTCAGCGTGCCGCAAAAGCCGAGCGCCACCGCCTGATAGGCTGGGCCGTCATCGACGATCGCGACGTCGATCTGCTGGTTGCCCTTCTGCGCCTGCAGTTTGGCGAGCGTGTCGGTCGAGTTGCCGGCGACATACTCGATCTTGACGTTGGCCTGTTTCTCGAAGGCCGGGATGACCTCCTTGCGCATGGTCTGTTCGTAGGAGCCGCCATAGCCGGCGACATATAGCGTCTTCTGCTGGGCGAAAGCGGCGGAGCCGGCGAGCGCGGTTCCGGTAACCAGAGCGAATGTGATGGCGAGCTTCACGGTATCCCCTCCTCGTTTTCGAGTGATGCCGTTAGGTTCGGGGCAGTTTTCGAACTGGTCAAATCGAATGTTTCGCGCAGTCCATGCTGAAATGTTATGTTCGATTCAAATGAGGATCGACCATGCTGAACCCGCGCCAGATCGAGGCTTTCCGGACGGTGATCGTGACCGGCGGCATCACCGCGGCGGCGCAGGCGCTCAACGTCACGCAGCCTGCGGTGACGCGATTGATCCAGGACCTGCAATATGCGCTTGGGCTGCCGCTTTTCGTGAAGCGTGGCGCGCGGCTCGTACCCACGAATGAGGCGCTCTCGCTTTATCGTGAAGTTGAGCGTCAGTTCGTCGGGCTGGAGCGTATCGAGAACGCCGCCCGCAACCTGCGCGACGGGCGGGCGGGGTCATTGCGTGTCGCGGCGCTGCCGGCCTTCAATGTCGGGTTCCTGCCGCGGGTCGTCGGTCGCTATCTCAAGCAAAAGCCGGACCTGGAGATCGCGATCTACGGAAGCATCTCCTCGCAGGTGGTGGATTGGGTCACCTCGGGCTTCTGCGAACTGGGCTTCGCGCAGCTGCCGCTCGACTTTCCGGGGATCGATATCGAGATTCTGTCGGCGATGGCGCCCGTCGCCGTGCTGCCGACCGGGCACAGGCTCGCGGCCAAGGCCGTGCTGGCGCCGGAGGATTTCGTCGACGAGCCGTTCATCTCGCTCGAGCAGTCGACGCAATTGCGCTACCGCATCGATGCCCTGTTCTCGGCCCATCGCGTCGCGCGCCAGACCCGGGTCGAGACGCCGTTGTCGATGATCGCCTGCGGGCTGGTCGCAGCGGGGGCGGGGCTTTCGGTGGTCGATCCGTTCACGGCCGAGGAATATCGCGGCAAGGGCGTCGAGGTGCGGCCGCTCAGGCCGTCGGTGACCTACGATATCGCGATCATCTGGGGCGCAGGCCGCTTTCGGTCCGCCGTCGCGCAGGACTTCGCGGAGACGATTCGGACGGCGGCTCTCGATTTTGCCGGAACGGCTGCTGCGTGAACGCTGGACCTTAGTCGCCGAACTGATGGATCCAGCCGGTCTGGCGGGCGATGCAGCGCTCGCGCTCGTAACCGGCGATCACGGTTTCCCGTGCGGCGCGGCGCAGCGGCCGCAACAGCGCCGAGCTTGCCAACGCTTCCGCGATGCGTTCCGCCAGCGCATCAGCGTCATGGAACGGGACGAGCAGGCCGTTGGCGCCGTCGCGGATCACCTCCTTCACCGGTTCGGTGTCCGAGCCGACGACAAGGCAGCCGCAGGCCATCGCCTCCAGCAGTGACCAGGACAGGACGAAGGGGACGCTGAGATAGACATGGGCGGCCGAGACCTGAAACAGGCGGACCAGCTGCTCATGGGCGAGCCAGGGAATATGGACGATCCGGTCGCCGAGCCCGGTCTCGGCCAGCATCGCCTCACGCCAGCTGTTGCCGTCGGAGCGGGGGCGGCCATAGCCGGAGC
This sequence comes from Allobosea sp. FW305-C-101, assembly GCF_058783685.1. NCBI lineage: Bacteria > Pseudomonadati > Pseudomonadota > Alphaproteobacteria > Hyphomicrobiales > Alloboseaceae > Allobosea > Allobosea sp. FW305-C-101. The sequence continues at coordinate 1,109,876 of NZ_JBYSYT010000002.1, read as the reverse complement.
CGTCGCCGCCGACCACGACGAAGAGCGCATCGGGGCGGCGGGCTGCAAGGACCGCCGCGGCGCGCATGAATTCGGGATAGCCGCGATAGGGATCGAGATCGCGGGCGACGAAGGTCACGACCGGCATGCCCGGTGTGAGCACGCGGCCATCCGGCAGGACGAAACGGGCATCGGCATCGGGCTGGCAGAAGCGGGTGTCGATGCCGTCATGGCAGACGGCGATACGCTGGCGATAGGCGGCCGGATATTGCCGGCGCTGCCATTGCGTCGGCGCATAGGCCGCGTCGAGCGTGTCGAGCGCGAGAAGCTGGGCGGCGTTGCGCATGCGCACGCGCTGGCGATCGGCAGCCGGCACGGGCGCCTCGATGCCGAAATCGAGGTCGGAATCCGTGCTGCGGTAGTAATATTCGCAATAGCCGATCAGCGTCGCATCGGGCAGCGCGTCGCGGGCGAAGAGCATGCCGCCCCAGCCGATATGGCCGAGGACGACATCGGGTGGGTCGCTGCGTCTCAGGTGCTCCATCAGGCGCGCCGCCGCCTCACCCGTGCGCAGGTGATACTCGGTCGCCGCGAGCGCCGGGTGCTGGGTCGTGCTCTCGTCCACGGAATAGACGAGCTGGCGAACGCCCGGCGCCTCCTGCGCCGGACGTTCGGTGATCAGCGTGACCTCGATGCCCTCCGCGACGAGGCTGCCGATCAGAGCAGCGAATTGACCAGATCCTGCGCGATGAACGAATAGGACATGCATGATGCGAGCAGCACTCCGCCGTAGCGGAGCGCGTCGTTCCACCACTGTTCGAGTTGGCGCAGGGTTTCGTGGGTCGTGTTCAGGTCGGTGTCGCGGTTGCTCTCCAGCCGCTGGCCGAACTGGCTGGCCTCGTCGAGCAGGCGCAGCCGCTCGCACAGCATCTGCCCCTTCAGGGATAGCGAGATGCGGGCCTGCCGGCGATCGCGCGGTGAGGCCCCGCGGTCGAGATAGCCGTTCTCGACGAGCTGCTTGAGATTATAGGAGGCGTTCGAGCCGCCGTAATGGCCGCGGTCAAGCAGATCGCGGACGGCGATCTCGCCTTGTCCGATCGTCATCAGCACCATCACTTGCGATGGTGAGATGTCGTCGATGCCGAGCTTGGCCAACTCAAGCCGGAGGTAGTCGAGGAAGCGCCGGCTGACCCGTTCGATCACCCGCGCCAGGTCAAAAGGGGAAATTCGGCGATCGGGGACCTCTTCGAGGGCACCGGAACCATTCGCCGGATGGTGGCCGTTCAGGGAACTGCCTGTGAATTGCTCGCCGCCGTGCAATTTAAAGTGCATTCCTTACCCCACCTGATCGAAAATTAAACAATCCATCTCTTTTGCCTCTTTGTTGTGGTTGGAAGCCTATAGGCAAAGCACATGCCACCTACGTTAGCTAATAGATAAGATTGTAGTATTCTTTGGATGCGCAGAAACTAGTTCGAAATTCAAAATTTCTCATAGTTCAGCCTTATTTGCTTCAATGTGAGTCGGTGAGCTACGCTTCTAATCTGTCATAATCTTGACACTCCCTCCATGTCTCGTTGCAAGCCCGATGACGGGGTTTTCCCGCAGCTCTCTCTCGGACCCAACGCACCCTCATTCTTGGAGCCTTGCATGAAGGCGGTGACGCCGGCGCCCGACGCCCTGATCCGGAATCTCCAGCGCTCGTTCGTCGGCGGCCTGAGCTATGCGGGGTTCCTCAGCCTGTGCGTGAACCTGCTGCTGCTGACGGTCCCGCTGTTCATGATGCAGGTGCAGGACCGCGTGATCGTCAGCCGCAGCCATGACACGCTGACGATGCTCCTGGTGATCGCTGTCGGGGCGCTCGTGCTGTACGGCACGATCGAGTTCATCCGCTCGCTGACCTTCCAGGCGATGGCGAGCATCTTCGCGCGCAAGCTCAATTTGCCGGCTTTGCAGGCGGCCGTGAGCTCCTCGCTGGAGAAGGGCTCGGGCCAGGCGACGCAGGCGATCCGCGACCTCAACGACATCCGCTTCTTCATCGCGAGCTCGGCGATCGCGACGCCGCTGGAGGCAGCGTGGTCGCCGATCTTCCTCGCCGTGCTGTTCGCCCTGCACCCGGTCTATGGGCTGGTCGGCCTCGCCTCGCTGATCATCCTGCTGCTGCTCGGCGTGCTCTCGGACATGCTGACCCGCCGGGTGATGAAGGAGGCGAACGAGGCCGGCGTCGCCAGCATCAACGAGGTCGGCGCAAGCCTGCGCCATGCCGAGACGATCGAGGCCATGGGCATGCTGCCGGCGCTCGCCCGGCGCTGGCGCGGCCAGCAACTGGCGATGATCGAGCAGCTCGACATGGGCACGCGGCGCGGCAAGTTCATTGCCGCCGTGACGCGCTCCTCGCGCATGACGATGCAGCTCGCGGTCTATGCGACCGGGGCCATCCTGATCATCCGCAACGAAGTCACCGCGGGCACGCTGATGGCCGCGAGCATCCTGCTCGGGCGCCTGCTGGCTCCGTTCGATTCGATGATCACCGACTGGCGGCAGTGGGTTCTCGCCGCCGCCGCCTGGAAGCGCGTGCGCGAGCTCGTGCTCGGCCGCAGCTCACAGCGCCAGACGGTGCCGACGCCGCCCTGCCAGGGCGATCTCGTGGTCGACCGCGTGATCTACGCGCCCGCGGGGCAGGAGCTGACGGTCATCAAGAGCGTCTCCTTCTCGTTGCAGCCCGGCGAGGTGCTCGGCGTGGTCGGCCCGTCCGGCGCTGGCAAGTCGACGCTGGCGCGCCTGCTCGTCGGCGTGCTCCGGCCCAATGTCGGCGGCGTCTATCTCGACGGGCACAGCACCTATCTGTGGGAGCGCGGCTCCTTCGGCGCGATGGCCGGCTATCTCCCACAATCGGTCTCGCTGCTCAACGGCACGATCGCCGAGAACATCGCCCGGATGCGCGAGCCCGATCCGCATGCTATCCTGGAGGCGGCGCGCATCGCCGGCGTGCACGAGCTGATTGGCCGCCTGCCGCTCGGTTACGACACCAATGTCGCCGACAGCGACTTCAACCTCTCCGGCGGCCAGCGCCAGCGCATCGGCCTGGCACGGGCGCTTTACGGCATGCCGCGCCTGATCGTGCTCGACGAGCCCAATGCCAATCTCGATGCCGAGGGCGAGCAGAGCCTGATCCGCGCCATCGCGGCAGCGCGCGACAGCGGCGCCATCGTCGTGCTGATCGCGCATCGCCCCTCGGTGATGCAGGTCGTCGATAAGCTGCTCGTGCTGCGCGAGGGCCGCGTCCAGCAATTCGGCCCGCGCGGTGACATCGCCGGCATGATCACACCCGGCGGACGGGTCGAGCTCGAACCTGCTGCCAATGCTCCGGCCCCGGTTCGCGAGGTGAAGGCATGACCGGACGTTCCCTGATCAAACGCCCCGAACATTCGCTGACAGTGCAGATCGAGCCGGAGATTCCCGAGGAGCGCATGCCCAGCCTGCGCAATCTCGTGCTGGCCGGCGTCGCCGCGATCGGCGTCGGCTTTGGCGGGTTCGGCGCCTGGGCGGTGACCGCGCGGCTCGACAATGCCGCCGTCTCGCCCGGCCTTGTCGCTGTCGACAGCAAGCGCAAGACGATCAGCCATCTCGAAGGCGGCATCCTCAAGACCTTGCTCAAGGCCGAGGGCGAGCGCGTCGCCAGGGGCGAGCCGCTCTTGCGGCTGGAGGATGCGCGGCAGCGTGCTGAATTGCAGCAATTGCAGGCCAAGCGCATCGGGCTCGAAGCCAAGCTCGCGCGTCTGCGGGCCGAGCAGACGAGCGCGGCCGAGATCGTCTTTCCCGCCGATATCGCGCAGATGGTTTCGCCGATCGCGCGCGAGGTGTTGCGGTCGGAACAGGGCCTGTTCAAGTCCCGCGCGCAGGTCCATGACGGCAAGGTCCATATCCAGCAGCGCGTCATCGAACAGCATCAAGCCGAATCCGATGCGCTGAAGGCCCAGATCGACGCCACGACGCAGCAGCGTTCGCTGATCGACGAGGAAGCCAGGATCATGGCCGAGCTCTACGAGAAGCGCTACGCCAAGCGCAGCCAGCTCGTCGAGCTCCAGACCAAGCAGAGCGAGTTGTCCGGCAAGGCCGGCGAACTCACCGCCCGCAAGGCCAAGGCCGAGCAGGCGGTCGCTGGCGCCAATCTCGAAATCCTCTCGATCAGCCTCGAACGGCAGAACGATATCGGCGGGGAGATCCAGGAAGCCCAGCTCCTGCTCTCCGAGGTGACCGAGCGCATCGTGCAGGCCGAGGATGTGCTGCGCCGGCTGGTGGTGACCTCGCCGCAGGAAGGCGTCGTCGCCAATATCCGGATGCGCACCGCCGGCAGCGTGATCGCGGCGGGCGAGGCGATCCTCGACATCGTGCCGGAGCATGAGCCGCTGATCGTCGAGGCCAAGGTCGATCCGCGCGACATCGATGCGGTGAAGATCGGTTCCACGACGCGCGTGCGATTGACGGCCTTCAACTCGCGCCTGCTGCCGCCCTTGCAGGCCAAGGTGAGCTATGTCGCGCCGGACCAATTGATCGACGAGAAGACCGGCGCGCCCTATTTCGTGGTGCGGGCGGAGATCGATCCCGACAGCCTGCGCGACTACAAGGTCTCGCTGCATGCCGGGATGACCGCCGAGGTGATGATCGTCAACGGCGCACGCCGCGCGGTCGACTACCTGCTCTCGCCGATCACCGACAGCTTCAACCGGGCCTTCCGCGAGGATTGAGCGCGCTTTTTGGGCGGTGCAGCTGGTTATTTCGATCATGTTTCGATTTTGAAAGTAATTCTCGACGATTATCGATAGAATATCGATTGTAAAATAAAGTCTAAATTATGCTGCATCGCAAAATCGTCACAATAAATTCCTTGCTGCAGCGCATCTATTGAGCAATTCTCGTGTGGTCGAGCGGCGGCCTGATCTGTTGATCGCTGCCGGAAATGTCCTGGTCTTCTCGTTCTGCGGTGCGGCCGCCGAACATTCCAGGTTCACCAGATCGCCCAGGAGGTGCCGTATGGCAACGATCGAAGGAAGTGCATTCGACGACTTTTTGATTGGGAGTCGTTTCAGTGACGTGATTCTCGCCGGAGCCGGCGATGACATCGTCAAGGGTGGGGATCAGGTCGATTCCCTGTTCGGCGAGGAAGGCGACGACACGCTGTTCGGTGACGGCGGCAACGATGCCCTGTTCGGCGGCGAGGGTAATGATACCCTCTTCGGCGGGCTCGGCGACGATGTCCTGTCCGGCGACGAGGGTAATGACGCCCTGTTCGGCGGCGAGGGCAACGACATCCTCACCGGTGGCGCCGGCGACGACATCCTGCGCGGCAATAACGGCGACGATGTCCTGATCGGCGGCGAGGGCAACGATATCCTGCAGGGCGGGCCGGGCGACGACATCCTCCAAGGTGGCGCCGGCAATGACGTCCTGCAGGGCGGTGACGGGGCCGACATCCTCAATGGCGGTGCCGGCGACGACATCCTACAGGGTGGCAATGGCGACGACATGCTGTTCGGCGGTGCCGGCAACGACATCCTGCATGGCGGCGCGGGCAGCGACACCTTCGTGTTCGAGGGTGGCGGCGGCAACGATGTCGTCCTCGATTTCGAGACCGGCTCGGACCTGCTGCAGATCGCGTCCGACATCAACGGCACGGGCATCAGCTCGGCGGAAGATGTCGCGGCGCGTGCCACCACCGTCGGCGGCAACACCGTCGTCGATCTCGGCAATGGCGACACCCTGACCCTGGTCGGTGTCTCCGCCGACGACGTTCAGGCCGACCCGAACTCCTACTTCACGGTTGCCTGATCCTGATGCGACCCCTCGTCGGGCCGATGGCTGGATGAGGGGTTTGCAGCTCCCGGAGCGCGACGCCCCCGGAAAGCGCCCCCCCGTTTTCCGCAAGCGCTCCGGGATTCTCCGTGCCGCAGGAACGCCCCCAATGCTTTCTCTCGCGCCTGTCGCGATGGCGACGACACCACCTGCCCAGCTCGAACTCCACCGCCTCGGCGGCTCGGTCTTCCTGCTCTGCTGGACGCTGGAGGCCTCGCCCTTCGGCAAGTCCGCGATCGCGCTCACGGCTGGCGGCCGGCGCCTGCCCGCGGCCTCGATCTCGCTCGGTTTGCGCGACGGGCGCGAGCGGCTCGCCGTCGCTTTCCGTTCGTCCGGCCATGACCATGTCGTCGCGACGCTCTCGGATCACGGCCCGCAAGGCGAGGTGACGGCCGGCTTCGATCCGACGCTCGTCCACGGCCTTGCCGATCCGGCTGAAATCCTCAAGGACTTGACGCCGCAGGCGCGCCTGACGCTCGCCAATGCGCTGGTCCGTGCCTGGCCGCCGCTGTTCGGCCTCGCCGCGATCCCGAATTACCTGTCCTTCCTGCGCCAGTTCCTGCTGACGCTGTTCCCGAAGCCCATCGCGATGCAGCCGACCGCGGTGCTGGTCGACGGGCAGTGGCTGTTCGAGACGGCGGTGCCCGCCGCGTTCGGTGCCTTGCAGGGTGTTGCCCGCCTCGATGGCGCCGGACTGACGCGCCTCGATCTCAAGTCACGCCTCGGAGCGGCCGACCGCAGCGGCAAGCGCGAGGTCCATCTCGTGCTGGATGCGCCGCCGAGCCGTGGCGGCGGGCTGCTGATCTTGCAGGGCGAGCGCTCGCTGGTGTTGCGTGCGCTGCCCGGCCGGCAATCCGCGCCGTCGCTTGGTCGCTGGTGGGCCGGAAAGGCCGCGAGTCGCGACGGGTTGCGTAATTGGGTGGTCGAGCAGCTCGCTGGCCTGTCCGAGCAGGGCCGCCTGCTGGCGATCGAGATGCAGCGGCGCGTGCCGCTCGCCGTCCAGCATGTCCGCCGCAGCGACGACCTGCCTGCGGCCGAGCTCGACCTCGCCGTCTGCAACCGGGCCGGATTGCTGATCGGCGGCTGGCTGCGTGACCCCGACGATCTACTCGAAGAAGTGCTGCTCCATCGCGGCAATGGCGAGCCGATCGCGATGCTGTCGCGTTTGCAGCGCTTCCCCGTGCGCCTGCCGACCGGGGCGGATGGCGAGACCCGCGCCGCCACGGGCTTCGCCGGCTTCGCTCCGGACTATGCCGGCGGTGCGCCGGTGCTGCAGCCGCGTTGCGAGATCAAGCTGAAATCCGGGACGACGCTGACATTGCGGCCGCCGGTACAGCCGGCCGATCCGGTGACGATCCGGGCGCGGGCGCTGGCGGCGATCCCGCCGCAATACCTGACCGCGGAGATGATTGAGACGACGCTCGCGCCGATCCTCGCCGCCTGCCAGGAGGATCTGCGCGACAGCCGGCCGGAGCCGGTCGTCAAGGCGTATGGACAGCCATTGGCGCGGCCGAAGGCTTCGGTCGTGATCCCGCTCTACCGCGTCTATGATTTCCTGCGCGTGCAGGTCGCGGCCTTCGCCGGCGACCCGTGGTTCACGGAGAATGCCGAGCTGATCTATGTGCTCGATTCGCCCGAGCACGAGGCCGAGGTCGCGCATCTGCTCGGCGGCCTGCATCTCGCCTATGGCCTGCCGATGCAGCTCGTCGCGATGCGGCGCAATGGCGGCTTCTCGGCCGCCTGCAATGCCGGCGCTGCCGTGGCGCGCGGCGAGGTGCTCGCCCTCGTCAATTCCGACGTGATCCCGACCGGTAATGGCTGGCTGGAGGGCTTGATGGCCCGGCTCGACCGTCGCGCACGGGTCGGCGCTGTCGGTCCGAAACTACTCTACGACGACAACTCGCTGCAGCATGCCGGTTTGCTCTTCAAGCGCGACAGTAAAGGCACCTGGCTCAACCATCATTACTTCAAGGGCATGCCCGGAAGCTATGCGCCGGCCACTATCGAGCGACCGGTGCCGGGTGTCACAGGCGCCTGCATCGTGATGGCGCGCGATCTCTACGCGGCGCTTGGTGGCTTCGACGAGAGCTATGTCATCGGCGATTACGAGGACAGCGATCTCTGCCTCAAGATCAGGCGCGCCGGCTTCGGCATCCTCTATGTCCCGGATGTCGCGCTCTACCACCTTGAACGGCAATCGATCGCGCGCAGCACCGATTACACGCGCGGCGCCGCTTCCCAGCACAACGCCTGGCTCCAGAGCCAACGCTGGGGCGCCCAGATCGAGGCGCTGATGCAGGCCTTCGAGACCTCCGCGCCTGAGCTTGCCCTGCCGGCGCCTGCGCCTGCCGAGCCCGACCTTGTCCCCCGCTTCACCTTCAGGAGAGCGACCGCCGCATGACTGCCCTGAGACAGATCGCACCGGAGCCAGTTCCCGCGGAAGCCTCCGCCGGGCCCGAGCTCGACTGGCTCCTGGCCTCGCTGCAGAGCAACCGCTTCATGCCGCACCCTCCGCCGGACTCGATCTTCGTCGGCGACGGCGATTATCGCGCCATCGGCGCCGAGTTCCTCGGCCATTTCATCCGGATCGGCCGGCTGAAGCCGCATGAGCGCGTGTTCGACATCGGCTGCGGCATCGGCCGCATGGCGGTGCCGTTGACGCAATATCTCGACCCCGCGCGTGGTAGCTATGACGGCGTCGATCCTGTCATGGAGGGCATCCTGTGGTGCGCGCAGACGATCACGCCGGCCTATCCGCGCTTCCGCTTCCAGCGGCTCGACATCGCTCACCCGCTCTATAATCCGGCCGGCTCGTTGCCGGGCCTCGAGGTTCGCTTCGGTTTCGCCAATGGCAGCTTCGACTTCGTGACGATGACCTCGGTCGCGACGCATCTGCCGCCTGAGGAACTCGTGGTCTATCTGCAGGAGGCGGCGCGCCTGCTCTCGCCGGGCGGGCGCCTGTTCCTCACTGCTTTCGCGATCGACGGCGCGGCGACCGGCCAGGAGCGCCTGTCGTTCAAGCGCTGGCAGGACGGGCCGGGCTGGTACGCGATCGACGAGGCGCCGCTGGCGGCCGCCGGCATCGACAGCCGCTTCCTGCTGGAACAGACGGCTGAGGCCGGGCTCACCGTCGAGGCACTGCGCCCGGGCCATTGGCGCGGCATCAGCGCGGCGCATTACCAGGACCTGCTGATCGCGACGAAACCGGGGGGCAAGGGACCGGGAGGCGTGGCATGAGCCGGCGCATCCTCGTCGTCGCGCATAACCACCCGTCGCTGCATCCGGGCGGCACCGAGATTTTCGCGCATGACCTGACGCAGGCCTATCGCGAGCAGGGTTGCGAGGTGCTGTTTCTCGGTGCGACCAATGCGATGCATCGCGGGCCGCATCCGGGTACGGCACTGCAGGCGATCGGCGAGGACGTGGTGCTGTGGAGCCAGCATTACGACCGCTTTCACATGAGCCAGATCGACCATTACGGCACGTTGCAGGATCTCGCGACGCTGCTGGAGGAGTTCCGGCCGGACGTGATCCACGTCCACCATCTCGTGCTGATCGGCGCCGAGTTCCTGACGCTGGCGCGCCGGCTGCTGCCGCAGGCCGCGATCGTGATGACGCTGCACGACTACTACCCGATCTGCCACCATGACGGTTTGATGGTGCGGCCGGGAGACCGCCAACGCTGTAACGGTTCCTCGCCCTCGGCCTGCCATGGCTGCTTCCCCGAGATCGGCTCGGACCGTTTCCTGCTGCGCGAGCGCTTCATCAAGACGCATCTGGCCGTCGTCGACCGCTTCGTCGCGCCGAGCCGCTTCCTGCGCCAGCGCTATGTCGACTGGGGCCTGCCCGGAGAGCGGATCGAAGTCATCGCCAATGCGCGGCCGGCGCAGGAGGCGGCGCCGCACCGGCAGGCGAGCGGCCGTCGCGCCAGCTTCGGCTATTTCGGCAATCTCAACCCCTGGAAGGGCGTGCTGCCGCTGCTGCAGGCCGCGCAGTTGCTGCGCGCGTCCGGCGAGACCGAATTCTCGCTGCGCATCCATGGCGGCGCGCCGTTCCAGAGCGAGGCCTTCACCAGCGCGTTCGACAGCGCGCTCGCGGGAGCCGAGGGCGTCGTCACCCATTGCGGGGCCTATTCCCGCGACGAGGTGCCGGGCCTGATGGCCGAAATCGACTGGGTGGTGATGCCCTCGATCTGGTGGGAGAACGCGCCACTCGTCATCCAGGAAGCCTTCCAGCACCGCCGCCCGCCGATCGTCAGCGCTATCGGCGGCATGGCCGAGATGGTGCGCGACGAGATCGACGGGCTGCATGTCCGGCCGGGCGATCCGGCGGCGCTGGCCCGCACCTTGCGCCGGGCGATGGAGGAGGCCGGCCTCTGGCAGCGCCTCGTCCACGGCATTGCCGAGCAGCCGACGCTAGCCGACTGCGCCGGCCGCCACCTCGCCCTCTTCGATGACCTCAAGCTCGCGGAGGCCGCATGACCACGGCTCAACATCAGGACAACGAAGTCCGCCTGCCTAACGTCAACCCCGCCCGCCTGAACGGACGGGTCGATGCCCTCGACGGCAGCCGCCTGCATGGCTGGATCTGGGACGAGGCCCGCCCCGACGAAGCGATCACCGTCAGGATCTCCCTGGACGGCAAGGTCGTCGCGGAAACCAAGGCCGACCAGAGCCGCATCGACCTGCGCCGCAACGGCATCGGCGACGGCAAGCACGCCTTCTCGATCGATCTCGACGAGGCTCTGCTCGCAGCACGCGCCCGGCTGACGGTCGTCGGTGTCTCCGCGGCAACAGGCGTGGAGCTGGAACTGCGCCTGCCGGCGGCGGACGAATTGGCGGCGGAGGCGGCAATCGCTGTGCCGCTGGCGCGCTTCTTCGACAAGGTCGAGATGCTGATCGTGCTCAACCGGCGCGCCCAGCTTGCCCAGAAGGAGCTCAACGAAAAGCTCGACCGCATCGCGGCGCGGCTCGAAGAGAATCATGCGCTGGCCGAGGCGACCAAGGCGGAGACCGAGAGCCAGAGCGAGATCGTGCGCCGGCTCGGCGAGCTCGACGTCTTCCAATTGCGCTTCGACGGCACCTTGCGCGGCTTCGACGAGCGATTGGATGCGATCCGCAAGGAGGCGCGGGCGCCGCTCCGGCAGGTCACCGTCATTCTCGGCTTCCTCTCGGCGCTCGCCGCGGTGATGTCCTTCGTCACGCTCGCCGTCACCTTGTGGGGAGGCTGAGGCATGAGCGAGGTCATCGTTCCCGAGAGGACCGCGATCGCGCCGGCGCCGACCGTCTCCTGGACGCCGCTCGGCGAGAACGCGATCCTCGTCCGCAGCCATTGCGACGCCATTCCGGCTAAGGTGCCGGTCGCGGTCGACGGTAATCCGCGCAACCGTGCCCAGACGATGGTGCTGAGCTGGCGCCGGCCCGGCTCCGAGCCTTCGGCAGCCACCGGCTTCCTGTGCCTGGCGCCGGCGCCCAGCGTCGACGATAGCGGCACCGGTGCCCTCCTGATCGGCCGCCCCGGCCGGCCGCTACGCCTGATCCTGGCGCCCAAGCCGCAGCCCCTGCAGGCCTTCCTCTCCGAGCTTGCCGACGATGCTGGCCAGGCCTTCCCGAGCGTGGTCGACGGCCTGCTCGAAGTGCTGCTGACGGGTGCGCCCAATCCGCGCCGCCTGCGGGCGGTGGCGATGCTGCTGCAGACCGTGGCGCGGCCGGGTGGCTTCGTCGAGGTGATGGGCAAGCTCGACGAGGTCGCAGGCTCGGGCGGCGGCATCTTCCTGCAGGGCTGGACCTCGCATTTCGCCGCCGGGCGCGTGAAGCTGCTGATCTCGCATGGTGGATTGTCGCCGGCCCATCTCGAAACCGGGACCTTCGAGCGCGACGATCTCGGCGAGGGCGCGCGCGGCTTCTTCGGCCTGCTGGAGGATTGCCACGCCCAGCACCCCGGCGAAATCGAGCGGCTCTATTTCCGCGGTAATGACGGCTGGCGCGCGCTCGAAGTCTATGAGCGCCATGTCCTGCTGGAGCCGATCACCGTGCCCGGCCATCTGCGCGACGGTTTGCAGCGCGGCTCGGCGCCCCAGGCCACGGCTGACAAGCTGAAGCGCGCTTCGCAGCGCTTCGACGGCCGCGACACGGTCTGCCTGCTGGAGGAGCCGGTGCGGGCCGGCATCGACTCGGTCACGGTGGTCGAAGGCACGGGCGTGCTGATCATCGGCTGGCTGTTCGATCCCGAGCGCCGGGTCGGTGGCGTCTCGCTGCGCAGCGGCGGCCAGTCCTGCGCCGTCGACCGTGTGTGGACGCGGGTACAGCGCGCCGACGTGACGGCGGCCTTCATGGAGGACCCGCGCTTCGGCCCGGCTCTGGCCTCTCGCCGCAACAATCACGGTTTCATCGTCTTCGCGCCGAAGCTGCTGCCGGAAGCCGGCCAGCCGCTCCATCTCGCCTTCGAGGTTCAGGGCACGGGCCCGGCCTTCCTGCCGCTCGAACCCAATCGTGCCCCGGCGCGTCGCGCGCTTGAGCGCGTGCTCGGCCTGCTCGATCCGCGCTCCTCGACCGCCAATGCCGTGGTCGAGCGACAGATCGCGCCGGCTTTGCAGGCAGCCGAGATCGCCCCGCCGCGCGCCGCGGAAACGCTCGATGTCGGCAGCTTCGATCCCGAGGCCCCGCTAGGCCTCGTCATCGGGCTCGATCATCGGCACCGTGAATTGTCGGCGCTGTTCGCATTGCTCGCGATGGACCCTGAGGCGCGGCCCCTGCCGATCGTGCTCGCCGCGCCCTCCGAGAGCTTCGACCGCGTCGGCGCCGAAGCGCGGCGGCTGGCGCGCTTCTATGGCTTGTCGGTGCGCCTCGTCGCGGTGGAGGGCGTCGAGGATGCCTGCGATGCGCTGGAGGCGGGCGTGCGCGCCTGCCGCTTCAATACCGTCGCGCTGTTGTCGGGTTCTGCGCAGATTCGCATGCCCGGCTGGCTCGGCCGGCTGGAGCGGGCCTATCGGGCGCGCGGCGGCCAATGCGTCGCGAGCCCGACCTTGCTGTTCGAGGATGACTCCATCCGCTGGGCCGGCGCCTGGCTGGAAGGCGAGGGGGCGAGCCGGCGCATCGCCAACCGCTTCGTCGGCTACCCCCTTGAGGCGGTCGGCAATCTCGGCCCGATGGAGGTCGCCGCCGGCGCCAGCGAGTGCTGCGTGCTGTCGCGCGCCGCCTTCATCGAGGTCGGCGGCTTCGCCCGTAACTATTTCACCACGGCGGAGAAGGGGCTCGATCTCTGCCTCAAGCTCCGGATGGCGGGCTCGCCCTCGCTCTGGGTGCCGGATGTCGAGGTCTATGCCGTCGACGACGCGGAGACCGCGACGCCCCATGCCGGCGCGCTCGCGCAGCTCGCCGACCGCACCAGCTTCGACCGGCGCTGGGCGCTCGCCATCTCCAACATGAAAGGCTGAGGATGCGGGTTCTCGTGATATCGCACGGCCACCCTTCGCTATCTCTGGGAGGCGCGGAGGTGGCCTCCTACAACCTGCACAAGGGCTTGCAGGCGGGCGAGGGCGTCGATTCCCATTTCCTCGCCCGCGTCGGCGCGCCGACGCCGCGCCATGCCGGCACGGCCTTGATGAGCCTGCGCCAGCGCGGCGGCGAATTGCTCTACTACGCCGAGGATTACGACCACTTCCTGATCTCGAACCGGGCGACGGAGGAGATCGACCGCGATTTCGTGCGCGTGCTGAACGACCTGAAGCCCGACGTGGTGCATTTCCACCATTTCATCGGGCTCGGCCTCGAATGCCTGTTCGCGGTCCGCGATGCGCTGCCGGATGCGCTGATCGTGGTGACCTTCCACGAATATCTCTCGATCTGCCACCACCACGGCCAGATGGTGAAGACCGGCGCCTTCAAGCTCTGCTACCGGTCGTCGCCCACCGACTGCAACGCCTGCTTCCCGGACATCTCGCCGGCTCGCTTCCTCGCCCGCGAGACCTTCATCAAGGGCATGTTGGGGCTCGCCGACCATTTCGTCTCGCCGAGCCGCTTCCTCGTCGACCGCTATGTCGACTGGGGTCTCGCCGAGGAGCGTTTCTCGGTGATCGAGAACGGCATCGACGTGGCCGCCGCCGCGCCGCCACGGCCCTTACCGGAGGGCAAGGGACGGCGCTCGCGCTTCGCCTATTTCGGCCAGCTCACGCCCTACAAGGGCGCCGACGTGCTGATCGATGCGGTGACACGCATCCCGGAAAAAATCTGGGGCGAGGATTCGATCCTGCTGGTCTATGGCGGCAATCTGGAACGCCAGCCGCAGGCCTATCAGGACAAGTTCGCCAAGCTCGTCGAGGCGGCCGGCCGGCGCGTGCGTTTCTGCGGCGCCTTCCAGAACCGCGAGATGCCGAACCTGATGCGCTCGGTCGACTGGATGGTGATGCCCTCGGTCTGGTGGGAGAACTCGCCGATCGTGATCCAGGAGGCGTTCTTCCACGGCCGCCCGATCCTGGCGAGCAATCTCGGTGGCATGGCCGAGAAGATCACCGACGAGATCGACGGCCTGCATTTCCGGCCCGGCAGCCCGGAAGACCTCGTCGACTGCATGACGCGCGCGCTGACCGAGCCCGGTCTGTGGGAGCGGCTGCGCGGCGGCATCAAGCAGCCGATGAGCCATGTCGAATGCGCCGGGACGCATCTCGACCTCTACCGCCGCCTGTTGGCGGAACGCAGCAAGCCTGCCGCCACGCGGCAGGACCACGCTGCGATGATCGCCTGAAACCATAACGAAACAACAGGGGAGACCCGACCATGGCCCGCATCCTCGTCATCAGCCCCTCCGGGGAGGTCTATGACCACGACAATGTCCGCTGGTATCGCCATGCCGATCTGCAGAGCCATATCGAGCACTACCACAATATCGGCGACGCCTTCGTCTTCGATTCCTCGCTGAAGCTGCTCAATTTCGAGAAGCTCGACGAATTGCCGATCGACCGCGTCGACCCCGCGATGATCGACCGGCTCAATGCCGAGTACGATTACGTCTTCCTGCGCGGCTCCAATTATGTCCATGCGCAGATGAACTGGTCGAAGGCGGCGGAGGTGCTGCGCCGGTTGAAGATTCCGGTCATCGCCTTCGGCATCGGCGCGCAGGCGCCGGTCAGCGGCAAGCTGGAGCTGAGCGAGGATACCAAGACCGTCCTCAAGCTCATTGCGGACTCGACCGCCTCGCTCGGCGTGCGCGGCACCTATTCGGCGGAGGTGCTGAACGATCTCGGCATCAGGAATGTCCGCATCATCGGTTGCCCGACGGCGTTCCGGAACAACGATCCCAACCTCGCCATCCGCCTGCCGCCGCTGGAGCAAATCAAGACCGCCGGCGTCACGCTGCGGCGCGAGGTCTCGAAGACCTATGCGCAGGACATCAAGCGCTATCTCACCTTCCACCGCTCGCTGGTGAAGGCGATGGCGGATCGTTTCGAGGTCACGCTGATGTCGCAAGGTGAGGTCGAGGAGAAGAAGCTCGCGCTCGGCACGATCGACCAGCAGGCGCAGGCGATGACGGCGCTGCGCGCCAATGAATGGGCCAATAACTGGTATCTCGATGAGCAGGTCGAGCGGCTCTACCAGACCCGGATGTTCTATTCCGACGTGGTTGCGGAATACGAGCGGCTGGTGCGCGGGCTCGACCTCGTGCTCGGCTACCGCCTGCACGGCAACCTGATGGCGCTCGCGAACGGCACGCCCTCGATCTACTTCACCTATGACAGCCGCACCGTCGAGTTCGCGGATACGTTCAAGATCCCGAGCGTCGACGTCTTCGGCGGGCAGGACTTTCGACTGGAAGACTATTGGGAGCAGGCGCGCTTCGATCGCTTCAATGCGGCCTACGGGCAGGTCTATCGCGCGATGAGCGCCTTCCTCAGCGAGAACAAGGTCGACCACAAGATGGTCAAGCCGACCGCGGCTGCCCAATCGGCGCCCGCGCCGGAAAGGAAGGTGGCATGAGGAGCGCCCGCACCCTGCGCGCGGTGCTGTCGGCGGCCTGTCTGCTGCTGGCGGCGCCCGCGATGGCGCAGGGCTATCGGCTTGAACTCGCACCCGATGCGAAGGAGGAGACGGTTGTCTCCTGGGCGCGCGAGCGCTGCGAGCAATGGGACCTGCCGGATGCGCCGCTGCGCGCCTTCCGCAACGACAAGGGCGAGGTCGTCGCCTTCGCCAGCCATTACCGCAATCGCCCGTTGATCGGCGCCGACCTCGCCTCGATCCGCAAGAGCTGCTCCGTTTCCTTCGAGGCCAAGAACAGCGCCGATCCGAGCGCGTTCAGCGACAAGAGCTGGATCGCCGCGACATGGACCGGCGACGGGCGCCATGTCGAGGCGCTGATCCATGCCGAATATCATGCCGACAAGCATCCCGGCGCCTGCCGCTTCAAGGAGGCGATGAGCTGCTGGTACAATGTCGTCACCGCCGCCCGCTCGGATGATGGCGGGCGCAGCTTCAGGACCGACGAGCCGCGTCCCTTGGTGGCGGCACCGCCCTACAAGCAGGATGTCGGGCAGGGTCGGCATCGCGGTTTCTTCAATCCCTCGAACATCGTCGAGAAGGACGGCGCCTGGTATGCGCTGATCGCGACGACGGGCGGCGAGGGCCAGAAGAATGGCGTCTGCCTGTTCCGCTCTACGGATATCAAGGACGCGACGGCGTGGCGCGCTTTCGACGGGCAGGATTTCACGATCCCCGCCGTCGATCCCTATCGCGACGACCTGAGTCAGGCGCGGCCATGCCAGCCGCTCAGGCACCTGCCGACGACGGTCGGCTCGGTCACGCGGCACGAGGCGAGCGGGCAATGGCTTGCGCTGTTTCATCTCGGCCCCGATCCGCGCCAGGGCATCGCCGGCGGGCGCGTCGCCTATAGCTGGTCGAATGACCTCGTGAGCTGGTCGCCGCTGCAGACGCTCGTCACGCATCCGACGATGTGGAGCAAGGATTGCGGCGACCGCGATCGCTATGGCTACGGCGCCATCGCGGACCCTGCCTCGCCCTCGCGCAATTTCGAAACCACGGGCGACACGCCCTTTCTGTTCATGACCAAGATGCATGTCGCCGACTGCAAGATCGGCCCGCAGCGCGATCTCGTCCGCATCAAGGTTCGCATCGTGAAGGACAATCCATGAATGCGCCAGCGCATCCGCTCCCGGCCAGCCAGGCCGTGCAGACCATGAAGATCCTGCGCGCCACCACGCAGCAGGTCGTCGTCCTCGTCGCTCGCGAGCCGGGAGGAAGCTGGCCGTCGCTGCGCCTGCTGCTCGACGGGCAGGATTACGCCACGATCAATCCAGGCGCGCTCGTCACCGGCGATGCGACCGTGGCGGAGATCGCGATTCCGTTGCCGGCCCTGCCGGAGACACGATTGCGTTCGATCGCGGTTGCTGATGCCCGCACCGGCGCGCTCGCGCCCGGTTCGGAATTGCGCCCGGTGTCGAAGACAAAAGCCTTGCGGGCGCTGGTGATCTATCCGGCGGGTGAGGTCTACGACCATGACAAGGTGCGCTGGTATCGCGCGCCGATGGAGAAGCTGCTCAGCGACTACTTCAATATCGGCGACATGATCGTCTACGATTCGACGCTGAAGCTCCTCGACTACGCGCATCTGGAGCCGATGAAGATCATGTCGCCGACAGAGGCCGACATCGCGCGCTATGCCACCGAGTTCGATTTCGTCTTCGTGCGCGGCTCGAACTTCATCCATGAGAGCATGGATTGGTTCCGCGCCGTTGAGGTGCTGGAGAAGGTCAAGCTGCCGGTCTATGCCATCGGCGTCGGCGCGCAGGCGAGCCAGAACCGCCGGATCGAATTGTCGGAGGGCTCGAAGCGCTTCTGGTCGATCGTCGCCGAGCGCTCGGCCGCCATCGGCGTGCGCGGGGCCTTCAGCGCCGAGACGCTCCGGCAGAACGGCATCCGCAATGTCGAAGTGGTCGGCTGCCCCTCGATCTTCCGCACCCGCAATCGCGACCTCCAGATCCGCGTCCCCGACCAGCGCGAGATCCGCAAGGTCGCGTTCAGCCTGCGCCGCGAGGCCGACAAGAGCTATACTGCCGATCCGGAAGCCTATCTGCGCAACCAGAAGGCGGCCCTGCTCAAGGTCGATGCCCAAAGCGAGATGGTGATGTCCTCGCATGGCGAGCAGGAGGAAAAGGCGTTCTTCCTGCGCGATCCCGCGGCCAAGGAGAAGGCCGTCGCCGAATTCACCCGCACCGGCTGGTGGAACGGGGCGGACGATGCCGCGATGCGCCGGATCTACGAGAAGCAATTGTTCTCGTTCTTCGATGTCGAACATTACGACGCCTTCGCACGCTCGCAAGATTTGGCCGTCGGTTATCGCGTCCATGGCGTGCTGCCGGCCGTCGCACATGGCGTGCCCGGCGTGCTCGTCGCCTATGACACGCGCAGCCAGGAGCTGGCCGAGACGCTGAAGATTCCGGTCGTGCCGGAGGCCGCGCTCGCCGAGGGCGGCTGGCGCGCGGTCTATCAGGAGGCGGCGCTGAACGGCCTCGCGAAGAGCTATGCCGGCTCCTACGACCGGATGCGCGGCTTCCTCGACCGGAACGGCATTCCCCACCGGATGTGAGGCTGGCCAGGGCTCATGAACGGCCTTCGCAGAGGCGCGAAGGCCCTCCGGCTATCGGCTTCCACGAACCAGGAGACGATCATGAAGATCGAATACGATGCGGGCACGGCCCTCTCGATCATGCGCGGCAATCCCGTGCGCGGCTGGACCTCGGGCAAGCCCGAGAAGATGGCGAGGGAGCGCCTGACCACGGGCGACTATGTCGCGGTGGAGCACAAGTCGAAGTTCAGGCTCGATCCGTCCGAGCCGATCTTCACCATGGGCTCCTGCTTCGCGCGCGAGGTCGAGAATATCCTGATGGCGCGCGGCCTGCCGCTGCTGCTCGAAGGCCATGGCGTGCCGGCTGAGCATTTCGAGAGCTGGAACGAGGAAAGCGGGCGCGGCGGCGGGGCCGATCGCGGCCAGCTCAGCCGGGGCGCGCTGAACAAGTACTCGGTGCGCTCCATGACGCACGAGATCAAGCGCGTCCTGCTCGGCGAGAGCTATCCGGACGAGGGGCTGATCGAACTTGCCCCCGGGCAGTGGTTCGATCCACAAGCCAGCGGTCTGAAGTTGCTCGATCGCGAGACGGCGCTCGCCAACCGCCAGCGCCTCACCGCTGCCACCGCGCAGATCAGGCAGGCGCGCGTCTGCTTCTTCACGCTCGGCCTGACGGAGACCTGGCTCGACGCCGAGACGGGCATCGCGATGAACGCCCATCCCGGCCCGGTCTGGCTGCAGCGCATGCCGGAGCGCTTCCGCTTCGTCGATTACGGCTATGATGCGACGCTGGCCGACATGCTCGACATCATCGGGCTGATCCGCGAGCACTGCTATCCGGAGATGCGCTTCGTCGTCACGGTCTCGCCGGTGCCGTTCGGCGCGACCTTCAAGGATGCCGATGTCATCGTCGCCAACAGCGCCTCGAAATCGGTGCTGCGGGCGGTGGCGGAGGAATTGTTCCGCCGCTTCGATTTCGTCGACTACTTCCCGAGCTACGAGATCGTGCTCAACTCGCCCCGGGCGCTCGCTTTCCAGGACGATCAGCTCCATGTCGCACGCGACATGGTCGGGCATGTGATGGAGACCTTCCAGAGCGCCTATCTGGCGCCGCAGGAGCAGCCGCAGGCGGCCTAGCGCTCGACGCTGCGATCAGGGATCGCGGCCGAGCAGGGAACGGTGCCAGCTCAGCGAGAGCGTCCCGGCGAAGTCGTCATCGCTGAGGCCGAGGGCGAGGCCGCGGGCGAAAACCTCGTGCAGGAGCTTGTCGACCATGGCGATGCAGCCCAGCGCCGTCGCGAGGCGCTGGGGGAGTGGCTGTGCCGCTAGCGAGGGCTCCTCGCGCTCCGCTGCGCGCAGGACACGATGGGCCAGAGCGAGATTGGCCTTGAGCCCGATCGCGGCAAACTCGTCGAGCTCGTCGGCGAGCTGCCCCTGGCAGCGCATCAGGCCGATATTCCGGCGATAGAGGTCGATATAGTAGAGATGGCCGACGACGAGGCGCTGGTAGAAGCTCTGGCCGGGCTGGCGCTGCGGCCGGTGCGCGCGAATTGCTTCCATGAAGGCGGTGAGCACGTCATGTGCGACGCCACGCTTGTCCTTCCAGTGCAGGTAGAAGGTGCCGTGGGCGAAATCGGCGCGCTTGCAGATATCGGCGACCTTGAGCCCGCCGAAGCCTGCATCCTGGATCAATTCCGCCGCCGCGATCATCAGCTTTCGGCGGGTCATCTCCGAGCGGGACAGTTTCGGCGCGACTTCGAGCTCGGCCCGCATGGCTTCGGGCAGGCTGAAGCCGGAGGTTGCGGCTCGCGGCTCGCTTGAGCCGGCGGTTGCGCTAACGGCCATTCTGGCCGCGTCGAGGGCTTCGTTCGCCTGCGTTGCGGATGGATGGCCGCTTGACACGTCTCGTCTCCGATTCACATACTGACATTGATATCAGTTTCAGGATCGTGATGCACCCATCTCTAGCACATCGCGGCGCGAAAGGGTTGCAGGCCTCCACAGGCGGGGCGCCGATCTCCTTTGCCGGGATCACGAAGCACTACGGGCCGGTCGAGGCGCTCCGGGAATTCTCGCTGGATATCGTGGGCGGGGAGTTCGTCACCTTCCTCGGACCTTCCGGCTCCGGCAAGACGACGGCGCTCAACATCCTTGCCGGCTTCATCGAGCCCAGCGCCGGCGACGTGCTGATCGACGGCGTCTCGATCACCCGCCTGCCGACCGAGAAGCGCAATGTCGGCATGGTCTTCCAGAGCTATTCGCTGTTCCCGCATATGGATGTCCGCGACAATGTCGCCTTTCCGCTGCGGATGCGGGGCGTGCCGAAGGCCGAACGCCATGCGCGGGCCGAGCAGGCGCTGGCGATGGTCCGGCTCGCGGGCTATGGCGGGCGCAAGCCGCATGAACTCTCCGGCGGCCAGCGCCAGCGTGTCGCCTGCGCCCGTGCCATCGTGTTCGAGCCGCGCGTGCTGCTGATGGACGAGCCGCTCGGCGCGCTCGATCTCAAGCTGCGCGAAGCGATGCAGGACGAGATCAAGGAGGTGCAGCGCCGCATCGGCTGCACGGTGATCTATGTCACGCATGACCAGGGCGAAGCGCTCGCGATGTCCGACCGGATCGTGGTGATGAGCGAGGGGCGCATCGAGCAGATCGGCGCGCCGGCCGCAGTCTATGACAGTCCCAGCAATGCCTTCGTCGCGCAATTCGTCGGCGAGACCAATTTCCTGCCCGCCGAGCTGACTGGGGGACGTCTCGCCTTCGCGGGTGCGGATGTACCTGCGCCGACTCGCTTGCCGGAAGGCTGGCGCGGGCGGGTGGCACTACGGCCGGAACATTTCACGCGGGTCGCGGAGGCCGGGGCTGCGCCTGCGCTCGCCGGGCGGATCGGCGACGTCGCCTTCCATGGCGGCAGTTACCGCTATGTCGTCGAGACCGAGAAGGCCGGGCGCGTGATCGTGCAGGAGCAGCGCCGCCATGGCGGCGACGGGCCGGTCGCCGGTGCGCCGGTGACGCTAGGATTCAGCCTGGAAAGGGCCGCGTTCCTCGACGGCTGACGATCGATTCCACGACATAACAAGGGGAGGGAACGAACGATGACCGCAGTGACGAGACGTGACATGGGCCGCCTGGCATTGGGTGGCGCCGCGTTGACCGCAATGGGCGCGAGCGCCCGCGCGCAGGCCGTGACGATCACCGTCAACGGCTCGGGCGGCAGCCTCGCCAAGTCGCTGGAGCGGATCTACGAGAAGCCCTTCACCGCCGAGACCGGAGTTGGCGTTCGCGCCACGGCGCCCGTCTCGCTCGCCAAGCTCAAGGCGATGGTCGAGACCGGCAACATGGAATGGGACCTGACCGAGATGGGCGGGGCCGACATGATCGAGGCCGTGAAGAACAACTGGCTGACCGAAATCGACTGGTCGATCGTCGATCCCGACAACAAGCTGCCGCCGATCGCCCGCCAGAAATACGGCATGGTCACCTCGACCTTCTCGACCGTGATCGCCTATCGCACCGACAAGTTCGGCGGGAAGGCGCCGAAATCCTGGGCCGATTTCTGGGACGTGAAGACCTTTCCGGGGCCGCGCGCGCTGCAGGATTCGCCGGTGCAGAACCTTGAATTCGCGCTGCTCGCCGACGGCGTGCCGGCCGACAAACTCTATCCGCTCGATGTCGAGCGCGCCTTCAAGAAGCTCGACCAGATCAAGCGCCATGTCGCGGCCTGGTGGACGACCGGCGCCCAGCAGGTCCAGCTCCTCGTCGATGGCGAGGCGGTGATGGGCACGGTCTGGAATGGGCGCGTACCGCCGCTCAAGAAGGAGGGCAAGCCGGTCGACATCGTCTGGAACGGCGGGGCGCTCCAGCTCTCCTACTGGGCGGTGCCGAAGGGCGCCAAGCACCCCAAGGAGGCGATGCGTTACATGAAGACGCGCCTCGATCCCGACAAGGGCGTCCAGCTCCTGCAGGATTCGCCTTATCCCGGCTTCGCGCCCGGCCTGATCGAGAAGGTCGATCCGGCGCTTGCGAAAATCCTGCCGATCCATCCGGACAATGTCGCGGTGCAGTATTCGTTCAATCCGGAATACTGGAGCGAGCACCGGCCGAAGCTGACCGAGCGCTGGGCCGCCTGGCTACTGAGCTGAGGGTCAAGGGCCGGGGACAGGTAACGTGCTCAGGAAGTCGATGGTGGCGCCGCTTCTGGCCGCGCCGCTCCTGCTGCTCTTCGCGATCTTCTTCGTGGTCCCGTTCGTCGAGATCATGCGGATCTCGTTTGCGGGCAAGGGCGGGGCATGGGCCGGCGTCAGCTGGCTGATGTCCTCGCCCGTCTTCGCGGTGGTCTTCCTGAACACGCTGAAGCTCGCGCTAAGCGTAACGCTGATCTGCCTCGTCCTCGGCTATCCCGCCGCCTGCTTCATTGCCGGCCAACCGGCCTCGCGGCGGGGCATCTATCTCGCGCTGGTGCTCTTGCCGTTCTGGACCAGCGTGCTCGTGCGCACCTACACATGGTCGCTTGTGCTCGGGCGCGAGGGGCTGCTCAACGCCTCGCTGATCTGGCTCGGGATCACCTCCGAGCCGCAGCGCTTCATGTTCACGCCATTGGCCGTGCATCTCGGCATGGTGCAGATCCTGCTGCCGGTCGCGATCCTGACGCTGGTCGGCGTGATGACCGAGCTCGATGCGGGGCTGGTCCGGGCGGCGCGCGTGCTGGGGGCCTCGCCCTGGCGAGCCTTCTGGCATGTCTACCTGCCGATGACGAAGCCCGGCATCGTCGCGGCTGCGATGCTGCTCTTCATCCTCTCGCTCGGCTTCTACATCACGCCAGCGCTGCTCGGCGGGCCGCGCCACCGCACCATCGCCAACCTGATTGACCTCCAGGTCCACCAGATGAACGACTGGACGGCGGCTTCCGCCATGGCGCTCGTGCTGCTGGCGACGACGATCGCCGCAGTCGCGCTGCTGCGCTGGCTGGTGCCGGAGCGCAATCTCTACGGAGGTGCGCGATGAGCCCCCGCCTCGTCCGCATCGCGCTCGCCCTCTGGTTCTGCGCGATCGTGTTCTTCCTGCTGTTTCCGCTGGTCGTCCTGATCCCGCTCTCCTTCAACGAGTCGGAGATCCTGAGCTTCCCGCCAAGCGCCTGGTCGCTGCGCTGGTACCGCGTGCTGTTCACCGATGCGTCCTGGAGCGGGGCGCTCTGGCTCAGCGTCAAGATCGGCGTGCTCGTGACGATCCTGTCGGTCGCCATCGGGACGGCCAGCGCATTGGCGATCGTGCGCCATCGTCTGCCGGGCGCCGGATTGCTCTACGGGCTCGCGATCGCGCCCTTGATCGTGCCCGGCATCGTCATCGCGCTCGGCATGTTCATGCTGTTCGCGCGGCTGAAATGGCTGGAGAGCCTGACCACGCTGGTCCTCGCTCATACGGTTGTCGCTGTGCCCTATGTCATTGTCGTGGTCAGCGCGGCCCTGCGCAATCTCGACGAGACGATCGAGCGCGCGGCGCGCGTGCTTGGCGCCGGGCCGTGGCGGAGCTTCCTGCTGGTCACATTGCCGGCGCTCAGGCCCGCGATTCTGGCCGGAGCGATGTTCGCCTTCTTCGCTTCCTTCGACGACCTGATCATCACGCTCTTCGTCTCCGGAGCGATCGAGACCCTGCCGCTCCGGATCTGGAACGACCTCAATCTCAGGCTCGACCCGACCGTCGCCGCCGCCGCCTGCGTGATGGTGGCGATGTCGATGGTCGGGCTCGGCATCGCGGAAATCGCGCGCAGCGCCGGCTTGCGCCGGCTCAGGACGGAACAGGCCGATGGATAGGGAATTGCAGGAAGCCGCGGAGTTGCGCGCGCTGATCGAGGCCGAGCCGTTCCCGCGCAATCTCGCGGCCTTCATCGAGGCTTGTGCCGCCGAAATGGGCGATGCCCCGGCGGCGAATTTCTTCGAGGCGGGCATCGTCCTGAGTTATCGCGAGCTTGCCGAGAAGACGCGTTCGCTCGCGGCGGGGCTGGCGGCGCGCGGCATCGGCTTCGGCGACCGCGTCGGCGTGATGCTGCCGAACATTCCGGCCTTTCCGCTGACCTGGCTAGCGCTGGCGCGGATCGGCGCGATCATGGTGCCGGTCAATGTCCGCTATACCCCGCGTGAGGTCGCCTATGTGCTGACCGATAGCGGTGCGGAGACGATCGTGATCGAGGCCGGCGTGCTGGCCGAGATCGGTGAGGCGCCGGAGGTCAGGGATCTCGCGGCTTTCGCCAGGCCGATCGTCGTCGGTGGTGCGGGCGACTGGGAAAAGCTGGCCGCGACCCCGGCGGCGGATTTCGTCCCGACGCGGGAGCCGGAACTCGATGACCTCATCAACATCCAGTACACCTCGGGCACGACCGGCTTTCCCAAGGGCTGCATGCTCAGCCATCGCTACTGGCTGACGCTCGGCCGGGTCGCGGCGATGCGCGCCAACGGCATCGTCAAGCATGTCATCGCGGCCCAGCCCTTCTACTACATGGACCCGCAATGGCTGCTGCTGATGGCGATGCGCCTGAAGGGCACGCTCTTCGTTGCGGCCAAGGCCTCGGGCACCAATTTCCTCGACTGGGTTCGGCGTTACGGTATCGAATACTGCATCTTCCCGCAGATCGTCCTGAAGCAGGCGCCGCGGCCGGATGACCGCGATATCCCGCTGAAGATGGTCTCGGTCTTCGGCCTGCGGAAGAACATGCATGCCGAGCTGGAGGAGCGTTTCAACGTGGTGGCGCGCGAGAGCTTCGGCATGACCGAGGTCGGCTCGGCGCTGTTCACGCCCTATGGCGCGACCTCGATGGTCGGCTCCGGCACCTGCGGCATCGCCTCGCCCTTTCGCGAAGCGGCTGTTCGCGACGAGGACGGCAACGAGGTTCCCCCCGGCGAGATCGGCGAATTGTGGATTCGCGGCCCCGGCATCCTGCAGGGCTACTGGAACAAGCCCGAAGCCAATGCCGACAGCTTCCGCGAGGGCGGCTGGTTCCGCACTGGCGATCTGTTCCGGCGCGACGAGCGCGGCTTCCACTATATCGTCGGGCGGATCAAGGACATGATCCGCCGCTCGGGCGAGAATATCGCGGCGCGCGAGGTCGAGGCGGTGATGCTCGGCTGGCAGGATATCCTCGAAGCCGCGGCGATTCCCGTCCCGGATATCGATCGCGGGCAGGAGGTGAAGGCCTGCATCGTGCTGAAGCCGGGCGTCGCGGCCGATGCCTTCGATGTCGACGGCTTCTTCGCGCATTGCAGCGCGCATCTCGCGCCGTTCAAGGTGCCGCGCTTCCTCGAATTCCGCGCGAGCCTGCCGAAAACCCCGTCCGAGAAGGTCGCCAAGCACGTCATCGTCGGCGAGCGGGAGGACCTGCGCGCCGGCGCCTATGACCGGCTGTCCCGCGGCTGGCTCGCCGGCTGAATCGTTTCCGTTTCGAGTTTCCGCGCCGAAGGAGAACCGCCTTGCCGCTTCGCTACGAGAAGGATGGCGACATCGCCGTCTTCACCATCGAGAACGGGTCGGTGAACCCGACCAATCCGATGATCCACAAGGAGCTCTTCCTCGCGCTGAAGGACTTCCTGGCGGACACCTCGATCCGCTGCGGCATCCTGACCGGGGCGGGCGAGCGCGGCTTCTGCGCCGGCGACGACATCAAGACCAGCTACAAGCGCGGCACCACCTCGCGCGACGAGCTCGCCGATCATCTCTGGCCGCATAATGGCGAGGGCGAGACGCCGCATGATTTTTCCTGGTCGCGCGACGTTCTCGCGTTGGAGCGCTTCAAGCCGATCATCGGCGCGGTCAATGGCTGGTGCCTCGGGCAGGGCATGATCTACCTGCTCTCGCTGACCGATATCCGGATCGCCTCGACCAACGCGAAATTCGGCTTCCCCGAGATCGCCTATGGCATGGGCGGGGCTGGCGGCACCTCGCGGCTCGGCCTGCAACTGCCGCATACGGTCGCGATGTGGATGCTTCTGACCGGCGAGCCGATGGAGGCCGAGGAGGCCCTGTCGCATCGTCTGGTCAACAGGGTCGTCGCGCCGGATGCCCTGATGGCGACGGCCCGCGAGGTCGCCGGCAAGATCGCGCGCCATCCGCCGGAGGCCGTACGGGTCGAGATGGAGGCCTATTATCGGGGCCGCGAACTTTCGCGCGCCGATGCGCTGGCCTTCACCAAGCATCTCTACCGGGTGCAGCGCATGGGCCTGCGCGAGGAGCCGGTCCAGCCGGACCGTTTCCTGTATCGGCAGGGCTGAGACGGACGTGGCGCGCTATTCGTAGCGCGCTTCCAGCCGCCGATCGATCCACAGAGCCGCCAGCGTGCAGAGCGCGCCGGAGAGCAGGTAGAGCCCGACCCAGGCGAGACCGAAGGCGCTGGACAGCGTCAGCGCCACCAGCGGGGCGAAGCCGGCGCCGATCAGCCAGGCGAGGTCGGAGGTCAGGGCTGCGCCGGTATAGCGGTATTGCGGCTTGAAGCTCGACGCGACCGCGCCGGCGGTCTGGCCATAGGCGAGGCCGAGCAGGCCGAAGCCGACGATGACATAGATCGTCTGGCCGGCGAGGCTGTCGCCGAAGAGCAGCGGCGCGACGATGCTGGACAGGCTGAACAGCGCGATCATGCCGCCCGAGAGCAGGAGCGTGTTGCGGCGGCCGATCTGGTCGGCGATCAGGCCGGAGGTCACGACCGCGCCGGCGCCGACGACGGCGCCCGCGCTCTGCACCAGCAGGAACTCCGAGACCGAACGGTTGGTGAAAAGGTTGATCCAGCTGACCGGGAAGATGGTGACGAGGTGGAAGAGCGCGAAGCTCGCCAGGGGGACGAAGGCGCCGAGGATGAGCGTGCTGCCGTGGACGCGGATGAGCTCCACCACCGGAACCGGCATCAATTCGCGGGTCTGCATCAGCTCGGCGAATTCAGGGGTCGCGACCATGCGCAGGCGGGCGAAGAGCGCGACGACATTGATCGTCAGCGCGACGAAGAACGGATAGCGCCAGCCCCAGCTGAGGAAGTCCTCCCTGGAGAGCGCGCCCTCGAAATAGGCGAAGAGACCGGCGGCGAGGATGAAGCCGAAGGGCGCGCCGAGCTGCGGAAGCATCGCGTACCAGCCGCGGCGGTTCGGCGGAGCGTTGAGGGCGAGCAAGGAGGACAGGCCATCCCAGGCGCCGCCGAGCGCGATGCCCTGCAGCAGGCGGAAGCCGGCGAGGATGACGATCGACCAGATGCCGAGCGTCGCATAGCCCGGCAGGAAGGCAATCGCCGCCGTCGAGCCGCCGAGCAGGAAGAGCGCGGCCGTGAGCTTGGTCCCGCGGCCGTAGCGCCGGTCGATCGCGAAGAACAGCACCGAGCCGATCGGACGGGTGACGAAGGCCAGCGCGAAGATGCCGAAGGCGTAGAGCGTACCGGTCAGTCGGTCGGCGAAGGGGAAGACCAGCTCGGGGAAGACCAGCACGCAGCCCAGCCCGAAGACGAAGAAGTCGAAATATTCCGAGGTTCGCCCGATGATGACGCCGAGCGCGATATCGGTCGGTGCCACATGGCCGTGGCCGTGCTCGCCTGTCTTGTGACTCGATGAACGGCTCGCCGCGTCAGCGCTCATGACCGCGAATTCCTCTTTGGCGGGCCGGCCGTCAGAACCGGACTTGCCCGCACCTCCTGCAAATGGATACGGTGGATAGAAGCCACCCGTCAAACCGCCGCAATGGGACAGATTGTCCGATGTGCAGTGCGGGAGAATGGGAATAGAGAACGGCGGTCCCGGATCAGGGAGGTCTCGAGTCTCTTGAGAATCTTTCGAACTCTATCGATTTTGCCGTTGTTCGCGCTGCTCGGCGGCTGCCAGATGGTCCTGCTCGGCCCATCCGGCGATGTTGCGTTGCAGCAGCGAAACCTCCTGCTCGCCTCGACGGCGCTGATGTTGCTGGTCATCGTGCCGGTGATGGCGCTGACGATCTTCTTCGCCTGGCGCTACCGCGCCTCGGCCAAGGCGAGCTACGACCCGGACTGGAACCACTCGCTGCCGCTGGAGGTGGTGATCTGGTCGGTGCCGCTGCTGATCATCGTCATCCTGGGCGCCATGACCTGGATGGGCACGCATCTGCTCGATCCCTATCGCCCGCTCAACCGGATCAGCGCCAGCAAGCCGGTGGTCGAGGCCAAGGCCGGCGGCAACGGGGTCAAGAAGGAACCACTCGTCATCCAGGTCGTCGCGCTCGACTGGAAATGGCTGTTCCTCTACCCGGCGCAGGGCATCGCCTCGCTCAACGAGGTGGTGGCGCCGGTCGATCAGCCGATCGAGTTCCGCATCACCTCGTCCTCGGTGATGAACTCGCTCTTCATTCCCGCGCTTGCCGGCCAGATCTACGCGATGCCGGGCATGCAGACCAAGCTCAACGCCGTGATCAACCATGCCGGCGAGTTCGAGGGCTTCTCGGCCAATTACAGCGGCGCCGGCTTCTCCGACATGCGCTTCCGCTTCCGCGGCGTCGACGACAAGGGCTTCGGCGACTGGGTGCAGGGCGCGATCCGCAACGGCAGCACGCTCGGGCGCGAGGAATATCTCGTGCTGGAGCGCCCGAGCGAGCGCGAGGCTGTGCGCTATTTCCGCGACATCCCGTCCGATCTGTTCAGCGCCGTCCTCAACATGTGCGTCGACCGGGCCAAGATGTGCACGCGCGACATGATGGCGCTGGACGCCAAGGGCGGCGGCGGCAAGGAGGGCATCCATATCGTCGCGCAGCTCGAATACGACAAGAGCGTGCGCCGGGGCGGGCAGCCGATGCCGCCGCGCCCGTTCGTGACGGCGATCTGCACGCCGACCGATGTCTACGGCACCGCGGGCGTCACCGCCCGCGCCGCCAACTAGGCGAGTGAGCGATGACCTATCCCGACTGGTGGAAGCTGATCTTCGGCCGCTTCACCCTTGAAGCGATCCCCTATCACGAGCCGATCCTGATCGGGACCTTCGCCGTGGTGGCGCTCGGCGGCCTCGCGCTCGTCGCGCTGGTCACCCGCTACAGGCTCTGGGGTTATCTCTGGCATGAGTGGTTCACCAGCGTGGACCACAAGAAGATCGGGATCATGTACATGATCCTCGGCGTGATCATGCTGCTGCGCGGCTTCGCCGACGCGCTGATGATGCGCGGCCAGCAGGCGATCGCCTTTGCCGGCAATGAGGGCTACCTGCCGCCGCACCATTACGACCAGATCTTCACGGCGCATGGCGTGATCATGATCTTCTTCGTGGCGATGCCCTTCGTCACCGGCCTGATGAACTATGTCGTGCCGCTGCAGATCGGCGCGCGCGACGTCGCCTTCCCGTTCCTCAACAATTTCTCGTTCTGGATGACGGTCGGCGGCGCCGTGCTGGTGATGATGTCGCTCTTCGTCGGCGAATTCGCCAAGGTCGGCTGGCTCGCCTATCCGCCGCTCTCGGGGGCCGCCTACTCGCCCGGGGTGGGCATGGACTACTACCTATGGGCCCTGCAGATCGCGGGCGTGGGCACGACCCTGTCCGGCGTCAACCTGATCGCGACCATCGTGAAGATGCGCGCGCCCGGCATGGACATGATGAAGATGCCGGTCTTCACCTGGACGTCGCTGTGCACCAACGTGCTGATCGTCGCGACCTTCCCGATCCTGGCGGCCACGCTCGCGCTGCTCACGCTCGACCGCTATGTCGGCACGAATTTCTTCACGAACGATCTCGGCGGCAACCCGATGATGTACGTGAACCTGATCTGGATCTGGGGCCACCCGGAGGTCTACATCCTGATCCTGCCGATCTTCGGCGTTTATTCGGAGGTGGCCTCGACCTTCTGCGGCAAGCGCCTCTTCGGCTATGCCTCGATGGTCTATGCGACGGTGGTCATCACCATCCTGTCCTATCTCGTCTGGCTGCACCATTTCTTCACGATGGGCTCCGGCGCCAGCGTGAATTCCTTCTTCGGCATCACGACGATGATCATCTCGATCCCGACGGGCGCGAAGATCTTCAACTGGCTGTTCACAATGTATCGCGGTCGCATCCGCTTCGAATTGCCGATGCTGTGGCTGCTCGCCTTCATGATCACCTTCGTCATCGGCGGCATGACCGGTGTGATGCTCGCCGTGCCGCCGGCCGATTTCATCCTGCATAACAGCCTGTTCCTGATCGCCCATTTCCACAACGTCATCATCGGCGGCGTGGTCTTCGGCGTCTTCGCCGGCATCGCCTACTGGTTCCCCAAGGCTTTCGGCTTCAAGCTCGATAAGTTCTGGGGCCTGCTCTCCTTCTGGTTCTGGGTGATCGGCTTCTACGTCGCCTTCATGCCGCTCTATATTCTCGGCCTGATGGGCGTGACGCGGCGTCTCAGCCGCTTCGAGGACCCCTCGCTGCAGATCTGGTTCGTGATCGCGGCCTTCGGCGCCGTGCTGATCGCGCTCGGCATCCTCTGCTTCATCATCCAGATCGCGGTCAGCATCATCAGGCGCGAGCCATTGCGCGACACGACCGGCGACCCATGGGACGGGCGCACGCTGGAATGGTCGACCTCCTCGCCGCCGCCGGCCTATAATTTCGCGTTCACGCCGATCGTGCATGAACTCGATGCCTGGGCCGACATGAAGAAGCGCGGCTACCGGCGCCCGCTCGGCGGCTTCAGGCCGATCCACATGCCCCGGAACACGGGCGCTGGCGTGATCATCGCCGGGCTCGCCACGATCTGCGGCTTCGCGCTGATCTGGTACATCTGGTGGCTGGCGGCGCTGACCTTCGTCGGCGTGGTCGCGACCGCGATCGCGCATAGCTTCAACTACGACCGCGACTTCCACATTCCCACTGAGGCGATCGTGCAAGAAGAAGAAGCGCGCAGCCGACAGCTCGGACGGGCCTGAGGGGCGATGATGGCCAAGGCGAAAGCACAGGCACAGGCCGCGAGCGTTCCGGCATTCTACGTCACCGGGGACGAGCACGCCCATTCCGGCGGCTCGACCATGCTCGGCTTCTGGCTCTACCTGATGAGCGACTGCCTGATCTTCGCAGTCCTCTTCGCGACTTATGGCGTGCTCGGGCGCAACTACGCGGCGGGACCTTCAGGGGCCGACCTGTTCGATCTCAGGCTGGTCGCGGTCAACACGGCGATGCTCCTGTTCTCCTCGATCACCTACGGCTTTGCCATGCTGGCCATGGACAAGGGCAAGCAGGCGCTGATGCAGCGTTGGCTCCTCGTCACCGGGCTCTTCGGCCTCGCCTTCCTGGCGATCGAGCTCTACGAGTTCGCGCATCTCATCCGCGAAGGCGCGACGCCGATGCGCAGCGCCTTCCTGTCCTCGTTCTTCACGCTGGTGGGCACCCACGGCCTGCACGTCACCTTCGGCCTGATCTGGCTGACGGTGCTGATGGTGCAGGTTTCGAAGCGCGGGCTGATCGAGGCCAACCGGCGCCGGCTGCTGTGCCTCTCGATGTTCTGGCACTTCCTCGACGTCATCTGGATCGGCGTCTTCACCTTCGTCTATCTGATGGGCGTGCTGAAATGAGCGGTTCCCAAAGCCACGTCGACCCGCACGCCGAGCCGCATGGCGCCCATGGCGACGACCATGCCCCGCATGGCAGCCTGCGCGGCTATGTCACCGGCTTCCTGCTCTCGGTCGTCCTGACGGCGATCCCGTTCTGGCTCGTCATGAACGACGTGCTGGGGAACGCGACGCTGACGGCGATCGTGATCATGGCCTTCGCGGCCGTGCAGATCGTCGTGCACATGGTCTATTTCCTGCACATGAACGGCCGTTCCGAGGGCGGCTGGAACATGATGGGCCTGATCTTCACCATCGTCATCGTGGTGATCGTGCTCGCCGGCTCCCTGTGGGTGATGTACCACCTCAACACCAACATGATGCCGGACATGCACAGGATGTGAGAGCCCGCTTGCCCGCTCTGCTGTGGCGGCCGACTGACGGTGTTTCCTGCGCTTCCGGCGCTTACGTACCGATGTGCGCTCCGCTCCGGTTCTCGAAAATACCGCCATTCGCCTCCCCACAGCGAGCAGCCCAGCAGCCTCTGGAAGCGCGACGATGACGCCGCTGGAAACAGGAGTGAGGCGCCGTCCGCGAGTGGCCCGGTTTGTCTTTGCGACCGCGCTTGGTGTGTTTGCACTGGTCTTCGCCGGGCTCGGGATCTGGCAGATTGAACGCCGCAGCTGGAAGCTCGACCTGATCGCCCGCGTCGCAGCACGGATTCATGCTGCCCCCGTCGCGGCGCCGGGGTCGGCGGAGTGGTCGAAGATCAGCGCAGCCACCGACGAATACCGCCGCGTCTTGCTGCAAGGCCGCTATCTCGATGCACCGGAGACGCTGACCATGGCGGTGACGGAGCGCGGGCCCGGCTTCTGGGTGATGGCGCCGTTCCGCAGCGATGCCGGCTTCACCGTGCTGGTCAACCGCGGCTTCGTGCCGGAGGACCGGCGCAACGCGAGCGAGCGGCGGGCGGCAGACACGAAGGTGGTCGGCCTGTTGCGTCTGAGTGAGCCCGGTGGCGGCTTCCTGCGCAGCAACGATCCCGCTGCCGGCCGCTGGTATTCGCGGGATGTCGCCGGGATCGCGACAGCGCGAGGGCTGGGCGTGGTCGCACCCTATTTCGTCGATGCCGACACATCTTCCGAACCCGGCCCGCTGCCGCAGGGCGGCATGACCCAGGTCAGCTTTCGCAACACGCACCTGATCTATGCGCTGACCTGGTTCTGCCTCGCGCTGATGAGTGCGGGCGCCGCGGTCTTCCTGATCCGCCGGGGCGAGGACGAAGCGCAGTGAGGTGGCTTCAACCGGGCGGCTCCTCAAACGAAATCAGGCGCCCGGAGGCGCCTGAGAGCTGTTGCGATACCGCCCCGTTCCGGACCTGCCGAAGCGGCGGCCCGCTTACTTCGTGGCGGTGCCGTAGGACTGCCAGCGCTTGAGGAACTCGTCGCGCTTGGCGGCGGCCTCGTCCTCGTCGATGGCGAAGACCTTGACGCTTTCCATGGCGGGCAATTCGACATGCTTGGAGACGTCGATGTCGCTGCGGCTCGGGCGGCGGAAGGCGTTCTCCAGCAGGGCGATCTGCGCTTCCTTCGACAGCATCAGGTCATACGCCGCCTTGGCGGCGGCGCCGGCCGGCGCGCCCTTGACCAGCACCTGGAACTCCGGCGTCGAGAAGGTGCCCTCGGCCGGGTAGAGCAGCGAGATCTCGCGCTGGCCGCCGGCGACATAGGCATAGGCGTTCGACTCGAAGGTCAGGCCCATGGCGAACTCGCCCTGGCCGACGGCGCGCAGCACCGTCGAGGCGGCGCTGGAGACGGTCAGGTTCGCGGCGAGCGCCTTGAGGCCGTCCGGACCCATCAGCTTGTCGACGCCCCAGAGGATGGTGAAGGCGGTCGAGCTGTTGGCGGGGTCGGCGATGATGATCTTGCCCTTGAAGGCGGGGTCGATCAGGTCCTTCCAGGTCTTCGGCGCTGGCTTCCCGCCGAGCTGGTTCTTGTTGATCATCGCCACGACGAGATGGACGTTCGAGGCGGTCCAGAGGTTCTCCGGGTGGCGCAGCGCGGCCGGAATGGCGGACGCGGCCGGGGAGGCATAGGATTCGAAGAGCTGCTTGAAGGCGCCGAGCGTATTGGCGCTGGAGCTCCAGAAGATGTCGGCCTGGGGCTTGGCGGCCTCGGCCTCGATGCGGCGCAGCAGCTGGCCCGAGCCGCCGGTGATCGTGCTGATCTTCAGGTTGGGCTGCTTCTCCTTGGCGACGCCGAGCACGGCATCGACGGACTGCGCGTTGTTGGAGGTGTAGAGCACGACGGTGCCCGAGGCGCTCTGGGCGAATGCGGGTGCGGCGGCCATGCCGGCGAGGCCGGCGAGCACGGTGCGGCGGTCGATCAGGTGGGTCATGGTCGTTCCTTTCATTCCGCCTTCCCCTCTGAGCGCGGGCGGCAGGCGGTGCCGGCCCGGCCTTGTGTTGTTCGGTTCGTTCAGCTCTTCGACGAGAACAGGTCGATCTTGAAGACGCGGGTCGCGACGATGATCGGGATCAGGATCACTGCGACCAGCACGAGCCCATA
Organism: Allobosea sp. FW305-C-101; assembly: GCF_058783685.1. Classification (NCBI taxonomy): domain Bacteria; kingdom Pseudomonadati; phylum Pseudomonadota; class Alphaproteobacteria; order Hyphomicrobiales; family Alloboseaceae; genus Allobosea; species Allobosea sp. FW305-C-101. The sequence goes on along the minus strand of NZ_JBYSYT010000002.1, from coordinate 1,075,415 downwards.
GGCCGAGGCAGGAGCCATCAGGTTGGAGTCGATCAGCTTGTAGATCTGGATCGGCATGGTCTCGCGCCCGCCGGAATAGACGATGATCGAGGCCGAGAGCTCGGCGACGGTGGTCGTCCAGGTCAGCACCGCCGCGGCGGCGACGGCCGGCAGCATCAAGGGCAGCACGACCTTGAAGAAGGTCGAGACCGGTGGCACGCCGAGGCTGATCGAGGCTTCCTCGATCGAGTTCGGGATGTTGTAGAGCGTCGAGGACGAGTTGCGGATGCCGAAGGGCAGGCGGCGCACGACATAGGCGAGCACGATGATGCTGGCCGTGCCGGTGAGCGGCAGGAAGCCGGTGTTGAAGGACATGATCAGGCCGATGCCGATGATCGTGCCGGAGAGGGCCAGCGGCAGCGCCGTCAGGTAGTCGAGCGCGGGCGTCAGGATGTTGCGCTTCTTGACGATGAGGTAGCTGACGATGGCCGAGAAGGTGATGCCGATCGCGGTCGCGGCGGCTGAATAGAGCAGGGTGTTGATCACCGGATCGGGCGCGATCCTGACGAGGCGCTCGACATGGGCCGTGGTCCACTCGCCCCAGCGCATGACCGGGCCGCGCGAGACGGTGAAGGCGCCGACGACGATCGAGCCCAGCGGCAGCAGCGAGACGATGACGAGGAGCCCGGCGGCAAGCCCGATGAAGAGGCCCGGCAGGCCACGCAGCTTCTCGGCGCGGGCGCCGCGGCCTTGCGTGACCTCGTGGCGGCCGCGCGAGACGATCCAGCGCTGGACGAAGAGCACGATCATCACGAGCGCGATCGAGACGGTGGCGAGCGTCGACTGCATCACCGGGTCGGAGCCGCCCTCGGCGACGGCGGCCTGATAGGTCAGGACCGAGAGCAGCGGCACGCGGCTGCCGAGGATGGTGGCGGTCGCGAAATTGCCGACGACCAGCGTGAAGACCAGGAGCGCGCTCGCGAGAACCGAGGGCAGCACCACCGGCAGCATGACGTTGAGGCGCGAGCGGGCGGGCGAGGTGCCGAGGCTTTGGGCAGCTTCCTCGAGCTGCACGTCGAAGCCGCGGATGGCGGCGAGCGTGCCGATATAGGTGTAGGTGTAATAGGTGAAGGTCATCACCGTGATCAGGCCGGGCCAGCCGTAGAAGCTCGGCATGTCGATGCCGTGGCCGCCGAGCCAACGGGTGATGAAGCCGTTATTGCCGAGCATCATCAGCCAGGTCTGGGCGGCGATGACCTCGGGGATGACCAGCGTGACCAGCGGCAGCACCGCGACGATGCCCTTGCCGGGAAAGTCGAAACGCGCCGTGAAATAGGCGAGCGGCACGCCGATCAGCGTCGTGGTCAGCGTCACCGCGATGCCGAGCACGATGGTGTTGACGATGGCGGCGAAATATTTGGGGTCGCCAGCGAGCGTCACCCAGCCGTTGCGGCCGCCGCTGCCGATCGAGCCGGTCAGGACGTTGAGCAGGGGATAGAGCAGGAAGACGGCCAGGATCGCCAGCGCCAGCGCAGAGAACCAGAACCAGATCGAGCTGAACTGGCGGGTCATGACGCGAGCACCAGCGTGCGGGCGGGGTCGAAGCCGAGGCCGACGGCCGCGCCGGGCTCGAAGCGGTCATGCGCGCCGCTTTGCAGGTCGACCGCGAGCACGCGGCCGCTGTCGAGCGCGACCTTGTAGCTGGTCTTGCCGCCGAGATACTGGCGATGCGCGATCTTGCCCGGCAGCGTGCCGGCCGTGCCGGGCTCGGCCAGCAGGATGTCCTCGGGGCGGGCCACCAGCCTCGCCTTGCCGGCGGCGAGGGCGGCCGGGGCGCGGGCCGTGATGGCGGCGCCGTCGAGCGCGATGGTCGCGGTCTCGCCGGCCTGCCGCGCGGCGGTCTCGACCGCGACGATATTGGCGCCGCCGACGAAATCCGCGACATAGCCGGTGCGCGGCTCGCGGTAGATCTGGGCGGGGGTGCCGACCTGCTCGAGCCGGCCCTGGTTCATCACGCCGATCCGGTCGGACATGGCGAGTGCCTCCTCCCGGTCATGGGTGACGAAGACCGTGGTGATCTTCGCCTCGCGCTGGAGCTCGACGATGGTCTCGCGCACCTGCAGGCGCAGCTTGGCGTCGAGATTGGAGAGCGGCTCGTCCATCAGCAGCACCTTCGGCTGGATGACGAGAGCGCGGGCGAGCGCGACGCGCTGGCGCTGGCCGCCGGAGAGCGCGGCCGGATGACGGGCGCCCAGATGGCCGAGGCCGACACGCTCCAGCGCTGCCTGAACCTTGGGCTTGATCGCGCTCTCCGCCAGCTTGCGGGCGCGCAGGCCGTAGGCGACGTTGTCGAAGACGGTCTTGTCCGGGAAGAGCGCGTAGTCCTGGAAGCACATGCCGATATCGCGCTTGTGCGGCGGCAGATGCGTCACCTCGGTGCCGCCGAAGCGCATATGGCCGCGCTCGGCCGGGACGAAGCCGGCGATGGTGCGCAGGAGCGTGGTCTTGCCGCAGCCGGACGGGCCGAGCAGCGTGAAGAACGTGCCCGGCTCGATCGTCAGCGCAAGCCCGTCGATGACGCGCTGCCCGCCATAGGCGACGGCCAGATCCTCGATCGCGATACCCATGGCGTTCCCCTCCAAAAGGAAGCTCCGGCGGATCGGCGCCGTCTCGGAGCGAATGTTCTGTAGTCGGCTTAGCGCTTCATCGCGGTCTCGACGAGTCCCAGCATCTCGCGATGGCGGGCCGGATCGCCGGCCGCCATGATGCGCTTGCCCGTCTGGTGGTCGATCGGCCGTCCGTCCCAATCGGTGATGACGCCGCCGGCGCCTTCGATGATCGGGCGGAAGGGTGCGAAATCCCAGAGTTTCAGGCGCGTGTCGAAGGCGGCATCGGTCCGCCCGCTCGCGAGCAGGCCGAAGCTCATGCAGGCGCCGCCCCAGATGCGCCAGGCGGTCGCCGCGCGCATGGCGTCGAGGGCCGGGGTCTCTTCCGCGTCGAAGAAGTCGGGATTGCTGGCGGACAGGATGGCCTCGCCGAGCGCGCCGCAGGCGCGGGTGCGGCAGGGGCGGCCGTTATGCGTGGTGGGGCTGCCCTTGACGCCGATCCAGCGGTCGCCGGTGATCGGATGGTCGATGATCCCCAGGATCGGTTCACCCTCCCGCATCAGCGCGATCAGCGAGCCGTAGACCGGCAGGCCGGCGATGAAGGCGGCGGTGCCGTCGATCGGATCGAGCACCCAGACCAGGTCGGCATCGCGATCGGAGGGATCCTCCTCCTCGCCGATGATGCCGTGGCTCGGAAAGCGGTCGGCCAGCATCTCGCGCATGCGCCGTTCGATGCGGGCGTCGAGTGCGGTGACGAAGCTGCGATCGGGCTTGACCTCGACATCGGGGCGCACGGTCGCTGCCTCGCGCAGGATCGCGCCGCTCTCCGTCGCTAGTTGGAGGGCGAAAGCCAGCCACTCGTCCTGATTGTTCCCGGCGCGCATTCGTGATCCCCGATCGCTCTGGAGATGGCTTAGCATTTGTGGATATCTGTGGCAATGTGTATTTATGTGTAATTCATGAGGGCTCTGGTTGTGTGCCGCCCCGAGCGGTGCCATGAGCGTTGCGGAGGAGGCGATTGCACATGTGGCAAGGCGATCGAAAGCAGCGCATCGGCACGCTTCTCGAGACGTTCGGTAGCGTTTCGGTCGAGCGGCTCGCGCAGGAGTTCGATGTCTCGAACGAGTCGATCCGCCGCGATCTCGTCGCCATGGAGCGGGACGGCCGGTTGCGGCGCATCCACGGTGGTGCGGTCAGCCTTCCCGCAGAGCAGGATGCGTCCTACGGCGCCCGTTCCACTGTCCGGCTGCAGGAAAAGCGCGCTATCGCGCTGGCTGCGCTGGCCCTGATCAAAAGCGGCCAGACGTTGTTTCTCGACGGGGGGACCACAACGGCGGCGCTGGCGGAGGAGCTGAAGAGCGTTCCCGAGCTCAACATCCTCACGAACTCGCTGCAGGTTGCGACCAGCATGGCCTCGACCCAGCAGAGGATGGGCAGCCGCGTCTTCCTGCTCGGTGGCGCCATCGTGCATGAGCCGCCGGAGACCGGCGGCGCGTCCACGATCAACGACATCTACCGCTTCAAGGCCGATGTGGCGCTGCTGTCGCCCTTTGGCGTCGATGTGGATGGCGCAGCGACCAATTTCTTCGAGCACACCGCCGAGATCGCCCGGGCCATGGTCGCCAATTCGGCCAGCGTCGTCCTGATTGCCGACCATTCCAAGATCGGCGTCACGAGCCGCGTTCGCTTCTGCGAGCTCGACCGGGTTTCCGCCATCGTGACCGACAGGAAGGCGAGGCGGTTGCCGGCTCTGACCGCGCTGTCCAACGTCGTCGGGCGCGTTATCGTCGCCGATGCCTAAGGCATCGAACAGAAAAGCACTCTGTGAAGTGAAGCGAGCTGCGGAGCCCCCTTACGTCACGACGAAGCCGTGGGCGAAGGGGTCGCGATCGTCGATGAAGATCGTGTTGTAGCCGGTCATCCGGGCCCAGCCGGCGATGGAAGGGATGATCGCGGGCCGGTTGGCGACGGTCACGGCAGCCTCGACGCGGCCCTTGAACAGCGAGCCGATGATCGATTCATGCACGAACTCGTCGCCCACCGCGAGCTTCCCCTTGGCAGCGAGCTGGGCCATGCGGGCCGAGGTGCCGGTGCCGCAGGGCGAGCGGTCGATCGCCTTGTCGCCATAGAACACGGCGTTGCGGGCATGGGCCTCGGGCTTCGTCGCCTTGCCGGTCCACTGGATGTGGCTGAGCCCCTTGATCTCAGGGTGCTCGGGATGGACGAACTCGTATTTCTTGTTCAGCGCGGCGCGCAGCTTCGGCGACCAGCCGATCAGCTCGCCGGCGGTATGGTCGGCCATGTCCCGGAAGTTCTTCTGCGGCTCGACGATGGCATAGAAATTGCCGCCATAGGCGACATCGACCACGATCTCGCCGAGGCCCTCGACCTCGGCCGTCAGGCCCTCGGCATAGAGGAAGCCCGGTACATTGGTCAGGCGAACCTCCTCGACGAAGCGACCTTCCTGGCGGTAGCTGATATCGACCTTGCCGGCGGGGGCGTCGATCGAGAGCCTGCCCGGTTCGCGCGGGGTGATCAGCCCATTCTCGATGCCCATGGTGATGGTGCCGATGGTGCCGTGGCCGCACATCGGCAGGCAGCCGGAGGTCTCGATGAACAGCACGGCGACATCGCAATCGGGGCGGGTCGGCGGGTAGAGGATCGAGCCCGACATCATGTCGTGGCCGCGCGGCTCGAACATCAGGCCGGTGCGGATCCAGTCGAACTCGCGCAGGAAATGCGCGCGCTTCTCCAGCATGGTGTTGCCTTCGAGCCGCGGGCCGCCGCCGGAGACGAGGCGCACCGGATTGCCGCAAGTGTGACCGTCGATGCAGGAGAAGGTGTGGCTGGCCATGGCCTTCGTCTCTCAGAAGCGCTGCGGTGAGAAGGAAGCGATATCGATAACTGGGGGCCGATCGGTCAAGAGATCGGCGACGAGCCGGGCGGTGCCGGCCGATTGCGTCAGGCCGAGATGGCCATGACCGAAGGCGTAGACCACGCGCGGCGTGGCGCGAGCGCGGCCGATCGCCGGCAGGCTGTCCGGCAGCGAGGGGCGGAAGCCCATCCATTGCACGCCGTCATCGGGCCTGAGGCCGGGCAGGAAGGCGCGGGCCTTGGCCAGCATCGCCTCCGAGCGGCGAAAATTCGGGGGCAGGTCGAGCCCGCCGAGCTCGACGGCGCCGCCGACGCGGATACCGATCGAGAGCCGGCTGACGACGAAGCCGTGGCCGCCGAAGGTGACCTGCGTGCGCAGGTCGAAGGCATCGGGCGGCAGCGTGGTGTTGTAGCCGCGCTCGGTCTCGAGCGGGATGCGCTCGCCGAGGCTGTGGGCGATGCGATGGGAGAAGGCACCGGCCGCAAGGACGACCTGCGCGGCCTGGCGCGAGCGGCCGCCGCGGATATGGACCGCTATGCCGTCGCCGAGCGGCTGCAGGCTTTCGACCTCAAGCCGCTCGATGATGCCGCCGCGGGCGCGGAAATGCTCGGCCAACGCCAGCGTATAGCCCTGCGGGTCGGCGATCGAATACCAGCCGGGGGTGAAGGTGCCGTGGGTGAAGCGCGGGGCGAGGCCGGGCTGGATCGCGGCCATGCCGTCGGCGTCGAGATGCCGGAAGGCGATGCCGTGCTCCTCGCGGGCCTGCCAGCCGGGCAGGGAAGCCTCCAGCTCGGCCTTGCCCTCGTAGACCTGGAGATTGCCGTCCTTGCGCAACATCTTGAAGGTGCCGGTTTCCTGCAGGAAGGGTTCGAGCTCCGCCTTGGACAGGTCCATCAGGGCGGTCTGCGCCGTCGTGGAATGCGCGACGCGGGCCGGAGAGCAGGCGCGCCAGAAGCGGAACATCCAGGGTGCGATCCGGAGCGCATAGGCCGGCGGCACCGAAAGCGGCCCGAGCGGGTCGAGGAGCCATTTCGGCGCCTTGCGCAGGATGCCGGGCGAGGCCAGCGGCAGGATGTCGGTGAAGGCGAAGGCACCGGCATTGCCGGCGGAGGCGCCCGCGGCCGGCCCGGTCTTGTCCAGTACGGTGACCGCAAGGCCGCGCCCCTGCGCCGCGATCGCGGCGGAGAGGCCGACCACGCCGGCGCCTATGACGATGACATCGGGCTTGGCCATCTGCGGATGCGTTTCACGAATGCGGGCTGAAATGTCGTCCGCGGCCGGCGAGCCGCCCGGACACGCCCGGCATGGAGCTTTTCGACGCGCGGCGGAAGGTCTTCCGCCGCGCAGGGTTGCAGGATCAGGCCGCGTATTTCCGCACGGCGTCCTGCTTCGACCAATCGGCATACCAGGCGTCGAACAGCTTGAGCTGGGCTTCGCAATAGCCGCGCTGGCTGTCGCTCAGCGCATCGGTCTCGTTGAAGTGCAGCGTGTATTCCGCGTCGCCCTTCATCACCATCATGTGCTTGAAGAACAGGACGAGGTCCGGGCCCGCATCGAAGGAGGAGAGGATGCCGAGCGCCTGCTCCAGCTCCAGGGCGCGGCGGCGCGCCTCGGCGTCGCCGGCAGCGGCGGCGACCGAGAGCTTGCAGAGATGGAGCACTTCCTTCGGCAGGACATTGCCGATGCCGGTGATCGCGCCGGTCGCGCCGCAATTGACGTAGCCATGGACGACGGTGGTGTCGATGCCGATCATCAGCGAGACGTCGTCGTCGCGGCTGGTGATGTTCTCGGCCGCATAGCGCATGTCGTCGGCACCGCCGAATTCCTTGAAGCCGACGAGGTTCGGATGGTCGGCGCGGAGCGCGAAGAACAGGTCGGCGCGGGTGGCGAAGCCGTAATAGGGGCTGTTGTAGATCACGGCCGGCAGGCCCGGCGCAGCGGTCAGGATCGCCTTGAAATGAGCCTTCTGGGCGGTGATTACCGAGCCGCGCGAGAGGACGCGCGGGATCACCATCAGGCCCTGGGCGCCGACCTTCTGGGCGTGGGCGGCATGGGCGACGGCGGAAGCGGTGTTGACCGCACCGGTGCCGACGATGACCGGGATGCCGGCCTTCACCAGGCGCTCGACGCCTTCCATCCGCTGGGCATCGGTCAGGAGCGGCCAGTCACCCATCGAGCCGCAATACACGACGGCGGACATGCCGGCGGCGATCAGCTCCTTGCCCTTGCGCACCAGCGCGTCGAAATCGGGCGTACGGTCCGCCTTGCACGGGGTCATCAGCGCGGGGATCACGCCGGAGAAAATCTGGGCCTTCATCTCGGTCTCCTTTTGGCTGTCGTTCCTGCGGAGACCCCGTCGCGACGCGACGCGCTCCTCCCGAGCGCTTTATAGCGCTTTGCATATTCTTTGTCGACAAGAATTACGCAAAAAGCTCAGAGCGTAACGTCGAGTCTGTCCTCTCCGATCATAAGCTTTTGAATCTGCTGAACGATCTGTTCGGCGTGAGCCTTGCCCAGGCGATCGGCCAACGCCATGTCGCGCGCCACGATCGCGGCGATCATGGCCTCATGCTCGTCGACGAATTGCTGGGGCAGCCGGTCGTCATAGGACTGGTAGTAGAGCCGCAGAAAGCGGCGGCCCTCGTCGAGAAGGCGGCTGAACAGGCTGTTGAAATAGGGGTTGCGGCCGGCGTCGGCGATGGCGGCATGGAAGGCGGCGTTGGTGGCGATCATCGCCAGGGCATCCTGCGCCTTCACTGCGGCGGCGAATTCCGCCTGCCGGGCCTGGATCGCCTCCAGGTCGGCCGGACGACGGTTCTGCGCGGCAAGCTGGGTCGTCACGCGGTACATCAGCGTCAGCGCGTCGAAGAAGGGCGACATGTTGAGGAAGTCGAGATTCGCCACCATGGTCGAGCGGTTCGGCAGCGTGTCGATCAGCCCTTCGCCGGCCAAACGCACCAGCGCCTCGCGGATCGGCGTGCGCGACATGCTGAAGCGCTCGGCAAGCTGCACCTCGTCGATCGGGCTGCCGGGCGGCAGGACGAGATCGAGGATTTCATTGCGCAGCAGGTCATAGACGAATTTCACGCCCGAGCCGCGCTTGCGCTCCGGGGCGGGCGCGGCCTTGGTCTTGTTGGCTTTCATGGGGAATCCTCTTGTCGACAAGAGGAATACTGTTGACGCGGCCGCGGATCAATCTGGTGCCGGCGTTTCGCCCCGTCGCAACGGCCGTCATCACCCGGAAAGTGGCCGATTCCCGCCTCAGTACCGGTTGAGGCGGGTGGCGTCGCGGATCGCCGTGATGCCCGACAGGGCCTCGGACGACCTGTTCACCTTGTACAGGGTCTCGAAGATGCGTCCGGCATCGTCGTAGCGCCCGAGATTGTAATAGGCCCAGCCACGCATCAGCATCAGGTCGGTCGTCTCGGGCGCGTGCCGGCGCCGTTCCGACAGGGTGAGCAGCGCGCCGTTGAAATCCTTCGCGTCGTACTGGGCATAGAACCGTTCCGACAGGAGCAAGGTGGCAAGTTCCCGGCGACGTGCGGGCGGCAGGTTGGTGGCGCCGGCCGCGGCCACAGCTTCGCTGGTCAGGCCTTGCTGGATCTTCGCATAGGTCAGGCCGGTGGCGGCATCGGCCGCAACCTCGGCATTGCCGCTGCGCCGCGCCGCCTCGAAGGCCTGAGCCGCGGCGACCGGACGCTTGAGATTGAGCAGGCACCAGCCGCGCTGCAAGGCGGCAGCGCCGGAGCTGCCGTTGCCGCAATTGCCGCTAACGGTGCGGGGCGCCGCCGTGCGCCCGGCGGTTGCCACCTCCTCGCGCTCGACCGGGCTTTCGCGGCGGGTGCGTGCCCTGGGAACTGGACGCTGTCCGATCGGCTCGGCGACCGTGTCCGGACGCGGGACTTCACGGATTTCCACGGGACGCTCGGCGGTCGCTGCCGGGCGCGCACGGCGGGGATTGAGCACCTCCGCGATCCGCTGCGAGCGGCTGCCCCATTCGGCGACGAGCGCGCGAAGTCCTGCCTGATCACGCTGCCGTTCGCGGACCAGCGCCAGGCCGTAGGCCGCAGGCTCATAGTTGCGATCCCAGGAGAGCGCGGTCTCGAACCAGGTTCCGGCTGGGGCGGTCTGCCCGGCATTATAGGCATACCAGCCGAGCGCGCCGGCGCCGGGCGCGTATTTGTCCTGCCCGACCGTCCGGGCGATGCGCTCGACCACCGTGCGGTCGAGACGCGGCGGCGGCTCCTGGGTCAGCAATGCGGTGATGACGTCGAGATAGGCTTTGCGGTTGGCTGCGCCGGCCTCCAGCCATTGGGCGCCGAGCGTCTCGGCTTCCTGATATTTCTTGGTCGCGCCCAGCGCGAGAACGGCCCCCTCGGCCGCCTTGGCGCCGCCATTGCGCGTCAACGCCGTTTGGAACCAGGTCGCGGCCTTGCCCGGCTCGTCGTGATGCAGGGTGTAGAAGCCGAGCAGGATGGCGTCGTCGGGCGTGGTCGCGGCGTTGGCGAGGACCTCGATACGCTGGATCTCGGCGACCGTCGCCTTCTGGGTCGGGTCATCGGCGGCCTTGCCGATATGGCGCCGGGCGATCTCGTCGCGGATGCTCGCGAACTCGTTCTGCCGCTCCTGGGCAAGAAGCGCATCGACCAGAGTCTCGGGCAGGATGGCGAGCGCCTTCTGCATCGTGCCAGCGCGCTCCGCCGGGTTGGTGCAGTTGGTCAGGACGTAAGCATAGGCGTCGCGGGCCCGCTCGGGCTTGCCGGTCTGGACGAAGGCCTCGGCGACGCGCCAGAGCGCATCGACGCTGGCGCAGGTCAGCAGGGCCGGCGTCTCGGTGCCCAGGCGGATGACTTGCTCCCATTGCCGGGCGTTCGATGCGTTGACGAGGCGCTGGCGCGCCTCGGCCGCGTCGAGCTGGGCGATGAGATCGGCGGGCGCGCGCCAGTTCGGATCGGCACTGCCACGCTGGGCGATGGCAGCGCGGACCTCACCGTGCTTGCCCTCGGCGAAGAGCCGCCACATCCGTTCGAGCTCGGGATCGCCGGCCTGCCCCTGGGAGGCGGGATCGGTCGATGGCTTCCATTCCGGATAGAGTGCCCTGAGCCGCGCGAGCTCGGCCTCGTAGCGGCGGGTATCGCCCTGCGCCGCAAAATAGCGCAAGGCGGTCTCATCGACCTTGGGCGCGGGCGATGGGGGCGCTGCCGGGCGGTCCTGCGCCGCGGCTTGCGCGATTTCGTTCGCTGCCGGAGCGGGCGGGCTCTGCGGCGATTGCTGCGGAGCCTGTGCCAGCGCGGGCTGGATCATCGACTGGGCCGGATCGCGCGAGGCGGTGTCGTGGCCGTAGCGGCCGAGCGCGTAGAAGGCGAGGCCCGAGACGGTGACGGCGATGAGGACGGGTTTCACAGGCATTGCGGATACCTCTCGCTGAGCATCGAGAGGGCGAGAAGATGCAGCGTCGAAGGGTAATAGGCGGTGGGCTGGAATGTCCTGAGCTCGGCCGGCACCGGCGTGCCATCGAGCGCGCAGGCCATCGCGGCGGAGAGGATGCGATAGCCCGCATCCGGCAGCGGCTCGACCGGCTTGCCGCTGACCACATCGACGACGGCCGTGCCATCGGCCCAGGCCTGGCGGAACGGCGCAAGGCGCGCCTTGTCGCCAAGTCCCGCGCGCAACAGGTAAAGCGGAATACGAATGGCGTTGTAGCCGAACTGGGCCGGGAACCCTTCGGCCGGCTTGGGAGCGGCCTTGATCGAGAGCCATTCGGGCGCCGGCATCTTCCGCTTGGCGAGGTCGTCGAGCAGCTTCAACCCGCTGGCCTGCACCTGCATCCAGCGCTGGTCGCCGGTCAGCTTGGCCAGCACCGGAAAGGCTTCGAACACCCAGTAGGACGGATTGATCACCGGCCCGTCGGCCCGGTCCTTCTCCGAGAACCCCACTGCGCCGGGCATCAGCCAGGTCTGCCCGGCATGTTGCCTGAGCGCGACCTTGGCCAGCGCGTTGGCGATCTGGCGGGCGGCTGCGGTATGAGCCGGCATGTTCCAGCGCGCACCGGCGCAGGCCAGGGCCTGCGCGATCAGGAGATCGCCGTCGCTGGCATTGTTGATGTCGGTGACATGGGGGCTCGCCTTCGGGTCCCAGCGCCAGGCCGCGAGGCCGTCGTCGCGGATCAGAAGCTCCGTGCGGGTGAAGGCAAAGATCTTGGCAAAGGTCGCGCGGTCGTCGGCGAGGCAGGCCAGCAGCAGGCCGTAGCCCTGGCTCTCGCTATGGCTGATGCCGCCGTTCACATCGTCGACGACGCGGCCCTCGGGCGTCACGAATTTCTGCCGGTAGAGCGTCCAGGCATCGGCGGGGATGGCCGCGTATGCGCCCGGCACGAGGCCGAGGAAGACGGCTGCCATGGCTGCGAGAATCCATCTCATGATCGCCGTCCCAACCGCCCGAGCATCAGGGAGGTTCCGATGCCCAGCCCGATGCAGGCAAGCAGCAGCGCCAGCGCGTAGATGCCGATATTGCTGGACATCCAGTTGGCGAAGACCAGCCGCATATTGGTGAGGCTGAACGGCCGGGTCATGACGAAGGAGGTCTTGTCGGCCGAGATGACATGGGCGTCCTGGGCGCCGCGGAAGGCGGTGATCCGCCCGGCCATGCCGGCCCAGTTGCCGGGTGAGACGACGCGGCTGACGGCACTCTGCAGGGTCTCGTCGCGACGCGCGATGAAGGCGGTCCAGACTTGCCGCGTTTCCGGGTCGGCGGCCTGGGCCGCGATGAGTTCGGTGCCCTCCGCTGGCTCGTAGAGCGTGGGTGCGCGCGACGGCGCGCGCAACTGCGCGAAGGAGAGGTCGAAGGTGCTCTGGAGCCACTGGTCGAAGCCGACGAAATAACGGGCCAGCGGGCCGCCGAGCGAGCCGCGCCAGCGGTCGCGGACGGCTTCGGTGGTCGGTGCCGCGCCGCCGGAGGCCTCGGGCGTCGCCTCGCGGCCCTGGAGGCGGTTGATGACCGCGTCGAAGACGGCCGCGCCTTCGGCATCCGGCGTCACCACCACGGCATCGGCACGCTGCGGCCAGGTGGCGCGGACATTGTCGGCGATGCCGACGCGCGGCAGCAGTCCCGCGGGCATCTGGCCGGCGGTGCCGACGATCAGGGCCGGCCTGTCCCCGACCAGCGCGGGGTTGCTCACGACATCGACGGCGAGCGGCCGGCTGGCGTTGCGCGCGATGCGCGCGAGCAGCGTCGCCGCGGCGCTGAGATTGGCGGTGTCCTGCCGGCCCATGATCAGGGCGACGCGCGACGCGACCGAATAAGGGAAGCCGGTGCCGGCGATCGCCGCGAGGTTGGGGCTGACGCCGATCTTGGCGAAGTCGGGCATGGAGAGGACGGAGGTGTCGAACAGGGCGAAGCGGCTCTTGCCCGGCAGCGTCGCGCCGGGGCCGCAGGCGAGGTCCGACTTCGTCAGCGTCACCGCCTCGAACCAGATTTCGTTGATGCCAGGCTGGAAATGCCGCAGCGGGATGGTGATCGGGAATTGCTGGAAGAGCCCGCCCGTCGCCGCATTGAGCGGCACGGTCGCCGCGACATTGCCGTTGACGAAGATCTCGATATGGCTGTCGCCGGGCAGGACCTCCTGCGAATAGGCGCCGTCGAGATAGAGCGTCGCCTCGCCATAAGCGTTGGCATAGAAATCGCCGGGCATCGCGACGACCGCGCGCAGGCGCATGCGCCGGCCGGTTGATTCCTGCGTGGGGATGCCGAGCTCGGAGAAGCGGATCGCCTGGCGGTCGGAAATAAAGGGCGCGTCCGGCAGGTGCCAGCTCGCGGTGTCCATGGTCTTGCGGTTGATGTTGGCGGGCCGGGATACCGGCGCGGTCAGGAGCTTCGCGATCAGAGCTTCGAGATCGGGCCAGCCCTCGCCGGTGACGAGCAGGAGATCGGCGCTTTTCTGCGCGGGCACGAAGCCGAGGAAGCTGCGGCCGTTCGCTTCGGCGGGGAGCGTGCCGAGCAGCGTGCGCATCTCCTCGTTCGTGCCGAGCGCGACGGTGAGCGTGCCCGGCCGGATGCGCGCGGGCATTTGCTCGGCCACCGTCACCGCGACCTGCCCGTAGCGGCCGCGCAGCGCGAGCGCCTGGGCGGTGGCGAGGATGCTGCCGGCGGCAACCCCGCGCGAGGCGCCGGGCGCGACGATGACGATGTTCGTCTGCCCGCCTTCATCGGCGCCGATGGCGGCGAGGTCGTCGATGCCGCGCAAGGCGGATGGCCGGGCGCTCGCATTCCTGAAGCTCAGGCGCGTGCCGGCACCGTCGATGCGGGTCCAGAGCTCATAGGTCGAGCCGACCGTGCAATCGGTGCGATGGCGCTGGACGGCCTCGAAGCCGATCGTGTTCTGGCCTGCCCGGAGCAGGCCCTTGCGCAGGGCGACGGAGGTCCGCTTCAGCCGGTCGGACGAGGCGATCGGCATTTCGCTGACGCGCTCGCCGTTGATCCGGACCGTGAGGCGCGAGGCTTCCGGCATGACCACGAGCGCGTTCTGGAAGGCGATATCGAGGTTCAGCTCGGCGGCGGCCTCGTCCTGCGTCAGGTAGAACGCCCAGTTGCGCATGTCGCTCTCGCCTTCGAGCGTGACACGCGCCGCCGGCAGGAGCGGCTTGAACAGGAGGGCCGGGGGCGGTGCTGCCGGGCTCTCCGTCGGCGCTGCGGCAGGCGCGGAGCTCGCAGGCGGAGGAGGGCTCGCCGGAGCCTGCGCGGGCGGCGCGATCATGAACGGCGCCGGCCCCGGCTGGGCGGGCGGGGCTTCCTGCGCCGGGAGCGGCGCGGCGGTCAGCAAGGCCGAGGCGGCGATTGCGGCCAGCTGCGTGGAAAATCGGAAGCGCGTCATTCCGCAGCCCCCGGACGGGTGGTCGAACGGGACAGGCGGTACAGGCCGAAGAAATAGGAAAGGCCGCGACTTGCCTGAAAGATGGCGAGGCGCATGAAGCGCAGCGTCCCCAGGATCACGCCGGGGTTGTGGCGCCGGGCCTTCTGGAAGCGGCTCCAGTTCTCGGCGTCCGAGAAGGCGAGGTCCGCGATGACGCGGCTATGCAAGGGCTCGGTCGGCTCATAGCTGCAGCCGAGCAGCAAGCCTTTGTCGTCCAGCTCGCGCCGCCGGACACGGACGGGCAGCGCGCCCGCGGGCATGTCGATCGTGGTCTCGAATGCAATCTCACCGGCGGTGTCGATCGGCAGCTTGTCGAACTCCTTCGACATCACCCGGACGGCGATGCCGTCGACGGAGACGTTTTCGGTGACGATCCGGGCCTTGCGTCCGTCGATGCTGATCTCGCCGCGGCGCTTCACCGCAAAGCGCCGTGCGCCGCGCCCTTCCGGGCGCTCGGAAACGACGCCGAGCGCGCAGCCCGCCATCAGCAGGTTGAGGATGTTCCACATGCCGACGACGAAGGTGATATCGGCGTTGTAGGGCTCCGTGATGATGCGCCAGTAAGTCGCGACGAGGCCGAGCGTGAGCACGGCGAAGATGATGAAGAACGGCCGGCCGAGTTCGGAGACGCGCCTTGTCTCCAGCGACTCGTTCTTGGCGGTGACCTTGAAGGTCGGCTTGCTCGGGTTGAGCAAGACCGAGATCACCGCCGGCAGCAGGTAGACCGACTGGATGAACTCGTAGAGCTCCGAGATCCAGGGCCAGCGATAGCGGCCATAGAGGTAGTTCTGCATCATCAGGTTCACCACCATGTAGCTCAGCACATAGGCGATGAACTCGGGCCCGGAGGCGACGAAGATCTCCAGGCCGAAGAACAGGTAGAACAGCGGCGCGACGAGGAAGGTCAGCCGGGCGAAGGGGAAGAGCCAGAACAGCGCCGAGGACGAGTAGCAGAGCCGCTGCGGCAGCGAGAGGCCGCGCTTGAACATCGGGCGGTGGAACATGAGGATCTGCATCATGCCCTGCGCCCAGCGCGAGCGCTGGCCGATGAAGCTGGTGAAGGTCGCCGGCTGGAGCCCCGCGATCAGCGGCTTGTCGACATAGACGCTGTGCCAGCCGGTGGCGTGCAGCGTGATCGCGGTTTCCGCGTCCTCGGTGATGCTGCGCCCGGAGAAGCCGTTCGTGGTCTCGAGCGCGGCCCGCCTGAGCACCGCGGCCGAGCCGCAGAAGAAGGAGGCATCCCATTTGTCGAGGCCGCGCTGGATGATGCCATAGAACATCTCGTTCTCGGAGGGCATCGAGCGGAAGGTCTGGAGATTACGCTCCAGCGGGTCCGGGTTGATGAAGAAATGCGGGGTCTGGACCAGGAAGAGCTTCGGGTCCTGGCCGAAATAGCCGATCGTTTCGGTCAGGAAGCTGCGTGCCGGAGCATGATCGGCGTCGAAGACGACGATCAGATCGCCCTTGGAATGCGCGATGCCGTTGTTGAGATTGCCGGCCTTGGCGCTGATATTGCGCTCGCGGGTGAGGTAGTTGACCCCAAGCCCCTCGCAGAGCTTCTGCAGCGTCGCGCGGCGCTCGCGGGCGGCGCTGGCCGCGGCGAAATCGTCGGCATTGCACTTCTCGTCGGTGGCGCCGTCGTCGAGCAGGTAGATTTGCAGGCGGTCCGGCGGGTAGTCCATCGCCAGCGCCGCCGAGAGCGTCGTCGCCAGCAGCTCCGGCTCCTCGTTGTAGGAGGGCACGAAGACGTCGACCGTTGGCGCATTCGTCAGGTCGATCGGCGGCGTCTCGCGATTGCGCAGTGGCATCGCCACCACGAAGAGGCTGAGGCCCAGCATTCCGATATTGTAGAGCTCGGCGAGATAGACGATCAGGCCCGGGATGAAATCCTCGAGCTGGTTGACCGGTGGCAGCGTGCTGGTCGTGCGCCAATAGACGTAGCGCAGCACAATCGCCGTTCCCAGGCCGAGCGCGATCAGCCGCCAGACGCCGTAAGGCCGCAGGAACTTGAGCACGATCATCGCGCCGACCACGATCGTGCCGGCGATCAGATGCGCCTGCAGGCTGATCGGCAGGGTCACCAGTGCGATGACGACGATCGCGGTCAGGGCCCAGAAGATGACGTAGCTCGCGGTTCGCATCGGGCGTTCGGCTATCCGGTTCGGCTCAAGGTGCGGGCGGGGGCGGGACGGTGGGGTATCCTTCGAGCGGCTTGGCGGAGATCGGGGCAGGGGCCTCGACTTCCACGGGCGTGGGCCGCAGCCTGCGTTCCGGCCGGGGCCTTGCGGTCTGCGGTCGCTGCGCGGCCTCGCCGAAGGAGGGCTGCGGCGCCTGCGGATAGATCGGAGCACCGGCCTCGCCGAGGTCCGGGGAGGGTGCCGGGGCATCGCCGACCGGATTCCAGCCGACGCGCTGCAACCGGGCATTGAGCGAATAATCATAAGCCAGGCGCAGGAGCGAGGCTTCGGTCCCGGCGGGATCGCAGACGCGCAGGCGCAGCGAGATCACGCCCGATCGTGGCCGGAACACGCTGTCTCCCCGCGCCAGCCGCTGCCAGGCATAGAGGCAGGCTTCGCCGCCGGCGCCGCGTCCGAAGGCATAGCCGAAAGGGCCGTATCTGTTCTGGACGAAGATCGCGGAAGGCGCCATGGCGACGCCGGGGAGGCGCTCTTCCATCTCCCTGGCGATGGCGAAGTCGTCGATGCCGGGTTCCCGCAGCAGATTGCCTTCGACGCCTGCTTCCTCGGGCAGATCGGCTGCGGTGAGGAAAGCGACATGAAAGGCGTTCTCGCCCGGCGTCCGGCCGCGGGTCGCCAGGGAAATGGTCTGCGAGACGCCGTTCTCATAGGTTCGCTGGGTGACGCCGATCACCGGGACGCTGCCCGGCGGAGGCAGTGCCATCGCACGGCCGACATCGACGGAAACGGCGCGCGAGGCGGAGACGAGCTGGTCGCCGGAGAAGCGCTGTTCGCCGCAACCAGCGAGTAAAAGGGCAAGGCATGAGGCCGCAAGCCCGCTTGCCACAGGTCTGGAGACGCCACGGAACGCGCTGGGAGGCATCGAAGCGATGGTGTTCCAGGTCCTCATAGGCACGCGCGCCGATGTCGGTACAGCATCGTCATGTGTTGACCATTGGTTAATACAGGTTAACGCGCGGTTACGCTCGCCAGGGGCGCTGCGCTGCAGGCTTCGCGCGTGCGGCCGCCCCCAATACAAGTGATTCGCGAGGTTATTCCAACCTTTGGTTGGCTGAGTGTTGCGGTTCCGCTGCCGAGCCGAGCCGGCCGTGCCCTCGCAAGCACACGGGCAACCGACGGAAACGCTCCGTCGGAAGGACAAAAAAGACCGGGAGCTGCGCGATCGCGGAGGCTTGAGAGGCGCATGTCAGCCCGCAGGAGGCGATTGGCGACATGCCGCCCGTTCAAAAACAGCAGGGGACAAATTTGCCGGATTTCCGGGTGGGGCTTACCCGGCCTGGTCCTGCGTCAACCCACCTTGCGCAAGGCTCCTGTCCCGATGCGTTTCGTGCGAACCGGCGCCCGCTTCGCACGAAACCGCTCTAGCAGCCGATCACCTTGAACTCGACCCGGCGGTCGAGCGCGTCGCTGGCATCGTCCTTGCCGGTGCCGACGAGGTTCTCGCGGAAGCCGCGACCGGTCGCGATCATGCGGCCGCGATTATCCGGTGCGCCGGTGAGCAGCAGGTCCATGACGAACTGAGCCCGCAAGGCCGAGAGCCGGTCGTTCACCTGTGGCAGGCCGGTCTGCGAGGTATGGCCGACGATTTCCAGGCAGGCGCCCTTCTGGCGGGCGCGGGTCGCGATCTGGCTCAGCCACATCGGATAGGGTTCGGTGATCTGGCGATCGTCGATGAATTGCGTCGTGCCGGGCTTGAACAGGAGCTTCACCATCAGCCGGTCCGAGCCGAGGCCGTAATCGATCAGGTCGCCGAAGGCGTCGACCATGTCCTCGCGCCGCGCGAGCTTGCTGGCGGCGAGATAGGTTCCGATCCTGACGCGGTGCTGCTCGCCGCCGGGCAGCTTGCGGGCCGCCCGGTAGAAGGCAAGCGCCTCGCGGAAATGCTGCGTCTCGTAGGCGAGGATCCCGTCATTGATCAGCGCATTGGCGGTGAGCCGCTCGACATAGCCGGGATCGATGGCGTCACCGAGCTTCGTGCCCTGGCAGGTCTTGATATAGGCATCGGTCGCTTGGTCCTTGGCCCAGAGCGGCGAGTCCCGATAATACTGTGTCGGCGTCGCGTCGACGCCCTCCGGCCGGGCGCGCGAGACGCCTTTCGACACGACGCTGTTGGACTTGAGATCGGCCAGCGTCAGGCAGATCCGGTAGGCGTCGCGCGGCCCGTCGGCGGCGCCCTGGTTGTTCACGGCGGTGAAGGTGCCGACCAGCACCACCGGCTTGCTGGCGAGGGCCTCGCTGTCGAAGGGCAGGATGGTGAAGCGCGGGTAGTTCGCCTTGACCATCTCCATCAGCGTCGCCTGCATCGAGCGCGTCGCGGCCGATTGCGCGCCGGAGGCCGCGTCGATCAGCGGGTCGATGACGAGGTTGACCTTCTCGCCGGTCACTGCCGCCTTGCCGAACAGGTCGTCGGCCGCCTTGCGCAAGGCGTCGGCGAAGGGAACGGGCGTCGGGGGCGCAGGCTGGGCGCCGGCCGTGGTCATGCCCGCCAGCAGGGCGAGGCCGATCGCGGCGGTCGTGAGGCGGACAAACCCCGTCATGGCTCATCTCTCCAGCTTCGGGCGGGCTTTCCGCCACGGAGGTCCTGTATCAGCGGCATTGCCGCAATTGTTCGCGCCCGCCCGGCGTCAGCTCGCCGAGCTGCGCGCGCATCAGGAGTTCGGCGCAATCGCCGGAGGACCTTCCCCGCGGTGCCGCTCCGGGAGCTGCTTCCGGGGAGCGTGGCGGCGCGCCCGGCAGAGCGATGGGTTGTGTCGAGCGGTTCGGCGCGGCGGGGGCGCCAAGCCGGGCCGCCAGCGCCTGCTCGACCGCCCGGCGTTCCTCGGCGAGGCGCTGCTTCTCCGTTTCGATCGCCGCGAGTTCGGATTCCCGGCGGGCGAGCTCATCGGCGAGGCGCGCGCGCTCAGCCTTGTCCTGGACACGTGGCGCGGGCTGAGCAGGGGCAGCCGCGACTGGCGCGGAGCCCGGAGCCGGCACGGGTGGCGGGACGCCGACGGCGTCGCCGATATCCTTGCGGGCGAGATCGTCGGCCGCCTGACGCCGCCCTTGCTCCGCTCGTTCGAGGCGCTGGAGCAGGGTGCGCTCGCGTTCGGCGAATTCGCGCACGAGCTTGTCGCGCTCGCTCGAGACCGAGGAGCGGCGCTCCAGCAGATCGAGCCGCGTGCGGGCATCGATTACGAAGAAGCTCTGCGGATAGCGCTGGATGAAGGCCTGCAGGGCGGCAGGCTCGTCGCTGGCACGGATGCGGCGCCAGATATCGGCATCCGTCTCCTCGCGGTTGAGGTAGAAATCGCCGAGCAGGGAGAGCGAGAGTTCCGGTGTCTGCCGGCCGGCGGTGTTGTCGTAGACGCTCTTCTGCACGCGGCGGAACAGCGTGGCGACCTCCAGCCCGGGCTGGTCGATCTCGCGCACCAGAGCGGCGGTGAAGGGGCTGTTGCGGCCGGCGCCATCGGCGGCGACGTCGTTGGCCTGCGTGGCATAGGCGATGACCATGCCCTGTGCACGCTGGACCGGAGCAAGGCCGGAGCCGACGGAGAAGCCGCGCGTCGCCTGCCGCTTGGCGAGCAGGCCGACGAAAGGATTGTTGCGGCAGGCGTCGAGCACCATGATCTTGACGCCCTTCGCATAGTTCAGGGCGGTGACGACATCGTTGAGCCGCGTCGTCTCGTACTGGACGCCGACTTCGTCCTCGACCTTCGCCTCGACCGGCACGAGATAGTTCTCGCCGTTGAACTGGAAGCCGTGGCCGGCGAAATAGAACATCGCGGCATCGGCATCCTGCGCCAGCCGGGCGAAGCGCGTCAGAGCCGCGTCCATGCCACGCTTGTCGAGATCGATGCCGTCGACCACCTCGAAGCCGACCTTGCGCAGGGCGACCACCATGTCGCGGGCGTCGTTGACGGTGTTCGGCAGGACGGGAGCGTTTCGGTAGCTGGAATTGCCGATGACCAGCGCGACGCGGCGCTCGGGCTGCGCCTCGGCCAGGGCAAGGCCGGACAGCAGCACGAGAAGCAGGCCGCAGAGTCGCGCGACGAGGAGCATGGATCACGTTCCTAGAGGCTGCCGACAGCCTCTGCGTCATGCTAATGCATGACCCCGGCCGCCTCCAGAACAAAGCATAGTCTTCACCGAAACGGGATGGCGTTTTGCTTGAAGGCGCCAGTCGGCGCTGGTAGCCTCCGCCTCCTCTTCTCGCGGAAGGAAGACGCTGATGCTTCGCCTCGCGCCGGCGCTTCTGCTGTTGGTTCTCGCCGTGGCGATCCCATTCGCCGAGGCCTCGGCACAGGAGCGCGCCCGGCAGCGCAGCCCGGCCCCGGCAACCGCCCGTCTTTCCTTCGTCGGCCTTGCCGACAAGGCACAGGTTCCCGCCAAGCTCACGGTGCGTTTCGCGATCTCCGGCATGGAGGTCGTGCCCGCTGGGCAGGTCGCGCGCAATGGCGGGCATCACCACCTGCTGATCGACACCGAATTGCCGCCGCTCGACCAGCCGATCCCCAGCGACTTCAACCATATCCATTTCGGCGGCGGCCAGACCGAGGCCGAGATCGCGCTGACGCCGGGCAAACATACGCTGCAATTGCTCTTCGCCGACCACAACCATGTGCCGCATGATCCGCCGATCGTATCGGAGCGCATCACGGTCGAGGTTCCGGCGACGGCGGCGGAGAAGCCGCGTTCGGCCGCGGCGCCCGGGGCCCGCGTCTTCTTCATCGATTTGCAGGATGGCGCTACGATCCCGAGCCGGTCGAAGATACGCTTCGGCACGGAGGGCATCGCGATCACGCCGGCCGGGACCACCAGCACGAATGGCGGCCACCACCATCTTCTGGTCGATACCGAGCTGCCGGCGCTCGACCGCGAGATTCCCAGCGACTTCAACCATCTGCATTTCGGGCGCGGCCAGACCGAGGTCGAACTCTCGCTGCCGCCCGGCGAGCACACCCTGCAATTGCTGATGGGCGACCACGAGCATGTGCCGCATGATCCGCCCGTGGTTTCCCAGCGCATCCGGGTCCGTGTCGTCGCCGATGGGCAACCCGCTGTCGCCGCGCCATCGGCGCCACATGCCCATGGTACCGGCAAGGCCCGCACGGCTTCGCCCAACGATGCCGTGGTCTACTTCGTCTATCCGCGGGATGGCGACCGGATCTATCCGACCTCGACGATCCGCTTCGGCCTGCGCAACATGGGGGTGGCGCCGGCCGGCGTCGCCAAGCCGAACACCGGGCATCACCATCTGCTGGTCGATACCGGGCCGCCAGCCTTCGGCGAGCCGATCCCGGCCGACCTCAACCATATCCATCTCGGCGGCGGCCAGACCGAGTACCGGCTGACGCTGCCGAACGGGCGGCACACGCTGCAACTCCTGCTCGCGGACGAGAATCATGTGCCGCATGATCCGCCGGTGATATCGGAGCGCATCACGGTGATCGTGGCGCCGGGCGGCCCGAGGACGAGGAGGCGCCGGTGATCCCGCAAGCCCGCATCGCAGCTGGCCTCATCGCGCTGATGGCCTTGTCGGGCGCCGCCTCCGAGGCCTTGGCGCAATCATCGACGCGCCAGGCGGCTCCGCCGGGTGCGCAGGTCTATTTCCACTATCCCGTCGATGGCTTGAGCGTGCCCGAGCGCTTCACGGTGCGGATCGGCCTGCGTGGCATGGGCGTAGCACCGGCCGGCATCAATCATGCGCGGACCGGGCATCATCACCTGCTGATCGACACCGATCCCGGCCCGCCGGACCAGCCGATCCCGTCCGACTACAACAACATCCATCTCGGCAACGGCCAGACCGAGGTGGTGGTGACGCTGCCCAAGGGCCGGCACACGCTGCAATTGCTGCTCGGTGACCACACTCATACGCCGCATAATCCGCCCGTGATGTCCCAGAAGATCACGGTCAATGTCCGCTAGCCGCGAAGGGTTTCGTCCGCCGATGGCCTGGTTACGCGTCCTGGTTGCCGCTCTCCTGCTGCCGCTGCTGGCTCTGCCCGGCCTCGCCCAGCAGCCGGGAGAGCCTGCGCGCGTCGCCCTCGTCATCGCCAACGAGGCCTATCCGCAGGCGCCGGTCCCTGGTGCCGTCCAGCAGGCACGTGCGGTTGCCGAGACCTTAAGCGCCGGTGGCTTCGACGTGGTCGCGGTCGAGAATGCCGACCGCAACGCGCTGCGGCAGGCGATCGCCGGCTTCGCCAGCAAGCTCAGGCGCGGTGCGCAGGTCGTCGTGTTCTATAGCGGCCATGCCATCCAGCAACGGAACCGCAATTTCCTGCTGCCGTCGCAGGGCGGCACCGAAGGGGCGGTCGATCTCGACGAGATCGTCGACCCGTTGATCATCGCGCGACCGGCCAGCGCCCTGATCTTCCTCGATGCCGGCCGTGATAATCCCTGGCAGGGCGCGGCGCGGGGGCTCCTGCCGCTCGAGCCGATGGAGGGGATCGCGGTGCTGTTCCCGGCGGCTCCCGGCAAGACGGTGCCCAATGGCCCCGGCCACGCCGCCGAGGCCTGGCTGAAGGCGATCCGGACGCCGGGGCTGGAGATGGCGCAGGCACTGAAGCAGGTGCGGGACACGGTCGCGCGCGAAACCCGGCGCAGCCAGCAGGCCTGGCTCTCGGCGGAGCCACCGAGAGGGCTCGTCGTCACGCCCGTCGCGCGGCCTGTCTCCGTGGCGCAAGGCAGCCGTGCCGTGATTCCGCCGCCCCAGACGCCGGGCACGACCCAGGACGCGGCGTATGACCTCGCCTTCTGGGAATCGATCCGCAACAGCCGCAATGCCGCGGAGTATCGCGCCTATCTCGATGCTTACCCGAACGGGCGCTTCGCTTCGCTCGCCCGCACGCGCGAGCAGGAATACCGCGCCAGCCCGGCCGCGCCTGCCGTTGCCGTTGTCGTGCCTCCGCCGGCCGCTCCTCAGGCCAACGGCGCGCCGCAGCGCGACTGCACGGGCTGTCCGGAGCTGGTCGCGATTCCCGCAGGCAGCTTCCAGATGGGCTCGAACGATCTCTACGAGTTCGAGAAGCCGGTGCATCCGGTCACCGTCCGTGGCTTCTATCTCGGCGCGCGCGAGGTGACCTTCGAGGAATGGGACCTTTGCATCGACCAGGGCGGCTGCGCTTACCGGCCGGATGATCGCGGGCTCGGCCGCGGCAAGCGGCCGGTCACCGACATCCACTGGAACGACGCCAATGCCTATCTCGCCTGGCTCTCCGCCCGCAGCGGAAAGCCCTATCGCCTGCCGACCGAAAGCGAATGGGAATATGCTGTGCGCGCCGGCACCGCGACGACCTATCCCTGGGGCCAGACCCTGGTGAAGGAGCGCGCCAACTGCCTCGGCTGCAACGACCAGAAGCGCGGCAGCGCCGTTCCGGCCGGCCAGTTCCCCGCCAATGCCTTCGGGCTCTACGACATGGCCGGCAACGCCGCCGAATGGGTCGCCGATTGCTGGAGCGAGAATTACCGCAGCGCGCCCCGCGACGGCAGCGCCTATACGATCGGGGGATGCCGCGAGCGCGTGCTGCGTGGCGGCTCGTTCAACAATGATCCGCGCTATCTGCGCTCGGCCGCGCGCTTCAAATATGAGGCCGATGTGCGCTTCTACACCAATGGTTTCCGCGTCGCGCGCGACCGTTAGATTCTGGGTTCCTCCTGGAATCGCAGGGGCGGCATGCGTGCCGCCTGCCTTGAAGCTTGCCCCTTCCCGCCGGCAATAAGGATCGGGAATCAATCAGGAAGGGGAGGCCTGCATGGCCAAGGAATTCACCGGCAAGCGCGTCATCGTCATGGGTGGCAGCCGTGGCATCGGCCGCTCGATCGCGCTCGGCTTCGCCGCGGGCGGGGCGTCCGTGTCGATCTGCGCGCGCGGCGCCGGGCCGCTGGAGGCGACGCGCAAGGAGATCGAGGCGCTCGGCGTCACCGCCCATGCGGCGAGCGTCGATCTCGCCGATGCAGGCCAGATTTCGGCCTATGTACCGGAGGCGGTGAAGGCGCTGGGCGGGCTCGACATCCTCATCAATAACGCCTCCGGCTTCGGTCAGACCGATGACGAGAAGGGCTGGGCCGCTTCGCTCAGCGTCGACATGATGGCCGTGGTGCGGGGCAGCCATGCGGCGATCCCGCATCTCCAGCCGGGCTCCTCGATCGTGAACATCTCGTCGATCTCGGCGCTGCGGGCCTCGGCGCGCTCCGCTCCTTACGGTGCCATCAAGGCCGCGGTGATGCACTATACCGGCAGCCAGGCGAAGATGCTGGCGCGCAAGGGCATCCGGGTGAACTGCGTCGCGCCGGGCTCGATCGAATTTCCCGGCGGCTCCTGGGAGAACCGCAAGACCTCCAATCCCGAACTCTACAACGCCACGCTGGCATCCATCGCTTTCGGGCGGATGGGCAAGCCCGAGGAGGTCGCCGAGGTCGTGCTTTTCCTCGCTTCGGCCAAGGCGAGCTGGGTCACCGGCCAGAGCATCGTGGTCGATGGCGGGCAGCTCGTCGGGCCCTGAAGGCATATTTCCAGCCGCCGGCGCTCTTCTCCTCAAGGGCGCCGGCGGCGCTTCAGCCCGGCCCTTGAACAAGTCTCGGTGCGCAGCTCTTGTGAATGTATAGGAATCCTATATATAAGGCGTCATGGAAACGCCCGGTAACCCGACGCTGATCAGTCACCGCCTGCGCGAGGCCTTTGCCCGCGTCGCGACGGTGATGCGCATCGATGACTGGGAGCGGGCGAAGCGCGCCGGCATCAACCCGACGCAACTGGCGATCCTCGAATTGCTGGAAGGCCGTGACGGCGGGCTGGGCGTCAAGGAGATCGCGGCGCATCTGGGCGTCTCGCAGCCCACGGCGACGGATTCGATCAACGCCCTTGCGCGCAAGGGAGCCGTCGAGAAGCGGGCGGTGGCCGGCGATGGGCGGGCCGTGGCCATCGTGTTGACCAACGAGGGCAAGGCGCTGCTCGCCACTGACGCGACGCTCGATGGCGCCGCCGGCCAGGCCGTCGATGCGCTCGGAGCGGAAGAGCAGGAACGGCTGCTTCTCAGCCTCATCAGGATGATCCGCGAATTTCAGGAAGCCGGCGCGATCCCGATTCAGCGCATGTGCACGAGCTGCCGGTATTTCGCGCCCTTCGCCCATCCGGGCGCGGCGCGGCCGCATCATTGTCGTTTCGTGGACGCAGCCTTCGGCCAGCGCGAGCTGCGCATCGATTGCCGCGACCATCAGACAGCCGATCCCGCTTCCCGGGCTGCCACCTGGGAAGCATTCCAAGCGGGATAACCACCCCTCCAGGCAAAGACAGAAGGGAACAAGATCATGATTGCCAGAAAGATAGCCGGCGTGCTCATCGCCGGGACGGCTTCGCTATGGCTGGCGACAGCCGGGGCTCATTCGGTCAAGTCGCAGCCGGCCGAGGCGGTCCAGGCCTCCTTCGACATCATCGAGACCACGATCGTGACCAAGGGTGATACCGCCGTGTTCACGACGCGGGTGCGCGGGGAGGCCGGCAAGGACAAGCCAGACGCCACCGGCAAGTTCGAAGGCTCCAGCGTCTATGCCTATGTCTGGCCGACCACGCTCAACAGCGGCGAGATCGGCTTCGAGAAGGACCAGGGCATCGTCGCGCTCGCCGTCACCTTCCATCCCGATTTCGACGATGCGGCCTATGGCGGCAAGAACCGGCATGTCTGGCACCCGCACTGGGTCGTGCTGGCGCAGGACAAGGCCTGCGGCGCCGGGCTCAAGGTCATCGATATCCCCGCAGGCAGCAAGCCGAAGGTGCCGCCGACCTGGCCGAATGTCCCGCTGCTGATCGACAGCCCGGATTACCCGACCAGCTTCAAGGGCGACACGGTCGACGTCTCGATCCCGGTCTCGCTGATCGGCGGGATCAAGGGCGCGTCCTTCGACGGCGTGACCGCGGGCCTCAAGGTCAACGGCAACCTGCATGCGCCGCTGCTCTGCGTCAGCGACGTGTTCAAGGTCGCGTCGGGTAATCTCAGCCTTCCCGGGAAGGTCATGCCGGCGCGCTGACGGCATTGGTGCCGGTTCGCCGACTGCCATCGACGAACCGGCCTGTTCTCCCCCTCCAGGCAAATGAAAGGACAGAACATGACGAGGATTACTCTTGCCGGCCGGGAGAGCGCAACGGGCACGCCCTGCAAGCTCGCCGGCTTCTCCAGCCACGCAGCCGCCTGACGGAAGGATCACCATCATGTCCGGCAATCAAGCCGTGCTCGCTCCGGAACTGGCCGTGAGCGAATGGTTCAACACCTCCGCGCCGCTGACGCTCGCCGGTTTGCGCGGACGACCCGTCTTCCTGCACACGTTCCAGCTGCTCTGCCCCGGCTGCATCGCGCAGGCGATCCCGCAAGTGCAGCGCATCGAGCGCGTCTTCGCCGGGAGCGATCTGCAGATCATCGGCGTCCATACGGTGTTCGAGCACCATGCGGCGATGTCCCCCGTCACGCTTCGCGCCTTCCTGCACGAATACCGGGTGAGGTCGCCGGTTGCGGTGGACCTGGCCGAAGCGGGATCGGACATCCCCGTCACGATGCGGCGCTTTGGCCTGCGCGGAACGCCGTCCTCGGTGCTGATCGGGCGCGACGGCGCGATCCTGCATCATGCCTTCGGGGTGGAGGAAGACCTTGCTCTGGGCGCCCGCATCGCCATGGCCTTGTCCGCGCCCGCGACGGAACTTCACGCCGGCTCGTCGAATGTCGAGGCGGAGGCGTGTGATACTGGCCGGTGCGCGGCTCCCGCGATGACGGGCGCCGCGTGAACACCTGAATACAAGCGGGAATCCGGCCTGTCCTATGCCGGGCCGGATTCCCGTCTGTCTGCTACGAGGCCGGGCAGGCTGCGCCGGTGTCGGCCCAGGCCTGCATCAGCGCGCCGAACTCGGCGGCCGTGCCCGGCGCGGGCGTGCGGCCCTTGCCGGGGTTCCAGCCCCAGAGCACCAGCGTGTCCGTCGTGACATGCTTGACCAGCGCGGCGAGGTCGCGGCTGCCATTGCGGTTCTGGTCCTTCAACTGCTCGCAGATCTGGGCGAGTGTCTTGCCTTCCCAGGCCATCGAGGCCGGGGCCAGCGCCCAGTGACCGTCGCCGGGAACGCCTGCGGGGTCGAAGTTCTGCTTGCCGTGACAGGCTGCGCAAGGCAGGCCGGCCGCGCCATGCCCGTCCTTGCCGCGCACGACGACAGGCTCGTGCAGCTTACGCAGGTCACCCTGGCGCGGGCGCTCCGTTGCCGGGTGGCAGTTCATGCAGCGCGGATGGGTCAGCACCTTGCCCATCTCGTTGAACAGAGCGACCGAGCGGTCGCGCTGGTTGGCAATGCCGGAGAAGCTCGATGCCGGGCGCAGGCTCTCGCCGCCGGGCTGGGCCTGCCCGGCATTCTGCGCCAGCGTCAATGCGCTGCCGCCGAGGCAGACCGCGAGCGCCGCGCCTGCGGCGAGGATCAGGTTGCGGCTCATCAGACGGTGCCTCCCTGCATCGGCAGTTGACGTGGCCGGCCATGGCCGAGCGCGGCGAGCGCATTGGCCACGGCAGGCCCGATCGGCGGCACGCCTGGTTCGCCGATGCCGCTCGGCTTCTCCGTCGAGGAGATGATGGTCACCTCGACCGCGGGCATCTCGTGGATGCGCAGCGAGCGGTATTCGTGGAAATTGGTCTGGACCGGCCGGCCGCCATCAAGCGTGATCTGGCCGTAGAGCGCGTGGCCGAGGCCGAAGCCGATGCCGCCCTCGACCTGCGCGCGGATGATGTCGGGATTGACGGCGACGCCGCAATCGACCGCGCACCAGACCTTGTGGACCTTGGGCTCGCCCTCGGGCCCCATCGAAACCTCGGCGATCTGGGCGACGAAAGACCCGAAGCTCTCGACCACGGCGACGCCACGCGCGCGTCCATCGACGGGCCCAGGACCCTTCCAGTTCGCGAGTTCGGCGACGGCCTTGAGCACGCCGGCAGCGCGTGGGTGCTTGTCACCCATGAGCGCGAGCCGACCCTGCACCGCGTCCTGCCCCGCCGCCTGCAGCAATTCGTCGACGAAGCATTCGACGGCATAGCCGGTATGGGTGTGGCCGACCGAGCGCCACCAAAGCGTTGGCACACCGACCTTGGGGTTGTGCACCTCGCAGCGGAAATCCGCGACCTCGTAAAAGATCTCGTTGGCGCCCTCGACCGAGGTCGCGTCGATGCCGTTCTTGACGACCATGGCCTCGAAGGGCGTGCCGAGGAAGAAGGACTGGCCGACCAGCGTGCTCGACCAGGCGGCGATCCTGCCGTCCTTCACAGCGCCGCGGAAGCGATGGACGAAGAGCGGGCGGTAATAGCCGCCGGTCAGATCGTCCTCGCGGGTCCAGACCACCTTGACCGGGCGGTTCGGGCCGATCGTCTTGGCGACGGTGGCGAGCTCGGCCGCCAGATGCTGGCTGACCTGCGCGCGCCGGCCGAAGCTGCCGCCGGCGAGCATCGTCTCCAGCGTCACCTTCTCCGGCGGCAGGCCGAGGATGGCGGCGATGGTCTGGTGCTCGGTGGTCTGGAACTGGCTGCCGAAGCGGGCATGGGCCCTCTCGCCGTCCCATTCCAGGTAGCCGTCGAGCGGCTCCATCGGCGCATGCGCCAGATAGGGGAAGACGAACTCCGCCTCGATCACGCGCTCGGCCTTGGCCAGCGCGGTTTCGGCGTCGCCATGGCTGCCGGCGACGGTGCCGGGCTGGCGGGTGAGCTTGCGGTACTCGGCGATGAGCTCGGGGCTACCGCGCTTCTCGGCGGCGCTGTCGTCCCAGGTCACCTTCAGCGCCTCGCGCCCCTTGAGCGCCGGCCACATGCCGTTGGCATAAACAGCGACGCCATAGCCGATCGACTTCACATCGACGACGCCCTTGACCTTGAGCGCCGCGGCCGCGTCGAAGCTCGCGACCTTGCCACCGAAACGCGGCGAGCGGGCCACGACCACCGTCAGCATGTTCGGGGCGTGGATATCGATGGTGAACTGGGCTTTGCCGCGCGTCTTGTCGGCGCTGTCGAGGCGCTTCACCGCACCTTCCTTGCCGATCAGCCTGTAGGCCGAGGCCGGCTTCAATGGCGGGTTCTCCGGCACCGTCAGTTTCGCGGCAGCTTCGGCGAACTCGCCGAAGGAGCCCTTGCGGCCGGAAGCATGGCTGATCACGCCCTCCTCGACCTTGATCTCGGAGGCCGGGACCTTCCAGCTCTCGGCCGCGGCTTGCACCAGCATCATGCGGGCAGCGGCGCCGGCCTTGCGCATCTGCTCCCAGCTGTTGGCGATGGCGGTCGAGCCGCCGGTGCCCTGCACGCCGAAGGCGAGATTGGCATAGAGCTTGACGTCGGCCGGGGCGTGCTCGGCGCGCATCTGGCTCCAGGCGGCGTCCATCTCCTCGGCCGCGAGCGTCGCGAGCCCGGTGAACGGACCCTGGCCGAACTCGATATGCTTGATCAGCACCGTCACGGTGGAGTCCGGCGCGACCCGGATGAAGGCGTTGGGCGCGAAGGTGGCGTTGCCGCCGGGGCGGTAGGCCGCGCCGGCGCCGGACTGCGCCTTTGCATTCCGGGGGAGATGGAAGCCGATGACGAGCGCGCCGGCGCCTGCGAGCAGGCTGCGGCGGGAGAGCTTGGGATCATGCGCGGTCATGGCTCAGATCTCCAGCGCGCGGGCCGCGTCATGGATCGCGGCGCGGATGCGGACATAAGTGGCGCAGCGGCAGATATTGCCGTTCATCGCGAGATCGATGTCGCGGTCGCTCGGCTTCTTGTTCTCTTTCAGGAGAGCGATGGCGCTCATCACCTGGCCGGACTGGCAATAGCCGCATTGCGGCACGTCGCGGGCGATCCAGGCGGCCTGGACGGCATCCGCCTCCTTGCCGGCGAGGCCTTCGATCGTGGTGATCTCGCTGGTGCCGACCGCCGAGACGGGTGTCACGCAGGCGCGCAGGGGCTGGCCGTCGATGAAGACGGTGCAGGCGCCGCATTGGGCGACGCCGCAGCCGAACTTGGTGCCGGTGAGGCCGATATTGTCGCGGATCGCCCAGAGCAGGGGCGTGTCGTCGTCGACATCGACGGTATGCGTCGTCCCGTTGACCTTGAGAGAGACCATGGTTGCCTCCGATGCTGGCATAACGCAGCGCGGCACCATGGTGCGGATCGAGGGCTCGCCCTCGATGGCCCGATCTGACATATCAGATGACGGGCGATGGATCCGTAGCCCTGGGTCGCGCGACTGGACTAGTTAGACGTTTTGAGTCTAGTTAGGATGGTCGCGCGCAGTTTGGATTTTGTCAAGACTGCAGAAGCTGCAATGCCGGACGGAAACGAAGGTTCCAACGTTCTCCCTGCGGAGGATGCCAATGCCCGCACCGACCAGATCGCCGATGCGGCGCTGCGTCTGTTCGCCCGCTACGGCTACAAGCGCAGCTCGATGGACGACATCGCCAAAGAGGCGGGGCTCGCCAAGGCGACGCTCTACCTGCACTTCAAGGGCAAGGACGATGTCTTCCGGGCCATGCTGGACCTGCTCGGGCGACGGGTCGAAGCACGTTGCCGTGAGGTCGTGGCGAGGCAGGGGCCGTTTCCGGAGCGGCTCGCGGCGCTGCTTCAGGCGCATCACGGGCTGGCCTATGCCAGCTTCGGCACCGGCGAGCATCTCGTCGAACTGAAGGCTGTGATGAACACGATCGCGACGCGTGAATTGCAGGCTTTCGAGCGAATCTTCTCGACCTTTGCCCGCGAATTGCTGAGGCAGGCCGAGCAAGGCGGCGAGATCAATCTATCGCGCCTGCCGGCCAGCGCGGACGACTGGACCGCCAGCCTGCTCTTTGCCGCCGCGGGAGCGAAGCTCGGCACGCCACCCAGTGCCGCGGATTACGCGCGCAGGCTGGACGCGATCGCGTCGGTCTTCGCCGCAGCGCTGGTGCGATAAGCGAGAAGAAAGAACGCAACATGCAGGATGACGGCAGGACCGAGCTTCAGCCCCTTACCCCGCTTCGCATCCAGCCGGTCACGCAGGCCGCTTTCGAGCCTTTCGGCTGGATCGTGGAAGCCGGGGAAAGTGGCCGCACCGCGAATAACGGCACCGCGCGCCGGCACGATATCCATGCTCATCCGGCTGCCGAGGTCCGGGCCGGCACCAGACTTGTGACGTCGATCTTCTCGGCCAAGCAGCAGCAGCGGGGCCTCGCGATCGCCATGCTGGAGCGGCATGTCAATTCGATCCAATGGATCGTCCCGCTCGATGGCGCCGGCCATATCGTCATCGTCGCCCGGGACGGCGCGGATGGCCGGCCCGATCTCTCAACGCTGGCCGCCTTCTCGTTCTCCGCTTCGCAGGGCGTGATCTATCGCCGCGGGCTCTGGCATCATCCGATCATAGCCATCGGCTCCGATGCGCGTTTCCTCGTCCAGTCCTGGCAGGATGGCACCGAGGCGGATTGCGAGATCATCGCGATCGAGCCCAAGGTGCTCGCTGCGAACGACGTAAGCTGACGAGGGGTTTCAGGTAGCGCGTTGTGCGATGACGGTCCTCGTCGCTGCCGTCCACAGCCTTCGCGCCTGCCGCGCCATCGGTAGCTTGACGCCACAATCTCGCCATCTACGTTAATCCGTGTCGAGGTCTTCGGAGCGATCCGAAGCTAAGAGGGAATCCGGTGACGTGCGCTTGCACGGAACCCGGAGCTGCCCCCGCAACTGTGAGCGGTGAGTTTTCGGCTACTTGAAGTCACTGGCGTCCGCGCCGGGAAGACAGCCTGAAAGCAACGACCCGCAAGCCAGGAGACCTGCCCCGACGCAGTGATGATGTCGCGCGGGCGGGGTGTCCGGCGGAATCGCAGTGCACCGGGCGCCTGCCGCCGGTCTGCCGCGCTTCCTCCCTTTGCCCCGGCCGCGACAGCGAGGGGCTGGACGACCATGATAGAATTGACGGGGCCGAGAGGCGGCCACGCGAGCGGTCGGGCGTGGACCAGGCCCGGAGCGCCTGTGTCAGGCATGAGTAATTGCAATGTTATAACATTGCGATAAGAGGCAGGTATGAACTCTGCCTCCGCTTCTCTGCCTGCGTCCTCTGCGGCGCCCCTGGATCCGCTTGCGCTTTACGCCAGTGCTATCGACTCTTCCGATTATGTCGCGCGTGTCGCGCCGCTCATCCGCCAGCTCGCGCCCGGGATCGACGATCTGATCGACATCGGCGCCGGGGGAGGGCAGCTGGGCGCGGCGCTGCGCCGGCCCGGCGCGCGCTGGACGGCCATCGAACCGTCTCCGACGATGCAGGCCCGGCTCGCCGCCCTGCCGCAGCCGCCGGCCATTATCCCGCACGGCTGGGACGACGTCGCGGTCGATTGCGAAGCCGCCGATACGGTCCTGGCCGCCACCATGCCGGGCTATTTCACGGATGCCCCCAGCTTCCTGGCGCGCTGCCGGCAGTGGGCGACCCGGCAGATCGTTTGGATCGTCGCCGCGCAGAAGGCACCCAAGGGGCTGATCCTCTCCGCATGCCTGCCGCGCGAATGGCATCACGAAGACGAGACGCCGGGCATCGATCTGGTGCTGCCGCAGCTCGGCACCGACCTGCCCGATCGCGTGGACGCGGTCGACTGGACCTTCTCACTGGTGCTGCCGGACCTGCCGGCCTTCGCCGCCTTCCAGGCCGATCGGCTGGGCTGGCCGCCCAACGATCCGCGCCGGCCGCAGCTTTTCGACCATCTCCACAAGCAGGCCGTGCCCGTGCCGGGCGGCTTTCGCCTCTCCTGCCATCGCCGCTCGGCCATCCTCGTCTGGAACCTGTCATGATCCGCCTGAATTCCCGCAAAGCCTGCCTGCTTGCCGCGACCTGCCTGATGGCGATCGGGGCCGTGCCCGCCTTCGCCCAGACCGAAATCAAGCTCGACGAGCTCGTCGTCACAGCGACGGGCCGCCCCGAGCCGCGCAGCAGCATTCCCGGAACGGTCCAGGTCATCGATGCCGCGCAGATCGAGCGGGCCCGTGCGCAATCGATCACCGACCTGCTCGCGGAGAACGCCGTCGGTTTCTTCAGCCAATGGACGCCCGGGCAGACCTCGATCAACATCCGCGGCGGCGCCAGCGACGGGCAAGGCAAGGATTTCCGCAGCCAAGTGCTGGTGCTGATGAACGGCCGTCGCGCCGGCACGGCCAACCTGTCCAAGCTCTCCGCCGCCGATGTCGAGCGCATCGAGATCATCCGCGGCCCGTCATCGGTCGTCTATGGCAGCCAGAATATCGGCGGCGTCATCAACATCATCCTCAAGACCGGCCGCACCGCGCCGGGCACGATGATCGAAGGGGCAGGGGGCTCCTGGGGGCTGCTGCAGGGCAAGGCCCAGACCGGCGGGCTCTATGACAGCGTCGATTATTACGCCGGGATCTCGGGCGGCACGCGCGACGACTACCGGTCCGGTCGCGGCGGCACGACCATGGCCAATACCGGCTGGAAGCGCCTCGGCATCGCTGGCGCGCTGGGCTTGCAGATCAATCCCGACCATCGCATCGAGACGACACTGCGGACCGACGGCATCTACGATGTCGGCTTCCGTGGTTCCGGCGCCAACACGATCAGCCAGGAAGACCGCTACAACAACTCCGTCGACATCACCTATCGCGGCCAACTCCCCGGCGGACAGTATCGCTGGATGCTGCAAGGCTATGCCGTGCAGGACGTCGACAATTTCCGCTGGGCTTCGCCGGTCATCCGGGGCGGCACCGGCCTGCCGGCAGCCGGCACGGCAGCCGATTACAACCGCCGCGAATTGAACATCGTCGGAACCCGCTTCCAGCCGAGCATGACGCTCTGGGCCGGCAACGACCTGCTCGCCGGCTGGGACTGGGAGCGCAGCACATTGCGCTCGATCCGCGACCGCATCGGCGTTCCCGGCAATCCGCTCGCGCCCGTCTCGCCGCAGGACAACAACCAGTCCGAGACGGTCAACGCGCTCTATGTCGAGGACTCCCAGAAGCTCTTCGACGATCGCGTCACCCTGCGCGCCGGCGTGCGCCGCACCTTCGGCACGACCAGCTTCGAATACACGCCGAACCTCGCCGGCCAGCGCCCGCGCGAGGTCGATTATCAGGCAACGACATACTCCACCGGCGCGACCTTCAAGGCGACCGACCGGCTGACCTTCCGCGTCGGCTACGCGACCGGCTTCCGCGCCCCGACGGCGACGGAGCTCGCCGCCGATTTCAACACGCTCGGCGGCGGGCGCATCTTCGGCAATCCCTCGCTCAAGCCGGAGACAAGCGAGCAGGTCGAGGCCGGCGCAGCCTATGCCGGCGACGGCTGGCGCGCGGATTTCGCGATCTTCCAGAACGTCATTTCCGACCGCATCGTCACCCGCGCCCGGACCAATGTCGCCAATACCTCCGACTATGCGAACAATGCCGGAGACGTCGTCGTGCGCGGCGTCGAATTGCAGCTCGATGCCGATATCCTGAAGCTGACCGGATACGACAACACCGCCTGGCGCTGGTCGGTGTTCGGCAACGGCTCCTGGAATTTCGACATGGAGGACAAGGGCGCGGCGGCGACGGCCAACAGCCGCAAGCCGGAGCGCATGTACCAGTACCAGGCGGCCATCGGCACGCGCTTCGGCCAGAGCGGCGTGCGCTATCCGTGGTCGGTGCAGGTGTCGGGCGTGCTCTATGGCCCGATGTGGTACAACACCGAGGAGAACCTGCTCATCCCCTTCGCCGAGCCCAACCGCGACTGGATCCACCGCAAGAACCCGTTCTGGGTCTGGAACCTGCGCGGCGAGGTGGAGGTGAGCAAGGGCGTGAAGCTCTTCGCTCTGGTCAACAACCTCTTCAACAAGAACGAGCACCCGATCTTCATCGGCATCGACAAGCGGCCCTACAAGCTCGATTCCCGCTTCGCCAATGGCGGCTACGGCACATCCATGCCGGGCCTCGAGTTCCAGGCCGGATTGCAGGCGCGGTTCTGAGTGCGGCGCGCCGTTCTCGCTTTCGCTGGCCTCATCGGCGCCGCGGCTCCTGCCGTCGCCGAGCCTCTCCGGCTGACCGACGCGGTCGGCCGGGCGGTCGAGATCGCGCAGCCGCCGCAGCGCATCGTGCCGATCTTCGCCTCCAACGCGGAGCTCGTTGCGGCGCTGGGCCTCACCGATCGCATCGTCGGCGTCGAGAGCTATACACGCTTTCCCCCGGAGCTGACGCAGAAGCCGCAGGTCGGCGGCCGGCTCGGCTTTTCCGTCGATGCCATTGTCGCGCAACGCCCGGATCTGCTGATCGTCACGCCGGCAAGGCAGGCGATGCATCAGCTGCTCGATCCGATGACGCGGCTCGGCGTGCCTGTCGTCGTGCTCCTGGCGCGCAGCGTTGCGGAGGTGATGGACAATCTGCGCCTCGTCGGCCGGGCCGCCGGAGTGCCCGAGTGCGGAGAGGCCGTGGCGGCCGCGCTCGAAGCGCGCCTCGCTGGCATCGAGAAAACTGCCCCCGTTTCGCGCCCTCGCGTCGCGATGATCACGGGCAGGCTCGGCAATGGGCTCGTTTTGATCGCGCGCGCCGACACCTATACGGGCGATGCCATCGTGAAGGCGGGCGGCCGCCACGCGCTGGAGCGCAGCGTCGTCGCCCATGTCTCGCCCGAGGCGATCGTGGCGGCCGATCCCGATGTGCTCCTCTTCGCGGGGACGAAGGCCGATCTCGACGCGCTCGTGGCCCAGCCCGGCTGGCGCCTTTCACGCGCTGTGCGGGATGGGCGCGCCTATACGGTCGCCCGCGCCGAGTTCCTCATCCCGGGGCCGCGCACCGTCGACGGCATCGAGAAGCTTGCAGCCCTGCTGCGGAGGCCCGGTCGATGAAGGCGCGTTTTCTCGCCATGGCCGGGATACTGATGGCCGTCCTGCTCTTCGCCGTGATGGCGGGGCATGACTGGGCCTCGCCCCGCAGGCTTTTGCTGGCCCTCTCGGGCGCGCCTGACATGGAAAGCCGCCTGTTGCTGGTCTGGCGGCTGCCGCGTGTTGTCGCGGCCGCGCTGGTCGGTGCGCTGCTCGGGCTCGGCGGCGCGATCTTCCAGGGCGTATTCCGCAATCCTTTGGCCGAGCCCTATCTGCTCGGGGCGTCGGGCGGTGCGGCGATCGGCGCGACGATCGCCCTGCTCGTGCCGCTCGGGCTTCCGGGTGGCCCGGCTTTGGCCGCGCTCTCCTTCGCCGGAGCCTGGGGCGCGACCTGGGTGGTGCTGGCGGTCTCCGGGCTCCATGGCCGGCCGGATACGGCCGGACTGCTGCTCGCCGGGGTCGCTGTCGCGGCGATCCTTGGCGCCCTGCGCTCCTTCCTCATGCTGGCGCTGTCGGACGACACGGTGAACCTGCAGGTCGTGCTCAGCTGGACGCTGGGCGGCATCCAGACCCCCGACCTGACGGGTCTGCTGCTGCTGAGCGCGCTCGTGGCGGCCGGGTTGGCGGCGGCGCTCTGGCTCGCGCATGGCCTCGATCTTCTCGGGCTCGGCGACGAGCAGGCCTTCGCCTTCGGGCTCGATCCCGTCCGTTTCGCACGGCGTGCCGTTCTGGTCGGTGCCGCGATCGTGGCGGCGGCCGTGGCCTTCGGCGGGCTCGTCGCCTTCGTCGGCCTGATCGCGCCGCATCTCGCGCGCTGGTGGATCGGGCCGCGGCATCGCGCCCTGATGCCGGCGTGCGCGCTCATCGGCGCCGCGCTGGTCGCCGTCTGCGACGGGATCGCGCGGTCCGTGCTGCCGCCTGCGGAAATCCCGCTCGGATTGGTCACCGCCCTGATCGGCGGCCCGTTCTTCCTGCTGCTGCTGGCGCGGAGACTGCAGGCATGATGCAAGTCACGTGTCGCGACCTTCGGGTTCACGCTGGTGATACCGCATTGCTCGATGGCGTGAGCGTCGCTTTCGAGGCGCCCGCGCTCGTCGGCATTCTCGGGCCCAACGGGGCGGGAAAATCGACCCTGCTGCGCTGTCTCGCCGGCTATCGGCGCCCGGATCGCGGCGAAGTGCTGTGGAATGGCCGGCCCCTCGCAGAATGGGCGGCGGCGGAACGCGGCTCGGCCTGCGGCTATTGTCCGCAGCAATTCGAGCCGGCATGGGACTATTCGGTCGCGGAGATCGTCGGCCTCGGGCGGGACCGCAATCCGATCGGGGCGCCCGCCGTCGACGAGACGTTGCGGGCGCATGGCGTCGAAGCCTTGGCCCAACGGCGCTGGAGCCAGCTCTCGGGCGGAGAGCGGGCCCGGACGATGCTGGCCGCCACCCTGGCGACGAGGCCGCCTCTCGTGCTCGCCGACGAGCCCGGCGCCAGCCTCGACATGCGGCACCGGCTCGCGTTGCTGGAGCGCTTGCAAAGCTATGCCCGTTCGGCACTGGCGATCGTCGTGATGCACGATATCGATCTCGCCCTGCGCTTCTGCGACCGGCTCGTCCTGCTCGACGGGGGACGTGTCGTCGCCGACGAGCCGCCATCGAGGTTGCTCGATGCGCCTGCCTTCGAAGCGGCGTTCGGACTGCGCCTGCAAGCCGAGACGCGCCGGGCGGATCGCGATTGGGTCATCGGCCTCGGCTGAGATGCTCCGCTCAACGATCGGCGGAGACGCCGCTGCGCCTGCGTCAGCCGTCGCGCATCTGCCCGGGCGACGCACCGAAGCGGCGTTTGAACATCCGGCTGAAATTCGACGCGTCGAGGAAGCCGCAGCGCATCGCCACCTCGCTGGCGGACCATGAGCGTCGCGATTCCGTGAGCAGCGCCCTGGCGCAATCGAGCCGGGCGTTCCAGATCGCGGTCGCCACCGAATCCTGCTGTTCGGCGAAGGCGCGGTAGAGCTGTGCCCGCGAGCAGCCGAGCGCCATCGCCAGCCGCTCCGGCGAAAGGTTGGGATCGGTGCAATCCCGGGCGATGAGACGGCGCGCCGCCGCCAGCAACGCCTCGCCACGCGGCGGCGACGGCGGCGCTCGCGGCGGCTCGAGTAGCTCGGGCGGCCCCGGCGGGGCTGGTGCCGGCGGGCAAGGCATCGTCAGCTCGAACCTGACGATCGTCACGTCGGGCACGATCTCGGGCGGCCTGTCCGGCGACGGCCTGACGTGCGCGGCGGCGATCCACATCACCGGCGGCAGCAACAGCCTGAGCTTCGGCAACGCGACCTCCGGCCTGATCGGCGGCATCGTCGTGGCCGGCGGCAGCCTGACCTTCGCCCAACCGACCAATGTCACGGTCGGCAATGCCATCAGCGGCGCCGGCCAGGTGACGAAGAGCGGCGTCGGGACGCTGACCCTGACGGGCACCAACACCTATAGCGGCGGCACGACGCTGACCGCGGGCAGGCTCGCGGTCTCCTCGGATGCCAATCTCGGCGCTGTTTCAGGCGGGCTCAGTTTCAACGGCGGCACCTTGCAGGCGACGGGGAGCTTCACGACGGCGCGCGCGGCGAACCTCGCCTCGGCGGGAACGGTCGAGGCGGACCCCGGCCAGACATTGACCATGAGCGGTGTCGTCTCCGGTGCCGGCAGCCTGAGCAAGGTCGGCGCCGGCACGCTGACGCTCACACGCATAAACAATTATGCCGGCACGACCCTCGTCGATGCCGGCTCGCTGATCGTGAACGGCTCGATCGCCACATCGTCGGGGCTGACGGTCGAGGCGGGAGCGATCGTCGGCGGCTCGGGGACGTTGCCCGGAACCTTGGTCCGCGGCACGATCTCGCCGGGCAATTCGCCGGGCACGCTGACGGTCAACGGGAATCTGCTGATGGGCGCCGGTTCGGTCTATCGCGCGGAAGTCCAGGGCGCCGTAGCGGACCGGATCACCGTCACGGGCACGGCATCGCTTGCCGGCACGCTGCGACTGGTGCCGCTTGGCGGCGCCTACAGCTTCAACAGCCCCTACA
The DNA here is from genome assembly GCF_058783685.1 of Allobosea sp. FW305-C-101. Classification (NCBI taxonomy): domain Bacteria; kingdom Pseudomonadati; phylum Pseudomonadota; class Alphaproteobacteria; order Hyphomicrobiales; family Alloboseaceae; genus Allobosea; species Allobosea sp. FW305-C-101. The sequence continues at coordinate 1,036,001 of NZ_JBYSYT010000002.1, read as the reverse complement.
CGCTGCTCTCGGCCGCGGGTGGCGTCTCTGGGACTTTCAGCCCGGTCGATACCACCGGCTCCTTCGGCGCCGGCGTCGTCGCAAGCGTCGACTATACCGGCGATACGGTGCTGCTGACGCTGGTGTCGCGGCCGCTGACGCCGATCCTCGGCGTTCGCCATCCGGCCAATGCCCATGCGGTCGCCTCCGCGATCGACGGCGCGGTGGCGGGCGGAGCCGATGCCTCGCCGCTGTTCAACCTCTATAACCAGCCGGCGAACGCCATCCCCGCTGCCGTCAACCAGCTCTCGGGAGAGGTCCATAGCGGCGCGTCCGCGCTCGGTTTCCAGGTTGCGGACCAGTTTCTCGGCTCCATGCTCGATCCCAATGGCAGCGGCCGTCTGGCGGGCGCCTCCGGCGGGCCGGGCGGGGCAGCGGACTTCACCGCCGATCTGCCCACGAAGCGGAGTGCCACCGGGCCGTCCTCCTTCGATCCGGCGCGGTTCTCGCTCTGGGGGGTGACCTTCGGCTCGCGCGGGCGATATGAGGGTGAGCGCAGCGTCGGCTCGGCCAACCGGACGCAAGACGGTGCGCATCTGGCTGTCGGCGCGGATATCCTGCTGGCACCCGGCACGGTCGCGGGTGTCGCGGTGGCGGGTGGACGGGCACGCGCCTCGCTGTCCGGCGGGCTCGGCAAGGTCGAGAGCGACGTCTTCCAGGCCGCTTTCTACGGCCGGACCCGGATCGGCCCGCTCAGCCTCGGCGCCGCGATCGGCTATGCCAGGCTCGACAACGATGTGCAGCGCGCCGTGCCGGTGCTCGGCAATGCGCTCACCGCTTCCTATGCCAGCACGGTCTGGAGCGGGCGGCTGCAGGCGAGCGCGCAGCTCCTGAGCTGGAACGGGTTTTCTCTCTCGCCGCTGGCGGCGCTGCAGGCGGCGCAGGTGCGCAGCCCCGCTTTCGTGGAGCGGGCCGGGCCCGGCGGCAATGCAGGCGCGCTCAGCGTTGCCGGCCGCAACGACCGGACCAGCCGCTCCGAGCTCGGCGTGCAGCTCGATGGACAGGCGAGCCTTGGTGCCGTGCCGGTGACCGGTTTCGTGCGGGCATCCTGGGCGCATTATTTCGAGCGTGACGCCAGCCTGACAGCCGGCCTGATCGCCTTGCCGGGGGCGAGCTTCAGCGCCTCGGGCGCCCGTCCTGACCGGAATGCGGCCCTGCTCGCGGCCGGCCTGGACGCGAAGCTCTCTGCGCGCGTCTCGCTCGGCCTGCGCCTCGACAGCGAGCTCTCCGCCAGCACCCGCAGCCTCGGCGGAACGGCAAGGCTCGCCGTCAGCTTCTGAGGGGCGGGAAGTCGTCGGCCGCGCTCCGACGCACCGGTAAGCATGCGGGGGTGGCCGGCGGCAGGCTTCAGCGCCGCCCGGTGCGACGTACCGTCATGCCATCCGGCCCGAGCCGGGTGATGTCCTGCCTCGGGGCGCGGCGGTCCCCGAAAGGCCGCAGCGGCTCAGGTCGATACAGACAGGCTTTTCAGCCTGCGCGGAGAATTTGCGACGGAGGAGATATGATTTCAAAACGCTCCAGCAGCAGCCGGCTGCGAGCGTTCACGCTTCTATCTGGATTGATAGGAAGAAATGGCGCGCCCGAAAGGATTCGAACCTCTGACCCTCAGATTCGTAGTCTGATGCTCTATCCAGCTGAGCTACGGGCGCGTCTCAGAGCGTCATGACGCGTTGCGTCCGGCCTGATGACGGGGGAGATAGCCGGTCCATTTCGTCTTGGCAACCCTCAAAATCAGGAAGTCATCGAATTGTTGTGATCGGGTCTAGGGCGGGCGCGGCGAGGCGTCTGCGCCGTCGGTTTCCAAGCACCATGCCTGCAGGGTCACGCGACTCGCTCGCGGCCGGGCCGAGCGAAAGCGGCCGCGAGCGGAGTCTTTATCGCCCCGCCTGCGGTTGAAAAGCTGTCCGGCTCAGCGCGTCGCGCGGCGGGTCGCGCGCACGACCGAGGGGCCGGTGACGGCGCCGGCTGCGCCGCCCACGACGGCACCGACGGGACCCGCGACCACGGCGCCGGTGCCGGCGCCGACAGCCGCGCCACCGATGCGCTGTTCGACGGTGTTGCCGCAGGCGCCGAGCATCAGCGTGACGGCGAGGGTCGAGACGAGAAGGGGCAAGCGCATGGGATATCTCCGTGTGGGCGAGTGTCCAAACGCCATTCTGTGGTTCAGGTTCCCGTGGAGCGAAAGCGGATTTCCTGCGAGCCAAGGCGCGATCGCACTTGCGATCCACGGAAAAATCCGTATACAGCCGGCATCGCATCAGTCGCACCATTGCATGGGCGGTGAGGGCCGTTGAGGTTCGCGTCGCAGACTGAAGGTTTTTGACCGGCCCATCTCGCAAGGGCGGGCCGATGGAGTTGAGACGATGAAGATCCGTAATTCGCTGAAGTCGCTGCGTGCGCGTCATCGCGACAACCAGCTCGTGCGCCGCAAGGGCCGCGTCTACATCATCAACAAGGTCCAGAAGCGCTTCAAGGCGCGTCAGGGCTGAGACGTCGCGCGGCTTTCGCCGCGCGCATGCCTCGGTTGGGATTTTGAAGAGCGGGACGCCGATGGCGTGCCCGCTCTTTGCGTTGCGCGCTCGCCCGGCTGTGATTTGACCGGGCGGCGGTGGCGGCTAAAGTCATCGGCATGATCCGTTCTCGCATCGCGCCCGCCGCTATTGCGCTGCTTCTGGCTTCGGCTGGTCCGCTGGCCGTCGGTGCAGCCCTCGCGCAACCCGCGCCGCCGCCGCGGCCCGGTACCGTCGCGCCCGACGACAAGGCGGATAATCCGGTCACGCCCAATGTGCCGCAGCGCAGCCCCGCGGCGACGCTGGAGCGGCTGTTCCAGCGCTTGCACGATGCGACCACGCAAGAAGAGGCAGAGGGCGTCGCGCGCCTGATCCAGCGGCGTTGGGCTCGTTCGGGCTCCGATACGGCGGATCTGCTGATGACGCGTGCCCAGCAGGCCCTGAAGGACAAGCAGAACGAGCTGGCGATCGAACTGCTCGACCGCGTCATCAGCCTGCAGCCGGATTGGGCGGAAGCCTGGAACCAGCGCGCCAACGCGCTCTATCTCATGGGCGATTCGATCCGCTCCATGCTCGATATCGGCGAGACGCTGAAGCGCGAGCCGCGCCATTACGGCGCGATGATGGGGCTCGGCATGATCCTGCGCCAGCAGGGCGACGACAAGGCCGCGATGAAGGCTTTCCGCAAGGCGCTGGAGATCTATCCGCAGTTCGACGCGGTGAAGAAAGCCGTCGATTCGCTGAAGACGGATGTCGACGGCCGCGACGCGTGAGCACCGGCAATCTCGGCCGTCATGCTCGGGCTTGACCCGAGCATCTCATGCCGGAGACGACGTTTCTCGACGAGGCCTCACTTGAAAGAGATTCTCGGGTCTGCGCTGTGCTTCGCCCGAGAATAACGCTCTGGTTTCAAGCCTTCTCGACATGCTCCTGAGCGACGAAGGCGATGCGCACCATGTTGGTGGCGCCCGGCGTTCCGAAGGGCACGCCTGCGACCACGATGATGCGGTCGCCGAGCTTGGCGTAATGCTCGCGCACCGCGAATTTGCAGGCGCGGAAGGCCATGTCGTCGGCGTCGCTGGCATCCTTGGTGACGATGGCATGCACGCCCCAGACCAGCGTCAGCCGGCGGGCCGTGGCACGGTTCGGGGTGAGTGCGATCACGGTCGAGTTCGGGCGCTCGCGGGCGATGCGGAAGGCGGTCGAGCCCGAGGAGGTCCAGGCGCAGATCGCCTTGAGGTTCAAGGTCTCGGCGATCTCGTGGGAGGCCTTGGCGATCGCGTCGGCGCCGGTCGCTTCCGGCTCATTGCGCTGCGAGTCGAGGATCGAGCGGTAGACCGCGTCGCCTTCGACCTCCTCGGCGATGCGGTTCATCATCGACACCGCCTCGACTGGGTACTGGCCGGCAGCGCTCTCGGCGGAAAGCATCACGGCGTCGGCGCCCTCGAAGACGGCCGTGGCGACGTCGGAGACCTCGGCGCGGGTCGGCACCGGGCTCGTGATCATGCTCTCCAGCATCTGGGTGGCGACGACGACGGGCTTGCCCTTGAGGCGGGCCATGCGGGTCAGGCGCTTCTGCGTGCCCGGCACCTGCTCCAGCGGCATCTCGACGCCGAGATCGCCGCGCGCGACCATGATCGCGTCGGAGGCGTCGATGATCTCCTCCATGCGTGCCACCGCCTGCGGCTTCTCGATCTTGGCGAGCGCGAGGGCTCTGCCGCGCACGATCTTGCGCAAATCCGCCATGTCTTCGGGCCGCTGCACGAAGGAGAGCGCGATCCAGTCGACGCCCACCTCGGCCGCGACCTCGGCATCGGCGCGGTCCTTGTCGGTCATGGCCGAGACCGCGATCGTGGTGTCGGGCAGGCTCACGCCCTTGCGCGAGGACAGGCGCCCGCCGACCAGAACCTTGGTCACAGCTTCCTCGGCCGAAGCCTTCTCGACGACGAGGCGCAGCTTGCCGTCATCGAGGATGAGGTGGTGCCCGGGCTCGAGCGCGCTCAGGATTTCGGGGTGGGGGAGGTGGACGCGCTTGGCATCGCCCGGCGCGGGGTCGGAATCGAGCGTAAATCGCGCGCCCTTTTCCAGCATCACACCACCGTCGCCGCCGAACTGGCCGACGCGCAGCTTCGGGCCCTGCAGGTCGGCGAGGATGCCGACCGGGCGGCGGAACCTGCTTTCCAGCCCGCGCAGCATCGCAACCTTCTCGGCCAGCGTCTCACGCTGGGTATGGCTCATGTTGATGCGGAAGACGTCGACGCCGGCGGCGAACAGTTTTGCGCACATCTCCTCGGTCGCGGAGGCGGGGCCCAGGGTGGCGATGATCTTGATCCGGCGTTCGCGCTTCATTGTTCTTCCCCTGCGACCGGCGAGCCCACATGGCTCCGGCCGCACCCTTTCGTTCGTTCTGGAGCGAGGTATGCCCGTTGCCGGGGCCTCGCTTCCGTTTCTTGTCCGCAGGGCCGGCTGACCCTGCGTCGGTCGTCTACCTTATGCCGAGACTTTCGCCCGGCGTAAGCCGATCAGGGCCGCGGAGCTGCGCCACCACTCGTGTCGGTGAGCTGGATCGTCCAGCTCTTCTGCTCGCCGGTGTCGACTTCGAAGAAGCCGGCGCGGTCATAGCCGCGCGCCAGGCAGTCCTCGATGCCCCGGATCGTGAACTCCTTGTTGCGCACGCACATGACCGATTTGCCGGTCCATTCGCCGCCCTTGTCGTAATCGACGGCGTGAACGTAGTAGAAGCGCGCCGCCAGCGTCCCGCGCAGCAATGTCTCGCAGCCGCGCGGGCTGATATTCCACCAGCCCTCGGTGATCCAGCCCTGCGCGTCGCGATAGCCGATCGCCACGCCGATGCGGCTAGACGTGGTGTTGCACATGCGTAGATCAGCCTTGGCCGGCGCCGCGCTTCCAAGGAAGGCGGCCGCGCAGAAGGCGAGGGGAAGGACCGTTCGAGGAAAGCCCGGCATTCTCACGGTTCGATCAGGATCACGCGGCAGTCGTTGACATTGGTCAGCGTCGGTCCCGGCTGCAGCAAATCGCCGAGCGCTTCGAAGAAGCCGGTCGAATCGTTGTCGGCGAGGGATCGGGCGGGATCAAGGCCGGTCTCGGCGGCGCGGGTCAAAGTCTGGGGATCGACCAGGGCGCCCGCGGGGTCGGTCGCCTCGCCGCCGCCGCCATCGGTGCCGTCGGTATCGCCGGACAGCGCGACGATGCCGGGCTCGCCTGCGAGCGCGATGGCAAGTGCCAACGCGTATTCCTGATTGGGGCCGCCACGGCCCGAGCCGCGCAGGGTGACCGTGAGCTCGCCCCCGGACAGGATCGCGGCGCGTTTGCCCTCCCGCTTCAGGCGTCGGGCAAGATCTGCATGGGCGGCTGCAACGTCGCGCGCCTCGCCTTCGAGATCGGCGCCGAGATCATGCACGGCATAGCCGGCGGCTTCAGCCGTCGCGCGTGCCGCCGCCAGCGCGTCGGCGGGGCGAGCGATGATGCGGAATTCGCTGTTGGCGAAAGCCGGGTGGCCGGGCTTCGGCGTTTCGTTTTCGGGATCGTCGAGAAGCTTGCGGGCCTCGGGCGGCAGGTCGAGCCCATAGCGGGCGACGATGGCGCGGGCTTGCTCTGTCGTGCTGGGGTCGGCGACGGTCGGTCCGGAAGCAATGGCGGTCGGCTCGTCACCGGGCACGTCGGAGATCGCGAGCGTCAGCAGGCGCGCCGGGGCGGCGGCGAGCGCCAGCCGGCCGCCCTTGATCCGCGAGAGCCGCTTGCGGACAATGTTCATCTCGCCGATCGGCGCACCGGATCGCAGCAAGGCCTTGTTGACCGCCTGCTTTTCGGCGAGCGCAAGCCCGCCGGCCGGCGCGACCCAATTGGCCGAGCCGCCGCCGGAGAGCAGGACGAGCACGAAGTCGTCTTCGGTTGCGGAGGCCGCGAGTGCGAGCGCCCGCTCGGCGCTGTCGATGCTGCCCTGGTCGGGCACGGGGTGGCCGGCCGCGACCATCGGGATATGCCGGGTGGGCGCGGTGTAGCCGTGCCGGGCCACGGCATGGCCGAGGAGCCTTTCTCGCGGAAAGCCCTGGTCAAGATAATGCGCTTCGGCGAGCGCTGTCATGCTGCCGGCGGCCTTGCCGGCTGCGAGCAGGATCAGGCGCCCGTTGGTTGGCGGTGGGGGCAGATGCTGCGGCAAGCAGCCTGCGGGATGGGCGCGGGCGACGGCGGCGTCGAAGATCGCGCGGGCGGTCGCGCGCATCGCTGCGATTGCGGTGGTGGATTGCGGCACGCCGCGCGGCTCCCTTGGTCCTGGCCGCTTCGCGGCGCTCTCCTTGTCATCGTTGTAGGGTGGCTTCGAAGCGGCGTCATCTGCCGTCTGGCGATCTAGTCATACTTTTTGAAAGGATTGCGCAACGGAGATGGGCCGGCGCCCGGTCGTGCGGCGTCAGGACTGTTGATGGGCAGCCGGGCTTACGCCAGTTCGGTCTTGACGGGCGCCCCCCATCCGGGCGAACGCTGCCGGCCAATTTCGTACCCGAGAAGGTTATCAGATGGACGATCCGGTTCAGGGCGACCAGCTCAAGAGCATCGTCGAGCGCATCGAGCGGCTCGAGGAAGAGAAGAAGACGATCGCCGACGACATCAAGGAGGTCTATGCTGAGGCCAAGGGCAACGGCTACGACGTCAAGGTGCTGCGCAAGGTCGTGGCGCTGCGCAAGCGCGATCTCGACGAGCGCAAGGAAGAGGAAGCGATCCTCGACCTCTATCTCCAGGCTGTGGGCGAATCGGCCTGAGACCGCTTCGCACCTCTACTGCGGCGGCCGACTGACGGCGTTTTCTGCGCTTCCGGTGCTCACGTACCAACGTACGCTCCGCTCCGGTTCTCGAAAACACCGCCATTCACCTCACCGCAGCGAGCTGCCAAGCAATCTCAGCAACTGCCGAGCCAGATATGAAAAAGCCCCGCATCGGTTTCCCGATGCGGGGCTTTTCTTTGGAGAGAACCTCAGGCGACGAGCGCGAGCTCGGCATTGGCGTTGCGGATCGCCTCTTCGCGGGCTTCCGGGCCATAACCCAGCTTCTCAGCGCGGATGAAGGTCACGTCGGTGATCCCGGAGAAGCCGAGCATCGTGCGCAGATGCGGCTCCTGCGAATCCAGCGACTGGGCCGGGCCGCTGCTGTAGAGGCCGCCGCGGCTCTCGACGACGATGGCGCGCTTGTTCTTGAGCAGGCCTTCCGGGCCGGCTTCGCTGTAGCTGAAGGTGATGCCGGCGCGCAGCACATAGTCGAACCAGCTCTTCAGCGTCGAAGGAATGCCGAAATTGTACATCGGCGCGCCGATCACGATCGTGTCGGCCGCCTTCAGTTCCTCGACCAGGGCGTTGGAGAGGGCGAGCGCGTCCTGCTGCGCCTTGGTTCCGTTGATGCCGGCGCGGACGGCCGCCGTCGTCTCCGCGTTCAGATGCGGGATCGGGTTGGCGTCGAGGTCGCGCTCGACGACATGCACGCCGGGGTTCTGGGCGCGCAGCCGGGCGACGGTGGCCTGGACGAGCTGCCGGGAAACCGAATCGGCACCCGAAGCGCTGCTGTTGAGGACGAGGACGGTAGCCATGGTGAAAACTTCCTATCTGGCAGGAGTGATTTCGATGACCCGAAAGGTAGTGGTTCACGAATGGCACTAGAACCGCCATAATCGGAACCAGACTGTTGCTGCTAAGGGAACACCGATGGCGGAGCTCGACGACATCCGAAGCTTCATCGCCGTGGTCGAGGCGGGCGGTTTCGGCCGGGCGGCACAGACGCTGGGCCTGGCGAAGTCGATCGTCAGCCGGCGCGTGAGCCGGCTGGAGGAGGAGCTCGGCACGCGCCTGCTCAGCCGCACGACGCGCGGCGTCGCCGCGACCGAGGCCGGGCTCGAGTTCAAGGCGCGCAGCGAGCGCATCCTGGCCGAGCTGGAGGAGGCGCGCGAGGCGGTGGCGCAGCGCGCGGGCGGCGTTGCCGGGCGCTTGCGATTGGCCATGCCGATGACCTTCGGCAACCGGCATGTCGCGCCGCTGCTCGGCGAACTCGCGCAGATGTATCCGCGGCTCGAAATCGACGTGCAGGCGAGCGACCGCTATGTCGACCTGATCGGCGAGCGCTTCGATGCCGCGATCCGGATCGGCTCGCTCAAGGATTCCAGCCTGATCGCCCGCAAGATCGCGCCGGTCCACGCCACGGTCGTCGGCAGCCCCGCCTATTTCGCGCGGCGTGGGCGCCCGGCGATCCCCGCCGATCTCAATGACCATGACTGCCTGCTCTATAGCGGCACCAACGATCAGGACTGGGTGTTCCGCACCGGCAAGCGCTGGATCACGGTCAGGCCCCCCGGCCGAATGCATTCGGATAGCGGCGACACGCTGCTTTCATGGGCCGTGGCGGGGCTCGGACTGACCGTCCTGCCGACTTTCATCGCCTCGGACGCGATCCGCTCCGGCGCGGTCGAACCGATCCTGCTGGATTATCCGATGCCGACGCGCGCGCTTTATGTCGTGCGCCCGCCCGGCGCCTATGTGCCGGGCAAGGTGCGCGTGCTGATCGACCTCCTGGTCGAGCGCTTCGGCGGCACGCCTTATTGGGACCCCTGCCAGATGGAGGCGCATCAGCGCGGCCTGAGGCTGGACGAACCGCTGAGCGAGCAGATCACGCCCGTCGCCAGTCCTGCGCATCAAGCGGCGTGATCCCGCGCATCACGCGAATTCGCGTGGCTTTGCGGCGGGGTTTCGGCACTCTGCCGCCGCGTTGAAACGGAGGTCGCGATGCTGCTCGTCGGAATGCTGGATAGCCCCTATGTCCGCCGTGCGGCGATCACGGGGACCCTGCTGGAAGTGCCGTTCGAGCATCGCTCGGTCTCGGTCTTCCGGCACATGGAGGAATTCCGGGCGATCAATCCGCTGATCAAGGCGCCGACGCTGGTCACGGACGACGGCATCGCGATCAGCGAATCCCTGCTGATCATCCAGCATTTCGAGGATGTCGCGGGACGCTCGCTGCGCCCGCTCGAAGGCGTGGCGCGCCGGCGCGATCTGGCACTGACCGGCATCGGCATCGTCGCGGCCGACAAGGCGGTCTCGATCGAATACGAGCGCAAGCGGCCGGAGGCGCAGCGCTATGCGCCCTGGCAGGAGCGCATCGTCACCCAGCTCCACGTCGCGCTCGACCTGCTCGACGCGGCAGTGAAGGAGGGTGAATTGACGGCGGGGCCGGAATTGCTGCCGAGCGATATCGCGGCCGCCATCGCCTGGGGCTTCTGCCGCTTCGTGATCCCGGAATTCGCGCCGGAAGAGCGCTGGCCGGCACTGGCCGAGCAGGCGCGTGCCTGCGAGGCGCTCGACGTGTTTAAGGCCTGGCCGATCGACCGGGAATAGCTGATCGCCGTCATTCTCGGGCGGAGCGTAGCGTAGGTCCGAGAATCTCAGGACGAGAAGGCGTTGGTTTCCGAGATACTCGGGTCAAGCCCGAGCATGACGACCTTCAGTGCTCAGTTCTGGACGAAATTCGTCGGCAGCGGGCGGACGGCCGGTCCGGAGAAGGTGCCGGGCTTGGCGTCGACCGGGTCGGCATGGCTGAAGCCCAGTGCCGCGGCCGGGCTCGGGCCGGCGATCGGCGCGCCTGACGGGCCGGCGGCCTTGGCGCGGGCGGTGGCGACATTCACCGGTCTGCCGGGGGTGCTGCCGGTGCGGGAGACCGCGGCGAACAGGGAGTTCAGGCCGCCGCGATCCATCTCGGCGGTATCCTCGGGCTCTTCCGGAACCGGGACGGAACGTTGGGTGGCGGTCGCGAAGCTGACACCACCCTCGCGCGGCCGTACCGGTGGCAGCGAGGCGGTCACGAGCCGGCCTTCCGCGGCCTGGGCCAACGGCGCTTCAGGCGCTCCGGTGCCACGCAGCGAGGCGATCGCGGCGTCGGCGAGCGCGGTCGGCCGCATCGGCGGCAGCGGGGCGTTGGTGGGCTGGCCGGCCACGACGATCTCGCTCGCGCTCGCCATCTCGCCCGGGCGGCGCGGCGGCAGGGAGGCCAGCACCAGCTTCTGGTCGGGCTGCGGCGCGAAGGCCAGCGCACCGCCGGCTGCGGGCAGGGCGGCGATCTGGACGGGCGCGCCGTCGTCGGCAGGTACGGAGAGGCCACGCGGCCGCGCCAGCGGCAGCGGCGCATCGATCAATTGCGGCCGGTTTTCCTGCACGCGCTGGGGAGCGGCGGCGACGGCCGGCTGGGGCGCCGGTTCCGGAGCGGGCTGAGGCGGAGCCGCGTTGACCTGCGGTGCCAGGCGCTCCGAGCGCTCACGTGTGAGCGAACGCGTCACAGGTTCGGCGGCAGGCGCCATGGCGACGGCGAAGCGGCCGCCATCCGGCGAATTGGCGTCGTTGTAGCCGGGATTGGCATAGGCCATGACCGCGGGCTGCTGACGCGGTGTGGCGCGGCGGCCGCGCGCGGTCGGTCGGGCATCGGCCTCCTCGTCGTCGCCGCCGAACAGCGAGGCCCAGAGGCTCTTGCGACCCGACGCCATGACGGCGCCCTCATCGAGCTCGGCAGTGGCATAGCCGGCGACAGCACCGCCGCCCGACAGGATCTCCGCTTTGGCGAGCTCGTAGCCGGCCATCGGCTGGCCATCGGCCGGCAGGTGCACGGTCTTCTCGTCGGGGAAGAGACGCACGAGCTGGTCGCGCGTCATGCGCGGCCAGGAGCGGACCGAGCCGACATCGAGATGGACGAAGGGCGTATGGGCGTTCGGGTAGAAGCCGACGCCGCCGCGCTGGAGCCGCATGCCGATCTCGCGGATGCGGGCGGTCGGCACGTCCGGCAGGTAGAAATCCATCGCCTTGCCGAGCATATGCTGGCTGTGCTTGGCGACGGCCCGCGAGCGACGGCGCAGCATCGCGTTGGTGCCGGGCGCGCGATAGGAGGAGACGACGTGGAAGGGCTGGTCGGAGCCGAGCTGGCGCTGGACCTCCCAGACGACGTCGAAGAGCCGCGGGTCCATCCGGGTCGGCTCGTCGGTGCGCCAGTCGCGCAGGGCCCAGTTCAATTTCTCGAGCCCGGACGAATCATAGCGGCCGTCACGCTTGAAGGTGACGGTCGTCTCTTCCTTCGTGTGCATGTGCCGGATGGTGATGGTGCGGGTGTCGCCGTTGGCGGCGGCGTCCTGCGTGCCGCGGATGCCTACCAGCGAGGCGATCAGGGCCAGGCCGAGCGCCAGCGCCTGTCGCGCGGTCGGCTTCGTGCCGGACGGCGCGCATCCTGCAAGCGTGGCGGTTGTCCTGCCCAATCTGTCTGACCCGTCTCGGTGCCCCCGCCGAAGCGGTGCGATAAACGTGAACGAACAGTTGCGGAGAAGCGTTAACGTCTCGTTAGCGAGCCGGCAATCGCCACGCCAAGAAATTCCTGCCGAACGTGGCTAAAGTCGGATCATGGCGAAAAGGTGCCCATAGGACAGGGCGCCCTCGCCAAGAGGGGCTCAACCGCCCTGCTGCTCCAGCGCCTGCCGGACTAGCCGGTGGAAGCCGTAGACGTCGTCGAAGCGGGTGATCTGGCCGTCATCGCCGACGACGATGGTGTTGTAGACGAGGTGGATCGGCAGGGGCTGCGGCAGGTTGATGCGGCGCTCGCCCGAGCCGATCAGGCGCTTCAGCCGCTCATGCGACCATTCCGGGCCGAGCACCTGGTCGGCCAGCGCGAAGGGGTTCTCGACGCGGACGCAACCATGGCTGAGCGCGCGGCGCTCGCCGGCGAAGAGGCGGCGATTCGGCGTGTCGTGCAGGTAGACCGCATGCTCGTTCGGGAACATGAACTTGATCCAGCCGAGCGCATTGCGTTCGCCCGGCGGCTGGCGCACCGAAATGCCGCCGCCCTTGGTGCGGGTCACGACATAGCCGCGCTTGGCCGCATATTCCGGATCGGCCGCGAGGCCGGGCAGGAATTCCTTCTTCAGGATCGAGGGCGGCACGTACCAGGACGGGTTGACGATGACGTGGTCCATCTTGTGCGAGAAGATGGGCGTCGCCGATTCCGGCTTGCCGATGATGGCGCGGGTCTCGTGCACGACTTGACCGGAGCGGATGACGCGCACGCGCATTTCCGGGACATTGGCCATGATGTGAGCGGCGCCGAGATCGGGCGGCAGCCAGCGCCAGCGCTCCATCTGGGCGACGATGTCCTCCTCGCCACGCGCGCTCGCCGGCTTGCCGAGCGCGGCCAGCGTGCGCTCGCTCAGGATGCCGTTGGCCGGGAGGCCGGCCTTCTTCTGGAAATCGGTCAGAGCCAGTGCGGTCGAGCGGTCGAAGACCGGCTCCTCGCTCGGCCCAAGGCCGAGGCGGGCGCGCACCAGCGGCACGCGCTCGTCGCGCATGCCGAGCTTGAGCGGCGGGCCGGCGGGGATGCGTACCAGCGGCGTGTCGTCGAGATGCTCGCGCATCTCGGCGAGCTTGGCCTTGAGGCGGTGATAGCCCTCATGCGGCGGGTTGTAAGCGGCGAGCACGGCGCCGGCATCCGTCGCGCCGGCAAGCTCCGAGAGCACTTCGGTCGCGGAGGGCAGGTAGAGCGTCGGCGTGATCAGCTTCGAGAGCTGGCGCGGATTGAGACGGCCGCCGCGGGCGTCGCGGGCATAGAGCACGGCGATGGCCGAGAGGCGGATATCGGCCTCGGCAAGCCTGGCCTTGTCGCTCGCCTCGAAAACGGGCAGCGCATAGTCGTTCGGACGCAGGCCATCCTCGCCGGCACGGCCGAGCTGCGTCGCGATGCGCTTGCCGGCCTCGTTCCAGCCCTTGGCGCCAACCCAGAAGGGGCGGTTCTCATTGGCTTGATAGGCGGCGGCGATCTCGTTGCGCTCGCGCTCGCCGAGGCGGCGCAGCGTCAGCGCCTCCGGCAGGGCAGCGGTGATGGCGGCGGAAAATTCCGAGCCGGGCGGCAATTCGACGACGACCTTCGGCACATCCGGCATCGGCACCAGCGGCTCGACGGTGCGCAGCGGCCCGGTCTGCGGGGCAGCCTCAGCCGCAGCCGGCGATTTGACGACGGGCGTCAGGGCCGGGTCGGCCGCCGGCATCTCGACCGCGGGAATGTCGAGCGTGACCGCTTCCTCGGCCATGTCGAGGGGGGCGGCCGCATCCTGCTTCGCCGGGTCCGGCAGGCGGTTTCCGGGGATCACCGTGCCAGTGACGATCTCGGCATCGGCGGAATGGTCGGGTGCGGCCACAGCCTGCGCGGCGGGGGCCGGCGGCGCGATGCCGGAGAGGCTGAGCTCCGGCTGCTCCGGCAGCGGGATGCCGAGCGTCGCATCGGTGTTGAGAGGGGTCTCGGCGCGGAGCGGGAGGCATCCCAGGATGATGGCCAGGGCGGATGCCGAGGTCAGTTTCGCCCAATGGCGAGGACGCATGGTCGCTATCCCGATTGCTGCCGAACCCCGCCATTCCTGCGTGACTCGGCTGGTTGAGACAAGATGCGGCGGTGCAACAGACCGCCCCATTTCGATTGGTCGCGGCTCAGGCCGCGTCGGTTTCATCGCCGTTCGATTCGCTCTCGATCAGCCCGTAATCCTTGAGCTTGCGGTAGAGCGTCGAGCGGCCGATGCCGAGCTTGCGCGAGACCTCGGACATGTGGCCGCGGTAGTGCGCGAGCGCGAAGGTGATGATCTCGCGTTCGAGGTCGTCGAGCTTGCGCATGTCGGAGCCGGTGACGAGGTCGAGCGCGTTGGGATCGCGCACCGGCATCTGGATGATGCGGGGCGGCGGCTCGCCTTGCGCTTCGGAGCGGGTGAGCGACGCGGGGGCCGGCGGAATGCGGACTTCGTAGCCGTCCATCTGCGCGGCGATCTGCGGGAACTCGGTGGTGTCGAGCTCCGGTCCGTCGGCCAGGACCACGGCGCGGAACACGGCGTTCTCGAGCTGGCGGACATTGCCCGGCCAGTCATAGCCGGTGATCAGGGCGGCGGCCTCGGCCGTGAGCCCGGTGAGCTTGCGGCCCTCCTCGGCGGCGAAGCGGGCAAGGAAGCCGCGCGCCAAGTCGGCGATGTCCTCGCGGCGCTGGCGCAAGGGCGGCAGCGTGATCGGGAAGACGTTGAGGCGATAATAGAGGTCCTCGCGGAACTCAGCCCGCTTCACCTGGTCGAGCAGGCTCTTGTTGGTGGCCGAGATCAGGCGGATATCGACGCGCACCGATTTCTTGCCGCCGACGGGGTCGACCTCGCCCTCCTGGATGGCGCGCAGGAGCTTGACCTGCGCATCGAGCGGCAATTCGCCGACCTCGTCGAGGAAGAGCGTGCCGCCATTGGCCTCGACGAACTTGCCGAGATGACGCTCGGTCGCACCGGTGAAGGCGCCCTTTTCGTGGCCAAACAGGATGGATTCGACGAGATTATGCGGGATCGCGCCGCAGTTCACGGTGACGAAGGGCTTGCCCTTGCGGTCGCTGGAGCCCTGGATCGCGCGGGCCAGCACCTCCTTGCCGACGCCCGACTCGCCCTCGATCAGGATCGGGATGTTCGATTTCGCGGCGCGCTCGGCCAGCCGGACGACGCGGGCCATGTCCGGGCTCTTGGTCGCGAGATCGCGGAAGCCGAGCGTGTTCGAGGCGCGGCGCTTGATATGGCGCAGCTCGTGTTCGAGCGCGCCAAGCTTGAGGGCGTTGCGCAGCGAGACCTGGAGGCGCTCGGCCCCGACAGGCTTCACCACGAAATCGACGGCACCGGCCCGCATGGCGGAGACGACGGTCTCGATCGAGCCGTTGGCGGTCTGGACGATGACGGGAATCTCGATGCCGCGTTCGCGCAACGCCGCCAGCACGCCCATGCCGTCGAGGCCGGGCATGTTGAGGTCGAGGACGATAGCGCTGAAGCGCTCGCCCTCGGGCGCGCCGAGCAAGGTCAACGCGGCCTCGCCGTTGTCGGCGCTGGCGACATCGTAGCCGAAGCGCTTCAGCATCGCGTCCAGCAGGCGGCGCTGGACGGGATCATCGTCAACGATGAGGACGGTGTCGGCCATGGCACCTCGAAAGCCCGTGCAGCATGAAAGAAATCTTGGCTCCAGGTGGAATCACCTGTTCCGTTCTGGGGCATGGTCGGCCAGAAGGGTTAAGCGGGGTTTAAGCCCAAGGCCGATGGCCGCGGGATGAAGCGACCGGGCGTTGATCGCCGGGGCCGTGCCGGCCTAAGGATGGGGCTCGTTTCAGTGCGCGAAGGTATCGAGCGAATGGCTTTTCATGAGACCGTCCTGCGTTCCGCCACGAAGGCGGGGGCGGCAAAGCCGGCGAATGCGACCGGCGATCTCCCGGAATGGGACCTGACCCATCTTTATCCCGGGATCGAATCGCCGGAGTTCAAGGGCGATCTGGAGCGGGGTCTTCTCGATGCGCAGGCGCTGGCTGGCCGCTATCGCGGCAAGCTCGCGGAATTCGCCGCAGCGCCAGACGGCAGCACGACACTGGCAGCCGCAGTGAAGAGCTATGAGGGCCTGAGCGACCTGCTCGGCCGGATCGGCGCCTATGCCGGTCTGGTCTATTCCGGCGACACGACCGATCCGCAGCGCGCCAAGTTCTACGGCGACACGCAGGACAAGCTGAACGCCGCGATCACCGAATTGCTGTTCTTCGAACTGGAGCTGAACCGGATCGAGCCGGGCCTGCTGGCGAAGGTCGCTGCTGAAGCGCCCCTCTCGCACTGGAAGCCCTGGATCGACGATCTCGCTAAGGACAAGCCGCATCAGCTCGACGACCGGATCGAGGCGCTGTTCCACGAGAAGTCTATGACGGGCGCAGCCGCCTGGAACCGCCTCTTCGACGAGACCATCGCCTCGCTGCGCTTCATCGTCGATGGCGAGGAGCTGACGCTCGAGCTCACGCTCAACAAGCTGCAGGACAGCGACGGCGAGGTGCGCCGCAAGGCGGCGGAGGCGCTGAGCACGGTGTTCCGCAAGGAGCTGCGGACCTTCGCGCTGATCACCAACACGCTCGCCAAGGACAAGGAAATCTCCGACCGCTGGCGGAAGTTCGAGGATGTCGCGGATTCCCGCCATCTCGCCAACCGGGTCGAGCGTGAGGTCGTGGATGCTCTCGTCGCCGCCGTGCGCGAGGCCTATCCGCGCCTGTCGCATCGCTATTACCGGCTGAAGGCGAAGTGGTTCGGCCGCGAGGAACTCGATTTCTGGGACCGCAACGCGCCGCTGCCGCAGGTCGAGCAGCGCACGATTCCGTGGACCGAGGCGCGCGAGACCGTGCTCTCGGCCTATGGCGCCTTCTCGCCGGAGATGGCGGCGATCGCCAGGCGCTTCTTCGACGAGCGCTGGATCGACGCCCCGCCGCGCCCCGGCAAGGCGCCGGGCGCGTTTGCTCACCCTACGGTGCCATCCGCGCACCCCTATGTGCTGCTGAACTATCAGGGCAAGCCGCGCGACGTGATGACGCTGGCCCATGAGCTCGGCCATGGCGTGCATCAGGTGCTGGCGGCGCCCAATGGTGCCCTGATGGCGCCGACGCCGCTGACCCTGGCCGAGACGGCGAGCGTCTTCGGGGAAATGCTGACCTTCCGCAAGCTGCTCGACTCGACCAACGACAAGAAGCAACGCAAGGCGATGCTGGCGGCCAAGGTCGAGGACATGATCAATACGGTCGTGCGCCAGATCGCCTTCTACACCTTCGAGCGCAAGGTCCATGAGGCCCGCCGCGAGGGCGAGCTGACACCGGAAGCGCTCTGCGAGATCTGGATGAGCGTGCAGGAAGAGAGCCTCGGCCCGGCGATCCGGCTGTCGAGCGGATATGAGCCCTACTGGTGCTACATCCCGCACTTCATCCATTCGCCCTTCTACGTCTATGCCTACGCTTTCGGGGATTGCCTGGTGAACTCGCTCTACGGCGTCTACCAGAACGCCGCCGAGGGCTTCCAGGAGCGCTATTTCGCGCTGCTTTCAGCCGGCGGCAGCAAGCCCTATTCCGAGCTGCTGGCGCCCTTCGGGCTCGACGCGAAGGACCCGGGCTTCTGGCAGATCGGGCTTCGGATGATCGAGGGCATGATCATCGAGCTGGAAGGGATGGAGTGAAAGCTCTCGGCATGGTCGGGCTTGCCCCGGCCATCTCGGAAACCAGCGCCTTCCGGTCATGAGATGCTCGGGTCAAGCCCGAGCATGACGGCTGAAGCTAGAACTGTACCCTGAGGCCCACCAGCGAAACATTCGCGGTATAGTCGGAGCCCTGCGCGGTCGAGT
Organism: Allobosea sp. FW305-C-101; assembly: GCF_058783685.1. NCBI lineage: Bacteria > Pseudomonadati > Pseudomonadota > Alphaproteobacteria > Hyphomicrobiales > Alloboseaceae > Allobosea > Allobosea sp. FW305-C-101. The sequence goes on along the minus strand of NZ_JBYSYT010000002.1, from coordinate 1,018,240 downwards.
TCAGGCGCTCATGGGTAAAGCTCGCGCGCACGGCGAAGGTGCGCGTCAGCTTGTATTCGAGCCGCGCGCCGACATTGGTGTAGTCCTCGCGCAGGCCTTGGCCGTCATATTCGGTGCGGCTGAAATTGGTGAAGCCGGTGACGGTGAGGTTGCGGCGCAATGCATGCGCCACTTCCAGCGTGGCGCGCCGCACCGTGGTGCCCGAGGAGCCGGCGATGGTGGTGTCACCGAGTTCGGCGCCGCCGCGCAGCGTCACTGTCGTCAACGGCGTGGGTGACCACAGCACCGCGGCGTCGCCGACGAAGCCCCGCAGGTTCTTCAGGCGGCTGTCGTCGTATTTGCGGTCCTGATAGCCGCCCGAGACCTCGCCGGTCAGCTGCCGGCTGATCTCGAAGGTCGAGCCGACACGCCCCGTTATGCCGTTCGAGGAGCGCATATAGCCGCTGGAATCGCTCTTCTCGTCGAACTCGCGCTGGTCGATCTCGGCCTGGACGAAGGGCTTGAAGCCGGGCGTGATCTCGTAAGCAGCACGCAGGCGCAGGCCGTATTGCGTGAGGTTGCGATCCTTCTGCGAGAGCATCGCGCCATTGGATAGGCGGGCATCCTCATAGTCGCTGCGATCGACCGAGCCGCGCAGCGTTAGTTGCAGGCGGTTGAAGTCATGGGTGACGCCAGCCGAGCCGCCATACTGGTAGATCTGCGGGCGGCCGGTGACCGCGGCGGTCAGGTCGGGCGAGCCCGGCCGCTGCGTGTCGAGCCTGAGCCGCGTTTCCAGGAGGATGCGGGTATCGCGCGTCGCATCGAGCCGCAGGTCGAGACTGCCCTCGGCATCGGGGCGCGAGGCATCCTTGGCACGGAAGAATTCCATATAGCCGCCGCGCAGCTTGCCCTTGAGCTCATGGACGTTCCAGTCGGACTGGATCTCCAGCTCACCCTCGTGGCGGCTGTAGCCCGAGCCCTTGGTGCCAGGCGCGGAGCTGCGCTGCGGATTGGTGTCGTAGCCGACCGAGTTGGTGACCGAGGGCCGCAGCGTGATCGAGCCCATGCGGATGCCGAGCGCTGCATAGGGGTCCTCCTCGCTCGCGACACGCCGGCGTGGCGGGGGCGGAGGGGGAGGTGGGGGCGGCACGGTCGTCACCGCCGGCTGCGGCGGACGGAACTGGCGCTGGGTGACGCCGCGCAGTGCCGGCGCCTGAATCGGTTGGCTAGCGCGCGGTGGCTGCCGCCCCGAAACGGCCGAACCCTGTCGCTGGATCAGGCCAGCGGGATCGCGAATGGCTTCCGGCTCGGCCGTTGCCGGCGAGAGGGCAGGCTGGGGCGTTGCCGGTTGCTGCGCGACGTAAGTGGGCGTGCCGGTCCTCAGATTGGCGCGCGGCATCTGCTGCGCCTGCGCCGCTGCGCAGGCGAGTGCCAGCGCGGCCAGGGCCGTGCCGGACAGAAGCAGGGTCGTCGCGCGGCCGGACACGGGCGTCGCAGGGCTCCAGGTGATGGGCGCGCAGGTGGCGCGCATGGTTAACGGAGTTAGAACGAACAGGGTTAAGGAGCCGTCAACGCGGGCCGGGCCTATCGGCAGATGGTGGAAATGGCTGGCGCCGCCGTGCTACAGCGCCGGCCATGACAGCCGATATCCGCGACTCCGCCCTTCGCACCATCGCCACCGAACGCGCCGGTCTCGACGCCCTCCACGATGCGCTGGCGAATGGATTGGGCCAGCCTTTCGCCGAGGCCATCGCGATGATCCGCGCCTCGAGCGGCCGCGTGATCGTCTCCGGCATGGGCAAGTCCGGCCATGTCGGGCGCAAGCTCACGGCGACGCTGGCCTCGACCGGCACGCCCGCGCATTTCGTCCATCCGGCCGAGGCGAGCCATGGCGATCTCGGCATGGTCCAGCCCGAGGATGTGGTGATCGCATTGTCCTGGTCGGGCGAGGCGGTCGAGCTTGCCGCGCTGGTCGGCTACACCCGCCGCTTCCGCGTCGGGCTGATCGCGATCACCGCGAATGCCGAGAGCACGCTCGGTAAGGAGGCGGACATCGCGCTCGTCCTGCCCAAGGCGACGGAGGCCTGCCCGAACGGGCTCGCCCCGACGACCTCGACGACGATGCAGATGGCGCTGGGCGATGCGCTGGCCGTGGCGCTTCTGGAGGCGCGCGGCTTCTCGCGGCAGGATTTCTTTGTCTATCACCCCGGCGGCAAGCTCGGCGCACAGCTCAAGACGGTCGAGAGCATCATGCATCGGGGGGCCGACCTGCCGCTGATCGGGCTCGACACGCTGCTGCCGGACGTCATCGCGATGATCTCCGACAAGGGTTTCGGCTGCGCCGTGGTGATGGATCTGGACGGCAAGCTCGCCGGCGTCGTCACCGATGGCGACCTGCGCCGCAAGGCGGCGATGGGCGGTGGCGCCTCGCTCAGGGCGCGTGACATCATGACCGCGAACCCGCGCCGCATCGGGCTCGATACGCTCGCGGTCGAGGCGCTGGAACTGGTCAATCGCAGCCGGATCACGGCGCTGATCGTGGTCGACGGTGAAGACCGCCCAGCCGGGCTCGTCCATGTCCACGACCTGCTGGCGATGGGCGTCGCCTGATCGGGCTTGCAACGCGACAGCATCGCGCTATCTAAATCTGTAGAGACTACAGCTTTAGAGGTGCTGCCATGACCCTTGCCGGCAAGCTCGAACGCGTGATGCCGATTGGAGCGCTCGCCGATCGCACCGGGGTCAAGGTCGAGACCATCCGCTATTACGAGCAGGTCGGGCTCCTGCCGCCGCCGGAACGCTCCGAGGGCAACCAGCGCCGCTATGGCCGGCGCCACGCCGAGCGGCTCGCCTTCATCAAGCATGCGCGCGATCTCGGCTTCGCGGTCGAGAACATCCGTACGCTCCTGAAGCTCTCCGACACGCCCGGCATGGCCTGCGACGAGGCGCATGCGATCTCGGTCGCCCATCTCGACGAGGTTCGCGACAAGATCGCGAAACTGCGCTCGCTGGAGAAGGAGCTGGAGCGGATCGCGACGACCTGCTCGGGCGGGGTTGCGGCCTGCGACTGCGCGATCATCGAGGCGTTGGCCGATCACGGCCAGTGCGACCACGCCCATCATTGAAGCACTAGGCGCAGGCCCGAAATCTGCCTTGCCTCTCGTCTCCGGGGCGAAAAGGCTTAAATAGGTTCCTGCCGGGCGGCGTTGCGTGCCGCCTCACCACGCCAATCCGGGAGGGCGCGATGACGACATGGCCCATGCCGCCGGGGGACGGATTCCGAAAAGGGAACAAAACCCGATTCTGCCGGAGTCAGCGATTCGGCCCCGCTTCGTTCCAGACTCGTTCTTGTCGGGTCCGCTTCTAGGATCTGCATCAACCCCGTCCACGCTCCCGCCCGCATGGGCGGGCGAGAAGATCGGCTCCTTCGCCTTGCTTCCTTTCCGTTCGCTGCCGCCCGCTGCCCGCGCCAATAGCGTCACGGCCGTGCTGGGCCCGACCAATACCGGCAAGACCCATCTCGCCATCGAGCGCATGGTCGCCCACCCCACCGGGATGATCGGCCTGCCGCTGCGCCTGCTGGCGCGCGAGGTCTATCAGCGCGTGGTCGACAAGGTCGGTGCGCAAGCCGTCGCCCTCGTCACCGGCGAGGAGAAGATCAAGCCGGAGCGGCCGCGCTTCTGGATCTGCACGGTCGAGGCGATGCCGCGCGATCTCGCGGTCGATTTCGTCGCCATCGACGAGATCCAGCTCGCCTCCGATCTCGACCGCGGCCATGTCTTCACCGACCGCCTGCTGAACCGGCGCGGCCGGGCCGAAACCATGCTGATCGGCGCCGCGACGATGCGCCCGCTGATCGAGCAGCTCATGCCCGGCGTGAACGTCGTCACGCGTCCGCGCCTGTCGCAGCTCACCTTCGCCGGCGACCGCAAGATCACGCGGCTGGCGCCTCGCTCGGCCATCGTCGCCTTCTCGGTCGAGGAGGTCTATGCGATCGCGGAGCTGATCCGCCGGCAGAAGGGCGGGGCGGCCGTTGTGCTGGGCGCGCTCTCGCCCCGGACCCGCAACGCCCAGGTCGAGCTATACCAATCCGGCGATGTCGATTATCTCGTCGCCACCGATGCGATCGGCATGGGACTCAATCTCGACGTCAACCACATCGCCTTCGCGGCGGACAAGAAATTCGACGGGCATCATTACCGCAAGCTCAATCCCGCCGAGTTCGGCCAGATCGCCGGGCGCGCCGGGCGGCATCTGCGGGACGGCACCTTCGGCACCAGCGGACGCTGCCCGCCTTTCGATGCCGAACTGGTCGAGGCGATCGAGAATCACCGCTTCGAGCCGATCCGCCAGATGCAGTGGCGCAATTCCGATCTCGACCTGCGCTCGGTCGGTGGCCTGCTGAACACGCTGAATCTTCAGCCGTCCGAACAGGGGCTGACGCGGGCGCTGATCGCCGAGGACATGACGACGCTGGAGGTGCTGGCGCGCGACCCGGAGATCGCGAGGCTGGCGCAGGGCCGCGCCGCGGTCGAACGGCTCTGGGAGGTCTGCGGGCTGCCGGATTATCGCAAGATATCCCCGATGCAGCATGCCGATCTCGCGTCCACGCTCTATCTCAGGCTGATGCGCCATGGCCGGCTCGATGCCGACTGGTATGCCGCTCAACTGGCCTCGCTCGACCGCACCGATGGCGAGATCGATACGCTCTCCGCGCGGATCGCACAGGTGCGGACTTGGACCTATGTCGCGAACCGTCCTGACTGGTTGCCTGATCCAGAGCATTGGCAGGGCATGGCGCGTCTTGTAGAGGACAAGCTGTCGGACGCTCTGCACGAGCGGCTGACCCATAGATTTGTCGATCGGCGCACCAGCGTGTTGATGCGCCGCTTGCGGGAGAATGCGATGTTGGAGGCTGAGGTCACCGCGACGGGCGACGTGCTCGTCGAGGGCCAGCATGTGGGAATGCTGCAGGGCTTCCGCTTCACGGCGGACCCGAAGGCGGGTGGGTCGGAGGTCAAGGCCCTGAACCTGGCGGCGATGAAGGCGCTCGGTTCGGAGATCGAGGCCCGGGCGGCGCGCGTCGTGCTGGCGGGCGACGATGCCTTCGTGCTGTCGCATGACGGTTTGGTGCGCTGGACCGGTGAGCCTGTCGCGCGCCTCACCGCCGGTGAGAAGGTTCTGGAGCCGCGCTTGCGCCTGCTGGTGGAAGAGCATCTCGGCGGTCCCGCGCGCGAGCAGGTCGAGGGCCGGCTCAATCTCTGGCTGAAGAATCACATCACCAAGCTGCTCGGCGCCGTGCAGGTTCTGGAGGCGGCCGAGAACGTCACCGGCATCGCGCGCGGCATCGCCTATCAGGCGGCCGAGGCGCTCGGCGTGCTGGAGCGTTCCAAGGTCGGCGAGGAGATGAAGGCGCTCGACCAGGAAGGCCGGGCGGCCTTGCGCCAGCTCGGTATCCGCTTTGGCGCTTTCCACATTTATATGCCCGCGCTGCTGAAGCCGGCGCCACGCGCGCTCGCCGCCCAGCTCTGGGCGCTGAAGCATGGCGGGCCGGAGACGGCCGGGCTCGACGATATCGCCCATCTCGCGGCCTCGGGCCGGACCTCCTTCCCGGTCGACAAGGCCGTGCCGAAGGGGCTCTACCGTGCTGCCGGCTACCGCGTCTGCGGCGAGCGGGCGGTGCGCGTCGACATCCTCGAGCGCCTTGCGGACCTCATCCGCCCGGCGATCGCCTATCGTCCCGGTGTCACGCAAGGTACGCCGCCCGTCGGCGCCGCCGATCAGGACGGCTTCGTCGCCACCGGTGCGATGACCTCGCTCGTCGGCTGTGCGGGCGAGGATTTCGCCTCGATCCTGCGTTCGCTCGGCTATGTCTCGGTCAAGCGCCCGGGACCGGCGATCACCGTGCCGCTGGCGGTGCCCCCGGCCGCGACCGCGCCGGCTCAGCCTGTCGCCGCTGCTGAAACGGAAGCGGCTTCCGCTGAGGGCGATGCCGTCGAGGCGACCGCCGACACCGAGGGCCCGAGCGAGCCGGCGACCGTGCTGAACGAAGACGGGCTGGCCGAGGACGAGACGCCTGTCGTCGAAGCGCCCGCCGTCGAAACGGCGGATACGCCGATCCTGACCGAGGCGGAGCTAGACGCGGCGCGCGAGCCGGTGCCGGCCGACGCGATGGTCGCGCTTCCGGCCGCCGCGGCCGAGGAGACCGCTTCTGCCGAAGTCGTTGGCGAGGAAGCTCCCGCCACTGAAGCCGCGCCGGCCGAGCCCGAGCTGATCGAGGTCTGGCGGCCGCATCGCCATCAGGGCGGACGCCGGCCGGAGCATGGCAATCCGCGCGGTCGCCGCGAAGGCGGTGAGCGTCGTGAGGGTGGCGAGCGCCGTGGCGGCGACCGGCCGCAGCGCGAAGCCCGTCCCGGTGGCCCGCGTCGCGACGGACGCCCCGACAACCGGCCGGCTGCTGCCGCCGGCGAGGGCGCTCCGGCGCAGCGCCAAGAGCGCCAGGAGCGTCCGCGTCAGGATGAGCGGCCGCGCCGCGACGACCGGCCGCAGCGGCAGGACCGTCCCGAAGGCAATCGCGGTCCGCGCCCCGATTTCAAGCGCGATGGTCGCCCCGGTGGCCCGCGTCGTGAGGAGCGGGGCGGGGCCGAGCGCTTCCAGCAGACGCAGCGTCCGCGCCCGGCCAATCGCGAGCCGGACCCGGATTCGCCTTTCGCCAAGCTCGCAGCCCTCAAGGCCCAGCTCGAAGGCAGCAAGAACTAGAGCCGGAGCCATTCCGCGTTTCTCCAAACCACGGAATGGCTTCGGCTTTTTGTCTCATCGCATTTTCTTCACGCGAACCGGTGCCCACTTCGCTCGAAAATGCTCCAGGGAGGCGCGGGCGGTTTGCAGGACGATCGTCAGCGTCTCGACAAATGGCTCTGGTTCGCGCGCTTCGCCCGCAACCGCCCGGCGGCCGTGCGCCTGGTGGAGGACGGTCATGTCCGCATCGAGGGGCGCCGCTGCGACAACCCGGCGCAGGGCATCCGGATCGGGGCGGTGCTGACGCTCGCCCTGCCTCATGCCACGGTGGTGGTCAGGGTCCTGGCTTTCGCGGAGCGGCGCGGTTCCTTCACGGTGGCCCAGCAGCTCTATGAGCGGCTCGACGGCGGCAGCGGCGATGCGTCGCTTGCGGAGGCCGCGGACGAGGATTAAATCCGCGCCCTACCTGCAGCAGCGCTGAAATCGGGCCAGGGAGGGAAATCTTCCCCGCAGCGCCTCTGCAATGACAGATCGTTCTGCAAAAGATCACGAAAACGACCTTGAAACCTGCGCCGGGCAAGGGTTTATGAGGCTGTTTAGAAGCGTTGGAAGGGCCGACCCATGACCTATGTGGTCACCGAGAACTGCATCAAGTGCAAGTACATGGACTGCGTCGAGGTGTGCCCGGTCGACTGCTTCTATGAGGGCGAGAACTTTCTCGTCATCCATCCCGACGAATGCATCGATTGCGGCGTCTGCGAGCCCGAATGCCCGGCCGAGGCGATCAAGCCCGACACGGAGCCGGGCCTCGAAAGCTGGCTGCAGCTCAACGGCAAGTTCGCGGCGAGCTGGCCGAACGTCACCCAGAAGAAGGACCCGCCGGCCGACGCCAAGGCGTTCGACGGCGTGCCCGGCAAGCTCGAGATGCTCTCGCCGGAACCGGGCGAAGGCGACTGATCCGGCGGCCTTTCGCCGCCCCGCTGCATTAACCACGACCTCGCCATGCCATTGCAGGGGAGCGCCGCCCGGCGTTTACCTTTGATTCGGCGTGTTTTTTGTGTTACAAGCTAGTCCCAGTCGAAGTCGTTCCGCATGCCCCTGCGAGATTCAGCAATCGGGGCGCCCCCAAGAGATCACAGGTGATGGAAGAGCCGGCCACGGCGCCGGGGCTTCGGCCGTCGTTCTCGTCAGGGGCCCAATGAAAGAATCGACTAGGGAGCGTGAAGCGGTGCGTTTTCCAAGCGTCGCGTCAGGCGGAAAGTCTCCTGCCACCCGGCCGGAGACCAGATCATCACGTGCTCGCGTTGAGCGGGCCGGTCAGGAGTCGTAACGGCATGTCCACTGCGAAGAAAGCTGTTGTGCGCCAGGGTTTCAAGACGGGCGAGTACGTCGTCTATCCGTCCCATGGTGTCGGTCAGATCACGGCGATCGAAGAGCAGGAAGTCGCGGGTTTCAAGCTGGAACTGTTTGTCGTCAGCTTCGCCAAGGACAAGATGACGCTGCGCGTCCCCACCGCCAAGGCTGCCAGCGTCGGCCTGCGCAAGCTCGCCGATGCCGAGTCCGTCGCCAAGGCGCTGACCACGCTCACCGGCCGCGCCCGCGTCAAGCGCACCATGTGGTCGCGCCGCGCGCAGGAATACGAAGCGAAGATCAATTCGGGCGACCTCGTCGCCATCGCCGAAGTGGTGCGCGACCTCTATCGTTCCGAGGCCCAGCCCGAGCAGTCCTATTCCGAGCGTCAGCTCTATGAGGCCGCCCTCGACCGCATGACCCGCGAGATCGCTGTCGTCGACGACGTCACCGAGACCGAGGCCCTCAAGAAGATCGAAGGCCAGCTCGCCAAGTCGCCGCGCCGCGCCGGCAAGGCCGAGGCTGAAGCCGAGGCGGATATGGAAGGCGACAACGACGATATGGCGGAAGAAGCCGCCTGAGCGGTCTATTCTCTATCGTTTCGAAGAACCCGGCGGGCGACCCCCGGGTTTTTTGTTGGGCTGAGCTGAAGGGCGCTACGCGGTTCCTGTCCCAGCCTTCAGGAAGGCCACCGTCCGCGCCCAGGCCTGCTTGGCCGCCGCGGCGTTGTAGCGCTCGGCGCTGGTGTCGTTCATGAAGGCATGGTCGACATCGGGATAGACGATGGCCTCGTACTGGATGTCGGCGGCCTTCAGCGCCTTCTCGTAATCCGGCAGCATCTGGACGAGACGGGTGTCGCGCGAGGCTTGCTGGATCAGGAGCCGGGCCTTGATCTGCGGCACCTTGGCGAGGTCGGGCGAGCGGCCGTAGAAGACGACGCCGGCCGAGAGTTCCGGGACCGAGACGGCGAGGTCGTTGACCGAGCCGCCACCCCAGCAGAAGCCGACGGCGCCGGTTCGTCCGGTCGCATCCGGGCGCGAGGCCAGGTATTTCAGTGCGGCGCGGCCCTGGGCGATGACCGCCTCGGCGGGGAGCTGCGGGAAGAGCGCGCGAGCCGCGTCGGGGTCGGTCGGCGTGCCGCCGAGCGGGTTAAGGAAATCGAGTCCGAGCGCGGTGAAGCCTTCCAGCGCCATGCGGCGGGTGATGTCCTCGATATGGGGGTTGAGGCCGCGGTTCTCATGGATGACGAGCACACCGCCGCGCTTGGCCTCCGCCTTGGGCGTGACGAGATAGCCCTTCAACGCCACGCCATCGACGGTCTGGTCGAAACGGCTGGCGGTGATGCGGGCATCGTCCGGCGCGACCTGCTGCGCATGCGCGTAGTTCGGCTCCAGCAGGGCGAGCGCGGCTTCAGCCGCCGCCGCGGTGCCGGCGATGGCGAGCAGCCGGTTCATGAAGACGCGGCGGTCGAGCGGCTTATGCGTGTATTCGTCGTAGAGTTCGACGATCCGGCGATCGAGCGCCATCTTTGCCTCCCTTGATCATGGCCTTGCGCCGATCATAGCGCCAGGCGGGCGCGATGCAGGAGGGCGTTGGACGGACTCGCGGCCTTGTGAAGGGCGCGCTACTCGGCGACGACCTTGTAGCGCTGGCCGGGTGTCAGCGCCGCATTGCGGTCCAGCCCGTTGAGGAGCTGGAAGAGCTCGCCCGGCCGGTCCTGCTCGGGCATGCGCTCGGCCATGCTGGCGATGGTGTCGCCGGCTTCGGCTGCGACCAGCCGGATCTGCATCGGGCGGACGGCCTGTGCTTCCGCCGGTGTCATCAGCTTGAAGCTGTCGACGATGCTGCGCATCTGCCGCTCCGGGTCGCTGCCGCCGCGTGCCGCCAGGATGAAGCGATAGACCCGGTCGCCGATCTGCACGGCGGCGAGCCTGAAGGTCCAGTCGGTGCCGCGGCCATGGGCGCGGATGGCGGGCTGGCCGGCGATCTCGATCTTCTCGATGCCGGTGGTCTCGACGCCCTCGATCCAGCCTGCGGCGATATAGGATTCCAGCGTCTGGCCGCTCTTCAGCGTGACGGAATCGAAGCGCAGGGCCTGCGCGCCGTTGGCGCTGACGCCGATCACCATGTCCTGCGCGGATTCCAGGCTGAAGCCCTCGGGCGCGCTGAAGCCGATGCGCAGCGCGCTGTTGAGATAGCGCCGTCCGCGGACCACGCCGTCACGCGGGTCGTCGCCATAGGCCAGGCCCTCGATCGCACCCAGCCAGCGATTGGCGTCGCGCTCGCCGATGCCGGGCGCACCGATCTGGCGGGCGGCGGCGGTGACGGCGGCGATCCGCTCCGGCGTCTGCGGGTGGCTGGAGAGGATGTCGAGCCGCTTGTCGTCGGGGCTCTGGTTCTGGCCGCTGCTGCGGAAGGCGGTGTTGCGGCCGAGCGTGGCGAGGAAGCGGCCGGCGCCATAGGGGTCGTAGCCGGCGCGCGAGATGTTGCGGACGCTGATCTGGTCGGCGGTGAGTTCCTGCTGGCGCGAGAACTTGGCGAGCGAGAGCTTCGAACCGGCGCTGACCGCTGCGCCGCGCGCTGGGTCCTTTAGGACCTGCGAGACGACCTGGTTCACCAGTGCCGATTCCGCTTCCTTCTCGGCCCGCTCGACGGCGTGTTGCGCCGTGACATGGGCGATCTCATGCGCCAGCACGGAGGCGATCTCGGAGGTGTCGTTGGCGAGCGCCAGCAGGCCGCGCGTGACATAGAGCCGGCCATTGGGCAGGGCGAAGGCGTTGACCACCGGCGAGTTCAGGATGGTGATGTCGTAATGGCCGATCTGACCCTCGCCGGCCTTGGCGAGGCGCTGGACGACCTCGTCGAGGGCGGCGCGGGCGCGTGGGGCGCGATATTCGCCGCCGAAGGCCGCGAGCAGGCGCTGGTGCTCCTGGTCGGAGGCGCGCTGGATCGTGCTGATGCGCGGCGCGATCTCGCTATCGGAGGTCGCGCTCGCCGGCAGCAGCGGGCTCTGGTCGCCGAGGCAGCCGACAAGCAGGAAGCCCGGCAGCACGATGGCTGCCAGCCGCTTCGAAAGTCGCGAAAGCGATGCTCGCCCGGTCTGCTGCATGTCCTCAGTCGATCAGTTCCAGCGCGGTCCGGGATGTGACCTCCAGCAGGAGGCCATCGCGCCCGGACAGGACACCATAGGCGCGCAGCCGTTTACCGCCGAGATCGCTCGCGGTCCAGCCGGCGCTCTTGAGTTCGCGCCAAAGGCTGCGCGACAGAACGATCGAGGCAGCCTCCTTCGGGCGGCGGGAGAAGTTCAGATAGGTCCGCTGGGAGCGCTCGCCAACCGAGGCGATCCGGCCTTCCAGCATGACGTAACGCCCCTCCTGCGCCCTTACCGCGGCGAGATCATGGCCATCGACCGCCGTCAGCGGTGAAACTTGCGTCCGAGATGTTACCGTTTTCTGAACAGGCGCCTTCTGCGGCGCTTCGCACGGGGATAAGCCGGGCTCGGGCATGGGCAGCGCCGCGCCCTGCCGCAGCAGCGATTGCGCGAGGTCCTGTGCCGGTTCGCCCGATGATGCTGGCGGCACCGACAGCCGCGCCGGCAGCCGCCCCCAGCGATCGGGCTCGCCGAGAACGGCAAGGCCGAGCGGACGGCCGAGGAAGCCACGCAGGCCGGCATCGAAACGCGACATCTCCTCGGGATTCTGGCGCGGTGCGAGGCCGATGAGACGGAGCTTCCGGCCATCGCCCAGAAGCAGGTCTCCTGCGGGATCGAGCCCGGTCAATTGCACGCTCATGGTCGCATCGGCGCCGGGTACGCAGCCGGACGCGGCCCATGCCGGCGTGACGGCAAGGGCGGCGAACAGGACGATGGCAAGAAGGGACTTCACCCGCATCGCGATTATGCTACACGGAGTTTCGTGCGTCCCGGTAGCTCAGCAGGATAGAGCAACGGTTTCCTAAACCGCTTGCCTCGCCTAGCCCACGGCGCCTAATCCGAGAAAAAGCTCAACATTCTCAATGCGGTTAACCCGAACGGGAGACCGCAAAATGCGAACTTTACGAGCTGACCAACGGTCGCAACAGGCACAAGAGACGGCACAGCCCGATAAGGCGCCGTTCTCGGATGGTTCTGGGCAGCGGGGCCTGACCAGCACGCAGCGTGAAGCGCTCGAATGGCCAAGGCCAAGCGCGATGCGCTGCCGATGGACCGCTGGTCCTACGGCTTCAATCCGCCGAACGGTCGCCGCGCCATGGTGGCAGCTATGCGGACTGCTCTGGCGCGGCGCGGCTTCGTCGAGCTTCAGCGCATCTCGGATCGCCATATTCGCTACGAGATCACGGAAGCCGGCCGCGAAGCCCTCTCCCCGAGGAGCGCGCGCCATGGGTGAGCGGGGACACACGAAGGGGCCTTGGTCAGTCCGAGAGTATGGCGACGGCGATAGCCTCGTCATCCATGCCGGCGAAGACTGGCGCATCTGCTTCATGGCGACGCCGGGCTCTTCGCCAAACGCCATGCAGCGCATCGAGGCCAACGCTCACCTGATTGCGGCGGCCCCCGACATGTTCGAAGCGCTGCAATGCCTGCCGTTCGGTTGGCTTAGCGCAGGGGTTCTCAGCCACCCCGATGCGGACCTTCTCACGATCCAGATGAAGGTTGCCGGGACGGTCTACGAGCACGAAATCTCGGTTGGCCAGCTTCGCGACGCTGCCGTTGCTCTAGCCAAAGCCGAAGGGCGCACGAACCTAGCGGATGCCACCCCAAATCCCCTCTCTGAAGGGAGGGAGAGGTCATGAGGGGGGAAGGCATCCTCGACCTTTTCAGCGGCGCGGCTGGTGGCTGGTCCCTCGGCATGCATCGCGCCGGCTTCAAGACCGTTGCGGCCTGCGAGGCCGTCGACTGGCGCCGCGCCATGTTCTCCGCCAACAACCCAGAGGCCAAGGTCTACGACGATGTCCGCACGCTCACGGCTGCGCGCTTGCTCGCAGACCTTGGATCTCTTCCCCGAATTGTTGTCGGATCCCCTCCCTGCCAGGGCATCAGCGCGGCCAACCCGCGCGGACGCGGTATCGAGGACGCGAGGAGCGGTCTCTACTTCGAGGCCGTCCGCATCATCCGAGAAGTCAGACCCCGTTGGTTCGCTCTTGAGAACAGCGATCGTCTCAGAACTCGCGGCTATGACCGGATCGCAGAATGCCTGGAAGGAGATGGCTACACCTGCTGGCCGCTCGTGGTGGGTTCTGGCCATGCCGGAGCATCCCATATCCGCAAACGCAGCGTCGTTGTCGGGATGGACGCCAACGCCCACAGCCTCGGCCGGGAAGCGTCGGGATCAATTGGCGGCTGGGGGCAGCGGAGCGCGGAAGCGCCTGGACGAGCTCATGTCGCAATGGACGCCGACACCGACGAAGACGCTCTATGGTTCGAACGTCGCTGGCTCGGAGAGGCAGGGTCGGGTGAGACCATCCGTGGGCTCGCTCGCATCTTCCGTGGGCCTACCGGGTCGGAACCTCTTGGCCGGCATCTTCGAGCATATGATGGGCTTCCCGCCTGGCTGGCTGAGCTCTGCCGCGAAGCGTTCGGGGATTCAGTCACCCCCCAAGTCTCAGAAGCCGTAGGCCGCGCCATCCTCCGCGTCGAGGAAGCCCTTTCGGCCGTGAATGATCGGAGGGCAGCATGACCGATCACTCTGACCTGATCGCGAAACTACGGGCGTGCGCAACGGAGAGAACGGGCGAGAATCCGTATCAAATGCTTTCTCAAGCCGTCGAAGCCCTCTCGTCTCAGTCCCTCTCCTTGTCGGAGGCGAGGGAAGAGATCGCCGGCTTGCGAAAAGCATTGCGGACGATCGCAGAGCCTATCGTCGGGACGCCTATTGGCGACCCTTGGGCCTTCTATGTCGATCTCCAGGCAGTCGCGGTCGCCGCCCTCGTTTCTGGTAGCCGGGAGGATGGGGATGGCTGAGCGACAGACCCAACTCAAGTTCGAATGCCGTGTCTGCCTCAAGCCGACGCCTGTGTGCGGGCCGAAAGGCGAGCGGCTCTGGTGCGAGAAGCACTGCCCCAGTCACGAATGGTCGCACCGGCCCGAGCTTAAGGAATGGCGCTGCGACAACTGCGAGATGCGAAGGGAGGATGAAGATGCCTGAGATCTACACGAAAGACGGTCCGATCTGGCGCGAGTATCAGGCCTTCGAACCTGACACCGCCCAGCTGCCTGCTCCAGCCGTCTGGTGGAAGCGACTTCCGATCATCCGTCATGTGCGTTGGGTGCGCCATACCTTGGCGATGCGGTCGCACTATGCGGCGTGGTCTTCGCTGGGCTCGCTGCCTGTAAACGCGGGATACGACGAGCGATGCCTTGATGCGATCTGGAGGGGCGAATTGTGACCGACCCCACCCCGCAGGCCACCCCCACGCGCGATGAGGCGGCGCCGACCGATGAGCGCAGGATTGACCTGCCGAGCGGATATTATCTCTTCCAGATCCGCCCCAGTGACATGACGTGCTCGCTGCATATGCCGGACGGCCTGCACATCGGCAACCTTCTGACTCAATATGCTGGCGCTGATTTCGCAGCCGCCATGCTCGCCTCCGCCCCAGCCCCTGCGAGCGGCGGGGTGGATGCGGTGAAGCTGGACAAAGCTGCGATGGATTGGGCCGTCGATTGCGCGCACACAGCGGGTGTTTCAGCCTCGCGGGATGACGTGATCGGCATCGTCTACTCGTATCTGTCGGCCCTCTCCCCGGCCGCGACGCCCGTCCAGACTGCAAACTGCTGCCATTGCGGACGTATTATCGACACTCGCGAGACGACGCAGGGCGGCGATGAGTTCGGCGCGGAGCTTTCTGATGGCCGCTGGACCTGCTCGCCTGAGTGCTGGGATGCTGTTGTCGAGCCGGCCGCGACGTCCGTGTCCGTGGCCGGGCATCGTCTTGACGCAGCGAAGGCGTTCATGGGCGTGAAGCCTGAAGCCGCGACGCCCGTGTCTGAGGCTGAGCCGGGCGAAGGCATGGCCGAGATGGGGGAGATCGCTCGTATCGTCAGCGAGTGGCGAAATGGTCCGATGCTCAGCCCGGAAGCGCTCCGTCAGATCGCAGCCCTCGCCAGGCCCGCCTCCTCGCCTGCGGGCGGGGATGTGGAAGACATCGCGTTGCAGCTTCGCGGTGCGAACGAGGTGATAGCGGCTATCGAGCGCGCCATCCCCGACTGGCGCAGCTACCGTGATCTTGTCGACGCGATCGAATGCAAACTGGCGGGACGTCTGTCATGAACAAGCGCGAGAGAGATACGATCTGCGCTCAGATTGCCGCGTGGGAGTGGCGCCAGGGCGGCTCGTCTTCGGAAGCGGCGGCCTTCGGATCGTGCGCTTCTGACCTCGCGAGCGCACTAGACCTTAGCGCGTCCGACCTGTCGTTCTATCGGGCATGGGAGATCTATAAGCTCACGAAGAACGAAGAAGATGACGCGTACTTGGACGCGCTCTGCGACCGCGTTGACGATGATTATCAGGCTCTTCTCGACCTGATCGACACTGTCGGCCCAGCCCAGCTTCACGCCGCCCTGTCTCAGTCCACCTCTGCCGGGAGGGTTGGGGATGCCTGAGCAAATGCACCGGACTTTCAGGTATCGATTGTACCCATCAGCCGCTCAAGAAGTGGCCTTGCATCAGTTCGTCGGGGTGTGCCGGCTTGTTTATAACCTGGCGCTTGAGCAACGCCGCGATTGGTACCGCCAGTTCACCTCGACGACTGGACGAACGATCAGCTTTTACAGCCAGGAGCGTGAGCTTACAGCGCTGCGCTCGGAAGTTGATTGGATCGCGGCTGTTCCACAATCAGCCCTGTCGCAGGCTCTTCGCGACTTGGACGACGCCTACCGGAGGTTCTTCGCAGGCAAGAACGGATATCCGACCCCTCGCCGCCGTGGCGAGAACGACAGCTTCAGAGTGCGGGGCAAGGATATTTGTTCGCCCATCCGGTCGACAGGATCTCGCCGCTTCTCCGAAATTAGGCTGCCCAAAATTGGTTGGTGTCGGTTCCGGTTGTCGCGCCCCCTGCCCGCTGGGTTTAAGCTGTTGCAGGCGTCCATCATCAGAGACGCAATTGGGTGGCACGTTTGCCTAAGCCTGAAATGCGAGGCGCCGGCCACCGAAAGGCCTGCGAACAGCGTCGGCATTGATCGTGGTGTTGCAAACACCCTGGCATTTAGTGACGGCTCATTTGCCTCTCAGCCAACCCACATACTGAGGGTGCTGGATCGACGCGCCAAGGGGCACCAACGGAAGCTTTCTCGTCAACAGAAGGGCTCGAATCGACGCGCTGGCACCAGACGCCTGTTGGCGAAAGTTAAAGCTAAGGCTGCTCGCGTGAGAAAGCATTGGAACCACGAGCAGTCCACGCGCATCGCCGCCGGCTACGGCGTTGTCGTCATTGAAGCGCTGAACACCAGCGGCATGATCCGATCAGCCAAAGGCACGATCGATGCTCCTGGCGTCAACGTGAAACAGAAGGCTGGCCTCAACCGTTCGATACTCGAACACGGCTGGCATCAGTTTGAACGGTTGCTTGCGTACAAACTCGACGCGGCCGGCGGCCAGCTCATCAAAGTCAATCCAGCGTGTACCTCGCAAACGTGCTCCGCATGCGGGTCCGTTTCCCCATCACACCGCAAGAACCAAGCGGTGTTCGAGTGCAGTGAGTGCGGCCACGCCGCGCACGCTGACACCAATGCTGCCCTGAACATCCTACGGGCTGGAGAACAGCCTGCGTCGAGAGGTGCCGTCAGGCCCTCTGTGAAGCGCAAACCACCTGCGGAAATAACCCAACGGTTGATTTTAACGGAGGCAGAGCATGGCTGAGAAGAGCGCATTCCTGACGAAGCTTACCGGCGTTCACGACCGGCTGGCGACTGTCCACCCGAGCTTAGCGCGCGGTCAGGTCTGGTGCCGGACATGCGGCGCGACGCAAGGCGTCAACACTGCCGGCGCGCTCCGCAACGGCTGGCCGAAGTGCTGCGGCTACACGATGACGATCGACAGCCCTGAAGAGCGCCGCGCCCTCGACGAGGCCACCCATGACCGGTGAGAAGGATGCCGCTGCCGAGATGCCGGGGGAGAACGACATCCATTCCTTGCTGCTGAAGGCGCAGCGGGACTTCCAAGCGCAGCGCGACGCCAAACTTGCAGGACAAGGACTTTGGCCTGATCGGTCGCCTGCCCCTTTGAACGTGCTGGCCAAGGTCGTTGCGGAATACTTCGCCCCGATCCTGGCGGACGCGAGGGATCACAACCGAGCTGAGGAGGCGCTGGCGGAGGAATGGGAACGCAATCGCGCCCTCGAAGCCCGCGCCCTAGCCGCAGAAGCCGCGCTCAAGATTGTGGCCGAACAGGATGTAGTTGAGATTGCGCTAGATCCTGATTGGCCTAGACGGATCGCTGCCGCAGCCATCCGGGCGCAGGGGGAGGGCTAATCCGGCACACCCCGCGCCAGAGCGTCCTCATGCGGAGGCTCCAGCGTTGCCCGCGATAGATCACCGGCAAGCCACTCTTCCGTCCGCGCCTTATCATGAGCCATGCCGCGCCAGACGTTCCGGCTCCCGCAATGGCTGCAAACGACCCTGACCCGGTTGAGCGTCGTCATATTGCCCTGCCGGCCGCACTCGACCGCAGCCCTGCGCCCGCAGTCCTTGCACTCGCAGAGCAGCGGAACACCGTGCATGTAGAGCGTGTGGCGGTTTGGGCCGGCGAGCATCGTTCCTGTTTTGGCCCCACTCCGTGTGGAGTCAAGAAACAAAAAAGGCCCAGCCTTTCGGCTGAGCCCTGAATGCCATTTGGCATTGATCCTAGTTTTTCATGCCACCCCGAGCGGCCGCCAGCAGGGTCTCCAGCGCCCTTCGTCCGGCGCCCTCAAGGACGTGCAGCGGTATCTCGAAATCCTGCACTTTGCCGCCAGCCACGATGCTCATGACGGTCTGGCCATCTTTGGTCCAGAACGTCACGAGCTCGGCTTTTTGAGGGGGATCATATCGGTCATGCGCGCTCATCAAAACCACTCCGTAAAGCGAGCTCTCTGACCAATCGTTGGGTGATAGATGAAGCACTCCACCGCCTGCCGATTCACGTAGCCGTTTCGATCGTGCCAGCCGTCCGGCGCTGACGGGGAGCGGACGTATTCGATGTTGAGGTGGTGCCCGTCAGGGTTCGGCGTGCCCTTGATATGGGCCGTCATGCCGTTGTGGTCCTTCTCGCGAAGGAACTCGAATTCGCCGCGGGTCTTGCGGATCTTGTGGTGCAAATGGTGCAGGAGCCAATAGAGATTCTTGCACTCCGAGATGTGTTCTCGGGCCTCTCCGACCATCAACCCGTAAAGCTTCTCCTCCTTGGCACCGTCGCCATGGGTGAGGCCAAACAGGTTCTTCTCGAAGCGGTAATATTTCCGGTGACGCTCGGAGACGTTGTAATCGGTAGCGCGCACCCTCGGATTGGAGCGAAGCCGAGCCGCCACGGTCTGCGTGAGCGCCCATCCCATAAGCCAATCGTGATTGGACATGCAGTGGATCAGATCGACGTCGGCAAGCCCGGAGGCCTCATTAATGGCCGCCTCTAGAGCCGAACCAGCATCCTTGAAGCCTTGGAAGATCGTGCCGTCGCTGTCCTGATAAGTCCCGCTCGTCGTGCTGGTCCGCGGGCCGTCGACATGGAGAATGTCGTTTCCCATGACGAACAGGACACGGGCGATGCCCCACGGCCGGGCCATTCGAAGAAGAGCCTTGGTCCCCTCGATGACTCGATGCCGCGCCACCTCGCGGTTATAGACATAGCCGGTCTCTGCCTGGACGCAGAGCTTCAGAAAGTGAACATCGGCCAGGTCTATAACCAGGAGGTGATCACCGCCTTGGGCTTCTCGCGGCGGCAGGCTTGCCAAGCTGGCGGGCGTCTCAAGGATTGCCTCTCGCACCAGGTCGTTGATGCGAATATCCTGGCCGTTCTTCGGATTCTTGACGAACAGGGAATACCCATTCCCGTCCTGATCTTTGACGATTTTCCAGAAGTGAGAGAGGTTTTTCGGGTCCGAAATTCCACCGGCCTGCGCGGCTTCGGCAATCTCAGGGTCAACCTCGGGCTGGCCCATCATCCCCCGCGCCGCTGCCTGGTGCAGGCGGCTTTGCAGGCCACCGCGCGACAGCCCCAGCGCCATGGCCGTCTTGGTCTGATTGCGCTCGCAGGCTTCATAGGCGGCGATCGTCTCAGCCAAGACCTCGTCACTAACGCCCGCCGTCATGCGCGGCCCATCAGCATGCACACCGTACTTGCGGGCACGATGTACGAGATGGGAACGAGCGCTGGGCTGAAGCCCAGCGGGACGAGCATAAGCCCTACGGTGATGCCGACAACCCGCTCGTCATTGTCCAAGACAGGACCGCCGCTCATGCCGGGCGCCACGGTCGCGTCGAAGACGAAGACCGAAGACCACGGCCCGACCTCACGCACGCCACCGGCTACGCGGCCATTGGTAGTGATGAATTCGATATTGCCAGGGTTCCCGCGGGCGTGAAGATTTTCGCCCTGTCGCGGCTCGCGGCAAGCCAGACGCGCAACGCCGATCTTTTCGGCAGGGTCCATGCGAAGCATGGCGACGTCGTACTTTTTGTTCACCCAAAGCACGGTCGCCTCGCGGGACGAGCCATCGTCCGCTTTGACCGTCATCTTGGTCTGGTCGGAAGCGACATGCGCCGCGGTGACGATGAATCCGTTGCCGATATGCACGCCGGAGCCGTGGCCGCCTGCGTCGATGACGAGCTTGACGGTATGGCCGGCCGATTTGGTGCCGGCCGCCGTGCTGCATGCTGCCATGAGAAAGGCGAGCGCCAGCAATCCCGCAATATGCAGGTTCCGCATTGGTATCTCCGGGGTGAGGAAACTAGGAGGTTGTGGAGCGGCGGGCGGGCGCCGGGCGGTTTTCGATCACGCGATCCAGGCGCTCGCTAAGGTGGCGTACTTGGCCACCTACGTCTTTGACGGCATCGAACAATGGAGCCATCTGCTCCTTGAGGCCCTGCTTTGAGGCATAGGTCTCGGCTACGTGGATCTGGTAGCTCTTGAAGTCGTCGTTCAGCTTTCGGACATCGGCCTCGATCGCTGCGGCATCAGCCGCGAGCTCGCGACGCGAGACCTTCACCAG
The DNA here is from genome assembly GCF_058783685.1 of Allobosea sp. FW305-C-101. Classification (NCBI taxonomy): domain Bacteria; kingdom Pseudomonadati; phylum Pseudomonadota; class Alphaproteobacteria; order Hyphomicrobiales; family Alloboseaceae; genus Allobosea; species Allobosea sp. FW305-C-101. The sequence continues at coordinate 997,996 of NZ_JBYSYT010000002.1, read as the reverse complement.
CGATTCAATCCGAAACCAAACCAGGGCCAATGCCCCGACGGCGGCTGCAATGTAGCCGACCAATTCGATCGTCACCGGCATCAGGGGGCTCCGTCCGCAGCGGAGACCGCAGCCTTCCGGCGCTGCTCGCAGACCTTGAGAGCCGTTCGATCCTTGTCCCAGTAGCGGAACGTCTCGGATACCGTGAGCTTGCGTATTTCGGTCTGGACCGGCTTCGGGCAGGCAATGCGCGCCTCTGCCGGAATGTCAGGCCGGATGAACTCGACCTTGACGGTCGGCTTGTCACTTCTCGTTGAGCAAGCGGACACGATCAGCGTCAAGGCCACAATCATCAGGGTTCGGCAGCTCGGCATTGCGGGCTTCCTTTTTGACAAGGCTGTCATTCAGACGGGAGATTTCTTCGGCAGCTTGCCGGGATGCCTGCTCGGCTGCGCGAGCCTGCGCGTCGCGCTCGGCTTGGGCCTTGGCATTGGCGGCCTGGATTTGCGCCTGCCATTCGGCATTGTTGAGCGCGATGGCGGTCTTAACCGCCTTGTCCTGCATGCGCTCGATGGCGGCGAAGCCGCGCCAGAATCCGAGACCGGCCAAGGCGAGAATGGCCAGTGCGATGGCCGCATAGATCAGCGGCTTGCTGATTCGGGCCATTAGGAGAGCCAACATCACAGGCCCTCCAGGCACATGGCACGCTCTTCGGTGCGACGGCGCGTCAGGCCGGGGAAGCGGACGCCTGCAGCCTTGTCCCATTTGAGGAATGCGTCGCAGGCGGCTTTGGGCTGCGCGGCGTTCTGGAGGCGGGCCACGCTTGAGGAGCAGTAGGCGCCGGTTCCGATGTTGTAGGCGAGGCTGAGATGCGCGACGTAGCGCTTGGCAGGCATGGATTGAGCAGAAGGAACGCAGCGTTCCAGCGCGGTCCCAAATTCATCGGCGCGAGCCAAGAGCATCGCCTTGCACTCTTCAACCGTGAACTTCATGCCCGGACGGATTGGCTTACCGTCCGTCAGGCGCGTCTCGCCATAGCAGACCGTCCAAGGATATCCCTTGGTCGCAGGGTCGGGGTATGCGGTCTGCCGGAAGCCCTCAAACCCGCCAAGGATCGCGGCGGTCAGGGCAGCGACCTGAGCGCTTTTCTTGACGCGGCTCATTCTTCAGTTCCCGAAACAGATTGCTGGGCCACGAAGCGGGCCACGAAAGCGCCCGCGGTCGCGGCAAAGGACAGCCCCGCGAAAACCCCGCGGGGGATGGGTAGAAGGTCTTGGATGAGGGGGAGCGCGATTTCGGCTCCGGAGAGCGCGCCTGCGATGATGACGAGCCTGATCGACCAGGTGCTTTTCAGCACCCGGCGCCAGTTTGGGACGAGACGCATGGAAACCTCAGGTACAGCGGCGATTGGCGTCGTGCTGGACGGCAGCACAGCGCAGCAATGCGATCTCCCCGGCGCAAGCGGAGAGCATGGCGGCCAAGCCCGAAGCGATAAGAATGCGCTTCACGTCTTGGCCTCCGTTTGGAGATAGAGATCGTCGCGATCGGGAAAGCCCGATGCGAAGCCGACCGCGTAGGTGTCGTGTCGCGGCGGCAGTGCCTCATTGAGCCGAGGGCAAACGAAGCCGATGCGGCGATGAGCCATCATCGAATAGTCGCGCTTATCCAGCGCCTCGACCTTGCGGCCTGACGGGTGCTTCTTCATGGCTCTTTCCGAAATGCCGGGCGCTCTGCCGTGACGGCCTGCAACGCCTTGATCGTCAGGGGATCGGCCACGCCGGTTACGCGCAGGCAATGCGCCATCTGGAACGCCTTAAGCACCGCAATCCGGCGCAAGGCGCAGCCATTCAGCGCATAGCCAAGCTTAGTCAGCGCGGCCTCGACAGAGGCCTCGGTCATGGGTTATCTGCCCTGCAAAGGGTGATGGGTTCCCGGGCGCCGTTGCGACTGCCCGAATTTCAGATATCGTCACGGCGCAATTGTTGCCGCTTCTTCGGAGTAGACGATGCCCACGAATCTCCAAGACTACCGAATTGTGCCGCCCGGCGTCGTTGTGCTGGGCGTGGATGATGCCACCGGCAAGACATTGCGAGAGGCGCTTGCATTCACGAAAAGAGCGCAGATCATCTCCTACCGAGACTTTGTAACTGGCGGCGACCAAGTGATTGGAGGCGCTGGAGTGATTTTCAATTGTCCCGGCACTCTGAACGATCAGCAACTCAGCTATGTAACGTGGCTGCGTAAGGAGATGGGGCCGAATGCTCCCTTCACATTCGTCGTTCCAGTGGCACCATCTGACGAACTCAAGGCATTTGCGAAGGCTAACCGCGTTACGCGCATCGTCGAATTTGCCAACCCTGACGCACTCGATTTTCTCGCTGAGGCCCTCTACCTCATCGCCACTCATAAGTTCCGGAATGTGGAGACCGGAGAGATTGTATAGCCCGGTTATGTGACTAGCTTGTAGGCATTGACCGCAACGATCTCAGCCTCGGTCTGAGTGAACGCCTTGTCCTTCTTGAAGGCCCACAGACAGCGCGTTCCCATCATCTGATACTGATACGGGTTGGACTGGATGCGATGGTTCGCGTCACCTTGCCTGACGCCCGTGCGGTCAACCGCAGAATAGCTGCCGTCCATATGGCCGAGAGGCTGCACCAATCCGCCAGACACATAGCTTCTGCCCTTGCCCGACAGGAACAACGACGTGTTTGGGCTTGAAGGGTTCCATCCGGACGGCGCTTCAAAGGTTCCGATATGGAGCTGCAATTGGCTCGGCTTAAACGGGTATTGCAGGTTATCCGGCGTAGGCTTGAACACCGGCGCGTCTAGCTGATACGGCGCGGATACATCTGTGTTCTCCCACGTCGATTGGGTCCAAGTGTACGACCCGAACGTCTCGCCGTAAGTCATGCCAATGTGGGCGGTGAAGTAGTTGTATTTCCCGTTGGTCTGGTTCTGCCCATCGTAGAGGGTCGCACCGAAGGTTGCCCCGGCCGCCGTCAAGCGGGTTCCCAACTTTGAGGGGTTTGTGCCGTCGATTGACAGCGCGAGTTTCGTGCCGATGGCCGGAACGGCGTGGTGAAAGCCGAACATCAGCGAGCAGTCGCCGCGATTGTCGACCTGTGGGTTTCCGTTCGCCATATTGAAGTCGAACTGCAGGTTGTTGTTCTGCGGGCCGCTTTCGAGGAAGCCGATACGCAAAACTGTCCCAGTCGTGCACTCGTAGAACCAGTTATTCGTCGCCTGAAAGCTGCGGGTCGTCTCGTTGCCCGGCGACCTGATGCCGGTCAGGCCAAAATTCGGCAAAGTGTACCCGAATGTGAAGGCGGGCTGATTGAAGTCGACGGTAAGCTGACCCTTTTTGCCAACCACGCGGCCAGTGACCGGATCAGCGTCTCTCATGTCGACGATCTCGTCGAACATAGCCTCGATGTCCGCTTTCGCCTTCACACGGTGCTGCTGGCCGATGGCCGAGAGCTTTGCCTGGAGCAGGAACCGCTCAAGGTCCGTGAGGGCCTTGGTGAGGATCACCGCCGACACCACCATGTTGCCCCGGAAGGTGGTGGCCAGGGCGCTGCTGCTTGAGCCCGCGAAAACCCCACCGATGCCGATGACGCCGTTGTCCATCGATGCACCTTGAATGGCGGTCGTGGTAGCAGCGTTGAGCGCGACAGACTTCGTAACCTTGCCATGCTCGATCTCCATGAAGGAGGTCTGCGACATCACGTAGCTGGTGACGTATTGCGCCTTGGCCTTGAAACGATAGGTGCCTGAAGGCCCTTTGCCGGTAGTCTGGTTCTGCTGCCCGCCCGCCTGCATACGCGCAAAGTCAGTCGCAGCACCGCCCCCCATGTAGGCGATCATCTGATTGTTGGAGTTCAGCCCATAGCAACAGATGTTCTCGCGGACATTGTCGCCGGTTAGCGGGTCGACACTGTCTCCACTGGAGCGCTTGCGGTTGTTTGGCGACCAGAGGATATGAAGCTCATACCCTTCCGCAGAGAGCGAAACGGGCAGAGCCGCCGTCTGGAGCATGCCGACGCCCGCGAGGTCAACGCCGATGCTGCCATCTGACGCCGACCGGGTCAGTTGTGCGTCCGAACCTTGCGCAGCCGCGAGACGCGGAGCTACTCCGCTGCGCGTCAAGGCCAGCGTGGAGCTTCCCGAAACTGCCGCGAGCGTTATCCCGGTCCCCTTCTGACCGATGAAGTTCAGAAGATCGGAATTGGTAGGGAGCGCCCCTGCGAAACGTCCGCTGCTGTCAGGGCCATAGTTCACGGTAGCAGCCGTGTCATTGTTCTTCACGGCGACGGTATTGCCAGAGAAGCCTTCGACCAGCCGGTCAAAGCCCCAAGCCTCCACAAGATTGGATGACATCGCCGCCGTGACAGGCGGGTCGAGCGCCGCCGGGGCGACAGGCGTCCCACCACCCGTGCCAAGGCGGCGCGTCGCCCTAAGACCGGGCATGCGGGCATTGAGCTGTCCCTTCACGTCACGCCTCCCAGCGCGCGGCGACCGTCACTTGCGTGTTGCCGTCGTCTTTCCGTTTCACGCCCAGCGCGTTGGCATTGGACAGGCCGAAGAAGGTGAAGGCGCTCTGATCGAAGATCGGCACGGCGACGCCCGCCGCGCCCTGCTGCACGAGGATCGCCGTGCCGGTGTCGTTGACGATGGTGACCTGCTTGCAGGCCTGCGAGCCGAAGGCGGTGTAGGTCGTGCCGGGATTGGCTGTCTGAGCCGAGATGTTGCCGCCGGACGCCATCTGCGGGGTGACGCCGAGAAGACCGGCCAGCGCGGCTGCGATGGCTTTCAGGCGATCCAGAACTGTGTTCGCGGTCGGGTTGGCCTGAACCTCTCCGACAAGAGCAGCCAGCGTGTCCTGCTTTGCCGAGGTGGCGGCGCCAGAGGGCAGCGGGAGCGCAGCGGCGGAAACCGGGACCGCCGCCGCACGGAGCTCCGTGTTCGTCAGTGGACCGGAAACGGGCTGCGTCGCCGGGAACTGCACCCCGACGTTGATGCCGGCGGCGAGACGATCTTCGATCGAGGCGAGTTCCGCCAGCGCGAGATCCTGCTTCGCAGCCGTGGCCGCGCCCGACGGCAGCGCCGAGGAATCGACATGGTGATGCGGCACCTCGCCATTGCTGCCGTCCGCCGTCGACTTGATCTTGACCGCCAGGCCACTGACGAAATCCTTGATGTTGAAAGCCATGATCGCTCCTCAGGCGGCCGCTGCGAAGGCGGCGTAGTCGTCATCGGTGTAAGTGATGGTTTGGATCAGATCCGCCGCGCGGACGCCCACGAGCAGGCAATCCAGGACGTCGGTTCCGCTGACGGCTGGCGCCGGACCGGTGATCTCGCGCAGCCCGGTGCCTGCGGTATGCATCGTGCGCCCGTGATTGATGCAGACCAGGCGAACGAATACAGCACCGACCTTCGCCAGCTTGGCGGTCTCGCTTTCGACGATTCGAATTCGGCCGTGAGCGTCCCCGGCTACCGGATCGGGGTTGCTGATCTCGACTGAGGCGGCAATGCCGCCTTGCACAATCCCGCCGGCCCATATTTCGGCCGTTACGGTCCATCCCGTCAGGTCTGCGATCGCCTTCTCGGCCAGGATGATAAAGCCCTGCACGATCTCATCCCCGGCAACGAAGGGGATGTCGCTGACGAGCCCAAGACCACAGTTGTATCTCGACATCAGGGACCACCAAACTGACGCGCGAAAGCGCCCCGCGGATTGGCCGCGGGCGCAGAGAAAAACTGACGGGTCACGGATGACTCCTATGAAGCGTAAAATGCCGAGTCCCACTCATCTGCACTTTTGCAGCGGTAGGCAGGGGAGAGGCTTTGAACCCAGGCTGAGCGGTCAGAAAACGCAGGCGTGATGCGCCACCAAGTTTCGCCATTGGGGTGGTCGATACCAGCAATCTGAAGCACACGAAGCCACTCGGCTTCCATTTCCGCAGGCGTCGCAAGCGTCGATTCGGCCCAAACAAGGGGGTCAAATTGCGAACTGGCGATCTGCTCAACCGCCACAGACTTCTCCGAGATTCGCCGCATCACTCCTGTCTGGAGCGGCAGAGCATCCCTTATCGAGCGTCCCTGGAAATCAAAGCCAGCCGCGGGGTCAAAGAGCTGCCAAGTTCCGCCAACCTTAGCTTCGAGCAGAACGTGCCCCTCAAAGTAACCATTTGGCGCCCCCGCCGTGAGCGCACGCGCCGTGCGGGTTTCGACGCCGAGAGGTACGCAGATCGAGCGAATCCATTCGACCGTGCGGCCGCAGAGAAGCCGAGGCTTAAACCACTTGGCCTTGGCCGTAATTGTAGGAAGGGGCACACTGATATCACTGGCGCCGATCGCACTGAGCCAGGCTAGCGATGCAATCAGTTTCGCGACATCGCCACCCCAGACCACGCGGTATTCTCGATCGACGCCAGGCTGCCAGAACGAGTGAACCCGCTCTGCAGTGCAATCGCGCGCCTGGCCCGCGTAAGAATAAACGCCAGGCGGGATGATGAGACCGTCGGGCAAAGCGGATGCGATCGGCATACTCGCAACCACTTCGGCCCCGGGGAATGAGCGAACAATAGCGTCCATTCTGCCCTCAAGACGACATCTGGTAGAGATTAAAAACAGTCGTGAGAGGCAGCGCGCCGGGGAAGGAGTTTGTGCGGTTGCCTCCCGAGTTTTGCCAAACAGCCATCGACAAAGTGTCCCCGGCAGCTACGCGAACCGAGCCCGAGTTCGTGCAGAAGGTGCCCGCAACCGTCTGGTTCAGGACAGTTGCGCCGTTCTTGATTAGATAGGCCTGTGTCACGGTTGCAGCGCCGCCGGCTTGGCTGGGGTAGTACTGCTGCGAAACGGACCAAACGCCTGCCGATTTGGCGCCGATGGTGACGACTCCGCCTGAGCCGAATGTGGCATCGCTTGGCTTCGAAGCGGTTACGGAAAAGTCGTTGACCACCGTGATCGTGGACGTCGGGACGGACTGGGTATTACCCGTAACCATCTCAAAGAAGTTGAGTTGGGGGGCCGTACCCGACGCGCTCAAGCCAGCAATGATATCGCTCGGGAGCTGGGTCAATACGCGGATGTTCGTGCCGTCGTCAGCACACCAGACCAACTGTCCCGAAACCAAATCACCGATTGCGGGATCGGTGCCATTGCTTTTCTTGACGCGCCGATTGCCCAGTGCGGAGACATTGGCATTGACGGTTGTACTGGTATTAGTCGCAGGGATCGTGACCAGCATCGGACGGCCAAGAGCATAGGCCACGATCGACGGGACGGGCGTCAGAACCCAAGCGTTCGCGGTGCCGGTGGCAACCCCGAGCAGGAACTTGCCTTGCTGAAGCGTCCGCGCCAGCGCAATCTCAAGATTGGCGGTGTTGCCATCGTCCAGGGCGTCAAAGCCGCCATAGTCGTTGATAAATTGACCAAGCATCGCAGCCATGGCGGCGGACTGGCGCAGGCCCTTGTTCACCTGCTGAGACTGAGCAACGCCAGCGACGTAGCCGGACAGGCGCGCTGCGAGTGCGTTCCAGTCCGACTGCGAAAGCACGTTTGCGCCGCCCGCCGTAGCGAACGGCAGGAAGTCATTGGTGGGCATCGAGTGCTCCGATGATCAGGAAGTGAAGTAGCTCGGAGGAGCGCCCCAGGCGCCGTTATCCCAGCCAGAAATGAACTCGTTCTGGACGTCGAACCCGAAAAGCGGGCCGCTTACCGTTGTGATCAGGTAGTTTGCCCGCACGCCTTCTGGCTTCAGCGGCAGATACCCCTGTGACAAGAGCGCAATGAACAAGGCTGAGGGGATCACGCCAGCAACGCCGAAAGTGATCGTCATGTCCTGATTGTCGACGATGATGATATTGGTGTCGCCATTCGGGAACAGGATTTCCAAAGCCTGCTTTGCGCTGGGCAGCGTGCCATCCCAATTGTTCGCCGCGATCTTTGCCCGAAGCAGTGTCCTGTAGGTATCGTCGTCGAGGCGAGTGATGCCGGCTGGCGTGTCGTACTGGGACTGATACCAGACGCCCTGGTCGAAGCCCTTTAGCGCCGTGTCCCAAGAAAACCAGGCATTGGCGATTGGAACCTTCACGAAACGCGAGCGTCCGACCCATTCGCCAACCGCGTCGAGTTGAACCCCTATGGCTTGGTCCAGATCGAAATCGAGCGGCAGGTGCTCCATGAAGGCTTGCTGCGCGACGACCGGCTCAACCAGAGCCTTTATCATCGCCGCAAACTTCGGCTTGCCTCTATGGAACGACGTTATGAGCCCGAGATAGCTATCGACATCTGCCATCAGGACACCGTGATTGCGACGTTGGTCAGATCCGCCGTCGGGGCCTCATTGAAGGCAATGGCCAGATCGGAAGTGCCGAACGAGCCGGCGTTCTTCGCGATGGTCAGCGCCGTCACCTTGTAGGTCTTGGCGCCGGGCGAAAGTGAAAGGTTTGCGGGAACGAACATCTCCGCCCATTCGACGAAGCCGTTTGTCCCGCCGATATCGAGGCCGTTGATGAAGTCGACGATCGATTGCTTGATGCTCGCCTCGATCGCAGCGGTGTAGCCGGACTGCGCCGTCAGCGAGATATTGACCTTGATGGTCGCGGTCGTCGGTCGATAGAACTTGATCGCGCGAGCAACACCATATTCGTCTGTAATCGTGACGCTGGTCGTCCCATAGGTGCCAGTGCCAGGCGTCTTCTTGTTCGCAATCGCTTGGGCGATAGCCGTGGCATCGCCGCCCTGCACGACCAGCGAGATCGAATGCGCCGGGATGCCGTTTCCGTCAGTCGTGCCAGTGTCGTTCTCGTAGCCCTTCAGGCGCTCAACGCCCGTGATCGAGGCGACAGCGCCCATGGTGCCCTCGAACACGGTCAGAGACGGCAAGGCGGTCGAGATGGTCTGACGCTGCTTCAGTTCAGCGTCTAGCTCGATCGGCTGACCGGGTGCCGCGGCGTTGGCATTCGTGACGCTCTGCCAGCCGCGCGTGGGCGTGCCGATGGTTGTCACGGTGCCAGGCAGCGCCAGGATAGCCCCGGCGTCCTTTGCTGACGCGGTGACCGTGATCGAGCCGCCTGAGGGGATCGTGACGCTGGCCGGCAGAAGCCACTGATTGCCCGCATCGTCCTTCGCGATACCGCCAGTGATCGTGGTTCCGGCTTGTCCAACCACTGTCAAATCGACGGTCGAGTTGGAGGCCACAAGGCGCTTGATGCCATTGATCTTGACGACCGAAGAAAGCCCGACGCCACGCGCAGTCGAGGGCGAAAAGGCGTTGTAGACCTGCACCGCCATCGCATTGGCTTGGTCGACCGCGGCGGCGAAAATAGCGAGTAGCTGGCCGTCTTGAGAATCGGGATCGATATAGACGTCTTGCCCGTAGATGCCGCGAAACTCGTCCTGCAAATAGGCGAGCACGGCCGCGTAATCCGGCTTGTAAATGCCGTTTGCATCGATCGTGCAGACAGGGAGAGCCATTAGAAATTCACCCCGGTCACGGTGGCGACGCCGTAGATGGTGTCGATGGTCAGGTTGACGCTGAACCCGCGCGTGTCGCGGTCGAGCGAGCTCGTATAGTCGAGGAGAGACTTGGCACCCTGTGTGCCCAGCACGCGGCGGCGAATGGCCGGGTCGCGCGTATTGGCAGTGCGGACGCCTAGGACCTCAGTGTTCCAGGTCATGCCTTCGCGGCTATCCAGGAACCACTCTCCTTCGAAGAGGAAGAGGCGCGTCTTCACCGCCTGCGCGACAGCGTCCGGCACGTCGACCCAGAAGTCGGAGGTGCCATTGCCGAACTGATAATCACCCTCTGGCGAAAGCTTTCTGTAACGCACGTCCCATCCTCCAACCTGCTGGCAAGGCATCGCCTGGCAAAGTTCTGCGGCTTCGTTCGCCGTCCGTGATCCAAACCTTGCCGCGGGTGTTGTTGCCGGCGACCAGAGATAGTTTTGCGATATGGCTTTCCGACTTCGGGCGCCCCCTAAGCGCATCTCCAATCTTACGTCCGGTTTCGGGCTTTCGATCGCGCTCGCGGAGTGCTGCGGAAATCTTTGAGCGTGCCGCCTCCGAGTGCTTTCGACCTCGTAGTTTGGCCTTTACCTCTTCAGAGAGCGGCCTACCGCGTCGAGCTTCGCTCAAATCAGGCCTAACTCTGCCAGATAGCGATGCGCTGATCGCCGAACGCTGTTCGGCGGTTATCACCTTCTTCATGGCGATATGGGCGGCCCGAATCTTCTCCGTGTGCTCGGTAGCCTGCTTCCGACCTTTTGTCCTGACGCTAACTTTGCGCCCAATCAGCCGCCTGGTTTCCTCTGGTAGATCCACGACGCCATCACCTCCCCTCGTCTGGTTGATGAGGGGACCGGCCGGCTCGCGGCCAATAGAGCTGATCAACGCGATCTCAGTCTCAACTGCTTCCTCGCGGGTGAGACCTTCCCGAACTTTGATTTTCGGCAAATCACCCATTGAAGAAACGACAGAGACTATGATGCGGTCTCTGTGGCTGCGCTGAAAATGAGCTCGTTTCTCATGGACAAGCCATCGGTCTCCCTTCCCCATCCCGACGTAGAATGGCTCTCCATTCTGGCGAAATAAGACGTAGACATAGTAAGGCTTATCCATCCGGACGATATATGCCAACCGTATGATTTTTAAAGGGTTCTATAAATCTTCATGGCTCAGTTCGTCGGGCCTGTTGAGGTATCGCTGCCGGACTGAACGCCGGTGTGCTTGTGTGTCGAGAAAACGATGTTGTTGACGATAAGCTCACCCGTGATCCGAACCGTTCCCGTGATGGCAGTCTCGCCAGAGCCAGAACCGATCGTGATCCCTTGCGCAGCGGCAACCGAAACCGTCTTATCCGTCGCGATACCCACACCCCCAGATCCGGAAAGGCTGATCTTGGTGTTGCCGTCGTCCGAGCGGACTTCGGTCGCGTCGGTCGAGACGTTAGCCAGCGCCTTCGGGTTAGAGCGAAAACCCAGCATTGCAAATGCATTTGACAGGTTATTCCCGCCAGCATCCATAGGTACCTGAGTGCCTCCACTCTGTTGCCAAGAATCTTGAGACTTGGAACAGAAGTTCAAAAGGCACTCGTCACCTTCTTTCACCGGGAAGGTCATGGTCTGCCCCCCAGCTCCAGGAAATTGAACGGGGATATCTGGGATAACTGGGTAGTCAACGGCCTTTGACGAGCCATCTGGCTGAAGTTGATAGGCCTTAATCGCCGGCTGAGCAGTGATAGTCTGCTTTTCGGCGTCGTAGCTGACGACACGAGCAGGCATTGCGGTAAAGAAGCCCGACTTGAAGTCGTCGAACATCGCGCGCAGCGTCTCTTCGAAGCTGTCGCTGCGGTCTCTGAGATCCATTGCCATCAAACGTCTACCGGGATGCCTTGGTTGACAAACGTCTTGAGCACCAAACCTTGCTCGCTGGTCGCCACGCAGGCGCAATCGGTGTACCAAGCCGTCCCGCGAGTATCCCCGGAGTGCTCAAGGTACAGAACTTTGTAGAACCCATCCGCGGCAATGCTCGCAAGCTGCGACTGCTGTACGTCCAACGGGTTGAAGTAGTCCTGCGTAAGCGTCGCCTGCTGGATCGATGCTTGGTCAATCTTAAGCCGCGTACCCGGACGGACCTGCGGATTGAGGAGCATCCTGACTTGAATGCCGCCCGTTGTTTGAACGGGCATACCGATCAAGCCAGTGGTCGAATTGAGAACGAAAGCGTCCCCATCCATCGCCTTGTCATTCTTGACGATCTCCAGCTTTTGGTCGCGGATCGTCCATGAGCTATTCGTCGATTGCCCCACCGTGCGCAGAAGATCGCGGGCCATGCCGAAAAGCGCGCGCCCGCGGGGCATCTTCTGTGAACCGAGATCGGCAATGAAACCGGCCGATATACCGAAGGGCTTCATAGCAGCTAACGCGACGTCGACCTGATCGCGAAAGGTATGGCCCGCTGCCAGGGTCTTGTTCACGACGGCAAACGAATAGGCGGTATCGCCGGATTTGCTATTTAGCGTGAGGTATTTATCGACCGGCGTCTCTCTGGCCGGGCCGCGCTTCTGATAAATCTCTCCCTTGTGAATCAGCCCAAAGCCATCCTCATAACCCGCCTTCAACGATACGGTTTTGCCTTCCTTATTGATGAGGTTGGCGGTGTCGTTTGACAGGTTCGAGATGGTGATCTGCGAGACAGCCGGTCGCTGGCGCTGAATTTCCTGTTGCACCAGAAAGCGCACACGAAGCTCAGAGAGATCAATCGTCTTCCCGCCCCCTTCGACCGTGAGCTCCAGTTTGCGAAGATACTGCCGCGTCATGGGGAGATGAAAACCACTTTCCCGTTGCTGCCGAGATTGGCGTAGGTCGGCTCAACCAGCGCATTGCCGTCCGTCTGGACGCGAATTTCGCCGGGCAGATTAAGATAATCAAACTGCTGCAAGACGTTCTCGCCAGCCGTAAGCGGCAGACCCATGATGAGCGGGTCACCTGCGTACGTGCTGAGATCCAGAAACCAGCCGCCGTCTGTCGTATCGCACCAACCGAAACGCACCGTGTAAAGTTCTGCGCCGAGCTCAATGGTCATCGTCTGCGCTTCGGGGCGAAGCGGGAACTCTTGGATTGTAGCCATCAGGCCCTCGCTGAAGGTGAGGCAAAGCCCGTTGTGCCCGAACTCTTCAGAGACTGCTGGCCGACATCCGTCGTTGAGCCGGTTTTGCCAGGGTTTGCTTGAGCCGATTTCGGGGCGGTCGTCGTTCGCGTGCTTACAATGATGATCTCGCGCAGGCGCAGGGAGCACATCACGACGTTGGATGTCGCCTGATCTCGGGTCACCTGAATGCCGACGGGCAGCATGCTCTCGTAGTTTCGATGCCCGGTTGAAACTGAAATCGGCTGTCGCTGTGACTGAAGCGACAGAAGCATCTGATACGCTTCATCGCTGTACCCCACGTAACCGCCGGTTGAATCGGACCAGCCGATCACCATTTCGATCTCTGACGGCAACTTGAACGCGTGGTCAGAGATGGCTGCGCCGGTTTCGACGGGGTGGTCTGTGGTGATCAATGTATCCCGGCTGGCTTCTCTCACCATCACGTCCGGGATGAGCGTGCCGATCTGCACGCCTGGGCGGAAGATCAGCGCAAATGCATCGTCAAGGATTGCCATGCGAAACCTGATTGAACCCGCCCGCGTTGACGGGCGACATAGCGCTGTTAACTTGCGCGCGGTGCCGGGAGGGGCTGAATGGGCAAAGTTCTGAATTTCTTGGGCGCCACGATGATGGTCGTAGGCGTTTTGATCCTAGCGAACTCTCAAAGCGCAATTCACGAGATTGAGGCGGGAATTTGCCTGGGGCTGGGAGCAGTAGTTTTGTCACTGGGTATCGTTGCCGGTCTGCTCCAGAAAATCCTTGATCAGTTGAAGCTTACTTCCGCCCCCACTACCCCGGCTCAGTGATATGCTCCGAGCAACCCTATTGTTAGTCGCCCTAGTATCTTTTGCGCCGGCATCGCAGGGGGCCGAAAGCTGGGATTCCGCAGTGAAGCGCCTGTGCTCGTCATTGAGCCAGGAAGATTGCTGGATAAAATCAGGCGCGGCAATTTGTGACCGTGAACAGGCTGTATGCCGCAATCTCCCTGACCACACACCGGCAATCATTCTCGGAAAGTCCGGCAACCGCTGGCACGTCAAAACTGCAGGCGGAGAAGGTTGGGTGAACCAACGCTGGATGATGCTGGACGGTTCGAAGATGAACTAACGAACCGCCCCCTTCACGTCACGTAGCAGAACCTGCCCCAGCCCTCGCTGTGCATCCCCAACCTGAGATGCAGTCAGCGAAGGATCTCCGCTCCCCATAACCTCAACCCTATTGGATTGGTTGATGGTCACGGTCGTATCACCACGACCGGCGATTGATGGGGTAAGGGCGGCGCCACTAGCTGCTCCGGTTCCGCCGCCCACGCGGGCTGCATTGTCTGCAGCGACGCCCAGAGCGCTGGAATTGAACCGAGCCAACGGCGGTAGACCTGGGCCACCTTCTGCCTGTGTGGCCAAGCGAAGCACCTTAGAGAGACCATTTGCCATCGCAGCGCGCTTGGCGGCTTCGCCATCGCGGTCTAGGGGCCTCTCGTATAGCTTGCTCACGATGGCCGCTGCTTCGCCGGCCGACTCAGCCTGCTTGAGCGCCGCCCACGCTTTTCTCTCAGCTCCCTGGCTCATTTCCCAGTATGCCCCTTCCCGCTGTTGCGCGGCCGTGGCGCTGGACATGTCTATGCCGGTGCCCGCCAGAATCGCCGCCCGGCGGTCTGGGTGATGCTGATACAATCCGTGGGCTCGCCCGCCGTCTCCGCGCGCATTGGGATTGTGCCTGCTTTCGGCTCGCTCATTTGCGACCATCCCGACCGCCTGCTCGTGCGAAAGACCCTTGCCGCGCCAGAACGCATAGGACTCTTGAGCCGCGGCCTGTTGCCCGGCAGACCCGGTCGGAGCCGAAGCCGCGCCGCCTGATGGGTCTCCGCCGCGCCACCAGCGCTTGACCCGACCCCAAATGCTGGTGTCTGCGCCACCGCCGGGCTTCACCCCGGCGGCGAGTTCTTCAGCTGTGGCCGGCCCCCAAGTCCCGTTCGCACGGCGTCGGGCGATCTCTGCGTCTTCACCGCCGTTGGCGGTGCTGGGCGTCATGCCCAGAGCAAAGGCGCCGACTCCCGTGAGCATTCCAAAGAAGCGACCGAGCGCGCCGCTAATAAGTGCACCACTGGCGGCTGTTCCGACGGACGTAATTGCGGATGCAACACCGAGCAGCCAGCCAGCCAGTTTGAGGCCAATTAGAACCTCTATAGCTGTCGTTAGCCCATTCTGACCAGTGATCTGCTTGGAGAAGTTGTCGAAACCTTCCCACATCGGCTTTAGCGCAGTAACAACCTTTTCCGCAAAGGCAGCCAGTTCTCCGAGCGTGCGGCCTAGGCTTTCGACAAACTCAACAAAGGATTTACCGTTGTCATTCGTCCACTTATCGAATGAATCTACAAATTTCTGCAGAGGCCCCGCAAACTCAGACATGAGCTTTTGCCCAACCACCTCAAGAGTGGCATTGAGCGAGCGCATGGCCTGAGTAAATTCGGCGCCTTTCTTGGCTGCCTCGGCTGAATTGAGGCCTTGAGCCTTCAGCTTGTCGTTGTACTCGTCGAGTCGCTTCTGGAACGTGCCAGATTGGATGGCTTCGAGCGTGGCAAGATCGATGCCGGCGACTTCCGCTAGACCGAGCTGCTCAGCCTTGGAACGGCCTTTGATCTTATTGGCGAAGTCGACAAGGATATCAGTCGACGCTCGCAGGCCCTTACTGTCGCGCGAAACGACGCCGAGTTGCCTGAGAAAGCCTTCGAACCCTGGATTCCATTTGAGCTGCCGGCCGAAGTTCTCGATCGACGCGCCAGCACTCTCGGCCGACGAACCGAGCTGCGAAGCGGCATAGCCAATGGCCCGAATACCCTGGACCGTCGCCTGCGTCCGCTGAGCCTGCCAATACACCTGCTCGAAGGACTTCGAGATCTGGGTGACGCCCTCGAAGACCTTTTCCGCCGATTTAGCGATGGCGCGACCTAGGAGATCGGCCTGCAGCGTGGCGGAACGGACTGATGCCTCGAACCGCTTTTCCGAGCCAGCGTCGATCTTGTAGCCGAGGCTGACGAGAAATTCGCGGATAACGTCAGCCATTGCCTACTTCTCGTGCGCGATGAGCGTTTTCATCCCGAACATCGAGCGCGTCATTCAGGCGCGCGATATCGAGAAGGCTCAGGCTTCCATCAATGAGGGATTCGTATCGGCAGAGCCCCTCAATGACGGGCCGCAGCACATAGTCTTCGCCGTCTGGCATGTGGACGGGTTCGAATTTTAGGCCCGGCTGCCTGCGGTCAAACTGGACGCCAGGCCGTCCCAAAAAGGCCCGACTTCAGCCATCACCACGTTCGATGTGATCGAGATAAGCTCGAAACCCGTGATATCTTCGAACATTGCCCGCCGGGCTGACGAGTGCCACACCTTGGCCCAGCCAGTGTCTCCGGGCTTCTGCCGAGAGACGCCAGACATGCAGACGTTCACGATGTAATCGACGTTTTCGTCAGCCATCGAGCCTAGCGCTTCCGCAGCAGGGCCGATCATGCCGGCAGTATCGCCGCTAGAGGCGGCATCGCGCAGCGCGCTCAGGATTGGCGCGAGTCGCCGCACCAAATGAACCTGCTCCATGGCGGATAATGGCTGCGAACGATATTTGAACGCGCCAACTTCGAACTCGATCGGTTCACGCATCAGAGAGCCGCCGGGGTGCCGGTGCCGAGGATCGCTTCAATCTTGCCGCTGTTCCACGTCCACTCAAGCATCTGCCCTTCCTTGCCGTAGACAACGTCAGGCATCTTGCGGAAGCCGCAGCCGTTGCAGGTGACGGAATCGCCACTGACAGGATTGCGAACGCTGATGGTGTTCTGACCATAGCCCGCCGAAGAGGCGGTATCGGTGTTGTACATGTCCATCAAAAGCGCGTTAGTCGGGCTCGTCTTGAGGAGGCGAACCGTCACCGTGCCGTTCCGGGCACCGTGAAGCGAGTGCATGTATGAGCCGTCAGCGCCCGCAGTCAGCGAGCCAACGTCATCAGAACGAGAAACGGTGATGCCCTCATCCGAAACACCCGCGCCGCTGCCGATAGAAAAGGAGCCGTTCGGGCCTTTGATGGCGGCCTGAACGTCTAAAAACGAATAGGTGTTCGAGGCCATCGGCCTGCTCTCCTTAGTTCAAAAGAAAACCTCCCGCCGGAGCGAGAGGCAAAGTGATGGCGGGCGGCAAGGGCCGATTGGGCTACATTTCTCCTTAGGCCGCCCGCCTCCATTGAGACCAAAGGTCTCGCAGGAATCTCTTCTCGACGTAGCGCTGCGCTCGATTATGAGCGTGCATCTTCGTCTCGACGCGCTCAGCCTCATAGACTTTGCGCGCGTCGTAAATCTGTTTGAGCGGGCCACCCGCCTTCACGATGCAGGCGCCCAGGTTCCACATGACCGAGCGGCGCGCTGGGCTATAGCCGTGATCGAGCGCCTTCACGCCCGCCACCCTGCGCTGGCGCTCTCCGTCGATCACCGCGAGGCCCATGCGCTTCCACAGTTTGGCGGGGTTGTTGTAGGCGGCCAGATCGCCAGCCTCTCCTACGATTGCGGCCAAGGAAGCGAGCCCCACGCCGCGGACGCTTTCGACCCATGGCGCAATCGGTAGGCTCTTTGCGAGCTTGACCAGCCGCTTCTCGACCAGCTTGCGGTGCTTCTCAACACCGTCGCGGGCTTCGACCAGCGGGAAGATCGCGCCGAACGCGATCTCACCCATGGGATGAGCGCCTTTGCCGAGGGCGGCACTGTAGATCGTGTCGGCTTCCTTCTTATCGCCGCCGTCCGCAAGCCGTCGGCAAAGCGCCTTGGCCTGCAGCGTCAGGGATTTTTCGGCGCGGTGCCATGCTTGGCGCCTGCGCCATTGTTCGCGGATTTCCGCGATAATGGGCGCGAGGTCGGCACCTTGAACAGGGGCGTCAGTCAACGAATGGCCGACCTCGCATTCGCTGATTCCAGCGAACTGAGTGGGCGCGGCGGGCGGCACAGCTTCATTGGGGTTCAGAAACTCGACGGCCGCCCGGCCGCATTCGGTCTCGCGACCGATCTCTTGATTCTCACTCAGCATCGCGCGTCGCCTGCTGGAGGTCGCGCAGACGGTCCTCAGTCAGCACGTCGCCAACCGTCTTATCTTCGGGGACGCACTGCGCCACTAGCTGCAGCCACCGGGCCTTGTGGACCATGTCCGAGGCCTGCGTAGCGTAGAAGTTGGCGGCCTCGACCAGATCGCCCCGCGTCGCCTCCCCAAGGCGCTTGCCGCCTGGAAGCGGGAACATGAGCAGCGTGCCGGCGGAAAGCTGGGCAACGCGGTAGGAACCCGTCACGCCAGACTTGCTCGGAACCAGCTTGACGACCGGCGCCTTCCAAACGTCGCGGCGATCAACGCGGATTTGAGCACGGATCGCGTCGTAACAGGCGTTCGAAATCAGGGGTTCGAGCAGTAGATCGCGTAAGCGCCTGCTCTGCCGAACTGCCTCTTCAAGCATCCGCGTGGCCTCGCGGACATCGCCCTTGGCGTCATCCAGAGCGCGCTTCACGGCTTCAGCGAGGTAATCGACGGTCGAAGTCTTGGTTTGGGCTGACATTTTGTCCTCCATGACGCCCGGCCCTGGCAGGACCTGACGCGGGTTCGCTTTCGCGAGACCGGGCGCCATGGAAGCTCTCGGTTCGCGTCATGACGCCCTGCCAGGGGCGCTTAGGCATGAAAGAGTTGACCGGCGGCAGAGGCTCCGAGGGGGACATTCGCCTATTGGCCACCGGTCAGCCCGATTGCTCGGGCATTGGAATAAGTGGCTGGCGGCAGTCGATATATGGATGCCACATCGTCCCGGGCCGCCAGCCGTCCGCTTGCGCGGATCTAAAACTTGTCCCAGCCCTCGACCTTCGCTCGGAAGGTGCGGGCGTAGAGAGCGTCTGCGCCAGAGTCGTCGACACTGGCAGCCCAGCGCCGGGGCTCGTCGCTTATGTCCGGGTCGCTCCAAGCAACCTGATACCAGCCGGGTTGTTTGCAGCGCGAGAACACTGCGTCGCGCTCTTCGAAGTATTTCAGGAGTTCGGGGATACGGCAGAGAGCGTCCGAAAACTCATGCGCCAATGCCATATCATCTGCTGCCAAACCGCCGGCCGTGGCGGGAAGAGGCTCGGCCAAGACTGGAAGAGGCAAAAGGATTGCCGCAGCGCTCGCCAATATCTGGCGGCGCGTGGTATCTGTATAAACAGCCACGGTCGATCTCCCAAGGATCGGTCTCGGTTAGGGCCGCTTCGGTGTTGCAAGCGCCGTTGCGGCCCGACTTATTTAGCGCTATAAAATAGCCATGTCAATTGTTAGCGCTAAAAAATCCCGAGGTCGCCCTAAGGTCGATAGCGAAGCGGTGAATACCCGCTTTGACAGACGGCTCCTCGACGCCATCGATCAGTTCGCTGTTGACCAGAACCCGCCCGCATCCCGCCCGGAGGCAGTTCGCGCGCTCGTATCCGAGCAGCTCACGACGCTAGGCCTCCTGCCTCACACGGAAGATCCAGAGGGTGTCAGCTAATTGGCAGGGGTGCCGATTTTTAAATATGCACCTTGCATAAGAACCTACTTGATGTATCTTCGTTGTATATCCAGGCGACATACAAGCCTGTGAGGAGAGCATCACATGAACGCGCGATTTTCGAAGTGGGGCAACAGCCTTGCCGTCCGGATTCCTGCGTCGTTCGCCCAGGAAATTTCCGTTGGCGAGGGCGCCTTAGCAGACATCTCCGTGGAAAACGGCTGCCTAGTTGTAAAGCCGCTTGGCAACACGCAGTACGATCTTGCAGATTTGCTCGCTGGCATAACCGAGACGAATCTGCATGGCGAGATTGGCACAACTGCTGCGGTCGGGAACGAGTTCTGCTGAACCGTACTGCCCCGACGTAGGGGATATCATTAGCCTGAATTTCGACCCTCAAGCCGGCCGCGAGCAGGCGGGGCGCCGTCCGGCTATTGTGCTCTCGCCCAAGGCATATAACGAGAAGGTGCGCCTTTGCGTGCTTTGCCCGATCACTAATCAGGCGAAGGGCTACCCTTTTGAGGTAGCCCTTCCCTCATCATGCTCGACCACCGGGGCGGTCTTGTCTGATCAGGTGAAAAGCCTGTCTTGGACTGAGCGGCAATCTGGTTTCATCGAAGCTGCCCCCGACGAAGTGGTGACCGAGGTTCGCGCAAAGATCAGTTCTTTGTTGTTCCCCAAGCCGGCGTGATCAACGGTTCACGTTGATGATGACGTCGACCGAGTGGACCGCGCCGGCCAACTTGACCGCGATCTGGATCGGAACGGACTTGCGAGCCTCGCGATCGGCTTGGCTCTGCGTCGCGATCGGCGGCGCGTAGACGTAGAAGCCCTTGGGCAGGTAATCGCCCTGCTTGAGCTGGCCGAAGCCGCCAGCGTTCCACTTGCCCGGCGCAACCAGGCCGTTGGACACCGCCTGAGCGAGCCGGTCCTCGATCGTGGTGACGATGAGGTGCGTGCCTTCGTCAGTCTGCGGGATCTTGGTCGACGAGGTGTAGAGCAGGTTGTAGACGGCCGTCTGGACGTCGTTCTCCAGCCAGTCGAGACCCTGGCGCTCGTCGAAGAACGCGCCATTGGCCATAACGCCTTCCTGGATGATGGCGGTCGAGTTGTCGTAGTTGACGAAAACATTGACGCGCTTGGCCTTGAGGGCCGCGGCCTGCGTCTCGGTGATCGTCTCCGCCTGAACGCCAGGCTCCTGCTTGAACTTCATGGTCAGGGTCGTCTTCGACCCGTTGAAGTTCACAGTGGAGGCGCGGCCGAAAAACGAGGCGATGGCCTGCGGGTCGTACTGGCTGTACTGGCTGAAGGTGCGCGCCAGGTTGTTGGCCGAAAGCAGATAGCCGAGATCGGTCGTGCTCGTCGGGTCGATCGCCGTGGTGTCGGTGATGGTGACGCCGAAAATGCGCTTTTTCTGCTGGGCTTCGATGATCTGCGCCGCGGCGATGATGGAAGCGCTATCGACGCCCGTTTCCACGAGCTCGCCAGCATACCAGTCACCTGAAGCCGTGATCAGAGCCGAGACACCCGCGGCCAGCGTTTCCGCAGCCACGCCGTTCGCCGGAAGGCTGGCCTGGGTCGACTTGCCCTTGAGCAAGGCCGCAACCGAGGTGCCCGAGCCACCCGCAAGCGTGGCGCCCGAAATTGCCGGGTTGGTGCCGCTTTTGGCCAGCGTGTAGGCGTTGCCCGCCGTGCCCGTCAGATCCGAGATCACATAGACCTTCGTGCCGACCGCCAAATAGGTCATCAGCGACAGGTTGGCATCGACCGAGGCATTGGCGAACGTCGCGAAGGCGGTGGCCATCGCAGCGCCGGTGCCGGCGATATTGACCTGGTTTCCGGTGGCGCCCGAGGTCTTGAACGTGACGACCGTACCCTGAATGGTCACGGTATCGTTGTTCGCCGGCAGGGAAGCGAAATCGAGATAGCCGAAGGCGGTCGGGTCGGAAAGGAAGCCGATCGTCGAGCTCGTGCCCGTCGTGCCGGACTTGATGACGAAGCGACCGTTATCGGCGTCCCAAACGACGGTGGAGTTCGCCACGAGGGCAGCGACGGCGGTCTGCAGGACCGAGGCGACGCCGTTGAGGTTGGTCTGAGCCGAGAAGTTCAGGCCCGACACGGTCCGCGGGGCGCCGTCCAGCACGAAGTAGAACGCGCCCGAGGTGATGGCCGTGAAATTGGCCAGAGCCTGCTCAGCGGTCGTCAGGACGCCGCCGCGGAGGGTCGCGGAGGTCGCGGTGCGCGCCCAGCGACCGACATAGACGATCGAGGGCTGCGGAACCTGCGCGAAGTGCTTGACCGCGGCCTTGTACTCGGGGTCCGTGATCGAGAAATCCTGCGCGACGCCGGACAGGTTGGAATAAAGGCGAATACGCTCGCCCACGTCGATGACGTCAGTCGCGCCGATCAGAAGCCCTGCGCCGAAATTCCGGGTCGGGGCCGCAAGCGGCGAAAGATTGACGGTGACGTTGACGACATCGGAAACGGCAAGGCCCTGGGCCATTGGTTAGGACTCCGTGACGGTGAATGGCTGCGTGCCGTCAGGCGTGCTGACAGAGCCTTGGGCCGATAGGATGTTGAGGATGGGATAGGTGCGCGTGACGCAGCGCCGGAAGCGAACAGGCACGTCGAAGCGCCGAATCCAGGTATTGTTCAGCAAGTCAGGGGCGCTGATGATCTTGCCCGTATCGAGCACGTTCATCTGGACCTTGAAGAGATCTTCACGGTTCTGCGCGATCGCCAAGCCGTCCTTGAAGAGCGCGGCATTGGCCTGGGCTAGAGGCCCATAGAAACTGGCCAGAACATCGATCGTCTCGTGACGCTGAAGCTCGTCTGCGCCGTCGCCTGCGCCGCGATGGATTACCGCTGGGAAGGTATCCGCTTCGACACCGGTTACGCCGATAGCGCACCAGTTGACGGTGCGTTCGGGTCTAGGAAGCGGGTTTTCTGCCCAGCGAGGGCGCACCAACTGGCCAACTATGCCGGTGATGCCGACCACTAGCTGCTGAAAGATGTCATCGAGATCGTCACCCTCAGCCGGCGGCGAACTGGACGGCGCGAGATATCCGCCCGTTGCCGAGGTGTTGGGCATGCTTGGATCTCAGGGATTGAGCGGGAGCTGATCGGCCAGGATTAGGTAATAGCCATCGCCGAAATTGCTGTAGTCGTTCTGCGCGATGACGGTGAAGCGGCTGTTGTTCCAGAAGATCACATCGGCGGTAGCGCCGGTCGCGGTATCGCCCATCTGCACTTCGAAGCGGGTGGCGAGCGTCATGCCATTGCTGTTGGTCTCGCCTTCTGGACGCCTGACCAGCCCGCCGTCTCCGCCAGGCAGGGCGTAGCCTGAGATGGCGACGCCATCGATCGGAATGCTGACCGTGGTCGGGACGCCGCGGCCGTCAGAGCCGACGACCAAGGTTGTGCGCTCGATGATGATGCTCGAATCGTTGAACATCGGATCGTCGAGCACGAAAGAGACGTCGAGATCAGGCATTACTTGTCCTCGACGACGAAATTGACGGCCTTACGCATGTCGCCTTTGGCTATAAGCGGACTATCCGATTTCTTTCGCCGGATCGTCTCAGGCTTATTCGGGATGAACGGACCGCTCGATATCTTGAGCTGCACAGAGCCCTGGGCGACCAATCCGACTTGGCGAAGCGTGGAATTCGCGCTGGACTTGCCGTCCAAGGCGTCGATGGCGCCCGCCTTCATGATCTTCTCGACCTGGGGCAGCGCCTGTTGGACACCGGGGATTAGAAATGGGCGGGCCGGTATATTGGCGGCCGGCGCACCGTACTCGTGGACATAGGCCAGCGTCGGATTGTTAAGTTCTTCGCCCTCACGGCTCGCCGTGCCTTGCGGAAAGCCAACCTTGACCTCCTGCATCGCCAGTTCTCGGATGGCCTTCAGCGTGCCCGCCAGCTTGTCCTTGAGAACAACCGTGGTCATGCGCGCTGTAACCTAACCGTGCTCATCGTGGCGCCCGGCCTGGCTTTGATCAGTCCAAGGAGCAGCCCATCGATGAACTTGAGCTTGTCGTGGCGCTGCGAAACGGGCGACGCATAGCCGTTAGTGTACGAGACGCGGTCAACGGAGCGGCTGGTCGAGGAGATCGCCGCGGTATTGCCGTTCTTCAGAAAGTCGAATCCGGTTGCCGAAAGCAGCGCGGCTTCCATGCAGGCCCTTTGGACTGCTTTTGGAACGACATTCCCCCAGAGAGGAAAGCCGTCATAGTCGTAGAGAATGGTCGTGACGCGCGGGGCGTACCCGCGCATCGCGAAGAGCGCAAGGCCCGGCGAATTATCGCGCGGCCAAGCCAGGGCTTGAAACTGCGCGAACCGAAAGCCGTTCCAGAGGCCGAAATAGGCGTCATCGACCCAGCGGGTCGCGGCTAGGATGGCCGCTTCCTTCTGGGTCGAACTGAGCGCCATCCATGCCGTATTGGTCGTGAAGTAGGCATCCGCATCGGAAACGGACACATAGGCGTTCGCGTCCGTCTTGGCGGTGCCGTCTTCGACGATCAGGGCCATGGGTCAGCCTTTCAGGGCGGCGTCGATTTCGGACTTGAGCCGATCGTTCGACCAGCGGCCGTCGACCTTGATGCCGAGCTCGGAAGCTTGCTTCACAAGCTCATCGCGGTCGTCGACAAGCGCCGGTTCCGGCTCGTCCTGGTAGAGCTCCATGCCTTCAACGAAATCGCTCTCATTGAAGACAACGAAGCCGCCAGGAGCGTCCGGGCTTTTGACCCGCACGGTAGGGAGAATGTCGTTGCTCATGGATCAGCCGAGCACCACGGCAGAGAACTCGCCGTTGACCGATTTGAAGCCCCAGGCGAGGTGCAGCTCCCACGAGATCTGGCCGTACTGCGCGATCTCAAGCATGAGGTAGGTCATGCCCAGCGGATCGGAGACCGGCATCTGGGAGATGGTCGGGTTGGCCGGCACCAGCGGCGGACGCATGATGCCGACGCAAGCCGAACGCTCGAACGCCAGGTTGGCGGTGTAGTTGTTGCCGACGGTGACGTTGGTGGCCGAAGCGGCAACCGCAACCTTCAGGCCGGGGGCGCCGATGGTGATCGTGCCGGGGCCGGAGGTGCCCGCGACAACGATGTACTTGTTGGAATCGCCCGCGATCGTGATCACGTCGCCAGCAAGCACGGTGCCCGTGCCGGTGATGAGCGGGATCGCGGTGGTGCCGACCGGGAGCGCGGTGCCAGAAGTGGTGAAGGAAGCGCCAGTGCCCTTGGTGTGGGCGCCGATGCCAGCCGACTCGCGCGGCATGAAGCCGAACTGACGCTGCAGAACACCGCTGCGGCGCTCTTCGTCAGTGCCCGCCTGATAGTGGTTCTGGATCACGCCCAGGTTGCGCAGGTTGAGGCCGGCCGAGGTGTCGCCAACGAACTGCAGGTCAGCCAGCGGGGCGCCGTTGTCCTGCAAGATTTTGCGGGCATTGGTCAGCGCCGAAAGGTCCGAAGCGAACGGGGTCGTGCCGGCCGTGCCGAAAGCGCGCGAGGCGCCGACCTTGATCGCCAGAGCCGCATCGATCTCGCACTCGTTGCGCAGCGTGCGCATGCCCTGCTTGATGAGCTGCGAAACCCAGTCCTGATCGGTGCCGCCGTTCTGGAGCGAACGAAGCTGCTCTCCGGTCAGGTTCCAGTCGACCTTTCGGGACTTGGTGATCTGCACGCCCGTGGTCGTGGCGGTGGCATCGGTGCCGGACGAAGCGGTCGCGGCCGGGGTGAAGTCCGACGCGGTGCGGGCCGGCGCGATCGGGACAAGGACGGTGTCGCCCTTGGCGACGGCCTTGTCGTCGAAGTTGGCATTGATGGCGCCGACGACACCGAACGGCTCTGCAGCGACTTCCTTGGCCGCGCTGAACAGCGTCGGCGCGATAGCGGTGAGGGTATTGGCCACTATGGGCTCCTATGGGGTCTAATCTTTGAGGGTGAGACCCTGAGCCATCTTGGCGGCGCGCTCTTTGGCGGGCAGCGCATTGAAATCGGCCAGGGTCATGGTGCGACGGCCATCGCCTCCGCCGCCCGAGTTCGGAAGCTTGCCGCCTCCGCCTGCTCCAGACGCCTTGAATAGGCTTGGCCACTTGGCAGTCGCTTCCTTGACGAGATCGTCGAAGGTCGCGAGACCGCCTTTTCCGCTTCCGGCCAGAGGCGTCGCACCATCTGCCTGCAGAATTCTCACGGCACGGGTGCCGTTTTCGGTTTCGAAGGTGACCCGGCTGGACAGGCGGTCCGGCAGGAGGTCAATACCCTCTTCGGTCGCGCCAGCCTTCGTCAGGGCCGCCATCAGGCTATTGCCGATGATCGCCTGACGTTCTGAGGTATGAGCCGCGGCAAGCTCGGACTCCAGCTTTGCCTTCTCCTTATTCCAGTCATCACGATGCTGGTTCAGGATAGCGTCGATATTGCCGGTTTCCTCCGCCTTCTTCCGTTCGGCGGCGTTGCGCTCTTCAATGAGCTTCTTGATGTCTTCTGCCGACATCCCCAAGCCCTGGTACTGCTTGACGAGGGCTTGCGCTTCGCGCGCTGCCTTTCGCTCGCTCTCCAGCGCCTTCTCAAGATTCGCGGCATCTTTGATGCCATCGACCTTCAGGGCGAATTTGCCGTCGCGCTCTTCGTAAAAATCGCGCACGGTTTCAGGCACGCCATCGAGCGTGTCGACAGTCAGCTTCAAAGTCATTGATTGCCTCAGTTAGCCGAGCCATCGCAGCTTCGGCGGGGTGATCGATGCATCGCGCGCCGATCGGTTCAGTCCGGCCCAGGCGTCGCGCCTAGTCCTCGGGTAGTTCAACCAATGCGATAGCGACGCACCGGCAGTTGATATCGTGGCCAGGATGGCCGGTTTCAGCCGGGGGCTTGGCCCAGGCGAAGCGCTTCCCTTCGTTGGCCTTGTGGCTGGGGCGCTCCCGCGCATCCATCACGCCCGACCAGCGATAGTGGGTGATGCCGCACTGCTCCTGACGAAGCATCGTCAGATCGCTGTTGGCCTTCTGGATCTGGTCACGGGCGATCAGCTTTGCCCTTCGACTGACAATGCCGAAGTCCTCGCGAAGCTGCCTTTCCAGTTCAAACGCCCGCGTACCGTCGATGACAGCCTGCGTTACAAGCCGCTCGATGCGCACCCTGACATCGTCCGAGAGACCCTGGATCAGCGCCACATTGCGGCGCACGATCATGTTGAAGTCGTCTTGAATGCCGTCGCGCGAAAGTTGCCCGGCCAAGTTGATGCCAGTCGAGGATTTGACCTCGCTGACCCAATCCTTGCGGTTGCGAATTTCCTCGCGAGAGATCAGCCGCGTTGCTATCTCCGCGACGTTCGGCGTAATCTTGGCAATGACGGTCTTCAGGCCGTCCAAGGCTTGGTCCACGCCCTTTGCGGTCTCAGCCGAAGGTACGATGACGTTCTTGGTGTAGCGCGCCGCGGCAGTGATGAGCAGCTTGAGCGCGCGCATATAGTCGCGCTCAGCTTTGACCGACGGCTTGGGCGGTTGGATCTGAACGAACTTACGACTGACCTTCTTCGCCTTCAGCAGCTCGGCCAGGTCCAGTCGTTGGTTCATCGTCTAGCCCGTCGTCATAGCCGGAAAGCTTCTCCACCTCGTCTTCTGGCTCGAAATCGTTCTCCAGCACCTTGCGGCGCTGCATTTCGCGCAGAAGCGTCTCGTGGGTGATGTAGCCGCTGTCAGCCATCGCAAGCAGCGTGGTCTGATCGGTCGAGGCGAAGACGGACGCGCCGAAGTCGCGGTTGACGTTGACGGTGACCTCGGCCTTTTCGCCGCTGAACTCGCAGAGCAGGCCATAGGCCTCCTCGAGCGCGTCTTCGAGGCTGTCCGCCATCATGGCGAGCGGCGAGATTTCCTTCGTGTCGTCCCGGATTTCGCCGGTAGCCGTCTGACCGGGCTGGGACACGAGCAACTGCAAGCCCATGGCCTGCATCTGCAGCTCGAGATCCTTGAGGTCGTTACGACCGGACTCGATAGCTTGGCCGCTATGCTCGACATAGGTGAGCTTGGCATCTGGCGCGGTCGCGCGGGCCAGTGTGCTAGCCCCGACCGTCAGCGTATCCTTCTCATCCCAGCCAGCGCCGAACAGGATCGGCACACGAGCGACGTGCAGAATATTCCGCTGATCCGACGACGACTGCCAGTGAGCGCAATTGAGCTCGGCAAGATCGGCAAACGGCGGATCGCCGATATAGAACCCGCCGCGCTTGAAATAGACCGCAACCATCGGAATGCGATCGGTGACGACGGTGGTCACGCCCTCTTCGTGGCGCTCCCATGAGTCGCTATCGCCCTTCTTGCGCCAGGTCTCCCATCGGCCGGGCTCAAGCACGCGAACCTGCTCGATCTCGACTTCCTCGAACGGGCTCTTCGGGTCGGGCTCCGTGACGCACTCAAGCAGGCGCACCTGCGTGGCAACCTCGCGTCCACCGATCGTCTTCGATTTCCAGCCGATCAGGTCTTCTGTCTTGACGTGCACCCAGTAGGGTCGCTGCCCAAGCTCCTGCTCGTCGGCCTTGGTGGCACCCTCCGGCAACGGAGGCGGCATTTCAGCCAGAATGAACGACACACCGGTCGTCATGGCATCGACAGCCACCTCAAACGCGAAAGTGTTCAGATCGCGCCCGGTGAGATCGATATTCTCCGACCATTCCTTGATCTGTTCGGGAGCATCGTCGCCAAGCTGAATCGGCTTGGTGAACATGCGCCCGACCATGTCGCGGACGGTCTTGGCGAAAGCGTTGAACAGCACCGTGCGGTTGAGGCGCACCGTGTAGGCTAGCGCGTCCTCGGCATACTCACGCGGCAGGTACTGCTCCGCCTTCTCGCGCATGGCCCGCGTGCCGCCCAGAAGAGCGCGGGGAAGGTCCCACTTCTCCTGAGCGCGCAGATAGTCACGCGACGGCGTGCGAACGGTCTTGGCAACGGAGCCAGCGGTCATAGTCTCAGGGGCTCCGAAGTGATCCTGCGCTCTTCACCGAGCATCAGTTCCGTCAAGGCCCAGACGAGGGCGTCGGCACGGTCGGGCGATCCTTCGCCCACATAGCCAGAGGCAGTGAAATTGCACATCTGGTCTTCGAGATCGGCGAATGTGCCGACATGGTGGACCTTGCCCTGCTCATAGAGCGCGCTGATAGGCTCGGCGCGAACGGCCTTACCCCGGCTGGCGACGACCTCCTTAAACGAGGCGCGGCGATCGGCAGTCGCAACCGTAAAGCGGACCATGTCTCCGCCGAAGTTGCGCTCGCCGACGATGCGGTCGGCTTGGTGTCGGTGATAGAGATCGACCGCGCGACGGCCCCAGCCTTCCGGGCTGAGTTGGCAAGTCCCGTCCTGCAGGACATAGCCATGTCCGTCATGGCCGAGCCCGGCAACCACGATACCGATATCGTCACCGCCGCCATCTCCACGCGTGCCGGAAGGGTCGACAGCCACGACAATGCGGCGCAGATCGGTAGGAGCCAGAGCAACGCGCAGGGCGTCAATGCCAGGCATTCTCTTACCGTCCGGCGCCTCGCGGTCTTCCAGCGACCAAAGGGCGCCGTTGACCTCGCTAGCCCATTCGCCGGCCTCAAAGCGCAGCCGCTTGGCTGCCGACATCGAGCCCAGAACGTCAAAATACTCGGCAGGCAGGTTTTCGGAGTTATCGGCCGGGTTGACCCGCATTTCTGCGTAGTCATTTGGCGAAGGCAGGGCCTCTTTCGTGCCGGGCTTCAGCTTCGCCCGAAAGAGTTGATAGCTCCAATGCAGCTTAGACGGCGGGTTGCAGTCGAAATAGGCCTTCAGCGCGATATGCGTGCGCCCGGTGGCCTTGGCTATCTCGGGGGCCAGTTCGCATTTCTGTGCGAGACGAGACATCGCCGTCTCGACGGAGGCCCACGGAATCTGGCTGCTCTCGTTGAAGTAGAGCGTCGCATATTCCTGACCGAGGATCTTTTCGACCCGCTCCTTGTCGTCGAGCCCGGCGATCCAGACCTGCGAGCCGTTGGGGAGCTCGACGAAAAAGTCGGTCTTATCGAAGCGGGCTTGGAGTGTCGGGAAGCAGAGCTTCAACACCTTCGGTATCGTATCGGCCCAGACCGATGTCTTGGCGTGATTGAACCGAAAGCGAAAAATGACATGCCGCGAGCCAGGCGCGTTGATGGCTCGTTGCAGAAGCGCGCGAACCAGGACGAACGTCTTGCCGGAACGCGAGCCGCCGCGGAGCATCACATTGCGCGCCGGGCCAGCCAGAAGGCGGTTAGCTTCCCTCTGCCTCTCCGTGAGTTTGACCGTCATGCGTCACAGTTCGGCGTCCTCGGAGGAGACGGTCAGGGCCACCGCCCCCGTATGCTCTTGGGTGACCTTGTCGCCCCATTTCTTGGGGGCCAGCTTGGACATGATCCACTTGCGGGAATCGACTCGCAGCCGGGAGCGCTGGATGACGTCGGTGCGCGTGCGCTCGTTGCCGTCTTCGTCCAGATAGGTGTCGTTCGAGCCGTCGTCGGAAATGGCGAGGATATCGTCCGCCATGGCGTCCAACGCCGCCTCTTTGGCGCGCGCGTATCGTTCCGCAATCGTCTCGTCTGCAAGCATGCGACGGTAGAACTGCTGGGGCGAAATGCCGGCCGTATGGCAGGCTTTGCGCACAGGTTCAGCGATGGCGATGAGATCCAGGCACACGTCGATCTGCTCAGGCGTGACGGTGTCGGTCATTTTCAATCACGTCCCCGTCGATGCGAGGCACATAGGGAAGGGCTCGTGCGGCGCGGGTTATTCCGGCGCGACTCTGCGAGGCCTGGGGATACCAGCCCTGATGAGCACTCTGTGCCCATTTGCGCCGCACGATGGGAGGAGCCCGAGAGGGCAAAGAAAAACCCCAGACCGAAGCCTGTGGCGTCGCAAGGCACGAAGCCGAGCGGGGTTATAATTTCGAAGCCGCCATTTCCGCACCTCGTTCACCGATCAAGTGAACACGCCTCATCACGGCTTAGGCCGACCACTAACCCGGATTTCGATGGTCGTTTAACGGATCACCCAGGGTGGCTAGGATGCTGGGCGCACCCCTTCACCAATCCTCTCGGCTTCGAACTCTGAAACTTGGCACCGGAGCCCGGAATCGAACCGGGACCGCAAGGTTTTGGAGACCTGCAGGCTACCTTACAACACACCGATGTGTTGCTAGAGGCGCCAGGAGATGCCGAAAGAGGCGTTCATTGTGATTGCCTCCTTTCAGGCAAAGCTTCGCACATCACCAGAAATCTGGTCCGGGGTTCGGGGAGCTCAACCGAAGCGAGCACGCACACCGAGGAAGCCGTAGGGGTACTATCCAGAAAAGTGGAATAGTGCGTCAAGCGAAATGATACGAGCTGATACAAGTTGATTTGGCGCCCCATCACGCCGCCTCCAACTGCTCGATATCGATCTCCACGAATGTCTCCCGGCCCATGATGTCGATCGCGACCTTCGCTCGCTCCATGCCGATCGATTCAACCATCGTAGCCATGAACGCCATGAACGGGCCGGCCAGGATGCGAACCGGCTGACCGGAACGGATCGTGTTCGGAGGGTCGACCTCGCTGGGAACAATTTCGAGATGTGGTGGAAGCTCGTCGTTCTGGTACGCCGCCATCGCCTTGACCACGCCGGCCGGAATGGTTGCCCAGCCAGAGGAGGTGCCGACTACGCTGGTCACGCCGTCGATATCGAAGATCGAGGACAAGCCCCGCAGTTCGCCGGCCATGAGCAGGTAGCCGGGATAGGTGCCGCGCCGGAACTCGAGAGGCTTGCGCTTGCCGCCGTATTCGACCCGGTGAAACTCATGCGGCCAGAACACCTGACAGCCGGCTTCCATGAGTTTGGCAGAAACCCGCTCCTCTGCCCGCGGCGCGGTCATGAGCAGGAACCACGGCGGCGTCAGATCCAGCTCAGGCGCCGGAACCTTGGTGACGGTCTCTCGCCTCTCACCAACGGCAAGCGGCTTGGTCGATTTGGCGGACAGGGTGACCCTGTCGCGGCGGCGTTGAGTCACGGGCAGCTCCCAGCCAGAGAAGTCCGCAACGATTTTCGGAATGCGCACGGTCAAGATAGCTGGACATGGAATAGTGCGGCAAGGATGGGGTTAGTTTTTATCTGGGGCCTTAGTCCCAGCAAAGAACCCGCTATCCGGGCGATAGATCGCAAGGGTCCACTCCGGCCCATAAGACTTGCATGCCGTTTTCAGGATACTTTCTGCGTCATCGATGAAATAGAGCGTCGTATCCCCGAGCGGTAATTCCAACGCTCCGGTTTCGTCATTGCGGGCCAAGATGATAATTCGATCGCTGCTCATGTTTCGATCCAATCCGAACCTTGCTTCACGATCACGCCCTCGCGATCAAAATCTAGCGTCACCAGCTTTGATCGTGCCAGGCGTTTGAGCGCGGCAGGGATGCGTACCGACACCTGCTGGACGCGAGACGCGACTACCTCGGCATCGATATCCGCGATGCGCAGCACCTTGCCGTTTTCGGCCTGCCAGAGTTGGCGCAGGATGTGGGCCACGCACATGACCGCGAAGTCGGCCTGTCCTGGCTCGGTGGATTGGTAGCTTTTCCCTCGAGCGGATATCGGCCTGCTGGGGTCCAGCCTGCCGGCGATCTCCATCAGGTCGAGATGCTTGAAATTCCAGACGCCCATGACCGGTTCTCCGAGTGTCCCGTTTTCCCCTCTATTATATACCCCCTACATACCTTGATAACAATGGTGTATGTATAGAATATATGTATATATTTAGGGACACTTGATATATATATCTGATTTTATTAGCTTTTTTATGTCCGAAGGCGATTGGACAAATGTCAACATTCGGGACACTCGCCAACAAAAAAGGAGCCCTTGGCGGGGCTCCTCCTCAAATTTCCTGCGGGACACTTGCTCGCGTGGGGCTACTCGTTTGCCGCCCGATACCAAGTCGCTGCATACCCGCCGCGCTCCGGCGCGACCTTTTCGACCTCAATCTGCCCCGCCTCCGCAAGGCTTTTGAGCACGTCCTCAAGCTCCCTTGATCGGTAGCGATGCTTGAGGGCGCGCATCAAATCCCGTCGGCTAACTCGCCCGCCGCGTTCGTTGATCACGCGGCGTATCGCGTTCGCTGTGGCTTGAGTATCGCTGTCAGCGATATAGAGGCCCGCGCCCTTTGCCAGGCTGGCCGTACTCCAGGATGAGAAGTCGCAGGCCCAGGAGATGGTGTCGGCGTCGATCATAGCCAGCTCGCCATGGCAGCCGACGGAGACAATGGTGGCCAGCCGAAGGGCGTTCTCGGCGGTACGGGCCAGGAAAGGCTCTAGGCTGGGATCTTCGTCGCCCTTGGCGTGGAGCTCGTGGATGAATGCCCGCCTGATCTGCTCCGCATCGGGGCTGATTGAAATCGTGTCGAAAGGCGGAAAATTGGTCGACTGACAGAGCTGTCCGGCCAGCATAGGGTCGCGCAGATAGATGGCCCTGAGCCCGTCGACGATATCCTTCGGCACCTCGTTGGAATCGGCCAGAGGCTTTCGCTCTAGCGGACGCTTGCGCGTCTCGATGATGATAAAACGGTTCAGCACGCCGTTGGTGACGTCGCCACCTTCCAGGCTGTCATAGAACTCAGCCGCGGTCGAAACGCCATAGATCGACATGGCCGGAGAAAAGATCGTTTCCGACGATCGCCCGGCCCATTCGGGGGTCGGCATGGCCTTGAACGAAGAGCCCCAGGCAGACCGAAGCAAACCCGAGATTGCACCTTCAAAGCCAGAAGCGCGGCGATTGTTGATGCGCTTCAGAAACGAGCCGAACTCGTCCATGGCGCAAACGGACAGAGGTGCCCGGCAAAGGAAGTTGATCACGGCAGGCATGCTGATGAACTGGGACGGCCCGATATGCGAGCGCATGTCTGCAGCGGCCAGGATGGTCGCGATCTGGGACAGCGGGTGGTTCTTGCCGGCTCCTGAGGGCGCTAACCCGACCACATAGAGATGCGTGCCGCATTTATTCGGCCCTGCAAGATGCCGCCCGGCCGCGGTGCCGACAATGCAAAGAGCCGCGCCCAGGGAAAGGCCCGGTTGCGGGTATAGCGATGAATCGGTGATCCACTGCGCGATGCGTCCGACTAGGCCAGGGACCTTGGTCAGCCGCTCAGGCAACTCTCCGTCCGGGGCTGGCGGCGGGGCTGGGGTGGAGATTATCTCGCCAGTTTTGGCATCCGCGATCGTGCCATCAACCGACTCGATGAAGTTCTTGGTGATCGAGATGACGTCTGGGTCCGGTGGCGGCATGCGCGGGCTGGTCGTGCCGTCGCGAATGGCGCGCGCGATCGTTCCCTTCGGGCCTAGGGCCTTGTCGTTGGCTGGGATGCCCCATGACATGGCTGCGTTGGCGAGAGCCGCATAGGCCTCGCTGAAGGTCAGGCAACTACCCCCGACGAGCTGCCCGATACGGAAGGCTATGCGGTTCGCGGCTTCGTTGCGGGTGCCAGGAGGAGCCGAAGCGAGCTCGCGCATTTCGGCCTCTAGGGCGCGGTGGCCGTACAAGCTCTTGCGTTCGTCGCTGACGGGCGGGCCAGCCTCAACGGTGAACTGGGCATGTGCTTTGACGCGCTCTGTGCTCAAAACCGAAATCAGCCAGTCAGGAGCTTCTGGCGCATCAAGAAAGCTTATGTCGCTTGGTTCGTAGCGCCGCCCGTCCACCATCGTGGCGCCGGGGGCGATGACATATCCGCCAAAGCCGCGGACGTCGACGCCTGGAGGTAGCGAACCGCGGCCGTTCCCGTGCTTGTCCCACTGCTTGTAATAGAGGTGGATGCCGCCCGTGATCGTTTCGACCTGGGGGACGTGCGCCAGCCGGTCGGAATGATTGGCGGCAAGATTGAAGAACGCCGCGACGCCGTCGGGTTGCCCCGGCTTGCGGTCGAGATCGATAACCACGAAGCCGGTCTTGGACAGATCGATGCCGGGGATGGCGTCGGGATAGGTCGACCACCACTGGCGAATGCGCTGCTCATTCGTGGTCGAAGCGGAGCGCCACATGATGCCAGGGTAAGGCGTCTTCTCTTTCCACTCGGGATGCCCGTTTGCATCGAGTGGGCCATTCTCTGCCCGGCACGGAAAGACGAATACGCCCTGGCTGGCGAGATCGAGTGCAAGGTCCGCATTTGCCATAGCGGCATGCGCCATAGCGTCGAAGATGTCGGGCAAAATGGCCATTTGAAAACCTAAAAAGGAGCCTGGTGATCGGCGATGCGCTTGCGCATGGAATCGCCGAAAGCGCGG
Source organism: Allobosea sp. FW305-C-101 (assembly GCF_058783685.1). NCBI lineage: Bacteria > Pseudomonadati > Pseudomonadota > Alphaproteobacteria > Hyphomicrobiales > Alloboseaceae > Allobosea > Allobosea sp. FW305-C-101. Next base: position 963,548 of record NZ_JBYSYT010000002.1, on the reverse strand, counting down.
ATCATGCGATTGCCGGCCAGCTTGAAGTTATGCTCATCCAAGAGGGCCAGGTCGGTGGTGCCGACTTCGTCCATGAAATGGCCTAGAGCCGCCATCGCATCAAAAATGGCGTCGTGCTCGCAGGCGTCGAATTGCCGGGGGCTTAGAGCGGAAACCTTAGTAGCCAGAGGCATGCAGTCCTCGCAGTACCAGTGAACAAGAGGGGGCTGATTACGCCCGCGGTATTTCTGCGTTCCAAGGCCGCAATCGCGGCGTCGACAAACGCGGCAGGGCTGGGGATCGGTGAAGGTCATGGGGATTTGAGGGAGCGGACGGCTGTTGCTGCTTCATCGAGAGCATCGACGTGCGTTGCCCAGTACGATCGACCGGTGAAGTTGCCGGCAGGCTGCTCAAGTGCATCGATAGCCCGCGCCGCCTCCTCCAGCTTGTCGTTCTGTGCCTGGGTGATGGCTGACGCGATGATCTCAGCCATAAGCTTGCGGTGCGGCGTTTCGAGGTAGGGCCTGCCGCCATCGAGCGGCTTGCAAAGCTCCTGAACGATCTCCTTCGCCCTCTCTGCGCTTGTCACCACACGTCCTCCGAATAAAGTTTCGGGTCAGTGCGAGCGAGGCCTACCTTGAAGTTCTGGCCTGCTGCCTGAACAATCTCCTTGGCCTCCTCGCGCTCGACAAAGCGCCCGGTGCTGGTCATGAAGCCCTGACGCGCATTGTTGAAATCACCAGCGGCCATGAAGGCGGCAAGTGCGAACAGATGGTGGTGCCTGGATGGACGAGGAAGCGCGATCAGCGTGCCGTTATCGTGCAAGAGCGCCACTCCGGTAATCGTCTCTGCGCTTGTCATGGGAGGAGTTCTTTTTTTGTGGCATCCGCTAGGTTCGACCCTGGACTCTCAACGGGGTCGTCAGGCATCGCCTCTGCGCGCTCCCGCAGATCATCGACGCGAGATGCCAGTGTTGCGAAGACCAAGTGTTCAAGCTCATGGAGGCGCTGCTCAATGGCCATGTGGCTAAAGCGCCGCCTGTCGATCGAGTCATTCATCGCCTTCTGAATGTCGTTCGCTTCGGCCAGAAGGCTCACTTTGGTGCGCCCCATGCTACTCGCTCCTGTTCGGGTTGGATGGGGTAGGCCAAGCGCCGTGTTGCTCGTTCCCGCGATAGGTGAGCGCAGCTTGTTTTTGGGCTGGCGTCAGGCTGCCGAAGAAAGAGCGCGGGACGAATGGCCCGTACTCGGCTTCCAGAGCTTCACGGATAACCTGCCGCTTGCGTTCGGCTTCCTGCTCGCAAGCCCAGCAATGCGGCGCACGTTTTGGCCCAAAGAATTGCTGTTCACAGTCGCAGCATTTGCCCGTGTAGCGCTGATCGTCAGGCCAGTTGCGCAAAGGATCGTAATCGGTCCAGCTCACCCTACCGCCCTCCTGGTATGAGATTTGACAGCCACGACCGGGACGTCGCGCCATTCACGCGTTTCCCGCACCGCACCGCCGTCCTCGTATTCGACGACCTGAAATTCCTGCTGCAGCCTGGGCCGCTCGACTGAAGTCTCGTCAGGGACGACGAAACGCAGGCGGCCGCACTTCTCGATCACTGTCGTCATGCTCCCGCTCCCTTCATCTCCGCACGCATCTGAGCCCGCTGCCGAACCCGCACGCGGCGCCAGAACCTGCGCTTGATCCTTCGGATTTCGCCTGGCGCCCATTTCAGGATCGATCGGCTGAAACGATGGAAGGCGTCCCACTCCGGGCCGCTCAACTTCATGCGGTTGCCCATCATTCCGCAGCCTCCAAAGCCAAGGCTCGAACCGCCACGACTTCGAAATACTGGCCCGACGGACGCACTTGGATTTCAGCGGCCGGCATGATTTCCGCTTGCCGTTCCAAGGCCTCTGAGACCGTCTTCGGGCATGGGCCAATACCCATGCGGCGCCACCAGCTTTCCGCCTTCTGGCGGGCAAAGCCGTCGTGCTCGAAGCACACCCACTGGCGATAGGGGACGCCTAGGCCACAGGTGTATTCGACCCGCATGCTGGTCGGACTGCCGATCTTGGCGTGGCGAAAGAACCTCGTCTCCGAGACCTCAAGCCAATTCGACACCGCGCCCGTCGACATAATCGGCCGTTCCGCGTCTGCCCTAGCGTCGTGCTTCGGGGTCTCGTCCCTAGGCCACTCGTGCCCGCAGTGCTGGCAAACGCGCGTGTTGAGCGCGACCAGTTCCTTGCAGCCGGGGCATTCCTTGGCCTTGGGCCGCTCTTCCGTGCCGACCTCTTTGGGACCGGAGCCCTTCGGCGTCACGTCATCCACTGGCCCGTGGCGCTTTACGTTGCCGGCGAAGTCCAGGATCAGGGCATCCGATTTGCCGGGCGCCAGACGGAAGGCCCTGCCAACTTGCTGAATGTATAGTCCAGCCGATTGCGTTGGCCTCAAAAGGGCGACGAGATCCACGGCCGGCACGTTGAAGCCGATGCTCAGGACGTTGGCGTTGGTTAGGCACTGAATCCGCCCTTCCTTGAATTGGCGGACGATCCGGTCGCGCTCCCCGTTGGGCGTTTCTCCCGTCACCGTCTCGCAGATGATGCCGCGCGACCTGATCTCGTCGCGGAAATGCATGGCATGGTCGACGCCAGTGCAGAAGCACAGCCATGACTTACGGCGGGCGCCAAAGGACACGATCTCATCCACCGCGGCGCGCGTGATCCAGTCCTTGTCGACTGCTGCCTCCAGAGCGCCAGCAATGAACTCTCCGCCGCGCTTGCCCACGCCTGTCACATCGAGGGCCGTGGCGGTGGCCTTGGACGTCAGTGGCGACAGAAACCCGCCCTCGATCAGGTCGGGAACAGCAGCTTCGTAGACGATATCGTCGAACAGTCGGTCTTTGCCGCGGTCCAGACGGCCAGAATCCAGGCGGTACGGCGTAGCAGTCGCGCCGAGAACCCGCATGTCCGGCACGATCTCGCGCATCGACGCGAAGAACTTGCCGTAAGACGTGTCTGCCGATCGCGAGATCAGGTGTGCTTCGTCCACGATGATGAGATCGAAGGCGCCGATCTCACGGACCTTGTTCCAGACGGATTGAATGCCGCAGAACAGGATTTTGGAGCGGGTATCGCGACGTCCGATGCCGGCGGAGTTGATCCCGGCCGGGGCTTGGGGCCAGAGCTTCATGAGCTCTTGAAAGTTCTGGGCGATCAGCTCTTTGGAATGGGTCACGACGCAAATGCGCAGGGACGGCCATTGCTCAAGCATTTCGCGAATGATCGTCGCGATGACGAGCGACTTGCCGCCCCCCGTCGGGATGACGATCAGGCCGTTTCCACCGCCCTTCTGCCAATAGGCGTAGAGAGCGTCGATGGATTCACGTTGATATGGGCGGAGAGTTAGCATTAGCCATCCCCGAAGATGGCGGCGAAGTCCTTGTTGAACCTGTCCGTATCGAGCGTCACCGTTTCCGCGTGCGGCGTGTCCTCGTAGACCGGCATAAACTCGCAATAGCGACGGGCCTCATCGCTCGGTGGGATATCGCTGCGCTTCCAGGCATCGGCTTCATATGGCCGGGCCAGCCAATAGAGGATTTTGCGGGGCTGCATCAGAACACCCCCAGCCAGACGCCTACGCCATGGACGACACCGACAGGCACGACGACGCAGCCGAACAGCAACAAAATCCACGAGCCCGCTTTGATGCAGACGACGACGTGCGTGATCCAAGCGGCTGCGCAGAAAAGGGTGCTGCCGACCCATGCGAGGATGCCGATAAGGATGAGAAGACCCTTCACGCCACCTTCTCCTTCTGCTGAACTTCCTGAATGACGGCGTCGAGCACCGCGCCTGCGGCGCCTTGAGCCGTGCCGTCTTCCTCGCGCGGCATGGCGCCAGCCAGTTCCTCCAGAGAGGCGCCGTGCTGCAGGGCGATGGAAATGAGGGTTGCGACCTCCAGACCGGAGGTGTGCATCGCGGTCGTGAGCTTGTTGCAGGAGATAAAAATCTCCTTCACGAAGCCACGATCGAAGCCGATCGAGACGGCATAGGAGACCCGACTGAAATGGCCGGGGTGGTCGACGTTCAGCACGAGGCTGGGGCGGCGTTCGGGGAGACGGGATCTAGCCATCACCGCCCCTCCCCATCACGGAACTCGGAGCCGTCAGCGAGGCGGTAGACGATGACGTCGTCTCCGATCACATCCTCTTGGGAGCCCGGCACGGTTTCGGGGACGAAGCGGTGAGCAGGGCATGCCGCCTTCTGCTCCTTCTGGTTCAGGAGCTTTTCCCAGCGGGCGCAATGCCACTTGCCGGAATGCGCGGGTGTACTGTGAAGGCACGAGCGACAGGTAGTCCGCGCAAACTCCCCTTCGTGGCAAACTGCGCGATGGCGACACCAGCCGCAGGCGAACGCCGCCTTGCTGGTCGGATCGTCGTGCAGACGCGGCGGGGGGCGATCCGATCCGATAATCCGCTCAGCCCGCGCAACCTGCGCCATGGCGAAGGCGGGATCGTAAGCGATGCGCTCGGAATGGAGCTCGTCGGTGTTCTTGTTGTGCGCCAGGTAGAAGGCGCGGGCGATACCGCTGAAGTGCATATAAAGCTGCACCTGAGCGTAATGACCCGGCTTCGACTCTTTCACGCCGTTCTTAAGCAGATCCTTGAACGACTTTTCGGAGTGGGTCTTGAACTCAAGGACGTGCTCAGCTCTCGGCGCTTCCGGGATATTCGAGCCGCGCCCGTCCATATGGCCGCGGAAATGGCCGTCGATCGCCTCCAGCGCCCATTGCTTGCCGGTAGTTGGGTCGACTTCCTCGACATGGACGCCGGCCATGCGCAGGTCGTCCAGCATCCGCGCTTCTTCGCGGTGGCCGGTTTCGAACAGGCGCAGCTTGCGTCCGTCGAACCGCTCGGGCTCGGACGCCCAGCGGAAGGAATACCAGAGGGCTCGGTCGCAAGGCTCGCCCATGGTGGACATGCCGAGGTATCCGCGCTCGTAGCGCTCGGCCTTGGATTCATAGGCCTTGTGGATGGCCTCGACGGTATGCGGGATTGGATCGGGGAGCGAAGCCATTAGGCACGCCCCTTTTGGGTATAGGATTCCTGTGCCATGAACGGGGCTCCCGTTGGCTTGCAAAAGTCAGTGGTGAGGTGGGCGGGCCGTCAGCTTCCTAGGGCGTGGGCGGCCCGCCCGGCTCCTCTAGGCGCGACGCGGCCAGGGAGCGGCCTTGCCGGCGCCAGAAGCCTGAGCCGCAGCGGCCGCGGGGGCCACACGAGCGGGAGCAGCCGCCTGACGGGCCTGAGGCTGACCGGCGCCTGACATCGGCTTGTAGCGCTTGATGCCGTTGGAGGCCTCGTAGTTGCCCTTGGCCGGGTTGACCTTCACCGTGCCGATGAACGGGCGGAAATGCAGGTCTTCGGAATCACGAAGGCCCTGCACGCCGGTCGCCAGGCACAGATCGGCCAGAGCGCGCTGCGCGATCGACTGCGCCTGAGCGTTCGAGTGGCGGATATTGAGCCAGTCCCAGAGCTTCCGATTGGCGAACTGGCCGTCCATGATCTCGATCGTCAGGTTGAGCCCGCAATCGCCGTTGTCCTTGGGCTTCAGCTCGCTCTCGATGACCTGCATCATGTAGTCGCCGGGCGGCAGAAGGTCGAAGGAACGCTCGTCTTCCGGCACGCTGGTTGGATCGAAATTGGAACCGAAAACGTCAGCAAGATCAGCCATGGGTCACGCAGCTTTCTCGACCGCAGGGGTCGTCTGGGAGTTGGGGAAGAAGGGCGCGAGCTCCGAGTATCCGGCGCCGCGCGTGTAAAGGATCTTCTCGGGCAGGCTGTAGCGGTTGCCCGCGACGTAAGCGGGCCGGCTGTCGCAGTGCATCCAGACGTTGCGGCCGCCGGCCGCGATGGCGCGGGTCTTATTAAACCCGGCGTCCTCGGTCTTAATCGTGACGTCGGGCTTCAGCAGCAGGATCGCGTCGCTGTCGCGCTTGAGGAGATCGCGCGCCTTCTCGTGAAGGTCGATCTCGTAGCGCGAATAGCCGACCGTCTCGGGGTCATCGAAGCGATCGATCTTGGCGTGGGCGATCATGATGATCGTCATGCCGCGATCAATGCGCAGGATGTTCAGGCCGTCGATCAGTTCCTGCCAGACGGCAAGCGCGTAGGTGTAGCCCTTGCCGTAACCGAAATCTTCGATCCGGTTTTTCTTGTTGCCCTTGTCATCGCCTCGCTCGCCTGTTTCCGCCCAGATGAGCGGCTGCAGCGCGGAGACCGAGTCCAGCACGACGGTCTGGAAGCCGTGCTCTTCCGTCATCAGGACGGACAGGGCCTCGCTGACTTCCGACCAGCTCGACAGCTTACCGAAGGTGTCGATCTCCAGGTTGCCGGTGCCGTCCTCGATCTGGAGGAACACCGGGTTCGGAAATTCGGAGGCGAGCGTCGTCTTGCCCGCCTTTTCCGGCCCGTAAAGCAAGATGCGCGGCGGTTCCGTCGCGGTCTTGCGATGCAGGGACTTCAGAGAAATTGCCATTTGCTCAGCTTCTCCTTTTGACTGCGCGCTCCTTAAGGTCCGGGACGGACCGGGCTGGAGTCGGTGAGCAGCCGATGCCTGTGGTCAAACAGGCGCCCGGTCCGTCTCGGTGAGGGGTTGGGGGGAGGATGGAACAAGCCGACCCTCCCCCTCGCGCATCCCGACATCGCTGGCGGCGTCGGAAACGGAATTGGTGAGGCGCACACGCAGTACACCTATGGAATTGAGGACCGCGATGGCTTCATCGAAGCCGGTCGCGCAGTGGTAGGAACAGTCCGTTCGCTGGGCCGCTTCCATGAAGCGTTCCTGATCCGAGGACATGCGCCCGCCATCGACCTTGAGCTCGAGAAAATCGACCTTCGGGCCAGGCTGAATGAAAATGAGATCGGCAACGCCGGGCAGGACGCCCATACGCTTCATCAACTGGGCGGTGCGCTTGTCGCGCTTGCCGCCGTTGGGCGTATGCCAGAACAGCACGTCAGGCCGCAGGTATTGCTTGATCACCGCGACGAGCTGGATCTGCAGGGCGTCCTCGGCTTTCACGGGTGAAGCTCCTCGATCACGCTCGGACGCGCAGGGATCAAACCACGACGCATCATGGCTTGGTGGATCTCGCGCCAACGGCGAACGCCGGGGGACTCGATGCGGATGGTGGACTTGGGCGCGAAGCGCAGACGCGGAGCTTCAGGCTCGGGCTGCGTCAGCAGTATCTTGATGGTCGGCAGGGTGATCGGTGCGGGAGCGCGCGGTTCCTTGTCCTGATAGGCCGTCTGGATCACGCGGCGTTCATCGCGGCCACGGCTAGGCTCGCGAACGCGCGTTCCCTTGATTTCTGCCCTCACACGAGCCTTGTGCACTTTAGTTGACAGCAGAAGGCGCTGACGCGCGCCCTCGTCGATCACGCAGCGGACGGTCGTCTTGCCTTTGCCGAGGGCGGCAGCGATCTGGCCTACGGACTTGCCGCGTTTGGCCATTTTGCGCGCTTCGGCGTGCCATTCTGGGGATGCTGGGGTCATTGATCAGCCCTCGCCAGCAACAGCGCGCCGAATGAGGCGAGCCGTGTTCCGGAGGCGATCAACCGAGTCCCGATGAAAATCAGGATCGATCGCTTCAAGCGCTTCAGCATCGGCTTCGAGCCGTGCGGCGTATTCGAGTGTTCCATTGGAGGCCTTCTTCCGGGCGGCGAGGTCGGCAGCTTGCCGAAGTATGTCCATCTCGTCGGCGCGCACGGACTTGGCTTCGCCGTAGAGCAGAGCCTTCACGCGGCGCTCGGATAGGCCGAGACGGCGGGCAATTTGAGGGATTGCGATCTTCACCCGTTCACCTGGGGCGCGCGGTCCGATCAGTGCGGACACATGGCCCCGCGCTTCAAGCAACACGCAGGCAGTCATGTGGTGTATCCTCTGGTAGGCGTCGGAAAACTTTTCCAAGTTCGTGGACTCCGCTGATGGTTCATTGAAGGAACCAACTGGAGCCCAAGACCATGAAGCGACTGGATTCGATCGTTGCCGAGTTGCTGGCAGGCGTTAAGCAACGCGTCGAATTGGAAGAGAACGGTATTGTTGTCGCGAATGACAACGAGCCTGCGCGTGAGCGTTTCGACCGCATCGTGCGCGAGCTTCAACTTGTTGAGCGGCCGCGAAATCGTCGCCGCAAGCGTCAGAGGAGGCATTAGGCCCACCCCAACGCTATGCCCCAGTACTTGGCCGCCGACAGAGCGGCCAAGGTCGTTACTGAGGTACAGAAAAGGCGTTCGCCGCGGGTCATTTCAGCACCGCGAGCGCCAGGATCAGAAATGCCGGGAACACGCTGACCGATGCGGCCACGATGGACGCCAGCAGAATGACGAAGCAGGCGATGAAATTGATCGGGAGGCGCATGTCAGGCTGCCTTTCCTTCGGCCAATTCGCGAAGAAGCTTCACGACCGGTCCCTTCGGCTTCTGGCCGTTCTCCATCCGCGAAATGCTCGATCGATCGAGGCCAAGAAACTTGGCCAGATCGTCCTGCGTCCAACGAAGGCGGTCCCGCAGGGCTCGGATATCGATTGGCGTGTCCATGCCATTATATGTGCATAATGCACGCACTCATGTCAAGTCGATTTGCACGGACGATCCGGTGCATTCTGCACAAATGTCAGAAGAGCGTCCCGAACCGGCGATCCGGCTGCAGAAGGCGAGAGAGGCGCGCGGCTTCACCAGCGCGCGCGAGGCCGCGCTTCGCCTAGGTTTTAATTACGAGAGCTACAGCCAACATGAGCGGGGCTTGCGCGGCATCACAAAGATGGCGCCGCAATATGCCAAGGCCTTCAAGGTCTCCGCCGGCTGGCTGCTGACCGGTGAGGGCGCCGGACCGGGCGAAGACCCGCTAGTTAAACTGCCAGAACCTGAAGCCAACGCGGTCTTCGAGGAAGGCCCGGTTTACCTGCCTTCCATGGCTGGCCCGCGGGATATCGAAGAGCTCGGCGCGGCTATGGCTGGCGACGGCAAGGACGAAAGCGCCTTCGAGTTCAACGGCCAGGTCGTGGATCTCGTTAAGCGGCCACCTGGGCTTATGCACCGCAAGGACGTTTTTGCCCTTAGGGTGTCCAATGTCAGCATGTACCCGAAGTACGAGGACGGTGAGCGGCTCTATATCGAGCGCCGGAAGCCTGCGATCGGGGATTATGTCGTAGTCGAGCTCCATCCTAAGGAGGAAGGCCGACCGGGCAAGGCGTACATCAAGAAGTTGATGGCCGCGAACTCCTCCAAGATCACCGTGGAGCAGTTCAACCCGCATGGCGTGCTGAATTTCTCGCGCGATGAGGTGAAGCAGCTCCTGCGCGTTATTCCGCAGAACGAGCTGCTGGGCTTCTAGCCCCTCAGGACCGGCACCAGCTCCAGGCCCTCCTTAGCCTCACATACTGAGCACTTCAACCGCGGGCGGAGCTGGTGCGTGGTGACGATGCCCTTTTCGATCAGGCCAGCCAGATCGTTACGCGATAGCGTCTTCCCATGTCCGCATCCGCACCGGACTAGAAGCGCCGGAATCGTATGAAAATGCGGAGACGGCGCTGCACCAGACCAACCCATACTCATAGCCAGCCCTGCCTTAGTTCTTGATATGTTCTTAATCAAGCAGACCCAGCGTTAAGAGTCGAGTCGAATCAGCTGTGCGCTATGCCGGCAAAAATAAGTGCACAATGCACGCACATGCCTGTTGACTTATACGTGCGTTTCGCACACTCTCTCTTCACACCAGAGGAGAGACCCCATGTACGCGGTCACCTACCAAGCTGAAGAGCTCAACCTTTTCCCCGCGACCAAGCACGCGCAGATCCACTTCAATGGCGATCTGGATTTGGATGCGAAGCCCGATGGTTCGTGGACGATCGATACCATCTGGGTCGACATCGCGACGCCGGGCCCGAAGTTCTCCATCAAGCATACGCTGACGCGGCTGGCTCAGGACAATCCCCTGTACGCCCTGATCGTTGCCGCGGCCGAAGCGCACGATAAAGCGACGGGCGCGATCACCAACTACGTCCTGGAAGACCTCGAAGGCGCTGACCGGGCTGCCTACGCCGATGCGCGCTATCAGCTCGGCAAGGACATCGCGCGCGGTCTGGAGGTGCGGTGATGTCGCGCCCCACCACCCGCGACCGCCAGGTTCGCTTCATCGCCAGCTTTGACGGCGTGCATGGCCTCGACTGGTCCGCGTCCGTCGATCGCTTCCTGAACCGTCGCGGACTGTCGTGGCTGACCGACGAGCAGGTCGAAGAAATCACCGCGGACATGGTGAGCCACGCCCGGTTCTCGCAGCGTCTTCGTGTCCGCAATCGCCAGTTCTTCGCGAGGGCTTCATGACCTCTGCCCGCACGATCCGCGTCCTCGCCAGAGCTATCGGAAGAGACGCAGCCAAGAACCTCAAGGGCCGGGCGAAGAAGCGTCGGATGACCACCGCGCGAGAGCTGAAGGCCATCGCTAGGCAGATCAAGAAGGCAGCTCAATGAGCGCTCTCAAGACCATAGCCGGTACGGCCGGCTTTCTCTGGCTCATGGCGTCAACCTATGGCGCCGTGCAACTCCTCGAAATCATGGTGCGGTGATGTTCTACGTCGGACAGAAGGTCGTTTGTATCAATGGCACACCTGATGCGGATGAACCTCCCCCGCATCCGATCAAGGGAGCCATTTACACGGTTTCCGAGGCCTTCGCTGGCGAGGGGGAGCCAATGCTCCAATTCGTTGAGATGCGGTTCGACGGTGACGCGCATGGAGATTGGCAGCCTGGTTTCCGGGCTGCGTGCTTCCGCCCCGTAGTCGAGCGCAAGACCTCGATCGAAATCTTCAAGGCGATGCTGACGCCGAAGACTGAACAGGTGTCAGCATGACCCTTCTCGATCTCCTCGGCCTTTCCATCACCCTGACTTTCATCGTCGGCATCGTCTGGCTGGTTGCTCGCGCGATGTTCCACAAGCCTACGCGGGAGCCTGACGACGCTCACGAGATGATACCGCCTGGTTGGGAGAAGCGGCCTTGAACGCGCGCAAAGAAATGCAAGCGTTCCATCGTGCTCTTGCCGAAGGGATCGATGACGTTCTCAACGGCGCCAAACGGCCTAAGACCATCGGCTTTGCGCTGTTCGTATTCGAGTTCGGGAAGACCGAGAACGGAAACGTCAACTACGTCAGTAACGCGACGCGAACCGACATGATCGTGGCCGTCAAGGAATGGCTGGCGAGAGCCGAAGGACGCACGTCGGAGACGGAGACGCGCCAATGATCATCGGCCGCATCGAAGGCGCCACGCGCGTCCTAGGCAAGTCGCAGGGCTATCTCGGCTTGCCGCTGAAGGACGTGCTGCTGAATACCACGGTTGATGGCCCTGAAACGCCCGCAATGGAAACTGCGTGGCTGCCGACGCCGGACGAGATCGAGCGCATCAACGCAGGCGCCCCCGTCATTCTTCGCGTCCTCGGCACCGCGCACCCGCCCGTCATGATTGAGGTGGGGACACTCGCGGATGCCACCAAAAAGGACCGCCCATGACTCATGATGAGAAGATCGTCGAGGCGGTGGCGAGGGCTTTGCAAGCTGAGGGCATGAAGCGAGAGGGCTCTAGCAAGCTCACACTTGGAACGGTCATCGCTTCTGACTTGGCCCGCGCCGCGATCACCGCTTTTCAGGCAGAGGCGTGGCAGGACATCAGCACGGCGCCGAAGGATGGCGACGAGATTGATCTATGGGCTGGCGGTGAACGGCTGACAAACTGCTGGTGGGGTCGCGCGACCTATGGCGGGCGCGAACGAACTTGGGTTCGCCATTCCTATGACGATTCCAATGGACCCGTCTTCAACGAAATCCGCAACCCCACCCACTGGCAACCCCTTCCTCCCGCCCCAAAGGCCACGCCATGAGGGGGGCTCAGGTGGCATTCGAGCGCATCAGGGCGGCGAAGGCAGCGGCTGTCACTGGTCTGGAAATCCGCACCGTGCAAGCCTTGGCGCTGCGCGGTGAAATCCCTGGGGCTGCCAAGCTAGGCGGCTCTTGGACCTTCGACGAAGCCGCGCTTCGCAACTGGATCAAGGAGCGCATCCAATGCCCTCAAGACCGAAGGCGCCTAAACACACGTACTGGCGGGGCGACAAGCTATGGTCGCGGTTTACCATTGCAGGACGAGAACATCGCGAGAGCCTGCGAACAGATGACCCAAAGACTGCGCGAACGCGCGTCGCGAAGATGATCGAGAAGGCTACCGGCGCCGCCCGTTACGGGGAAGACCGGAGATCATGGCTTGCCGCGAAGCTCGAATGGCAGAAGCACATCGCGACGCACGTAGGTCCCGCGACCGGCATCCGTTACGACTGCTCCATCCGACAGATCGAGTCGTCTTTCGCCCATCTCTATGTCGATGAGATCGAGCGCAGCCATATCATGGATATGCGCAAGGAGCGGCAAGCTGTTGTCAGCAATGCGACCGTGCGCCGGGATCTCCAGGCTCTCTCGTCCCTGCTGGAGTTTGCGGAGTTCAACGGCTGGCGGCAGGGCAACCCCGCCGCGCTGGTGCTGAAGCGCACGAAGGAGCGGCGCGATCCGATCCTGCTGCCGACCGAAGCCGATTACGAGTTCATGCGGTCCAGGCTCTCGCCAACCATGGAAGCCCTCATGGTTGCGGGGAGGGCGACCGGCGCCCGCATCAGCGAGATCACCGGCATCAATCGTACCGACCTGAACGCCAAGGCTTCGACCTTGACCGTGATAGGGAAGGGCAACAAGCGGCGCACAGTGGCGATCGATGCCGAGGCCGTCCGCGTGCTGTCGTCTCTGCCAGCCGGGATCAAGACGAAGCGCCTGTTTCACTTCGATGGCGAGGACGCGGACAACGCCAGCTTCATTTTCAGCAAGGCGACCAAGGCGTCACGAAAAGCGGCACAGAAAAAGGAACGGGATTTCACCGGATTCCGCTTCCACGATTTGCGCCACTGGTTCGCCGTTGACTGGCTGAAGGCGGGGCGATCCATCTACGATTTGCAGCACCACCTTGGCCACAAGAGCGTCAGCACGACAGAGATTTATCTCCAGTTCCTGACGAAGGAGGAGCAGGAAAAGGTAAAGCGGCCGGCCGAAACAGCGCTTGCAAATGCCTCGGCAGTTGTGTAAGTTTTGTGTATGGACGTTAGCAAGACAGCGCGCATTCAAATGGCCCTGACCGAAAAGGAAAAGGAGTTGTTCGTCCGCGCCGCGCAGAAAGAGGGCCTATCCCTTTCAGCCTGGATTCGCTATGTGGCGGTCAAAGCGGCCCGGAAGGTGATCGGCACAAAAGACGACACACGACCAACGGTTTAATTTGTGCCGTGTGGCGATAACCGACTGATACGCATTGAGAATTTGAGTTTGTCCCGGTAGCTCAGCAGGATAGAGCAACGGTTTCCTAAACCGTAGGTCAGGGGTTCGAATCCCTTCCGGGACGCCATTTACAAGGCAACGGATAGCAGTCGATGTTCGGGCTGCCCGCGATCGCTGCGCTCAAGACCGGCGCGACACGATGCCGACGACGATCACGACGGATGCCATCATGCAGCTGACCGTGATCAGCGACGTCGAAAGGGAAACCGCGGTCATCACCGCGCTCACCACGATCACGCCAACCGCGTTTGCCGTCCGCAGCAAGGCGAAGACCTCCGCACGTCTCTTCGGCGGCGCGAGCGTATCGAGGACGAGGGAGTAATAGGTGCCCAGCGGCGCGAGGACGGCGCCGATCAGGACGGCGCCGATGACGGTCACGAGCATGGAAACCTGAAGTGCCGCCAGGATCGCACCCGACGTCATGATCGCCAACTGGATCAGGACCGCCCTACGGCTCGCCATGCGGTTCCGGATGCTGACCCAGATGCCGCCTGCGACCGAAGCCAGGCAAAGCGGGACGGTGAACAGGATCGCCAGCGACGGCGCATAGCCGAAATGCAGCGCCAGTGCGACGGCGCCGATCTCCAGCGCGGCCACCGTCGCTCCGCCTGCCGCAGCACACATGAGCCAAATCAGGATCGACGGGCTGATGATCGACGCGTCCGGGGCATGCACCTCATCGGGAGGGGCCTCGGGCCTGACGGTCGGAAGCAAGAGCGCGGGGATTGCCCCGAGCACCGCGATGGCCACGACCGCGAAGACCGGCGAGATGGTGCCCAGCCCGGAAGCCGCCACCGGCGCCAGAACGAATGTGGTCTCGTTCAGCGTAGCTGAGATCCCGAGCGCGCGCGGAAGCTTCGACGCCGGCGCAAGCTCGTTGAGGATCGTTCGCAGATATCCGGCGGCCGCGCCATTCACCAGCCCGGCCAATGCCGATGCCGCAACCAGCCAGACGACGGGGATTGCATGGTGCGCGAGCAGGGCGAGCGTGCCGAGCGCGATCGTCCTGAACACCACCAGCAGCCGCAGGAACGTCGTGGGCGCGAGACCTCGGCCCAGGCGCGTGATCGGGATGGCGCCGATCACCTGGGCGAGCGTCATCGACAGGATCATGGCCGCGCCGGCGCTGGTGTCGCCGGTGAGCGCCAGGGCGACGAGCGCGAAGGCGACCGGCCCCGCCGCCTGCGGAACCGTCATCGTCGCAGAGGATATGAACCACCGGATCAGTGGCGCTGCGTTGATTGTGCTGGTCGAGGATGTCGTCATAAACCGGCCCGAAAGGAAGGGGCCGGGCCGTTCCCGGACATTCTGTATCCCGTGACGGGATCAAGGACGTTACCTCGCGACAAGCGCTTTAGCTTTCGCAAGCGGGACTGGCAAGCTTGCGCCCCGAAGCGATGGCAGTGGCTTGACGGCATATGCGCTGGCCTTCCTGTCGTTAGAGGAGAAGCGCGGTCGCTGCGCAAATCTCCCGAAATCGATGGCCACCGCTGCGATTGTTGCTCTAAGCAGAGGGCATGGAGACCGTCTCGCCGCATGAACTCTTCACTCATGTCCGCATCGTCATGGGCATGGTCATCGGGCTCGGCATCACGCGGATGCTGGCGGGCCTTGCCGGCTTCATTCAGCATCCCGGTCGCCACCGCGTTTCGCTGCTCCATATGCTCTGGGTCGGTTCGATCCTGCTCGAACTCGTGCTGTTCTGGTGGTGGGAGTTCGGGCTGTCGCGCATTCCGGTCTGGAGCTTCGGCGTCTATCTCTTCCTGATCTGCTATGCCGTCGTGCTCTACCTGATCTCGGCGCTGCTGTTCCCGGACAATATCGCCGAATATGCCGGCTACGAGGACTTCTTCATCCGGCGGCGGCACTGGTTCTTCGGCCTGTTGGCGGCAACCTTCGTGCTCGATGTCGTTGATACGCTGATCAAGGGCAGCGAGCACTGGAGCCAGCTCAGTGGCGATTATCTCGTGCAAGTCCCGATCGGGCTGGCGCTCTGCCTTGTCGCCTATGTCTCAGCACGGCGCTCCGTTCATATCGCGCTCGCCAGCGCGCATATCCTCTACCAGTCCTACTGGATCGTCCGCGTCGTCTACACGATGGGCTGACGCAGCCTCAGCGCCTTCTCTCGGCAGCGTCGGCGAAGGGCGCGAAATGCCGGGCGACCTGCCGGTAGACATCCTGCTTGAACGGGATGATCAGCTCCGGCGTCTCGTCGAGCTGCGCCCAGCGCCAGGCGTCGAACTCTGGCTTGTGGCCACCGGCGGGGGTCAGGATGTTGATCTCGTCCTCGGGGCCGGTGAGGCGGAAGGCGAACCATTTCTGCGCCTGGCCGCGCCAGCGGCCTTTCCAGGCTTCCTTGCCGATATCGACCGGCAGGTCATAGGCGAGCCAGCCCGGTGCTTCACCGAGAAGCTCGACCGAAGTGACGCCGGTCTCCTCCGCGAGCTCGCGGCGGGCGGCCTCCAGCGGCGTCTCGCCCTCATCGATGCCGCCCTGCGGCATCTGCCAGGCATGGCCCGGCGCGACATGCTCGCGCTTGGTCTTGTCGGCGCGCCGGCCAACGAAGACGAGCCCCTCGGCATTGAACAGGGCCAGGCCCACGCAGGGGCGATAACCTTCGGGGGCCTTGTCGGTCATTGCTGCGATCCGGTGGATTTGATCGACCCGGTCGGGATCGATCCGGTGCTCTTGGGCGAGCGGAAGCCGCGAGCGGCGCTGACCGGCACGATCACGATCTTCTTGGCTTCCAGCGATTGCGCCCAGCGGTTGATGCGCTCGATCGAGACCGGCAGCGCGCTGGCGGCGGCGACCGCGATGCCCTGTTCGCGGGCGACGTTTTCGAGCGCGGCCAGTTCCTTGTCGATCGCGTCGGGGCGGGTCACGCTGTCGATGACGCGGTCGACCTTCAGCGCCGGGACGCGGGCACGATCGGCCGAGCCAGCGAGCAGGCTGCGCGCGGAGGAGCCGTCATCGACGACCATCAGCCCGCGTCCGGCGAGTTCGCGCAGGACCGGGGAGAGGGCGCCATCGTCCGAGGTGAAGCGGCCGCCGAGGAAATTGACGATGCCGACATAGCCGGTGAAGCGGCCGAGAGCCCAATGCAGCTTGTCGATATTGTCCGGCGCCTTCTGGCCGGTGAGCAGGGTATGCGGGCCGGGATCGTTATCGGGATAGTCGAAGGGTTCCATCGGCAATTGCAGGAAGACCTCGTGGCCTTCGCCGCGGGCGCGCTGGACTGTGCGGTCAAGCTCGGTGCCGTAGGGCGCGAAGGCGAGCGATACCGCCGGGGGCAGCTTCGCGATCGCGTCGGCCGTGCCGCTCTGGCTGATGCCGAGGCCGCCGACGAGCAAAGCGATGCGCCCGGCCGGTTTGGTCGCGGGCTCGGGACCGAGCGGGCGGGCATAGATCTTGGCCGGGGTCGCGCCCTCGGGGCCGACCTTCGGAAGCAGGCCGTAGCGCGAGCGCTCGACCAGGCGATTGTCGGGCGCGGCCGCGAGCTTCTGCGTACGGGCCTCGTCGGGAATGGTGATGACGATGGCTTCCGGCGCATCCTCGCCGGCGCGTGTCACGGTCACCCCGGCGCTATGTTCGAGCTGGGCCGCACTGGCCGGACCCTGCGGCGCCGCCGCGACCGGGCCGGGATTGACGGGAACGGCCGGGACGGGGGCGGCCCGCTTCTCGATCGAGGCCACGGCCATCGGCTCGCCGCCATCGGGATCACGGCGCAGCGCGGCCGTCAGCGCAAGAGCGAGGATAGCCGTGCCGACGCAGCCGGCCGCCGCCGTCGCGAGCCAACGCCCCCAGGGCTTGCCAGAGGCCACCGGGCGATCCTGGCCGAGCGGTCGATTGAGCTCCGTCAGCGGCGTTCCGGCCGAGAGAGGCCGTCCTCGAAATTGCGATACGGACCCGAATCAGCAGTCCGCGCGCCAGAGTACGCGCCGATCAGATCGCATCGCAATCTGATCGGGCACGCGCTTCTGGTTCGGGATCGAGAGCCGGGCTGGCTCTCGCCAGGGTGCGTGAAGCGCCCTGCGGCTCAGTTCGGCTGCTTGGGCGCCTCGGTCGTCGCGGGCGCAGCCGGAGCGGCGGGCTTTTCGGCGGGAGCTGCGGCACCCGTCTTGACGCCGCGCAGCTGGTTCAGCGCCGCGATGAGCTGGGTGTCCTTGGTGGCATCGGAGGGGACATAGGAGCTGGAGCCGGACTGCTCTTCGCCCTCGCCGGCCTTGAGATGGCCCTTGAGCGCGGCCTCTCCCTTGTTCTCGACGAGCTTGTCCTTGATCTCCTGCGGGATCTCCTGCTGGACCTCGATATCCGGCGTGATGCCCTTGGCCTGGATCGAGTTGCCCGACGGCGTGTAATAGCGCGCCGTGGTCAGGCGCAGGCCGCCATTCGAGCCGAGCGGGATCACGGTCTGGACCGAACCCTTGCCGAAGGAGCGCGTGCCCATCACGGTCGCGCGCTTGTGGTCCTGCAGGGCGCCGGCGACGATCTCGGCCGCCGAGGCCGAGGAGCCGTTGATCAGCACCACGACCGGCTTGCCCTTGGTCAGGTCGCCCGACTTGGCGTTGAAGACCTGGGTCTCCTCGGCGTTGCGGCCGCGGGTCGAGACGATCTTGCCGCGATCGAGGAAGGCATCGGAGACCAGCACGGACTGGTCGAGGCGCCCGCCGCGGTTGTTGCGGAGGTCGATGACGAAGCCCTTGAGCTTGTCGGCGCCGATCTCGCTCGTGGTCTTCTCGATCGCCTTGCGCAGGCCGTCATAGGTCTGCTCGGAGAAGGTGCCGATGCGGATATAGCCGACATCGCCCTCGACGCGCTCCTCGACGGCCGGGACGACGATGGTCGAGCGGGTGAGGGTGAATTCGAGCGGCTCGGTCTTGCCCGGGCGGTCGATCTTGAGCGTGACCTGGGTGTTGATCAGCCCGCGCATCTTCTCGACCGCCTGGGTCAGGGACAGGCCCTTCACCTCGGCGCCGTCGATCTGGCGGATGATGTCGTTGGCGAGGATGCCGGCCTTGGAGGCGGGCGTGTCCTTGATGGGCTTGGCGACCTTCAGGACGCCGTCCTCCATCGTCACCTCGATGCCGAGGCCGCCGAACTGGCCGCGCATGTCGGTGTCCATGTCGCGGAAGGACTTGGAGTCGAGATAGGACGAATGCGGGTCGAGCGAGGAGACCATGCCGTTGATGGCGGCCTCGATCAGCTTCTGCTCGTCCGGCTTGTCGACATAGTCGGTGCGGATCTTCTCGAAGATGTCACCGAAGAGATTGAGGCTGCGGTAGACCTCGGCCGAGGCCGCGACCGCGCTGGTCGAGCTCAGCAGCCTGGTCTGGGTGGCGAGACCGGTCAGGCCCGCGCCCATGATGGCGCCGGCGAGAACGAGGGAAACCTTGCGCATCATCCGCGAACCTTTTCGCCTTGCGATTTCGTCCACCACGGCGTCGGATCGATCGAGACGCCGTCTTTCCTGAATTCGATATACAGAACCGGCTGCCCGGTTCCCACCCCTACTGTCGTCGCCGCAGCTTCCGACGTTTCGCCCATTGTCGCAACCGGCTCTCCCGCCAGCACGAACTGATTGAGCGCAACGTCGATGCGCTGCATGCCGGCCAGCAGGATGTAGTACCCTCCGCCCGCGTTCAGGATCAAGAGTTGCCCGAACGAGCGGAACGGTCCCGCATACACTACCCAAGCGTCGGAAGGCGCCGAAACTAGGGCGTTCGCGCGGGTTTCCAGAGAAATCCCCCGGATCGTGCCGCCGGCGCCGTCAGGATCGCCGAAACCACGCAATCGTGATCCTGCCGCCGGCAGGGACAACAGGCCCTTCGCCTCGGCGAAAGCGATCTTGGGAGCGAGCCGCGCCGGGTCCTTGAAGGCGAGTGCCGTCATGCGTTCGCGCTGCTCGCGGGTCTCCTGCTCGATCGCCTGGCGGGCGGCGTCGGCCGCCTTGTTGGCGACGGAGATCTCCTTCTCGATCTTCTCGACGAAATCGCGCATCGAGCGGGCCTGGCCGGCGAGCTCCTTGCCGAGCGTGGCCTGCTGCTCGACATCCCGGGCGGCGCTGGCCTCGCGCTCGCGCCGCGCCTCGATCAGGGAAGCCAGGCGCTGGCGCTCGCTTGCGATCTGCTCCATCTCGGTGCCGATCCGGCTCTTTTCGGTGGCGATGCCGTTGCGCAGGCGGACGAGTTCGGCGAGGTCGGTGCCGAGGATCTCGACCTCCTGCCGCAGGTCCGGCACGACGGCGCCGAGCAGCATAGAGGCGCGCACGGCTTCCAAGATATCCTCCGGGCGGACCAGCACGGCGGGCGGCGGGCGCCGGCCAATGCGCTGCAGCGCGGCCAGCACCTCGGCGATCAGGTTGCGCCGGCCGTCGAGCGAGCGGCGGATCGCGGTCTCGCTGGATTGCAGCAGACCGAGCCGGGTCTCTAGCGCGCCCAACCGCTCCTCGGCGGCCTGGGTCCGCGCGGTGGTGTCGAGCAAGGCCTTGTTCAGCGCGGCGCGGTCGGCCCGGATCGCCGCCATTTCCTTCTCAAGCGCGGCGCGGGCCTCGGTATTGCCGGCGAGCCGCTGTTCGATCGCCTTGAGCTCGCTTTCGCGCGCCTGCTTCTCGACGAGCTTCTGCATCGCCTCGCGCTGGAGGGCTTCCGGATCGGGCTGGGGCGTCTGGGCGAGCGCGGCAGCTGATGTCGCCAGCAGGGCGGCAAGGCACAGGCCGCGCAGTCCAGGGCGAATCAGTGATCTCATACGCGATGATAGGGGTGGCCGGAGATGATCGTCATCGCGCGATAGAGCTGTTCGAGCACGAGCGCGCGCACGATCTGGTGCGGGATGGTGAGGGCGCCGAAGGCGAGCGTGATATCGGCCCTGTCGCGGATCTCCTCGCTCAGGCCGTCGGCGCCGCCAATGATCAGGCTGGCATGGCCGGTGCCGGAATCGCGGGCGGTGGCGAGGCGGCTGGCGAAGGCTTCGCTGCCGAGCTGGCGGCCGCGCTCGTCCAGCGCGATGATCAAGCCGGGTTGCGCCTTCGCGAGGATGGCTTGAGCCTCCTCGCGCTTGCGCTCCTCGGGGCGCCGGCCGCGGCCCTCGGCGATCTCGACGATATCGGGACCACCGAGGCCGATGCCGCGCCCGAGCGCGACGCCGCGCTCACGATAGCGCTCGCAGAGCTCCCGTTCCGGCCCGTCCTTGAGCCGGCCTACGGCGATGACCGCGAGCCGCATCCGAAAACAGCTTCAGCCGTCGAGGCGTTCGTTCGGCCGATCGGTGCCCCACATCTTCTCGAGATTGTAGAACTGGCGCACTTCGGGCCGGAAGACGTGGATGATGATGTCGCCGGTATCGATCAACACCCAGTCGCAGGCAGGCACGCCTTCGACGTTGGGCGTCGGAAGTCCCGACGCCTTCAGGGCTTCCACCAAGGCATCCGAGATGGCCGCGACATGGCGGTTGACGTTGCCCGAGGCGATGATCATCGCGTCGGCCAGCGACGTCTTGCCAACGAGGTCGATCACCGTGATGTCCTCGGCCTTCATGTCCTCCAGGACACGCTGGGCAAGGGCGATGCTATCGGCAGAGGGATTGTCCGCGATAGCGGCCTGGGGAAGCGGCTTCGGCTCGGCTTCACCAAGGGTTTGACGGGTCAGTGACGTATCCTCTCGATCCTGATGCGCATTTGGCGCGATGGATCCAAAATAAGCCGGAAGGCGCCGGAGTTCAATCGCGCCCGGCCTGTTTGCGCAGCATCGTGGAGGATAACGTCGAGCGCTTCCCATGCAGGAAGACCCAGGCCGGAGGCTGCATGCGCGGCAGGCTCGCGGCCCGGCTTTCGGGCAGGCGCCAGCGCGAGAGCCAGTTGGCGGCCGGCGAGGCCATGGCGCTATGGGTCGAGCCCGGCCGGTCGATGATCGCGATCGGCATCATCCGGGCGATCGCGCGCCACTCGTTCCAGCGGTGGAAGCCGGCGAGATTGTCGGATCCCATGATCCAGACGAAACTCACGCCGGGGCAGCGCCGCTTGAGCGCACGCAGCGTGTCGGCCGTGTAGCGGGTGCGCAACATCGCCTCGACGCCGGTGACGTCGATGCGGGCATGGCCGGCGACAGCCTTTGCCTGGCGGATGCGCTCGGCGAGGGAGGGCAGGGTGGCATTGTCCTTCAGCGGATTGCCGGGCGTGACCAGCCACCAGACGCGGTCGAGCTGCAGGCGGCGCAAGGCTGTGAGGCTCGCGAGCCGATGTCCTTCATGGGCCGGGTTGAAGCTGCCGCCGAACAGCCCGACGCGCAGGCCCGGCGCGAAGGAGGGCAGCCGGGACGGCAGGCGCGGAAGCTCGCTCGTCATAGGCGGGGCTTCGCCTCAGGGCCGGGTCTGGCCCGCGCCATGGACGCGGTACTTGAAGGAGCAGAGCTGCTCGACGCCGACCGGCCCGCGAGCATGCATGCGGCCGGTGGCGATGCCGATCTCGGCACCGAAGCCGAACTCGCCGCCATCGGCGAACTGGGTCGAGGCATTGTGGATGACGATGGCGGAATCGACTTCCGCCAGGAAGCGGGCGGCGGCGGCCTCGTCGGCGGTTACGATCGCATCGGTGTGATGCGAGCCGTAGCGCTCGATATGGTCGATCGCGGCGTCGAGGCCCGGCACGGTCCTCACCGCGATGATCCGGTCGAGATATTCGGTCGCCCAGTCCTCTTCGGTGGCGGTGCTCACACGTGCATCGACGGCGCGGGCCGCTTCATCGCCGCGCACGGCGCAGCCGGCTTCGAGCAGGGCAGTGACGAGCGGGGCGAGATGCGTGCCGGCACAGGCCTCATCGACGAGCAGCGTCTCGGCGGCGCCGCAGACGCCGGTGCGGCGGAGCTTGGCGTTGAGCAGGATGTCGCGGGCCATGGCGAGATCGGCCTTCGCATCGACATAGACATGGCAGTTGCCGTCGAGATGGGCGAAGACCGGCACGCGCGCCTCGCTCTGGACGCGGGCGACGAGGCTCTTGCCGCCGCGCGGCACGACGACATCGATATTGCCGTTCAGCCCCGAGAGGATTTCACCCACTGCGGTGCGGTCGCGCGTCGGCACGAGCTGGATCGCGTCGCCGGGCAGGCCGGCGGCCTCCAGGCCCTCACGCATCGCGGCGGCGATCTCGGTCGAGGAGCGGAAGGAATCGGAGCCGGCCCGCAGGATCGCGGCGTTGCCGCTCTTCAGGCACAGCGCGCCGGCATCGGCGGTGACATTCGGCCGGCTCTCGAAGATCACGGCGATGACGCCGAGCGGCGTCGCGACGCGCTCGAAGCGCAGGCCGTTCGGTCGCGTCCATTCGGCGAGCACGCGGCCGAGCGGATCGGGCAGGTCGGCGACCTCGGCGACGGCATCCGCGATGGCGGCAAGGCGCGTCTCGTCGAGCGCGAGGCGGTCCATGAAGGAGGCGCTTAAGGACGCTGCCTTGCCGTCGGCAAGATCCTGCGCATTGGCGGCGAGGATTCTGGTGCTGCGGGCGCGCAATGCATCGGCCATCGCGAGCAGGGCGGCATTGCGCTGCTCGGTTGGGCTGAGCGCGACCTTGCGCGCGGCGGCGCGGGCGCGCTTGCCGACATCCTGCATGATGCTGCCGACATCGGCGGCCTCGTTCGTCGCGATGATGCGCAATGCGCTGTCGCCGGTCATCTCGTTCAAGCCCAAGGTTTGCCGGCGAAGGCCGGCCCGTGAGGAAGCTTAGCCCAGCCCGAGCGCCATGTCGTCCCGGTGGATCATCTCGGCGCGGCCGGGATAGCCGAGCACGGTCTCGATATCGCGCGAGGCCTTGCCGAGCACCAACGCGGCTTCCGAGGCGTCATAGGCGACGAGGCCGCGGCCGAGCAATTGCCCCTCGGGATCGCGGATCAGCACGGCATCGCCGCGCGCGAACTCGCCCTCGATCCGGGTGACGCCGACCGGGAGCAGGCTCGCGCCGCCACGCAGCGCGCGGGCCGCGCCGGCATCGAGATGCAAGGTGCCGCGCGGCTCCAGCGAGCCGGCGATCCAGGTCTTGCGGGCGGTGGCGGGCGTCGAGGCCGTGAGGAACCAGGTGCAGCGGCCGCCCTCGGCGACGCTGGCCAGCGGGTTCTTGGCCCGCCCGTCGGCGATCAGCATATGGGTGCCGCCGGCCGCCGCGATCTTGCCGGCCTCGATCTTGGTGCGCATGCCGCCGCGCGAGAGCTCGGAAGCCGCGCCGCCGGCCATGGCGTCGATCTCGGGCGTGATGCGCTCGACGACGGGGATATGCCGCGCGCTCGGATCCTTGGCGGGCGGGGCCGTATAGAGCCCGTCGATGTCGGAGAACAGCACCAGGAGGTCGGCGCCGGCCATGGTCGCGACCCGCGCCGCGAGCCGGTCGTTGTCGCCATAGCGGATCTCGGTGGTGGCGACGGTGTCGTTCTCGTTGATGACGGGGATGGCGCGCAGATCGAGCAGGCGGCCGAGCGTCGCGCGCGCGTTGAGATAGCGGCGGCGCTGCTCGGTATCGGCCAGGGTCAGCAGCACCTGCCCGGCAGTGAGGCCATGGGCGCCGAGCGCCTCGGCCCAGTTGCGGGCGAGCGCGATCTGGCCGACGGCGGCGGCGGCCTGACTCTCCTCCAGCCGCAAGGGGCCGGAGGGCAGGCCGAGCACGGTGCGCCCGAGCGCGATCGCGCCGGAGGAGACGACGAGCACGTCGGCACCACGCTGGTGGAGGTCAGCGAGATCCTCGGCCAGCGCCGCGAGCCAGGCATGGCGCAGGCGGCCGCGGCTGCGGTCGACCAGCAGGCTGGAGCCGACCTTGACGACGATGCGGCGGAAATCGGAGAGCTGAGGCGTCTTCACGGGAGCACGACGTTGTTGCTGCAGTCGCCCTGCCTTTGGGGAAAATGCCGCGCTTGTAAAGCATAGAGCTGCTTTTCTGGCGCCAAAGCCGTCCGCCATGGGCCGTTTGCATTGACAGGGGAGGGCGGGCCGCCCATATGCAGGACCCGGCCCGCCCGCCTGATGGGTGCCGATCCTGCCGTTCTCATGCGTTTTTAGCGTGCAGTATGCAGGACCTGCCGCCCGATAAGCGCTGGAAGCGGGGCTGCCGCGCGTCGATTTCGATACCAATCCGACCGGATCTGGATTATCTCGCCCGCGCAGGCCGATGAACGCCCGTAACAACCCGAGAGAAGATCACCCTTGAAGAACCCGAACGACCGCAGCTTTACCGACCGCCAGTCCAATTCCGCCAATGCCAAGAAGGCGCTGCTCGAGCGTTTCCAGGCCCGGCCGAAGGCCGACGACCCGGTAATGGTGCAGCGACGCGAAGAGCGGGAAGCCATCGCCCAGGCTCGCGCCGAGCGCGAAGCCGAGAAGGCGAAGATCCGGGCCGAGAAAGAGCGCCTGGAAGCGATCGAGCGTGCGCGCATCGAGGAAGAGAAGCGCCAGGAAGAGATCGCCCGCGAAGCCGCCCGCAAGGCCGAGCAGGCCAAGCGCGATGCCGAGCGTCCGCGCAAGGTGCTGCTGGAAGCCGTGCAGTACATGCAGATGCGCACGGCCGGCAAACGCCGCTGACGCCGGGAATTCCCGCATAGCGATGAATGCGATTTGGGGCGCCGCGAGCGCCCCTTTTCATATCTGCTTAACCGCGTTGGCAACGCCCGCCCCGCGCCATGTCTGCTTTTGGGGCAAAAAACTCCTATCCGATCCGCGCCGGCCTATCGGCAAATCCGCGCATGCAGATTAATGTGCGCGCCGGGTTGAACCTTTTCCCCGCTCGCCGCGACAACCGAATGCGAGCCGGGATGCCTGGCCTTCGAGGGGCAATGCATACGGAATCGGACGAGGATCTCGTCAAACGGATCGCCTCTGGTGACCGGCTCGCGATGAAGGTGCTGTTTTCGCGGCACCAGGTGCGGGTCTACCGTTTCGTGCTGCGGCTCGTCCGCGACGAGACGCTTGCCGAGGATGTGATCAGTGACGTGTTCATGGATCTGTGGCGACAGGCGGATCGGTTCGAGGCTCGCGCCTCGGTCTCGACCTGGCTGCTCGCCATTGCCCGGAACAAGGCCTGGTCGCTGCTGCGCAAGCGCCGCGATGCCGAGCTGGACGAGGATTATGCCGAAAGCCTCGAGGACGATGCAGACGGCCCCGAGATCGTGCTGCAGAAGCAGGACAAGGGTCTCGCCATTCGCGCCTGTCTCGAACGCCTTTCGGCCGAGCATCGCGAGGTCATCGACCTCGTCTATTACCACGAGACCTCCGTCGAGGAGGTCGCGCGGATCGTCGGTATTCCCGAGAATACCGTCAAGACCCGGCTTTTCCACGCCCGCAAGAAGCTGGGCGAAATGCTCAAGGCAGCCGGCATCGACCGCGGCTGGCCGTAGGGTTTCCGTTTTCATGAAGTGCGGCCCCGCCGCCCAGGGAGTGGCGTGATGAACGACAGCATCGCCAGCGATCCGAAGCGCCGCGAGCTCGAGGAGCTGCTGCCCTTCTACGCCAACGGCCGGATCTCCGACGCCGACAAGCGCCGCATCGAGACCGCGCTCGCCGCTGATGACGAGCTTGCGGCCCGGCTCGACCTCATCCGCGACGACATGGCCGAGACGGTCCTGCTCAACGAGAGCCTCGGTGCTCCCTCCCACAACGCGCTCGAAAAGCTGATGGCCGGGATCGAGGCCGAGGCCCGCCCGGTGCCTCTTCTAGCCCGTGCCCAGGAGAGCAGCCGTGGCTTTCTCGGTTGGCTCGGCGGGCTGCTGGCCGCGCAGTCGCCGCGCCGTCTCGCCTATGCCAGCGCGGCGGCGATCGCGCTGATCGCATTGCAGGGCGTCGCGATCACCGGGCTTGCGCTGCGCGATGGCGGCCCCGGCTTCCAGACCGCCTCGGCTCCCGGCGCGCGGCCGTCGGAAAGTTATGTGCTGCTGAGTTTCTCGCCCGAGGCGAGGGCCGGCGAGATCGCCTCCTTCTTCAAGCGCTTCGACGCTTCGGTGGTCGACGGCCCGCGCGCCAACGGCTTCTTCAAGGTGCGCGTCGGCGACGCCTCGCTCTCCTCCGCCCAGATCGATGCGATCGCGGCGCGGATGAAGGGCGAGAGCGCCATCGTCAGCTTCGTCGCGCCGGCGCCGTGATCCGGCTGGCGCGGTTGCAGGGCGCCATGGCATGATGTCGTCGTCGCAGGAGGGTCAGGCCATGCTGCCGTCCCCGTTCGCTCGCCGGAATTCATCGGTTCGGTGCCTCGCTGGCGCCGGCTTCCTCGCATGCGTGCTGGCGCTCGTGCCAGGGCTCGTGCTCGCCCAGCCTGCGGGCGGGACGGGCGACGGCAAGCGCATTGCGCCGACGACGAGCCCGCAGCAGCCGGGCATGGGCCAGTCGGGGACCCGTGGGGTGCAGGTGCCGCCGGGCTCCTGGCTGCAGCCGCGGGCCCAGCGCAGCATCGTTCCGGCGCCTAGCGAGAACCGCTTCGTGCCCGACGAGGTGCTGTTCGAGCTCGCGCCCAATGTCGAGGCTGAAGCCGTGCTGCGCCGCTATGGCGCGACGCTGATCGCGCGCCAGCGCTTCGATCTCGCCGGCGTCACCATCATCCGGGCCAAGCTCGAGGCAGGGCGCGACCTGCGCGCCGTGCTCACCGAGATGGGCGACGACACCAATATCGCCGGGGCGCAGCCGAACTTCCTGTTCGAATTGCAGCAGGATTCGCTCTCCGGAGCCGGCACGCCACCGGGCGCGGCCACTGCCTCCTCGGACGCGAGCACGCCTGCGCCAACGCAGGGCCTGCGCTTGGCCGATCCCACGACCGCGGCGCGGGGCAACGCGGCGGTGCGGCGCATCCTGCCGCCGCAATATGTGGTCGACAAGCTGCGCCTGAGCGAAGCGCGCAAGCTCGCGCAGGGACGCAATGTCCGGGTCGGCCTGATCGATTCCGGCGTCGACATGGAGCACCCGGAAATTCGGGGCTCCGTGCTCGGCTATCTCGACGCGATCGACGGGCTGGCGACGCCGCATGCGCATGGCACCTCGATGGCGACGGCCATCGTCGCCCATGGCGAGTTGCAAGGCGTTGCGCCTGCGGCGCGCCTCATCGTGGCCCGTGCCTTCGGTGGCCCGCAGGCGGCCTCGGCCAACGGCAAGTCGTTCCAGATCCTGACCGCGCTCGAATGGATCGTCCAGCAGCGCGCCAAGGTGGTCAATCTCAGCTTCGCCGGCCCGCAGGATCGTCTGCTGTCGAAGGCGCTGGCCGGTGCGAAGGAGCGCGGCGTGATCACCGTCGCGGCCGCCGGCAATGGCGGCGCCCGGTCGGCACCGCTCTATCCCGGCGCCGACCCGAGCGTGATCGCGGTGACGGCGACCGATGCCGAGGACAAGGTCTTCGGCGACGCCAATCGCGGTGCTTACGTCGCGATCGCCGCGCCGGGCGTCGACGTGCTGACGGCGGAACCGGGCGGACGCTACGCCTTCACCTCCGGCACCTCGATCGCCGCGGCCCATGTCACGGCGCTGGTCGCGCTCCTGCTCGAAAAGCAGCCGGAACTCGATACGGACAGCGCCCGCCGGGTGCTTGCCGAGAGCGCGACCGATCTCGGTTCGCGGGGGCGCGACCCGGTCTATGGCGCCGGCCGGATCGATCCGCCGACGGCGCTCGCCCGCGTGCTGCCGGTCGCGACCGCGCGGCCCTGAGGCGCAAGCAGGCTTGACCTTCTTTGCCGCATCGGCCTGATGGCGCGATGCCGCGCCCGAAACTCCTTTTCGTCGCCACCGAGGACTGGTTCTTCGCCTCGCATTTCCTGCCGATGGCGCGGGCTGCGCGCGAACTCGGTTTCGACGTCGCGGTGATCGCGCGCGAACGCAACCATCGGCGCGTGATCGAGGCGACCGGCGCCCGGCTGATCGGGCTGGAGGCGGAGCGGCGCAGCCTCGATCCACGCGCGCTGTTCAAGCAGGTTACGGCGCTGAAGCGCCTGATCGCGGCGGAAAAGCCCGATATCCTGCATTGCATCGCGCTGAAGCCGATCGCGCTCGCCGGGCTTGCCGGCAAGCTCGCCGGTGTCGACCGGCGGGTCTATGCCCTGACGGGGCTCGGCTTCCTCGGTGCGAAGCAGGGCGCACTCGCGGCGATGGCCCGCTTCGCGGCGATCACCTGGCTGCGCGGCGCCATCGATGGGCCCCAGGTGCGCTTCCTGTTCGAGAACCCGGACGATCCGGTGACGCTCGGGCTCGATCCGCAGGATGCGAGCAAGGTCGCGATCGTCGGCGGTGCGGGCGTCGACCCGCTGATCCTGATGCCCTCGCCGACGCCGCCGGCCCCGCCGCTCAAGGTCGCGCTGGTCGCGCGCATGCTCTGGTCGAAGGGCGTCGATCTTGCGGTCGAGGCGGTAAGATTGGCGCGGGCCGAGGGGGCGAAGGTCACGCTCACCATCCATGGCGCGCCCGATCCGTCCAATCCGAAAGCCATACCGGAGGCGACGCTGAAGGAATGGGCGGCGCGGCCGGGGATCGAATGGGCCGGGCCGACGCGCGATATCGAGGGCGTCTGGAAGGCGCATCATCTCTGCATCCTGCCCTCGCGGGGCGGCGAGGGGCTGCCGCGGACGATCCTGGAGGCGGCGTCCTGCGGCCGGGCGATCCTGACGACCGACGTGCCGGGTTGCCGCAGCTTCGTCCGCGATGGACAGGACGGCATGGTGGTTCCGGCCGACGATGCCGCGGCACTGGCCAGGGCGCTGGTTGCCTTGGCGGGCGCCCCGCGCCTCGCGGAGCGCATGGGCGAGAGCGCCCGCGCCCGCCTGCTCGACGGACATACCGAACGCGATGTGATGAATGGCGTGAAGGCGCTCTATCTTGGCCTGCTCGGCCGTGCTGCGCCGGAGACCGTGGCATGAGCGGCGAGGCCGTGCTCGATCGCGAAGCCTTCATCCGCGCCCATACGAGGTTGTTGCCGGTACCGCATGCGCCGGAGGTCGCTCTGCGTGTCGCCGAGGAGGCGACGGAGCTCTGGCAGAAGACCGAGGACGAACTCGCCGTGATCGGCCTGCCGCCGCCGTTCTGGGCCTTTGCCTGGGCCGGTGGGCAGGCCCTGGCGCGCTATCTGCTGGACAATCCCCAGATCATCGCCGGGCGGCGGATGCTGGATTTCGCCTCGGGCTCGGGCCTCGTCGCGATCGCGGCGGCCAAGGCGGGAGCCGGGCCGGTCGATGCCTGCGATATCGATGCTTTCGCGGCCGCGGCAATCGCCATCAATGCGGCCGCCAATGGTGTCGCGGTGACGCCGCGCTGCGATGACCTGATCGGCCGGGACGAAGGCTGGGATGTCATCTGCGCCGGGGATGTCTGCTACGAGCGCGAGATGGCGGAGCGCGTGATCGACTGGCTGTCAGGGTTGTCGGCGCGCGGGGCGACGGTGCTGATCGGCGACCCCGGCCGCAGCTATCTGCCACGCGAAAGGCTGGAAGCGCTCGCGACCTACGAGGTGCCGGTGACGCGCGCGCTGGAGGATGCCGAGATCAAGCGCAGCTCGGTCTGGCGGCTCGCCCGGTAGGTTTGCGAACCGGGACCTGCTCCCTCTCCCCCTGCGGGAGAGGGTTGGGGTGAGGGGTCGCGCGACGCTGATCGTAAGTCGGTCGCCAATTTCCCAAGTCCTACGCGACCCCTCATCCGGCCCTTCGGGCCACCTTCTCCCGCAAGGGGAGAAGGAAAGGCCTCAGGCCGCGCGCCGCCGGGCCGCGGCAACGCTGCTGATCGCGCCGCCCTGTTCGGTCCGGAAGGCCGAGACCAGCCGGTTGAGCTGATCGATCTGGTCGAGCAGGACCTTCGCCGAAGCGGCGCTTTCCTCGGCCAGCGCCGCGTTCTGCTGGGTGATCTCGTCCATATGGCTGACGGTCTGACTCATCTCGTCGATGCCATTGGCCTGCTCGCTGGAGGCCGAGGCGATCTCCTCGACCGTGCTGGAGACCTTTGCGGAGGCCGCAACGATCTGGTCCAGCGTCTCGCCGGCCTGACGGACGAGCTTGACGCCCTCGGCGACCTCGGCGTCCGAGGACGAGATCAGGCCGGTGATGTCCTTGGCGGCGCCTGCCGAGCGCTGGGCCAGCGCCCGGACCTCGGCGGCGACGACGGCGAAGCCGCGCCCGGCATCGCCGGCACGGGCCGCTTCGACGGCGGCGTTGAGCGCCAGCAGGTTGGTCTGGAAAGCGATGCCGTCGATCACATCGGTGATCTCCGAGATGCGCTTCGAGGCGCCCTCGATGCGGGCCATCGCCTCGACGGCTTCGCGGACGATATCGCCGCCGGTGCGCGCCACATTGGCGGCCTCATCGGCCAGCGAGACGGATTCGCGCGAGGCCTGGGTCGAGGTCTTGACCGAGGCTGCGAGCTGCTCGGTCGTCGCCGCGCTCTCCTCAAGGGCCGAGGCCTGTTGCTCGGTGCGCATCGACAGGTCCTGCGCACCGGTGCTGATCTCCTGCGAGGAGGAGGCGATCGCGGCCGAGGTCGCCTTGATCGTGCCGACCATCTCCTGGAGACGCGCCATCGCGCCGTTGAAATGATCACGGATCTCGGAATATTCGGCCGGGATCTCGGCGCTCATGCGATAGGTCAGGTCGCCGTCGGCGAGCGCGGCCATGCTCTGGCTGACGCAGGCGATGGCCTGGTCGCGCTCGGCCGCCTTGGCCTGCTCGATGGCGCGAGCCTCGGCCTCGGCCTTCAGCCGGGCCTCCTCGGAGGCTTCGAGATAGACGGTGATGGCGTAGTCCATGTCGAGCATCGCCGCCTTGACGATGGCCGCGATCTCGGCCGAGCGCTCGGCGCAGCCGGGCATGCGCTTGCCCAGCGCGTTCTTCGGCCAGCGGGCTTCCAGCACACCGGCGAGCAGCTTCTCAATGATCAGGGCATAGCCGCCGATATACCAGCGCGGCTCCAGGCCGATGCGGGCATGGACCTTGCCGACCTGGGTGACGGCGCCGATGTAGTTCTCGTCGAACTTGCCGGTGGCGATACCGCCCCAATGTCTGGCCTGGCGCTGCTTGGCGCCTTCGATGTGCTGTTCGTTGCTGAAGAACGCCTTCGTTTCCGGGAAGGCGCGCAATTGCGCGTAGAAGGCGTCGAGTGCGCCCGGAATGGACGAACCCAGGGCGTCGCCGACGTCGCGGATGCGCGCCTGCGCCTCCGGGCCGAGCTGCATGAAGGCAAGCCGCTTGCCGAGATGATCCATTGCCGTCATCAGGAGGTCCCCAGCCTCGGGCGGAACCGTTCCCGCCGGAGGCCGACCATGGCCCAGCAAGGTTAACAACCTATGAGCGCATGTCTTGATCTGGGTCAATTTCTACATAAGCGGCGTGTGCTATCCTATGGTAGGGTCGAGGCGATGCCGTCGTGGGGTAAGAAAATCCCTGCGATCATAATGAAGTAAGCCGGATTCTAGCTGGCTTCATGCCGCTCCAGGAAATCCTCCACGGAGAGGTGCCGGAAATCGTCCAGGGCGGCCCGCAGCCGGGCATGGTCCCAGTCCCACCAGGCGAGGTCCTGCAATCTTTCCGCGATATTCTCGGCGAATCGGCGGCGTACTGGCCTGGCGGGATTGCCGGCGACGATGGTGTAGGGCGCGACGTCCTTTGTAACGACGGCGCCGCCCGCGACTACCGCACCGGTGCCGATCGAGCGGCCGGCGAGGACGATCGCGCCATGGCCGATCCAGACATCGTGGCCGATCGTCACCGCATGTGCGCGGCGCCAGTCGAAGAAGGCCTCGTCATCATCGGCATCGTCGAAATAGGCGGCGGCGCGATAGGTGAAATGCGACTGGCTGGCGCGATGCATCGGGTGGTTGCCGGGATTGATCCGGGTCATCGCAGCGATCGAGCAGAACTTGCCGATTGTCGTGTAAATGACATTCGCGTCGTTCACGACATAGGAGTAGTCACCCATCGTCGACTCGGCGAAGCTGGTGCGCGCCCCGATCGCGGTGTAGCGGCCGAGCGTCGCCTGCCTCACCTGGGCGGTCGGGTCGATCAGCGGTTCGAGTCCCAGTTTCTTCGCGGCCATGTCCTCATCCTCTCCTGATATCGCGATCCCTGCCGTGCAGACGGGCGTGCTCGTTTTCGTGGTCGGTCCCTCCGGAGCGGGGAAGGACACGCTGATGGAGGCGGCGCGGGCCGAGCTCGCGACCGATCCGCGCTATCGCTTCGCCCGCCGCCTGATCACCCGGCCGGCCATGGCGGGGGCCGAGGACCATGATTCCTGCGACGAGGCGGGCTTTCGCGCGATCGAAGCGAATGGCGATCTCGCCCTGAGCTGGCAGGCGCATGGGCTGCGCTATGGCATCCCGGCGGCTGAGCTTGCCGGCATCGGTGCGGGCGGCGTGGTGATCGTCAATGTCTCGCGTGCTGCGATCGCTGTGGCCGAGCGACTGGCGGAGCGTGTCGTGGTGCTCAACATCACCGCGCCGGTCGCGGTCCTGGCGCAGCGGCTGGCGGCGCGCGGACGCGAGACCGAGGCCGATATCGCGGCGCGGCTGAAGCGCGAGGCGCCCCTGAGGGCCGAGCGCGCCGAGATCGTCATGATCATGAACGACCGTAGCGTTGCCGAGGCGGCGGCGGAGCTGCTGGCCGTCCTGCGCGCGCTCGGCCGGCATAAGTCCTAACCGAAGGAATAGGAATCGAGCAGGCGGAAGCGGCCGGCGCGGTCGTCCTGCCTGAACAGCGCGAAGCGGTCGATCCTGACCGGGCCGGCTGGAAGCGCCGCCGTATAGGCCGTGTCGAGTGCCTGCTTCACGGGGCCCATCTGCTCGCCGGGCAGGGAACCGGTCAGCGTCATGTGGAAGCGGAAGGCGTCACCGACATAGGGGTAGCCATAGGCTTCGAGATAGGCGTGCTGCGCCGGGGTCAGCGGGCTTTTCAGGCGCCGTGCCTTATCCGCGTCCGAGAGCGGCGCGCGGAAGAGTTCGAAAGCCTGCACGGCTGCGAAGGCGAAGCGCTGCAGAGCCTCGCTCGGCTCGGAGGGGGTCAACGCCACGAAGGAGCCGAGCGCGGTGACGCTCAAGCCCGCCAGTTCCACGGCGTCGAGCCCGGCGGCATGATTGCGGGCGAAGGCGCGCAACTGCTCCTCGCTGCGGCCGTCGGCGAGCTCGAAGGGCGCCTTCAGCGTGGCGTGGAAGCCGTAGCGGCGCGGCTCCTCGGTGAAGGCAGGCCAAAGGGCCGGATCGCATCCCGGCGGAACCGCGAAAGGCAAATCCTCAGCCGTGAGTGCGTCATAGCCGAGCGTCGCGCTGCCGAAGCGCCAGAGCGCGCTCTCGGCAGCGGGGGCGTAATAGACGGCGTAGCGCGGCTTGCTCAAAATGCGCGCTCGCCCTGCGACCAGACGGCGGCGATGACGGGTGTCGCACCCAGCACCTTGAAGCGCACGAGATCGGCGCGCAGGCCCGTCTTGAGATGGCCGCGATCCCCGAGACCGAGGATGTCGGCGACCTTCCAGGTCACCATGCCCATGGCTTCAGGTAGCGCGATGCCATGGTCGGCATTGAGCTTGACCACGGCCTGGAGCAGGCTCGCCGGCACGTAATCCGAGGAGAGCCCGTCCAGCAAGCCCTTCTCGGCGAGCTCGGAGACCGAGACGCCGCCCGAATGCGAGCCGCCGCGCACGACATTCGGCGCACCGGCGACCGTCGCGAGGCCGTGCTGCTTGGCCGCGGCGGCGGCCTCGACCGTGGTCGGGAATTCCGAGATCACCGCGCCCGAGGCCACGCCTTCCTCGACATGTTCGGGAATCGTGTCGTCATGGGTCGCGAGCGGGATGCCGCGCGCGCGGAAGATGTCGACCACGGCCTGCCAGTTCTTCGCGACATTGGCGGCGCCTTCGCGCTGGCGGACCTCGACGTCCTCCTCGAACTCCGCGACCGTCTTGCCGTTGCCGACGGCATAGGTCTTGAGATGCTGGAGATCGCGCCACTGGCGCTGGCCGGGCGTGTGGTCCATCAGAGAGACGAGCTGGACGAGCGCGTCGTCCTGATAGGGCGCGATGTCTTCCAACAGCTGCGGGCTTGTCAGCTCGCAGCGCATGTGGATGCGGTGGTCGATGCGGAAGACGTTCTCGCTCTTGCCATAGGCAAGCGACTTCATCACGTCGGCGAAGATGTCCTTGCGGTAATCCTTGGCCGAGAAGGGCGTGCCGGCGCAGACCGCGTCATAGACGGTGGTGACGCCGGCCGCCGCCATCTGGGCGTCATGGACGAGCGCCGCCGCGAGCCCGTTCGGCCAGAAGACCTTCGGGCGCGGCATGAAATGCTTTTCCATGTTGTCGGTGTGCATCTCGACGAGGCCGGGCGCGACATAGTCGCCGCCGACATCGATGGCGCCGGGCAGGGACGACTTGCCCTGGTCGACCGCAGCGATGCCATTCGCGTCGAAAGCGATGGTGCCGGTGACGACCTCGTTCTCGAGGATCAGCTTGGCATTGGTGAGAACGGTCTGCATCGTCAGGCCTTCCGGAAAGCGGTGATGTCGAGATAGCGCGTCGCGACGCGTTCGCGAACCGCCTCGTCATGGAAAATGCCGACGATGGCGGAGCCGGCGGCGCGCGCCTCGGCGATGAGTTCGACGACGACATCGCGATTGGCTGCGTCGAGCGAGGCGGTCGGCTCGTCGATCAGCATGATCGCGGAGGGGTCGACGAAGGAGCGGGCGATATTCACCCGCTGCTGCTCGCCGCCGGAGAAGGTGGCGGGCGCGAGGTTCCAGAGCCGCTCCGGCAGGTTCAACCGGGCCAGCATGGCCTTGGCGCGCTCGGTCGCGGTCTCCGGCGTGGCGCCGCGCGCGAGCAGCGGGTCGCGGACGATATCGAGTGTCGAGACGCGCGGGATCACGCGCAGGAACTGCGAGACGAAGCCGAGCGTGCGGCGGCGGATGTCGAGCACGGTGCGCGGCACGGCGGCGACGATATCGACCGGGCGGCCGGCATGGGTGACGCGGATCGCGCCTGAAGTCGGCTTGTAATTGCCGTAGAGGATGCGCAGCAGGCTCGACTTGCCGGCGCCGGAGGCACCCGCCAGCACCAGCGCCTCGCCGGAATCGACATGGAAATTGACGTTGTCGAAGACGGGCAAACGCGCTCCGCCCTGATTGTGCAGGGTGAAGGTCTTGGCGACGTTCTCGACCTGAATCATCGTGGTCATGGGGTCAGTGCCTTGCCGATTCGCGGTGACGAGGGTGTGACGGCTGAAGGGCTCGTCATGCTCGGGCTTGCCCCGAGCATCTCTGGCAGGAGAGGCGCTCCTTCCTGCACGAGATTCTCGGGTCTGCGCTGCGCTTCGCCCGAGAATGACGCCCTGCATTCGTCACACACTCAGCACCGCCGAGGTCAGGAGTTGCGTATAGGCGTGATGCGGATCGTCCAACACCTGGTCGGTCAGGCCTTGCTCGACGACGCGGCCATCCTTCATCACCATCAGGCGGTCGGTCAGGAGGCGCGCCACGGCGAGGTCGTGCGTGACGATGATCGCGGCAAGGCCGAGATCGCGCACCAGCACGCGCAGCAGGTCGAGCAGGCGGGCCTGCACGGAAACGTCGAGGCCGCCGGTCGGCTCGTCCATGAAGACGAGGCGGGGTTCCGAGACCAGCACGCGGGCGATCTGGAGGCGCTGCTGCATACCGCCGGAGAACTGGCGAGGGCGGTCGTCGATGCGGGTGCCGGCGATCTCGACGCGGGCGAGCCAGTCGAGCGCGCGCTCGCGGATCTGGCCGTAATGCCGGTCGCCGCGATCCATCAGCCGCTCGCCGACATTGCCGCCGGCGGTGACGTCCATGCGCAGGCCGTCGCGCGGGTTCTGGTGGACGATGCCCCAGGCCGTGCGCATCAGGCGGCGGCGCTCCTGCTCGGAGACCGAGTAGATGTCGAGCGGCTCCGTGCCGCCCCTGAACAGCACCTCGCCCTCGTCGGGCTTGTCGATGCCCGCAAGGCAGCGCAGCAGGGTCGACTTGCCTGAGCCGGATTCGCCGACGATGCCTAGCACCTCGCCCGGCCAGAGATCGAAGGAGACATCGGCGCAGCCGATGCGCTCGCCGTAGAAGCGGCTGACGCCGTCGACGGAGAGCAGGGGGGCGGGTTCGAGCGCAAGCTCGGCCGCGGCGACATGGAGCGTCATGGGGTGGTCTCCTCGACCAGGCCGCTCGCGGCGGCGTCGCCCAGCATCGTGCCGCGATGGCCTTCCGCCCGGCGGGTCTCGCAATAATGGCTGTCGGAGCAGACGAACATGCGCCCGCCCTGGTCGTCGATCACGACCTCGTCGAGATAGCTGTCGTCCGCGCCGCAGAGGCCGCAGGGCTGCGTCCAGCTCTGGATGCGGAAGGGGTGATCCTCGAAATCGAGGCTGCGCACGCTGGTATAGGGCGGCAGCGCATAAATGCGCTTTTCGCGTCCGGCGCCGAAGAGCTGGAGCGCGGGCGACATGTGCATCTTCGGATTGTCGAATTTCGGGATGGGCGAGGGCGCCATCACGTAGCGATCGTTGACCATGACCGGGTAGTCGTAGGTCTTGGTGATCTCGCCATAGCGGGCGATGTCCTCGTAGAGCTTGACCTGCATCAGCCCATACTCGGCCCAGGCATGCATCTTGCGGGTCTCGGCCTCGCGCGGCTCCAGACGGCGCAAGGGTTCAGGCGTCGGCACCTGATAGACCATGACCTGTCCGCTCTTCAGCGGCGCCTCCGGGATGCGGTGGCGGGTCTGGATGATCGTCGCCTCATCCGTCGCCTCGCAGGTGTGGGCGTCGGCGGTGCGCTCGAAAAACTTACGGATCGAGACGGCATTGGTGGTGTCGTCGGCGCCCTGGTCGATCACCTTCAGCGTATCGGCCGGGCCGATGATCGCGGCGGTGATCTGGATGCCGCCGGTGCCCCAGCCGCGGGCCAAGGGCATCTCGCGGGAGCCGAAGGGCACCTGATAGCCGGGCACCGCGACCGCCTTGAGCAAGGCGCGGCGGATCATCCGCTTGGTCTGCTCGTCGAGATACGCATAGTTGTAAGCCGGCTTGGTATCGTCTGCCGGCATCTGATGAATGGTCATTCCGCAGCCTCCGGCATGGCTTCCTCTTCCTGTGCAAGCCGCTCCTCGCGCTCCCTGCGGATGCGGCGGATCAGTTCGAGCTCGCCCTGGAAATCGACATAATGCGGCAGCTTGAGATGCTCGACGAAGCCGGCCGCCTCGACATTGTCGGCGTGGTAGAGGACGAACTCGTCCTGCTGCGCCGGGTAGTTGGCTGCCTCGCCGAAATCGCGGGCCTTGAGGGCGCGGTCGACCAGCGACATCGACATCGCCTTGCGCTCGCTATGGCCGAAGACGAGGCCGTAGCCGCGGGTGAATTGCGGCGGCACCTCTTTCGAGCCCTGGAACTGGTTGACCATCTGGCATTCGGTCAGGGTGACGTCGCCGAGATCGACCGCGAAGCCGAGCTCCTCCGGCACGAACTCGACTGAAACCTCGCCGACGCGAACCTCGCCGACAAAGGGATGGGTGCCGCCGAAACCGCGCTGCACGGAATAGCCGAGGCCGAGCAGGAAGCCCTCGTCGCCACGCGCCATGGATTGCAGGCGCACGTCGCGATCCGCCGGGAAGGAGACGGGATCGCGGGTGAGGTCGAAGGGGCGTGGATCGCCTTCCGGCGGCTCTTCCGCCTCCATCAGGCCTTCGGCGCCGAGAATGTCGGGCACGCGCGGCATGGTGGCGTCGAGGGGGGCTTTCAGACCGTCATGCTCGGGCTTGACCCGAGCATCTCCTGCCGAAGAGGGCTCGCCTTCTTGTCCTGAGATGGCCGGGTCAAGCCCGGCCATGACGGTGGGGGAATCCATCAGGGCGAAATCGAACAGGCGATGGGTGTAGTCATAGGTCGGTCCGAGCACCTGCCCGCCGGGCAGATCCTTGTAGGTGGCCGAGACGCGACGGCGGATCGCCATGGCGGCGGTGTCGAGCGGCTCGGAGGAGCCGAAACGCGGCAGCGTCGTGCGATAGGCGCGCATCAGGAAGGCGGCCTCGATGACGTCGCCCTGCGACTGCTTCAGCGCGAGCGCGGCGAGGTCCTGGTCGTAGAGCGAGCCCTCGTTCATCACGCGGGCGCAGGCCAAAGCCTGCTGCTCGCGGATCTGGGCGACGGAGATTTCCGGCACGGCCGGATCGCCGCGGCGCGCCTCGGCGACGAGGTCATGCGTGGCGAGGATAGCGGCCTCGCCGCCTTTCACTGCGACATACATCAGCGGGCCTCCTGAACTTGCGTCGAGCGCGGCAGGCCGATCAGGCCCTCGCCATGCGCCAGCAGGACATCGACGCCGAGCGGATAGAGCGCGCCGTTCTCGCGCAATTCATCGGTGAAGCCGGGACGCAGGCCCTGCGGCGCGATGCTGCGTGAGCCGGGAATGCCAGGGCCGGCGAGGGCGATGGCGGCGCCGCCTTCGAGGCCTGAAACCTGCACGATCACGGTGGTCGAGCGATCCGGGAACTGGTCCGTGCCAAGGTTGAAGGCAGAGAGCTTGGGCTCATCGGCCGCGCCGTCGATGACCGCGAAGGCGGCCTCGGTGGGATCGTCGACGAGGGCGGCAGCACAATGGAAGCGCAGCCAGGCGCCGGCCGGACCCTTGCGCAGGGCTTCCGGCAACCAGACCGGGGTTTCGTAATCGGCAAGCGTCAGCAAGGCGGTGGCCGTCGCGGTGGCGAGGCCTTCCGGCGGCGTGATTTCGCTCGCGACCTGCTGGAGTGTGCCGGGCTCGGAGAGGGCGGCGAGCAGGGCCCGGAAGGCGGCCTGGGACTGGAAGACCGGGTCGGAGAAGCCGGGAGCGATCATGGTTTCAGCCGGCATCACGAGCCCCTGACCAGCGTGAAGAAATCGACCTTGGTCGCCGCCGCCTTGCGCGAGGCGAGGTCGCGGGTCGCCGCCTGCTGCGCAGCGAGGGTGGCGATGCCCTGATGCAACCCGCTGCCTTCGGCTTCATCCTGCAGGCGGGCGTCGAGCAGGGCGGCGAGCCGTGCCTTCCGGCAGTCGCGGCCGAGCGCATAGGAGAAGCCCATCCGTCCGTTGGAGAGGCGGATGACGCAGCGGGTCACGGTGGCTTCGCCGAGATTGAAGCGGCGTCCGGCGCCGCCGGCGCGGCCCTCGACCATCACGGTGCCGGTC
The DNA here is from genome assembly GCF_058783685.1 of Allobosea sp. FW305-C-101. Taxonomy (NCBI): domain Bacteria; kingdom Pseudomonadati; phylum Pseudomonadota; class Alphaproteobacteria; order Hyphomicrobiales; family Alloboseaceae; genus Allobosea; species Allobosea sp. FW305-C-101. Next base: position 924,050 of record NZ_JBYSYT010000002.1, on the reverse strand, counting down.
TCCGGCGCCTTGAGCAGGTCATGGACCGGCGGATCGCCGAGCAGGGTTTCGATCTCGCTGCGGGAGGCGCGCGCCAGCGTCGCCATCCAGCTTTGCCTCGGGGTTCTTGGGGTCATCGGCGCGGGCTCGCTGGTCAGTTCCGAATGTCTAGACTATGCTAGGGGAGTTGATGGCAAAGGTCTATACTTTTTGGGCGACATTTTGATGACGGATACGGCACTGGCGGAGCGCGACGGGGGCACGGCCTGGCGACGCATCGCCGACCAACTGGCGGATGCGATCGGGCGCGGCGAGTACAAGCTCGGCGAAACGCTGCCGGCCTCGGTCGCGCTGGCCGAGCGCTATGGCGTGCATCGCCATACGGTGCGGCAGGCCTTCCGCCATCTCGCCGAGCAGGGGCTGGTGACGGTCTCACGCGGGCGCGGCACGCAAGTGACGGCGCCGCGTCTGCCCTATCCGATCGGCCGGCGCGTCAGCATGCGCACCAACATGGGCAAGCTCGGCATCACCGGCACGAGCCGCATGCTCTCGGCCGAAGTGGTCGTGGGTGAGGCAGCCGCCTGCACGGCGCTCAAGCTGAAGACCGGGACGCTGCTCTGGCAGGTGCAGGGCGTGAGCCTGGCGGATGGCGTGCCGATGGGCACCGGCACGCATTGGCTTGCGGTCGAGCGTTTCCCGGATTTCGACAAGGCCTATCGCGAGGCGGCGGGCTCGATCACGGCCGCCTTCAAGATCTATGGCATCGCGGATTACGTGCGCCTGTCGACGCGATTGACGGCGCGGCTTGCCGATGAGCGTGAGGCCGAGCTGTTGGAGATCGCGCCTGAGGCTGCCGTGATGATCTCGACGGCGGTCGATGCGCTGCCGGACCTGACGCCGGTGCATCTCGTCAGCAGCGTGTTCGCTGCCGAGCGTATGGAGATGGTGATCGAGCCGTTCGGGGATTGAAGGGCACCGTCATGCTCGGGCTTGACCCGAGCATCCCAGGACGGAAAGGCGCCTTATCCTGCACGAGCTTCGCGGGTCTTCGCTTCGCTGCGCCCGAGAATGACGGCTGGTGTCGCTTTCAGCTCGCCCGGCGGCCGATGATCGCGAAGCGCAGCTTGCCCGACAGGAAGTCGATGGCCGAGACCGCGGCGAGGACCAGCAGGATCAGGAAGGAGACCTGCTGCCATTCCAGCGTGCGGATCGTCTCGGCGAGATAGAGGCCGATGCCGCCGGCGCCGACGATGCCGATGATCGTCGAGGAGCGGGTGTTGGATTCGATATAGTAGAGCACCTGGCTCGCGATCACCGGCAGCACCTGCGGCAGCAGGCCGAAGCGGATCTCATGCGCCTTGCCGCCGCCGACGGAGGATACGCCCTCGACCGGCTTCCGGTCGGCTGCTTCAATGGCTTCGGAATAGAGCTTGCCGAAGGCGCCGAGATCGCTGGTCATGATCGCGAGCATGCCGGCGAAGGGGCCGAGGCCGACGACATTCACCCAGATCAGCGCCCAGATCAGGGCGTCGACGCCGCGCACCGTGTCGAGCGAGCGACGGGCGAAGAAGTGCACGATGCGGTTGGCGACAACGTTGCGCGCCGCGATGAAGCCAAGCGGCAGGGCCAGGATCGCCGCCAGAACCGTGCCGAGGAAGGCGATGGCGATGGTCTCGAACAGCGCCTTCACGAAGATGATGGCGCGCGCCCAGGAGCCGGGATCGGGCGGCAGCATCAACATGACGAAGGTGCTGAGATTGCCGAAGCCGGACAAGATCTTCCAGAGCGAGGTTTCGAGCGTCGTCAGCCCGTAGACGAAGAAGCCGGCGAGCGCGGCGATGGTGCCGATCGTCGCAAGCTTCGTCCTGAGCGAGCCGCGGATCGCGGCGTCGTGGCGGCGCAGGATGTCGGCGCGCTCGGCCGTCGAAAGGGCGAGGCTCATCGGCCATGCTCCAGGCTGAGAAGGGCGTGGCGCAGCCGCTCGGTGGCGTAGTCGATCAGCATGACTGTGACGATGATCAGCAGCAGGATGGCGCTGACATCGGTGAAGTAGAACTTGCGGATGGCCTCGATCAGGTCCTGGCCGATGCCGCCGGCGCCGACGAAGCCCATGATCGAGGCGCCGCGGACATTGATCTCGAAGCGCAGCAGCGCGTAGCTCGCGAAATTGGAGAGCACCTGCGGGACGACCGCGAAGCGGACGATCTGCCACCAGCTTCCGCCGGCAGCGGTAACGCCGTCAACCGGCTTCAGGTCGATGTTCTCGACGACTTCCGAGAAGAGCTTGCCGAGCGCGCCCATGGTGTGGATCGCGATGGCGAGCACGCCGGGCAGCGGGCCGAGGCCGAAGGCGATGACGAAGATCAGCGCGAAGACGATCTCGGGAACGGTGCGGCAGAATTCGAGATAGCGGCGCACCGCGAAACGCAGCCAGGTGGCGCGGCCGAGATTGGCGGCGGCGGCGAAACAGAACAGGAAGGCGCCGGCGGCGCCGAGGATCGTGCCGACATAGGCGATGAGCACGGTCTGCCAGAGCAGCTTCAGCCAGCCCTTCAGGCCCCAGTACCACTCGGAGAGGTCGGCGCCGAGGCTGGCGAGCCTAAGCGTCGGCAGCGTCTCGAAGATATACTTCGGAAAGCGGTGAACGTTCTCGAAGAACTTGGCGAGATCGACTTCCGCGCCGCGCGCCGAGAGAAGCACGCAGGCGATGAAGACGGCGATGCCGATCAGGGCCTGCCGGCGCTTGGCGGATGAAGCCTGCCGATAGGCCTCGGCATGGGCCCGGATGGCAGGGTCGTTGCGGTCGATCGCGAGGGTCATGAAGAGGCGCTTCCGAGAGGTCGCGGGATCGGCTGGTGCCGATCCCGGACAAGGGTGTCATCCCAGGACGAAGCGAAGCGCAGTGCCCTGGAATCTCTGGCGAGAGATGCCCGGGTCGAGCCCGGGCATGACGGCTGGCTGAATTACGACGACTTCTTCTTGCGGAGCTCGTCGACGAACTTGTTCAGCTCGATGATCGGGTCGTAGGCCTTGTTGTCGACGGCGACGAGCGGGCCCTGCTTGCCTTCATAGATCTTGTCGAAGGCGGCCTTGTCCTTGGTGGCGAGGTTCAGGACGGCGTCGCGGATCTTGGCCTTCAGCTCCTCCGGCATGTCGGTGAGATAGGCCATCGGCGAGTTCACGATCTGCTCGGACTTGTAGATGATCCGGAAGTCGTCGGCCTTGGCCATGTTCTTGCGGGCCATGCGCTGCAGGTTCGATTCCTGCTCATCGTTCCACCAGTTGGCGGCGACATCGACCGTGCCCTGCTGGAGCGCGATGATCGCGTTCTCGTGGCTGCCGGTATAGACGACCTTCGAGAAGAAGGTTTCCGGCTCGATCTTCATGCCGTTCAGCGCGAAGCGCGGGACGTTGTTGCCCGAGGTCGAGTTCGGGTCGACGAGGCCGAGATTCTTGCCCTTGAGGTCCTCGACCTTCTGATAGGGCGAGTCCTTCTTCACGTAGAAGACCGAGTGATAGCCCTTGGTGCCGTCCAGGTTGGTCTCGATGGCGAAGGCATCGACCTTGGCGCCGGTCATGCGGGCGCGGGCGAAGGAGGACGGGCCGTAGGAGGCGATGTGGATGTTGCCGGTGCGCTGGCCCTCGATGATCGCGGCGTAGTCGTTGGCGATACGCAGGGTGACCTTGGTGCCGAGTTCCTTGGCGAGATACTGCACGAAGGGGGTGTAGCGCTCGGTGACGCCGGAAGCGTTCTCGGAGGGGATGATCGCGAAGACGAGCTCGGGATACTTGGCCTTCCAGTCCTGCGCGAATGCCGGAGCGGCGGCGAGCGCCAGGCCGGCGACGGCGAGCGAGAGGGTATGACGACGGGTCAGCATCTTTGTGCTCCTGGTTGTAGGCGGGGATGGTCTTCTCGCGGCGACGGCCATCAGGCCGGTCCGGCGATCTCTGGAAATCAGGCGATCTTCTGGCGGGCGCGCTTCGCCTCGGAGGCGGCGATGGCGTCGAGCGCATCCAGCGCCTCGGCGCCGGCATCCTTGGCCTCGATGCCGTAGAGTTCGGCCGCGATCTCGCGGGTCAACGCCTGCGGCACGTCGTCGAACACGACCTTGCCGGCGGACATGCCGATCAGGCGGTCACAGTATTTCGCGGCGATGTCGAGGTCGTGCAGGTTGCACATCACGGTGATGCCGTCCTCGCGATTGATGCGGAACAGCGCGTCCATGACGACCTGGGTGTTGCGCGGGTCGAGCGAGGCGATCGGCTCGTCTGCGAGGATGATGCGCGGCTCCTGGACGAGGGCGCGGGCGATGGCGACGCGCTGCTGCTGGCCGCCGGAGAGGGTCTCGGCGCGCTGCGCCAGGAGATGGCCCATATCGAGACGCTCGAGGGCCGCGATGGCGCGAATCTTGTCGTCCTCGGCGAAGCTCTTGACCAGCGTCAGCGCCGCCGAGCGATGGTTCAGGCGGCCGAGCAGGACATTGGTTAGAACGTCGAGGCGGCCGACGAGGTTGAACTGCTGGAAGATCATCGCCGTGTCGCGGCGCCAGCGGCGCAGCGAGGCGCCCTTCAGCCCGGTGACGTCCTGCTCCTCGCAGACGATCCGGCCGGAGGTCGGCTCGGTCAGGCGGTTCAGCATGCGCAGCAGCGTCGACTTGCCGGCGCCGGAGGGGCCGATCACGCCGACCATCTCCCCCTTCGGCACCGTCAGCGTGACGGCGTCGACCGCGTTCCTGTCGCCAAAGCGCTTGGTCAGGCCTTCGATGCGGAGCATGGACTGGTTCTCGGGCACGATGCGGGCATGAGCGCGTCCCCACCCGGTCAGGCCGGAGGGTCAGGCGTCTTGATCGCCGCGAGCCCTAGCGGCCACGGATGACAGCGGCGTGACAGGATGTGAAGGGCCCCGAAACGGGCGATTTGCACGTCCAAGAGCCGGTCAACGTTTCGTGAGGTCTCCAGAATGCGCTTGGACGATCCACGGCTTAGCGGCAGGATGATCGTGGATGTCTGTGTGCGGCGGAGATGCCCGTGACGTTGGGCCTCTTATCGGCAAGCATCTTGCATTGATGCCTGCGAGGCCGAAACGATACGGCATCGGCACAAGAACCGCTGTTTTTGTGCCGCTGTGGCGCGCCGGCATCTTAGCAACGCCTTTCGTTCCATTTAAGACCAATGGGCGGCAACGGAGCCTCCAGCCTGATGAAGCGGTTCGTTCTTCTTGTTCTCGTCGCCGCCATCGCGGGCGGCGGCTATTATGCCTACCGCAACCAGCGCACTGGCACCCAGCAGGCGCAGGCGAGCGCGGTCTCGGGGCCGCGCGGCGTGCCTGTCGAGGTCGCGTCCATCGAACTGGCGACCGTGAGCGAGGAGGTCGAGGCGCTCGGCACGCTGGCCGCCGATGAATCCGTTGTCATCGCGCCGGAAATCGCCGGCCGCGTCATCTTCCTCGGCTTCAAGGAAGGCGAGCGCGTCAAGGCCGGGCAGGAGCTGGTCAAGCTCGATACGGCGATCCTCGATGCCGAGCTGAAGCAGGCGATGGCCGATCTCGGCCTTGCCCGCGATACCAATGATCGGCTCAGGGGGCTGGTCTCGCGCGGCTCGGGCACGCAGGTCGCGCTCGACGAGTCCGCGGCGAAGCTCGCCTCCAGCGAGGCTCGCGTCCAGCTCGCCAAGGCCAAGCTCGCCCAGTCGACCATCGTGGCGCCGTTCACCGGCGTCGTCGGCCTGCGCTCGGTCGGCGTCGGCGACTATGTCTCCGTCGGCAAGCAATTGATCACGCTGACCAGCATCGACCCGATCAAGATCGATTTCCGCGTGCCCGAGATATTCCTGAGCCGCCTCAAGGTCGGGCAGCCCGTGCAGATGAAGGTCGATGCGGTTCCGGACCGGAAATTCCAGGGCCAGATCTACGCGATCGACCCGGTGGTCGACGTCAACGGCCGGGCGATCCGCCTGCGCGCCAACATCCCCAATGCCGATCTCGCGCTGAAGCCCGGCCTCTTCGCCCGGCTGGCCATCACCGTGGACTATCGCGAGAAGGCGATCGTCGTGCCGGAGATGGCCGTGGTGCCGGATGCGGTCGGCAAGATCATCTACGTCGTCGACAAGGGCAAGGCGAAGAAGGTCGCCGTCGAGCTTGGCAAGCGCCTGCCGGGCAAGGTCGAGATCGTCCGCGGGCTGACGCCCGACATGCAGATCATCACCGCCGGCCAGATGCGGCTGCGCGACGGCGCGATCATCGCGATCAAGGACAAGGTCGTCCAGACGAGCCAGCTCTAGGATCGCGCCATGAGCCTCTTCGAACTCTTCGTCCGTCGGCCCGTCCTCTCGACGGTGCTGAGCCTCCTCGTGATCCTGATCGGTATCGTCTCCTATGGCCGCCTGACGGTCCGCGAGTATCCGAACATCGACGAGCCGATCGTCTCGGTCCGCACCGATTATCGCGGCGCCTCGGCCGAGATCATCGAGACGCAGGTCACCCAGATCCTGGAGAACTCGATCGCCGGCATCGAGGGCATCGAGATCATCTCCTCGGCCAGCCGCCAGGAGCGCAGCTTCATCCAGGTGCGCTTCCGCCCGGATGTCGATCCCGACGTCGCGGCTTCCGACGTGCGCGACCGCGTCAGCCGCGTGCGCAGCCGCCTGCCGGACGAGATCGACGAGCCGGTCATCGCCAAGGTGGAGGCCGACGCGCAGCCGATCCTCTATCTCTCGCTGACCAGCACGAAGGACGGGCCGCTCGAACTCACCGACTTCGCCGATCGCTTCATCTCCGACCGCGTCCAGAACGTGACCGGCGTGGCGGAGGTCCGCATTCTCGGCCAGCGCCAATATGCGATGCGCATCTGGCTCGATCGCGCCCGCATGTCGGCTTACGACATCTCGGTCCAGCAGATCGAGGCGGCCGTCCGGGCGCAGAATGTCGAGATCCCGTCGGGCCGGATCGAGAGCAACGATCGCGAATTCACGGTGCTCTCGCAGACCAGCATGACGACCCCGGCGGAGTTCCGCGAGATCGTGGTCAAGGACGCCAATGGCTTCCCGGTCAAGCTGAAGGACATCGCCAAGGTCGAGCTCGGCGCCCGCGAGGAACGCAACGCCGCCTGGTTCAAGGGCACGCCTTCGGTGACGATCGGCATCGTCAAGCAGGCGACGGCCAATCCGCTCGACGTCTCGGCCGGCATCGAGGAGGCGCTGCCCGGCATCATCGAGGACCTGCCGCAGGGCATGGCGATCGCCAAGTCCTACGATACCTCGGTCTTCATCGATCGCTCGATCAAGGCGGTCTACCAGACGATCATCGAGGCGATCGTGCTGGTCGTGCTGATCATCTTCATCTTCCTGCGCTCGGTGCGCGCGACGCTGATCCCACTGGTCACGATCCCGGTCTCGCTGATCGGCTCGTTTGCGCTGATGTATGCGTTCGGCTTCACCGTGAACACGCTGACGTTGTTGTCGATGGTGCTCGCCATCGGCCTCGTCGTCGACGACGCCATCGTCGTACTGGAGAACGTGCACCGTCATATCGAGGACGGCATGCAGCCGACCCCGGCGGCGATCCGCGGCATCAACGAGATCGCCTTCGCGGTCGTGGCGATGACGCTGACGCTGGTCGCGGTCTATGCGCCGATGGCCTTCTCGACCGGCCGCACCGGCAAGCTCTTCATCGAGTTCGCGCTGACGCTGGCCGGCGCGGTCTTGGTCTCCGGCTTCGTCGCGCTGACGCTGACGCCGATGATGTGCGCCAAGCTGCTGCGCCACCACGAGAAGCACAACTGGCTCTACAATGTGCTGGAGCGCGGCTTCAACGGGCTGTCGCGCGGCTACAAGGCCTCGCTGCGCGGAGCGCTTTCGATCCGCCCGCTGGTCGTGCTGCTGGCGCTGGGTGTTGCCGGCAGCGGCTATTACTTCTTCACGCATCTGCGCGCCGAACTGGCGCCGGTCGAGGATCGCGGCACGATCAACGCGGTCGGCGTCGCGCCCGAGGGCGCCACGATCTCCTTCACTGCCGACTATGCGCGCCAGGTCGAGCAGTATTTCAGCAAGATACCCGAGGTCGATACCTATCTCGTCATCGCCGGCTTCCCCGACGTGACGCGCGCCATCGGCTTCGCCCGCCTCAAGCCCTGGGAAGAGCGCCAGCGCAAGCAGCAGGATCTTGTCGCCGAGATCAACAGGGGCCTGTCGCAGATCCCCGGCATCCGCCTGTTCGCGACCAACCCGGCCTCGCTCGGGCAGGGCCAGGCGAACAGCAAGCCGGTCGAGTTCGTGCTGCGCTCCTCGGAGTCCTATACGCAGATCAAGGCCTATGTCGACCAGCTGATGGCCGAGGTCGCGAACTCGCCGGTCCTGACCAATGTCGAGACCAACCTCATCCTCGACAAGCCGCAGATCAAGGTCTCGATCGACCGGCAGCGGGCGGCCGATCTTGGCGTCGGCGTCGATATCATCGGGCGCACGATGGAGACGCTGCTCGGCGGCCGGCAGGTGACGCGCTTCAACATGAACAGCAAGCAATACGATGTCGTGCTGCAGGTCGAGGGTTCGGAGCGCAACACCCCGCAGGCGCTGCAGTCGATCTACCTGATGGGCCGCGGCGGCGCCGTGGTGCAGCTCTCCAGCCTGGTCAAGATCGACGAGAACGTGGCGCCCAAGGAGCTGACCCGCTTCAACCAGCTGCGCTCGGCGACGATCACCGCGATCCCGGCGCCCGGCTATTCGCTCGGCGACGCGCTCAAGGTGCTGGAAGATAGTGCGGCCCGCGTGCTGCCCTCCTCGGTGCAGGTCGACTATTCCGGCCAGAGCCGCGAGTTCAAGCAGTCGGGCGCGAGCATCTTCATCGTCTTCCTGCTGGCGCTGGGCTTCATCTATCTGGTGCTGGCGGCGCAGTTCGAGAGCTTCGTCGACCCGGTCGTGATCATGGTCTCGGTGCCGCTTTCGCTGACCGGCGCGCTGGCTGCGCTCTACTACACGGGCGGGACGATGAACGTGTACAGCCAGATCGGCCTGATCACGCTGGTTGGCCTGATCACCAAGCACGGCATCCTGATCCTGGAGTTCACCAACCAGCTGCGCGAGGAGGGCAAGGACATGCTCGACGCCCTCGTCGAGGCGGCGGAATTGCGCCTGCGGCCGATCCTGATGACCACGGGCGCGATGGTGCTCGGCGCCGTTCCGCTCGCTATCGCGACCGGCGCCGGCGCGGAAAGCCGCTCGCAGATCGGCTGGGTCATCGTCGGCGGCATGACCTTCGGCACCTTGCTGACGCTCTATGTGGTGCCGGTCGCCTATAGCTACCTCGCCCGCACGGTCCATGGCTCGCGCCATGCGCCGCATGAGGAAGGGCACGGCGCTCAGGGCGCGCATCCGGCCCCGGCGGAGTAAGGGGCGGGGGGCGCTGTCATCCCGTGCGCGCTGCGGCACGAAGTGCTGCGGCGCAGACACGGGACCGCGTGACCAGAGGGCGCCTCACTTGGCGACGCGAGAAGGGCGCCTTTTCGCGAGGACGGTCCCGCATCTGCGCAGCAGTACTGCGTGCCGCAGCGCGTGCGGGATGACGCGCTCACGCGCTACTGCAATCTCACCGAGACGCTCTCGCTCGCGCCCGTCGCATCGATTACCGAAATCCGCATGAAGCCCTTGCCCGGCGGCTGCCACTGCGTCTCGCGCCGACGCTGTGGCTCGGTCACCGGCGTGCCGTCGACCAGCCAGGTATAGGGCGGCGAACCGCCGGCAACCTTGAGGTTGAGCCGGCCATTGCCATCGAGCGCGGCGGCGGAGAGGTCGATGCGGGCGCCGTCCGGCGGGAAGGCGAGCTTCAGCGTCGGCGTCGTCATCGCCGTCACGGTCTTGGGCACATCCTGCCGGAGGTGGCGGAGCGGTGGCGGCAGATGGCCTGTGCTGGCGATGATCGCGTCCGCCGGCTGCGGGAAGGGGCGCGGATCGATGCCGAGCCGGGCGAAGGCGTCGAACAGGATGGGGGCCGCGACCGTGCGCCCCACCAGTCCAGGTACGGCGCCATTATCGGCGCGGCCGACCCAGATGCCGATCGTGTGCCTGCGGTCGAAGCCGACGGCCCAGGCGTCGCGATAGCCATAGGATGTGCCGGTCTTGTAGGCGATGCGGCCGGGCACGGCATTGAGCGGCGGCGGCGCACCGAGCAAGGTGTCGGCGACATACCAGGCCGCGACGGGATCGACGAGGCGCGGCGCCGGACCGCTCTGCGCCGCCTGCTGGCGGAAGCGCAGCGGCAGCATCTCACCACCGCGAGCAAGGCCGACATAGGCGCGCGTCAGGTCCTGCAGGGTGATGCCGAGACCGCCGAGGCCGACGGCGAGGCCGGGCGCGCCGCTGTCCTTGGGCATGGCGATGGCGACGCCAGCATCGCGCAATCGCGAGAGAAAGCGCTGCGGGCCAAGCGCCGAGAGCAGTTCGACGGCTGGCACGTTGAGCGAAAGCTGCAGGGCTTTGCGGGCGCTGACCATGCCCTGGAAGGTCATGTCGAAGTTTTCGGGGATATAAATGCCGTAGCGCGCCGGCCGGTCCTCCAGCATCGTCTCGGGATGGGCGATGCCGTTGTCGAAGGCGAGGGCGTAGATGAAGGGTTTGAGCGCCGAGCCGGGCGAGCGCAGCGCCCGCGTCAGGTCGAGCGCACCGGCCCGTTCCGCCGCGAAATAATCGACGCCGCCGACCGAGGCGCGGATTTCGCCGGTTTCGTTGTCGACGGCGAGGATCGCGATCGAGACCTGGGGAGCGAGTCCGAGGCTGCGTTCGCGGGCGAGGCCTTCGAGCGCGGCCTGCAAGCGTGCATCGAGTGAGAGCTTCTGGACGCGCTCGGCCGGTGCCTCGGCCACCGCCTGCTCGGCGATATGGGGGCTGAGATTCGGAAAGGGGCGGCGCGCGGCCGGGATCGGCTCGTTGCGGGCGGCGGCGACCTCGTCACGGGTGGCCAAGCCCGCCTGCTCGACCCGTTCCAGCACGCGCTCGCGCGCCTTGCGGGCGGCCTCGACGAAGCGGTCCGGCCGACGCGTCTCGGGCGATTGCGGGAGGGCGACGAGGAGGGCGGCCTCGGCGGTCGAAAGCCGCTTCGGCTCCTTGCCGAAATAGGCGAAGCTCGCGGCACGCACTCCCTCGAGATTGCCTCCGAAGGGGGCGAGCGTGAGGTAGAGGTCGAGAATGCGGGCCTTGTCGAAGCGCCGTTCCAATTCGACGGCGCGCACGGCCTGCCGGAGCTTGGCTGAGAGCGTGCGCTCCTCGCGTGGTTCGAGCAGGCGCGCGACCTGCATGGTCAGTGTCGAGCCGCCGGAGACGACGCGGCCGTTGAGCAGCATCTGGCCGGCGGCGCGCAGCATAGCGAGCGGGTCGATGCCGTGGTGCTCGTCGAAGCGCTTGTCCTCGAAAGCCTTGAGCATGGCGAGATAGCGCGGATCGACATCCTCTGATGTGACGGGGAGCTTCCAGCGGCCGTCAGCGGTCAGGAAGGGGCGCAGCAGCTTGCCCTCGCGGTCGAGCACTACGGTCGAGCGATCGGCGGCTGCGGCGAGGTCAAGCGGGGGGAGCGAGCGGGCGTAGAAGACGAGGGCGGTGGCGCCTGCAATGGCTGAGACGGCCAGAGTGCAGGCTGCGATCTTCAGTTTGCGAAAGCGGCCAGCACGCGCCGTCATGCTCGGGCTTGACCCGAGCATCTCCTGATCGAGATTCTCGGGTCTGCGCTGCGCTTCGCCCGAGAATGACGGCCTTGTTTGCCCGCTCTCGTTCATCTTACCGCGCCGAGGTGATCTCCACCGCGCCGAAGCCCGTGCGGCCGAAGCGGTCCGGCCGGTACATGTCCTCGATCACGGCGGCGGGCGAGACATAGCGGCCGGGTGAAACCGCCCGCGCGATATAGGCGACGGTGTAGGCGAGCTTGTCGTTGCGCGAGCCAGAGCGCTCGAAGGCCGCGACATAGCGGTCGTCGCGCGACTCGGTATGGACCGGGTAGACCTCCTGCTTCAGCCAGTCGAGCCCCGCGACCGAGGCACCTTCGGTCAGGTTGGCGTTCTCGATCTCAAGGCCCGCCGGGACCGGATCGACCAGCAGCAGCCGGCCATAACGCGGCGCAGCTTCCGTCACCGTCAGTGCCACGACATAGCGCTCGTTCTGGCGCAGGCGCGCCGGGTCGGCCTTCTCGCCCTTCATCGTGTAGATCACACGCTCAAGGCCGAAGCCCTGATTGAGCGCAGGCTCCGGCGCGGTCGGGATGCCGGCGACGGTGATGACCGCCTGGGCATTGCCGGCGCCGGGATTGGCGATGGTCAGGGACTTCGCCTCCAGCGCCTCGGCGGAGAGGGTGCGGTAGAGGGCGCCCTTGCGGGCCGTGCCGTCGACCGTCAGCGTCATACCCTCGGCGTCCTTGGCCATGGCCTGTGCCGCCAGCACCATCCACATCTGCTCCTGCGTCGAGGTGTAGCTGTAGCGGGCGCTGTTGCGGGTCGCGTCGAGGATCGAGACGGCGCGGGAGATGTCGGCGCGCTCGCCATTGGCCTCCGCGATCAGGGCGAGTACGCCGGCGCCGTCGCGCAGGCGGGAGCCGTAATCGGGCCGGGAGAAGCCGTCATCGCTTGCCTGCTGGAGCAGGCCGAGCGCGCTGCCGAAAGCGGCGCGACCGCGGCCACGATCGCCCAGCGCCGAGAGCGCGGCGCCGATCTGGGCGCGGGCCAGCGGCGTCGCGAAGTCGCCGAGCTTGTTGTCGGCGAGATAGCGCAGATCGCCCATCACCGGCCGGCCGTTGCGGGCGAGCACATAGAGCGCATAAGCGATGCCGGCGGCCTCTTCCTTGTTGATCTCGCTGGTGTTGACGACCTGATTGCGCAGGCGGTCGAGTGCGAGATTGAAGGCGATCTGCGGCACGGCGAACTGCTTCTCGCGGGCTCGGGTCAGGAAGTCGGTGACGAAGGCGTCGAGCCAGAGATCGTCGCCACCGACGCCCCAGAGGCCGAAGGAGCCGTTGCCGCCCTGACGGGCCAGCACGCGCTCGATCGCGTTGACGACGCGCTCGTCGGCCTTGTCGTCGAGCGCGAGCTGCTCCAGCGAGGCGAGCTGGTTGACCGCGAGCAGCGGCAGGGCGCGCGAGACGGTCTGCTCGGTGCAGCCATAGGGGTAGCGGTCAAGCGCCTTGAGCAAAGCGGGCACATCGAGCGAGCCGAAGGGCGAGACCGTCACCGAGACCTGCCCGGAATTCGGCACGAGATCGGCCAGGAGGTCGGAGGAGACGGTGATCGCTCCGCCATTGCCGGGGATGGCGCGGACGATGCGGCGCGCGATCGTCGCGGCCGAGGGCTGCACGCGCACGGCGAGGTTCTGCACCGTGCCGATGCCGTTCGGGCCGGAGACGCGTACGTCGAATTCGGCGCGGCCGAGGCCTGCGGCAGTGACGGGGATCGTCATCTGCGTCTTGGCGCCGGCACCCATCTGCATGGTGCGGCGGGTGGCGTCTGCCGCGACCAGAACCGGGCCCTTCACGTCGAGATCGACGGTATAGGCGCCGGCCGGACCCTCGACATTGTCGACCTGGAGATGGAAGCGCGATTGGTCGCCGATGGCGAGGAAGCGCGGCAGCGTCGCCTGGGCGACGATCTGGTCGCGCACGATCACGTCGGCGCTGGCCTGGCCGGTGCGGCCGGCCGACCAGGCGACGCCCATGACGCGGACCGAGCCGTTGAACGCTGGCATCTCGAAATCGATCTTCGCCGTGCCGTCGGGCCCGACCTTGACCACACCGGAATAGCGGGCAAGCGGCTCCTGCGTCGGCTTCTCGCCGTCCATCTTGGGCGCGGCGTCGCCGCCGGTGCGGATCGCGCCGCGCGTGCCCTGCATGCCGTCGATCAGGTAGCCATAGAGATCGCGCAGGTCATGGCCGAGCTGGCGCTGGCCGAAGAAGAACTTGCTGGCGTCGGGGCTCTCGTAGCGGGTGAGGTTGAGGATGCCGATATCGACGGCGGCCAGCGTGACATAGGCGTCCTCGCCGGCCTTCATGCCGGTGACCTTGACCGGGAGCGACAGCGTCGTCAGCGGGCGCACCAGCTTGGGCGCGCCGAGATCGAGCGCCAGTGTGCGCGCCTCCTTGCCGATCTGGAACCAGGAGAGGCCGATGGCGCGGCCGGGCAGGCGCTTGGCGGCGGCATCCATCGGGCGATGGGCGAGCACGACGAGATAGGCGCTGGCGCCCCATTCGGCCTTCACCGGGATCGAGGCGCTGGTGCCGCCTTCGGTGATGTCGATGGTGCGGATATCCGCAACCTTGTCGGTGACGATGGCGAGCGTCGCCTTGCCGGCGAAGCGCGGCGAGAGGCGGACCTGCAGGCTCTCGCCATCGGCGTAAGCAGCCTTGTCCAAAGCGACGTCGAGCACATCCGGCGTATCGGCCGTCTTGTCGCTCTCGTAGCCGACGCTGAAGGAGACGGAGGTCTCGGCCGCCTCATTGCCGTCTGAGGTCACGTCGAGCCGGTAATTGCCCCATTCGACGGGCGCGGCGATCTTGACGCCGGCCGCTTCCGCCACCGCGATCTCGCCATCGGCGACGCGGCGGGTGGTCTTGACGCCCTCATAGTTCCAGCGGCCGTCCTGGAAGAACCACTGGTAGTTGCGGCGGACCTTCGACAGCACCCATTTGACGCCGGGCCGGGCAAGGCGCTTGCCGTCGCCGGTCGCCATGATGACTTCGAAATTGGCGGTCTGGCCATTGCCGAGATCGCCGTCGCGGAACAGCTTCTTCACGCCGATGGCGGCGCCCTTGGGCACGATCGGCAGGGTGACGGAGCGGGCGATGGCGCGCCCGCCGGGCTCGCCGACGCGCACGGTCATCTCGACTTCGAGCGGGCGATTGGTGTCGGCCTGCTGGACTGGATTGGTGATGGTCGCCTTGCCAGCGGCGTCGGTCGTGGTGCTTTCCTCGAACTCGCTCTGGACCGGTTCGAAAGCCTCGTCGGTGAGGCCGACCTGATAGTCCTTGAAGCCGGGGATGGCGCTGGCGTCCGCAGCGCGGATCGTCATCGAGCCGGTGACGTCGAGCTCGGAGCCCGGCGCGCCATAGAGATAGCGGGCGTTGACGTCGAGTTCGGCCGGCTGGCCGGCCTGGAGCAGCGGCGCCTTCGGCGTCAACGTCAGCTCCAGCCGCTCGGGCACATAGTCCTCGACGAGGAAGGAGGTCTCGCCGATCGCCTGGCCCTTCGGGTCGGAATAGGCGAGGACGCGCCAGGTGCCGGTCGCGGCGCCCGAGACGAGCTGGATCGAATGGGCGCGGCCGCCCGCGCCCTGGTCCTCGACCTGCCGGCGGCGGTATTCGACGCCATCCGGGCGCTTGACCACGATGGTCAGCGGCAGGCCGGCCACCGCGGCGCCCTTGGCATCACGCAGCAGCGAGGTGAGATAGACCGTCTCGCCAGAGCGATAGACGCCGCGCTCGGTATAAAGATAGGCATCGAGCCCGGCTGGGGCGACGCGGCCCTTCACGCCCCGATCGGAGAGGTCGAAGGCGGTCTGCTTGAGATCGAGGAAGCCGTAATCCTCGGCGAGCGAGGCGGTGACGAGGCCGGGCGCATTGCCGCCCTGGCCCTTGCCGAGGCCGGCATCGAAGCGGGCATAGCCGTTGCCGTCGGTCTTAGCGGTGCCGAGCACCTCGTTGTTGCGGGCGATCAGGCGCAGTTCGGCATTGGCGATGGGCTTCGCGTCGGCCAGCGAGCGGGCGAGCACATGCACGCCGTCCGGGCCGGTGAAGGAGGTCAGGCCGAGATCGGAGACGACGAACCACTGCGTCGCCCGCGTCGAGCCGTCATCATAGGAATCGCCGTCGTCGCTGGCGGGCGCGGCAGCCGGCCCGCCCGAGGGCTTGGCGAACATCACATAGACGCCGGGCCTGAGGCTGCCGACAGCTTCCGTCACCGGGAAGGCGGTGATCACGTCCTGGTTCAGCTCGGACTTCACATCCATCGTGCCGGTCCAGACGGTCTGGCCCTTGTCGCTGGAGATCTGCCGGGCGGAATAGGAGCCGATCTGGCTGAGGAAATCCTCGGAATGGACGGAGTTGATCAGGTTGCGATCGCCGATCCGCATGACCTCAAGATCGAGCTTGCCGGAATTGACCGAGACGACCGGAATGCCCTGCTGGCCGGTGCGCGGCAGCACGTAGTTCTTGCCGGTGAAGCGCACGGAGGGCGTGCGATCGCGGACATAGATTTCGTAATCGGCCGATTTCAGCAGCGTCTCGTCGGGGATGGCGGAGGGCACGCCTTGGCGGATGACGATGGCATAGCGCTCGCCATGCTTGAGGCCGTCGACGCAGATCTGGCGGTCCTCGGCGCTGACGGCGAAATCGCCCTTGCCGCCGGAGATCGCGACATAGGGCGCGAAATCGACGCGGCCGCGTGCCAGTGCCTCAGAGAACTCGAAGCAGGCGCGCGGGGAGGCGGCGTCGGAATCGGTCTTGTTCGAGAGCAGCCGGAAGCCGCGTTTCTCGCGCAGGCTCTCATAGGAGCTCTGCAAGGCGGTATTGGCGGCGAGGTCGAGGCTGAGCCGGTAGGTGGTCAGCGCCGGGCGCCACAATTCGTTCTTCTCGAAAGTGCGGGCGAGCACACCGAGCGAGGCCGCCTCGTCATTGCGGTTGGTCGAGCGCTGATAGGCGAGATAGGCGGCGGCGACGGCGCGCTCGCGTAGTTCCCAGCGCTCGCGATAGTCGCGCGGCTCGATCGCGTTGGCGGCGCGCGCCATCAGGCGCCAGCCGGCGGCATTGCTGGAATCGGCGACGATCGCCGCATTGGCCTGGGGCAGGGCAGAGCGGGCATCGCCGCGGCCGAGCGCGATCTCGCCCGCGCGGATCGCGTCCGCCGCCGAGCGATTGCCGGCCGCGACCTCGCGCTTCAGGCGTTCCTCCAGTCGCTGGCCGTCGGCCAGCAAGTCGTTGCGGACATAGGCCTTCTGGGCGAGGGCAGGGGCGGCCGCAAGCGTGAGCGAGAGGGCGAGCGCGAGACGGGAAAGCAGGGTCATCGTCGGTCCTCTTCGTCGATCGGTCAGCCAAGGATCAGCGGGCATGGCTTCAGGCCGATGACGGCGTGAGACGGGGCCGGCAGGCTATCACCGTGCGGCGCGCGTTCAAGTCATGCGAATGCAGGTCGTGCGAGGTTAGGGAATGCCGCTACGGGAGTCGTTCGCCATGGTTGCGGCGCGGCGCGTTCTGACGCTCAATGCAGCCGCTTCGCCCGTTCTCAAGGACGAGACCTATGCTGCGCGCCCTTCTCCATCCCTCGCGAATCACGCTGCTTCGCAGTGTCGCCGTGGCGCTTGTGCTGCTGGCACCGTCCCTTGCAAGCGCGCAGGCGCCTGCTCCGGCAGCCGGCCCCTCGCCGCAGATGGCGGCGGCGCAGGCCGGGTTCGAGGCCTTGCCTGAAGCCGAGCGCAAGGCGATCCAGAACGATCTGATCTGGGCCGGGCAGTTCAACGGCGCTGTCTCCGGCTCCTACGGCCCCCTGACCTTCCGCGCGATCAACGCGTTCAAGGGCGGACGCGGCCCGGCCGACGGCCTGCTGCCGCCGGCTGAGCGGGCGGCGCTCGCCAGGGCGGCGCAAGTGGCCCGCGACGCGGCCGGGTTCAAGGTGCTGGCCGACGACAAGACCGGGGTGCAGATCGGCATCCCCCAAAAGCTCCTGCCGAAGCGCGACGTGACGCCCTCCGGCGGCAGCCGCTGGCAGAGCGCAGACGAGAAGGTGACGCTCGACACCTCGACCACACCGCCCGGCGGGGATGATCTCGCGGCGATCTTCGAGAAGGCGATCACCGTCAGCCCGAACAGCCCGCGCAAGATCACCTACAAGTTGCTGCGGCCGGATTTCTTCGTGGTCACCGGCGAGACGCCGACCGGGCGGTTCTATCGCCGGCTTTCGGCCGGGCAGCAGGGTCTGCGCGGCTTCTCGATCGGCTATGACAAGGCGTTGGCGCCGACCGTCGACAAGCTGGTCATCGCTATTGCTGCCAGCTTCGAGCCCTTCCCGACCGGGGCGGTTCCGGCCCAGCCTTCGGCGGTTGCCGGCACGGCCGCGAGCTCCTCCTCGGGCTTGTCGTCACTGCTTGCGCCGGCTGCGCGCAGCAATGAGCGCTATGGCGTCGCGCTGGCGCTGAACGAGCGTGTGGCCTTGAGCGCCTCGGCAGCGGTCGACAACTGCCGCTCCTTGCGTGTCGGCAATCGTAGCGCCAAGCTGCGCTTGAAGGACGATGCCAGCGGGCTCGCCCTGCTCGATCTGGAAGGTACGGGCGCCGCGAAGCCGCCGGGCCTGCGCAGCGAGGCCGCGGGCGCTTCCGAGGCGCTGGTGCTGGTCGCCTATGGCAACGACGCCGGCAAGCGGGTCGCCGTCGCGCTGCCCGGGCAGGGCGTGCAGGCCGGTGGCAAGCCGGCGCTCAAGGCGCCGCTCCAGCCGGGGCAGGCGGGCGCGCCGGCCTTCGACCGGCAGGGGCGGCTCGTCGGCATCGTCACCGACAACCCGTCCGACAAGATACTGATCGCCGGCGTCGCGCCGCAGCGCAGCTATGGCTTCGCCGATGCGGCCGCGATCCAGTCCGTGCTCGGCAAGGCCGGCGTCGCGCTGCCGGCGGCTGCCGCTGGGGCAGAGCTCAGCACCGGCGCGGTAGTCGAGCGGGTTTCCGGCGCTGTCCAGCCCATCGTCTGCGGGCTGTAGTCTCGGCCAAAATGAGAGGTTGTCACTGGCCGCGCGATCGGCTCAGATGACGCCCGTCATATCAAGGGAGCCCCGTCGCCGACGAGGAGCGCCCGGACACTAAATCGATTTAGCGGAGGAACTGGGGAATGACCGATTTCATCGACAGACGAACTGTGCTCAAGGGCGCGGCTGCGGCCGGCGCGAGCCTGATCGCGGCGCCTGCCATTGCACAGGCGAACTATCCGTCGCGACCGATCACCATGGTCTGCCCGTGGGGCGCGGGCGGCGGCACGGACGCCACCGCGCGCATCGTCGCGCAGCTCTTGGAAAAGGACCTCGGCCAGCCGGTCAACGTCGTCAACCGCACCGGCGGTTCGGGCGTGGTCGGCCACTCGGCCATCGCGACGGCGGCGCCGGACGGCTACAACATCGGCATGCTGACGGTCGAGATCGCCATGATGCATCATCAGGGCCTGACCGACCTGAAATCGACGAGCTACACCTCGCTCGCGCTGATGAACGAGGACCCGCCGGGCGTGCAGGTCTCGACCGCGGGCCCCTACAAGGACATCAAGGCGCTGGCCGACGCGATCAAGGCGGCGCCTCCCGGCAAGCTCAAGGCGTCCGGCACCGGCCAGGGCGGCATCTGGCACCTCGCCCTGATCGGCTGGCTCGTCGCGATGGGGTTGAAGCCGGATCACGTTGCCTGGGTGCCGTCGAACGGCGCGGCGCCCGGCATGCAGGATCTGGCGGCCGGCGGCATCGATATCGTGACCTGCTCCGTGCCGGAAGCACGCGCGATGATCGATGCGGGCAAGGCCAAGTCGCTGGCGATCATGGCGAGCGCGCGCAACCCGCAGTTCAAGGACGTGCCGACGCTCAACGAGACGCTCGGCATCAACTACTCGATCGGCGCCTGGCGCGGCATCGGCGCGCCGAAGGGCCTGCCGCCCGAGATCGCGGCGAAGCTGACGGCGGCGCTGAAGAAGGCCTTCGACTCCAAGGACTATCAGGACTTCATGAACTCCCGCGGCTTCGGGATGAAGTTCGCGGACGGCAAGGGCTTTGCCGACTTCATGGCCGCGAGCGACACCTCCATGGCCTCCGCCATGAAGGCGGCAGGCCTCGCCAAGGGCTAAAGCGGCACCAGACCAACGACGCCGGGAGCAAGCAGCTCCCGGCGTTTTCGTCTCGTCATGATCTGATCGTCCAGGGAGGTTGCGCCCTTGCAACTATCCGACCGCATTACCGGCTCAGCGCTCGCCGCGCTTGGAGCTGCCGCCTTCTTCTACGGCTCGAAACTGCCGCCGGTGCCCGGCCAGCAGGTCGGCCCCTCAGCCTTTCCCATGGTCGTCGGTGCCGGGCTCGTCATCTGCGGCAGCCTGATCGTCTTCGGGATCGGGCGCCATTTCGAGGAGGTCGCCGAGGCCGATGTCGCGAGCCATGCGACGCCGGAGGAGCTCGCGCCGGTGCCGGCCTGGCGCAACTGGCTGGCGCTGCTGCCGCCGGCCCTGCTCGCTTTCTACGCGCTGGCCTCGGAGACACTGGGCTTCCTGCCGACGACGGCGATCATGGTGCTGCTCTGCAGCCTCGCTTTCGGCGCGAAGCTGAGGCTCGCGGTGCCGCTCGCGATCATCGCGCCCTTCGCGATCAACCTGATCTTCCTGAAGCTGCTGCGGGTGCCGCTGCCCGGCGGCATGCTGCCCTTCCCCTGGTGAGCGAGGCCTGACGATGGATACCGTCATCAAGGCCTTCGGGCTGGTTTTCCAATTCGACGTGATGATCGCCATCGTGGCGTCCGCCTTCTACGGGCTGACGGTGGGCGCGCTGCCTGGCCTCTCGGCTACCATGGCGACAGCCCTGCTCGTGCCGGTCACCTTCTATCTCTCGCCGATCGCGGCGATCGCGACGATCATCACGGCCTCCGCCATGGCGATCTTCTCCGGCGACATTCCGGGCTGCCTGCTGCGCATCCCCGGCACGCCGGCCTCGGCCGCCTATACCGACGAAGCCTATGCGATGACGCGCAAGGGCCAGGCGGAGACGGCGCTCGGCATCTGCCTGTGGTTCTCGGCGCTGGGCGGCATCGCCGGCACGCTCTCGCTGATGCTGATCGCGCCGCTGCTCGCCGAGATGGCCCTGTCCTTCTCGACCTATGAGAATTTCTGGCTCGCGATGCTCGGCCTGATGTGCTCGACGCTGGTGGCGCGCTCCTCGCCGATCAAGGCGATCGCGGCGATGCTGCTCGGCCTGCTGATCACCTGCATCGGCATCGACAACCCCGGCGGCGTGCCGCGCTTCACCTTCGGCTCGACCAACCTCTTGGGCGGCATCGAGGTCATTCCGGCATTGGTCGGCGTCTTCGCGCTGGCCGAGGTGATGCGCTCGCTGACCGAGCGCGACCCGCCGAAGATCGAGAACCGCAAGCTCGGCTCGATCCTGAAGGGGCAGTGGAAGCTCACCAAGGAATATCCGAAGCAGCAGACACGCGGGAACATCGTCGGCATCATCATCGGCGTGCTGCCCGGTGCAGGGGCCGACATGGCGGCCTGGGTCAGCTACGCCATGTCGAAGCGCTTCTCGAAGACGCCGGAAAAGTTCGGCACCGGCCATCCGGAAGGGCTGATCGAGGCCGGCGCCTCCAACAACGCCTCGCTCGCCTCGGGCTGGGTGCCGGCGCTGCTCTTCGGCATTCCCGGCGACACGATCACCGCGATCGCGATCGGCGTGCTCTACATGAAGGGGCTGAACCCCGGGCCGACGCTGTTCACGACGCAGGCCGAGAGCATGTACGCGCTCTATATCATCTTCATTCTCGGCAACATCATCATGATCCCCTTCGGCATCATCATGATCCGGCTGGCAAGCAAGGTCGTCGGGGCGCCGCGCTCGGCGGTGATGCCGGTGATCATGATCTTCTGCGCGGTCGGCGCCTTCGCGACGGCGGGCAACAACCTGTTCGCGGTCTGGTGCGTCGCCTTCTTCGGCGTATTCGGCTTCGTGATGGAGAAGAACGGCTATCCGGTCGCGGCGATGGTGCTCGGCATCGTCATGGGCACGATGGTGGAGCAGAACTTCGTGACTTCGCTGATCAAGTCCGACGGGTCGGTTCTGCCCTTCTTCGACCGGCCGGTCTCGTCCGTGCTGGCGGCGATGACATTCGCGGCGCTGCTCTGGCCGGTGTTTTCCTGGACCCGCGACTGGCTGAAGGGGCGCAGGCGGGTGGTGGCGGCCTGAGGGCCGCCACGCCTCACTTCTTGAGAAAGGCCATGAAGGCGGCCATGGCCTCCGGCGATTTCAGGCGCTCGCCGAAATGGCGGGCCTCTGTCGCGATGGTCTCGGCCACGGCCTGGGCCGAGCCGCGCTTCAGCAGCATCTTGGTCAGGGCGAGCGATTCCGGCGGCAGCGCGGCAAGCGCCTTGGCCTTGGCGAGACCGGCTTCCAGCGCTGTGCCGTCCTCAGTGACGGTGTTGACGAGGCCGGCCGCGGCAGCCGTCTCGGCATTGAAGGCCTCGCCCAGCATCAGCAGTTCGGCCGCCTTCTTGGAGCCGGCGACCAGCGGCAGCAGATAGCTCGATCCGCCCTCGGGGCAGAGACCCAGCGTCACGAAGGGCAAGCGGAAGGTCGCCGAGCGGGCGGCGAAGGCGAGATCGCAATGCAGCAGCATGGTGGTGCCGATGCCGACCGCGAAGCCCTCGACCGCCGCGACGATCGGCTTCTTCGCGGTCGAGATCACTTCCAGGAAATCGATCGCGACGCGCGAGCTGTCCCCGGCCGCCGCGGCCATGGCGAAATCCTTGATGTCGTTGCCGCTGGTGAAGGTGCCGCCGGCTCCGGTCAGCAGGATCGCGCGGACTGAAGCGCCGGCCTCGGCGGCCGCGATCGCGGCGATCAGCCCGGCATAGCTCGCGCGGTCGAGCGCGTTCTTGCGGTCCGGCCGGTTCATGGTGATCTGCACCACGCCGGCCGCGACGGTTTCGCTCAGCACTTCGCTCATCGGTCCGCTCCTGATTGTCGTGCCGGGATCGCACGGGCCTTCGCCGGGGGTCAAGCGAGGCCGGATGCGCCTTTCGTCGCCGCTCGGCGCTTGACATCGCGCGGGTGCGATCCTCCCCTGCGCGGCGAGACGCCTTCGCTGCCTTCGCGTGCGAGTCGAGGCGCGCAGGACTGGGATTGCGGAGACGTCGATGACGAAGGTTCAGCTTGAGGTTCGCGGCAAGGTCGCGATTGCCACGATCGACAATCCGCCGGTCAATGCGCTCGGCGCGGCCGTGCGCGAAGGGTTGGCGAGTGCCATCAAGCAGGCCAATGCCGATGCCGCGGTTGCCGCCATCGTCATCGCCTCCGCCGGCAAGGCCTTTATTGCGGGCGCCGATATCAGCGAGTTCGGCAAGCCGCCGGCCTCGCCCAGCCTGCCGGATGTACTCGACGTGATCGAGGCGTCGGCGAAGCCGGTCGTCGCGGCGATTCAGGGCATCGCGCTCGGCGGCGGGCTGGAAGTCGCACTCGCCTGCCACGGCCGCGTCGCGCTGCCGGCTGCCAAGCTCGGCCTGCCCGAGATCAAGCTCGGGCTCATTCCCGGTGCCGGCGGCACCCAGCGCCTGCCGCGCCTGATCGGGGCGGCCAAGGCCTTTCCGATCATGCTTTCGGGCGAGCCGATCTCGGCCGGCAAGGCGCTGGAATACGGGCTCCTCGACGAAGTCGTCTCCAGCGATGTCGTGGCCGCCGCGATCCATCTGGCCGAGGCGCTGGCGGCGGAGGGGCGCCGCCCGGTCACGAGCGAGGCCACCGGCGAATTGACCGATACCGATCGCCAGGCTTTCGAGACCCTGGCCAAGGACGCGGTGAAGAAGGCCGAGGGCATGCCGAACGTGCCGGCCTTGGTCGAGGCGGTGCGCGCGAGCTTCACGCTACCCTTCGCGGAGGGGGCGGCCGTCGAGCGCAAGCTCTTCCTGTCGCTGCTCGTCGACGAGCGCTCGAAGGCGCTGCGCCATGTCTTCTTTGCCGAGCGCGAGGTTGCGAAGGTGCCGGGCATCGGGCCGGAGGTGAAGCCACGCGAGATCGCCAGCGCCGCGGTGATCGGTGCCGGGACGATGGGCGGCGGCATCGCCATGTGCTTCGCCAATGCCGGCATCCCGGTGACGCTGATCGAGACGGCCAAGGCTGCGCTCGACAATGGCGTCAACCGCATCGGCGCGATCTACGACATCTCGGTTTCGCGGGGCTCGCTGACGCCTGAGGCGAAGGCCGGGCGCATGAAGCTGATCAAGCCGGCGGTCGGCCTCGCGGCTGCTGCCGGGGCCGATATCGTCATCGAGGCCGCCTTCGAGGAGATGGGCGTCAAGCAGCAGATCTTCGGCGAGCTCGACAAGGTGGCGAAGCCCGGCGCGATCCTCGCCAGCAACACCTCCTATCTCGACGTGCCCACCATCGCGGCGGCGACCAAGCGCCCGCAGGACGTGATCGGCATGCATTTCTTCAGCCCGGCCAATGTCATGAAGCTCTTGGAGATCGTCCGGCCGAAGGGTTCTGCGGACGATGCCATCGCGACCGCCGTGGCGCTCGGCCGGAAGCTCGGCAAGGTGCCGGTCGTGGTCGGCAACGGCTTCGGCTTCGTCGGTAACCGCATGCTGGAGCAGCGCACACGCGCCGCCGAACGGCTGCTGGTTGCGGGGGCGCTGCCGCATGAGGTCGATGCCGCGCTGGTCGGCTTCGGATTCAAGATGGGGCCCTTCGCCATGGCCGATCTCGCCGGCAACGATATCGGCTGGCGCTCGCGCAAGGCGCGCGGCCTCAAGGCTGCCGTGGCGGATGCGATCTGCGAGGCCGGCTGGTTCGGCCAGAAGACCGGGCGCGGCTATTACATCTATCCGCAAGGTGCGCGCAGCGGGCAGCGTTGCCCCGAGGTCGAGGCGTTGATCGCCCGCATCTCGGCCGAGCAGGGCGTGACGCGGCGCGCCTTCACGCAGGAGGAGATTCTGGCGCGGCTGCTCGATCCGATGGTCAACGAGGGCGCGCGCATCCTGGAAGAGGGCATCGCGGCGCGGCCGGGCGACATCGATATCGTCTGGATCAACGGCTATAACTGGCCGGCTTGGCGCGGCGGGCCAATGTTCTGGGCCGACAGCGTCGGGCTCGATGTGATCGTCAAGCGGCTGGAAGCGCTGGCGGCCGAGATTGGCGACAAGGCGCTGGAGCCGGCGCCGCTGCTCCGGCGCCTGGCAGCAGAGGGTAAGGGTTTCGCCAGTTTGAAGGGGTGATGGAGCAGGCTCGTCATGCTCGGGCTTGACCCGAGCATCTCTCGCCGGATGAGATTCCGTCACATCTATCTGCTAGAGATTCTCGGGTCTGCGCTTCGCTCCGCCCGAGAATGACGGCTGGCCGAAAGCACTCTATCCTCGCCTGATCCGATAACCTTCCGAGGAGAGCCGCTTGGCTTCGGGGCTGTTTGCGCTGCTGGACGACGTCGCCGGCATCGCCAAGATCGCGGCGTCCTCTGTCGACGATGTCGTCGCACAGGCCGGCAAGGCCGGAGCGAAGGCTGCGGGCGTCGTCATCGACGATGCCGCGGTGACGCCGCGCTATGCCGTCGGCTTCGCAGCGGCGCGCGAATTGCCGATCATCTGGCGGATCGCGATGGGCTCGCTGCGCAACAAGCTGCTCATCCTGTTGCCCGGCGCGCTCGTGCTGGCGCTGATCGCGCCCTGGGCGATCACGCCGCTTCTGATGGCAGGCGGCGTCTTCCTCTGCTTCGAGGGCGCCGAGAAGCTCTTGGAGCTGGTCATGCCGCATGGCGCCCATGGCGAGGGCAAAGCGGGCGAAGCAACCGGCGATCCGGCGGCGCTCGAACAGCAGAAGATCGCCGGCGCGGTGAAGACCGATTTCATCCTCTCGGCCGAGATCATGGCGATCACGCTGGCCGGCGTCGCCGACCAGTCCTTCTGGATGAAGGCGGCGGTGCTCGCCATCGTCGGCATCGGCATCACCGTCGTGGTCTATGGCGTCGTCGCGCTGATCGTGAAGGCCGACGATGCCGGTATGGCGCTCGCCGCCAACGAGCGGCCGGCGGCGAGCCTGCTCGGCCTGCGGCGGTTGGGTTCGGGGGAGGCCGGGTCGCTTGACCGCGCGCTATCCTGGCTGACGCAGCCCTTTGGGCGCAGCCTCGTCGTCGCCATGCCGCATTTCCTCAACCTGCTCGGCGTGGTCGGCACAGCGGCGATGCTCTGGGTCGGCGGCGGCATCATCATCCATGGGCTGGAAGAATATGGCCTCAGCGGCCTCGGGCATGGCGTCCACGACCTCACGGTCGCGGCCGGGCGAGCCTTGCCGGCAGCGCTGGCGGGTGCCGGCGAATGGTTGGCCGGAGCCGCGTTGGCAGCCGTGTTCGGGGTGATCGTCGGCGGCCTGACCATAGTCGCGATGCACTGGCTGGTCGGGCCGGTGGTCAAGCTGTTCCGCAAGGATGCGGCGGCGCAGACGGGCGCCTGACGCTCTCAATCCAGCCAGGTGGTGAAACCTTCGACAGGCTCGCGCTCTGGCACGAGGCGGTTGGCCGGCGCGTCGGGATCGGCCTTGCCAATGGCGATGCCGCAGACCACGACCTCGTCCTCGGGGATTGCGAGCTCGCGCCGGACGATCGGGTGGAACTGCGCGAAGATCGCCTGCGGGCAGGAATCGAGGCCATGCCCCTGCGCCGCGATCAGCAGCGTCTGGATGAACATGCCGAGATCGAGCCAGGAGCCAATCTCAAGGTCGCGGTCGATCGTCAGCATCAGCGCGACCGGCGCATCGAAGAAGCGCAGGTTCGCGGCTGTCTGGCGCTTCATGCCCTCGGTATCGCCTTTGACCACGCCGAGCAGGCTGTAGAGGTCCCAGCCGACCTTGCGGCGCCGTGCCAGATAGGGTTCGCGGAACTGCGCGGGATAGTAGCGGTACTCCTCGACGCCGGGGCGCCCGCCGGCATCGAGCGCGCCGAGCAGTGCCGTCTCCAGCCGCGCCCGCGACTGAGGGCCGATCACCCGGAGCTTCCAGGGCTGCATATTGGTGCCGGAGGGTGCCTGTGCCGCCAGATCGATCAGGCGGCGGACGAGGACGGGCTCTACCGGATCGGGCAGGAAGGCGCGGATGGCGCGGCGCGCGCGGATCGCGCGTTCGATGGCTTGGTCAGGCGTCATCTCGTCGATCATGCTCCGCGCACCCCGCGATCCGTCATGGCGCACGAGTCTGGCAGAGCCGATGGCCCGGCGCCATAGCTCAAGCAGGCAGGATGCGGCCGCGGTTGAGGATGTTGCCCGGGTCGAGCGTGCGCTTCAGCGTCGTCATCAGCGCGAGCTCGGCATCCGAGCGGCTCATGCCGAGATAGGGCTGCTTCAGCACGCCGACGCCATGCTCGGCCGAGATGCTGCCCTGCTTCTCGCGGACCAGCTCGTAGACGATCTCGGCGAAGCCAGAGAGATTGCCGGTCTCGTCATGGAGCGACAGATGCAGATTGCTGTCGGCGAGATGGCCGAAGACGATCGGGAAGGCGGTGGCGCTGCGGGCCTTGACCCGCTGGCGCAGCAGGGCGACCGCATCCGCCATGGCACCGAGGGGTATGCTGACATCGAAATGAACGCCGGGCGGCAGGTCGCGGTAGAACTCGTAATTCGCCTCGCGATAGGCCCAGAAGCGCTGCCGGTCGCGGCCGGACTGAGCGATCAGGGCATCGTCGAGCAGACCCTCCTCCGCCAGCTCGGCAAGGGCTTCCGCGAAGGTCTCCTCGCCGGTGCTGCCCGGCCCCATCGCGGCCTCGATGACGAGGATGAGTTCGGGTTCTGCGGCAAAGGGAACGGGTAGGCCGCCCTGTTCGGTCGCGGCCTTCATGTATTCCGACCACATCGCCTCGAAGGCGAGCAGGCCACCGCCGAGGCGGGCTTCGAGGCGGTTGAGCGCCGCGAGCGCCTTGGCGACGCTGCCGGCGGCGCAGAGCGCGGTCTGCGTGCCGGTCACCGCCGGCTGCAGGGCGAGCAGCACGCGGGTGACGACGCCGAGCGTGCCCTCGCTGCCGATGAAGAGCTGCGTCCAGTCGTAGCCGGCATTGTTCTTCACCACCTTCTTGAGATGGCTGACGATGCGGCCATCGGCCATCACCGCTTCGAGGCCGAGCACATTGCGGCGGGTCATGCCGTAGCGCAGCACCTGCACGCCGCCGGCATTGGTCGCGACATTGCCGCCGATGGTGCAGGTCCCGCGCGCGCCGAGATCGACGCCGTAGAGGAAGCCGGCAGCCGCGGCCTTCTCCTGAACGACCGCGAGCGGCGTGCCTGCGAGCACGGTCATGGTCCGCGTCACCGGGTCGATCTCCTCGATGCCGTTCATCTTCTCGAGCGAGAGCGCGACTTCGCCGACTTGCGGGGCGGCGCCGCCGGCGAGGCCGGTCATGCCGCCCTGGACGACGACGGGCAGCGCATGCCGCGAGCAGATCGCCAGCACCGCGGCGACCTCCTGGGTCGTCCTGGGCATGACGAGGAGGGCCGGCAGGCCCTCTTCGGTCTTGGAGGCGTCCTTGCGGTTGCGGGCGGGGATCGCCTCGCCGCTGCGCAGGCCACTGGCGCCGACCACCTCCGCCAGCGCTGCGAGCGCGTCGTCGGGAATGGTCATGGCAGGCTCCGTCGGCTCGTCAGTCGGCTTTGCGCGCCGCCAGGAAGGCGGCGTGTTCTTTGACCAGATCGCCGGCCAGCGCCTTGGCGATCAGGGCGCGAGTATTGGGCAGGCCGTAGATCGCCGCGAAGGAGCCGAAGCGCGGGCCCTGATCCTCGCCGAACATCACCTGGTAGATCGCTTTCCACCAGTCGCCGGACACGCCCGGCCGCTCCGGTGTCGCGTTCTTGGCGGTGAGGTTCTGATAGCGTGGGATGGCGCGGGCGACGTCCAGCGCCGTGTCCTGCACCATCTCCGGCGTCGGATCGGCCGGCAGGGCGGCCAAGGCGGCGTCGAGCTTGGCGAAGGCGTCGCGCTCGACTTCGTCGGCGGGGCGATAGCTTTTCGCCGGCTTCACGAAATCGCGGAAATAGGCGATCGCGTAGCCGACCAGCGCGTCGAGACGCGGATGGGTCTCGGGCGACATGCCCGGCGCATAGCGCTGGAGGAAACCCCAAAGCACGGCCTTGTCCTCGGAATTCGCGACGGCGACGAGGTTCATCAGCAGGCCGAAGGTGACCTGCGTGCGGACTGTGTTGTCGCCCTCGCCGGAGGCGATGACCTCGGGCGCCGGGGGATTGCCGGCATGGATATGCCAGACCGGGTTGCCGAGCCGGTTCTTCCAGTCCTGCTTCTCGTAGCCATTGAGGAACTGGAGGTACTCGTCGACCGCGCGCGGGATCACGTCGAAATGCAGCTTCTTCGCTTCGCGCGGGCGCTGGAACATGTAGAGCGCGAGGCTCTCCGGCGGGCCATAGGTCAGCCAGTCCTCGATGGTCAGGCCGTTGCCCTTCGACTTCGAGATCTTCTGGCCCTGCTCGTCCAAGAAGAGTTCGTAGTTGAAGCCCTCCGGCGGCGTGCCGTCGAGCGCGCGGGCGATCTGCGAGGAGACCTTGACCGAGTCGATCAGGTCCTTGCCAGCCATCTCGTAATCGACGCCGAGCGCGACCCAGCGCATCGCCCAGTCCGGCTTCCATTGCAGTTTCACATGGCCGCCGGTGACGGGGGAGACGAAGCGCTCCTTCGTGTCGGGATCGGTCCAGGCGATGGTGCCGGCCTCGACATCGACCTCATCGATCGGCACCTGCATGACGATGCGCGTCTTCGGGTGGATCGGCAGGAAGGGCGAATAGGTCGCGGCCCGCTCCTCGCGCAGCGTCGGCAGCATGATCTTCATCATGGCGTCGTAGCGGGCGAGCATCTTGAGCAGCGTCGCGTCGAACTCGCCGGCACGATACGAGTCGGTCGAGGACTTGAACTCGTAGTCGAAGCCGAAGCTGTCGAGGAAGGCGCAGAGTCGCGCATTGTTGTGGCGGCCGAACGAGTCATGCGTGCCGAACGGATCCGGCACCTCGGTCAAGGGCTTGCCGAGATTGGCCGCGAGCAGCTCCTTGTTCGGCACGTTATCCGGCACCTTGCGCAGACCGTCCATGTCGTCGGAGAAGGCGACGAGCCGGGTCGGGATCGTGTTGCCGGTCAGGACCTGGAAGGCGTGGCGGACCATCGAGGTGCGTGCGACCTCGCCGAAGGTGCCGATATGCGGCAGGCCCGAGGGGCCGTAGCCGGTCTCGAAGATCACCGATTTCTTGCCGGATTTCTCGATGCGGGCCACGAGCTTGCGCGCCTCCTCGAACGGCCAGGAGGCCGAACGCTGGGCGGCGTCAACGAGGGCTGCGTCGAAGGCGGGCATTTGGGCGGGTATCCTCTCCACGTCTGGTGGGCAACGAATTTGCAGTGCGCAAATTGTTGTTTGCGGCTTTCGCAGATTGCGAAGGGCGCCGTCAATGCGCGCGTGCTGGCAGGCTCGTCATGCTCGGGCTCGACCCGAGCATCTCGGACCGGAAAAGGCGCATGCATGGAACCTTCTCGGGAAAGAGATTCCCGGGTCTGCGCTGCGCTCCGCCCGAGAATGACGGCTGGCAAAATTGCTTGCCGGGAATGACGGTCTTCTCTTTTCCGTGGTTGCCGCGCCGGTGGCGGAGGATAATCTGCTTCCTTTCGTATCTGACCACGCCTTTGAAAGGATGCCCGCCTTGGACCGCGACCTGCTCGACAAGCTGACCGCCTGGCGACGCCATCTCCACGCCCATCCCGAGCTCGGGCGCGAGGAGAAGCTGACCAGCGCTTTCGTGCAGGAGAAGCTGACCGAGCTTGGCGTGCCCTTCGTCGCCAATGTCGGCGGCTATGGCGTGGTGGCGACGCTGACGAAGGGGGCCTCCGAGCGCACGGTCGGCCTGCGCGCCGACATGGACGCGCTGCCGATCCAGGAGGTCAACGATCTCCCCTACAAGTCGAAGACGCCGAATGTGATGCATGCCTGCGGCCATGACGGCCACACCACCTCGCTGCTCGGCGCGGCGGCACTGCTCAAGGCGGATGAGGGCTGGAGCGGAACGGTGCAGTTCGTCTTCCAGCCGGCGGAGGAGGGCACGGGCGGCGCGCTCGCCATGCTCGCCGACGGCGTGCTGGAGCGCTTCCCGATGGAGCGCGTCTTCGCGCTGCATAACTGGCCGGGGCTCGCAGCCGGCACCGTTGCCGTGCATCGTGGGCCGGTGATGTCCGAGCCCGGGCGCTTCAAGATCACGCTGACCGGCAAGGCCGGGCATGCGGCGCTGCCTGAGCAGACCCATGACCCGATCGTGGCGATGGGGCATCTGATCGTCGCGCTGCAGACGATCGTCTCGCGCAATGTCGATCCGATGGAATCGGCGGTGGTCTCGATCGGCCAGGTCCATGGCGGGCTCGCCTCCAACCAGATCCCGACCAATGTCTTCATCGAGGGCACGTTCCGCACCTTCGTGCCGGCCGTGCGCGATCGCCTGCTGGCGCGCCTCAAGGGCATCGGCGAGAACATCGCCGCGACCTTCGAGATGACGGCCGAGGTCGAGTTCACCTATGGCAGCGCCACGATCAATACGCCTGCGGAAGAGGACATGGCCGCCGCTGCCGGCGAGGCCGCCGGGCTTCCCGTCCGGCGCGACATGAAGGCGAGTACGACCGGCGAGGATTTCGCCTATTTCCTGGAGAAGCGCCCGGGCTGCTACATCTGGATGGGCAACGGCCCGTCGGTGAACGGCGGCGACCTGCATAACGACCGCTACAACTTCAACGACGAAATCCTGCCGGCCGCTTCCGGCTGGCTGGCGGCGGTGGCGAAGCAGGCGCTCAGCAGCAACGCGCCCTGACGCTCAGTACGGGCTGACCGGGAAGAAGCGCAGGTAGAGACGGGCATAGGTCCCGTCGTCCCAGAGGCCCTGCAGCGCGTAATCGATCGCGCGCTTCAGGGCGGGATCGTCCTTGCGCAGGAGAAAGGCGACGCCCTCGCCGAAATAGCGGCTCTCCAGATAGGGCCCGCCCGAGAAGGCGAACTCGCCGCCGCTGCCGGCGAGCGCCAGCGACAGGGCCACACCATCGCCGAAGACATATTCCGCCTCGCCGCTGCGGAGTGCGGCGATCGCGGCGTTCAGACTGGCGCTCTCGCGACGCTGCACGAAGGGCATGAGCCGCTCGAGGAAAGCGAGATGCGCCGTGCCGGAAACGACCGCGACGCGCCGTCCTTGAAGAGCCGCGCCGTCGAGCGCTGCCCGTGCATTGCCGCGCGTGGTGATGAAGCGGGCGGGCGCGCGGAAATAGAGATGGCTGGCGGCGAAGCGTTCGCGCAGGGCCGGTGTCAGGTTCATCGCGGCGGCGAGCACGTCGCCCCGGCCTTCGGCCAGCGAGTCGGTCAGCGTATCGAAGCGGCGCGGCTGGACCGTGCAGGTCCAGGCGAGCTTCTCGCAGATGGCGCGGGCGAGCTCGACCGAGAAGCCGGTCAGCGCCCCGTCCGGCCCGGCGAAGTGGAAGGGCGGATAATCGTCATCGGCGAGGAAGCGCACGACGCGGGGCGGGCCGGGCTCCGGGCGGTCGAGCCGGATGCGCGGGTCCCAGAGATTGGGGATGGCGATGCGCGGCGGCTCCTGCGCCAGGGCCGTGGCGGCGGTGAGGAGCGAGACTGCAAGAGTGAGCGCGCGAAGCATCGCGCCTATGTGGCGTGGGATGCGAGCGCGGATCAAGGGGATGGGAGCTGCGCTAGACAGGCGGGGGTAGGCGCGCGAACCGCGGGGAACCCTCTCCCATAGGGAGAGGGTAGGGTGAGGGGTAGGCCGTTGGACGTTGTGGCTGAGACCTGACCGCCGCTGCGGTGAGCGCGCGTTTTACGGGTCGAGGGGCCTACACCTCACCCCTGCCCCTCTCCTTACAGGAGAGGAGTTCCCCGCAGTTCCAGCGCCTTCTCGTCACGAGATTCTCGGGTCGAAGCTGTGCTTCGCCCGAGAATGACGGCTTGAGCTTAGCCGAGGTTTGCCGCCGTCGCCTTCGCGCCCTTGCCGAGGAGAGAGGCGAGGTGAGCGGTCAGCGGTTTTGTAAACCGAAGGTCGCCCGGTAGGTCGGTCCCGAAGATCGCTTCGATCCCGGTCAATGCGGCGACCAGTGCGCTTGCGTCGCGCCCAGCGGCTTCCGTGCGACGCTTCAGTTCAGCGGCCAGCGGGTCGCGGACGTCGATGGCGGCGCCCTTCTCGTCGGTGCCGGTGACGTAACGCATCCAGGCCGCGACCCCGAGTGCGAGGTGGTCGATCGGGGAGCTAGCCTTCAACCGCTCGCGGATGGTGCCGAGCAGGCGCTGCGGCAGTTTCTGCGAACCGTCCATGGCGATCTGCCAAGTGCGGTGGCGGATCGCAGGATTCTGGAAGCGAGCGAGCAACGCTTTGGCGTAATCCGCGAGTACGACACCTTGCGGCGCCGGCACGGTCGGGATGATCTCGGCCCAGAGACCTCCAAGGAAGCGGGCGAGGACGGGATCTCCGCTGGCCTCGGCCACCGTCTCATGGCCGGCGAGGTAGCCGAGATAGGCGAGCGAGGAATGCGCGCCGTTGAGCATGCGCAGCTTCATGAACTCGAAGGGCGCGACTTCGGAGACCATCTGGGCGCCGACTTCATGCCAATCCGGGCGGCCGTTGGCGAAGGCGTCCTCGATTGCCCATTGCCGGAAGGGCTCGCCGATCACGGGTGCGGCATCCTCAGTGCCGATCAGCCGGGCCACCTCGGCGATATCGGCCTCCGTCGTCGCCGGCACGATGCGGTCGACCATGGTCGCCGGGAAGGCGCCGTTGGCCTCGATCCAGGCGGCGAGCTTGTCGTCGGTCAGCGCTGCGAGATCGCGGACGAGGCCGCGCAGGACATGACCGTTGGAGGGGAGGTTGTCGCAACAGAGCGCGGTGAACGGCCCGAGCCCGGCATCGCGGCGCGCCTTCAGGCCGGCGACGAGGATGCCGACGGCGGAGCGTGGCGCTTGGGGGGTGGCGAGGTCATGGACGATATCGGGATGGTCGGCCTTGAGCCCGCCGGTCGCCGGATCGTGGCAATAGCCTTTCTCGGTGACGGTGAGCGAGACGATGCGGGTCTCGGGGGCTGCCAGCCGTGCGATGAGCGCGGAGGGGCTTTCGGGCGCGACGAGCACGTCGAGCACCGAACCGATGACGCGCAGTTCCGGCCCGGTCGGGGCGAGCTTGAGCAGGGTGTAGAGCCCGTCCTGCGGTTTCAGCCGGTCGCGCTGGTCGGGGCGCTGAAGGCTGGCGCCGACGATGCCCCAGGCGCCGAAGCGCTTTTCCAGGGCGTCCTCGGTATATTCGGCGAGGTGGCCGCGGGCGAAGGCGCCGAGCCCGAGATGGACGATGCCGGGCTTGAGTGCCGAGCGGTCATAGGCCGGGCGGTGGACCGAGGCGGGCAGGCCGGCGAGCGTGGCGGCGGAGAGGCGGGTCACAGCTTGTAGGCCTCCTTGGCGAGGCGATAGGCGAGGTCATAGGCGACCTCGGCCGCCTCATCCTCCTCCAGCCGGTGCTCGGCGACCAGCTTGGCGAGATAGGCGCAGTCGACACGGCGCGCGACGTCGTGGCGGGCGGGGATCGAGAGATAGGCGCGGGTGTCGTCGTTGAAGCCGACGGTGTTGTAGAATCCGGCCGTCTCGGTCGTCAGCTCGCGGAAGCGCAGCATCGCCTCCGGCGCATCGAGGAACCACCAGCCCGGCCCGAGCCGCAGCGCCGGGTAATGACCGGCGAGCGGGGCGAGTTCGCGCGAGTAGGCTGTCTCGTCGAGGGTGAAGGCAATGACGGTGAGGCCCGGCTCATTGCCGACGGCGTCGAGCAGCGGCTTCAGCGCTTCGACGTAATTCGTCTCGGTCGGAATATCGCAACCCATGTCGCGGCCGAAATGCTCGAACAGCGCGGCGTTGTGATTGCGATGGGATCCGGGATGGATCTGGAGGACGAGCCCGTCATCGAGGCTCATCTTCGCCATCTCGGTCAGCATCTGGCCGCGGAACAGGTCGGCGTCCTTCGCGGAGACCTTGCCCTTCAGGATCTTCGCATAGAGCTTCTCGGCATCGGCATCCGAGAGATTGGCGGTGCGGGCCGTGGCATGGCCATGGTCGGAGGAGGTGGCGCCGCGCTCCTTGAAATAGGCGCGCCGCTTGCGATGAGCGGCGAGATAGCCGGTCCAGGAACCGATATCCTCAGCCGTCAGTTCGCCGAATTTTTCGAGATTGTCGGCGAAGCCCTCGAACTCGGGATCGACGACGCTGTCGGGGCGATAGGCCGTGACGACCTTGCCGTCCCAGCCGGAATTGCGGGTCATGTCATGCCAGCGCAGATCGTCGAGCGCGCCTTCGGTCGTGCTGATCGCCTCGATGTTGAAGCGCTTGAACAGGGCACGCGGGCGCAGCTCGGGCTCTTCCAGCTTCGCAGCGATCCTGTCGTAGATCTTGTCGGCGTTCTCCGGCGTCAGGCGCTCGTTGATGCCGAAGACGGTTGAGGTTGCGTGCTCGAACCAGAGCCGCGTCGGCGTGCCCCGGAACAGGTGCCAATGGTCGGCGAAGAGCTTCCAGATCTTGCGCGGATCGGTCTCGACCTCCCCGCCATCCTTTCTGTTGATGCCGAGCTGCTCCAGCCGGATGCCCTGCGAATAGAGCATGCGGAAGATGTAGTGGTCCGGCTTGACGAAGAGGGTCGCCGGATCGGGAAAGGCGTTGTCCTCGGCATACCAGCGCGGATCGGTATGGCCGTGCGGCGAGATGATCGGCAGGTCGCGGACCGTGGCGAAGAGCCGGCGCGCGATGCCGCGCGTCACCGGATCGGCGGGAAAGAGGCGATCATCGTGCAGCAGCATGGGCATCTCCATCGGTCGCACCGATCTCTAGAGCCGGGCGCGGCAGGGGTCAATCGCCTGGTATACTAGTGCGCCAGATGGTGGCTTTTGCCCAACGGGGATTGCGGCGCGGGCGGGCTTGCGCTCGCCGCGCTTCCCGCGCCATCTTCGCGCCGCAACGAGCATCGGAGCGATGGACATGACGACGCGGCGTGAACTCCTGGCAGGGGCGGGACTGGCAGCGCTGGCGGCGCAGCTTCCCGTCGTCGCGCTGGCCCAGGCGAAGGACAGCGTCACCATCGCCCAGACGCTGGAGCCGCCGACGCTGGACCCGACCTCCGGCGCCGCGCAGGCGATCCGCGAGGTCACGCTGCAGAACATCTTCGAGGGGCTGGTCAAGATCGACCGCACCGGCAAGCTGCAGCCCTGCCTCGCCGAGAGCTGGCAGATCGCCGAGGACAACGTGACCTACCGCTTCAAGCTGCGGCAGGGCGCCAAGTTCCATGACGACACGCCCTTCACCTCCGAACAGGTGAAGTTCTCGTTCGAGCGCGCGGTCGCGGCCGACTCGACTAACGCCCAGCGCCAGCTCTTCACACCGATCGCCGAGATCACGACGCCGGACCCGGCGACCGTGGTGATCAAGCTGAAGCAGCCGACGGCTAATTTCCTCTTCGGCCTCGCCTGGGGCGATGCGGTGATCGTGGCGCCGGCCACGGCTGCTAACAACAAGACCAACCCGGTCGGCACCGGCCCGTTCAAATTCGTGCGCTGGAACCGCGGTGACCGGCTCGAGCTCGCCCGCAACGAGGGCTATTGGGGCGAGAAGCCGGCGCTGGCCAAGGCGACCTTCCGCTTCATGTCCGACCCGCAGGCGCAAGTCGCGGCGCTCCGGGCCGGCGATGTCGATGCCCATACCAATCTCTCGGCGCCGGAGGCCGTGCCGCAACTCAAGGCCGATGCCAAGCTCAAGGTCACGATCGGCGGCACCGAGGGCGAGACGGTGCTCGGCACCAACAATGCCAAGCCGCCCTTCGACAACCTGAAGGTCCGGCAGGCCATCGCGCACGCGCTCGACCGCAAGACCATCGCGCTCGGCGTCTACGGTTTCGACGTCAACCTGATCGGCAGCCATTTCTCGCCGCTGCACCCGGCCTATGTCGATCTGACAGGCACCTATCCTTACGACCCCGCCAAGGCGAAGGCGCTGCTCAAGGAGGCCGGCTTCCCGAACGGCTTCAACTGTACGCTGAAGCTGCCGCCACCCTCCTATGCCCGCCGCTCCGGCGAGATCGTCGCGGCGCTGCTGGCGCAGGTCGGCATCAACGCGGCGATCGAGCCGCTGGAATTCCCGCAATGGCTGGAGCGCGTCTTCCGCAACAAGGATTACGATCTCAGCATCATCGCCCATACCGAGCCGCTCGACATCGATATCTACGCGCGCGACACGTACTATTTCCAGTACAAGAACCCCGAGTTCAACGCGCTGATCGCGAAGATCGCAGCGACCCTGCCGGAAGCGGAGCGCAACGCGCTCTACAAGCAGGCGCAGGAAAAGCTGGCGCGCGACGCGGTCAACGGCTTCCTGTTCATCCTGCCCAAGATCACGGTGGCGAACGCCGCGTTGGAGGGCATGTGGACCGACTGGCCGCTGCCGGTGACGCCACTGGCGGAATTGCGCTGGCGGTGAGGCCGCCGGCAGGCGGCGGCACGCCATGATCGGCTACATCCTGCGCCGGCTCGTCGCGCTGGGCCTGACCCTGCTCGCGGCGGCGCTGGTCATCTTCGTGGTACTCGAAATCCTGCCGGGCGACCCGGCAGCGGTGACGCTCGGCCTGAACGCTGCGCCGGAGGCGCTGGCTGCTTTGCGCGCCGAGATGGGCCTCGACAAGCCTGCGGTGCTACGCTTCTTCATCTGGCTCGGTGGGCTCGTCACGGGCGATCTCGGCCAGAGCTACACCTATCGCGTGCCGGTGCTGCAGCTCATCACCGAGCGCATGGCGGTGACGCTGCCGCTCGCGCTGATGGCGATCGCGCTGGCCACCGCGATCGGCGTCCCGCTCGGCATGCTCGCGGCCTCGCGTCATGGCCGGCTGGCCGATGCCGGCGTCATGGCCTTCGCTCAGGCCGGGCTCGCCATTCCGAATTTCTGGTTCGGCCTCTTGCTCGTGCTCGTCTTCGCGGTTGGCCTCGGCTGGCTGCCGGCCGGCGGCTTTCCGGGCTGGCAGGCGGGATTCGGCACCGCGCTGAAGGCGCTTCTGATGCCGGCATTAGCGCTCGCCCTGCCGCAGGCGGCGATCATCGCGCGGGTGACGCGCTCCTCGATGCTCGACACGCTGCAGGAGGATTTCGTCCGCACCGCCCGTGCCAAGGGATTGAGCGAGGGCACGACGATGCGCCGGCACGCGCTGCGCAACGCGCTGATCCCGGTCGTCACGATCCTTGGCCTGCAATTCTCGGTGCTCATCGCGGGCGCGATCATCATCGAGAACGTCTTCGCCCTGCCGGGACTGGGGCGATTGGTCTTCCAGGCCATCGCCCAGCATGACCTGATCGTGGTCAAGGACCTCGTCATGCTCTTCGCCGGGCTGGCGATCCTGATCAATTTCGCGGTCGAACTGCTCTACGGGCTGATCGATCCGCGCCTGAGGCAGTCATGAGCGCCGTCGAGACGAAAGCGCCGGGCGGCAAGCGGCACTGGTGGCTCGCGCCCTCCTTCGTGATCGGGGTGGTGCTGGCCACGCTCGTCGTCGCCGCGGCGCTGATCTCCTATATCTGGACGCCCTACCAGCCGACGCAGATGATGATCCTGAACCGGCTCAAGGGGCCGTCGGCCGTGAACTGGTTCGGCACCGACCAGTTCGGCCGCGACGTCTTCTCGATGATCATGGTCGGCGCCCGCAATTCGCTCGCGGTCGGGCTGGGCGCGGTCGGCATCGGCATGGTGATCGGGACGGCGCTGGGGCTGGCGGCCTCGGTGCGGCGCGACGGCATCCTCGACCATGTCATCATGCGCACCGCCGATTTCACCCATGCCTTTCCGGCGGTGCTGACCGCGATCATGATGACGG
Source organism: Allobosea sp. FW305-C-101 (assembly GCF_058783685.1). Taxonomy (NCBI): domain Bacteria; kingdom Pseudomonadati; phylum Pseudomonadota; class Alphaproteobacteria; order Hyphomicrobiales; family Alloboseaceae; genus Allobosea; species Allobosea sp. FW305-C-101. Next base: position 885,463 of record NZ_JBYSYT010000002.1, on the reverse strand, counting down.
CGATCGTCGGGCCCGGCATGCTCAATGCCGTCGTCGCCATCGCCGTGCTGAACCTGCCCTATTTCGCGCGGTTGTCGCGCGGTGCGGCCTTGCAGGTCTGGGCGCAGGATTTCATCCAGGCGGCACGGGCGGCGGGTTTGAACAACCGGCAGATCACGCTGCGCCATGTTCTGCCGAATATCGCCGGCATTCTGGTGGTACAGGCGACGATCCAGTTCGCGCTGGCGGTGCTGGCCGAGGCGGGGCTCTCCTATCTCGGACTCGGCACGCAGCCACCGAACCCGTCCTGGGGGCGGATGCTCAACGAGGCGCAGACCTTCATGGCGGCGCAGCCCTGGCTCGCGATCTTTCCGGGTGCCGCGATCGCGCTGACCGTGCTCGGCTTCAACCTGCTCGGCGACGGCCTGCGCGACGCGGTCGATCCGCGCCTGCGCCGCAGCCGGTGAGGCGCTAGAACAGCGCGGTCGGGGCGAACTGGGCGAGCGCCATCAGCGCGATGCCGGCAATGCCGAGCAGGCCACCGGTCGCGGCGAGCAGGCCGACGCCGGTGATGATCGCGGCTGAGGAGATGACGATCGCGATCTGGATCAGGCCCGAGGCGATGTCGAACTTGTCGTCGCGGGCGGCGGCGATGTCGCGCTGCGCCTCGGCCGCCTTGGCGCGGGCGGCGAGCTCCTTGCGGCCCTCCTGGGTCTCCGGCTCGGAATCGTAGCGCGCGACGGTCTGCTTCCAGCTCTCGATGCGCTTGGTCAGGCGCTGCCGGCCGGCTTCGTCGGTGATGCCGGCAAGCTCGACTTCCAGCGCCTCGGCGGCGGTGCGCACGGTCGTGCCGCGAATCGTCTTGGCCTGGAAAAAGGCCCAGAGATTGGAGGCCTCGATGTTCTTGGCGACGGCCTCCTGCTCGGCGTTCTTGCCGCCGATCTCGGAGAAGGCGAGCGCGAGCGCCAGCAGCGCGATCAGAAGGGCGATACGCTTGTTGCCGCCCTCTGGCATTTCGACGGAACCGGACACGAATCACCTCGCAGCGCCATGGTGGCGGCGCTGTTTAAGGCTTTCCCATAAGTCAGCAAGATGTCGGATTGCACCGAATTCTTCCGAAAGGTGCTTTCCACTTCGCGGTTCGATGTCAGCGGCCGGCGCGCGGATGGGCAGCGTCATAGGCGGCCATCAGGCGGGCCGAGTCGATGCGGGTATAGATCTGCGTCGTCGAGAGCGAGGCGTGGCCGAGCAGCTCCTGGATGGCGCGGAGATCGCCGCCGCGGCCCAGCAGGTGCGTGGCGAAGGAATGGCGCAGGGAATGCGGCGTCGCGGAGGAAGGCAGGCCGAGCGCGCCACGCAGACTTTCGACCGCGAGCTGGATGATGCGGGGCGAGAGCGGGCCGCCCTTGGCGCCGACGAAGAGCGGGCCGCCCAGTGGCAGCCGCCAGGGGCAGAGCTTGAGATATTCGGCGATGGCCGCGATCACGACGGGCAGCACGGGAACCATCCGGGTCTTGCTGCCCTTGCCGATGACGGTGAGCGTATCGCCGGCCTGTTGCGGCGCCTGGGCGCGGGTAAGCGAGAGCGCCTCCGAGATGCGCAGGCCGCTGCCATAGAGCAGGCCGAGCACGGCAGCGTCGCGGGCGAGAATCCATTGCTCGCGCTCCTCGCCGGCGCGGGTATCGGCCTGGGTGACAGCGCGGGCGGCGGAAGGTTCGAGCGGGCGCGGCAGCGACTTGCCGAGGCGCGGACCGCGCGTCGCGGCGAAGGCGGCGGCGGTGAGCTTGCCCTGGCGCTCGCCGAAGCGGGCGAAGGAGCGCAAAGCTGCGAGCTGGCGCATCAAAGTGCGGTTGCCGACATTGTCGCGGCGGCGCTGGCCGAGGAAGGCGCGCAGGTCGACGGGCTTCAGCGCGGCGATGTCCGAAAGCGACGGCGCGCCGCCGAGATGCCCGGTCAGGAAGGCGTGGAACTGGCCAAGATCGCGGGAATAGGCCTCCAGCGTCTTCGGCGAGAGGCGCCGCTCGGCCGAGAGGTGGCTGAGCCAGTCGCGGCGGAAGGAGTCGAAATCGGTCATCGCGGAAGCATGACGCTCCTGCCTTAACACCAGCCGAATCGATGCTAGATACGAGGACGAAACACGCCGTCATCCCGGACAAGCCGCGTCAGCGGCGCCGATCCGGGATCCATCGTAGAGCGCGGCGCCCTATGATGGATCCCGGATCTCCGCTTCGCTCCGTCCGGGATGACGGCGGTAGTATTTTTGGCGATGGCGCAGTTCGACCTGATCAACGACGACATGAGCGAAGAGGCGCCGGCCGGCACGGTCGACGTGCTGATCCCGCTCGGGCTCGACCAGGCGTATAGCTATGCCGTGCCGGCCGGGCTCGTGCTCAAGCCGGGCGATGTCGTGCAGGTGCCGCTCGGCCCGCGCGAGACCGTCGGCGTCGTCTGGGATGTCGGCAGCGGGCGCGGCAGCAACCTTAAGAAGGTCACCGGCAAATACGACATGCCGCCGCTCGATCCGGCGCTGCGCAAGCTCGTCGACTGGGTCGCCTGGTACACGCTGGCGCCGAAGGGGTCCGTGCTGGCGCTGGCCTTGCGCCGTCAGCCGGACGAGACGCCCGAGCGGCCGAAGCTCGGGGTGAGGCTCGCAGGCCCGCCGCCCGGACGGATGACGCCGGCGCGGGCGCGCGCCATCGCGGCTGCCGAGGGCGGTCTGCTGATCGCGAAATCGGCGCTGGCCGAGGCGGCTTCGGTGAGCGCGGCTGTGATCGATTCCCTCGTCGATGCCGGCACCTTCATCGTCGAGCCCATGCCGCGCGAGGCGATCGCGGCCTTGCCCGATCCCGACCATGCCGTACCGGAGCTGTCGGGAGGGCAAGCGGAGGTCGCGCAGGCGCTCGTCGCATCCGTGCAGGCGAAGGCGTTCGGCGTTTCGCTGCTCGAAGGCGTCACCGGCTCGGGCAAGACGGAGGTCTATTTCGAGGCGGTGGCGGAGGCGATCCGGCTCGGCCGTCAAAGCCTGATCCTGATGCCGGAGATCGCGCTGACCGCGCAGTTCATCGACCGGTTCGAGGCGCGCTTCGGCGTCAGGCCGGGCCTGTGGCATTCGGCTGTGACCGGCCGCAAGCGCGAGCGCCTGCAGGCCGCGATCGCGTCCGGTGAGGCCAAGGTGGTGGCCGGTGCCCGCTCGGCCCTGTTCCTGCCCTATAGCGATCTTGGCCTCATCGTCGTCGATGAGGAGCATGAGAGCGCCTACAAACAGGAAGACGGCGTTTCCTACCATGCCCGCGACATGGCGGTGGTACGGGGCCGGATCGAGAACGCGCCCGTGGTTCTCGCTTCCGCGACGCCCTCCTTGGAGACCCGCGTCAATGCCGAGCGCGGGCGTTATGCGCATCTCAAGCTGCCGGAGCGCTTCGGCGGGCGCGAATTGCCGCAGCTCGGTCTCGTCGACCTGCGCCGCGACAAGCCGGAGCGGGGGCGCTGGCTCTCGAGCGCGCTGATCAAGGCGGTGGAGGCCAATCTGGAGGCGAAGGAGCAGTCGCTGCTCTTCCTCAACCGGCGCGGCTATGCCCCGCTGACGCTCTGCCGCGATTGCGGCCATCGCTTCCAGTGCCCGAATTGCTCGGCCTGGCTGGTCGACCATCGCTTCCGGCGGGCGCTGGTCTGCCATCATTGCGGCCATGTCGAGCGCCGGCCGCATGAATGTCCGGCCTGCCATAAGCCAGATAGCCTGATCGCCTGCGGTCCGGGCGTCGAGAGGCTCGCCGAGGAGGTCGCGACGCTTTTTCCACAGGCACGTTCGATCGTGCTCTCCAGCGATTTCCCGGGCGGGACGGAACGATTGAAGCAGGAGCTGATGGCCGTGGCCGAGGGCGAGTTCGACATCGTCATCGGCACGCAGCTCGTCGCCAAAGGTCATAATTTCCCGGGCATGACGCTGGTCGGCGTGATCGATGCCGATCTCGGCCTGACCTCCGGCGATCCACGCGCGGCGGAGCGAACCTTCCAGGCACTCAGGCAGGTCACGGGCCGCGCAGGGCGAGGCGAGAAGCCGGGGCGCGCCCTGCTTCAGACGCATGACCCCGAGCATCCCGTGCTCAAAGCCCTGATCTCGGGCGATCCGGAGCGGTTTTATGCCGCAGAGGAGGCTTCGCGGGAGGCCGCGGGCCTGCCGCCCTTCGGGCGCCTGGCGGCGCTGATCGTCTCCGCCAACAGTCAGGCGGAGGCCGAAAGCCACGCAAGAGCGCTGGCGCGCTGTGCCGACGCCGGCGACGGAATCATGGTGCTGGGGCCGGCGGAAGCGCCTCTGGCGGTGCTGCGCGGGCGCCATCGCATGCGCCTGATCGTCAAGACGGGGCGCGAGATCAACCTGCAGGATTACCTGCGCGGCTGGCTGAAACGGGCGCCCCGGCCGAAGGGGTCGGTCCGGGTCGCGGTCGATGTCGATCCGCAAAGCTTCCTTTGAACGGCTGAAAGGCGCGGCAAAATCGCCGCTTATGAAGGGCAATCAGCGATTGCGCGGCCCGGAACCACATGCTAGTGCACCGCCACATTTCGGTCGCGAAGTCGTCTTGCCGGCTTTGCGCCTATGATACTCGCAGCGTCGGGACCATGCACTCCACCTTCGTCAGGAAGGTCGCCGGTGTGGTTCCTTGAAACGAGAGACGGGAAGCGTGGCTGAAGGCGGATCGCAGGGGGCATTGGTGTCGGGCGTAGCTCAGCGCTATGCCACCGCTTTGTTCGAGCTGGCTGAGGAGACGGGTGCGATCGACACCGTCGCGGCCGCTCTGGATAGCTTCAATGGCCTGCTCGCCGAGAGCGAGGACCTCCGTCGCCTGATCGAGAGCCCGGCCTTCACCGCCGAGGAGCAGGTCGCGGCGATCAAGGCCGTGCTCGAGAAGGCCGGGATCACCGGCATTGCCGCCAATTTCATCGGCCTCGTCGCCAGCAAGCGCCGCCTCTTCGCGCTGCCGGGCATGATCGTCGGCTACAAGCGTCTGGTCGCCGAGGCCAAGGGCATCGTCTCCGCCGAGGTGACGGTCGCCGAGGAGCCCACGGCCAAGCGCGTCGACGAGATCCGTGCGGCGCTGAAGGGCGTCGCCGGCAAGGATGTCGACGTCTCGATCAAGATCGACCCGACCCTGATCGGCGGGCTCATCGTCAAGATGGGCTCCCGCATGGTCGACGCGTCGCTGAAAACCAAACTCAACTCAATTCGTCTTGCCATGAAAGAGGTCGGCTGATGGACATCCGCCCCGCTGAAATCTCCGCCATTCTGAAGGCTCAGATCTCGAATTTCGGCTCGGAAGCTTCGGTCACCGAAGTCGGCCAGGTTCTCTCCGTCGGTGACGGCATCGCCCGCGTCTACGGCCTCGACAAGGTCCAGGCCGGTGAGATGGTCGAGTTCGAGTCCGGCGTGCGCGGCATGGCGCTCAACCTCGAGAGCGACAATGTCGGCGTCGTGATCTTCGGTTCCGACCGTGAGATCAAGGAAGGCCAGACCGTCAAGCGCACCGGCGCCATCGTCGACGTTCCCGTCGGCAAGGAGCTGCTCGGCCGCGTCGTCGACGCTCTCGGCAACCCGATCGACGGCAAGGGCCCGATCAAGGCCAAGGCCCGCGCCCGCGTCGACGTCAAGGCGCCCGGCATCATCCCGCGCAAGTCGGTGCACGAGCCGATGGCGACCGGCCTCAAGGCGGTCGACGCCCTGATCCCGATCGGCCGCGGCCAGCGCGAGCTGATCATCGGCGATCGCCAGACCGGCAAGACCGCGATCGCGCTCGACACGATCCTGAACCAGAAGCCGCTGAACGCCGAAGGCGCGCCGGAGAGCCAGAAGCTCTACTGCGTCTACGTCGCCGTCGGCCAGAAGCGCTCGACCGTCGCCCAGCTCGTGAAGGTGCTCGAAGAGCGCGGCGCGATGGAGTACTCCATCGTCGTGGCGGCCACCGCCTCCGACCCGGCCCCGATGCAGTTCCTGGCGCCGTTCGCCGGCTGCTCGATGGGCGAGTTCTTCCGCGACAACGGCATGCACGCCGTCATCATCTATGACGACCTCTCCAAGCAGGCCGTCGCCTACCGCCAGATGTCGCTGCTGCTGCGCCGCCCGCCGGGCCGCGAGGCCTATCCGGGCGACGTGTTCTATCTCCACTCCCGCCTGCTCGAGCGCGCGGCGAAGATGGGCGAGGCCGCCGGCCTTGGCTCGCTGACGGCTCTGCCGGTCATCGAGACGCAGGCGAACGACGTCTCCGCCTACATCCCGACCAACGTGATCTCGATCACCGACGGCCAGATCTTCCTGGAGACGGACCTGTTCTACCAGGGCATCCGCCCGGCCGTGAACGTCGGTCTCTCGGTGTCGCGCGTCGGTTCGTCGGCGCAGACCAAGGCCACCAAGAAGGTCGCCGGCAAGATCAAGGGCGAGCTCGCCCAGTATCGCGAGATGGCCGCCTTCGCCCAGTTCGGTTCGGACCTCGACGCGGTCACGCAGCGCCTGCTCAACCGCGGCGCCCGCCTGACCGAGCTCCTGAAGCAGCCGCAGTTCTCGCCGCTGAAGATGGAAGAGCAGGTCGTCGTGATCTATGCCGGCGTGAACGGCTATCTCGATGCGCTGCCGGTCAACAAGGTCCGCGCCTTCGAGGACGGCCTGCTCTCGCTGGTGCGCGGCAAGCATGCCGATATGCTCAACGAGATCGGCACGTCGAAGGACCTGTCGGACGCCAACGCCGCCAAGCTCAAGGACATCGTCGCGAGCTACGCGAAGTCCTTCGCCTGATCATCATTGCCGGCGCGGCCGAGCCCTGAGCTCCGCCGCGCTGCTTCTCTGGATTGCTTCGTTGCCGCGCCCGCTGCGGCTGACGAGTAGGGGATCAAGATCGGATGCCGTCCCTTAAGGACCTACGCAATCGCATCGCTTCGGTGAAGTCGACGCAGAAGATCACCAAGGCCATGCAGATGGTCGCGGCTGCGAAGCTGCGCCGCGCGCAGACGGCCGCCGAGGCCGCGCGCCCCTATGCCGAGCGCATGGAGACGGTGCTGTCGAACCTCGCTTCCGGCGTGTCCGGTTCGAGCGCGCCGCGCCTCATCGCCGGCACGGGTTCGGACAAGGTGCATCTGCTGCTCGTGCTGACCGCCGAGCGCGGCCTGTGCGGCGCCTTCAACTCCTCGATCGCGCGCCTCGCCCGCGACAAGGCGAATGCGCTGAAGGCCGAGGGCAAGACGGTCAAGATCATCTGCGTCGGCAAGAAGGGCTACGACATCCTGCGTCGCCAGTTCGCGGCGGAGATCATCGAGTTCATCGACCTGCGCGAGTTCAAGCAGGTCGGCTTCGCCAATGCGGAGGCGATCGCCCAGAACGTGCTGGCCCGCTTCGCCAACGGCGAGTTCGATGTCGCGACGCTGTTCTTCTCGCGTTTCCGCTCGGTGATCGCCCAGATCCCGACCGCGCAGCGCATCATCCCGGCCGAGATCCCGGAAGGGACGAAGCAGACCGACGCCGTCTACGATTACGAGCCGGACGAGGGCGAGATCCTGGAAGCGCTGCTGCCGCGCAACCTGACCGTCCAGGTCCTGCGCGGGCTGCTCGAGAACGCCGCCTCCGAACAGGGCGCGCGCATGTCGGCGATGGATTCCGCCACGCGCAACGCCGGCGAGATGATCAAGAAGCAGACGCAGATCTACAACCGCTCGCGCCAGGCGATGATCACGAAGGAACTGATCGAGATCATCTCCGGCGCGGAAGCGCTCTAACCGCCTAATCTTCGCCGGTGGCGCAAGCCGCCGGCTGCCGTCACATCCGAATGCGCTAGTCCCGAGGTTCCGCCATGGCCAAAGCCGCTACCAAGACCACCAAGAAGACCGCCGAGAAGCCCGCCAACACCGGCACCGGCCGCGTTGCCCAGGTCATCGGCGCCGTCGTCGACGTGCAGTTCGACGGCGCCCTGCCGGAGATCCTGAACGCGCTCGAGACCGACAACCTCGGCAACCGCCTCGTCCTCGAGGTCGCCCAGCATCTCGGCGAGAACACCGTCCGCACCATCGCGATGGACTCCACCGAAGGCCTGGTCCGTGGCCAGTCGGTCACCGATACCGGCGCCCCGATCGCGGTTCCGGTCGGCGATGAGACGCTCGGCCGCATCATGAACGTCATCGGCGAGCCGGTCGACGAAGCCGGCCCGATCCTGACCTCCGCCACCCGCGGCATTCACCAGCCGGCCCCGGCCTATTCGGAGCAGTCGACGGAAGCCCAGATCCTCGTCACCGGCATCAAGGTCGTCGACCTGCTGGCGCCTTACGCCAAGGGCGGCAAGGTCGGCCTGTTCGGCGGCGCCGGCGTCGGCAAGACCGTGCTGATCATGGAGCTGATCAACAACGTCGCGAAGGCCCACGGCGGCTACTCCGTGTTCGCCGGCGTCGGCGAGCGCACCCGTGAGGGCAACGATCTCTACCACGAGATGATCGAGTCCAACGTCAACAAGAACCCCAAGGAGAACAACGGCTCGACCGCTGGCTCCAAGTGCGCCCTGGTCTATGGCCAGATGAACGAGCCCCCGGGCGCCCGCATGCGCGTCGCTCTCGCCGGCCTGACCATCGCCGAGGACTTCCGCGACAAGGGCCAGGACGTTCTGTTCTTCGTCGACAACATCTTCCGCTTCACGCAGGCCGGCTCGGAAGTGTCCGCGCTGCTCGGCCGTATTCCGTCGGCTGTGGGCTATCAGCCGACGCTGGCGACCGACATGGGCAACCTGCAGGAGCGCATCACCACCACGAATAAGGGCTCGATCACCTCGGTGCAGGCGATCTACGTCCCGGCCGACGACCTGACCGACCCGGCGCCCGCGACCTCGTTCGCCCACTTGGATGCGCGTACCGTGCTGTCGCGTTCGATCGCGGAAAAGGGCATCTACCCGGCGGTCGATCCGCTCGACTCGACCTCGCGCATGCTCTCGGCCGATATCGTCGGCGAGGAGCACTACGACGTCGCGACCCGCGTTCAGCAGACCCTCCAGCGCTACAAGTCGCTGCAGGACATCATCGCGATCCTGGGCATGGACGAGCTCTCGGAAGACGACAAGCTGACCGTGGCGCGCGCCCGCAAGATCGAGCGCTTCATGTCGCAGCCGTTCTTCGTCGCGGAAGTCTTCACCGGTTCGCCGGGCAAGCTCGTCCCGCTCGAGGACACGATCAAGGGCTTCAAGGGCCTGGTCGAGGGCAAGTACGACCACCTGCCGGAAGCGGCCTTCTACATGGTCGGCTCGATCGACGAAGCCGTCGAGAAGGCCCAGCGCCTGGCCGCCGAGGCCGCGTAAGCGACCGAATGCGTCATCCCCGGGCTTGCCCCGGGGATCTCATGACCAGAAACCGCTGGTTTCCGAGATGGCCGGGTCAAGCCCGGCCATGACGAGCCGGGGAGAATGAAACGATGGCCACCTTCAAGTTTGAACTCGTCTCGCCGGAACGCATCCTGTTCTCGGGCGACGTCGTCAGCGTCATCATCCCCTCGGTCGAGGGCGAGATGACCGTGCTCGCGGGCCACGCGCCGCTCGTCGCGACGCTCAAGGCCGGTATCGTTTTCGTCCAGACGACCGAGAGCAACGGCAAGGAATTCTTCATCAACGGCGGCCTTGTCGAGGTCAACCAGAATTCGACGACGATCCTGGCCGAGCAGGGCCGCTTCATCGAGGACGTCGACACCGCCGTTCTCGACGCCGAGATTCTGACCGCTGAGACCCGTCTCGCCGGTTCGCATAATGACGACGAGAAGAAGCGTCTGCACGATACGCTGGTGCAGCTGCGCGAGTTCAAGCACGTCTTCGAGCAGCGCAAGGCGGCGTGATCGGCCGTTCAGCTTCGGATTTCGGAAGGGCCGCGTGAGCGGCCCTTTTTCGTGAGAGGCCGACACTCGCGTCATGCTCGGGCTCGACCCGAGCATCTCAAGCCGGGTGAGGCTCCTGCACCTTCTCGTCGCGAGATTCTCGGGTCTGCGCTTCGCTTCGCCCGAGAAAGACGACCCAGTTCAACGCGCAAATTGTGCAAACGCCTGCGCCACCTTCTCGTAGACCGGACGCTTGAACGGCACGACCAGGCCCGGCATCTCTGCGAGCGGGCACCAGCGCCATTCGCTGAATTCCGGCGGCTCGTCGCCATTGGGCTTGCCGATATCCATCGCGCTCTCGCTGCCGGCGAAGCGGAAGGCGACCCAGCGCTGACGCTGGCCCCGGAAGGCGGCGAGCTTGTGCCAGGGGCCGTCATAGGGCGGGAAATCGTAGCTCCACCACTCATCGGTCACGGCGAGCAACTCGGCTTGCGTGACGCCGGTTTCCTCTTCCAATTCGCGGCGGGCGGCGGCGACGATGTCCTCGTCCGGGTCGATGCCGCCTTGCGGCATCTGCCAGTCTAAACCGGGCAGGACGATTTCGGGGCCAGCGCTATGCGAACGGCCGGCGAAGACGAGGCCCTGCGCATTGAACAGGGCGATGCCGACATTGGGACGGTAGGGGAGGTTCATGGCGCGAACATAGGACGAGGCTAGACGAAGCGGAACCGGTCGTGGTTCAGCCGTTCGACTTGGGAACGACGCAGGCGAGCAGGCCGGGGAAGCGCTGCTCGATATCGTCGCGGCGGAGCGCATTCATCCGGGTGACGCCCTCGTTGCGGGTGCGGATCAGGCCGGCCTCGCGCAGCACGCGGAAATGGTGGGAGACGCTCGATTTCGGCCGGTCGCCCTCCAGGGCCTGGCAGCTCTGCTCACCTTCGACCGCGAGCCGGCGTACGACTTCAAGCCGGAACGGGTCGCTCAGCGCGTGGAAGACGTCTTCGAGCGCGATTTCTTCGGAGGCGGGCAGGCGGGCATGTCGCATGGATGCAGCCTATCACAGGGTTTTGAACTTGCCAAAGTTCGAAAAATATCGAACTATCGAAACATAGAACCCCCCCCGTGTGGAGCCGCATCATGCCTGGCCTGTTTGATCCCTTCAGCCTGAAGGACGTCACCCTTCGCAATCGCATCATCGCCTCGCCGATGTGCCAGTACATGGCGCAGGACGGCGTCGCCAACGAGTGGCACCGGGCGCATCTCGCTGGGCTCGCGCGTGGCGGCACTGGTCTCGTCGTGATCGAGGCGACCGGCGTTTCGCCGGAGGGGCGGATCACGCCCGGCTGCCTCGGGCTGTGGAATGACGGACAGGCGGAAGCGCTGGCGCCGATCGTCGCGGAGATGCGCAAGGCCGGCGCCGTCACCGGCATCCAGATCGGCCATGCCGGGCGCAAGGCCAGCGCCAACCTGCCCTGGGAAGGCGACGACCATATCCCGGCCAATGACGAGCGCGGTTGGGAGACGATCGCGCCGTCGGCGGTCGCGCATGGCGGCGGGCTGCCGCGCGTGCCGCGCGCGATGACCACGGCCGATATCGAGCGCGTGCGGAACGATTTCGTCGCGGCGGCGGAGCGCGCCCGCGATATCGGCCTCCAGTGGCTGAAGCTGCACTTCGCTCATGGCTATCTCGCGCAGAACTTCCTGTCGCCGCATGCCAACAAGCGCGAGGATTCCTATGGCGGCAGCTTCGAGAACCGGAGCCGGTTCCTGATCGAGACGCTCGCCGCCGTGCGCAAGGTCTGGCCGGAGAACCGGCCGCTCTCCGCCCGGCTCGGCGTGATCGAATATGACGGTCGCGACGAGGAAACACTGGCCGAAGCGATCGAGCTGGTGAAGCGCCTCAAGGACGAGGGGCTCGATTTCATCGATGTCAGCGTCGGCTTCTCGACCACCGAGGCGAAGATTCCGTGGGGTCCGGCCTTCCTGGGCCCGGTCGCCGAGCGGGTGCGCCGCGAGACCGGCCTGCCGGCCTCGACGAGCTGGTATATCAGCAAGCCCGAGCAGGCCGATGCGCTGGTGCGGGAAGGCAAGGTCGATCTGGTGACGCTGGGCCGGCCGCTTCTGGCCGATCCGCACTGGCCCTATGCGGCGGCGCAGGCGCTCGGCGTCGAGAACCCGGCCTGGGCGACCCTGCCGGCACCCTATGCGCATTGGCTGGCGCGCTACCGCGCCGCCTGAGGGCGTTTCATCCGCAAAATGGGGTGCTGCGATGAGGGGCCGTTCGGCCCCTCATTCGTTTGCAGGAAGGACAGCGGCCGATCCACTGCGAGAATGGCGTGGGCCTGCCTCTCTAAGGGAGACCGCAAGGACCGGCCCGATCTGAAATCGCGACGGAACTTCCGTCACGTTGACGGCATTTCAACATTTTATGATGTCAGGAAGACGGGATGCACGGATATGCCGTGTCCCAGACAGCATGGCGCCCGGAGGCCAGACATGCCGATCGCTTCGCCCTCTCGTTCCTCGATGCTGTGCCGACGCGGGTTCGGTCAGCTGGCGGTGGGAGCCGTGGCGGCCTGTATAGGAGGCGTTGGTGCGGCGCGTGCGCAGGGCAGCACGGCGGTCCGCTTCGCGCTGGACCGGCGTTTCGATGCGCTGACGGCGCCGTTCCTGGCGGCGCAGGATAAGGGCTATTTCGGCACCGAGGGGCTCGATGTCGTGATCGAGTCTGGCAATGGCGCGCGGGCCATGCTCCAGCGGCTTGCATCGGGAGCGCAGGATGCCGGTTTCGGCGACATCAACGCGCTGATCCGTTTCCGCGACGAGAATCCGAGCTCCGATCTCAAGGCCGTGATGATCGTCCATGACCGGCCGGGCTATGCCGTGATCGGCCGCAAGAGCCGGGGTATCACCACCGCGCCGACGAGCCTCGAAGGCCGCAAGCTCGGCACGGCCAGCATCGATGCCAGCTTCGCGCAATGGCCGCTGTTCAAGAGCCTCAACAAGATCGACGACAGCAAGATCCGCATCGAGACCATCGGCCTGCCGGTGCGCGAGCCGATGCTGGCCTCGGGCGAGATCGATGCGCTCTTCGCCTTCGGCCCTTCGACCGCCGTCGCCTTGCGGGCGCGGGGCGTACCGGGCGACGATATCGTGCTGATGGAAATGGCCGAGCATGGCCTCGTGCTCTATGGCAGCGCGGTGATCGTCTCCGGCAAGCTCCTTGCGAGCAAGCCGGACGCCGTGCGCGGGCTGGTGCGCGCCGTGATGCGCGGCATTCGCGATGTCGCCGTCAATCCGGGCGCCGGGGCGCAATTCGTTCTGCGCCGCAACGAGAGCGCCCAGGTCGAGGTCGAGCGCGACAAGCTCGCCGCCGTCATCGAACGGAATGTGCTGACGCCCTATGTGCGTGCGTATGGCCTGGGCGGGATCGACCGCGAGCGCTGGGCGCAGGCGCTGGGCCAGCTCGCACTGGCGGGTGCGTTCCGCGACAAGGCGCGGGCGGGCGATGCCTTCACCGATGCCTATCTCCCCCCCGCCAGTGAACGCATGTTCTGAGCGCATCGTTACGCTGGGAGATGATACGCAAGACGCGGGTGACAGGGGGGAACGGCCTGCCTATCGTGCCGCGCCTTCCACCGGACACGTATCTTGATCCTGCCAGACCTGACCGATTACGCCGCGTTGCGCGAGGGCTTCCGCTGGCGCATTCCCGATCGCTACAACATCGCCGTCGACGTCTGCGATCGCTGGGCCGCTATTGCCCCTGATCGTCCGGCGATCATCGAGGTCTCCACGGATTGGCAGGTGAGCCCGGTCAGCTTCAGCTGGCTGCGCGAGCATTCCAATCGCCTGGCGAACGCCCTGCGGGCGCGTGGTGTCGGCCGCGGAGACCGCATCGCCATCCTGCTGCCGCAGGGGCGGGCGGTGCTGGCGGCGCATCTCGCGGCTTACAAGCTCGGCGCGATCGCCGTGCCGCTGGCGGCCTTGTTTGGCGTCGATGCATTGGCCTATCGCCTGACTGATTCCGGGGCCAAGGTCGTGGTCACCAATGCCGGCGGCCTGGCGAAGCTCGGCCAGATCACCCAGCCGCTGCCGGAGCTCGCCTTACGCATTTCCACCGACGGCGCCGATGGCGCGGTGGAAGGCTGGGACGCGCTACTGGCGGAGGGCAACCCAGAATTCACGCCGGTCGAGACCACGCCGGACGATCCGGCGCTGATGATCTATACCTCGGGCACGACGGGCAACCCGAAGGGCGCGCTGCACGGCCACCGCGTCCTGCCGGGTCATCTGCCGGGCGTGCAGATGCCGCATGAATTCATGCCGCGGCCCGGCGACCTCGCCTGGACGCCGGCCGATTGGGCCTGGGCCGGTGGCTTGCTCAACATGCTCTTGCCGGCGTTGCATTTCGGCGTCGCGGTGGTGGCGCGGCCGGTGACGCGTTTCGAGCCGGAGGAGGCCTATCGGCTGATCCAGGATCTCGGCATCCGCAACGCCTTCGTGCCGCCGACGGCGCTCCGGATGATGCGCGGCGCCGGTAGCCCGCAGGGACGCTGGAACCTCAATCTGCGTACCGTCGCCGCGGCGGGCGAGGCGCTCGGTGCCGAGACGCTGGAATGGGGGCGCGAGGCGCTTGGGCTGACCATCAACGAGGCCTATGGCCAGACCGAGTGCAATCTCGTGCTGGCGTCGAGCGCGGCGCTCGGCATCAGCCGTCCGGGCGCGATCGGCAAGGCGGTGCCCGGCCACGAGGTCGCGATCATCCGGCCGGACGGCACGGTCTGCGCCGCTGGCGAAGAGGGCCAGATCGCGGTGCGTCGGCCCGATCCGGTGATGTTCCTGGAATATTGGCGCAATCCGGAAGCGACGGCGGCCAAGTTCGTCGGCGACTGGATGACGACCGGCGACGAGGGCGTCGAGGACGAGGACGGCTATGTCCGCTTCATCGGCCGCGACGACGACGTCATCACCTCCTCGGGCTATCGCATCGGCCCGGGCGAGATCGAGGATTGCCTGCTGCGCCATCCGGCCGTGGCGCTGGCGGCGGCGGTCGGCAAGCCCGACCCCCTGCGCACCGAGATCGTCAAGGCCTTCGTCGTGCTGAAGCCGGGATATGGCGGCTCGAAGGCCCTGGTCTCCGAGCTTCAGAGCTTCGTGCGGGCGCGGCTCTCCGCCCATGAATATCCGCGCGAGATCGCCTTCCGCGACGAGCTGCCGCTGACGACGACCGGCAAGATCATCCGTCGACTGCTGCGGGCCGAGGCCTGAACAGCGCGCGCGCCATGCGCTCGCGCATATGAATGGCCAGGTCGGCCGGCCGGCGTGCGCGTTGTTGCGGACGCCGGGTCAGGTTGATCGTGCCGAAGGCTTCGTCACGGGCGCCGAAAAGCGGCAGGCCGCCGGGCAAGAGGATCTGCCGGGCGGGGTGCGCCTTGCGCATCATGGCGAGCAGCATCGGCAAGGGCTCCAGATCCGCATAGGCCTCGTCGCCGACGCCGTGATAGAGCCAGCAGGACACGCCCTTTCCGAGCGTGAGTGCGGCGGCGATCGGCCTCTCGTCAAGCACGAGAATGGCGATGCGGCAGAGCTTCTGCCGGCCGAGATCGCGGCTCATGCTGCGCAAGAAGCCGACCTCGCGGGTATCCTGCAAAGTCGCCTTGCCGGCCCGGCCGCGCGAGCCGGAGGCCTCGATCGCCAGCAGGATCTCGACGGCATCGCGTCGGTCGGCCTGGTTCGTGGCCTCGGCGAGGACGAGGCGGCCCTTGTCGCGCAGGGTTTCGTCGGAGGTGGCGATCCGGGCGGTCGGCGGCAATTCGAGCGCTCGCCCGACAAGCGGCTGCCAGCCGACGGCCACGCCATGCCTGTCGGCAACGCGCGCGAGCGTGGTCGCGAAGGCGCCTGCCGGGTCGATTCCCGACAGGGAGAACACCGCGGAGACGCTGCTGAGCCCACGCCAGTCGCGGAGGAAGGCTGCGAGCGTGGAGGCGGCGAAGGTGCTGTCGATCAGCGGCGTGCCGTTCAACAGGCGCGGATCGGCGAAGCCTTCCAGCGTATCGGACGCGAGGAGGCGGCGGCGTGTCCGGCAGGGAACGAGTCCGACGAGTCGGCGCCGTTCCGAGCCGGGATTTCCCTGCCAGAGCAACATGAGTTCGGCGTCGCGGAAGGAGACGAGATGCTGTGCGGCGGCGAGCGCGAAGCCCGGCTCGAGGCAGGGATTGGCTTCGAGAGCGCGGCTCGCAAGGTCCGCCCATTCGTGGCGGATGGAATCGCAGGCGCCGAGAGCCTTCAACTCGCTGTAGATCGCCGCATCGGGATGGGGTGGCGGCAGGTTCGGCAGGATCGCTGTCGCGCTGCCTTCGGTCGCCGCCAGAGCTCTGATCGTGCTCATCTGCCCCGTACCCTTCCTGGATCGTTCCGGCGCATGGCTGTGCCGGAATGACAAGGCGCGCAGGCGCGCCTCGTGGCTTGCAGGGTTGGGTTCAAGAAACGGGCCGGGGGAATCAGGCGGTTTGCGGTTGCGCCGTTGCTTGCCCGAGGAAGGCGGACCAGAGCTTGCGGACGGTGTTCTCGTCGATGTCCTTGACGATCAGGACGAGGCGCGAGCGATGGTCGGAATCCGGCCAGGAATCGAGCTGGATCGGCGGATGCAGGATCTGCTGGACGGCGTGGACCAGCAGCGGCCGGCCGGGCTCTCCCGCGATGTCAACCAGCCCCTTGAGCCGCAGCAGGCGCGGGCCGTGGATCGAGCGCAGGAGGGTCCAGAACAGCTCGAACGTGGTGCGGGCGACCGGCTGTTCGGCGGTCAAGACGAAGGCGCGGATCGAGGCGTCGTGGCGGTTGACGTCATGCGGGTCCTGTCCATGGGCGTGATCGTGACCATGGTGGTGGTGATCGCCGTGGTGGTGGTCGTGATCATGATGATGGTGGCGGGGCAGGGAGTCCTCGGCCAGCCAGTGGCGCAGGGCGTAGGGTTGCTTCGCGAGATCGTAGAGGCCGGCGCCGATCAGGTCGTTGGCAGGTGTGCCGGGCGGCAGAATCGCGATGCCCGGATTGAGGCCGTCGAGGCGTTCCCGCAAAGCGGCGACGGCGTCCGGTGTGGCAAGCTCGGCCTTGGTCAGGACCAGACGGTCGGCGGCGACGACCTGCCGGCGGGCTTCCTCATGCGCATCGAGCGTCGCCATGCCGTTGACGGCATCGACCAGCGTGACCACGCCGTCGAGCCGGAAGCGCATGGCGAGATAGGGATGGTTGATCAGGACGTTGAGGATCGGCGCGGGGTCGGCGAGGCCGGTGGTCTCGATGACGAGGCGCGAGAAAGGGGCGATGCGGCCGTTGTCGCGCCCGCGCAGCAGGTCCTCCAGCGTGACGATGAGATCGTCGCGGATCGTGCAGCAGAGGCAGCCGGATTCGAGGAGGATCATGTTCTCCTCGACACCCTCGATCATCAGGTGGTCGAGGCCGATCTCGCCGAACTCGTTGACGAGCACGAGCGTGCCCGCGAGTGACAGGTCTTTGAGCAGGCGGTTCAGCAAGGTGGTCTTGCCGGCGCCGAGAAAGCCGGTCAGCAGGGTCAGCGGAACGGGAAGGGGGTGGGCAGGGTCGCCGGTCATGGATCGCAGGCCTCTAGGACATCGGATCAGTCCGATGTCCCATCAAAGGAATCGATCATCTGTTCCGCGCCCAAAGGCGCGGGATGATCTAGGCAGGCACGGTGCTCCGCCTCGTTTGTTCTAGTATTACATTAGTGGCGATGGCGGCGATGACAAGAGCGCAGCCGGCATACTGCAGCGGCCCCAGCCGCTCGGCGAGCACGAAGGCGGCGATGATCACGGCGAAGACCGGCTCGGCGCAGAAGGCGAGGCCGGCGGGGCCGGGCGCCATGCGGGCGAGCGCCAGGATCTGGAACAGGAAGCCGATGATATAGCCGCCATAGGTGATGGCGACGGCGATCGGCGCGAGCAGGAAAGTCTGCGGCGGCAGGAAGCCGCCTGTCGCCAGCAGCACCAGCCCGGCGACGGGCAGGATGACGACATGTGACCAGAACAGCTTGGGCAGGGTCGGTGTCTCCGCGCAGCGGGCGGCGGCGAAGAACTGGGCGGCGGCGCAGACACTCGCCAGCCCCGCCAATGCGAGTCCGCGCGGGTCGAGCCCGAGCAGGTCCGGCCCGACGACAAGGGCGATGCCGAGGAAGGCGACGAGCGCGACAGCTAGCCTGTCGGCGCGGAAGGGGGCCGGTGTCAGCACCGGCTCAGCCAGCACGATCAGGACCGGGAAGGTGTAGAACACCACGGCGGCGACCGAGACGGGGACAAAGGCGACCGAGGAGAGATAGGCGATGCCGACCAGCGCCGTCGCCAGACCGAAGAGCAGGACGGGCTGGCGCTCTTCGCGCCGCAGGGCGAGGGAGCCACGCCAGAGATAGGTGGCGCCGCCGACGAGCACGAGCATCAGCAGGACGCGGTAGAAGACGAGCAGCGGGCCGCTCAGGCCCGCCTGTCCGGCGATCTGGGCGCTGACGATATTGGTGCCGAAAGCGGCGGCCGAGGCCAGCGCCAGGGCAAGCCCTTGGCGCTCGCTCATGCGATCCCGCTCGGGCCCCCCAGCGTCCAATCCGGCCTCAGGCGTCGCTGGCGGGCTTGGTCTTGGTGCCGGGCTTGGCCGCAGACGGCTTCACGGCGGCTTCCGCGGGCTTGGGCTTGGCCGGGAGGGTGCGTGCCGGCGGGGTCTTGATGGGCTGGGCCTTCGCCGGCTGGGCCTTGGCTGCCGCCTGCGCCTTTTCGGGCTTGGCATTGCGCGCGGCAGGCTTGATGCCGGCGGCCGCGCCCGGGCGCAGGCTCGCGGCATTGGCCGCGCCAGCCTGCACGGCGCCCTGCAGGCGCAGCGGGCCGGATTCGAAGGCATCGCTGGAGGGCTGGACCGGCGTATTCGCCGGCGCGAAGGCGTTGGCGCCGCGCGGGATCGCGCCATTGCTCGAGGCGGTGCGGCGGGTCGGCGGCATGACGAGGCCGGCGGCGACAGGGGCTTCCGGCTCGATGGTCGGGGTGCCGCGCGCGACGCGCGAGCTCGGCTGCGCCGTCACATTGGCCGCGATCGGGGCGGAGGCCGAACCGGGGCTACGCCCGAAGGAGACCTGCATCGGAACCACCTCGGCGCGGGGGCCGAGCACGACGCGCCCGCGTGGCGAGCGGGTCGCGACCGGGGCCGCCGACTGGGTGGTGAAGGCCGTGGCGAAGCGCCCGC
This sequence comes from Allobosea sp. FW305-C-101, assembly GCF_058783685.1. Classification (NCBI taxonomy): domain Bacteria; kingdom Pseudomonadati; phylum Pseudomonadota; class Alphaproteobacteria; order Hyphomicrobiales; family Alloboseaceae; genus Allobosea; species Allobosea sp. FW305-C-101. The sequence continues at coordinate 866,421 of NZ_JBYSYT010000002.1, read as the reverse complement.
CGTCGGAATCATTGCCGCTGGTCGCGGTTGCGGCGGCCGCGATCGGACCGGAGAGATCGGCATCGTCCGCAAGCGCGACCCCGCCGCCGCGATTGCGGACTTCGTCGCAGATATTGGGCGCGCGGGCGCCGCTGGGCGGCATCGAGGAGACGCTGTAGCCGGAGCCACCCCAGGAGGCGAAGCCCTCGTCGAGGAGCTGGGCGGCCTTGACCGTGCGGTCGGTGCCCGAGGTCGAGCCCAGCACGACGGCGATGAGCGTGCGCCCGCCGCGGCTCGCGGTGGCGACGACGTTGAAGCCGGAGGCGCAGGTGAAGCCGGTCTTCATGCCGCCGATACCGGAATAGCGCCCGACCAGCCCGTTGGTGTTGTGCATTACCTGCTTGCCGAGCTGTACGGCCGAGGTGCCCCAGTAATCGGAGTACTGCGAGAAATCATGCATCAGCGCCATGGCGAGCACGGCGAGGTCGCGGGCGCTGGTCTGCTGGTCCGGATGGTCCCAGCCATTGGGATTGACGAAACGGGTGTCGCGCATGCCGAGGCGCTGGGCCTCCGCATTCATCATGGCGACGAAGGTCGGAACGTCGCCGCCGACGCCTTCGGCCACGACATAGGCGATGTCGTTGGCCGATTTCACCATCATGATGCGCAGCGCGTTGTCGAGCGTGATCTCCGACCCCGGCCTTGCATAGACCTTCACACGGGGCTGGCTCGCGGCGAGCTTCGAGACCGGGATCGCGGTCTCCAGCCCGAGGCGTCCTTCCCGGATCGCCTTCAGCGCGAGATAGAGCGTCATCATCTTGGTCGTGGAGGCGGGGCGCCAGGCCTGGCTGCCGTTCTCGCTCGACAGCACGGAGCCGCTGGACGCGTCGATGACGAGGCTCGTCCCAGCTGAGGCCGGTCCGGTCAGAACGGCGCCAAGGACGAAAGCGGCGGCTGCGAGGCGGGGAGCGATCATCGGGCGGTCTTGAACCTGTCTTGCTCGGAGCGGTCTTGTGGCGGGTGACGACGGCGCAGGGTTCAACGCGACGCATGCGGCAATTTCGAGACGGCCGCCGCATTCGTCCGCCCGTGAATGCATACCTACCCTCTGCGCAGCGATTTGCCTAGCTGCGGCGGCCGGTCCACAAGCGGCGGGTTCTCCTGCTTTTCCGAGGCTTGTCGCGTGGCTTTCGGCCTTCTCTGGATACCGGCGACGATCGCCGCCTCGCTCCTGCAGACCGCGCGCAATCTGGCGCAGCGCTCGCTCACCGACATCATCGGCGTCGTCGGCGCGACGCAGGTACGCTTCCTGTTCGGCCTGCCCTTCGCAATCCTGTTCCTCGCACTCGCCTGCCTCGGCCTACAGCGCCTGCCGCCCGATATCGGCATGGCCTCGCTCGGCTACACGCTCTGGGGGGCGCTGACGCAGATCGCGGCGACCGCCCTGATGCTGGCGGCGATGCGCGAACGCTCGTTCGCGGTGACGACCGCCTATACCAAGACCGAGCCGGTGCAGGTCGCGCTGTTCGGCGCCCTGCTGCTCGGCGACGCGCTGACGCCGATGAAATTCCTGGCGATCGCGATCGCGACGGCCGGTGTGATCGTGGTGTCGTGGAAGCCTGGCGAGAAGCTGACCCGGGCGGGCTTGCGGCCGGCCGTATTCGGCATCGTCTCGGGAGCCTTCTTCGCATTGTCGGCGATCGGTTTCCGCGGCGGCATCCAGGCCTTGCCGGAGGGCTCGTTCCTGATCCGCGCCTCGACCATCCTCGTGCTCGGCCTCGGGCTCCAGACCTTGCTGCTGGTGATCTACATGCTGGTCGCCGACCGGCAGGCGCTGATCCTCAGCCTGAAGAGCTGGCGCCGCTCGCTTTCGGCCGGGTTCCTCGGTGCCGCCGCTTCGCAATTCTGGTTTATCGGCTTCTCCCTGACGACAGCAGCCAATGTCCGCACGCTGGCGCTCATCGAGGTGCCGCTGGCGCAGATCGCCTCGCGCAAATTGTTCGCGGAAGGCACGAGCCGGCGCGAGATGCTGGGCATGGCGATGATCGTCGGCGGGGTCGGGCTGCTGCTCTCGCTGGCGTTGCAGTGACCCGGCCGGCCGGCTAGTGCTGGAGGCAGAAGCCTTCGCCAGCCGATCCGCGCACGGCCACCATGCGCGGATACCGGCTTGCCGGGCGGCGCAAGGCTGCCAAGATAACGTGTAGCTGCACAGTAAGGGAGATTTCGCCATGAGCGCTGCGATCGTCGGCTGGGCCCACACACCGTTCGGCAAGCAGGATGCCGAGACCGTCGAAAGCCTGATCGTGCGGGTCGCGGTCGAGGCCCTGGTCGATGCCGGCATCACCGCCGACGATGTCGACGAGATCGTGCTCGGCCACTACAACGCCGGCTTCTCGGCCCAGGATTTCACGGCCTCGCTCGTGCTCCAGGCCGACCCCGCGCTGCGCTTCAAGCCGACGACCCGCGTCGAGAACGCCTGCGCCACCGGTTCGGCCGCGGTGCATCAGGGCGTCCGCGCGATCAAGGCCGGCGCTGCCAAGGTCGTGCTCGTCGTCGGCGTCGAGCAGATGACGAAGACGCCCGGCCCCGAGATCGGCAAGAACCTGCTCAAGGCCTCCTATCTCCCCGAGGATAGCGAAGTGCAAGGTGGCTTCGCCGGTGTCTTCGGCAAGATCGCGGCAGCTTATTTCCAGCGCCATGGCGACCAGTCCGACGCGCTCGCGATGATCGCGGCGAAGAACCACAAGAACGGCGTCGCGAACCCCTATGCCCAGATGCGCAAGGATCTCGGCTACGCCTTCTGCCGCGAGGAGAGCGAGAAGAACCCCTATGTCGCCGGTCCGCTGAAGCGCACCGACTGCTCGCTGGTCTCGGACGGCGCCGCCGCGCTGGTGCTGGCCGACGAGGAGACCGCTCTGCGCATGCGTCGCGCCGTCGGCTTCCGCGGCATGGCCCATGTCCAGGATTTCCTGCCGATGTCGAAGCGCGACATCCTGAAATTCGAGGGCGGTGCGCTCGCCTGGAAGCAGGCTCTGGCCAATGCCGGCGTGACGCTCGACGATCTCTCCTTCGTCGAGACGCATGATTGCTTCACCGTTGCCGAGCTGATCGAATACGAGGCGATGGGCCTGACCAAGGAAGGCGACGGCGCCCGCGCCATCAAGGAAGGCTGGACGCAGAAGGACGGCAAGCTGCCGGTCAACGTCTCCGGCGGCCTCAAGGCCAAGGGCCACCCGATCGGCGCGACCGGCGTCTCGATGCATGTGCTCTCGGCCATGCAGCTGGTGGGCGAGGCGCCGGAGGGCATGCAGCTCGACAGCCCGCGCCTTGGCGGCATCTTCAACATGGGCGGGGCAGCGGTCGCCAACTACGTCTCCGTGCTCGAACGCATCAAGTAAGCCTGCGATCGGCCGGCAGAAGCGGAATTTCCGACGTGATCGTCTTCATTGCGCTGCTGCCGGCTTATGTCCTCTCGATCTTCTATCGCTCCTTCCTGAGCGTGATCGCCGGACCGGTCATGGCCGATCTCAACATCGGCCCGGCTGCGTTCGGCCTGCTCGGTGCTGCCTGGTTCATGGCCTTCGCGCTAGCGCAATTCCCGGTCGGCTGGGCGCTCGACCGGCTCGGACCGCGCCGGACGGTGGCCTTCGCGATGGCGATCGGCACCGTCGGCGCCTTCCTGCTCACGCAGGCCGGCAGCGCGGGCATGGCGGCCTTCGCGATGGCGCTGATCGGCATCGGCTGCTCGCCGGTCTTCATGTCCTCGCTGTTCCTGTTCGCGCGCAATGCCGCGCCGGAGCGTTTCGGCCTGCTCACCTCGCTGTTCATCGCGCTGGGCTCGCTGGGCAATATCGCGGGCGCCGCGCCGCTCGCCATCGCCGCCGGGCATTTCGGCTGGCGCGGCGCGATGATGGCGATGGCCGTCGGCTTCCTCGTCGCGACCGTGCTGGCGGTGGCGCTGGTGCGCGATCCGCCGCCGCGCCCGGCTTCGGCCAAGCCAGACGAGGGCCTGCTGCAAGGGCTCGCCAGCATTCTGGCGCTCAAGCCACTCTGGCTGATCGCGCCCTTGACCATCACCGGCTATGCCATCGTCGCGACGGCACGCGGGCTCTGGATCGGGCCGTTCATGACGCAGGTCCATGGCTTCGATCCGGTCTCGGCCGGCCATGCCGCCTCGATCATGGCGGCCGCGATGATCGTCGGCGCCTTCATCTATGGCTGGCTCGAAAGCCGCACCGGCCGCGCCAAGACGATCGTCACCTGGGGCACGCTATTGACGGCGCTCGGCTTCGCCGCGCTGGCGCTGAGCGGGCAGCAATCGCATCTGACGGCGGTGGCGCTGTTCTCGCTCGTCGGTGCTGCCGGCTTCACCTATGCGATCCTGATGGCGCATGCGCGGCAGTTCTTCCCCGAGCATCTGATCGGGCGCGGCATGACCTTCGTGAACTTCCTCTTCATCGCGGGGGCGGGGGCGCTGCAGTCGGTTTCCGGCTGGTTCATCGCCGAGCAGCGCGCGGCCGGGCTCGACGCGGCCACGACCTTCGCCAACCTGCACTGGGCCTTCGCCGCGCTGCTGCTGGCCTCGGTCGCGGTTTACGCGCTGTCGCCGGCACGGCCGAAGCGCTGACGATCGATCTCCCTTGCTGCTGGGTGTGGCAGGTATTACTTTTCCCTGGAGAGTAATACGGAGGCTGCGATGGCGACGACGGTCACCAGCAAGGGGCAGGTCACGATCCCCAAGGCCGTGCGCGACAGGCTCGGCATCAAGCCGGGCCATGCGGTGGATTTCCGGGTGGAGCCGGACGGCAAGGTCGTGCTGCTGAAGGCGAATGCGGAAACGCTGCGAAGCCGGCTTGAAGCGTTGCGTGGCATCGCCGGGCCGGGGCCGAGCACGGATGAGATCATGGAAATGTCGCGTGGCGAGGACTGAGTGGTCCTCGTTGATAGCAACGTCTTGCTCGATCTCTTCACGGGCGACCCGGAATGGAGCCCTTGGTCGATCGCGCGGATCGAGGAGCTTTCGGCGGAAGCGCCGCTCGTTATCAATGATATCGTCTATGCGGAGGTGTCGATCCGCTTCGGCAGCGTCGGCGAAGTCGATGATGCAATCCGGCAGGCCGGACTTCAGATGAACGCAATACCCCGACAGGCATTGTTCCATGCAGGCAAGGTCTTCAGGCGCTATCGTGCAGCCGGGGGCAATCGCACCGGTGTCCTGCCGGATTTCTTCATCGGTGCGCATGCCGAGACGAAAGGCCTGCGCCTGCTCACCCGCGATGTCCGGCGCTACAGGACCTACTTCCCCTCGGTCGAGCTGATCGCGCCGGATTAAGCACGAGCTTCAGCCCTCTCCCGGAGCCTTCGCCGCGATCGCTAGGGCATGGACGCGGTCTGCCAGCTCCTGCGCCAGCGCGGCGTTGACGAGGCGGTGGCGCTCCAGCCGGGACTTGCCGGAAAAGGCCGCCGACACGATATTGACGCGGAAGTGAGTCTCGCCGCCTTCGCGCCAGCCGCCATGGCCCTGATGCTGGTGCGATTCGTCGATCACCTTCAGCTCCTGTGGCGCAAAGGCCTCGGTCAGCTTTCGCGTGATTCTTTCGCTGATTGAGGTCATGATCGCGCCACCGTTGCCATGATTGTTCGTTGGTTCGGCGATGTGCTGCATTGCACTTGCCGGCCCTAGCTCCTGCGTCTCATAACCCGTCGACGATGAACATCAACTCACGCCTTTTCGACAGCATCAGGATCGGCGCTTCCGAGACGGAAGCGCCGCTGGAGAGCGACGCGCCGCGTTGCGACCATCCGGGCTGCGCGCGCGCCGGCGAATTCCGGGCGCCGAAGGGGCGTGGCCGCGAAGGCCAGTTCTTCCTGTTCTGCATGGACCATGTGAAGGCCTATAACGCGACCTACAATTATTTCGCCGGCATGGATGACGAGGCGCTGGCTGCCTACGCCAAGCAGGAGGAGATCGGCCATCGGCCGACCTGGAAGCTCGGCGTCAATTCCAAGGCGGCGCGGATGTCGCAGCGCGGGCGCAAGGCGAATGGTGAGGCCAGCGCCGACATGCACGACGCCTTCAACCTGTTCGGCGCCCGCAACAAGCAGCAGGCGGCCCAGCCGGAATCGCGCATCGGCATCGTGGCGCGCAAGGCGCTGGATACGCTCGGGTTGGACGACACGGCGGATTCCGCGGCGATCAAGGCGCGCTACAAGGAATTGGTGAAGCGCTTCCACCCGGACGCCAATGGCGGCGACCGCTCGCGCGAGGGCACGCTTCAGGAGATCCTGAAGGCGTATCAGCAGTTGAAGAGCGTGGGGATGGTCTGAGGGGCGTCATCCCGTGCGCGTTGCGGCACGCAGTGCTGCGACGCAGACACGGGACCGTGCGCAGAAAAAGACGCCTCTCGTCACGCGGTGCCGCAGCGCGTGCGGGATGACCCGCTACCGCTTCGCCGCCAGCCCCGCGACATCGGCGATGATGCCATCCAGCGCGAAATCCTTGGGCGTATAGACCCGCGCCACGCCCATGTTGCGCAGCGCGTTCTCGTCGTCGGGCGGGATGATGCCGCCGACCACCACGGGCACGTCCATCCCTGCGACCCGCAGCCGCGCCGTGACGTCGCGCACCAGCGGCAGATGCGAGCCGGAGAGGATCGAGAGCCCGATGATGTCGGCCTGCTGCTCCCTGGCCTCGCTGACGATCTCCTCCGGCGTCTGGCGGATGCCGCCATAGCTGACGCTCATTCCGGCATCGCGGGCGCGCACGGCGATCTGCTCGGCGCCATTCGAGTGTCCGTCGAGGCCGGGCTTGCCGACGAGGAAGCGCGGTGGGCGGCCGAGGCGCTCCGTCGCCTTCTCTACCGCGGCCTTCGCGGTGGCGAGACCGGTCGCATCGCCCAGCTTCTTGGTGTCGACGCCAGTGGGCGCGCGATACTCGCCGAAGATCTCGCGCAGCGTCTGCGCCCATTCGCCGGTGGTGACGCCGGCCTTGGCGCAGGCGATCGAGGCCGGCATGACGTTGCGGTTCTCGCGGGCGCTGGCGGCGAGTTCTGCGAGCGCTGCCTCGGCCGCCTTCGTGTCGCGGGCCGAGCGCCAGGCCTTGAGCCGGGCGATCGCCTCGGTCTCGACCGAATCCGGCACGGTGACGACATTGCCGTCGCCGGCCGAGAGCGGGGAGGGCTCGCTGTTGGTGAACTTGTTGACGCCGACGACGACCTGCTCGCCGCGCTCGATCGCCTCGATGCGCCGTGCGCCGTTCTCGACCAGCGCCATCTTCATGTAGCCGCTCTCGACGGCGGCGAGCGCGCCGCCCATGTCGTCGATCTTGGCGAGTTCCTCGAGCGCTGCGGCCTTGAGCTCCGCCACCTTGGCATCGACCACGGTCGAGCCGTCGAAGATGTCGCCGAATTCGAGCAGGTCGGTCTCATAGGCGAGAACCTGCTGCATCCTGAGAGACCATTGCTGATCGAAGGGGCGGGGCAGGCCGAGCGCTTCGTTCCAGGCGGGGAGCTGGACAGCGCGGGCGCGGGCCTTCTTCGACAACGTGACCGCCAGCATCTCGATCAGGATGCGATAGACGTTGTTCTCGGGCTGCGGCTCGGTCAGCCCCAGCGAATTCACCTGCACGCCATAGCGGAAGCGCCGCATCGCCTCATCGGCGATGCCGTAGCGGCCAAGCGTGATCTCGTCCCAGAGCTCGACGAAAGCCCGCATCTTGCAGAGTTCGGTGACGAAGCGCATGCCGGCATTCACGAAGAACGAGATGCGACCGACGGTGCCGGGGAATTCTTCCGCCGAGACCTCAGGCCGGGCACGGATCGAATCCAGCAAGGCGATGGCCGTCGCCAGCGCGAAGGAGAGCTCCTGCACCGGCGAGGCGCCGGCCTCCTGCAGGTGATAGGAGCAGACGTTGGTCGGGTTCCATTTCGGCAATTCGCTGGCCGTGAACACGACGATGTCGGTCGTCAGCTGCATCGAAGGCCGCGGCGGGAAGACATAGGTGCCGCGCGAGAGATACTCCTTCACGAGGTCGTTCTGGGTCGTGCCCTGCAAGAGCTTGCGGTCGGCGCCCTGCTCGTCGGCGACGGCGATATAGAGCGAGAGCAGCCAGGCCGCCGTCGCGTTGATCGTCATCGAGGTGTTCATCTGCGCCAGCGGGATCTGGTCGAACAGCGCCCGCATGTCGCCGAGATGGGAGATCGGCACGCCGACCTTGCCGACCTCGCCGCGCGCCAGGACATGGTCGGGGTCGTAGCCGGTCTGCGTCGGCAGGTCGAAGGCGACGGAGAGGCCTGTCTGGCCCTTGGCGAGATTGCCGCGATAGAGCTTGTTGGATTCGGCCGCGTCGGAATGGCCCGCATAGGTGCGGAAGATCCACGGCTTGTCGCGCTGGGCCGTTTCCCGGCCGCCTCGTTCCGTCGCGGTCATGGCGTCTCCCCGTATTGCAGAGCAATCTGAATGTTGCACTGCGGCGAAGATAACGCCAGAGCTTCGGCGATGTCCCGTGCGACGTTAGGCGGACGAGGCCGACAATGCCTTGATGGGTACCACGCTTACCGCGAGGGCAGGCTGCCCCGGATGTCGGAGGCCTGCAGCAGCGCCACGCGGCGATCGTCCCTCGGCGGGGCGACGAAGGCGCGCAAAGGCGCCTTGGGCAGGTCGAGATCGAGCGGCCGGCCAGGCGGCAGCGGCGCGTTCTTGATCAGCGTGACCAGGGGCGTATCGAGCGCCGGCCGCTGCGGCGCGGGCATCTCGGGTGCGAAGGCGAGCGGTGCCGAGGCGAAGGAGGTCGCCGTCGTTGCCGACGAAGACACGGTGGTGAGCGGCACGGCGGTGGTGGAGGCCGAGGCGAGCTGGATCGTCGGCTCCTCGATGCGGCGGCGCTCGGGGCGCTCGCCCCTCACGTAGAAGGCGTTGCCGCCTGCCACCGTCACGTAATGCATGTTGTTGTAGCCGAAGCGCAGGCCGGCCATGTGGAAATGCTTGGCGGCGCCGACAGCCTCGTTGCGGCGGCCGTTGAGGATGTCTTCGGCGATGGCCTCGACCTTGGGCAGGACCTTGTCCGTCATCGGGCGGCTGAGCACGCCTGTGGCGAACTGGCGGGGCGCGCCGACGACGCCGCAGATCGTTTCGGGATACTTCGCCGATTCGACGCGATTCATCACGACCGTGCCGACGCCGAGCAGACCGGACTCGCTCGAGCGGTTCGATTCGAAATACATCGCGCGGACAAGGCACTCCTTCTCGCGCGGATCGGCCTTGGCCAGCGCAACCGCATGCCTGCGGGCCTTGGCGGGCTCTTTCGTGGCGGGAGCGGCAGTGGCGGAGGTCGCGGCCGTCTCGACCGGGGATAGGCTGCAGGCGCCGAGAACAGGGGCTGCCAGCACAATCAGAAGCGGGATCGCCTTGCTGCCATGCCGGATTTTTCCACCGGAACGAAGACCATGCACAGCGATCGCAGTCCGCTTCATGCGGCAACCTCCTGAGTTCCGGACCCGTGATCGCCGTGGGCGGCAAACCGGGATTGCCGGCAAGGAACCGCGAATTCCTTAACAGAAAGTTAATCCGGGACGGAAGGGGGGAGGCGGCGTCGCGAGCCCTGGCGCGTCTCCCGGCCAGAGAAGCCGGGCCGGTAGCGCCTTGTTCCAAAACGAAAAAGACCCTGACGCCGCGCCGAAAATTTTCGTACGCGCCGCCTCCGGTTCCTTGCCGGAACCGTAATGTTCGCGTCTACGAAGTCGCCGTAAGCGCGGCTTTGTGACCAGAGCCGACCCGAGAGCGCGTCAGTTCCCGGAGCCCGGCAGGCGGGGCAGGGGGAGGAACTCGACGCCTTCCTCATGCAGCATCCGGGCATCGTCCGGCGTCGCCTCGCCATAGATGGCGCGCTCTTCCGCCTCGCCGTGATGGATCTTAAGCGCCTCGTCGGCGAAGCGCTGGCCGACATGCTCGGCATTCTCGCTGACATGCCGGTGCAGGGCCGTCACCATCTCGCGAAAGGCCTGCTCCTTCTCGCTCATCAGCGCGACGGGAGCCGGGGGCGCTGCGGCGGGGGCGGACGCCTCCACGGCCGGGGCAGGTGATTTCGGGCCGAGATCGGTGCGCGCGACATTGGGCGACATCACCGCGCGCTCGACCTTGGCGCTGTTGCAGACCGGGCAAGTGACGAAGCCGCGCTTCGCCTGGTCCTCGAAGCTTGCCGAGGAGGCGAACCAGCTTTCGAATTCATGGGCGGCGTCGCAGATGAGGGCGTAGCGGATCATGTCGTCATAGATGGTGACGCGGTGTCACCAAGGCAAATGGGGCGGTCGGGTGCGTCAGGCGGCGAGAAGCTTGTCGAGCTCGCCGCGGGCGTCGAGCGCGTGGATATCGTCGGAGCCGCCGACATGCTGCTCGCCGATGAAGATCTGGGGAACCGAGGTGCGTCCGCCGGCCCGGGCGGTCATGGCCTGGCGCAATTCCGGCTTGCCGTCGACATCGATCTCGGTGAAGGCCACGCCCTTGCGCGTCAGCAGCGCCTTGGCGGCCTTGCAATAGGGGCACCAGGACGTGGTGTAGATCGTGACCGGCGGCATGAAGGCGTGTCTCTCGTTGCGATGCCCCTCATGTAGTGACTTCCCGGCCATCCGTCACGACCCGCGCGAAGGTCAGCACGTCGACGGCACTCGCGCCCGCCCGCAGCAAGGCGCGCGAGGCGGCATTGACCGTGGCGCCTGTGGTCAGCACGTCGTCGACGAGCAGGACGCGCCGGCCTTCGACCAGCCCGCGCGCCGTTACAGGGACATGAAACGCGCCCTGGAGGTTCTCTGCGCGCTGGGCGCGCGTCAGCCCGACCTGCTGGCGGGTGCGGCGGATACGGGTGAGCGCCTTTGCCGCGAGCGGCAGCCCGGTCTCGCGGGCGACCACCTGCGCCAGGGCGGCGGCCTGGTTGAAACGCCGGCGCCAGAGCCGAGTCCGGTGCAAGGGGACCGGCAGGACGAGATCCGTATCTGAGGTGAGTTCGCGCCCGGCCTGCGTCATCATCCGGCCCAGCGTCAGCGAGAGCTCGACGCGGTCGCCGTATTTCAGGCGATGGACGAGCTCGCGGGCGGTGCCGTCGAAGCGGCAGACGGCCCGTGCCCGGGCGAAGACCGGCGGATCGGCGATCGCGGCCGGCGAGAGCAGGCCGTTGCCGAGATCGACGGCGAAGGGCGTGCCGAGGCGCTCGCAATAGGGGCGCTCGATGAAGCCGATGCCACGCCAGCAGGCCGGGCACAGCGCCTGGGCCTCGCCGGTCGCCGCCTGGCAGGCGATGCAGCTCGGTGGGTAGACGATGCCGATCAAACCGCGCAGGCTGGACCGGACGGAGAGGCGAGCGCGTCCGACGGAGGCCTGCCAAAGCTCTTTCGCGGAACGGGAACTCGCAGCGGCGCTCGGCGGGGATGGCGCCGGCGCCCGCTCGGGCGCGGCCTCATCATCGGGGCTGTCGCTTCGCCATTCCGGCATGGTTCCGTTGCCGTCCGACCATCTGGGCCGGCACAGACCGGCTCGGAAAGCGAGCTTCGCGCGTTGCGTGGCGAAGAACAACCGCGGATAGCGATCCGGTGATCGATGTGGCTCTATCTGAACGGCGACGGTTTCGCATCGTTCGGCCGTGTTCGGGGGAAATGGCCGGAAGGCGCCATCGCAGGGCGATCCGGCAACATGGTCATCCGGGGATTTCGTTGCGTTCCGAGCGGGTTTTTCGGGCTTTTTCGCAAGCCAGGCATCTTTATGCGGTTGGCATGCAAAAAGCTGTTGCAGGCCTGCATTTGTCCGACTACATAGGCGCCCTCGGCCAGCGCTGCTCCCTTCGTCTAGCGGTCTAGGACGTCGCCCTCTCACGGCGAAAACAGGGGTTCGAGTCCCCTAGGGAGCGCCAACGATTTCAACGACTTAGCGTCGTTTCCGTCGAGAAGCCACACACAGAAGCCACATAGCCAACCGCATCGCTGGCGCTTTGGGCTTTTGGCGTTCGGGCTATGCGTGGCGGCCGCGGGCTGCACGACGAACGCCGAGATTGCCGCGTAGCGCGAGGCGGAATCCGTAGCCATCACGGCGAGATCGCGCAGTACCATGCGGATTGCCTTCCGAGCGTCGGGGCTCCTCCATCCCGGAAATAGCGGGATGCGCAGCGCGGGAAGTTCCAGTCAGATCGTGCAGATGCTGTTCAGCAGCCCTGGACACCCTGTCGAACTCGCGCGGAATCGTGGCGCACAGGTCGTTACAGCTTGGACCGTCTGGAAGTCGGGGCGCCGTGCCCATGGACCCGAGATGGCAACAGTCGATCTTCCGGCCCTGCAGATCAGTGGGAGGGTGTGATATCAGCTCTGCTTCCGCCGCCACCAGGGCCCAATGGCTTTATGTTCGAGATCGCGGATCGTCGGCCGGGTGACGCGGTCTCGTCGTTTTTCGATGGCCGGGTCGGCGCTTTTGCGCCTTGGAGAGCACTCCCGCCTGTGATTACCTCGGCGCCAGCTGCCTTGGGGAGGACGAATGCCACGCCGTATCGCATTCGGTGGGTTTCTTCACGAAACCAACACCTTCGCGCCCAGCATGGCCGGAATGGAGGCGTTCCTGCAGGGTGGCGGCTGGCCGCCGCTGGCGCGCGGCGAAGCGATCTTCGCGGCGGTGAAGGGCGTGAATGTCAGCGCTGCCGGCTTCGTCGACGCCGCTCGTGGGCGGGACTGGGAGCTCGTGCCGACGCTCTGGTGCGCGGCGAGCCCCTCCGCCCATGTCACGGCCGAGGCTTTCGAGGCCATCGCCGGGGAACTGGTGGAGCGCATCGCCGCAGCGCTGCCGCTGGACGGCGTCTATCTCGACCTGCACGGCGCGATGGTCACCGAGCATCACGATGACGGCGAAGGCGAGTTGCTGCGACGGGTGCGCGCCGCGATCGGACCGGATGTTCCGCTCGTCGCCAGCCTCGACCTGCACGGCAATGTCACGCCGCTGATGATGGCGATGGCCGATGCGCTGGTGGCCTATCGCACCTATCCGCATATCGACATGGCCCTGACCGGCAGCCGCTCGGCCGGGATGCTGGCGCAATTGATCGGGACGGAGGCCCGCCCGGCCAAGGCCTTCCGCCAACTTCCCTATCTCATCCCCATTGCCTGGCAGGGGACGGCTATGGAACCGTGCCGCACGATCTATGCTGAGCTCGCCGCGCTCGAAGGCCCGGCCGTACCCACGCTCTCCTTCCTGCCGGGCTTTCCCGCTGCGGATTTTCCCGATTGCGGTGCGACCGTGCTCGCCTATGGCGCGACGCAGGCCGATGCCGACCGCGCTGCCGATGCCGTCCTCGCCCGGGTCATGGCGAGCGAGGCCGCCTTCAGGGGGCGGGTCTTCTCGCCCGATGACGGCGTGGCGGAAGCGATGCGACTGTCCCAGACCGCGACGAAGCCCGTCGTCATTTCAGATACGCAGGACAATCCCGGCGCTGGCGGTGATTCCGACACGATGGGCATGGCGCGCGCGCTGGTGCGCGGTGGGGCCGAGCGCGCCGCCATCGGCGTCATCGTCGATCCGGCTGCTGCCGAAGCCGCCCATGCTGCCGGTGAGGGCGCCAGGATTTCGATCGCCCTCGGCGCCAAGTCCGGGATTCCGGGAGACGAGCCGCTCACCGGCGAGTTCCTGGTCGAGAAGCTGTCGGACGGGCGCTTCGTCGCGCCGGGCCCGTTCTATGGCGGTTCGCGGATGAATCTGGGCCCGAGCGCCTGCCTGCGCATTGGCGATGTCCGCATCGTCGTCGGCTCGCGCAAGGCGCAGATGGCCGATCAGGCGATGTACCGGCAGGTCGGCATCGAGCCGACCGAGCAGGCCATCCTCGTCAACAAGAGCTCGGTGCATTTCCGCGCCGATTTCGAGCCGATCGCGGAGACCATCCTCGTCTGCGCTGCGCCGGGACCGATGCCGGTCGATCCGGCCGCCTTGCCCTGGCGCCGCTTGCGCCCTGGCCTGCGCACCTCGCCCCTCGGCCAGCCCTTCGCTTGAACCATCCGCTATCTGGAGCCGCCATGCCCGCCTTGCCTGAGATTCTGTCCTTCACGGACGAGCTCGTTGCCATCCGCCGCGATCTCCACGCCCATCCCGAGATCGGTTTCGAGGAGGTCAGGACCTCCGACATCGTCGCGGAGAAGCTCGCCGCCTGGGGCATCGAGGTCCATCGGGGCATCGGCAAGACCGGCTTGGTCGGTGTCCTGCACGGCACTGGCGGGCCGGGCCGACGCATCGGCCTGCGTGCCGACATGGATGCGCTGCCGATCCAGGAGATCACCAATCTGCCCTGGCGCTCCACCGTTGCCGGCAAGATGCATGCCTGTGGCCATGACGGGCACACCACCATGCTGCTTGGCGCCGCCCGCTATCTCGCCGAGAACCGCGGCTTCAAGGGCACAGCCGTCTTTGTCTTCCAGCCGGCCGAGGAAGGGCTCGGCGGCGCGCGCAGCATGATCGCCGAGAAGCTGTTCGAGCGCTTCCCATGCGACGAGATCTACGGCTTACACAATTCGCCCGATCTCGATCCCGGCCAGATCTCGATCTTCCCGGGACCTGCCATGGCGGGCGCCGATTTCTTTGACATCAAGATCACCGGCCGGGGCAGCCATGGCGCCATGCCGCATATGGGGCGCGATCCGATCGTCGTGGCGATGAGCCTTGCCAATGCGCTGCAGACCATCGTCAGCCGCAATGCCGACCCGCGCGAGGCCGCCGTGCTCTCGATCACGCAGATCCATGCCGGCTCGGCCTATAACGTCATTCCGGAGGAGGCCGTGCTCGCCGGCACGATCCGCACGTTCTCGCCGGAGATCGGGGCGCTGGTCCGCGACCGCATGCGCGAGATCGCGGCCGGCACGGCGGCGAGCTTCGGTGTCACGATCGAGGTCGACATCCGCAACATTTTCAACGTGCTGGTCAATCACGAGGCCCAGACCGACGCCGTTGTCGCTGTCGCCGCCGAGATCGTCGGCACCGAGGGCGTGCTGACCGACGGCAAGCCGCTGATGGGCAGCGAGGACTTCGCCGACATGCTGCGCGTCGTGCCCGGCGCCTATGCCTGGGTCGGCCATGCCGGCACCGTGCCGGTGCACAACCCGGCCTATGTCCTCGACGACGGCATCCTGCCGGTCGGTGCCAGCCTCCTGGCCCGGCTCGTCGAAACCCGCGCGGCGGCGTGAGGGGCGACATGATGGACCTCGCCCGCCTGCCGCTCGACACCGAGGCCATGCTCGCGGGCCTGCGGCCCTGGATCGAGTGCGAGAGCCCGACCTTCGACCCCGCCGCCGTCAACCGGATGATGGACCTCGCTGCCGCCGATACGGCTGTGGCCGGCGCCACGATCACCCGCATCCCCGGTCCCCAGGGGCTCGGCGACTGCGTGCGTGCGACCTTTCCGCATCCGCGCCAGGGCGAGCCCGGCATCCTCGTGATGTCGCATCTCGACACGGTGCATCCGGTCGGGACGCTGGCGAAACTGCCCTTCCGCCGCGACGGCTCGCGCTGCTACGGGCCGGGCATCCTCGACATGAAGGGCGGAGCCTATGCAGGGCTGCAGGCCATCGTGGCCTTGTCGAAGGCCGGGGTCGCGACGCCGCTGCCGGTCACGGTGCTCTACACCTCCGACGAGGAGATCGGCAGCCCCGGCACGCGCGAATTGATCATGGAGGAGGCGCGCCGCCACCGCTATGTGCTGGTGCCGGAGCCGGGCCAGCCGGGCGACGGCGTCGTCACCGGGCGCTATGCCATTGCCCGCTTCAACCTCTCGGCCGAAGGCCGGCCGAGCCATGCCGGCTCGCGCCTGAAGGATGGGCGCTCCGCCATCAGCATGATGGCGCGGCAGCTCCTCGCCATCGAGGCGATGACGGATGAGGACTGCACCTTCTCGGTCGGCGTGATCCAGGGCGGGCAATGGGTCAATTGCGTCCCGACATCCTGCCGGGCCGAGGCGCTCAGCATGGCGAAGCGTCAGGACGATCTGGACCGCGGAGTCGAGCGCATGCTCGCTTTGTCGCAGCGCGAAGCCGACGGCACCGGCTTCACGGTCGAGCGTGGCGTCACCCGTCCGGTCTGGGAGCCGAATGAGGGCACGATGGCGCTCTATCGGCAAGCGCGCGGCATCGCCGCGGAGCTTGGCTGGGAGCTCGGCCATGCCTCGGCAGGTGGCGGTTCGGACGCGAATTTCACCGGCGCGGCCGGCATTCCCTCGCTCGACGGCCTCGGCCTGCTCGGCGCGGGCTATCATACGCTGGAAGAGCATATCGAGGTGGATAGCCTGGTGCGGCGCGCCCGGCTTCTCGCCGGATTGCTGGCGCGACTGTCCGACTGAGGCGAGGGCGCGCCGCAGCGCTGGCCGGCTCACGCCATTCCGCATGAGGACGTTTGCGAACGGACGCATGGGGACTTGGGCCATGCGCCTTTCGCTGTTTTACTGAGCGGCAGGAAACGCGCTCCGATCGCATTGCGGGTGGATTTCATATGCCGGCACCCGGGAACCTCACGGCCCGCCAGAAGCAGATTCTCGCCGTGGTGCAGGAGGTCGGATACACGACGATCGAGACGCTTGCGGCCCGCTTCGACGTGTCGGCCCAGACCGTGCGGCGCGAGATCATCCGGTTGCAGGAGCAGAATTACCTGCAGCGCTTCCATGGCGGCGCCGGCCTGGCCTCCGGTGGCATCCGCTCTGCCTATGCCCAGAAGCTTACCGTCTCCCCGCAAGGCAAGCAGCGGATCGGGGAGGCGCTGGCCGGCATCATACCGGCCGGTGCCTCGGTGTTCCTCGACGTCGGCACCACCGTGGAGGCGGCTGCCCGCGCCTTGTTGGGCAAGCCGGGCCTGCGGATCGTCACGGCCAGCGTCTCGGTCGCACAAATCTTCTGCCAGGGCGGCGTCTTCGACGTCGTGGTCACGGGCGGCGTGACACGCGGCGCCAACGGCTCCCTCGTCGGCCAGCAGGCGATCGCGACCATCGCCGGCTTCCGCTTCGATTATACGATCCTCGGCATCGGCGGCTTCGACGACGATGGTGCGCCGATGGATTTTGACCTCGAGAAGATCGCGGTTCGTCAGGCGGCGATGGCGCGCTCCCGCCAGACCGTCGTTCTCGCCGACCACAGCAAGTTCAATCAGGTCGGCACCGCGCGGATCGCCGATCCCGGCAAGGTCGCTCTCGTCGTCGTCGATGCCGAACCGACCGAGCGGCTGCGCAAGGCCTGGCTCGATTGCGGCTGCCGCTGGCTGGTCGCCTAGGCAAACCCCCATCTTATTAGCCGGCCACTCTTGTCACCCTGATAGCTTTTGATCAGGATGGAAGAAATCTTACACGAGCGCTGATCAAGAGCGCCGCTTCCAGGGAGGTTGCCATGCTGCGCGCCAAGATCGCGTCCCTTTGCCTGCTTGCTTTCGGTATCGGGCTCGCCGGCCCGGCGAAGGCGCAGGATTGCGCCAATCGCGGAACGCTCGATGCCCGCTATTGCGACGCCAATCGCGACCTGCTCGCCGATACCCCGGCCGATGCCGCGAAGCAGAAGGACCCGGACACGCTGATCTTCTCCTATACGCCGGTGGAGGATCCGTCGGTCTACGAGAACGTCTTCGCCGATTTCCTCGCCCATCTCAGCAAAGCGACCGGCAAGAAGATCAAATGGTTCGGCGCGGAATCCTATGCCGCGCAGGTCGAGGCGATGCGCTCGGGCCGCCTCCATATCGCCGGCGTCGCCAGCGGCCCGACGCCCTTCGCGGTCAATCTCGCCGGCTTCGTGCCGATCGTCGCGATGGCCAAGAAGGACGATTCGATCGGCTATACGCTGCAACTGATCGTGCCGAAGGATTCCCCGATCAAGACCATCGCCGATCTCAAGGGCAAGCGCGTCGCCCATGTCGCGCCGTCCTCGAACTCCGGCGATACCGCGCCGCGCATCCTGTTCAAGGAGAAGGGCATCGTGCCCGGCAAGGACTACGAGGTCCTCTATTCCGGCAAGCACGACAACTCGATCATGGGTGTGGTCAACAAGGATTATGACGCCGCGCCGGTCGCTTCCAGCGTGGTCGAGCGCATGGCCGATCGCGGGATGTTCAAGCGTGACGACATCCGCATCGTCTATGAATCGAGCCCGTTCCCGCGCACGGCCTTCGGCCTCGCCCATGACCTCAAGCCCGAGCTGCAGGCCAAGATCAAGCAGGCCTTCCTGAGCTTCGACTTCCTGAATTCGGCGCTCGCCAAGGAGTTCAAGGACACCAAGGGCTTCAAGGAGCTGAGCTACAAGGACGCCTGGGGTGACATCATCCTGATCCAGCGCGACAGCGGCATCACCTATACCCAAGACGGCCTCTCGAAGCTGAAGGGCGATTGATGTCGAGCGTTACGGGAGGCTCAGTCGGCGGCGCTCCGCTGCTGGCCGTCGCGGGGCTGGCCAAGGTCTATCCGACCGGCAAGAAGGCGCTCGGCGGTGTCGATGTCGTGATCGACCGGCCGCAGCTGGTCGCGGTGATCGGCTCGTCGGGCGCCGGCAAGAGCACCTTCATCCGCTGCATCAACCGGCTGGTAGAGCCGACTGCCGGCAGCGTCAGGCTCAACGGCGAGGACATCGTCGCGCTCGACCGCAAGGGCCTGCGCGCGGCACGGCGCCGGATCGGCATGATCTTCCAGGAATACAACCTGGTCGAGCGGCTCAGCGTCATGCAGAACGTGCTCTCGGGGCGGCTCGGCTATACCGGCCTCTTCGCCTCGCTGCGCTATCGCTTCCCACCCGAGGATATCCAGGCCGCCTTCGCGCTGCTCGACCGTGTCGGGCTCGACGGCTACCACAACCAGCGGGCGGATGCGCTCTCTGGCGGCCAGCGCCAGCGCGTCGGCATCGCGCGCGCCCTGATGCAGCGGCCGGACCTGCTGCTGCTCGACGAGCCGACCGCCAGCCTCGACCCCAAGACCTCGCGCCAGATCATGCGCCTGGTGCGCGAGCTTGTGGCCGAACGCCAGACTCCGGCGATCATCAATATCCACGACGTCGCGCTCGCCCGCGCCCATGCCGACCGCATCATCGGCATGAAGGACGGGCTGATCGTCTTCGACGCGGAGGCCTCCGCCCTGACCGATGCGGCGCTGACCCGGATCTATGGCGAGGAGGACTGGTCGACCCCGCAGGACGAGGACGACGAGGCGCCCGCTCCAACCGCAACGATGGCTCCTGTCGGCGCGCTGTCATGACCATGGCGGCCTCCTATCCCAGCCGCTGGCGGGCGCCGAGCATCTTCGGCAGCCCCGGCAGACGGCTCGCCTTCTGGGCGCTGGTTTGCGCCTATCTGGTCTGGTCGCTCTCGACACTCAATGTCGACACGGCCCGCATGCTCGCCGGCCTGCCGCGCGCCTGGACGATCCTGTCGCGGATGGTCCCGCCGGATTTCGGCCGCTGGGAGCTTCTGCTCACCGGCATGGTCGAGAGCGTGCAGATCGCCATCGCGGCGACGATCATCGGCGCGGTGCTGTCGATCCCGATCGGCATCGCGGCCGCGGCCAATCTCTCGCCGCGCCCGCTCTATCTGCTGGCGCGCGGCTTCATCGTCACTGGCCGGACTTTCCACGAGGTCATCATCGCGATCTTCTTCGTGAAGCTGTTCGGCTTCGGCCCGGTCGCCGGGTTGCTGACGCTCGCCTTCTCCTCGGCGATCTTCCTCGGCAAGATGCTGGCCGAGGATATCGAGAACATGAAGCCCGGCCCGGTCGAGGCGATCCGCGCGACCGGCGCGAGCTTCGGCCAGACCTTCTTCTACGCGGTCGTGCCGCAGGTTCTCGTCAAGACGCTCGGCGTGCTGATCTACCGGCTCGATTCCAATCTCCGGCACTCGACCGTGATCGGCATCGTCGGTGCAGGCGGTATCGGCCAGACGCTCTCGGCCTCGTTCTCCCGCTATGATTTCGACTTCGCCAGCGCGATCCTGCTGACGATCGCGGCGATGGTCGCCTTCGGCGAGTGGTTCAGCGACTGGGCCCGGCGGAGGCTGAGATGACCGCGCATCAACTCCCGCAGGACCGCGCGCCGATGCGCCGCTATCCCGATCAATGGGAACGCTATTCGCTGCGCGAACGCATCGTGCAGTGGATCTGGCTCGGCGGCATCGCGGTTGCCGCCGCCTGGTCGGTCTCGGCGCTCGACATCGAATGGGCCTTCTTCGCCGATGCGCACGAGCAGGCGGCCGACCTGATCTCGCGGATGTGGCCGCCACGCTGGTCCTATCTGCCGCGCATCGTCCAGCCGCTGATCGAGACGCTGCATATCGCGACGCTCGGCACGATGATCGCCATCGTCTTCGCCCTGCCGGTCGCCTTCCTCGCGGCGCGGAACACCACCTACAACCAGGCGACCTGGCTGGTCGGGCGGGCCATGCTGGTGCTGTCGCGCTCGATCAACACGGTGATCTGGGGGCTCCTCTTCGTCGCGATCTTCGGGCCGGGGCCGGTCGCCGGCATCTGCGCGGTCGCGGCGCGCTCGGTCGGCTTCATCGCCAAGCTCGTCGCCGAGGCGATCGAGGAGGTCGATGCCGGCCAGATCGAGGCGGTGGAATCGACCGGCGCCAGCACCTTGCAGGTCTATGGTGTCGCGATCCTGCCGCAGATCCTGCCCGTGCTGATCGGCACCTCGATCTATCGCTGGGACATCAATGTGCGGGAGTCGAGCGTGCTCGGCTTCGTCGGCGCCGGTGGCATCGGGCTCCTGCTCTACGCCTCGATCAACCAGTTCGCCTGGTCGCAGGCGATCGTGATCCTGATCGCCATCCTCGGCATCGTCATCATCAGCGAGGCGCTTTCGGCCTATGTCCGCTCCCGCATTGTCTGAGCCACGGCAGGCGCTCTTTCCGGCGGGCGTGGCGGAGCTGGCCGGGCGCTATGACGGCTTCCTGCTCGACCAATGGGGCGTGCTGCATGACGGAGCCATCGCCCATGAGGGAGCGGTGGCCTGTCTCGAAGCGCTGCGCTCTGCCGGCAAGCCGGTCGTTATTCTCTCGAATTCGGGGCGCGGGGGCTGCGAGAATGACGCCATCCTCGCCAGCATGGGCTTCCGTCGCGAACTCTACGATGTCGTGATCTCAGCCGGCGACGACGCACGCGAGGCGCTGCTACAGCGCGACGAGCCCGCCTATCGCGCGCTCGGCTCGCGCTGCCTGCCGCTGACACGGCCGGGCGAACAGCATCTCGCCGGTGGGCTCGGCCTTACGCTCGTCGAAACGCCCGAAGAGGCGGATTTCCTGTTCATGCTCAGCATGGATGCGGAGCGGCAGTCGGTTGCGAGCTGGCGGCCTGTGCTCGAACGGGCGTTGAGGCAGGGCCTGCCGATGATCTGCGGCAACCCGGACCGCCACCGCGTGCATCCGGGCGAGCGCCTGCTGGAGGCGCCGGGCGCGGTCGCTCTCGCCTATGAGGCGATGGGCGGAACCGTGCACTATCACGGCAAGCCGGAGCCGCGCATCTACCGGACCTGCCTGGCGCGATTGGGGTTGCCTCCCGGCCGCCTGCTGGCCATCGGGGATTCGCTCGAACATGATGTCGCCGGCGCGGCGCGCGCCGGGGTCGACAGCCTGTTCATCGCCAATGGCATCCACCGCGACGAACTGAACTGGAGCGAAGGCCATCAGGCGTTTCGGCGCAGCTGCGAGGCTTTGTTCGCCCGCAATCCCGACATGCCACGTTACTGTCTGCCTACATTCGCCTGGTAGTCCAGCCACGGGGCGCGGCCGGGCCGTCACCAATTGACAATTCGGCGCTCGCGATCCCAAAGGGTGACTTACGATCGCTCCGTGGATGCCCCGATGAAAAGGAAGCCGCCAGGTGCTGGTGGTCGCAGGGAATCGCCCCAGACCTTCGTCACCGCTCAGGAGGTGGCCGATCTGGCGGGGGTGTCGCGTGCGGCTGTCTCGCGCAGCTTTACTCAGGGCGCCAGCGTCTCGAACGAGACACGCCAGCGCGTCATCCGCGCCGCGGAGGCGCTTGGATACAGGGTCAATCGGCTGGCGCAGACGCTGAGCGGTGGCAGCTCCAACATGGTCGGCATCGTGGTTGCCAATATGGGCAGCCCTCACATGGCCAACCAGCTGGACCAGCTCAGCGGCGCGCTTCTGCGGCGCGGCCTGCAGAGCTTGTTGCTCAACGCTTCCGCCATTCCCGGTGATATTTCGCAGCTCCTTGAACTCATCCTTGAATTCCGTGTTCGTGCTGTCGTGGTCATGTCGGGGACGCCGCCTGAAGCGATCATCGAAGAATGCATGAGCAACAATGTCCGGATGGTGCTGGTCGATCGCAGCCATCATGACGATCTCGACAATGTCGCGAGCGACGACGCTCAAGGCGCAAGGCTTGCTGCGAGACGATTGATCGCGGCGGGTTGCACCCAGGTGGCCGTCGTCAGCGCGCGCAACACGTCGAGCCAGTTCCGTCGCCGCACAGAGTTCATCGCCCATATGCAGAAGGCCGGGATCAAGACGATTCCCTGGGCCATGGACGAGCCCAGCTATGATGCCGGCAAGCGCGCCGGCTTCGAGCTGCTCGAGAATGGCGGCATCGACGGCGTGTTCTGCGTGACCGACCTGCTGGCCATCGGCATGCTCGATGCCGCCCGGGCGCTTTCAAGGCGCGTTCCCGAAGAGTTCAGCGTGATCGGCTTCGACGACATTCCCCAGGCCGATTGGCATGCCTATCGATTGACGACGATCCGGCGCAAGCGGAACGCCGTGACCGAGGCGATTATCGAGGCCATCGAGCGCGACGATGCCGGCGGCGCGCCGCTGCATTGTTTCGTACCGGTCGAACTGGTCGAGCGCAGCACTGTCAGGGCAGGGCAAACTCCGGGCTGATTACCTATTCTTGCGGGCAAACGCGTCCCGGTTCTTTGCAACCGCGTACATCTGCAAATGCGCGCGCGCTGATAGTTTTCCCTTGAGTTGGCCGGATAATGACGCGGCGGCGGCATTTTTCCGCTTGTTTTGTGAAAATTCGGCGCCCCTGTGGGATGATTTGCCGATATGATTGACAGCAATTGCAACCGCGTACATTGTCGCTTGGCTTGACGACCGGGGGAACAATCGGTCGCGGTTATGTAGGGACGGGGGGAGCATGCTCGATCGCCATGTCACGGCGCAGGGCGACGCGGGCCGGACGATGTCGGCGGCGACCGCTCTACGCTTCTGGCTTTCCAAGGTTTCCGTGGAGAGATGGCTCGGCTTTGCGCTGACGCTGGCGCTGGTTGCCTTGATCGTCGTGCCGCTTGTCGAGTTGATCCGGGAGACGCTGGTCGTCCAACCCTATGACCGGACCTATCTGCGCGGCGCGAAGGTCGGCGACTTCACGTTCTTCCACTATGAGCGCGTGTTCAACAGCCCGCTGTCCATGGCCCTGTTCTTCAAGCCGTTCCTGAACTCGCTGATCACGGCGTTCGCGGCGACGGTCGTCTGCCTGGCGCTCGGCGGCACGATGGCGTGGCTGGTGGTACGGACCGATATCCCGTTCCGCGGTGTCCTGCACAGCATCGTGATGATCCCCTACATGCTCCCGTCCTGGGTGATGGCACTGGGCTGGCTGATCTTCTTCAAGAACGAGCGCATCGGCGGCTCGCCGGGCGTGTTCGCCTACCTGACGGGCGTCCAGCCGCCGGACTGGTTGTCCTATGGCGCCGTCCCGATCGTGATCTGCCTGTCGCTGCACTACTATGTCTATGCCTATCTCACGGTTTCGACGTCGATCGCCAATGTCGACAGCCAGCTGGAGGAAGCCGGCGCGATGGCCGGCCTGTCCCGGCGCAAGCAGCTGATGATGATCACGATGCCGCTGCTCCTGCCGGCGATCGGCTCGGCTGTGGTCATGACCTTCATTCGCGTGGTGGGATCGTTCGGCACGCCGGCGGTTCTCGGAATGCCGGTGCGCTTCTATGTCCTGCCCACGCAGATCTACGCCGCGATCGGGATGCGCAATATCGGCGACGGCTTCCTGCTCGCCCTCGTCCTCGTGCTCCTCGCCGGCCTGTTCATCTACATCAACCAGCGGCTGATCGGCGTCCGCGAGAGCTTCGTCACCCTGACGGGCAAGGGCTTCCGGACGCGGACCACGCCGCTCGGCGCGTGGCGGTGGCCGGCCCTGATCCTGATCGGGCTCCTGCTCCTGGCCGCGGTCGTGTTCCCGCTCGGCCTGCTCGTGCTGCAATCGCTGATCAAGCAGGCCGGCAGTTACGACCTGACGAACCTCACGCTCTACTACTGGATCGGCGGCAATTCCGAGGGCATGGCCATCAACCAGCCATCGCTCGTCGATAATGCCGATATCCTGGTATCGACCTGGAACAGCCTGCGATTGTCGTTCATGGCGGCGCTCGGCGCGGGATTCTTCGGCGCGCTGATCAGCTATGTCGTGGTCCGCACACGGGGCACCTTCGGCTCGCGGGCGCTCGAGACGATAGCCTTCATGCCCTACATCTTTCCGGCCATGGCCTTCGGCGCGATCTATATCGGCCTGTTCGCCCGGCCGATCGGCCCGCTGCCGGCGCTGTACGGCACCTTTGCCCTGCTGGTGCTGATCTGCACGGTGAAGATGCTGCCGATCATCACGCGCACCAGCATCTCGACCCTGCTCCAGCTCGACCGCTCTCTGGAGGAGGCGGCGCAGGTGCAGGGCATCGGCTGGAGCAAGCGGATGGCGCATATCGTCATCCCGGTCATGGCCAGTGGGCTGTTCTCCGGCATGCTGCTGGCCTTCGTCAGCGTCATGCGCGAGCTGTCGCTGATCATCCTTCTGGTCACGCCCTCGACCAACGTGCTCGCCGGCGCGATCTACAACTACCAGATCGGCGGCTTGGACCAGCTGGTCGGTGTCGCATCGACATTGCTGGTCGTGCTCGTCATCGCGATCAACTTCATCGCCCGTGCGATCGCGCGCAGGGCCAGGATCGACGTGATCTGAGCCCGCGCGAAAACAGATACTCAACGCCGAAAAAGGGGAGAACCGGCATGCGTTTGAAAGCAAAGCACCTGACATTGCTGCTGGGGATCGGCATGGCATCCGCCGCGGCCACCGGGGCGTGGGCGCAAAACTCGTCGAAATTCGAGGCCTGGCTGAAGGCGGCCAAGCTTGGCGTCCATCAGGGCGAGGATAACTGGGACGAGATCATCGCGGCGGCGAAGAAGGAGGGTGCGCTGACGGTCTATTCGTCCGCGACGACGATGACGGCCGCGGGCGAGGACTTCGCCAAGGCCTATCCCGAGATCAAGGTGCAGGTGTTCCCGCTCGGCTCCGAGAAAACCATCGAAAAGGTGCTCAGCGAGCATCAGGCCGGCATCCATGCCGTCGACGTCGTCTATTCAGGCGGCACGCAGCAGATGGTCTACGAGCTGCTGCCGGACCGGAACATCGTCAACTACGTTCCCGGCTATCTGAAGGACCGGATCGATGAAAAGCATCGCGAGCCTTTGCTCACGCAGAACATCGAGGCCTTCGCGATCACCTATAATGGCGCTGCCAACGCGGAGCCGCCGATCAAGAACATCTGGGAGCTCACCGAGCCCAAATGGAAGCGGCGCTTCATCATGAAGGCGCCGGTCGGGTCGGCGACGACGGCGACGGCCCTGGCCGCCTTCATCGAGCGCTCCGACGAGCTGAGCAAGGCCTACGAGGCCTATGCCGGCAAGAAGCTCGAACTCTCCAAGGGCGTCGAGAATGCCGGATACGAGTTTCTGCATCGCATCCTCGCCAACGACGTCGTGATCCAGGCGAATAGCGGCAAGCTCGCCGAGGCCTCGGGCAAGGCCGGCCAGAAGAACCCGCCGATCACGCTGGCGCCGATGGCCTATCTGCCGCGCAACGAGACGGACGGCTATGTCAATGTCGCCGCCTATGATCTCGTGCCGTCGGGCATCGTCACCTACCCGAACTTCATCGCCATCGGCGGGCAGGCCCCGCACCCGAACGCGGCCAAGCTGTTCATCGCCTTCATGATGGGATCGAAGGATCTCAACAAGGACTCGAAGCTGACGCCGCCGTTCCGCACGGGCGAGACGGGCAAGCTGCTGCAGGGCATGGCGCCGTTCTTCCGGATCGGTTCGTTCTCGCCGCGCAACGACATGCCGATGCCGCCGAACGGCGAGCGCTGGCCGGCGGCGGCCAAATGGCAGGCCTCGCCGGAGTTCGTGCGCGACAACATCGCCAAGCTGAACGACTTCTGGCTTTCGCGCGCGAACTGAGATGGGCCCGGCTCATTCTGGGAGGTCTCGATGACCGAGATTCAACTGAGGTCCGTCACCAAGACCTACGGAAAGCACCTGGCCATCCCGGGCCTCGACCTCGATGTCGCGAAAGGCAGCTTCGTGACATTGCTGGGGCCTTCGGGCTGCGGCAAGACGACGACCCTGCGCATCATCGCCGGGCTGGAACAGGCTTCGACCGGCACGCTTTCGCTGGGCGGGCGGCGTGTCTATTCGAGCGCCGAGGGCGTCTTCGTCCCGCCGGAAAAGCGTGGCCTTGGCTTCATCTTCCAGAGCTACGCCCTGTGGCCGCACATGAAGGTTGCCCGCAACATCACGCTCGCGCTGACCGAGGCCCGCATGCCGGCGGCTGAGGTGCGAAACAGGCTCGAGGACGCCCTCGCCAAGGTGCAGCTGAAGGGCCTGGAGGATCGCTATCCTTCCGAGCTTTCAGGCGGGCAGCAGCAGCGCGTCGCGGTCGCGAGACTGATCGCGGCCCGCAATGCGATCCTCCTGATGGACGAGCCGCTGTCTAACCTCGATGCCAAGCTGCGCACTGAAATGCGCAAGGAGCTGAAGCGGCTGCACGCCGATCTCGGGGCCACGACGATCTACGTCACGCATGACCAGGTCGAGGCGCTGACGATGTCGGACGTGATCGTCGTCATGAAGGACGGCGTGATCGCCCAGCAGGGCAGGCCGCACGAACTCTATCACGAGCCGGCCAACCTCTTCGTCGCCGAGTTCATCGGCGACCCGAAGATCAACATCCTCGCCGGCCGCATTGCCGATGATGGGCAGGGTCCGCGGGCCGTGTTCGCAGATTTCAGCGTGCCGCTCGGCGAAGGCCACGATATCGAAGGCGAGGTGACTTTCGCCATCAGGCCCGAGCATGTCGAGATTCACGCGAAGGCCGTTCCCGGCTCGGTCCCGGCCGTCGTCGATATCGTGCAGCCGACGGGGTCGCAGACGATCGTCTCGCTGACCATCATGGGACATCCCATCACCGCCCTGATCCCGAAATTCGCCCAGGATCTCGGACAGGGCGAAGTCCATATCGCCTTCAATCCGGAGCACATCCTGGTCTTCGACCGGGAGCAGCGGTTGTGTCGCAGGTCCGGGCCGGCAGCGCCGCGGGACCTCAGGCAAGTGGCCGGAGGCTAATCATTCGATGGGCAGCGGTCGTTCAAGAATGGGACAATTCCGATGAAATTCTCCAGCGGCGACGCCCTTTCCGTCGTCGAGATCATGCGCGACGTGGCACGGACCGAAATCCTGCCGAGCTGGCGCAACCTGTCGCCGGGCGCCATCCGGTTCAAGACATCGATCCATGACATCGTGACGGATGCCGACGAGGCGGCCGAAACCGCGATCACGGCCATGCTGCGCGCGCGCTTTCCCGGCGCGACGGTGGTCGGAGAGGAAGCCACTGCCGCCAATCCGGCACTGCTCGACCGTCTGGCGGAGGCCGAGTTGGCGTTCATCGTCGACCCGATCGACGGAACCAAGAATTTCTCGGCCGGGTTGCCGCTCTTCGGCGTCATCATCGGAGTCGCTCATCGGGGCGAGGTGATCGCCGGGTTCATTCTCGATCCGATCGGTAACGACGTCGCCATCGGCTTGCGGGGGGAGGGCGCCTGGATCGAGACGGTCGATGGCCGGCGAAACGATCTTCGCGTGGCGCAAGCCGCGCCCTTGCACGACATGGTCGGCTGCGTCGCCTGGAACCAGCTGGTCGAGCCGGTCAAGACCACCCTGCTGACCAATCTCGCCAAGGTACGGGCGGCGCCGAGCTATCGCTGCGGCGCGCACGAATACCGGATGATCGCGGGCGGGCATTATCATTTCCTGCTGCAGGGCAAGATCATGCCGTGGGACCATGCCGCGGGCTGGCTGATCCATCGCGAAGCCGGCGGGTTTGCGGCGCGTTTCGATGGCTCGCCCTACAATGCGACGACGCATAGCGGCGGTATCCTCTGCGCACCGGACGAAGATAGCTGGCGATTGCTGCGCGATACCCTGTTCGATGTTCCCGCTGAGGGCCCGGTCAGGGCCGCCGGGATCGGGCGGCTCGCCAGTCTGCGGGGATGACGGGCCCGGCTTACCCTACTCTTCCAAACGGTTGGCGTTCGTCATCGGCACGGACGGCCAGCCGAATGCGCTTGTGGGGGCTGCAATTTCTTTTGCAGTCGCTTCTATCTCTACAATTGTCATTGACGGCAGGGGATTTTGTGATCTAGCTTTCTGATGCAAACAATTTTGCAGGAAAGCCATGAGCATCCTCGAGCGGATCAAGTCGCATTCTGACAAATTGACCGATGCTGATCGCCGGCTCGTCACGACCTTGCTCGAGAACCGGGCCGAAGCCGCCTATCTCAACGGAATCCAGCTGGCCGAACGGGCGCAGGTCCATGAGGCGACGGCGACGCGGCTGGCGCAGAAGCTCGGCTACAAGGGCTATCCGGAACTGCGCAACCAGCTCCAGCGCGAGGTTCTCGAAGGGCAGGATGCGGCCAACCGCATGCGCCGCTCGGTCGCCAAGGTCGAGGGCGGGAACTTCCTCGCCGATCTGATCGGCGCCGAGATCGCTGCGCTCAACGAGCTCAGCCATTGCATCTCGCAGGCCGATATCGACCAGGCGGCGGACATGATCTTCGCGGCCGGGCGCGTCTTCATCTTCGCTCAGGGCCATGCGCGCTCCGTCGCGAGCTTCCTGCAGCGGCGCCTCGACCGGTTCGGCATGACGGCGATCGCCCTGTCCGGGCGCGGACGCGACATTGCGGAGCGGGTGGTCAGTCTCAAGGCCGACGATGTCGTCCTGACGCTGGCCTTCCGCAAGCAGCCCGCAAGCTACGAGCCGCTGATGCGGCATGCCGCGCAGGTGGGCGCCGCGACGCTCCTGATCTCGGACCTCGCCGGGCCGATGATGAAGCCGGAGGCGCAGCTCCTGCTGGCGGCGCCGCGCGGGCGTTCCGGCAGCGAGTTCCAGACGCCCACCATCCCCTTCGCGATCGTCAACGCCATCCTGATGACGGTCGCAGGACGACATCAGGATCCGATCATGGGCCGGCTCGAGAAGCTCGCAGACCTGTTCTCAGAATTCGAATGACATAACTATAAACGGGAGGGACGGATGCAGATCCTATCGAAACTGGCGCGGTCTCTGCTCTTGCCGGTGATGCTGCTGGCGGCAAGCGGCGCGGTCGCGCAGAATCTCGACACGATGACGCACGAGCAGCTCGTCGCCCAGGCGGTCAAGGAAGGCAGCGTGACGATCTTCTCGCTGTCGAGCCGGATCGCCCGCATCGAGAAGGCGTTCGAAAGCGCCTATCCGGGCATCGACCTGATCGGCCTCGACATGAGCTCGGTCAAGCAGATCGCGCGGCTGGAGGCCGAGCAGCAAGCGGGCGTGAGTGCCGTGGACGTGCTGTATCTGGCGGACACGCCGGTGGTCTACGACAAGCTGCTCAAGGCAGGCCGGATCCAGACTTACGTGCCGCCGCGAGTCGCGGGCGAGATCGATGCCGCGCACAAGGCGCCGCTGCTCGTGCACCGGCTCTCGACCAAGGTCCTGATGTATAACGAGGCCGCGCATCCCAACGGCTCGCCGGTCACCAATCTCTGGCAGCTCACGACCCCGCAATGGCGCGGCAAGGTGCTGATGGTCGATCCGGCGCAGCGCGGCGAATTGCTCGATCTGATGACCGAGATCGCCCTGCACCCGGACGAGATGGCGGCGGCTTACAAGGCCCAGTTCGGCAAGGACATCGCCGTCGACAAGGATTTGAAGGGGGCCGGCGAGCAGTTCATCCGCGCCCTGTTCAAGAACGACCTGATCCTGGTCGCCAACAGCGACCTCGTGAACAAGGCGGTGGGCGACAAGACCAGCAAGAACCCGCCCGTCGGCTTCAGCACCTATTCCGACAGGCGCGACAACAAGAAGGAAGGCTGGGCGCTGCAGGTGGCGAACAATGTCGAGCCGGCCAACGGCATCCTGTTTCCGGCCGTGCTGACGATCGCGAGCAAGGCGCCGCACCCGGCCGCCGCCCGCCTGCTGATCGACTTCATGTTCGGCGACAATTCGCCGACCGGCGGCCCCGCCTTCGAGCCGTTCAACGTTCCCGGTGACTATGCCACGCGCAAGACGATCGCGGACGATCCGGATTCCGTTCCGCTCGACAAGCTGAAGGCCTGGCGCATCGACCCGGCGCGGACGGCCGCGGCGCGGAAGCGCATCAACGACCTCATCATCTCGCTCCAGTAACGCCGACGCCGCGAGCCGGCCCTCTCGCAGGAGAGGCCGGCCTCGCTCCGGGAAACGCTGCCATGACCTCACTCGCGCTTCTGTCCGGGCGCGCGCCGCTGCTGCGCGCCAACCGTGTCCTGCCGCTCGTCCTCTCCGTGGTGATCGCGCTTCTGGTCGCGGCGCCGCTGGTCAAGATCCTGCTGGCGACGCTCACGCCGGACGGGCTCCAGGCCTGGACGACCGTCCTTGCCAGCCCGCTCTCGGCCAATCTCTGGTGGCGCCCGCTGCTGACGACGATGCTGCTCGGCCTCGGCGTGGCGGCCGGCTGCCTGCTGGTCGGCGGGTTCCTCGCCTGGCTGGTGACGTTGACCGACCTGCCGGGACGCGGCCTCGTCGCGACGCTCTCGACCCTGCCGTTCATGATCCCGAGCTTCGCCGGTGCGCTGGCCTGGGGCACCCTTTTCCGCAACGAGCGGCTCGGCGGCTCGCCCGGCTTCTTCCAGGCGAACGGCTTCGACGTGCCGGACTGG
Organism: Allobosea sp. FW305-C-101; assembly: GCF_058783685.1. Taxonomy (NCBI): domain Bacteria; kingdom Pseudomonadati; phylum Pseudomonadota; class Alphaproteobacteria; order Hyphomicrobiales; family Alloboseaceae; genus Allobosea; species Allobosea sp. FW305-C-101. The sequence continues at coordinate 835,437 of NZ_JBYSYT010000002.1, read as the reverse complement.
CTGGCCTGGGGGCTGGCGCCGACCATGATCGTCCTGATCGCGCATTATTTCTCGCTCGCCTACACGATCATCGCCGCCGCGCTCAGCTCGGTCGGTGCCGACCTGATCGAGGCCGGGCAGGTCGCCGGGGCAAGACGGGGGCGCATCTTCTTCGGCATCGTCCTGCCGGTGGTGACGCCGGCCCTGATCGCCGCGGCCTCGCTGACATTCGCCGGTGCGGTAGCGAATTTCGCCGCGCCGGCCCTGCTCGGCCTGCCGGTCAGGATGCAGACGCTCTCCACCCGGCTGTTCGGCATGATCGAGACCGGCGAGACCGAGCGCGGCTTCGTGCTGGCGCTGCTTTTGATTGCCGTTTCGGCCGCGCTGCTGTTCTTCAGCGATCGGCTCGTCGCCGGCCGCAAGGCCTTCACCACCGTCACCGGCAAGGGCGGGCGGATCAAGCGCTTTCCGCTCGGAGCCTGGCGCTGGCCGCTCTTCGCCGTCGCCCTCGTGATCGGGCTCGCGACCTCGGTCCTGCCGGTTCTGGTGCTGGCGGCGTCGAGCCTCGCGCCGCAGGGCGGGGCGCTGTTCTCGAACTGGACGCTGCATTTCTGGATCGGGGAGGGCGGCGGCGCGCTCGCCCAAGGTCAGGCCGGCCTGTTCCGCAACCCGATGATCGTCGAGGCCTTGTGGAACACGCTCAAGCTCGGCTTGACGGTGGCGCTCACGACCATGCTGCTCGGGCTGGCGCTGGCCTATACGATCGTCCGCAACAAGGGGACCTGGCTCGCGGCGGTGCTTAGCCAGCTCGCCTTCCTGCCGCTGCTCGTTCCCAGCATCGCCTTCGCCGCGGCCTATATCGCGCTGTTCGGCGCCCCGATCGGGCCGCTGCCGTCACTCTATGGCACCTTCGCCCTTCTGGTGCTGGCGGCAACCGCGCATAACCTGCCCTATGCGGTGCAGTCTGGCCGTTCCGTCCTCGGCCAGATCTCCAACGATATCGAGGAGAGCGCCCGCCTGACCGGCGCGGGGCTCTTCACCCGCCTCGTCTTCATCATCTTCCCGCTGACGATCCGTGGCCTGCTCGCCGGCGCGATCCTGGTCTTCGTCAAGATGGTGCGGGACCTGTCGCTCGTCGTGCTGCTGTTCACCGCGACCTCGCCGGTGCTCAGCATGGTCGCCTACCGCTATGCGTCCGAGGGTTTCATGCAGTTCGCCAACGCGATCACGCTGGTGATCCTGGTGATCTGCCTGGCGGCTTCGCTGGCGGCGCATCTCATCCAGACCCGTGTGCAGAAGTGGAAGCAGTGATGGCGCCCGCATCGACCGCCCCGGCGCAGGACGCCATTCGCATCAGCCAGCTGGTGAAACGCTTCGGCGACGTTTCCGCCGTCAAGGACGTGAACATCTCAGTGCCGCGCGGAGCCTTCCTGGTGCTCGTCGGCCCCTCCGGCTGCGGCAAGTCCACGCTGCTGCGCATGCTCGCCGGGCTGGAAGAGCCGAGCGCGGGAGAGATCGCCTTCGTCGGCCGCACGGTGTCGAGCGGGACGGGCGGCGTCATCGCCGATGCCGGTGCGCGCGATGCCGGGTTGGTCTTCCAGTCCTATGCGCTGTGGCCGCATATGACGGTGGCGGGCAACATCGCCTGGCCGCTCAAGGTCGCGCGCTGGTCCAAGGCCGACCGGAACGCCCGGGTCGACGAGGTGCTCGCGTTGCTCGGCATCTCGGCCCTGCGCGATCGCTACCCGGCCGAGATTTCCGGCGGCCAGCAGCAGCGCGTTGCGATCGCGCGCACCATCGCGCCGAAGCCGAGCATCCTGCTGTTCGACGAGCCCTTGTCGAATCTCGACGCCAAGCTGCGCATCGAGATGCGCAGCGAATTGATGCGCATCCACCGGGCAACCGGCGCGACATCGGTCTATGTCACGCATGACCAGGTCGAGGCCATGACCATGGCCAGTCATGTCGCCGTCCTCAACCATGGCCGCGTCGAGCAGTTCGGCGCGCCGATCGACCTGTTGCGCCGGCCGACGACGACCTTCGTCGCCTCATTCCTCGGCACGCCGCCGGCCAATCTTCTGCCCGTCACCCGCGTGCAGGACCGGTTCGTCTTCGCGGATGTGCCGCTGGCCCCGGCCGCCTTCGCCGCGGGGCATGAGCGGGTGCAGCTGCTCTACCGCGCGCAGGACGTCGCGATCGGGCGGGTCGGCGACGGGCACCAGCTCGTCGGGCGCTTCGCCGAGGCGGCGCCGATCGCCGGCCAGTCGATGGTCACGGTCATGGTCGGCGACCTGCGCCTCACCGGCATGGCCGAGGGATTCTTCACCGCGACACCGGGCGACGAGGTCGGCCTGTCGTTCTCCAGCACACCCGATGCCGCCTTCACGATGGAAGGCGAAAGGATCGATCCATGAGACTTATCCTGATGCGCCATGGCGAGACGCTGTGGAACGTCGAGCAGCGGCTGCAGGGGCACGACAATTCCGAGCTCTCGGAGCGCGGCATCCGGCAGGCGCGCGAATTCGTGCCCTATGTCAGGGCGCTGCTGCCGGCGCATGTCGTCTCCTCCGATCTCGGCCGCACCCGCCAGACGGTCGGCCTCATCGGCTATCCGGACGCACCGTCGGATTCCCGGCTGCGCGAGCTCGACATGGGCGAATGGACGGGCCGTCGGAAGCGCGACCTGATCGCCGAGCAGCCGGAGCGCTACCACGCCTGGCGGGCCGGCACGTTCACGCCGGACAAGGGCGAAAGCTGGGGCGATTTTCGCGCCCGGGTCGCAGCCGGAATCCGGGACTGGCTGCACAAGGCGCAGGGCGACCTGCTGGCGGTCGTCCATGGCGGCGTCATCCGCGCTGCCTGCCACGAATTCATCGGCCTGCCGCCGTCGCGGGTGATCCCGGTGACGCCGGGCACGGCGACGATCCTGAACTTCGCCTCCGCCGATGCGCCGGCTGCCCAGCTCGAAGGCTACAATATCGGATCGGTCGCGCCGGACGTCTCCGTCGCGGATTGATCTCGTCGGAGCGCTGTCTCGCGGCGCTCCGATCCTGTTTACGCCCGGCCGGTCTCCGTCACCTGGCGGATGAAATGGCCGGGGCTGACTTCCACCAGAGCCGTCGGCGGGGCCTGCCAGCCGAGCTTGCGGATCGGGCTCGGCAACTCGTCGACGGCAAGCTCGCGCCTGAGCGCGCGGCGGCTTGGATCTGGAACGGGAACCGCCGCCAGCAACTTGCGCGTATAGGGGTGGCGCGGATCGGAGAACACCGCCTCGCGCGGGCCGATCTCGACGATCTCGCCGAGATACATCACCGCGACGCGATGACTGACGCGCTCGACCACCGCCATGTCGTGCGAGATGAAGAGATAGGCGAGGCCGAGCTCGGCCTGCAGGTCGAGCATCAGGTTCAGCACCTGCGCCTTCACGGAAACGTCGAGCGCCGACACCGCCTCGTCCGCCACCACTAGTTTCGGCGAAAGCGCGAGCGCGCGGGCGATCGCGATGCGCTGGCGCTGGCCGCCGGAGAATTCATGCGGGAAGCGGACATGCATCTCGGGCGCGAGCCCGACCTTGCGCAGCAATTCGGCGACGCGCTCCTGCGCCTCCGCACCCTTCGCGAGGCCGTGAACGAGGATCGGTTCCGCCAGCGCGCTGCCGACGCTCTTGCGCGGGTTGAGACTGGCGAACGGGTCCTGGAAGATCATCTGCATGTCACGACGGACATCGCGCAAGTCGCTCTTGCCGAGCCCGGTGACGTCGCGCCCGCCGAAGCGGACCGTGCCGAAGGAGGGCTCGACGAGGCGCAGGATCGAGCGCCCCGTCGTCGATTTGCCGCAGCCGGATTCGCCGACCAGCGCCAGCGTCTCGCCGCGTCGCAGGCTGAAACTGACGTCTTCGACGGCATGGACCTGGCCGCGCAGTCGGCCGAACACGCCGCCGTGGATGCCGAAGCGGGTCGTCAGTCCGGAGACTTCGAGCAGAGGCGGTTCGGCCGCCTGCACCGTGTCGGGCTGCTCGACCGGCTTGCCCTCGACCTTGCCATTGTCGGGGTCGATGCGCGGGAAGCGCAGCGGCTTCGAATGACCGTGCATATCGCCGAGCTTGGGCACCGCTGCGAGCAGCGCCTTGGTGTAGCCGTGGACCGGGTTGTTGAAGACCTGTGAGGCCGGCGCATCCTCCAGCTTCCGGCCCTTCCACATCACCACGACGCGGTCGGCGATCTCGGCGACGACGCCCATGTCGTGGGTGATGAAGAGCACGGACATGCGCTCCTCGTCCTGCAGTGTCTTGATCAGCTCGAGGATCTGCGCCTGGATCGTCACGTCGAGCGCCGTCGTCGGCTCGTCGGCGATCAGGAGCTTTGGCTTGCAGGCGAGCGCGGTCGCGATCATCACACGCTGGCGCATGCCGCCGGAAAGCTGGTGAGGGTAATTGTCAAAGCGCGTCTTCGCCGAGGGGATGCGCACCTTGTCGAGCATGCGCAGCGCCTCGGCCTTGGCCGCGCCGGCATCGAGGCCGCGGTGATAGCGCAGGGCTTCGGCGATCTGGAAGCCGACGGTGAGCACCGGGTTCAGGCTCGTCATCGGCTCCTGGAAGATCATCGCGACATCGTTGCCACGGACCTTGCGCATCTCCTCTTCGCTGAGCGCGAGCAGGTCCCGGCCTTCGAGCGCAATCCGGCCCTGGATGCGGCCATTGGCAGCCGAGACCAGCCGCATCACCGAGAGCGCGGTCACGCTCTTGCCCGAGCCGGATTCGCCGACGATCGCGACGGTCTCGCCGGGCGCGACGTCGAAGCTCAGGTCCTCGACGGCCCAGCGCCATTGCCCACCGATGCGGAAGGCGGTCTGGAGGTTCTCGACGGACAGCACAGGGCCGCTCATCGCTCGCCCTTCAGCTTGGGGTCGATGGCGTCGCGCAGGCCGTCGCCGAGGACGTTGAGCGCGAAGACGACGACGAGAATGGCCAGCGACGGCGCCAGCACCAGCCAATAGCTGTCGAGGATGTTCTCGAAGCCCTCGCGGATCATGCCGCCCCAGGTCGCGATCGGCGGCTTGACGCCGAGCCCGATGAAGGCGAGCGAGGCCTCGGTGCGGATCGCGTTGGCGAGCCAGAGCGAGGCCATCACCAGGATTTCCGGGAAGATGTTGGGCAGGATGTGGCCTGCCATGATCCGTGCGTCGGAGAAGGCCAGGGCCCGGCCGGCGCCGATATAGTCACGTTCCTTGACCGTGATCGTCGGGGCGCGGGCGATGCGGGCGAAGGAGGGGATCGAGGTCAGCGCGATCGCGATGGTGATGTTTTCCATCGAGGGGCCGAGCATCGCGACGAGGATCAGGCCGAGGATCAGCGAGGGGAAGGCGAGCAGGATGTCCATCGCCTGCATCACGACGATGTCGAAGCGCCCGCCATAATAGCCGGCGAGCAGCCCGATCAGGGAGCCGACGACCATGGCGATGACGGTCGATGCGATGCCGATCACCAGCGAGATCCGCGCGCCGTAGAGCAGACGGGAGAGGATGTCGCGGCCGAAATAATCGGTGCCGAGATAGTAGTTCTCATGGGGTGGCTGGAGCCGCGACAGGATGTTCTGCTCCAGCGGGTCATGCGGCGCGATGACCGGCGCCAACGCCGCCGCGAGGATCACCGCGACGACGATGGCGAACCCGACCCAGGAGGTCTTGTTGGCGTTGAAGGCCCCGATCGTCGCCTTGAGCCAGCGCAGGCGCGGCGGGGCGACGGGGGCGGCATCATGGACGGAGGTGCTCATGACAGCTTCACCCTGGGATCGACGAGGGCGTAGGTGATGTCGGTCGCGATGTTCACGAGCACGACGATCAGCGTGTAGATCACCATCATGCCCTGCAGCATGGTGTAGTCGCGCTGGTTCAGCGCGCCGACGATCAGCTTGCCGAGGCCCGGCCGGTTGAAGACGATCTCGGTCAGCACCGAGTTGCCGATCAGGATGCCCAAATACAGGCCCACGATGGTGATGATCGGGATCAGCGCGTTGCGCAGCGCGTGGCGCCAGATCACCACGCGCCAGGGCACGCCCTTGGCGCGGGCGCTGCGGACATAATCCTCCTGCATCACCTCCAGCATGGCCGAGCGGGCGACGCGGGTGATGTAGGCCGCCATGATCAGCCCGAGATTGAGCGCGGGCAGGGCCATGGATTGGAACCAGGCCGAGGCCGAGCCGCTGCCCGCGCTGATCACCGGGAACCAGCGCAGCATGATCGCGAAGACGATCAGCAGGATGATCGCCGAGACGAAGGGCGGGAAGGAGAGGCCGAGCAGCGAGGCGATGCGCGTGACATAGTCCGGCATGCGGTTGCGGTTGACCGCGGCCCAGACGCCGAGCGGCACGCCGATGACGATGCCGATCGCCAGCGAGACGATGGTGAGCTCGATCGTCCAGGGCAGAACGGCGAGCACCTCCTGGATCACCGGCCGGCCGGTGACGAGCGAGACGCCCCAGTCGCCGCGCACGGCGCCCGCGAGGAAGGAGGTGTATTGCTCGCTCATCGAGGCATCGAGGCCGAGCCGCGTGCGCATCGCGGCGATGGCCGCGGCATCGGCCTGATCGCCGAGGATCACCTGCGCGGGGTCGCCGGGCACGATCCGCACCACCACGAAGACCAGCGAGAGCACGGCCCAGAGCGTGACGATGGCGAAGCCGAGGCGTTTGACGAGAAAGGCGCTCATGATGCCGCCCTGTTCTAGAAGCCGTTGACCGGGCGAGAAACCCGGATCGCTGCGTGCGGACACTCGACCGTCATCCCGGGCTTGCCCGGGATCCATCGAAGGGCGCCGGAGCTCTACGATGGATCCCGGATCGGCGCCGCTTCGCGGCTTGTCCGGGATGACGCGGAGGTTCCTCGTGAGATCGGGAAATCCGACCTCACTTCGTGAAGCGCGTCGTCTCCAGCACCGGCGGGCCGAGATTGAGCGAAGCCTTGAGCTCGTAGCCGAGGTCGAGGCTGTCCTTGTAGGCCCAGAGCTGCATCATCTCGTTGACCGGCACGGCGCAGACTTCCTTGATGATCTTCTCCTGCGCCGTCTTCCACAGGGCGAGCTGCTTCACCTTGTCGGTCTCGGAGCGGGCGGCGTCGATCTCGGCATCCGCCACCTTGCAATGCGAGAAGTTGGTCACCGCCGTCGGCGTCTTCACGATCGCCCGCGAGTGGAAGAACTGCGAGAGATAGACATCCGCCACCGGGAAGCGGGCCGCCTGGAAATGCACGACCTGCGAGAGGTCCTGCCGGATCTGCTGGTGGAAGGTTGCGTGCTCCACCGGCTGGATTTCCAGCGTGATGCCGGCGCGCTTCAGCAGGGCCTGCGTCGCTTCCGTGAAGCTCAGCATCGAGGGCAGGGTGGTGTTGATCGCCTTGATGGTGACGCCGTTGGGGAAGCCGGCCTCCGCCAGCAGCGCCTTCGACTTGGCGAGGTCGAAGGGCAGGAGCGGGGCCTTCTCATCCGTGCCGAGATAGCCCGAGGGTACGACCGAGACGGCCGGGCGCGAGATGTTCTTGCCGCGGAACTGCCAGATCGCGTTGCGGTCGATGGCATGGGCGAAGGCCTGCCGGACCTTGATGTTGTCGAGCGGCGGCTGGCTCGTATTGAGGTGCAGCACCGACATCTCGGCCGGCCCCATCGCCACGACCTTGATGCCGGGCAGCGCCGTCATGCGGTCGACCCAGGCCTGCTCCTGCCGGCCAAGCATCATGTCGAGCTCGCCGGACTGGAAGGCGAGGTCGCGCGAGGAATCCGAGGGAATGAAGCGGTAGAGGATCTCGGTCAGCTTGGGCTTGCCGCGGAAGTAGTTCGGGTTGGCGACGAGCTTGGCGTATTGCTGCGGCACGTATTCCTGGAACATGAACGGGCCGGTGCCGACCGGCTTCTTGGCGAAGCCGTCCTTGCCCAGCTCATCGGCGGCCTTCTTACAGACCATGTTGCCGCCATGGTAGTTCATGACGATGCCGAGCAGGCTCGGGATCGCCTGCTTCAGCGTGATCTTGACGCTGTATTTGTCGGGCGCTTCGATCGCGTCGACGGCCGCATAGTCCGACGAGAAGGCCGAGCTTTCCTTGGTCGCGGCGCGCTTCAGCGAATAGACCGCGTCCTCGGCGGTGAACTCGCCATAGCCGTGATGGCACTGCACGCCCTGACGCAGCTTGAAGGTCCATTCCTTGCCGTCGGCGGAAGAAGCCCAGCTCTCGGCGAGATCAGGTTCCATGAATTCCGGTGAGAGCTCGCCCGGCTTGATCCGCACCAGCCCGTTGAACATCCATTGCAACATCGCCTTGCCGGGCGTGCCGGAATTCAGATGCGGGTCGAGCACGCCGGCATCCGAACTCTGCATGCCGACGGTGAGCACGGTCTTCTGCGCGAGGGCCGGCCCGGCCATCAGGGCGCCGGCCACCAGGGCGGCGAGGATCGAAACGGGTCTCTTCATGGCTCTTCCCCTGCTTTTGTCGTTGAGCGTGATGATCGAGATCGGGTAGCGACGCTCTCCCGGCGCCTTCGTCAGAGCGTGTCCTCCAGCCTGCAATTGACCAGCAATTCCGCGATGGTGGCATTGTTGGGCAGGGCCAGGACGGTGGCAACCAGCGCGGCGAGATCGGCGGGCTGGCTCATGGCTTCCGGCGGCAGCGCGGTGCTCGCAGCCGTCATGTCGGTGCGCACGAAGGAGGGGCAGAGCGCGGTCGCGCGCACGCCCTTGTCCCAGGCGATGCGCCGTGCGGTGTGGTTCAGCGCCATCATCGCGTGCTTGGTCATGTTGTAGGCGACATGGTCGTTGCGCACGCGTTTGCCGGAGAGCGAGGCGACATTGACGATGCGCCCGGCGCCGCTGGCTTCCAGATGCGGCAGGGCGCAATGGATCAGGTTGAGCGGCCCCTTGCAGTTCGCCGCCCAGATCGCGTCGAGCGCGGCTTCGTCGGGCGCGCGCAGGGTCATGGCGCTGTGCATGCCGGCATTGTTGACGAGCCCGTCGATCCGGCCGAAGCGGACGGCGGCGGCATCGACCCAGGCGCGATGGCTCGCCCAGTCGGCGGCATCGTAGCGGGCGACATGGACGCGCGACGGGTCCCAGCCGGCGCTCATCGTCTTCAGCGAATTCAGGTCGCGCCCGCCGAGGCTCAGGCTGTAGCCCTGCGCCTGCAGCAATTCAGCGATGGCGCGGCCGATGCCGCGATTGGCACCGGAGATCAGGATGACGCGTCCATCAGAGGGCAGCATGGCGGGAGATTGTCCTATCCGTGCAAGGTGAGTTCGGCGGCCTGTCGTTGGCCATGCGTGAAGCGGTTCAGCCGGAAGGGCGAGAGATCGAAGCGCGATCGGCGTCCCAGCGCGAGATCGGCCAGGATCTCGCCGGTGACGGGGCCGATGCCAAAACCGTGCCCGGAGAAGCCGGCGGCGATGACGAGCCCGTCGAGGCCGGTATCGGCGTCGATCGCGGGCAGGGCGTCCGGCGTGAGATCGATCAATCCGCCCCAGAGCCGAGCGATGCCGGCCTCCGCCAGCGCCGGCAGGACCTGCGTCGTGCGCGCGATCAGCGCCGCGATATCGCGGCTGCGCGGGGCGAGCGAGGCTTCGGTCCAGCTCGCCGGATCGTGTGGCCAGTCGCCGATTCCTGTGGTGACGCGCAGGCGCCCGTCGATCTCCTGCCGTCCGGCGCAATCCGCATTGGCGACGCCGAAGACCGGCGCGAGCAAGGGCGGAAGCGGCACGCTCTGCATCACGCAGACCAGCTTGACCGAGAGCGGTAGGTCCAGCCCGTGCGGGGTCAGCAGTTCCGGCGTGTGGATGCCCGTCGCCACGATGACGCGATCGGCGGCGATTGTTTCGCCGGCTTGCGTTTCGACGCCGGTAATCCGGTCGCCCGAGCGGGTCAGGGCGTGCACCGGCACGCCTTCGTGGATGATGGCGCCATGCCGGCGGGCGGCGTCGGCATAGGCGCGGACAGCCGGGACCGGATCGGCATGGCCGTCTCCCGGACAGAAGGAGGCGGCGAGGATGCCGGGCCCGATCGCCGGCGCCCTGTCTCGCACCGCAATGTTGTCCGGCAGGTATTCGATGGTGAGGCCGAGCTTGCTTTGCTGCGCGACCAATTCGCGGATGACAGCGACTTCCGCCTCGGTTCGCGCCAGCCGCAGATTGCCGTGGCGGCGATAGCCGGTCGGGGCTCCGAGTTCCTCGTCGAGCCCGCCCCAGCGTTCGACCGCGGCTTGCGCCAGTAGCAGTTCGGCGGGGTCGCGCCCGGATTGGCGGACGCCGCCGAGCGTCCAGCTCGACGCCATCGCCGCGAGGCTGCGGCCTTCGAGCAGCGTCACGGACTGGCCGGCCCGCGCGATCTCGTAGGCGGCCGAAACTCCGCTGATCCCACCCCCGACGATGACGACGTCCGGCATGGCAGCGCCCGATTTCAGGAGAGGTCGACGCTGATGCGCTGCTCGGGCTGGTCCGGGTTGCGCCGCTTATAGGCGGTGACCTCGAACTCGACCTTCAGCTCGGGCTGGCCGAGCGGCGTGCAGGTCGTGGTATTGGCCGGGTCGATGCCGCTGAACTTGGCGCCGACGACCGCGTTGACCTCGTCCATGTCGGCGATATCCGGCACGAAGACCTTGACTGCGACGACATCCTTCAGCGAGGCGCCGACGGCGGCGAGCGCTCCCTCGATATTGCTGAAGGCCTGCTCGGCCTGGCCCTTGGCGTCGGAGGCGATGGCGCGGGTCTTGTAGTTCCGCCCCGCCGTGTTCGAGACGAAGATCATGTCGCCGGCGACGACGACCCGCGAATAGCTGTTCAGGGTCTCGTATTTGCTGCCGGATTTGACTTTGACGATCTCGCTCATGACGGTCTCCGGAGGCTGCACCCGGCGCTGCCGGAAGCCTTCGCCGGCAGGCACCCATTGTGAGGATTGGTGTATACCACTTGAGTTGATCCAGGCTGTCAAGGACATGCCGATCCGCTATGGAGTTGCCGATAACCGCTATGGTTCTGGTGCAGGGGCAGTGGTGGAAGTTCTGGTGTATACCAATATGCCCTAGCTGCCGGTTTGGATCTCCTGGCGGCGCGTTGCGCGCACTGCCAGGGTGCCGACAGCAAGCGCCGCGATCAGCAGGATGGTCTGGGCGATCACGAAAGGCGGCTCGCTCTGCGTCGGCGCCAGCGGTTGCAGGGCCGGGACTTTCTGGAAGGACTGCACGATCAGCACGAAGATATTGAGGTAGAGCGCGAGCGTGGCAGTGACGGCATAGGCGATGCCGGCGGCGCGCTGCGCCCGGAACGGCCAGGTCGCGGCGGTGACGGCGAGTGCCGCCATGGAGATCACGCCGAAGAGGAAGGCCGGCGTCACGCCGCTGAACGGAAACAGGAAGCCGGTCACGCTGGTCAGCGCCGTCGTGATCAGGAAGGCCGCCTGCCAGCCAACGAGCCAGCGGCCGGCGGCGAGGGCCGGCATGGCCACGAGCCCCGTGGCGATGCCGATCAGGCTGACCGCGACATGGACGGTCAGCAGGGTTTGGATGGAAAGTCCGGGAATCATGATCGTTGTCCTTAGTGTGGTTGCTGCTTCAGGCGCCGTAGCGCGGAGCGGGCTTGCGAAGGGAGAGGTTCGGGCGCAGCGCGCCGCGGGCGGCGAGGAAGCGCTCGAGATCGGCGGTGTCGGGCAGCGAGGGGATGGTGATCCGCTCCCCGAGATCGAGGCCGGCAAGCGCTGCATCGACCATGTCGTCGACCGACATCACCATCTCGGCGGGGATCTGGGCGAGGCGCTCCTCCTCCCAGATCGCCGTGCGGGTGATGCCCGGCAGCACGGCCTGGACATGCACGCCCTTCGGGCCGAGCTCGGCCTGAAGCGCTTCGCTGAAGGCGAGCACGAAGGCCTTGGTCGCCGGATAGACGGCAGTGAAAGCCTCCGGCATCAGCGCCGTCACCGAGGTGATGTTGATGATCGTGCCTGAACCGCGAGTGGCGAGGCGCGGGGCGATCGCGGCGGCGAGCCGTGTCACGGCGGAGACGTTCAGCGCGATCATGTTGTCGATATGGGCGGGGTCGGCGGTCAGGATCGGCCCTTCGCCGGCGATGCCGGCATTGTTGACGAGCCCGGTGATCGCGGCGTCCTCGCGCAGCCTGGCTTCGACCTTCGCGAGATCGCCGGCCTTGCCGAGATCGGCGGCGAGCACCTCGACGGCGACGCCGGTTTCATGGCGCAGGCGTTCGGCGAGAGCCTCAAGCTTGTCGGCACTGCGGGCGACGAGGACGAGATCATGGCCGCGCTTGGCGAGGCGGTCGGCATAGACCGCGCCGATGCCGTTCGAGGCGCCGGTCACTAGGAAGGTCTGTTTGGTCATTGGGGTTCTCCGGGACGTGAGGGAGCGAGCGGACGGCGCGAGTGCCGTCCGGCGCCTGGTTTCGCGATGAGTGTGGGGTGGCCGGGTCGGCCCGGCCGGCGGGCGATCAGCCCTTGATGAAGGCCAGCAGGTCGGCGTTGAAGCGATCCTGATGGGTCTGGGTCAGGCCGTGATCGGCGCCTTCGTAGACCTTGAGGACGGCGTGCTTGACGATCTTCACCGTCGAGAGCGCCGCGGCGCCGATCGGCACGATCTGGTCGTCGTCGCCATGCAGCACGAGCGTCGGCTTGTCGAAGCGCTTCAGGTCGGCGTTGAAGTCGCTTTCCGAAAAGGCGCGGATCGAGTCGAGCTGGCCCTTGAGCCCGCCCATCATGCCCTGCTGCCAGAAGCTCTGGCGGATGCCCTCCGAGATCACGGCGCCCGGCCGGTTGTAGCCGTAGAACGGGATCGTCAGGTCGAGGAAGAACTGCGAGCGGTTGTCGTAGGTGCCCTTGCGGATGCCGTCGAAGACATCGAGCGGCAGGCCGCCCGGATTGGCCTCGGTCTTGAGCATCAGCGGCGGCACCGCGCCGATCAGGCCGATCTTGGCGACCCGGCTCGTGCCGTGGCGGCCGATATAGCGGGTGACTTCGCCGCCGCCGGTGGAATGGCCGACCAGGATCGCGTCCTTCAGGTCGAGCTGCTCGATCAGCTCGGCGAGGTCGTCGGCATACTGGTCCATGGTGTTGTTGGCCCAGACCTGATCGGAGCGGCCATGGCTGCGCCGGTCATGGGCAATGGTGCGGAAGCCCTGATTGGCGAAGAAGACCATCTGCGCGTCCCAGGCATCGGCCGTCAGCGGCCAGCCATGCGAGAAGACGATCGGCTGCCCGTCCTTCGGGCCCCAGTCCTTGTAGAAGATATGGGTGCCGTCCTTGGTGGTGATCGTGGCCATTGTCGTCATCCTTTCAGTGCCTTGAGGAAACTCACCGGGACGTCCGCGCCCCGTGGTTGAAGGATTACGCCGCGTGAGGAATGATCGGGATTGGCGGAACCGACATTCACCGGGCCAAAACCGACAATCGTGGAGACGAGTCATGGTCGCAGCCATTCCAGCGCCGCCGAAGGCCGAGATCGGGCTCGTGCTCTATCCGGGCTGCCAGACCGCCATGGTCCACGGCATGACCGATCTTCTCGACATTGCCGGGCATTTCTCCGCCCGGCGCGGCGGGCCGGGGCTGCGCGTCAGCCACTGGCGGCCGGATGATGACGGCTGCCTCGGCCGGGTCTTCGACAGCCACCCCGATTTCGAGCGGCCGATGGAGCCCGCCGTGCTGGTCGTGCCCGGGCGGCTCACCGGCCCGATGGAGATCGAGGAGGCGACGCCCTATGCGCGCTGGCTGCTCGACCGCCATGCCCAGGGCACGACGCTCGCGGCCAATTGCGGCGGGGTCTTCGCGCTGGCGGCGACCGGCCTGCTGTCGGGGCGCCCGGCGACGACGCATTGGCTCTTCGCGGACGCCTTCCGCGAACGCTTTCCCGATGTCCGGCTCGATACCGACAAGATGGTGATCGAGGACGGCGACATCATCACGGCCGGCGGATTGATGGCCTGGACCGATCTTGGCCTCCGGCTTGTCGACCGGCTGCTGGGTTCAACCGTGATGGCCGAGACCGGCAGCTTCATGCTGATCGATTCCGCCGGGCGCGAGCAGCGTCACTATTCGCGTTTCGCACCGCGCCTGACCCATGGCGACGAGGCGATCCTGAAGGTGCAGCACTGGCTGCAGGCGCGCGAGGCCAAGGCGATCAGCGTCGGCGACATGGCGAAGGTCGTGGCGATGGAGGAGCGCACCTTCCAGCGCCGGTTCAAGGCGGCGACCGGGATGAAGCCGATCGAATATGCCCAGCACCTGCGCGTCGGCAAGGCGCGGGAGTTGCTGGAATTCACCCGGCGCTCGATCGAGCAGATTTCCTGGTCCGTCGGCTACGAGGATGTCGCCGCCTTCCGCAAGCTCTTCCACCGCCTCGTCGGGCTCTCGCCGGGCGATTACCGCCATCGCTTCGTCGCGGTGGCCGCCGCGTGAGCATGCCTGCTCGCGGAGCCCGTTAGGCGTTTCCAGTACGGGTCAGCGTCTCGCTGCGCGGGGCATGGCTGTCCGCCGGGCGATCGAGCCGGGGCAAGGAAACGATGACGCGCAGGCCGCCCGTGATTCGGTTTTCGAGCGTGACGGAACCTTCATGCGAGCGGGCGACGGCCTGGGCGATCGTCAAGCCGAGGCCGGAGCCGCCGGTTTCGCGGCCACGCGATTCCTCCAGCCGCACGAACGGCAGGAAGGCGCGCTCCATGTCGACTGAGGGGATGCCCGGCCCTTCGTCCTCGACCGTGACGATGAAGCGGCCGCCGGCTTCGGCGATGCCGACTATAGCCGAACCGCCGTATTTGAGCGCGTTGGCGATGACATTGGAGAAGGCCCGCTTCAGCGGCAGCACCTGCCCCAGGATCGGTGCCGTATTGAGACCCGACAGGCTGACACGATGGCCCTGGTCGAGATGCTCGTCGACGATCGTCTCGATGATGGAGGCAAGATCGACCGGTCGGGCCGCCTCGCTGGAGACCCCGCCGCGCAGATATTCCAGTGTCGAGTCGATCATCTCCTCCATCTCGCCGAGATCGGCATCGATCAGGCGTCGCGTCGCGTCGTCGTCGAGCAATTCGGAGCGCAGGCGGAGCCGGGTGATCGGCGTGCGCAGGTCGTGCGACACGGCCGCCATCGCCTGCATCCGCTCGCTGACGAGGCGCTGGATGCGCTCGCGCATGGTGTTGAAGGCCCGCGCCGCGCGGCGCACCTCGGCCGGGCCGTCTTCCGGCAAGGGCTGCGGCACCTGATCCAGGCTGAAGCGCTCGGCGGCCAGCGCGAGATCGCGCAGCGGCCGGGTCGCCCAGCGCAGCAGCAGTAGCGCGACCACGACGATCCCGACAGCGAAGCAGATCATGATCGCGGTCAGGTTCCAGTCGAGATGCTGCGCGGCGCCGAGCGCCGAGGACGAGAAATTGACCCAGCTGCCATCGTCGAGCCGGATCGAAACCAGTATGATGTGCCGGTCCGCATTGGCGGTACCGGTCGGAAGCGCCCCGTCATCGACCTGCCCGACACGGAAGGAGGCGGCCACCAGATCGGGAGCCTGCTCTCTCAAACGCGCTTCCAGCGCGCGCGTGCGCTCGGTGGCAGGCGCACTGCCGAGCACGAGGCTGACCTTGCTCCAGTGCACTTCGAGGCTCGCACTCGACAGGTCATGCGCGACGCGGTCGCGTTCCGCCCCGTCGGGCAGGCTGGCGATCGCGCGCTTGATCGAGACGATGCGCTCGGCGAGGCTGCCGTCGCGCCCGGCCGCGGCGAAGCTCTCGACGCCGACGCGGAAGGCCCAATAGCCGAGCAGGTGGAAGGCGAGCAGGGCCGCGACCAGGATCAGGATCGCGCGGCTCGCCACGGTGTCGGGCCAGAAGCGTCCGAGCAGTCTCGTCACGCGGATTGTCCTTCCTCGCGCCCGATCGTGGAGGCGAACAGATAGCCCGCGCCGCGCACCGTCTTGATCAATTGGCCGCCGCTGGCATCGGCATCGAGCTTGCGGCGCAGGCGGCTGATCTGGACGTCGATCGTCCGGTCGAACGGATCGTCGCTCATCCGTGCCTTGGCGAACTGCATCAGCGCCTCGCGCGACAGCACGCGGTTGGCATGCTCGACGAAGGCGACGAGCAGGTCGAACTCGCCGGTCGAGAGATCGATCAACGTGCCAGCCCGCGATTGCAGCTCACGGCGGCGCAGGTCCATGCGCCAGCCGTCAAACGTCACGATCCCGCTCGGCTGCGTCAGGACCGAGTTCCGCGGCGCCCGACCGCGGCGCAGCACCGCACGGATGCGGGCGAGCAATTCGCGCGGGCTGAACGGCTTGGTGACATAGTCGTCCGCCCCGCCTTCGAGGCCGGTGATACGGTCGCTCTCCTCGTTGCGCGCGGTCAGCATCACGATCGGAACCTGCGAGTTCGCGCGCACGTCGCGGCACAATTCAACGCCGGAGCGCCCGGGCAGCATCAGGTCGAGCACGATCAGGTCGACGGCGCTGTGCGCCAGCGTCTCCAGCATGGCGCGGCCATCCGGCGCGCCGGTGACCTGGTAGCCGTGCCGCTGCAGGAAGCGCGCGACGAGAAGCCTGATCTGCGGATCATCATCCACCACCAGGATATGGCCGTGATCGTCGGTGATCGGCGCGACGGGGGCCTGATCCGTCTCGCTGCTTGTAGTCCCTGACATCGCCATGCCGTTCGAGCGCACGCTTTCCTTTCCCATCTGTCCCGACCATAGCGCGCCCGCTGCGCCGTTGCCCGCCCCGGTTTGAAACAATTTGTAACGGACGCCGAGGAAGCGGCGTTGCTACCCCTGCCTCACCGCAACAGGGGAGCCATGAGTCGTGAGCTTGGTGAAGCTGCCGTTCCTGGCGGCGATCGGTCTGGCGCTGGGCGCCTGCACGGTCTCCGCCGTTCCAGACCATCTGGCCCGGTCGGCCGATCCGAATGCCCGCGTCCCAGCCGTCACCTACGGCAGCGTGACGGCGGGCGCCGCCACTTATCGCCCGGCCGACCCCAAGGACTGGCGCGAGCTCAACCGCCGGGTCGGGCCGACATCATGACGCAGCCGAACCAGCCTGCCGCCGCGCCGTCGCGCGCCACTGTCCAAGGACCGGCCTTGTCCTCCTCTCCTGTTCCGAAAGCCCGGCGCCTGCTGCGCTGGACCCTGCTTGCCGGCGCCGCCGCCCTGCTCGGCGGCTGCGCCGGGTTTTCCGCCGATGGCGGCATGAGCGCGATCCAGAGCGCGACCTATGCGGATATCGGCAAGGATGTCGCAAAGATCGCCGATGACCAAGCCGCGCTCACCGCCAAGGCGCGCGTCGACCAGCTCCTGCGCAAGCCATTGACGGCGGATGCGGCGGTGCAGGTCGCGCTGCTCAACAATCGCGGCTTGCAGGCCGCCTTCAACGAGCTTGGCATGGCCGAGGCGCAGATGGTCGCGGCGAGCCTGCCGCCCAATCCGCGCCTGGGCATCTCCAAGCTCTCGGGCCGTTTCGAGGTCGAGATCGAGCGCCAGATCGTCGGCAGCCTGCTGGCGCTCGCCACTCTCCCGGCCCGGGCCGAGATCGCCCGCGACCGCTTCCAGACCGCGCAGATGCGGACGGCCGAAGCTGTGCTCAGGCTCGCGGCCGACACCCGCCGCCAGTACTACCGGGCGGTTGCTGCCAATGCGCAGGTCGCCTTCTACCAGGAGGCGAAGGGGTCGGCCGATGCAGCGTCCGAGCTGCTCAAGCGGCTCGGCGAATCCGGCGGCGTCAACAAGATCGACCAGGCCCGCGAATTCGCCTTCGAGGCCGAATTGACCGTCCAGCTCGCGCAGGCCCGCCAGCAGCAGCGCCAGGAGCGCGAGCGCCTCGTCCGCCAGCTCGGCCTCTGGGGCGACGAGTTGAAGTTCCAGCTGGGCAGCCTGCCGCCTCTGCCGCGCCTGCAATCGGTGAAGGCGATCGAGACCGAGGCCTTGCGCAAGCGGGTCGATCTCCGGATCGCGCGGGCCGATCTCGACATCCTCGCCAAGTCGCTGGGGCTCACGCAAGCCACGCGCTTCGTCAACGATATCGACCTGCTCGGCCGCCGAACCTATGACCGCAGCCGCAGCATCAACGACCACGGCCATGTCGAGCGCGAATCCAGCCGCAGCCGCACGCTGGAGCTCGAGATCGACATCCCGATCTATGATTTCGGCCAGTCCAAGGTCGCACTCGCCGAGCAGACCTATATGCAGGCCGCCAACAAGCTGGCGGAGAAGGCGGTCAATATCCGCTCGGAAGCGCGCGAGGCCTACACCGCCTACCGCGCCCATTACGACATCACGCGCCAGTACCAGAGCAACGTCCTGCCGCTGCGCAGGATCATCCAGGAGCAGTCGCTGCTGCAGTACAGCGGCATGCTCAACGACGTGACCGACCTGATCGCGGATGCCCGCAGTCGCATCCTCTCGAATGTCGCGGCGATCAATGCCCGCCGCGATTTCTGGATCGCCCATACCGATTTCAAGCACGCGCTGATCGGCGGCGGCAGCGGAGGTGGCTCAGCCACAGTCGCCGCGGCTGGCGGCGGCGATGCCGGTGGCGGCGGACACTGAGCGGGCGGAAGGAGCGCAACAATGACCACGCTATCGCGCAGAGGATTCATCGGCTCATCCGGTCTCGTGCTGGCCGGAGCCACCGCCGTCTCGGGCCGCAGCGCCTTCGCCGCCGTGCCGGAAGCGCCGACCATGACGGAGGCTGCGACGCAGGCGCCGCTCTTGCCGACGACCGGGCCGGACTATCAGCCGGTCGCGACGCTCAACGGCTGGTCGCTGCCCTGGCGGATGAACGGCGACTGGAAGGAGTTCCATCTCGTCGCCGAGCCGGTGGTGCGCGAGCTTGCGCCCGGCATGAAGGCCTATCTCTGGGGCTATAACGGCCAGTCGCCGGGGCCGACCATCGAGGCGGTCGAGGGCGACAAGGTCCGCATCTACGTCACCAACAAATTGCCGGAGAATACGGCGGTGCACTGGCACGGCCAGCGCCTGCCCAACGGCATGGACGGCGTCGGCGGGTTGACGCAGCCGCATATCCCGCCCGGCAAGACCTTCGTCTACGAGTTCCTGCTGCGGCGCTCCGGCACCTTCATGTACCACCCGCATTCGGACGAGATGGTCCAGATGGCGATGGGCATGATGGGCTTCTTCGTCGTCCATCCGAAGGACCCGGCCTTCCGTCGCGTCGATCGCGATTTCGTCTTCCTGCTCAACGCCTTCGACATCGAGCCCGGCTCCTATGTCCCGCGCGTCGCGGAGATGACCGAGTTCAACATGTGGTGCTGGAACAGCCGCGTGTTTCCGGGGCTTGATCCCTTCGTCGTCGGCAAGAACGACAAGGTCCGCATCCGCTTCGGCAACCTGACCATGACGAACCACCCGGTCCATATGCACGGCTACGAGTTCAAGGTCTCCTGCACCGATGGCGGCTGGGTCGATCCGGCGGCAGCCTGGGACGAGGTCTCGATCGACGTCGCCGTCGGCCAGATGCGCGCCTTCGATTTCGTCGCCGACGAGCCGGGCGACTGGGCGATCCACTGCCACAAGTCGCATCACACCATGAATGCCATGGGGCATTCGGTGAAGAACTATATCGGCGTGAACAAGAAGGACCTGGCGAAGCGCATCGCCAAGATCGCGCCCGGCTACATGCCGATGGGCTCGAACGGCATGGGCGAGATGGGCTCGATGGAGATGCCCCTGCCCGAAAACACCCTGCCGATGATGAGCGGCTATGCCCAGTTCGGCCCGGTCGAGATGGGCGGGATGTTCTCGGTGGTGAAGGTTCGCGAAGGGCTGGCCAAGAGCGACTACAAGGACCCCGGCTGGTTCAAGCATCCCGAGGGAACCGTCGCCTACGAACTCAAGGGAGCGAAGCTTGGGGAGGCGCCGCGCGCTGCGCCGCCCGAGGGCGGCGCCAAGGCGGCCGCGTGGCGCGCCAAGGACCCACGCAAGCCGAGCCTCGGGCCCAACGGCAAGCCGCGCCCGGCGAGCAAGAACCCGCATTCCAACCACTGACAAGCATGCCCACGATCAGGAGAGGCAGATGAGTACAGCAGCCTTCAAGCTTGCCGCAATCGCGGTCCTTCTTTCCGCCGGGGTAGCGCTCGCAGGCCCAGGCGGGGCCGGCCATGGCCATGGCGGCGAGACCGCTTATGGCAAGGCAGGCGATCCGAAGAAGCCGGCTCGCATTATTCAGGTCGTGATGAGCGAGCGCGACGGCAAGATGGCCTTCATTCCGGACCGGTTGGAGATCCGCCGCGGCGAGCAGATCCGCTTCCAGCTGCGCAACAATGGCGAGCTCGACCATGAATTGGTGCTGGCGACGCTGGAGGAGAACCTCAAGCACGCCGTCGAGATGCAGAAGAACCCCGACATGGAGCACGACGACCCGAACGCCAAGCGGCTCGCGCCGAAGAAGACCGGCGAGATCGTCTGGGCCTTCACCAAGGCGGGTGAGTTCGATTTCTCCTGCCTGATCCCGGGGCACCGCGAGGCCGGCATGACCGGCAAGATCATCGTCAAGTGAACGATTTCAACGAAAGGAGCCTGCCATGCTGAAGACCGCCGCCACCCTCGCCTTCCTGATCGCCGCGCTGCCGGCCGCCGCGCAGTCGGTCAGCGGCACCGTCACCAAGGTCGATGAGGCCCAGGGCAAGCTCACGATCAATCACGGCCCGATCAAGAACCTCGACATGGACGCCATGACCATGGTGTTCAAAGCCGGCGAGCCCGAGATGCTGAAGGGGCTCAAGGCCGGAACCAAGGTCAGGTTCGACGCGGACCGCGTCAACGGCCAGATCACCGTCACCAAGCTCCAGAAGGCCAAGTGACGACACCGGAGGAGGGCGGGCGTCCGTGACAATGCCGCTTGACCTTCCCACGATGGGAAGGGGCAGGCTACGGTCATCGCCACATCGAAAGGATGATGCAGATGTGCTCCTGCCAACAGCATGCGAAGCCCGCAACGGAGACGGCCGCGCCGGCCGAAGATGCCGTGACCTTCCAGGTCGAGGACATGACCTGCGGCCACTGCGCCGGCCGGATCAAGGGTGCCATCGAAGCCCGCTTGCCGGGAACGACGGTGACCGCTGATCCCGGCAGCAAACGGGTGAGCGTTCTGGGCTCGGCCGACCATGAAGCGATCAAGGCTGCCGTTACGGCGGCGGGTTATACGCCGGGTCTGTGACCGTCCCGTTGACGCCATGCGGGCCGGTCCTGTGTGATCGGCTCGCACCGCCCGGTTGCGGGCGGGGCAGACATGAATGTGAGGATAAGAGGAAACCTCGTGACGCACGGATTTTCGTCAACGCGCCGCGCCTTGATGCTCGGCATGACCCAGATCGCCGCCGGCTTGATGCTGTGGCGCCCGGCGACCGCTGCCGAGGCCTTGCCGAAGATGACCGTCACGCGCGACCCGAATTGCGGTTGCTGTGGAGCCTGGGTCACGCATGTGAAGGCTGCGGGCTTCCCCGTCGAGGTTATCGAGATCGATGATGTCGCGCCGCTCAAGACGAAGCTCGGCGTGCCCGATGCGCTCGCCTCCTGCCACACCGCTGAGGTCGGCGGCTATGTCGTCGAGGGTCATGTGCCGGCCGAGGCAATCAAGCGCCTGCTGGCCGAGCGCCCCAAGGCGATCGGGCTCGCGGTTGCCGGCATGCCCGTCGGCTCGCCCGGCATGGAGGTCCGCGGGCAGGCGCCGGACAGCTATGAGGTGACGATCTTCTCGGCCGGGCGGCAGAACGTCTTCGCGCGCTACCGCGGGCTTGAACGGAGCTGAACCGCCGTAGGGTCCCGCATCATCGCCATCCTGTCGCCGCTCCGCCAGATTCCGACTTGTGCCGACTGAACTGGTTCTATATTGGTCTATGTCGAGGGCGCGGCTCGCGTCAGGCTTGGCAGATCAGGAGCATCCGGAACGGTGCAGGGCGAGGGATGCGCTTCACTATCGGTCGATCGCCGCGCGCCGGTTGCCCATGAGGCCGGCCCCGGCTGGCGTGTGCTTTCGCAGGCCAGCGAGCAGGGCAGCGCCGCCTATAACGAGGACATTGCCGGCGTTGCCGGGTCCTGCGCCTGGATCGTCGACGGTTCGGCGTTCTTCAATGGCGCGGCCCGGACTGCCGGGGAATCCGAGGGAGCCTGGTTCGTCCGTCGGATCGACGCGGCGCTGCGGGCCAACCCGCCTGATAATGCGTCCTTTCCCGTCTGGGCTGCGCAGCTCGAACAGCAGTTGGGACAGGATTATGCGGCTCTCGGGCAGGGGCATCCGGAGCGCGAGGCCGGCGAGGGGCCTTCAGCCGTATTCGGCCTGGTCCGGCTGCGGCGCGAGGGCGATCGCTGCCGCATCGAAGGCGCGGTCATCGGCGATGTCTCGATCCTGATCCGCGATGGCGACCGGCTCGAGCGCTGGACCGATCCCTCTTCCGGCCCCTTCGAGGCCCTGACCATCGCGGCAGCGACCGCGGACGGGCACTGCCCCGGCGAGGTAATCTCCGCCTCTGCTCTGGCGCAGGTCCTGCGCAACCGGCGTTCACTCAACCGGCCGGGCGGCTATTGGGCTGCCAATCCCGGGCTGAGCTGGACGGCGGGCCTGCGTCTGTTCTCGGCCGAGGTCTCGCCGGACGCGACCGTGCTGCTTGCGTCCGACGGCTTCATGCGCCTCGTCGATGTCATCGCGCATCACGACGAAGCCGGGCTGATGGACGCGGTGGAGCGCGCAGGCGCTGCCGGCGTCATCGCCGAACTGCGCGGGCTCGAAAGCGCCGATGTGCGTGCGGAGCGCTACAGGCGCGTCAAGATCCATGACGATGCCACCGCGCTGGTCGTGAGACCGAACCTGAACGACACCGATATCGAAAAGTCGTCATAAGACGATCAGGACAACGAGGGAGAATGACAATGCAGGCCGGGACACAGACCAAATCCATCGTCAGGCGGACGCTTGGAAAGCTGGCGCTCACGCTGTTCGCCGCCGCGACCGCCTTCTCTGCGCCGGTACAGGCACAGACGCAGGACCTCACCCTGTGGAGCTGGCGCCAGGAGGACAAGGCGGCCTATGCCAAGTTCATCGCCGCCTTCCGCAAGCAGCACCCCGACATCAACGTGAAGTTCGAGGCCTTCGAGGCGGCGAATTACAACACCGTGCTCTCGACCGCGCTTGCCGGCGGCACGGGGCCGGACATCGTCCAGGTGCGCGCCTATGGCACGCTCGGCGTCGGCAAGCCCGACTATCTCGTGCCGCTCGACAAGACGATGATCCCGGAATTCGCGAACTTCCCGGATTCCGCCATCGCGGCCGAGACGATGCGCGCCGACGGCAAGCTCTATGCCGTGCCGCTGGCCTCGCAGACGATGCTGATCATCTACAACAAGGAGCTGTTCGAGAAGGCCGGGGTGACGCCGCCGAACACCTGGGACGAGCTCGTCAGCGTCTCCAAGACGCTGAAGGAGAAGGGCATCAACCCCTTCGGCAACGGCACGGCGACGGCCTGGCAGAACGAGACCATCGTCGGTGCGCTGCTCTCCTCGCAGATCGGTGCGCAGTTCGAGCAGGACGTGCTCGCCGGCAAGGCCGACTTCAGCGATGCCCGTTTCGTCGGCGCCCTGACCAAGCTCAACGAGATCAAGGACTATTTCGCGCCGAACTTCTCGGGCGTCGACTATGCGGCGTCGCAGCAGCTCTTCGCGGCCGGCCGTGCGGCGATGTTCGCCGGCGGCTCCTTCGAGATCGCCAATTTCCTGCGCCAGAACCCCAAGCTGAAGCTCGGCCTGTTCCCGTCGCCCGTCGCCAAGGCCGGCGATCCCAGACTGGTTGCGCTCTATTATGACGGCGGCTTCGCCATCAACGCGGCGTCGAAGAACAAGGACGCGGCGCTGAAGTTCCTGCGCTTCCTCGGCACGTCCGAGTTCGGCACGGCCTTCTCGAACGATCTGCAGAACATCTCGCCGATCAAGGGCGTGGCCTTCGAGAACCCGCTGCTCAAGGAGGTCGCGGCGCTGAACCAGAGCGCGATGTCCTACATCATGTTGGTCAATTTCCGCTATCAGGAGCCGACCGGCTCGGTGCTGCTGCAGTCGGGCGTGCAGAAGATGCTCGCCGGCAAGGCGACGCCGGCCGAAATCGGCGCCGAAATCACCAAGGGCATCGCGACTTACTACGCGCCCTTCAAGAAGTAAGCGCGACAGCGGCGGCGCTCGCCTGACGCTCACGGCCGGTCTGCGGCCGTGAGCGCTGGCTTCGTGCAGCCGCCATTCGCCTCCCCGGCGCATCCCGAGGGCCAGAGCCGATGCAGACGGATTACCGAAATCGCGAGAGACGCAGGCGTGCGGCCTGGATCGCCTTCCTGATCCTGCCGCCGCTCGCGATCATGCTGACCTTCGTGGTCTGGCCGCTGCTCTCGGCCCTGAGCGCCGCCTTCTATCGCTGGGACGGCATGGCGCAGGGCGAATTCATCGGCTTGAAGAACTTCGCCGACGTGCTGTTCGGCGATCATTTCGCGGCGCTGACCTGGCGCGCCTTCCGCCACAACCTCTTCGTCTTCTTCGCACTCTTCGTGGTGCAGAACAGCGTCGGCTTCCTGCTTGCCTGGTTCATCTATCGCGAGCCGTTCGGCTTCCGCTTCCACCGCATCGCGATCTTCATGCCGGTGATCCTGTCGACCGTGCTGGTCGGCTTCCTGTGGAAGCTGTTCCTCGACCCGAATTTCGGGCTCGTGAACCAGCTGCTCGAGATGATCGGGCTCGGCAACCTGCGCCAGCCCTGGCTCGGGCAGGAGACGACGGCGCTGCCGGCGCTGGTGCTGGCCAATGCCTGGCACTGGATCGGCTTTCCGGCGCTGGTCTATCTCGCCGGCATGCAGCGCATTCCGCGCGAGATCCTGGAGGCCGCCAAGCTCGACGGCTGCAATGGCTGGCAGATGCTGACCCGCGTGGTCTGGCCGCTGGTCACGCCCTCGACCACGATCACGCTGACGCTGCTCTTCATCGGCGCGTTCAACTGGTTCGAGCTGCCCTACATCATGGCGGGACTTGACGGCTCGCCCTATGGCTCGACCGACGTGCTCGGCCTGTATTTCTACCGCACCGCCTTCGGCAACCAGACCGCCGGCCTGCAGGATTTCGGGCACGGCAATGCGCTGGCCGTGCTGATGTTCCTATTCATCGCGGTGGTC
Source organism: Allobosea sp. FW305-C-101 (assembly GCF_058783685.1). Classification (NCBI taxonomy): domain Bacteria; kingdom Pseudomonadati; phylum Pseudomonadota; class Alphaproteobacteria; order Hyphomicrobiales; family Alloboseaceae; genus Allobosea; species Allobosea sp. FW305-C-101. The sequence continues at coordinate 810,302 of NZ_JBYSYT010000002.1, read as the reverse complement.
GCGACGATCATCACCCAGTACCTGCGCCGGCGGGAGGTCGCGCTGTGATGTTCCGTACCGCCAGCAACGACCCCCTCTTTCCGCGCAGCAGCACTGGGAGCCTGATCGCCGCCGCACTGCTCATCGGCAATTCCGTGCTGATGCTCTATCCGATCGTCATCATGGTCTTCTCGGCCTTCAAGACGACGCCGGAGATCTTCGACGCGCCCTTCGCCGTGCCGGATTTCGCCTATGTCGACAATTTCATGCGGATCTGGGGCGAGACCAGCCTTCCCAGCTATTTCGTCAACTCGGTCATCATCACCGGGACGTCGATCCTGCTGACGCTGCTCTTCGGCACGATGGGGGCCTATGGGCTGGCGCGCTACAGCTTCCCCGGCAATTCGGCGATCTTCATGTTCTTCCTGGCAGGCCTGATGCTGCCGCTGAAGCTTGCGGTGATCCCGCTCTTCCTGCAGATGCGCGACTTCGGATTGCTCGACACCCGGCTCGGCCTGATCCTGATCTACACGGCGATGGGCCTGCCCTCGACCATCTTCATCATGACGGGCTTCCTGCGCACCTTGCCGGTCGAGCTGGAGGAGGCCGCGCGCATCGACGGCGCCTCCGAGCCGCGCATCATGCTCTCGATCATGCTGCCGCTCTCGATCCCGCCGATGGTGATCGCCGCGATCCAGAACGCGGTGCCGACCTGGAACGACTTCTTCTTCCCGTTGGTCTTCATCCAGACCGACGCCCGCAAGACCCTGCCGCAGGGCCTCTCGGTCTTCATGGGCGAATACACCACCGACTGGGGCATGCTCTTCGCCGGCCTCACCATCGCGGCCCTGCCGCTGACCATCGTCTACATCCTGATGTCGCGCCAGTTCATCCGTGGCATGACCGCCGGAGCGGTGAAGTGACGACTGAGCCCCTGATCCCTCGCCGCAGCCTTGCGGTCTCCTGCCAGGCGCGGGCTGACAACCCGCTCCATGGGCCAGCCTTCATGGCGGCGATGGCGCAGGCGGCCGAACAGGGCGGCGCGCTCGCCTTGCGCGCCAACGGCCCGGCCGATATCGCCGCGATCCGCGCCGTCAGCCGCCTGCCGATCATCGGCATCCTCAAACGTTGGGATGATCGGTTCCCGGTCTACATCACGCCGGATTTCGTCAGTGCCTCGGCGATCGCAGAGGCGGGGGCTGATATCGTCGCCCTCGACGCCACCGCGAGGGCGCGTGACGGCGAGCCGCTGGACCGGCTGATCGCTCGCATCCGCGACGAGTTGGGCAAGCCGGTCTTCGCCGATTGCGCGACACTGGAGGATGGCGTGCGAGCGGCTGCGTTGGGTGCGAGCTACATCGCGACGACGCTCTCTGGCTACACGCCCGAGACGGAAGCCCGGAAGGCGCTCGGCCCCGACATCGCCCTGATCGAGGCGCTGGCCAAGACGGTTTCCGTGCCGATCGTCGCCGAAGGACGCTTCGAGCAGCCGGAGCAACTGGAGACCGCCTTCAAGGCCGGTGCGCATGCCGTCGTCGTCGGCACGGCGATCACCAATCCCCGCGAAATCACCCGCCGCTTCGCTCGCCATGCCGGCGCCTGACGCAGGGCTCGGCCTTGGCATCGAGACGGGTGGCACCGGCTCGCGCTGGTGCCTGTCCGCCGCCTCGGGCGCGATCCTCGCGCGGGGCGAGATCGAGCCGATGACCGGCCATGTCTTCACGCAGTCTGAGCGTGAGCGAGTGAGCGGTATCTTCAAAAGGTTGACGACCGAACTCGATGGCGTGGGAAGACCAGCGGCTATCGTCGCGGGTGTCACCGGCCTTGGGCCGGAAAGTGCCGTCAGGGCCGTCTTCTCCGCCATGCTGGCGTCGGCCTTCGGATGCTCCGAAGCGCAGATCCTCGTGGTCGATGACATGTGGCTGGGCTACCGCGCCCGCTTCCAGCCCGGTGAGGGTATCATCGTCTATTCCGGCACGGGCTCGATCGGCTACCATCTCAGCACCGAAGGCGAGATCATCCGCGCCGGCGGGCGCGGCGTGCTGATCGACGATGGTGGCTCCGCCGCCTGGATTGCGGCCGAGGCCCTGCGCCGTTTGCTGCGCCGCGAGGATGAGGTTCCGGGTTCCGGTTGGGGCAGCGCGCTCGGTCATGCGCTCGCGCAGGCGCTGGGTGGAGCCTCATGGGATGCCGTGCGGACTTATGTCTATGGCGGCGATCGCGGCAGCCTTGGCCTGCTGGCGCGTTCGGTTGCGGTGGCGGCGGAAGCAGGCGATGCGGCGGCCGCAGCGATATTCTCGCAAGCCGGCGAGGAGTTGGCACGGCTCGCTAATGCGCTGCGAGCGCGCGTCGGGAACAAACCAGTAGCCCTCTGCGGCCGCGCCGCAACATTGTCGCCCCTGATCGCGAAACGCTTCCAGACGCTCGTCGCGCCGCCGGTCGCATGGGGCCAAACGCAAGTCGATGTGCCCGGCTGTGCAGCCAGTCTGGCTTGCGAGCTTGCTGACGCTAATGAGAAGCAGTTCTAGGAATAGCATGGCGACCGTCTATTTCGTCACCCATCCGGAAGTCGTGGTCGATCCGCAGGTCCCGGTGCCGGACTGGGGGCTGTCCGCCATCGGCTGGACGCGCATTGAGGCCTTCTGTCAGCGACCGGAACTGGCTGGCGTAACCGATGTCTTTACCAGCGATGAGCGCAAGGCGATGGATTGTGCCGAAGCCTTGCAGCGCGCTCGCGGCTTGCCTTTCACGGCGCGCGAAGACCTCCGCGAAAACGACCGCTCGGCCACCGGCTATGTCGCGCCGCCGCGCTTCTGGGAGATCGTCGACCAGTTCTTCGGAGAGCCGGATACCAGCATTCTTGGTTGGGAGACAGCGCGGGACGCACAGGCGCGGGTCATGGCCGGCGTTGCGGCCTGCATCGCTGGGCGGCAAGGCACGGGCGATCTCGTGATTTTCGCCCATGGCGGCGTCGGCACATTGTTGCTCAGCGATCTCAAGGGCGAGCCGATCTCGCGCCGGCACGGCCAGCCCATTGCCGGCGGCGGCTGTTACTTCACTTTCGACATAACGAGCCAGACGTTGCATCACGGCTGGCGCGACATCGTCCCCGAACCGGCCGGTGCCGCGTTCTAGGCCTTCGGCCGAACCAGCGAGAGCGCCCCGGCGATCGCATCGCTCTTCACATGCGACAGCCGCCGCCTGACATCCGGCGCGAGCCACGCTTCCATCGCCGAGGACAGGCCGCCGATCAATGCCACGCGCGGCACGCTGCGCTCGAACAGCGTGCGCACCATCGCGTCGATCATCGCGGCGGCGTTCTGCATGATCATGCGGGCATGGGAATCGCCGAGATCGGCATGACGCAGCACCAGCGGCGCCAGCGTCGCGTAGTCGGTGGCATGGGCCTTGTCCATCCAGGCGATGACCTCGAAGGGATCGGCATCGAAGCGCGCCAGCACATCCCCAGTGAAGCGTGTCGCCGGCTCGCGCCCGTCATGGGCGCGCAGCGAGACGCGGATGGCGGCGAGGCCGAGATCGGCGCCGCTGCCCTCGTCGCCGATCGGAAAGCCGTAGCCGCCGATGCGAAGTTCCTCGCCGTTCACCCGCGCGAGCCCGATCGAGCCGGTGCCAATGATGACGATGCCGCCATCCTCGCCGGCATGCGCGCCGAGGCAGGCGGCCAGGCCGTCGCTCTCGAAGACCGTTTCCGCGAAAGGTGTCTCCCAGGCGGCAAGCGCCTCCTGCATGCCCTTGCGCCCGATGCCGGCGAGGCAGATGCCGGCATGGACCCGTGCGAAATCAACCTCGGTGAGGCCGGCCTCAGTGATGGCGCCGCGCGCCGCCTGCATCACGGCGGCGAGCGATGTGTCCAGCCCGAGCCGGAGCGAGGCCGGGCCGGCGATGCCGGAGCCCAGCACCTCGCCGGCTACGGTTTCGAGGCGGCAGCGGCAGCCGGTGCCGCCGCCATCGACGCCGAGATAGAGATCGGCTGGCGCGCTCATGCCGGGACCCGCTCGATATCGGCGCCGCAGCGCTTGAGCTTGCGGTCGAGCGCCTCATAGCCGCGGTCGAGATGGTAGATGCGGCTGACCACGGTCTCGCCCTCGGCGACGAGCCCGGCCAGCACAAGGCTGACCGAGGCGCGCAGGTCGGTCGCCATCACCGGCGCCGCCTTCAGGCTGGCGACGCCGCGCACGGTCGCGCTCGTCCCCTTCAGCATGATGTCGGCGCCGAGCCGGACCAGCTCCGGTACATGCATGAAGCGGTTTTCGAACACCGTTTCGCGGATCAGCGAGGTGCCGTCCGCCACGCTCATCAGCGCCATGAACTGCGCCTGCAGATCGGTCGAGAAGCCGGGATAGGCCTGGGTCATGATGTCGATGCCGGTGAGCCTGCCGGGCCGCGTCACCATCAGGCCGCGATCGCTTGGCCAGAGCCGGACGCCGGCCGCCTCCAAGGCCTCGCCGACGGCGGCGAGATGTTCGAGCCGCGCGCCAACCAGTTCGAGCTCGCCGCCGGTGATCGCCGCGGCGACCGCATAGGTGCCGGCCTCGATCCGGTCTGCGACGATCTCATGGGTCGCGGGCGACAGGCTCTGCGCGCCCTGGACCAGCAGGCGATGGCTGCCGATGCCCTCGATCCTGACGCCCATCGCGGTGAGGCAACGCGCGAGGTCGAGCACCTCCGGCTCCTTGGCGGCGTTGACGATCTCTGTCTCGCCCTTGGCGAGGCTCGCCGCCAGCAGCGCCGTTTCGGTCGCGCCGACCGAGGAGAAGGGGAAGACGATCCGCGCGCCAATCAATCCTCGCGGCGCCTTGGCCTCGATATAGCCGCCGGCCACGTCGATCTCGGCGCCGAGCGCTTCGAGCGCCTTGATATGCAGGTCGACCGGCCGCGCTCCGATGGCGCACCCCCCCGGCAGCGAGACGCGGGCTTCGCCGAAGCGCGCCACCAGCGGCCCCAGCACCAGAATGGTCGCGCGCATCTTGCGGACGGTGTCGTAGCTCGTCTCGCGCGGCCCGGCCTTGGCGGCGTCGAGCGTCAGCGCATCGGCGCCCCGGCCCGAAAAGGCGACACCATAGCCTTCGAGCAAAGCCTGCATCGTCTTGACGTCGACGACATCGGGCAGGTTGCGCAGCGTCAACGGCTTGTCCGAGAGCAAAGCTGCGGCGAAGGCCGGCAGCGCGGCATTCTTCGCGCCGCGAATCTCGACCGTGCCGGACAGCCTCTGGCCGCCGCGGATCAGGAGTTTGTCCATCAGCCCTGTCTCCGTGCCGGGATCACCGGCTTCTCATAGCGCAGGAAGCGATGCCGCGCGCCGGCGAACTCGCGCTCGTAGTCGCGGGTGATCTGCCAGCCGGCGCGCTCGTAGAAGCGCCGCGCGCCTTCGTTGTTGGCGAAGACTTCGAGCGACCGGGCGCCATGGGCTTCGGCATGGGCGAGCAGTGTGGCGCCATGGCCGTGCCCCGTCTCCGCAGCGAAGAGCATCGCGATATGCCCGTCCTTGATCAGCAGCACGCCGCGCACGCCGTTCATGTCGAGGACTGTCAGCTCTCCCAGCTCGCGGGCGAAGCGCGCCTCGAAATGCGCCTGGTCGAAACCGAGTGCGGCATCGCCCATGATTGGCTGGAAATGCGTGGCATAGGCCTGTGCCATCAGCGCGGCGGCCGGCGTGATATCGGCCGCGACCGCCCTACGGATGATCACGACTGGCCTCGGAGCCGCGGGTCGAGTTCGTCGCGCAGGGCGTCGCCGAGCAGGTTGAAGCCGAGCGAGAGCAGGAGGATGCCGAGCCCGGCGAAGATCGCGTTCCAGGGCGAGAGCAGCACGAAATTGCGGCCCTCCGCCAGCATCAGGCCGAGCGAGGGCGTCGGCGGCTGGGTGCCGAGGCCGAGGAAGGAGAGCGAGGCTTCGACCAGGATCGCGGCCGAGAGCAGGAGCGAGCTCTGTACCAGGATGACCGAGGCGAGATTGGGCAGGATATGGCGCAGCATGATTCGGAGATCGGTCGCGCCGATTGACCGGATGCCGGCGACGAAATCGCTCTCGACCAGCACCATGGCCGGCCCCCGGATCAGGCGCGCGAAGATCGGCACATAGACCACGGCGATGGCGATCGCGGCGCTTTCGGTGCGCGGGCCGAGCATGGCGATGATGCCGATCGCCAGCAGCATCACCGGGAAGGCGAAGAGGATATCCATCGCCCGCATGATGATGCGATCCCACCAGCCGCGATAGAAGGCGGCGAGCAGGCCGAGGCTGCCGCCGATCATGAGCGCGAGCCCGACAGCGATGCCGCAGGCGATCAGCGCCGTGCGATAGCCGTAGAGGATGCGCGAGAGGATATCGCGGCCGAGATGGTCGGTGCCCAGCCAATGCGCGGCGCTCGGCCCCTTCATCCGGGCGACGATGTCCTGCGCCAGCGGGTCATAGGGCGCAACCAGCGGTGCGGCGAGCGCGAGCGCGATCTGCAGGACGACGAAAATGCCGGCGACGACGGCGATGCGGCGGCTCTGGCTCATGACGCGGTCCTGAGCCTTGGGTCGATCAGCGCATAGGCGAAATCGACCAGCGCGTTGACCAGCACGAAGCCGACGGTGACGACGAGGATCGTGGCCTGGACGAGCGGATAGTTACGCTCGGCGATGGCGCCGAGGATCAGCCGGCCGAGGCCGGGGATGGAGAAGACCTGCTCGACCACGATCGCGCCGCCGAGCAGATAGCCGGTCATGATGCCGACGCTGGTCACGAAGGGGATCAGCGCGTTGCGTAGCGCGTGTCGGTAGAGCACCGCCCGTTCGCCCAGCCCCTTGGCGCGGGCGGTGCGGATATAGTCCTGGCCGAGCGCATCGAGCATCGCGGTGCGCACCAGCCGCGAGAGGTTCGCCAGGATCGGCAACGCCAGCGCGATCGCCGGCAGCAGCAGCCGCTGGAGATTGCCGAGCGGGTCTTCGCTGAACGGGACATAGCCGAGCGAGGCGAAGCTCGGCGCCAGCGTCGCGACCGTCATCAGCATGACGATGCCGAGCCAGAAAGAGGGGATGGTGAGCCCGGCGATAGCGCCGACGCGCAGCACCAGATCGGCGCGTCCGCCGCGCCAATGCGCCATCAGGCAGCCGACCGGGATCGCAAGGCCGGCGCCGAGCACCAGCGCAAACAGGGTGAGCTGGAGGGTCGGCCAGATCTGCGCTGCGATCTCCTGCATCACCGGGCGGCCGGTCCAGATCGAGGTGCCGAAATCACCGCGCAGGGCATGGCTGAGCCAGACCCAGTATTGCTCCAGCAAGGGCCGGTCGAGCCCGAGTTCGCCGCGCATCGCGGCGATGCGCTCCGGCGTCACCTCGGTATTGGCGCCGAGCATGATCGCCACCGCGTCGCCCGGGATCAGCCGGATCATCAGGAAGACGATCACGGAGATCCCGAACAGCACGATCAGGAGGTCGAGGCCGCGCTGCAGCAGGTGACGGAGCATGCCTCGGCCTTTGTCAGGTCAGCGTAGGCTGGCGCGGCCGAGCGAGACCAGCGAGCGATTGGCATAGATGTCGTAGCCCTGCATGTTGCTGCGCACCGCGCTGAACAGCGTTGGATAGGCGATATGCGCCGCAGGCCCGGTGCAGCCCAGGATCTTCTGCGCGTCGCGATAGGCGGCCTGGCGCGCCGGCTTGTCCAGCGTCGCGCGGCCCTTGTCGAGTAGCGTATCAAGTTCGGGGTTGCTGTACTTGAAGACATTGGTCGAGCCGCCGGTGCGGAAGGCGCGGTAGAAATAATCGTCCGGCTCGATGCTGCCGGCATTGGTCGAGGCGAAGAGGTCGAAATTCGAGTTGCGCCAATCCTGCACGAATTGGCCGAGTTCGGGGTTCTTCAGCTCCACCTTGAAACCGGCCTTGCCGAGCTGCTGCTGCACCACCTGCGCGATATCGCGGATGTCCTGCCGCGGCAACACCGTCATGCTGACCGTGACCGGCGTCGCGACGCCGGCTTCCTTGAGCAGCGCCTGGGCCTTGGCCGGGTCATAGGTGTAGCATGGCAGGTCCTTCACATCGACCGCCCAGTCCTTGAGGACGGCTGGGAGCGGCGCGGCCGGCGTGCCGCTGCCGAACAACGCGGCGTCGATGATCTCCTTGCGGTTCAGCGCATAATTCAGTGCCTCGCGCACCTTCGCATTGTCGAAGGGCGGCTTCGACGTGTTCATGCCGATCAGCGTGTAAGCGAGCTCGGTCGTCTCGCGCATCGCGATATTCGGCTTGCCCTTCAGCTGAAGCGCGGTCGCGGCATCGATATGCGGCAGCAGCGCGAACTGGCCGTTGCCGATGCCGACCTGGCGCGTCGCGGCCTCCGGCACGAAGTTGAACTTCACCCCAGTAAGCTTGACCTCGGCGGCGTTCCAGTAGCCTGCATGCTTGGCGAGGCGGATGAAGCCGTTCGGCTGCCATTCCTCGAACTTGAACGGGCCGGTGCCCATGGGCGCGCGCTGCAGCGCGTCCTTGTTGCCCTCAAGCCCGCGCGGCACGATGGCGATGCCGGTGAGCGAGGCGAGCAGCGGCGCGGAGGGCTCCTTGAGCTTCAATTCCAGCGTCGTCGCATCGACGGCGGTCGCGCTTTCCATCGCGGAGAGGCGACTGGCGAGCGGCGAGCCGACATCCTTCGACAACACGCGGCGCAGCGACGAGGCGACGTCCTCCGCCTCCATCGGCTTGCCGTCATGGAAGGTGACGCCGGGACGCAGCTTGAAGGTCACCGTCTTGCCGTCGGCCGAGGCGGTCCAGGACTGGGCGAGGCCCGGGATGATGTTAAGGTCCTTGTCTAGCGCGGTCAGGCCCTCGTAGATCGGGCCAAGCACCAGTTGCGACGAGGCGAAGGCCGTGACGATATGCGGGTCGAGCCCCGCGGGCGAGGCCTCGACGGCGACTTCGAGCACCTGCGCCGAAGCGGTGCCGGCGATCAGGGCGAAGGCTGCCGCCGCGACGCTGCAGCGCAAGGCGCGGCGCAGCCCGAAACCCGGCTTCACGACATGTTGCATGATCACCCCTCCAGATGATGAGACGGCGCCTTGGCCGGCGCTCGCGCAGGTTCTTGTCGCATATGGACCACTTATGGACCAATCTGGACAAGGCTTAGCCGATCGCCTAGAGCCGGTGCAAGCCTCGCGGCAGCTTCGCGCGAGGTTGCAGGGGAGCGAAGCGGCGATGCGTGACCTCGACAAGCCGGTGCTGACGGCGATCGGCGTGATCAGCGGGACCTCGATGGACGGCATCGACGTCTCGATCGTCGAGAGCGACGGCCGTGAGCAGCTCAGCTTCGGCGCCGGCGCCTCCTATCCCTATCCGCCCGAAACCCGCCGTGAGCTGCAGACGCTGATCGCCGAAGCCGAGCGCGCGGTGACGGAGCCGCTGCAGGAGCTGGAGGCCGCCGTGACAGCGGCTCATCTCGATGCGATCAGGCGCTTCATGGCGGAGCAGGGGATCAAGCCAGAGAGCGTCGATCTCGTCGGCCTGCATGGGCAGACCGTCTATCACCGCCCCGAAATCCGCTTCACGCGCCAGTTGATGGACGGGCCTGCGGTGGCTCGCTCGCTCGGCATCCCGACGGTGGACCGCTTCCGCCATGCCGATGTCGAGGCTGGTGGGGAAGGGGCGCCCTTCGCGCCGCTCTATCACCGGGCGCTGGCCCAGGGGCTGGAGCAGCCGGTGATGGTGCTCAACCTCGGCGGGGTCGGCAATGTCACCTATATCGACGGCGAGGAGGTTATCGCCTTCGATACCGGCCCGGCCAGCGCCATTCTCGATGATTTCGTCCTGCGCCGCCTCGGCAAGACCTATGACGCCGACGGCGTGCTGGCGGCGAGCGGGACGGTGCGCGAAGACCTCGTCGCGGAATTCATGGTCAATCCCTATTTCGACCGGCCGGCGCCCAAATCGCTGGATCGCAACGATTTCCACCGCCGTGCCCAGGTGGTCGAGGCGCTCTCCGATGCCGATGGCGCGGCGACGCTCGCAGCCTTCACGGTCGAGAGCGTCGTCGATGCGCTGCGGCATGTGCCGAAGGCGCCGCGGCGCTGGCTCGTCACCGGCGGCGGGCGCTTGAACGGTCATTTCATGCGCCGCCTGCAGGCGCGTCTCGGCGTGCCCGTCGAGCCCGTCGAGGCGGCCGGCTGGGCCGGCGACGTCATCGAGGCACAGACCTTCGGCTATCTCGCGATCCGCTCCGTGAAGGGCTTGGCCCTCAGCCTGCCCGGCACGACCGGCGTACCGCAGCCCCTGACCGGCGGGCGGCTGAATCTTCCGGCCTAGCGCCGCAGCAGCCAGCAGGCGCCGATGATCAGCGCGGCGCCAAGCAGGGCCTGCGGCGTCGGCATTTCCGCGAAGAAGACGAGGCCGATCAGGATCGCCCAGATCAGTCCGGTATATTCGACCGCGACCAGGCGGTTCGCCTCGCCGCGCGCGAAAGCCAGCGCCAACGCGACATGGCCGGCAAGGCCGAGCGCGCCGATCAGGATGAGGGCCGGCAAGTCGGCGGTCGCGATCGGCGTCCAGAACAAGGCCGCCGGCAGTGCGAGGATGGCGGCCGGGATCGCCGACTGGAACAGCGCGATCGTCAGGGGCGGGTCGCCGCGCTTGGCCCGCTGGCGCAGCAGCACGATGGAGAGCGCGTAGGCCACGGCGCAGCCGAGGACCGCCGCGATCCCGAGCATCCGCTCCGGCGCGATCGTCGCGAGGCTGAAGCCGCCGGCCGTCACCAGGACGCCGATGAAGCCGAGCGCGAGTACGACATAGACCAGTGGCCTCGGCCGCTCGCCGAGCAGCGGGATTGCGATCAGCGCGACCAGTAGTGGCGCGATGAAGGAGATGATGAAGACCTCCGCCAGCGGCAGTACGGCAAGCCCGTAGAAGAAGCCGAGCGTCGATAGCGCGACCAGTACCCCGCGCAGCAGATTGCCGGTGACGACGCCACGATCCGGCAGCGGGGCGCGCAGGGCGAGGAAGAGCAGGGCGCCCATCGCGGCTGTCACGGCGAAGCGCAGGAAGGTGAGATGCAAGGCGCTGTAGCGCGGCGAAAGCGCCTTCACGACGCCGTCCATTGCCGTCAGCAAGGCGATTCCGGCGAGGCCGAGCAGGAAGGGCGAGACATTGGCGGTCAGGCGTGCGGCGCGGGCGGGAAGGGAAATCGGCGGTTCTGGTTGCGACATGGGTTCCCTGTCCGCTTCCGGCTTGCTACTGGGCTAAAGTGGACTTAATTTGGTCTGGTCACAAGAGGCTGTTCATGGCGACCGAAGATGTCAGCGCGCGCTTTCAGGAACTCGACGCCTGGGGCGATCTCGATATCCTGAAGGCGCTCTACGAGGGGCAGCTCGCGGCGGTCGCGGCGATCGCGACCTCCCTGCCTGCGATCGCCGAGGCCGTCACGGCTGCCGTGCCGCGGCTCGAGGCCGGTGGGCGCCTGATCTATGCCGGTGCCGGCACCTCCGGGCGCATCGGCGTGCAGGACGGCGCGGAACTGACCCCGACCTTCGACTGGCCCGAGGAACGGCTCGGCTTCGCCATTGCGGGCGGGGACGAGGCGATCCTGCATGCGGTCGAGAACGCCGAGGATTCGGTCGATGACGGCACCGAGGCGATGCGCCGGGCCAAAGTCGGCGCGAACGACGTCGTCATCGGCCTCGCCGCCAGCGGCCGTACGCCCTATACGCTCGCGGCGATCGGCGAGGCCAAGGCGCGTGGCGCGCTGACGCTCGGCGTCGCCAATAATCGCGGCTCGGCCCTGCTGCGCACAGCCGATCTCGGCATCCTGATCGAGACCGGCGAGGAGGTCGTCGCCGGCTCGACGCGGATGAAGGCGGGCACCGCGCAGAAGATCGTGCTCAACCTGTTCTCGACCCTGCTGATGATCCGGCTGGGCCGCGTCTATCGCGGATTGATGGTCCATATGCGGGCCACCAACGCCAAGCTCAGGCATCGCGCGGCCGAGATGGTCGACATGATCACCGGTTGCGGCATCGAGGCGGCAGCCCGGCATCTCGACCGTGCCCGCGGCGACGTGAAACGGGCGGCCTTGCTGGCCAGCGGCGCCGATGCTGCGCTGGCCGAAACACTGCTCACCCGCCATCGCGGCAATCTGCGCCTCGCCCTCGTCGATCTCGGCTCCGGGCTGGCGGCCGAAGCGCCGGCCCGGCCCAGGGCGGTGCCGTGAGCGAGGCGATGCCCGCCAAGCAGCAGGCGATCCTGCAGGCGCTGGCGGGCGACGACCCGACGCCGCGTTATCTCAGGCTCGCCGGTGCGCTGGCGCGCCTGATCGAGAGTGATGTCTTCCAGCCGGGCGATGCGGTTCCGTCCGAGCGCGACCTCGCCCAGCTCACCGGCTATGCCCGCGTCACCGTGCGCAACGCCATCGACGAACTCATCCGCAGCGGCACACTCTCGCGCCGGCATGGCTCGGGCACCTTCGTCGCCTCGCGCATCGAGCAGCCGCTCTCGGTGCTGGCGAGCTTCTCGACCGATATCGAGAACCGTGGCGGGCGGCCCGGCTCGATCTGGCTGTCGAAGGAGCTGACGCGGCCGAAGCCGCAGGAATCGATGGCGCTGGGCCTCGGCCCCGCTGACGGCGTCGTGCGCCTGACCCGCGTCAGGACGGCTGATGGCGAGCCGCTTGCGATCGAATGCGCGGTCGTGCCGGCGACGATCCTGCCGTCGCCGGACCTGATCGGAACCTCGCTCTATGCCGCCCTGGCGGAGCGCGGCGCGGCACCGGCCCATGGCGTGCAGCGCATCCATGCCGGTCTCGCCACGGCGGAAGAAGCGAAACATCTCGGCGTGCCCGCCGGCAGCGCCCTGTTGCGGATCGAGCGGCGCGCCTTCCTCGGCAATGGCAAGCCGGTCGAATTCACGGTCTCCGCCTATCGCGGCGACCGCTACGACTTCGTCGCCACGTTGAAGGGCGAAGCGATGGGGCCGCAATCGTGACGTTCCCGGAGCGACAAGCCTGGCGTGCGCGGCGCCTGTTCGACGGGACAGCGATTCAAACGGACCGGATCGTCATTGCCGAGGACGGCATCGTCAGTGTGATCCTTGCCGGCGATGCCGCACCCGGTTGCGCGGTCGAGGAGTTGCCGGAGGACGCCGTCCTGGCGCCGGGCTTCATCGATATCCAGGTCAATGGCGGCGGCGGCGTGATGCTGAACGACAGCCTGTCGGCCGAGGGCATCGCCATGATCTGCGCCGCGCATGCCCGCTTCGGCACCCGCTTCCTGCTGCCGACGCTGATCAGCGCCAGCCGCGCCGACATCGCCCGCGCGATCGCAGCGGCCCGCGAGGCGATCGCGCAGCGCGTGCCCGGTGCACTCGGCATCCATATCGAGGGGCCCTTCATCAATCCCCAGCGCAACGGCGCCCACCCGCTCGCCAATATGCTGCGGCCGGAGCCGTCCGATATCGACCTGCTCGCGTCGCTTGGGCCCAGCGGCGTGACGCTGGTGACGCTCGCGCCCGAATGCGTGCCGAGCGGCTTCATCCGGGCCCTGGTCGATAATGGCGTCAAGGTCTGCGCCGGCCACAGCAATGCCACCGCGGCGGAGATGGCGCGGGCCCGGGCCGAGGGGCTCTCCGGCGTGACGCATCTGTTCAACGCCATGTCGCAGCTCGGCTCGCGCGAGCCGGGCGTGGTCGGCTCTGCGATGTCGGATGACGGGCTTTCCGCCGGCATCATCGCCGATGGCCATCACGTGGCCTGGCCCTCGTTCCAGGCGGCGTTCCGTGCGATCGGGCCGGAGCGGATGATGCTGGTCACCGACGCGATGGCGACGATCGGTTCGCCGCGCGACGCTTTCGAGCTGTTCGGCGAGACGATCCGCGTCAGTGGCGGACGCCTGGTCAATGTCGAGGGCCGGCTCGCGGGAGCCCATCTCGATATGAACACGGCGATCCTGAATGCGCATCGCCTTGGCGGCGCGACCCTCGCCGAGGCTCTGGCGATGGCGAGCACGGTGCCGGCCGCCTATCTCGGCCTCTCCGGCAGCCATGGCCGAATCGCGCCGGGCCGGAAGGCAGAATTCTCCATCTTGCGGATAGCGAACTAGGCGGACGCCACGAAATCCCGGCGCATCGGCGTGAAGACGTCGACGAGCACGCCGGCCTCGATATTGACGGCGCCGTGGACCGCATCGGGCGGCACGGTGAAGCTGTCGCCCGCGACGAGGCGCTCGGTGTGGCCGGCGATGGTGATGTCGAAGACGCCGCTCTCGACCAGCGAGCACTGGATATGCGGGTGGCTGTGTGCCGGGCCGATCGCGCCGGCCTCGAAGCGCACCCGCACCATCATGACCTCGTCGCGATAGGTCAGGATCTTGCGCGTCACGCCTTCGCCGGCCGGCTCCCAGGCGAGGTCGGCATCATGGGCGAAGGGCTCGTTCTTGCGGTCCATGTCGGTTCTTTCTCAGCGCGCGAGCCAGCCGCCATCGACCGGCAGCACGACGCCATGGATGTAGGCGGCGGCATCCGAGGCAAGAAACACGGCGGCTCCGCCGAGTTCCTGCGGCTTGCCCCAATGGCCAGCGGGAATGCGGGCGAGGATCGCGGCGTTGCGCTCGGGATCGGCGCGCAAGGCCTCGGTATTGTTCGTTACGAAATAGCCCGGCGCGATGGCGTTGACGTTGATGCCTTTGCTCGCCCATTCGCAGGCGAGCAGCCGCGTCAGCCCGGCGAGCCCGCTCTTCGAGGCGGTGTAGGAGGGGATGCGGATGCCACCCTGGAAGGACAGCAGCGAGGCGATGTTGATCACCTTGCCGCCCTTGCCGTCGGCGAGCATGCGCTTCGCCACGCCTTGAGTCAGGAAGAAGGTCGATTTCAGGTTCACGTCCATCACCGCGTCCCAGTCGGCCTCGGTGAAGTCGAGGGCATCGGCGCGGCGGATGATGCCGGCATTGTTGACGAGGATGTCGAGCCGCGAGCCATCGGCTTTCGCGGCGGCCGCTGCCTCTTCGACAATCCGGCCGATCGGCTCCAGCGTCGCGAGGTCGGCCGAGATCTCATGGAAGGACTGGCCCGTCGCTGCGACCAGCGTCTTCGTCTCGGCCATGCTGGAGCGGCCTACCGCGACGATGCCCGCGCCAGCCTGAGCGAGCGCGACCGCGATCGCCTGACCGAGGCCCGTATTGGCCCCTGTGACGATCGCGGTCCGGCCGCTCAAATCGAAGGCTGAAGACATCAGCGCAGGTCCCCGGTCGCGACCATGTCCATGTCGGTGTAGTCGACATTGTCGCCGCCCATGCCCCAGATGAAGGAATAGGCCTTGGTCCCGACGCCGGAATGGATCGACCAGCCGGGCGAGAGGATCGCCTGCTCGTTGGCGACGACGAGGTGACGGGTCTCCTGCGGCTCGCCCATCAGGTGGAAGACGCGCGCATCAGTGGGGACGTCGAAATAGAGATAGATCTCACACCGCCGGTCGTGGACATGCGAGGGCATGGTGTTCCAGATGCTGCCTTCCTCCAGCGTGGTCACGCCCATCACGAGCTGGCAGGTCTCGCAAACGCCGGGGATGATGTACTGGCGGATGACGCGCTTGTTGGCGGTCGCCTGCTCGCCGAGCGCCAGCGTCTTGGCATCTGACTCGCGGATCACCCTGGTCGGATGCACGGCATGGGCCGGCGTCGAGAGCAGGTAGAACTTGGCGGGATTGCCCGCATCGTCGCTGGCGAAGGAGACTTCGCCCGCTTCCTTGCCGGCATAGAGCGCATCGCGCTTGGCGAGCGTGTAATCCTTGCCGCCGACCGAGACCTTGCCGGGGCCGCCGACATTGACGATGCCAAGCTCGCGACGCTTCAGGAAGGCGTCGGTGCCGACGGCCTTCGGCGTCGGCAGCACGATCGCACTTGCCGTCGGCATGGCGCCGCCGACGATGACGCGGTCGAGATGGCTGTAGGTCAGCTTGACCTCGCCGGGCGCGAACAGCGTCTCGATCAGGAAGTGGCGCCGCAGCTCCGCCGTGTCGAAGCCCTTGACGGCCTCGGGGTGCGAAACCTGGCGAATCTCGATGGTCATGATCGGTCCTTCAGTGGAACAGGCGCGGCAGCCAGAGCGACAGGCCGGGCACATAGGTGACGAGCAGGAGCACGGCGACGCTGGCGCCGTAGAACGGCCAGATCGTGCGCATGGACTCGCCGATGGAGATGCGGCCGATGGCGCAGGCGACGAACTGTACCGAGCCGACCGGCGGGGTGTTGAGGCCGATGCCGGCGTTGAGGATCAGGATCACGCCGAAATGCACGGGATCGACGCCGAAGGCCTTCACCACCGGCAGGAAGATCGGCGTGCAGATGATGATCATCGGCGCCATGTCCATGAAGGTGCCGAGCACCAGCAGGATCAGGTTGATCATCAGCAGGATGACGATCGGATTGTCGGAGACCGCCTTCATCGCGGCGATCGTCGCCTGCGGCACCTGCAGGAAGGCCATCAGCCAACCGAAGGCGCCGGCCGTGCCGATCACCAAGAGCACCATCGCCGTGGTGCGTACCGCGCCCAAGGTCGCCTCGACGAAGGCGGTCCAGGTGAGCTGGCGGTAGACGAAGATCGTGACGAGGATGGCATAGACGACGGCGACGCAGGAGGATTCCGTCGCGGTGAAGACGCCGGAGCGGACGCCGCCGAAGATGATGCCGATCAAGAGGATGCCGGGCAGCGCCAGCACGACATAGCGCCCCACGGTCGCGAAGCCGGGGAAGGGCTCGCGGGGATAGCCGCGCTTCACCGCCACCGCCCAGGCGGCGACCATCAGCGCAGCGCAGAGCATGAGGCCCGGCACGATGCCGGCTGTGAACAGGTCTGCGATTGACAGATTGCCGCCCGCCGAGAGCGAATAGATGATCATGTTGTGCGAGGGCGGGATCAGGAGTGCGATGATCGCCGCGTTTGCGGTGACGTTGACGGCGTAGTCGGCGTCATAGCCACGCTTCTTCATCTGCGGGATCATCAGGCCGCCGACGGCGGAGGCATCGGCCACGGCCGAGCCCGAGATGCCGCCGAAGAGCGTGCAGGTCACGACATTGACCTGGCCGAGGCCGCCGCGCAGATGGCCGACGAGGCTCGCCGCCATCTGGATCAGTCGCTCGGCGATGCCGCCGCGGATCATCAGGTCGCCGGCATAGATGAAGAACGGGATCGCCATCATGGCGAAGGCGTTCATGCCGGAATTCATCTGCTGAAAGACGACGACCGGCGGCAGGCCCATATAGGCGACGGTCGCGACCGAGGCGATGCCGAGGCAGAAGGCGACGGGCACGCCGATCAGCAGCAGGACGGAGAAGACGCCGAAGAGAATCCAGAGTTCCATCGTTCAGGCCTCCTGGCTTTCGCCGAAATGGACGAAGCCGAGCGGCGCCTGCTGCTCGCCGGTGATGAAGAGGAGGAGCTTTTCCAGCGCGAACAGCGCGATCAGGGCGCCGCCGGCCGCGATCGGGACATAGTCCCAGCCGCGGGATATGCCGATGATCGGTATGCGGTCGTCCCAGGTGCCGGCGGCGAGCTGCCAGCCATAGCCTAGCATCGCCAGTCCGAAGGCGCAGACCAGGGCCTCGCCGATGACGATCAGCGCGGCCCGCACCGGCGGCGGCGACATCACCAGCCCGACCTCGAAGCCGAGATGGTCGCTCTCGCGCACGCCGACGGCGGCGCCGAGCAGGATGAACCAAGACATCAGGAAGAGCGATCCGGCCTCGACCCAGATCGGCGTGTCGTTCAGCACATAGCGGCCGAATACGCCCCAGGCGACCATCACGGTCATCAGGACGAGGCCGGCCCCGGCGGCGATCAGCGCGAACAAGCTGAGCTTGGCGTCGATACGTGTGAGGAAGGCGGTGAAAGCGCGCATGAAATCTGCCCGGGGCTGGCAAGGGGCCGGAAGCGGGGCGGCTGTGATGGGCCGCCCTGCCTGGACGAGGCTCAGTTCACCGCCTGGATAGCGGCGACCATGTCCTTCAGCTTCGGGTCGGTGACGAACTTGTCGTAGACAGGCTTCATCGCTTCGATGAAGGGCTTCTTGTCGACCTGGTTGATCTGGGCGCCGCCCGCCTTGACCTTGGCTTCAGACGCCTTTTCGCGCGCATCCCAGAGCTCGCGCATCTTGGCGACCGATTCCTTCGCGGCGGCCTTGATGATCGCCTGATCGGCGGCGTTGAACTTCTCGAAGCTCTTCTTCGACATCACCAGCGCTTCCGGCGAGAGCGAGTGCTCGGTCACCGAGTAGAACTTGGAGACCTCGAAATGGCGGGTCGATTCATAGGACGGCCAGTTGTTCTCGGCACCGTCGATGACGCCGGTCTGCAGAGCGGAATAGACCTCACCGAAGGGCATCGGCGTGGCGTTGGCGCCGAGCGCCGAGACCAGCGCCACGAACATGTCGGACTGCTGCACGCGGATCTTCATGCCCTTCATGTCGGCGGGGCTGTTGATGGGACGCTTGGAATTATAGAATGAGCGCGAGCCGGAATCGTAGAGCGCGAGGCCGATCAGGTCGTGCTTCTCGAACTCCTTGAGCAGGTTGTCGCCGATCTGCCCGTCCATCGCCTTCCGCATGTGATCGACCGAGCGGAAGATGAAGGGCAGGGAGGGGATGTTGGTCGCCGGGATCAGGTTGTTGAACGGCGCCATGTTGATGCGGTTGATGTCGATGACGCCGAAGCGGGTCTGGTCGATCGTGTCCTTCTCCTGGCCGAGCTGGGCCGAGTGGAAGACGTTGATCTTGACGCGGCCTTGCGTGCGCTCCTCAAGCAGCTTGCCGAGATAGCGGACGGCTTCGACGGTCGGGTAGTCGGTCGGGTGGATGTCGGCTGAGCGCAGCGTCACGCTCTGGGCCAGGGCTGAAGTCGCGGCAGCGGCCGAGAAGGCGAACGCTGCGGTATAAGCGAGGAATGTGCGGCGTGCGGTCATGGTGCGTTCTCCCGTGTTTTCGGGCGCGCTGCCGTTTCCCGGCTTGTTCGCTGGCGGCCCGAACGTAAGCTTGCTGTCGCCCCGTCTCGGTTGCGGCAGTGATTGTATGGTAGTATGTTGCGGTATGGTACGCAACAGGCTGTGGAGGTTTTCGACTTGAGCCTTTCGTTGGCGTCACCCGCCCTCGCCTCGGGCGCTTCGGCGGCCGGGCGCGTCGAAGCCGAATTGCGCCGGGCGATCATCGCGCTCGAACTACCGCCGGGCACGCGCCTGTCGGAGCAGGAGATCGCGCTGAAATACGGGGTCTCTCGCCAGCCGGTGCGCGAGGCGCTGATCGCGCTCGCCAAGACGCGGCTCGTCGATATCCAGCCGCAGCGCGGCACGGTCGTGGTCAAGTTCTCGGTCCGCAAGATGATGGAATCGCGCTTCGTGCGCGAGGCGGTCGAGGTCGCGATCGTCCGGCAGGCCTGCCAGTCCTTTGCCGCCCAAAGCCGGCAGCGCATTGCCGATTTTCTGGAGATGCAGGACAAGGCGGCGGCGCGGAACGACCATGCGACCTTCCAGCGCTATGACGAGCTGTTCCATATCGAGTTGACGGAAGGTGTCGGCATGCCGCTCGCCTGGGAGGCGATCCGGGATATCAAGGCGCATATGGACCGGGTGTGCCAACTCACCTTGCCGGGGCCGGAGGCGATGCTGCCATTGATCCAGCAGCATCGGCGCATCATCGCGGCGATCGATGCGGGCGATGCGGCCGAGGCCGAGGCCGCCATGCGCCACCACCTGACCGAGATCCTGCGCGCCCTGCCGAAGACCGAGGCGAATTATCCCGATCTGTTCGAGTAGGGGCGTGCCTCTGTCCGGCGGTCAAGCAGATCGTCGCGGGGATGCTTGAATGGAGTCGTCACGCCGGTTGCGTAGCCGACTGCCGTTCTGTGGCGGGCCGATCAATCGGCAGGTCTCGATGGCTCCATGTCCGCCAGTTTTGGGACGCCGTCTCATGGCATTTCGGCGCCGTCAGCGCATGGCTGTTGCAGCGTGTCGCATTGACTTCCTGCTTGGCCCGGCGCCTACTCAAAGCAAGCTGACGACCCACCAGATCAGGCGATCAGCATCCTCAAATTTCCGCGCTCTATGCGGACGATGGGCTCAAAGTGAAGCCTACTGTCGAGGCCTATACGATCGCGATGCCGTGGTACGAGCGGGAGGATTTCTCTCAGCTCTGGGAACTCGCGCATGACCGCGAGGAGATGCCGGCGGATTACGCGACCTGGCATCGCAATGCGGTCGCGGTGATGAATGCCTGGCTCGCGCGTGGGCGGGCGCTCGAGATCGTCACGATCAAGCCGACCGAATTCCTGGCATGGCTGCATGAAACCGGTTTGCCCAACACTGCCGAAACGCGCCGCCGATATGTCGAGCTTCGCGCGGTTTCGCATGGCCACGACGTCGCCTAGCGCTCTATCCGCACTTTCGATGAGATGACGCTGGAGGCCGCGGGCACCTGTTCCCGGTCAGGAGCTATGCGAGGCCAGATAGTGGCCGAGGCTTGCGCGGGTTCCCGATTGCCAGAGCCGTTGGAGCGCCTGTGTAAAAGCGTGTCTGAAGCGCTCGTTCTGCGCGAGATCGCCATAGATGTCCTGCATCGCGAGCCAGGCCTCGGGAGCGTCCCGCGCGAGCCGGGCCTGCTCGGTCAAGCGTGACCAGTTGGGGTCGTTGGCTTGTATGGTTTGCCGGCTTTCTGTCTCGCCGTAGCAGTACCGGCACCACAGGGCGCTCACCAGGGCGAGTCCCTCGATTGGCCTGCCTGCTTGCAAGGCATCGCGCAGCGTCGGCAGGATGAATTTCGGCTGGCGGTTCGAGCCGTCGAGGCAGAGCCGGCGGATCGTGTCGCCGATCTTGGGATTGGCGAAGCGCCGCTCGATCGTGCGCTTGTAATCGGTGAGATCGGTATCCGGCACCGGCGGCACGACGGGAATGACCTCGTCGTCGAGCAGGGCCGACAGGAAGCGGGCGATCTGGGCGTCCTGCATCGCCTCATGGACGAAGTGGATGTCGAGCAGGCCGGCGGGATAGGCGATCGCGGCGTGGCCGCCATTGAGGATGCGGATCTTCATCAGTTCGAAGGGCGCGACATCGGCGACGAACTGCACGCCGACCTCTTCAAGGCGCGGGCGGCCGGCCGGGAAATGATCCTCCAGCACCCATTGCCGGAAATCCTCGCAGAAGACCGGGCGGTGGTCCGCGACGCCGAAATCCTCGCGCAATGACTGGCGTTCGCGCTCCGAGGTCGCGGGGGTGATGCGGTCGACCATGCCGTTGGGAAAGGCGACGCTGCCACGGATCCAGCTCGCGTCGTTCCGGTCGATCAGATCGACCAACCCGGCGACGGCATCCGCCGTGACATGGCCGTTGCCCGGCAGGTTGTCGCAGGACATCACCGTGAAGGGTGGCAGGCCGGCCCCGCGCCGCCTGAGGAGACCGGCGGCGATCACGCCGAAGGCGGTCTTCGGGGCGGCGAGGCGGTCAGCCGCATCGGCGACAATATCGGGATGGCCGGGATCGAAGGCCTGCGTCGCCGGGTCGATATAGTAGCCGCCCTCGGTGACGGTCAGCGAGACGATCCGCGTGCGGGGATCGACGAGCCGTTCGAGGATCGCAGCCGTATCGCCCGGCGCCACGAAATCGATCATCGCGCCGGTGACGCGCGCTTGCGATCTCTCGGCCTCCTGCGTCACCACCGTGGTCAGCAAATCCTGCGCGGCGAGATCGCGGCCCATCTCGGCGTCGCTTTCGCGGACGCCGGTGCCGATGATCGCCCAATCGCGGTCGAGCCCACGCTCGAACAGTTCGTCGAGATAGGCGGCCTGATGGGCGCGGTGGAAATTGCCGACGCCGATATGGACGATGCCGGGGCGCAGCTCGTCCCGCCGATAGTCGGGAACACCGACCGAGGGCGGGAACTGGCCGAGAGTTGCCAGCGACAGGCGTGTCGCCATGGCTCAGCCTTTCCGTGCGGCGCGCAGCATCAAGGCGAGGTCGGGCCGGTCGCTGGTGATCTGCGCGATCGGCTGGCCCAGCCAGAAATCGAGATCGCGCACCGTGTTGGGCACCCAGGCGCCGAGCTTGTCGCGCCCGACGATGCCGACGGCGCGATCGACGCAGAGCCGCAGCAGTGATTGCTCGACGGCGATGATGCAGCCGAGATCGACGAAGCGCTGCAAGGTGCGGTCGACGCCGCCGAAGGCTTCGCAGGAGCGGCGATCGACCGAGGCGAGCCGGCGCATATGCGGCGCCTTCGCCCGGATTTCCTCGATCACCTCCGGCACGAAGCAGGTCAGCACGACGCGCGAGGCCATCTTGCGGGCTTCGACCAGGGCGATGACCTTGTCGAGCAGGCCGGGATAGGGATTGCCGAAGGCATCCATCTTCATCTCGATCTCGAGCTCGATCCCGGTCGGGCCGAAGACGTCGAGCACCTCCGGCAAGGTCGGGATCGTCTCGCCCAGCGTGTCGTCGAGCGTCACCTTGGCGAGCGCCGCGCGCGAGAGATGCGCGACCGGGCCCTTGTGGTCGGTGGTGCGCTCCAGCAGCGGATCGTGGATCACCATGATCTCGCCGTCGCTGGAGAGATGCACGTCGAGCTCGACGGCGTCGACGCCGAGGGCGCAGACGTTGCGGAAGCCGCTCAGGCTGTTCTCCGCCCAGATGTTGCGCGCGCCGCGATGACCGATGATCCGCATGTCGAAAAGCCTTGCTTGCCCGTGGGCGGGTTATTTGCCGCTATCCACCAGCCCCTTCACGAACCAGCGCTGGAGGATGAGGATGACGATGGTCGGCGGCAGCATCGTCAGGAAGGCCGCGTTCATCAGGAGATGCCAGGTCGGCAGCGAGTCGCTCTGGGGCATCAGCTTCTTCAGGCCGATCACGGCATTGGCCATGGCGGGCTCGGTGGTGAGCAGGAGCGGCCAGAGATACTGGTTCCAGCCCATCAGGAAGAGGATGATCGCCAGCGCCACGATATTCGAGCGCGAGAGCGGCAGCAGGATCAGCCGGAAGAACTGCCAGGGCGTGGCGCCGTCGATGCGCGCGGCCTCGCAGAGTTCGTCGGGAACGGTGAGGAAGAACTGGCGGAACAGGAAGGTCGCGGTCGCCGAGGCGATCAGCGGCAGGATCAGGCCGGAATAGGTGTTGACCAGGTTCCAGTCGAGATCGACCAGCGCCTTGATGCCGAGCCAGGAGCCGAGAATGTTGAGCGGCAGCGCGACATTCGCGGCAGATTCATAGGTCGGGACGATGCGCACCTCGATCGGCAGCATCAGCGACATGAAGATCAGCCAGAAGGCCGTCATCCGGAAGGGGAAGCGGAAATAGGTGACGGCGAAGGCCGCGATCACCGAGACCGCGAGCTTCCCGATGGTGATGCCGGTGGCGATGATGAAGGAGTTGAGCAGCAGCCGGCCGAAATTGGCGTTGCTCAGCACGGTCTGCGTGTTCGCGAGGAACTGGCTGCCCGGCAGCCAGGACATCGGCACGCGCATGATCTCCTGCTGCGTCAGCGAGCCGGTGACGAAGACGAAATAGATCGGCAGGCAGACGAGCGCCGCGCCCACCAGCAGGATGAGGTGACAGAGAGCGTCGATGACGGGGGTGCGCTCGTTCATCGCGGGCCTAGACGCTGTAGTTCACGCGGCGCTCCACGAAGCGGAACTGCGCGAAGGTCAGGAGCAAAGCGAGCGCCATCAGCACGACGGATTGCGCGGCCGACGAGCCGAGGTCGAGCGTGACGAAGCCGTCCTGATAGACCTTGTAGACCAGGATCGAGGTGGCGCCGGCCGGGCCGCCGCGCGTGGTCGCGTCGACGATGGCGAAGGTCTCGAACAGCCCGTAGACGAAGTTGATCACGATCAGGAAGAACAGCGTCGGCGCGATCATCGGCAGCGAGATGCGCAGGAAGCGCTGGATAGGCCCGGCGCCGTCCAGATAGGCGGATTCGAGGATCGACTGCGGCACCGACATCAGCGCGGCGACCAGGAAGATGTAGTTGTAGCAGATGTGCTTCCACGAGGCGGCCATCACGACCAGCGCGAGCGCATGCCAGGAATTGCGGTTCGGGTCCCAGTCCAGACCCATCCCCTGCAGCATATGGGCGACGGGGCCGACGCGGGGATTGAACAGGAAGGCGAGCATGATGCCGGCGATCGCCGGCGCGATGGCATAGGGCAGGAGCAGCACGGTGCGATAGGCGCCGCGGCCGCGCAGGATGTGGTTCGAGGCGAAGGCGAGCAGCAGCGCGAGCGACAGGGTCAGCACGTTCTGCGCGATCGTGAAGATCAGCGTCACTTGCGCCGAGGACCAGTAGACGTTGCTGCGGAAGAGCCGCTCGAAGTTCTGGAAGCCGACCCATTGGGTCGTGGCGCCGAACGGGTCGGTCAACTGGAAAGCCTGGATCAGCGCCCTGATCGAGGGGATGAAGAAGAACAGCAGCAGGATGAAGAGCTGCGGCGCGAGCAGCCAGAAGGGCAGACGCCATTCCTTGAAATGCGCGCGCTTGAGCCCGCTTTCCGCCTGGCCATCGTCGGCACCCTTCAGGAAAAGGCGCCGCAGCGGCGAGCGGAGGCGCAGAGCGCCCCCGCCAGCCGCCTGGGTGAGGCCAGCCGGCTTATTTCTTGCCAGCATTGAGCTGCTCGTAGCGGCGCAGCGCCTCGTTGCCGCGCGACACGGCATCGTCGAGTGCCTGCTGCACCGGCTTGCGGCCCAGGAAGGCGGCCGAGACCTCTTCCATGATCGCGACGTTGATCTGGTTGCTGTTGCCGATGCGGAAGCCGAGCGAATTGTCGCTGGGCGTACCGCGCATCAGCTGCAGCACGGCGATCTCGCGGGTCGGGTTCTTTTCGTAATAGCCCTGCGCCTTGGCGGCGTCATAGGCGGCGGTCGTGACCGGGACATAGCCCGTCGCCTGGTGCCACCAGACCTGCGTGTCGGTCTTGGCGAGGAAGTCGTAGAAGGCGGCGACCGCCTTGTATTTCTCCGGCGTATGGCCCTTCAGGGTCCAGAGCGCGGCGCCGCCGATGACGCTGTTCTTCGGCGTGACGCCCTGCTCATAGGGGATTTCCCTCGCGCTCCAGTCGAACTTGGCGGCCGCAACCACGGCAGCATGAGAGGCGGTGGAGGCGATGATCGTCGAGCATTCGCCGGAGGTGAAGAGCTGGATCGGGATGATGCCCTGGCCGGCGAGCTGCATCACGCCCGACGAGACGAGGCGCTTCATCCGCTCGACCTGGCCGACGAGCTTGCCCTTGTTGAAGACGAAGTTGGTGTCGAGGCCGTCCATGCCGTTGCGCTTGGTCGCGTACGGGATGTCGTTCACGGCGCTGTAGTTCTCGAGGAAGCTCCACTCGTAGTCGCCGGGGAGCACCATCGCGCATTTCGAGACGCCCTTGGCCTTGATCGCGTCGAGCTGCGGCTCGAGCTCCTGCCAGGTCGCGCCGGGCTTGTCAAAGCCGGCGGCTTTGAAATGGTCGCGGTTGTAGAACAGAATCGGCGTCGAGGAGTTGAACGGCATCGCCTGCAGCTTGCCGTTGATGGCGAAGTAGCTGACCACCGGGGCGATGAATTTCGAGGTGTCGAGCGGCATGCCCTGCTCGGCCATCAATTCGTTCGTCGGGACGATGGCGCCGGAATTGACCATGGTCAGGAAGGAGCGCTCGTTCGACTGCACGATCTCGGGCTGGCGCTTGGCGCGATAGGCCGCGATCGTGCCGTTCAGGACCTCGTCATAGGTACCCTTGGCGATCGACTTGACGACGTAGTCCTTCTGCGAGTCGTTGAACTTCTTCACGACCTCGTCGACCCGCTCGCCGAGCGCGCCGCTCATTGCGTGCCAGAGTTCGATTTCGGTTGCCGCCTGCACGGCGGATATCCCCGTCAGCAGCAGGGCGCCTGCGCCCGCCAAAGCACCATAGAAAGGTCGCATGTCAAAGCCTCCCTCATTCGTCTTCTGCGAGCATATGCTCTTTGTTGAAGCATATGCTCGCACACTGGCCTGTTATGTCAACCGTTGGTGACGGCCGCATGACAGCCGCGTGCGATGGCTCGAACCATGCCGTCATGCTCGGGCTTGACCCGAGCATCTCTGGCCGAGCGAGGCTCCTGCGCTCCACTGTCCGGAGATTCTCGGGTCAAGCCCGAGAATGACGCTCTATCCGGGCTTCCGGGATCGCCGCTGCGCGGCGCGCTGTAATAACAGTGGAGTCAGTCCGCGAGCAGGGCGCGGGCGGTGTCCTCGTCCGTGACGAGGCCGTTGATGATCTTGCCGGTCAGGGCAGCGCGCAGCGGCAAGACCTTGGCCAGGCCCTGGCCGATGCAGATGCGCAGGCGCGTGCTGCCCGGTTCCGGCGGCACGCTGGTCACGCGCAGGTTGGTGCCGCGATCGAGGAAGCGGCCTTCGGCATCGAAGACCCAGCCGGTCACCTCGCCGACGGCGCCGTGGCGGACCATGTCGAGCAATTCGCTGCGATTCATGAAGCCGTCGCGATAGAGCACGGCGTCCTCGCCGATCTGGCTGATGCCCATGACCCAGAGATCGGCCTCGCCGGCGATGGCGCGGATGCGCCGGATCGACTCGATCTCGACGAGCTGGGCGCGCTCCTCCGGGCTCGAGACATAGAGCGGCAGCGGCATCGGGAAATGCTGCGCCTTGGTGATTTCGGCGAGCTTCACCAGCGTGTCGAACGGGCTGGCCGAGCCGTCCGGCGAGATCGTGCCGACCAGCGAAACCAGCCGGTGCAATGGGCAGGACATCGAGGGCACGCGCTCGATGCTGGCGCGCATCGAGCGGCCGGTGCCGAGCGCCATGACCAGCGATTTCCGCGAGCGCAGCCAGCGCTCGATCAGCACGCCGCCGAGCGCGGCGACGCCGGCTACGCCTGTGTCTGGCGAGCCGTCGGAGGGGGCGACATCGCAATGCAGCAGTTCGAAACGGTCGCGCAGCCGGGCCGCGAGATCCATGCAGGTGCTGATCGGATGGTTCATCCTGAAGCTGATCAGGCCCTCGCTGCGGCAGAGCGAGACGAGGCGCTGGGCCGCCGGGCGCGAGATGTTCAGGATCTGCGCGATATCGTCCTGCGTGCGCCCGGCGATGTAATAGAGCCAACCGGCCCGGGCGGCGTCGTCGAGGCGGGTGCTATCGTTCTCGGCCATCGCGATCTCAGTGGGGCGCCGGTGCGAGCGCAAGCTCTCGCCAGGATTCGAAAAGCCGATCGGCTCCGGCCGCCATAAGTGCCTGACGCTGGTCGAGCACGGCGAAATGGCTGCCTGCGGCGAGGCCATAGGCCGTCATGCCCGCTGCTTTCGCCGCGGTCACGCCGCTGACGCTGTCCTCGATGACCAGGCAGCGTTCGGGCGGGACGCCGCGCTCGCTTGCGGCCAGCAGGAAGAGATCGGGCGCCGGCTTGCCGCGCTTCACGCGCGTCGTGCTGAAGATCCGGCCTTCGAACAGGTCCCAGAGCGCAGTCTTGCGCAGGCAGAACTCGATGCGTTCCTCGTCGCTGGAGGAGGCGACGCAATAATCGCTGGCGAAGGATTCGACGGCCTCGCGGACGCCGTCGACGGGCTGGAGATCGCTCCTGAAAGAAGCGAAGAGTTGGGCGCGCCAGTCCTGCGTGAAGTCGGCCGAGGCCGGGCGACCGGTCATTCTCTCGTAATCCTCGATCACTGCGCTGGCCGGCCGCCCGAGATAGCGGCGCATGACCGTCTCCAGATCATAGCTCTCGTCGAAAGGCGAGAGAATATCGACCAGGGTCTGGCAGCTGATGGTTTCGCTGTCGACGAGCACGCCGTCGCAGTCGAGGATGACGAGGTCGAAGGGCTGGCGCGGAGTGAGCATCGGGCAACAGTCGATTTGAACGAATGCTCACATGAAGAGCATTCGCCCGATCATCTGTCAAACTTCGCCTCGGTCAGCGCAGCGCGCGACTGACCTCCGCAGCGCGGCGCCAGAGGGCATGGCGCTCGGCATAGGCCGCCGCCCTGGCGGGGTGCGGCATGAAGATATCGGCCTCGCCGGATGGCGGCGTGCAGACCGCCTCCGGGCTTTCGCCGGTGCAGGCGAGCCGGGCGAGACGTGCGGCGCCGAAGGCCGCGCCGGCCTCGGCTTGGCGGTAGCGTGTCAGCGGCAGGTTCAAGACGTCGGCGAGGATCGCGAGCCATGCATCCGAGCGCGCCCCACCGCCGATGGCCATGGCCTCGCCGATCGGCGATGTCCCGGCTTCAAGCGCTTCCTTGCCGTCCCGGAAGGCGAAGGCGACGCCTTCCAGCACGGCCTGGGTCATCGCCTTGCGGTCCGTATCGTGGCCGAGACCGTGGAAGCCGGCGCGCAATTGCGGGTCGTTATGCGGCGTGCGCTCGCCGGAGAGATAGGGCGTGAAGAGCACAGGCGAGGGGCGGTCGATCTGCCCGCCGAGCTCGCCGAGCAGCGCCGCTTCGGATTGCCCGGCGATGGACGACCACCAGCTCAGGCTGGCCGCAGCCGAAAGGTGCACCGACATCTGGTGCCAGCGACCGGGCAGGGCGTGGCAGAAGGCATGCACGGCGCTGTCGGCGCGCGGCTCGAAGCCAGCCGTCGTGCGCCACAGGACGCCGGAGGTGCCGAGCGACAGGAAGCTGCTGCCGGGGCCGACCGCGCCCAGCCCGACCGCTCCGGCCGCATTGTCGCCCGCGCCGCCAGCAAAGAGCGGCAGGGCGTCGAAGCCGAGTTCACGGGCGAGTTCGGGGCGCATGCGCCCGGCAGCCTGCGAGCCTTCGACAAGGGTGGGCATGTGGCTGCGACCCAGTCCTGTCTCGGCCAGCATCCGGTCGGACCAGTCGCGGCGGCCGGTATCGAGCCAGAGCGTGCCGGACGCATCGGACATCTCCTCGATCGCCTCACCGGTGAGGACGAGCCGGAGATAGGCTTTCGGCAGCAGGACCTTGCGGGTGCGGCGGATGATGTCGGGCTCGTGCTTGCGCACCCAGAGCAGCTTGGGCGCGGTGAAGCCGGGCATGGCGATGTTGCCGGTGATCGTGCGCGAAGCCGGTTCGCCGGCTTCGATCTCGGCGCATTCGGCTGCGGCGCGGCCATCGTTCCAGAGGATGCAGGGGCGCAGCGGCTCGTCGCGCGCGTCCAGCAGCACCGCGCCGTGCATCTGTCCGGAGAGGCCGATTCCGGCGCAGCGCCGGAAAGCTTCCGGGGCGGTATCCTTCAAGCTGCGCAGGACTGCCATCGTGGCGGTGACCCAGTCTGCCGGTGCCTGCTCCGACCAGAGCGGGGCAGGGCGCGTGACCGTGAGTTCCCGTGCCGCGGCGGCGAGCACGCGCTGCTCGTCATCGACGAGCACGGCCTTGACCGAGGAGGTTCCGAGATCAATGCCGATGAAGCTCACATCAGCTCCTGCTTGCGGTTTCAGCGGCGATCTTCGGGCAGGCCGCCCGGATAGATCATGCTCTTGACCATGCCGACCTCGTTATCGGCATGGCGGCGGAAGGCGGCCGGTCCGTCAGCGAGCGGGAAGCGGTGGCTCACGACCGCCTCGACATCGACTTTGCCTTGCGCCACCAACTCGATCGCGCGCGGGTAGACATGGCCCATCCGGCGCGAGAACTTGATGTTCAGCCCGCGACGGCGGGCTTCCGCGGCCGGGATCACATAGCTGTCGCCGTCGGGGATACCGACCAGCACGACGCGCCCGCCGATGCGGGCGGCGCGGATCGCGTCACGGAATCCCTCGGGGGCATTGGTCGCCTCGATCACCAGAGGCAGGCCCTCGCCCTTCGTCCATTCGGCGATGTCGGCGACGCTGGTGCCGGCCTTGCTGGCGCCCAGCCTGAGAGCCAGTTCGCGGCGATGCGGCTGCGGATCGCAGGCGAGAACCTCACCGACGCCGGCCGTGCGCAGCACTTGCAGGATCAGGAGGCCGATCGGGCCGCAGCCGATCAGCGCCACGCGCTCCAGCAGACGCGGCTTGGCGAGGTCGACGGCATGGATCGCGACGCCGAGCGGTTCGAGCATCACCGCATCGCTCGGCGAGAAGTCTTGGGGCACCGCGACGATCTGCGATTTCGGCACCCAGATGCGCTCGGTCATGGCCCCGTCATGCGGGGGCGCGCCGATGAACACGACCTCGGGGCAGAGATTGGGATGTCCGCTGCGGCAATGCTCGCACTGGCCGCAGGCCTGGTTGGGATCGACCGCGACGAGGGCGCCGCGCCCCAGGCCAAGTTCCGGCAGATCCTCGGTCAGCCAGCCGCTGAATTCGTGGCCGGGCACGAAAGGCGCCGCGATCACGGCCGAGCCGATGCCGCCATCCTTGTAATAGTGCAGGTCGCTGCCGCAGAGGCCGACGGCAGCGACATCGAGCAGGGTCTCGCCCGCCGCACCCTCGCGAAGATTGAACGGCGCGACGCGCGCATCGCCGGCGGCGTGAAGGAAGACGGCTCGGGACATGGCGATCGAAACTCCCCTGGCGAACAGGACGCAAGCAAACCTGCCTGTCGCCGAAATTGACTTTATCGAGTGCTTTCAAGGCATCGCGGCTAGAGGTCCGTGCTTTGCGGCAGGATCACGAGGTCGCGGATGGTGACGTTGCGCGGGCGGGTCAGCATGAAATGCACGGCCTCCGCCACCTCCTCCGCCTCGATCAGGCCGCCGCGGGCGCGCTCGGCATCGAGCTTCTCCTGTGGCCAGTCGGCGATCAGGGCGGTGACGACAGGGCCGGGCAGGACGGCGCCGACGCGCAGCCCATGCGGGATGACCTGCCGGCGCAAGGTGTGGACGAAGGCCTGCACTGCATGTTTCGAGGCGGTGTAGACCGGCTCCCAGACCACGGGAACGACGCCGGCGACCGAACTGGTGACGAGGATGTCGCCGGTCTTTCTGTTGATCATGTGCGGCAGCACAGCGTGGATGCTGCGGAAGACGGCGTTGATATTGAGGTTCAGCATCCGGTCCCAGGCGTCGGGATCGCCCTCGCTGACGGGGCCGCCGACATAGGAGCCGGCATTGGCGTGGAAGATGTCGAGCGGGCCGGTCTTGTCGAGGATCGCAGGCAGCATGCCGGCGACGGAGGCCGGGTCGGTCAGGTCGACGACGAGCGGGATGGCCTCGGCGCCGAGCGGCGCGCAGGCCTGCGCAAGGGCATCGCCGTCGCGGTCGATCAGGACGACACGAGACCCGGCCGCGAGCAGGCGCTTCGCGCAGGCGAGGCCTATCCCCGAAGCGGCGCCAGTGATCGCGGCGGTCTTTCCGGTGAGGTTCTGCGTCACGTTGCGGTCTCCGGTGAGGCCTGAATCCGGGCGGGCTGCATGAGGTTGCGGGCCGTACGGGCTGCGGCCTGCAGCGCCTCGAAAGCGGCGAGGCGGCCCGCGTGCAGTTCGGCGATGTCGCCAACAGCGGGCATGAAGACGGTGGCGCCCGGCGCCATTCCGGTCATGGCCGCGCCGAGGCCGGAAAAGGCATGCGCGGCGGTTGCAGCAAGCATGGCCGAGCCGAGCAGGACGGGATCGACGTCATCGGGGGCCAGCAGCGGCAGACCGGCGCAATCCGCCAGCACTTGCCGGATCAGGGGATGGCGGCCAGCGCCGCCGCTGAGCACGATCGCCTCGATCGTGGCGCCCTTCGCGCGGCTGGCCTCGATCATCTGGCGCAGGCCGTAGCCGATCCCGGTGAGGCCGGCGACGTAAAGCGAAACGAGATTGTCGAGATCGCGCGCCATGCCGAGCCCGGCGATCACGGCGCGCGCTTGCGGATCGGCATGGGGCGAGCGATTGCCGAGGAAATCGGGCACGACGATGATCTCGCCGGCGAGGCGGGCTGCGTCCGAAGGTGTGGCAGGATTCCGGGCCGCTTGTGCCGCGAGCCAATCGGGCAGCGAGAGACCCTCCGTTTCGGCAAGACGCTGCGCCTCGGGCGCCGCCGGGTGGAAGCCGATGAGCTGCTCGATGGCGGCGCCGGCGCCGGATTGTCCGCCCTCGCTGAGCCAGAGGCCGGGTGCCATCGCCGAGAAATAGGGACCCCAGATGCCGGGAATGAAGATCGGCTCGGTGCTGCTTGCCATGGTGCAGGCCGAAGTACCGAAGACATAGGCCATGCGGGTCAGCGCGGTGCCGTGCGACGAGCGCAGGCCGACCGAGCCGACGCCGCCGGCATGGGCGTCGATCAGGCCAGCCGCGACGGCGGTGCCGGGATTCAAGCCGAGCTCGGCGGCGGCCTGCTGGGTCAGGCCCTGTCCAAGCGCGGTGCCGCCCGGAACGATCTCCGTGCCAATCCGGGTGAATCCTTCATTGGCGAGATCATCGAGGCTGATCTGCCGGAAATAGCTCGCATCCCAGCGTCCCTCATGAGCGAGATAGGTCCATTTGCAGGTGACCGTGCAGGTCGAGCGTGCGAGCGAGCCGGTCGCACGCCAGGTGAGGAAATCCGGCAGGTCGAGGAATTGCCAAGCGGCGTCATAGGTCGTGCGCAGGTTCTCCTTGAGCCAGAGCAGCTTCGGCGTTTGCATCTCCGGCGAAATCGTGCCGCCGACATAGGCGAGCACGGGATGGCCGGTCGCGTTGATGCGCGCGGTCTGTGCGATGGCACGGTGGTCCATCCAGACGATGATGTCGCGTTTCGTGTCGCAATGCGGCCCGACGGGTAGCGGCACGCCGCCCGGTCCGAGCACGACGAGCGAACAGGTCGCGTCGAAGCCGATGCCGGCGATATCGTCCGGCGCGAGCCCGGCCTCGGCCATCGCCGCGCGTACGCTCGCGCAGACGGCCGCCCAGATATCCGCGCTGGACTGCTCGGCGAGATCGGGGCCGTCGCGATAGAGCGCAATATCGTGTCTGGCCGTCGCGAGCATCTGCCCGGTCCGGTCGAAAATGCCGGCCCGGGCGCTGCCGGTGCCGACATCGATGCCGATGAAATGCCCACTCATCTCAGGCCGCGGCGCGGTTCTGTCGCCAGGCATGAGGGGCGCGCGGTTCGTCGAAGCTGCACATCGTCCTCCAGAGT
The DNA here is from genome assembly GCF_058783685.1 of Allobosea sp. FW305-C-101. Taxonomy (NCBI): domain Bacteria; kingdom Pseudomonadati; phylum Pseudomonadota; class Alphaproteobacteria; order Hyphomicrobiales; family Alloboseaceae; genus Allobosea; species Allobosea sp. FW305-C-101. The sequence continues at coordinate 777,374 of NZ_JBYSYT010000002.1, read as the reverse complement.
TTCTTTCCTCCGGGCTCTGCTGGCCCGGTGGCGCGGGCACCTGGGCGCCCGCAGGTTGTCTTCGTCAGTGCACCGCCTTGGGCGAAGCGGCCGGCCTTTCCGGGTTCGGATGAGGATCGGGATCGTGGTCGTTGCTTTCGGCCGCAACGGCGCGGTCGCGCACGGAATCGCGGACCTGCAAGCTTGTCTGCAATACGGAACGGGTGGGTGGCGTCCGGTCGCCGGCCATGCGGGCGCGCAGGCGCAACCATGCTGTCTCGGCGATCTCCGCGATCGGCTGGCGGATCGCGGTGAGGCCGGTCTTGCGGGCGCTCATCCAGGGATAATCGTCGAAGCCGACGACCGAGACGGGATCGGGGATGTCGATCCGCATCCGGGCGAGCGCCGAGAGCGTGCCGAGCGTCGTGACATTGGTCAGTGCGATCACGGCGCTGGGCGGCTGGTGCCGTTCGAGCCAGTGCAGGAAGGTCGCAGTGCCGCGATCCGCGTTGGAGCCGAGTTCGATCACGGTCGGCTCGCGGTCGAGCATGGTCCGGATCAATTCACTGGCGCCGCGGACGCGTTCGCGGATCGGCGAGATGGCGAGGCTGGAGGCGGCGAGGACGATGTCGCGATGGCCTCTGGCGAGGAGATGCCGGGCCGCGATCTCGCCGGCTTCGCGGTTGTCGATCGCGACGGTGTCGACAGCTGAGCCTTCCGGCGGCACGCGATCGGCGAAGACGATCGGCAGGCGGCCGATCTCGCCGCGTAGCGCTTCAGGAACGGTGTCGGAGCAAGGCACAGCGATCAGCCCCGAGGGGCGCCAGGCGAGCAGAGTTCGCAATCGCGATTGTTCCAGCCCGAGATCGTCGCGGGAGCTGGCGACGAGGATGTCGTAGCCATCCTTTTGGGCGAGCACCTCGAGCTGCGAGACGAGCGAGGTGAAGAAAACGTCGTCGAGATCGGGCACGAGCACGCCGACGACGCGGGCCTGGCCCGAGCGGAGTTGCGATGCCGCGCGATCGACCTGATAGGCGAGCTCTTCGGCCGCCTCCAGCACGCGCTCGCGCAATTCGGCATTCACCGGCTTGTTGCCGCTGAAAACGTTCGAGACGGTCGCGATCGATACGCCCGCGCGGGCGGCGACCTCTCGGATCGTGACGCGGGCCGTGACCATTGCCTACCCTGTTAAACGTTTTACAGAAAAACGTTTAACAGGGTAGGTGGAGCGCCGCAAGACGGGTTGGCCGCGGTGGCAGTATCGAGATTCTTCGCTGCGGTTCGCCGCTCGGAGATGGCGGGCGATGTGACCGAGCGAGCGGCCTTCGCCTCAGCCGGTTCGCGTCCAGCGCAGGAAGGCTGACAGCCGCAGCAGGCTGTTGATGATCAGAGCATAGACCACGCCCGTGTCTCCTTGTCGGGAGCCCACGATAGACCGTGGTGCTTTTAGCGTTGTTGACGTGGCGCAAGCTGCTCCGACAAATCCCGCGACCGGATCGCTCCGATGGATTTGAGCATCCGGGGAATATGGAAGCGGGTCAATCGCAGGGACTTTCAAGTTTTCGGGCTCGGGGAGAAGGAATTGCCGGCTCTAGGCGGCATCGGCGGCATTCTCCATTTTCAGGATCTTGAGGCCGATCTGGACCATCAGCATCTCGTCTGCATCGTCGAGATCGATGCCTGCTTCCGACCTGATCTTGTCGAGCCTGTACAGGACCGTCTTGGGGTGGACGTCGAGGCGCCGCGAGGTTTTGAGCGCATTGCCGTTGCAGGCGATATAGGCCTCCAGCGTCTCGACGAGATCGGCGCGCGCCCGTGTTCTGACCGACACAAGCCGCTGCAGCGAGGGCGGGACCATCTCCTGGAGCTCGTGTTGTGGCGCGAGCCGGCAGAGCATGCGGTAGATGCCGAGCTCGTGAAAGGCGACGATCTGCTTCGCGAACCGCGCGCGGATGCCGATATTGAGCGCGTCGAGCGCCTGCCGGTAGCTCCGGGGCAGGCTTTCGATCTCGGCCGCGATCTCACCGATCCCGGCATGCAGGACGGCGCGTTCCTCGCCGCGTGACCAGAGCGCGTTCAGTTCGGCGAAGCGGCGTTCGAGCTGCGTGCGCCATTCGCGGCCCTCGCCGGCTGGCCAGAACAGCACGACATGGCCGCCTCGGACCTGGGCATGGGCGTTGTCGATGAGGTCGGTGAGAAGCTGCGCCAGTCGCTCGAGCTTCTTGCCATCGCCTGGACCGGGAGCGGGCTGCTTCTGGGTGGCCTTGAGCCCGAGCACGGCGACGGCGTGCCTGCGCTTCAGGTCCCACTGGATCAGGCCGGCGCGGCGATGCAACTCGCTGGAGGGCAGGGCGCTGCCGCCGAGCAGATCACCGATCAGATCGAAGCGGAACTGCTTCTCGACCTCGATCACGGCTTGCTGCCTGAGGAAATCCAGCGCCAGCGCGTTGATGGCGCTCTCGATGGCGATGGACTGGACATCCTCCAGCTCACCGTTCAGTTCGAGCACGGTGAGATAGAGCCTGACCTCGTCACCGACGCGGACCGAGAAGACGTAGCGGTTGCAGATGCGGTCGTCGGCCTCGGGGGAGGTGATGGTCTGGATGTAATAGGGCGCGCCCTCCTGATGGCCTTCGGGCGGGGTGAGGCTCACCGAGCTGCCGGTGGTGCCGGCGAGGCATTGCAGCTTCTCGTCATAGAGCCCGACCGGATTGCCGATGAAGGTCTCCAGCGATTTCAGGATGCGGAAGGCGCCCTGGTTCGCCAGCGAGGCGCTGAGGAAATGGTCGCTGATCTCCTTGAAGCGTTCGAGCACGCCGAGCCGCTCACTGAGGAGATGCTCGGAGATGCACAGGACGATCGTCCGGTAGAGCACGTTGCGGGGGATCTCGATGACGGGCAGGCGGTGCCTGCGCGCCGCCTCGACGATCTCCTCCGGGACCTCCTGCACGAAGAGCCCGGTCTTGACGATCAAGGCACTGAGCTTGCGGGCCGCGACCTTCGCGATGAAGGCGTCGAGCGGGCGCAGGCGGTCGAGCGAATAGAAATTGGTAAGGAGGACGTCGCCGGGTTGCACCCAGTCGGTGACATCGGGCGCCTCGATGACATTGACGCCCCGGACGGGGTTGGACAGGCCCTCTTCCCCGCAGATCAGGCGGGCCTGCCTGAACGGCGCGAATTGCAGCAGTTCGGAGATCTTGAGCTGATGGGCCATGGTCCGGGCTCCCAGGGTGGCCCGCGCCTGCCATTCCTGCCGCGCCAGCGACCACTCCGCCATGCCGATCTATGCGTGAATGGCGGGTATCCGCAAGCCAAACCCGGTTAGAATGGTTCGATTTTTGTCCATCCTGGATAAAACAAGGCCGGTCAATTTAGGTGGCCTGGCAATGGTTCGCCTGTCGCCGGCTCACTAGGCTCCCCTCAAAAGAAGATCGTTCGACGGCGGGGATCGCGCAGCTGGAGCGCGCCCGAGAGAATGGGGACAATCGATGGATAGATCGTTTATCTGGCGAAAGGGCGACTGGGGCGGGTATTTCGGCCTGCTGGCCAACAACCTGACCAATCTGCTCACGATGATCGGCCTGCTGCTCTTCGTTGTCGGCTTCCCCAAGGAGATGGTCTACGGCCGGATCGCCCCGGCCTTCGGTCTCGCCGTCTTCGCCGCGAGCCTCTGGTACACCTATTTCGCCTACAAGCTCGTCAAGGAAACCGGCCGCGCCGACGTGACCGCGCTGCCCTCCGGCCCGAGCGCGCCGTCGATCTTCACGGTGACCTTCCTCGTCATCCTGCCGGTTTATCTGCAGACCAAGGATGCTGAGTTCGCGCTGCAGATCGCGCTGGTCTGGTGCTTCGTCGAGGCGATGATCCTGGTCGGCGGCTCCTTCCTGGGCGAGACCATCCGCAAGACGATCCCGCGCACGGTGCTCTTGTCCTGCCTCGCCGGTCTCGGCCTGCTGCTGCTGGCGATGAACCCGATGCTGCAGTCCTTCGAGACGCCAACCGTCGCCTTCGTGGTGCTCGCGCTGATCTTCCTGAACTGGTTCGGCAAGAAGCCGATCTTCCCGAAGGTGCCGACCGGCTTCCTGCTGCTCGCGGCCGGCACGGCGCTGGCCTGGATATTCGGCCTGCAGAGCCCGGCCGAGATCAAGAACTCGCTGTCGACCTTCGGCTTCAACCCGCCGACGCTGCATATCTCCAGCTTCATGCAGGGCCTGCCGCATGCGCTGCCCTATCTCGCCTCGGCCGTGCCGCTCGGCCTCGCCAATTACGTGTTCGACCTCGAGAATATCGAGAGCGCGCATGCCGCCGGCGATCCCTATCCGACGCGCCAGGTGATGATGGCCAACGGCCTGTCCTCCACGCTCGGCGCCTTCTTCGGCAATCCGTTCCCGGTCACCGTCTATATCGGCCATTCCGGCTGGAAATCGATCGGCGCCGGCACCGGCTACACCTTCTTCACCGGCCTGACCATGTTCCTGGTCTCGCTGTTCGGGCTTGGCGCCTTCCTGCTGGCGCTGATCCCGATGGTCGCGGTGGTTCCGATCCTCGTCTATATCGGCATCGTCACGGCCAACCAGGTGGTGCGGGAATCGCCACGCGACGAAGTGCCGGTGATCTTCGTCACGATGTTCCCGTGGATCGCCAACTGGGCGCTGACGCTGACCAATAACACGCTGTCGGCCGCCGGCACCGCCGCCAAGACCGTCGGCGTCGAGGCGCTCGCCAAGAAGGGCGTCTATTATCAGGGCCTGTCCAATCTCGGGAATGGCGCGCCGCTGAGCAGCATGACCTGGGGCTGCATCACGATCTTCGCGATCACCGACAAGCCGATGCGCGGCGCGGTCGCGGCGCTGGTCGGCGGCTTCCTGACGCTGTTCGGCGTTATCCACGCGCCGACCGTCGGCTTCGCTCAGCCGCACGCCATGCCACTGGTCTATGCATACTGCATGATTGCCGGCGTCTTCGTGCTCAAGCACTACCTCAACCTGCGCGAGGTGGATCGCGCGATGCAGACCGGCATCGGCTCGGCCAGCGACATGAAGCCGGCCACCAGCAAGGCATGAGCCTGCGGCGCGGGCCCGCTCGCTCTGCGATTGCCTTTCATGTTCTCCGCGGCGCCCGTCCGGGCGCCGCCCCACCGATCGACAGGAAGACCCGATGAACGCCGCGCCCGCCAACCCGCCCCTGATCGCCGCTGCCGACAAAGGCGACATGGCTACGATCGAGCGCCTCCTCGCCGAGGGTGCCAAGGTGGATGCCAAGGACGAGACCGGGCGCACGGCGCTGATGGCGGCGACCCAGAAGAACAACCTGCCGCTGGCGCGGCGCCTGATCGCGGCCGGCAGCGACGTCAATGCCCGCGACATCACCATGCTCTCGCCCTATCTCTGCGCGGGCGCGAACGGCTTCAACGAGATCCTGAAGCTCGCCATCGCCTCGGGCGCCGATCCGAACAGCGTCAACCGCTTCGGCGGCACGCCGCTGCTGCCGTCGAGCGAGAAGGGCTTTTTGCGCACGGTGCGCGTCTGTCTGGCGGCCGGCATACCGGTGGATCGCGCCAATGATCTCGGCTGGTCGGCCCTGCTCGAAGCCGTGATCCTCGGCGATGGCGGTCGGCTCTATGGCGACGTGGTCGAGGCGCTGGTCGAGGCGGGCGCGGACCCGCATCTCAGGGATCGCGACGGCAAGTCCTCGCTGGAGCATGCGCATGCGCTCGGCCAGGAGCGGGTTCTGAAGATATTCCGCGGCGAAGGCGCCGCATCCGGGCCGGGCGCAGCGGCGATCCGGCAGGCCAAGCAGGCCGAGAAGGCGGAGCGCTACGAGGAGGCGCTCGCCATCGTCGAGGCCGCGCTGGCGCAGCATCCGGGCGATGCCGATCTCGGCTACTACAAGGGCTATTATCTCTACGAGCTCGGGCGCAACGAGGAGGCGATCCGCGTCTTCGAGACGGTGCTCGCCGCGCCCCCCGGGGCGATCGAGTTCCATTTCTACATCGCCTATGCCTGGCGGGCGATGAAGCAGCCGGAAGCCGCGCTCGCGGCCTTCGATGCAGGTATCGCGAAGCAGCCCCAGGCGCTGTTCCTGCGCTATCACAAGTCGAATTACCTACGCGAACTCGGCCGGCACGAGGCTGCCGTCGCGGTGATGGACGAACTGCTCGCGCGCGCTCCCGGCCGCTACGACTTCGCCTTCCACAAGGGCAACAGCCTGCGCTCGCTCGGCCGGCACGAGGAGGCGATCAGCGCGATCGAGATCGCGATCGCGTCCGATCCCGGCAACCCGCTCTATCGCCAGCACAAGGCGCAGTCGCTTCGGCTTCTCGGCCGCGAGGCCGAGGCACAGGCCGAGCTCGCAGCATCAGGCCGGCCTCCGGCCGTCCGCGCCAGCTGAATGCTGGCTGGGCCCGCCCCAATGCGCGCGCATGTCACCATGCAGGCAAGGTCCGGCGACGGCGCCTTCCTGGCACGCGTGAACGGCGCGGCCTTCGCGGGCGTGGTCCACAGCGCCTTCCACCGGGCGGTCAACATCGCCTGCCTGAGCAATGGCGAACTGCACACGCTCGTCACCGGCGATCTCGATGACGGGCCGAATTCGCTGGTCGTCACGGCCGATGATTTCCTCGCGATCGGCATCTGCCAGGGCGACAGCGTCAGGGCCGGAGGCGGCAGCCTCGCCATTGCCGGCAAGGCGATGGTGACCGTCGACGGGGCGGTCGTCTGGCGCACGCCCGTGCCGGAGACGCATTGCGCGACCGGGCTGCTGCGCCGGCGATTGGCGGAAGCCGAGGCGGCGATCTGGCGCAACGGCACGCCCGGCGGCTTCATCGAGGGCATGGCCGATACCGAGATCGCGCGATTGACGACCCGGATGCTGCATGAAGGCGCGGACGGGCTCGCGCTCGCGCTGGGGCGCGGCGACACGGAGGCGGCGCTGGCGCATGCCGGCCGGTTGCTCGGCCTCGGGCCGGGGCTCACGCCTTCGGGCGACGACTTCCTGACCGGGCTGCTCGCGGCCCGCGCGCTCTGCCGTCGGCAGGCCGATCTCGGCAGCGATGCCTTCGCGCACGGCGTGATCAGGCTCGCCAAAAGCGCGACCAACCCGATCGCCTATGCCGCCATCGCCAAGGCGGCGCGCGGCGAGGTTCGCGAGCGCGTCGCGCGCCTCATCATCGCGCTCGGCAGCGCGACAGCGGAGCCCTCATCGCAGGCGCTCGCACAGGTTCTCGCGATCGGCTCCTCATCCGGGACCGAGATCGCTTTCGGCGTCATCCGTGGGCTGGCGTCGCTCATCGACAACGGAGAATGGGATCATGGCCATCAAGACCGCCATTAAGCGGAACACCTATTTCGACTCAGTCTCGCTGATGTCGGTGACCGGGCGGGCCAATGCGGTTGCCGGCGTCGACCAGGCGATGATCGGCATGGGCACCGCCATGAACAAGGAGGTGCTGCAGAATGTCGGCATGCTGACGCCGGAAGCGGCGGAGGCCCAGAGCGGCGACCTGATGATCGTGGTGCGCTCGGCGTCCGACGAGATCGCCGAACAGGCGCTGGTCGAGATCGACGAATTGTTCAAGCAGAAGGGCGGCAACGAGACCGGCCGCAAGATGAACTACGCGACGATCGAGTCGGCCGTCGCCCATGTGCCGGGCGCCAATCTCGCGATCATCGCGGTCGCCGGCGAGTTCGCCAGCCGCGAGGCGCGCCGCGCGCTGGAGAGCGGCCTGCATGTCATGATGTTCAGCGACAACGTCTCGATCGAGGACGAGGTCGCCCTCAAGACGCTCGCCCATGACAAGGGCCTGCTGATGATGGGGCCGGATTGCGGCACCGCCTATATCGGTGGCGTCGGCCTGTGCTTCGCCAACGCCGTGCGCGCCGGCAATATCGGCATCGTCGGCGCCTCCGGCACCGGCAGCCAGGAGGTCGCGGCCCGCATCCACGATTTCGGCGGCGGCATCACCCAGATCATCGGCACCGGCGGGCGCGACCTCAACGAGAAGGTCGGCGGCATCATGATGATCGATGGCATCAATGCGCTTGCCCGCGATCCGGCGACCGAGGTGATCGTGCTGGTCTCCAAGCCCCCGGCTAAGTCGGTGCGGGACAAGGTGCTGGCGGCGGCCGCTTCCTGCGGCAAGCCGGTCGTCGCCTGCCTGCTCGGCGGCTCGGAGGAGGCCGTCACCGAGGCCGGCCTGCAATTCGGCAAGACCACCAAGGAGGCCGCGCTGAAGGCCGTCATCCTGGCTGGCCGGAAGGAGGAGGAGATCAACAAGCGGGCGCTCAACCTGCCTCTGATTGCCGAGACCCGCGCCAAGCTGAAGCCCGAGCAGCGCTATATCCGCGCGCTGCTCTGCGGCGGCACGCTCTGCGAGGAGATGATGCTGATCGCCAAGGAGAGCTACGACAACGTCTACAGCAACATCGCCAAGGACCCGGCGCGCAAGCTGAAGGATGTCTCCACCAGCATCGAGCATACCTTCATCGATTTCGGCGACGACGATTTCACCCGCGGCCGGCCGCACCCGATGATCGACCCGTCCCAGCGCCTCGCGCGGCTGGTGCAGGAGGCGCGCGACCCCTCGGTCGGCGTCATCGTGCTCGATTTCATTCTCGGCTACGGCGCCCATGAGGACCCGGCCGGCGTGATGATCCCCGCCCTCGTCGAGGCCAAGCAGATCGCGGCGGCCGAGGGACGCCATCTCGAGATCCTCGGCTATGTCCTCGGCACGGATCTCGGCAGCCAGTCGCTCGCCGAGCAGACGGCCAAGCTTTCGGAAGTGGGCGTCACCATTGCCAGCAGCTGCACCAATGCCGGCCTGCTGGCGCGCGGTTTCGTCTCCAAGGAGAACTGATCATGTCCAGCATCAACGACCTGTTCAGCAAGGTCAGCGTCATCAATATCGGCCTCGAAATGTTCAAGGACGACATCGAGAAGCAGGGCGGCAGCGCCGTCCATCTCGACTGGCGCCCGCCGGCCGGCGGCAAGCCCGAACTGATCGACGCGCTTGAAGCCCTCGCACGCCCCGAGATCGCGGCGCGCATCGAGAAAGCGAACCAGGAGGCGGTCGAGCGCATCCTGAAGTCGCAGCCCGTGCTGGTCGGCTTCGGCCCGGCGCTCGAGGTCGTGCCCGGCATGACCAAGACCACCATCCTGCATGCCGGCCCGCCGATCACCTGGGAGCGGATGTCCGGCCCGATGAAGGGCGCGGTCACCGGTGCGCTGGTCTTCGAGGGGCTCGCCAAGAACCTGGAGGAGGCGGCCGCGCTCGCGGCCTCCGGTGAGATCACCTTCTCGCCCTGCCACGAGCATAACTGCGTGGGTTCGATGGCCGGCGTGACCTCGGCCTCGATGTTCATGCATATCGTCAAGAACAAGACCTATGGCAACGTCGCCTACACCAATCTCAGCGAGCAGCTCTCCAAGATCCTGCGCATGGGCGCCAATGACGAGACCGTCATCGCCCGGCTGAACTGGATGCGCGACGTGCTCGGCCCGATCCTGCGCGAGGCGATGCAGATCGCCGGCGAAATCGACCTGCGCCTGCTGCTTTCGCAGGCGCTGCACATGGGCGACGAGTGCCATAACCGCAACGTGGCCGGCACGACGATCCTGATCCAGAAGCTCGCGCCCTTCATCCTGGAGACCTCGTTCACGACGGCCCAGAAGCGCGAGGTCTTCGATTTCGTCGCCAGCAGCGACTATTTCTCCGGCCCGACCTGGATGGCGATGTGCAAATGCGCGCTCGACGCTGCCCATGATGTGCCCCACTCGACGATCCTGACGACGATGTGCCGCAACGGCGTCGAGTTCGGCATCCGCATCAGCGGCGTGCCGGGCTTCACCTGGTTCACCGGCCCGGCGCAGAAGGTCATCGGCCCGATGTTCGCCGGCTACAAGCCGGAGGATTCAGGCCTCGATATCGGCGACAGCGCGATCACCGAGACCTATGGCATTGGCGGCTTCGCCATGGCGGCGGCGCCGGCCATCGTGCCGCTCGTCGGTGGCACGGTCGATGAAGCCATCGGCTTTTCCGTCCGCATGGCCGAGATCACCACGGCCGAGAACCCGAACGTCACGGTGCCCCTGCTCAACTTCAAGGGCGTGCCGACCGGCATCGACATGCGCAAGGTGCTGCAGACCGGCATCATGCCCGTCATCAACACCGCCATCGCCCATAAGGAAGCCGGCATCGGCATGATCGGCGCCGGCATCACCTATCCGCCGATGGAGGCTTTCGAGAAGGCTCTGCTGGCCTTCGCACGCCAGGAAGGCGTCGCGGGCTGAAGACTGCCGCGGGCCGCCTCTCGCGGCCCGCGTTCCGCACCAACGAACAATTTCAACATGCGCCGCGACCTGCCGGCCGGCGCGTGGGAGGAGGATTCATGACTTCGATCGACGCCGTTCCGGATCGCCTGATCATCGCCATCGGCGGCAACGCCATCCATCCCGAGGGCATCCGCGGCACCGCCGAGGAGCAGGGGCAGCTTGCGGCCGAGACGGGCGCCGCCCTGCTGCCATTGATGGAGCTCGGCTCGCAATTGATCATCACCCATGGCAATGGCCCGGTCGTCGGCAAGATGCTGCTGCGCCATGCCATTGCCCGCCATCGCGTCGCGCCGATGCCGCTCGACATCTGCGTCGCCCATAGCCAGGGCGGCATCGCCTATCTCCTGACGCAGGCGCTGGAGAACGCGCTGCGCGCCAAGGGCAATCCGCGCGAGGTGACCTGCGTGCTGACGCAGGTCGAGGTCGACCCGAACGACCCGGCCTTCCAGAACCCGTCGAAGCCGATCGGCTATTTCTACACCGAGGAGGAGGCCAAGGCGCTGAGCGCCGAGATGGGCTGGCTGATGAAGGAGGATTCCGGCCGCGGCTGGCGCCATGTCGTGCCTTCGCCGCTGCCGCAGCACATCGTCGATTTCGACCTCGTGCAGGCGCTGGCGGAGAAGGGCGCGGTCGTGATCGCGGGTGGCGGCGGCGGCGTGCCGGTGGTGCGCCAGCCCAACGGCCAGAGCCGTGGCGTCGAGGCGGTGATCGACAAGGACCGCACCACCGCCAAGATGGCGAACCTGCTCGACATCCCGGACATGATCATCCTGACCGCCGTGCCGCGCGTCGCCGTGCATTTCGGCAAGCCGGAGCAGCGCTTCCTCGATCGCGTCAGCCTGTCCGAGATCAAGCGCCTGCATGAAGAGGGGCATTTCCCGCCCGGCAGCATGGGGCCGAAGATCGACGCGGCCGTGCAGTTCATCGAAGGCGGCGGCCGGCGCTGCATCATCGCGCGCATCGAGGATGCGGTCGCGGCGCTCCGCGGCGAGGCCGGCACGCAGATCGTCTCCGACGAGGCCTTCGCGGCGGCGGCCTGAGTTTCTTCGACGCTTGTCGCGTTTCTCGGAACCTCGCCGTCATCCCGGACAAGCTGCGCAGCAGCGCCGATCCGGGACCCATCGTAGAGCTCCGAGCCCTCCGATGGATCCCGGGGCAAGCCCGGGATGACGGTGTGTTTCCGAGGATAACGAACAGCCTCGGGGCAAAAGATATGGAGCGGGCCGCCGGATGACCGGCGGCCCTTTTTCATGCCACCGGCCATCTACCGGTCGGCAAACGAAAACGGCGCCGCGAGCGTGAAGCTCCGCGACGCCGCTGACGATACGGGATCGGCCCGTCAGGCGATGGGCTGGGTCAGTTCGCCGTGGCGCGCGACGATCCTGCCGCGCTTGACGACGGTGCGGTCGGCCGGGCGCTCGACGATGGCTTCGCAGATCGTCTCACCCGGCAGGATCACGAGATCGGCGATGCAGCCGACATCGAGGCCGTAATCCGCGATGCCCATCGTCTTGGCGCCCTGATAGGTGCAGACGTCGAGCGCCAGCTCCATTTCCTCGTCGCGGCGGAAATTGTTGCGCAGGCCGACCAGCGTCGCCCGCTCCAGCATGTCGCCCATGCCATAGGGGTTCCAGCTGTCGCGCACGCCGTCCGAGCCGCCGCTGATGACCACGCCGGCCTTGAGGCAGGCCATGACCGAGGGGGCGGGCGAGGAAGCCGGCGCGGTGGTGACCAGTGCGATGCGCTCCTTGGCCAGGCTCTCGATCAGGCGGCGGACATAGTCGGCATCGGGCATGCCCAGGCAGAAGGCGTGGCTGATCGCGACCTTGCCCTGCATGCCGAGCGCGCGGGTGCGCTCGATGATGAGCTCCATCGAGAAGGCGCCGACCTCGCCGCGTTCGTGCAGATGGATGTCGAGTGGGCGGCCGTATTTTTCGGCGAGGCCGAAGATCGCGTCGAGATGACCCTTGGGGTCGCGGTCGAGCGTGCAGGGATCGAGGCCGCCGACGACATCAGCGCCCATCGCCATCGCCTGATCGAGCAGTTCGAGCGTGCCGGGGCGGATCAGCATGCCCGACTGCGCGAAGGCGACGATCTCGACATCGATCACGTCCTTGAGGCGCTCGCGCATGGCCAAGACACCCTCGATGCCGGCCAGGCCGACCTCCGTGTCGACGTCGACATGGCTGCGGATATGGGTGGTGCCGAGCTTGACCATCTGGGCGACGAGCCGGCCGGACTGGCGGTCGGCGTCGATACCGAATTCGCGGCGGTTGCGGCGCTCGGTCTCGATCTTGTCGATCAGGGCAGGGCCGGCGGTGTGCTTGTGCCAACCCATGCCCCAGAAGCTCTTGTCGAGATGGGTATGGGCCTCGACGAGACCGGGGATCATCAAGCGGCCGCCGGCATCGAAGGTTACGTCCGCCCCGGTTGCGCCGGCGCCGATCGCCGCGATGCGCCCGTCACGGACCAGCACATCCGTCGCCGCCCCGCCGGCCGGGCGGACATTCCGGATCAAGAGGGTATCAGTCACGAGGCATCTCCTTCTTCCAGACCGGCGCATGCCGGCTTCTCAACGTCGATGACGGCTTTGGCCGGCCGGATCATAGGACCAGCCCGCCGCAGCCGTCGGCATAAAAGGCGCCCCGCCGGTGTCGCACGGCGGGGCGAGTTGTCCACGGGGAGTGGGGCGTACCGAGCTTGGCTCCCCGTGGAGGCGTCCGGGTTTCACACCCGCTTGCGCAGGCGCGGGTCGAGGGCATCGCGCAGGCCGTCGCCGAGCATGTTGATGGCAAGCACGGTGATCGACAGGAACAGCGCCGGGAAGAAGATGATGTAGGGCTTGATCTGCCAGAGCGCGCGACCTTCGGCCATGATGTTGCCCCAGGACGGGGTCGACGGCGGCACGCCGGCACCGATGAAGGAGAGCGCCGCTTCCGCCAGGATCGCGACCGCGCAGATATAGGTCGCTTGGACTGCGATCGGCGCGAAGGTGTTGGGCAGGATGTGGCGGAAGATGATCCAGGGAACACTGGCGCCGCAGGAGCGGGCGGCCTCGACATAGGGCTCCTCGCGCAGGAAGAGCACGACGCCGCGGATCAGCCGCACGACGCGCGGCGTCTCGGCGATGGTGACCGCGAGGATGACGTTCCAGATCGAGGCGCGGTTGAGCGCGATCAGCGCGATGGCGAGCAGGATCGAGGGGATCGCCATCAGCCCGTCCATGACCCGCATGACGAAGGCGTCGAAGCGGGGCAGGAAGCCTGCGAAGACGCCGATCAGCACGCCGAGGATGGTCGAACCGATCGCGACCGAAAAGCCGACGATGAGCGAGACGCGGGTCCCGTAGAGCACGCGGGAGTAGAGATCGCGGCCGAGCATGTCGGTGCCGAACCAGAAGGCACCCGAAGGCAGCTTGGCACGGTCGAAGGCCGAGATCGCCGTCGGGTCACGCGTGCCGAGAACGGGCGCGAGCAGGGCGACCAGGATGAGGAGGACGAGCACGGCGGCGCCGCAGGCGATGCTCGGATTGCGGGCGAGCTGCCCGAGCCGGCTCTGCCGGCCGCCGCGCGGCGCGGCGTCGGAGGTGATGGCGGTCAATAGCGGATCCTCGGATCGAAGACGGTGTAGAGCATGTCGACCAGCAGGTTCACGAGCACGTACATGAAGCTGAACAGCAGGATGACGCCCTGGATGACGGGGTAGTCGCGGCGCAGGATGGCATCGACGGTCAGGCGGCCGAGGCCGGGAATGGCGAAGACCGTCTCGGTGACGATCGCGCCGCCGATCAGCAGCGCGACGCCGCTGCCGATGGTGGTGATGATCGGCACCGAGCAGTTCTTCAGCGCGTGCTTGAACAGGATCTTGCGTTCCTCGGCGCCCTTGGCGCGGGCGGTGCGGACATAGTCCTGCGCCAGCACCTCCAGCATGGTGGCGCGGGTGATGCGGGCGAGCAGGCCGATATAGACGCTGCCGAGCGCGATCGCCGGCAGGATCAGGCTGCGGACCGCCGGCCAGAGGCCGTTGGACATCGGCACATAGCCCTGCACCGGCAGCCAGCGCAGCTGCAGGCCGAAGACGAAGGCGAGCAGGTAGCCGACGACGAAGGAGGGCACCGAGAAGCTCAGCACGGCGAAGACCATGACCATGCGGTCGCTCGCCGTGTTGTGCTTCCAGGCGGCGATCACGCCGATCGGCAGCGCCAGTGTCACCGAGACGACGAGCGTCATCAGCATCAGCAGATAGGTCGGTTCCAGGCGCTGCACGATCATTGCTGCGACCGGCTGGTTGGTGAAGAGCGAGAGGCCGAGATCGCCGCGGAGCAGGCTCCAGACCCAGTTCCCGAAGCGGATCGGGAACGGGTCGTCGAGCTTCAGGGCGACGCGGATGCGGGCGATGTCGGCCGCCGTCGCCTGGTCGCCTGCCATGATCGCGGCGGGATCGCCCGGCGCGAGATAGAGCAGGCCGAAGACGAACAGCGCGACGAAGGTCATGACCGGCAGCGCTGCGAGCAGCCGGCGTGCGATATGGGAGAGCATGGGCCCTGTCTCAGCCCTTGGCGGTCATCGTGAAGAAGAGCGGCCGCTGGAGCTGGATATCCGTCACGTTGCTCCGGTAACCGCTGACGGTGGCGAAGCCGCCGAGCGGGATATAGGGCACGTCGATCAGGGCCTGCTTCTGGATCTCCTCGCAGATTGTCTTCTGCGTCGCGACGTCAGGCGCATCGAGCCATTGCTGGCGCAGCTCCTCGAGTCGCGGCGCCGTCGGCCAGCCGACCCAGGCGTCGTTACCGTTGCCGCGCAGGCCGATATGCCCGACCGGGTTGAAGTTGCTCATGCCCGACAGCGCGGTGAGGAAGACGTTCCAGCCGCCCTTGTCCGCGGGCTCCTTGCTGAGGCGGCGCTGCATCAGCGTGCCCCAGTCCATCGCCTGGATGTCGACATTGAGGCCGACCTTCTTCAGCGTGTCGGCGGCCAGCAGCGTGCAGGGATGCGTCCAGGGGTAGTCGACGGGATCGAGCACCACGACGCGCTCGCCGTTATAGCCGGCGGCCTTGATCTCCTCGGCCGCCTTCTTGACGTCGCGCGGGCTGGTGAAAGCCTCCAGGCCAACCGTGGTCGTCATCGGCGAATCCGGGCTGAAGAAGCCGACGCCGGACTGCCAGAACGCCGCGTTCTCCTCGCCGAAGGTGCCGGACATGATCGCACGCTGGTCGAAGGCCTTGAGCAGCGCCCGCCGGATCACCGGGTTGTTGAAGGGCGGCTGCAGATGATTGAAGCGCATCACCGCGAAATTCGGCGTCGTGCGCGGCAGCAGGCGGATATTGGGATCGGCCTTGAGCACGGGCAGGAAGTCCGCGCCGACCATCTCGATCATGTCGATCTCGCCGGCCTGGAGGGCGGCGGCGGCGGTCGAGGCGTCGGGGATGATGTTCCAGACGATCTTCTCGAAATGCGCGATCTTGGGACCGGCCGTGTAGGTCGGTGCGAAGGAGTCGCTGCGTGGCTTGTAGCCGGCGAATTTCTCGAAGACGGCCTTGGAGCCGGAGACCCACTGCTCCTTGGCGAAGCGATAGGGGCCTGAGCCGATGCTCTCGCGGATCTGCTCGGTCGGCGAGGTCATGGCGATGCGTTCCGGCATGATCGCCGGCATGTTCGAGCCGCTGGTGGCGAGCGTCATCGGCAGCAGCGGGAAAGGCTTCTTCAGCTTGAACTGGAGCGTGCGGTCATCGACCGCGGTCATCGTGTCGACGACGCCGAGCAGGGCCGCGCCCATGAAGTCGCGCTTGCCCCAGCGGTTGATGCTGGCGACGCAATCCTTGGCCAGGACCGGCGTGCCGTCATGGAATTGCAGCCCGTCGCGCAGCTTGATCGTCCATTGCAGCTTGTCGTCTGAGATGACATGGCCCTCGGCCATCTGCGGATGGACGTTGTAGTCCTTGTCGAAGCCGTAGAGCGTGTCGAAGACCAGATGGCCATAGACCTGGACGATGGTCGAGGTGCTCCAGACGGGGTCGAGAATGTTCAGGTCGGCTTCGGGAATATAGCGCAGTTCCTTCTTGCCAGCCGCATGCGCCGGCGCAGTGAAGAACGGAGTCAATTGCGTAAAGACGGCCGACTGAGCGGCAATCTTGAGGAAATCGCGCCTATTCATGTTTCATCCCTGATGTTGCCGGGAAGTTGATTTGGTTTCGACCAAGCCTGTGGGACCGCGCGCCGGCAGCATCCACTGTCGACGGCATCGGCATCGTCAAGGGAGGTCGAGTATTATGCCCCGGAATTGTTATATTATTCGGGTTTTATGATGAGGCGATCTCTCCGATTTTCAAATTAAATCATCCAATTATTATCATGCAGGAATTGAATGGGGAGGCATGGCAATCCGGGCCCCGGGGGGCGTTTGGCCGCTTCGGCCTCGTCGTGGCTCCGCTGTCATTCCGGGGCTTCGCGTCAGCGAAGAGCCCGGAAGCCATGAACACGACGGTGATTGAGAAACGCAGCCAAACGGGTGCCTTGATGAGCGACTGTAGTGTTCATGGGTTCCGGGCTCGGGCCTTGCGGCCCGCCCCGGAATGACGGCGTGGGTCCGTGTCAAACTAGCGGAGGCTAGAAGGTCGGCGGCGTGCAGGCGCTGACGATCTCGCAAGCGACCGGGCCGACGCAGCGGAAACGGTGCGGGCGGGTGCTCTCGAAATAATAGGCGTCGCCGGGGCCGAGGATGCGACGCTCCTCGCCGACGGTGAGCTCGATCCGGCCGGCGAGCACGACGCCACCTTCCTCGCCCTCATGGGTCAGCAGCACGCGGCCGGTATCGGCGCCGGGCTCGTAGCGCTCCTTGATGATCTGGAGGGCGCGGCCGAACAGGTTCTCGCCGACCTGGCGGAAGGAGATGCCGCCCTTGCCGATCTCGACCAGCTCTTCGGCCTGGTAGAAGACCTGCCGCGGCTTCTCCGGCTCGAAGGCGAAGAACTCCGACAGGCTGATCGGGATGCCGTCGAGGATGCGCTTGAGGACGCCGACCGAGGGGTTCACCTCGTTCGCCTCGATCAGCGAGATCGAGGAATTGGTCACGCCGGCCTGCTTGGCGAGCGCGCGCTGAGACAGGCCCCGCTGCATCCGGACATATCTGAGACGGGCTCCGACATCGATATGCATCGCCGGCCTGTTCCTGCTGTTCTGAATCTTGAACGTTATCCAGATCAGTCCATATTTTTCAAGGGATTAAAGCGACACTGAAACAGACTTGTTGCGCTGACGAAAACATGAGCACTGACGGGCCATAAAGGGAGGCCGTCATGACCGTCAACACCAAGCCGTCCGCGCTGCAGAACGCCCGTTCGCTCGATGCCTTCTGGATGCCGTTCACCGCGAACCGGCAGTTCAAGCAGGCGCCGCGCCTGCTCGCCAGCGCCAGCGGCATGCATTACGCCACCGAGGATGGCCGCAAGGTCATGGACGGCACCGCGGGCCTGTGGTGCTGCAATGCCGGCCATGGCCGCCGGCAGATCAGCGAGGCCGTCTCGCACCAGATCGCCGAGCTTGATTTCGCGCCGGCCTTCCAGATGGGCCATCCGATCGTTTTTGATTTTGCCGAGCGGCTCGCCGCCATCGCCCCGGGCGAGGGCGCGAACAAGCTCGACCGGGTGTTCTTCACCGGCTCTGGGTCGGAATCGGTCGATACCGCGCTCAAGATCGCGGTCGCCTATCAGCGCGCCATCGGCCAGGGCACGCGGACCCGCCTGATCGGGCGCGAGCGTGGCTATCACGGCGTCGGCTTCGGCGGCATCTCGGTCGGCGGTCTCGTCAACAACCGCCGCGTCTTCCCGCAGCTGCCGGGCACCGACCACTTGCGCCATACCCATGATCTTGCACGCAACGCCTTCACCCGCGGCATGCCCGAGCATGGCGCCGAGCTTGCCGACGATCTCGAGCGGCTGGTCGCGCTGCATGGCGCGGAGACGATTGCCGCCGTGATCGTCGAGCCGATGGCCGGCTCCACCGGCGTACTGCTGCCGCCGAAGGGTTATCTGCAGCGCCTGCGCGAGATCGCGACCAAGCACGGCATCCTCCTGGTCTTCGACGAGGTCATCACCGGCTTCGGCCGTCTCGGCACGCCCTTCGCCGCCGATTATTTCGGGGTGATGCCGGACCTGATGACCACGGCCAAGGGCCTGACCAACGGCGCGGTGCCAATGGGCGCGGTCTTCGCCAGCCGGAAGGTGCATGATGGCTTGATGACCGGGCCGGAAGGCATGATCGAGCTCTTCCACGGCTATACCTATTCCGGCCATCCGGTCGCCTGCGCGGCGGGCATCGCCACGCTCGATATCTATGCCGCCGAAGGGCTGCTGACGCGGGCGGCGAAGCTGGCGCCGGCCTGGGAGAACGCGATGCATTCGCTGCGGGATGCCCCGCATGTGATCGACATCCGCAATCTCGGCCTCGTCGCCGGCATCGAGCTTTCCTCGCGCGATGGCGCTGCCGGCGCGCGCGCCTATGAGGTCTTCGTCGACTGCTTCGAGAAGGGGCTGCTGATCCGCGTCACCGGCGATATCATAGCGCTGTCGCCGCCGCTGATCGTCGAGGAGGACCAGATCGGCGAGATGGTCGAGACGCTGCGCGGCGCGCTGAAGCGGGTCGCCTGACGGTCCTCAGATGCGGCGGCGCGGAATCGCCGTCGCATAGGTGTTCAGCGAGAGCAGGTGGCGGTCGGCGCGCTGGAGCGCGGCGAGCGCTGCCGTGCGGTCCTTGTTGGCGAGCAACCCGCAGAGCACCTCGGAGATCGCCAGCGCCGGCGCCAGCGTGTGGAAGAAGCTCTGGCTTTCGGTCGAGCAGAGGATGGTGAGATCGGCGAGCCCGACCAGTGGCGAGACCTCGCTATCGGTGATCGCGACGATGCCGAGTCCTTTCTCGCGGGCGAGTTGCGCCAGCTCCAGGCTGTGCAGGGCATAGGGGTTGATCGAGATGGCGAGGAGGACATCCTCCGCGCCGGCCCGGATCAGCCCGTCGCCCACCGTGTCGGCCGGCCCATCGAGATGGGTCGTCTTCTCGCCGAGCAGCGTCATCACGTAATGGAAGTGCCAGGCCACCGAATGGCATGAACGCAGCCCGAGCACGAAGATGCGGCGGGCCTGCGCCAGCCGGTCGGCGGCGGCGGCGAGGCGTTCGAGCGAGGCCGGCTCCGTCAGGCGCGCGATCTGGGCGGCGAGGCCCTGCAGCATGCGGCGCGACAATTGCGCCGCCGCCATGTCCTGCTCGTTCTCCTCGGTCTGCATCGCACGCGCTGCGAAACCGTCGACGCGGAAGCGGATCGCCTCGGCATGATGGGCGCGGATGTCGTCATAGCCGGCAAGCCCGAGGAACTTGGCGAGCCGCGTCATCGTTGAGGGCTGCACGCCGGCATTGCGGGCGAGTTCCCGCATCGAGACCAGCGCCACCTCCTGCGGATGCTCGATGATGTAGCGCGCCGCCTGCCGCAATTGCGGGGACATGCCGTCGAAGAGGCTGACGATGCGCTCGCGCAAGGGATCGGCCTGCAACATTTGAATCGCGCCCTTCTCTGTCCGATCGCGACCATTCCCGCGCGGCGGACGGATTTCAAACGGTTTCTCGGCTTTCCCTCAGCCTAAAAGGCTGTTGCGTCGGATTGTTCCGTCGCAACAGTTTAGAAGTCAATCGTTTCGTTTTTGTATCATATAAAACAAATGTTGCATCTCTGCGCGAGGCGTGTCATGAGGCTGCGCGCCGCGGCGCTCTGTCCGCGCCAATCCGGGAATGTCGAGATGACCAGGATTCTCCATCGCTCGATCGGCGGCCGCCTGCCGCAAGCCGTCGCGGGGCAGGGTGTCTTCATCACCGACGCGGACGGGCGCAGCTACATCGACGGTTCCGGCGGCGCCGCCGTTTCCTGCCTCGGCCACGGCCATCCCGAGGTCATGGCCGCGATGCAGGCGCAGATGGACCGTATCGCCTACGCCCACACGTCTTTCTTCACCACCGATGTCGCGGAGGAGCTGGCCGAGCGGCTGGTCGCGCTGGCACCGGAGGGGCTCGACTACGTCTATCTCGTCTCGGGCGGCTCGGAGGCCGTCGAGGCTGCCATGAAGATGGCGCGGCAGTATTTCGTCGAGATCGGCCAGCCGCAGCGCCGCCATTTCATCGCGCGCCGGCAGAGCTATCACGGCAACACGCTGGGCGCTCTTGCCGCCGGCGGCAATGCCTGGCGGCGGGCGCAGTTCCAGCCGATCCTGCCCGAGACGCACCATGTCTCGCCCTGCTACGCCTATCGCGACCAGAAGGACGGCGAAACGCCGGAAGCCTATGCCGCCCGGCTGGCCGACGAGCTGGAAGCCAAGATCCTGGAGCTTGGCGCGGACGAGGTCATCGCCTTCATCGCCGAGCCGGTGGTCGGCGCGACGCTCGGCGCCGTCGGGCCGGTCGCGGATTACTTCGCCCGCATCCGCAGCATCTGCGACAAATACGGCGTCCTGCTGATCCTTGACGAGGTGATGTGCGGCATGGGCCGCACCGGCACGGTGTTCGCCTGCGAGCAGGAGGGCATCTCGCCCGATCTCGTCACCATCGCCAAGGGGCTGGGCGGCGGCTACCAGCCGATCGGCGCCGTGCTGCTCTCAGAGAATATCTACCGCGCCTTCGCCGAAGGCTCCGGCCTGTTCCAGCACGGCCACACCTATATCTGCCATCCGATGGCGGCGGCGGCGGCGCTCAAGGTCGTCGAGCTGATCTCGCAGCCGGAGATGCTGGAAAATGTCCGCCTGATGGGCGAGCGCCTGCAGGCCGGGCTCGACGCGCGTCTCGGCCAGCATCCCCATGTCGGCGATATCCGCGGGCGCGGCCTGTTCCGCGGCATCGAGATCGTCGCCGACAAGGAGACCAAGACGCCCTTCGACCCGGCGCTGAAGATGCATGCCCGGATCAAGAAGGAAGCGATGGCGCGCGGCCTGCTGTGCTACCCGATGGGCGGCACCATCGACGGGCGCTTGGGCGATCATGTGCTGCTGGCGCCGCCTTACATCATCAGCCCCGAAGAGATCGACCAGATCGTCGAGCGGATCGCCGGCGCGATCGACGCAGCGGTCAAGGGCTGATGCCGGCATGACGCTTCGCATCGCCTTCGCCGGCTTCAATCTCGAATCGGTCACGGCCGTTCCGCAGATCGTGGAGCTGGCGGAGTTCGAGCGCGTCTGCGTGCGCGGGCCGGAGCTGACGGAGCGGTTTCGCGGCACCAACACCGTGCCGGGCGGCTGCCTGAATATCTGCGAGGCGGAGGGCGCGGAATTCGTGCCGCTGTTCCACACGCTGCTCGGCGCGCTTGGGCCTACGGCGCATGAGGCTGTCGCGCACTACACCAGCGAGATCATCTCAGGGCTCGCCCGCAGCGGCCCGCTCGACGGCGTCATCCTGTTCCTGCACGGCGCCTGCTGGGCGGCGGGATATCCCGATGTCGAGCGTCATGTCATCGACGCGGTGCGCGCGGCCTTCCCGGCGCTGCCGATCGCCGTCGCGCTCGACTATCACGGCAATATCGATCGCGAGACCTTGCGCGGCGCCGATATCGCCGTCGCCTATCGCCATTCCCCGCATATCGACATGGGCGAGACCGGCGAACGCGCGGCCCGCGCGCTGATCCGCTTGCTGCGCGAGGGGCGCCGGCCCGGTCTCGCGGCGGCGCGGCCGGATGTCGTCATTCCCTCGATCATGTCGGCGACGGCACTGGAGCCGCTGGCCTCGATCATCGCCGAGGCGCGCGTCGCCGAGCAGGTGGGCGATTGCGACATCTCGATCATGGCCGGCTTCTCCTATGCCGACAGCGCCAATACCGGCATGTCGGTGATCTGCCTGGACTGGGACGGGCAGGAGGCGGCCGAAGCTAAGGCGCAGGCCTTTTCGGATCGTCTGCGCGCGGGGCGCGCGGCGATCGCGAACGCCATGCCGATCCTGAGCGTCGAGGAAGCGCTCGCCGATATCGAGCGCCAACCCGCGCAGGGCCGGCCGATCGTGCTGCTCGAACATGCCGACCGGATGAACGACTCGACCCATCTGCTGCAGGCGTTGCTCAAGTGCGATGTCGGGCGGGTCAATGTGCCCTTCCTGCTCGATCCAGAGACCGCCGCTCAGGCCCACGCGGCAGGCGAGGGCGCCGAGATCAAGGTCGCGCTCGCCGGCAAGACGGCGCCGGAGACCGGCGGGCCGGTCGAGGCCGTGGCGCGGGTCATCTGGTCGGGGCCGAAATCCTTCAACGTCTCCGGGCGCTACCAGCGCGGCTCATTCGTCGATCTCGGGCTCACCGCGCTCCTCCAGATCGGGGCGATCCGCGTCTCCGTGGTCTCGCATTTCGCCTTCGCGGTCGATGGCGATCCGTTCTTCATCTTCGGCGAGCGGCCGGAAGATTACGACGTCATCCTGCTGCGCTCGAAGACGCATTTCCGCGACTATTACGAGCCGATGGCCGACCGCATCCTCGTGGTCGACACGCCCGATCTCGGCCCCGCCGATGTCAGGCTGATCCCATACCGCCAGCTCGATACGGCCAAGGCCTACCCGTGGAGCAACGCTCCCGCCTGACGACGCTCGACCCATCCAAGCAACCAAAAACGAGGGGATAACAATGACGTTTCGGTTCAAGTCTTTCGGGGCTGCCGCGCTGGTCGCAGGCTCCTTTTCCGCGATGCCGGCCCTGGCCGAGACGACGCTCAATGTCGTCATGCAGGCGCCGCTTCGCTCGCTCGACCCGATCCTGAGCACAGCGCAGATCGTGCGCACGCACGGCTTCATGGTGTTCGACACGCTGCTCGGCATGGACGCCAAGTACAACCCGCAGCCGCAGATGGCCGACTACGCCGTCTCGGCCGACAAGCTGACCTATACTCTGACGCTGCGCGACGGCCTGAAATGGCATGACGGCACGCCGGTGACGGCCGCCGATTGCGTCGCTTCGCTGAAGCGCTGGGGCGAGAACGACGGCGCCGCCCGCACGATGATGGCGCATGTCGCCTCGATCGAGGCGACCTCCGACACCGTGCTGGTGATTAAGCTGGCCAAGCCCTTCGGCCAGGTGCTGGAGTTGCTGGCCAAGCCCTCGCCGGTGCCGCCCTTCATGATGCCGAAGCGCCTCGCCGAGACGCCGGCCGGCAAGCAGGTCACCGAGATGGTCGGCTCCGGCCCGTTCCGCTTCGTGGCGGAGCAGTACCGGCCGGGCGATCAGGCCGTCTATGTCAAGAACAAGGACTACAAGCCGCGCTCCGAGCCGATGAGCTGGACCGCCGGCGGCAAGGTGATCAATGTCGACAAGGTCGTGTGGAAGGCGATGCCGGACATGCAGACCTCGATCAACGCGCTCCAGTCCGGCGATGTCGATCTGATCGAGCAGGTGACGATCGACCTGCTGCCGCTGCTCAAGGCCAATGACGAGATCAAGACCGGCGCCATCAACGCGCTGGGCAGCCAGGTGACCGGCCGCTTCAACCATCGCCTGCCGCCCTTCGACAATCCGAAGGTCCGCCAGGCGGCGATGTATGCGCTGGACCAGGACCAGCTGATGCAGACCGCGATCGGCGACAGCCAGCATTACAAGCTCTGCGCCTCGGTCTATGGCTGCGACGTGCCGCTCGCCTCCGATGCCGGCGCGGACTACCTGAAGGGCAGCGCCAAGGAGCGCATGGCCACGGCGAAGGAGCTGCTCAAGGCCTCCGGCTACAACGGCACGCCGGTGCTGATGATGCAGCCGACGGACCTGACGATCCTCTCGACCCAGCCGATCGTCGCGGCCGAGCGCCTGCGCGAGGCCGGCTTCAAGGTCGATGTCGCCTCGATGGACTGGGCCACGCTGCAGTCGCGCAAGAACGGCTGGCAGCCGGTGGCGCAGGGCGGCTGGAACATGTTCTTCACCTATTGGGGCGTGTCCGGCATCTGGAACCCGACCGTGCATGCGATGCTCGACGCGTCCGGCGCCGACACCGCCTGGTCCGGCTGGCCGAAGAGCGCCCGCGTCGAGGAATTGCGCACGGCCTACATCACCGCCGCGACCCTCGACGAGCAGAAGAAGATCGGCCGGGAGATCCAGCAGATCGCCTTCGACGAGGGCTTCTACTTCAATGCCGGCGAGTTCCAGTCCGTCGCCGCCTGGAACGCCAAGCTGAAGAACCTTCAGCCCGGCCCGATCACCCTGTTCTGGGGTGTCAGCAAGTAACGCCGAGGCGCCGGGTGGCGGTGATCCACCGCCCGGCCTGACCGGCCCGGTTTCCGGCATCGCCCGCTTGGGTGGATGCCCAGGCGCGTGGAGAACTCCATGGCTTCCTATTTCCTGCGCAGGCTCGCGATGGCGATCCCCGTCATATTCTTCGTGGCGCTGTTCGTCTTCCTCTTGCTGCGATTGACGCCGGGCGATCCGGCGCAGGCCATCGCCGGTGATCAGGCGACGCCGGCGCAGCTTGCGGCCATCCGCGAGAATCTCGGCCTCGACAAGCCGATTGCCGGTCAGTTCATCTCCTGGATCGCCAACATGGCCG
This sequence comes from Allobosea sp. FW305-C-101, assembly GCF_058783685.1. Taxonomy (NCBI): domain Bacteria; kingdom Pseudomonadati; phylum Pseudomonadota; class Alphaproteobacteria; order Hyphomicrobiales; family Alloboseaceae; genus Allobosea; species Allobosea sp. FW305-C-101. Next base: position 752,539 of record NZ_JBYSYT010000002.1, on the reverse strand, counting down.
GGGGCGATTTCGGGCCGTCGCTGATCTCGCAGCGCCCCGTGCTGGAGATGATCGGCCAGCGCGTCGGTCCGACATTGGCGCTCGCCGTCATGGCGATGATCTTCACGGTGGTGATTTCGCTGCCGCTCGGCGTGCTCGCCGCCTGGCGCCATGGCGGCATGGTCGACCGCTTCGTCATGGCGCTCTCGGTCGTCGGCTTCTCCGTGCCGATCTTCGTGATCGGCTACGTGCTGATCGCGGTCTTCGCGGTCAACCTGAAATGGTTCCCGGTGCAGGGCTACAGGCCACTGGCCGAGGGCTTCGGCCCGTTCTTCCACCGCATCCTGATGCCCGGCCTGGCGCTCTCCTTCTTCTATATCGCGCTGGTCTCGCGGATGACGCGGGCCTCGATGCTGGAGGTGCTGCGGGAGGACTATGTCCGCACGGCCCGCGCCAAGGGATTGGGCGAGCGGATCGTGCTGTTCCGCCATGCGCTGCGCAATGCGGCGATCCCGATCCTTACCGTGGTCGGAACGGGCTTTGCCATGATGGTTTCCGGCGTCGTTGTCACCGAGACGGTGTTCAACATTCCCGGTCTCGGCCGGCTCGTGGTCGATGGCGTGCTCGCCCGCGACTATCCGCTGATCCAGGCGATCATCCTGCTGACGGCCGGCACCTATGTGTTGATCAACCTGCTGATCGATCTCTCCTATGCCCTGACCGACCCGAGGATCCGCTACCAATGAGCGCTCCGTCGAACCCCGCGCAGGGTGCGCATCCGCGCCGCCGCCTGCTCGACAATCCGCCGCACTGGACGACGGTGCTCGCCGTTGTGGTGCTCGTCGCCGTGATCGTGATGGCGGTGTTCGCGCCGCAGCTCGCCAATTTCGAGCCGACCAAGCTCAACGCCGCGATGCGTCTGAAGCCGGCCTCCGACACCTATTGGCTGGGCACGGATTCCTTCGGCCGCGATCTCTATTCGCGCGTGGTCTATGGCGCGCGGGTCTCGCTGCTGGTCGGGGCGGGCGTCGCCATCGGCGCGATCGTGATCGGACTGCCGCTCGGCCTGATCGCCGGCTGGTATCGCGGCATCGACGGCGTGCTGATGCGGATGATGGACGGGCTGATGGCGATCCCCGGGATCCTGCTCGCCATCGCCATCGTCGCGCTGGTCCGGGGCGGGCTGGTCACCGTCATCATCGCGATCATGATCCCAGCGATCCCGCAGGTGGTGCGCCTCGTCCGGGCGCGGGTTATCGCGGCGCGCGAGGAGACCTATGTCGATGCCGCCGTGCTGCTCGGCACCCGGCCGGGCAAGCTGATCCGCAAGCATCTGCTGCCGACGACGATCGCGCCATTGATCGTGCAGGGTACCTATATGTACGCCTCCGCCATCCTGACCGAGGCGGCGCTCTCCTTCCTCGGCGTCGGCATCGGCACCGAGGTTCCGAGCTGGGGCAATATCATGGCCGAGGGGCGGCTCTATTTCGCGATCAATCCCTGGCTGGTGTTCTGGCCGGCGATCGTGCTGTCGCTCTGCATCCTCTCGATCAACTTGCTCGGCGACGCGCTGCGCGACCGGCTCGATCCGAAAATGCAGGGGAGGGCTCCGTGATGGCGACCGCCGCGACCCAGCCCGTGCTCTCCGTCCGCGACCTCAAGGTCGCGACGCGGGGGCGCCAGCCCAGCGACATCCTGAAGGGCATCAGCTTCGACATCCATCCCGGCGAGACGCTCTGCCTCGTCGGCGAATCCGGCTCCGGCAAGTCGGTGACCTCGCTGGTCGCGATGGACCTGCTGCCGCGCGACGAATTGCGCGCGACGGCCGGCACGGTCAGACTCAATGGCGAAGATATCCTGACCGCGACGCCGGCCCGGACCAAGGCGCTGCGCGGCGCCGAGATGGCGATGATCTTCCAGGAGCCGATGACCGCGCTGAACCCGGTGCTGACCATCGGGCTGCAGATGGACGAGGTCTATTGGGCCCATACGAAGATGCGGCCGAAGGAACGCAAGGAAGCCGCGCTCGCCGCATTCGAGGCCGTGCATCTGCCTGATCCCCCGCGCATCTATGACAGCTATCCGCACCAGCTTTCGGGCGGGCAGCGCCAGCGCGTGATGATCGCGATGGCGCTCGCGCTCAAGCCTAAGCTGCTCATCGCCGACGAGCCGACGACCGCGCTCGACGTCACCACGCAGAAGCAGATCCTCAGCCTGATCCGCGAATTGCAGGACAAGCAGAATACCGCCGTCCTGTTCATCACCCATGACATGGGCGTGGTCGTCGATATCGCGGACCGGGTCTGCGTGATGCGCCGCGGCGAGATCGTCGAAACCGGAGCGGTCGAGCAGGTGCTGAGCCGGCCGCGCGAGGCCTATACGCGCGACCTGCTGCAATCGGTGCCGTCACTGACGCCGCGCGCCCCGCGCGCATCGGCTGGGGGCGAGACGGTGCTGGAAATCCGCAATCTCGAGAAGACCTTCAGCTTCGGCTCGCTGCTTGGAAAGCTGATGGGTCGCGAGAGCCGCAGCGTGCGCGCGGTGAAGGATGTCAGCTTCGGCCTGGCGCGCGGGCGCACGCTCGGCATCGTCGGCGAAAGCGGATCGGGCAAGTCGACAGTGGCGCGCTGCCTGATGCGGTTGGAGCATCCGACCGGCGGCGAAATCCGCGTCAACGGGCAGGACATCGCCAACCTGCAGGGCCAGCAGGCTCTGGCGCCGGCGCGGCGACGCGTGCAGATGGTGTTCCAGGACCCGAACCGCTCGCTCAACCCGCGCCTGCGCATCGGCGAGAGCCTGATCGAGGGGCCGCTCAATCTCGGCGAGGGCCGCGAGACTGCGCTCAAGCGTGCGGGTGAATTGATGGAGGTGGTCGGCCTGCCCAGCACGAGCCTCGAACGCTTCCCGCACCAGTTCTCCGGCGGCCAGCGCCAGCGCATCGCGATCGCGCGCGCCCTGATGATGGAGCCGGAGGTGATCGTCGCGGATGAGGCGGTCTCGGCGCTCGACGTCTCCGTGCAGGCGCAGGTGCTCGCGCTGCTGGCCGAGATCCAGGAGCGGCGTAATCTGGCGGTCCTGTTCATCACCCATGATCTGCGCGTGGCCGCGCAGATCTGCGACGAGGTGATGGTGATGCAGCGCGGCAGCGTCGTCGAGATGGGGCCGGCCGCCGAGGTTTTGGGCAGGCCGAGCCATGAGTATACCCGTGCGCTGATCAACGCGGCGCCGGGCCGGGACTGGGATTTCGCGGCCGGGCGCCGCATCGCTGGAGCGACCGCATGATTTCCGCCAGCCTCGTCCAGATGGACGTCCAGTCCCTGGCGCCGGCCGAGAATTTCCGGCGCATCCACGACTTCGTTGCGACCGAAGCGGCGAAGGGTGCGCAGCTCATCCTGTTCCCGGAGCTCGCCAATACCGGCTATGTCGAGCCGCTGGTGCCGGGTGGGGCTGTGATCAGCGATGTCCCGCATTTCGGGGCGGCGCTCTACGAGGCCTGCGCGGCGCCGGACGGCGAGGAGATCAGGGCGCTCGTCGCGCTCGCTGCGAAGCATCGCGTGCATCTCGTCATCGGGCTCGGCCTGCGCGATCCGCTTCGCGCCGGTGTGATGCGCAATGCCTCGCTGTTGATCGGGCCGGAAGGCGTGATCGGCGACAACACCAAGATCCACCAGTGGCAGAACGAGAAGCTGTTCTTCACCGGCGGCGACAGCATCGACACCTATCCCGCCTTCGGGACGCGGCTCGGCATGCAGGTCTGCTACGATATCCGCTTCCCTGAGATCACCCGCATCCTCGCGCTTCAGGGCGCGAGCATCGTGACCTCGGTCTGGGCTTCCTTCGGGGCCGAGAACGCGCCGGTCACCGACGAGGCGCTCTTCATCCACCGCGCCTATACGCGGGCGACCGAGAACGGCGTGTTCTTCCTGAGCTGCAATCGCAGCGGCAGCCGCGGCGGGCAGCGCTTCTTCGGCCGCTCCTGTGCGGTCGCGCCGGACGGACGCGTGCTCGGCGCGCTCGACCATGATCGCGAGGACGTGCTGCGGGTCGAGATCGACCTGGCCGAGGTCGCGCGCTATCGCAGCTTCACGGGCATCTGGGCCGACCGGGCGCCCGCTCTCTACGCCAAGTACCTGACACCCTGATCCCGACGAGACCTTCGATGACGACTTCTCCCTGCCCGCCGATCAGCGATGCCGACTGGCCCGAAGCGCTCGCCGAGATGAAGGGCGGCTTCGCCACCGCACTCAACGTCTACCGGACGATGGCGCATCATCCGGCGCTGCTGAAGGCCTGGGCGCCCTTGCGCCAGCATGTCGTCAAGGACAGCGCGCTCGGGCCGGTGCGCTCCGAAGTCGTGATCCTGCGCGCGGCCCATCGCATGGGCTCGCCCTATGAATGGGCGCATCATGTCAGCCGGGCGCGGGTGCTCGGCATGAGCGACGCCCGCATCGCCGCGCTGCGCGGCGAGCCTGATGGCGAGGACGGGCTGATCGTGCGGGCGGTCGATGCGCTCTTCGATAGCAAGCGCCTTTCGCTGCCGCAGGAGGCCGAGCTTGCCGCGGCGATCGGGCGCGAGGCGGTGTTCGACCTGATCGCGACGGTCGGCTTCTACTCGGTGCTCGGCTACATGCTGATGACCTATGAGACGCCGATCGATGAGGCCATCGCGACCGAGATGGCCGAGAAGCCGCTGGGCAACGTCTAGAGCATCGGCCCGAAAAGTGGCACGCGGTTTTCGGGCAAAGCCGATGCAAGATCAAAGAGCTAGAGTATCGGACTGAGCACGGTACTCAGTCCGATACTCTAGCCTCGATTTGGCGAAGTCGCCGGGCATCGTGTAACCCCGCCCGACCGGGCCGATGGCGAGCGCCCGGCCGCAAGACGGGAAAGACATGTCCGACGACGATTACATCTATGACGAGGCGACCGGGGAATGGCGCCCGGCCTCGGACGTGAAGCAGACGGCCGCGGCCGCTGCTGCGCCGGTGGTGCGCGACGCTGCCGGCAACGCGCTCGCCGACGGCGATTCCGTCGTGCTGGTCAAGGACCTCAAGGTGAAGGGTGCCAACCAGACCCTGAAGCAGGGCACGGTGATCCGCACGATCCGCCTGACGGAGAATGTCGAGGAGATCGATTGCCGCCACGACGCGATCAAGGGGCTCGTGCTGCGGACGGAGTTCGTGCGCAAGCGCTGAGGCTTTGGGCCGTGCCTACCAGAGGCGCGGCCCCTCCATCGTCGAGACATGGGCGGAGACGACCTTCCAGCCCAGATCGGGAAAGCGGACCCAGCTTTGGCTCTGCCGGCCGATGACGTCGCGCCCGCGCACCTTGAACTCCAGGTTCACCGTGGCAATGTCGCGCCCCAGCGTCAGGATCTCCAGCCGGATCCGCTTCTCCTTGATCCCCGGTCCCGGCGGGCGGGCGACGCGGTGGCCGTGGATCTCCTTGAAGCCGTAGCCGTTCTCATGCAGCGCGTAGCGGATCGTGTAGGGGCTGTTCCAGAACGAGGCGTCGAGCACGTCGACATCCTTGTCGACCAGCGCCTGTTCGTAACGCTCGAACAGGGCGCTGATCTCGGCCACCACGTCTGGGATATTCGGGGTCAGGTCGGTCATGATGCGGCCTCCATGGCCTGTGCGACGGCGATGAGGCTGGCATCCGTGCCGCGCCCGCCGATGATGGACAGGCCGACGGGCGCGCCGTCGACGAAAGCGCCGGGCAGGTTGACCTGCGGGTGGCCTGCCAAGCCGCCTTGTGCGCAGAGGCAGGTGATGCGGTCGCGCATCGGCCTGAGCGCCGGCATCGGCAAACCACGCAGCGGAGCCGGGAAGGGCGTCGTCGGCAGGCACAGGATGGTGCCCGCTGGCAGCAGATAGCGCAGGCGCGCGCGGGCTTCCTCGCGCATCAGCGCCGCCCAGTTCTGCTCGTTGGCCGACACCTGGGAGCCGGCGATCAGCCCGGCCGCGACGGTGAAGGCCATGCGCGGATTATCCCGCTCGATCCAGGGACGGAAGGTCTGCCAGGCCTCGACCGGCTGCAGGCTGCGCTGCGCCCGCGCCCAGACGGACAGGCCCTGCGGCGCCATGATCTCGTCGCGCGGTGTCGCGCCCAGAACGCGGGCGAGCCGCTCGACCATCGGCCGGAGCGCTTCCGCAACGTCCGGATCGGCGAAGCCGAAGGCATCGGCGGCGACGAGCAGCTTCGTTGGCAGCGAGCCGGGCGCCTCGCCAAGCAAGACCGTACCGACGCGGGCGAAGGTCGCGGCGTCGCGGGTGAACCAGCCGGCCGTGTCGGAGCTCGGCGCCTGCGGCATTAGCCCGGTGAGATCAATCCGCCCATGGGTCGGCCGGATGCTGTAGAGCCCGCAGAAGCTGCCGGGCACGCGCATCGAGCCGCCGGTATCGGTGCCCAAGGCGATGTCGCAGAGCCCGGCGGCGACGGCCGCGGCGGAGCCGGAGGAGGAGCCGCCGGGCACGCGCTCGGGCGCGGCCGTGTTCAGCGGCGTGCCGTCGAAGGCGTTCTCGCCGAGGATGCCGAGTGAAACCTCGTCGGTGATGGTCTTGCCGACGAATTCGGCGCCGGCATCGAGCAGGGTCTGCACCGCCCAGGCATGGCGTTTCGGGATGGGATTGGTTCGGGCCCAGTCATGGTTGCCGCCGCCGGTCGGCGTGCCCGCGACGTCGAACAGGTCCTTGACGGCAAAGGTCAGCCCGTCGAGCGGCCCGCCGGGCCGGCCAGCGATGCGGCTGCGCGGCCCGGGCACGAAGGCGTTGACGCGATCCTCCATCACGGCCTCGGCGACCGCGTTTCGCCCAGGGAGATCGGTCGGGTCGGCATCGGCACGGCTTCTGTTCCTGTCGGCTGTTCGACTCAGGGTCGAGGGGCAGCCTAACAGGTTTGCCGCCGCAGCAAACGGCAGTGCGCGGTTCGCCGCCACCCCGATCAACGTAAGGTTTCGGCTAGTGCCTCTGGCCTTGGGTCAGGATACGCTTCGTGCCGCTGCCGGCCGAACGGCCGCCTGTTCGTGCGCCACCAGGAAGCTTTCCTGCGCCTCGGTCTCGACAGCGGCGGCATCATGCTCGCGGCGAATCCGTGCGATCGCTTCGGCCGCGCCTAAACCATTCTCGACTAGCAGCAGAGCGGCAATCGTTCCGGTGCGGCCGAGCCCGGCGCGGCAATGGATCGCCCAGCTCTCGCCCTCGCGCAAACGGCGCGCCAGGTCGAGCTGGCGCCAGCCGGCCATGAAGTCCGCATCCGGCACGCCGTAATCGGGAATGGCGAGATGGGTCCATTCCAGTCCGGCGGCATGGACGGCTGCGGCGAAGCCGTCGAGGCCGCCCGGCAATTCCTTGGCTTCGACGAGGCTGAGCAGCCCGGCTGCGCCCATCTCTGCCAGCCGCGATAGATCATCCCTCAACGCGGCCTGCGATGCGGCATCGTCCAGCACCTCCTTGCGCCGGCCGGGACAAGGCCCGAGCAGGAGCGCACCCGCAAAGCCGGGCAGGTTGAGGCTGGATACGGAAGGTGCCGGGCTGTGCAAACAATCCTCCAGAGAGTGAAGCAGGGGGGCATTCTACCTGCGGCAGGTGCGTGGCGCGAAGCGGCATCCGCGCCGCTCGAACGAGCTTCAGGGCTCGCTGATTGACATGATGATATAGCTGTGTACAGCTATATCATCATGCTGTCCACACGCGACCCTGCCTGCGAGATCGGACCCGTGCCCGCTTTGGGCGGCGAGGCGTTCGCTGCCGGCGCACTCAAGCCGCCGAGTCCGCCGCCTCCGGGCGCGCCTTTGCGCGAGCGCCTGCAAGGGCTGGTCTGGCCGCTTGTCGTCCTGCTCGGGCTGGTCGGTGTGGGCACGCTGGGGGCGCGGAACGTCTCGGCCAATCTCGCGGCGGCCGGGATGGAGATCGATTTCTCCTTCCTTTGGCAGCAGGCCGGCTTCGATGTCAGCGAGAGCCTGATCGCCTATTCGCCGCGCGATACCTATGCCTATGTGCTGCTCGTCGGCATCCTGAACACGCTGGCCGCCGCGGCGGTGACGCTGGTGCTGGCGAGCGTCATCGGCCTCGTCGTCGGCATCGCCATGACCAGTTCGAACTGGCTCGTACGCAATCTCGCGCGGCTCTATGTCGAGCTGCTGCGCAACCTGCCCAAGCTCCTGATCGTGATCGCGCTCTATGTCGCGCTGGTCCGCGGCCTGCCGCATATCAAGGCGGCCTGGACCGGCCCCTTCGGCGCGATGCTGAGCAATCGCGGGCTCGCCTTGCCGTCGCCGGTGATCGGGCATGGCGGGCTCGCGCTGATACTGACGGCTTGTCTCTGGCTCGCCGGCTGGGTGCTCTGGGCGCGGGCGGTCAAGCGGCATCAGGACGCGACAGGCCAGCGCCGGCCGGTCGCCCTGCCGGTGCTGTTGGCGGGCTTCGCGCTCTATGCCGGGCTCACCCTGTCGGGGCTGGTGGAAATCGGCTGGTCGGTGCCGAAGCTCACCGGCTTCAATGTCAGCGGCGGCATGGGGCTCTCCCTGCAATTCGCCGCGCTCGTCCTGGCGCTCTCGGTCTATCATGGCGGGCAGATCGGCGCGATCGTCGAGGGCGGCATCCTGGCGACCTCGCGCGGCCAGCATGAGGCAGCGCTGGCGCTGGGCCTGAGCCGTCTGCGGACGATGCGCCTGATCGTGCTGCCGCAGGCCTTGCGCGTCATTACGCCGCCGCTTGGCAACCAGTATTCCAACCTGCTGAAGAACACCTCGATCGCGCTTGCGATCGGCTACTCCGACCTGCTCAGCGTGGTCAGTACCTCGGTCAACCAGACCTTCCGGCCGATCGAATTGATGACGCTGGTCGCGCTGTTCTTCCTGATCGCGAACCTGCTGATCTCGGCCGGGGTCAACTGGTGCAACCATGTCTTCCGCATCAGGGGGCGTTGAGATGACCACGCTCGCCGAGACGCCCCTCGTCGCCGGGCCGCCGCGGAGCCGCCGCCTCGTTGCGGCCGGCCGCTGGCTTCGGTCGAACCTGTTCTCCAGCTGGTGGAACACGCTGCTCACCGGGCTCGTGCTGTACGGGGTCGTGGCTTTCGTCGCGAAGGCGCTGAGCTGGGGCTTGGTCGATGCCGTGCCCTTTTCCGGCAGCAGGGCCGAATGCGCGGCGGCGAGCGGCGCCTGCTGGGCCTTCCTGCGCGAGAAGGCCAATCTCGTCCTGACCGGGACCTATCCCGAGCCCGAGCGCTGGCGCGCCTATCTCGCCAGTGCCGTGATGATCGCGGCCATCCTCGCCTTCGCCAAGGCGCCCATCGGTGTTGCAGGCAGGGCCGTGCTCGTGGTGGTCTCCGGCGCCTTCGCCTATCTGCTGCTGCGCGGCGGCGTCGCCGGTCTCCCTGTGGTCGAATCGCATCGCTGGAACGGCCTGCCGCTGATCCTCTTCCTCTCGGCTTTCAGCATGGCCGCGGCCTTTCCGCTCGGCGTCGTGCTCGCTCTGGCGCGCTGGTCCGGTCAGCGCGGTCTATCGCTGTTCGCCGTCGGCTATATCGAGGCCGTCCGGGCGATCCCGATGGTCGCGGTGCTGTTCGCTGGCATCTTCATCCTGCCGCTGCTCCTGTCGCGCGGTGCCGCGATCGAGCCGGTCGCCGCGATCCTGATCGTGCTCACCCTGTTCTATGCCGCCTATTTCGCCGAGGATGTGCGGGCGGGCCTGCAGGCCCTGCCGAAGGGCCAGACCGAGGCGGCGGCGAGCCTCGGGCTTTCAGCAGCGCAGCGCATCCGGCTCATCGTGCTGCCGCAGGCATTGCGCACGGCGATCCCGGGCATCACCAATTCGATCATCGGCAGCTTCAAGGATACCTCGCTCGTCGCGATCGTTGGCATGCACGACCTGCTCTCGACCGCGCGCATGGCCTATGCCGATCCGCAATGGCAGGCCTATTCGCTGGAGGCGAACCTGGCGATCGGCCTGTTCTACTTCATCGGCTGCTGGCTGATCTCGGAACGGGCCCGCCGCCTCGGCCATGGCGCCGTCAAGGCGCGCTAGAAGCCGTCAGCAACAAAAGAAGTGGCCAGCCTTGCGAGCGATGCTCTAAGCACAGGGCGGGCAGGAAGAGAGACGATGACGGTCGATATCGCCGGTTCGGATACGCGCCAGCTGCGCCAGCTGGTCCGCTCGCGCAACGACGTGATCTTCGAGATCGTGCGCGACCGCATCTGCCTGCGCGAGTATGACGAAGGCCATGTCATTCACGAGACGGCGCTGGCGACCGAATTCCGCGTCAGCCGCACGCCGATCCGGCAGGTGCTGCAGCGGCTGGTCTACGAACAGCTCGCCGAGACCCGCAACGGCGTCGGTACGATCGTTTCTTATGTAGGCCCGCAATCGGCCGACATGCTGCGCTTCCGCATCGGGCTCACGCGCTTGATCGCCGATCTGATCCCGCTCCAATTACCCTCGACGCTGGGCTCCGACTATGCCCGGTTGCAGGCGCTGGCGGGGCTGCTCAAGCCGGCTTCCTCGCTGAAGGAGGCCTGGGATGTCTGGCGGACGCATCATGAGGTTCGCAATGCGCTGATCGGCGACGAGGCGCTCCGGCAGATGGACGACACCATCTTCTTCCGTACCGCCCGCAGCTGGGTCGGCTGGCTGAAGCAGGAGCCGGCTGCGATGCATGCGCTGCTGGTCGAGGAGATCGCGGCGGTCGCCGGGAAAGCGACGGCCCTGTCGGCGCCGGAGCTGTTCCGGCTACATGCCGCCCATCTCGAGCGGATGTTGGCGCGCTACGGCGTGCAGGACAGCAAATAGGCGACCTGCTCCTCGCTTTCGATCGCGCCGGGACGTGCCGTCCGCACGGCCGTGATCGCGGCTTCCGGCGTCGAGCCTGTCGCGATCAGCAACCGTGCCGCCATCATGCCCGAGCGGCCATAGCCGGCGAGGCAGCAGAAGGCGATGCGGCGCCCCTGGCGGAGTTCTCCGGCGAGGCGTTCGATCAGGGCGGGCCAGTCGAGCCGCTGGTCGGGCGCGGAGAAATCGGCGATCGGAGCAGCGAGCAGGGCGATCGATCGTTCTTTTGCAGCGTGACCGAGATCCTCGATCTCGTCGGGGTCGCATTCGCCGTCTTCGAGCAGGACCACCAATAGCGCGGTTTGCCGGGTGGCGAGGGCGTCCAGAACTTCCTCCTGCAAGGCAGCATCGACGAAGCGCTCGCCGCGCCGGGCGATTACGAGTCCGGGCAGCGGCAACATGCCGATCGCCCCGGCCAGGCCCGGCGGCTCGACCCAGGCGATCCCTTCAGCCATGCGCCCCTCCGCCCTCATTTCCCGCCATCGGGAGATGCGGTGCTCGTCGCTTCCATGAAGCGGATTGCTGCGGGGATTGTCCACTCTTGTAGGCATGCCGGTGCGGAGCACTCTCAAACGAAAAGCCCTCCCGGATCGCTCCGGAAGGGCTCGGTTCGGGTATCCCGGTCGAGGGTCTTACCGAACCGGATAAGAGAAGATCAGGCCGCCGTCGCGGGCGAGGCGGTTCGGCGACTGGGCGCGGTCCATCGCCAGCGGCGAGGCCTTGCCGATATGCTTTTCGAAGACCTCGCCGTAATTGCCGACCTGCTTGATGATCTGGAAGGCCCAGTCCGGGCGCAGGCCGAGCTTCTTGGCCATGTCGGCGGTCGGGCCGTTCGGCGCGATCAGGCGCTGGGCGTCGACCGGCAGGTCCTTGAGCGCGGCGAGCTTGGCTTCGACGTTCTTCGACGTCAGACCGAATTCCTCGGCCGCGACCATGACCTGCACGCCCCAGAACAGGGTCTTCTCCAGCTCGGTATCGGGGCGGGAGACGAGCGCGAGCGGTTCGGTCGCGGAGCGCTGGGGCACCAGCACGTAATCGTCCGGCTTCGGTGCCAGCAGGCGGTCGGCGGCGAGCGCCGAGACCGAGCTCGCGACGGCGTCGCATTTCCCGGAGAAGAAGGCCTGGAGGCGGGCGGTCTTGTCGGCGATGTTCTCGACCTTGTAGGGCAGCTTCGCCTCGCCGAACCAGTCGGCCAGATAGAGCAGGGTGGTCGAGCCTTCCTCGGCGCAGACCGTCGCGCCGGACAGGTCGGCGAGCTTGGTCATGCCGAGGCTCTTGGGCACCATGAAGCCCTGGCCGTCATAGAAGGTGGTGGTGACGAAGGAGACGCCGGGATCGGCGTCGCGCGTGCCGGTCGCGGTGATGCCGCGCGAGGCGATATGGGCGCTGCCGCTGATGATCGCCTTCAGGCTGTCGGAGAAGCCGATGCCGCGCAATTCCGCCTTGTTGGCGTCGCCGAAGATCGCGACCGCGGCCATGCGGCAGAACTCGACATTGAAGCCCTGGAAGCGGCCGGCGCTGTCGGGAACCGAGAAGCCCGGCGAATTCGGGTTCACCAGGCAGATGATCTTGCCGTCTTCCTTGACCTTGTCGAGCACCGGCCCGGCCTGCGCCGCTGGCGCGACCAGGGTGAGCGTTGCCGCGGCGAGCGCCGCACGAATGATGCTGTATGCCATCCCGATCTTCTCCCATTATCGAGCTATAGAGCTGTATACAGCAACTCAGACATACGTCAAACGCCGCTCTTGCATCGGCTGCGAGGTTTGGGGAAGGTCGGGTGTCGCGCCCACGGAAGGCGCTAATCTATTCCAGATCGTCATAACAATGCGCCGCGAATGCATTAGCCAGCAGCGCTTCGGGCATGCCATCCTCCCCCTATCGAGGAGCGTCGCGATGCTCCGGTTCGGCGGAGCCCGGCGTGCCAGACGACCAGAACGCTCTCTACGAGGCGGTTGAGCCTTATCGGTCCCTGCGCCTGCCGGTCGGCGACGGGCATGAGCTTCATGTCGATGAGAGCGGCAATCCCGACGGCATTCCCGTGGTCTTCCTGCATGGCGGGCCCGGCGGCGGCACCAAGCCGGCGCAGCGCAGGACCTTCGATCCATCCGCCTTCCGGATCGTGACCTTCGACCAGCGTGGGGCAGGGCGGTCCAGCCCCCTGGCAGAACTGGCGGGCAATACCACCCAGGCACTGATCGCCGATCTCGAACGCATCCGGGAGCATCTCGGCATCGCGCGCTGGCTGGTGACGGGCGGTTCCTGGGGCAGCTGCCTCGGGCTCGCCTATGGCCAAGCTCATCCCGAGCGCTGCCTCGGCTTCCGCCTGCACGGCATCTTCATGGCCGAGCGCGCCGAGATCGACTGGTGGTTCCACGGCTCGCGCACGATCTTTCCGGACCATTGGGAGGTCTTCGCCCAATTTGTGCCGGAGGCGGAGCGCGGCGACCTGCTCGGCGCCTATTATCGCCGGCTTACCGATCCCGACCCTGAGCAGCAGCTGGCCGCCGCGGTCGCCTTGCGCACGTTCTCGGGGAAGACGCAGACCTTCCTGCCCGATGCCGAGCATGTCGCGGCATTGACGGAGCCGGATGCGGCGCTCGCGCTCGCCCGCATCTTCACACATTACTGCGTCAACGGCGCCTTCCTCGAACCCGGCCAATTGCTGCGCGACGTCTCGCGCATCCGGCACCTTCCGGCGGAGATCGTGCAGGGGCGCTACGATATCGTGACGCCGATGTGCACGGCCTGGCGCCTCAAGACGGCCTGGCCCGAGGCGCGCTTCACCATCGTGACCGAGGCCAATCATGCGGCGACGCCGAGCGCGCCGGCCCTGTCGTTGGCGCTGCGCGATGCGACCGATCGCCTGCGCGACTCGATGTTGGCCCTCGCGGCCTGAAGGAACGAGGATGTACGAAGCCGCCGGCCAGATCCGTCTGGGCATCGAGCCCTATCTCGAAATCCGCAGCGCCAAGAGCCCGGCGGTTGCGCCGGATGGCGAGCTCCTCGCCTATCTCAGCGACGAAAGCGGCACGCATCAGATCTGGCTTAGGCCGCTGGCGGGCGGTGCGCCCTGGCGCCTGACCGACATGCCGGAACCGGTCGGCGCGATCGCCTTCAACCCGAAGAGCCGCGACCTGCTCTTCACCATGGATTGCGGCGGCGACGAGCGGCATCAGCTCTGGCTCGTGCCGGGCGCCTCCGGCGTGCCGCAGCCGCTGACCGACGATCCGACCGTGGTCCATGTCTGGGGCTGCTGGGCGCCGGACGGGCAGCGCATCGCCTTTGCCTCGAACGCGCGCGACCGCGAGCATATGGACATCTATGTGATGGACATGGCGACGCGGGCGGCGCGGCGCGTCTTCGAGGGCAATGGCTATCGCGAGGCGGTGGCCTTCTTCCCGGACGGGGGTTCGCTGCTGGTCACTGATGCCACGCATGCGATGAACGACCAGGACCTCTACCGGCTCGATCTCGAAAGCGGCGCGCGCGAGGCCCTGCTGCCGCATGAGGGCCGCGCCCGCTATGCCGCCAACCGGATGAAGAAGGATGGCAGCGGCTTCTTCAGCATCACCGATCAGGGCCGTGAGTTCCTCGGCGTCGCCTTCCGCTCGGCGACTGAGGGCACGCTGAACTGGATCGTCGAGCGCGACGGGCAGGATATCGAGGCGGTGGCGCTGGCGCCGGACCAGAACCGCCTCGCCTATGTCGCGAATGATCGCGGCTGGAACCGCATCTTCGTGCGCGACATCGCCGGTGGGGCCGAGTTCGAGGTCGAAGGGTTTCCTGCCGGCTCGATCGGCTCCGTTGCCTGGCTCCCGGATGGGTCGGGGCTCGTCTTCCCGCTCGACGGCTCGACCTCCTCGCCGGACATCTGGCGCTTCGACATTGCGACCAAGCAGGTCAAGCGGCTGACGGATGCCTCGAAGGCCGGGCTCGATCAGGCCACCTTCGTCGAGCCGACGGTCGCGAGCACGAAGAGCTTCGACGGGCTGGAGGTGCCGTTCTTCGTCTATCGGCCGCGCGGCAAGGCGCCTGAGGGCGGCTATCCGGCCGTCGTCGTGGTCCATGGCGGGCCGGAGGCGCAGTGGACCCCGATCTTCCGCGCCGACCTGCAGTTCTTCCTGAGCCAGGGCATCATGGTGATCGCGCCGAATGTTCGTGGCTCGACCGGCTATGGCCGCAGCTACCACCATCTCGACGACAAGCATCTGCGCATGGACAGCGTCGCCGATCTCAAAGCGGTCAGGCTCTGGCTGCGCGAGCAGTCGGATGTGAACGATGACCGCGTCGCGGTCTATGGCCGCTCCTATGGCGGCTTCATGGTGCTGGCGGCGCTGACCGAGCAGCCGGACCTGTGGAAGGTCGGGATCGAGTTCTACGGCATCGCCAATTTCCTGACGCTGCTGGAGACGACGGGGCCGTGGCGGCGCTATCTGCGCGCGGTTGAATATGGCGATCCGGTCGCCGACCGCGAGAACCTGATCCGCTTCTCGCCGATCCACAAGCTCGACCAGATCCGCGTGCCGCTCTTCATCGCGCAGGGCTTCGACGATCCCCGCGTGCCACCGGGCGAAAGCGAGATGGTCTATTCGGTGCTGCGCGGCCTCGGCCGCCCGGTCGAGTATGTGCGCATCCCGCATGAGGGCCATGGCTTCGCCCGGATCGAGAACCGCCGCACCGTCTTCGGCGGCGTGGCCCTTTTCCTGCGAGAGCATCTGTAGAAGGAATAACCAGCCATGCAGAATTCCGAGATCATCTGGGAGCTGGTCGACGCCAAGCGGCAGCCTTTCGAGGCGCTGAGCGACCGCGTCTGGGGCATGCCCGAGATCGCCTATACCGAGTACGGCTCGGTCGCCGAGCATATCGCGATGCTCAAGGAGCAGGGCTTCCGCATCACCGAGAACGTCGCGGGCATCCCGACCGCCGTGATGGGCGAGGCGGGCGAGGGCGGCCCGGTCATCGCCATCCTCGGCGAATATGATGCGCTGCCCGGTCTGAGCCAGGAGGCCGGTATCGCCGAGCCGAAGCCGGTCGAGGCTGGCGGCCACGGCCATGGCTGCGGCCACAACATGCTGGGCTCGGCCGCGCTTTTGGCGGCGACCGCTGTGAAGGACTGGCTTGCGAAGACCGGCCGGCCCGGACGCGTGCGCTATTTCGGCTGCCCGGCGGAAGAGGGCGGCGCGGCCAAGGCTTTCATGGTGCGGGCCGGCGCCTTCGACGATGTCGATGTCGCGATCTCCTGGCACCCTGCGACAATGACCAAGGTCGACGATGCCTTGTCGCTCGCCAATACCCGGATGGATTTCCAGTTCACCGGCCGCGCGTCGCACGCGGCTGCTGCGCCGCATCTCGGCCGCTCGGCGCTCGATGCCGTGGAACTCATGAATGTCGGCGTCAACTACATGCGCGAGCATGCGCCGTCCGATGCGCGCATCCACTATGCCTATCTCGATGCCGGCGGCATCGCGCCCAACGTCGTGCAGGCTTCGGCCAAGGTGCGCTACGCCATCCGGGCGCGCGACCTCGCCGGCATGCTTGAGCTCAACGAGCGCGTGAAGAAGATCGCCGAGGGTGCGGCGCTGATGACCGAGACCACGGTCTCGATCTCGATCATGAGCGCGGTCTCCAACATGCTCGGCAACACGCCATTGGAAGACGCGATGTTCAAGAACATCGACCGGCTCGGCCCCGTGCCCTTCGATGCGGCCGACAAGGCCTATGCGGCCAAGATCCAGGCGACGCTCGGCCCGGCCGATATCCTCAACGACTACCGCCGCACCGGCATCGCCCCGCGCGAGGACACGCCGCTCTGCGATTTCGTGGTGCCGCAGGGTACGCGCGGCGTGCCGATGATCGGCTCGACCGATGTCGCCGATGTCAGCTGGAAGGTGCCGACCATCCAGGCGCGGGTCGCGACCCATGCGATCGGCACGCCTGGCCATTCCTGGCAGATCACGGCCCAGGGCAAGGCTCCGGCCGCGCATAAGGGCATGGTCCATGCCGCCAAGATCATGGCGGCGACGGCGGTCGACGTGATCAGCGACGAGACGCTGCTGGCGCGCGCCAAGAAGGATCACCACGAGCGGACGACGCAGACGCCCTATGTCTGCCCGATCCCGGCCGATGTGAAGCCGCCGATCAAGCCGCGGCCTCAGGCCGCCTGAGCCGGCATCTCCCGGGAGCATCCCGCAAAGTTGCTCCCGGCGACCAAGACGTCTTCAATCAAACAACAATCAAAGAGCGGGATCGAGATCATGGCCAACCGAAACGACAAGACCGGAACCACGCCGCGCCTCGCCGGGCACAAGTTGCTCTCAGCCGTTGCCGCAGCCGCCCTCTGCGCGGGCGCGGGAGCTGCCATTGCCGCGACGCCCAAGAACGCCCTGGTGATGGCCTGGAACATCGACGCGATCAGCACATTCGACCCCGCCCAGGTCGGCGAGGTCGTCACCAACGAGATTCTGCAGAACACTTGCGACACGTTGGTCGATTTTGACCAGGCCGACGAGCGCAAGGTCGTGCCGAGCTTCGCCGAGCGCTGGGATGTCTCTCCGGACCGCAAGGAGATCACCTTCCACCTGCACAAGGGCGCCAAGTTCCCCTCCGGCAATCCGGTCACGGCCGAGGATGTCGCCTGGTCGCTGCACCGCGTCGTCAAGCTGAACTTCGGCAATGCCGCGACGCTGACCGAGTACGGCTTCACCAAGGACAATATCGAGCAGCGCATCGTCGCGGGTGCCGGCGACACGCTGACCCTCAAGCTCGACCAGCCCTATCCGACGACGCTGGTGCTGCAGGCGATCGCGGCCAACCGGGTTTCCATGGTCATGGACAAGAAGACCCTGCTGGCGAACGAGCAGGGCAGCGATCTCGGCAACAAGTACCTGGCGACGCGCACGGCCTGCGTCGGCCCCTACAAGCTGACGCGCTGGAATGCCGGCGAGTCGATCGTGCTGGAGGCCAATGACAACTATTGGGGCAAGGCTCCGGCGCTGAAGCGCGTGCTGATCCGCCATGTCGCGGAGCCCGGCACGCAGCGCCTGCTGCTCAGCCAGGGCGATGTCGACGTGGCGCGCGACCTGACGCCCGAGGACCTCAGGGACCTCGAAAGCTCGAAGGACATCACGATCGACAAGGTCCTGCGGCCGCAATTGTTCTACTGGGGCTTCAATGTCGCGGACGGCCCGTTCTCCAAGGAGAAGGTGCGCCTCGCGATGCGCTACCTGATCGACTATGACGGCCTCGGCAAGACCGTGATGACCCATCTCGGCGTGCCGCGTGCCAGCTTCGCCCAGCTCGGCGCCGTCGGAGCGCTCGACGCCAAGGAGGGCCAGCCCTTCAAGCTCGACCTCGACAAGGCCAAGCAGCTCTTGGCGGAGGCCGGCTATCCCAACGGCTTCGAGGCGACGATGATCTTCGGCACGCTGCCGCATGCCAATCCGATCGCCCAGAGTGTCCAGCAGAATGCCGCGAAGGTCGGCGTCAAGCTCTCGCTTGAGCGCATGGCCAATGCCCAGCTCTTCAGCAAGGTGCGCGGGCGTGAGTATCAGTCGGCGATGCTGGCCTGGCAGACCGGCGTGCCGGACGCGCATGGCAACGCCTCGCGCCTCGTCTTCAACCCCGACAACCGGCTCGAAGCCAAGCAGACCCAGTATCCGAGCTGGCGCTCGGCCTATCAGGATCTCGACCTCAACAAGCAGATCGAGCAGGCCCTGCTGGAGCCCGATACGGCCAAGCGCGACGCGCTCTACGCAACGATCCAGAAGGAAGTGATGGCCAAGGGACCGATGGCCTTCATGTTCCAGATGAACAGCGTCGCCGGCGTGCGCAAGGACCTGAAGTCGTGGACCTGGAACGGCTTCCGGACCTATTACGAGCGCGCGGCCAAGTAAGGCCGCCGCAATGTCCCGGACCGCCGCCGCGGCGCCCGGCCTGAGCTCCGATCCAGGGCGGGCTATCCTCCCGTCCTGGCTCAAGGCTTCCGGCCGGACCCTCGCCTCCTTCGCCGTCACCCTGCTCGGGCTTGCGGCGCTGACCTTCTTCATCGGCCGCCTGCTGCCGCTCGATCCCGTCGTCGCCGTGCTCGGCGACAACGTGACCCAGGAAGCCTATCAGGCGATGTACAAGCAGCTGGGCCTCGACCAGCCGCTCTACATCCAGTTCGGCCGCTATCTCTGGGGCGTGCTGCATCTCGATTTCGGGATGGCGCTGACCACCGGCAAGCCGGTCGTGGCCGATATCGCCCGCGTCTTCCCGGCGACGATCGAGCTCGCCAGCGTGGCGATCGTGATCGGCACGAGCTTCGGCATTCCGCTCGGCGTGCTCTCGGCAATGTATCGCGGTTCCTGGCTCGACCAGATCGTCCGCGTGGTCGGGCTGATCGGCTATTCGGCCCCGAATTTCTGGCTCGGCCTGATGGGGCTCGTGCTGTTCTACGCGACGCTGGGCTGGGTCGGCGGCCCCGGCCGTATCGACTTCACCTATGAGTTCGACCTCGAACCGGTCACCGGCTTCCTGCTGATCGACAGCTTGCTTGCCGGCAACTGGGAGATGTTCCGCAATGCGGTGTCGCACATCATCCTGCCGGCCTCGATCCTGGCCTTCAGCTCGCTCGCCTATATCAGCCGCATGACCCGCAGCTTCATGATGGAGCAGCTCAGCCAGGAATACGTCGTGACGGCGCGCGTGAAGGGCCTGTCCTGGGCGCGGACCGTCTGGGGCCATGCCTTCCGCAATATCGCCGTGCAGGTGGTGACGGTGGTCGCGCTGTCCTACGCCTTCCTGCTCGAAGGCGCGGTCCTGACCGAGACGGTCTTCGCCTGGCCGGGCTTCGGCCGCTACCTGACCAATGCGCTGCTCGCCGGCGACATGAACGCCGTCGTCGGCTGCACGCTCCTGGTCGGCGTCATCTTCGTCACGCTCAACCTGTTGTGCGACCTGCTCTACCGGGTCTTCGACCCGCGGACCCGCTGAGGCATGGCCATGACACCACACTCCATCGACCAGGCCAGCGAGCGGGGCCTCCGGGCCTGGCTCGCGGCGCCCGTGCCCTCCTCGCCCTTCCAGGCGCGGATGCAGCAACTCTCGCTGAAATGGTGGCGGCTCAGGGCGAACCCCGCCGCCATGTTCGGGCTCGCCATCATCGTGCTGATCGCGCTGGTGGCGCTGTTCGCGCCATTGGTTGCGACGCATGACATCTACGCGCAGGACCTGACGAACCGCCTGCAACGGCCCTCGGCCGCGCATTGGTTCGGCACCGACGAGCTCGGCCGCGATATCTTCAGCCGGCTGGTCTTCGGCGCGCGCATCACGCTCTACATTGCCCTGCTGACCGCGGTGATCGCGGCGCCGCTGGGGCTGATCGTCGGCACGACCTCCGGCTATCTCGGCGGCTGGGCCGATATCGTGCTGATGCGCATCGTCGACATCTTCCTGGCCTTCCCGAGCCTTGTACTGGCGCTCGCCTTCGTCGCGGCGCTCGGCCCCGGCATCGACCATGCGATCATCGCGATCGCGCTCGCGGCCTGGCCACCGATCGCGCGCCTGGCGCGAGCGGAGACGCTGTCGATCCGCAAGTCCGACTATATCGCGGCGGTGCGGCTGCAAGGCGCGTCGCCGCTCCGGATCATCCTCGGCCATGTCGTGCCGATGTGCATCCCTTCCGTCGTGGTGCGCATCACGCTCAACATGGCGTCGATCATCCTGACGGCCGCGGGCCTCGGCTTCCTCGGTCTGGGTGCCCAGCCGCCGAGCCCGGAATGGGGCGCGATGCTGGCGTCCGGTCGCGAGTTCATCCTGACCAATGGCTGGATCGCCGGCATTCCCGGCCTCGCCATCCTCGTCACCAGCCTGGCCTTCAACCTGTTCGGCGACGGTCTGCGCGACATCCTGGATCCGCGTCATGGATAAGCCGCTGCTCGAGGTCGAGGACCTCTCCGTCACCTTCAAGGGCGCACATCGCTCGGTGCAGGCGGTGCGCGGCATCTCCTTCAGCGTGGGCCGCGAGAAGGTCGGCATCGTCGGCGAATCCGGTTCGGGCAAGTCGCTGACCGGACGCACGATCCTGAAGCTGACGCCGAAGGCCGCGACGATCTCCGCCAGGAAACTGTCCTTCGACGGGATCGACCTGCTCGGCGTCAGCGAACGGCAGATGCGGACGATCCGCGGCAACCGCATCTCGATGATCCTGCAGGACCCGAAATTCTCGCTCAATCCGCTGATGCGGGTCGGCGAGCAGATCACCGAGGCCTACCGCCTGCATCACAAGGTCGGCGGCAAGGAGGCCGAGGCCCGGGCGCTCGCCATGCTGGAGGCGGTGAAGATCCGCGACCCCGCCCGCGTCTTCAAGCTCTATCCGCACGAGGTTTCGGGCGGCATGGGCCAGCGCATCATGATCGCGATGATGCTGATCCCCGAGCCCGACCTGATCATCGCGGACGAGCCGACCTCGGCGCTCGACGTCACCATCCGGCGGCAGGTGCTGAGCATCCTCGACGAATTGGTGACGCGGCGCGGCGCCGGTCTGATCTTCATCAGCCACGACCTCAATCTCGTGGCGGATTTCTGCGACCGCGTGCTGGTCATGTATGCCGGCCGGATCATGGAAGACATCCCGGCGCGCGAATTGCGCAATGCGCGCCATCCCTACACCCGCGCCTTGCTCGACAGCCTGCCGCGCCTCGACCGGCAGACCGACATGCTGCAGGTGCCGAGCCGCGATCCGGCCTGGCTGGACGGGCCGACCTTGCAGAGCGGGAGCCGGGCATGAACGCGAGCGATCCGGTCATGGCGGCGAACCGCCCGGCTGCCCTCACGGTCAGCCATCTCTCCGTCATCTTCGGCCGCGGTACGTCGGCGTTGAAGGCGGTGGACGATGTCTCCTTCACGCTCGGCCATGGCGAGGCTTTTGGCCTGATCGGCGAATCCGGCTGCGGCAAGTCGACGGTGCTGCGCGCGCTCGCGGGCTTGAACAGCGAGTATGGCGGTTCGATCGCCTTCCATGACCGCGAAGTGCCGCATACGCGCGACAAGGCCTTCTTCCGGCGCGTGCAGATGGTGTTCCAGGACCCCTATGCCTCGCTGCATCCGCGCAAGATGGTGCAGAACGTGCTGGCCGAGCCGCTGAAGATCCACGGCTTCGACCGGCCGCAGGAGCGCATCGACGAGATACTGACCGCCGTCGGCCTCGGGCCGTCCTTCCGCTATCGCTTTCCGCACGAGCTTTCGGGCGGCCAGCGCCAGCGCGTCGCGATCGCCCGCGCGCTCATCATCGAGCCGGAGCTGCTGCTGCTGGACGAGCCGACCTCGGCGCTCGACGTCTCGGTGCAGGCGGAAATCCTCAACCTGCTGAAGCAGCTCCGCCGTGACCGCGACCTGACCTATCTGATGGTCAGCCACGATCTCGCGGTGGTGACGCATCTCTGCGAGCGCGTCGCGATGATGAGCGAGGGGCGCATCCTCGAGGAGATGAGCTCGGCCGATGTCAGGGCCGGCCGAGCGCAGGAGCCCTATACGCGCGAATTCCTCGAGGCGAGCGTGGGCTATCGCCCGATCGCGTGAGCGATCGGCACTTTCGGAAGATCAGCGGATGGACGAGGCAGGCATGACGGGTAAGTCCCTGGCGGGAGAGCATTGGCCGGCGAAGGACTGGGAGAGCGTCGCGCCGGAAGCGGCCGGCTGGTCGCGCGAGGGGCTCGACCGCGCCTGGCGCTATGCCGACACCATCTCGACCGCGACGGTGATGATCGTGCAGGGCGGGCGGGTGGTGGCGAGCCGCGGCGATCTCGCTCATCGCTACCTGTGCCATTCCGTCCGCAAGAGCTTCCTCAGCGCGCTGATCGGCATCCATGAGGAAGAGGGTCGGATCGACCTGTCGCGCACGCTCGCCGATCTCGGCATCGACGATAAGGAAGGCTTGAGCGAGCGCGAGAAGGCCGCGACGATCTACGATCTGCTGACGGCGCGCTCGGGCATCTTCCATCCGGCCGGCTATGAATCGCCCTGGATGAAGTCGATCAAGCCGCCGCGTCATTCGCAGCCGCCGGGCACCTTCTGGCTCTACAACAACTGGGACTTCAACGCGCTCGGCACGATCTTCACGGCGCTGACCGGCGCCGGCATCCATGAGGATTTCCTGACGCGGATCGGCCACCCGCTCGGCATGGAGGATTTCCGCCTCGACGGCGAGCGGCGCGATGGCTGGCTGGAACCGGACGATTGCTCGGTTCACCCTGCCTATCCGTTCCGGATGTCGACGCGCGATCTCGCCCGCTTCGGCCTGATGTTCCTGCGGCAGGGGCGCTGGCAGGGCAAGCAGGTCATCCCGGCCAACTGGGTCGCGACCAGCGTGCTGCCGCTTTCCGATGCCGGGCCGCGCGGCGGCTACGGCTATATGTGGTGGACCGAGCGCTCCGGCGCAGGATTCCCGGGCGTCGTGCTGCCGGCCGGCAGCTACAGCGCGCAAGGCGTCGGCGGGCAGAACTGCCTAGTCATCCCGTCGCTCGACCTCGTGATCGTTCACCGCGTCAACACCGACATCAAGGGCACGGAGGTGAACCGCTTCGCCTTCGGCCGCCTGCTGCGCCTGATCCTCGAAGCACGCCGGCAGGATTGAGCAGCCTTAGCCTCCGCCAGACCGACCGGGAGTGATCATGCCCAGCGCCATCGAACGTATCGCCGCATGGAGCCGCTCCGGGCCGGTCTTCTCGCCGCTCGCGCGGCTGAGGGCGCATCACGCCATCACCGATACGGTGGCCTGCATGCTGGCCGGCATCAGCGATCAGGCGACGCAGGCCGTGCGACAGGCCTTCGCGTCCGGCATCGGCCCGCAGGGAGCGGCTGCGGTCGCGGGTGGTGGCAGGGCGACGGAGGCGGTCGCCGCGCTGGTCAACGGCACGGCGGCGCATGCGCTCGATTATGACGACAATTTCAGGCCGGGCATCACCCATGCCTCGGCGGTGCTGGTGCCGGCGCTGCTCGCGGTGGCGCAGGGGCGCGGTGCGAGCGGGCGGACCTTCGTCGATGCCTATCTCGTCGGGCTGGAGGCGCAGGCCGCCGTCGGGCGCGGCATCAACCCGGCGCATTACACGATCGGCTGGCATGCGACCTCGACCGTCGGCGCCATTGGCACGGCGGCGGGCACGGCCTGGCTGATGGGGCTCGATGCCGCCGGCATCGCGCGGGCCATGAGCGTCGCCGCCAGCATGGCCTCCGGCCCGAAAGGCCAGTTCGGCACGCCGGCAAAGCCGCTTCATGCCGGGCTTGCGGCGCGCAATGCCGTCGATGCGGCAGCTCTTGCAGCCGCCGGCATGACAGGGCGGCTCGACATCCTGGAATGCCCAATGGGCATCGCTGAATTGTTCGGCGACGATAGCGCCGCCGGCTGGGACCAGATGGCGCTTGCCTCGCCGCATGTGATCGAGAGTGACGGCCTGACTCCGAAGCGCCATCCCTGCTGCGGCTCGACGCATAATACGGTCGATGCGATCCTCGACCTCAGGGCGGAGCACGGTTTCGGCGCCGACGACGTCGCGTCGGTCGATACGCTGGTCGGCATCGCCAATGCCCGCAACCTCGCCTATCCCGATCCGCAGGACGAGATGCAGGGCCGCTTCTCGATGCATTACTGCGTGGCGCTCGCGCTCTTGCAGGATCGCCTATCGGTTGCCGATTTCACGCCGGAAGCGGTAGCGCGCGCAGAAGTCCGGCGCCTGCTGCCGCTGACGGTGATGCGATCCTACGAGAAGAGCGAGGAGGCGGGCGGGCGCCAGCCACATCGTGTCACCATCAGCCTCAAGGACGGGCGCGTGCTCAAGGCCGAGCGGCGGGAAGCCAAGGGCTCGATCGCGGTTCCGTTCGACGACAATGACCGCGCGGCGAAGTTCGCGGACTGCTGCGCCGGGCTGCCGGGCGCGGACGCGCTCTATACCCGGCTTACCGAGATCGACGCAGCGGCGGATCTCGGCTTCCTGTTGTCGGAGCCTGCCGAGGCGGCGCGCGCATAGCCGCGCCTTCCGGCGGCTGTCCGGGCCGGTTCGGCCGGGGGCTCCGGCTGAACTTCGACCGCGATAGCCTCCCAGAATCGCTCGAGGGCGGGCCGGCCCTGCTGCCTGGCCCGGTAGAGCCGGATCTCGGCCGTGATGTACCAGGACGGGTCGGCCGCCGGGACGAGCCGGCCGTCGTGCAACTCGTCGACGACGAGGCTCTCGGGAACCCAGGCCGCGCCACGCCCGGCCAGCACCATGGCCTTGAGGCCGACCGACATCGGGTTCTCGTAGACGGTGATCAGCGGCGTCGGCCGTTCGGCGAAGAGCAGGGCGAGCCGGCGCGCGAAGAAGGAGCTGTTGCCGTAGCTCAGAAGGCGGACGGGAGCGTCGCCGGAACAGAAGCCGTGAAGCGGCTCGCCGTCATCATCGGGCAGTGAGACGGGGATGGCCCGCTCGCTGCCGAGATGGCGATACATGAAGTGTTCGGCGTCGAGTTCCGGCGATACCGTCGGATGCGCATAGGTCAGCAGGAAATCGCATTCGCCGCGGTTGAGCAGCGCGACATTGCCGCCGAAGGAGGCGCGTTGGTCGCAGAAGCGCGTCTTCAGCGGGCCGAGCCTGTCCTCGATGCGGCGGACGAGGCCGGGAAAGAAGGTGAGCGACAGGGTGTTCAGCGTCGCGAAGACCAGCATCTCCGAGACATCCTCCCGCTGTTGGAGCACCTCCTGGCGGGCACATTGCACCTGCCTGAGGATTTCCTGCGCCCGTGGCAGGAACGTCTTGCCGGCTTCGGTGAGGCGGATCGGGTAGCTGCTGCGGTCGAAGAGAGGCGCGCCAAGCCAGTCCTCGAGCTGCCGGACCCGGCGGCTCAGGGCCGATTGCGTGACGTTCCGTTCACGGGCGGAGCGCGAGAAGCTGAGCGTCGAGGCAAGGCTCAGGACGTCTTCCAGCCATTTCAACTCCATAACCACTCCTCCGCGCGCGCAGGATGGCACGGCCGCCCCGGCCGCGCCAGAAGCGGACCGGTGCATGCAGGCGCCGTGCCGGCCGGCTAGCGCGCGGCTTCGACCTCGCGCAGGCAGATCCGCAGCCGGTCGAGGATCATCTCGACATCGTCGGCACCGACCGTCAGCGGCGGGCGGATCTTGAGGATGTTGTCGGCCGGTCCCTCGCGGCCGACAAGGATGCGCATGTCGCGCAGGCGGTTCATGACATGGGCCGCGGCATCGGTTGCGGGCTCCAGCGTCTCGCGATCCGCGACCAGCTCCAGTCCGAGGAAGAGGCCGATGCCGCGGACGTCGCCGACACAAGGATAGTCCGCCATCAGCGCGCGCATGCCGGCGAGCAGCTTCTCGCCCATCGCCTTGGCATTGGCCGAGAGCCCTTCCTCCTCGACGATATCCAGAACTTCCGAGGCGATGCGGCAGGACAGGTTCGAGCCGCCGAAGGTCGAAAAGTACTCGGGACCTTCTGCGAAGCGCTCGGCGATGGCGCGGGTGGTGATGACCGCGCCGATCGGATGGCCGTTGCCGAGCGGCTTGCCGAGCACGACGATATCAGGCTGCACCGCCTGCTGCTCGAAGCCGAAATAATAGTCGCCGAGGCGCCCGAGCCCGGTCTGGACCTCGTCGGCGATGCAGATGCCGCCGGCGGCGCGGATGCGCTCGTAGACGGCCGCGAGATAGCCGGGCGGCGGGATGATCTGGCCGCCGACGCTCGGGAAGGTCTCGGCGATGAAGCCAGCGACCTTGCCGCCACGTTCCGCGATGGCTGCAAGCGCGCCGTCGACCTGCTCGGCGTAATGCAGCGCCCGGTCGGGATCGTCGCGGCGGAAACGGCCGCGATAATCATCGGCGACGTCGATGAGCTGCACCCAGGGCTTGCGGCCGCCCATGTTCGGCTTGTTGAACTTGTAGGCGGAGATGTCGATCGCGCCGGTGGTGTTGCCGTGATAGCCGTGATCGGGCGTGACGATGTCGTAGCCGCCGCTCGCTGCGCGGGCGAGGCGCAAAGCCAGCTCGTTCGCTTCCGAGCCGGAATTGACGAAGAAGCAGACCTCCAACTCCGCAGGCAGCTTCGCGGTCAGCCGCTCGGCCAGCGCCATCGGCGCCGGGTGGAGATAGCGCGTGTTGGAGTTCATCCGCGCGAGCTGGTCCATCGCCACCTTGCGGATGCGCGGATGGGCGTGGCCGACATGCGGCACATTGTTATAGGCGTCGAGATAGGGCCGGCCCATCGCGTCGAAGAGATGGTGGCGCCAGCCGCGCAGGAAGGTGATCGGCCGCTTGTAGCTGAGCTTCAGATTGGCACCGAAGCGGGCCTTGCGCTCGGCCAGCAGCGCGACCTCGTCGATCGCCTGATAGGCGACGGCCTCGTCGGGCAGGTTGAGCAGGGCGGCGGGGTTCGGGCAGATTGCCTGCCAAAGCGCCCAGTCGTCGGGATCGGCGACGCCCGGCCAGTCATGGCCCATGCCGTCCAGCGTCAGAGCGAGCTGGAAATGCAGATGCGGCTCCCAGCCGCCATTCTCCTCGGCCGGGCCGAGCTTGGCGAAGGCCTCGCCTGCCGCGATCTCCTGACCTGGCTTCAGCTTGGCCGCGCCGTCGGCTGCGAGATGGCCGTAGAGCGTATGGAAGACGTCGCCGGCAGGCGTGCGGTGTTCGAGGATGACGACGCCGCCATAGTCGAGATGGCCCTTGCGGTTCTCCGCCAACGCGACCTTGCCGGGGAGAGGCGCGCGGACCGGCTCGCCGGCCGGCGCGAAGACGTCGACCGCCATATGGATGGTGCGGCGGTTCGAGGCCAGCCAGCGCCCTTTGCGGAAGGCCTTGTCGGTATAGACCAGTCGGGGCTCGCCATATTGGCCGAGCCACCATTCCTGGGGGATGCCGAGCCCGGCGCCGAGATTGCGGGCCTCGTCGGCGCGGAGTTCGAACGGGTTCGCGGGGATCGTCGCCTCTGCGATGCCGAGCGAGCCGACCGGCAGGCCGTCGAGCGCACGGCCGAGCACGGGCGCGAAGCTGCCGCGCTGTGCGGCAATCCAGCTCGCGATACGGCCGGCAGCATCGGTGACGGGCAGGCCGCAGGCATTGCGCAGGCGCGCGCCCATCAACTCGCCGTCGATGGCGGGGTTTTCGAGGAAGCGCCAGGCCGGAGCCTGCGAAATGGTGACATAGGGGTCGTTCGGGCGGCCCTTGGCCTCGATCGTCGAGTTCACGACGCTGACGGCAAGCCGCATGCGCACGAGCGGCCAGATCAGGCCGATCTCTTCGGCACTCAGCGATGAGACGTCGTGATAGCCGGCGACGAAGGCCGCGAGCGCGGCTTCCGGTGTCTCGTGGTCGAGGATGGCATAGGCCGCGGCGATGGCGATCTCGCAGACGCGCGGGCCGTTGGTCATGTCGCCGAAATCGATCAGGCCGCTGATCCGGGCGGGCTCACCGAGGCGTGGCTCGACGAGGATGTTGAAGTCGTTGAGGTCGTTATGGATGGTCTGGCGCGGCAGCCTGTCGAGCGCAGGCTTGAGGGCCTCGAAGCCAGCGACGATGCCGGCCACGAGCTTACGCCGCGAGCCTTCGAGCACGTCGAGATGAGGCTTGATCCAGCCGGCCTCGGTCAGGTCCCATTTCGCGGCGTCAGGTGCGGCCGTGACCTTGAAATCGCGGAGCGCAAGGTCGAGCCGTGCGGTCAGCGCGCCGAGTTCGGAGAGGACGGCGGGCGGCTGCGGCCCGGCTTCGCCCATCGGAATGCCGGTAAAGGCGCGCTGGACCCAGACCATGCGCTGCTGGCCCTTGGAATCGGCTACATTCTGCCAGAAGCACTTGCCTTCGGCGGGGAGGAGGCGCGGCAGCGGCAACGTCGGATCGGCGGCAAGCGCGTGACTGATCGCGGCGCATTGCTGGTCGACGAGAGCGGGCTCGCCCTGCGGGCGCATCGCCTTGACGATGACGTCGCCCTCGCTGGTCCGGCCGCGGAAATTGAGGTCGTATTCGCCGCCGAGCTGCCGCAGCCCGCCATCGATGCCGAACTGCTCGGCGACCCCACGCAACCAGAGGTGTTCCATCATCTCTCCCCCGCCGCGGAGCTGCTGTGGCTCCGCGCTCGTTTCCTCAGGCCCGGTCGAATCGACAGGCGCCGTCATCCATAGCCAGAAAGGCGGCCGGTTTGATCCCGCAAAGTTTGCGGGACGACGGCCGCCGGGTTGCGTTGGGCGAGGGCGATTGTCATTCCGGGGCGTGCCGAAGGCGCGAACCCGCAACCCACGACCGGGTGAGACATCCTGTGCGCGGCTGCTGGCCGCTCGCCCCGTCGTGGGTTCCGGGTTCTTCGCTGCGCGAAGCCCCGGGATGACAATTCAGCTCTGGATCGGCTTGTTGGACAGCCAGCGCTGCTTCGCCCGCTCGATCGCCTCGCGGACGGTATCGGGCGCCGTGCCGCCATAGCTGCGCCGGCTGCGGACGGAATGCTCCGGCGCCAGCACCTCGAACACCGCTGCGCTGATGCGGGGGTCGACTGAGCGCATGGCGTCGAGGTCGAGCGCCTGCAAGGTGCAGCCCTTGGCCTCGGCCAGTGCGACGACGCGGGCGGTGATGTGATGGGCGTCGCGGAAGGGAATGCCGGCCTCGCGCACCAGCCAGTCGGCGAGATCGGTCGCAGTCGGGAAGCCGCGGTCCAGGAAGGCGCGCATGCCCTCGGGGCGTACGGTGAGGTCGCGGATCATGCCGGTGGTGGCGGCGACGCAGAGCCCGACTGTCTCCAGCGCGTCGAACATCGGCTCCTTGTCCTCCTGCATGTCCTTCATGAAGGTCATGGGCAGGCCCTTGACCACCACCAGCATGGCTGTGAGCGAGCCGACGACGCGGCCGGTCTTGCCGCGCACCAGCTCGGCGGCGTCCGGGTTGCGCTTCTGCGGCATGATCGAGGAGCCGGTGGTGAAGGCGTCCGACAGCGCGATGAAGCGGAAACCGTCGCTGCACCAGAGCGTGATCTCCTCGTTGAGGCGCGAGAGATGCACGGCCAGCATCGCGCAGCAGAACAGGAGCTCGCAGATATGGTCGCGCGCGCCGACCGAATCCATCGAGTTTTCGGTCGGCCGGGCAAAGCCGAGCTCGGCGGCCGTGAACTGCCGGTCGATCGGGAAGGCTGTGCCGGCGAGCGCGGCCGCGCCGAGCGGCGAGACATTGGTGCGCAGGCGCGCGCCGGCCAGCCGCTCGCGGTCGCGGCCGAACATCTCGACATAGGCCATCAGATGGTGGCCGAAGGTCACGGGCTGGGCGACCTGCATATGAGTGAAGCCCGGCATGATCGTCCCGGCATGCTCGCTGGCGCGCTCGATCAGGGCGCGCTGCAGCTCCTGGATCACGCCGTCGAGCTCGTCGATCGCGTCGCGCATCCAGAGGCGGACATCGGTGACGGCCTGGTCGTTGCGGCTGCGGGCGGTGTGGAGGCGCCCGGCCGGCTCGCCGATGATCTCCTTGAGGCGCGCTTCCACGTTCATGTGGATGTCCTCGAGGTCGATGCTGAACTGGAGTTCGCCTCGATCGATCTCGCCCCGGATCTGGTCCAGACCGGCCTGGATGCGCTCGTTGTCGGCGCTGGCGATGATGCCCTGGCGGGCCAGCATCGCGGCATGGGTCTTCGACGCCGCGATGTCCTGCCGATAGAGGCGGTAGTCGAAGCCGATCGAGGGGTTGATCCTGCGCATCACATCGGCCGGTGCGGTGGTGAAGCGGCCGCCCCACATCTTGTTGGCACCGGGGTTCTGGTCGGACATGATGGGCTCTTCGGGAGCGGCTGCGACGTGGTCGCCAAGGGATAGCAATCGCGATTTGGACTGTAAATTCCAAAATCGACCTTGACGTCTAAATGATGCCCATCATACTCGCGAGGAGATGCGGTGGATCGGCCGCCGCGGGATGGGCAGCATGAAGATCGAAGAATTCACACTGGAGCGGATCCAGTCGCTCTACGAGAACACCGTCGAGTTCAATCTCTCCGACAGCGGCGTCCATCCCTATTCGCTGAACGAACTGCTCAGCGCCGATGAGCGCGCCAAGCTGATGGAGGTCGAGCTCGGCTATGGCTGGACCAATGGCGCGGTCGAGTTGCGCGAGGATATCGCCAAGCTCCATCGCAACCGGACCTCGGACGAGGTGATCGTCACCAACGGGTCGGCCGAGGCCAATTTCCTGATGGTGATGTCGCTGATCGAGCCGGGCGACGAGATCGTCGTCTTCGTGCCGAACTACCTGCAGATCTGGGGTTGGGCGCGGGCGATCGGCGCCACCGTCAAGGAAGTGAAGCTGCGCGAGGAGCTGGGCTGGACGCCCGATCTCGACGAGGTCCGCCGGGCGATCACGCCGCGCACCAAGCTGATGACGATCTGCAATCCGAACAATCCGACCGGCAGCTTGCTGTCGCGTGAGACGATGGACGCGCTGGTCGAGATCGCCCGGGCGCAGGGCTGCTACCTGCATGCCGACGAGGTCTACAAGGGCGCGGAGCTCGAAACCGACGAACCGCCCAGCTTCGCCGACCTCTACGAAAAGGCGATCATCACCAGCGGGCTTTCCAAGGCGATGGCGCTGCCCGGCCTGCGCATCGGCTGGCTGGTCGGCCCGGCCAAGGACATTTACACCGCCTGGCAGAACAAGGACTACACCTCGATCACCACGAGCGCGCTGAGCGAGCATATCGCCCGCATCGTCATTCAGCCGGTGAAGCGCGCCGAGATCCTGCAGCGCAGCAAGACCATCCTGCGGGAGAACCTCGCGCTGTTGGCGAACTGGGTGAAGGCGAATGAGGAGTTCTTCTCCTTCGTGCCGCCCAAGGCCGGCGGCATGGCCTTCATCAAGTACAGCCACTCGATGAACTCGACCGAGCTCGTGCACCGCTTGCGCGAGGAGCGCGGGATCATGCTGCTGCCGGGCGACGTCTATGGGATGGACGGCTATATCCGCATCGGCATCGGCGCGCCGGGTGACCATCTCTCGGCGGGTCTGGAGCGCTTGAGCGACTATCTCAAGTCGCAGCCGCGCTAGAGCCTTCGCGCATGACGCCGGAACTCGCTCCCTATCTGCCGGTCTGCGATGCGGTGGCGCTGCTGTTCCGGCCGCATGCCGAGGTCGTGCTGCATGATCTCGGCACGCAGAGCGTCGTGCATATCGCCGGGAATTTCTCGCAGCGCGTGCTCGGTGAGCCGTCTTTGCTCGATGAGATCGGCTTCGATCCCGACGAGACGATCATCGGCCCCTATGAAAAGGTGAACTGGGACGGGCGGCGGCTGAAATCGATCAGCATCGTGCTCTCGACTGGAAGCAAGGCGATCGGCGTGCTCTGCATCAATGTCGACGTCTCGCAGTTCCATGCGCTGATGCAGACGCTCTCCGCCCTGGCGACCGTGCCGGCCGGCGTCGAGAAGCCGCAGGCTTTGTTCAAGGAAGACTGGCACGAGCGCATCAACGAGTTCGTGCAGCAATGGACGCAAAGCCGCGGCCTTGGCGTGACTAGCCTCAGCCGGGCCGAGAAGCGCGAACTGGTGGCGGACCTTGCCGCCAACGGCGCCTTCGGCGGACGCAATGCCGCCGCCTATATCTCGCGCATCCTCGGACTCGCCCGCGCGACCGTCTACAACTACCTCAACCAGGCCAACGAGACCCCGGATGCTTGACCTGTCGCGTGCGGAGATCCAGGCCGCCGTCGATCTCGACCGGGCCTTCATCGCGCTGGAGGAGGGGTTCAAGGCGGCCGCAGCGGGGCAGGTGCAGATGCCGCCGGTCGGCTATCTCGGCTTTCCCGCGCATAATGGCGACTGCCATATCAAGTTCGGCCATATCGCGGGGGATCCGATCTTCGTCGTGAAGATCGCGACGGGGTTCTACGACAACCCCGCCAAAGGCCTGCCGACGACGAGCGGCATGATGATCGCGCTTTCGGCCGAGACCGGCGCTGTCGTCGCGATGCTGCGCGACGAGGGCTGGCTCACCGATCTCCGGACGGCGCTGGCTGGTGCCATCGCGACGCGGGCGGGAATGCGGGCTGACGCGCGCCGGATCGGGATCGTCGGCGCCGGTACGCAGGCGCGGTTCCAGATCCGCGCCGCCGCGCATCTGCTGCGCGATCGCGAGCCGCGCTTTGCGGTCTGGGCTCGCTCGCCCGAGAAGCTGGAGGCCTTGCGGCGTGATCTCGAAGGGGAGGGCATCACGATCGAACCGGTCGCGGAACTGGAGGCGCTCTGCGCACAATCAGATGCGCTGATCACGGTGACGCCGGCCGCCGCGCCGATCATCCGTGACGACTGGATCAGGCCGGGCACGCATATCACCGCGCTGGGTGCCGATGCACCGGGCAAGCAGGAACTGGATTCCGCATTGGTCGCGCTGGCTGATACGCGGATCGCGGATTCGCTGGAGCAGAGCCTCGACCATGGCGAGTTCGCTGCTGCCGCTGCCGTCGGGCTGATCGATGCGGGCGATTGCGTCGAGCTGGGGGCCGTGCTGGCCGGCGACGTGCCGGCGCGGCTTTCGGACGACGACATCACCATCGCCGACCTCACGGGGATCGCGGTGCAGGACATCGCGATCGCGCGGGTGGTGCTGGACGGGATCGGGGATAGATAGCGTCAGCTGTCTTCGGATTTCCTGCTGGAACCTCGCCGTCATCCCGGACAAGCTGCGCAGCAGCGCCGATCCGGGATCCATCGTGGACCTCCGGAGCTCTCCGATGGATCCCGGGGCAAGCCCGGGATGATGCAGTGGTTCGAGGGCGTCATCGGATGCCGTGCGGACTCTCCGCTCAGCCCTTGTGCCGCGCCAGGAACCGGTCCATCCGCGCCAGCCCGTCACGCAGCACTTCGGTCGGCACGCCGATGCCGATGCGGATGTGGTTCTCGATGCCGAACCAGCTGCCGGCGACGACGAAGACGCTCTCCTCCTCGCGCAGTTTTTGCGAGAAGACCTCCGAGGGCATGTCGAGCGGATAGCGCAGGAAGGCCATGCCGCCGGCCTGCGGGCGGCGCCAGGACCAGTCATTGTGCTGCGCCATCCATTGCGCCACGAGATCGGCATTGCTGCGCAGCAAATCGCGGCCGCGAGCAAGCAGACGGCCACGCGTCTCCGGCTGCATCACTTCCTCCGCAAGGATCTGGCTGAGGATGCCGCTGCCGATCGTGGTGTAGTCCTGCCGCTCGGCCGCCGACGTCACGACTTCGGCCGGCGCGACGATCCAGCCGAGGCGCAGGCCGGGGCAGGCGAAGGATTTCGACAGGCTTGAGGTGACCACGACCTTGGGATAGCTGCCCCAGAGTGTCTCGGTTTCGGCGCCGTCGATCTCGCCGCCGCGATAGATCTCGTCGACCATCAGCCAGGCGTCGTTGCGCTTCGCTGTTTCGACGAGGGCGGCGCGGCTTGCGGCCGAGAGCACGCTGCCGGTGGGGTTGGCGGGGTTGGTGACGGCGATCGCCTTGGCGCCGGCCGCGACCTTGGCGAGGCCGGTGGGATCGATCTGCCAGTCGGTGTCGCCCGACAATTCGAGCCGGCGGATGTCGAAGCCGAGCGCGCGGCCGAGCCCGTCGATCTGCATGAAGTTCGGCAGGGCGAAGACCAGCGCGTCGCCGGGCTCGAACAGCGCCATCAGGGCGATCATCGTCGCCTCGGAGGAGCCGTTGGTGACGAGCACGTTGGCTGCGGTGGCGCCGGGATACCAGGAGGCGATGTTGTTGCGCAGGTCCGGCCGGCCATCGGTCCAGCCATAGCCGAGCGGCTGCTTCAGCAGGTCGCGCGCGGCCTCGCCGCCCAGAATATCTTCGATCGACCAGGGATGGACGCCGCTCTCGGTCAGGTTGATCTCGACGTCGTTCTCGAAGAGCGTCTGGTTCCGCTCCATCTGGAAAATGTCGAACTTCACGCGAGCCTCCCGCCTTGCGGTCTGTCGCCTGCCGCCGGGGCGGCAAGGCTGTGCCGGCCATCTGTGCAGGCGGGGAAGGAACGGGTCAAGGCAAATTTGGACAACAAGTCCAATTTAGATTTTGTGTTTATTCTGCGTCTGCGCCCTGTTTCGTAGCGCGCTCGTCACACGGAATTTCGAAAGTGAAGGGTGACCTATCTGGCTGCGGATTTTCTCTCCGCCTTGCCGGGAACCGATGCCACCCTATATCCGTTGGCCAGCCATGTTTGAATCGCCGATGCCTACCTCGAATTTCCGCTTTCCCGGTGTCCTGAACTCCCAGGAACTGCTCGTCGCAGAAGCCGTTCAGGCCAGGGCCTGGGCCGCGATCGGGCATGACGACAGGCTCGATGCCGAGCTGGAGTCCGAGGCCCGCGACCGGCTGGGACGGATCATCCTGCGCCTTATGTCGAACGCGTCCGACTCGGTGTCGGATCTCACGTCGGCTGCCGTCGCCGAGTTCAAGGCGACCCGGCCGACGATCCGCGTCGAGATTTCCGGGCCGAAGGGCGGCTAGCGCCGACCGATTTTCCACGGAAACATCTCGTCATCCCGGGCTTGCCCCGGGATCCATCGAGGGGCGCTGTGCTCTACGATGGATCCCGGATCTCCGCTTCGCTGCGTCCGGGATGACGCGTGTCGTGTGACTTAGCTTAGCCCACTCAATGCGCGGCCATGTCGAGCGGGGGCTCGACATCGTCCGTGATCGGATTGGCGAAGGGGTTCTTGGCGCGGAAGGCCGCGAACTCGTCCTTGGCTGCCTTGAGCAGGGCAGGGTCGTTCAGCACGTCCGTGGCGACGCCGGCCATGGCCTTTGCCGCGAGCGCGAGGCCCTTATGGGCCGCCGGCGCGAGACCCTGCGCGACGAGCTGCCAGGAATGGCCGGGCGTGCCGATCGCGTAGCAGGCGGTGCGGCACTGCACGGTCGGGACGACCCAGCTCACCGTGCCGACATCGGTCGAGCCGACCGAGGTGTCGTTGCCGGCGCCGAGCGGATAGATCTCGTCGCTCAGCGCCTCGCCCTCCTTCGGCTTCAGGTCGAAGCGGCCATAGGCGGCGGCGATGTCCTGCGGGCTCAGCGTCTTCTGGAACTTGGCGGCGAAGGCATGGTCGGCCGCGTCGAAGCCGGGGCCGCCCAGTGCCAGCAGATTGGCCTGCATCGTTTCTTCCAGCGGGCGGTTGCCGACGAGATTGGCGTCGCCCGAGAGCTGCTTGATCGCGACGGTGGTCTCGCTCATCAGGGCAGCGCCCTCGGCGATCTTCTTCACCCGGGCGACGAGTTCCCACATCTCGGAGAGCGTCGCGGCCCGGATGAGCTGGCGCGTCGTCGCCGTGGCCTGCACGACATTGGGGGCGATGCCGCCGGCATTGATGATCGCGTAATGCACGCGCGCCGTCGAAGGCATGTGCTCGCGCATGTAGTTGACGCCGATATGCATCAGCTCGACCGCATCGAGCGCCGAGCGGCCGAGATGCGGCGCGGCGGCGGCATGCGAGGCGCGCCCCGAGAAGGTGAACTCGATCTCGACGCAGGCGAGCGAGAAGGCGCGGTTGACGCCGTTGAACGAGGCGGGGTGCCAGCACAGGGCGATATCGACATCGTCGAAGGCGCCGGCTCGCACCATGAAGCCCTTGGCCGAGCCGCCTTCCTCCGCCGGGCAGCCGTAATAGCGCACGCGACCCTTGAGCCCGTTGGCGGCGAGATAGTCCTTCACCGCGGCGGCAGCGAGCAGCGAGGCCGAGCCCAGCATGTTATGGCCGCAGCCATGGCCGTTGCCGTCCTTCTCGACCGGGGTTTCGGTCGCGTTGCCGGCCTCCTGGCTCAGGCCCGGCAGGGCGTCGAATTCACCCATGATCGCGATGACCGGGCCGCCTTCGCCGGCTTCGCCGATGACCGCGGTCGGGATGCCGGCGATGCCGGTGGTGACGCGAAAACCTTCGCTCTCCAGCATGGCACCGTGCTCGGCGGCCGAGCGGACCTCCTGATAGTTCAGCTCGGGCGTATGCCAGATGCGGTCGGAGAGCCCGAAATAGGCCGGGGCCTTGTCGTCGATCCGACGCCAGACATCCTTGCTGTTGCTCATGGGTAGGTTCCTCCTGCTCGGGTCGTTCGGCCCGATTCCGTGCCGGTTTCTGGCATGTTGCGCGGGCGGCTCACAAGCGGGCTGGCAGCAGGGTTCGCCTGCGCTGGCGGCAGAGGCGGGTCTTCTCCTAGGGATTTGTCGTTGCAAGAACGGCCTTCGCGTTCCGGGCTCGAAGTATCAACCCACGGGGTCGAATACTTTCAGTTTGAAATCATTCAATTGTCGATTCCGCCGATCATTGTTCGTCAAACTCATCTATTTCGGCCAGGTTACGTTTTCGCACTTTCTCTCGAGTGTGGTTTCTGCGATAGGGCGAGCCACATCTTCATAAGACAGCGCTGACATGAAACATCATTCCTTCCGGATCGCCTCTCTCGCCGCCGTTCTCGCGCTCGGCTCCTTTGCGTCGCCCACGCTGTGGGCCCAGGAAGAGCCGGCGGCGCAGCCGGGGCCTGCCGCGCCGCAGCGCCCCGCGCCCCGTCCGGCGCCGAAGCCTGCGCCCAAGCCTGCTCAGCCCGTCGCGCAGGCGCCGGCCTCTCCGGCTGCGCCGAGTGTCAGCCAGCCTGCCGCCCAGGCTGCGACGCTGCCGAACGGCGCTACCGCGATCAACGAGACCTATGGCGACTGGACCGTCGATTGCCGGATCGTCGAGCGGCAGCGGCTCTGCGTGCTCCTGCAGTCGCAGGGCAACAGCCAGACCGGCCAGCGCGTCTTCGCCATCGAGTTGCGCGCGCCGAGGGATGGGCGCGCCGAGGGCACGATCCTGTTTCCGCACGGGATGAAGCTGGAGAACGGCGCGGTGCTCAGGCTCGATGACAAGGATCTCGGCCAGGGCCTGCGCTTCTCGACCTGCCTGGCGCAGGGCTGCCTGCTGCCGATCTCGTTCCCGACGGTCGCGACCGATGCGATGAAGGCCGGCAAGGCGCTGACGGTCGCCGCGCTGAACCTGTCGAACAACGAGCCGGTCTCGTTCAACGTCTCGCTGGGCGGTTTCGGCGCGGCGCTCGACCGCATCGCGCAGATCGACAAGTAGCCGGCAATCGGACCGGCTGTCTGATTGGTGGTTTTCCTCGTTCGGCCGCGCAGCCGTAGCGGAAACCACCAAAGCCGGCCGGCGTCACCTAGAAATTTGGCTCGTTCTGCCAGTGCTTCCGTGCATGATCGGCGGCACTGGGAGTTCGGGCCAATTTCATGACAACAGATCCGCGCCTGCCGTTTCTCGCCGAGCTGGAGAAGAAGATCCTCTGGCTGGCTTCGTGGACGATCCACAACGCCAACCACATCCGCCAGAGCGATGACGGGATGAAGGTCGGCGGGCACCAGGCCTCCTCGGCCTCGCTCGCCACGATCATGACGGCGCTCTACATGGCCGCGCTGAAGCCGCAGGACCGGGTCGCGGTGAAGCCGCATGCCTCGCCGATCTTCCACGCCATCAACTACCTGATGGGCCTGCAGACACGCGAGAAGCTCGAGAATTTCCGCGGCTACAAGGGCGCGCAGAGCTATCCCTCGCGCACCAAGGATATCGACGACGTCGATTTCTCGACCGGCTCGGTCGGCCTGGGCGTCGCGCAGACTTTGTTCTCCTCGCTGACGCAGGATTACGTGAAGGCGCATGGCTGGGCGAAGGACCGGCCGGAAGGCCGCATGGTCTCGCTGATCGGCGATGCCGAGCTCGACGAGGGCAATATCTTCGAGGCCCTGATGGAGGGCTGGAAGCACGGGCTGCGCAACACCTGGTGGATCATCGACTATAACCGCCAGTCGCTCGACGCGGTGATCCGCGAGGGGCTTTACGACCGTTTCGAGACGATGTTCCGCAATTTCGGCTGGGATGTGGTCACGCTGAAATACGGCTCGCTCCAGCAGGCCGCCTTCAAGGAGAAGGGTGGCGAGCGACTGAAGGCCTGGATCGATTCCTGCCCGAACCAGCTCTATTCGGCGCTGACCTTCCAGGGCGGCGCGGCCTGGCGCAAGCGCCTGATGGACGATCTCGGCGATCAGGGACCGGTCACCACGCTGATCGAGAAGCGCTCCGATGCCGAGCTCTCCAAGCTGATGTGCAATCTCGGCGGCCATGACCTGCCGTCTATCCTTGAAGCCTTCGAGGCGATCGATCACGACCGGCCGGTCTGCTTCCTCGCCTATACTGTCAAGGGATTCGGGCTGCCGATCGCCGGACATAAGGACAACCATGCCGGGCTGATGACCAAGGAGCAGCTCGACGGCTTCCGCAAAGCCAACAACGTCCGGCCGGGCCATGAATGGGACCTGTTCGAAGGACTAGACCAGCCCGAGGGCGAGGTCCGCGCCTTCCTCGACACGGTGCCGTTCTTCTCGCAGGGGCGGCGACGCTTCTCGGCTCCGAAGCTGCCGGTTCCGGACAAGCTGGAGGCCGGCATCCAGCCCTCGATGTCGACCCAGATGGGCTTCGGCAAGGTGCTGGACGATCTCGCCAAGACGGGCGGGCCGCTCGCCGACCGGATCGTGACGACGGCCCCGGACGTCACCGTCTCGACCAATCTCGGACCCTGGGTGAACCGGCGCGGGCTCTTCGCCAAGGCGTCGATGGCCGACACCTTCAAGGACGAACGCATTCCCTCGATGCAGAAATGGGAATTCTCGCCGAAGGGCCAGCATGTCGAGCTGGGCATCGCCGAGATGAACCTGTTCATCAATCTCTCGGCGCTCGGCTTGTCGCATTCGATCTTCGGCGAGCGGCTGATCCCGATCGGCACGCTTTACGACCCCTTCATCTCGCGCGGGCTCGATGCGCTGAACTATGCCTGCTACCAGGATGCGCGCTTCATGGTGGTGGCGACGCCGTCGGGCGTGACGCTGGCGCCGGAGGGCGGCGCGCACCAGTCGATCGCGACGCCGCTGATCGGCATGAGCCAGGACGGGCTCTGCTCCTTCGAGCCGGCCTTCGTCGACGAGCTTGCGGTGATGATGCGCTGGTCCTTCGACTACATGCAGCGCGACGGCGAGGGCGATCCCGACGAGCGTACCTGGCTGCGCGACGAGACCGGCGGCTCGGTTTACTTGCGCCTCTCGACCCGGCAGGTCGAGCAGCCGAGCCGGGCGATGACGCCGGAGCTGGAGCGCGCCATCATCGACGGTGCCTATTGGCTCAGGAAACCCGGCCCGAATGCTTCCGTGGTCATCGCCTATACCGGCGCGGTGGCGCCGGAGGCGATCGAGGCGGTCGGGCTCTTGTCCGAGGACCGGCGCGATGTCGGCCTGCTTGCGATCACCTCGGCGGACCGGCTCAATGCCGGCTGGCAGGCGGCGGAGCGGGCGCGCCAGCGCGGCAATCACGAGGCGACGAGCCATGTCGAGCGGCTGCTCGGCGAACTCTCGCGCGATTGCGGGATCGTCTCGGTGCTGGACGGGCATCCGGCGACGCTGGCCTGGCTCGGCAGCGTCCATGGCCACAAGCAGAAGGCGCTCGGCGTCGAGCATTTCGGCCAGACCGGCACGGTCGCCGATCTCTACCGCCATTTCGGCATCGACGCGAACGCGATCGTGCATGCGGCGAATGCGGCAGCGCCGGGGCGGCCGGTGCGTTATCTCAGGGCGCTGCCGGAGTAGGGCGCTTCAATGAAGGGTGTCATCCCGTGCGCGCTGCGGCACGCAGTGCCGCTGCGCAGACACGGGACCGCATGAGGAGAAGGCGCCCTTTCCGGGGCGCGGTCCCGTGTCTGCGCAGCAGCGTTTCACGCTGCGGCGCGCACGGGATGACAAGCGCCCTTCACGATAGGCGCCTGTGAGAAAGTGCCCTTCAGAACCGCGGCGTCGAGAACGTATTCGCGAACGGGTTCACGCCCGCGCCGATGCGGCCGGGCAGGGTACCCTCGCCATAAAGCTCGCCCGTGCTGGCATAGACCGGCGAGGCCGACATGTGCTGGCTGGCGTAGCGGTTCAGCGAGCCGACCGGCACGACATTGCCGGGATCGAGATAGCTGCGCTTCTGGACGGTGACGCGCAGCGGGCCGCGGCGGTTCTGTGCTTCGGCGATGCTGACCATCACCGTCGAGGCCGCAGCAGTGACTGCGAGGATGGCGGCAGCGCGCTTGAACGACATCATGACGGCAATCTCCGGGAGCGGATCGATCCGCTCGATGTAAGCATCCAAAAACCGGTGCAAAGACTAGCACCGCGTCGTTAACAACTTTGTTAGCGCTCGCGGCGGGGCTTTTTCATGCGACGCGGGCGCGGCTCGGGTGTTGGCTCGGCGGTCGCGGTCTTCATGCGCAGGGCCGGCATCGTGCCATCCGCGTCCAACCAGGAGACCTTGCGGCCGGTCGCCGCGAGGCGCGGCGTGGCGCAGCCCGGCTGGCGCTGGAGTTCGCTGCGGGCGAAAGCGGCGCGCAATTCGGGCTCGGCGCCGGCATTGGCGAGGTCGAGCCGGTCGATCAGGCAGGTCAGTTGTTTGCGGTCGCTGGGCTTGGCGCCGGCACACCACCAGCCGCTCATCGCGAAGGGCGCGTCGGGCCCGACTGTGCGAAAAGCGAGGCAGGCGCGGGT
The DNA here is from genome assembly GCF_058783685.1 of Allobosea sp. FW305-C-101. Classification (NCBI taxonomy): domain Bacteria; kingdom Pseudomonadati; phylum Pseudomonadota; class Alphaproteobacteria; order Hyphomicrobiales; family Alloboseaceae; genus Allobosea; species Allobosea sp. FW305-C-101. Next base: position 711,196 of record NZ_JBYSYT010000002.1, on the reverse strand, counting down.
TTCCGTACCGTTGCCGAGGACGATATCCGAGGTTTCGAGCGGGCCGAAGCGGGTCTCGATCACGGCGGGAGTGCTGCCGCGTTCGACGGCAAGGCTGCGGAGCGCCGCGGCATGAACCAGCGCGACGGTGAAGGAGCCGGAATGGGCGGCAATGCCGTCGCCCGTCTGCAGGCGCAGCGAAAGATGGGGAGCGGAGCCTGTGAAGGCGCCGAAGCTCAGCAGGTCCTCGCGCTGGCTGCCGTCGCGGCTGCGGCGGGCTTCGATCGCGGGAGCTTCGCGGCCGAATTCGGGGGCTTCCAGATTGAAGATCGCGATCGGGCGGGCGATCGCGACCCAGTCGGCTTCGGTGGCGGCGAGGAGCGGCTTGCGGTTGGCGGCGGTCTGGGTGGTGGCGGCTGCCACGGGCGATGCCAGGCTGGCCAGCTGGGACCGGCCTTCGCCATTCCCGGACAGTGCTGTGACGAGTGCCGCCGTCAGGCTGATGCCGCAAAGCGCGGCCGCGATGCGCCAGGCGAGGGCGCCCGGCAGGCCCAGGCCGCTACGCGGCATGAGGCGGCGAAGGGCACGGGAGGCGATGCGGAAGCCGCTCTCGATCCGGTCGACGCAGGTGATGAGAGCCGGCACGAGATCGATGGCTGCGACCCTTGTCGAGATGATGCGGCACCGAGCGCCGGCAACAGCCAAGCCCCGCCGCAATTGCTGCGACAGCGACCGGAATCGCTCCTTCATCTCGTCCGAACGCAAACGCAATCCGTCACTCCCGCGCGGCGCAGGGCCGGCCGCGCCATCCATCGTCAGGCTGGCAGGCTGGACGCCGAGAGTCGCCGCCGGGTTACCGGCGCCGGCCGATCGGCCAGCAGCGTGAACAGGAGGTCAACGAGCAGGGTTAACGGGCGGAGCCGGCACGGCTATGAGGAGGAGATTGACTTTTCGCCGTTCCCGGTGTTCTGACAAGGCGTGGTGCAAGGTTGCGCCGCCTAGCGAAGTTTTCAGCCCTTCGGGATTGGCTCTGTGACTGTCCGTCTGACGACGACGAAACTCACGACCAAAACGACGACCGGGAAAACCGGCCTGTCGCGCTGACGCTTCGCCTCGGTTCCGGGTCCATCTCCCCCCGGCGGGGAGAGATCGCCGAACCCGCCCGAAACCGGTGCGGGGCGGCCCCCAAAGGGAGACCCGAACCGCCTTATCCGCAAAGGATCACATCATGAGCTTCAAGGTCGCAGTCGTCGGAGCAACCGGCAATGTAGGCCGCGAGATGCTGGACATTCTCGCCGAGCGCGCCTTCCCCGTCGGTGAGGTCGTGGCGCTCGCCTCCTCGCGCTCGGTCGGCACCGAGGTTTCGTTCGGCGACAAGACGCTGAAGTGCAAGGCGTTGGAGCATTACGATTTCTCCGACACCGATATCTGTCTGATGTCGGCGGGCGGCGAGGTCTCGAAGGTCTGGTCGCCGAAGATCGGCGCGCAGGGCTGCGTCGTGATCGATAATTCCTCGGCCTTCCGCATGCATCCCGACGTGCCGCTGATCGTGCCGGAGGTGAATGCCGCCGCTGCCGCCGGCTTCACCAAGATGAACATCATCGCCAACCCGAACTGCTCGACCGCGCAGCTCGTGGTCGCGCTGAAGCCGCTGCACGACAAGTTCGGCGTCAAGCGCGTCGTCGTCTCGACCTATCAGTCGGTCTCCGGCGCCGGCAAGGAAGGCATGGACGAATTGTTCAACCAGACCCGCGCCGTGTTCTCGGCCGGCGAGGTCACCACCAAGAAGTTCCCCAAGCGCATCTCTTTCAACCTCATTCCGCATATCGACGTCTTCATGGAGGACGGCTTCACCAAGGAAGAGTGGAAGATGGTGGTCGAGACCAAGAAGATCCTCGACAAGAAGATCAAGCTGACCGCGACCTGCGTGCGCGTGCCGGTCTTCATCGGCCATTCCGAGAGCGTGAACATCGAGTGCGAGAAGCCGGTCACCGCCGACGAGGCGCGCGAGGTACTGCGCGCGGCGCCGGGTATCCTGGTGATCGACAAGCACGAGCCCGGTGGCTACATCACCCCGCATGAGGCGGCGGGCGAGGACGCGACCTATATCTCGCGCATCCGCGAGGACGCCACCGTCGAGAACGGCCTCGCCTTCTGGTGCGTCTCGGACAACCTGCGCAAGGGCGCGGCGCTGAACGCGGTGCAGATCGCCGAGGTTCTGGTCAACCGCAAGCTGATCCAGCCGCGCAAGCAGGCCGCCTGAAGCAGATTGCGCTGCTCGACCCTGTCCGAAAGCCGGGCGGGTCACCGTAATGTCCACGCGCATGGGCGGGCGACCGTCTTTGCGTGTGGCTATGCAGGGCAAACAGGCTAAGGCTTGCGCAGTCCTTGCGCGTGAACCTTAGCCCTTGCCCAACGCTCCCCTTGATCAACCGCCGGTCGCCGCTCCGCAGGACGGCAGATCGCTGCGCATAGACAATTCCGCGCGCGGCATCGCGCTGCTGCTGCTCTCATCGATTTTCATGTGCAGCGGCGACATCGCCTCCAAATATCTCGCGACGACCTTGCCGGCGCTTCAGATCACCTGGATGCGCTACGGCACCTTTGCCGCGATCATGCTCGTCACCATCAGCTTCACCGGCGGTTTCAGCAGGATGAAGACAAGCCGGCCCGGCCTGCAGGTGCTGCGGGCCCTCGGCGTGACGGTCTCCTCGATCCTGTTCGTGGCCGGGCTGCACGACCTGCCGATGGCGGACGCGACCGCGACCTCCTTCGTCTCGCCGCTCTTCGTGACGGCGCTGTCCATTCCCATCCTCGGCGAAATCGTCGGCTGGCGGCGCTGGCTTGCCACGATCGTCGGTCTGGTCGGCGTGCTGGTCGTGGTGCGCCCCGGCGGCGACGGCTTTCATGGCGCGTCGCTCTTCGTTCTCGGGTCGTCGTTCTTCTGGGCGTTTTCGCTGATCGTGACCCGGATGATGAGCCGCACCGAGATTCCGGTGGTGACATTGGCCTATTCCGCCACGATCGGCTTCCTCCTGCTGTCGCTGGCCGTGCCGTTCAGCTGGCAGGCGCTCGATCTCAAGACGGTGCTGATCGGCCTCTTCATCGGCGGGATCTCGACGATCGGGCATATCTTCCTGATCCAGGCCTTCCGCTATGCGGATGCCTCGCTGCTGGCGCCCTTCGCCTATTCCCAGCTGCTCTGGTCCTCGATCTTCGGCTATCTGGTCTTCGCGGCGATCCCCGATGTCTGGACCTATGTCGGCGCGGCGATCATCGCGGCTTCGGGACTTTACACCGCCCATCGCGAGCGCATCCGCGCCAGGCAGGTCGCCGGCTGAGCTGCGCGACGTTCAGCCCCGCGTTTCATCTCGCCGCCTCAACGCATGGAGAACCCATGTTCTTTGCGCAGCGGAGCGTGGTCGAAACGACTAGAGTGACCGGCAGACTTCCCGCATCACCGCCCTCATTCGCGCCGAAGCCCTTGCCGCAACCTGTCGTTCCCCCATCCGAACCGACGACGGACAAGCCCGCAGGCTCGCTCCGGCGCGACAACGGCCTGCTCGGTATCGGCATCATGCTGCTCGCGACAGTGTTCCTGTCGGCGGGCGATGCGGCAGCGAAGTATCTCGCGACCAGCGTGCCGCCGCTTCATATCGTCTGGCTGCGTTACTTTACCTCGGGGCTGATGCTGCTGGCGATCGTCGGCATCAAGGGCGAGTGGGGCGCGCTTCGGACCCGGCGGCCTGGCATGCACCTGCTGCGCGGCTGCGGCGTGATCGGCTCCTCGATGCTGTTCGTCTCGGCGCTGAAGCTCTTGCCGATCGCGGATGCGACGGCGACCAGCTTCGTCGCGCCGCTCTTCGTGACGGCCCTGTCCATTCCGATGCTGGGCGAGCGTGTCGGCTGGCGGCGTTGGGCCGCGACGCTGGTCGGCCTGGCCGGCGTGCTGATCGTGGTCAGGCCGGGTGGCGCGGAATTCCAGCTCGCCTCGCTGCTGCCGGCGATCTCGGCCATGTGCTGGGCCTTCTCGCTGATCGTGACGCGCATGATGAGCGGGACGGAGAGCCCGCTCGCGACCGTCACCTATTCCACGGTCTTCGGGGCCTTGGTCATGGCGGCGCTGTTGCCATTGCACTGGGTGACCCCGACCTGGGAAATCGTCTGGGTCGGGCTCTTCATCGGCGCGGTCTCGACGGCGGGGCACTGGCTGGTGATCGCGGCCTTCCGCTATGCCGGGGCCTCGCTTCTGGCGCCGTTCTCCTATGTCCAGCTGTTCTGGGCCTCGCTCTTCGGCTTCCTGCTGTTCGCGACCCTGCCGGATATCTGGACCTGGGTCGGAGCGATCGTCATCGCCGCTTCCGGGCTCTATACCGCCCATCGCGAGCGCATCCGCGCCAGGCAGGTTGCTGGCTGAGGCTCAGCCCTGCGGCTTCACGCCGTAGCGGGCCATGAACATCGCCATGGCCGAGCCGACGACGCGTTCGATCTCCTCGTCGCTCGGCGCTGTACGGACGGCATTGAACAGGCGCGGGCGGGTCAGGGTCGACTGGCAAAGGTCGAGGAACTGGACGGCGGCGAGATAGGTGTCGTCGATCGCGAGCTTGCCCTCGGCGACCATGCGGTCGAGATAGCCCGCGATCAGCTTGGAGCCCAGCATCGGGCCGTTCTCGTAGAAGCCGCGGCCGAGGTCCGGCATGCGCTCGGCCACGCCGATCACCACGCGATGGGCGCTGACGGCGAGGTCGCCATTGATCATCCTGACGATGCAGCGGCCGAAGGTGGTCAGCGCGCGAACGGGATCGGAATCCTCGTTGAGGGCCTCGATCGCGCCGCGCTTCTGGGCCTCGCGCTCGCGCTGGATCAGTGCGACGAAGAGATGCTCCTTGTCCTCGAAATAGACATAGAGCGTGCCCTTCGAGACGTTTGCGGCGGCGGCGATGTCGCTCATGCTGGCGGCGTCGAAGCCGCGCGAGGTGAAGACCTGCAAGGCGCCGTCCAGGATCTGGCGGCGCTTGTCGGGATCGGTGCCGGCGATCCGACGATTGCGGGCACCCGTCTTTACCGGGCTTTCAGGGCTTTCCGACATTTCATTCCGGCCCGGTCTGCGGGCCCTGCATGGCAGCTGCGAAAAAGAATCGAACCAACCGGTTCGATTTGACTTGATATGCATCATGCCCCGCGCTATTTCAAGCGCAATCGAACCGGTTGGTTCGAATTGACATGCAGGACGCCCAATGTCTGCTGAAACCGCCACCGAACACCGCCGTGACCGGCTGAAGCTGGTCGATGCCAAGGCCGAGACCGCCCAGCCAGCGGCCGAGCCAGCCACCGCCCGCGACGCGCAGGCTAAGAGCACGCCGTCCGAAGCCGCCGAGGCCAAGGGCAAATCCGGAAAGAGCCCGCTGAAGCGCGGCGCGCTGCTGGTAGTGGGCGCTGCCGTTATCGGCGCCGGGCTCTGGTACGGTATCGACTGGTGGCGCAATGGCCGCTTCATCGTCTCGACCGACGATGCCTATGTCGGCGCTGAGATGGCGACCGTCTCGGCCAAGCTCTCGGCCAATATCGCATCCGTCTCGGCGCGGCAGAACCAGGAGGTCAAGGCCGGGCAGCCGCTCGTCGCGCTTGATGATGGCGACTGGCGCATCGCGCTGGACAGCGCCCGCGCCAAGACCGCGACGGCGCAGGCGACGCTCGCTCGCATCGACAGCCAGGTCGAGGCCGCGCGCGCGGCCCAGTTGCAGGCGCAGGCGCAGCAGAATTCGGCTGAAGCCGCAGTGACGCGCACGGCTGCCGATTTCGAGCGTGCCAACAGCCTCGCCGCCAAGTCCTACGGCTCGCAGGCGACGCTCGATGCCGCGACGGCCGGGCGCGATCAGGCCGTTGCCGCGGTGGCGAGCGCCAAGGCCGGTGTCGTGCAGGCGCAGGCCAATATCAAGGTTCTGGAAGCGCAGCGCATCGAGGCCGCCCGTCAGATCGACGAGCTGAAGGTCGCCGAGCAGAAGGCCGAGCGCGATCTCTCCTTCATGAAGATCGCGGCGCCGATCGACGGTGTCATTGCGAATACCAACGTCCAGATCGGCGACCTCGTTGGCGCCGGCAAGCGCCTGATGTCGATCGTTCCGCTCGACCAGGTCTATGTCGACGCCAATTTCAAGGAGACGCAGGTCGGGCCGCTGAAGACCGGCGACAAGGCGAGCATCACCGTCGATGCTCTGCCGGGACAGGTCTTCCACGGCACGGTCAGCGGCATCGCCGGCGGCACCGGCTCGGTCTTCACGCTGCTGCCGCCCGACAACGCGACCGGCAACTTCACCAAGATCGTCCAGCGCGTGCCCGTGCGGATCACGCTCGACAAGGAGGCGACGGCGAAGCACGTGTTGCGGCCGGGCATGTCGGTCGTGGTCTCGATCGACCCGCGGCCGGCAGGCCAGCGCTGATCAAGCGGTACTGGTGAAGCGGCACTGATGAAGCGGGTCATCCCGCACGCGCTGCGGCACGAAGTGCTGCTGCGCAGATGCGGGACCGCGAGACGAGAAGTTACCGATTCCCGGCGCTGTGAGGGCGCCTTGTTCTGATGACGGTCCCGGGTCTGCGCAGCAGCGTTTCACGCCGCAGCGCGCACGGGATGACACCCCGAGGAAAGGTAGGCCAGCATGGCCACCGCGACCCTGAATGCGCCGGCGGGAGCGCCCCCGGCTTCGGACGCCGTCCCCTTGCGCCGGATCTTCGCCTTCATGGCGATGGTCTTCGGCATGTTCATGGCGATCCTCGACATCCAGATCGTCTCGGCCTCGCTGGCGGAGATCCAGGCCGGCCTGTCCGCCTCGTCCGACGAGGTCGCCTGGGTGCAGACCGCCTATCTGATCGCCGAAGTGATCATGATCCCGCTTTCCGGCTATCTCAGCCGGGCGCTGTCGACGCGGGTGTTCTTCTCGATCGCGGCCGCGGGTTTTACCATCGCCAGCGTGCTCTGCGCGCAGGCGACCTCGATCAACGAGATGATCCTGTGGCGGGCGGTGCAGGGCTTCATCGGCGGTGGCATGATCCCCGGCGTTTTCGCCGCGGCCTTCACCATCTTCCCGCCGTCGAAGCGGCCGGTGATCTCGCCATTGATCGGCCTTGTCGCGACGCTGGCGCCGACGATCGGCCCCACCGTCGGCGGCTATCTCAGCCATGCCTTCTCCTGGCATTGGCTCTTCCTCGTCAATGTCGTGCCCGGCATCGGCGTGACCATCGCGGCCTGGACGCTGATCGATTTCGACAAGCCCGACCACAGCCTGATCAAGCGCTTCGACTGGCTTGGGCTCGCCGCCATGGCGGCCTTCCTCGGCAGCCTCGAATATGTGCTGGAGGAGGGGACGCGGCTCGACTGGTTCCAGAGCCATGAGATCGTGTTCTTCTCGGTCGTGATGGTTCTGGGCGCGGTGCTGTTCTTCTGGCGGGCGCTGACGCGGGACGATCCTTTGGTCGATCTCTACGCCTTCAGGAACCGCAACTTCGCCTTCGGCTCGCTGTTCTCCTTCACCATGGGCATCGGCCTCTACGGGCTGACCTATCTCTACCCGGTCTATCTCGGGCGCATCCGTGGCTATGACGCGCTGATGATCGGCGAGACGATGTTCGTCACCGGCCTGTGCATGTTCCTGACGGCGCCGATCGCCGGGCGCCTTTCGACCAAGCTCGACCCGCGCGTGATGATGATGATCGGCTTCGGCGGCTTCGCGGTCGGCACCTGGTGGGCCTCCTTCATCACCTCGGACTGGGATTTCTACGAGCTCCTCGTCCCGCAGATCCTGCGCGGTTGCTCGCTGATGCTGTGCATGGTGCCGATCAACAACATCGCGCTCGGCTCGCTGCCGCCGCAGCAGCTCAAGAACGCGTCCGGCCTCTACAACCTCACCCGCAATCTCGGCGGCGCCGTCGGGCTCGCGGTGATCAACACGATGCTGAACACCCGCACCGACCTGCATATCACCCGGCTACACGAGATGGTGGCGGCCGGGCGCGGCGTGGCGGAGGAGGCGATCGCCAATACGGCGCAGCGCTTCATCGACTATGGCGATGCGGCCCAGACCATGGCGCTCGCCCTGATTAACCAGCGGGTCCACAAGCAGGCGCTGGTCATGGCGTTCGGCGACGTCTTCCTTGGCCTGACCATGATCTTCGCGAGCCTGGTCGTGATGGCGCTGTTCCTGCGCAAGCCGCCGAAGCCCGCCGCGGGTGGCGGAGGCGGCGGCCACTAGCCCTTTTCCACGCGGGGCTTGCGGCTGCGGAGCGCTCGGGAATCGCGGCCTTGAAAGCCGTAGTCATGCGTTCCAAGCAGGGCGCCGGCACCGCGGTCACGCGGTTGTGCTGTGGACGCTACGCGATGCCGCAGCTGCGAAGATTGACATTTGAGCGGTGTTTTGGCAAAAATGACAATAATATCAGTAGTTTAGAGGTTTTCTAAACTACGCTGCCGAGGTTCGGCGTGTGGAAGGCGTTACAATGAGCGTTCTGGCGAGCAAGGATCACGATCACAGGCCGGTGGCGGCCGATCATATCCCGTGGCCGCAGAAAAATCCGACGAGCTGCCCGATCAGCGCCGTGAAGGCGCGGTTGCGGACGGCGGGCCTCAGGCCCACGCGCCAGCGCATGGCTCTGGGTTGGCTGCTCTTCGCCAAGGGCGACCGCCATGTCAGCGCGGAGATGCTCTATGAGGAAGCGCTGCGGGCGCGCGAGCCGCTTTCGCTCGCGACCGTCTACAACACGCTGCGCCAGTTCTCGGAAGCCGGCCTGCTGCGTCAGGTCTCCGTTTCCGGTCCGAAGACCTTCTTCGACACCAACGTGTCGGAGCACCACCATTTCTACAACGAGGACGACGAGACCGTCACCGACATCCCGGGCTCGATGATCCAGGTCGCGGGCCTGCCGGAAGCGCCGGAAGGCATGGTGATCTCTTCGGTCGAGGTCATCGTCCGCCTGCGCAGCGCCGATGGCGAGGAAATCGAGACCAAGCGGGTGGTGGGCCACCACGCGTGATCGTCTGCTCCTGCAACGTTCTGTCCTGCGGTCAGATCAAGGGGACAATCGCTGCTGACGGCAGCGGCCCCCGGACGGCCGGCGAGGTCTACGATTGCCTGGGCTGTAGCCCGGATTGCGGGCGTTGCGCGCGTGAGGTCCGGGCTCTTCTGGCCGAAGCCCGCGCCGTCTGCGCGACGCAATGCGGCAGCTGCGCCAGCCGCGAGGTCGAGTGCGCGGTGCATGTTTCGGTCGGCATCATGCTCGACGGGATCGAGCTGAACGACGAGAGCATCGCGGCCTGAGCGCTGCCCCGATCGCCTGAGCGATCAAAAATGGCGAGACCCCTTTTTACCTCTTCACTTCCGGGCAGGCCGGGTCTACATTAGGATTATTCTAATGTGGATTGCGGAGTGCACCCGATGAAGGGCGACAAGAAGGTCATCGAATATCTCAACAAGGGGCTGCGCTCGGAGCTCACCGCCATCAACCAGTACTGGCTGCATTACCGCATGCTGGATAACTGGGGCCTGAAGGACATGGCCAAGACCTGGAAGAAGGAATCGATCGAGGAGATGGTCCATGCCGACCGCTTCGTCGACCGCATCCTCTTCCTCGAAGGCTTCCCGAACCTGCAGACGCTCGATCAGCTGCGCATCGGCGAGACCGTCAAGGAAGTGATCGAATGCGATCTCAAGGCCGAGATCGAGGCTCGCTCGCTTTATCAGGAAGCGGCGAAATACTGCCGCGAGGTCGGCGACTTCCCGTCCGAGGACCTGTTCAAGGCCCTGATGAAGGATGAGGAAGGCCATATCGACTTCCTGGAGACCCAGCTCGACCTTATCGGCCGCATCGGCATCGAGCTCTACACCCAGAAGCATATCGGCGGCCTGGAAGGCGACGACCACGGTCACTGAGCCCCGGGTTGATGCGCGCCGCTTCGGCGGCGCGCGTTCCGCAAGGCTTGCCGCGTCAAAAGAAAAGGCCCGCCATTGGCGGGCCTTTGTTATTTTCAGCGAAGCTGCGTGGCGTCAGATGAAGCTGACGTCGGCGGCTTCCGGGCCCTTGCGGCCGGTGCGGATCGAGAAGCGTACGCGCTGCCCGTCCATCGGCGGCTGCAGGCCGCTGCGGCCGAGTGACGAGACGTGCAGGAACACGTCCGGGCCGCCCTTGTCCGGAGCGATGAAGCCGAAGCCGCGATCCGAGTTGAAGAACTTCACGGCGCCATCATAGGGGCCTTCCACCGGGCCGCTATTGCGATCCTGGAAGCCGCCGCCGCCACGCGGGCCGCGATCGCCGCCGCCGAAGCCGCCGCGATCGCCACCGCCGTAGCCGCCGCGATCGCCGCGGTCGTTATAACCACCGCGATCGCCGCCGAAGCCGCCACGATCCCGGTCGCCATAGCCGCCACCGCCGCCGAAATCATCGCGCGGAGGACGGGGCGAGAAGGCGCGGGGAGCCGGCGCGGTCTGCGTGGCGGTGGAGGCGTCGATCTCATGGACCGCGACGACCTGAAGGCCGCGGCGGCCTTCGCCGAGATCGGCGACGATCGTCGCGCCGGGCAGCAGGTCCTGCTGATCGAGCGGGCCGATGGCCGAGACATGCAGGAAGACATCGCCCGAACCGTCGGAGGGCGATGCGAAACCGAACCCCTTCTCGGGGTCGAACCACTTGACCTTGGCTTCGATGTTTTCGTGCGTGACGAAGGGTTGGGCAGCGGGAGGCTTGCGACGATCGAACATGGATCTTCAAATATGAGTGACCGGGAGCACGCAACTTAGCTCATGCCGGGCGCGCCGTCATCGGGGTCAATGCGAAATTATTGCACGACATTTTACGGCGTTATAGTGGTTTTTTCGCCCCCGTCCCCAACGTCATGCTGGGCCGGATGCATGCGCCCGATGCATGTGATGACCGGTTGAAGGCTTGATATTTCCGCAGACCCGGCGAAAATGCCGCAGGTCGCGCCCTTGCAATCATGCGCACCTCATACGATGTGATGAGTGAGTTAGGGAAGACAACGCCTCCTGGTCGGTAAGCGCGACACATGCGCTGTTCAGGAGATGAAATTTGGTTCGTTCGCGACAATCCGGCAAGAAGGCCGGCGATGGCGTGATCCGCAGGCTCTGGCCGACGGAGCGCGATCTTTTCAAGGAGCATCTGCTCAGGCTGGATGCCGTCACGCGCCACCAGCGTTTCGGCACGGCGGTCAATGACGCCTTTCTTGAGAACTATGCCAGGACGACGTTCGGCGTCGGCGGCCTGGTCTATGCCTATGTGGTCGATGGCGTGGTGCGCGGCGCAGCGGAATTGCGCGGCCTCGACGACATCATCGCGCTGACCGGTGAGGCCGCCTTCAGCGTTGAGACGCCCTGGCGGCGGCGCGGCGTCGGCTCGCAATTGTTCGGGCGCCTCATCACGGCTGCGCGCAATCGCAGCGTTCGCACGCTCTATCTGACCTGCCTGCCGGAGAACGCGGCCATGCGCCGGCTCGCGGCGAAGTTCGAGGCCGATCTCGTCGGCGGCTATGCCGATGTCGAGGGCGTGATCGCGACCGGTGGTCCGACGCCCTTCACGATCCTCGACGAGGCCCTCGACAATGCGAAGGGCTTCGCGACCATGGCCCTGTCGATCCAGAAGAGCTTCTGGCCGACGGCCTTTCTCCCGCGTGCTCCCGGCGCCTGAGCCGGGCCTAGCGGCTGAGGGACAGCGAGGCGCCGGACTTCGTGACGGCGCCGTCCAGCCCGCCTGAGCCGGAGCTGCGCAGCCGGGCCGCGACCGTGCCGCCCTGCTGGTAGAGGTAGACCTCGCCATCCCGGAAATCCCAGGCCGAAATCTTCTGCAGGTCCTTGTTCGTGCAGCCGGAGGACGACGCGCGATAGAGATCGAGCGTCGGGCTGCTCGACAGCTGGACACGGCAGGAGCCGCCGGTCGCCTCGCGCGCCGTCCAGCCACCGACCATGCTGTCGCGGCTGGCCGAGGGGCGCGGCGCCGCTGCCGGGGCTGAGCCGAGGCCGGCGACCTGGTTGCTGCTGCCGCGCAGGCCGGGATCCTGCACCGGCTGGCCGGTCGGCGGCAGAGGCTGGCCCTGCGGCGCGCCGCCGGCATTGGGATCGAAGAACGGGTCCTGGGGCGGGGGCAGGGCGCCACCGCCCTGCGGGCCTCCCGCGGCGGGATAGCCGCCAGCTTGCGGGGGCGCAGCCGGATAGCCGCCGGGCGGCGGCAAGGGTTCCGAGGTGATCGGAGCTGAACTGATCGGCGGCGCGGAGGGCAGGGGTTGACTGTAGGAGGGCTGGTTCATCACCGGCCCGCTGAAGCGCTGCGAACCGGCGCAGGCGGTCAGTGCCAGCAGAGGCAGCAGGGCGGCCGCGCGGGCGAGGGCGGCGGTCGATGCGGTCTTGATCGTCGTCGTCATCAGGCGCGGTTTCCGATCTCGGTCAGCCGAACGTTGCGTCACTATCAGGAAACGCGATGAACGCGGCATGAGCATGATCTAGCGCAGGCCAGCGGCATTGCGAACCCTCGATATCGGCTCCGGTTCCCGGCCGCCGGGCTCAATCCCATGAAAATGGCCTGCGCGCGGGTGCGGCAGGCCATTTTCGATCTCATTCCGAAGGGGAGCGTCTCAGCCCGCCTTGCGCTTGTTCTGCCGGTTGGCGACGAGGTCGTCGACGACCGCGGGATCGGCGAGCGTCGAGGTGTCGCCGAGCGCGCCGAATTCGTCCTCGGCGATCTTGCGCAGGATGCGGCGCATGATCTTGCCGGAGCGGGTCTTGGGCAGGCCCGGCGCGAACTGGATCAGGTCCGGCGAGGCGATCGGGCCGATTTCCTTGCGGACATAGGCGACGAGGTCCTTGCGCAGCGTGTCGCTCGGCTCCTCGCCACTCATCAGCGTGACATAGGCATAGATGCCCTGGCCCTTGATGTCGTGCGGGTAGCCGACGACGGCCGCTTCAGAGACCGACGGATGCGCGACGAGAGCCGATTCGACTTCGGCCGTGCCCATGCGGTGGCCGGAGACGTTGATGACGTCGTCGACGCGGCCAGTGATCCAGTAATAGCCGTCGGCATCACGCCGGCAGCCGTCGCCGGTGAAGTACTTGTTCGGATAGGTCGCGAAATAAGTTTCCTCGAAGCGCTTGTGGTCGCCATAGACCGTGCGCATCTGGCCGGGCCAGCTCTCGGCGATGACGAGGTTGCCCTCGCAGGCGCCTTCCAGAACCTTGCCCTCGGCATCGACGATCTCGGGCTTGACGCCGAAGAAGGGCCGCGTCGCCGAGCCCGGCTTGAGCTGGGTCGCGCCCGGCAGCGGCGTGATCAGGATGCCGCCGGTCTCGGTCTGCCACCAGGTGTCGACGATCGGGCAGCGGCGCTCGCCGACGACGCGGTGATACCATTCCCAGGCTTCCGGATTGATCGGCTCGCCGACCGAGCCGAGCAGGCGCAGCGACTTGCGCTTGGTCTTCTTCACCGGCTCCTCGCCGGCGCCCATCAGCGAGCGGATCGCGGTCGGGGCGGTGTAGAAGGTGTTGACCTTGTGCTTGTCGATGACCTCCCAGAAGCGCGAGATCGTGGGATAGGTCGGGATGCCCTCGAACATCAGCGTGGTCGCGCCGTTGGCGAGCGGCCCGTAGAGGATGTAGCTGTGGCCGGTCACCCAGCCGACATCAGCCGTGCACCAGTAGATGTCGCCGTCATGGTAGTCGAAGACATACTGGTGGGTGATCGCGGCATAGACGAGATAGCCGGCCGAGGTGTGCAGCACGCCCTTCGGCTTGCCGGTCGAGCCCGAGGTGTAGAGCAGGAAGAGCGGATCCTCCGCCTTCATCTCGGCCGGAGGGCAATGGCCGGAGACCTTGGCGGCCTCGTCATCGTACCAGACGTCGCGGCCGTCCTTCATGGTGACGTTGCCGCCGGTGCGCTTGACGACGATGACGGTGCCGATGCCGCCCTTCACCTTGTCGTCGGCGGTGTCGACATTCTTCTTAAGCGGCACGGCGCGGCCGCCGCGCAGGCCTTCATCAGCAGTGATGACGATCTTCGAATCGGAATCCTCGATGCGGCTCGCCAGCGAGTCCGGCGAGAAGCCGCCGAACACCACCGAATGAACCGCGCCGATACGGGCGCAGGCCAGCATCGCATAGGCCGCCTCCGGGATCATCGGCAGGTAGATGGTGACGCGGTCGCCCTTCTTGACGCCATTGGCCTTGAGGACGTTCGCGAACTTGCAGACCTCGGTATAGAGCTGGCCGTAGGTGATCTTCTTCGATTCCGACGGATCGTCGCCTTCCCAGATGATCGCCGTCTGCTTGGCGCGGGTCGCGAGATGCCGGTCGATGCAGTTATGCGCGACGTTGGTCGTGCCGTCCTCGAACCATTTGATCGAGACCTTGCCCGGCTTGTAGCTGGCGTTCCTGACCTTGGTATAGGGCTTGAACCAGTCGATCCGCTGTCCGTGCTCGCCCCAGAACTTGTCGGGGTCCTTGATCGAGGCCGCGTACATCTTCTTGTACTTGGCGTCGGTCGCCCAGGCCTTCTTCGACCAGGAGGTCGGGACGTCGTAGATGATCTCGGACATTCGGGCGTCTCCCCAGACTTGGATCGTCTGTGTTGCGCTGGTCCGCCTTAGGGGTAGGCGCGGCGGACGTCGCTTCTTCGATTTCGACGCATCATAGGTTGCGCGCGCGGCGCGGCAACCCATTGTGCATCGCACTTTCGTGGCAGGGACCGGCGTTTTGGGCATGGCGCAGCGCCAAAACATCCCCGGATCGCCTCATCCAATGGTAGGATAGGCCTCTGGGAGGCCACATGGCGCGCAATATCGGCATCTTCTCGGATGGGACGGGACAGGCCGGCGGCGCCAACCCGATCAACTGGACGAATGTCTATCGCCTGTTTATGGCGACGCGCGAGGCGGATGGCGTCGGGCAAATCTGCTTCTACGATCCCGGCCTCGGCTCGAATCCGGACGAGGGCGAGATTCGCGGGCCGTTCCGGCGCTTCAAGGACTTGCTGGCGCAGGCGACCGGCTACGGCATCACCGACAACATCATCGACTGCTACGCGGCGCTGCTCTGCGCCTACAAGCCGGGCGACCGGGTCTTCCTGTTCGGGTTCAGCCGTGGCGCGTACACCGTCCGCAGCCTCGGCGGGGTGCTGGCGCTGTGCGGCGTGCCGGGCGGCTTCGCGGAGGTGACGCGCTGGGACAGGTTCAGCGACGCGATCAAGGTGGAGGAGGTGAGGGCGCTGGCCGCGAGCGCGGTCAAGGACGTCTACATGATCAAGGACGCCACCGCCCGGGCCGAGGCCGCTACGGCATTTCGCAAGCGCCACGGCACGCAGCCGGCGCCGCCCTTCTTCGTCGGCGTCTGGGATACGGTCAGGGCGCTCGGATTGCCGGGAATCGGCAGCCTGCCCGGCCGCCACAAGTTCCATGATGCGATCCTCAACCGGCAGGTCGCCCATGGCCGCCACGCGCTGGCGATCGACGAGAACCGGCAGGTCTTCGCGCCCGAGCTCTGGGACGAGAGCGCAGCACCGCCCGGCCAGATCAGGCAGGCCTGGTTTGCCGGCGTGCATACCGATATCGGCGGCGGCTACGGCCTGAAGATGGGTCTGTCCGACCTCTCGCTCGGCTGGATGATCGTGGAGGCACGGGCCATCGCGCATCCGCTCATCGTCGAGCCGGGACTGATCGCGGAGCTGTGGCCGGATGCGCTCGGCCGCCAGCATGACGAGCGCAAGACCTCCTGGCTGCCCTGGAGCGAGGGCACGCGAGAGGGTTTCGTGCTGCACGGCTTCCAGCCGCAGCCGGCCCGGATGGCGCCTGCTGTAGAGAAGCGGCTGCAGGCCGCGGCGGTGCCGATCCTCGACGAGATGTTGCCCTACCGGCCGCGTGCGCTGGCGGGCTACTCGCCTTTCGCGGCGTATTATGGCCGCTGAGCCGGTCATTCCGGGACAAGGCGTCATTCTCCGGCTTGACCCGAGAATCTCATGACAAGGAGGCGCTGGTTTCCGAGATGCTCGGGTCAAGCCCGAGCATGACGGCGGTGGTGAGGTGCTGAACGCCCTAGAGACCGCCCATCTTGCAGACGATGTCCCATTCCGCGTCCGTCACCGGCTGGACCGAGAGGCGGAAGGAGGTGACCAGCGCCATCTTGGCGAGCGTCGGCTCGGCCTTGACGGCGGCGAGCGTGACCGGCTTCGGCAAGGGCTTCACCGCCTTGAAATCGACGAGGACCCAGGGTTCGCCCGGTATCCAGTTATAGGCTTCCTGGATGACCTCGACGATGCCGACGACCTCGAGGCCCTCATTTGAGTGATAGAAGAAGACCTGATCGCCCTGCTTCATCGCCATCAGGTTGAGCTTGGCGGTGTGGTTCTTCACCCCGTCCCAATGCGTGCCCTTGGCGCCGGCCTTGACCTGGTCCTCCCAGGACCAGACGGATGGTTCGGATTTGATCAGCCAGTGAGCCATCAGGCCTCGTCCTCCTTGAGCGGCACCGGCGGCTGCGAGGCCGCCTCGCCCTGTTCATTCCAGAACCGCACCATCTCGCGGGTCAGCGCGGCGTAATCCTTGGGGTCGAGTTCGACGCGAACCTCGCCCTCGCCGAAGGGCAGGATCAGCACGAAGCGATGCGTGCCCTCGGCCCGGCGCTTGCGATGCTGGATCACCGGGCCGGCAATGCGGCCGGCCAGCGGCACGGGGCCGCTCTCGGCGACAAGCTCGGAGCCTGTCGACTTCTTGACCTCGGCGATGCCGCGCGCGACGCGCTTCGTCAGGTCGGACCAGTCTCCCGCCATGCTCTCCTCCCTCACTCCGCCCGGATCGGCCGCGCCAGCAGCGCTGCGACCGCATCGCGCACGCCGACATCACCGGCAATGATCGCGGCGACAGCCTCGGCAATCGGGGTCTCGACCTGCTTCGCGCGGGCCATCTCGACCAGGATCGGGGCGGTGAAGGCGCCTTCCGCAAGCTTGCCGCCGGCTGCCTCGGTCGGGCTTTTGCCCTGGCCCAGCGCCAACCCATAGGAGAAATTGCGCGATTGCGGCGACGCGCAGCTCAGCACGACGTCGCCGAGACCGGAGAGGCCCATCAGCGTCTCGGGATCGCCGCCATAGGCTTCGCCGAAACGGCGCAGTTCGGCGAAGCCGCGCGCGACCAGCGCCGCGCGGGCGCTCTCGCCATAGCCGAGGCCGATCGCGATGCCCGCCGCGATGGCGAGCACGTTCTTGGCCGCGCCGCCGATCTCGACGCCGCGCGTATCGGCGGAATGGTAGATGCGGAAGGCCGGCGAGCTCAGCGTTGCTGCGAGCGCTTGCGCCAGATCGGGATCAGCGGCGGCGAGCGTCACCGCCGTCGGCAGGCCGCGCCCGATATCGGCAGCGAAGCTCGGGCCGGAGAGGATCGCGGCGGTCGCGCCGGGCCAGGCCTCACCGATGATCTCGGTCGCGAAGCGGCCGCTCGCTTGCTCGATGCCCTTGGCGGCCGAGATCACCGGCACGCGCGGCGACAGGGCTTTCGCCAGCCCTTCGCAGGCCGAGCGCAAGGCTTGCGTCGGCACGGCGATGATCAGTGCATCGCAATCGGCGAGAGCGGCGAGGGAGCTGGTCGCACGAATGCTCTCAGGCAGGTCGATGCCGGGAAGTTTCGGTGCCTGTCGCGTCTGCGCGATGGCCCCGATGGTCGCGGCATCGCGCGCCCAGAGCTGCACGTCGCGCCCCGCGCGGGCGGCGGCGAGCGCCAGCGCGGTCCCGTAGGCGCCGGCGCCGATGACGCCGATGCTGCGATAGGCGGCATGCCGGCTCATGCGGCGGTCGACGGCGCGACCGAAAGCTCGTCCAGCGGCCAGCGCGGGCGGGCGACGGCGCTCATGTCGTCGACGAGGCCGAGCCTGAGACGCTCCAGACCTGCCCAGGCGATCATCGCACCGTTGTCGCCGCAGAGCGCCAGGGGCGGGGCGACCATCGGCAGGCCGGCTTCGGTCGCGAGCCGGTTGAGCCCGCTGCGGATCGCCTGGTTGGCAGCGACGCCACCGGCGACGACCAGCGTCGAGGGCGTGATGCCAGCCTCGCGGCAAGCGCGCAGGCCCGCACGAGTACGGTCGACCATCACGTCGACCACGGCGGCCTGGAAGGAGGCGCAGAGATCGGCGACATCGTTGTCGGAGAGCGGCGCGATCCGCTCGGCGACGAGGCGCACGGCGGTCTTGAGGCCGGAGAGTGAGAAATCCGGGCTCGATCGTCCCTGCATCGGGCGCGGAAAATCGAAGCGCTCGGGATCGCCCTTCAGCGCCTCTCGCTCGACCGAGGGGCCGCCGGGATAGGGCAGGGCCAGCATCTTGGCGATCTTGTCGAAGGCCTCGCCGACCGCGTCGTCGATGGTGCCGCCGAGCTTGAGGTAGTCGCCGACGCCGCGCACGGCGAGGAGCTGGGTGTGACCGCCGGAGACGAGCAGCAGCAGGTAAGGGAAGGCGAGATCGTCGGTGAGGCGCGCGGTCAGCGCATGCGCTTCGAGATGGTTGATGGCGATGAAGGGCTTGCCGGTCGCGAGCGCGATCGCCTTGCCGGCGGTGAGGCCGACCATGACGCCGCCGACGAGGCCGGGGCCGGCTGCCGCCGCGACGGCGTCGATATCGCCGGGCTTCATGTCGGCATTGGCGAAGGCGCGGGCGATGATGCGGTCGATCGCCTCGACATGGGCGCGGGCCGCGATCTCCGGCACGACACCGCCATAGGCGGCATGTGCGGCGATCTGACTCAGCACCTCGTTCGACAGGATCTTGCTTTCGCCGGAACGCTCGACGGAGACGATCGCAGCCGCCGTTTCGTCGCAGGTCGTCTCGATCCCAAGGACACGCATGATCGCTCGATTAACCTCGTGCAACGGAAGAACGGGATGAAGGGCTTTGTCCGGCAGTTCCTCGCCGGCAATTCCTTCGTATAGTGCGGGGCAGGATGCAAGGCCAAGGGGCGGGGTGCTGCCTTCGCCCCGGATACAAAATGGGAGACGGCATGCACGGCATCATTGTTCCGCCTCAATGCAGCCCGAACGCGGAATGCTGCATCGTTTGCGGATCGTCCGGTGCCCGTTGCCTGTCTCGTCAGGAGCTTTGAATGCGCGTTTTCGTGTTTCGACCACGCCCCGATGCCGAACGGACGGCGCGTGCCATCGCCGAGCACGGTTTCGAGCCCGTGGTCGCACCGCTTTTCGAGGTGATCCGCCTGTCGGAGGCGGCGCCCGAAGGTGCGTTCGACGCGATCGTGCTGACCAGCGGCAACGGCGTGCCGGCGCTGGCCGATGGACCCGCGACCTGGCGCGACCTGCCGGTCTTCACCGTCGGAAGTCGCACCGCTGCGAAGGTGCGCGAGGCCGGGCTGGACGATACCCGCAGCGCCGATGGCGATCGCAACGACCTGATCGAATTGATCAAGCGCACGCTGCCGGCGCCCGCCAAGCTCCTGATGATCGTCGGGCGCGACCGCAAGGAGGATGTGCCGGACCGCCTGCGCGAGGCCGGCTACGAGGTGACGCTCTGGACTGCTTACGCGGCCGAGCCGGTCTCGGTCCTGCCCGAGGACATGCAGGCCGCGTTGCGGCATGGCGGTGGCGGCGCGGCGCTGCATTATTCGGCGCGCGGGGCGCGGACCTTCATCGCGCTGGCACAGGCCGCCAACGTAGGCGATGAGGCGCTCGAATTGACCCATGTCGCATTGTCTGCCGATGTCGCCTCGCCTCTGATCTCGGCTGGCGCCAGCACGGTTCTGGTCGCGGAGCATCCTGAAGAAGCGGGGATGCTGGCGGCGTTACAGCAGGTCTCGGCGCGCGAGCGCCTTGGCGATCCGGCCCGGCCGGAGCCGCGTGGCAGCCTGCAGCGTACGCCACCGACCGTTGACCTGAAGGTGGTGTCGTCGGAAACGGCCGAGAATGCGGATGAGGCGAAGCCTTCGCCTGAAGCGGTCGCGCCGACTGAGGCGCTGCCGCAGGAGTTCTCGCCGCCGCCTGTCGAGCCGACGCGGCCGGTCACTGACCGGGAAGCTTCTGCTCGCACGCCCTGGCTCGCCGTGGCTGCTGCCGCTCTCGTCGGTGGCGTGATCGGCGGTGCGCTGGCGTCCTATGTCCTGCCCAAGCCGGCTCCATCAGGAAGCGCCGAGGCGATCGCAGAATTGCGCAGCCGGGTCGAAACCTTGCAGGCGAGCGCGGCTGCGGCTGACCGCAAGGCGGCTGCGGCGTCGGACGCGGCCACGAAGGCCGGCTCCGAGCTTCAGGCCGTCACGGCGAAGCTCGCCTCGCTCGGCAATGCGCAGGCGCCGGATACGAGCGCCTTCAGCGCGCAGGCTCAGCGGGCTGAGGCCGCCGCCGCCGCTTTGGGTCAGCGCCTCGACCAGATGGCGGGGCGGCTCGGCAGCGTCGAGACACAGGCTAAGGCGGCATCGAACGCAAGTCCGGAAGCGATGGCAGCGGCGCGGATCGTTCTCGCGGAGCGGGTGCAGCGCGCGCTTGCCGGCGGACGGCCCTTTGCCGGTGATATCGCAGCGCTGGCAAAGAGCGGCGTGGCGCAAGCCGATCTCGCCGCGCTGACGGCGGTTGCGACTTCGGGGGCGCCGACCCGCGAGGCGCTCCAGGCGGGTTTCCGCAAGCATGGCGCGACGTTCCAGCGCGAGGTGATGCCGGTTTCCGACAGCTGGACGGACAAGTTGCTGGCCCTGACAAGCCGCATCGTGACGGTTCGTCCGGTCGGCGACAGCGGCTCGACCGATCCGGCGACGCTGCCCATCCGGCTGGAAAGCGCCATCGCTGCCGGCGACATCGTCAAGGCAGCAAGCCTGTGGGGTCAGTTGCCGGAGCCGGCGCGCCGTGCCAGTGCGGAATTCGGCGCCGATCTGCAGAAGCGTGCCGCGGCGGATGCGGCGATCGCCAAAATCGCGCAGGATGCGGTCGCGGCGCTCGGCGTGGCCGGCTGACGGAGGGTTGAGAGGTCCATGGTTCGCGTTCTCGTCTACCTCGCCGTTTTCGCCTGCCTTGCCTTCGGCGCCGTCTGGCTTGCCGACCGGCCAGGCGAGGTCTCCGTGCTTTGGCAGGGCTACCGGATCGAGACCAGCGTCGCGCTGGCGGCGATCGGCGTCGTCGCGCTCGCCTTCCTCGTCCTGCTGGCCTGGGCAGTGCTGCGCTTCGTCTTCGGCTTGCCTTCGGCTTTCAGTCTGTCCTCGCGGGCGCGGCGCCGGGCGCGCGGCTTCGAGGCTGTGTCGCGCGGCATGGTCGCGATCGGCGCCGGCGATCCCGTCGCGGCGGGGCGCTATACCGGCGAGGCCCGCCGCTTCGTGCCGGGGGAGCCGCTGACCCTGCTCCTGGAGGCGCAGACCGCGCAGTTGAGCGGCGACCGGGCGCAGGCCGAGGCTGCCTTCAAGGCGATGCTGGATAAATCCGAGACGCGGGTGCTGGGTCTGCGCGGGCTCTTCGTCGAGGCCAAGCGGCGCGGCGACGTCACCGCTGCGCGCGCCTTCGCCGACGATGCCGTGCGCCGCTCGCCCTCGCTGGCCTGGGCCAATGATGCGCTGCTCGATTTCCACACGCAGGCCGGCGACTGGTCGGCGGCCCGCACGGCCGTCGAGCGCCGCGCGGCGCTGAGACTCGCCGACAAGGCCGAGGCGCGCCGTCAGCGCGCTGTGCTGCTGGCCGCCGAGGCCCTGCAGGCGCGGGATAACGAACCGGAGAAGGCGCTCGCCGCCGCCCTCGAAGCGGTGAAGCTCGCGCCGGCCCTGACGCCGGCTGCTGCCTTGGCCGGGCGGATGCTCGCCGAGCGCGGCGATGTCCGCAAGGCGTCGAAGCTGCTGGAAGCCGCCTGGAAGGATGCGCCGCATCCCGATATCGCCGCCGCCTATCTCGATGCGCGGCCGGGCGACAGCGCGCTCGACCGTCTCAACCGGGCGACGACCTTGACGAAGCTGCGCCCCTCCGATCCGGAAAGCGTTCTGGCACTGGCCGGCGCCGCGATCCAGGCGCGCGAGTTCCAGAAGGCGCGCGAGACGTTGAAGCCGCTGCTGGCGGGCGGCGCCTCGGTGCGGGCCTGCCTGCTGATGGCCGAGCTGGAGGATGCCGAACATGGCGCCGCCGGGCGCGTGCGCGAATGGCTGGCGCGGGCGACGCGGGCGCCGCGCGACGCCGCCTGGGTGGCCGACGGGCTGGTGTCCGACCATTGGATGCCGGTCTCGCCGATCACCGGCCGGCTTGATGCCTTCGTCTGGAGCGTGCCGCCGGCGACGCTCGGAAACCGGGCCCAGGCCGTCGACGACGTACTGGCCGATCTCGACGATTCGACTAAGCTGATCGAAGTGAAGGCGGAGAACGTTACGACGATCGAGCCTGCGGCCGTTGCGCCGCCACCTCCTCCTCCGCCGCCTCCACCTGTGCCGAAGGAAGAGCCCAAGCTGGAGCCTGCCGTGGCCGCTGCGCCGCCGGTTCCGAAGGAGGAGCCGAAACCGGCTGTCGAGCCGAAGCCGGTGGAAGCGGTCGTCGAGCCCGCGAAGCCCGCTGAACCGAAGCCTGTCGAGGCCAAGCCGGTCGAAAGCAAGCCCGCTCCGCGCGAGACGGCGTCGCCCAAGCCGGTGATCTTCCCGGTCTCGCATGCGCCCGACGACCCGGGGCCGGAGGAGGAACCGCCGCCGGAGCCGAAGAAGAGCGGCTTCAGGCTGTTCGGTTGAGCGAAAAGGCGTGCGGCCGAGCCGCTTGCGCCTTATAGCGGCGCGATGACATCCATTCTCGATCCGAACGCCACTGTTACCCTGACGGTCGGCCCCGAGCAGGCCGGCCAACGCCTGGACAAGGCGCTCGCCCTTCTGGCCGGCGAGATTTCGCGCGCACGCCTGCAGCAGGTCATCAAGGAAGGCGGGGTCAGCCTCAACGGCGCCGTCTTCAGCGATGGCAGCCGCAAGGTGGTCGAAGGCGACACCATTGCGCTCGTGATGCCAGCGGCGAAGCCGGCCGATCCCGTTGGGCAAGATATCCCGCTCGATGTCGTCTACGAGGACGAGCATCTGATCGTGATCGACAAGCCGGCGGGGCTCGTCGTCCATCCGGCCGGGGGCCATGAGGACGGCACGCTGGTTAATGCGCTGATCGCCCATTGCGGCGAGAGCCTCTCCGGCATCGGCGGCGTCAGGCGGCCGGGCATCGTGCATCGACTCGACAAGGATACCAGCGGGCTGCTCGTCGTCGCCAAGAACGACCGGGCGCATCAGAAGCTCGCCAAGCAGTTCGCCGATCATGGCCGCACCGGGCCGCTCCAGCGCGCCTATCTCGCCATCGCCTGGGGCGTGCCGCGCCTGCGCGAGGGCACGATCGACGCGCCGATCGAGCGCTCGACCCGCAACCGCGAGAAGATGACCGTGGTCAAGGAAGGGCGCGGGCGCGAGGCGATCACCCATATCGAACTGCTCGAACGCTATCCGCCGCTGCTGAAGGGTCTCGATGAGACCGAACCGCTGGCGAGCCTGATCGAATGCCGGCTGGAGACGGGGCGGACGCACCAGATCCGCGTGCATATGAGCCATATCGGCCACCCCTTGCTCGGCGACCAGCTCTATGGCTCGGGCTTCGCCACCAAGGCGGTCCGTCTGCCCGTGGATGCGCAAGCCGCGCTGGCCACGCTCGGCCGGCAGGCGCTGCATGCGGCGATCCTCGGATTCGAGCATCCGGCGAGCGGCGAGGAGATGCTGTTCGAGTCCGAGCCGCCCGAGGATTTTGCGAATCTGCAAGCAGCGCTCGCGCGGCTGTGAGCGAACCGGGCGGTTTTGCCACCTTTCCGCCAGAGTGAGTTCGCATATACTGGGGCTGTTCGGATGCGGATGGCCAAGGGGGCGCCGCAAGCGAGCGTTCCGACCGAACCGATGACAGGTTCCAGCGTTGGATCGTTTTGCCGAATCCGGAGCCTGCGCGAAGGTTGATCGCGCGGAGGGCCTGCCGCCAAGCGGGGGCCTCGATGAGGAGAACGAGCATGGCGAGTGCTTCGCTGCCCGTCCTGTCCGCCGAAGGCGGGCTGTCACGTTATCTCGATGAAATCCGCAAGTTCCCGATGCTGGAACCGAGCCAGGAGTACATGCTGGCCAAGCGCTGGCGCGAGCATGGCGACCGCGACGCGGCGCACAAGCTCGTGACCTCGCATCTGCGCCTCGTCGCCAAGATCGCCATGGGCTATCGCGGCTATGGCCTGCCGATCGGCGAAGTCGTCTCGGAAGGCAATGTCGGCCTGATGCAGGCGGTCAAGCGCTTCGAGCCCGAGAAGGGCTTCCGCCTCGCCACCTATGCGATGTGGTGGATCAAGGCCTCGATCCAGGAATACATCCTGCGCTCGTGGTCGCTGGTGAAGATGGGCACCACCGCGAACCAGAAGAAGCTGTTCTTCAACCTGCGCAAGGCCAAGAGCAAGATCTCGGCGCTGGGCGAGGGCGATCTGCGCCCCGACCAGGTCCAGCAGATCGCGACCAAGCTCGGCGTCAACGAGCAGGACGTGGTCGACATGAACCGCCGCCTCGGCGGCGACGCGTCGCTGAACACGCCGCTGCGCGAGGACGGCGAGGGCGAGTGGCAGGATTGGCTGGTCGACGATTCGGAAAGCCAGGAGCGCCGTCTCGCCGATTCCGAGGAGGCGGATAACCGCCACTCGGCGCTGCGCGAGGCGCTGGAGGTGCTCAATCCGCGCGAGCGGCGCATCTTCGAGGCGCGTCGCCTGGCCGAGGATCCGATCACCCTGGAGCAGCTCTCCGAGGAGTTCGGCGTGTCGCGCGAGCGCGTGCGCCAGATCGAGGTCCGTGCCTTCGAGAAGGTGCAGGAGGCCGTGAAGAAGGCGATCACCCGCATCGAGGCGCCGCGCGCCGCGCTGCCGGCGGCGTGACGGATTTTCACTACCGAGAGTTTGAAGGGGCGCCGCGAGGCGCCCCTTTTCTTTTGCTTTCAATACAGTGGCGGCAGCGGCTGGAGCGGCAGGCGGAACGGGCCGATGAAGACCCGGCCCTCGCGCAGCGAGACCGGCGGCAAGGTGGTGAGGCCGGGCGTCGCGCCGGCATTGTTGCCGCCGCGCCCGCCGAGGAAGCCGCCGAGGCCACCCAGGAGATTGCCGATGCGCAGGCCGCCGATCTGCTCGATGCCGGCTGCCGCCAGCTGGAGATCGCCGGCGACGCGATGCAGCGGATCGAGGACCAATTGACCGCTGCCATCGACGCGGGCCTTGCCCTTGGTCGAGACGAGGCGGGTCAATTCGAAGGTGCCGTTGGCAGTGCGCCAGCTTTCGAGAGTGTCGGGATTGAAGCCCTTGCGGAAGCTCTCGGCCTGGGTAAGCGTCGCCTGCAGGTCGATCTCGCCGGCTTCCGTGTTGCCGAGCAGGCCATCGATCGGCGGCAGGATCGTGCCCTTGGCGGAGATGGCGATGTCGACGGCCTGATCG
Source organism: Allobosea sp. FW305-C-101 (assembly GCF_058783685.1). NCBI lineage: Bacteria > Pseudomonadati > Pseudomonadota > Alphaproteobacteria > Hyphomicrobiales > Alloboseaceae > Allobosea > Allobosea sp. FW305-C-101. The sequence continues at coordinate 685,775 of NZ_JBYSYT010000002.1, read as the reverse complement.
GTGGCGGGGCGCGTCGGGTTGCGGCGCAGATGCGCTTCAAGGGTGGCCGCACCCCAGGTCTCGGTGGCGAGGCCGGGCGTGGTCAGCACGCCGCGCGGCTCGCTGGCGACGAGCGCGAAGCGCTCCGGGCTGCGCCAGGCGAGGCTGGCATCGAGATTCTTCCAGTTGAGGTCGAGCACGCGGCCTTCGGGCAAGGTCGCCTTGGCCGGGCCGGATACCTCGAAGATGACAAGGCCGGGCGAATAGACCTGAGCGACAGCGACGGAGGGGCCGGTCTCGATGCGGACCGCATCACCCCAGCGGGTCGAGGTCAGGGATAGCGCATTGCAGCGCAATTCGATGCGGAAGGGGAAGCCGCCGACGGAGCGGTCGGTACAGGTCCAGGTGCGACCGCGCTCGACCTCACGGGCCAGCGCGAGGTCGATCTCGGCCGCTACGCGGCCGCGCGCATAGAACCAGAAGGCAGACCAGGCGGCAGCGAGGACGACCAGCAGCATGAAAGGGCCGTAGAGCCAGAAACGGCTGCGGCGGCGCGTCGGAAGAGTATCGGTCATGCGGCAGGCATTCCTTGCGCAGGGGCGGGCGGATCGCTAGATCGCCCGGATTGCTGTCGCGGACGGTCTATCGCGTTGTCGTGGCACCGGATTTGCTCGAAAGGCGGGTACCGCTTTTCGGCCTGATGCTCAAGCAAGCAGGCCGGCGCGGCCAAATTATGGGACGAGGATGACGACCGAATTCGGCGCAACCGATCTCTGGGTCTTCGGCTATGGCTCGCTGATCTGGCGGCCGGGCTTCGCCTTCGAGGAAAGCGTGCAGGCGCGCCTTCACGGCTATCACCGCTCCCTTTGCGTGTTCTCGCATGTCCATCGCGGCACGCCGGAGCGGCCGGGGCTGGTGCTGGGGCTGGATCGCGGCGGCGTCTGCCGCGGCCTCGCCTTCCGCGTCGTGGCCGGGCAGGCGCAGGAGACGGTGGATTATCTGCGGTCACGGGAGCAGGCGACGGCGGTCTATCTCGAGCGTCATGTGCCGCTGAAGCTGGAGGATGGCCGGCAGGTGCGCGGCATCGTCTATGTCGCCGACCGCAAGCACCTACAATATGCCGGCAAGCTGCCGCCGGAACAGTTGCTCAAGCTGGTTCGGGAAGGCAGGGGCCAGTCCGGCGAGAACCCGGACTATGTGCTGCAGACACATGAGCATCTGCGCAAGATGGGCATCTTCGATCCCGTGCTGGCGGAACTCGCGCAGCAACTGGCGCCGGGGCTCGGTGCGCCCCATCCGCCATTGGCGGGCTGATCAGCCCTCTGGACTTGCTTCCGGCATCAGGTCGAGCAAGGCGGCGCGGCGGCTCATCCCGTCCTCGGCGAGCAGATGGACATGAATCTCGCAGGCGCCTGCGGCCATGATCGCGCGCTGCCAGCGGCCGAGCGCAGCCTCGATGCCGAAGGGGCCGGAATCGCGGGCGGCAATGACGCGCCGATCGGCGGAGATCGCGAGGAGCACCGCGTCGGTGAAGCTCAGGGCATGCGTGTCGTCGATCGAGAAGACCGAGGCGACATAGCGCCGGCCGGAGCGGCCGCGCCAGGCCGTGAAGCGGCGCTCGCTGAGAGCGGCGGTGCTGCGCAACGGCATTTCGCGGGCGACTGGGGCCTCGTCGAAGAGATCGGGGGTGTAGCGATAGGCGAGAGCGGCCATATCCGTTCCTCCTGTGATAGGAACAAAATGGGAACGATATGGGGATAAGTCAAGCGCTGCCGGCGATGGGGTCGGCGCTTTCCGGCTCTGCTGCTGTCAGGGTGTGTCAGGAGTTGGCGAGCGGGTCCATGCCGCGCGCGGCGAGTTCGGCGCGGCCCTGGGCCAGGAGCCGGTCGCTCGCCGTCTCGATTTGTTCCTGCAGGATGGCCTGGAACGCGACCTTGTCGAGCCCCGGCTCGATCGCCGGCAGGATCTCGATCCGGACGGTGCCGGGGCGGCGCAGGAACTTGCGGCGAGGCCAGTAGAGGCCGGTGTTCAGCGCAACCGGGACGCAGGGCACGCCGAGCTCGGCATAGAGATGAGCGGCGCCGAACTTGTAGGCGGGCGGGGCGCCGGGCGCGCGGCGGGTGCCTTCCGGGAAGATCAGGAGCTGGCGGCCGTTCTGGCCGAGCTCGATCTTGGCGCGGCGCGTGACATCGGACAGCGCGCGGGCACGGGCACCGCGATTGACCGGAATCATCCGCATCTTGGTCAGGGCCCAGCCGAAGACCGGGATCCAGGTCAGCTCGCGCTTCAGGATGAAGACCGGGTTCCGGAAGATCGTGACCAGCGCGAAGGTCTCGAGGAAGGACTGGTGCTTGGCACCGACCATCAGGCCGCCCTGCGGAATGTTCTCGGTGCCTGTGACCTCGTAGCGCGTGCCGGCGATGACCCGCATCAGCCAGAGCGACGAGTGCGACCAGCCGATCGCGACCGCCAGCAGCGCCTGCTTGGGCAGGAGGAGCGCGGGCAGGACTGCGAAGATCAGCCAGAGGATGAGATTGGCATAGAACAGGATGTTGAAGAGGAGAGAGCGCAGGACGAGCATGCTGCGCAATGAGCCCGAGATGCTGTCCCGGTCAAGCATTGCCTTGGTTTTTCGCCATCAACCTTCGTGACGATGCTCGCCCGGAAGGCGCGTCCGCTTTTCGGCGGCCGGCCCGAGCGCATCGGCCGGTTTCGGCGAAACCGGCTTGCGGCCGCCGATGATCACCGAGAGGCGCGAGGTTTCCGGGTCGCTCTCGACGAGGCTGCGCAGGCGCGCGACGAGGTACTTCGCGTATTCCGGCACGAGGACCTTGATGGTGGACCAACGGCTCCACCAGCCGGCCGTGTCGATATGCTCGGTCACGACCGGATGGGCGACGAGCTCGATGCCCGGCATCGCATGCGCGAATTCGGCGAGCGTGCGCGGCATGTGGTAGTTCGAGGTCACGACCAGCAGCGACCGGAAGCCGTGGCGGCGGAGCCAGCGGCGGGCCTCGATCGCGTTGCCGATGGTGTTGCGGGCGCGATAGTCGAGGTCGACGCAGCAAGCGAGCAGGTCGCGCGAGGCGGGGTTCAGCTTGGCGAGTTCCTCGCGGCCGGTCTTCTCGTTGACGCCGCTGATCAGGAGCCGCCGCCCACGCTCGGCCCCGAGCAGGCCCATGGCGTCGCCGACGCGCTGGGCGCCGCCGGTGACGACGACGATCGCATCGGTGCGTGGCGTGCTGGCCGGCTCGCGCGCGTCGATCATGCCGGCGAAACGGGCATAGCCGATGCCCAGGAGCAGAAGGCCGGCACCAGCGAGGGCGGCCGTCGTGAGCCCCAGGATGCGGCGCAGCGAGATCGACCGGGCAGGCTTGCCGCTCCGGGGCGCGGAATTAGACCGTGCCATCGTGAGATGGTCGTCTGTGCTGCCGATCATGGCCATGACGCCGCCGTCCTAGCGCGCCAATCGGGCATAACGGCGGCGGACCTACGTCCGGCCGTGCCGCAAGGGTTAAGGCTTGGTTGACGTCGTGCGACCCCTGCGATGCTCATGCCAGCATCCTCAGGTAGCGGCGCACGGTGAAGCGGGAAACGAGGCCGGCGATCACGGCGACGACGAGCGCGACGAGGATGACCGCGCCATAGCCCGTCCAGCCGATCTCGAAAGCGCCGAACAGGGCCTGCAACTGCTCGGCCTCGGGCGTCGCGCTCCAGCGCGAGGCGAGGAAGCCGAGCACGGCGATCGTGGCGATGGCTGCGAGGCCTCCGAACAGGCCGCCGCGAAGGCCGAGCCGGATGAAGCGGCTCTGGAATTCGCGCGCGATGAAATCGTCATTGGCCCCGACGAAATGCAGGACTTCGACGCTGTCGCGGCTGCCGGCCATGGCCCCGCGGGTGGCGAAGGCGACGGCGAGCGCCGCCGCCGTCAGGACCAGCAGCACGATCGCGAAGCCGGAGGCGATGATGGTGCCCGCCATGGCGGAGAGGCGCCGGACCCAGAGCCGGTGGTCGTCGAGCGACGCGGTCGGTATTTCGCGGCGCAGCGTCGCGCCGAATCCGGCGAGATCGGAGCCAGCCTCGGACCTGAGCTTGAGCACGATCAGGCGCGGCACCGGCAATTCGACGAGATCGAGCCCCGTGCCGAGCCAAGGTTCGAGCAGCTTGTCGGACTCGGCCTTCGGCACGGCGCGCACGCTCTCGACCTCCTTCAGGCCGCTCGCGAGCATGACGGCACGGGCCACGTCGTCATCGATCTTGCGATGCGAATCGGGGCGGACCTGGATGGTCATCTCGTTGGAGATGGCGCCGCGCCATTGATCGGAGGCGCGCGCCGCAAGGACGGCTGCGCCCGCGCTGAGCGAGGCGAGGAAGGTCAGGATCGCGATCACGGCCATCAGGGCACGGCCGGCGACGTTGTCCACGGGGACGAGCGGCTGGTCGCGCCGGAGATTGGGCGGCAGGCCGCGCTCGGTCCGTCCGGGCTCCCGGTCGCTGGCCTCAGGCATCGACATGGAGATGTCCGTCGGCCAGCACGAGGCGCGGTGCGTCGTAGATATCCATCAGGTTGAGGTCGTGCGTCGCGATGATGACGGCGGTGCCGAGCGATTGTAGCTCCATGAACAGGCGCAGCAGGCGCCGGCCAAGCCCCGGATCGACATTGCCCGTCGGCTCATCGGCGAGGAGCAGCTCGGGCCGGCTGATCAGGGCGCGGGCGATCGCCGCGCGCTGCTTCTCACCGCCGGACAGCACCGGCGGCACGGCATGCATGCGCTCGCCAAGCCCGACCCAGCGCAGCAGTTCTACGACCTCGGCGCGGTAGCTGGCCTCCTCCTTGCCGAGAACGCGCAGCGGCAGCGCGACGTTCTCGTAGACCGTGAGATGGTCGAGCAGGCGGAAATCCTGGAAGACCACGCCCATCCGGCGGCGGAAGGCGGTGAGCGTATCGGGCTCAAGGCGCGAGACGTCCTGCCCGAACAGGTTGACCAGCCCGCGCGTCGGCTTCAGCGCCATCAGGATGAGGCGCATCAGCGTCGTCTTGCCGGCCCCGGAGGGACCGGTGAGATACTGGAACGAGCGCGGCTCGATGCTGAAGTTGATGTCCTTCAGCACCTCCGGGCCCATGCCGTATCGCAGGCCGACATTCTCGAACCGAACCAAGCGGTCTTCCTCGTTGAACCGATCTCTTGCGAATCCGCGGACGATCCTACACCGCAAGCCGACGCGCGCGGAAAGACCGTGACGCGGGCAATCTGCGCCGAAGATTCTTCACGAGGCGTTAACCATAAATCGCGCCAATGGAGACGCGCGCAATTGCTGCTGTGGCGTAGCGCTTCGCTGCCGTGCCGAAGCGCTTGCGGCAACAGTCTAGAAGGAGTTGGCTCGCACCCATGCTGATCGTCTGCCCATCCTGCGCGAGCCAATATGAACTCGACGCGGCCAAACTGGGGCCGGAGGGGCGCAAGGTGCGATGCGCCAGCTGCAAGACGTCCTGGCATGTCGAACCGAGCGCCTTCCCCGAGCCGCCCAGCGAGGCCGAGACCCAGGCGCTGCTCGCCGAGGAGCTGGAGCGCGCCGCCGCGATAGACGCCGAAATCAGCGCGCTGACCGCCGAGGCCGGCGTGCAGGATGTTTCCGAGGAGCCTCCGGTCGTCGAGGCGCCGGTGGCTGCCGTGCCGAAGCGCCGGGGCAAGCGCCCGGTCAAGCCGGGCAAGGCGGCGGGCGCGTTCCTGCGCCGGGGCGGAGTGGGGCTGCCGATGGCGGCGGCGCTCGCGGGCCTTGCCCTGCTCGGCATCGTCGTCTGGCAACGCCAGGTGGTCGTCCGCGCTGCGCCGCAATTGGCCGGCCTGTTCGAGAAGATCGGCATGCCCGTGAATGTCCGGGGCCTCAGCCTCAGCTCGATCGAGAGCGGCGTTGTCGCCGACGGTCAGAATCGTTTCCTCGTCGTCGAGGGCGATGTCACCAACATCACCAAGAGCAAGACGGCGGTGCCGCTGATCGAGGTCGCGGTCAAGGATGCCGGCGGCGCAACGCTCTACACCTGGACGACCGAGCCGCCGCGCGCGAGCCTCGAACCCGCCGAACTCGTCCGCTTCCGGGCGCGTCTGGCTTCGCCACCGGAGCAGGGGCAGTCGGTCAGGGTGCGCTTCACCTCCGCCGAGACTGCGGCCAATCTCGCCAGCAAGCACTGAGGCTGCTAGGACGAGGGTCTGTCGCTCAGCCCGGCTCCGAACCGGGCGGCGTTCACAAACATGGGCCGTACCGGCTCGCTGGCGCATCAGCGTCGCGCGGGGCGGGGTACGGCCGGATATCGAAACGGAGTCATCATGCCGGAACGGCGCATCAGGGTTCTCTACGACGAAGCGGCGATCGCGCGGCGCAACGAGGAGATGGCGCAGGCCATCGCGGCCAGCAACCCGAAGGACCTGCTCGTCGTCGCCGTCCTGAAGGGCTCCTTCATGTTCGCCGCCGATCTGATCCGCGCGATGCACCGCACCGGGCTTTCACCGCAGGTCGAATTCGTCCACCTGTCGAGCTACCGTGCCGGCACGACCTCCTCGGGCCAGGTCGAGATCCTGCGCGACGTCCAGAGCGAGGTGCGCGGCCGCGACGTGCTCTTGGTCGACGACATCCTCGAATCCGGCCGGACGCTGGCCTTCGCCAAGGACCTGCTGGCGGCGCGCGGCGCCGGGAAGGTCTCGACCGCCGTTCTGCTGGAGAAGCCGCATAAGCGGGCGGTCAATATCCAGGCGGATTATGTCGGCTTCGAATGCCCGGATTATTTCGTGGTCGGCTACGGCATGGACGTGGCCCATTCCTATCGGCAGCTGCCCTTCGTCGGCGTGGTCGAGACCGATGATCAGGCCGGCCTGCCCGGCATCTGAGGAGTATCCATGTCGCGTATTCTGGTCGTCGATGACGAGGAGCCGCTGCGCACGCTGGTCGCGCGCGGCCTTGGCCTCGACGGACATAGCTGCCTGACCGCATCCGACGGCGCCGAGGCGCTCGATATCCTCGAAGCCGAGCAGGGCCGCTTCGACCTGCTGCTGACCGATATCCGCATGCCGCTGATGGACGGGATCGCGCTGGCGCTCGCGGCCAAGCAGCAGTTCCCGGAGCTGACGATCATGCTGATGACCGGCTATGCCGAGCAGCGCGAGCGTGCCAAGAGCCTTGAGTCGATCGTCGCCGAGGTGATGGCCAAGCCTTTCACCATTGCGGAATTGCGGACGACCGTGCTGAAGGTGATCGAGCGTTCGATCGGCTAGCGGTTCAGCCACCAGATCGAGGCGTTGAGCAGCGTCGCGAAGCCGACCCAGGCGAGATAGGGCCAGAACAGGTTGGAGGCTAGCCGGTCGAGCGGCCGGAAGGCTGCGATCGTCGCTGCGATCAGGACCAGCAGCGGCAGGATGACCGCAAGGCCTGCGACCGGGCTGTTGGCGCCGAAGAAGGCGAAGGACCAGCCGATATTGAAGAGAAGCTGCAGGTGATAGACCAGCAGCGCGCGCCGGCGGCCGGGGATGCCCACTGGCAGGCGCAGGATGCGAAAAACGCCCAACGCCATCAACGCGAAGAGCGTGGTCCAGACCGGCGCGAAGATCCAGTTCGGCGGGTTGAAGGGCGGCTTGGCGAGCCCGGCATACCAGGTTGGAATCTGCGGGACGGTAACAGTGCTGCCGGCGATCGAGGCGGCCACGACCGGTAGGATCGCTATGGCGAGTGCCGCCCAGAGCGGCGGGCGATGGTCGGTCCGGATATCGGCAGGCGTCGTCATGATTCGATGATGGGGCGGTGCGGCCCGTCTCGCAAGGTGAAGCGCTTGCTTGCCGCATGCAGCAAGCATTCCCGCTTCTCATGGAACTTTTCCGGGAGAGCGTTCTGACGAGGCGCCGTTTCGCTCATTCTGCGGGAACGGACGTTTCTCAGAACCAGATTCCCTTGGCCTTCTCCAGATAGCGCCTGCGTTCGGCCAGCCCGTTGCGACCGCCGTTGATCAGCTTGGTCACGCGCTCGATGTCGTCGGCATCGGCCGCAGCATTGATGGCGCGTTCGGTCCAATAAGCGAAAGCGACGCGCAGCGAGGTTTCAGGCTCCTTTGCCCGCTCCGGCTGCGCCTCCAGGTCGATGCCGATAAGTTGTCCGAAGCGGCCGTAATTCGAGCGGCCGGTCAGCTGGAAGATGCCGCGGCCGTGATAGCGAATGCCGTCGCCGGCCTGGAGGTTGCCGAGATCGCGGCGGCCTTCGTAGCGGATGAAATAGGCGGGGCCGCCATATTCCTCGAGCGTGCGGAACCCGTCGGTTTCATGGGCGGCCTGCGCCAGGAAATGGCAGATGCGCCGCGGTGTCGCGATGGCGTGGTCATCGGCCAGCTCATCGAAGCGTTCGGCGATGCCGGCGATGATCGTGGTATTGGCGGAGGGTGCGAGGCGCAGCAGGCGCTCGCGGGTGACCGCCAGGCCCGGCTCGGGGGCGTGGTCGATACCGATCCAGGTTCCGATGGCGCGCATCGACATGAAAATGCCCTCCCGAGAAGGAGGGCATCATCGCCGCTGCCGCGGTGCCGGGGATAAAATGCCTGGCGCGAAGAGATCAGCCGCTGACGGCGGTGTATTCGGTCTCGATCGAGGAAGCGTGCACCTCGTGATCGAAGCCATAGATATGGATCGAGATCGCCTCGCCCGGCCCGAAATTGCGCATGCGATGGATGTTAGGGCCCGAGGGCAGCATGCAGGCGACGTAGCCCGGCTTGCGCTCCTGTTCCTCGGTCTGCACGGCGCGATTGGCGTCGATGGCGCGATACCAGGTCTCGGTGACGGTGCCGGAGACGACGCTGAAGCAGCAGGAACAATGATGGTCGTGGATCGAGGTCATCGAGCCTTCGCCCCAGACGATCGCCCAGACGCTGACGTTCTCGTCACCGGCGAGCAGGTTGCGGCTGTAGCAGCCGGCCTTGCGCTCCAGCGGCAGGTGCTGGATCAGGTCGGGCATGGCGACGAGTTCCTGTAGCACCGCGCGGGCAGCGCTCAGGTAATCGCGCGTCATCGTGCCGGCATCGGTCCGCAGATTGCGCAGCACGGCCCCACGCCGCTCTTCGCTGAGAAAACCCTGCATGCCGTTCCCCTCTGGATCACTTGGGAAATGATAGGGCGCGAATGGGGGCAGCGGTTTGCGGAGTTGGAGAATTTTCATCCCCAATTGGAAAGTGATACCCCTTATGCGATGATATGTGGAGATTCTTCTTCGCTTCATTCCTCTGGAAGGAAGTTGATTCTGTTTTCAGCGAGAGGCCATGGCCAAGCTCGATGCTTTCGACCTGCGTATCCTGGCGCGCCTGCAGGAGGATGCGAGCCTGCCGCTTGCCGAACTCGCCGAGGCGGTGGGGCTATCGTCCTCGCCCTGCTGGCGGCGGGTGCAGAAGCTGGAGGAGGGCGGCTATATCAAGCGCCGCGTCGCCCTGCTCGATCGCACCAAGCTCAAGGCCGGCGTCACCGTCTTCATCGCGGTCAAGACGGCGCGCCATTCGATGGAGTGGCTGGAGCGCTTTCATCAGGCGGTGCAGGACCTGCCGGAGATCGTCGATTTCTACCGGATGAGCGGGGAGATCGACTACCTGCTCAAGGCCTGCGTCTCCGATATCGCCGCCTATGACGCGCTCTACAAGAAGCTGATCTCGCGCATCGATCTCAGCGATGTGACCTCGATGTTCGCGATGGAGGAGCTGAAATCGACCTCGGCGATCCCGCTGGGTTTCGCGGGGGAGGGATAAGGCGGGTCATGCTCGGGCTTGATCCGAGCATCTCATGACACGACGGCTCCGGTGCCTTCTCCTGCCTGAGATTCCCGGGTCGACGCGATGCTTCGCCCGAGAATGACGGTGGAGCCTTCGCTCAGGCCTTCGTGACCTTCTGGTAGTCCTTCACATCCGAGAAGGTGATGTCGGGCGCGCGCTCGGCATCGTATTTCAGCGTGAACTGGCTGGACGCCATGAAGACCGGGTCGCCGTCGAGATCGTCCGCCATGGCCGAGGGCTTGAGCCCGACGAATTTTGCCAGCGCGACCTTGTCGTCCGCGGAGACCCAGCGGGCGATCGAGAACTGGCAGGGCTCGAAATCGACGGGGAGCGAATATTCCGCGTCCATGCGCTCCTTGAGCACGTCGAGCTGGAGGGCGCCGACGACGCCGACGATGGCGGGGGCGCCGTCATGCGGCAGGAAGAGCTGGACGACGCCTTCCTCGGCCATCTGTTGGAGGGCCTCGCGCAGCTTCTTGGCCTTCATCGCGTCCTTGAGCTTGACGCGGCGCAGGATTTCCGGGGCGAAGCTCGGCACGCCCTTGAAGACGATGTCCTCGCCCTCGGTCAGCGTGTCGCCGATGCGCAGGGTGCCGTGGTTCGGCAGGCCGACGATGTCGCCGGCGAAGGCTTCCTCGGCGATCGAGCGGTCGCGGGCGAAGAAGAATTGCGGCGCGTTGAGCGGCATCGGCTTGCCGGTGCGGACGAGCTTGGCCTTCATGCCGCGGGTCAGCTTGCCCGAGCAGATGCGCATGAAGGCGATGCGGTCGCGATGGTTCGGGTCCATGTTCGCCTGGATCTTGAAGACGAAGCCGGTCATCTTCGGCTCGTCCGCCTCGATCGGGCGCTTGTCGGCGAGTTGGGCGCGCGGGCTCGGGGCATAGGCGCCCAGCGCATCGATCAGGTCGCGCACGCCGTAGTCGCGCAAGGCCGCGCCGAAATAGAGCGGCGTGAGATGGCCCTCGCGGAAAGCCTGGAGGTCGAAGGGCTTCAGGCCTTCGGCAGCGAGGAAGACCTCCTCGCGCCAGGTCTCGGCGGCGCCATGCGGCAGCAATTCGTCGAAGAGCGGGTCGTCCCAGCCGGAGACCTGGCGGTCCTCGGCGCGCTCGTCGCCCTTCTGGTTGCGGCGGAAGGTATTGGCCTTGAGGTCGTAGGTGCCGACGAATTCGCGGCCGCGGCCGACCGGCCAGGTCATCGGCGCGACGTCGAGCGCCAGCGTCGTCTCGATCTCGTTGATCAGGTCGAAGGGATCGCGCGTCTCGCGGTCGACCTTGTTGATGAAGGTGACGATCGGGATGTCGCGGAGCCGGCAGACCTCGAACAGCTTCTTGGTGCGGTCCTCGATGCCCTTCGCGGCGTCGATCACCATGACGGCGGCGTCGACGGCGGTCAGCGTGCGATAGGTGTCTTCCGAGAAGTCTTCGTGGCCGGGCGTATCCAGCAGGTTGAAGACGTGCCCGCCATATTCGAAGGTCATCACCGAGGTGACGACCGAGATGCCGCGCTGGCGCTCGATCTTCATCCAGTCCGACGAGGTCTGGCGGCGGCCCTGCTTGGCGCGGACTTCACCGGCGAGCTGAATGGCGCCGCCGAAATAGAGCAGCTTCTCGGTCAGCGTCGTCTTGCCCGCGTCCGGGTGCGAGATGATGGCGAAGGTGCGCCGGCGCGCATGCGGCGCCTCGGCCACCGGGGCCTGAAGGGTCGAAAGATCGGTCATGGCCGGTGTGAAGACAGGATGAGGCGGGGGAAGTCAATCATTCTCGGCTTGCGCGCCGGGCAACACGCGCAATCACGCCCTGCTCACGGTTCCGTGAGCATTGCCGACCGGTTTGTGAGCGGAACAACCGCCATTCCCGCCGCATTCTCCGATCCGACTTCCGTCGTACGACTCCATGCCAGCCGAGGGGGACTGAATGCCCGCAGCTGCGAAGGCCGAGCCGCAGCCGACCCTGTCCGTTTTCGATGCCGTGACGATCATGGTCGGCATCGTCGTCGGTATCGGCATCTTCAAGACACCGGCGATCGTCGCGGCCAATGTCGGCAGTGAAGCCGCCTTCATCGGCGTCTGGGTCGCGGGCGGCATCATCACGCTGATCGGTGCGCTCTGCTATGCCGAGCTCGCCGCCGCCCATCCCCATGCCGGCGGCGAGTATCATTTCCTGACCCGGGCCTATGGCCGGCCGGTCGCGATGCTGTTCGGCTGGGCGCGCGGGACGGTGATCCAGACCGGCGCGATCGCGGCCGTCGCCTTCGTGCTTGGCGATTACGCGGCGCAGATCGCGCCGATCGGGCCGATGGGACCGGCGATCTATGCGGCGCTCTCCATCGTCGCGCTGACCGCGCTCAACGTCATCGGCACGACGCAGAGCAAGAGGATGCAGATCGTCATGACCTTCGTCGAGGTCGGCGCGCTCGGGGCGATCATCCTGCTCGGGCTGTTCGGAGGCGGGGAGGCGCCGCCGCAGGCGGCTGCGCCCGCGCCGGCGTCGGCCGCGATCGGGCTCGCCATGGTCTTCGTGCTGCTGACCTATGGCGGTTGGTCGGAAGCTGCCTATCTCTCGGGCGAATTGAAGGACCCCGCCCGCAACATGGTGAAGGTGCTGACGATCGGCACGCTGATCCTGATCGCCATCTATGTTCTCGCCAATCTGGCGCTGCTCGCGATCCTCGGTCTCGACGGGTTGCGCCGTTCGGAGGCCGTTGCCGCCGACATGATGCGGCGGGTCGCGGGCGAGCCGGGCGCGCTGATCGTCAGCCTCGCGATCGTCGTTGCCGCGCTCTCGACCCTGAACGCCACGATCTTCACCGGCGCGCGCGTCTATTTCGCGATGGCGCGGGACCTCACGCTGCTGCCGCGCGTCGGCGAATGGGACGAGCGCGGGCGGGCGCCGGCCAACGGCCTCCTGCTGCAAGGCGCGGTCGCCCTGCTGCTGGTCGGGCTTGGCGCAGCGAGCCGCGACGGCTTCCAGGCGATGGTCGATTACAGCGCGCCGGTGTTCTGGGCCTTCCTGCTGCTGGTGGGGCTCGCGCTCCCGATCCTGCGCTGGCGCGAGCCCGGGCGGACGCTGCCCTTCAAGGTGCCGCTCTATCCGCTGACGCCGATCCTGTTCTGCCTGGCTTGCGCCTACATGCTGCATGCGAGCCTCGCCTATACCGGCAAGGGCGCGCTCGTCGGCCTCGCCGTGGTGCTGGCGGGCCTGCCGCTGCTGCTGTTCCGCCGCCGGGAGCCCGAGACCGCCTTGCCCGCAGATGCCGCACCTGCCCCGCTCAAGTAACGACCGTTCGACAGGAGAGACATGATGAAGATCGTTCGCATCCTCACTGCCGCTTGCGCCATCGGCCTGCTGGCGCCGCTCGCCGTCCAGGCCCAGCCCGTCCAGGCGACGAAGGACCCGAGCGCGGTCCCCGACTATGTGCCGCGCTCCGGCCAGCCCGGCAAGGATGTCGTCTGGGTGCCGACCCAGCAGGTCCTGATCGATCGTATGTTCCAGATGGCCAAGCTGACGAAGGACGATTACCTGATCGATCTCGGCTCGGGCGACGGGCGCACCGTCATCTCGGCCGCTAAGCGCGGCGTGCGTGCGCTCGGCATCGAGTACAATCCGGACCTCGTGACGCTGTCGAAGCGCACGGCGGAGGCCGAGGGCGTGACCGACAAGGCGCGCTTCGTCGAGGGCGACATCTTCGAGACGAATTTCTCCGACGCGACGGTGCTGACGCTGTTCCTGCTGCCGGAGCTCAATCTCAAGCTGCGGCCGACGATCCTCAACATGAAGCCGGGTACTCGCGTCGTCTCCAACACCTTCATGATGGATGACTGGGAGCCGGACGAGACCGCGGTCGTCGCCGATAACTGCTCGAGCTATTGCCGGGCCTATCATTGGGTCGTCCCGGCCAAGGTCGCGGGCACGTGGCGGCTCGGCGATGGCGAGCTGAAGCTGGCGCAGAGTTTTCAGAAGCTCTCGGGGACGCTGACGGTTGCCGGCAAGGCGCAGCCGATCTCGGACGCGCGCATGAAGGGCGGCGAGATCAGCTTCATGGCCGGCGGGCGCAGCTATACCGGGCGCGTCGACAACGACCGCATGACCGGCAGCAGCGAGGCGGCCGGCGCCAAGCTGGACTGGCAGGCGACCCGCTCCAGCAGCTGACGGAGCGCGTGGCGGAACTGCCGGCTCAGTTCTTGAGTCGGTAGCCCGTCTTGAAGATCCAGCCGACGGTCGCGATGCAGGCCACGAGGAAGAACAGGGTCATGCCGAGGCTGACACCCAGGCTGACATCGGCGAGCCCGTAGAAGCTCCAGCGGAAGCCGCTGATCAGGTAGACGACGGGGTTGAACAGCGTCACCGTCTGCCAGAACGGCGGCAGCATCGAGATCGAGTAGAAGGAGCCGCCGAGGAAGGCCAGCGGCGTCACGATCAAGAGCGGGATGACCTGCAATTTCTCGAAGCCGTCGGCCCAGATGCCGATGATGAAGCCGAACAGGCTGAAAGTCGTCGCCGTCAGCACGAGGAAGAATAGCATCATCACGGGATGCTCGATCCTGAGCGGCACGAAGAAGGCGGCGGTCAGCAGGATGATCAGGCCGAGCAGGATCGATTTGGTCGCGGCCGCGCCGACATAGGCGATCACCGCCTCCCACCAGGCGACGGGGGCGGAGAGCAGTTCGTAGATCGTGCCGGTGAATTTCGGGAAATAGATCGCGAAGGAGGCGTTGGCGATGCTCTGCGTCAGGAGCGAGAGCATGATCAGGCCGGGCACGATGAACGCGCCATAGGGCACGCCCTCGACCGACTGCATGCGCGAGCCGATCGCGCCGCCGAAGACGATGAAATAGAGCGAGGTCGAGAGCACGGGCGAGACGATGCTCTGGAGCGGGGTGCGCCAGGTGCGGGCCATCTCGAAGCGATAGATCGCGGCGATGGCGTGGAAGTTCAAGCCGGTCATCAGCGGCGCTCCTTGACCAGGCTGACGAAGATGTCCTCGAGCGAGCTCTGGCTGGTGCTGAGGTCGCGGAAGCGGATGCCGGCCTCGGCGAGGCCTTGCAGCAAGGTGGTGATGCCGGTGCGCTCGGCCTGGGTATCGTAGGTGTAGACGATCTCGTCGCCTGCGGCGGAGAGCCTGAGGTCGAAGCTCGCGAGTGTTTCCGGCACGGCCGCGATCGGCTGCTGGAGCTGGAGCGAAAGCTGCTTCTTGCCGAGCTTGCGCATCAGCTCGGCCTTCTCCTCGACCAGGATGATCTCGCCCTTGGAGATGACGCCGACGCGGTCGGCCATCTCCTCGGCTTCCTCTATGTAATGCGTCGTCAGGATGATGGTGACGCCCTCGTCACGCAGCCGCCGCACCATCCGCCACATGTCCTGCCGGAGCTCGACATCGACGCCGGCGGTGGGCTCGTCGAGGAAGAGGATGCGCGGCTCGTGCGAGAGTGCCTTGGCGATCATGACGCGCCGCTTCATGCCGCCCGAGAGCATGCGGATCTGGCTGTCCTTCTTCTCCCACAGCGAGAGGTCTTTCAGGATGCGCTCGATCAGGGCGGGGTCGCGCGGCTTGCCGAAGAGCCCGCGGCTGAAATTCACGGTCGACCACACCGTCTCGAAGGCGTCGGTGGTCAATTCCTGCGGGACGAGGCCGATGGCCGCGCGGGCGGCGCGATAGTCCGTGAGGATGTCGTGGCCATCGGCCGTGACCGTGCCGGTGCTCGGCCGGACGAGGCCGCAGATAATGCTGATCAGCGTGGTCTTGCCGGCGCCGTTGGGGCCGAGCAGGGCGAAAATCTCGCCCCGCCTGATCGCGAGGTCGACCGCTTTCAGCGCGCTGAAGCCGCTGGCGTAGGTCTTCGAGAGGCCGGAGACCGAGATGATCGGCGAGGACGTGTCTGACATGGGCGGCATATAGGGCAGCCGTTGCGTGGTTGCGATGGCGGGGTCATGCGGGGAAAGCATGATCGCCTGTCAGTTCATGGCGGGAAGCGCCGCGAAACGAAAAGGCCGGGCGCAGGGCCCGGCCTTCTCCACGCGACGCAACCGCACGCTACTTCATGAAGAACCACAACAGGATGATGATCGGGATCGGAACGCCTACAAGCCACAGAATGATCGAGCGCATGTGTCAGCCCCTCGTTGGATCGATGATGCTGCGGCAACGTTTTTCGGAGGGAGAAAGTTCCTGCCAGCGGGCCGTCAGGCTGCGCCGAACGCCTCTGCACTCGGATGCCATTGCGGGCGGTAGCCTTGTTCCAGTGCGGCCAGCGTGGCGGGCGGCGTGAGCACGGTCACCGTTCCGGTCGGGCGCTTTTGCTGCGCGACATAGCCACCCGGCGACCAGAGCAGGGCGGACGCGCCGCGCAGCGCCAGGAACGCTGCACCGTCCTCCGATCGCAGCATCGCTCCATCCGGCAATTGTTCAGCGGCCAGCCGGTGCGTACGCTTCATCCGGCCGTCCCGGCGGTCGGCATCCAGGATGCGGTCGAGATCGGGAAAGAGCGGCGTCTCGGGCAGGCCAAGGCCCCGCACCAGCGCATCGCGATAGGCGAGCGCGTCTGGCCGCCGGCACTCCATGCACGGGCGATGGCCTGCCGCGAGCGCCGTCACCTCGTCGCAGAAGAACAGCTCGGTATAGCCGCGGCCCCAGACCTTGCGCTTGCGTCCCTTGAACGAGAGAACGCAGCAGAGCCAGTGATGCGTCGCCTGAATCCGGCTGGGCACCTCATGTGCCGTGGGATCGTGAAAGCGGCCGCCGCGATTGCCGTAGAAGGTGCCGCGCGCCGGATCGGCGAAGAGCGTGCCATCGGGTCTGACGCGGTTGGGAAGGGGCATGAGAGGGCTCGCCGAGCTTTATCGCCGTCAGCATCCGGGGCCGGCACGACAGGCCATGGCAGCAGCGCTAGACCCTGCGACGCTGGAGCGTGTTGGCGCATGGGATGACCTAAGGCAAGCTGGCTTCGTCCAGGGCGGGGGGCGGCGATGGAAGATGCGCGTCATGCGAATGCGATTCAGGTGCCACAGCCGGCGCCGTCGCGGCTGGTCGCGCATCCCGATCGCGGCCTGATTCTGGGCGAGGTGCATGCGCGTCCCTTCGCGCCGATGGCGACGCCGAGCCGCGTCCTGCATTTCGCCTTCCTGACCGATGCCGAGCAGGCCGCGGCGGATCGCACGGCGCTGGCGCGCTTCTGCGCCGAGCGCGGCGTTGCCGGCCCATCGGAGGATGCGAAGCATCACCGCGTCCGGCTCAACGACACCGGTTTGCGCTGGGAGCAGCATAGCGAGTTCACCACTTATAGCTGGGAGTTGCCGGCGAATGGCGGCCAGCCCTTCGAGCCGCCGCCAACGATGCTGCCGCAGCCGATGCTCGAATTGCCGCAGCCAGGGCCGCATCTGGTCTCGGTCGACCTGCATCTCGTCGTCGAGCGGCCGACCGAGGCTTTCGACAGGCTGTTCGATGCCTCCAGCCTCGCCGTGGTCTCGGTCGATGGCGGCGCGGCCATGGCGGCGACGGATTTCCGGGCCTGTGCCGATGGCTTCGTGCGCATCCTGGTGCGGGATCGCTCGCTGACGCCGGCGCAGACGGGCGCGCTCGCGCAGCGCCTGCTGGAGATCGAGACCTACCGGACGCTGGCCCTGCTCGGCCTGCCGGAGGCCTATCGCATCGCGCCCTTCGTCAAGTCGACCGAGGAAGCGCTGGTGCGTATCGCCAACACGATGACGCGGACCGACGGGCTCGCCGCCGACAATGCGCTGCTCGACGAGATGACGGCGCTCGCGGCGAGGCTCCAGGCGGAGGCGACCGTCGCCGGCTACCGCTTCGGCGCGAGCCGCGCCTATAGCGATATCGTGCAGCAAAGGCTCGCCGCGATCGGTGAGCAGCCGCATGAGGTCTGGCCGACGATCTCCGCCTTCCTGTCGCGAAGGATGGCGCCGGCGATGCGGACCTGCCAGATGCTGGTCGGGCGCCTGGCCGATCTCTCGCGCAATCTGGGCCGCGCCTCGAACCTGCTGCGCACTCGCGTGGATGTCGCGCTGGAGCAGCAGAACCGTGACCTTCTGGCCGCGATGAACGAGCGGACGCGATTGCAATTGCGGCTGCAGCATACGGTCGAGGGGCTGTCGGTCGCGGCCATCGCCTATTATGTCGTCAGCCTGTTCGGCTATCTCGCCAAGGGCGCGAAGGAAGCCGGCTGGCCGATGCCGGATACCGGCGTCGCCATGGCCCTGTTCGTCCCGGTGGCGCTGGCCGGCGTCTGGCTGGCGGTCAGGCGTATCCGGCGCGGGCATCACGAGAGCTGATCAACGCCTGAAGAAGCGCGGGCGATTTTCTGCGATCCCGTCAGCAGAGCCTTAACGCTAGAAGCAAGTCGGCGCCGGCCCCTAAGGCATTTGAAGTATTTTCGGCTGCATCCCAGTGGCGACGAAGCCATGCGGAGCCGGCAAGCGCCACGATGAACACCTATCTTCCCCTGATCCTGTTCACGGTGCTGACCAACGCCGCCGCGCAATTGATGCTGAAGCGTGGCATGACCGGCGTCGGTTCGCTCGATGTCGCCGGCGACGGGCTGATCGCCACGGTCTTCCGCGTCGTCTTCAACCCCTTCGTCTTCGCGGGCCTGTGCACCTTCGTGATCAGCATGGCCTCGCACCTGATCGTGCTCTCCAAGGTGCAGATCAGCTACGCCTACCCGTTCCTGAGCCTCGCCTATGTCGTGGTCGCGGCTTACGCCTATTTCGTCTTCCACGAGGATCTGAGCGCGATGCGCATCGCGGGCATCGGCTTCATCGTGCTGGGCACCATCTTCATTGCACAAAGCTGAGGGAGATCATGGACCTGATCGTACGCCTGTTCCTGCGCCTCGGCGCCCTGTTCGAGCCGCCGGTGGCGCCGCAGCCGGTGCCCGTGCCGGTGCGCAGCCGTCATCCCCGCCTGCCCGTCGACCGGAGGTGACGCGATGAAGCACATCATCATCGGCGGCGACGGCTTCGTCGGCTCGCATCTGGCGGCTGATCTCTCCGCCATGGGTGAGGAGGTTCTGGTCGCCGATATCCACCAGAGCGGCCACGCGCATTATGCCAAGGTGCCGTTCCTGACGGTCGACGTGACGCGGCCTGAGAGCGTGGACTCAATCCCGCTTTCGCCTGAAGACCTCGTCTACAATCTCTCGGCCAAGATGCTCTCGCCGATCGTGACCCGGGCCGAGCGGCACGAGTTCTTCTGGCCGGTGAACTATCACGGCACGCAGAACATCCTGTCGTGGATGGAGAAGAACGGCGCCAACCGGCTCGTCCATTTCACCACCGACATGATCTATGGCCATTCGGTGACGGTGCCGCAGGACGAGACGCATCCGGCCCATCCGCTCGGCGAATACGGCGAGAGCAAGCTCGCGACCGAGCGCCTCGCCGACGAGTACCGCGCCAAGGGCTTCCGCATCCCGATCTTCCGGCCGCGCCTGATCATCGGGCCGGGGCGGCTCGGCATTCTCGTCAAGCTGTTCAAGCTGATCGACATGAACCTGCCGGTGCCGATGATCGGCTCGGGCAAGAACCCCTACCAGTTCATCTCGGTCTTCGACTGTGCCAGCGCCTGCGTTGCGGCCTGGAAGGCGGGCTTCCCGAACGAGGCCTACAACCTCGGCTCCGACGATCCGCCGCCGGTGCGCAAGCTGCTCGGCGACCTGATCAAGCATGCAGGTTCCAAGTCGATCCTGCTGCCGACGCCGGCCTCGCTGGTGAAGCTGACGCTCGATACGCTGGACGCGATCAACCTGCCGATCATGGACCCCGAGCAGTACAAGATCGCCGACGAAATCTGCATCCTCGACACCTCCAAGGCCAAGCGCGAGCTCGGCTGGGCGCCGCAATACCGCGACGAGGACATGCTGCTCGCCGCCTACACCGAATATCGCAAGGCCAAGGACGGCCCGAAACAGGCTGAGAGGAGCCTCGCAGCATGAGCATGCCCGCCTTCAAGAACGAGGACGTAGCCGTGACGAATGCCCGGCCCCAGCTCATCAGCGTGGAAGCCGCCAAGCAGCTCGACGCCGCACAGGTGAAGGAGCTCTTCGCCAACCACATCAACCCCGGCCAGCTTCACTTCCTGAAGCTGCTCGGCTTCGACAAGATCCTCGTCGATCGCGCCGAGGGGATGCATTACATCACCAAGGACGGCCGCAAGATCCTCGATTTCTTCGGCGGCTTCTGCTCGGTCGCCTTCGGCCACAACCATCCGCGCATCGTCGCGGCCCGGCAGAAGTTCCAGGACGAGAACCGCCATGAGATCTGCATGGCTTTCATGTCGCAATATGCCTCGGCGCTGGCGAAGAACCTCGCGACCATCGCGCCGGGCGATCTCGACATGGTCTTCCTCGGCTCGACCGGCTCGGAGGCGATGGAGGCGGCGCTGAAGGTCGCCGAACAGGCGCAGGGCCCGGAGAAGTCTAAGATTCTGCACGCCGCGAACTCGTTCCACGGCAAGACCAAGGGCGTGCTCTCGGTCACGGATTCGACGCTCTACCAGTCGCAGTTCAAGCTGGTCGAGAACCGGGTCAAGGTGCCCTTCGGCGACATCAACGCCGTCCGGCAGGCGCTGGAGAGCGATCCCTCGATCGGCATCGTCGTGATGGAGACGATCCAGGGCGGCGGCGGCATCGTCGAGGCGCCCGAGGGTTTCTGGCGGGAGTTGCGCGCGCTCTGCGACAAGCATGGCGTGCTCTGGGTCGCCGACGAGGTGCAGTGCGGGCTCGGCCGCACCGGCCAGTTCTTCGCCTTCGAGCGCGACGGCGTGGTGCCTGATGTCACCGCGCTCGCCAAGGCGCTCGGCGGCTCGAAGGCGGCGATGGGCGCGATGATCGCGCGGCGCGAGATCTACATGAAGGCCTATGGCAAGCCGAAGAGCGCGCTGATCCACGCGCAGGCGACTTTCGGTGGCATGGGCGAGGCCTGCGTCTCGTCGATCGAGGCCCTCAACGTCCTCTATGACGAGGACCTGATGGGCAATGCCCAGCGCCAGGGCGACTACCTGATCGAGAAGCTGAACGGCCTGCGCGCCAAGTACCCGACCCTGCTCAAGGAGATCCGCGGGCGCGGCCTGATGATCGGCGTCGAGTTCCAGGACATCAGCGAGACCATGCCCTTCGGGCTGAAGCACATGGTCGCGCTGCTCGACGACAAGCTGAAGGGCTCGCTCTGCGGCTTCGTCGGTGCGCTGCTTCTGAAGGAGCACGACGTGCTCGTCGCCTTCACCGAGTACAACCGCAACGTCATCCGGCTGGAGCCGCCATTGATCGTCACGCGCGAGCAGTGCGACCAGTTCCTCGCGGCCTTCGAGGCTGTGCTGTCGGGCGGCGTTACCGGCATCGTCACCGGCTACCTGCGCAAGGTCGCGGTCGGCAAGGGCTGACCGGTTCGCTCACCAGCAACAAAAAAAGAGGCCGGCGTAAGCCGGCCTTTTGAGTCAGGGTCTCGAAACAGGGGTCTTCCAGGAAGCTCAGTAGTAGCCGCACACCCGGCGGTAGCCGATGACGTTGCCCCAGCGGTCGAAGCGCTCGACGAGATCGCAGGAGCGGACGGGGGCGGCGTAGTAGCCGTAGCCATAGGCGGGGCGGGTGGCGCCGGCGATGATGGCGCCCGCGGCGATCGCGCCGACCACGCCGGCTCCGACACCCCAGCCCCGGTGGCCGTAGCCGTAACCCCAGCGCGGGCGCGCCTCGGCGCCGGACGCTGCGAAGGTGGTGGCCAGGGTGAGGGCCGCGAGGGTCGCGGTCACGGTCTTGCGGAACGTCGTCATGCTCGTCTCCCGATCTCTGCGAGAGCGAAGGTTTCGCTCTTCATGCTCATTGGTCGCAGGCTGCGGCAGACAGGTTCAAAGGCGACGCGAGATTTTTTCGAGGTGGCTCAGGCTGCTCCGAAACGCGGGCGTGATCAGCCCGCCGCCCGACCATAGAAGCGCAGCAATTCCAGTCCCTCCGGGCTCGTCCAGTCCGCCTCGCCAACGAGATAGCCGACGCTGCGCGCTTCGCGATCGAGCAGGTAGGTCATTGGCATGCCGTAGAGCGGGACGGTGTGGGCTTCGCCGATTTCGGGCCCGAGGCCACTATCCCCTCGGCATCAATAAAGGTCATGAGGTCGGCGAGGCCGAGCCGGTCGAGATAGGTCCTGACGGTCGCCGCGGATTTGTCGAGCGAGACTGGCACGACGACGAAGGGCTCGCGGGCCGCTTTGGCTTGCAGCCGCCGCAGGATCGGCAATTCGCGCCGGCAAGGCGGGCACCAGCTCGCCCAGAAATTCAGGAGCACCGCCTTGCCGCGATAGGCGGAGAGCGGCCGGCTCTTGCCGGCGAGATCGGTGAGAATGAGCGAGCCCGCCTCCTCCGGCGGATCGATCTGGACGAATTGCGAGCTCGGCCCGGCGAAGCGCGGCGGCTGCCGGCCTGCGGCCGGTGTCGCCGCGAAGGGAGAAAGCAGAGCGGCGGCGAGGGTCTGGCGGCGCGTCGGCGACAGGGCGGTGTTCCGGCCGGGTGCCGGCCGATCGTTCACAGGCGGAGTCATGAAGCGCAGCTAGCAGCAGGCTACCGCCACAGGAAACCGCTGCCGCGCGCATCACGCCGGGCTGTGATGTCGCAGCCCCGTGTCTATTGGGCGGTGACCCGCCGCCAGAAATCGGAGGAGAAGCCCGGGTCGACATGAGCGGCGAAGTCGCGCCAGCGCGGGAAGGAGGCTGCGAAGGTCTTAGGTGACATGCGGGCATCCTTGTAGGGATTGACCCGCCCGCCGGCGGCGATCGCGAGGCCGTCGAGCCGCGTCAGAAGCCGTTCGGTCCGCTCGCCGCGATTGGGGAAGTCCAGCGTCAGCGTCGCGCCGGGCATGGGGAAGGACATCAGGCCGGGTGAGGGCTTGTCGCCGAAAAGCTTCAGCACCGTCAGGAAGGAGGCCTCGCCGGCAGCGAGCGTCTGGCGCAGCATCTCCGCGACGTTCGCGGCGGCATTCTCGGGCGGGATGGCGCATTGGAACTGCCGCAGGCCCTTCGGACCATAGGCGCGGTTCCAGTCATGGATGCGGTCGAGCGGGTAGAAGAACGGGCGATAGGGCACGCGGCGTTCGAGGCGGTCGCGCGGCTGGCTGTTGCGGTAGAGCCAGTTGAAAGCGCTGAGTGTCACGCGGTTGATCAGCGGGACGGGCGGCTTCAGCGGAAAGGGCAGGGAGCGCGCCTGGCGCGGCGGCGGTTCGTCGGACGCGGGGGCATGGTTGGCCCGGAAGAAGACGCCACGGCCGAAATTCCGCCCGCTGGCGAGCGAGTCGATCCAGGCGACCGTATAGTCATGCGTGGCGTCGGAGGCGGCGGCGATGTCGAAGAAGCCATCGAGATTGTCGAAGGGCAGGACCTCCTGCGCCATTTCGGCCGAGACGATCGGCATCAGTTGCAGCGTCACCTGCGTCACCAGCCCGGTCAGGCCGAAGCCGCCGATGGTCGCGGCGAAGAGCTCGCCGTTGAGGTCCGGCGCGCAGATCAGGTGTTGCCCGTCCGAGCGGACGAGCTCGAAGGCGCGGACATGGCTGCCGAAGGTGCCGGCGCTGTGGTGGTTCTTGCCGTGGACGTCGTTGGCGAGCGCGCCGCCGACGGTGACGAAGGCGGTGCCGGGCGTGACCGGCGGAAACCAGCCGGCCGGCACGGCGATCTCGAGCAGGCGGTCGAGCATGAGGCCGGCGCCGCACGTAATGAGGCCCGTCTCGCGGTCGAAGGCGAGGATGTCGTCGAGGCCGCGCGCATCGATCAGCGTGCCGCCGTTGTTCAGGCAGGAATCGCCATAGGAACGGCCGTTGCCATAGGCGAGAAGAGGGCGGCGCGGACGGTGGGGCGCATCGAGCCAGTCGCGGGCATCGAGGATCGTGCTGCCGCGGGCTGCGAGCCCACCCCAGGACCGGAAGTCCGAAAGCGGCGCGGTCACGGCAGGAATGTCGCCGCGACCATGATCAGGATCACGAGCAGCCCCATGAACTGGCTGCGCCAGTCGCGGATCATGAAGACCAGCGGATCATCCGGCATATGGCCGCGGCGGGCCAGGAACCAGATCCGGGCCATCTGGTAGAGGATGATCGGGCAGATCAGCCAGATCAGCTTCGGCTGGCTATAGAGCTGCTTCACATTGGCGCTGTCGACATAGAGCGCCATGATCAGCGCGCAGGTGCAGCCCGAAGCCATGCCGAGCTGGGAGAGGGCCTCGATATCCTCGGCCTGATAACCGCGCCCGGCCTTCTTCAGGCCGGACTGGTCCTGGGTCAGGCGCAGTTCGGCATAGCGCTTCACCAGCGCGAGGCTGAGGAAGAGGAACATCGCGAAGGCGAGCAGCCAGGAGGAGACGGGAATCGCGGCGGCAGCGTTGCCGGCAAGGATGCGCAGCGTGTGCATCGCGGCGAGGCCGAGCACGTCGACCAGAAGCTTGCGCTTGAGGAAGAGCAGGTAGGCCAGCGCCAGGAAGAGATAGGCCAGCAGTGCGAGCAGGAAGGGCTGGGGCTGCGGAACCAGCATGACTGTCGAAAAGGCAGCGATCAGAAGCACCGGCACGGCGGCATAGGCCTGCGCCGCCGTGATCTCGCCGGCCGCGAGCGGGCGCTTGCACTTGGTCGGGTGGCGCCGGTCCGCCTCGACATCGATGATGTCGTTGAGGAGGTAGATCGCCGAGGCGATCAGGCTGAAGGCGACGAAGGCGATCAGGCCGAGCCAGAGCGCGTGCGGATCGAACGCGTCGTGATTGAGCAGGATCGGGACGAAGACGAGGCCATTCTTGAGCCAGTGGTGCGGCCGCATCGCCCTGATCATCGCGGTCACAGACATAGTTCGACCCGTCTCCCCCAAGACATGGGCCGGCCTCCGCGACGCGGAGCCCGGCTGCCGGTTGAACCGGCGCGGGCGTTATCGGACGAAAAATCCTAAGCGGGGGTGCATATGGCGTCGAAACGGGCAGTGATTTCAACGCCATGCTTAACGCCCGGCTTCCGCATTCCGCGAAAGCCGGGGTGGACGATGCCCGGGCCGGGCACCGTCATGGCAATGGCCGGTGCGCCTCAGACCTTGGCGGCGCTGGCGGCGGCGTCGATATTGGCGACCAGCTCGGCATCGAGGCCGAGCGAGCCGGCGAGCCCGGCCAGGAAATCCTTCTCGGCCGCGTTGTCCGGATTGATGGCGATGCGCGCCGCCGTGTAGATCTGGGCGGCGAGCTCCGGGCTCTCGGCTGCCTCGACCAGCGTGTCGATCGAAGCCGGCTTCGCCATCTCCTTCGCCAGCCACTCATGCGCCTCCTGTTCGAGGCCGGCCTCCTTCAGGCCGCCGAGGATCGCACTCTGCTCTTCCGCATCGATATGGCCGTCGGCGGCAGCCGCCGCGATCATGGCGCGAATGAAGACGAGGGCGGTCGCTTCGGTCGCGGCCTGCGGCTCGAAGCCGGTGCCGGCCGGTGCCGGCAGCACCTCCTGCTGGGCGGCGTTGAGCAGCGGCTTGCCGGCCTGGTAGTTCTGATAGGCCTTGTAGGCGAGGCCGCCGATCAGGGCGAGGCCGCCGAGCTTGGCCGCCGAGCCGGCAACGGAGCGGCCGGTGCTGGTGCCGAAGACGAGGGCGCCGAGGCCGCCGAGCACCGCCGTCGCCAGCGCGGGATTGCTGGTGAACACGCCCTTGGCCTGTTCGATGAGCTGGTCCGGCGTCCGGCCGCCAGTGACCCGGCCGAGCGCATCGCCAGCGCCCTGCTGCACACCTGTCTGGCGCGCGGCGTCGCCGAGACCCTGAGTCGCCTGGGTCAGGATCTGCCCGGCGAGCCCGCCGATGCCGCCCGAGCGCTGGACCTGACCGGCCAATCCGCCGAGCATGCCGCCGAGACCGCCTTGCTGCCCCGCCTGCGCACCTGCCTGGCTGCCGGCGCTGATCAGGGCGTCGAGCAGGGATTTGGCGTTGAACATATCGTTTCTCCTGTTGGCGGCCGTCATGCCGCGCAGTCGAGTTTGATCAGCCGTATGAAAACGGCGTGACCAAGGCGCGAGTTTGCACAGCTGCGCGCTCACGTCATCGGCAATGGCAGCAGCCCAGGCTCCTGAAGGGTCTCCAACGCGATCTCCGAGCGCACGCGGGCGACGCTTTCATGCGGCATCAGGATTTCGTTGACGAGGCGGGCGAGGGCCTTGAGGTCGCCGACCGCCACCTTCAGCAGGTAATCCGCCTCGCCGGTCAGGGCGTGGGCCTCGAGAATCGCCGGCGTCAGGCGCACGAGGTCGCGGAAGCGGCGCGCATTATCCCGCGTATGCGTGTCGAGCGCGACATGGATGAAGACGATGACCCCGAGGCCGACGGCGGAGGGCTCCAGCGCGGCGCGATAGCCGCGGATCACGCCCTCCTGCTCCAATCGCTGTCGCCGACGTGAAACCTGGCTGGCCGAGAGGCCAACCGTTTCGGCCAGGGCTGCGTTGGTCAGGGAGGCGTCGTTCTGGAGTGCATCCAGAAGGCGCCAGTCGATTGCGTCAAGCGTGGCCATATGGTGCGCCCTCAGAGCTTAGTATGCACGAAACATGCGCCAGAATCTCTAATGAAGGCAAGTTTGCACGCCATTCGCCTGCCGACTGCGCGATGATTGATCATCCCGACAAGAGCAGACAGGAGGAATGCCAATGGGTCCGTTTCCGCATGATGCCGCCCCGCCCGCGATCTCGGCCGCCAATCCGATGGGAACCGATGGGTTCGAGTTCGTCGAGTATGCCCATCCCGAGCCGGAGAAGCTCGGTGCCCTCTTCGAGACGATGGGCTTCACCAAGGTCGCCCGCCACCGCTCGAAGCAGGTGACGCTCTACCGGCAGGGCGACGTCAATTTCGTCGTCAATGCCGAACCGGATTCCTTCGCCCAGGCCTTCGCCGCCGAGCACGGCCCCTGCGCCTGCGCCATGGCCTTCCGAGTCGTCGATGCGAAGTACGCTTTCGATAGGGCCGTGTCGCTCGGCGCCGAGCCCTATGAGAGCGCGATCGGGCCGGGCGAGCTCGCGATCCCTGCTGTACGCGGCATCGGCGGTTCGCTGCTCTATTTCGTCGACCGCTATGGCGAGAAGGGTTCGATCTGGGATGTCGATTTCGAGTGGATCGGCGAGCGCGACCCGCATCCGGAGCAGGCCGGGCTCTATTACCTCGACCACCTCACCCATAACGTCATCCGCGGGCGCATGGACCATTGGGCCGGCTGGTACGGCAACCTGTTCAATTTCCGCGAGATTCGTTTCTTCAACATCGAGGGCAAGCTGACCGGCCTGATCTCGCGGGCGCTGACCTCGCCCTGCGGCAAGATCCGCATCCCGATCAACGAGTCGCTCGACGACAAGAGCCAGATCGAGGAATACCTGCGCCAGTACAAGGGCGAGGGCATCCAGCATGTCGCGATGGGCTCGCGCGACATCTATGCCAGCGTCGAGGCGCTGCGCGGCAACGGCCTGCCCTTCATGCCGTCGCCGCCGGCGACCTATTACGAGAAGGTCGATGCCCGCGTGCCGAACCATGGCGAGCCGGTCGAGCGCCTCAAGGCCACGGGCATCCTGATCGACGGCGAGGGCGCGGTCGCGCTCGGCGAGAAGCAGGGCCGGATGAGCAAGGTCTTGCTGCAGATCTTCTCGGGCACCGTGCTCGGGCCGATCTTCTTCGAGTTCATTCAGCGCAAGGGCGATGACGGCTTCGGCGAGGGCAATTTCCGCGCGCTCTTCGAATCGATCGAGGAAGACCAGATCCGCAGGGGCGTGCTGAGCCCGGCCACCGCCGCCGAATAGCACGCGGCTCCGCATGGCCGGCTCGGCCGGCCATGCGTGCTACGGCGTGAGCTTGCGCATGAGCAGGGGCGCGCCGACCGCGGGGTCCTTGCGCCACTGGCCGTTCTCGAAGACGAGATCAGTGCCGTGGCCACGACGCGCGACGAGTGTCAGGCGTCCGCCGGCATAGCGCCAGCTGACGGGATCGAAGATCGTCAGCCCGGTATCCGGGCACAGTCCCTCGAAGGCAGCGGGCTGGCGGCCGTCGGCCGAGGCCGGTGAAAGGACGAGGCGGCAGGCCTCACGGTTCTGCTGACGCATCAGGACGTAGCGCCCGGGCAGGGTATTGGCAGCGGGTGCGGTCGCAGGATCGACGACCGTAATGCGCTGTGCTGCCGCAGCAGCGGGGTTTTGCGTGCTTTGCGGCGAGACGCGAGGATGATCCCGGGACGCCAGCTTATAGGCCTTGCCGTCGCTGCCCTTGCCGTTGAGACCGGTTTCGGGCGTGCCGCTCTGGAAGCCGACGACCTCCTTGCCGCTGGCATCCATGAATTGCGGCTGTCCGCCGCCGCTCAATGTCCATGACGCCGCCGTGTCGAGGATCGGCAGGGCGCGGCGGCAGGTCGCCGGGAAGCGCAACTGGCGCCGGTTGCCGGCCGGCTCTACGCCGAGCGTGACGGTGCAGCTTCTCGACGCATCGGCGAGCGCGAGCTCCCAGGCGCCGAGCCAGCGGCGGATCGCGTCCGGCGCCTTGTCGGCGCCGCGCGGCAGCGGCGCCGTCTGGGCGGCGGCCGGCAGGGAGCCGGCGCCGAGAAGGATAAGCGGCAGCAGCCGGCGGATCAGGCCTTGTTCCATGGAGTCTCCGACACGGGCGTCAGCGGGCCCTTGCCATCGAACCATGAAACCAGGTTGTCGACCAGAAGCTGGCCCATCGCCTCGCGGGTATGGACCGAGGCCGAGCCGACATGGGGCAGCAGCACGGCATGCTCGATCGCGATCAGCTCGGCCGGCACGCGCGGCTCGTCCTCGAAGACGTCGAGGCCGGCGGAGAGGATGGTCCTGTCGTTGAGCGCCTTGATCAGCGCCTGCTCGTCCACGACCGTGCCACGGCCGACATTGACCAGGATGCCGTTGGGGCCGAGCGCCTTCAGCACTTCGGCATTGATGATGTGATGGGTCGAGGCGCCGCCAGGCGCGACCGAGATCAGCGTGTCGACATCGGCAGCCATGTCGACCAGCGAGGGGTAATAGGGATAGGACACGTCGGGCTGGCGCGAGCGGCCATGGTAGAAGACGGGCAGGCCGAAGGCCTCGACGCGCTGTGCCACGGCCTTGCCGATGCGGCCGAGGCCGACGATGCCGACCTTGCGCCCGCGCAGCGAGGTGGTGAGCGGGTAATTGCCCTGAAGCCACTTGCCCTCGCGCAGATAGCGATCGACCTGCGGGAGCTGGCGGACGGCGGCGATCAGCAGGCCAAGCGCGAGATCGGCGACCTCGTCGGTCAGGACGTCGGGCGTGTTGGTGACGATGAGCCCGCGGCGGCCGGCCTCGGCCGCATCGACATGGTCGTAGCCGACGCCGAAGCTGGAGATGACCTCAACCTTCGGCAGGGCGTCGAACAGCGCGCCGTCGACCCGGTTGTGGCCGCCGCCGGCGGCGACGCCGCGCACGCGGTCGGCGACCTCGCGCAGCAATGCGGCGCGATCGGCCGCCTTCCACAATTCATGGACGGTGAAGCGTGCCTTGAGCTGGTCGGCCGCATAGGCCATCAGCGGGCCGGTCATGACGATTTCGGGCTTGTTGGAGATTGTCATTGTCGGGCTGTCCGTCGGTGTGGTGAGGAAGGTCGTTGATTAGGTTGATCTGAATCGATTAAAATGAAATGACGCGGCCTGCCGGACAGGCATAGCCCCGCCGCCGCATGAGCGCTATCCGAACACGCTTCGCTGGCGATGCGAAGCGTTCATTTAGTATGCTTTATTCGGGCGATTTTCCCAGCTTCCGTGGCGACATGCGTGCCGAGCGAAGCCAGGGTCGTGTTCAGGCTGTCGATGACGAGACCGGCCATGCGCGCCGAGGCGAGGTCGCCGTCGCGGTCGATAATGGCGAGCAGGACGTGCTCGTGGTCGGGCAGGGACTCGATATAGGCGGCCTCATCCCCGGTCTTCAGCAGCAAGGACCATTGCAGCGTGGCGATGACGGCGCTGGAGAGGCATTGCAGGGCGGCGTTCTGGGCGGCGGAGAAGATCGCCTCGTGGAAGGTGAGATCGGCCCGGATCGTCGCTTCCGCATAGGGCGCGCCATCGGCCATGCCGCGATAGGCGGCCTCGATGCGGGCGATATCGGCCGAGGTCCGGCGCTGCGCCGCGAGGCGCGCCGCGCTGGGCTCGACGAAGCGGCGCAACTCGAAGAGATCGCGGATGAATTTCTCGTTGGGATCGGACTCGAAATGCCAGGACAGGACGTCGGGGTCGAGCAGGTTCCAGCGCTCGCGCGCCGCCGCCCTGGTGCCGCTCTTCGGGCGGGCTTCGACCAACCCCTTCGCCGTCAGAATCTTGACCGCCTCGCGATAGGCGGTGCGCGAAACCGAGATCTCCGAGCGCAGGTCGTCCTCGTTCGGCAGCACCTCGCCGGCCCGGACGCGGCCGGTGATGATCGCAACGGCGAGCTTCTGGGCGACCTGGCCGAAAAGCCGGTCCGGATTGAGCGTCGTCGGCCGCGAGAAATCGCGTACCCGCATCGCTGGTGCCCCTCCCTTGGGCGCCTCCGGCCAGCCTGAATTTGCGGCATTGCGAAGGCTGTGGCGGCGCTTGACAGGGCCGCTTCTATCGTATGACTTTATCGCAGATTGGAACGGACACAATCGCCGGCAGCAGGCGATATCCGGTTTCATCATTCGGTCACAAGAAACCGATTGTGGTCGTGAGCCGCCTGCATGACAGGCGGAGCGACCAGGGAACGGAAAGCAGGGAAGGACGGCATGGCCTCAGTCCAGATCGCCGATGTGCGCAAGGCCTACGGGTCGACGCAGGTCATCCACGGCGTCGATATCGACATCAACGACGGCGAATTCGTCATCCTGGTCGGCCCCTCGGGCTGCGGGAAGTCGACGCTGCTGCGCATGATCGCGGGGCTCGAGAACATCTCGGGCGGCGAGATCAGGATCGGTCCGCGCGTGGTGAATGACGTGCCCCCGAAGGAGCGCGACATCGCCATGGTGTTCCAGAACTATGCGCTCTATCCGCATATGACGGTCGCCGACAACATGGCCTTCTCGATGAAGCTGCGGAAGGCGCCGAAGAGCGAGATCGACGAGCGCGTCAACAAGGCCGCCCAGATTCTCGGCCTGACCAAGCTGCTCGACCGCTATCCGCGCCAGCTCTCCGGCGGCCAGCGCCAGCGCGTCGCGATGGGCCGCGCCATCGTGCGTGATCCGCAGGTCTTCCTGTTCGACGAACCGCTCTCCAACCTCGACGCCAAGCTGCGCGTGCAGATGCGCACCGAGATCAAGGAGCTGCACCAGCGCCTCAAGACCACCACGGTCTATGTCACGCACGACCAGATCGAAGCCATGACCATGGCCGACAAGATCGTCGTGATGCATGACGGCATCGTCGAGCAGATGGGCGCCCCGCTCGATCTCTACGACAACCCGGCCAATCTCTTCGTCGCCGCCTTCATCGGCTCGCCCTCGATGAACCTCCTTAAGGGCAAGATCGTCGGTCACGGCTTCGAGACCGAAGGTGGCACGGTCTGGCCGATCGGCAAACATCCGGTCGGCTCCGATGGGCTCTCTGCGGTGCTGGGCATCCGCCCCGAGCATTTCCGGCTGGATCCCAACGGGCTGAAGGCCGAGGTCGCGGTCGTCGAGCCGATGGGCTCGGAGACGCAGGTCGTCGTCCGCTGCGGCGGGCAGGACCTGACCTGCATCTTCCGCGAGCGCATCTCGGCCAGGCCCGGCGAGACGATCGGCATCACGCCCGATACCAGCGTGACGCATCTGTTCGACGCCGCGACCGGCAAGCGAATCTAGAGCAGGCATCGGCCGGGTTGCGCTGCGACTCGGCCGAACCGCGCGTTCGCGGCGCGGAGTTCTGAACCGGCTTTCCCGATCGGCCTCTTTCACGCCCGATCGGGCTCGGCATCAAGGAATTCGCCGCTCCCGCCAGGCGGAGCGACGGATGATCGCTGTCAACGCCCATAATCATGCAGGACGGTGGTCCCATGCAGGCCGCCGCCGCGCCAACGGAGGAGACGGTTTCCATGAGCATTTCCAGAAGAGACGTTCTGATCGGCGGCGCCGGACTTGCCGCAGGAGCCACGCTGCCGCTCGCGCCGTCCATCGCGCAAGCCAAGATCGAGCAGGGCGCGACGCTTCGCGTGCTGCGCCCGACCAAGTTCGTCGATCCCGACCAGACGATCTTCAACGAGAACACCGAGGCCTTCACCAAGGCGACGGGCGTTCCGGTCCGTGTCGACTATGCCGGCTGGGAAGACCTGCGCCCGCAGACGGCGGTCACCGCCAATACCGGCGCCGGCCCCGATATCGTCGTCGGCTGGGCCGATGATCCGCATATCTTCTCGGACAAGCTGATCGACCTCACCGAGATCGCCGACGAACTCGGCAAGAAATACGGCGGCTGGTACCCGATCGCCGAGAAATACGGCAAGAAGGACAAGACCAACCAGTGGATCTCGATCCCGATGGGCGCCTCCGGCGCGCCGGCGGTCTATCGTGAATCCTGGGTCAAGGAAGCGGGCTTCGATACCTTCCCGAAGGATCTCGACGGTTTCCTCAACCTCTGCCGCAAGCTCAAGGCCAACGGCCATCCGGCCGGCTTCGCGCTCGGCAACGCGGTCGGCGACGGCAACGCCTTCTGCAACTGGCTCGTCTGGACCCATGGCGGCTACATGGTCGACGAGAACAACAAGGTCGCGATCAACTCGAAGGAGACGATCGAGGCGCTGAAATATGCCAAGGCGCTCTACGAGACCTTCATTCCGGGCACGCTCTCCTGGCTCGACATCAGCAACAACAAGGCGTTGTCGGCCGGTGAAATCGGCCTGACCCAGAACGGCGTCTCGCTCTATTTCTCGATCAAGAACTCGAAGGACGAGAAGACCGCGGCGATCGGCAAGGACCTGAACCATGCGACGATGCCGGTCGGTCCGCTCGGCCGTCCCTCGGAGCCGGCGCTGATCATCAACGCCATGGCGTTCAAGCACACGAAGTTCCCGAACGCCGCGAAGGAATATCTCCGCTTCATGATGGAGAAGGAGCAGTACGACAAGTGGCTGACCGGTTGCTACGGCTACTGGGCCCAGCCGCTGAAGGCCTTTGCCGAGAGCAAGGTCTGGTCGGCCGATCCGAAGATCGTGGTCTATCGCGACACCTGGGATCGGGCGCTGTGGAGCGGTTACAAGGGCGCGATCAACGAGGCGGCCGGCACGGTCAACGCCGAATATGTCGTCGTCCAGATGGTCGCTTCCGTCTGCGCCGGCCAGGCGACGCCGGAAGAGGCGGCCAAGGAGGCCGAGCGTCGCGCCCGGCGCTACTACCGGTCGTGATGCGCTAACCGCGCTGACGCGGACACACACGGCCGCCGGCTCGTCCGGCGGCCGACGCAAGATCGCATCGGATGTCCCCGAAAGGCGGTTTCAGCCTTTCGCTCCGATGCTACTGCCGACTCGAACGCGAGGGCGCCATGGCCGTAGCTGCCGCCGAATCGCGAACCGTCCACAGCCTGCAGCAGAGCTGGCTTGTGCGTCTGTTCGACTACAAGCCGTTCCTGATCTTCCTGTGCCTGCTGCCGGCGGCGGGCTTCCTGCTGGTCTTCCTCAGCTATCCGCTGGGCCTCGGCATCTGGCTCGCCTTCACCGATACGCGCATCGGCCGTGTCGGGCAGTTCATCGGCTTCGAGAATTTCGAATCGCTCTGGCACGACCGTGTCTTCATCACCTCGGTCTGGAACACGCTGCTCTATACGGGCGTGGCGACTTTCGGGAAGTTCGCGCTCGGGCTGTGGCTGGCCCTGCTGCTCAACAACCATCTGCCGTTCAAGTCGCTGCTCCGGGCGATCATCCTGATCCCCTGGATCGTGCCGACCGTGCTCTCGGCGATCGCCTTCTGGTGGATCTACGATCCGCAGTTCTCGATCATCTCCTATGTGCTCGTCGACGTGCTCGGCTGGCGCGACACCTATATCGACTTCCTCGGCCAGCCCTGGCCGGCGCGGTTCTCCTTGATCGCGGCCAATATCTGGCGCGGCATCCCCTTCGTCGCGATCAGCCTGCTCGCCGGCCTGCAGACGATCTCACCCTCGCTCTACGAGGCGGCGATGCTCGACGGCGCCAATTCCTGGCAGCGCTTCCGGCATGTCACGCTGCCGATGCTGATGCCGATCCTGGCGGTGGTGCTGACCTTCTCGGTCCTGTTCACCTTCACCGATTTCCAGCTGGTCTACGCCATCACCCGCGGCGGGCCGGTCAACGCCACGCATCTGATGGCGACGCTCGCCTTCCAGCGCGGCATTCCGGGCGGTCAGCTCGGCGAGGGCGCGGCGATCGCGGTGGCGATGATCCCGTTCCTCGTGATGGCGACGCTGTTCAGCTATTACGGCCTGTCCCGGCGGAAGTGGCAGCAGGGGGAAGACAATGACTGACCAGACCCTGGCCACACGCCCGCAGCTCACGGACAAGGAACGCGAAGGCGTCATCGACTGGTCGTCCGGCCCGCGGCGCTTCATCACGCTCTATCTGCCGCTCTCGGTCTTCGTGCTCGTACTGCTGTTCCCGTTCTATTGGATGGCGATCACGGCGATCAAACCGAACGGCGAGCTGCTCGACTACAAGAACAACAACCCGTTCTGGGTGAAGTCGCCGACGCTGGAGAACATCAACAAGCTGCTCTTCCAGACCGACTATCCGCAATGGCTGTGGACCACGATGATGGTCGCGGCGGTGGCGACGGCGCTCTCGCTGTTCTCCAGCGTGCTCGCGGCCTATGCGATCCAGCGCCTGCGATTCAAAGGCTCCCAATATGTGGGTCTCGCGATCTATCTCGCCTATCTCGTGCCGCCCTCGATCCTGTTCATCCCGCTGGCGACGCTGATCTTCCAGTTCGGCCTGTTCGACTCGCCGCTCGCGCTGATCCTGACCTATCCGACCTTCCTGATCCCGTTCTGCACCTGGCTTCTGATCGGCTATTTCAAGTCGATCCCCTACGAGCTCGAGGAATGCGCGATGATCGACGGGGCGACGCGCTTGCAGACCTTGTGGCGGATCACTTTGCCGCTTGCCATGCCCGGCCTGATCTCGGCCGGAATCTTCGCCTTCACCCTGTCCTGGAACGAGTTCATCTATGCGCTTGCCTTCATCCAGTCGGCGGAGAAGAAGACGGTTCCGGTCGCGGTGCTGACCCAGCTCGTCGAGGGTGACGTCTATCACTGGGGCTCGCTGATGGCCGGCGCGCTGCTCGGCTCGATCCCCGTCGCGATCCTCTATTCCTTCTTCGTCGACTACTACGTCGCGTCCATGACGGGTGCGGTGAAGGAGTAACCGGCGCTGATGCCGGCCGCCTTGCGGGCATGGCGCGAGCTGTGCCCGCTTTCGTTCCGAGAGTGTCTGCCTCATGTCCGCTCAACCGATCTCCAGCATCGCCTTCGTCGGGCTCGGCGCCATGGGCGCGCCGATGGCCGAGAACCTCGTCCGGAAGCAGTTCCGCGTAACCGGCTTCGACATGCGGGAGGCGGCGCGTGACGCGCTCGTCGCAGCCGGCGGGCATGCGGCGGCGAGCGCGAAGGAGGCGGCTACCGGCGCCGAGGCGTTGGTGCTGATGGTCGTCAATGCGGCGCAGGCGCGTGCGGTGCTGTTCGAGGCCGGTGCGCTGGAGGCGTTGGCGCCGGGGGCGTCGGTCATCCTGATGGCGACCTGCCCGCCCGGCGAGGCCGAGGCGATCGCGGCTGAGGTCACGAAGACCGGCCGGCATTTCATCGACGCGCCGGTCTCGGGCGGGGTGAACGGTGCGCGCAACGCGACGCTGACCATCATGGTCGGGGCGCCCAACGACAGCTTCGCGCGGGCGAAGCCGGTGCTCGATGCGCTCGGCGACAAGGTCTTCCATGTCGGCGAGAAGGCCGGGCAAGGCGCGACGGTGAAGACCGTCAACCAGCTGCTTTGCGGCGTGCATATCGCGGTGGCGGCCGAGGCCCTGTCCTTGGCCGAGAAGGCCGGCATCGACGGGCGCCTGCTCTTCGAGATCATGGGCGGCTCGGCTGCCTCGTCCTGGATGCTGAGGGATCGCGGGCCGCGCATGCACGAGCCCGATCCGGTGGTGGCGAGCGCCGTCGACATCTTCGTCAAGGACCTCGGCATCGTGCTCGATGCCGGGCGCGCCGCGAAGACGGCCCTGCCGCTGGCGGCGGCGGCGCACCAGATGTTCCTGTCGGCGTCGGGCCTCGGCCATGGCGGGCGCGACGATTCGCAGGTGGTGCGGGCCTATCGGGCGCTCAACGCCAAGCCCGCGAACGATGCCTGAGCAGGGCTCAGCGCCGCGGCGGGCAGGTCGTTCCGCGGACGTGGAGCGCCGGTGTCAGCAGCAGGCGCTGCCTTGGGGCGGTGGGGTCGGCGATGCGGTTCAGCAGGAACTCGGCCGATTTGGCGCCCATGTCGTTCTGGAAGTTGAAGATGGTGGTGAGCGCCGGGAACCACTGCGCTGCCTCCTTCACGTCGTCGCAGCCGACGATCGAGAAATCGCTGCCGGCCTCCAGTCCGCGATGACGCAGGCCGAGCATGGCGCCGAAGGCGGCGAGATCGTTCATGCAGGCGGCGGCGGTCGGCGGATCATGGGCGTCGAGCACTTTCTGGATGCCCTTCAACCCGTTCTCGCGGGTGCCGTAATCGAAATGGACCAGCGCCGGGTCGAAGGGCAGGCCATGGCGGGCGAGCGCGTCGCGATAGCCGGCATAGCGGTTGCGGCCGGTCGAGATGCTCTCATTGGCACAGAGGAAGGCGATGCGGCGATGGCCGAGCTCGATCAGATGCTCCATCGCGAGATTGGTGCCGTGGCGATCGTCGGAGCCGACGAAATCGAGGTCGAGCTCGGGGATTTCGCGCGAGAGCTGGACGATCGGGATGCCGGCATCGATCAGGGGGCTGAGGCTTTCCGCCGTGCTGCCGCCGGCCGAGCACAGGACCATGCCGTCCGGCCGGTATTCGGCGAGCGTGCCGAGCACGCGCTGCTGCCGGTCGAGGTTCTCGGCATAGGTGCCGAGCAGGATCGAGCGGTCGTAGCGGCCGGCGGTCTCCTCGATCGCCGCGAGCAGTTCGGCGAAATAGGGATTGGTGATGTCGTGGAAGCCGACGCCGATGATGTTGGTGCGGTCGGTGCGGAGCGAGGCGGCGCTGCGGTTGTAGCTGTAGCCCATCTCGCGGGCGATCTCGCGGACGCGGTTGCGCGTCGCCTCCGCGACGAGCTGAGAGCCACGCAAAGCCAGCGACACCGTCGCGGTCGAGACCGAGAGACGCTCGGCGATGACCTGAAGCGTCACGCGGGCGCGGCCGGCTGGCGGCGGGCTGTTGGGCTGGCGGGGCCCGGGCGGGTCGCTGGCGGTCATGACTCGTCCACACTGAGCGCGGGCCTTACGGCCGGCTTCCGGTCGGGCCATTTCGCCGACTTCCGGTTCCATCTCAACCATATCAGCGGGAGAATTTGAAGATGACTGCAACCAAAGAGTCCATCGGCTTCATCGGCGTCGGCCTGATGGGGCAGGGCATGGCCCGCAATCTCGTCGACAAGGGCTTCCCGCTGACCGTGATGGGACACCGCAACCGCAAGCCGGTCGAGGAACTCGTTGCGGCTGGTGCGACTGAGGCGAAGACGGCGAAGGAACTCGCTTCGCGTTCCGAGATCATCTTCCTGTGCGTGACCGGCTCGCCCCAGGTCGAAGCCGTGCTGAGAGGCGAGAACGGCATCATCGCCGGGGCGAAGCCGGGCACGGTGATCGTCGATTGCTCGACCTCCGACCCGACGGTGACGGTGAAGCTCGCCGCCGAACTGGAGGCGAAGGGCCTGCATCTTGCCGACGCGCCGCTCGGCGGCACGCCGGCACAGGCCGCGCTCGGCCAGCTCTCGGCGATGATCGGGGCGTCTCCCGAGGTCTTCGCGCGGATCAAGCCGGCCTGCGAGGCCTGGGCGCAGAAGATCGTGCATCTCGGGCCGGTCGGCGACGGCCACAAGATGAAGCTGATCAACAATTTCCTGTCGCTGGGCTATGCCGCGATCTATGCGGAGGCGCTGACGCTCGGCCAGAAGATCGGCATCACGCCCCAGACTTTCGACAGCGTCATACGCGGCAGCCGCATGGATTGCGGCTTCTACCAGACCTTCATGACATACGTGCTGGAGCGCGACCGCGACGCCCACAAGTTCACGCTGAGCAATGCGCTGAAGGACGTGCGCTATCTGGAGAGCGTCGCCAACGACGCGGGCGTCGCCAACCCGATCGGCAATGCCGTGAAGAACAGCTATGCCGCCGCCGTCGCCAGCGGCAAGGGCGAGGATTACGTGCCGATGCTGTCGGACTGGATCGCGGGCCTGAACGGCACTTCGCTCGCCGGTAAGGGCTAATCCGCGCCGTTCAGGGCTGCGCCAGCAACCGGGAGAGGCCGTCCGAGAGTCCGGCACTGGCGACCGGCGCGGGCAGGGCGAGATCGCCCTCCTGCGGCTTCGGTTGGGGCTGGTCGAGTTCGGCCAGCAGCATGCGGATGCCGGCTTCGGCCGAGCAGATCACGGGCACGTCGACATGGGGTTGGACGCGGGGCGCGAGGCCTGCGAGTCCGGCGCCGCCGAGGATGACCGCGCCCGCACCGTCGCGTTTGGCGACGCGGCGGCAGGCTTCCGCGAGCATGGCGATCGAGCCGTCGGGGTCGCGGGCGATATCGGCGCCGGTCGGCGCGACGGTCTCGACCGCGGCGAGGCGATTGCCCAGCCCGATCGAGCCGACGAATTCATGCAGCATCGGGCCCCAGCGCTCGCCGCCGGTGACGATGGCAAAGCGCTCTGCCTTTTCGGCGGCGTAGCGGCTACTAGCCTCGGCCATGCCGATCACCGGGATGCGCGCCATCTCCTTGAGCGCGAGCAGGCCGGGGTCGCCGAAGCAGGCGAGATAGACGCCGTCGCAATCCTGGCCATGTTCGGCGAAGGCTTCGAGCGCCGCGTGGGCGGCGATGACGCTGGCGCTGCGGCTGGCGATATATTCGGCTCCGAAGCGGCCCGTCACCGGCACGATCTCGGCCTGAACAGGCAGATAGGGCTGGACCACACGGGTCACCAGCGCCGTCATTTCCGGCATCGTGTTGGGGTTGAGCAGGAGAATGCGCAAGCGAGGCCTCACAATCCGTGATCCAGCCGCGCGGCACCGTCGACCGCCCGATCGGGCGATGGCCATGCAGCGGCTGTCAGGAGCGAACGGTGTCTCATCGGTTCGAAATCAACAGCAGATATGCCGTTCGGCTCGCAAGCGGAGGAATGGAGAAACAGTGCTTCCATTCCGGCACGGCCGGCCCTTGTTCGCACTACCCGGCGTTCTCGCATTCCGCTGCGTCGACAGCAAGCACCGGATGACTTTGCTGGCACAAAGCTGCGATCAGCGTGGCCGGCTCGGTGCCTGCTTCGTGATTGCACAGGGCGTCCGGCTGAAGCGGATCGGCGGCTTCGTCGTGACCAGCTGTCCTTCCTCTGGATGCTCGACCGTCTCGAAGAAGCCGGTCGCCTTCAGATGCGGGTCGTCCAGCAGATCGTCGAGCGTGTTGATCGCGGAGCAGGGCACGTCGATCCGGTCGAGGACCGCCAGCCATTCGGCCGACGGGCGATGCAGCAGGCACTCCGCCAGCCGCTCGTAGAGCGTGTCGATCATCGCGGCGCGGGCTGCGCCGTCACTGAGCGCCGGTTCCGTGGCCCAGTCATCGCGACCGGCGGCCTCGAACAGGGCGTGCCAATGCGCCGCCGTATAGGGCATCACTGCGATGAAGCCGTCTGCCGTGCGATAGGGCCGGCGATGCCGCGACAGGACGCGCGAATAGCCGCTTGGACCAAGTGCGGGCTCGAAGCTGCGGCCGCCGAGATGCTCGACCGCGAGGAAAGAGACCATGGCCTCGAACATGGGGACCTCGATCGCCTGGCCTTCGCCCGAGACCGCCCGGTGATAGAGCGCCGCATTGATCGCGCCGACGGCGAAGAGAGCAGTCGTCTTGTCGGCGACGATGGTGGGCGCATAGGCCGGTGCATCGCCGCTGCGCTGGGACAGTGCGGCCCAGCCCGAGGCGGCCTGAATGACGTCGTCATAGGCCGGACGGTCGCGATAAGGCCCGTCCTGTCCGAAGCCGACGATGGCGCAGTAGATCAGGCGCGGATGGCCGGCGAGCAGCGTCTCCGGATCGAGCCCGTAGCGACGGGCGGCCTCCATCCGCATGTTGTGGATGAAGATGTCCGCCTCCGCGATGAATTCGCGGAGGCGGGCGAGATCCTCTGCCGATTTCATGTCGAGCGCGATGCTGCGCTTGTTGCGGTTGCAATTGAGGAAGGCTGCGCCCATGCCGGGCGAACGAGCAGGACCGGGCGCCCGCATGATGTCGCCGCCCGGCGGCTCGACCTTGAGGACATCCGCACCCATGTCGCCGAGCGTCTGCGTCGCATAGGGACCGGCGATAATCGTGGTGAGGTCGACGATCTTGATCCCGTCCAGTGGTCCTGGCATGGCGCGTGCGAATCTCCGTTCGAGCCGCAGTGAAGCCGTCATAGACCGGTGGCGCAACGCCTCTAACGGTTACGCACCCCCGAGATCGATGGCGGACGAAGGATCTTCTCCGAAAGCGGATTCAAACGATCCTACACTGTCGACAATTTGGATGTTGCGTGCATATTATATCGCTGTCGGGGCCGGGTGCTCGCTGACAGGCATGTTCGGAGGCGGGAATGACGATGCTGCATTTCAAGAACTTCGCTTTGCTCGAACCCGGTTTCGGTGAGCTGCGCCAGGGCTACGAGCTTGTTGTCGAGGGCGACAAAATCCGCGAGCTCTCCGACAAGCCGCTCAAGCTCGCCAAGGCCGACGTGATCGATTGCGGCGGCCGGACGCTGATGCCCGGCCTGATCGACAGCCATGTCCATGTCTTCCTGTCCGAGGTCTATATTCGGACGATGGAGAGCATGCCGCTGACGCTGATGACGGCACGCGCCGTCCGGCTGATGAAGGGCATGCTCGACCGCGGCT
Source organism: Allobosea sp. FW305-C-101 (assembly GCF_058783685.1). NCBI lineage: Bacteria > Pseudomonadati > Pseudomonadota > Alphaproteobacteria > Hyphomicrobiales > Alloboseaceae > Allobosea > Allobosea sp. FW305-C-101. The sequence continues at coordinate 644,983 of NZ_JBYSYT010000002.1, read as the reverse complement.
TCACCAGCGTGCGCGATACCGGCGGCGCCGACTGGGGCATCAAGGAAGCGGTCGAGAAGGGCGATGTCGCGGGGCCGCGCCTGTTCATCGCGGGTGCCGCGATCGGCCCGACCGGCGGCCATAGCGACCCGCGCCGGCGCACCGATTTCGGCGCACGCTGCCATTGCTGCAACGCCATGGCCTATACGATGAACGTTTCCGACGGCGTCTCCTCGGTGCGCAAGTCGGTGCGCGAGCAGATGCGACTCGGCGCCGATCATATCAAGATCATGATGTCCGGCGGTGTCGCCAGCCCCTATGACCCCCTGGATTCGATGCAGTTCAGCGTCGACGAGGTGAAGGCCGCCGTCGAGGAGGCGAAGGCCTTCGGCCGCTATGTCTGCGCCCATGCCTATACGCCGGAGGCGATCACGCGGGCGGCGCAATGCGGCGTGCGCGCGATCGAGCACGGCAACCTGATCGACGAGGCTTCGGCCAAGCTGATGGCGGAGAACAACATGTTCCTCACCGCCAATCTCGTTGCCTATTACGCGATGAAGGAGCGGGCGGCCGAGTTCGGCATGACCGGCGACATGCTGGCCAAGAACGACCTCGTCATCGATGGCGGCCTGCGCTCCCTCGAAATCTGCAAGCGCGCCGGCGTGCCGGTCGCCTATGGCTCGGACCTGCTCGGCCAGCTGCAGAGCGAGCAGTCGCGCGAGTTCCTGCTGCGCCGCGAGGTGCTCTCGCCGCTGGAGATCATCCGCTCGGCAACCACGGTCGGCGCCCAGATCCTGCGCATGGAAGGCAAGGTCGGCACGGTTCAGACCGGCGCCTTCGCCGACCTCATCCTCGTCGACGGCGACCCGCTGAAGGATCTCGCGCTCTTCCAGGAGCAGGGCAAGCATTTGGCGGCGATCATGAAGGGCGGCGCCTTCCACAAGAACACGCTGCACTGAGGCCTGCCCAAGCGCCGGCCAGCCGATGACGGAAAAGCGGGCTTCACTGTTTGTAACTGGCGTCGCAAACTGTCTGACAAAAGAGGGGACGGTTTTGACTTTCACAGTGGACAGCAAGCGGCAGGCAGCCGGAGCGGCCTGCCATCGGGAAAACGCCGGGTGAGCGCCGGTTCGCAGCGCTTTGGGCGCTATGCGCTGAACGGTGCGGCCGCGCTCTCGCTCGGCTTCATCCTGCTGCCGCTGATCTTCGTGACCTGGCTCGCCTTCTTCCGGCAGGAGATTCCCTCCTTTCCGCCGGAAGGCTACTCGCTGAAATGGTTCGCCGCCGCGGCGAACAACAAGCCCTTCATCGACGGCTTCATGCTGAGCCTCCAGGTCGCGGTTGCGTCGACGCTGATCGGGCTTCTCCTCGGCGTGCCGGCGAGCCTCGCGCTGGTGCGCCATCGCATTCCGCTGGGAGGCGGCGTCAGCACGCTCTTGCTGTTGCCGCTGGTGATGCCGGGCATCGTGCTGGGCACCGCGACCTATGTCTTCCAGATCGAGGTCGAGATCGCCACGCAATTGCCGGTGATGGGCTCGCTCGCCGGCCTCATCGCGGCGCATACGCTCGTTGTGATCCCCTGGGTGGTGCGGCTGGTGACGGCGAGCCTCGCCGGTTTCGACCGCTCGATCGAGGAGGCCGCGCAGAATCTGGGTGCCGGCCCGGTCACGACCTTCTGGCGGGTGACGCTGCCGAGCATCCGGCCGGGCATCGTCGCGGCTTCGCTGTTCGGCTTCGTGACCTCGTTCGGCAATCTCGAAATGAGCCTGTTCCTGGTCGGGCCGGGGCGCACGACGCTGCCGATCGCAATCCTCCAGTATCTCGAATGGAAGATCGATCCGACGGTCGCGGCGGCCTCGCTCATCCAGATCGTCCTGATCTGCGTCGCGATGATCGTGACCGATCGCTATGTCAAACTGAGCCGGGTGGTGTGAACGGATGGCAAGTTCCTAACGATGGCACGTCTCTCGATTTCGCATCTGAAGAAGACCTATGGCGCGCTGACGGTCGTCGACGATGTCGACATCGCGGTCGCCGATGGCGAGTTCCTCGTGCTGCTCGGTCCCTCCGGCTGCGGCAAGACCACGACCTTGCGTATGGTCGCGGGCTTCATCGCGCCGAGCTCCGGCGCGATCACCATCGGCGAGCAGGACGTCACCAACCTGCCGCCGTGGAAGCGCCATTGCGGACTGGTCTTCCAGAGCTATGCGCTGTTCCCGCATATGACCGTCGCGCAGAACGTCGCCTTCGGGCTGGAGATGCACAAGGTGCCGCAGGCCGAGCGCGGCCCGCGCGTCGCCGAGGCGCTCAGGCTGGTCCGGCTCGGTGGCTTCGACGAGCGCTATCCGCGCCAGCTCTCCGGCGGCCAGCAGCAGCGCGTCGCACTTGCCCGCGCGCTGGCGATGGAGCCGAAGGTGCTGCTGCTCGACGAGCCGCTCTCCAACCTCGACGCCAAGCTGCGTCTCGAAGTCCGGATCGAGATCCGCGAATTGCAGCAGAAGCTCGGCCTGACCACGATCATGGTGACCCATGACCAGGAGGAGGCGCTGACCATGGCGGACCGCCTCGTCGTCATGGAAAAGGGGCAGGTGCGCCAGATCGGCACCCAGCGCGAGCTCTACGAGAAGCCGGCCGATCGCTTCGTCGCCGGCTTCATCGGGCGCAGCGCCTTCATCGAGGGGCAGGTCACGGGGCAGGGCCGCTTCCGCACGGGCGGCGGGCTCGATATCGCCTGCACCGCCGCTGCTGCGAGTGGACCGGCAACGCTGGCACTCCGGCCCGAGCGGATCGCCGTCGGCGGCGAAGCCGAGGGGCTAGCCAACCGCTTTCCGGCCCGGATCGAGCATGCCTCCTATCTCGGCGCGCTGCTCGACGTGCAGGTCGCGCTCAACGAGCAGGATCGCATGATCCTGCAGATTCCGAACCGGGTGGGGCTCGCCGAGCCGCAGCCGGGCGAAACCATCACGATAGGCTGGGCCGAAAGCGCCGGGCTCGTCTATCCGCAAGGGGCCTGAAAGCTCCCAATCGGCGTCCAAAAACGAGGGGAATACCATGGCTTCATTCGACAGGCGGGATCTTCTGAAAGGCGTCGGCGCGGCGGCGCTCGCTACCGCGACCGGCATGCCGGCCTTCGCCCAATCCGGCGGACGCGTCGTCGTCGGCACCTGGGGTGGCGACTACGCGCGGCTTCTGACCAAGAATATCGAGGACCCGATCCTCAAGCCCAAGGGGCTCGAAGTGGTGCAGGATCAGGCCGGCGACGCGCCGCGCCGCGCCAAGATGGTCGCCGAGCGGCGCCTGCCGCGCGGCACGGTCGATATCCAGGGCCTGTCGGCCGCCAACATGTACGAGATGAACGAAGCCGGCGTGCTCGAACAGATCGACTATTCCAAGTTGCCGAACGCCAAGAACCTGCTGCCGACGATGAAGTATCCCTATGGCATGGGGCACATCTATTCGGGCAACGTCGTGATCTACAATCCCAAGATCATCTCGCCGGCGCCGAAGGGCTTCAAGGATTGGCTCGACCCGAAATGGGGCTCGAAGATCGGCTTCATCGACATCCAGTACCAGTCGATCTTTATCGCGGCGTCGATGGCCGCGACCGACGGCAAGGACATGAACGACATCGAGAAGGCCAAGGAGGTCCTGCTCGCGGTCAAGAAGGCCGGCGCGCGCGTCTACCCGACCAACGAGGCCTTCGCCCAGGCGATGAAGAACGAGGAAGTGGGCATCAGCGCGATCTGGAAGGCCCGTGTCGTGCAGTGGCAGAATGCCGGCATCCCCTGCGAGGCGGTCTCGCCGATCGAGGGCATCCCGACCTATGTCTCGGGTTTCGTGATCCAGAAGAACGCGCCGAACAAGGACAACGCCTACGCCTATATGGACGCGATGCTGGCCAAGGCGCCGCAGGAGGCCTTCGCCGTCGACATGGGCTATAACGGCACGGTCACCGGCCTCAATGTCGATCCGGCGCTGCACAAGCGCATCGGCTTCACGCCCGAGGAAGAGAAGACCCTGAAAGACCTCGACTACGCCTTCCTCGCCAAGAACGACGCGGCGATGAAGGAATGGTGGGACAAGGTCTTCAAGGGCTGAAGACCATGCAGGCCGTCATTCTCGGGCGAAGCGTAGCGCAGACCCGAGAATCTCGTGACGATGAGGGGAGTGTCCTCGTGAACAGCGCCAAATCGTCCAGAGATGCTCGGGTCAAGCCCGAGCATGACGGGCTCACGGCATGAGCGCCGCTCCCGAAGCCGTCGCTGGCGCCCGCACCAAGCTCGCCGGCCTGCTCGTCGTGCCGGCGACGCTCTTCGTCGCCCTGATGCTGATCGGGCCGCTGGCGATCCTGTTCCGCTACTCGCTCAACAAGTTCGTGCCCGGCCAGTTCATGGTCGATGCGCTGGTGATCGAGAACTACGTCAAGTTCTTCACTGACGCGTATTATCTCAACGTGCTCGCCCGCACGGTCCGCGTCGCGGTGATCTGCACGCTGGCCTGCCTGATCATGGGCTTCCCGCTCGCCTATGTGCTGGCGCGCACGCAAAGCCGCTTCAAGAACCTGATGGTCATCGCGGTGGTGCTGCCGCTCTTCGTCGGCAATGCGGTGCGCGCCGCCGGCTGGATGACTCTCTTCGGCAGCAAGGGCGCGTTCAACGCCTCGCTGATGGGGCTTGGCCTGATCGATCAGCCGCTGGAGATCATGTACACCGAGAATGCCGTGCTGATCGGCATCATCGCGGTCAACCTGCCCTTCATGGTGCTGACGCTGCAGAGCGTGATCGAAGGCATCCCGCGCAATGTCGAGGAGGCCGCCTTCAGTCTTGGCGCCGGCCCTGCGGCGATGTTCCGTCGCGTGCTCTGGCCGCTGGCGCTGCCCGGCATCCTCGCCGGCACGATCCTGACCTTCATCCTGGCGATGAACGCCTATGCCACGCCGGTGCTGCTGGGTGGGCCGAAATTCCAGATGATGGGGCCGCTGGTCTATGGCCAGTTCGCGCAGCAGAACAACTGGCCCTTCGGCGGCGCGATCTCGTTCATCCTGATGACCGCGACGATCCTGCTCACCATGATCGCCCACCTCACCGTGCAGCGGCGCTATCGCTGATACGGCCAAAGCGAAACCGCCTCCGGCCAGTGGCCGGAGGCGGTTTCTAACTTGCTTTATTCGGCGGCCTGCAGGACCGGCGGCTCGATATCGTGCCGGGCGAGCGGGCGGTTGCCCGCCAGCTTCCGCATGAGCACGTAGAAGACCGGCGTCAGGAAGATGCCGAAGGCGGTGACGCCGATCATGCCGGAAAAGACCGCGATGCCCATCGCCTGCCGCATCTCGGCCCCGGCCCCGGTCGAGATCACCAGCGGCACCACGCCCATGACGAAGGCGAGCGAGGTCATCAGGATCGGACGCAGGCGCAGGCGGCTGGCCTCGATCGCGGCCTCGACCGGCGTCCTGCCTTCGAATTCGAGCTCTCGCGCGAATTCGACGATCAGGATGGCGTTCTTGGCTGATAGCCCGACGAGCACCACGAGGCCGATCTGGGTGAAGACGTTGTTGTCGCCGCCCGAAAGCCAGACGCCGGTCAGCGCCGCCAACAGGCCCATCGGGATGATCAGCAGGATCGCGATCGGCAGGGTCATGCTCTCGTACTGGGCAGCGAGCACCAGGAAGACCAGCAGGATCGCCACCGGGAACACGATCACCGCCGAGTTGCCGGCCAGGATCTCCTGATAGGTCAGCTCGGTCCATTCGAAGGCGAAGCCCTTGGGCAGGGTCTCCTTCGCGATGCGCTCCACCGCCTCCTGCGCCTGTCCCGAGGAGAAGCCCGGCGCCGCGCCGGCGTTGATGTCGGCCGAGAGGAAGCCGTTATAGCGCATGGCGCGTTCCGGCCCGGAATCGGTGCGCACGTTGAGCACCGCGCTGAGCGGGATCATCTCGCCCGACGTCGAGCGCACCTTGAGCTGGCCGATATGCTCCGGCTGGGCGCGGAAGGGCGCATCGGCCTGGACGCGCACGGTGTAGGTGCGGCCGAAGCGGTTGAAGTCGTTGACATAGGTCGAGCCGAGATAGGTCTGCAGCGTGTCGAAGACCTCCGTCACGGGCACGCCGAGCTGGCGAGCCTTGGTGCGGTCGATATCGGCGTAGAGCTGCGGGACGTTGACCTGGAAGCTCGAGAACATGCCGGCGATCTCAGGCGCTTGCGCGGCCTTGCCCATGAAGGCCTTGGTCGCCTCGTCGAGCGCCGCATAGCCCAGCCCGGCGCGATCCTCGATCTGTAGCTTGAAGCCGCCGATCGTGCCGAGACCCTGCACGGGCGGCGGCGGGAACATCGCGATGAAGGCCTCCTTGATGCCTGAGAATTCCTTGTTGAGCTGCATCGCGATGGCGTTGCCGCTCAAGGACGGGTCCTTGCGCTGGTCGAAAGGCTTCAGACCGACGAAGACGATGCCGGAATTCGACGAGTTGGTGAAACCGTTGATCGAGAGGCCGGGGAAGGAGATGGCGTTCTCGACGCCCGGATGCTTCAGCGCGATCTCGTCCATGCGGCGGATGACATCCTCTGTCCGGTCGAGCGTCGCGGCGTCCGGCAGCTGGGCAAAGCCGACGAGGTACTGCTTGTCCTGGCCCGGCACGAAGCCCGAGGGCACCGCCTTGAAGAGCACGCCGGTCGCGCCGAGCATGATGACATAGACCGCGAGCATGATCGCGCGATGCGAGATCACCCGGCGCACGCCGCCGCCATAGGCCTCCGACGAGCGATTGAAGAAGCGGTTGAAGGCGCGGAAGAACCAGCCGAACAGCTTGTCCATGAAGCGGGTCAGCGCGTCCTTGGGAGCGTGATGGCCCCTGAGCAGGAGCGCGGCGAGCGCCGGCGACAGCGTCAGCGAGTTGATCGCCGAGATCACCGTCGAGATCGCAATGGTCAGCGCGAACTGGCGGTAGAACTGGCCGGTCAGGCCCGAGATGAAGGCGAGCGGCACGAAGACCGCGACCAGCACCAGCGCGATCGCGATGATCGGGCCGGAGACCTCGCGCATTGCCTTGTAGGTCGCTTCGCGCGGCGAGAGACCGTTCTCGATATTGCGCTCGACATTTTCGACCACGACGATCGCGTCGTCGACGACGATGCCGATGGCGAGCACCAGCCCGAACAGGCTCAGCGCATTGATCGAGAAGCCCAGGAGATACATCACCGCGAAGGTGCCGACGACCGAGACGGGCACGGCGACGAGCGGGATGATCGAGGCGCGCCAGGTCTGCAGGAAGACGATGACGACGAGCACGACGAGCGCGACGGCTTCCAGCAGCGTGGTGATCACAGCCTTGATCGAGGCTCGCACGAACTGGGTGGTGTCGTAGACGATCGAGTAGTCCACGCCTTCGGGCATGTTCTGCTTGATTTCGCGCATGGTCTCCTGAACGCGGTCGGCTATCGCGATGGCGTTCGAGCCGGGCGCCTGGAAGACCGGGACGGCGACGGCAGACTTGCCGTTGAGCAGCGAGCGCAGCGCATAGTCGGCAGCGCCCAATTCGATGCGGGAGACGTCCTTCAGCCGGACGACCGCGCCATCGGCCGCGGTCTTGACGATGATTTCGCCGAACTGCTCCTCGTTCTGGAGGCGGCCCTGCGCGTTCACCGAAAGCTGGAGGTCGAGGCCCGGCGCATTCGGCGAGGCGCCGATGACACCGGCTGCTGCCTGGACGTTCTGGGCGCGGATCTCGCGCACGACATCCCCGGGCGACAGCCCATGCTCGGCGACCTTCTGCGGATCGAGCCAGACGCGCATCGAATAGTCGCCCGAGCCGAAGAGCTGGACCTGTCCGACGCCGTCAATGCGGGCGAGCCGGTCCTTGACGTTCAGCACGGCGTAATTGCGCAGGTAGGTCATGTCGTAGCGGCCGTTCGGCGAGGTGATGTGCACCACCATCGTCAGGTCGGGCGAGCTCTTGACCGTGGTGACGCCGAGCCGGCGCACCTCCTCGGGCAGGCGCGGCTCGGCCTGGCTGACGCGGTTCTGCACCAGCTGCTGGGCCTTGTCCGGATCGGTGCCGAGCCGGAAAGTGACGTTCAGCGTCATGACACCGTCGGTCGTCGCCTGGCTCGACATGTAGAGCATGCCTTCGACGCCGTTGATCTGCTCCTCGATCGGCGTCGCCACCGTCTCGGCGATCACGCGCGGGCTGGCGCCCGGATATTGCGCCCGCACGACGACGGTCGGCGGGACGACCTCCGGGTATTCCGAGATCGGCAGGGCCCTGATCGAGAGCAACCCTGCCAGGAAGATCAGGACGGAGAGGACCGCCGCGAAGATCGGCCGGTCGATGAAGAATTTCGAGAGGTTCATGGGGCGCCCCCTTTCGAGCGGCTTATTGGACCTGCGGCCACGGACCCGCCTTTGCGGCGTCCGTGGCGGGTCATTGACGTCAGCGTTGCGCGAGTTCGGTCGCGGGCTTCTTCAGTTCGCTCTTCTGCGCCATCGGCACCGGCTCGGGCGCGACGGTCGCGCCGGGCCGCACGCGCTGGAGGCCGTTGACGATGATGCGCTCGCCCGGCTTCAGGCCGGCATTGACGACGCGCAGGCCGTCATGGGCGGCGCCGAGCGAGACCTCGCGCCAGGCCGCCTTGGTGTCGTCACCGACGACGAAGACGAACTTCTTGTTCTGGTCGGTGCCGACGGCGCGCTCGTTGATGACGAGCTGCTGCTCGGCCTTGGCCTGCCCGAGTTGGACCCGGACGAACTGACCGGGCATCAGCTTGCCATCGGGATTGTCGAGCCTTGCGCGCACCCTGACCGTGCCGCTGGCGCCGTCGATGCCGTTGTCGACGAAATGCAGTTTGCCGCTGAACTGCGCGGCCTGCGCCGTCGCGGTGGTCAGCCGGACCGGAATCTGCTCCAGCGCCCGCGAACCCTCCGGCAGTGAGGCCAGCGCATCGAGCACGCTGCGCTCGTCAGCATTGAAGGCGGCATAGATCGGATCGACCGAGAGCAGCGAGGTCAGGACCTGCCCGCCGGCCGCGATCAGGTTGCCGACGGTGACGTCGAGCCGGCCGATGCGGCCGCTGATCGGCGCGCGGATCTGCGTGTAGTCGAGGTTGAGCTGCGCCGTGCGGCGGGCGGCCTCGGCGGCCTGAACGTTCGCCTGCGCCTCCCGCAGGTTGTTCACGCGGGTATCGATGTCGCGCTGGGAGAGGTTGCGGGTCGCCAGCAATTGCTGACCGCGCTCGTTCTCGCTCTCGGCAAGGGCGACCCGCGCCTTCGCGCCCTGCACCTGCGCCTCGGCCCGCTGGAGATCGGCGAGATAGGGCGCCTGGTCGATGCTGACGAGCAGCTCGCCCTGCTTCACGAGATTGCCCTCGCGGAAATGCACGGCTTCGACGACGCCGGCGACACGCGAGCGCAGTTCGACGCGCTCGATCGCCTCCAGCCGGCCGGAGAACTCGGCCCAGGGCACGACCTCGCGCGCCTCGACGATCGCAACGGAGACGGGGACGGCCGGCGGGGTTGCAGGGGTGGTATCGCCCTGCGCGCGGGTGCCGGACAATGCGAAGACCGTGATGGCGGTCAGTGCGACGGAGGCGGTGAGGCCGGCCAAAAGGCCGCGACGGTTCGTTCCCGGAATCATGGGTCGGTCCTTCCTTGGAAATGCGTTGGGGTGTTTGAAAAGGGGCGGGCCGCTAGGAGGGCGCGGTCCGTTCATAGAAGGCGGCGATCTCGCCGCAGCTCTTGCAGAGACAGGAGCCTTCCTCCGCCGCATCCGCATAGGCCTGCGGCCAGCGCGTCGGCGCGGTGAACTCGACATGGCGGACGGCGATGCCGGCCTGGCCGAGACGATCTGCGTATTGCGCGGCTTCGTCGCGCATCGGATCGTCCTGCCCGCTGATCAGCAGGGCCGGCGGCAGGCCGGCGAGGCGGGTCGCCTGGAGCGGGGCGGCGTAAGGGTGGGCGGCGCGCTCCGGCGTGCCGAGATAATCGGCCCAGCCATCGGCCCAGCGACAGCCGACCGGGCCGGCTTGGACATCGCGTAAGGAGGCGGTGCCGAGGCAGGCATCGAGCATTGGCGAGAACAGGATCTGGCCGGCGAGCGCCGGGCCGCCACGATCGCGCGCCATCATGGCCAGCGCCGCGGCGAGATTGCCGCCGGCTTCCTCGCCGGCGATGTAGAGCGGCGCGCCGCGCGTCGCCCAGCGATTGCGCCCCCTGGCGAGAGCCTCGAGCGCTGCATAGATGCGCTCCAGCGTCTCGGGGAAGCGCTTGATCGGCGCGAGCGGATAGGAGAGCGAGAACACGACGGCGCCGGCCTCGGTCAAGGCCGTGGCGACAGCCTGCCCTTCGGCCGGCGAGCCGCTGTTGAAGTGGCCGCCATGCAGATGCAGCACGAGCCCGGCATTCTCCGGAACCTCGGCGGGAACGTAGAGGCGGCCGGTGAAGCTCTCTCCACGGGCGCTCAAGGTCTCCTCCCGCCAGAAGACGGAGAGGACCGGTTGCAGTTTCTGCGCGGCGATCGCGGGCATGGACGCACCCTCGCTGTTGCGTTGCACCACGAGATAGTGAATCGAGATTTCGGAATAAATACGCTATCTGCTTATTCATTGTTCACGTACGGAAACAATCTGAGGGCTTATGGACCAGCTTGCCGCGATGCGGGCCTTCGTGCGGGTCGTCGAGACCGGGACTTTCACGCGCGCCGCCGATCTCCTGGACATGCCGAAGCCGACCGTCACCAAGCTGATCCAGCAGCTCGAAGCGCATCTGCGCGCCAAGCTGCTGAACCGGACGACGCGGCGCGTAACCGTGACCATGGATGGCGCGGCCTATTACGAACGCGCGCTGCGCCTGCTCGACGAACTCTCGGAGCTCGATGCGAGTCTCACGTTGGCGCAGGCACGGCCGAGCGGGCGGCTCCGGGTCGATTGCAGCTCGTCGCTGGCGGTCTCGGTGATCATCCCGGCGTTGCACGAGTTCCAGGCGCGCTATCCCGATATCCAGCTCGATCTCGGCCTGAGCGACCGGCCGGCCGACCTGATCGGCGAGAACCTTGATTGCGCCGTGCGAGCCGGCGAGATCGTCGACCAGAGCCTGATCGCGAGGCGGATCGGCGAGATGCAGCTCATCACCTGCGCGACACCGGACTATCTCGCCCGCTACGGCACGCCGCTGCACCCGCGCGATATCGAGGATGGGCACCAGATCGTCGCCTATCGGCCGGCCCTCGGCGGCCGGGTGCTGCCGCTGGTCTACCAGAGCCTCAGCGAGACGATCGAGGTCAGCGGACGCTACGCGATCGCGCTCAATGACGGCATGGGCTATCTCGCCGCCGGGCTCGCAAGCCACGGTATCATGCAATTGCCGACCTTCATGGCCCGCGTGCCCATCGCGGACGGGCGGCTCGTGCCGCTGCTGCTGGACTGGTGCACGGCGCCGAAGCCGCTGCACATCGTCTATCCGCCGAACCGCCACCTCAGCAACAAGGTGCGCGTCTTCGTCGACTGGCTGGCGGAACTGTTCGCGCGAGACGAGTTCGTGCTGTCGCGCGGTGGCAGTTGCAAGCCGACGATCCTGCCTTCCGTGCCGGTGCCGGCCAAGGCCGATCAGCTCTCGTCGAGCAGCAGCGCGTAGATGTCCTCGCCGCCCGCGGCCTTGCGGATGCGCTCGCGGATCTCGACCGGGCGCAGGCGCTTGGCGATGCAGGCCAGCGCATCGATGCGGCCCTTGCCGCCATTCACCGGCGTCAGCACGAGGCAGACGAGATCGACCGGCGCACCATCGATCGCCTCATAGGCGACGGGCTTCTCCAATCGCGCCAGCAGGCCGAAGGGCTCAAACAGGCCTTCGACCGGCGCATGCGGCATCGCCAGGCCGCCGCCGACGCCGGTGGAGCCCAGCGCCTCGCGCCGGTTTAGCGCCTCGAGGATCGCGGCTTCGGGCAAGGCGAGCTGCTCGGCGGCCTTCTTCGCAAGCGCCCGGAACAGGGCCGGCTTGTTCGCGGCGGCGAGCCTGACGATCGAGCGCGGGCGGATGATGTCGGATGGGATCATGGGTCGGTCTTGCGCCTTGCGGCAGGGCTCACTCGGCTTCGCGCAGGCGGTAGCCGACGCCGGTCTCGGTGGTGATGTATTGCGGCTGGTCGGGGATGCGCTCGATCTTCTGGCGCAATTGCCGGACGTAGACGCGCAGGTACTGGACATCGGCCGAGGCGCCCCAGACCTGCTTCATCAGGAACTGATGGGTCAGCACTTTGCCGGCATGCTGCACGAGGATGCGCAGGATGTCGTATTCCTTGGGCGAGAGCTTCACCTCCTGATCGCCCAGCCTGACGATGCGCTTGACGAGGTCGACCGAGAGCTCGCCGGTCTGGAAGATCGGCTTCTCACCCTGCTGCTGGAGCTTGTGGCGCAGTGCGACGCGCAGGCGGGCTGCCAGCTCCTTCATGCCGAAAGGCTTGGTGACATAGTCGTCGGCGCCGTTCTCCAGCGCCGCGACGATGCCGGCCTCGTCGGTGCGGCTCGACAGGATGACGATGGGCAGGGCCAACGCCTCCGCGCGCCATTTCTGCAGGAGTTCCTGTCCGGACATGTCGGGCAGGCCGAGATCGAGGATGACGAGGTCGGGCAGCTCCTCGGCGATGCGTTCGATCGCCTCGCCTGCCGTCGCGGCCTCGCGGATGGCATAGCCCTCGGTCGAGAGGCCGACGCGCAGCAGGCGGCGGATCGCCGGCTCGTCGTCCACGACCAGCACCTTGATGTCCGTTGCCGTCATGATTGTGGTTCCAATGGCTTCAGCTGGCTTTCGGCCGGCATGCGGATGGTGAAGACCGCGCCGCTGCGATCCGCACGGTTCGCCGCCGTGATCGTACCGCCCATCGCCTCGACGAAGCCGCGGCATATGGCGAGGCCGAGCCCGGTTCCGGCGCGGACCTGATCGCCCTTGCGGACGCGGTAGAAGCTGTCGAAGACGCGCTCCAGATCGGTGGGCGGCAGGCCCGGCCCCTCGTCGGTCACCGTCACCAGCACGTCGCGGCTGTCCTGCCGGGCACGGATGGCGATGGCGCTATCTGTCGGCGCATATTTCGCGGCATTGTCGAGCAAGTTGAACAGCACCTGCTCGAACAGGACGGGATCGAGCCGGAGCATCGGCAGGTCGCCGGGCAGGGCGGTCTCGATGGGGTGGCCGGCGGTGATCTTGCTGGCGCGGCGCAAAGCGCTGCCGACGACATCGGCGACATCGACCAGGGCCGCATTCGGTTCCATCGCGCCGGATTCGATCCGGGTCATGTCGAGGAGATTGGCGATGAAGCGGTTGAGGCGCTCGGATTCGTCGATCACGGTCGCGAGCAGGGCCGTGCGGTCGTCCTCAGGCAGGGCGTTGCGATAGTCGCGCAAGGTTCCGGCCGCGCCCATGATCGAGGCCAGCGGCGTCTTCAGGTCATGCGAGATCGAGGTCAGCAACGCCGAGCGCAGGCGGTCGGCCTCGGCCGCGAGCTTGGCACGGTCGACATCGGCGACGAGCTGGATGCGCTCGATCGCGACGGCGGCCTGGTCGGCCAGCGCATCGAGCAGGCGCTGCTGCTCCGGCGTCAGCAGCGGGCCTTCCTTGTCGTCGTCGAGGCCGATCACGCCGATCGCGGTGCGGCCGGTGCGCAGGGGCAGATAGAGCCGCTTGGCGCCCGGCAGTGTGTCGGCGCCGCGCCCTGCCGGGCGGTCATGCTCCCAGGCCCAGCGCGCGGCGGCGATATCGGCATCGACCAGCGTGTCGTCGGGCGGATAGCCGGCGCGAACGGCGATCGTTCCATCCTCGGGCATCAGGATGACGACGCGCAGGCGCAGCATCGAGGCGATCTGGAAGGCACTGGCCCAGAGCACGTCGTCGAGCGTGCCGGTGCCGGCGAGCTTCTTCGAGAAGAGATAGAGGTCCTCAGTGGTGCGGACGCGCTGGCGGGCGGCGTTGGCCTGGCGCTGGACGCGGGCGGTGAGGTTCGAGGCGATCAGCGCGACGAGCAGGAAGAAGCCGAGCGCGACGACGTTCTCCGGATCGGCGATCGTCAGCGTGTAAAGCGGCGGGATGAAGAAGAAGTTCAGCGCGAGGGCACTAAGAAATGAGGCGAAGAGGGCCGGCCCCAGCCCCGTGGTCACGGCCGAGGCGAGCACCGCAGTGAGGAAGACAAGCGCGATATTGCGCAGGTCCATGATCTGGCTGAGCAGTTCGGCCGCACCCAGCGCAGCGGCGACATAAGCGGCTGCAGCGAGATAAGGCCTTGGCGCGAAGCCGGGCTTGCCGATGGCCGAGACGCCGGCATCCGCCTCCGGCGGCTGTTCCCGCAAGGCGACGACATGCACGCCGATATCGCCGGCCCGGCTGATCAATTCATGCGAGACGGAAGGCTTCAGCCATTCACGCCAGCGCGGCTTGGCCGGCTTGCCGACGATGATCTGGGTGACGTTGCCGGCGGCGGCATGGCGCAGGATCTCGCCAGCCACATCCTGTCCGGGCAGGGTTATCGCCTCGCCACCGAGCTGGGCCGCGAGTCTCAGCGCATTGGCGATCCGCGTCTTCGCCGCTTCCGACAGGGCCGCGGCCTGCGGCGTCTCGACATAAAGCGCGCTCCAGGGCGCGCGCAGACGGTCGGCCTGCCGCTTGGCATGGCGGATGAGGGCAGGGGCCCCGGCGCTGTCGTCGATGCAGACCAGGATGCGCTCACCCGCCGCCCAGGGGCCGGAGATCGCGTGCTCCTGCATATGGCTGAGGAGCTGGTCGTCGACCCGTTGGGCGGTGCGGCGCAATGCCAGTTCGCGCAGCGCCGTCAGGTTGCCCGGGGAGAAATAGTTGGCGACGGCGCGCTTGGCGGTCTTGCCGAGATAGACCTTGCCCTCTTCGAGGCGCTTGATCAGGTCTGCCGGCGTCAGGTCGATGATCTCGATGTCGTCGGCGCGGTCGACGATCGAATCCGGCACGGTCTCGCGCACGCGGATGCGGGTGATCTGGGCGACGACGTCGTTCAGGCTCTCGACATGCTGGATGTTGAGCGTGGTGTAGACGTCGATGCCGCGCGACAGCAGTTCCTCGACATCGAGATAGCGCTTGGGATGGCGGCTGCCGGGCGCGTTGGTATGGGCGAGCTCGTCGACGAGGACGAGGGCCGGGCGGCGCGCCAGGATCGCGTCGAGGTCCATCTCGTCGAGCGCGCGGCCCTTGTAGTCGACGAGCCGGCGCGGGACGATCTCGAAGCCATCGACCAGCGCTTGCGTCTCGCTGCGACCGTGTGTCTCGACGACGCCGATCACGACATCGACCCCTTCGGCCCGGCGGGCGCGGCCGGAGGTCAGCATCTCGTAGGTCTTGCCGACGCCGGGCGCCGCGCCGAGGAAGATCTTCAGACGGCCGCGACCTTCGCGCTGGGCGCTGGCCAGCAGCGCCTCCGGCGAGGGCCTGCCTCTCGTCTCGCGATGGCTGTCGGCGATGGTCATGCGGTCCGCAGGGGAAAGCGGCGGCGCCTCATGCGCCGCCGGGGCCTTTGTGTCAGCGCTGGGCGGCGCCGTCGAGAGCAAGGTTCAGCGCGAGCACGTTGACGACCGGCTCGCCGATGAAGCCGAGCTTGCGCCGCTCGACATGGGTATCGACGAGCGCTTTCAGCGTCGCCGGGTCGGCATTGCGGGCCTTGGCGACGCGCGCGATCTGGAAATAGGCGGCCTCAGGCGAGATATGCGGGTCGAGCCCGCTGCCCGACGTGGTCACCAGCTCCATCGGCACGGGCGCATCCGGGTTCTCCGCCTTGAGCTTCTCGGTCTCGGCCTTGATGCGGTCGACCAGCTTCTGGTTGGTCGGGCCGAGATTGGAGCCGCTGGAATTGGCGGCGTTATAGGGCGCGTCCATGGTCTTCGTGCTGTCGTTGGGATCGGCGCCGACCGTCGCCGAGGGGCGGCCGTGGAAATAGCGCTCGCTGGTGAAGTTCTGGCCGATCAGGCTGGAGCCGATGATCTTGCCGTCCTTCTCGATCAGGCTGCCATTGGCCTGGCGCGGGAAGACGGCCTGGGCGATGCCGGTCATCGCGAGCGGGTAGGCGAGGCCGGTGATGGCGGTCAGCGCGACGATCATCACGAGGGCGGGGCGGATCTGCTTGAGCATGTCTGCGGCTCCTTAGACGAGGCCGAGGGCGGTGATGGCCATGTCGATGGCCTTGATGCCGATGAAGGGGACGACGAGGCCGCCGAGCCCGTAGACGAGAAGGTTGCGGCTGAGCAGCGCACCGGCGCCGACGGCGCGATACTTCACGCCCTTCAGCGCGAGCGGGATCAGCGCGACGATGATCAGCGCGTTGAAGATGATCGCGGAGAGGATGGCGCTCTGCGGCGTCTGCAGCCCCATGATGTTGAGCGCGCCGAGCTGCGGATAGAAGGCCAGGAACATCGCCGGAATGATGGCGAAATACTTGGCGACGTCGTTGGCGATCGAGAAGGTCGTCAGCGCGCCGCGCGTCATCAGCAGCTGCTTGCCGATCTCGACGATCTCGATGAGCTTGGTCGGGTCGCTATCGAGATCGACCATGTTGCCGGCCTCGCGCGCGGCGACCGTGCCGGTGTTCATGGCGACGCCGACATCGGCCTGGGCGAGGGCAGGCGCATCGTTGGTGCCATCGCCGCACATGGCGACGAGCTTGCCCTTCGCCTGTTCCTCGCGGATCAGCGCGAGCTTGTTCTCGGGCGTCGCCTGGGCGAGGAAATCGTCGACGCCGGCCTCGGCCGCGATGGCGGCGGCGGTCATCGGGTTGTCGCCGGTGATCATCACCGTGCGGATGCCCATGCGGCGCAGTTCCGTGAAGCGCTCGCGGATGCCGCCCTTCACGATGTCCTTGAGATGGACGATGCCGAGCAGGCGGCCGTCGCGGGCGACCGCAAGCGGCGTGCCGCCGGCCTTGGCGATCTCGGCGGCGATGGCCTGGACCTCGCGCACTGTTTCCGGCGTGGATTTGGTGCTGGCGCCCTCGACATATTTCAGGACGGCATCGACCGCGCCCTTGCGGATTTGCGAGCCCTCGAGGTCGACGCCGCTCATCCGGCTCTGCGCGGTGAAGGGCACGAAGGTCGCGTGCAGGCTGCCCATATCGCGGGCGCGGATGGCGTATTTCTCCTTGGCGAGCACGACGATCGAGCGGCCTTCCGGCGTCTCGTCGGCGAGCGAAGCGATCTGGGCGGCATCGGCCAGCTCCTGCTCGCCGACGCCGCGCACGGGGCGGAACTCGGTCGCCTGGCGGTTGCCGAGCGTGATCGTGCCGGTCTTGTCGAGCAGCAGCGTGTCGACATCGCCGGCAGCCTCGACGGCGCGGCCGGACATGGCGAGCACGTTGAAGCGCACGAGACGGTCCATGCCGGCGATGCCGATGGCCGAGAGCAGGGCGCCGATCGTGGTCGGGATCAGCGTGACGAACAGCGCGACCAGCACCACGACCGGGATATAGCCGCCGGCATAGGTAGCGAAGCTCGGGATCGTCACGGTCGCGAGCACGAAGATCAGCGTCATGCCGGCGAGCAGGATGTTGAGCGCGATCTCGTTCGGCGTCTTCTGGCGCTCTGCGCCCTCGACCAGCGCGATCATGCGGTCGATGAAGGTCGAGCCGGCCGCGGCGGTGATGCGCACGCGGATCCAGTCGGAGAGCACCTGCGTGCCGCCGGTCACGGCCGAGCGGTCGCCGCCGGATTCGCGGATCACGGGCGCGGATTCGCCGGTGATCGCGGCCTCGTTGACCGAGGCGACGCCCTCGATGACCTCGCCGTCGGAGGGGATGATGTCGCCGGCCTCGACCAGCACGAAATCGCCGACCTTGAGCGAGGTGCCGGGAACGAGCCGGAACTGGCTACGATCATCGCCCGAGAGCAGCTTGGCTTCGGTTTCGGAGCGGGTCTTGCGCAGCGAGTCGGCCTGGGCCTTGCCGCGCCCCTCGGCCACCGCTTCCGCGAAATTGGCGAAGAGCACGGTGAACCAGAGCCAGAGCACGATCTGGAAGGAGAAGCCGAGATTGGCGCCTCCGGTGGCGAGGTCCTTCAGGAAGAGAACAGTGGTCAGCGCCGAGACCACGGCGACGACGAACATCACCGGGTTGCGGGCGAGGCTGCGCGGGTCGAGCTTGCGGAAGGCGTCGGCGAGGGCCGGCAGCAGGATCCGGGCGTCAATCAGGCTCGCGGATTTGGACGGGCTCATTAAGAGGCTCCAGCG
Source organism: Allobosea sp. FW305-C-101 (assembly GCF_058783685.1). Lineage (NCBI taxonomy): Bacteria > Pseudomonadati > Pseudomonadota > Alphaproteobacteria > Hyphomicrobiales > Alloboseaceae > Allobosea > Allobosea sp. FW305-C-101. The sequence goes on along the minus strand of NZ_JBYSYT010000002.1, from coordinate 626,800 downwards.
GAAGGGTGTCGGGTCCGGCTCAGGCAGCGGCGACGAGGCCGGCGAGCGCCCGGACGAGCAGCAGGACGAGGAACAAAGCGACCGTCAGGCCGAGGATGATTGTGGCAGGGCGCGGTGGCGCCCCGTCCGTTTCCCGCGAGGCGGCGTCGCGATGGACGGCCTCGCGGCGCAATTGGCGCAGGCAGCTTGCCATGACGATCTCCTCAGAAGCTTTGGCCGGCGAGCATCGCGAGATGCTCGACGATCGGGCCGACGGCAAGCGCGGGGAAGAAGGTCAGGCCGCCGACGATCAGGATGACGCCGACGAGCAGGCCGACGAAGAGCGGGCCGTCTGTGGGGAAGGTGCCGGCCGAGGCGGGCACGGACTTCTTCGCGGCAAGCGATCCCGCGATGGCGAGCGCCGGGATGATGACCAGGAAGCGGCCGACCAGCATCGTGATGCCGAGCGTGGTGTTGTACCAGAGCGTGTTGGCCGAGAGGCTGGCGAAGGCCGAGCCATTGTTCGCCGCCGCCGAGGTATAGGCATAGAGGATCTCGGAGAAGCCGTGCGGACCGCTATTGCCGGCGGAGGCCACCGCCCCGGGCAGCACGACCGCGATCGCGGTGAAGACCAGCATGCCGACCGGCAGGCAGAGGATGGCGAGCATCGCCATCTTGACCTCGCGCGCCTCGATCTTCTTGCCGAGATATTCCGGCGTGCGGCCGACCATCAGGCCGGCGACGAAGATCGCCAGCACGACGAAGAGCACGATGCCGTAGAAGCCGGCGCCGACGCCGCCGACGATGACCTCACCGAGCTCCATGTTGATCAGCGGGATCAGCCCGCCGAGCGCGGTGAAGCTGCCATGCATGGCGTTGACCGCGCCGCAGGAGGCCGCCGTGGTGACGACGGCGAAGAGGGCGGAAAGCGGGATGCCGAAGCGCATCTCCTTGCCCTCGAGATTGCCGCCCTGAAGGCCGAGCCCCTGGACCAGCGGATTGCCGGCGGCCTCCGCCCAGTAGCAGACGGCAATGCCGGCGATGAACATCACGCCCATGGCCGAGAGGATCGCCCAGCCCTGCCGCTCGTTGCCGACCATCCGGCCGAAGACGTTGGTCAGCGCGGCGCCGATCGCGAAGATCGAGACCATCTGGATCAGGTTCGAGATGGCGTCGGGGTTCTCGAAGGGATGGGCCGAGTTGGCGTTGAAGAAGCCGCCGCCATTGGTGCCGAGCATCTTGATCGCGAGCTGGGAGGCGACCGGGCCGCGAGCGATGGTCTGCTGCGCGCCTTCGAGCGTCGTCGCCGTCACCGAGGGATCGAGCGTCTGCGGGACGCCGAGCGCGACATAGGCCAGCGTCAGCAGGATGCAGAGCGGCAGCAGGACGTAGAGCGTCGCACGGGTCAGGTCGACCCAGAAGCTGCCGACCGACTTGGCCGATGCGCGCGCGAAACCACGGATCAGCGCGACGGCGATGGCGATGCCGGTCGCGCCCGAGACGAAGTTCTGCACGGTCAGGCCGAGCATCTGCGTCAGGTAGGACATCGTGCTCTCGCCGCCATAGCTTTGCCAGTTCGTGTTGGTGACGAAGCTGACCGCCGTGTTGAAGGCGAGGTCGGGCGTAACCGCGCCCATGCCGTCCGGGTTCAGCGGCAGCAGGCCCTGGAAGCGCTGCAGCCCGTAGAGCAGCAGCAGGCCGGCGAGGTTGAACAGCAGCAGCGCGGCCGCATAGCCGCTCCAGTGCTGCTCCTCGCGCTCATGCGTGCCGGCGAGCGCATAGAGCCCGCGCTCGACCGGCGCGAGCACGGGAGAGAGGAAGGTGTGCTCGCCCTTGAAGACGCGCGTCATGTAGCTGCCGAGCGGCTTCACCAAGGCGAGCACGATCGCGCAGAAGAGGAGGATCTGGATCCAGCCGTAGAGTGTCATGGGAAGGCTTTCTCAGCTTGCGCCGGCGCTCAGAAGCGCTCGGGGCGCAGCAGCGCATAGGTGAGATAGACGAGCAGGACCGCGGTCACCGCGCCGCCGAGGAGATAATCGACGAACATGGGGGGCTCCTTCAGAGCGCGTTGCAGGCCGAGACATAGGCGAGGGCTGCCGCGAAGAAGCCGAGACCGAGCGCGAGCATGGCGATATCCATTGCCGAGGTCCTTTCGACCGGGCGTTACCGATGGGCCGACGCGCGCGGTCCCACCTTCCTGCGGAAGGCGAGGACGCGAGCAGATCGACCATGGCTGGGATTATCGTGCTGGCGGCATAGCCGTTCGAGACGGCGGGCGGCGTCGCAAAATAGGAATTTTATAGGAATTCGCCCGGTCGCTGGGCGCAGCGACCGGGCGGCTTGGTCTGGGGCTTGTCCGAAACGTCCTAGCGTTCGCGGAAGACGCGCTCCGCGTGGTCCATCAGCGGCTTGACGAGATAGGACAGCGCGGTGCGCTCGTCGGTCGAGATGAAGACTTCGACGGGCATGCCCGGCAGCAGGCGACGCTCGCCGAGCGCGATGGCGGCGTCCTCGATCTGGACCTCGCCGACATAGAAATTCTGGCCGCTGACGGGGTCCTTCGAGGTCGCCGGCGAGATATGGGCCAGCTTGCCGGAGACCTCGGGCGTCGTGTTGCGGTTGAAGGCGGAGAAGCGCATCCGCGCGGTCTGCCCGACTTGGATCTGATCGATGTCGTTGGGCGCGATGCGGACTTCGACGACCAGTTTCGCGCTCTGCGGCACGATCGTGGCCAGCCGTGCCGCGGGGGTGATGACACCGCCGACGGTGAAGATCATCAGCTCGTTGACCGTGCCTGCGATCGGCGCGCGGATTTCCATGCGCGCAAGCCGGTCCTCGTTGGCGATACGGCGGTCGCTCAGCTCGGAGACCTTGGCCTCGACCTGGCGCAATTCGCGCTGCGCCTCGGTGCGGGCCGTCTCGTCGATCGCGATGATCTGGAGGCGGGCGTCGCTGATGCGCAGCTTCGCACGCGCAAGCGTCGCATCGATCTCGCCGCGCTCGCCCAGCAGCCGCGCCCATTCGCGGTTGATGTTGAAGACTTTGACGCCGTCGATGAAGCCCTTCTGGAAGAGGCTGAGATATTTGGCGCGCTCGAGATCGACGAGCCTGAGTTCCTCGACCTTCGCGACCTGCCGCGATTCCAGCCCGCGGATCTCCTCGCCCGACTGGACGATCGAAATCTCCAGCTGCTCCTTGCGGCTGTCGCGATTGGCCTTGTTGCCGGTGAAGAGGCGGGCCTCGCCCTCGCGGATATGGTCGACCTCGTCGGAAAGCGTCGCGATCTCGGACGGAAAGGTGATGCTCGCCAGATTGTCGCGTTCGGCGATGAGTCTGGCCTTGCGGCCGAGATTCTCGGCGAGCTGGGAGCGGATGATCGACAGTTCGGCCCTCGTCTGGACATCGTCGAGCCGGAAGAGCACCTGACCTTCCTCGACGCGGTCGCCCTGGCGGACGGCGATCGACTGGACGATGCCGCCGTCGCGGTGCTGCACCTCCTTGAGGTTCTGGTCGATCTTGACGGCGCCCTGCGTGACGACGGCGCCATTCAGCGCGGCATTTGCTGCCCAGCCGCCGAAGCCGAGGACCAGCAGCAGGGCGATGGCGGCGCCAGTGACGACATGGCCACGCAGGCTGAAGTTCGCCTGGCGGGCCCGGGCCTTTTTGGCTGCTTTCGCCGAAGCGGCGGCGAAATCGTGGTTATGGGCGTTCATCGGCATTGTCCCCTTGCCGGCCGTTCAGGCGGTCGGTCCTTGCCTCAGGCGTAATAGAGCTTGTGGTTGCCGTAGATTTCGATCGAGAAATCCGTCGCGTCAGCCTCCTCGACATAGACGTCGACATAGGTGCGCTCGTTCTCGCCGATCTTCTCGATGCGAAAGCGGAAGGGGCGGTCGTTGCCGCCATCGCCATAGGCCTGCTCGAAGCCGTCGCCGGCTTGTTGGTCGCCATTGCCTTCGTCGTCGCCGGAGCGGAGCTGGTACTGCTTGATCACGATGCGGTCACCGGCCTCGAGGTCGAGGATCTGGTGAACGAGGTCATCGGTCCGGGGTGCGTCGTCGCTCACGGCGAAGACGAAACGGTCATCGCCGCCGCCGCCGGTGAGCGCCGTGGCCTTCTCTCCGACGATGATGCAATCATCGCCGCTACCGCCGAGAATGGCCTCGAAATCGATCACGGTGTCCTCACCGATCTCGATGCCGACGGCCTTGCCGCGCTTCAGGTCGACGGTGACGCCATGCTCGGTCGCCGAGAGGTCGAGCGTGTCCTGCCCCTCGCCGCCATCGTAGCAGTCGGCCGCGGCATCGCTCGTCGCCATGATCCAGTCGTTGCCCTCGCCGCCAAAGACGCGATCGCTGTCGGCGCCGCCGTCGAGCACGTCATTGCCGGCCTCGCCGTACAGCTCGTCACAGCCCTCCTCGCCGAAGACACGGTCAGCGCCGGCACCGGCCTTGAGATGGTCATTGCCAGCGCCGGCCTCGACGACATCATTGCCCGCGCCCAGTGTCACATGGTCATCGCCCTTGCCTGCGAGCACGGTGTTGTCGTCGTCGCCGGCCTTGACGATATCGTCGCCGTCACCCGCATCGATGATGTTGTCGCCAGGCCCGGCATCGATGACATCATTCCCCGGGCCGGCGTCGACGATATCGTTGCCCGGGCCAGCGTCGATGACGTCGTCGCCGGCCTCGCCGTAGATCGTATCGTTGCCGTCGCCGCCATACAGGCGGTCATTGCCGGCACCGCCACGGATGACGTCGTTACCGGCGCCGCCGAAGACGATGTCGTTGCCCGCGCCAGCGTCGATCTGGTCGTTGCCGGCCCCGCCGACGATGTGGTCGTCGCCGGCGCCGGTCACGACGATGTCGTTGCCGCCGCGCGCATCGACCACGTCGTCGCCGCCGAGGCCCGCGATCCGGTCGTTACATTCGCTGCCGAGCAGCATGTCGTCGCCGGTCGTGCCGGTGACGTCGAGGAATTCCAGCACGCGCAGCGTCGCCGTCTGGCGCACGAGAGCCTCGCCGTCGCTGATCCAGTAGGTCAGCGTCACCGTGCCGTACCAGCCGCTCTGCGGCTTGAAGACCCAGCCGCCCTCGGTCGCGGTCAATTGACCATGGGATACCTGGACCCCGACGATGGAGAGCGGGTCGGCATCGGCATCGGTCGCGCCAGCCAGCAAGGCGAGGCTGGCGATCATCAGCGTCTGGCAGCCACCGATATCGACGAGCTGGACGGGACCGGAAACGCGCGGGGCGCGGTTGCGCGGCTCTTCCGGCGTTTCGTCGTCATCGTCGTCGCCCGGGCCACCGGGCCCAGTCCCGCCGCCTGGGCCGGAACCCGTCGACGAGCCGCCGCCGTCGGAGGCGCCGCCCGAGACCGCGGTGAAGGAAAAGCCGCGGCCGCCATTGTCGTTATTGGCCGAGAAGCCCAGCCCGGCCTCGAAGATCGGCGAGGTGTAGCGGGGCAAGGGCAGCTGTTCGTAGTCGATCAGCCGCGAGTCGATATTGAGGAAATCCGGCAGCCCCTGAACGCCAGGGCCGGGGCCTCCCGTGCCGATGGCCTTGGCCGCGGCCGGCTCCTTGTTCACCGAACCGGTTTCGTCGACATCCTTCTCCGCGTCCGTCCGTTGATCCTCGCCTTCGGCGACATTTGGCTTGCGGGAGGCTTCCCCGGCCTGGGCGGTATCCTCTGCGGCGGGGGGCGCCGACGCATCGGTCTTCGCCTGGCCGGGGAACAGGCTTTTGAGGTAGAGCACGACCGCCGTGAAGGCGAGGGCGAACACGCCCGGCCAGCGTGGCGCCGACGCGGGTTCGTCCGCCTTGCGATAGATCTGGGCGGCGTCGGGAAGCTGGGGCTCTGCAGGCTTGGCTGCCTTGATCGTGATCATGCCGGCACCCGTGCGTGAAGGACAGCCGGATGTTCGCCGAGACCGACGGCCCGTGGCATGGAAACAGTTCGTTCGCTTTCGGGAGCGGGCGAAGCCGCGGCCGGCGCGCTGGGAACCGGGGCGGCTCGCTGCTGGGCGGGCGCGAGGATCTTGTCGCGCGGGCCGAAGGCGACGAGCTTGCCGCCCTGGATCAGACCGACATCATCGACCGCCTGCAGCGCGCTGGGGCGATGCGCGACGATGAGGACGATGCCGCCGCGCGCCTTGACCTGCTCGATCGCGGTCGTGAGCGCGGCTTCTCCCTCGCCGTCGAGATTGGAGTTCGGCTCGTCCATGACGACGAGAAAGGGATTGCCGTAGAGCGCCCGTGCCAGGCCGATCCGCTGGCGCTGGCCGGCGGAGAGGGCCGTGCCCTGCGGCCCGAGCTGGGTCTTGTAGCCCAGCGGCAGCCGCAGGATCATCTCGTGGATGCCGGCGGCGGCCGCCGCCTCGACGACCTTGGCGGGATCGGACGTCTCGGCCAGGCGCGAGATGTTCTCCTCGACCGTGGCGTCGAGCAGCGCGACCTCCTGCGGCAGATAGCCGAGATGGTGGCCGATGGTCTCTTCCGGCCATTGCTCCAGCTCCGCGCCATCGAGCCGGACGGCGCCGCGCAGGATCGGCCAGATGCCGGTGATCGCCCGCACGAGCGTGGTCTTGCCGCCGCCGCTCGGCCCGATGATGCCGACCGCCTTGCCTGCCTGAACGTCGAAGCTCGCGTCGCTCAGCAGCACCTGGCCGCTGCCCGGCGCGGCGACGGTGATCTTGTCGATCTTCAGCGATCGGCATGGCGCCGGCAGCTCCATCGGCTCGACCGCCTTGCTCAGCGCGGTCATCGTCTCGCGCAGGCGCTGGAACGCCATGCGCGCCGCGACGAAGGGCTTCCAGTTGGCGATCGCCTGGTCGACCGGCGCCAGCGCGCGGGAGGATGCGACGGACGCGGCGATGATCGCGCCGGCCGAAAGCTCGCCCTTGATGGTGAGATAGGCGCCGAGCCCCAGCGTCGCCGATTGCAGGATCATGCGCAGCACGCGCGAGATCGCGCCGAAGGTGCCGCCGAGATCGCTGGAACGGGTCTGAAGGGCGAGATGCTCGCGATTGACCTCGTCGAAGCGCGCGACGGCGCGCGGCGCGAAGCCCATCGCCTTCAGCACCTCGGCGTTGCGGGCGTTGCTGTCGGCGATGGCGCCGCGCGCGACGGCCGCCTGCCGCGTCTCGCGGTTGATGCGGCGGGTCAGGATCTCGCTGAGCAGCGTCAGCACGGTGAGCACGACTGCGCCGGCGAGCGTCAGCCCGCCGAGCCACGGGTGCAGGAAATAGACGAAGGCGAGATAGAGCGGGATCCAGGGGAGGTCGAACAGAGCGCCGGGGCCCTGGCCGCCGAGGAAGCTGCGGACGGTATCGACGTCGCGGCCGCGCTCCATCGCCTCCGCCGTCGAGAAGCCCAGGCGCGGCATGTCAATGGTGACGCGATGCGCAATCGGCGCGATCTGGTCGTCGAAGCGCGCGCCGACGCGAACCAGCACCTGCGAGCGGATGACGTCGAAGCATCCCTGGAAGAGATAGAGCCCGATGGCGAGCGCCGAGAGCGCCGCCAGGGTCTGGATGCTGCCGCTCGTCAGGGCGCGGTCATAGACCTGCATCATGTAGAACGAGCCGGTCAGGGCCAGCAGGTTGATGAGGCCGGAGACGACGAACAGGAAGATGGCGATGCCGCGCAAGCCGCGCGTCAGCCGGGCGGCATCACGCTTGCGGGCGGAGAGAAGCGTCTTGGACGGTGCCATTCTGGCCCCCGTAAAATGCTGGTGATGGAGAGGGATCGGGTGGGCGGCCCCCTCGGTCCGCCCACCCGCTGCCGGTTCGATCAGACGATGAAGCTGTTGGGCGTCAGGTTGTGACTGCCCTTCAGGTTGATCTGGAACTCGGCATCCGTCGCCGCATCGACGTTGCCCTTGACGATCGTGTACTCGCCATCGGCCCGGGTCTCGTAGGTGACCGTGAGCTGCGCCGTGGTGGTGAAGCTTCCGCCATTGGCCAGAGTGAAGCTCTGGTTGCCGGCCTGGCTTGCATCCGCGTCGATGGCGCTGAGGTCGAGGCGATCGCCCGGCTGGAAGTCGAGGATCGTGTCGCCATCCGCGCCCACCGTGCTGAGGAAGCGGAAGGTGTCGTTGCCGGTGCCGCCCTCCATCACGTTCACCGCGTCGCTTGACGTGATCACGTCGCTGCCGGAGCCGGTCGCGACATTCTCGATGCTCCACAACGTGTCGGTGCCGCTCTGGCTGCTCGCCGCGCTGCCGCGCCCGCCGAGGCCGTTGCCGAGATCGACGGTGAGGTTTGCCGTGATCGCCGCGAAATCGAGCGTGTCGGTGCCGTTTCCGCCGTCGATCTCGTCGCCAAAGTAGGTGTCGTCACCGTCGCCAGTCGCCGCGATGATGCGGTCGTCGCCGCCGCCTGCAACCACCGTGTCGTTGCCGGCGCCGGCATCGATCAGGTCGTTGCCCGCTCCGCCGAAGATCCGGTCGTTGCCGGCCTCGCCGTAGAGCATGTCGACCCCGCCGCCGCCGAAGACCTGATCGTCGCCAGCTCCGGCGAAGACGACGTCACGCCCGTCGCCGGCATCGATGAAGTCCGCTCCCTCGCCAGCCGAGATCGCGTCGGCACCGGCATCACCGATCAGGGTGTCGTCGCCGGCCAGGCCGATGAGGTTGTCGGCATTGGCCGTGCCGATCAGGACGTCCGCTGCGGCCGTGCCGGTGCGCAGAGCGCCGCCGGTCGATGGGTTCGGATTGGGCGCCGGCGTGCCGGGGCCGTCATCGTCCTCGTCATCATCGTCGCAGCCGCAGGACGGATCATCATCGTCCTCATCGTCATCCTCATCGTCTTCGTCGTTATCCTCATCGTCTTCGTCGTCGTCATCCTCGTCTTCGTCGTCATCGCCGGGATTGGTCGGCGTGTCGTCGTCGTCCTCATCGTCCTCGTCGTCATCCTCGCCGCCATTGCCGGCGTCATCCTCGTCATCCACCTCGAAGATATGCTCGGCCAGATCGGTCAGGCCGGTATTGCGGGCGACGATGTCGGAGAACTCCTGGCCGTCGATGAAGGCGTCGTAGAAGTCGAAGGCCTCGAGACGATCCTTGTAGTAGAAGCGATCGGCTTCCTGCAGGCGGTCGAACTGCTCGTGCAGGACGACCCAGAAGGTCTGGCCGACGATGCCGCCATTGACGTGCTGCTCGGCGAGGCCGCCCAGCCAGAAGTCGACCCGGTCGATGCCCTTCACGGTGTTGCCGTTGACGAGCTGGATGTCCGGGTTGGCGGCGACGAAGGCTGCGAGCTTCGCCGGCGTGTCGAGCACGAGGTCGGGATAGGCCTGCTTGAACTGCGCGATGACCGCGTTGCTCAGGCCGTTGCGCTGCTGGAAGTCTTCCCAGGACTGGTAGGCCGACATGTTGCCTGCGAACCCGACCGCTTCCCGAACATAGGAGTTCGTCGAGGTCGCGAGGTCGTTGCGGATCTGGTTCAGCGTTCCCAGGCCGACATCGCGGCCGCGGGCCAGGTTGAAGGAGAACAGATCCGCCTGGATGCGGACGAGGTCGTTGCGGACCGCGTCGACGATGTTGAAGTCGACATCCTCGGCCGGCTGCCCCGCAACCCCCTGCAGGATCGCGCCGACGCCATATTGCGCGTAGCCGGGCTGCGGCACGTAGCCGGGAGGCAGCGGGTTCGGGAAGGCAGAGGCGGCGTTGGTCGGGTTCAGGAAGGCGTCGACGAGGCTGACCTGCTTGGGCTGCCCGTTGGCGTCCATCACCGTCAGGGTCTGGCCGATCAGCGAGTGGCCGAAGCGGAAGGCCGCCGCGGCGAACTCGTGGCTGACGCCGGCATCGGCATCGGCATTGTAGCCGTCATGGCCGTGGTCGCCGCCGCCGCCGTCGCGGGACCGCAATCCGCCGAGCAGGGTGTCGGCGTATTCGTTGAACACGACACGCTGGTATTCGGCTTCGTTGATGATCTTGGCCGCGTCGAAGAGCTCCTGCTCCGTGCCCTCGAACCCGGCGGCCTCGAGCTGTTGGGCGTGGAAATTGTGGTTCCGCGCCCAGATCGTGTGCATCGAGGTCAGCGCGAAGTTCTCATTGGTACGACCATCGCCGGCGACATAGTGGTCGAGCAGGCTGATGAAGGGATTGCTGTCGAGCAGCAGGGCCTGACCCGAACCCATGAAGTTGGACGACACCGACTGGATCATGGCCGGGTTGATGGCGCCGCCGCCATCGACAAGTCCGACGAAATAGTCGCGGAAAGCGATCTGGCCGCCGGGCAGGGACGGGTCGTGGAAGACCGTGTTGTTGACCCAGTGATGCTGGATCGCCTCGCGCAGCGTCGGCAGCAGGCTGAAGGTCGGGTTCGACGGGTCGGGCGCTCCCTTCAGCAGATGCGAGGTCAGGCCGCCATTGCCATCGCCTTCGCGCAGGAACTGCGTGACGAGGTTGTGCGAGCCATAGGCCTGGTTCTGGTCGACATAGGCCGAGGTCTTGTTGAGGTGTTGCGGCACGCCGCCCTCGGTGGCGTAGACCTCGCCACGGGTCAGGTCGGCCGGATTGCCCTGGCCGGGGTGGCCGGTGCCGGGCGCGCCGATCTGAATCGTGCCGTTGGCGGCGCTCTTCGGCAGGAAGTCGAGGCCGTGATCGACATATTGGCCGAACGCCATGAAGAAGATGTTGGCGTCGTTGCCGGCATGCGGCAGGCCTGCCTCTTGCGCCCCCAGGATGTTCGAGATGGCCCGGGGATCGAGCCCGTCATAGATCGGGTTGAGGCCACGATTGCCGATCGCCGCGTCGGCCGCGCCGTAGCGCGCATCGGTGAGCCGGATGAAGGGCGTGTCGGCCTGTCCGGAGGACGGGTTGTCCTCGTTGTTGCCGTGTCCGGAGACCTCGCGCGGTCCAAGCGCACCCTGGGCATCGTCGTCGTCGGGGAAGGGCAATTGGCCATTGACCAGCCTCTCGAGGCCCTCGAGATCGCGCGGGGTGATCTCGAAGGCGCCGCGCGGCGGGTCCGCTTCCTCGCGGATCACCGGCGTCCCGCTCGATAGGTAGGTGATCGAGTGCGTACCGTTGGACAGCGTCGTGGTGCCGTTCGGGTTCACCGTCGAGACGTAGTTGGCAAGGCCGGTGCCGGCTGGGACCTCGATCACGTCCTGTGGCCGCAGGGTGCCGACGATCGTGTCGTTGCCGCCGTTGGAACGGAAGACGATGCGGTGGGCCGAGGTCAGCGCCGAGATGTTGACGGTGTCGTCGCCCACGGCGCCGTTAATGGTGATGGTACTGAAGTTCAGGCTGGTGCTGGTGAAGTTGCCGAACACCGCGACGGTGTCGTTCCCGGCCGGCCCCTGGTTCGGGCCGCCGCCGTCGTTGGCGGAGACATTCAACGTGTTGACGGTGATCTCCTCGATGTTGTCGAGCTCGGCCACCACCGTGGTCGTCGCGCCGACGGTGCGGGTGATCACGATCTCCGTCGTCGCGGCGAAGGTCGTCCCGAGCGTGGTGGCAAGGTTGGCGTTCTGCCCGGCGGTCAGCGCGTAAATGCTGAAGGTCTCCGCCGCGGCGACGCCGTTCAGGATGTAGGTGTCGGTGCCCGCGCCGCCGTCGACGCGGTCACGCCCGTCGATGCTGAGCTGGGTGATCTGGTCATTGCCCGCGCGGCCGTTGATGATGTCGTTGCCGCCGTTCCCGTTCATGGTGTCGTTGGAGAGAAGCGCGGCGTTGGCGCCGTTGGCGATATCGTCGCCGGCTGTGCCGTTGAAGTTCAGTCCGATCAGGGGCGTGCCGGTGAAATTGTCTCCGACCACGCCGGTGGGAGCGGAGAACACCTCCTCCGGGTTGCCCTGGCCGTCGGTGAAGCTGACGCGGGCCCTGAGGACCGCGCCGACCTGGGCCTGGCCCGGGGTGAAGCTCTGCCCCGTGGCGCCGGCGATGGTGTTCCAGGTCACGCCGTCAGCTGCCAGGACCTGCCAGCCGAACGAGAAGGCCCCAAGGCCGTTCGCGTCCGCGATGCCGGCCGTGGAGATGCTGAGGGACAGGCCCTCGGTCGGCGACACGAGCCCGTTGGTCGGGGTCGGATCGACGACGATCGGGGTCCCGGTCGCCTGGATGTTGACCTGTACAGCCTCCACGTTCTTCAGCTCGGCGATGACGATGCCTCCGCGGACCACCACGGTCTGCGTGTCGTCGCGGAAGCTCAGGGCCGGGAACTGGGCGCGCGCCGCGGCGAGCCCCAGCTGCTGGACGGGAAGCGAGCCGTCGAGCACCCGGAAGATGTCGTTGCCGGCGCCGCCGTCGACGAAATCGCGCCCGTCGCCGGGACGCCAGGTGACGGTGTCGTTCCCGCCCGCCGCGAAGACGAGGTCGTTCCCCGCCCCACCCGCGAGCGTCTCGCCCGCCGCGGTGCCGACCACGATGTCCACGGCGGCCGTGCCGGCCGCACCAATGGCGTAGACGTCGGTCTCGCCGACCTGGAGCAGCTCGACCTCCGTGAGAGTGTCGCGTCCGTCGCCCTCCACGCCCAGGTTGTCGGTGACCGTGATGACGGCGCCGGTGCGCTCGAAGGTGTAGGCCTCGACCGGTCCGGAGACGACGGCCGTGTCGGTGCCGCCATCACCATCAAGGGTGTCGTTGCCGTGGCTGCCGGAGAGCTCGTCGTCGCCGGCCCCGCCCTGGAGCCTGTTGTCGCCCGTCCTGCCGATCAGGATGTCATCGCCGTCGTTGCCGATCAGGATGTCGTCGCCATCGCCACCGTCGATACGGTCGTTTCCGTCGCCGCCGTCAATGGTGTCGACGCCGGCATCGCCCTCGATGTCGTCGTCGCCGTCCAGGCCGAGGATCACGTTCGATGCCGTCGATCCGGGCATGTCGTCGTCCCCGGCCGTGCCGATGAAGGCCGTCTCGACGGACAGCGTGCGCTGGGTCGGCGGGATGTTCGGGAGCGTACTGGTCCAGGTCGCGACGGCTCGGATCTCGACATTGGGGTTCGACGGGGTAAAGCGGTCGCCCGCCGGGCCACCGGGTGCGTTGGCCACGGTCCCGTCCGCCCCGACCACGTTCCGCCACGTGCCGTTGGCGTCGAGGACCTGCCACTGCACCGTGACCGGGCGCCCGGCGACGAGGCCAGTGAACACGGCGTCGAACCTGCCGATGTCGCCGTTGGTGGCCACGATGTTCAGGCGGTCGAAGGGCTGGTCGAGGACCAGCGCGACATCGACCGTCCCGTCCGCGAAGCGCAGCTTCTCGATGTTCCTGAGCGTGTCGCTGCCGTCGGAAACGAGGGTGAGGCTGGTGCCCGCGTCGAAGCGGCTATGGATGACGGTGACCGTTCCATCGGCTCCCCGCACGATATCGTACTCGGCGATGTTGCTGCCGAAGACCGCGGTGTCGACATCCACGCCAGCGGTAGCGGAATCCTCATAATCGAGGATCTCCCGCACGATGTTGAGCTGGACCGGCTTGATGGCGCCGCTCACCATCAGCTCGCTCAGCGCCTTGCCGTTCCACTGGCCGTAGAACGGGTGCGTTGTCGGCAGGTCGAGGGTCTGTGTCAGGCTGTCGACGGTGGCGAGCTGGTTTCCGGCCGTATCCTTGATGCTGATGCGGACGTTGAGCCAGGCGTCGCCGTCGATGACATCGTCACCGCCGCGGCCCTCGATGGTGTCGCTGCCCTTGCCGCCGAGCAGGATATTGCCGCCGACGAAGGCGAGCTTCTGGTCGCCGGAACCATCAGCCATGTAGTTGACCTGCCGGAGAAGATCGGTTGTGACGATCTTGTCGAGGTCCGTGATGCGCGCGATGCCGGCCTGGTCGAGCTCGTGGCCGACCATCGTGTTCTCGGCTCCCGCGAGCGGTGGGCCGTCTGGAGCCGCTTCGGCATCCGCGTCGCCGCGGTTGTCGCCCCAGAGACGGTCGTCCTTGTTCCAGCCCGAGAGCGCTTCGACCGCGTCGAAGCGATCGCGCAGGATGTCCTGCTGGTCGGTGGTGAAGATCGGGACGAGGAGGTCGGAATCCGCGGCCTGCGTGTTGCCCTTGTGGATCGCCCAGTCGAAGCCGAGCATGCCCTCGCTGCGCATCACGCTTTCGCCCTGGACCATGATGTCGTCGCCGGATTCGGCGTCGAAATCATTCTCGTCGGTGCCGGCGAACATCACGTCGTGACCGATGATGGTCGAGTTGAAAAACAGCTCGGAGTTGTCGCCGGCTGTCGTGTCGAAGCCGCCGCCGCCCTCGATCCAGTCGCTGCCCTCGTTGCCGAGCAGGAAGTCGCCGCCCTCGCCGCCGAGGATGAAGTCATCGCCGAGCCCGCCGAAGGCTTCCTTGCCGTCCGGTCCGGTGATCAGGACGTCCTTGCCCTCGTTGCCGAAGACCAGCGCCAGGCCGCTGCCGGCGTGGATGACATCGTCACCCGCCTCGCCATGCAGCATGTCGACTTCGCCGATATCGGTGCCGCTATTGGTGATGATATCGTCGCCGGCGCCGCCATGGATCTTGTCGACGCCGTAGCCGGCCTCGATCCGGTCATTGCCTTCGCGGCCCCAGACGGAGTCGTCGCCGCCGCCGGCGACGATGATGTCATCGCCCGTCGTGCCCTGGATCAGGAGATGGTCGGCGGTGTTGACGCGCACGGAGCGCGCGACCTGTCCGATGCCGAGGCTGCCGACTGCGAGCACAGCGTTGCCGGCGGCGTCCTTGGCGAAGGTGCCGTCCGGGTTGCGCTGGTATTCGATCAGGTTGCCGTTGGCGTCGCGGCGCTCGACGAAGGCCGAGAGCGCCTGGAGGAACGGGTCCTCGTGGACGGCCTCGGGCACCGCGAACTTCACCTGGTCGCGCGCATCCATATAGATGACGTGGTCGGGAACCGAGAAGATGTCACCGGGCAGGGCGTAGCCCGTCGCGCCGAGATCGGTGTTGTTCAGCACCATCTTGGCGAAGGAGTTGTTCTCGAGTTCGTTGAGGAAGTTCAGGCCCTGGACGCGCGACAGGTAGTAGAAGCGGTCGCCGTTCTGCAGGTTCTCGAGCTGCAGCTCGAACACGAAGGAGAAGGTCGAGCCGAGCATGCCGCCGAAGGGCATCTTCTTCTCGGCCAGGCCACCGACCCAGAGATCGACGTCGTTCAGGCCACCGAGCTTCGCGGCGTACTGCCCGCGGCCGTTCAGGAAGTCCTGCCGGTCAGCCTCGTTCAGCGACGCGTCGCCGAAGACGAGCTTCATCGCCGCGTCGCGCTTTGCGTCGGATGTCGTCGCGCTCGTGATCGTCTGGTGCGTGCCATAGGCCGCGACGAAGTTCACGATCGAGGCCGGGTTCTTCAGGTTGAGGGCGAAGTCGGTCCAGCTCGTATAGGGGTCGAGCTGGCTGTCGCCATTGGCTATCGTCTTGAACTGCGCGCGTGCCTCGTTCAGCGAGGGGATGCCGGTATCGCGGCCGCGGGCGATGTTGATCGCGGCAAGGTCGAGCGGGATGCCGACGAGCTGGTTGCGCAGGACATGCGTGACGAATTCATCGATCTCGTTGCCGACCTGGCTGGTCATGCCGCGCACGATCGCGCCGGCGGCCTGGTCGTGGTCGAGCACGATCTGCTGACCGTTCGCGCCGAGGATCGGGGTTCCGTTCGCGTCGCGCTGCACGCCGCCGAAGGCGAGCGGGTTCAGGAATGCGTCGAACAGGGCGAGGTCGCCCGTCGTGCCGTCGGCATAGGTCTGGGCGACATCCTCGCGCAGCATCGAATGGCCGAAGCGATAGATGACATGCGCGAACTCGGCGAAGATGGCCGGGTTGATGTCGGTCGAGGGATTGAAGACGAAGGCGTCGATATCCGGCTGGACCTTGCGGGCGAACTCCTCGAAGACGAGGTGCTGGTACTGCATCTCGGTCGTGAAGCGGGCGGCCTGGAACAGGCGCTCGCCGTCCCATTGCAGGGCGGCGATCGCGCCCTGGTTCGTCGGAAGCTGGGTCGCGTCGACGCGCAGCCACTCATTCAGAAAGGCCAGGTCGTTCGCCTCGAGTGCCTTCTGCTTGATCTGCTCGACCATGTGGTTGTGTTCCGAATGGAACACGTGGTGGACCGCAGAGAGGCCGATATTCTCGTTGCCGCGTCCGTCACCGGTGACGTAATGCGCATCAAGCAGTTCGTCGTCATAGGTGAGAGCCACGCCAGCGGCGTTGGGTATGATGGCGTTGCCGGCGACATCGTCTTCGTCGGGTAGCTGCATCACGGAATTGGGCGTGCCGGGATTCCGGTCGGGATCGACGAGGCCCTTGAAGACGGCGTTGTGGGCGATGTCGTCGATGAAGGCGTGGCCGGTGCGCAGCGCTCCGGTCGTGGGAACGAGCAAGAGGGGATTGCCCTCGACGAGGATATCATCCCCGCCGCCGAAGGCGCCGTCCCCGCCCAGACCCATCACGATCTGCGGGAACTTGTTGGGGCCGCGCACGAATTCGCCATACTCGTCCACAGCAAAGAGCGGGATATTGCCGATATCGGCATCGGTCAGCTCGAAGCCGAGCAGTTTCGCCTGATCCTTGACGTCCTTCCAGGTCGCGAGCCCGCTCTCGCCGGAGAGCAGCTTGCCGGTCGCGAGCGGCACGCCCGTCGAGAAATCATACTCGCGCATGAACAGCTGCTTCGACGCCGTCGAGCTGTAGGTCTGGTTCTGGTCGACGAAGGGCGTCGTCAGGTTGTCGGCGCCGGGTGTGGTGCGCGTCAGCACCATGAAGTTGGTCTGGGGCGAGGCCGGGTTGTAGAGCGGGTCGTCCGGGCTCAGGGGGATGTAGATCGTACCGCCCTGCTTGGCGACGAGATCGAGACCGTGGTCGAAGAACTGGCCGAACAGCGTGAACCAGGAATTGAAGGGGGCCGAGAGGCCCTCGTCGGGCGCGACGTTCGGCAGCACGATGGTGCTGCCTTCCATCTCAAGGCCATGGGCCGCGAGCAGAGCCGTCACGGCGGCGGCCTGGCTGGCGCCCTCGATCACCTGTACCGGCGTCGAGCCGGGATGCGCGGCAAGGTAGCTCGTCTTGGCGGCCTCGAACGCAGCGTGGATGGCTTCGGTCGCGGTCTTGTACGACGCAGGCGGAGCTCCGGCATAGACCAGCGCGGCATAGATCGCCGCCGGGTTGTCCAGGGTCTGGTCAACGATCAGGTTCGAGATCAGCCGCGGGTCGGCGTCGACGACCGATCCGGAGGAACCATAGTTCGTGTTGGTGAGGAGCGGGCCATTCTGGCCGAGAGGAATGCTGTCACCGTCGAGGTCGTTGCGATAGGATGGGTCGGTCAGGTGGGCGAAGGGATTGTCGGCCGCGCCCCATTGGTCGCGGCCCGCGACCATGTTGTTGTAGCTGCCATCGACCGTCCGTAGGCCATAGGGTGCGAGGGGGTGGCTAATCGCCAGCACTGCACCCGGCGTACCCTGCGCGACGACATCGCCGGCCGCGTTGACATAGATCTGGTCGAGCGCCGTTCCGCCGGAATGCGCCTCGGCGATCTTGATCTGGCGCAGGATGAATTCGAGATCGTGCCTGACGATATTGACCATAGCCGTGATCCTCAAAAGCGACGCGCAAAAACCCGGCCGCGGAAATCATTTCCCGCAGCGATGTCGTGAAGACAATCGACGAAAGATACTGTATTGATGCCTTTCAAGAGGCATCGAGCCTTGCGTAATCAGCGTGTAATGACGGCGGCGGTTCCCCGATTTAACCACTCGTTAATCATCAGAGTGCCTGAGCCATGCCAAGCGCGGTAGATGGAAAGGTCGAGGAAGAATCAGCGGCAAAAGACAGGGCTGCTGCGTCGACCTTGGGCTGGTTCGGATACGGACCAAGGTCGGTACTCTTTCTGGACGGCTTGCGGACGCGCTGGGCTGCGCAAAGCCTGGAGCGCCGCTTCACCATCGCCGCCTCGCTCGTCGTCGGGTTGTCGATGCTCACCCTGGGATACTGGGTCGAGCGCCGCATCCGCATGGGCTGGGAACAGGGCATGGCCGAGATCGGCGCCCATTATCTCCAGGCTTTCCTCGCCCCGCATGTCCTCGAACTCGAGCATGCCGACACATTGTCGGAAGACAGCAAGGACAGGATCAAGGCGCAGGTCACCGACAGCCGCCTCGGCCAGCGCGTCACGATGATCAAGATCTGGAGCCGGACGGGAAAGCTGATCTACAGCACCGGCAAGGCCAAAGAGGGCGCGCAGCTTCAGCCGTCGCGGCTCGAACAGCTGTCGAGGGGGCAGGTCGTCGTCTCCCCGCATGGCGACAGCCATGGCGACGGGGAGCCCGGCCAGCGCTCGCTGGAAACCTATGCTCCCATCTACAAGCCGGGCACGAGCAGGATCCTCGGCTTCGGCGAATTCTACGAAGTCAGCCTGTCGCTCGACCGCGAAATCCAGCAGCTGCGCTATGCGACCTGGTTCCTGATCCTCAATGTCGCGATCATCATCGGCTTCCTGCTTTACCTGACGATCCGCCGTGCCAGCCGCATCATCAGTTCGCAGCAGACGCAGCTGGAGGCCAATCTCGCGCGCGCGTCGGCTCTGGCGAGACGCAACAACATGCTGCGCCGCGCGGCCGATCGGGCCCGGCTCGATGCCGCCGTCTCGAACGAGATCTACCTCGCCCGCATCGGCGCGGACCTGCATGACGGCCCCATCCAGATGCTGAGCCTGCTGATGCTGCGGCTTCCCGACGAACCGGCGGAACTCCGAGGCCAGCTGGAGCGGCTGATCCAGCAGACATTGGCCGAGCTGCGCAATCTCTCGGCCGGGCTGGTTCTGCCCGAGATCCGCGACCTCTCGCCATCCGATACGATCGAGGCCGCGATCAAGCGGCACGAGCAGCAGACCGGAACGGGCGTTGCACGCAGCCTCGGCGACTTGCCGGACCAGATGCCCGAAGCGATCCGCTTCTGCGCGTTTCGCGTCGTCCAGGAGGCGCTGATGAACGCCTACAAGCATGCGCGGGGCCGTGGCCAGCATGTCGCGACCCGCTTTGCCGCCGAGACGCTGGAGATCATGGTTTCGGACGACGGGCCGGGAGGCGAGGCAGCACCGCCGGACGTGCCGCAGCAGCGGCCGCGCCTCGGCCTGCGGGGGCTTGAGACCCGCGTGAAGGCCTTGCGCGGCAGCCTGACGATCACGCAGCAGCCGCAGGGCGGTTTGCTGCTCACGGTGTTGCTGCCCGTGCGCCGGCGCTCCCTGCGGACGAAGGTGGAGTGAGCCGCACCTGCGGCGGCGCCTGTTTCAGCGGCCGGCGGAGGAGAAGTCGGTCGGCTTCAGTTTCTGTGCCGCGATGACGACCTCAAGCCGGTTGCGTGCGTGGAGCTTGGTCATCAGGTTGGTCATGTAGCTTTTGACCGTCTTCTCGCTGAGATCGAGGCTGCGTGCGATCTCGCGGTTCTGCTTGCCGCAGAGCAGCAGGCGAACGATCTGCTCCTCGCGGACACTCAGCTTCGTGCTGATGACCGCCTGCTTCTCCGCAGCCTTATTGTTCAGGGCGCCGATCACCTTCGCCGCGAAGGATGGCGTGATGTAGACTTCGCCGCGCAGCGCGGCATCGACCGCATCGATCAGCTCGCCGGCACTGCTTCCCTTCAGCACGTAGCCGGCTGCCCCGGCCCCGAGCGCCTTGACGGCATGCTCGGTCTCGGTCGAGGCGGTGAAGACCACCACGCGGCAGGCTGGTGCGATGTCGCGCAGGTCGGCGATCGCGGCGAAGACATCGCCGGGCATGTTCAAGTCGACGATCACGACGTCGCACACCCGCCTGCCGGGAATGCCGACGACATCCGCGGCACTGACGCCGGTCTCGATAACGATATAGTTTTCGCGCCGCGCCAGAACGGCCGCTATGCCTTCCGCCAGAAGCGGATGGTCATCGACGATCGCGATGGAGATGCGGGAGCCCCTACTATCCTGCATGCTCCAATCCTCGCTCAGTTTAGAACCGCAGTAAAGGCTTCGATTAACGTACGGTTAATCCTCCGAAATTTGTCTTCCACTGCGTCAGCCGGAAAGCCGGCGTCGTGTTCATGCTCTTTCCGCGATGTCGATTTTGCCGTCACCGCGCTGTCAATGCGGGGTTCTCACGTCCCGATTGGGCATATGGCCGACATCGGAAGCGAAACAGAGATGAAAATCGGTACGGTGTCGCCCGGCACGCGGTCCAAGTTACGCTCAGCGCCGTCGCGGAAAATTGATTGCCGAAAGCCTGACGGCTTTGGTCTTGCTTCCTGCTTGCACTCGATGCAGGGACGGCCTGAAGCTCGTCCTTGTTCCGCCTCATCTAAGGGGCGTCGGCACCGGTGCCCGTTGCAAGAAAGCGTTCCACCGCGCTTGCGCTCAGTGGCTGCTCGGGGTCCTCTTTCCAAAGATCTAGAATGATTGCTGCCAGGCGGCCTCTCGCCAATTTCTGCGATTGGCTACCGATCGTGTGCACACTGTTCACCGCGATCCACGCTGCGTCGAACGCGCTCGCGAGCTTTGCGAGTTCATGTGGTTCCGCAACAATCGACCGAAAAGGCATCTTGGTTTCTCTCGCGGATCAATCGACCGAAAAGGCCTTCAATCTCGGCAGGGTTTCCAGGTTTCGATCAGTGTCGGTCGGCGGCCAAGCGCTGCTCGTCTGAGCTCGTCAGGCCGAGGTGTCATCAGCTGACCAACCCTCCATCCGATCCATGCAGCCAACCCCATTCCCAAGGTTACGAACGCGAGTAGGTGTGGTGTTTGCACTGCAAGGCTCCGGCATAGGCTTAGCTCCGGATCAAACGCATCGGACGGCTGTGGGTTCGGCGAGGCTTGATTGCTAAGGCGTCTTCTGGAGGACAATCTGCGCCTGGCGCTCACGCGAGAGCGGAGACTGGACGGCAACCGTGTTGAATCCCGTCGCGCGGGCAGTCGTCCTTCTGGCTGGCGTCGTGCTGCTTCTCCGTTTGCGCAAGAACGTGGCGTCGCCCGAGGCGATGCCCCGACATCTTGGTCAGCCTCAGGCGGCTCGCGACTGAGGCTGCAGCACAACGTGCCTGGCGAGAGCCGCGGGATCGAACGACACCGGCTCGGTTGCCGTCCCAAGCCTCTAGCCGTGGCCGAAGGACGACGCTTACGAACCCGCGGGGCAAGGGCCATAAACTCGGCCTTAACCTCGATCGTTCATTTCCTCGGAGAGTAGTGGCTTCGCGCGGGCTGTAGCTGCTGCGGTGCGAGGGTGGCAAAACCATGCGGCTGATCGTCGGCGCAATCATCGTTTTCGTCTGCGTCTTCGGCAGCTACGCGGCTATGGGCGGCCATCTCGAGGTCCTTTGGCAGCCGTTCGAGTTCGTCATCATCCTCGGCGCAGCGATCGGTGCCTTCATCATCGGCAACCCCGCGCCGGTGCTCAAGGCCGTTCCCGGCATGCTCGGCACGATCGTGAAGGGCCCCAAGTACAAGCAGGAATGCTATGTCGAACTGCTGGGGATGCAGTATTCGTTGTACAAGCTCGTGAAGCAGAAGGGCATGCTCGCGGTCGAGCAGCACATCGAAAATCCCAGCGAGTCGACGCTGTTCAACGCCTTCCCGACTTTTGCGGCGAACCACCATGCGGTCGAGTTCGTCTGCGACTACATGCGCATGTTGACGCTGGGCGCCAACAACGTCCACGAGATCGACGCTCTCATGGACGAGGAACTGGAAACGCACCACCAGGAGCAGGAGCGTATCGTTTCGGCCATGCAGTCGATCGCCGACGGAACACCGGCGCTCGGCATCGTCGCCGCCGTGCTCGGCGTGATCAAGACGATGGGGGCGATCAAAGAGCCGCCGGAGGTGCTGGGACACCTGATCGGTGGCGCGCTCGTCGGCACCTTCTTCGGCGTCTTCGTCGCCTACGGCTTCTTCGCGCCGATGGCGGCCTCGCTCAAGAGCACCTTCGAGGCGGAAGCCAAATACTTCCTGTCACTCAAGGCGGGTCTCCTCGCCCATATCAGCGGCCAGCCGCCGGTGATGTCGGTCGAATTTGCCCGCAAGGCTCTGATGAGCGACGTCCGCCCGACCTTCGCCGAAGTGGAAGCGGCAACCGCCGCTCTGCCCGCCAGCGTCTGACCCGATCTCCAGCAGGAACGCGATGGCCAAGTCGACCCAGCCGATTATCATCAAGAAGGTCAAGAAGGCCGCTCACGCGCACCACGGCGGGGCCTGGAAGATCGCCTATGCGGATTTCGTGACCGCCATGATGGCGTTCTTTCTGCTGATGTGGCTGATCAGCATGACAACGCAGGAGCAGAAGGAAGGCTTGGCGGAATACTTCGCGCCGGCGGCCCTGAGTCCGACAAACAGCGGTGCTGGCGGCATCCTGATGGGCAGCGCCCTGGACAAGTCAGGCAACAGATCGTCAGTGCCCCGAGACATGGCGAAGGGCACGACCGGGCAGGAGGACAAGGTGCGGCCGACCAGCGCGGGCGGCGCCAGCGACCGCGAGGTCAGCCGCCGGGCCGCCAGCGTGCAGGCCAACTACAGCGCCATAGCCAGCATCCGGCAGGCACTCCAGAACATGCCCGAAATTGCCGACCTGTCGCGCAACATCGTGATCGAGCAGACCAAGGATGGATTGAACGTCTCCCTCGTGGACGATAACGGCCGCTCCATGTTCCCCGAAGGCTCGGTCCAGCCCTACGAGCGCACCCGCCTCGTGCTGGAGGCGATTGCGCCCACTCTGCGCCGGATGCCCAACCAAATGTCTGTCAGCGGGCACACGGCCGCCGCGCGCCCCGGCTCGGTGCAGACCGTCGAGTCCTGGGGCCTCACCGCCGGGCGCGCGCTCGCCGTGCGCGAGATCCTGTCGGGTGCCGGGCTGCCCAACGACCGCTTCACCTCCGTGGTGGGGCGCTCCGACACCGAGCCGCTCTTTCTCGACAATCCCTATATCCCGCCGAACCGGCGGGTGACGATCACGCTGCTCAACGCGGAGCCGCCTCTGCCCCCGGGCGTCTTTCCCTGACGACAAGGCGCCTCAGATGAGAGCGGCCAAATGCGAATCGCACCCGGAACGCCGCTGCTCACCGTGAAAGGCACAGAGGTCATCACGCTGAGAAAATGAGGCGCTGGCCCATCCACCTAGCGCCGCGTTCATCGCGTTCCCGCTCAGCGTTGCGGATCGACGGAAACACCGCCAGCGGCGCCGCAGGATCGGCCTAGGCCCTAAGCTTCATAACGGCCAGGTTGATACGCCGCTGATGGTGGCACGGACACGGCGGGCGCTTTCCGCTCGGCCGGTCGCCTCAATGTATCTGCGGCGCTCGCTCGACACCATACCGTCGGATTGATGAGCTGTAGTGAGCCGAGTGCGATGGCTTGAGATGGTGGCGGGTAGCTGAGCGCTTGAAAGGACGCGGCTTCGAGCCGGTCGGAGAGCGCTTGAGATGCCGTGGAAAAGGCTTATGGTGCCCCTGGCCGGGATCGAACCAGCACTCCTTGCGGAACTCGATTTTGAGTCGAGCGCGTCTACCAATTCCGCCACAGGGGCCCTTTGCAGGCGGGCGGACTATAGCGATCGGCCCATGCCGGTCAATCGTTGCTTCCGCCAATCCAGCGGGTTTTCACAAGGAGACTGCAAGGGCTTTCGCCGCCGAAAACGAAGAGCGGGCGAGATGGCTCGAAAACACGCCTTCCCGATGCATGGAAGCCGTTGCGTCACCGGTTGGCCCATGCTCTAGAGCGCGCCATGCTCAAGCGCCTCTACGAATGGACGATGTCCCTTGCCGCCCGGCCGCGGGCGGAGCTCTGGCTGGCGGTGGTCGCCTTCGTCGAGAGTTCCTTCTTCCTGATTCCGGCCGATGTGCTGTTCGTGCCGATGGCGCTGGCCCGGCCGCAGCGAGCCTACCGATTGGCCTTCGTGGCGACGCTGTTCTCGGTGCTCGGCGGCATCGCCGGTTATGCGATCGGCTACTACGCCTTCGAGGCGCTGGCGAAGCCGGTCCTGGCCTTCTACGGCAAGCTCGGCGCCTTCGAGACGCTCAAGGCCTGCGCCGGGCCGGATACCACGCTGATCCTGCTGACGACCTCCGGCCTTGCCCATCTGCCGCCGATCAAGGTGGTGACGATCCTGGCCGGCGCCGTCCATATCGGGCTGACCTTCTTCGTCATCTCCTGCGTGCTGGCGCGCGGGGCGCGCTTCTTCGCGCTCGCTTTCCTGCTACGGCGCTATGGCGACACGATCCGCCATTTCATCGAACGTCGCCTGAAAGTGATCGCGGTGGTCGGCGCTGCCTTGCTGATCCTGCTTTATTTCGGCCTCAAGCTCGTCGCAGGGTCTGGCCAGCTTTTCTCCTGCTGAGCCCGCCATGACCGCCTCCCTTGCCGCTGCCCCCGCTTCGCGCCGCCTGCCGAATTCGCGGCAACTGATCGCTCTCATCGGTGTGGTCAGCCTGGCGCTGATCGCCGGGGCGTGGTTCTTCGAACTCGTCCTGCACCTGCGCCCCTGCAAGCTCTGCCTCGAGCAGCGCGCGCCGCATTATGCCGCGATCGGGCTCGCATTCGTTGGGCTGGTGCTGGCGCGCTCAGCCCGGCTGCAGTGGTTCGTCCTGCTGGGCTTGGCCGGGCTGATGGCCTGGAGCACCGGGCTCGGCGTCTACCATGCCGGGGTCGAATGGGGCTGGTTCATGGGGCCGAACGATTGCGGTGGCGCGGCTTCGGCCGCAGCGGGCATGCAGGACTTCATGAAGCAGTTGCAGACGACGCGGATCGTCGCCTGTTCGGATGCTGCGTGGCGTTTCCTCGGGCTGTCGCTGGCCGGCTGGAATGCGCTGGCCTCGGCTGGGCTGTTCCTGCTTGCCGTGCTCGGTCTGCTGCGCGGAAAAGCTGTTCCGCACCCCATAAGTGAGCAGCGCTGAGCGTCTAAGTCATTGATATTTGGTCGCCACTTACCCTCATAACACTGTCGCGTTGCACCCCAAAAAAGCGAAGCTTGCAGAGGTTTGCACCCGATAAGGTGTAAATTCCAAATCGGCTCGGATCGAGCGCTGGAACTCGACGAAAATGGGATGCAAATCGCGACGAGGTCCGACGCCGGCGCCACAAACGAGTTCTGGGATCGCGTGATGATAGAAGTGCAGTCGCTGATGCTGCGCCTGTCGCCGGAAAGGAAGGAGGCTTTAGCCGGGGGAGCCGCCCGCGTGCTCGATTTGCTGTCAGCGGAATTGCGGACGACGATGGGGATGCTGGGCGCCCAAACACTGGCTGACATTCGGTGGGTTGAGCCGTCGCGATGAAGTGGCTGTGAGCGCAGCGTTAACGCCGCTTTCCGTATTGGCCGGGATCCAAGCGATGCTATCCTGTTGAGAATTGTGGGCTGCCAGCCAATTCATCCGGCTCAATGTCAGCTTCCTGGCAAGCTGCCAACTTCCGGTAATGGCCCTTTGCAGACATTCAGTATGTCTGCTTTCCGCTACCCAATTTGACTGGAGGCGAGCCAGAGTAACTGGCGGCGCAGTACCTTCCCTCAAGGCGCATGGGTAATCGCCGGACAAGATTGAAACGCTTTGGATCGGCGGAACATATCGCCTCTTCCCTTGTTTCGTTGACATCGAGCGGACCGCACCGTCCGCAACGCGCCGGCACCTTGTCCGCGCCCTTAAAGTTCATCGTTCATGACCGATACCACCCTACGAGGCGTCCCCGACGCCACGACCGATCGCGCGTGTTCCGCAGTCTCCTGGGGCGCCGTCCTCGGAGGTGCCGTTGTCAGCGCGTCGATCTCCCTGATGCTCCTCGCAGCGGGCTCCGGGTTCGGCTTCGTCTCGGTCTCGCCTTGGACGAATGCGGGGGTCACTACCGCCACCTTCGGCATCGCTGCCATGATCTGGCTTGCTGTCGTGCATTTTGTCTCTGCGGGCGCCGGCGGCTATATCGCCGGTCGTCTCCGCACCAAGCGTGTGGGTCTTCATTCCGAGGAGGTTGCCTTCCGCGACACCGCTCACGGCTTCATGACCTGGGCCGTCGGCGCGATCATCAGCTCGATCCTGCTGGCCTCAGCCGCATCGGCAGTCATCGGCGGCAGCGCTCGCCTTGGTGCCAGCGCGGCGTCCAGTGTTGGCTCTGCCGTCACCGGCGCAGCGAACCAGGCTGCCGGTCGCCTTGACCTGTCGAGTCTCGACCCGTCAGCATATGTCACCGACATGCTGTTTCGCGCCGAGCGACCGGCTCCCTCGTCGGCAGACGCGGCTCCGGCTCGTGCCGAAGTCGGCCGTATCATCGCAATGAGCATTCGCAACGGCGACATGTCTCCTGCCGACAAGTCCTACGTCGCCAGCGTCATCGCCGCCCAGACCGGCATCAGCCAGCCTGACGCCGAAAAGCGCATCACAGACGCAATCGCGAAGACCCAGGAAACCGCCGCCAAGACCGAGCAGACCGCTCGCGAGACGGCTGACATAGCCCGCAAGGCTGCCGCCTCATTCGCCCTGGCGACCTTCATCGCGATGCTCATCGGCGCGCTGGCGGCCAGCTATGGCGCCACCCTTGGTGGTTACGCCCGCGACAAGGTCGACGCCTGATCCACGCCTGCAATCCCGACAACCGGAGAATTCCAATGGCTACGAATGCACCAAAGGCTCTCGACGACATGTTCCATGATATGCTCAAGGACGTCTACTATGCCGAGAAGCAGATCCTGAAGGCACTGCCCAAGATGGCGAAGGCGGCCAAGTCGCCAGAGCTCAAGAAGGCCTTCGAGACCCATCGCGAGGAAACGGAGGCGCATGTCGAGCGCCTCGGCGAGGTTTTCGAGGTGATCGGCAAGGCGCCGCGCGGAAAGACCTGCGACGCCATCCTCGGCATCCTCGAGGAAGGCAAGGCCGTCATGGAAGATTACGCTGACAGCCCCGCCCTTGATGCCGGTCTGGTGGCTTCCGCCCAGGCGGTCGAGCATTACGAGATGACGCGCTATGGCACGTTGAAGTCATGGGCGAAGCAACTGGGGCACAATGAAGCGGTGACGCTGCTCGATGCCACACTTGCCGAGGAGACTAAGACCGACAAGCTGCTCACGCAGCTCGGCGGACCGGCAAACTCGGCGGCTGTCGAGCAAGCCAAGGCCGCGTGAGCCGTTGGCTTCCTGGGGCCCTCTCTCCTCGCTGGAGAGAGGGCTTCACTGCGTTCATGTTTGTGCGTCGCGACACAATGGCTTCCCGAAACATTTCCTGATCGCCTCAACGAAACCAACTTCGCACCGCGCAAGACGCCTCAGGCTTCGAGGAAAAAGCGGACCATCTCACGCGAGGCGTCGGGGCCCGTCGCATCGGTATAGCTTCCGCTGCGATCACCTCCCGACCAGGCATGGGTGCCCCCATGGATCAGCCAGTGCTCGGCGAATGCAGGAGCATCGCCATGCCCGATCAGCGACCGGGTTACGCGTTTGCCATTGATCACCGCGTCGGTCTGAAACTCTGTTGGCTTCCCCTGCGCGGACCCCGCGAGATCGAAAACAGCCTTGCCGTTCGATGGGTGAACCGTGGCATCGGCGGTTCCGTGGAAAATGATCTTCCTGATGGGCGGACGGCCTTGTGCCGTCGCTTTCGCATTTCCTTTCATTGCAGCGAATGCGGACACGACGTCGCAAGCGGCGCCATGAGGCAGGCCGGAATGAATGCCGGCTGCGGAAAAGACATCGGGATGGGTCGACGCCAGGACGTCGGCCATGGCTCCGCCCGCTGACAGGCCGGCCACGAAAACCTGCTTGCGGTCGATCTTGAATTCCCAAGCCAGTTCCTGGGCAAGTCCTGCCAGAATGGCCGGCTCGCCGGCGCCACGCCGCTGATGACGAGGATCGAACCAGTTCCAGCAACCCTGCGCATTGGCCGATTTCGGTTGCAGGGGGTAGGCGACGATCAGCCCGAACTCGTCGGCTAAGACATTCATCCGGGTCCCACGCGCGAAATCATCCGGGTTTTGTGTGCAGCCGTGAAGCATGACTACCAGCGCAAGGTTACGATCAGCGTGATCGGACGGCACGTACAGCTTGTAGGCCAGCGAGCCGACCGCCGATTGGAATCTGCGCGCCCGGAAGTTTTCACTGTCCCGCGTATCTTCCGTAACCGTGTCGTCATGGCTCGGCGCGTGGACGAAGCTCGCCTGCTCCTGTCGTAGCTTTTGCAGGATCGCCCGGAGACCACGCGCCGGCGGTGCTTCGGGGCTGTCACCGCTTTGTGTGCCGCTATCCGCGGCAGCTGAGGGCATAGACCCGCGTCCGGCGAGAGCGTGCTGTATCGCGGCCGTTGCGCCTGTCACGTCGGATGTTCGCAGGCGGTTCATGGCTTCGCCGATGGCGGCGTGAAAACGCGGGTTCATGGCGAAGGTCCTTCGGGTCATGTCAATCGATCGGCCAGAGCGGCCTTGATCTCGGGGGATGCGTGCAGGGCCCCGAGGATGGTGAGGGAGGCGATGGCCTGCCGGGCCAGCTCCGGGGGGACGTCGCTATCGATCACGGCGAGGCCGAGAACCCGGATCTCAAGCTGCTCGCCGGCTGCGACCACGGCTTCCAGGTCCCCGCGTGTGAAGGTCCGAAGGCCCAATTCGAGTGCCAGGCGCGTCGTCGCCTTCGCGGCGATGTCGGAATGGGTCGAAAGCTGGTTGCGGATCGCCGTGCGGATGAAGTCCGAGCGGTTGGAGTAAAAGCCGTCCCGGACCAGCAGGTCGATGCGGCCGAGATCCACGAAACCGAGGTTCAGCGTTAGTTTCTCGCTCTCAGGAGTTTTCATCGTCAATCCATATACCATCCATACGGATGGTATATGGATGCAAAAAGATGGATATCAAGAGGGCCCGCGCCCGGCGACCAATTCAAAACGTTAAAAGACAGAGACAGGCATTTGGCCGCGTGGCAGCACGTGGCATACATGGGAACGCTCCCTGGACGGGAACGAGATCGGGGACATTTTGCCGACGCCGGAACTTCGGGACGCCCGTTTCATGCGCAGCCTGCTGGCGGCGTCGGACGATTGCATCAAGGTCATCGACCTCGACGGCAAGCTCTCCTTCATGAGCGAAGGCGGCCAGCGCGTCATGGAAGTCAGCGATTTCAACGCCATCAAGGGCTGCCCCTGGCCGGATTTCTGGGCTGATCAGGGCAACGCCGAAGCCAAGTTCGCGATCGAGGAGGCGCGTGCTGGTCGCAGCTATCGCTTCCAGGGTGCAGCCGACACGGCCGCCGGCAATCCACGGTTCTGGGACGTCCAAGTTGGTCCGATCCTGGGCCCGGATGGCAAACCCGAGGCGATCCTGTCCGTGTCGCGAGATATCACGGCCATCAAGGAGGCCGAGCAACGCCAGCGTCTGCTCGCGCTTGAACTCAAGCATCGGATGAAGAACACCGTCGCCATGATTCAGGCGATCGCCAATCAGACGATCCGTGGTGGTCCCGAGGTGGATGCGCTCAAGGAGGCCTTCATCGCAAGGCTGAACACGATGGCCTCGGCACAGGACATCCTGACCCAGACCGTCTGGGCCAGAGCGAGCCTAGCATATCTCGTCGAAGAGTCTCTGAAGGGGCAAAGCGACCTGTCGCGCTTCCGCATCGACGGCCCGCCGGTTGAACTCTCGTCCAAGACTGCCCTGGCGATGGCGCTCGCGCTCCATGAGCTGGCGACCAATGCCGCGAAATACGGCGCTCTCAGGCAGGATGGTGGACGAATCGACATAACCTGGTCGGTTGAAGACGGTCAGTTCGCATTCGAGTGGCGTGAGAGCGGCGGCCCGCTGGTCGAGCCGCCAACCCGCCGGGGCTTCGGATCGCGCATGATCGAGCGCGCTTTGGCGGGATATTTCAGCGGTGCAGCCGCCATGGACTATCAGCCGGCCGGAGTGGTCTTCTCGCTTCGCGGCCCCATCGACGCGCTCATTGCCGACTGATCAGGCCGTCGGCCGGAAGGCTGCGATGACTTCGGCTGCCCGGTATGGCTTTCTGATATACTGAACGTTCTCAGGCAGCTCGCCCTCGCGCGGCATGACGCGCCCGCTTGCGACGACGATGAGGATGGGCGGCCACCCCAGTCGCACGACATGCGCCAGCTTCATGCCATCCATGGAGCCTGGCATCTCGATGTCGGTGAACACGACGGCGATGTCGTGGCGGGCTTTGAGGATCGCGATTGCTTCCTCGGCATGGGCAGCCTCGACCACCTCGAAACCAGCCTCCTCGATGAAGTCGACGGCGTCCATCCGAAGGAGCGGCTCGTCTTCGACGATCAGGACAACCAGCTTCGACATCATGTACTTTCGAGAGTGACCCTCAGCCAACTGCCGACGCGAGCTCTTGTTGCCTCTCATTGTAAAGAATTGCGCTTTTTGTCCTTAGCACTTGGTTACGATGGCCAACTTTGGCCTGCGCGACGAGGCGGGCGCTATGCTTCCGGGAAACATCAGGTTTCAGGAGGGGGATCCGCGTGTGGCGCAGACCACGGTTTTCATTCGACGCAGCAAGTCCAGCAGGTGGCCCCCCAGCTTCGATCGTATTCCTCGGCGGCGATAGATCACCCGGCTGAGGGCGTCGCCCCCTGTATGCCCGGGAACTCCAACAAACTGCCAGCGTTCTAAATTTGCCCACCCGAAACCATGTCGGCTGCGGCGCGTTGGGTCGGGGGAAGTTTTGTCCGCACCGTCCGAGTGCCTTGAGTTCGTCACGATGACGGCGACCCTTCCGTCGACCGCTTTCACTCCGGCGTCCAGCTTCAAGGAAACTGATCGATGCCGGCGATTGAGGTTCCCTCCACTGTCGCAGCTCCATCGACAAGGTCGCCCGCTGACGTCGTCTCGAATGTAGCCATCGGCGTCTTCATCATCGCCGCGCTCTATTTCGGGCGTGAGGTTTTCGTCCCGGTGGCGCTCGCGATCCTGTTCAGCTTTGTCCTGGCGCCACTGGTCAAAGGATTGCAGAAGCTGCGTGCCCCGCGGGCGTTGGCGGTTTTTGTCGTCGTCTTGATTGCGTTCGCGACCTTGGCGGCCTTGACGATGGCGATGGTTGGCCAGGCAACTCAATTGGCGAGCGAGCTGCCAACCTATCAGAGCACCATCCGCGCCAAGATTGCCGCCTTGAAAGGCTCGGGAGCAGGTAGCGGGGTTTTGAGCCGCGCCGCGGATGTGCTGCAAGACCTGGGCAAGGAACTCGACCGTCCCAAGGCGGAATCTCCAGTCCCAAGCGAAACGCCAGGCCTTGCACGGGACGGACGCCCGATCCCCGTCGAGGTGCATCAACCGGAACCCGGCGCTATCGAAACGCTGCAGGCCTTTCTGGCTCCGCTGATCCACCCTCTGACCACAACCGGAATCGTGCTGATCTTCGTCGTCTTCATCCTATTGAAGCGCGAGGACCTTCGAAATCGGTTCATCCGATTGACCGGGACCTACGATCTGCAGAAGACCACGGCCGCGTTTGATGACGCCGGCAAGCGCCTCAGCCGGCTGTTTCTGACGCAGCTCATCGTCAACGCCGGCTTCGGTGTGGTGATTGGTTGCGGGCTTGCCGCCATCGGCGTTCCCAGCGCCTTGCTTTGGGGAATTCTGGCGGCGATCCTGCGCTTCATTCCCTATCTTGGCGCTGTTCTCTCGGCCGTTTTTCCGATGGTGATCGCCGCATCCGTCGATCCCGGCTGGATGATGCTCGCACTGACGGCGGCCTTGTTCGTGATCGCCGAACCGCTGGCCGGGCATGTGATCGAGCCGTTGGCCTATGGCCGCTCCACTGGGCTCTCGCCGATCGCCATCGTGGTCGCCGCGACATTCTGGACCTGGCTATGGGGGCCCATCGGACTGGTCTTGGCCACACCCTTGACCGTATGTCTCGTTGTGCTCGGCCGGCATGTCGAAAGACTGGAATTTCTGGACGTCATGCTGGGAGATCGACCCGCCCTATCGGCGCCGGAGATCTTCTATCAGCGGATTCTCGCGGGCGATCCCGCGGAAGCAGCCGACAAGGCTGAGGAGGTACTGAAAGAGCGCTCGCTATCCGCTTATTACGACGAGGTTGCGCTCGAAGGCTTGCGGCTCGCTGCTACAGACGAGGCGCGCGGGGTTCTCGATACTCCCAGGCGAAATCAGATTCTCGCGACAATTCGCGAGGTCGTCGAGGACTTGTCGGATCACGATGACCGCCGCCCCTCGCGCGACGCTGGCACGGCAGACCCCGAGACCGAGGCGACCGTTGAACAGACCAACGAACAGGAAGGTGCGTCCGATCTGCCCGTACTTACGGCGGCTGAGCTGAAGGACACGTTTCGAGACGGAGGTGGGGTGGTCTGCATCGGCGCGCGATCGCAACTGGATGAGGCAGCCGCACTGATGCTGGGCCAGATCCTGGAGAAGCATGGATTGGCGGCGGAGGCATTGCCTCCCACCGCACTGCTGGCTCCCGGTATGGAGCGACTTGTCGCGCGTGCTCCGGCTCTGATCTGCCTTTGCTATATCGGGCCTCACAATGCCGCTCACGTGAAGTATGCGCTTCGGCGCCTTCGGCGCCGTCTGCCAACGGCGATCCTCGTCCTCGGCGAACTGTCGCAAGTTTCCAGTCCGTTGGCGGATATCAAGGGGCCCTCGCTCGCCGACGACGTGGAAACGTCACTTCGAGGTATCTGCCGGTTGTGCCTTCAGTTCGCGGAGACAACGGGGGCGGCAGGCGGTCGAGCGCATCATCTCGAATAAGCAAGGTTTGGGAACTGTATGATCTCATTTCCTCGCAGCTGAAACGGAATTTCCAGTATCAGGAAATTACGTAAATCGCGGAACGGAAATAATATTCGATCTCGCCTTCGTGAGATAAATAAACAGGATTATTTTCTAATTCTATGATACATTATTTCACGGGAGGTTTTTCTTCCGCAAATCGGAAGGATTTTCCATGAAAATCCCCTCTCAAACCAAACCTGCCATCTGGGGTGCCGTTGGCGGTGCTGTTGCCCTTGCCGTTCTCGGCTTCACCTGGGGTGGGTGGTCCACCGCTTCGTCGAGCGAACGCGTGGCGAAGCTCAGAGCCGAGAATGCTGTTGTCGCGGTCTTGTCTCCGATCTGCGTGAGCAACTTTCAGAAGCAACCCAATGTCGATGCCGCTCTCGCAGAACTGAAGAAAATCAGTTCGTGGAGCCAGGGCGATTTCATCGCCAAGGGAGGCTGGGCCACGATGATCGGCAGCACGTCGCCGGACTCGGCAGTCGCCAAGGCCTGCGCCGAAACGCTCGGCATGCCCAAGACCTGAGGCGATCGCAACAGCGACAGCCGTGTGCCGGGACATCGCCCGACGATCATGAACCGTTCCGCGTGAGCAGCGCGGAAATGGCGGCGTTCATGTCGCCTTCCTGCTCGGCAAGAGGAGTTTCATATGGCCAAGGGACAGACGCGCGGCAACCGAGAAGCCAAGAAGCCCAAGAAGAAAAAGGAAGCGGCGGCAGTGCCCGTATCGGCGAAGGGGCTGCCGGCAACGCTCGAACTTGCGGGAAAGCCGAAGAAGAAGAGCTGACGTGAACATTCGTAGCCGGGAAACCACGATCACGTTCAGGAAGCCGTTCAGACTGAGCGCGATAGACCATATGCAGCCTGCCGGCACCTATCGCGTGGTGGTCGACGAGGAGGAGATTCCAGCCACCTCGTTCCTGGCTTACCGCCAGATCGCCACCATGCTGCACACGCCGTCGTTGTCTTCGCCTGGTAGCTCCCAGGTGTTCACGGTGAGCTCCGGCGAACTGGCGAGCGCGCTGGAGGCTGATATCAGCGCTTAAACGATGCCGGCGAGGGGCCCACGCGCCGGCCTTCGCTAATCCAGCATGCTGTCGCGGCGGCGCATTTGACGCCTCATCTCAGCTTTGGCGCGTTTCGATGCTGCGTCGAGCGGCCCGATCGTTCGGAAAATTGCTTCAAAACCGGGAGTGCGGCTGACGCCCTTTTGACGCGTGCCAACCAGCCGATGCAGCTCGCGATACGCGATTGCGTGCGCCGGCGCCCCCACGAACCGCCGCTGCCCAAGGCCGGCGCGCGACGATCCGTCGGTCGATTTTCGGCCGTACGAACCAGGAGCCCTATAATGGCGCTCGAACAAGCCTGCATCGAGATGATTCCCAAGCCCTGGGGATCGACTGACCTGCTTCCCTGGAGCGGAACAGGGCATTCCAGCGTTCCAATTGGCGAACTCTGGTTTCAGCGCTGCGACAAGCATGGGCCGGAGCCAGCCTTGCTGCTCAAGCTCCTGTTCACGCAGGAAGCTTTGTCGATCCAGGTGCATCCGGACGATGCCGCGGCCCATGGGATGGGTCTGCCGCGCGGCAAGACCGAAGCCTGGTACATCCTGTCCGCGGCCTCTGACGCCACGGTCGGAGTGGGACTCAAGGCAGTCGTTCCCCCGGAGCAATTGCGGGCGGCCATTGCCGATGGCTCGATCGCCCAGCTTGTCGCCTGGCATAAGCCGCATGCGGGGGAGGTCATCGCCGTCCCGGCCGGGACGATCCACGCGATTGGCGCAGGTCTCGTGCTCGCCGAGATCCAGCAGCGCAGCGACACGACGTTCCGGCTTTTCGACCACGGCCGGGCCCGCGAACTGCACATCGAGCAAGGCGTTGCGGTCGCTGATGCAGGCCCCACCAAACGAACCATACCGCCGCGGCGCCTGAATGACGTCCGGACCGTGCTCGTCGCAAACCCTCATTTCGTTTTCGAACGGGTTGATCTGCCTGCCGGATCGGTCTGGGAGCTCGATGCCCGATGCGAGACTTGGGTGCTCGCCATCGCCGGCGATGCCACGATCGGCGCGCTCCAAATCGGCGTCGGTCAGGGCTGCTTCGTCGAGGCGCAGGGCGTTCGCATCGTGCCACGCGAGGCCGGCCTGTCCTGCCTCGTCGCCTATGACGCTGCTGCACCCAGTCGCGATCTCCTGCGCCGTGTCGACGGCGACGGCTTCCCCCGGTTCCGCGAGACGGTTTCACCGCCGACAGGGCCGCCGCAGGCCGTTTTGAATTCGCCAGTTCCGTCCACGGAGGCACGATCATGAGCCCGACCAAGCGCATCGCCTTCATCGGCAACTCGCTGCCCCGCCGCTGCGGGATCGCGACCTTCACCACCGATCTGCAGCAGGCGATCGCATCCTCCGATATCGACACCTCCATCGTCGCCATGAACGACCATGCCGAGGCTTACGACTATCCGTTTTCCGTGCACTGTCAGATCTCCGACCAGCGGCTCGAAGACTATGCACGTGCCGCCGACTTCCTGAACGAGGGCCGCTTCGACGTCGTCTCCCTCCAGCACGAATTCGGCATCTTCGGTGGCGAGGCCGGGAGCCACATCATGGCGCTGCTGTCGCGCTTGACCATGCCCGTCGTCACGACGCTGCACACCGTCCTGGCCGAACCGAATGCCGCGCAGCGCGACGTGATGGAGCGGATCGTCGATGCCTCGGCTCGCGTGGTCGTCATGGCGGAGAAGGGGCGCGACCTGTTGCGGACCGTCTATCGATTGCCGGCGGACAAGATCGAGGTGATCGCGCACGGCATTCCTGAATTTGCCTTCGTCGAGCCCGATGAAGCCAAGGAAAGGCTGGGCTTCGGCGGTCACTCCGTCATCCTGACCTTTGGCCTGCTGTCGCCCAACAAGGGCATCGAGGTGATGATCGACGCGATGCCCTCGATCCTGAGGCGCCGCCCCGATGCAATGTATGTCGTTCTGGGCGCGACGCATCCTCATCTCGTCCGCGAGCATGGCGAGGCCTATCGCGAAAGCCTGATGGCGCGTGTGCGCGAGCTCGGGGTCGAAGACCATGTCGTCTTCCTCGACCGGTTCGTCGATCAGGCGACACTGCTTGGCTTCATCTCGATGTGCGATGTCTATGTCACGCCCTATCTCAACGAGGCGCAGATGACGTCGGGCACGCTGTCCTACAGTTTCGGGCTGGGCAAGGCCGTGGTTTCGACGCCCTATTGGCACGCCAGGGAGTTGCTCGCCGACGGGCGCGGCATCCTCGTGCCTTTCGGCGATGTCGTCGCCATCGGCAACGAGATCGCCGGCTTGCTGACCGATGCGCCCCGGCGCCAGGCCATGAGGCTGCGCGCCTATGCGAGCAGCCGGCCGATGACCTGGGAACGAACCGCGAAGCGCTATCTCGCCGCCTTCGAGACGGCCCGTCGCGGTCGTGTGCTGAGTACTGTTGCGGGCTCAAGCCAGCCGAGGGCGCTGCCGGCAATGGTGCCGCCGCCGGCGATGCAGACCAGCCACCTCCTGTCCATGTGCGACGACACAGGGCTGTTCCAGCACGCCGTTCATTCCGTGCCGGATCGCTCGCATGGCTATTGCGTCGATGACAATGCCCGCGCTCTGCTCCTAGCCAGTGTTCTGAACGGCACAAGCGAGACGCGTTTGCCGGACGCACTTGCGGCACGCTTCGCCTCCTTCATTCAGCACGCCTGGAACCCCGATCGACGGCGCTTCCGCAACTTCATGAGCTTCGACCGGCGCTGGCTCGAGGAAGCCGGATCGGAGGACAGCCACGGACGCACGCTCTGGGCGCTGGGTGTCTGCGCGCGCGACGATACGAGCGCTTCGCGGCGGCGATGGGCGGCGACCCTGTTCACCGAGGCCCTGCCCATCATCGAGAGCTTCAGCTCCCCGCGTGCCTGGGCCTTTGCCTTGCTGGGCCTCGACGCTCATTGCACTACCGCGGTGGCTATCTCGCTACGTGCGCGTCTCGCCGACCGCCTGCTCGGCCTGCTCGCGACGGTCGAGATGCCGGACTGGATCTGGTTCGAGGATGGGCTTTCCTACGACAATGCGCGCCTGCCCCAAGCCCTGATCGCGACGGGATTGGCGATGAAGGCGCCGGCCTATGTCGAGGCTGGCCTGCGCTCGCTGCGTTGGCTCACGCATCTCCAGACGACGCGGGCAGGCCTGTTCAGGCCTGTCGGCTCGGAGAGTTTCGGCGACAGGCGTAGCCCACCGAAGGCCTTTGATCAGCAGCCGCTGGAAGCGACGGCGATGATTTCGGCCTGCCTCGCAGCTTGGCGCGCCGACGGCGATCCGCAATGGCGCAACGAAGCCGCGCGCGCTTTCGCCTGGTTCCTGGGCGACAACGACCTCTCCACGCCCCTGGTCGACCTGGACAGCGGCGCCTGCCGTGACGGCCTCCATCGCGATCGGCCAAATGAGAACCGCGGCGGTGAATCCGTCGTATCGTACCTGCTCAGCCTCGCCGAGATTCGCCAGCTTGCCCGCGTCAGCGGGGATCGCCCGAAACTGGCGCCGCTTCGTATCTTGCACGCCTGAGCTTTCGGCGACCTTGCTCAAAACAGATCGGCGGACGTCTTGTCCCAGCCCAGTTTCCTGAACCGGCAGACCCTGTACCTGCATCCCGACCCCTCCCGGGTCGTCGTGCGTCGGTTCGGCCCCGCGGGCGAGCCACGGGATTTCAATCCTGCCGAGAAGGCGAAGGCGAACCACATCGTCGACCGGGTTTTGTCGCTCGCCCCGGAGGAGGCGACGAACCTGCTTGCCGAGGTGCTGGAAAATTTCAACGGCCGGCACCGCAACCTGCTGGCGAGGTTCGAGACACGTGCCGATGAGATGGAGGATGCCTTCGCCGCTCACGGCGCCTTCACCAAGGTCCAGCGCCAGCTGGTCGGGGCCTATTTCCTGCACGAGTATTCGTTCGAGGCGGCGGCGCTTTTCAACCCGAGCATCATCGCGCATCCCGACCAGTCCGATGCTCCAGCTGGCGGGCTTCGCTTCATCCTCAGCGTTCGCGCCGTCGGAGAGGGGCACATCTCGTCCCTGACGTTCCGCTCCGGGTCGATCGCGGCCGGCGGCGAGGTCAGCGTCGACCCGACCTCGCGCCTGGCGACGATCGCCACCTTGCACAACCGGATGGCGCGGCTCGATGGCGAGGATGTCGAGGTCGCCTTCGCGGCTGACAGCGACATCAGCGAGCGGGTGATCTTTCCCGTGACCGCAGCCCAGTCGAACGGCATCGAGGATGCGCGTTTCGTCGCGTTCGAGGAGGATGACGGCATCGTCTATCGCGCCACCTATACGGCCTATGACGGCAGGTCGATCCGCTCGGAGCTGATCGAGACCCGCGACTTCCTGTCGTTCCGGCTGTCGCCGCTGCGCGGCTCCGCCGCCGTGAACAAGGGCATGGCGCTGTTTCCGCGCAAGCTCGGCGGACGCTATGCGATGATCTCCCGGCAGGACAATGAGAACCTCCATCTGATCTATTCGGATGACCTCCTCACCTGGAACGGCGGGGTCGCGATCCTGAAGCCGCAATACCCGTGGGAGTTCGTGCAGATCGGCACCTGTGGCTCGCCGATCGAGCTCGACGAAGGCTGGCTGCTCCTGATTCATGGCGTCGGGGCCGTGCGAAAATACACGATCGGTGCGGTTCTGCTCGACAAGGCGGACCCTTCGAAAGTGCTGGGGCGCCTGCGCCAGCCTTTCGTCCAGCCCGAGCCTTCGGAACGGGAAGGCTACGTGCCGAACGTCGTCTACACTTGCGGCGCAATACGCCACGGCGACATGATCGTCCTGCCTTATGCGGTCTCGGACACCTTCTGCCATTTCACCACGGTAAAGATCGCTCCGCTGCTGGAAGCGATGGAACCGGGCTGCGCAATCGCAAATGCGCCCGGCAAAGACAAGCGGCTTCTCGCCGGACAGCCCACTCTCGAAAGCGAAAAGCCATGACCGAACGTTCCATCAAGGTCGGCGACACCGTGAGCCTGTCGTTTGGCTTCGCCGATCGCTCTGGAGAAGGCGATTACGAGATTATCCGCGTGATGCCGGCGCGGGAGAGCGGTGAGCGTCATTATCGGGTTCGAGGCATCGACGCCCGCGAAAGGGCGATCGGGCACGACCAGATCATCGTTTCAAAAGCAAAGGCTAAATCGCCGGTATCCGGCTCTCGGGGATGATCCGGAGCGACGACCGGGCGGAGCGGCGGCTGTAGCCGCCCATCAGGAGGAAAGCAGAATGACCGAGCACTCAAAATCCCGGACCCAGGCGGAGGCTGCGTTCCTGAAGACGCAAACTCAATCGCTGTCGCGGCATCGCCTTCTGTCGGAGACTGAAAGCCTTAACCAGGAGCGCGACGCGAAGACGGCCCGGCTGAAGGAACAGCGGTTGCGCAAGGAGGCTGATGAGCGCGCAGGCGGCGCTACAGTCCCGCCGAGAAATCTATCGTGAAACTGCTGGGCTCGCTGCGCGGCATGGCGGCATCGCGATCGTCGATCGTCAGCCGGAGCAGGCCTGACTCCCGCTAAGCGGCTTGGTTGTTCAACAGGCGGCGATAGTGATCGGCCTGCTGATAGAAGCGCTCGGCTTCAACTGTGTCGCCGATCATTTCCGACCCGCGTGCGAGGGTGAGCGTTCGCTCGTATCTTGCCTGAAGGTCGGGCGTTCGCGGTGCCTCAACCCGGCCACCCCGATTCTGAGGGCGTCGTTCGCGATGATTCAGATTCATTGTTCTTCTCCCCTCAACCCAGGATCTCAGCGACGATCTCACGCAATTCAGCGCGCGAGAGACCGCCGGAAACGGGTTTGCAGATCGGTGCAGGGCGCGGAGACAA
Organism: Allobosea sp. FW305-C-101; assembly: GCF_058783685.1. Taxonomy (NCBI): domain Bacteria; kingdom Pseudomonadati; phylum Pseudomonadota; class Alphaproteobacteria; order Hyphomicrobiales; family Alloboseaceae; genus Allobosea; species Allobosea sp. FW305-C-101. Next base: position 587,320 of record NZ_JBYSYT010000002.1, on the reverse strand, counting down.
AGGTGCCGGCGCTGCCTTGCTGATACCGTGTTCTTTTTTGTTCTTGTCGATGGTTTTGTTCATGTGAATCCCATAGCGCGCGGCTCGGCCACGCGACGCGTCAAACGGCCGGCACTATGCCGGCAGCGGATGCCGCAAAGCGGCGAGCGATGTCGAAAGAAAAAGAAGTCGGGCAAACCGCGATTTCGCGATGCCAGCTAAGCGACTCCGTCGATCATTTATTATTGGTCGATCATTGTGGCCGTTTGAGGTCCCTGCGAGGCCACATCCAGCGGGAGCGCGCTGCGCGTTTCGTTCAAGCGACTTGATTAAACTCCGGCAACGGGCGCCCCACGACTGCCATGTAGCGATCCGTCCAGTTGGTAACGGCAAGTTCGATCGCTATGCCACCTTCGCATTGAAGGAGGATCTTGTAGGAGAACTCGCTCGGATCGGCAGTTTCCGTGTCGCAGATCAGATATCCGACCCAATGATGCTCCTGATGCGTGCCAAACTGATATTTGGCGTGCAGCCTCCGGCCACTGCGTAAAGTGACCGACCCGGTTCCGTTGAGCATGGTTTGTGTCTCCGCTTGGCGATGCGACAGGCGCCGCGACGGTCATTTCCAGAAGCGTTATGGAGACAACTGTAGCTGAATCGAGCGCCCTTTCGCCGGACATCGCAAGTCACGTTTCGGGTACGAGGAAAAGCTGCAGAAGCTGATCTCGATGAAGGCGACAGCATAATAGCCGAAGCTTGGTTGACGGCGGGAGCCGGTACGCCGTCAGGCCCTATTTGCGTAAGGAGGCACATCCACGAGCGTCCCGATGAGGCGGAGCAAGGCCTGTTGCTCGGGACGGTCCGACTTTCCGGAGACGAGGAAGGCTCCCAACTCGATATGCGACAGCTGGCCGCCCCCCGGACCGTTCGGTTGATGGATCACGAAGGCTGCACCGCTCGTCGGCTCCCGCCCCAGAAACCAGCAGTCGCCGGCGGGATTGCGATATAGCTCTCGCCGTTCGCTCATGATGTCGCGCTCCTGCGATTGACGATGGCTGGACAAACGCGAGGCCGCCACGTGAGACCGGCCGAAGCCTATCCACTGTCCTCGCCAGTCCTTTACACGCGGCCGAAAGCTCCGGCCCTTGCTAGCGGAAGTCGTCGGCCGAGAGCCGATGATAGCCCCCGCGCTTCTTCAGATAGGCGGAGCGAGCGGCCCGCAATATGGCTGAGCGATTGAGGTCGAATGCGACCAGGAACGACCCCTCGCTTCCGTCGATGACGGCGGGGCTTAAAGTCCGCAGAACATCGAGCTCGATCTGGAACATGACTTCCAGCGATGCTTCAGAACCCCAGAAGCTCACGCAGCCGCGGCCGGGTTCGTAACGCCGGATCGAGTTGGGAAAGTCGAGGCTCATGACCTGTGCCCTGCGCCAACACGCATCAGCTCAGCCTGATAGGCATCGACATGGCGTCGCTTCCGCTTCTTTCGTAGCCAGATGCCAACGGGAAACGCGATCAGCGAGCCAACAACAATCAACGATAAGTGGGGGACCGGAGGCACGTCATAAAACTTGCCCGCTCCCCACATGCCGACGCTGAAGAGCGCCATGCCGGTCATTCCATAGGTCAGTGCCGACGCCTCCGGCGCCGGAGCATAGCAAGTGGCTGCAAGCCGAGCCTTTTCCAGGTGCGGTTCCATGGGAGGCATCATTTCAACACGAGTGCAAAGACCAGTGCGAACGCGGCGATGAGGCCACCATGTGCGATCCAAACCAGATAGCGGTCTGCGGCCCAAACGCGATAAATGAACCAGTGCCCGGAAATATTTGTCATGGCTGGGCTCCGTTTGGCCCAGATCGGGGCGCTTCGCGCAAATGCTCTGAAGTAATATCCCGATGCGTTTCGAGACTGCCTTAAAATGGTGCGCGCAGGATAATCTTGCAAGGCAAGGAGCAATTATTTCCATTCTGACGATCACAACCGCGTTCAACGAACGATAGATCGATCCCCTGATCGAACGCATCTCACCTGATACCTCGGTTTCCCGCGCGGGCCGCCTTATTGCCGGCGAGCTCCGCCTTCATAAAATCCCCGGCGAAAGAACCCCCTCGGAGGAAGGAGCATGCCATTCTCGTCGTTGAGTGATCCGGTTGACCTCGCCCGGGCGCAGGCAGCCCTGGAGGCCGCGTGGAACGAAGTCAGATCGACCATTCCTGATGCGTTCGATGAGCGAGAGCGAACCAGGCTGGCCTATATCGTGGCTGCGCTGGTGGCGATCGCGGAAGATGAAGATGACCTGGCGCGGCGGGCCATCGAGCGATACCGACAATCTGCCGTTGCCTGAAGGCGATGCGGCCTTTCGTGGAGCCTGCCCATTGGAGGCACGAGCCTTGCCGGCGCGCGCGAAGAGCTTCACCAGATCGTCGGAGAGATATCGGGATGAGGGCCGCCGGCTGTCCGTGACGACCACAGCTCACGCAGCCGGCGCTATCGCATACGCCCGAAACACGGCCCCATAGAAGCAGCCGGAAGCCACCAGAACGAAGCCGTGCCAGATCGCATTCTGGAACGGCAGGCTTTCCCAGATATGGAAGATGACGCCGATCGAATAGAGGATGCCGCCTGCGACGATCAGCCAGAGGGTCATCGCGGGCAGGAGGCTGACACTTTCCCAGATCAGGAGCCCGCTCCAGCCGATCAGGAGATAGAGCGCAATCGACAGCCGGTCGAACCGGCCGGGCAAAGCCACTTTGATCGCAACGCCGGCAGCGGCCGCGAGCCACACGATGACGAGCAGAACCTGGGCAAAAATGCTGGCGCTCAGCTTTATCAGGAACGGGGTGTAGGTGCCGGCGATCAGCACGTAGATCGCCGAATGGTCGAACCGCCTGATGAACCATTTTCGCGGTGATATCGGCCACATGTTGTAGGTGGCCGAGACGATCAGAACGGCGAGCAGCGCTGCGCCATAGATCGAAACGGTCAGCAGGTCGAATAGCGGGGCGCTGTTCGCGACCTGGACGATCAACGTCGCGACGGCAGCCAACCCAAGGGCGACGCCAAGGACATGGATCACGCCGTCAGCCCAGAGCTCGGCGCGCCTGAAGACGAAGCGTCCTACGGCGGGAACGTTCACAGCGATTCCTGACATGCTTGCGGCTGGAGTTAGTTTGGCACCTACCGTGAGCCCGTGTCATCTCAATGTCGGCCTGCGAGAGCGCGTCCTCCCGGATGTCCGCGGCGATGGATCTGAAGAAGAAGTAGAACGTCTTTGAGACCGGCATCAGTGGGAGTAATTCGCCGAAGCCCACCCGAATGTCTGCTTGCGGGCCGACACTCGATGTCCGGAAGTGGCGCTTCTCACCTTTTCAAAGAAGGTAGCATATAGGTCGGCACGAAACCCGTCGCCGGACAAGGCGGTTCACTGCTCGCAGGCGTTGGCCTTGCGGCATTCAATTCGATGTCCGCGCAGTGGATACACCCACGCCGCCAAAACTGATGTCTGGCCGGCGACACCACACTCCCGGATGTTCGGCCGGACCTTCTGCCGATTCTCTCCGAAGGACATGTGGTGGCGGGCAACGACAATCAGGTTGAGCTGCGCTCAATCCTGTCGGTCGTCACGCCGTGCCAGCCGAACTCGCTCTGATAATCCGCTTCACGAAAGGCGCGCTCGTCCCCGCAATGCAGATGGGAGCCGATTGACCGTGAGGCGCTCAGGCCTTGTGGGCCGCCGGTGGCCGCAGCGAGAGGAACACAACCAGCGCCGTGATGAGGGTGACGGCGGCGAGGCACAGCGTGAGCGCGCTGAACGCGTGACCGTAACTTGCAAGCAGCGCAGGCCGCGAGACCTCGGGGGCGAGCGCCGCGGCGCCTCTGAAGTCCCCGGTCGCGAGCCGCTCAGCGATCAACGATGAGGCCTCGGGCTGGGCGATCAGCGGTGAGACCCGGGCCTGCGCCAGGCCGCTCAGCAGCGCCGTGGTGAGCGCCAAGGCGACGCCTTCGCCGGCGACGCGGACGGTTCCGAAGATGCCTGCGGCCATGCCGGCGCGCTCCTTGGGCACGACACTGACCGCGAGCCCGTCCATCAGGCCCCACGGAAAGCTTATGCCAAGGCCGATGACGAGAAGGGGGGGGACGAGCTCGGCGGCGCCAGCGCCGATCGGGACCAGGCCAAGCCAGAATACGCCGACGCTGGTCACAATAAGGCCGAGGCCGCAAAGCGTCGCCGGCGACAGCCAGCGGGTCAGCGAACCCGCCAGCAGCGGTAGCACAAGCAAGGGCGCCGACATGGTGAGCATGGTCTGGCCGGCTTCCGGAGCGGACATGCCGTCGATCCCTACAAGCCGGATCGGAAGCAGGATCAGAAGCACGACGAAGCCGTAGGCGGGGGCGGCCGCAAGAAGCTGGACACCCACGAACTGCCGGTATCGGAACAGATCGAGGTCCAGCATCGGGCGAGAGACGCGACGTTCGATCACGACGAACGCGCCCAGGAGGGCAGCCGCCGCTCCGAAGAGGGCGACGACCAGCGGGTCGGACCATCCGCGGCCCGGACCCTCAAGGATCGCCGTCGTCAGGGTTGCGAGCGCGACCGTGAAGCTCACGCTTCCCGGCCAGTCGATCGTCGTTGCCTCGGGATCCCGCGACTCCGCCATGAAGACGATGCCGATGAGGAAGGCGGCGACATCGAAGGCGACCACCAGTGCGAAGATGCTTCGCCACCCGAATAGCTCGAACACATAACCCGATGCGATCGGCGCGACCGAGAGGCCGACCCCGAAGCTCATTCCGACGAAACTGAACGCCCGCAGCTGTCTAGGGCCTTGAAATTCCTGGGCCAGAACGGCCATCCCGGCCGACATGGCGGCGGCGGCCATGACGCCCTGAGCCGCACGGATCAGGTTGAAGTTGGTCATGTCGGGGGCGAACGCTAGCATCAGCGACAGAAGAGCGAATGCGCCCGTCGCGATGGCGAACACCCGCTTGCGACCATATCGGTCCGCGAACGCCCCGGCCGCCAGAAGGAGGCTGCCGAAGGTCAACAGATAGGCGTTTGTCGCCCAGCTGATCGAGACCGGTGATCCGCCGAGCGCCGCGCCTATGGCCGGCAGGGCGATGGTCGGTCCCGTGAAGGCGAGCGGCATCGACGCGGAGGCGAGACAGACGGCCACAAGAACGGCCGCGGAACGCCGCGTCAGAGATTGAATTTCCATGGTGGTTCCCAGACTGGTCAGGACACCGAAGCTTCGCCTTAGTTGGCGCGGCGCACCGTCCTGCGACTATGGATCGAGTTCCCGATTTGAATAATTTAGCACGCGCTATATATATGTAGCGCAGCGCACGGCAAGGGATATTTTGTAGTGAGAGATAAAGAATCGAGTCGGCCAGGGCGGCCCCGGTTGTTCGACTTGGAAAACGCGCTCGACGTGGGGCAGAAGCTGTTTCACGAGCGGGGCTACGACGGCGTGTCCCTGTCGGACCTAACCTCTGCGATCGGCATCGCTGCGCCGAGTTTCTACGCCGCGTTCGGGAACAAGGCGCAATTCTTCGAGATGATCCTGAGCCGCTACAGCGACGCTACGCCGTCAATCGACGCGTTCATGGTCGAGAACGACGCTGTCGCGACGCCGATCGAAAAGTATCTCGTCGCGCGCGCCGAGGCCTACAGCCGGGACGCCGCGACGAAGGGCTGCCTGGTTCTCAACGCGACCCGGAACTGCAGCGACGCCGGAGCCGCGGCCGCCGCAGCGGAGATCGCCGAGGGCGGCCGCCTGCGCGTGCGCGATCTCGTCGCCAGGTCGCGACCGGATCTGGCGGAGCCGCTCAGCGACTTGGTCGCGTCCATCATGCAGGGATTGTCCGCACACGCTCGCCAGGGCTGGTCGACGGAACGTCTCGTCTCGGTTGCGCGGAATGCGGCTCTCTCGGTCGCAGCGATGACGCAGACCTCGGGTCTCGCCGAGGTTTAGTCGACAGTCGGCAGCGAGCGCTCGATCCCGATCAGGCGTTGGCGCCGCCGTCTATCGTCAGTGTCGTGCCGGTGACATATCGAGCCTTGTCGCTGGCCAGAAAGGCGACGGCATGCCCAATCTCGACGCCCTCGCCGAAGCGGCCGGTAGCGGTAAGCTGGCGCATCGGATCGCCAAAGGGACCGTGAGCCGGGTTCATATCGGTGTCGATCGAACCTGGCTGGATGATGTTCGCGGTTATGCCCCTGGGGCCGAGTTCGCGGGCTAGCCCCTGGTTGAACGCGGTCAGCGCCGACTTCGTGGCCGCGTAGACGCTCAGCCCGCCATACGGCACGCGATCGGCGAAGAAGCTGCCGATCGTGATGATGCTTCCACCCTCGTTCAGGTGGGCCAGCGCAACCTTGCTCGTCAGGATTGGCCAGCGCACGTTGACGTCGAGAAGAGCTTGGACATCCTCGATGGAGATGTCGGCGAGATCGTTCATCCGGATGATCCCGGCATTGTTGACAAGGATGTCGAGCCCTCCGAGTTCTTCGGCCGCCTTGTCGACCGAGGTCTGAATCGCCTCGACGTTGGCGCTGTCGGCCTGGATGGCCACGGCGAAGCCCCCGAGAGCCTTGATTTCGGACACCACGGCGTCAGCCTGGTCCTTGGACTTTTCGTACGTGATCGCAACGGAAGCGCCTTCGGCCGCCAGCGTCTTTGCGATCGCAGCGCCGATGCCCCGGCTACCGCCGGTGACGAGCGCCTTCTTGCCTGTGAGCGTCATCGGAATTTCCTTTTGTTTTCGACAGGGAGTCGATCTGTTTGTCGTTCGGGATGCCGGGAGGCCTGGCTCTGCCTTCGCCGGTGGCCTGGATAGAGCCCAGCAGACCGCTGGACGCCGCGGGGCGCAGTATCGGGCGGGTCTTGTTGGGAGGCGTTCGCTGCGGCGGCCCGGTCGGCCATGGCGCAAGTGCGGCGTGCCTGAATGATGGGAGGCGAGAGCGAGATCGACGATCGTCGCAGACCTGCGCTGCCGCCTCTCGGGTGCGCTTAGTCGATCTGTTGCGACCGCCATACTTCGAGCGTGTCGATCAGTTGATGGAAGCTTACGATCTTGCCGTCAGCGACCCGGAGGATGTGCATGTATTGCGCGTCGAACGGCTTTCCGGTTGCGGCCATGACGCCTTTCGATCGGCCAACGGCCACGATGACGTCGCCGCCGTCGATCAGCTCGGTCGGCCCGGCCTGATAATCCTGAAACTCCTTGGCGATCCGGTTGAACACGCCGTCCACGACCGCCGCGCGCGTCCGGTAGGGATTGCGATCCCCAAGCAGGAAATTCTCTGATTCACGCCAGTCTAGGTCATTACTCAGGGTCGCAAGCACAGCGTCGATGTCGCCGCGCACGAAGCTGTCGTAAAAGTGCTTCACAACAGCAAAACTGGTTTGGTCGGACATAATTGTCTCCGTATTTCATGTGTTGAGTATGGATATGCACCTCACCGCCATCCATTGATTGCTGAAGCGCGGACAACACGCTTCAGCATGTTTGGGACAGAAGGCCTCGCTTACAGCCGGTACTGCCGTCGCATGAGATCGGCAGCTCGCTCGCCAACGATGGCGCAAGGAGCCTGGGTGTTGCCGGTCGTGACACGCGGCAGCACCGAGCCATCGGCGACCCGCAGGCCGGCGATCCCATGCACCGCGAGCTTGGCATCGACCACCGACATGTCATCCGAGCCCATTTTCGCGGTGCCGCTCTGATGCCAGTAGGTCACCGCAGCATCTCGGATGAAGGCATCGTCGACCTGACGACCGGTTCCAGGGATACGTTCGGCGCTGACGAACGGCTTAAATGCGTCGCTGCTGCCGATCTCGCGGCAAAGCTTTACACATGCCCGAGCCGCTTCCAGGTCGCGCGGATCCGACAGCATGTTGGCGTCGACGACAGGCCTCTCGCTCGGATCGGCAGACTTGAGGCGTATCCGACCACGACTATGGGGCTGGGCAAGCCCTGCGAACATCGTCCAGCCGTGGTTAGGCACCCCTAGAAGTCCCGTCCTCTCGCTCGGAACCGGGAACTCCACCTGACAGAAGAGCAGATCTGGCTCCGTCAGGTCCGATCGGCTTTTCCAATAGAGGGTTGCCTCGCTGCCGCTGTTGCGCGGCGGAATCGGCTCGCGGTATTCCCACGTACAGCCGAATGAGACGTGATCTTGCAGATTACGGCCAACCCCGGGAAGGTGCTGGATCACGGGAATGCCAAGGCGTGCAAGCTCGTCGCGATCGCCGACCCCGGACAGCATGAGAAGCTTTGGCGTATTGATCGCACCCGTTGAGATCACGACCTCGGTCCCTGCCTTGATCGCCAAGATTGAGCCGCCCCGTTCGATCTCGACACCTGTCGCGCGGCGTCCGTCGAACAGTACCCGCCGGACGACCGTCTCGGTGAGGATCGTTAAGTTGGGTCGATCGGCGATCGGCCGGACAAAGGCCCGATACAAGGAATGTCGCCGCCCCTCTCGGACCAGCATGTCGGCGTAGGCAACCCCGCCAACGCCTTCCATCATCTCACCGTTGGGATGATCGAAGCGGGGAATGCCGAGACCTTCGGCGGCATCCAGCAGCGCGCCGGCGATCGGGCTCGGATCCTTGGCGGGCTGCACCCAGAGCGGCCCGGTCGTGCCGCGGTATTTCGGATCCGGCCGACCCTGCCAGTTCTCGATGCGACGATAGATGTCGACAACCGAGGCGTAATTCCAGCCGGCGTCACCACTCTCCGCTGCAAAATGATCCCAGTCGCTGCGGTGGCCGCGTGCCCAGACCATGACGTTCACGCTGGAGCCGCCGCCGAGGCCCTTGCCCATCGACATCGAGAGGGCCCGACCGTCGAGGTGCGGATTCGGCTCGGCCTGGAAACCCCAGTCGCGATCCGTGCCGAGATTGGTGGGCCACAGAGCGGGGTCCAGCACGGATTCCGCTTCGTCGTCGGGCCCGGCCTCGATCAGAAGGACGGAACAAGCCGGGTTCTCGGCCAACCGGCGCGCAACCACCGATCCCGACGAACCGGCGCCGCAGACGATGAAGTCGTAGGTGGTCTTGAGGTTGGCTTTGCGCGCCGCCTGGTTTTCGCGCGCGCGTCTTTCGAAGCCCCCGGCATCGCCGGGGGCTGAGGTGTCAGTCATGGTTCGATCTTTCTAGTTGGTCGCTTGGCCGTTGCGAGGACCGCGATACGTGGCTGGCCTCTCACTTCGCGGCGGACGCTGCCTGGCGAGCGGCCTGGTCGATCACATCGGCCACGACCTTGGGCTGGGTCATGAAGAGGGCATGACTGGCCGAGACCTTCGTGACCTTGGCGCCGATGCGCTTGGCCATGTGATCGAGCATCGCCTGATCGAAGGCCTTGTCCTCGCTGGCGATCACGGCCCAGCTCGGCTTGGTGCGCCAGGCGGCGTTCTTCAGCCTGGTGCCGAAGGCCGACAGGTTGATCGGCACCTGCGAGTCCCGCATGAAGGCGACGTCCGCGTCGGAGACATCGTGGGCGAAGCCGGCCTTGAACTTGGCGTGGTCGACGAAGGCGAAGCCGTCCTGCGCCTTGTCGAGGACGAACTCGGTCGCCGGGGCGAAGCCCTCGTACTGCTGGGCCGTAGTCTCGCCAGCATCCGGAGACAATGCCGACACATAGACGAGCCCGGTGACCTTCGGATCAACGCCAGCTTCGGTGATGACGGTGCCGCCCCAGGAATGACCGACGAGGATCGTCGGGCCGTCCTGCCGGTCGAGCGCCCGCTTAGTGGCCGCGACGTCGTCTTCGAGCGAGGTCAGCGGGTTCTGGACGATCGTCACGCGATAGCCGCGAGCCGTCAGCAGGTCATAGACGCCCCGCCATCCCGATCCGTCGGCGAAAGCGCCGTGAACCAGAACGACATTCCTGGCAGGCTGCGCCGTGTTCGCAGGCTGGGCGAGAGCGGCCTGCGACATGGTGCCGATGGCGGCTGCGGCGAGAAGGGTGTTGCGGATGGACTTGTTCATGACAGTGCTCCTTCGATTGAGTATCGCGCTAACTGTTATTGCGATAACAGACATGCCGGTTACTGCCATCCTTGTCAATCAGACATTTGTTGCGATATATATTTTCGAGATCACGGTTCCGTGAGCCGCAGTGAAAGGCCTGCCGATGACCGACGCCACCACCGCTCCACCAGTGCCGCTGGAGGACCAACTTTGCTTCTCGATCTACTCCGCCGAGATCGCGATCCAGCGGGCCTATAAGCCGTTGCTCGATGGCCTGGGGCTAACCTATCCGCAGTATCTCGTTCTCAACGTCCTCTGGCGCGACGACGCCCAGACGGTCGGCGGCATCGCTCAGCAGCTTGCCTTGGAGTCCAGCACGCTGACGCCGCTGCTCAAGAGAATGGAAGCCGCGGGCCTACTGCGTCGCACCCGCAATCCCGAGAACGAGCGCCAGGTCATCATCGCGCTCACCCCGGAAGGCGACGCTCTTCGCTTTCGTGCCGGCTGCCTGAACGCAAATCTGCTCGAAGCATCCGGACAGACGGTTGGGCAGCTCGGGAAGCTCAACCAGTTGATCCGGCAACTTCGCGACGCGATCTACGCCCATACGGGTGCCCTAGGCGTAGGAGAGTCGAGAATGGACCCCGACCCCAAAGGCTAACGGCGAGAGCCGAGGCGGCCTAGACCGTCGGCACGGTCCCGCCATCGATGACGTATTCGGCTCCGGTGATGCTCCCCGCTCGGTCCGAGGCGACGAAGGCGATCAAGCTTGCGACTTCCTCGGGATCGGCCGGCCGGCCGATTGGAATGCCTCCGAGCGCAGTCATGATCATCTTCTTGGCAGTATCGATATCGACGCCATGGTCCCCGGAAAGGCGCTCCGCAAAAGCGATGGAGCCCTCCGTGGCGATCCACCCTGGCGAGACACTCACGACCCGAACCCCTTTGGGCGAAACCAGCTTCGAAAGGCTCTTGCTATAAGAAGCGAGCGCGGCCTTCGCCGCGGCATACCCGATCGTCGATTCCGGCAGTGACATGACGCGCTGGATCGACGTGACGTGGATAACGACGCCGCTGCCCTGCGCCGTCATCGCCGGCACCAGCGCGCGATCGAGACGCGTGGCTGGCATCAGGTTCAGGTCGAGCTCCTTGCGCCACTCCTCGTCGGTGAGCGCCTCATACCCACCCGCCGGCGCCGAAGAGCCGCCCAGCATGTGCACGATGATGTCGACGCCGCCCAAACGCTCCCGAACCGCATCGGCCAGCTGCGCACAGCCCTCCGGCGTTGTGAGATCGGCGCCCACGAACATCTCGGCGGGCATGTCTTTCGGTTTCGTCCTGGCGTTGGTCAGAACCTTGGCGCCCAGTTCGCGGAAGAGCTTGACGGTCGCGGCGCCCGCGCCACGCGTGCCGGACGTCACAAGCGCCCGCTTGCCTTCGAAGCTGATGAACGGGTTCACAGGGTGATCTCCAGTTCGCCGATCTCGTCGCCTTCCAGGCGGAAGAAATAGCGCAGGTCGATCGGGCTGCCCGGGAAGTTGCCCCCGACATGGCACGTCACGACGGTGCGGCCGCGCTCACGTTCGATCGCAATCGGTGTCGACGTCGCGGTGAACTTCTTCGAGTAGTCCACTTTCCACTGACGGATCTCGTCCCGACCTGTGTGGACGTGGTTCTCATCACGAACAGTAGCGGTGACAGAAAAGCAATCGGCCATTACCTGGGGATTGGGGTCGAGATCGGCAGTGAAGTACCGAGCGATTGGTGCGGGAAGTTCAAGGGACATTGTTACCATCCTCGTGTGTTGAAGTCGGTCGATTTGACCGCTGGCTGATCTATTCAGATCTTGCCTGCGCGGTTGCTTCCGCGGACATCAACTTAGCGATGGACAACGGGGTTGATAATCGGGATAAATTGGGATGAAACGTTGCGAAATCCGGGACAATGATCGGCCATAACCTCATCGAGCTGGACGCCGTCATGGCGGTCGCGCGCCGGAAGTCGTTCCGGGCAGCGGCTGTGGAGCTGCAGATCTCTACGACGGCGCTAAGCAATCTCATCGCGAAGTTCGAAAAGCAGCTCGGCGTCCGTTTGTTCAATCGGACGACCCGGAGTGTCTCGCTGACGGATGCCGGACGAAACTTCGTCGAGCAGATTGGTCCCGCGTTGGTCGATATCCACAGCGCCATGGACAGCGCCATGTCGCAACAGGAGGTGCCGTCCGGGACGATCAGGATCAACGCGTTCCCGACTGCTGCCCGCGAAATCCTGGAGCCGCTGGTCTTTGAATATCTGCGCCGATATCCGCAGGTTCACATCGACCTCGTGACCGAGGGGCGCTTGCTCGATGTGGTGGCCGACGGCTTTGATCTCGGCGTCAGAAGCGCGGATTTCGTGCCAAGCGACATGATCGCTGTTCCGATCGGTCAGGCACGATCCTACGTCGTCGTGGCCTCGCCGGCATATCTTGAGAAGCACGGCCAGCCGCGCGTGCCTCTCGATCTGCTTAACCACACCTGCATCCGCATCCGGCTGCCCAATGGCGGCATCTACAAATGGCATTTCGAGAAAGACGGCCAGCCGGTCCAGGTGGACGTCAAGGGACCCATCACTCTCGACGAGGCCAGCCTTTCGCGGACCGCCGTCCTGCGCGGGTTCGGCCTGGGCCTATTCATGGAATCGGACGTGCGTGAAGACCTCGCGGCTGACCGCCTGGTCCGCGTTCTTGAAGACTGGATTAAGCCTGTGGCGCCGCTGTGCTTGTACTACCCAGGCCGGAAGAACCCATCCGCGGCGTTCAAGGAATTTATCAACCTCGCACGCGAGTTCACCTCGGCTTTGAATGCCGATCGCAGGTGACGCTGCAGCCAGATCGCATCACGATGAAGGTCCGGTTGTGGGCGGGTGCTTAACGTCAGCAGTTGGCGCTCTTCCCCATGCGACTGGGCTTTGATTGGCGCAACCGAGAAAGCCCATCTTTGAATCCGTGAGCTTCGCCGGGGCTAGACCCGATGTACGCCTTGTTGAGGGAAATCCCTCATTGTGGATCATCGGGTCGAGCTTAACCTTCTGGCTTCGAAACGTTCAATGGAGGCGGCCATGGCCGATGCGCAATCCGAAGACAAACGTCCGCAAACCGATCCGGCGGAGGACAACGCCTTCTTTCCCTCCGCCTATTCGCTGAGCCAGTTCACGAGGCCGCGCTCGGATCTGAGCGGCGCTGATTATCCCACACCCTACATGGGCAAGCAGAAGATCCTGATGATCGGCGCCGACGAGCGCTATCTTCTCACCGACAACGGCACGTTCTTCTCGACCGGAAACCACCCCGTCGAGACGCTGCTGCCAATGTTCCATCTCGACAAGGCCGGCTTCGCCTTCGACGTGGCGACCGTTTCTGGCAATCCCGTCAAGTTCGAGTTCTGGGCGATGCCGTCCGAGGACGAGGAGGTGAAGGGCTTCTTCGGCAAATACCGCGCGCAGTTCAAGCAGCCGCTGAAACTCGCAGATCTCGTCGCCGGGGGGCTGGACGAATACGCCGCCATCTTCATTCCAGGCGGCCATGGCGCCCTGATCGGCCTGCCGGAGAGTGACGATGTGAAGGCCGTGCTCGAATGGGCGGCTGCGGCGGATCGGTTCGTAATCTCGCTGTGCCACGGACCCGCAGCCTTTCTGGCTGTCGGCGACAGCGACATCTATCGCGGCTACAAGATCTGCGCCTTCCCGGATGCGCTCGACGCCAAGACGCCCGACATCGGCTACATGCCGGGCCATCTGACCTGGAAGTTCGGCGAAAAACTCCAGCAGCTCGGCTTCGAGATCATCAACAAGGACATTTCCGGCGCTGTGCATCAGGATCGCAAGTTGCTAACGGGCGACAGCCCGCTCGCCGGCAACGCGCTCGGCAAGCTCGCTGCCGCGACGATGCTGAAAGAGCTCGCCCCGCGGTGACGGCCATGCCGAACGAGATGGCGATCGGCATCGTGGCGACACTCGAAGCGGCGGACGACGTATCCGTCGTCAAGACGGCGCTACGCTCATTCGCCGAACCGTTGGGCTATGATCGTTTCGTCCTGTTCTCAGCCTCGGCTGCCAGCGACGAGGTGATCGAGCGGATCTACTGGGTCGAAGGGGACTGGTTCAGTGACGGGGGAGCCGTCGATGCCGAGACCTATATCCATCGCTGCCCGGTGAACCGGCATATCGTTGATGTCCAGGAAGCATTCTTCTGGACGAAGACGACGAAGGGGAGCGAGGAACTGTACCGTGTCGTGCGCGTGCCACGAGGAGGGGGCGTTCACGGGTTGCAGATCCCCGTCTTCGGCCCGCTCGGTCTCGAAGGTGCGATCAGCCTCGGCGGCGAGCGGATCGACGCTTCTCCGCTGGCGAGGATCGCGCTCACTTTGGTCGGCAGGGCCGCTTTTGCAGCGGCGCGCCGGCTTCTGGACGCGCCCATCGAGACGGCCGGCACTGATCTCACTGACCGGGAGCGCGAAATCCTGGCCTGGGTCGCCGCCGGTCGGCGCCAGGGTGAGATCGCGGTGACGCTCGGACTGTCTGAGCGTACGGTCGAGAACCATCTGCGTCGAATCCGCAGGCGCCTCGGCGTCGCCACAACGCCACAGGCGATACGGGTCGCGATCAGGCGTGGCGACATCGTCGCCTGAGATCAGAAGAGGAGGTCGGCATGGGCAAACGGGTGCTCGTGACGGGGGCGGCCACAAGCTTCGGCCGCGGTGTCGCGTTTGGCCTTGCGCGCGGCGGCCATGAGGTGGTCGCCGGCTGCGAGATCTGGCCACAGGTCTGGGAATTGAGGAACGCGGCAAAAGCAGAGAACATCGCGATGGAGGTGATCAAGCTCGACATTCTAAACGAGATCGATCGCACGAACGCGCTCGGCTTCGAGATCGATCTGAGCAGAGCGCGTCTTCATGCCGGCGCTGTCTGCTCATTAAGCGGCCGTCGAGCAACTTCGCGATAGAAGGAGCCTTCACTTCGTCGGCTGAGAGCGTGAGGTAAGCATGTAACCGTCGGGGTCGCGAAGGTAGGCCACGAAGGCTCCATTGGGGCGCTCGCTAGGCGGGCTCTCGATCGCCTTCCCACCATGTAGGATGCCGGCCTTATGCCAGGCCAGCACGTGGTCAGGGTTCGCGGCGCCGATACCGATAGTCCCACCATTCGCTGCGGTCGCGGGATTGCCGTCGATTGGCGTCGTGATCAAGAGGCGGCCGCCCTCGTGGGATTAGATCAGCCGGCCTCGGGCATCCATCTCGCCGGGTTTGCCGCCCAATGCAACGAACGTGGCGTCGTAGAACGAACGAGCCCGCTCCAGGTTGTTGCTGCCGATCATGACGTGGGTGAACATGCTTCTCTCCAGAGTTGATCTGTCTATGACGATGCCCGCCGTGCTCAGAGGCGGCCGAACCAGTGACATACGCGCCGTTTCGGACGGCGTCGGTTCCGCATGGATAAACCCAACCCTATCGGTAAGAAACGGAGCTCTGGGACTGTTTCAAGCCCAGCGGGTTACGAACTTTTGGGGTGGAATAGAACGCTCTTATAGGGAAAATGGCGCTCTTATGGGGTGCGCAACAAAAGCGACAGCGTAAGCCTTACGGCTCCAGCTCGGAATCCCAGTAGAGATAGTCCAGCCAGCTCTCGTGGAGATAGTTCGGCGGGAAGAGCTTGCCGTTGCGGTGAAGGTCGTTGACCGTCGGCGCATAGGGCTTCTGGGCCGGGAACATCTCGACCGCGGCGGGCATCTTGTCGCCCTTGCGCAGGTTGCAGGGCGAGCAGGCGGCGACGACGTTCTCCCAGGTGGTCAGGCCGCCCTTGGAGCGCGGGATGACGTGGTCGAAGGTCAGTTCCTCGCGCGTATTGCAGTACTGGCAGGCGAAGCGGTCGCGCAGGAAGACGTTGAAGCGGGTGAAGGCCGGTGTGCGCGAGGGCTTGATATAGCTCTTGAGCGAGACCACCGAGGGCAGCCGCATGTCGAAGCTCGGGCTGCGGACGACGGTGTCGTATTCGGAGACGATGTTGACGCGGTCCATGAAGACCGCCTTGATCGCGTCCTGCCAGCTCCACAGCGATAGGGGATAGTAGCTGAGCGGCCGGAAATCGGCGTTCAGCACCAAAGCCGGACAACCGTCCGGCGATGCCATCGGATGCATCACATGCGCCGTCAAACCCGTCGCACCTCCGCTTCGTCGAGCGGGACGAATCCCGCTCAAGGATCAATGTAAGCGCGAGACGACAGGAATGTGAAGGAACTTATTGCGACTGCGGCAAGCATCTGCGCGCGGACGAGGATCATCCTCGTCCGCGGCGGTGAAACGGTGGGTTGTGGTGAAACCCGGCCGGGTTTTCCCAGCTTGCGAGCGACCAGCCGGTTGCGTCAGCGGGTCGGGACGGGCTTCTCGCCGCGATAGTCGTAGAAGCCACGCTTGGTCTTGCGGCCGAGCCAGCCGGCCTCGACATATTTCACCAGCAGCGGGCAGGGGCGGTACTTCGAATCGGCCAGGCCGTCATGGAGCACCTGCATCACCGAGAGGCAGGTATCGAGGCCGATGAAGTCGGCGAGCTGGAGCGGGCCCATCGGATGGTTGGCGCCGAGCCGCATGGCGGTGTCGATCGCCTCGACCGAGCCGACGCCTTCATAGAGCGTGTAGACGGCCTCGTTGATCATCGGCAGCAGGATGCGGTTGACGATGAAGGCCGGGAAATCCTCGGAGACCGAGACGGTCTTGTGCAGGCTGCCGACGAGGTTCTTGGCGCGCTCGAAGGTGCCGTCATCGGTGGCGATGCCGCGGATCAGCTCGACGAGCTGCATCAGCGGGACCGGGTTCATGAAATGGATGCCGATGAAATGCTCGGGACGATCGGTCGCGGCCGCAAGGCGCGTGATCGAGATCGAGGAGGTGTTGGAGGCGAGGATCGCGTCCGGACGCAGATGCGGACAGACTGCCGTGAAGATCTTGCGCTTGACCTCCTCGTTCTCGGTGGCGGCCTCGATGACGAGATCGCAAGCACCGAGATCAGCAAGGCCGACGGCAGGCTGGATGCGGGCGATCGCGGCGCGGCGTTCCTCGTCCGCGAGCGCGCCCTTCGAGACCTGGCGGGCCATGTTGCCGTCGATCGTGGCGAGCGCGGCGTTGATGCGCTCCTCGGCGATGTCGTGCAGCCGGATGTCGAAGCCGGCGGCGGCCGCGACATGGGCGATGCCGTTGCCCATCTGGCCTGCCCCGATGATGCCGATCGTCTTGATCGCGTGGTCCGACATGGTTTGATCCCGGATGAACTTTTCAGGCTCCCGCAGGAGCGGAACGGGCCGCCCTGAGGCGGCCCGGAAGCGGTAGCGCCGGCCTTACTTGCCGGCTTTGGCGAGTTCGGCGTCGAGCTCGGGCAGGATGGTGAAGAGGTCGCCGACGAGGCCGTAATCGGCGATCTGGAAGATCGGGGCTTCCTCGTCCTTGTTGATGGCGACGATGACCTTGGAGTCCTTCATGCCGGCGAGATGCTGGATCGCGCCGGAGATGCCGACGGCGATATAGAGCTCGGGGGCGACGACCTTGCCGGTCTGGCCGACCTGCCAGTCGTTGGGGGCATAGCCGGCATCGACCGCGGCGCGCGAGGCGCCCATGGCGGCGCCGAGCTTGTCGGCGACGGGCTCGATCACCTTGCCGAAATTCTCGGCGGAGGCGAGCGCGCGGCCGCCCGAGATGATGATCTTGGCCGAGGCCAGCTCCGGACGGTCCGACTTTGCGACCTCCTCGCCCTTGAAGGACGAGTTGCCGGGGTTCTCGGCCGCCGAGACGCTCTCGACCGCGGCCGAGCCGCCTTCGCCCGCCGCCGCGAAGGAGGCGGTGCGGATGGTCAGGAGCTTCTTGGCGTCGGTCGACTGCACGGTCTGGATGGCGTTGCCGGCATAGACCGGGCGCTCGAAGGTGTCGGGCGAGACGATCGCGCTGACATCCGAGACCTGCATCACGTCGAGCAGGGCGGCGACGCGCGGCAGCACGTTCTTGCCGGTCGTGGTCGAGGGCGCGACGATGGCGTCGTAGTTGTCCGCGAGCTTGACGATCAGCGCGGCCAGCGGCTCGGCCAGGGCATGGCCGTAAGCCGCGTCATCGGCGAGCAGCACCTTCTCGACGCCGGCGAGCTTGGCGGCGGCATCGGCCGCGGCCTTCGCCCCCTGCCCGGCAACGAGGATGTGGACGGGGCCGCCGAGCTTGGCGGCGGCGGTCAGCGCCTTGGCGGTGGCGTCCTTGACGGAGGCGTTGTCGTGTTCGGCGATCAGCAGCGTGGTCATCAGATCACCCCGGCGGTCTTGAGCTTGGAGACGAGTTCGGCGGCGTTGGCCACCTTGACGCCGGCGGAGCGGCCGGCGGGCTCGACCGTCTTCAGCACCTTGAGGCGCGGGGCGACATCGACACCGAGGGTCTCGGCGGAGGTCTCGTCAAGCGGCTTCTTCTTCGCCTTCATGATGTTCGGCAGCGAGGCATAGCGCGGCTCGTTGAGACGCAGATCGGTGGTGACGATCGCCGGGAGCTTGAGCGAAACCGTCTGCAGGCCGCCATCGACCTCGCGGGTGACGTCGACGCTGTCCGCGCCAAGCTCCACCTTCGAAGCAAACGTGCCCTGCGGCCAGCCCAGGAGGGCGGCGAGCATCTGGCCGGTCTGGTTGCAGTCGTCGTCGATCGCCTGCTTGCCGAGGATGACGAGGCCGGGGCCTTCCTGCTCGACGACCTTCTTGAGGAGCTTGGCGACGGCGAGCGGCTCGACGATACCGTCGACCTTCACGAGGATGCCGCGATCGGCGCCCATGGCGAGGCCGGTGCGGATCGTCTCGGCTGCCTGAGCCGGGCCGATCGAGACCACGACCACCTCGGTCGCCTTGCCGGCTTCCTTGAGGCGCAGCGCCTCTTCGACCGCGATCTCGTCGAACGGATTCATCGACATCTTCACATTGGCGAGCTCGACGCCGGAACCGTCCGCCTTCACGCGGATCTTCACGTTGTAATCAACCACCCGCTTGACGGGCACCAAGATCTTCATCGCCAGATCACCGTTCAGAAGAGATGAGCCTCGCGCCGCACCGTGCCTGACGGCAGGACAGCGGCATCGCGGCCCTCGGCTGGAATGCGCTGGGACCGTAGCGACGCCCGTTTGCGCTTGTCAACGTCCGTCCGGGCCCGACTCGGGGGCAAAACAGCGCGGCTTCAGCCACGGGCGGGCTTGCGCCCGAACAGGGCGATGCTGCGGTGCACGAAGAGCGGGGTCAGCGCGGCGCCCGTCGCCAGCCCGCCGAGATGGGCCCACCAGCCGACATTGCCGTCGGCGCCGAGCAGCGCGGAAGCCGCCTGCAGCACGATCCAGCCGCCGAGCGCATAGAGCGCCGGGATGTGGATCGGAATCCAGTTGAAGGCGAGGCCCCAGATCCGGACCTGCGGATAGATCATCAGATAGGAGGCGATAACGCCGGAGATGGCGCCCGACGCGCCGATCAGCGGCTGCTGCGAATCCGGATACAGGCCGGCATGGAAGAGCGAGCCGCCTAGCCCGCAGAGGAAGAAGAAGGCGAGGAAGCGAGCATGGCCCATCGCATCCTCGACATTGTCGCCGAAGACCCAGAGGAACAGCATGTTCCCGACGAGATGCGCGACATTGGCGTGCAGCAGGATATTGCTGAACAGCGTCGCCCAGGCCGGGACATGGGCGAGGCCCTCCGGCAATTGCGCCGTCCCGAACAGCACGGAGGGAATCATGCCGAAGCCGGCCATGATCGCCAGCTCCGCGTCCTGGCCGGGCCAGAGCTGCAACACGAGCTGCAAGGCGAGGCTGGCGCCGATCAGCCCATAGGTGATGTAGGGCGTTCGCATGAAGCGCAGCGGCACGCCGTCATGCAGGGGGACGAACATGGCTGAACTCAGCGATTCCCGCCGGGCACCCAGAGCACGTCGCCGGCTGCCTTGGCATTGAGGTAGCGGGAGGCGACGAACAGGAAGTCCGAGAGGCGGTTGATGTATTTGAGGGCTGGCGGGGCGACCGTTTCGCCCTCTGTCGCCGCGAGCTCGGTAATCAGGCGCTCGGCGCGGCGGCTGACGGTGCGGGCGAGATGGAGATGGGTCGCGGCCGGCGTGCCGCCGGGCAGCACGAAGGAGCGCAAGGGGGCGAGATCGGCATTCAGCTCATCGATCTCGGCCTCGATCCGGTCGACCTGGGCCTGGACGATGCGCAAGGGCTCGAAGGCGAGAGGCTTGTCGGTCTCGGGCGTCGAGAGATCGGCGCCAAGATCGAAGAGGTCGTTGCTGATGCGGCCGAGCATGGCATCGATCAGAGCATCTTCCGTTGCCGCATGGAGGCGAGAAAGGCCGACGCAGGCATTGGTCTCGTCGACGGTGCCATAGGCGGCGACGCGGAGGTCGAATTTCGGACGGCGCGGGCCGCTCGTCAGCCCGGTCGTGCCGTTGTCGCCGGTGCGCGTGTAGATGCGGTTGAGCTTGACCATGCCACGCTTATAGCGCGGCCCGGGCCGGACGGAAGCGCGTTTCCGGCGAGGCTGGGCGTCAGAAAGTATAGCCGAGCCGCGCGCCGATATTGGCGGGGCCGCGATTGCCCGTGCCGGGCTTGTCGGAGCAACCGACAGTGCTGAAATGCTCGAGCGTGGTGACGAGGCTCCAGCGGTCCGAGAGCCGGAAGCCGAGCGCGGCGGCCTCGCGCGTGCCGGTGTTGCAGCCGACCGCGAGGCGATTCTCCGGGATGACCAGGCCGGTCTTGCCGTCGTTCAGCGCGGCGCCGAAGCTCGCCTCGACGAAGACGTCGCGCGTCACGTCGAAGGTCCAGGTTGCGCCGGCATAGGCATAGCGCGTGCCGTTGAGATTGACGCTCGCGCCCATGTTGAAACGCGGGATGAAGGCTGCGGCGATGCGGTCGCTCAGGGGAATGAGGCGCGGCGACAGCAGGTCGGCGCTCAGGTTCGGCAGGCCGCTCTCCCGGCCGCCGGGATTGGCGAGGCCGGCACCGACGCGGGCTTCCCAGGCAGGGGCGGGCGGTTCGGTGGCGGGAGCGTAGCTGGAGACACTGCCGGAGAGGGACCGGGTCTGCGCGGTAGCGGCAGAGGCGGCCAGGCAAACGGCAAGAAGCGGCAACGCGACGCGAACCATGGGCCTTCGAGGGTGAGCGGGTGAAGAGGCGTTAGTGAAGCACACATACTCGTGTCCGGAATGTGGCAAAGCCCGGCAATCGGGGCTTCCGTCCACAGCCGCGCAAGTCGCGTGTTGCTTTGATTTCAAAGGCTTGCGCGCAGTGTCGCAGGCGCTCAGCCGTTGCGCCACCACAAGACGATGACGATCAGCACGATGGCGACGAACTGCAGGATGACGCGCAGGCGCATTAGGCGCTGCGAGGTATTGGCGCTGCCGCCGCGCAGCATGTTGATCAGCCCGAGCAGCAGGACGACGGCGACGGCGCCGACCGCGACGGACACGAGGGTGTTCGAAAACGTCATGGCGAAACGCTTAGGCTGGTGCGAGGGACTTGGCCAGCGCCGTGATGCGGCCGGCGTGGCCTGAACCGTGGGTCAGCTCGTCGCAGCCGTCTGCGCCAGCGCGCGGCCGCGGACGGGCATCGAGAGATCGCCGGCGAGCGCGCGGCTGATCGAGGGCAGGCCGTCGAGCAGGTCTGGCACGAAGGCCTGCGACGGGGGCGGGCGGCGCGGCAGGGCATGGAGCGCTGCCGCCATCACGCGGGGATCGCGCTCGCCCTCGCCGGTCTGCGAGGGATCGTAGAGGACATCGACCAGCTTGAGCTCGTCGGCGCGGCCGGCGCGGATCGCCTGTTCGAGGCGCGGCCGGACGCGCGGCACGATCAGCGCCGGTTTGTCGAAGGAGAGGATCTCGCAGAACGTGTTGTAGCCGCCCATGGCGACGACGCAGTGGGCCCGGTTCATCAGCAATTCGAGGCGCGGCTCGAAGCCGAGGCCTTCGAGCTTGGGATTGCGGGCGATGCGCTCGGCGAATTCCTTGCGCTTCTCGCGCGACATGAAGGGGCCGAAGACGATGAGTGCGGGCAATTCGATCGTCGGGTCGGCCTCATAGGCGGAGATCACCCAGTCGATGACACCGGCGCCGTCGCCGCCGCCGCCCGGCGTGACCAGGATGAAGGGCTGCTTGGTGATGCGCGGATAGCGGTTCGGCGGCATCGGGCTCGGCACCGCGCGCTTGAGATAGCCCATGTAGCGCAGCTTGTCGGCGAAGCGGTGCTGGTCCGGCAGGCCGGTCAGAGGCTGATAGACGTTGTCGAGCCCGTAGACGAAGATGTCGTCATAGACCGTGTCGAGTGCTTCCAGCGCGCCGTTGCGGCTCCATTCCTCCAGAACCGCGGCGGGTTCGTCGAGCACGTCGCGCAGGCCAAGCACGATGCGGGCGCCGCGCCGGCGCAGGATGTCGAGCGAGGGCTTGAGTTCACCGCGCAGGCCGACCGGCTCCTTGTCGACGATGACGACGTCGGGATCGAAGGAGAGCACGGTCTGCTTGATGATGTCGGCCCGCAGGCGAATGGTGTCGTCGAGGTCGAGATTGAGATGATGCGGCTCGTAGCTGCCGTCGCTCTGCTTCTCGACGCCGGGAATGCGGACATAGTCGACGCCATCGCCGAACTGGAAGCTCGAGATCACCGACGAGCCGGAGACGATGATCACCGAGATATGCGGGAAGCTCGCG
The DNA here is from genome assembly GCF_058783685.1 of Allobosea sp. FW305-C-101. Lineage (NCBI taxonomy): Bacteria > Pseudomonadati > Pseudomonadota > Alphaproteobacteria > Hyphomicrobiales > Alloboseaceae > Allobosea > Allobosea sp. FW305-C-101. The sequence continues at coordinate 564,648 of NZ_JBYSYT010000002.1, read as the reverse complement.
ATCAGCGCGTTGGCGATCGCGCGGCAGCGGCGGATATGGCCGAGCCCGAACGTGTCGTGGCTGTAGATCAGGACGCGCGGAGCATGCGGGCTACGCGGCGCGCGCTCGGCGCCGGCGAGGTCGACGACGTTTGAAGGCATTGGAACGTCGCCCCCCGGAAAGGCCAGACGACCTCTTGGCGAGGACGAACGCAGTTGAAAACTCTGGAGCGATTATAACTGGTCGCCGGGGACGATCCAAGCCCGTCGGAGCACCGTCGGACGCGATAATCCGCAGGCTGCCGATCACGTCATCGCAAGCCGGCAACACCGTCCGGGGAGCGTTCGGACGGTGCGATAAGTCGGCAGGGATCGGTCATGCGCACCGCCGGGTGGGCGACAGCGGCGCCCAGGATATCGGAGAGGGCGGACCAAGCCGTTTCGTCATGGTCGCGATGGTGCAGGAGCAGGCCGAGCTCGATGTCGCCGGCCTCGCCTTGTCGCCTTTCCGCCAGGAGGGCGACGATCTCGCCGAGGATGTCGGGCGTCGAGCGGCCGATGCGGCCGCCATGCCAGTCCATGATGTCGACATGGGTATTGAGCAGACGCGGCCCGCCGTCGGCCCCAAGGCGATAGCCGCGGAAGCAGGACAGGCCGGCGAAGCCGAGCGCTTCCAGACGCGCTGCATGGCTCTGGGCGATGCGGTTCCAGGGCGGCACGAAGATCGGCAGGGTGGCGTCGCCGAGGAGATCGTGCAGGCGCTGACGGCCGCGCGCGATGTCGGCGTCGACATCGGCCGCGGCGCGCTCCACGCCGAATTCCGATTTCTTGCTGCCGGCAGGGGCGTGATTGTGGTGGACCGCGCCATGCTGGCAGGGCCGCAGCAGCGGCATGCCGTGCAGCGCGGTCGCCAGTGTGGGCTCGGCCAGCAACGGAATGACCGCGAGCAGGACCGGTGCCGCGAAGCGCTCGGCCAGATCCGAGAGACGGTCGAGCGCCGGGCTCGGCGCCACAGCGTCGTCATCGCGCAGCCAGAGGCCGACCGTTCGGCTGGATGCGCTCCAGCGGTCGAGTTCGAGGGTGAGCGCCTGCCAATGCGGGGCAGTCATGGCGTGGCTTTCCCGGGAGACGATTTCAGCTTGGCGCGACGGTTCCGGATGGCCAAAGCGAGGCCTTCCGCCAGTCTTTCGGCGGCGCGTGCCGGTGTCCGTTCTGTGAGGATGAAGCGGCGGGCGGCCGCGCCCATGCTGTCGCGCAATGCCTTGTCGCGCAGGAGGGTCGTCAGCGCTGCGGCCAGGGCCGCTTCGTCATGCTCCGGGACGAGCAGGGCGGTTTCGCCTGCCCGCACCGTCTCGGAAACACCGCCGCTGTCGAAGGCGACGACCGGCAGGCCGGCAGCCTGGGCTTCGAGATAAACCAGCCCATAGGCCTCGCCGATGCCCGGCCAGATGAAGATGTCGTGCCGGGCAAGCGCAGCCTGCGTGGCCTCGCGGTCGAGCTGGCCGCGCCAGCTGATGCGGTCCGCGGGCAGGTTCGCGAAGGCGGCGCCGATCTCGGCATGGCAAGGGCCGTCGCCGATGATGCTCAGCGTCCAGTCCTCGCCGCGGCAGCGGTCGAGGATGCGGGCAAGGGTGAGATAGCTCTTCAGCTTGGCGCCGTCGCGCATCATGGCGACCGTAATCAGGCGCGGCGTGCGCGATGGAACGGCTGGCCTGAGAGGTTCGGGATCGATCGCGACGAAGGGAGGGAGGGGGAGCAGGGTGGTTCCTTCGCTTCGCCAGGGTTCGAGCCCCTGCCGGTCGCGATCGGTGAAGTAGAAATGGACATCGCCAGTGGCGAGCGCCTGCCGGGTGACGGCCGAGTGCGCGGCCCATTCGCCATTGGCACGCCGGGTCGAATCGCTGGATTCGGCGGTGACATAGGGGATGCCGAGCGCCGTCGCGATCCCAGGGCCGAGGAAATCCGGCGAGCGGTAGTAGTTGTGATAGGTGAACCAGAGATCGGGCCGCGGCTTGCCCGCCCTATAACCGGCGAGCAGGGCGTCGCGCAGTCGGGCGGCATCGGCTGAAGCGCTGGCGAAGCTGGCGGGATCGGCTTCGCGAAAATAAGTCCTGGGCGCTCCGATTGGCTCGACGACATGGCCGAGGCTTTCGAGCCCCGCCACGAGCTGGCGCGCCATGCGGCGGTCGCCGGAGACGCCATCGTCCCCGAGCGGGTTGAGCGGTGTGTGGAACGCGATGCGCAAGGCGGTCTTCGTGGCGGTGCTTGTCTGACGTCAGCGATAGGGATCGGCCGCGTCGCGCAGGCCGTCGCCGAGGAAGTTGAAGGCGAGGATGATCACGATCACCGGCACGACCGGATAGAGCAGCCAGGGATAGAGCGCCACCACATTGATGTTCTGGGCCTCGTTGAGCATCACGCCCCAGCTGGTGATCGGCGGTCTCAGGCCGAGCCCCAGGAAGGAGAGCGCGGTCTCGCCGAGGATCGTCTTGGGGATGGTGATCGTGGCCGAGGCGATGAGGTGGCTCATGAAGCCGGGCACGAGATGCAGCGCGATGATGCGCTTCGGCTTGGCGCCCATGAGCTGGGCCGCGACGACATAATCCTCCTCGCGCAGCGAGAGCAGCTTCGAGCGCACAGAGCGGGCGAGCCCGGTCCAGTCCATCAGGCCGAGGATCACCGTGATGCCGAAATAGACCAGGAGCGGGCTCCAGGTCGGCGGCAGGATCGAGGCCAGCGCCAGCCAGAGCGGGATATGCGGCAGCGACTGCACGATCTCGATGATGCGCTGGACGAAGAGGTCGATGCGGCCGCCATAATAGCCGGCGATGCCGCCGATGATGACGCCGAGCACGAAGGAGACGGAGACGCCGAGCAGGCCGATCGAGAGCGAGATGCGCCCGCCATAGAGGATGCGGGAGAGCATATCGCGGCCGAGCCGGTCGGAGCCGAGCCAGAAGAAGGTGCCGTCCTTGGGCGGGCAGACGAGGCGGCGGTTGCCCGGGATCAAGCCCCAGAACATGTAGCTGTCGCCCTCGCAGAAGAAGCGCAGCTTCTGCGGGCGCGTGGTGTCCACCTCGTACTCGCGCTTCAGGTTCTCCATGTTGAGGCGCATCGTGTAGGGGTAGACGAAGGGGCCGATGAAGCTGCCTTCGTGGAAGAGATGGACGCTCTGCGCGGGGGCCCGGATGAAGTCGGTGTTGCGCGTCGTGTAGTGATAGGGCGCGAGGAACTCGGCGAAGGCCGCCATCGCATAGATCACGAGGATCACCACGGCGGAGATGACCGCGAGCCGGTGCTTGCGGAACTTCCACCACATCAATTGCCATTGCGAGGCGAGATAGACCCGCTCCTGCTCCGGAGTCATCGCCTCCGTGGCATAGGGCTCGAACGGGGCCGTCGAGACCTCGTGCGCCAGGGGGGCGCCGTCCGGCGGCAGATGGGAGAGCGAGGTCGCCTTCACTTGGTCGCGGCTCCCTGCAGGCGGATGCGCGGATCGAGGATGGCGAGCGCGATGTCCGAGATCAGCACGCCGATCACGGTCAGGAAGGACAGGAACATCAGGAAGGAACCGGCGAGATACATGTCCTGGCTCTGCAGCGCGCGGATCAAGAGCGGCCCGGTGGTCTGCAGCGAGAGCACGATGGCGACGACCTCGGCGCCCGAGACGATCGAGGGCAGGATGTCGCCGATATCCGAGATGAAGAAGTTGAGCGACATCCGCAGCGGGTATTTCCGCAGGGCCTTGCCGGGCGGCAGACCCTTGGCGCGGGCGGTGACGTAGTACTGCTTCTGCAATTCGTCGAGGAGGTTGGCGCGCAGCGCCCGGATCATGCCGGCGGTGCCGCCGGCGCCGATGATGATGACGGGAATCCAGAGGTGCTCCAGCACCGACTTGAGCTTGGCCCAGCTCATCGGCTGGTTGAGATAGGCGGGATCGACGAGGCCGCCGATCGAGGTCCCGAACCAGACATTGGCGAAATACATGAAGACCAGCGCCAGCAGGAAATGCGGCACGGCAAGCCCGACGAGGCCGAGGAAGGTCAGGCCGTAATCGCCCCAGCTGTACTGGTGCGTGGCCGAGTAGATGCCGATCGGGAAGGCGACGACCCAGGTGAAGATGATGGTGGCGAAGGAGACCATCATCGTCAGCAGCAGACGGTCGCCGACGATCTCGCGCACCGGGCGCTGGTACTCGAAGGAATAGCCCATGTCGCCCTGGAGCAGGCCCGCGACCCAGCGTACATAGCGCTCCACCGGCGGCCGGTCGAAGCCATATTCCTGCTTCAGGAACTCGATGCGGCTCATGTCCGCCTTCTCGCCCTGGGCCTGCATCTCGGCCGCGAGCGTCTCGAAATAATCGCCTTCGGGCAGGTTGATCACGGTGAAGATCAGCGCGCTGGTGACGATCAGCGTCGGGATCATGATCAGGATGCGCTTGAGGATGTAGCGGAGCAGCACGGATCAGCCTTTGGTCTCGGCTCGGTCGAACCAGAAGGTGTCGGGCATGTAGCGGCCGATGAAGGCGCCGGGCTCGAAGCTGTAGAGGCCCTTCTCGGGCACGTTGCGCAGGTCGCGCGAGACGACGATCGGCTGGAGCGTGCTGTTGATCACGCCGATGGTGAAGAGCTCCTCGGCGTTGAGCGCCAGCATTTCGCGCCAGATCGCCCGGCGCTGGTCGCGGGTCGAACTCATGCGCCATTCCTCATAGAGGCGGACGAGCTTGTTGGCGGCGGGCAGGGCCGGACGCTCGCCCTCCTTGCCGTTGCTCTCGACGAACTGACCCCAGCGCGGCCACTGGAACTGGGCCGAGGAGGTCGGCGCCAGCGCGTCGGGCTCCATGTCCGAGGTGACCAGCGCATTGTCCATGCCGGCCCAGGCCGACATCACGGTCTGGCCGGCGAGGATGCGGCGGCGGAAGACGTCGCGCTGGGTCGAGCGCGGGTAGATCTTGATGCCGACATCGAAGAAATCCTGCTTGAGCAGGTCGAGGATATCGGTCTCCTCGGTGTTCTCGCCGGCGGTTTCGATGGTGAATTCCAGACGGCGCCCATCCTGGAGCAGGCGGATGCCATCATCGTCGCGCTTGGTCAGGCCGATCTCGTCGAGCAGGCGGTTCGCCAGCGCCGGATCGTGCTGGGTCCAGAGCGAGGTGAAGCGGGGATCGTAGAGCGGGCTTTCCGGCAGGGCGGTGTTGCCGCTTTCCTTGGCGAGCCCGAAGAAGATGACCTTGTTGACGTCCTGGCGGTTGATCGCGACCGAGATCGCGCGGCGGTAGCGGATGTCGCGGTTGAGGTCGCGCCAGACCGGGTCGATGGCGTTGAGGTTCGGAAGCAGGGCGAAATAGGCGCCCTCCGCCCGCTTCCACAGCCGGACGTCGAAATTCATCCGCTTCGAGGCTTCCTTCAGGAAGGTATAGTTGTCGAAGCGGAGATAGCGGGCCTGGAGATCGGCCTCGCCGGCCGCCGTCTTGGCGGGGACGAGCGCGCTCGTGCCGATGGTCAGCGTGACCTGGTCGGAATAGGGGAGCTGCCGGCCGTTTTTGTCGACGCGGTGGAAATAGGGGTTGCGCTCGAAGACGAACTGTTCTGCCGGAAGCGGCGTCGTGTTGCGCCAGGGCTCCAGTGTCGGCAGCTTCGGGTTCTCCGGCCGGTACATGCGCGACAGGCGCTCATGCAGCGCGCCCCAGTCGCGCACGCGGTGCTCCTTCACGCGCTGGGCCAGCTCGTGCTTGGGCGCATGGCGCTCGTGGAACTGCTTCAGGTAGCCGGAGGGCATGAAGATATAGGTCGGCTGCGCGCCCGCCAGCGCCGGCAGGAAGACCGGGTTCGGCGTCTTCCAGCTATAGCGGACCTCGGTCTCGCTCAGGATCTCGAAGCGGGGCGGTTCGCCTGCCGAGAACAGGGCCTGCGGCGGGCCGCCCGGCGAGAGCCGCTTGTTGTTGGCGATATCTTCCCACCAGTAGCGGAAATCCTCGGTGGTGAGCGGCGACCCGTCCGACCAGCGATGGCCCTGGCGCAATCTCAGCGTGAAGATGCGGCCGTCCTCGACATCGCAACTCTCGAGCACGTCCGGCACGAGGTCGAGATTCTCGTCATAGACCATCAGGCGGGTGTAGCCGTAGAGCGTCATCATGCGGATGTCGCGCTGGTCGCCCATCAGCATGCGGATATTGCCGCCATGGCGGCCCTGCTGCCGGCCGAGCGCCTCCAGGTCGATGACGCGCGGGTTGGCCGGCAGGCGCGCGGCGACCGGTGGCAGGGCGCCGGAAGCGACCCGATCCTTGAAGAACGGGCTGTCGATCGCGGTGCCCGAGAAGGGCGCAGGCGCGGCCTGCGCGACGCGGGGCAGGCTCGCTCCGGCGAGCGCGGCGGTGCCGAGCAGTAGCGCGGTGCGGCGGGTCGGGTCGTGGCGGCGCTGCGTCATGGCACCAGCTCCCGGATATCGGCATTGGGCCGCGCCAGCACGTAATGGCCGTCGCCAAGCGGGAGCGGCGCCAGCGCGGCCTCGTCCGGCCCGGTCTTGAAGGCTATGTCCCAGTGGCTGTCGTCGGAGGCGCCGCCGGGCGCCGCCAGCTTGAAGTCGAGCGGGCGATCGAGATCGGCGAAGGGCACGGAGCGCAGCAGCGCGCGGGTGTAGGGATGGGCCGGGCGCGTGAAGAGCGCGTGGCGCGGCGCCAGCTCGACGATCCGGCCATTGGCCATCACGGCGATGCGGTCCGCCATGTAGTTCACCACGGCGAGATTATGCGAGATGAACAGGAAGGTCAGGCCGCGCTCGGCCTGCAAATCCTTGAGCAGGTTGAGGATCTGCGCCTGTACGGAGACGTCGAGCGCCGAGACCGGCTCGTCGCAGATGATCAGCTCGGGATCGAGCGCGAGCGCGCGGGCAATGCCGATGCGCTGGCGCTGGCCGCCCGAGAAGGAATGCGGATAGCGGTTGAGGAAGCGGGTATCGAGCCCGACATCCTGCATCAGGTTGCGCACCCGCTCGTCCTGCTCGGCCGGGTCGCCGCGGCCATGAATGACCAATGGCTCGCGCAGGATGTTCATCACCGTCATGCGCGGCGACAGCGACGAGACCGGGTCCTGGAAGATCATCTGGACGCGCGGGCGGAACTTGCGGAGGTCCTCGCCGTCGAGGCCGAGCACGTCGATCCGCTCGCGCCCGTCATCGAAGACGATCTCGCCGGAATCGGGCGTGACCGCGCGCATGACGATCTTGCTGACGGTGGTCTTGCCGCAGCCGCTCTCGCCAACGAGGCCGAGGCATTCGCCGCGTCGGATGTCGAAGCTGACATTGTCGACGGCCTTGACGCTGGTCTGGCTGCCCTTGCCGAAGAAGCTGCGCGAACCCGTGACATAGGTCTTGTGCAGGCTGCGGACGCTGAGCAAGGGGGCGGCGTCGGCCGATGGTTTCGGCGGGGGCGCGGTGACGGCCGGCCGCGGGCGCGCTTCGCGCAGTGCGACCAGGCGCTCGCCGTCCTGCATGTCGAAATGCGGGGAGGCTTCGAGCAGGGCCTTGAGGTAGGGGTGGCGCGGCCGGCGGAAGATGTCCTCGACCGGGCCGCGCTCCATGATCTCGCCATGGAAGATCACCACGACCTCGTCGGCCATGTTGGCGACGACGCCGAGGTCATGAGTGATGAGCAGGATCGCCATGCCCATCTCGGCCTGGAGATCGCGCATCAGGTCGAGCACCTGGGCCTGGATGGTGACGTCGAGCGCCGTCGTCGGCTCGTCGGCGATCAGCAGGGCCGGCTGGCAGATCAGCGCCATGGCGAGCATGGCGCGCTGGCGCAGGCCGCCGGAGAGCTCGAAGGAATAGAGATCGAAGGCGCGCTTTGGGTTCTTGAAGCCGACGCGCTTGAGCATCGCTTCGATCAGCTCGCGCGCCTCGGCCTTCGGCATCGGCCGGTGCAGGAGCAAGGCTTCCTCGATCTGGTTGCCGATCGTATGGACCGGCGAGAGCGAGGACATCGGCTCCTGAAAGATCATGCCGATGCGCCCGCCGCGCAGCGCCCGGATGCCTTCGCCCTCGGCCGGCAGCGTCGCAATGTCGACGACGGTCTCGGGCGCGAGCGGATCGCGGAACAGGATTTCGCCGCCGGTGACGCCGCCGGCGCGAGGCAGGAGCCCCATGATCGCCTGCGAGATCACCGATTTGCCGGAGCCGGATTCGCCGACCAGCGCGACGGTCTTGCCGGCGGGCACGCGCAGGCTGACGCCCTTCACGACGTCACGGGCGAGGCCGTGGATCGTGAAGCCGATACGCAGGTCGCTGATGCGCAGGATGTCCATGGTCTGAAGCGGCACGTTCCCGAGGCGTCTACGGCCCCTTGGTTTTCCTCACGTCACTAGACGTCGAAAGCGGCGGCTTGCCAATCGCTTTCGACGCTTGCGGCGGTTCCGGCGGGCATTGCCCGATGCGGATGACATCGCTGCAACGAGGGCCGCGCCGGAAATCGTCGTAGCTGATGCTCCAGGGCAGGGGAGCCGGGGCGCGGTAAGGCCCCATCTTGAAATACTGGTTGTCGTCGAGCCCCGGGCCGCCATGCCCTATATGGCCCTGGACGGTGACGATTTGGACGCCGTCGGCGATGACCTCGATATGGCCATCGCCATCGGGGCCGGGCTGCGAGCGGATGACGAAGTCGATCCAGCCCTGTTGCGCCGAGGGCAGGTCGGCATGGTGCGTGACTCGGATGCCGGGTGCGCAGGCATTGAAATAGCTGGGATAATTCGCGACGGTCGTGCCGGTCTCCATGGCGACCAGCGCACGGGTCTGCTGGGCGTCGGTGCGGCTGAGCACCAGCGCCTCGCCGGGCAGGCAGCCCTCGGGGCGCTCGCTGCCGCCGATCGGATAGGAGGGGATCAGGTCGGTCTCGACGGTGATGCCGAGGCGGCCGCGATAGAGACGCAGCGCGAGGAACGGCGAATAGTCGCCGACGGCCTCGGGCAGGATCTCGCGCTTCCACTGCGCGATCACATATCTGCGATCATCCTGGGCAAGCGGATCGTTGAGGCGCAGCGCGAAACCGTACCAGACCGCGCTGCGGAACGGGACGAGCACATCCGGGCGCTCCCAGACCTCGGCCCGTTCGCTGCATCCCACAGCATGCGGCAGGCAGGACGGGGGCGCGATCAGGGTCAGGGCGCCGACACCGCTATAGGGGGCGGCACGATCGAAAATCACGCGCCCGGCGTGCTGTTCGGGATTGTCCTTGTAGAAAAGCCCGCCTTCGGGCGCGAAACCGCCCTGCTCGAAACCGTCGCGCAGGATGCGTTGCGTGGTTTCCGTGCCGGTCTCGGCACGGACCGGCGCCGTCCCGGGGGCGACAAGTCCGAAGGCAACCGCGCAGCCCAGCAACCCCGACGCGACGACCTTTTTCAAGCTTCCCCCACAGACGAACAGCGCTTCCACTTTGCAACGCCGGCATGGCCGCAGCGTGGCGTGCATTGCACTCGGCCGCAACCTCACCACATATGGTCGCTTCGGGCCCGCCGGACCCGTTCGAGCTTGCGCCGCGAGCGCTTCGGTACAGGGTTGCCTCTTGGAGTCCAATCTCTTCCGTTACATCTGGCAGAAGAGCCGGGCCGAGCAGATCGTCGTCCTGCTGATCATCCTTGTCTCGATCCCCTTCAACTGGGCCTCCTTCGACGTGCCCAAGCGCATCGTCAACGATGCAATCCAGGGCGGGGCCTTCAGGGATGGCAAGACCACGGCGACGCTGCTGGACTTCACCCTGCACCTGCCGTTCTGGCTTGGCGGGGCGAGCTACAAGATCTCGGATGGCATCCAGGTCGGCCAGTACGGCCTGCTGATCGGCTTGAGCACCTATTTCCTGCTGCTGGTGCTGATCAACGGCGCCTTCAAATACGTCATCAATGTCCGCAAGGGCATTCTCGGCGAGCGGATGCTCCGGCGCATGCGCTACGACCTGTTCAGCCAGCTCATGCGCTTCCGGCCGGAGGAAATCCGCGCGGTCAAGCCGGCCGAGATCGCCAGCATGATCAAGGACGAGGTCGAGCCGGTCGGCGGCTTCGTCGGCGATGCCTTCATCCAGCCGGTCTTCCTGCTCAGCCAGGCGTTGACGGCGCTCGTCTTCATCATGGCACAGAGCTTCTGGCTGGGCTCGATCGCGCTCCTGATCGTGCTGGCGCAGGCGATCATCATCCCGATCCTGCGGCGCGAGCAACTCCGGCTCGGTCGCGAGCGCCAGATCGCCTCGCGCCAGCTTGCGGGCCGCATCGGCGAGATCGTCGATGCCGGGCCGATGATCCAGGGCCATGGCGCGACGGCCTATGTCCAGTCCGACATCGCCGGGCGGCTCGGGCGGCTCTTCGACATCCGCTACGCGCTCTTCAAGCGGAAATTCGCGGTCAAGTTCCTGAACAATCTGCTCGCCCAGATCACGCCCTTCTTCTTCTACGCCATCGGCGGCTTCTTCGCGCTGCAGGGGCGGCTCGACATCGGCCAGCTCGTCGCGGTGATCGCCGCCTATCGCGACCTGCCTTCGCCGATCAAGGAACTGATCGACTGGGACCAGCAGCGCAACGACGTGACGATCAAGTACGAGCAGGTCATCTCCCAGTTCAACAGCGACGAGACGCTCGTCCTCGAGGAGGAGAACGGCGTCGCTCCCCTGCCGGCGATGGGCGAGATCCGGCTCGAATCGGTGCAGATGCTGGACAATCGCGGCCAGCCGCTGCTGACACCATTGTCGTTCAGCGTTCAGCGGCCGGGCATGGTCGCGGTGGTCGGCCCGCCAGGCGGCGGCAAGGACGTGCTCGGCCGGATCCTCGGCCGGCAAGCGACGAGCTATACCGGCCGTGTCCTGATCGACGGCGAGCCGCTGGCCGGCATGTCGGTCGAGCGGGCGAGCCATCTCATCGGCTATTCCGGCGACGATCCCGAGATCATCGCCGGCTCGATGCGCGACAACATCCTGCTGCCGCTCCGGCGCCGCCGGCCCGATCTCAAGACCGAGGGAGGCGTTTCGCAGCCCGAGCATCGCCGCTTCGTCGAGGCGATCCGTTCGGGCAACTCGCCCTTCCCGTTCGAGGCGGACTGGACCGACTACGAGGGTGTCGGGGTGGCCGATGCGGCCGAGCTGGCGGCGCGGGTCCATGAGTTGCTCGACGTCTTCGGCTGTACGCAGGAGGTCTACGAGCTCGGGCTCGGCGGCAAGGTGATGCGCCCGGTCAGCGAGCAGGCGATCGAGCGCATCATCACGGCGCGCCGCGTGGTCGCGGCCGAGCTCGCGCGGATCAAGCAGAGCGACCTGATCGAGCCCTTCGTGCTCGACCGCTACAACCGTAACGCGCCGATCATCGAGAACCTGATCTTCGGCACCCGCACCACGACGCGCTTCGACAGTGCGACCCTGCTGTTCGAGCCCTATGCCCAGTCGATCCTGAAGGCGGAGACACTGGTCGAGCCCCTGGCCGAGATGGGCGGGCGGATCGTCGCGACCGTCGTCGAAATCTTCGCCGGCCTGCCGCAGGGCCACGCGCTGTTCGAGCGCTATTCCTTCGGGGCGAATTTCGAGTTCGAGCGCCTGAACGAACTGGCCGCGCTCTTGGCCAAGCACGACATGCGCAACCCGCTCGACCAGGAGACGGAGCGGGACCTCGTCGCGCTGGCGCTCGGCTATATCGAGCCCAAGCACAGGCTGAACCTGATCGACGCCCGCCTGGAGCGGCGCATCCTCCGGGCGCGGGAGAGCTTCCGCAAGCATCTGCCGGCCGATGCGGCCGAGGATGTCGATTTCTACGATCCCGACAAGGTGATGGTCGGCGCCAGCGTGCGCGACAACCTGATGTTCGGCCGGATCGGCTATGGCGTGCCCGATGCCGCGCGCAAGGTCGGCGAGATCGTGCTGCAGGCGCTTTCCCGCTCGGGACTGGGCGATGCGCTCTATCGGCTGGGCCTCGATACCGAGAGCGGCATTCGCGGGCGCTACCTGCCGGCGCGGCTGCGTCAGGCGGTCCCGCTGGTCGAGGCCCTGATCAAGGCGCCGCAGATCGCGGTGCTCGACATCTCGGCCCTGCTCGCGATTTCGGACGAGCCGGAGGCGATCGTCGCTCGCCTGCGCAGCTATTGCGAGGGCATGACGCTGTTTCTTCTGGTCGGAGATGCTAATCTGGTGGGAGAGGTCCCGCTGCGGGTGGTGTTCCACGGAGCGACGGGGACGGTCGAGGCGCTTGGTACGCCTGACGCGGCCAATGATCGGGCGTCGCGCTTCGAAAGCACCGGGCGCGAGAACACTGGACGAATGGAGGCGCGGTCATGAGTCTGGAAACCGATATCGGCTGCCTGCGCTCGATGCCGCTGTTTCAGGACATGCCGGCATCGCGGCTGAAGCTCGTCGCGCTGATGGGCGAGCGGCTGCAGTTCGAGCCGGGCGCCGTTCTGATCAGCCCGCAGGAGAAGCTCGCGGGCGTCTACGTCATCATGGAAGGCGAGGTCGAGATATCGCAGCCCCGCGAGGGCGGCGAGGAGCGGCGCTTCGTCAAGGATACCGGCAGCATCACCGGCGACGTGGCCCTGCTCAGTGGCAAGCCTTTCATCGCCACGGTCAGCGCGAAGTCGCATGTGCTGGCGCTCCGGATTCCGAAGGACCTGTTCTTCGAGCTGTTGCAGACCGTGCCGGAGTTCAGCCTCGCGGTCTGCCGCGATCTGGCCGACCGGGTGCACCGGCTCGCCTCCGTCCTGCTGCGGGAGCACGAAACCGTTTGACGAGGTCGATCAGCGCATGAACCGGCCGCAAGCCGCAGGCACGAACCGCACCGGTATGAGTGCGAGCATGGACCAGGTCTCGTCCTGGAGCCGGGACGTCCGGTTCGTCTCCGGAGTGATCCTGCTGATCTTCGCGACGACCCATTTCCTCAACCACGCCGTCGGCATCCTCGGCGTCGATGCCATGGAGAAGGTGCAGGACTGGCGCTACGGCCTCTGGCATTCCTGGGCCGGGACCGTCGCGCTCTATGGCTCGCTGATCGTCCACCCGGTCTTCGCGCTTTTGCGCGTGGTGCAACGGCGCACCTTCAAGATGCCGCTGCGCGAGATGCTGCAGATCGCGCTCGGCCTCGCCATCCCGCTGCTGCTGATCGACCACATCATCAGCACGCGGATCATGGGCATCTATTTCGGCGTCGACGAGAGCTATCGCTCCGTGCTGCGACGGCTCTGGCCTGGGCTCGCGCTGACGCAGTCGCTGCTGCTGCTGCTGGTGTGGACGCATGGCATCATCGGCATCCATTTCATGCTGCGCGGCCGCGACAGCTATCGCCACTGGCGCGATCCGTTCCTGCTGGCGGCGATCCTGATCCCGATGCTCGCGCTGATCGGCTTCTCGGTCGGCGCGCGCGAGGCGGAGCGGCTGGCGATGCCGGCCGAACTGGTCAGCGATGCGCAGTCCGCGATGTTCGCCCGCGACGTGATGTGGGGCAAGGGCGGGTTCTACGGGCTCGTTGCCTGCTTCCTGCTTTTCATCGGCATCCGCGAGATCAGGGTCCGCACGACGCGCCAGATCACGGTGCGCTTCGTCGGGCACGGCACGCGCCGGCTGGCACCGGGGCCGACCGTGCTCGAGATGTTCCGGCGCTTCGGCATTCCCCATGCCGCGCTCTGCGGCGGGCGGGCGCGCTGCGCCACCTGCCGCGTGCTGGTGATGGACGGCAACGACAAGCTGCCGAAGCCGGGCATGAACGAGGCCAAGCTGCTCAGGCGCATCTCGGCGCCGGAGGGCGTCCGGCTCGCCTGCCAGATCCGGCCGCGCGACGATCTGCAGGTGCAGATCCTACTGGCCTCGCGATTGAATGCCGGCGCGGGCCGTGCGCTTGAGCTCGACGATGCCGCCGGCAAACGCGGCCTCACCGTCGTGGTCGCCGATCTCAGGGCGTTCTCGGCCCTCTCCGAACGGCAATTGCCGCGCGAATTGATCGGCCTGCTCAACCGCTTCTTCGACGAGATGGGGCAGGCGATCACCGCGCATGAAGGGCGGATCGACGCCTTCTATGGCGATGGCTTCATGGCTGTGTTCGGCCTCGAAGGTCCGCCGTCGAAAGGTGCGCAGGCGGCGATCGCGGCTGCCGGCGACATCGTGCGCGCGGTCGATGCGCTCAACCGCGAATATGGCGCGGCGCTGCCTTTGCCGCTCCGGATCGGCATCGGCATCCATACCGGCGATGCGATCACCGGCGCGGTCGAGAACGACAATCTCGGCCGGCGCGAGATCACGGTCGGCGAGACCGTGATGGTTGCGAGCCAGCTCGAATCGGCGACGCGGCGCGTGCTGGCTGATGTCGTCGTCTCCGAGGACACGATCCGGGCAAGCGGGCGCAGCTATGCCGGCACGACGGCGCTGAAGATCGCGATCAAGGGGCGCGAGAAGCCGTTGACCGCCTATGGCTTCGCCAGTGCGCCGGAAATCGCCCGCCGCAAGCGCGAGGATGTGGCGATGCCTGCTCCGGTCGTCTCCGGAGCTGAGGCGGAGGCTGCGGCCGAGGCGGCTCCAGAGCCGGGTGAGGTGCCTGAAAAGCACTGACCCTTGCGCGCTCGGCTGGTTTTTTGCGGGCGCGCATGTCTATGGTCCGCCGGCTTTTTCCGGATGATGATCGACCCATGACGCCTGAACCGCCCCAAGAGGCCTTTCACGACCTGCTGCGCGGCATGGCGGCGCTCTCGGGCAACCGCATCGTCGCCGATATCGCGCGGCTTTACGGCAAGGGCGCGCCGCCCGATCTGTCGATCGCCTGCAACCACAAGCAGATTGCCTCGAAGCAATGGCTGGTCGCGGCGCTGGCCGAGAGCTTCCCCAGGCCCGAGGGGCCGGTCTGGGTGCTCGGCGCCTGGTATGGCGTGCTCGGCGCGCTGCTGCTCGACGATGACAGGCTCGCGATCCCCGGGATCGTCAGCCTCGACATCGATCCGACCTGCGCGTCCATCGCGGAGATCCTGAACCATCGCCATGTCGTGGCGGGGCGGTTCCGGGCCGTGACGGCGGACATGATGGCCGTCGATTTCGCGGCGCAATCGCCGGCACCGGGGCTCGTCATCAATACGAGCTGCGAGCATCTTGACGATGTGCCGGGCTGGATCGCGACCTTGCCGAAGGGCCTGCCATTGGTGCTGCAATCCAACGACTATGTCCGCGAGCCGGACCATCGCAGCTGCGTGCCTTCGCTCGACGCCTTCCGCGAGCAGGCGGAGCTGTCCGAGGTCTGGTTTGAAGGCGCCCGGCCGACGAAGAACTATACGCGTTTCATGCTGATCGGGCGGCGATGACGGCTGGCTCGGCGCCGCGCATCGCGGTCGCGATGAAGGGTTATCCGCGCCTGTCGGAGACCTTCATCGCGCAGGAATTGCTGGGATTGCAGCAGCGCGGCCTGGCTTTCGAAATCTGGTCGCTGCGCCATCCGACCGACGCCGCGAAGCATCTGATGCACCATCAGATCACCGCGCCGGTGCGCTACCTGCCGGAATATCTGCATGACGAGCCGGGACGCGTGGCGCGCGGCTTGCTCGCGGCCCTGCTGCGACCGGGCCTGCTGCGGTTGCTGCCGGTTTTCCTGCGTGATCTCTTCCGCGACCGGACGCGCAACCGCTGGCGCCGCTTCGGCCAGGCCTGCGTGATGGCGCATGAACTGCCCCGGGATATCCGGCATCTGCATGTGCATTACCTGCACACGCCGGCTTCGGTGATCCGCTACGCCGCCTTGCTCGGCGGCCTGACATGGTCGTTCTCGGCCCATGCCAAGGACATCTGGACGACCGAGGACTGGGAAAAGCGCGAGAAGATCGCCTCGGCCGCCTGGGGCGTCACCTGCACGCGCGACGGGCATCGCGAGCTGGAGCGACTTTCCGACCGGCCCGACAAGGTCGCGCTGCTCTATCACGGGCTCGATCTCGCGCGCTTTCCGGCACCGGGGTCGCGCTCGGTGCGGGATGGTGCGGACTCGGCCGATCCGGTGCGCTTCGTCACCATCGGGCGCGCGGTCGCGAAGAAGGGCTTCGACGACCTGCTGGAAGCGCTGGCCAAGCTGCCCTGCACGCTGAACTGGCGCCTGACGCATATCGGAGGCGGCGAGAAGCTGAAGGCCCTGCAAGCGCAAGCGCAGGCGCTCGGCCTCGATGATCGGATCACATGGGCTGGTCCGAAGGCACAGGACGAGGTCGTCGCCACGCTGCGGGCTGCCGACCTCTTCGTGCTGCCCTCGAAGGAAGCCGGGGACGGCGACCGCGACGGCTTGCCCAATGTGGTGATGGAAGCGGCGAGCCAGGGCTTGCCGATCGTCGCGACCGATTTCGCGGGGATACCGGAATTCGTGCGCGATGGCATCGAGGGCCTGCTGGTGCCACCGGGCGATGTTGCCGCTCTGGCCGCTGCGCTGGGTGAACTCGCCGGGGCGCCCGAGAAACGCGCCGCATTGGGCGAGGGGGCTTACGCGCGCCTGACGGATGCCTTCTCGGCGCAGGCCGGGCTCGACCGTGTCGCCGGGATGCTGCGCAGCTCTGCCGGTGACGGCGCATGAGCGCTTCCATCCTGATCGCCGTGACGCATCTACTCGGCAGCGGCCACCTGGTGCGGGCCGCCAATCTGGCGCGGGCCCTGGCGCAGGGCGGGTTTTCGGTGACGCTCGCCAGCGGCGGCATGCCGTTGCGGGCGATGGAGAGCGAGCCCTTCGCCTTCGTGCAATTGCCTGTCATCAGGACCGAAGGCACCGATTTCCGTACGCTGCTCGATGAGACCGGCGAGCCGATCGATCCGGAGCGCAGGAGCGCCCGCATCGCCATGCTGGAAGAGCTGGCGGCGCGGTTGCGCCCCGATGTCGTGATCGTCGAGCATTTCCCTTTCGGGCGACGGCAACTGGCCGAGGAGTTCCTCGCGCTGATCGCGGCCGTGAAGACGGTGCGGCCCGAGGCGCTGGTGCTCTCCTCGGTGCGCGACGTGCTGGTGACGCCGCGAGCCGACCGGATCGCGGAAGCCGAGGAGCGGATCACTGGGATGTTCGACGCGGTCCTCGTCCATGGCGATGCCGGTTTCCTGCCGCTCGACCGGTCATGGCCGGTGGGCGAGGGGCTCGCGACGAAGCTGCGCTATACCGGCTATCTCGCCGATGATCGCCCGGTCAAAATTGCGCAGGAGAATGACGAGGTCATCGTCTCCGGCGGCGGCTCGGCTGCTGCCTTGCCGCTCTTCGCCTGTGCCGTCGCGGCGGCACGGCTCGACCGCTCCGGGCGGCGCTGGCGGCTTCTCGCCGGGCGCGGCATCGCGGAGGACGATATCGCGCGGCTTGCGTTCGAGGCGCCCGGAAGGGTCGTGATCGAGCGGGCGCGCTCGGACTTTCCGGCGTTGCTCGCCGGCTGCGCGGTCTCGATCAGCCAGGCCGGCTACAACACCGTGCTCGATCTCGTCGCGGCCGGGCGGCCGGCGATCGTCGTGCCCTTCGATGCCGGCAACGAGACCGAGCAGACGGTCCGGGCCGAGGCAATGGAGCAGGCGGGGCTGGCGCGCTGCTTCCGCTTGTCGGGGGATTTCGTCGGGGATGCAGTGGCATTGGCGGATGCTGTCGGTGAGGCGATCGGTTCCAAACCGCCCACCTTGCCGATCAATCGCGATGGCGCCGCCCGCTCGGCCGCAACCGTGACCGAGCTTCTCGCCGCGGCCGCCGGCCGCGCCCGACACTGAGCCGGCATGCCCTTTGCGAGGGCCGGGGTGCAGCTTTGCGAATTGCCGCTTCCGGTCTTTCGCTCTAATGAGGGACGATCCGCCTCCCTCCTCGGTCGGCTCTGGGTTACCCGGCGAATTCCGGTCATGGCCCTTTGCCTGGAGACAAGATGATGACGACGACGACTGCGCCCGGCCTGCCCGACATCAAGCTGTCGGTGCGCCAGACTTTCGGGATCGATTCCGATCTCGAGGTGCCGGCCTATTCCGCAGCCGATCCGCATGTGCCGGACTTCGACCCGGATTACCGCTTCGACCGCGACACCACGATCGCGATCCTCGCCGGCTTCGCGCATAACCGCCGCGTCATGATCTCGGGCTATCACGGCACCGGCAAGTCGACCCATATCGAGCAGGTCGCCGCCCGCCTCAACTGGCCCTGCGTCCGCGTCAACCTCGACAGCCACGTCTCGCGCCTCGACCTCGTCGGCAAGGACGCGATCGTGCTGAAGGAAGGCAAGCAGATCACCGAGTTCCAGGACGGCATCCTGCCCTGGGCACTGCAGAACAACATCGCGCTCGTCTTCGACGAATACGATGCCGGCCGCCCGGACGTGATGTTCGTGATCCAGCGCGTGCTGGAGCAGTCCGGCAAGCTGACGCTGCTCGACCAGAAGCGCGTCATCCGCCCGCACGGCGCCTTCCGCCTGTTCGCCACCGCCAACACGGTCGGCCTCGGCGATACGTCCGGCCTCTATCACGGCACGCAGCAGATCAACCAGGGACAGATGGACCGCTGGTCGATCGTCACCACGCTGAACTACCTGCCGCATGACAACGAGGTCGCCATCGTCCTGGCGAAGTCGAAGCACTACCAGAGCACGCCGGACGGCAAGGACGTCATCAACAAGATGGTCCGCGTCGCCGATCTCACCCGCAACGCCTTCATGAACGGCGATCTCTCGACCGTGATGAGCCCGCGTACGGTCATCACCTGGGCCGAGAACGCGGCGATCTTCGGTGATATCGGCTTCGCCTTCCGCGTCACCTTCCTGAACAAGTGCGACGAGATGGAGCGCACGCTGGTCGCCGAGTTCTTCCAGCGCTCCTTCGGCAAGGAACTGCCGGAAAGCGCCGCGAACGTGGTGCTCAGCTAACGAGAGGACACGAGCCATGGCGCAGTACCAGGGAAGCTGCCACTGCGGGCGGATCGCTTACGAGGTCGAAGCCGATCTCGGGCAGACGATCACCTGCAACTGCTCCTACTGCCAGCGCCGCGGCTCGATCCTCGCGTTCTCGCCCGCCAGCGCCTTCACCCTGACCAAGGGTGAGGATGCGCTGACCGAGTACCGCTTCCACACGCAGAAGATCCAGCATCTCTTCTGCGAGACCTGCGGCGTCGAGTCCTTCGCGCGCGGCGCGATGCCGGACGGGACGCCGACGGTCGCGATCAATGTGCGCTGCCTTGCCGGTGTGGAGCCGACCGAGCTCCAGTCGATCCAGTACGACGGCCGGTCGCGGTAACAGTCACGGAACCCAGAGGACGGCCTCAGTCTTGTCCATCTCGAACCGCAAGCCAGGAACGCCGAAAGAGGCTCCGGCCGAGCCGCTGAAGCGGGCGATCTCCGGCGCCATGAAGGCGATCGCGCGCAAGCCGGAGATGGAAATCGTCTTCGCGGCGGACAAGCCGTCGCTCGTCGGCGAGCGGGCGCGCCTGCCCGAGCCGCCGCGCAAGCTCAGCCCCGGCGATGTCGCGATCTTGCGCGGCCACGCCGATTCGATGGCGCTGCGCCTCGCCTGCCATGATGCCGCAATCCATCGCCGCGCCGCGCCCGAGGGCGATGCCGCGCGGGCCGTGTTCGACGCCGTCGAGCAGGCGCGCGTCGAATCGATCGGCGCACGGCGGATGTCCGGCATGGCCGGCAACATCTCCGCGATGCTGGAGGACCGCTATCACCGTGGCGGCCGTTACGAGGAAATCACCGACCGGGCCGATGCGCCGCTGGAAGATGCCCTCGCCCTGATGGTGCGCGAGCGCCTGACCGGCTTGAAGCCGCCGAAGGCGGCCGAGAAGGTCGTCGAGCTCTGGCGCGAGCAGATCGAGGCCAAGGCCGGCGGCGATCTCGACCGGCTCACCAAGACTATCGAGGACCAGCGCGGCTTCGCCCGAACGGTGCGCGACATGCTGGCGGCGCTCGACATGGCCGAGCAGACCGCGCAGGGCGACGAGCAGGACGAGGACGAGGACAATCAGGACCAGTCCTCCGAGGACCAGCAGCAGCAGGACGGCGAATCCGAGCAGGAGAGCGGCGCCGACCGTTCCGAGGTCGAGGTCAGCGAGGACGCGACCGAGGAACTGCAGGAAGGCGCCTCCGAGGCGACCGACGCGCCGGCCGGCGACTGGGAGGAGGAGGACGAGAACTCCGAATCCGAGGAGGCCGGCGAGGCGCCGCGTCCGCGCGAGAGCCGCGGCAACGAGCGGCCGCAGACCGACTACAAGGCCTATACCCAGAAATTCGACGAGGTCGTCACGGCCGAGGAACTCTGCGACGCCGAAGAGCTGACGCGCCTGCGCGCCTATCTCGACAAGCAGCTCGCCCATCTCCAGGGCGTGGTCGCGCGGCTCGCCAACCGCCTGCAACGGCGCCTGATGGCGCAGCAGAACCGGACCTGGGAATTCGACCTGGAGGAGGGGGCGCTCGATCCGGCCCGCCTGCCGCGCATCATCCTCGACCCGTTCCAGCCGCTCTCCTTCCGGCAGGAATCGGACACGAATTTCCGCGACACGGTCGTCACGCTGCTGATCGACAATTCCGGCTCGATGCGCGGCCGGCCGATCACGGTCGCGGCGACCTGCGCCGATATCCTCGCCCGGACGCTGGAGCGCTGCGGCGTCAAGGTCGAATTGCTCGGCTTCACGACGCGCGCCTGGAAGGGCGGGCTGTCGCGCGAGGCCTGGCTGCAATCGGGCAAGCCGGCCAACCCCGGCCGCCTGAACGATCTCCGCCACATCATCTACAAGGCGGCGGACGCGCCCTGGCGGCGCGCGCGCAAGAATCTCGGGCTGATGATGCGCGAGGGGCTGCTCAAGGAGAATATCGACGGCGAGGCGCTGGACTGGGCGCATAAGCGCATTCTCGGCCGGTCCGAGCAGCGCAAGATCCTGATGGTGATCTCGGACGGCGCGCCGGTCGACGATTCCACCCTCTCGGTCAATGCCGGCAACTATCTCGAGCGGCATCTGCGCCATGTCATCGCCGAGATCGAGACGCGCTCGCCGGTCGAGCTCATCGCCATCGGCATCGGCCATGACGTGACGCGCTATTATCGCCGCGCCGTGACCATCGTCGATGCCGAGGAGCTGGGCGGCGTGATGACCGAGAAGCTCGCCGAGCTGTTCGAAGAGGACGGACCTGCGGGTTCCGGCTCCAAGCGCCGCGGGCATTGATGCGTCTCACGCGCCGCGTTGCGCTGGCAGGGATTGGCGCGCTCGCGCTGCCGGGCGCTGCGCAGGCGATCGAGCAGACCCGTTTTTCCGTCGGGATCTCGGCCCGGCCCATCGCAGCTTTCGAGCCGCGCCGGCCGGACCAGCGCCGCTTCGGCGGGCTGCAATTCCGCAGCGGCTTGGTGCTTTCCTCCGGCCATCCGCGTTTCGGCGGGTTGTCCGGTCTCGCGCGCCTGAATGGCGGACGCGATCTCGTCGCGGTGGCCGATCGCGGCTACTGGCTGACGGCGAAGGTCGCTTCCGGCAACGGCAAGCTCATCGGTCTCGAAGAGGCCGAGATGGCGGCGATTCTCGGCGGCTCCGGCCGGCCGCTCGCGCGCTCGGGGCTCTACGACACCGAAAGCCTCTGCATCCATGACGGCGTGGCTTATGTCGGGATCGAGCGCAAGCATGAGATCGCCCGCTTCGACTGGGCGCGCGATGGCGTCGAGGCCCGCGCGCGGCCTGTCTCGCTGCCGCCCGAGCTGAAGCGCCTGCCGCGCAATCGCGGGCTGGAGGCGCTCGGCGTCATCCCCACGGGGCCGCTGAAGGGGGCGCTGGTCGCGATCGCGGAGCGCTCGGGCAAGGAGGACGAGCCGACGCTCGGCGCGATCCTAGGCGGCCTGCAGCCCGGCCTGTTCAGGCTCGCCCGGCATGACGGCTACGACATCACCGATCTCGCTTTCCTGCCCTCCGGTGACATGCTGGTGCTGGAGCGCTGGTATCAGCCGCTGCGCGGCGTCGGCATGCGGATCAGGCGAATCGCCGGGCGCGACATCCGGCCGGGAGCCCTGGTGGATGGACCGCGCCTGATCGAGGCCGATCTCGGCTTCGAGATCGATAATATGGAGGGGCTGTCGGTCCATCTGGAGGAAGGGCGCACGGTGCTGACCCTGATCTCGGACGACAACTTCTCGTTCCTGCAGCGGACGCTGCTGCTGGAGTTCGAGCTGCTCCCATAGAGAACGCGTCATGCTCGGGCTTGACCCGAGCATCTCATGGCCAGCGGGCGCCGGAGCCTTTTCCTGCCGGAGATTCTCGGGTCTGCGCTTCGCTTCGCCCGAGAATGACGGCTGGTACGGCCCAAACGAAAAAAGCGGCCTTTCGGCCGCTTCCTTCAAACCCGAGAGGGCTAACCGCTCAGTTGGCGGCGAGCTTCTTCTCGAGGTCACGCTTCAGCGTAGCAGCGCCCGTCGAGAGGTCGCCGGCCGAAGCCTTGAGCAGGAAGGCGTCGAGGCCGCCGCGATGTTCGACCGAACGCAGAGCGTTGGCCGAAACGCGCAGGCGCACCGAACGGCCGAGCGCGTCCGACTGCAGCGTGACGTTCACGAGGTTCGGACGGAAGACGGTCTTCGTCTTGCGGTTCGAGTGGCTGACGAGGTGGCCGGTGAGGGTGGCTTTCCCGGTCAGTTCGCAACGGCGGGCCATGATATCGTTCCTTACGTTCCCGGGGGCGCTCAAACAAAAAAACCGACACGCGACGTGCCGGCGAGCACCGGAAGTCAATTTGAAGTCGGGGGTTCCATAGCCAAGGGCGCGGCCTGCGTCAAGGAAAACTCGGTTCGCCGTTCACATGGCCTTCAGCGTTAACGGGGTGTAAAGATCGGGGTCCGATGCTTCAACCCGCCGTCGCTTCGCCGTACGGGGAAGACGGTCACGATTCGGGCCGATTCAGAGTGCATTCAGCGCAGGATCGCGCCGTTCCGGAGACAATGGATGAAGCCCGCCGTCGCATCGTCCCTCGCAGGCTTCGTCCTCGCCGCCGGTCTGGCCGCAGGAGCAAGCGCGGCTTCGCTCGACGCGCGCTATGACGTCTCGCTCCTGGGAATCACCCTGGGCACGGCGAGCCTGAGCGGCGGAATCGACAATTCCGGCTACAAGCTCGACATGTCCGCGAAGCTCACAGGGATAGCCGGGGGTGTCACGGGCGGGCGCGGCTCGGGCGCGGCGACGGGCACGCTCGTCGGCGGCAGGCTCGCGCCGAAGACCTTCGCGGTGAGCTCAGCCAATTCGAGCGAGAGCCGGACGGTCAGGATGGCGCTGGCCGAAGGCGCGGTCGCTGGCATCGATATCGAGCCGCCGATCGACGAGAAGCCCGACCGCGTGCCGCTCAACGATAGCCACAAGCGCAATATCGTCGATCCGCTCAGCGCCTTCCTGATGCCGGTCAACGGCAAGGGCAAGGACGGCGCCTGCAACCGCACGCTGCCGATCTTCGACGGCGCGGCGCGCTACGACATCAAGCTGTCGAGCGCCGGCACGCGCAACGTCAAGCTCGAAGGCTATAGCGGCCCGGTCTCGATCTGCCAGGCGCGCTTCGTGCCGATCGCCGGCCACCGGGCGCTTCGGCCGAGCACCAAGTTCATGGCGGAGAATCGCGACATCACGACCTGGCTCGCGCCGATCGCCGGCACCGACGTGATGGTGCCGGTGCGCATCTCCGTGAAGACGATGATCGGCACCGCCGTGATCGAGGCCTCGAGCTTCAAGGTCGATCCCGGCGTGACCGCCAGCGCGCGGAACTGAAGAGCGCCTCAGGGCGCGCGCTTGTAGCCCTGATCGTCCTCGAAGACCGGCCGGAAGAACGAGCGTTCATAGCTGATGATGAAGCGCTCCTTCTCGTTCATCGCGAAGGCGGCCTGGCATTCGGGATCGTCGAAGGATCGCTTGCGGTAATCCTCATAGTCCGCGAGCGAGGGAAAGCTGAACATCGCGAGCGCGACGTTCGACACGCCTTCCGACGGCATGAAATAGCCGTGATGCTTGCCGCCGAGTTTCTCGACAAGCCGGATCCAGAGCTTGCCATAGGCCTCAAAGGCTTCGAGCTTATGGGGATCGATGATGTAGCGCAGGTAGCAGGTGACCATGGTCAGGCAGCCTTTGCGTTGCTGAGGAAGGATTTCATCCGCTCCAGCGCCTTCTCGATGTTCTCCAGCGAGTTGGCATAGGAGAGGCGGATATAGCCCTCGCCGTGGACGCCGAAATCGGGGCCGCCGATCGTGGCGACGCCGGTTTCCTCCAGCAGGGCCGAGGCCAGTTTCTTCGCCTTCCAGCCAGTCTGGGAGACGTTCGGGAAGGCGTAGAATGCGCCCCGGGGCTCGATGCAGGAGACGCCCGGCAGGCCGTTCAGGCCCTTGATCACCGCCTTCCGGCGCCGGTCGAATTCGGCCAGCATCATATGGACCGCATCCTGCGGGCCGGTGAGAGCCGCCAGTCCCGCCCATTGCGCGGGGGCGTTGACGCAGGAATGCGAATTCACCGCGAGCTTGCGGGCATTGTCGAGCAAGGGCTTCGGCCAGATCGAATAGCCCAGCCGCCAGCCGGTCATGGCATAGGTCTTGGACCAGCCGTTGAGCAGGATCAGCCGGTCGCGGATCTCCGGATAGCTTAGAAGGCAGACATGCTTCTCGCCGTCATAGACCATCTGGTCGTAGATCTCGTCCGACATCACCGCGACGTCCGGGAACTTGGCGAGGCCCGCGACGAGCTTGTCGATCTCGGGTTTGGGGGTGACGCCGCCGGTCGGGTTCGCCGGCGAGTTGATGATGAGGAGGCGGGTCTTCGGCGTGATCAGCGCCAGCGTCTCCTCGGCCGAGAAGGCGAAGCCGTTCTCCTCGCGGATCGGCACCGGGATCGGCGTCGCGCCGGTGTACTCGATCATCGAGCGATAGATCGGAAAGCCTGGGTCCGGATAGAGGATCTCGGCGCCGGGCTCGCCGAACATCAGGATCGCCATGAACATGGTGACCTTGCCGCCGGGCACGATCATCACGCTCTCGGGCGAGACCTCGACTTGGAAGCGCTTGTGCAGGTCGGCCGCGACCGCCTCGCGCAGCGGCAGGATGCCGTTGGCGGGCGTGTAGCCGTGGTGGCCGTCGCGCAGCGCCTTCACCGCGGCCTCGACGATATGGTCAGGCGTCGAGAAATCCGGCTGGCCGATGCCGAGATTGATGATGTCCTTGCCCTGGCGCTGCAATTCGGTGGCGCGGGCCAGCACGGCGAAGGCGTTCTCCTCGCCGATGCGGGAGAAGGAGGGGACGACGTGAAGGGTCATGGCGCGTTTCCTCAGGCTTCGCTGGCGAGGGCCGGGCCCGACCAGCCTTCCTGCGTTCTTGGCGCCAAACCGGCGCGGCTGGCAAGCACGGAGGGCGCATCGCCGGGTTGTTGCATGCTGCATACAGCATGATTAAATAGTATGACTATCAGTCAGAATGGGCCTTGCCGAGCCGCAGGCGATGGGCATGATGGCTAGTCTCAAATCGTTTGAATGTGAGATCGGCAAGCGGCCGCCAGCGCCGCGCCGAACGAGAGGAAACGAGGATGGCCAAGGCACCCGGCAAGAAGTCCGTTCGGCGCATCAAGCCCGAGCAATTGCGCTCGAAGGCGTGGTTCGACAATCCCGACAACGCCGATATGACCGCGCTCTATATCGAGCGCACGATGAATTTCGGCCTGTCGCGCGAAGAGCTCCAGTCCGGCCGTCCGATCATCGGCATCGCCCAGACGGGCTCCGACATCGCGCCGTGCAACCGCCACCATATCGAGCTGGCCTCGCGCGTCCGCGACGGCATCCGCGAGATGGGCGGCGTGCCCTTCGAGTTCCCGATCCATCCGATCCAGGAAACCTGCAAGCGGCCGACAGCGGCGCTCGACCGCAACCTGCAATATCTCTCGCTGGTCGAGATCCTCTACGGCTATCCGCTCGACGGCGTCGTGCTGACGACGGGCTGCGACAAGACCACGCCGGCCCAGATCATGGCGGCCGCGACGGTCGACATCCCCGCGATCGCGCTGCCGGGCGGACCGATGTTGAACGGCTCCTTCCGTGGCGAGCGTACCGGCTCCGGCACGATCGTCTGGAAGGCGCGCCAGATGATGGCGGCCGGCGAGATCGACTATAAGGGCTTCGTCGACCTCGTCGCTTCGTCGGCGCCGTCTGCAGGCCACTGCAACACGATGGGCACCGCCTCGACGATGAACTCGCTGGCGGAGGCCATGGGCATGACGCTGCCTGGCGCCGCCGCGATCCCCGCGCCCTACCGCGACCGCTACGAGATGGCCTATCTCACCGGCAAGCGCATCGTCGAGATGGTCTGGGAGAACCTGATCCCCTCGAAGATCCTGACGCGCGAGGCGTTCGAGAACACCATCGTCATCAACTCGGCGATCGGTGGTTCGACCAATGCGCCCGTCCATGTCAACGCCATCGCCAAGCATATCGGCGTCAAGCTCGACAACGAGGACTGGACCAAGATCGGCTACGACATCCCGCTGCTGGTCAACCTGCAGCCGGCCGGCGAGTATCTCGGCGAGGACTACTATCGCGCCGGCGGCCTGCCCGCCGTGATCGCGGAGCTGATCGAGAAGGGCAAGCTCAAGCCCGCGATCACAGCCAACGGCCGGACGCTCGAAGAGAACTGCAAGGGCGCCTTCTCGATCGCGCGTGAGGTGATCAAGAGCTACGACCAGCCGATGAAGGCCCAGTCGGGCTTCCTCAACCTCTCCGGCAACCTGTTCGATTCCGCGATCATGAAGACCAGCGTGATCACGCCGGAATTCCGCAAGCGCTATCTGGAAAACCCGAAGGACCCGATGGCCTTCGAGGGCCGCGCCATCGTCTTCGACGGGCCGGAGGACTATCACCACCGCATCGACGATCCCGCGCTCGCCATCGACGAGCACTGCATCCTGTTCATCCGCGGCGTCGGGCCGATCGGGTATCCCGGCGCGGCCGAGGTCGTGAACATGCGGCCGCCGGATTACCTGATCAAGAAGGGCATCACGGCGCTGGCCTGCGTCGGCGACGGGCGCCAGTCCGGCACCTCGGGCTCGCCCTCGATCCTCAACGCCTCGCCGGAAGCGGCGACGGGCGGCGGGCTCGCCATGCTCAAGATGGGTGACAAGGTCCGCATCGACCTGAAGAAGCGCACCGCGAACATCCTGATCTCGGATGAGGAGCTTGCCGCGCGCAAGGCGGCATTCAAGGCGGCCGGTGGCTACAAGTATCCGAAGAGCCAGACACCCTGGCAGGAGATCCAGCGCAAGATCGTCGACGAGCTCTCCGAAGGCATGGTCCTCAAGCCGGCGGTCAAGTACCAAAAGATCCACAAGAAGTTCGGCATTCCGCGCGATAACCACTGAGCGGGTGCTCTGGGTATAAGCGGGGTGTCATCCCGTGCGCGCTGCGGCATGTAATGCCGCGGCGCAGACACGGGACCGTGCGACGAGAAGGCGCCTCTTCCGAAAGACGATCCCGCATCTGCGCAGCGGCACTTCGCGCCGCGGCGCGTGCGGGATGACACGCGGCACTGGCGCTCTTTCACCCCGCTCGCCGCTCGCGCCGCTCCCCACGCCATTCCGCCCGCGCATCGGCGTTCGCTGCGCGACGCGCGGCCTTCGGGGCTGACAAACGATACGACCCTCGACACTATGGCAGCTGTTCGATCCGCTTCCATTTGAAACGATTTAAATCATGGCACAGAGCCCTCAGGTCGAAGCCTTCCGCAAGCTCCACGAGGCTGGCTGCTTCGTGATGCCCAACCCTTGGGATTTCGGCTCGGCCCGCTGGCTGCGCGGGCAGGGTTTCAAGGCGCTGGCGACGACGAGTGCGGGCTATGCCTTCACGCAAGGGCGCGCCGACCAGGACGTGCCGCGCGACATGATGCTTGCCCATCTCTCCGATATCGTGAAGGCGGTGCCGGATCTTCCGGTCAATGCCGATTTCGAGAACGGCTATGCCGATACGCCGGACGGCGTCGCCGCCAACGTCAAGCTCTGCGTCGCGACCGGCGTCGCAGGCCTCTCGATCGAGGATGCGACGGGGCGCACAGACGAGCCGCTCTATGCGTTCGAGCTTGCGGTCGAGCGGATCAAGGCGGCGCGCAAGGCGATCGACGAGACCGGCTCCGGCGTCGTGCTGACGGCGCGTGCCGAATGCTTCCTGACCGGTCATCCCGAGGCGCTGAAGGAATCGGTGCGGCGGATCGAGGCCTATGCGGCGGCGGGTGCCGACGTTCTCTATGCGCCCGGTCCCAAGACCACTGCCGATATCGCGACGATCGTTAAGGCCGCCGGCGGCAAGCCGGTCAACACGCTGATCTATGGCGATTTCGGACTGTCGGTTGCGGATATCGCGGCGACCGGCACGCGGCGCATCTCGATCGGCGGCGCGCTGGCGCGGGCGGCTTGGGCAGCCTTCATCGAGGCGACGCGCCTGATTGCGGAGGAGGGCAGCTTCAAGGGCTTCGCCGGCAACGGCCCCTCCGCGCCGCTGAACCCGTTCTTCACCAAAGACCTCGCGGAGCGCTCATGAGCGGTACGCTCCTGATCGCCCCGGCCTGGCTTGGGAATAGCGGTCTTTGGACGATCGACGCGAAAGGCCGGCGCAAGGCGATCGATGCCGATGATGCCGGACTTTCGGACGATCTCGCGGATCGGCTGGAAGCCTGGATGGATGCGTTCGACGCGATCTATGAAGAGGATGACGAGGCGCGCTCGCGCTTTCCCGACGCCGTCGAGCAACTGGCCTGGGAAGCGGAGGGTGCGGCCATCGTCGAGGCGATCCGCGGAGAGCTGGGCGCCAGCTGGACCGTCACCGCCGATCTCAAGGGCTGGCAGGAGATGACGAAGCCATGATGCCGATGATCGCACCGCCCGCTCAGTCGACGCTTTCGGGAGGCTGGAAGGCGCCGCCCTTCCCGCCGGCCAAGGTTCTGGAAGGCCAGTATTGCCGGCTGGAGCCGCTCGATGTCAGCGGGCATATCGACGATATCTGGGCCTGCGATGTTGCGCGTGACGATGTCTGGGCCTGGCTCCCGGCCGCGCCGCCGAAGAGCAAGGACGAATATCGCACGCTGCTCGATTCGATGGTCGCCAAGGCCGGGATCGTGCCGCTTGCCGTGATCGACAAGGCCGACGGCAAGGCCAAGGGCCATCTCTGGATCATGGAGATCCGGCCCGAACACGGCGTGTTCGAGGTCGGCTGGATCACCTATTCGCCGGCGCTGCAGCGCACGCGGGCGGCGACCGAGGCGATCTATCTCGTCGGCGATTACGGCTTCTCGCTCGGCTATCGCCGCTACGAGTGGAAGTGCAACAACCGGAACGAGCCTTCCAAGCGCGCCGCCCTGCGCTTCGGCTTCCTGTATGAGGGCCTGTTCCGCCAGCACATGGTGGTGAAGGGCGCCAATCGCGACACCGCCTGGTTCTCGATCCTCGATGGTGAATGGCCGGTGCGGGCCCAGGCCTTCCGGCGTTGGCTGGCGCCGTCCAATTTCGACGCGCAGGGCCAGCAGAAGCTCTCGCTCGGCGCCTTCAACCAGACCGGGGGCCATGTCGGGGCGGTCGCGCTGCGCCGGGCCGGGCTTGCCGATATCCCGGCGATCCTCGCCCTTAAGAACGCCGCCTATACGCCGAACGAGAGCATCATCGGCGTGCCCTCGCTGCCGCGCATAGCCGATTACACGCAGGTCGTCGCCGAGCACGAGGTCTGGCTCGCGGAAGGCGAGGATGGCCAGCTGGAAGCCGCGCTGGTGCTCGATATCGAGCCGGAAGACTTCACCGTCTGGAGCGTCGCCGTGGCGCCGGAGGCCGGCGGGCGCAGGCTCGGAGCGGCGCTGATGGCCTTCGCCGAGGAGCGGGCGCAAGCGCTCGGCTATGCTTCGGTGCATCTCTACACCCATGCCAAGCTGACCCAGCGCATCGGCTGGTACGAGCGGCTGGGCTTTTCCATCACGCATCATGAGGACATGGCCGACCGGCGGCTGACCCATATGCGCAAGACCTTCGCAAAAGCCGGCTGAAAGAGGAAACGGGCATGGCAGGACGTTTGAAGGGCAAGGTCGCGGTTGTCACCGCCGCAGGGCAGGGGATCGGCCGGGCCATCGCCGAGGCCTTCGTCGCCGAGGGCGCCACCGTCTGGGCGACCGACAAGGATGTCGCCCTGCTGGAAGGCATTCCGAAGGCGAAGAAGCGTAAGCTCGACGTGCTTTCCAGCAAGGCGGTCAATGCCTTCGCCGAGAAGGTCGGCCCCGTCGACATCCTCGTGAATGCCGCCGGCTTCGTCCATCACGGCACGGTGCTCGATACCGACGACAAGGCCTGGGATTTCTCCTTCGACCTCAACGTCAAGTCGATGCATCGCACGATCCAGGCCTTTCTGCCCGCCATGCTGGCGAAGGGCTCGGGCTCGATCGTCAATATCGCGTCGGGCGCCGGCTCGGTGCGCGGCATCCCGAACCGCTACGCCTATGGCGCGACCAAGGCGGCGGTGATCGGCCTGACCAAGGCGGTCGCGGCCGACTACATCAAGAAGGGCGTGCGCGCGAACGCGATCTGCCCGGGCACGATCCAGTCGCCCTCGCTCGACCAGCGCATCAAGGACCTCGCCCAGGCGACGAAGACGACCGAAGCCGCCGCCCGGCAGGCCTTCATTGATCGCCAGCCCATGGCGCGGCTCGGCACGGCCGAGGAGATCGCCTGGCTCGCGGTTTATCTCGCGGCGGACGAGTCGAGCTACACCACCGGCCAGATTCATCTGGCCGATGGCGGCTTCGCGCTCTGAAGCCTGACTTCGGAATGGAGGGCGCTTGCGCCCTCCATTCTGCTGATGCGGTTGCCATCAAGAGCGACCCGAGACGCGAACCGGACAGGGAGAGGTCATGCATGTCCTGATCACGGGTGCGGCCGGCATGGTCGGCCGCAGGCTGGCGGAGCGTCTGGCCCGCGAAGGCCAATGCGCCGGCCGGGCGATCGACAGGCTGACGCTAACCGATGTGGTTTCCGCCTCGCTGCCAGCTGAGCTTGCCGGGCGCGCGACGATCCGCGTCGAGGATGCCGGCGATGCCGCCGTCGCCAAGGAACTGGCGGCACTCCGGCCGGACCTGATCTTCCATCTCGCCGCGATCATTTCCGGCGAGGCCGAGCGCGATTTCGACAAGGGCTATCGCGTCAATCTCGACGGCATGCTGAACCTGCTGGAGGCGATCCGGCACGAGGGCGGTGCGGGCTACGTTCCAAAGCTTGTCTTCACCAGCTCCAGCGGCATTTTCGGCGCGCCGTTCCCGCCGTCGATCTCGGACGAGTTCCACGTCACGCCCCTGACCAGCTATGGCACGCAGAAGGCGATCGGCGAATTGCTGCTGGCCGACTATTCGCGGCGCGGTTTCGTCGAGGGCGTCGGCATCCGCTTTCCCTCGATCGTGGTCAGGCCGGGCAAGCCCAATGCCTCGGCCGGCGGCTTCTTCTCCGGCATCATCCGCGAGCCGCTGCAGGGGGTGGAAGCGCTCTTGCCGGTCAGCGACGAGGTGCTCTTCACCCATGCCAGCCCGCGCTCGGCCGTCGGTTTCCTAATCCATGCCGCCGGCCTCTCGCGCGAACAGCTCGGCCCGCGCGTCAATCTGACCATGCCGGGTGTCTGCGTCACCGTCGGCGAGCAGATCGAGGCGCTCCGGCGCATCGCCGGAGACAGGGCGGTGAAGCTGATCCGGCGAGCGCCCGACCCGGCTTCCGCCGCGATCGTCGCGGGCTGGCCGACCCGTTTCGACGCCAAGCGCGCGCTGGCCCTCGGCTTCGCGGCGGAACGCGATTTCGACGAGATCATTCGCGTCCATATCGAAGACGATCTCGGCGGCCATCTTCCGAACTGACGAAACCTCAGAGCAAACCTTCAGGACAGAACCGATGCATATTCTCGTTCTCGGCGGCGCCGGCATGGTCGGGCGCAAGTTCATCGAGCGGCTGGCGCGCGACGGCCAGCTTGGCGGCAAGCCGGTGACCCGCGTGACCGCGCAGGACGTCGTCGTCGCTGCGCCGCCGCTGGCCGCGCCCTTCGATTTCGAGGCGGTGGTCTCCGATCTCTCGATCCACGGCGAATCCGAGAAGCTGATCGCGACCCGGCCGGAGGTGATCATCCATCTCGCGGCGGTGGTCTCGGGCGAGGCCGAGGCCGATTTCGACAAGGGCTACCGGATCAATCTCGACGGCACGCGCTATCTCTTCGAGGCGATCCGCCATGCGGAAGGCTACACGCCGCGCCTGGTCTTCACCTCGTCGGTCGCGGTGTTCGGCGCGCCGTTCCACGACAAGATCGAGGACGAGTTCTTCACCACGCCCTTGACCAGCTATGGCACGCAGAAGGCGATCGGCGAGTTGCTGCTCAGCGACTATTCGCGGCGCGGCTTCTTCGACGGTGTCGGCATCCGCCTGCCGACGATCTGCGTGCGGCCGGGCAAGCCGAACAAGGCGGCCTCGGGCTTCTTCTCCAACATCATCCGCGAGCCGCTGAACGGCGAGGAAGCGGTGCTGCCGGTTTCCGACCAGGTGCGCCACTGGCATGCGAGCCCGCGCTCGGCCGTCGGCTTCCTCGTCCATGCGGCGACGATGGATACCGCCGCGATCGGCCCGCGCCGGGTGCTGACCATGCCGGGCTATTCCTGCACCGTCGCCGAGCAGATCGAGACCCTGCGCAAGGTTGCGGGCGAGAATGTGGTGAAGCGCATTCGCCGCGAGACCGATCCTGTGATCGACAAGATCGTCGCCGGTTGGCCGCGGAACTTCAATCCGCAGCGGGCGCTCGCGCTCGGCTTCAAGTCGGAGGCGAATTTCGAGGAGATCATCCGCGTGCATATCGAGGACGAATTGCACGGCACCTTCGTGAAGTGATTCAATAAAAAGGGCGGCCGGTGAGGCCGCCCTTTTCGTTTGGGACGCTTTCCACCCGTCAGGCGTCGGGCGGGCTGGCGGTGGCCGGCGCGGTCTGGATCACCGCCGGGCGGGCCTCGATGGTCTGCACCCGGTTCCGGCCGTCGCCCTTGGCCTGATAGAGATATTCGTCGGCGATGCGCAGCATGTCCTTGAACTGCTCGCGCACGAGATGGGCCTCATGCACGCCGAAGCTCGCGGTGACGTGCCGGCCCCTGAGCGTCTCGATCCGCAGCTCCGCGATCGCAGCGCGCAAGCGCTCGGCGATCTGCACGGCTTCCTTCAAGCCCGTCCCCGGCAGGAAGGCGCAGAATTCCTCGCCGCCGAGGCGCGCCACCAGATCATAGGGACGCAGCACGCGCTTCATGGTCTCGGCGATGGCGACGAGGACCTCATCGCCGGCATCATGACCGAACGCGTCGTTGATGCTCTTGAAGTGGTCGATATCGAGCACGATGACCGAGAGCGGCTTTTGCTCGCGGCGCGAGCGCGCGATCTCGGAGCCGACCACTTCGGCCAGCCAGCGGCGGTTGCCGAGCCCGGTCAGCGTGTCCGAGAAGGCCTGCCGCTTCAGGTGGTTCAGTTTCTCCTCCAACGTGTTGATGAGGGCACGAACCTCGTCGGTCATGCGCCCGACGTCGTCGTTGCGCTGCTTGACGAGGCGCGGGATGCGGCCTTCGATCCGGTAGCTCTTGAGCCCGCGTGCGAGCTCGCTGACCGGCAGCAGCAGATGCCGCATCACGATGAAGGCAAAGGCGGTTCCGACGATCGTCGCCAGCAGGATGATGACCAGGATAGCCTGGGCGCTGATCGCCGCACCGGACGCGACATAGGCCGCGATGGAGATGATCGGGACGTGGGTAGCCACAAAGCAGCCGGCAAAGGCCTGGGCCAGCAAGGAAGAACCGATAAATTCTCGAATCTGCGTCGTCTTGGCTTTCACAAGGCACACTCCGTTTCCTCCAGAGTGCGCCACGGCTAGCAGCCGGGGTTTTCAGCAAAGATGACCGGTTTGGCTTGCATTTTAACGAGCCCGGACCTTCCCACAGTGAAAAGGGGTGGCGGTCAATGACCGCCACCCCTCAAGATCGCTTGGTTTCCGGTGCGGGAATGCTCAGGCCGGGCAGGGCTCGGCCTGTTCCTGCTGGCGGCGCGAGGGCATGCCCAGCGCCGGCTGGCCGCGCGCGGGTTCCTCCTCCGGTTCCAGCTCCGGCGCATGGGCCCAGCCGCTGGCGCTCCAGCTCTTGAGCGCAGACCAGGTCGAGCGGTCGAGCCGGAACTGCTCGCAGGGGAACAGCCCGCCGCGCGCCGGCAGCGACTTCAGGAAGGAGCCCTCGGCCCGGAAGCCGGACTTCTCCAGAACCCGCCGCGAAGCCGGGTTGATGACGCGGGTATCCGCCTCGATCGCGGCCAGGTCGATCAGCGAGAACAGGCTGTCGATCAGGCCCTGCACCGCTTCGGTCGCGTAGCCCTTGCCCCAATGCGGGGTGCCGAGCCAGTAGCCGATGAAGGGCACGCCCGAGGCCTGCTTGTGCGCGCCGATCATGCCGATCAGCTCGTTCGGCTTCGAACGGGGCGTGATCGCCAGCACGAGATGCTCGCCCAGGGCATTGCCCTTTCGGGCGCTGAAGACGAAGGGCTCGACCGCCTGGGACGGGTAGGGATGGGGAATCGATGCCGTCATCTCCGCCACCGCCTTTTCACCGGCAAGGCGCAGGATGGCATTGGCATCGGCCATACGGGGCCAACGCAGCCAGAGACGGCGGGTCTCGAGCCGGAAGACATCGTCGCGGGTCAGTTCGGGGAACATCTTGTCTCTCCGTCGGCGCAAACGAAAAAAGGGAGCTGGGACTTTGGTCCCATCTCCCCTTCGCTGACCTTCGGGAGACCCTATTCGGGCCTTTTAACCCTTGATCCGTTCGGTTCGATGGAACCGGCGGATCGAGAGATTTCCCTATCCGCCTTTTACTCTGCGGCCTCTTGGGCCGGGACTACGTTCACGAAAGCTCGGCCGAGTTTCGTCGTGAATCGGACTCGGCCATTCGTCGTCGCAAAGAGGGTATGGTCTTTGCCCATGCCGACATTGGCGCCGGCATGCCACTTGGTGCCGCGCTGACGAATAATGATGTTGCCGGAAACGACCGCCTGGTCGCCGAACTTCTTCACGCCGAGGCGCTTGCTTTCAGAATCACGGCCGTTACGCGACGAGCCGCCTGCCTTTTTGTGAGCCATAACGCCCTACCTCAAAAACTGTCGTGTCTCTCTAACCCGAATCGGCGGCGAAAGCCACCCGTCTCGGATACGAAATGCCGGAACACCATTCTGTCAGGAGCGACAGCCCGGGACAAAAGCCTCGGCAATGGTGATCCGGCGCGGATTATCTGCGCCGGGAAACCCGGTCTCAGGCCTCGGACGCCTCGTCCTTGGCCTTCTTGGCAGGGGCCTTCTTGGCCGCGGCCTTCTTCGGCTTCTCAGCCTCCTCGCCGGCCTCGGCCTTGGCGGCCTTCGGCGCAGCCTTCGCCTTGGCGGCGACCGGGGCAGCGGCGGCATCGGCCTTCTTCATCTCCGGCTTCTTGCCGCCGGTGAGGATGTCGGTGATCCGGATGACGGTCAGCTCGGCGCGGAAGCCGCGCTTGCGCTTGGAGTTCTGGCGGCGGCGCTTCTTGAAGGCGATGACCTTCTCGCCACGGGCCTGCTCGACGATCTCACCGACGACGGTGATCTCGGAAAGGGCCTTGGCGTCGAGCGTGGTCTTCTCGCCTTCGGTGAGCATCAGCACCGAGTCGAACGCGACGGTGTCGCCGGCGTTGCCCTCGATCTTGGCAGCGGTGATCTTGTCGTTGGCAGTGACGCGGAACTGCTTCCCGCCGGTCTTGATGACTGCGAACATTTTGTCCTCCATGTTCGGCCCCGTCCTGTCGTGGCTTCCGGATGGAAGCCCGTGGGACGGCTTTTTGGCAGTCGATTGCGTGGTCTGGCTTGCTCCTACAGGCATGCGACGCAGCGCACATGCCAAAAGAGATCAGGCGCGGGTTTCCCCACGCCGGACGGTGCTCGATAGTCGCAAGGCCGGGAGAGGTCAAGCGAAAGCGGCTGTGAAGAGTGGAATTCTCATGCCGGAGAGGCTTGCCCCCCGGGCGCTGCTTGTGTAGTAACCGCCTCGCTTCGACCGAAGGCGACCGCGGACAGGTGGCAGAGTGGTTGAATGCACCGCACTCGAAATGCGGCATACCTGCAAGGGTATCGGGGGTTCAAATCCCTCCCTGTCCGCCACCGCCCCCGCTCCAACTCATTGATGTTTTGCGTTAGTGCCGTCTCTGCTTGACGTTTTGCCGTCTTTCCGCGCAACATTGCGTACAACATTTCGTGTAACGGTGTGCGCTAGTGTCGGATTTCCTTGGGAAGCGTGACGGGTGGTGGCACTATGTCCGGCGGGTGCCGGCGGCTTTCACGGCGTTCGACTCGCGCGGCATCGTCAAGCAATCGACGCGCATCCGTGTGGCGGACGATCCGCGCGGCTACAGCGCCCGCAAGGCGGCGGCGAAGATCAACGCCGAGCATGAGGCCTATTGGCGCGACCTGTTCTTGGGGCAGGGCGAAGACGCCCGGCGGCGCTTCGAAGCGGCTCGGCAATTCACCCGTGCGCTCGGCTTCGACTATGTGCCGGCAGAGAAGCTGGTCGAGAGCGAGCCGGCTGAGATCGTCGCGCGGGTCGAGGCGATCATGGCCAGGGGCCTGTCTCCGGAGACGCCCGCGACCGATGCGGTACTGGGGCTGGTCGCGCCGCCAGCCCTGCGGCTGTCGGGCGTGTTCGATGAGTACGAGCATCTGCAGCGGGCTTCGCTCGCCGACCTGTCGGCCGAGCAGAAGCGCCGCTGGCGCAATGCCAAGAAGCACGCGATCGACCTGCTAATCGAGTTGATCGGCGACAAGCCGCTCGAGGAGGTCACGCGCAACGACGCGCTGGATTTTCGCGATCACTGGCAGGAACGGGTCCTGGCCGGCAAGGTCGAGATCGGCACCGCGAACAAGTCGATCGGCCATCTTAACAAGATGTGGCGGGTGCTGAACACCAAGAGCCGCCTTGGGCTCAGCCCCGTCTTCGCCGAACTGCGCATCGAGGGCGAGGTCACAGCCTCGCGTGCCGCCTTCGAGGCGAGCTTCGTGCAGGACACCTTGCTGCGACCGGGCGCCTTCGGAGACCTCAACTCGGAAGCGCAAGCCATCGTCGCGCTGATCGCCGATACAGGCCTGCGGATATCGGAGGCGGTCAACCTGGCGGCTACGACGATCAAGCTTGATCATGCTGTTCCGCATGTCTCGGTCGAGCCGGATGGACGGCGCATGAAGACGGACCAGTCGCGCCGGACGGTTCCACTGGTCGGCGTCGCACTTGCGGCGATGCGCCGGCATCCAGACGGGTTTCCGCGATATCGCGATCGTAACGCTGGACTCTCTGCGCTGGTCAACCGGGGGATGAGCGAACGCAACCTGCGACCGAGCCCGCAGCACTCGCTCTACTCGCTGCGGCACACTTTCGAGGATCGGCTGACAGCGGTCGAGGCGCCGGAGAAGGTCATTGCTGCGCTGATGGGCCACAAGTACAGCCGCCCAAAATACGGCGCCGGCCCAAGCCTGCAGCAGAAGCGGGAGTGGCTGGAGAGGATCGCGTTCAGGAGCGCCGGCGCATAGCCGGCCTCAGAGCGCTCTTGCTGCCCGCGCTGGCGATGATGGCCTGGGCCTTTGCGATCGGGTCCTGCAGCCCTTCGAGGCGATCACGCTCGGCCAGTAGCTTTTCGAGGAAGGGCGCAAAGCGGGGGCCATGGGCGACCACGCACTGTGCCAGGTGCAGGATCACCGGCTCGAGGCGTGCCAGTGTCAGCTCGTTCTTGGGGGCGGTCATCGGCGCGCCCCTGAGCCGGACGGCGTATGCGATGGCACGAACAGGTCGAACGGCTCGCCCGGATCTGGCAGGCGGATGCCGCGGCTGACCAGCCAGGCACGCCAGGCCTCGGCTTCGGCGCTATCGAGCCCGACCGCAAACAGCCCGGGCAGCGCCGCTGCAGCGGCAGCCAGCTCGTCGCCGCGGACGGTCAGTCCGCGGCCGGCCCGAGCCTCCGCAAACACGAACGTAGCCTTCGTGCCCGACAGCAGCCGGTGCAACACGACTTGCCACCAGGGCTGCGACCACGGCGCCACGATGTGGGCCGCTTCAGTTCCGGTTTGGGTGGGCGCCGTGAGCTCCCAGCGCCGTTCGACAAGGTAGCTCTGCGCCGACACCGCGTAGGTGCGCCCGGCTGCCTTCCAGGCCGCCTGGAAGAGCTCGATGCCGTCGAACGCTGCCTGTTGCTCCTCCGGAGAGAGCGCTCGCCAGGCACTCAGCGAGCGTGAGCGGTTTGAAGCGCCGCGATCGGGCCAAGCGGCGAGAAACGTCTCGAACTGCTGATCGCATGCATGCCGCGCATGGCAACCCGAGTGCGAGTTGGCCTCTGGAATGCTGCTCTCAGCTTGGGCGCGCTCTTTCTCAGAGTTTGACCCTTCTTCTTGGCTATTCGGGCGACACCAGATGTCACCCTTAGCGCCTCCCAATGTCACCCTTAGCTCGGCCAAGGGTGACATCATGGCGTCACCCTTATCTGCGGACACCAGGAGACCTTCGCTAGCGGGTTGTCCTGCACCGCACGCAGACCTGGCCGCAAACTCATCCCATCCGCAGTCGATCAGGACTTCGAGAGCCGGCAGCGCAAAGGCATATTGGGAGGTGTCCCGAGGGCCGTGCCCGCCTTCCTTGAGGCACGCCAGGATCCCAAGATCTCGAAGCGCGCCCAGAACCCGCTGCGCTTGTCGAGTTGAGCATTGGGCGGCCTGTGCGATAGCTCGGACAGACGGGAAGATCCTGCGCCCATTGTGCGAAGCATGTCTGGCGAGCTTCAGCAGTACCAGCTTGGTCGTCTGTGACGGGATGTCCGCATCGAGGATGCGAGCGATGAGATGCACGCTCATCGCTCGCTCCGCGCGCAGGCATAGTTCTGCGACCCGGACGCGAACGACCGAGGCACAGCAGAGATAGGCCCTGGCATGGGCTTTGTTCCTCGTAAAAATGGATGCAGGCAAGCGCTCCGCCCGGAGAATCGGTCAGAGGCTGGATGGCCGCGCTCGCAATCGGCCGATGCCGTGCGAGATCGGTCAGGTTCGGAAAGACGGGCGACGCAGAGCTGCGGCCGCCAGGCCGTTAAGCGGCCGGGCGCACAATGCCCGGATCATACGCCACGCAAAAAACCCGCTGGCCGAAGGCAGCGGGCGAACACCAACTCGGATCAGACGCTAGGTTCAGCTGGCAGAGTCTCTAGACGGGTCTCGACCGACTGGTCGGCGCTGGCAGTCAGAAAGCAGCGCCGAAGTTGATTTGTTTTCTTTCGTCGGCGCGAAAAACTCATCGCGAAGAAAAAAACTCCGCATGAGAAGGCATCCGGTGCGGCGCCTCGAACATGCGGGCACTTTTGACACCCCCCAGCGGTATCCGGATGAGGGCATAGCTTCGCACTTGGTCGCTGGCGAGACGACGCGGGTTCCGTGAGATACAACTTCGCCGAAGCGACGATCAAGCTACCGAAATAACCGTGTCTCATCTGACTCGGTCACGCCAATCGGTGTCAACCGATCAGACGACATGGCTGTGGAAGCGTCTCGGTCTGGGCAAAGCTTCGCACTTCGTCACGAAATAGCGCGACGCGGGGCCCGTGAGATACAAGCTGCCGAGGCAACGATCAAACTACCAGGAAAACCGCACTCGTATTTCGGCAGCTCTGGCGCCAGCCGTCAACCTGGCGGCATGCCAAACTGTGGATATCGGCGGAATAGGGTCAAAGCTTCGCATTTGGTTGCCACCGGCGGCAACGCGGGCCCACGAGATACAAGCTGCTGAAGCAACGATCACACATTGGGAAAACCGCAGCGCGAGTGAAGCCTTCGCGAGCGGGGCAGTCAGCGCGTAAGTAGCGTTCGCCCTGGATGGCTTCCGATTTAGACAAAGCTTCGCACTAGGTCGCTGCGCAGCGCCACGGGCTTGCGAGATACAACTCCGCCGGAGCGGCGATCACACTGACCAAGCTCAACCGTGCACCTAGTCACCGCGATTCGTCCGGCCGCGTCAATCCGATGATGGAGAGCGCCCCAGGCAAGGTTGCCTCTTATCAATGGGGCCGACGACGCGCATAGCTTCGCATTAGGCCGCTGATTATGGCGACACGGGCTTGCGAGATACGAGCCGCACTAGCGACGATCACACTGACCAAGCTCATCCGTGACCAAAAAGGTGCATGCCGTTTGGGTACGGTCAAGAGCCTTCAGCAGAGACGCCTGGAACTACCGCTATTGGCCCATAGCCGACGTCTAGAACTTCTGCTTACTGGCAATTCAATGTGCGCCGCGCCGCAAAGAAAAAGGCCGGCCAAGAACGGACGTCCGGAGCTTTTGGTTTAAAGCACTTCAGTTTGGAGATGAGCCGCGCAGACGGGTAAGCGCCGCGTCGTCCATCGTGTTCCAAGCCTCCCCGGCCTCGCGGTATCGCTATAAGCGCGTATTTCCTCGTTGCTAGGGCGTTCTCGTAATCAGCTCTCGTCGTCGAGCGCGTCGAGTGGAGCAACGAGTGTGAACACCAGGCCTTCCGGCCTATACTCAACGCCGCCCGTGCCACGGAAATAGCTCGCCAGCACTCGCTCGATCATGCGTGAGCCGAAGCCTTACGGGTCGGCTCTTGGACCTTCGGGCCTCCGGCTTCCGCCCAAGTAAAGCGAAATTCGTCGTCGACCGACCATTCTACGTGGACGCGTCCGTCTGCACGGAGCGCGCCGTACTTGACCGAATTCGTCGCCATCTCATGCAGGGCCAGGGCCAAGGCGACGGCGCATTTCGAAGCGATATCTCGTTGCGGCCCGACGATATCAAACCTGTCCAGACCGTGTGGCGCGACAGCACGTTCGACAACGCCGCGAATCGGACCGCGCGCCCAAGCTGACGGCATCAGCAAATCCTGGGCGTCGGCGAGAACGCGGATCCGGTCGTTGAAGGCCTCGCGGGCAGCTAAAGGGATGTTATCACCGCGCAGTGTCGGCCCGCGATCGCCTGGATCATGGCGATCGTGTTCTTCATCCGGTGTTTGAGTTCCTGCGCGAGCAGCAGCAAGCGATCTTCGGCGGCCTTCAACTCGGTGATGTCGCGGGACACGGAGAGGATCCGCTCAGGATTGCCATCGGGGCCGATGATCGGAGAGACCTTCACATCCCAATATCGGGGATTGCCGGCCGCGGTGTTCGCTGCACCCTGGAAGCGATAGCTTCGACCGGCCTGAGCCTCAGCGATCGCGTGCCTGGCTTCGGCGTTCCCGGCATCGGCCCAGAAGTCCGGCCACGGGCAACCCGAAAGCGCGTTGAAGTCGCTGACCTCCATCACGCGCTGGCCGCCCTCGCTCATGAAGGTCAGCTTGCCGTCAAGATCGAGGACCTTGATGCAATCGTCGGACGCAGCAAGGAGACTGCGCATGAAACGGGCTTCGCGTTCGGCGGAGTTCATTCTGATCTGTAATCTGAGTTAGCGTCGCATCCATAAGGATGTACGGCCTGTTTGACGAATCAGCGATTGAACTCGGCGAGGCCGAGAGAGTTGCCATCTCGCTACAGCAATATGCGGCTGCGTCACGCAGCAAATGACATGACCACCGCACTTGCCTTGGGCTATGAGGCACGTCAGGAGATCAACGACACTATGACCGCCGAGACCGAGCACGACCGGATCGAGAGTGAGATCGAGAAGGTCGGCAAGTCGTCGGACCCCTTCGCATCTGCCGTTCGCGCGACGCGGATGCCGATGTTGATCACCGATCCTAACCAGCCCGACAATCCGATCGTATTCGCCAACGAT
Organism: Allobosea sp. FW305-C-101; assembly: GCF_058783685.1. Taxonomy (NCBI): domain Bacteria; kingdom Pseudomonadati; phylum Pseudomonadota; class Alphaproteobacteria; order Hyphomicrobiales; family Alloboseaceae; genus Allobosea; species Allobosea sp. FW305-C-101. The sequence goes on along the minus strand of NZ_JBYSYT010000002.1, from coordinate 522,893 downwards.
TCCTTCACGCGTCTGACCGGCTACACGCGCGAGGAAGTTTTAGGTCGAAACTGTCGGTTCCTCCAAGGACCAGAGACTGATCCAAAGGACGTCGCGAAGCTGCGGGACGCCATCGCACGCCGTTCGCAGATTGAGATGGACATTATCAATCACCGGAAGGATGGCTCGCGCTTCTACAATCGCGTGCTGATCTCGCCAGTCTTCGACGGTGACGGTCATCTGACCTATTTCTTCGCGTCGCAGTTCGACGTCACGCTGGAGCGCGACCGCTTGGTGCGGCTTCAGCGCGAGTATGACAAGCTGGAGAAGGAGGTCGAACGCCGCACCCGCGAGCTCAGGCTTTCCGAGGAACGCCTGAAGTTTACGATCCAGGCCGCCCGCCTCGGCTCATGGACGCTCGACCTCACCGATATGCGGCTGACCTGCTCGGACATCTGCAAGCGCAATTTCGGGCGCGAGCCTAACGAGCCTCTCACCTATCAGGACCTCATTGCGACGATCCTGCCGGCAGAGCGTCCGCGCATGCAGCAATCGGTCAAGGACGCAATCGAGAACCATCACGACTACGAGCACGAGTACAGGATCGAGACGCCCTCCGGCGAGACCCGCTGGATCATGGCACGCGCACGGCCCTATTATTCCGCGGAGGGCAAGCCGCTCAGCATGGCCGGTGTCACCCTCGATATCACCGAAAGTCGCCGCAACGAGGAACAGCGGCTGCTGCTCACCGCTGAGTTGAAGCATCGCGTCAAGAACTCGATGGCGACCATTCAGTCCATCGCGACGCAGACCCTGCGTAACGCGGGCTCGCTCAAAGAGGCGACGGAGGTCCTCACAGCCCGCATGCAGTCGCTGGCATCGGCTCACGATCTGCTCACCCGTGAGGAATGGCAGAGCGCGACCATCGCAGAGGTTGTCGCGAGTGCCATCGAATCCTTCGACGTCCCTGGCGCCAAGCCCTTTCGCGTCGGCGGTCCAGCTATCAGCCTGCCGCCGCGCGCCGCCATGGCGATGGTGCTGGCCTTGCACGAACTGTCGACCAACGCGGCGAAGTACGGCGCGTTGTCGGTGCCAGACGGGCATGTCGTCATCGATTGGCACGTCGCTGATCACGCCGGCTCGAAGGTGATCGAGTTCCGCTGGCAAGAGGTCGGCGGGCCTGTGGTCACTGGCAAGCCCACACGCCGCGGCTTCGGCACCCGGCTCATCGAGAAGGTGCTGACGGCCGAACTGAATGGCAAGGGCTCGCTAAGCTACCTGCCTTCAGGCGTCGTCTTCACGCTCGAAGCGCCGCTCCCTGATCAGGACAAGATCAGCGGCACGCCGGACGACGAGGAGCTCTTCCGGCGCAATATCAGCTCATCCTTAGACTAACCGATCAGCGACAGCGCCTGGTGCATCTGGCGCTCGGAATAGGGCTTGGTCAGGAAAGTTACGTCGTCCGGCAATTCGCCCGCCTGCAGCTTGTGGTGACCGGACACGACAATGATCAGGATCGGCGGCCATCGATCGCGCACGGCATTGGCCAGCTTGACCCCATCCATGCTGCCGGGCATCTGCACGTCGGTGATGACGACACGGATATCGCCGCGGCTTTCCAAGACGGCTACCGCCTCGTCCGCGTTGGCTGCCTCCAGAACCTCGAACCCCGCGCTTTCGACGATATCCACCGCGTGGATCATCAGCAAAGGCTCGTCTTCTACGATCAACGCGATTGGTTTGCTCACTCACATGATCCGTTCGGAAGCTGCTGCTCTGGGTCCGTCTCCGGCTCTTCGCCGTCGTAACCGCTGAATTCGAGTTTCGCGCGATAGATGGCAGCGCCTTTGTCGTCGTCTAGCTCGACAGCCAAATGAGCCTTGCGCTTTCCAGGGATATGATCACGGGCCATCTCCGTCATTGCGATCTGTGCATCACGGCGGGCCGCCTGTGCGTCGCGGAATTCCATCGGCTCTTCCCGGTCCAACCCTTCGCCGACATCCAAGCGTACATTGTAGGTCGGCATCGCAGCAATCTCCGCCCCCCGGATGCCGAACGGCAGGAGAGGTCACCAAGTTCCGAGACCATTCCGTTCTTTTTGCTATGAGAGATTCGTTGGCTGCCGTGCGGTGGATTTCTCTCCTCTCTCGCATCGACGAAATTACCGCGTGGCTTAAACATCAGGAACTCAAGAGGTAGGTCATGCGCTTCCCGCTGCTGCCCAATCCGTCGAGATCCTGAATCTCGGCATCGGCTCCGCCCCTCAGGGATCGTTGGTTAAGCGAATACGGATCATGGAAAAAATTCCGACCGCGAGCGAAGAACCAGCGATGACGAAGGCGTGATGCTCCAGGTCGCATAGGAACCTGTAACAAGCGTAACCGTTATGCCCGTCGACGCCGCCATCGAGCGGCCAGCTCAGTCGACAGGGAACATTCCAATGGGCAGTACCATGGACAAGATCAAGGGTATGGCCAACGAGGCCGCCGGCAACGTCAAGCAGGCCGCCGGCAAGGCGCTGGACAAGCCAGGCCTTCAGGCCGAGGGCATTGCTCAGGAGCGCAAGGGCGAGGCACAGCAGGCGCTCGGCAAAGGTAAGGAAGCGGTGAAGAAGGTCGTCGATAAGGCTTGATCACCACCGATTGTACGCAAAGCGAGCTACCGAAAGGTAGCTCGCTTTTTTGTGTCGCCACTGCGCAAGACGGGCGGCCGATGGCCGCTACGCTTGATCGGCGTCCGTCTTGTTGACCAGCGGGGCAGGTGCTGAGGACGAAGCTGTGCCCAGCAGCGACAGCAACGTGTGCTCGGCATAAGGCTTCACGAGAATTGACGCCTGATCATCCTTGCCAACCGTCGAGGCGTCACCCGTCGCGAAGACAACGACGACCTGCGGCCGCAGCTCTCGCGCTCTCGCCGCGAGCTCCGTTCCCGACGCTCCCGGGAGGTTGATGTCGGTGACGAGGATGTCGACCGGAGCAGTCTGGAGCGCCGCCATCGCTTCTTCCGCGCTCCCTGCATCGACGACGATAAACCCACCATCCTCCAGGATTTCAGCGGTGTTCATCCGGATCAGCGCGTCGTCCTCGACGAGCAGCACGGTACGTCGTGCATCGGCAACGGTCGGCGCCGGCACCGCAGCGCTCTCCTGAGGGCGTTGGTGCGCCGCGGCGGCGTTACGTTGCTGCTGGTTTTGCAAGCACATGCCTGAACTTCCGCGCCAGCGCTTCGCGCGTGTACGGCTTCGAAAGCAGCTCGACGCCCGTATCGAGCTTTCCCCCATGGACGATCGAGTTCTCGGTGTAGCCGGAGGTGAACAGCACAGCGATGTTCGGAAGGCGCTCGCGCGCTTTTCGCGCCAGCTCGGGGCTCTTCAACGAGCCGGGCATCACCACATCCGTGAAGAGTATGTCGATGGGAATGCCGCTCTCGATCACATTCAGCGCGCTCGCGGCATCGACGGCCTTGAGGACGCGGTAGCCCAGATCGGCGAGTAGCTCGACGACAGTCGCGCGGACCTCCTCGTCGTCCTCGACCACCAGCACCGTCTCGGTTCCGCCCGCCACGGGTCCGGTATCGACCGCGACCTCTACATCCTCGCTCTCCAACGCGCGGGGTAGATAGAGTTTGATCGTCGTGCCATGCCCAACCTCGGAATAGATCTTCACATGGCCGCCCGACTGTTTGACGAAGCCATAGACCATGGAGAGGCCCAGGCCCGAACCTTTACCCTCGCCCTTCGTCGAGAAGAATGGCTCGAACACCTTGTCGATGATCTCGGGCGCCATGCCGCTGCCCGTGTCGGTGACGGCGAGCATGACATACTGCCCCGCCGTGACTTCGTCATGGGCGCGGACATAGGCATCGTCCAGCATGGTGTTGGCGAGTTCGATGGTGAGCTTGCCCTGGCCCTCCATCGCGTCACGGGCATTGATTGCGAGATTGAGCAAGGCGTTCTCGATCTGGGCGGGGTCGATGAACGTGTTCCACAAGCCGCCGCCGACCACGGTCTCGATCTCGATCGCCTCGCCGAGCGCGCGGCGCAGCATATCGTCCATACCGCGCACGAAGCGGCTGACATTGACGACCTTGGGTTCGAGCGCCTGGCGGCGGCCGAAGGCGAGAAGCTGAGAGGCGAGCTTGGACCCGCGGGAGACGCCGGCCATCGCGTTGGTGACGCGTCGCTCGGCGCGCTCGTTGCCGGCGATGTCCTTGGCGAGAAGTTGCAGGTTGCCAGCCACGACCTGAAGCAAGTTGTTGAAGTCGTGCGCGACGCCCCCTGTCAGTTTGCCGACCGTCTCCATCTTCTGAGCTTGCGCGAGCTTGGCCTCAGCCTGGCGCCGCTCGTCGATCTCTGCGATGACGCGCGCCTCCAGAGTATCGTTGAGCTGTCGCAGCTGCGCCTCGGCCCGCTCGCGATGCCGGACCTGCCGGGAGAGATCCTCGGCCTGCGCGCGAAGGGCTGCTTCGGCGGCCCGCTGGTGCGTGATGTCGGTATGGACGCCGACCCATTCGACGATCTCGCCGGTCGTATCGAGCATGGGCAAGGCCCGGATTGCGAAGTTGCGCCAGCTGCCATTTCTGTGGCGCACGCGGTGCTCGTGAACGTACATGCTCTTCGCCGCGACCGCCGCGTTCCAGCTTTCGACGGATCCGGACCGGTCATCTGGGTGCACCGCCTCCGCCCAACCGAAGCCCTGGTACTCCTCATAGGCCTGACCGGTGAGCGCGGCCCAGCCCGGCTGCTCGCCCTCCATCCGGCCATCGGGACTGTTGGTCCACAATACCCCGTGCACGGCATCCATCGCCGTCCGAAACCGGCTGTTGCTCCGGGCCAGCGCAGCTTCGCGCAGGGCGCGCTCCTGCACATCGATTCCTAGGACGTATACGCCAGGGATCGAACCGTCCGGCTCGACGCGCGGCACATATCGAACCTCGAGCCTCCGGGTTACGCCGTCGCGGTGCGGCATCGTCGTTTCGGCGGTGAAGCGCTCACCCGCAAGCCCACGGTCGAGATCAGCTCGGCGATCCTGATAAGGGGCATCGCCGATGACGTCCCTGACGTGCCGCCCGATCATGCCCGCCGGCGACACCCCAAACCAGGTTTCATAGGCGATGTTCGCGAAGCGATAGACATGCTCCCGGTCGACATAGGAGACCAGCATCGGCAGCGCGTCGGTGACTCTAAGCAGTTCGGTTTCGCTGACGGCGACGCGCCGTTCTGCCTCGACACGTGCGCTGTTGTCGACGATCGTACACATGACGCCGCCGACGCCGCCATCGGCTTCGTAGACCGGCGTATAGAACAGGTCGAGATGAAGCGTTTTCCTGCCGTCTGGCCTGTCGAATTCGATGGGCTGGTCGCTATAGGAGACGGTTTCGCCGCGCAGGCCGGCTTCCAGGATGGGGCGATTCCAATCCCAGACTTCCGGAAAGGCCGTCGCGACCGGGCTGCCGAGAGCCGAAGGATGACGCTCCCCGGCAATCGTCCTGTAGGCATCGTTGTAGAGCATGATGTGATCGGGCCCCCACATCAGCACCTTGGCCACCGGGGAGTTCACGATATTGGCGATCGTCGCGCGCATTTCGACCGGCCAGCTATCGACGGCACCGAGGCTGGTCGCGGCCCAGTCCCGATCGCGGATCAACGCACCGCATTCCCCGCCGGCCACTGGCCACGTCGAGCGTTCCTTCGGCGTCCAAGGGCGAGGCTTATCCCCGAGGGCTTTCAAGGCTGCGCGAACGACCGCGCTTGTATCGGCATAGTCGCCAGAGGCCACTTGCTCGGATATGAAATCGTTGAGCTCGGGCGTGAGGGAAACGTCGCGAATTTGACCGGTCATCATGGGGCTGGCATCGGCTGCTAGTTTGCTCGTGTCAACAGTTTCTCATTCGGCATCCGCGTGACTGGAACGGCCGTCTGGGTCGCGCGATCCGATCAGTCCACAGCCACCTCTTCAGTGATCACCTCGAAGCGGTTCAGCACATGCGGGCCGAAGGTGTGGACCATCGGGATGTCGGCTGCGTCGCGCCCTCGCGCCACGAGGATGCGACCGATGCGCGGCATGTTGTGGCGTGCATCGAAAGTCCACCACGTCCCGCCGAGATAAGCCTCGAACCAGGCGTTGTAATCCATGGGCGCCGGATCGAGGGGAACCCCGATATCGCCGAGGAAGCCGTTGCAGTAGCGCGCCGGAATGTTCATTGCCCGGCACAATGCAATCGCCAGATGCGTGAAGTCGCGGCAGACGCCGACGCGCTCGCTCATAGCCTGGGCGGCTGTTCTCGTGTTGCGCGCGCACTGATAGTCGAAGCGAATCTGCGCGTTCACGTAGTTGCAGATCTGCTGAACTCTGTTCCAGCCCGGCGCGAAATTCCCGAACAGATTCCAGGCCGCGGCCGACAGCTCGTCGACCTCGCAATAGCGGCTCGGCAGCATGTATTCGATCACGTCGGAAGGCAGATCGGCGGGCCATATCTCCACCGCCGCCGGATCGAACTGATCGGGCATGCCGGAATCGCGGACGACCATATCGTTGGTGAGGATCGCCCCGCCTGCGGGAATGACGAGCCTGCGACAGAGATTGCCGAAGCCGTCCGTGTACTCCTCCACGGGCACATCGCTTCCGTCGACGACGGAGGCGGCCCGCGCGTTGGGTCCAGTCACGAAATCCGGCTGTCGGCTCGGATGCGGGTCGAGCAGCAAGATGCCCGGAATAGCCTGGATCGTACCGATCTCGATCCGGTAGCCGACGCGAATGTCCATGGATGTCCTCTCACCTGAACCGGTGAGACCGCAACACACGGCCGCCGAGCCGAGTTCCGGGCGGTTATGCGGAGATTTTAGACACCTTCGCGCGCTTGGCTTTGACCGGCGGCAACGCGAGAGCCATGGCCTGGTATTGTGCCTCCTTCGCAAGCCGGAGGCCCCGCAGACGGGCTGTGTTCTCGGCGCGCTGTTGGATGATGCTGTCCATCTCCGATGTCATCCGACCTCTCGCCAGGGACTTGGTCTGAAGCTTGAGGAATTGATTGTCCGCCGTCATGCGCTGCTTGGATTGTTGAAGCATGCCGCTTCTCCTTGCGTTCTCGTCGAGCACTGGATGTTCAGCGCAAGTAGGCTGAAAGCAAAAAAGGCCGAGCACCAGCCCGGCCTTTCCGATGGCTATGGTCAAGGCGCCAGTACATCCGTGGTCGCCGTTGACCCATCGCCTGATTACGCGGTCTGGAGCTGCTCCGCCGCCATCTTCCCGGACTTGTTGTCGCGAGCGACCTCAAACCCGATCTTCTGGCCTTCGCGGAGATCCCGCATGCCAGCCCGCTCGACAGCGGAGACATGAACGAACACGTCCTGACCGCCATCGTCGGGCTGGATGAAGCCGAAGCCCTTGGTGGAGTTGAACCATTTCACTGTGCCGGTGGTCATGAATAACCCTCCTTCTGGCAAACTCTGTCGCTCCCCGACAGGATGTCGGGCGAGTTCAGAACGATTTTGAAAGGGGGGGATCATCGAACCCGCGCTCGGAGCGCGGTAAAACAAAAACCAACCAAGCAATCTCGATGCGCTTATATCTAGATGATAACTTTCAAAGACGCAAATAAATTCTTTTCCAGCAATCGCAAGGCAGGAAATATTTGCAATTTTTCTTTCTCATTGGCCACTCCCTGCGGGGGCCGGCTCGGGCCGAAGGCTCATTGCAGAGGACGAATGCGCCGCCACGATCTTTCGACGATGGCTCCAGCCGCAAACCCGGCCGCGACTCCTGAAGGCCAATGAGCCAAGGCAGGGACACGCGACAGCGCCAACGCGCCAAAGGCACTCCGCAGCCATGGCGGCGAACCGGTCCCGGGACCGGCCAGAAACGATACCAATGCGCCGGCATGCATCGCGTGCCCGGAGGGAAACGCATCGCTCGCCCTACCGATCAGTTGATGCCTTACAGGGGGCCGAATGACGCGATCGGGACGCTGCTGATCGACAAACCTTTTGATTGCATGGTGGAGAATCGTCGTCGTGGCGAAAACGGCGAGATAGCGCAGAGAGGTTTGTTGCTTCCCCGGGGGCGAGACCAGCCACCAGATCGCTCCCGCGCTCAATAACGTTCGCGCATCACAGGCCCATCCGAGGGCCTTGGCGGCTCGACCGGTCCCGCTAGGAGCGTTCTGTTCGAGCGCCTCCACGAATCTCTTCTCGCATTTGCTGACGTCCAGGCGGATGCGAGGCAAGCGAAACAACGGCACTTTCTCGCTCCGAAACATTCATATCCTTTCAATGACACCTTCGCCTCAACAGTCGCCCGGCCCCGCTAGTGCGGCGCCGGGCTCTAGCTCAGGCGTGGCCGCGCGAGCCCTCCTTGCGGCTGCTGGCGAACGCAGCAACGTCGGGCGCAAGGAGATCATGCTTTTCCGCCCAGGACGCGAACAAGCCGCGCGCCGTGTCTGGTTCTATTTCTCCGCGGATCGCCGCCAGGCAGGCTTTCAGCGCAAAGCCGTGGACCGGATCGCGCCTGTTAACCGGCCAGTCGGCCAGGAACATATAGGCCTCCATCGCGGACGCGATCGCCGCCGGATGCCCGACCCCGGTCAGGATCACGACCGGCCTCTCAAAGTCGTCTGATGTCATCATGCAGTCCTCCCGCGGCGGGGAGCGATTGCCAACGTTGCCATAGCCATATCCTCCTGGAAGCAACATGGATCCGGTTTGGTTGATCGCCGCGTCGAGCGCGCCGTCGCTGTTCGCGGCGATCATGATTTGGGATGCGCTCTCTACCAATCAAGCCCGGCGAAACAGCAACCTCACTGGAGCAGAAACTCGCCGCTAAACGCATGAGGTCGGACGCGGATGTTGCGCGCTAAGGCCGTAGGAAAACACCGATTGCCAACGTGGCGATCGTCAGTGGCGCGCCGACCTTGAAATATGTCCAGAAATCGATGGCGATGCCGTCCTTGGCTGCGCGCTCGGCGACGATGAGGTTGGCAACGGAACCCAGCAGCGTGAAATTGCCGGCGAGCGTCGAAGCCATCGCCACGACGAGCCAGGCGCGCTTTGGATCGTGCAGATTCTCGACGAGGGGCTTCAGTACGAGAACCGCCGGGACGTTGCTGACGAGGTTGGACAGGATCGCCGTCACGCCGGTCAGAATCGCGGTGTTGCCGAGGTCGAGGTGGGCGGCCTGCGCCAGCAGGTCAGGCGTCAAAACGGCGTGCTCGAGCCCCCGAACCACGACGAAGAGCCCGGCGAACATCAGCAGAAGCGGCCCGTCGATCTCGGCATAGACCTTGCGCGGTTCGATCCTGCGGGTGAGCAGCAAGAGCGCCGCAGCGCAGATCGCCACCTTCGCCACCGGCTGGCCGAGGAAGAACAGGGCGATCATCGCGACGGAGACGAGCGCCGCCTTCGCCGCGAGCCAGCCATGATAGTGAGCGGGAACGGTGACGCTGCGCAGCGCCTGCCGCGTCATGTACTCGCGGGGATTGAGCAGGAGCACGAACAGGATCGTCACCAGCAGCCCCAGCGCCGCGATCGGCAGCAGCGCGCCGGTGAAGGCGCCGTAGGAGATGCCCGAGAGATTGCCGATGATCATGTTCTGGGGGTTGCCGGTGATCGTCGCCGTCGAGCCGACATTCGAGGCGAGCGCTACCGCTATGAGATAGGGCACCGGGTTGCGGTCTAACGCGCGCGTCAGCGTGATGACTATCGGCGCCATGACCAGGCAGATCGCGTCGTTGACGAGGAAGGCGGAGAGCACGCCGGTCGTCATCACCACGACGGAAAGCAGCAGCACAGGATGCCGCGCGCGGCCGGCGGCCCAGTCGGTCACCATGCGGAAGAAGCCCGAGAGCCGCAGATTGGCGACCACGATCATCATGCCGAGCAGCAGCGTGATGGTATCGAGGTCGATCGCCCGATAGGCATCCTCGAGCGAGAGCACGCCGCAGCCGACCATGAGTGCCGCACCGATCAGCGCCGCCCCAGCACGGTCGACGCGCAAGCCGGGCATCCGGCCGATCGCAATGGCGACATAGGTCGCGAGGAAGATCGCGATCGCGAGGATCTGCGTCGCGTTGAGGCCCCAGCCGGTCATGTGCGATCAGGCCACTTTCTCGCTCGCCGCCGGCACCGGACGAGCGCCGTGGTCGATCGGCGGCTCATAGCCGCGCGTCTCCGGCATGGCAACGAGATAGAGGACGAGGCCGCAGGCCGCGATGGCCGCGAGCGTGACGAAGGCGGCGGAATAGCCGGCGGTGACGATGATCACCCCCGCCAGCGAGGCGGAGATCGAGGCCCCGACGCCTTGGACCGTCGCGACAGCACCTTGCGAGACGTTGAAGCGGCCGCTGCCGCGCGTCAGGTCCGCCACCACGATGGGAAACAGCGCGCCGAAGATGCCGGCGCCGACACCGTCCAGCGCCTGCACGGCGACCAGCCAGAACGGGTTGTCCGAGACGACATAGAGCGCGCCGCGCAGCGCCAGCACGCCGAAGGCGACAAGGAAGATCGGCTTGCGGCCCCAGGCATCGACCTTGGCGCCGACCATGATCGCCATCGGCACCATGACGCATTGCGCCGCGACGATGCAGATCGCGATCAGCGAGGTCGCCTGCTCCTTGCCGGCGACGCGGGTGAGCAATTGGCCGACGGAGGTAAGCATCGCGGCATTGGAGAGGTGGAAGATGGCGCAGAGCAGCGCGAACAGCGTGAGATAGCGGTTCTGGAGCAGGGTCTTGAGACCAGACGGCTTCTCGTCGTCGACGGCCTCGTCGAGACCGCGCGCGAGGTCGTCGTCGATCTCCTTCTCCGGCACCATCAGCATGGCGCCGATGCTGAGGACCGCGAGCACGGCCATGAGCCAGAACACCACGATCGGCCCGAAGAAATAGGCGGTCGCGCCTGCGATCGCGGCCGAGGCCGCATTGCCGAGATGATTGAAGGCCTCGTTGCGGCCGATGCGCTTGGAGAACAGCTTCGGCCCGACGAGGCCGAGCGTGATCGCGGCCAGCGCCGGCGGGAAGATCGCGCCCGCGATCGCGGCGACCGATTGCGTGCCGACGACGAGATAGAAATTGCCGATGAAGGGCAGCGCCAGGCACGACAACGTGACCGCGATGGCGGAAGCGATGACGATCGCCGGCTTGTGGCTGCCGCGATCGATCAGCGCGCCGGCCGGCGTCTGCGCGATCAACCCGACGATGCCCGCGATGGTCATGACGAGGCCGACCGTCGCCTCGTTCCAGCCCTGTTCGGGGCCACGCACCGCGATCAGATAGATCGCGAGATAGGGACCCAACCCGTCGCGCACGTCGGCGAGGAAGAAGTTGAGCGCATCGAGGCCGAGAAGCGCCCGGCGGGACGGCGAACGTTCGCCCGATTTCGCCGGGGCGCCTGACTGGCTTAGCATGGGCATGGGAGCGTCTCGCGGCAAGGAGAGGGACGGAGGCGAAAAGACCGTCCGGTATGCGCCGGACAGGGTAATGGCGAGGACGTGGTGCGAAGGCCTTGTTCGGCGGGCGCGCCGCAACGTGTCGACGATCGACATGAGAACGGGACCAGCCGCGAGGGACCGGGGATCGTGTCGGGAGCTTCGGTCAAGAAGTCCCGATACGGCCGCGGCTTCAAACCCGCGGAGCGTGCGGCAGTTCCCGCCCGAGCCGCGAAATCCTGTCCTTGCGTCACTCGGTGCCGAGGCGCGGCTTCGCATGCCGCACTTCACCGGCGAAGGTGACGTGCATTTCGAAGAGCCTACCGTCCTTCGCGGCATAGACTTCAAAGTGCTTCGGCTTGCGGCGCGGCTTCCCGCTCGGCTCGAACCCGGCCTGGCGCACGGCATCGATCGCCTTGTCCGGATCGGCTTCCGCCTCTGGGCCATGATGCTTGCCGGGCTTGGGCTTCGGCGCGATGTCGATCGTGGTTTCGCCGCGCTTGAGGCGCCGAACCTTGATTTCCGACGGCTTGCGCTCGCCCGCGATCTCGATGCTGTCGCCGGAGGAGAGGCTGATCAAAGCGAGACCCTCAGGCGTCAGGTCGGCCAAGAGCAGACTCTGGTCGGTTTCGAGGGTGAAGCGGTGGGCGAAGAGATCGCGCACCGTGCCACGGACGTGCATATCCTGACGGGGCATTGGAAGATCCTGTCTTGAGGATGCCGGCCGCGTCTGACGATGGCCGCCGGCGCGTTTCGGAAGGTCAGCCGCGCGGGCCGGGAGGCGGCGGGGGCGGAGCGCGATCATCCGGACGCGGCGGCTTCGGACGGCGAGCGTCCAGTTGCGCCAGGCGATCCGGCGTAGCGCCGAGCGCGGTCCCCTCGATCACCGTGCCGAGCGCTGTCTTCGTGCTTTCACCACGAACCGAGATCGCCTGGTCCTGCTTGAACAGGTCGGCGAAACGTTCTGCCTCGTGCGGCGGAAGCCGGAGTTGAGTTCCGTTTTCGAGGACCGCTCCGTTGATCTCGCCGCGCTTGCCGTGCAGCACGGCGACGATCTTGCTCGTGATGACCTCGGACGCGGCGGAGCGTTCCTCGGGGCGGCCCTGGTCGAGCACCACGGCGCCGGTCGCATCGTTGGTGACGGAGACGGCGTCGATCAGCGGCAAGGCCCGCGCCTTGAGGCCGCGGACGGTGATCGCATCGCCCGGCCGCAGCGCGAACGCCGTCTGTGTGGAGAGATGCGGCGGCAGCTTGATCTCGGTCCCATCGGCGAGCAGAAGGCCGTCGATGTCTCCGCGCGGGTTCAGCGTGTACTGCTTAACGACTCCCTTGGTCTGGGGAAGCTGGGAAGCGTCATAGGCCAGGCCGCCACGGGCCTGGGCGAAGACGGTCGCGGCGCCAAGCGCCGTGCCACCCAATAACAGGAGGGCGGCGGCAGTGGATCGAACGTTGTTCGTCATGATTTCACCTGCTGTCGTGCCGGATGCCCGGCGGGATGACAATTCATCCGCAACGGACGTGCCAACAGGCAGGCTGTTGAACTTCAAAGGCTTACGCGGTCAGTCGAGCTCTCGACCGTCCGTATTCCTGACGGCGCCCGTCATGGATCCGGACGCCCCGCCGACATCGAGACCGTAGCGCTCGATCTTGGTGTAGAGGAGCTGCCGGTTGATGCCGAGGCGCCGGGCGGCCTCGGTCCGGTTCCCGGCGCAGGTCAGAAGCGCGCGGCGGATCATCTCGCTCTCGAGCCTAGCCACGGCTGTGGGCAGGTCTCCGTCGAGCCAGCCGGCCGGCGGGGCGCCTGCGCCCGTGTCGACGCCGGCATCGCCCATATCCGCAACGTCGAGCGTATCGCCCCGCGCCAGCACGACAGCGCGGTCGATGGCGTTCTTGAGTTCCCGGATATTGCCCGGCCAGGAGCGCGAGAGCAGATAAGCCGCAAGCGCGCCCGTCATCCGTTTCGGGCGTTCGCCGGGACGCGCCGCCAGGCGCAGGAAATGCTCGGCCAGCGGCACGATATCGGCGAGCCGCTCGCGCAGCAGAGCAAGCGGGATCGTCAGCACGTTCAGCCGGTAATAAAGGTCCTCGCGGAAGAGGCCCTGCGCGACGCGCTCGGGCAGCTTGCGATGCGTGGCTGCGACGATGCGGACATCGACCTGGACCGGGCGCGCCCCGACCGGCGTGACGATCTTGTCCTGGAGCACGCGCAGGATCTTGGCCTGCATGGCCGGCGGCATGTCGCCGATCTCGTCGAGGAAGAGCGTGCCGCCGTCCGCATCGCGAAACGCGCCGTTGCGATCGGTGGCCGCGCCGGTGAAGGCGCCCTTCACATGCCCAAAGAGCTCGGATTCGAGCAGGTCGGACGGGATGGCGGCGCAGTTGACGGCGATGAAGGGCCTGGGCTTGCGCCTGCTGTGTTCGTGCAGGGCGCGAGCGACAAGTTCCTTGCCGGTGCCGGTCTCGCCGGTGACGAGGACGGTGGTGTCGCTGTCGGCGGCGAGCCCGATCGCCTTCTGCACCATCCGCATCGGCTCGCTCAACCCGACCAGGGTGCAGCGCGAGGCAATCTGCCCGTCATCCGCTGCCGCCGGAGCCGTCTGCTCCATCGCCCGCAATGCGAGCATCCGCTTCAGGTTGTCGGCGAGCTCGGTACGACCGATCGGCTTGGTGAGATGGTCGAAGGCGCCGAGCCTGATCGCTTCGATGGTGTTTTCCGCCGTCGCATAGGCGGTCAGGATCGTGACCGGGGGCGGCACGGGGAGCGCGCGGATCGCTTTGAGGACCGCAAGGCCGTCCATGTCGCCACCCAGGCGCAGATCGAGCAGGACCGCCTCGATCGTCTCGCTGCGCAGGCGATCGAGGCCGGTTCGCCCGGATGCGGCGGTCGCGGCGTCGTAGCCGAGATCGCGCACCGTTTCCTCCAGGCTTTCCCGCAGGCCCGCCTCGTCGTCGATGATCAGGATGGTCGATGGCGCCATGGCAGCTCGATCTCGAAATGGGCTCCCCGATCCGAGGGTAGCAGGCGCAAGGTGGCGCGATGGACGCCGGCGATCTCCCGCGCGATGGCGAGGCCCAGGCCGGTGCCTTCCGGGCGCCCGGTCACGAAGGGCTCGAACAGGCGTTCGCGGATTTTCGCGGGCACACCGGGGCCGTCGTCGCGCACGCAGATCACGAGATTCTCGCCGCGTCTCGTGACAGCGAGCTCCACGCTGCCGCCGGCTGGCGTATGCTGCAGCGCATTGCCGACGAGATTTTCGACGATGCGTCCGATTTCGCCGGCATCGAAGATGGGCGGCGATTCCGCGCCGGCAGCCGGATCCAGACGATCGATCAAGCTCACCTGGGCTGCGGCTGCACGATCGCTGAAGGCGGCGATGATCCCGGCGAGGAAGCGGGCAAGGTCTACGGTCTCCGCCTTGGGTTCGCGCGGCTGGCTCATCGTCAGGAGATCGCGAAGCAGGCGGTCGAGCCTGGCGATCTGGTCGAGGATGAAGCCGAGCGCGGAGATGCGGCGCTGCTCGTCTCCCGCGGCGAGCGCGTTCTCCGCCTTGAGCCGCATGGCGGTCACCGGGTTCCTGACTTCATGGGCGACGCCGGCGACGAGGCGGCCGACAGCAGCCAGCCGCTCGGCGCCAGCGGCGCGCCGCCGGGCGTCGGATAGCCTCTCCCCGCTGGCGTTGAGCGCATGCACGAGGCGGTCGAGCTCGGGCAGACCCGTCGGCGCGAGGCGGGGCAGATCGGCGTCATCGCCGGCCGCGAGATCGGCCTCCAGCCGCGCGATCCGACGCGACCACGCGACCAGGAGCCAGCCCAGCCAGAACGCGGAGCCCAATACGGTTACTGCGAGCACCGCGAACCCGGTCATGAGCCGGTCGTAGGCGGGGCCCACGGCGACGGCGATCCGCGTCATCGTCCAGCCGGTCAGGCCTGTATCGCCTGATCCTCCGAGCTGGCACGCGTGCAGCAGCAGAATTTGCGAGCGTCCCCGCCGCTCCAGCGTCGTCGGCTTGCCGACGGCCGCGGCGGCGGCATTGACCTCGCCGATCGTCGGCTGCTCCGCCGCCGGCAGGTCGGTCTTCGGGCCCGTTCCCTCATAGGTCGGGAAGGCATAGGCGAGCGAGCCCTCGACTTCGCGCCAGATGCCGCCCTCGATCTCCTGGGAGCGGGCCAGCGCGAGCTGGACGAGGTTCGTCAATTGCCGGCGCAGCTCTTCGTCAGTCCGCTCGGGCCACGGCCCGCGCCAGCCGGACGCGAAGAACGCGTAGCGATCAGCGATGCTGCGGCAGGACGAGGCCAGTCGATCCTGCGCCCGCCCGGCCTGGACGCTCGCCGTCTCTCGATAGAACGATACAAAGAGAAAGCCGGTTGTGCCTGCCGAAAGGACGATGAGAAGCCAAAGCCCGATCAATAAGGAGCGCAAGGACGTCAGCATCTCATCGGCCTGCAGCGAACGCCGGGTTGAGCATGTTCGAGCCTCGATATTCTCGGACGGCAGCCGGCCGAAGCGGGCAGCGACCTGAAGATAACTGCTGCGCAATGGAGCGAGCCGCAAGAGGTGCGCTCTCAGCGCAGATAGTGGCTAGCAGAGAATTTTCTACGCGCCATGAGCGACCTATGTGAATGAGCTGTCCTGAATGTCCGCTTGCCGGCGGCAGTTGAATGTCGGCTCCTGGCGCATCCGTCACAAGAGCCTGTCGCGATACGAATAATGCCGGGTCGACCCGTCCTCACCTCCAAGTGGATATACGAGACAGAACCGCTTCCTTGAGTACGAATTGGTGGAACAGCGCCGCAACGGCATGAGCAAGGGCTAAGCCCACAAGACAGTTGGCCGCAAGCTCGTGCCAGCCATTGATCGAGCGACGCAGAGCGCGGTCGTCTGCGGCGAATGCGGGGATCTGGACAAGGCCAAACAGGTCCCAGCCACGCGCACAGACATTGGCGAGGCCCACGACGAGAGTCGCCGCGATAAGCACATAAAGAAGGACGTGAACGGCCTTTTCGATAGCTCGGAAGATGCCGGAATTCACTGATGCGGGTTTGGACCCTCTCGTCAGCCGCCAAAATAGCCGACCTGCATAGACGACGATAAGCAGGCCTCCGAGCATGATGTGGGCCGACCACATGCCGTGCCGCCACTCCCTGGGTAGGATCGCTTCACTCTGAGCCACCAGCCAGAGTAGGGCTATCAGCACCGCGGTCAGCCAGTGAAAGCGGATGCTGGTATTGTCGTAGCGGATCGAGGTTTGGACGGAAGCCATCGCATTATCCTTTGAATGTCATGCGCCGCCGATCAGAATGCCCGTGGCCAGGACGAGGAGGCCGCCGAGAATGATCTGGAACATGGCGCGTCCGATGGGCGTCTCCATGTAGCGGTTCTGGATCCAGACGATCGCCCAGAGTTCGACGAACACGACGCACAGAGCGATGATCGTCGCTGTCCAGAAATGCGGAATGAGATAGGGCAGCGCGTGCCCGAGCCCGCCGAGCGCCGTCATAACGCCTGAGGCCAGGCCTCGCTTCCACGGCGCGCCACGTCCCGACAACTTGCCGTCGTCATGGGCCGCTTCGGTGAAGCCCATCGATATGCCTGCGCCGATCGACGCCGAAAGCCCGATCAGAAACGTCGTCCAAGGGTTCTGCGTCGCGAAAGCCGTCGCAAAAATGGGCGCCAGTGTCGATACCGAGCCGTCCATCAAGCCTGCCAGCCCCGGCTGAACCCAGGTCAGGACGAATTGGCGCTTCGCGGTCTCTTCTTCCTGCCGGCCCTCATCTCCTGTCGATAATCCATCTTCAAGCGCGACCGCACGGCGCTCATGCGCAGCTTCGGCAACCGCGAGGTCCCCGAGAAGCTTGCGGGTCGCTGCGTCCGTGCTGCGCGAGGCGGCCAGCCGATAAAACGCTTCGGCCTGCCGCTCCATGTCCGCCGCCTCGGCGCGTGCCCGCTCCAGCGGCAGGGTCTTCGCCAGCCAGAGAGGCCGCCGCGCATAGAAGCCTTCGACGTGCTCGCGCCTGATCGGGACAAGCGTCGGCCCGAACTTGCTCACATAGAGATCGAGCAGGGCGCGTCGATGCTCGTCTTCCTCGGCAGCCATCGCGTCGAACATCGCGGCCGAGGCGGGATAGGTCTCGCGCAGGTTGGCCGCATAGGCTGCGTAGATCCGCCCGTCTTCCTCTTCCGACAGAATGGCGAGCGACAGGATTTCCTGTGGGCCCAGATCGTCGAACCGGCGGCGGCTGGAGCGGAAGATCGGAAAGAGAGATGGCATCGTGCTGTCACCGGACGTTGATGTCCTCTATTTAGAATCTTTCTAAATTGAAGGCCAGCCTCTTTCCTGCGACTGCGGCTCGCCATCGCCACCAGCCCGAGCGCTTACGGAGGTTGTCATTGGCTGGTCGCGAGAGGCCAGTTGCGTCGGTCGAGCCAGAGCCCGGCAACGAGCACGACATTGAGGAGCGCGAGGCACAGTAGCGCGCCGAATGTCGGCAGCGAGCCCATGCGATCGAGCAGCAAGGCACCTGCGGTCGGTGCGATCGCTTGCGCGATGAGGCTTGGCCGCGCCAGCCTTCCGATCAGCGCCGCGTAGCGCTGAGGGCCGAACTGGGCCAGCGGAAGCGTACCCTTAGCAATCGAGAAAACGCCGTTGCCTGCCCCGTAGAGGATGATCGCAAGCCCGATCTGGCCGACATCGAGCGCCATCAATCCAAGTCCGATCGTGATCAGCCCGAGTGCGGCACTCATGGTCCAGAGCGGATGATGCCGCCCTCCGCCCGCCATCTCGATCACTCGACCGCCGACCTGCGCTGGACCGACGAGCGCGCCGAGAGCCACGGCGGCCGCAAGACCGCTTCCCTGCGCCTGGAGGAGCGTCAGCAGATGAACCCCGACGATCGCGCCGATCGCGCCACCGATGACGACGATGCCGGAGAGAAGGAGGAATGCGCGACGCTCCGCCGGGAGCAGGCCGGATGCTGCCCCGGAAATCCCCGTCGTCGCGTTCGGCAGGTCCGGTGGAACGCGCGGCAGGATCGTCAGCACGAGTGGCAATGAGATCAGAAGCTGGATGGCTGCGTAGACGAAGCATGTGCCACGCCAACCGAATTGCTCGACGAGATAGGCTGACAGCGGCCAGCAGACCGTGCTGGCGAAGCCGCCCCAAAGCGTCAGCACGGTGATCGCCGATCGCGCGCTTCCGCCATACAGGCGCCCGAGGGTCGAGAAGGCCGCGTCATAGAGACCGGCCGCCATGCCGGCCCCCAAGACGACCCAGCCGAGGACGAATATGGGAAGGTTCGGCGACAGACCGAGGATGAGCTGCCCGCAAGCGATGAGAATGGCCGCAGCAGCCAGGACCGGCCTTCCGCCAGTCTGCCCGATGAGGCGTCCGACATACGGCGCAACGGCGCCCGCCGTGAGCAGGCCGACCGAAAGCGCGCCTACGATCCAGGACAACGGCCATCCCGTATCGGCAGCGATGGGGGCCGCGAGAACCGCCGGGAGATAGTAGGAGGAACCCCAGGCGAGGATTTGAACGACGCCCAGAGCCGAGATCACCGTCAGCCGGTTTCGATCAGTCACGCGACCTTGCCGCAGCAGGAGGAGGTCGTCGCGGGTTCCGGGAGCTTGGCGGGGCCGCAACCGCAGCCGGCCTGACCATCGGCCTTCGCACGGGCGTCATCGGCGCAACATGCCGCGACGGGGTCCGGCGCGGGGCCACCACAGCATGACGACGCGCCTACCGGGGCTGTCGTGCACACGCCCGTCTCCGGGAGAACCAGTTTGATGTCGTCTGCCGCCACCATGTCACCGGCGATGGCGGCGACGACCGATCTGACCTGTTCGAAGCCCGTGAGCATCAGGAAGGTCGGCGCACGCCCGTAGCTCTTGATCCCGACCGTGTAGAAGTCCGGCTCGTGATGCGACAGTTCGCGATGTCCATGCGGCGGCACCGATCCGCAGGAATGCAGGTTGGGATCGATCATCGGCCCGAGCATGCGGGTGCTCTCGAGCCAGGGATCCAGCTCGACGCGAAGCTCTCGGGTCAGGCTGAGATCCGGGCGCTGTCCCGTGCAGGCGACGATCCGGTCGACCGGGCCGATCGTGCGACCTCCTTCCGGTGTCTCGCCGTTGACCAGCAGGCTTCCACCTTTCTGCCGGAAGCCTGCAAGGGCGAAGCCGCGGACGAGTTCGATCAGGCCGCTATCGACAACCTGACGCAGCCGTGTCCCGAGGTCGCCGCGCCCGGCGAGCTGATCATTCGCGCCACCGCCATAGACCCGGGACAGGTCGCGGCCGCGCGTCACCCAGATCGCTTTCGTTGCGCCGTCCTGCTCGGCCAACTCGGTAAGGTCGAGCAGGACGTTCGCGGCGGAATGCCCGGCGCCGAGCACGAGCGTCGTGCGTCCCGCATACGTCTCGCGGTCGGCATCGAGCACGTCCGGGATACCGTAGGCGATCCGCTCCGCAGACGCCTCCTCCCCATCGACGGGCATGCCGCCCGCCCCAGCCGGGTTTGGAGTGGTCCAGGTTCCAGAAGCGTCGATGACTGCGCGGGCCAGCACGCGGCGCGTGCCCCCGTCCCGGTCGCGAATGACGAGCTGGAACGGGTGAAGTTCGCGATCCCGGCTCACCACCTTGTCGATGCCGCGGCGTCCGATCGCCATGACGTGGGCGCCGTATTCGATAACCGGGGCGAGCTCGGCCGTCCCCGCCAAGGGAGCGAGGTAGCGATCGACCAGTTCGTGTCCCGTCGGATAGCCCTGCTTGTCCGGCCCGGCCCAACCCGCGGCCTCGAGCAGCTTTCTGCTCGCCGGGTCCACGTTGAACTCCCACGGCGAGAACAGGCGAACATGGCCCCACTCGCAGATGTTGGCGCCGACGGATTCCCCGGCTTCGTAGACCTTCACGGCCATTCGGCGCGCGATGAGATTGGCCGCGGCGGCAAGGCCGACGGGACCAGCGCCGATCACGACGACAGGAAGCTCATTCATCGCGGCATCCTCCGCTCCTGCTGGAATCATGGAATTATGAGGCAAATCAAAAACCGCTCAGGCGGCCTTCCCGGATGATGCGGAACAGACTTCTTCGATGCAGCATTCGTCGGAAAGAAAGCCGAGCAGCGCATCCATCGCCGGGTAGACAGCACGACAGATCAGCGTCGTCGCCTGCCGCTCTTGCGAGACGAGGCCGTTGCGGATCAGGCGCTGAAGGTGGTGGGACAACGTCGAGGCCGGAATGCCGAGACGCTCCTGCACCTGCGCGACCGGAAGGCCGTCATGCCCGGCACGGACCAGAACCCGATAGACCTCGAGACGCGTCTGGTTGCCGAGCGCCTCAAGCTGCGCCGCTGCTGTTTCGATATCCATGGAAATAGAAATTCCATACCGTCAGTGGACGGTCAAGCGCTATTTCCATGATTATCGAATTATTCTGCGGCTTGAACCTTCCGAACGCCGTCACCACGCTCGTACCAGCCCTTCGACCGGTTCACGATCCAGACGACGGTCAGCATGACCGGGACCTCGATCAGCACGCCGACAACGGTCGCGAGCGCCGCCCCTGAATGGAAGCCGAACAGGCTGATCGCCGCGGCGACAGCGAGCTCGAAGAAGTTCGAGGCACCGATCAGGGCGGATGGTCCCGCCACGCAGTGCTGCTCGCCCGCGATACGGTTCAGGACGTAGGCCAGCCCGGCATTGAGGTAGACCTGAATCAGGATCGGAACCGCCAGCAGCGCTATGATCATCGGCTGCGCGAGGATCTGCTCCCCCTGAAAGCCGAACAGGAGAACGAGCGTCGCCAGCAACGCGACGAGCGAGGCAGGCCCCAGCCTCGCGAGCAGGCGGTCGAGCGCAGCCTGGCCGCCGCGCGCCAGCACGCGGCTGCGGATGACCTGGGCGACGATCACCGGGATGACGATGTAGAGCGCGACCGAGAGAACCAGCGTGCCCCAGGGCACGGTGATCGCCGACAGGCCCAGCAGCAGCCCGACGATCGGGGCGAAGGCGATGATCATGATCGCGTCGTTCAGCGCGACCTGGCTCAACGTGAAATGCGGCTCACCCTTAGTCAGGTTCGACCAGACGAAGACCATCGCGGTGCAGGGCGCCGCCGCGAGGATGATCAGGCCCGCGATGTAGCTATCGATCTGCTCGGCGGGCAGCCACGGCCGGAACAACCAGGCGATGAAGATCCAGCCCAGCGCCGCCATCGAGAACGGCTTCACCGCCCAGTTGATGAACAGCGTGACGCCGATTCCGCGCCAGTGCCTGCCGACCTGACCCAGCGCCGCGAAGTCGATCTTCAGCAGCATCGGGATGACCATCAGCCAAATCAGCACCGCGACGGGCAGGTTGACCTTGGCGATCTCGGCTGCGCCAACAGCCTGGAAGAAGCCGGGCATGAGATGACCCAGTGCGATGCCGACGACGATGCACAGGCCGACCCAGATGGTCAGATTGCGTTCGAAACTGGACATGCAGACCTCAGGCAGGAGCTGTGGGCCGAACGGCCGCGTCGACGACGAGTTCGCCGTCCTCCTTGCGGAACTCGCCGCGTTGCGGCGGCAGGAGCGGCAGAACGGCTTCGGATGGACGGCAGAGCTTCACGCCCTTCGGGGAGACGACCAGCGGTCGGTTCATCAGGATCGGGTGCGCCTCGATGGCATCGAAGAGAGTTTCGTCGCTCAGGCTCGGATCGCCGAGGCCGAGTTCGGCGAAGGGCGTGCCCTTCTCGCGGAGGACTTCCCGGACGCTTAGCCCGGCGCGTTCAAGAAGCTGCTTCAGCAAGGCGCGACTGGGCGGCGCCTTGAGATATTCGATGATGTGCGGCTCGACCCCGGCATTGCGGATCAGTCCGATCGTGTTCCGCGAGGTTCCGCAGGCTGGGTTGTGATAGATGATTACTTCGATCGGCTCAGACATCGGAGGTTGCCTTCGGTTGGCAGCACGGGCTCAGTTCGGCCATCAGCGGTGCGCAGATCTCTGGTCGCCCGCCGCAGCAATCCTTGAGCAGGAAGGCGACAACTGACCTCAGGGCATCGAGATCGGCTCGATAGACGATTGAGCGGCTGAACCTCTCTGAGCGTATGAGGCCAGCCCGGCTGAGGATGCCGAGATGCGATGACATTGTGTTGTGGGGGACGTCGAGGCGCCGCGCGATCTCGCCTGCCGCCAATCCCTCCGGCTCGGCGCTCACAAGAATGCGGAAGACGTCGAGCCGCGTGCTCTGCGCCAAGGCAGCTAGCGCGAGGATGACCTGCTCATTTTCCATATGTCGAGACTTATCGACATAATTTCAGCCGCGCAAGCTGAGATCGGTTCGCTCAGAGCTCCGGGTTAAGAAATTGGTCGCGGAATGTCCGCTTCCTGGCGGTCGCTGAATGTCGGCTTGTGGCGCATTCCCCGCTAAAGGGGACCGAGATCGCGCACGATCAGGTTGTAGAGTGCCTGGGCGGCCGGAGTCAGCGTCTCGCCGCGCCGCCGGACCAGCGAGACCGGCCGATCGACGATCGGCTCCACCAGCGGGATCTGCGCGAGATCGGGGCGCAGGTTCTCGACGAGCGATTCCACCAGGATGGCGATGCCCAGCCCTTCCGAGGCCAGCCCGATGGCGCTGGAGAAATACTCGACCACGAACTTGGTCTTCACCTCGATCCCGGAGCGCGAGAGCTGCGCTTCCATCAGCAGGCGGTTGCCGCTGCTGCCGCCGAGCGTGATCAGGTCATGGCCGGCGAGATCCGCCCAAGCGATGGTCTCGCGCCCTGCCAAGGGATGGTCGTTGCGGCAATAGACGACGAAGGGATCGCGGACCAGGATCTCGTTGTGCAGGTCCTGCTGGTTCGGTGGTTGGACATGCAGACCGAACTCGGCCTGGCGCCGCCGCACCGCCTCGATCACCAGCGTGCTGGTCCGGTCGAGGATCTCGACGCGGTTGTTCGGATGGCGCGTGGCATAGCTGCGCAGGATGCGCGGCAGACGCCCATACATCAGCGAGGGGACGGAGGCGATCGTGATGTCGCCGGTCGAGAAGCGCGACATCGTCTTCAGCCGCTCGAACGAGCGGTCGACGGCATCGACCATGCGCTGGGCTTCCGGCAGGAACTCGCGACCGATGCTCGTCAGCGCGACCGTCCGGGTCGTCCGGTCGATCAGCTTGAGACCGACATGCGCCTCCAGCCGCTGGATGCGCCGCGTCAGGCCGGTCTGCGTGACATGCAGCTGCTCGGCCGCCTTGTTGAAGCTGCCGAGCTCCGCGATCTGGATGAAGGCCTCAATGCCGTCGATCGGATGTTTCATGACAAAAGATCATTGATATATGTCATTATTTCAGCATACGGGCCTAGCCGCCTTGGTCAATAGTATTCCCGAAAGGCGCCCAACTGCTGTGAAGCGGGACGCGAGGCAGCCGTGAGGAAACGCAGAGATGACCGATACCAGTGCCCGCACCCGCGGCAGGCGCGTGCTCGTCACGCATGACCGTTTGGCCGAAAACGCCATCGAGCTTCTCAACGCGCATGATGTCGACGTCTTCTTCTCGCCCGCCTATGCACCGAGCGAGCAGGTCGCTCAGCGCGCGACCGAATTGCAGGTCGATGCGCTGATCGTCCGCCAGGGCCGCGTCGACGAGGCGATCATCGCCGCCTCGCCGCGCCTGAAGGTCATCGCCAAGCACGGCGTCGGCGTCGACAATATCGACCTGCAGGCGGCCGCTTCGCGCGATATCCCCGTCATCCGCGCCATGGGTTCGAATTCGCGCGCCGTCGCCGAGCACACCATTGCGCTGGCCCTGACCCTGCTGAAAGACATCCCGCGCCTCGATGCAGCCGTGAAAGCCGGCACCTGGCCGAAGCCGAGCTTCATCGGGCGCGACATCATCGGCACGGTAATCGGCCTCGTCGGCTTCGGCTCGATCGGCCAGCATGTTGCCCGGATGGCGCAGGGGCTCGGCATGACCGTCCTCCTACACGATCCCCATGCCCGCGCGGCGATCGCGCAGTTCGGTGCGGATTGCGAACGCGATCTCGACAGCCTCATTGCGGAAGTCGACATCGTCAGCCTGCATTGCCCGCTGACCAATGCCACGCGCGATCTGCTGGATGCGCGCCGCTTCGGCCTGATGAAGCCGACCTCGCTTGTCGTGAACACGGCGCGCGGCGCCCTGATCAACGAGGCGGCGCTGGCCTCCGCGCTGCTGGAAGGCCGGATCGCCGGCGCGGCCCTCGACAGCTTCGCGGTCGAGCCACCGGCTCCGGACAGCCCGCTCTGGGCCCTGCCCAACCTGATCGCCACCCCGCATATCGCCGGTGTGACCGCGGGATCGGCCAAGACCATGGCCGAGATCGCCGCCCGGCACGTGATCGCCGTGCTCGACGGCGAAGAGCCGGATGCGGCCAGCCTCGCGAGGTTGACCGAACTCGCAGCCTAAGATCCGGACCAGATACCGGACGACAAACAAGCAAACGGGAGGAACACCATGAGGATTGTCTACAAGGCGCTCGCCGCGCTGGCCCTGTCCGCGCTCGCGACGACGGCCTCGGCCCAGCAATATCCGGAGAAGCCGATCCGTCTCGTCATTCCGTTTCCCCCGGGCGGCGGCACCGACGTCGTCGCGCGCGTCATCGCGCAGAAGCTCGGCGAGAGCACGGGCTGGACGCTGGTGGCCGACAACAAGCCGGGCAGCGGCGGCAGCGTCGGCCTGAGCCTCGCCGGCAAGGCGGCCCCGGACGGCTACACCATCGTCCTCGCGCAGAACGCCAACCTCGTCATCAACCCGATCCTCGGCAAGGCCAATTACGACCCGATCAAGGATTTCGCGCCGATCGGCCTAGTCGCCTCCGCACCGCAGGTCCTCGTCGTCGCCAAGGATTCGCCGATCAAGACCGTCGAAGACCTGCTCGCCGCGGCGAAGGCCAAGGACGGCAAGCTCACCTTCGCCTCGCCGGGCGTCGGGACCAGCTCGCATCTGGCCGGCGAGCTCATCCAGCAGATCGCGGGCGTCAAGTTCCGCCACGTTCCCTACAAGGGCGCGGCCCAGGCGCTGCCGGATCTGCTCGGCGGGCGCGTCGAGATCTACATCTCCTCTGTGCCCTCCGCGATGGTGCAGATCAAGGAAGGCGTGCTGCGCCCGATCGCGGTCTTCGCCAACAAGCGCGACGCCGACCTGCCGGATGTCCCAACCTTCGAGGAGAAGGGCCTGAAGAACTCCGAGGCCGTGACCTGGTGGGGCCTCGCGGCGCCCGCGGGCGTGCCCGCGCCGATCGTCGCCCGCATCAATACCGAGCTCGACAAGGTGCTGAAGCAGCCCGACACCCAGGCCAAGCTGCGCTCGGCCGGCGCCGAGGCGCTCGGCGGCAGCAGCGAGGAATTCGGCGGGCTGATCAAGTCCGATGTGCCGAAATGGACCGCGGTCATCAAGGCGGCCGACGTGAAGGTCTCCGACTGAGCCGATGACGCTGGGCCGGGAGACCGCGCCTGAAGGCGGCGGCCTCTCGGCCCAGCGCGTGTCCATCCTGAAAGCCTGTGTCCCGGCGGTGCCCAAGCTGCGCCGCCCGGCATCACGTCGGATATCGGCTATGAAAACCAGCATCTTCAAGAACCAGGACGCCCTCGCCGGCCTGCTGTTCATGGGGCTCGGCGCACTCGGCTTCGCGATCGCGCTCGGCTACAAGTTCGGCACCACGATCGACATGGGTCCGGGCTATTTCCCGCGCATTCTCAGCGTCGTCCTGATCGGCTTCGGCATCGTCACCTTCCTCAAAGGGCTGCGCCATTGCATGCCGGTCGAGGGCGGCTGGGCCTGGCTGCCGCTATTCCTGCTGAGCGCCGCGCTCCTGCTTTTCGGCTTCCTCCTCGAACGCCTGGGCCTCGTGCCGGCGCTCTTCGCCCTGTTCTTCGTCTCGGCCCGTGCCGGCCACGAGTTCAAGGCGCTGGAGGTGCTCGTCCTGACCGCAGTGATGTCGGTCTTCGCCGCCGCCGTCTTCGTCTGGGGCCTGAAGCTGCCCTACGCCCTCTTCGCCTGGAACTTCTGAGCCATGGAGATCATCGATCACTTCGTGCTCGGTTTCGGCGTCGCCCTGTCGCTGCAGAACCTGGCCTATTGCTTCCTCGGCGTGCTGCTCGGCACCCTGATCGGCGTGCTGCCGGGCGTCGGCCCGCTGGTGACGATCTCGATGCTGCTGCCGATCACCTTCGGGCTGCCGCCGGTCTCGGCCGTCATCATGCTCTCGGGCATCTATTACGGCGCGCAATATGGCGGCTCGACCACGGCGATCCTGGTCAACCTGCCCGGCGAGACCTCGTCGGCCGTCACCTGCCTCGACGGCTACCAGATGGCCCGCCGCGGCCGGGCCGGCGCCGCTCTCGCCATCGCCGCCCTCTCCTCCTTCGTCGCCGGCTGCATCGGCACGCTCCTGATCGTCGCGCTCGGCGTGCCGCTCGCCTCCTGGGCGCTGCGCTTCGGCGCCGAGGATTACTTCGCCCTGATGGTGCTCGGCCTCGTCGCGGCGTCCGTGCTGAGCCATGGCGACATGGTCAAGGCCCTCGCCATGGTCGTGGTCGGCCTGCTGATCGGGCTTGTCGGCACCGACGTGAACTCGGGCGTCGAGCGCTACACCTTCGGCCTGCCCGAACTCGCCGACGGCATCGGCTTCACCGTGCTCGCCGTCGGCATGTTCGCGATCTCCGAGGTTGTCATCAACCTGGAGCAGAAGGAGGCGCGCGAGGTCTTCACGAAAAACGTCGGCGGCCTGATGCCGAGCTGGAGCGACCTGAAAGCCTCCTTCCTGCCGACCTTGCGCGGCACCGCCATCGGCGCCTTCTTCGGCATCCTGCCGGGCACCGGCCCGTCGATCTCCTCCTTCTCCTCCTACATGCTGGAAAAGAAGCTGGCGAAGGACCCGTCCCGCTTCGGCCAGGGCGCGATCGAGGGCGTCGCAGCGCCGGAAGCCGCCAACAACGCAGCCGCGCAGACCGCCTTCATCCCTACGCTGACGCTGGGCATCCCCGGCAGCGCGACCATGGCGCTGATCCTCGGCGCGCTGATCATGAACGGCGTCCAGCCTGGCCCGACCGTAATGGCCCGCAATCCCGAACTGTTCTGGGGCGTCATCGCCAGCATGTTCATCGGCAACGCCTTGCTGGTCGCGCTGAACCTGCCGCTTGTCGGCCTCTGGGTGCGCCTGCTCAGCATCCCCTATCGCTGGCTGTTCCCGGCGATCGTGATGTTCTGCGCGCTCGGCAATTACAGCCTCAACAACAGCGCGATCGACGTCTATCTCTGCGCGGCGATCGGCGTGCTCGGCTATGTCTTGGCCAAGCTGAAATGCCCGCCGGCCCCGCTGGTGCTCGGCTATGTTCTCGGCCCGATGATGGAAGAGAACATCCGCCGGGCGCTGCTCCTGTCGGAAGGCGATCTCTCGATCTTCGTGAAGAGCCCGATCAGCCTGACCTTCCTCTCGCTCTCGCTGCTGCTCCTGGTCAGCATGGCCCTGCCCGCCATCCGCCGCGGCAAGGCCCGTGTCGATCAGGAGGAGGAGGCCGGCGCGACCTGAGCGCGCCGGCACGCTCCGCCCCTTCACAGACCATCATCCTCCCAGCCGCTGCACCGCCCGGTTCGCCGCGCCGGCCAGCCGTGACAACCAAGGACGTCCCATGATCGGATTTCGCATCCTCAAGCGCCGCCGCCAGGTCGATGCCGGCCTCGTCGAGCGCTTCCGCACGGTACCGGTCGCCAATGTCAGCGATTCCATGTCGCGCATGACCGCCGGCGGCGCCTCGCTACGCCCGCTGCATCGCGGCGGCGTGATGGCAGGCCCGTCGCTCACCGTGAAGACGCGGCCGGGCGATAACCTGATGATCCACAAGGCGCTCGACCTCGCCGCGCCCGGCGACATCGTCGTCGTCGATGGCGGTGGCGACCTTACCAATGCGCTGATCGGCGAATTGATGATCGCCCACGCCCGCACGCGCGGCGTCGCCGGCATCGTGCTTCACGGTGCGGTCCGCGATTCCGCCTGGATCCGCGAGAACGACCTGCCGATCTATGCCGCCGGGATCAGCCATCGCGGCCCCTACAAGGACGGCCCCGGCGAGATCAACGTCCCGATCGCGATCGAGGGCATGGTGATCGAGCCCGGCGACCTCGTCATCGGCGACGACGACGGCATTCTCTGTGTGCCCTTCGACCAGGCCGAGACGATCTATGCCGCCGCGCACAAGAAGCATGCGATGGAGGAGCGGAAGATGCAGGCGATTGAGCAAGGCAAGGACGATCGCAGCTGGATCGATGCCACGCTCGCGCGCCTGGGCTGTGCCATGGAGACGTGACCGCTGCGAAGCATTGCGTTCGGCCGATCAATCTCAGGTCCCGACTAAGCGCAGACTAGCGAGGTAGCTGTCCGTCCAGCGCAAGATGAAGGTCCGCTTCCTTGCAGTCACCCCATGTCCGCTCATGGCGCCCCTCAGAACAACCTGCGCAAGTGATTCATGACGCTAGATCGAACATTGTCGATGTGAGCTCGCATCGCATCTTGCGCACGTGTCACGTCCCGCGCGAATACAGCATCGATGATCTCCAGGTGCTCATGCACCCCTGGCTCAAAGCGCTCGGGCAACCGTCCCATGTCGAAGATTTTGGTCTTCTTGCGAAGATCGTCGATCATCTCCGCCAGGAGGCGGGACCCCGCAAGACCTGCGATGATTTGGTGAAGTCGATCATCAACGGCCACATGCTCTTCGGGCGTAGGCTCGTAACCATCCCGAAATTCAGCGATGCGGGCGGCAATCGCACGAAGTTCTGAAGATCCGCCTGTTTCGGCGGCTCGTCCGGCAGCCTCGACTTCGAGTAGTCGCCTGACATGCAGGATTTCGATGAAGTCGTCTGTGGAGAGACGGCGCACGACCGGGGTCAGCCCAGCTGTACGCAGGACCAGCCCTTCCATCATAAGTCGCATCGTAGCTTCCCGCACTGGCGTGCGGGAAACTCCAAGACGCTCGGCGAGCTTCTTCTCCTGCAGTGAGGCTCCCGCAGGCAATTCACCATTGAGGATCATGTCGCGCAGCCGCTCATAGGTGGAATGGCCGAGTGTCGAGATCGAAGCTTGGTCAGCGGTCAATGCGAGGATCCTTCATTCTTCCATTTGAGCTGCCGCATTTCCTCACCGGACGCAACGGGTGCTCCGCCCAACGTAGCAGGCAATCTCCCATCGGAACCCGGATTCGAAGGGTTCACGTCACACCATCCCATGTGTATACCATCGGTATGTCTTAGTCACGAAGCGCGCGGTGCTGCGGGTCGAGGGAGATGAGCTTGGCTGATCTGATTGTTACGGGCGGCGTCGTCATCAGTATGGATGCGTCGCGACGCATCCTCGAAGACGGAGCCGTCGCGGTAGCGGGCGACCGCATCGTCGATGTCGGTCCGAGCGAGGAGATCGCCCGCCGGCACACGGCCCCGCGCGTGATCGACGCCCGGCGAAAGGCCATCATGCCTGGCCTGATCGATGGCCATGCCCATGCCGGCCACGGATTGATCAAGACGATGGGCGGCGGCCGCAGCGACCTTTGGTACGACGCCTGTGAGCAAGCCTACACGCTTGGTTCGTCCGAAGCCTTCTGGCATGCCGAGGCACAGCTGGCCGCGATCGAGCGTCTTCGCTTCGGAGTGACGACCGGCGTCTCCCTCCTCGGTGGCGGCGACAGTATCATGCGCACCGACGACACCATTTATGCGGCAGCTCATTGCGAAGGCGTCGCCCAGGTCGGGACCCGCTCGATCGTCGCGATCGGTCCAACGCGGCCGCCGCATCCGCGGACATATGCACGTTGGGATGGCGATCAGCGCAACGACTTTCAAGTCGACTTCGATCGCCAGATGCGGACCTGCCGGGATGTGATTACGCGCTGGCACGGGGCGCTCGGCAACCGCATCCGCATCGCCATGCTGACGCCGACGCTGCGCGACGAGCATGTCGATAGCCTCGATTCCGCGACACTTGAGGAAGCGAGGCGCCAGACGCTCGCCGCCCGTGCCTTGTCCCGCGAGACCGGGACGCTGTTCACACAGGACGGCCACACGCGAAACAGCGTCGCCTACGCTCACGCGATGGGTCTGCTGGGACCCGACGCGCTGCTCTCGCACGCCACGAATCTGACCGAGCGCGACATCGCGATCTGCGCCGAAACGGACACCCGGATCGCGCATAATCCGAGCGCAGTGGCCTCTATCCTTGGCCGCTGCCCGGCGACGGAGCTGCTCGACGCAGGCGTCACGGTCTGCCTAGGCTCGGATGCAACGGCGCCCGACCGCTCGGCCGACATGTTCCGCCACATGCAGCAATGTATGCACTATCACCGCACGCATTTCCGCGACCCCGCCGTGCTTCCGCCCGGACGCGTGCTCGAGATGACGACGATCGACGGGGCCCGCGCGCTTGGGCTCGAAGCAGAGATCGGGTCGCTCGAGCCTGGCAAGAAGGCGGATATCATCCTGGTCGATCTCGCCCGGCCGCATCTGGCGCCGATGAACATGCCTGCTTTCCGCGTCACCTGCTTCGCCAACGGCAACGACATCGACACCGTGATCGTCGACGGCCGCGTCCTCATGGAGGCCCGCCGTGTGTTGAGCGTCTCGGAGGAGGCTGTGATCGAGGCAGCGCAGCGCGAATGCGAGCTGATGCTCGAGCGCACCGGCCTGAGCCACCTGCTCGCGATGCCGGAAGACTTCTTCGGTCATACTCGCGCGAGCGGCGTCCACTGACCGCCCAGTACCGGAGACAGCGATGACAGACATCCCATACCACATCGTCATTCGCAACGGCACGATCGCCACCGCGACCGACGTCTTCAAGGCCGATCTGGCGATATCCGGCGAGAAGATCGCGGCCATCGGTTCCAACCTGCCTGCCGGGCGGCGCGAGATCGATGCTGCGGGCCTGCTCGTGCTGCCCGGAGGTGTCGACGCCCACTGCCATATCGAGCAGTTGTCGGGCGGCGGCCTGATGAACGCCGACACTTTCGAGACTGCAACGCGCTCGGCCGCCTTCGGCGGTACGACCACGGTCGTCTCATTCGCGGCGCAACACCGCGGCGCCAACCTTGTGACGGTCGTCGAGGACTATGCGGCGCTGGCGCGAAGAGGGGCGATCATCGACTACGCCTTCCACCTGATGGTCGCCAACCCGGACGAGCAGACCATCACGCTCGATCTGCCGGCCCTGATCAGGGCCGGCCATCGCTCGATCAAGGTCTTCATGACCTACGACGCGGTGCAGGTGAACGACCAGCAACTGCTCGACGTGATGGCGGCCGCGCGAGCCGAAGGCGCCCTGATCTGCGTCCACGCGGAGAATCACGGCCTGCTGAAATGGATGGGCGACAGGCTCGTCGCCCGAGGCTACGTCGCGCCAAAGTTCCACGCGGTCAGCCACCCGCGTGCCGCGGAGGTCGAGGCCTTCCACCGCCTGATCGCCTTTTCCGAACTGCTTGATCAGCCGATCATGATCTTCCACGTCTCGACGGCGGAGGGCGCGGCTGTGATCCGCGAGGCGCGCGGTCGCGGCGTCAAAATCTTCGCCGAGACCTGCCCTCACTATCTGCTGATGACGGCTCAAGACCTCGATCGCCCCGGGCTCGAGGGCGCGAAATGGATTTGCTCGCCGCCGCAGCGCACGCAGGCCGATCAGGAGGCCCTCTGGCGGGCGCTGGCACTCGGCGATCTGCAGGTCCTGTCCTCCGATCATGCACCCTACCGCTTCGACGCCAGCGGCAAGCTCAGTGCCGGCGACAATCCCAGCTTCAAGCAGATCGCCAACGGCATGCCGGGCCTTGAGATGCGCCTGCCCTTGCTGTTCGACGCCATGGTCTCCCGAGGCCGGATGGGATTGTCGAAATTCGTCGAACTCACCGCGACTGCTCCCGCCCGCATCTACGACCTGCCCGGCAAGGGCTCGCTGGCGATCGGGGCGGATGCCGACATCGCCATCTGGGACCCCGAGCGCCGCGTCGAGCTCGCCGACGAGCTGCACGACAACGCCGGCTACAACCCGTTCGCCGGCCGCACCGTCACCGGCTGGCCCGGCACCGTCCTCAGGCGCGGCGAAATCATCGTTGCCGAAGGCGCTCTCAACGCCCGGCCGGGCTCTGGCCGGCTCCTCCTGCGCCAGGCTGGCGAAGCGACCAAGCCGACCAGCCGGCTCTCTCCCGAATTTGATCCCGCGCGCAATTTCGGCGCCGATCTCTACTGAGGCTGAGGAAAGCTCCGCATGAGCCGCACGATCTTCGTCATCAACCCGAACTCCTCGGAGTCGGTGACCGATGCCATCAATAGGGCTGTGGCGCCGCTACGCACTCCAGAGGGTCCGCAGATCGCCTGCCTGACATTGCCGGAGGGCCCCGCCGGCATCCAGAGCCAGCGTGACGTGGATGGGGTCATCAGCCCCCTCCTGAAGCGAGCGAGAGACCTCGAAGACGAGGCTGCGGCGTTCGTCATCGCTTGCTTCAGCGATCCTGGCTTGCACGCGCTGCGCGAGCAGAGCCGGCACCCGGTCTTCGGCATCGCGGAAGCTGGCGTCCTGACCGCGCTCACTCTCGGCCAACGCTTCGGCGTCATTGCGATCCTGCCGACCTCGATTCCCCGCCACCTGCGCTATTTCGGTGCGATGGGCGTGATGGCGCGCTTCGCGGGCGACCTGTCGATCGGCCTGGGCGTGACCGAGCTCGCCGACGAGTTGCGCACCTATGAGCGCATGGCGGCGACCGGCCGGTCCCTGCGGGACAGCCATGGCGCGGACGTCATCGTCATGGGCTGCGCGGGCATGGCGCGCTATCGCGCCCGCCTCGAGGCCGAACTCGGCATCCCGGTCGTCGAGCCGACGCAGGCCGCGACAGCGATGGCGCTCGGCCGCGTGCTCCTCGCCGATCTCTGATTTTACTCTCTGCTCGAAAGAACACGGTCCATGCCACACATCAGCGAAACTGCGTCCGGCGTGTATGTCATCGCGGTCACCCCGTTCACCGACCAGGGCGCAATTGATTCCGCCAGCCTGGATTCGATGGTCGATTTCTATCTCGACAAGGACGCGACGGGTTTGACGCTGCTCGGTATGATGGGCGAAGCACCCAAGCTCACCGCGGCCGAATCTCTGGCCATCGTGAAGCAGGTGCTGGCTCGGGTCTCGGGCCGGGTCCCTGTCGTAGTCGGCGTTTCCGCTCCGGGCTTCGCGCCTTTGAAGGAATTGAGCGACCAGGTCATGGATGCTGGCGCTTCGGGCGTCATGATCGCTCCTCCCTCCTCACTGAGAACGGACGACCAGATCTACGCCTATTTCGAGACGGCCGCCGCGATGCTCGGCGATATCCCGTTCGTCCTGCAGGACTACCCGCTGGCGACGGGCGTGCAGATCTCGGCCTCGGTGATCCTGCGCGTCGTTCGCAATCTCCCAAGCTGCGTCATGCTCAAGCACGAAGACTGGCCGGGCCTCAACAAGATCGGCGCGCTGCGCGCGGCGAGCGATCGCGGCGAGACCCGCCGCATTTCCATTCTGTGCGGCAATGGCGGCGTGTTCCTGCCCGAGGAGCTGAGCCGCGGCGCCGATGGCGCGATGACCGGCTTCGCCTATCCCGAGATGATGGTCGATGTCTGCAAAGCCCATGCGGCGGGCGCTGTCGAGCGGGCACACGATCTGTTCGATGCCTATCTGCCGTTGGCCCGCTACGAACTCCAGCCTGGGCTCGGCCTGCAGATCAGGAAGCACATCCTGGCAAAGCGCGGGGTCATCGCCTCGGCGGCGCTGCGGGCGCCGGCCGGCCGGCTCTCGACGGGTGATATCGGCGACATCGAGCGCTTGATCAAGCGTCAGGAGCGCCGCCTGGCGGCTCTGGCGTAGATCGAGGAGCTGCGCTCGCCGCTCTGGGCGCAAGACTCAGAGCGGCGGTAGCCCGCGGACGTCGAGGACGCCGTCGCTGCGCATCCGCCAGCCGGGATGGGCGCCGCGCAGGCCGATGACCCGGCGATGGTTGTAGAGATAGAGCCAAGGCGGGTCCTGCTGCAGCAGGCGGTAGCACTGGCGATAAAGTGCTTCGCGCGCCTCGGGTGAGACCGTCGCGCGCGCCTCGTCGATCAGCCGCTCGACGGCGGGGTTGGCGTAACCTTCCCACCACGCGCCGCGGACGCGCGAATCGATCTTCTCGTGCAGAACGCGGAAGACGCTCATGGGGCTCGAATCGAAGACGCAGAGGTCGTGGATCGCCTTGAGCCGGACCTGATTGGCGTAATGCACCCGGTCGGGCTCGACATGGCGTTCGAAGCCCACGTTCAGCTCCATCAACTGCGCCTCCACCGCATCGGCTAGCGCCTGCGCCTCGTCGGGCAAACGTGTCGGGCAATAGAGCTGAAGCGTGAGGCCGTTGTCGTGGCCAGCCTCGGCAAGGAGCCTTCGCGCCTCGGCCATATCGCGGGCGAAGGGCTGCGCCTTCGTATCGACGCCATAATGCACGGGGCTGACGAAGCCATGCAGGGGCTGGCCCGCGCCGCCGAGCACCTCCCGGACCAGCGCCTCCCGGTCGATAGCGAGGTTGAGCGCAAGCCGGACGCGAGGGTCACGCGCGGGTCCTTCGGCGGCGTTGAACATCATGATGAGCGCCGTCGGCGCCAGAAAGTCATGCGTGGTGAAGCCGGGCGCGGCGAGCTCCGACAGCGCCGAGCGCGGCAGGCCGTTGGCGACATCGGCGGAGCCTGTCCGCAGCGCCTCGGCGCGCGCCGGCGCTGTCTCGCCCTTGATCCACGCGAGCCGCTCGAAGCGAGGGGCTCCGTCGAAATGGTTCGGGTTGGCAACGGCTTCGATCCGCTCGCCAGGGACGTAGCGCTCAAGCCTGTAAGGACCGGTTCCGACCGCCCGCTTCGCGAGATCGTCCCCCGCCGCCTCGACGGCGGCCGGCGAGACGATGTGTCCATAGGACAGGATGTCGAACAGGTCCGCGAGCGGCTGAGCCAGCGTCAGCGCGATCTCGTGGCTTGCGATGACCTCGACCGTCATCCCCGCAAGATACTGCGCGTAGACGCCCGGCGCGCCGAGCGTCGCGCCCATGTCCGGTCGCGCCATCCTCAACAACGCGTAACGCACCGCGTTCGCGTCGCAAGGCTCGCCATCATGGAAGACGACGCCCTCGCGCAGGCGGAAGGTGAAGTGCCGCGCATCCTCCGACACCGACCACTGCGTCGCGAGTGAGGGACCGTAACCACCGCCGGGCACGCGCCGTACCAGCGTGTCGAACAACGCACCGAAAACGGTGAGGACGTCATTGGAGTCCGTGCAGGCATGGGGATCGTCGAGGGTGATCCGGGGCTGGCTGATCGTAACCGTTGTCATGGATGGGTATCCGTCGAGGTGGCGAGCGCCGTGGCGTCATGGAGATGGCAGGCGACGGACTGCCCGCCTGGTTGCGACCGCAGGACAGGGCGCTCTCGCCCACAGCGATCGAAGGCCAGCGGGCAGCGGGTGCGAAAGCAGCAGCCCGAGGGCAGGTCGAGCGCGCTCGGCACCTCACCCTTGATCTCATCGGCGGCCGCTGCGAGCGGCTCTCCGAGTACGGGGGCGGCTGCGAGCAACGCGCGCGTATAGGGATGTTTCGGGCTCTCGAAGATCGCCTCGGTCGGACCGGTCTCCACCATGAAGCCGAGATACATCACCCCGATCCGGTCGCTGATGTGACGGACCACTGAAAGATCGTGCGTGATAAAGAGATAGGAGAAGCCGAACTCGTCCTTGAGATCCATCATGAGATTGAGGATCTGAGCCTGGATCGAAACATCGAGCGCCGAGACCGGCTCATCCGCGATGATGAGCTTGGGTTCAACCGACAGCGCACGCGCGATCCCTATACGTTGGCGCTGACCACCGGAGAACTGGTGCGGATAGCGATCGGCATGTTCGGGGCCGAGGCCCACCTTAGCCAGCAGCGCAAGCGCTTTCTCTTGCACATCGTGCACCTTGCCCGGCGCGTTCTCGAGATAGGGCTCCATCACGATGTCGCGGACGCGCTGGCGCGGGTTCAGCGAAGCGTAGGGGTCCTGGAAGATCATCTGCATCTTGCTGCGGATTGGCTGCATGAGAGCAAACCCGTGGCGGGTGATGTCTTCGCCGTCGAGCAGGATGGAGCCGGCCGTCGGCTCGTGCAGCTTGATAACGGTCTTGGCGAGCGTCGACTTCCCGCAGCCGCTCTCGCCGACGATGCCGAGCACCTCACCGCGCTCGATCGACAGGCTCACCCCGTTGACGGCGTGTACAATGCGCCGAGGCGCCGTGATACGGCCGTTGCGCAGGCGCAGGCGCTCGAAGAAGCCGCCGCTCGCGTCGAAGCGCTGTTCGAGATTACTGACCTGCAGCAGCGGCGCCATCAGAGTTTCGCTTCCAGCGGGAAATGACAGGCGGCGGCTTGGCCCGGCGCGAACTCGGTCAGCACCGGCTCGACCTCGCGGCATAGAGGTTGAGCCGCCGGGCAGCGCGGGGCAAAGGCGCAGCCGGGCGGCAGCTTTCGAATGTTCGGCACCGAGCCGGGAATCTGGTGCAAACGGCGCCGCGAGCGGTCGTCATGCGGGATCGAGTCAAGCAGTCCGCGCGTGTAATGATGGGCAGGGCTGCGGATCAACCGCGCTGTCGAGCCCCGTTCGACGATGCGTCCGCAATAAAGGACAACCATTTTATCGGCCATCTGCGAAACGGCCGCCAGATCGTGGGTGATCAGGATCAGCGAGGCAGAGGTCTGCTCGACCTGCCGCTTCATCAACCGCAGCAATTGCGCCTGGATGGTCACGTCGAGCGCCGTCGTCGGCTCGTCGGCGATCAGCAGGCGGGGGCCGGCGATCATCGCGATCGCGATGACGACGCGCTGGCGCATTCCGCCCGAGAACTGGTGCGGGTAGTTGTTCAGCCGTTCCTCCGGCTGGGAAATGCCGACTTCCCGCAGCATCTCGATGCAGCGGGCTCGTCGCGCCGCCGCCGGTAGATCGGTATGCAGGCGTAGCATTTCCTCCAGCTGGTTGCCGACCGTGTAGAGCGGATTGAGCGCCGTCATCGGATCCTGGAAGATCATGCCGATGCGCTTGCCCCGAATATTGCGCATGCCGCCTTCGTCGAGCCGAACCAGATCCTGCCCTTCGAAACGGATCTCGCCGGCCTCGATGCGGCCCGGCGGGTCGATGAGCCCCATGATTGAGAAACCGATCATGGATTTGCCACCGCCGGATTCTCCGACGAGACCGAGTATCTCGCCTGTTGCCAGGTCGAAATCGACGCCGTCGACCGCTTTCACCACTCCGCCGAAGGTGTGGAAATACGTCTTCAAGCCGCGGACGGAGAGCAGCGGCACAGTCTCGGCGGTTTGGATCGCGCCGGTTTGGAGCGGGGACGGGATCATTTGAGCCGCGGGTTCAGCTCGTCGCGAAGGAAGTCGCCGAGCAGGTTGATGCCGAAGACGATCAGCATGATGAACAGCCCCGGGAACACCGAGATCCACCACAGGCCGGAAAAGAGGACATCGAAGCCGTTTTTGATGAGCAGGCCCAGCGATGGCTCAGTGATCGGCACGCCGACGCCGAGGAAGGACAGCGATGCCTCGATCAGGATGAAGGTGCCGACCTGGATGGTCGCTACCACGATCAACGGGGTCAGCACGTTGGGCAGGACATGGCGCAGGATGATCTTGCGGTTCGGAAGGCCTGACACCCGCGCGGCCTGGACATATTCCTTCTGCGTTTCCCGGAGCGTCGAGCCGCGCACGATGCGCGCATAGACGACCCAGCCCACCGAGATGAGCGCGATCAGCACCTTGTCGACGCCGGTCCCGAACGCCGACATCAGGAACAGCGCGGTCAGCACGGATGGAAAGGACAGCTGGATATCGGCGATGCGCATGATCAGGCTGTCGAGCCTGCCGCCATAGAAGCCGGCGAGAAGACCGAGCGTGGTGCCGAGCAGGCACGAACCGAGCATCGCCGCGACCCCGATGAACAGCGATATGCGGCTGCCGTAGACGATGCTGGCGAGCACGTCGCGGCCCTGTCCGTCGGTGCCCAGCAGATATTGCGACGTCCCGCCCTCCAGCCAGACCGGCGGCTTGAAGGAATCCATCAGTTCGAGCTGGGCCACGTCATAAGGGTCCTGCGCGACGAGCCACGGGCCCAGCGCGATCATAACCGCGAACATCACAACGATCGCGCTGCCGAGGATGGCGGAACTGTTATGGCGGAAGTTGTGGAAGAACTCCGAGGCTGCAAAGCGGGAGATGGACGACGAGAAGGCATTCATCGGCGGCGCTTCACTTGATCTTGATGCGCGGATCGATGAGCGCATAAAGCATGTCCACGACGAAGTTCACGACGACGAACATGAAGGCTACGAACATCAGGTATACGACGATCACCGGTCGGTCGCCGCGATAGATCGAGTCGACCAGGAGCTTGCCGATCCCGGGCCAGGCGAAGATCGTCTCGGTCAGCGTCGCGAAGGCGATGAGATCGCCCAGCATCAGCCCGAACACGGTAACGAGCGGGATCAGCGCGTTCTTGAGCCCGTGCTTGAACAATACGCCCCGCCGATCGGTGCCCTTGGCGCGGGCGAACTTGATGTAGTCCTGCTTCATCACCTCCATCATCTCTGCTCGGATGATGCGCATGAGGATGGCGAGCGTACCGACCGAGAGCGTCAGCGCCGGCAGGATGAGGTGGCGCAGGCCCTCCCAGCTCAGGAAACTGACCCGCATGCCAAGCCATTCCTGGGTCGGACCGCGCCCCGAGGAGGGAAACCACTGGAGCTTCACAGCGAAGACGAAGATCAAAACCATGCCGAGCCAGAAGCCCGGCAGCGAGATGCCGACGAGCGAGCCCGCCATCACAGCGCGACTGCCCGCACGCTGCGGGTTGGCGCCCGCGTAGACGCCGAGCGGAATTGCCAGCACGAGTGCGATCACCATGGCGAGCGCAACGATCTCAAGGGTCGCCGGCAGGCGCTCGAGGATGAGCTGCATAGCCGGCTGCCGGAACACGAACGAGCGACCGAAATCGCCTTGCGTCAGGCTCGACAGGAAGCGCCAGTACTGGACGAGATGGCTGTCGTCGAGCCCGAGTAGCCTCCGCGCCTGCTCGATCTGCTCCTCGGTCGCGTCGAGCGGGACCATCATATAGGTCGGGTCGCCCGTGAAGCTCATCATCACGAACACGAGCACGGACACGGCCCAGAGGACCACGATCATCTGGATCAGTCGCTTGAGCAAATAGCCTAGCACAAGGGCGAACCTTCAGGCGTGACGAGCCACGGGCGCGGCCGCCATACGGGGGGCGGCCGCGACAGGCCGCCGGCATGTTGTCGGGAGCGGGCGGCGGCTGATGTCAGTTGACGTCCATCTCGTAAGCCCAGATGAACTTGTCCATGCGCGGCACAACCTTGATGCCCTTCTTGGCCGCGTAGATGTCCTGCTCGTAATGCAGCGGGATCATCGGAATCTCGCGCGCCGCGACCTTGGTTGCTTCCTGCAGGAAAGCGTTACGCTGCTTGATGTCGGCGGTCGCGTCCGCCTTGTCGATCCAGCCGTCAAACTCCTCGTCGCTGAACGCACCGCGATTGGCCTGGCCGAAGCCCGGCTTCTTGCCGCGGCTGTACAGCAGCGTCGAATACATGTTTCCGGCATCGCCCGAGGGCGTGTCCCAGCCGCTCATGATGAAGCTCGACTTGTCAGATGGCACCCTGATGTAGCCGAAGAAATTCGAGCGCGGCATCAGGTTGAGGTTCAGTTTGACGTTGATGCGCGCAAGCATGCCGGCGAGCGCCTGGGCGATCGCACCGTCGTTGACGTAGCGGTTATTGGTCGTGTCGAGGGTCATCGAGAACCCCTTCTCGAACCCGGCCTCTTTCATCAGAGCCCGAGCCTTCTCCAGGTCGAACGGGTAGATCTTCCGGAAGTCGAGCCCCGGCACG
This sequence comes from Allobosea sp. FW305-C-101, assembly GCF_058783685.1. Classification (NCBI taxonomy): domain Bacteria; kingdom Pseudomonadati; phylum Pseudomonadota; class Alphaproteobacteria; order Hyphomicrobiales; family Alloboseaceae; genus Allobosea; species Allobosea sp. FW305-C-101. The sequence goes on along the minus strand of NZ_JBYSYT010000002.1, from coordinate 482,530 downwards.
TACCCCAGATGCGAGGACGGGACATATTGCTCGCTCGGCGTGGCGAAGCCGTTCATCACGACGGTTCTGATGGCTTCGATATTGATGGCACGCACAAGGGCCTCGCGCACGCGGCGGTCGCGCATTGGATTGCTTGGCAGGTCGATGGTCGGCGACTTTTCGCGCGTGTCGATCGCGATGACCATGTTGAGCAGGCTTGGCCGCGTGATCACCTCGAAAGCGGCATTCGCCTTTACGCTGGCCACATCGCGCACGGCCAGGTCCTGGATCACGTCGACGCCCCCGGTCAGCAAGGCAGCAGTACGCGTTGCCGGGTTGGTGATCGGCTTAAAGATGACCTTGTCGATCTTCGGCTTGCCGCGCCAGTAGTCGCCATGCGCCGTCAGGACGATGCGATCTTCCTTGATCCATTCGGCGAGCTTGTAGGGACCTGTGCCCATGGGCTTGAGGCCCATCTGCTCGTCGCCGGTGGCCTTAGTGTATTTCTCGCTGACGATCAGCACCTCGGCCAGGGCCATATGCAGTACGGCGTACGGCTTCGGCGTCTTGATCTCGACCGTGTGGTCGTCGATCGCGCGGGAGGAGGCGATGTTGGCGACAAGGTTCGACATCAGGGCCTTCTTCAGGCGCTCGAAAGTGAAGACGACGTCGGAGGCCTTGAGCTCGTCGCCATTGTGAAACTTCACGCCCTTGCGGAGCTTGAACACCCAGGTCGTGTCGTCCACCACCTGCCAGCTTTCGGCCAGACCCGGTTCGAAACCCAGCTCTGGTGTGCGTGCCACCAGCGGGTCATAGAAGTGGTAGAACATGATGTTGCCGGTGAGTTCGTTGGCGGCATGCGGGTCGAGGATCACCGCATCCGCTGTCAAGGCGATGGTGAGCGCTTTCTCCTGAGCCCGAGCAACGCCCGAAAGCGCCACTCCACCAAGCAGCGCCAGACCAATTGCTCCTCGGCGCGACAAATCCGTGAGGCCATTTCTGATCATCCGATCGCTCCCTGCGCCTGGTCTGGTCGTGATTGAAACATCGCGCGCTCAGGCGAGCGCGGACTGGATCTCGATCTGGTAGCCTTCGGGATCGTTGAAGACGAAAGCGCGAATCTTGAGCTCGGCGCTGCTTCGTGGCTCGCGCAATCCAGTTGGTTCGACCTCGCGGATATAGGCGTACCAGGCATCGACATCGGCGACGCGCATGCAGATCTGCACCGGCTTAATGTCGTTGGCGCGGTGGCTGCCGCGACTCTCGTCGACGAGCCCCACATAACCGTTCGATGTGACGCGATAGATCTTCGACCAGCCCTGGTCGATCTCCAGCGTCAACCCGATCACGTCCTCGTAGAAGCGCATCGCGGCTGGCAGATCACGATAATACAAAAAAGTGATGAGCTTCTCAGTCGCCGCATGGGCAGGCCGCACGGGTGAACTCATCGCATGAACCCCTCGCTTTGCTTCCTCACCGTTCATCGACGTGGCAATCCGGCCGCGCCCCAAACGCTATTGTTATTCCAACGGTATACCACGCGTATTTCATGTCAAGCGAAGCACTGAGAAATCGTCGTCAGTAGCGCCGCTGCCCCCGCACGGCAGGTTCCTCCTGTTCGCAGCCGCACATTGGTTTGAGAGGCTGCGTTGGGTCATGTATGAGCGGCAGGCCGAAGCCTCGGGGAGACACGATGGCTGCCTTGTTTCGCAACGAGATGCACCACGATTTCGTTTGGACTCATGGCTACATCTCTTATGGTGGAGCGGATTCGGCGAGATCCGCGCGGTGGCCGAAGCTCTTGCCGAGGGCGGGGACGATGTGTTCCATACTGCCTGGGTCGTGGCCGGCGATCACATGGCGACGGCGGCCGACGTCCTGCTCGCAAAGGGGCATCTGACCAGCGCGCGCGTCTGCTTCCGGGCAGCAGTCCAAGGGCTGCTAATGGCGCAGGGCAGCCGTGACGGGCGCCGCTTGCTCGTTTGCGGAGGGCCCTCCGCGGTTGTGCTACATGTCGTGCAACAGTTCGGTTATCGGACTAGTTCTAATTATCTGAAAAATATAGGTAAATGGTCCATATTAAATCCCTCCCTGTCCGCCACTTCCTGACGCCACGAGATCGATTCTCCCAGACAGGTCATCCCTCGAAGGATTCGAAGACCGGTTCGACCGGCTCCCGCTGTCAGAGCGCTGAATGGCGAAAGGCGGCCTCAAGGGCCTGGAGAGCCTCCGCTGTAAGGTAGCTGTCGTCGATCTCGGGCTGCGATCGTTCCGTACGCTGCACTCGCCGTCTGCTCGACGGCAGCGATCCGAACAATTTGAACCAATCTGCGGACCCAAGATTCACAGATTCGCGGAAAATTGCCTCGTCATCAGAGGAGGCGGTTCTCATGTTTCTGTCAGTGGTCGGATTGTTTGCCTTCGCGGCTCTGGGCTACGCGCTCTTCACAGCCAGCCTTGCGGAGGAAGCCCCCGCATCGAAGCAGCTCATCAACTGATAGAGAACAGGCTGGCCTTGCCGAAGCGCGGGACCGGTATGGACGTGGGCTGAATCACCAGCGCAGGAATCGCGGAAAGACCAGGGCGCCGAAGGCGGTGACCGTGGCGATCGCGAGCGTGTACCAGGTCGCCAGGAAGGGCGCGGCATCGTCGGGGCAGTGCAGCGCATAGGCGACCGTCGCCAGCCCCGCCGAAGCGAGGCCGGCGCAGGCGCCGGTCAATGGCCCATCGACCGCAGCTCCCCGGCGCGCGAGCAGCAGCAGCCCGATGAGCGGGCATAGCGCATAAAGCGGCACGGCGATGACGCAGGCCTGCCAGTAGCGGCCGAAGATCAGCGTGTGCCATTCCCCGGAAGGAGCCTGGATCAGCGCCAGCGCGGCCCAGCCCGCGACCAGCACAAGCGGCACCAGCACCCAGGGCAAGCGCCGGGCGGGTTTCCGGCCCGGCCGCAGGCTCTGCTGGAACAGCGGCAGCGCGATGCCGGCGACACCGGCGCCGAGCAGGACCTTGGCAAGGACCGGTATGGTCAGCCAGGCGCTGCCGATATCGTGCCGGGGCCCGAGCGTGAGCAGTACGAGCCCGGCCGTCGCCGCGAGCGCGCAGAGGGCGCAGAGCCAGGTGGCGCGGCGCAGCCGGCCGGTATCCACCGGCTGGTGGCTCGCGGTCATCAGGGAGATCAGGTCGTCGGTCTGCATTGGAAATCTTTGCTGGCCGTGTCTGAACGGGAATTCGTGGCGTGGCCGCGAAAGGTTACGGGTCAACTGAAGCGAGACGGGATCATGGCGGCCTTCCCCCGCGCCGGGAGAGGAATTTCGCCATGGCCTGCAGGCCGCGATGGATCGCGACCTTGGCGGCGGTCTCGGTCATGCCGGCATCGTTCGCGGCTTCGGCGATGCTGGCGCCTTGCAGGCTGACCCGGTCGATCAGGCCGCGCGTGCGCTCGGGCAGGCTCGCCATCGCCCGACCGAGATCGAGCCGGGCCTCGGTCGCCGCCGCGGCCGGAGGCTCCGCGAGGTCGAAAGCCTCGTCGTCGAGCGGCAGGCCGCCGGCATGGCGCCCGGTGCGGCGCAGATGGTCGACCAGCTTGTAGCGCGCGATCGCATGAGCCCAGGCGGTGACCGGGCTTGCGGGATCATAGGTGTGCCGGGAGAGATGCAGGGCAAGCAGCACCTCCTGCAGCACGTCCTCGGCCTCGCTCGGCTCGTGGCGCCCGGAGCGGGCCAGCATCTGCCGGAGATAGCCGCGCAGCCGCCCGCCGATTGCGTCGAGGAAGCGCCGATAGGCTGCGGAATCGCCGTCGAGCGCGGCGAGGAAAACGGGCCTGAGCTGTGTTTCGAGGTCTTCGAGCGACAAGGCCTGAGCGCATCCCGGATCGGTCTGGGTCGCCTTATCCCCTCGCATAGCGGCTTTCGCCTCACAAGCGCGGGGCCGCGTGAAGGGGCTTCCGGCCGGCATCGCGCTCACGTCTCCGTGAGCCTGTAACCGACGGCATCTCCGCTGCGATCTCTCCGGCAAACCCGCCCGCGCGGATTGCCGGAGAGATCTGATGCGCCACGAGACGATATCCGATTCCGTTCCCTTGAACGCGGCGCCAGCGCAGCGTCTCACCGGCGCGGACATCATCGCCGAGGGCCTGATGGCGGCGGGCGCGACCCATGCCTTCGGCATTCCCGGCGGCGAGGTGCTCGCACTGGTCGATGCGCTGGAGCGGGCGGGCATCCGCTTCCTGCTCGCCAAGCACGAGAACGCCGCTGGCTTCATGGCCGAAGGGCTGTGGCACATGACCGGCGCCCAGCCCGTGCTGGTGGCGACGCTTGGCCCCGGCGTCGCCAATGCGGTCACTGCCGTCGCCCATGCCAGCCAGGACCGCGTGCCGCTGCTGTTCATCACCGGCTGTGTCGATCAGGCCCTGGCCGAGAGCTACACCCATCAGGTCTTCGATCACCAGGCCGTGCTGCGGCCATTGGTGAAGGCGAGCTTCCGGGCGTCGCCCGGTACGGAAGCGCTCGTCATCGCCAAGGCGGTCGCGCTCGCCCGGCGCGGCCGGCCCGGGCCGGTCCATATCGACCTGTCGATCTCGGTGGCCGAGGCGCAGGCAGAATGGCAGGCATCCAGCCAGCCTCTGCTTTCCGCGTCGGCCGTGCCGGCTGATCTGGACCCCGCTGCCGAACTACTTGCAGCAGCGCGCCGGCCGCTCGTCATCGCCGGGCTCGACCTCGTGAATCAGGAAGGTAGCGCCGCCCTGGAGCGCTTCATCCTTCGCACTGGCGCGCCGCTCCTGACCACCTACAAAGCCAAGGGGCTGTTGCCGGAAGCCGATCCGCGCGTCATCGGCGGCATCGGCCTCTCGCCGAAGGCCGATGCGATCGTGAAGCCCTTGATCGAAGCGGCCGACCTGATCGTGCTCGCCGGTTACGACCCGATCGAGATGCGCCAGGGCTGGCGCCATCCCTGGCCGCAGGACAAGCCGGTCATCGACATCGTCGCCGAGGCGATGCCCCATGGCATGCATGCCGCGACGCTTCTGCTTGAAGGCGATGTCGGTGAAATCCTGACGCGGCTCGCCGACGCCCTGCCGGATCGGTCCTCCGTCTGGCCGGGTGGCGAGCCCGCGGTGATCCGGGCGGGCCTCCGCGAGGCTTTCGCCGCGCCGGCCGCCTGGGGGCCGCATGCCGTGTTCGAGACCCTGCGCGCGGTGGCGCCGGCCAGCACGGTCGCGACAGCGGATTCCGGCGCGCATCGCATCCTGCTCAGCCAGATGTGGAATTGCGACGGGCCGCGGCGGCTTCTGCAATCGACCGGGCTCTGCACCATGGGCTGCGCGCTGCCGCTGGCGACCGGCGCTGCGCTCGGCTCGGGCCGGCCGGTGCTCTGCTTCGTTGGCGATGCCGGGCTGGAGATGGTGCTGGGCGAACTGGCGCCTCTGCGCGATCTCCGGCTGCCCGTCATCATCGTCACCCTCGTCGACGAGAGCCTTGGGCTGATCGCGCTGAAGCAGCGGCAGATGGGGCTGGCGCGGGCCGGCGTCGATTTCGGCGGCACCGATTTCGCGGCGGTCGCGCGCGCCATGGGCGGCCATGGCGTGACGGTTCAGGATCGCGAGACGCTTGCGCGCGAAGCCGAGGCCGCCTTTCGGCGCGACGGCTTCACCTTGCTGGCCTGCCGCATCGATGCCGCAAGCTACGAGGGGGCGTTCTGATGGCCGCGCTTGCCTCCGCTCCGGCAAGGCGCCCGCGCGACGAGCGGCTCGACCTCTTCCGAGGTCTGACCATGCTGATCATCTTCGTCGCGCATTTGCCGGAGAACAGCTGGAATGCTTGGATTCCCGCGCGTTTCGGCTTCTCGTCCGGTGCCGAACTCTTCGTCTTCTGCTCCGGCATCGCCAGCGCGCTCGCCTTCGGCGGTGTCTTCGTCCGGCGCGGGCTCGCCATGGGCACGGCGCGCATCGCCTACCGGATCTGGCAGGTCTATTGGGCGCAGGTCGGCCTCGTCCTCGGCCTGATCGCGCTTGCGGCTGCGCTCGATCGCATCTTCGGCCTGGCAGAGATCGCGCGTCAGTTCGCGCCCCTGCTGTCCGATCCGGAGCAGGCGCTGCTCGGCCTGGTCACGCTGACCTGGCAGCCGGACTATCTCGACATCCTGCCGATATATCTCGTCATCCTGGCGCTGGTGCCCGTGATGATGCTGGCGCGGCGCGTCCATGCCGCCTTGCCTTTCCTGATCGCGGTGGCGCTTTACGCGATGGTCTGGGCCACCGGCTTCAATCTCTCCGGCAATCCCTGGAACGGGGCCGGCTGGTTCCTCAACCCGTTTGCCTGGCAATTGATCTTCTTCATCGGCTTCTTCATCGGCATGGGATGGCTGACGGTGCCCCGGCTCGGCGATCCCCGGCTGATGCTCGTTACCGGGGTCTTCCTGCTGCTGTCGGTGCCGCTGTCCTTCTGGGGCATCCTTGAGTCGTGGCCTTTCGCGCAGACGGTGCGCGACCTGCTGATCCCGGCCAGCGAGAAGACCGACCTGCACATCCTGCGCGTGCTGCATTTCCTCGCGCTCGCCTATCTCGTGCTCAGCCTGATCGAGCCATGGCGGGACCGGCTCGACCGCGGCGCGGGCCATCTCCTCATCCTGATCGGACGGCAGTCGCTCGCCTGTTTCCTGGCGAGCGTCGTGCTCGCGCGTTTGCTCGGCACGATCGCCGACATGGCCGGGCGTGACGAGCTTCTGGTCGGCCTGCTCAATCTCGTTGGTTTCGCGCTGATCCTCGCCACCGCGCTCGTGGCCGGCTGGTTCAAGAGCGCGCCCTGGGCCGGCAACGCGCAGAAGCCCGCTCCGGAGCGTCAGGGCACATCCGCTGGCCCGGCGCGGCCTACACGGGTCCGTGAAGCGAGTTGAACGCCGGTTGATCGCGCCGTTGCGAACTCCCTCACAAGCGCCCTTTCGCGGCGCGGCAATGGAGCAGCCCATGTCTTGTGCCACGCATCACGATCTCTCCGGCGATCGCATCACCGTCGCGAACGATGCGACCCGGCTTGCCTGGAACGATACGCTGGAGGCGCTGATGGCCCATGCCGCCGCGACGCCCGAGTATCTCGCCCGGGCGCTCGCTGCCGACCCGGATTTCGCGCTCGCTCATGCCGCCAAGGGGTTGATGTTGCTCTCACTGGCGCGGGCCGAGCTCGTCGCCCCGGCGCGCGATTGCCTCAGTAAGGCGCGGGCCGCCGCTGCCCGGCGGCCGGTGACGCGGCGCGAGGCGATGGTGATCGAGGCGCTGGCGCTGTGGCTCGATGACGCCCCGCGCCGGGCGGCCGAGCGGCTGGAGGCGATCCTGCTCGCCCATCCCTTCGACGTGCTGGCGCTCAAGCTCTCGCATGGCCTGCGGTTCATGCTCGGCGACCAAGCGCAGATGCTTGCGACCCTGAACCGCTTCGCGCCGGGCTTCGGCGAGAGCCACCCGCTCGCCGGTTTCGTCCATGGCTGCCATGCCTTCGCCCTGGAGGAGCGCGGGTTCTATGCGCAGGCCGAGCATGCTGGCCGCCGGGCCGTGGCCCTCAGCCCGCGCGACGCCTGGGGTCGCCATGCCGTCGCCCATGTGCTGGAGATGACCGGACGGGTCGACGAGGGCATCGCCTGGCTCGGCGACGGGCGTGAGATCGCCCATGCCAACAACCTGCGCTTCCACATCTTCTGGCATCTCGCGCTGTTCCGGCTGGAGCGCGGCGAGACCGGCGAGGTGCTGCGGCTCTATGACGAGGAAATCCGGGCCGATGCGACAGACGATTACCGCGACATCGCCAATGGCGCCTCGCTGCTCGCCCGGCTCGGCTATGCCGGCGTCGATGTCGGCGATCGCTGGGAAGAGCTCGCCGCCAAGGCCGAGGGCCGCATCCACGACGGGCGCCTCGTCTTCGCCGACCTGCATTATGCCCTGTCGCTGCTCGGCGCCGGTCAGACCGATGGGGCAGAGGCCATCGCGCGCAGCCTGATCGAGGATGCCGAGCTGCATTCCAGCAGCGAAAGGCGGGACGCTGCCCGCAACGGGGCGCTTGCGGCCTTCGGGCTGATCGCTTTCCACGAAGGCGATCATGACGAAGCGGCCCGCCTGCTCGGCGCGGCTCGCAGCGGCCTGCTCGCGATCGGCGGCAGCCATGCCCAGCGCGACCTGTTCGAGCAGGCCTATGCCGAAAGCCTGATCCGTTCGGGCCAGCATGACCGGGCCGCTCGGATCCTCGGCGAACGGCTGACACGCCGCGGCGGCGCAAACCTCTTCGCCGCTCGTCGGCTGGCGCAATTGCGCCATCGCGGCGCCGGGCGCCTCGCCGCGCTCGCTATCGCTTCAACCCCACTCGCCATTGCTCACTGACCGCTGGAAGGACCGAACACGCCATGACCACCGCGACCATGACCGGCGGCTTCGCGCTGCCCTCCACCCGCACCGTGATCAACCTTGCCCTTGGTGGTTTCGCGGGCCTCGGCTTCTGGGAATTGTTCTCGGCCGTGCCGACCGCCTGGTTCGCCGAGTATCCGCTGGAGCCGCCGGAGCTGGTGAAATCGCTCTTCTTCCATCAGCTCGGCCTGATGATCTCGACGCCAGTCGCCAAGCTGCTGCATTTCGTCACCGGCTTCCTGTTCTACCCCCTCGGCTACTGGGTCCTGACGCGCTGGGTGAAGAGCTTCGGCATGCCGGCCGATGGCTGGATCTGGGGCGTGATCACCTACTTCATCGCGCTCGCCTTCTTCGCGCCGCTGGCTGGGCAGCAGTTCCTGCTGAACGACGTGCCGCGCCTGTCCTTCATGAGCCTCATCGGCCACGCGATCTACGGCTACCTCGCAGCCTATGTCTTCGAGGCGCTGGAAGCGCGGCGGGTCTGAGGGAGGTTGGCCATGCTCGACAGACGCGCTTTCCTCGGCTGGGCCATCGCGATGGCCGGCACCGGCCACGCCCGGGCTGACTCGCCCCGTCCGGTCAACACGCTGGGTTCGCCGGATGGGCTCGCGATCCGCGGCTACGATCCCGTCGCCTATTTCCGCGATGGAGGGCCGCGGCTCGGCAAACTGGAATTCTCGGTCTGGCATGGCGGTGCCGTCTGGCGCTTCGCCAGCGCCGCGCACAAGGCACTGTTCGAGGCCGATCCGGAGCGCTACCTGCCGGCCTATGGCGGCTTCTGCGCCTATGGCACGTCGCGCGGCTATCTCGTGAAGATCGAGCCGGAAGCCTGGTCGATCGTCGATGGCAGGCTCTATCTCAACTACGATCTCGACGTGCGGAAGACCTGGCTCGGCCGGACGAAGACTTACATTGCCCGCGCGGACGGCAACTGGCCGCGACTGACCGAGGGGGATATCCGATAGGACGCGGGCAGGGTTGCACCCTGCCGTCAGGCGCGGCAAAGATAGGGCATGATCAGGATATCGATTGCCGCCAGCCTGGTTGCCGTTCTGGCCGCCGGCTGTGTTTCATCCCGCCCCCGGCCTGTTCCGCAGCCCGAGGCCGCGCCCGCCAAGCATATCGTCCGCGACGGCGCGCAGCTCGTCCTGCCGGACGGTACGCGGGTCTCGCCGGATTATACCGGCGGCTTCACGCTGCCGAACGGCGACTATGTCAAGCGCGAGCGCGGCGCGCTGGTGCTGCCCACCGGCGCACGCTGCCAGCCCATCGCGAACGGCTACGCCTGCCCATGACGGCTTAGGTGCGACGGCACAGTAGCCGTCACGCCGCCTTCGAAGCCGACCGGGGTTTCTTCGCCGTGCCGGCGTCGGAACCGCCGGATTCCTCGAGCACGTGGTTGTGGCTGCGGAAGGCCCAGATTTCCTTGGCGGCTTCCCAATGCTCGCGGTCGCGGCCCTCGGGCTGCCCGTCCTTGATCCAGAGATCATAGGCGATCTTCCGGATCTCGTGCTGGGTCTTGTCGTCCTGCTTCATGTCTCGCCTCCATGATCGCTCCCCGGCGCGCGCCGGGGAATCCTGGTTTCGGAGAGGGTGACGGCTGAGCCGTGCAGGACAACAACCTCGGAAAGCCCAGGGCTGTTCCCGTCAAAGGTGGATGTTCACGAGGAAGGTGCTGCGCCGTTCAGGCCTTGGCCGAAGCGGGTAAGCCGGGCGCTTCCGCCCCCGATTCTGCCGAGCGGCGCGCATAGCGCTGGGCGAGGACGGCGCAGGCGAAAAGCTGCGCCTGATGGAACAGCATCAGCGGCAGCACGATCAGGCCGAGCGCCTGGCCGGGGAATAGGATGTTCGCCATCGGGATCCCGCTCGCCATGCTCTTCTTCGAGCCGCAGAAGACGATGGCGATCTCGTCCTCCTTCGAGAAGCCGAGGCGGCGGCTGAGGACGGTCGTGATCGCCAGCACGGCGGCCAGCAGGGCGACGTCGAGCGCCATGATCAGGCCGAGATCGGCGAGCGTGACCTGCGACCAGATGCCGGCGACCATGCCCTCGCTGAAGGCGGAATAGACGACGAGCAGGATCGAGCCGCGATCGACCAGCGAGATCGGCGCCTTGTGGCGTTGCAGGAAGGGCCCGATCCAGCGACGCAGCAATTGCCCGGCCACGAAGGGCATCAGCAATTGCAGGGCGATGCTCTCGACGGCGCGCGTGCTGAAGCCGCCGCCCTTCGAATCGAGCAGCAGAACGACAAGCAGCGGCGTCAGCACCATGCCGAAGAGGTTGGAGACCGAGGCGCTGCACAGGGCTGCCGCGACATTGCCGCGCGCGATCGAGGTGAAGGCGATCGAGGACTGCACGGTCGAGGGCAGGATGCAGACGAAGATCAAGCCGGCGATCAGTTCCGATGGCAGGACACCGGCGAAGACGCGGGTGAGCACGAGGCCGAGCAGCGGAAACAACACATAGGTGCTGGCGAAGACGAGCGATTGCAGGCGCCAGTGCAGCAGGCCTTCCCACACCGCGGCCGGCGACAGCCTCGCGCCGTAGAGGAAGAACAGCAGGGCCACCGCGACCGAGACGGCGTCATTGGCGATCACCGCGCCGTTGCCATGGGCGGGGAAAACGGCTGCGACCGCGACCGTCGCCATCAGGGCGATCAGATAGGGGTCGATGCCGAAGCGGGCGAGGGTGCGGCGGAGCATCTGCTGTCCTTCAGCTGGAATGCCGCGTTGTAATCTTCCTCCGCTTCATTGTGATCCATGCTAGCTAAGATATCGGCTATCATGAGTTGTGATGATGTTCGATTTCGATCCGAAGCCGCTTGATCCCGTCCTGCTGCAGAGCTTCCTCAAGGTCTGCGAGACGCTGAGCTTCACGGAGGCGGCGCGGCAGCTCGGCCTGCGCCAGTCCTCGGTCAGCCAGCATGTCGCGCGCCTGGAGAAGCGACTGGGCCGGCGCCTGCTGGAGCGCGACACCCATGGCGTGCGTCCAACGCCGGATGCGGACGCGATCCTGCCCTTCGCGCGACAGGCGCTGGAAGCCGGCCAGCGGATCGAGCGCTATCTCGCCGGCTCGACGCTGCGCGGACGGCTGCGGCTCGGGGTCTCCGAGGATTTCGCCTATACGGCGCTGCCGGAAATCCTGGCCGCTTTCGCCATGCAGCATCATGCGGTCGATCTGGAGCTGACGGTCGGCTTGAGCGGCCTGCTCTACGAGCAATATGACGCGGGCGAGCTCGACCTGATCTTCGCCAAGCGGCGCAAGGGCGACGCGCGCGGCGAGGTCGCCTGGCAGGAGCGCCTGGTCTGGGCCGGCAGGCCCGGCGCGAGGCTGGCGGAGCAGCCGGTCATACCGCTTGTGCTCTACCCGCCGCCGAGCATCACGCGGGTCCATGCGATCGAGACGCTGGAACGGGCGGGCCGGGCCTGGCGCGTCGCCTGCACCAGCGGCAGCCTTGCGGGCCTGCGCGCCGCGACGGTAGCAGGGCTCGGCATCACCGCGCATTCGGCGCGGCTCATTCCACAAGGGCTCGCCGAGGTCGAGCCGCGCGAGGCGCTGCCGCCGCTGGGCACGATCGAGTTCGTCGTCATCGGCGGCCAGTCGCATCAGGCTGCGGCGCGGGCGCTCGCCGACAGCATTCTCGCCAGCGCCGGACGGCTGATGCCGGAAGCGCCGCGCCGCAGCGGGCGCGGCTAGTCCCGCGCCAGCGCCGCGACCGGGTCGAGCTTCGCTGCGTTGCGGGCCGGCAGGAAGCCGAAGGTCAGGCCGATCAGGGTCGAGCAGGCGATCGCGACGGCGAAGGCCTCGCTCGAATAGATGAACCTCATCTGCGAGCCCGACGCCTCGAAGCCATAGCCGATGGCGAGCGCCAGCCCGATGCCCAGCGCGCCGCCGATGAAACAGACCAGCGAGGCCTCGATCAGGAATTGCTGCATGATATCGCTGCGGCGTGCGCCGACCGCCATGCGCAGGCCGATTTCGCCGGTGCGCTCGATCACCGAGACCAGCATGATGTTCATCACGCCGATGCCGCCGACCAGGAGCGAGATGACGGCGATCGAGGAGATCATCAACGTCAGCGTCTGGGTCGTGGCGGTGATGGTGTTGCGGATCTCGTCCTGGTTGAAGATGAAGAAGTCCTTGGCGCGGTGGCGATGGGTCAGGAGCTCCGTCACCGCCTCCTGCGCCGCCGCCATCGGCGTGTCGTCGTCGACGCGCAAGGTGATCGAGCGCAGCGAGAGATCGCCAAGGAACCGGCCCTGCACCGAGGTATAGGGCATGAAGATCTGCGGGTTCTGGCTGCCGCCGAACCCGCCCTGCTGCTGGCGCATCACGCCGACGATGCGGCTGGGCACCGAACCGATCAGGAAGACCGTGCCGATCGGGTCGGCCGTGCCATTCGGGAAGAGTGCACTGAGCGTGTTCTCGTCGATGACGACGTCCTGCGCCAGCGTGCGGACATCCTCGGCGGTGAAGAAGGAGCCGCGCGTCAGCACGCTGCCGCGCACGTCGAAATAGCGCTCGCTGACGCCGTTCACGAGCGCCGTCGCCTCGACATTGCCGAGCCGGATCGTGGCGCTGGTCGAGACCGTCGGTGTCACGCTCGCGGCATAGGGTTGGGCGGCCAGGACCTGCGCATCGGGCACGGTCAGCGTCTTGACCCGGCCGGAGCGCGTGTCGCCGAAGCCGGCGCCGGGGAAGATCTCCAGCGTGTTGGTGCCGAGGCCGGAGATGTTCTGGAGCACGTTCTGCTTGGCGCCTTCGCCGAGCGCCACGACGCTGACCACGGCGGCGATGCCGATGACGATGCCGAGCATGGTCAGGGTGGTGCGCAGCTTATGGGCGGCCATGGCGCGCACCGCCATGCCGAAGGCTTCCTTGAGTCGACCGAAGCCGGCGCGCAGCAGCCCGGCCGGGGCCGGCACGGGGGAGGGCGGCGGCACGGCTTCCGAACGCGGGGCAGTGCGCCGATCGTCGATGATCCGGCCGTCGCTGAGCTCGATGATGCGATGGGCCCGCGCCGCGACATTCATGTCATGGGTGACGAGGATGACGGTGTGGCCTTCGCGATTGAGCTCCTCGATCAGGGCCAGCATCTCCTCGCCGCTCTTGCGGTCGAGCGCGCCGGTCGGCTCGTCGGCGAGGAGGACGCGGGCGCCGTTCATCAGCGCGCGCGCCACCGAGACGCGCTGCTGCTGGCCGCCTGACAGTTCCGAGGGGCGATGCGTCGCGCGCGAGGCTAAGCCCAGCCGTTCCAGCAGCATGGCGGCGCGGCTCTGGCGCGGGCCGGGCGGCACGCCGGCATAGATCGCGGGAACCTCGACATTGGCGAGCGCGGTCAGCTCGGAAAGCAGGTGATAGCGCTGGAAGACGAAGCCGAAATATTCGCGCCGGAGCCGCGCCAGCTCGTCCGGGTCGAGGTCTCGCGTCGGCCGGCCGTCGATCTCGTAGCTGCCCCCGGTCGGGCGGTCGAGACAGCCGATGATGTTCATCAGCGTCGACTTGCCGGAGCCGGACTGGCCGACGATCGCGACCATCTCGCCGGCCTCGATGACGAGATCGGCGCCGTCGAGCGCCGCGACCGCGGCCTCGCCCTCGCCGAAATCGCGCCGGACGCCGGCGAGGCGGATGAGCGGCTTGCCCATCGCGGGCGCCTCAGAAGCCAAAGGGCGAGCGCCGGGCGCGCGTCGGGCGCGTCGCATCCGGGCCGCCGCTGCTGCGGGTGGTGACGACGCGCTCACCCGCCTTCAGGCCAGAGGTGATCTCGACGACGATCTTGTTGTCGAGCCCGGTCGTGACTTTGCGTTGCTCCGGCTTGCCGCCCGCGCCGATGACATCGACGAAGGCGTTGGGGCCGCGGCGCCGCACGGCGGTCGAGGGCACGGTCAGGACATTCTGCGCGCGCCCGACGATGACGGTGACCTGCGCCGTCATCGAGGTCAGCAGTCGCCCTTCCGGGTTCGGCACCTCGAACAGCGCGTTGTAATAGACGGCGCTGGTGCTGGAGGCGGAAGACGAGCTGCTCGCGCTCGACGAGGACGTCGTGTTCTGCGTCTTCAATGTGTCGGGTGCCGGCTCGACATAGGAAATCTTGCCGGGGAAGCGCCGCTCCGGCGCGCCGAGCACGCTGAAATAGACCTCCTGGCCGGCTTTCACGCGGAGCACGTCGGCTTCCGAGATCTTGGCCTTGACGGTCATGGTCGAGACGTCGCCGAGCACGACGACCGTCGGCGCCGACTGGACCGCATTCACCGTCTGGCCTTCCTGCGCGACGATGGCGAGCACCGTGCCGGGGCTCGGCGCGGTGATGCGGGTATAGCCGAGCTTGGCGCGGGCATCCTCGACCTTGACCTGGCTCGACTGGATCTGCGCATCGAGCGACTCGATCTGGGCGCGGGTCACGCTCACCGTCATCTCGGCATTCTCGAAGGCATCGCGCGAGACGGCGTTCTGGCCGACCATCTGCTTCTGGCGGGCAAGCACGGCCTGGGCATAGGCGAGGCTGGCGCTGCGCTCGGCGCGCTGGGCCTTGAGGGCGGCAAGATCGGCCTCGGCCGAACGGAGCGCGTTCTGCTGGGTGATGCCGTCGATCTCGGCGATCAGGTCGCCGGTCGCGACATTGTCGCCGAGCCTGACCTTGAGCGAGACGATGCGGCCGGTCGCCTGCGCGCCGACGCTGACCTGCCGGACCGGCTCCAGCGCGCCGGAGGCGAGCACGGCTTCCTCGACATTGCCCATCACCGCCTCGGCGCTGGGCAGGCTGACGGTCTCGGCCGGCGAGGGCTGGCGGGCCTGCCAGACATAGTAGCCGCCGGCGGCCGCGAGGATGAGGGCGGGGAAAAGGAGGCGGCGCAGCCTCATGGTTGCGGCTCCTCGATGGGAAGAATGCGCAGGCGCGGACCGGTCTCGGCATCGACGACGGCCGGGGCCGAGACCTCGACGGGTCTCAGCCAGCCGCCGCCCAGCGCCTTGTTGAGTGCGATGAAGCTCGTCGCGAGCGCGACCCGGCTCTGGATCAGCGATTCCTCCGATGCGTAGAGCGTGCGCTGGGCTTCGAGCACGTCGAGGAAGCTCGCCGTGCCCGCCGTGTAAAGCGCGCGGGAGAGCCGTGCCGCTTCGCCGGACGCACGGGCCGCTTCGGTGAGGCTGCCGAGCCTCAGTCGCTGCTGCCGCAAGCCGACGAGATTGTCCTCGATATCCTGCAATGCGGTGAGCACTGCGAGCTTCAGCGCCGCATCCTGCTGGTCGCGCCGGGCGCGGGCCGCGTCGACGGCTGCCGCGAGCTCGCCGCCATTGAAGATCGGGACGCTGAGGCTCGGGCCGATCGACCAGCCGATGGCGCTGTTCTTGGCAAGGTCGCCGAGCTTGAGAGCCGAGGTCGAGATGTTGCCGGTCAGCGAGACCGACGGATAGCGATTGGCCTCGGCCTGGCCGATCCGGGCGGTCGCCTGGGCGAGCTGGCGCTCGGCCGAGCGGACATCCGGGCGGCGGCGCAGCACGTCGGCCGGGATGCCGGAGCGCGGTGGGGCGGGTGTACCGGGAACCGCTGCCGTGCGGCCGAAATAGCCGGCCATCGCGGCCGGCGGGCGGCCGGTCAGCACGGCGAGCCGGTGCTGACTCTGGGCGAGCGAGGCTTCCAGCGAAGGGATCTGCGCTTCGGTGCTGGCGGCCTGGGCGGTGGCGCGGGCGGTGTCGATCGCGGAGATGTCGCCGGCCTGGAAGCGGGTGCGGGTCAGCGCCTCGGTCTCGCGCTGGGTCTTGGCGGTGCTGCGGGCGAGCACGATCCGCGCCTGCAGGCCGCGCGCCTCGACATAGGTCGAGGCGACATCGCCGATCAGCGTCAGCATGACCGTGTCGAGATCGTCGAAGGCGGCATCGGTGCCATAGGTCGCGGCCTCGACGGCGCGGTCGCGCGCGCCGAACAGGTCGATCTCCCAGGAAGCGTCGAAGCCGGCGCGGAAACTGTTGCGGGTGACCGTCGACGAGCGCGAGCGCGTGGCGGATGCGCCGCCATCGATCTGCGGGAAGACGGCACCGACCGCCTGCTCGCGGGCGGCACGCGCCTCGCGGATGCGGGCCTTGGCCTGCGCGACATCGAGATTGCCGGCGATGGCCTGATCGATCAGCGCGTTCAGCGTGGGATCGCGAAAGCCGCGCCACCACTCGCTCGGCCGGGGCGATGTCTTGCCGCCGGCGGCCCCGCTCCAGCGCTGCGGAAGGTCGAGCGCAGGCGGCGCGTAGTCCGGCCCCACGGCACAGGCGCCGAGACCCAGCACCAGCAGGGACAGGAGGGGGATGCGAATCATCGCGGCCAGAATGCCGGGAAAACCCGGAGCCGCCAGCTTTCCACCCCGTCCATGCGCAATATTTCGTCCCTATGGCATTCCTGCCAGCAGGATAACCGGTCAGCCTGTCCGGCGCATTGCGGCTAGATGACCATCCTGTGAGATAGCGTCTTCACGGTCATATAGTGCGCCAGACCCTCGGCGCCACCCTCGCGCCCATAGCCGCTGTCCTTGACGCCGCCGAAGGGCACCTCGGCGACGGAGGCCTCCAGCGTGTTGATCGAGACATTGCCGGCCTCGATGCCATCCGCGAGCTGGTCGGCACGGGCGGCCGAATGGGTGAAGCCATAGGCCGCGAGGCCGAAGGGCAGGGAATTGGCCTTCTCGATCGCTTCCTCGACCGAGCGGACGGGGTTGATGATCGCCATCGGTCCGAAGGGCTCCTCGCGCAGCGCGCGGGCATCGTCGGGCAATTCGGTGAGGACGGTGGGCGGGAAGAAATACCCGCGATTGCCCAGACGCTCGCCGCCGGTCAGCACGCGCCCTCCGCGGGCCCGCGCATCGGCAGTAAGCGCTTCCAGCGCCTCGATCCGGCGATGGTTGGCGACGGGTCCCATCTCGGTCCGGGCATCGAGGCCGTTGCCGACGGTCGTAGCCTGCGCCTTCTCGACGAAGGCCTTGGTGAAGCGCTCGTAGATGTCCTGCTGCACGAAGAAGCGGGTCGGCGAGGTGCAGACCTGGCCGGCATTGCGGACCTTGCGGGTGGCCGAGAGATGGGCCGCCGCGATGGGGTCGACATCGTCGCAGACGATGACCGGGGCATGGCCGCCGAGCTCCATCAGCACCGGCGTCATATGGCGGGCGGCGAGCTCCGAGAGATGCTTGCCGACGGCGGTCGAGCCGGTGAAGGCGACGAGGCGGGTCTGGGCCTGCGGGATGAGATAGCCCGAGATCATGGCCGGCACGCCGAAGACGAGGTTGAAGACGCCGGGCGGCACGCCGGCATCGTGCAAAGCGCGGGCGATGTGGAGCGCGCCCGCCGGGGTCTCCTCAGCCGCCTTGATGATGATCGAGCAGCCGGCCGCGAGCGCGCCCGCGATCTTGCGGCAGGGCTGGCTCATCGGGAAATTCCAGGGCGAGAAGGCCGCGACCGTGCCGACCGGCTGGTGGGTAACGATGTAGCGGATGCCGGGCTCGCTCGGGATGACGCGGCCATAGGCGCGCTGGCCCTCGGCCGCATCCCATTCGAAGAACTCGCAGCCCCGGACCACTTCGAGCCGGGCCTGCGCCAGCGGCTTGCCGTGCTCCAGGGTGATGGAGTGAGCGATCTCCTCGACGCGCTCGCGCATCAGCGCGGCGGCCTTGAGCATGATCTCGCCGCGGATGCGCGGGGCCATGCGGCTCCAGACCTTGAATCCCTCGGCGGCGGCCGTCAGCGCGTCGTCGAGATCGGATTGGGACGCGAGCGGCACCGCGCCGATGACGCTTTCATCGGCCGGATTGATGACCGGCTGCTCCTCCGCCGTCTTCCGCCAGGCGCCGCCGATATAGAGCTTGAGATCGGGATAGGTCGTCATGGAAGCCTCGGCTGGCGATGCGTTCAGCAGTCTTTGCGCGGCGTGTCTGCCGTCTTCAGAAGGACCATAGGTGGCGGGTCATTCTGTGATCCAGTCGGCTAAATCAGATAAATTCAGATTGTTATGGTTATGAATGGCGCTGCGCTCTTGGCATGCGTCATTCTCGGGCGCAGCGAAGCGCAGACCGGAGAATCTCATGACGAGAAGGCACTGGTTTCCGAGATGCCCGGGTCAGGCCCGGGCATGACGGGAGACACGGCCTACCTCACCAGCGTGCGCACGCGGTTCTCGATCAGCCTGACCAGCCCCAGCGCCGTCATCTCCGAGGATTTCGGGTTCGTGGCGAGCGGGCGGTTCTCGATGGCGATGTCGAGCTTGCCGAAGGCGCCGCGGGCGCTGAGCTGATGGCCGTTGCCGCCAGCGGCGGGGTCGGCGACGAGCTCGACGCGGGTGCGATCGAGCCCGATGCCGGCCAGTGCCGAGATCACCGCTACATTGGCGTTTTGCGGGAAGTGGGAGGCGGCCTCGCGGGCGGTGCCCGAGAAGAACGCTGTGGCCTCGGTGATCTCATCCAGCACGATCAGGCTCTCGGCCGAAGTCCCGCGCCAGGCGGCGGGCGGCTTGACGATGCGATGGACGACCTCGTCGAGCGGCAGCAGGGAGGCTGCGGCGATGCCGTCGATGCCGGCGAGCGCGCCGGACGGGATCAGGATCTGATTGCCCCGGCGTTCGGCGGCGGCGATCAAGCGATCGAGTAGGGCGTCGTCGCAGAAGGCGCTGGTGGAGGCGACGGCGAAGGCGGGTGCCGCTCCAAGCGCTGCCTCGCCCCAGATGCCGACAGCCTCGCGCCCGGCCGCCTCGACGACGAGATCGAGGTTAAGCCCGGTGAGTTCCTCCGGTGCTGTGATCAGTTTCGCGCCGGTCGGGATGTCGCCGGCTGCGGCGGCGTTGCGGACGGCGACAGCGGCGATTGCTATGTCGCCTTTGCTCCTCTCCACCAGCAGCTCCGCGACGCGGTGGTTGATGGCGCCCCAGCCGATCAGGGCGAGGCGCAGCAGCTTGCGCGATGGCTTCGTCATCGGCCCTCCGCCGTTCGCAAGGCGAGATCGAGCAGGGCGCCGCCGTTCAAGCCCTCCAGCATGCTGAAATGATGGCCGGGGCAGATCAGTGGCGCCGGCGCCTGCCATGTCGAGGCGAGCGCAGCGGACTGAGCCTTGAAGGCGTCGCTCTCGCCCTCGCCGACCGCGAAGGCGACCCGCGTGGCCGTTGGACGCGGCTGGGCGATGGGGCTGAGCCTTGTGGCCCGCGCTGCATCGTCGAGCCCGAGCAGCCGGCCGAGCGGCAGATGGCTGACGGGTTTCAGGTCGTAAAGACCGGAGAGCAGCAGCGCCGAGGCGATCGGCGGCGCATCCGGTGCGCAGAGCGCCATGGCGGCGAGGTGCCCGCCGGCGGAATGGCCGGAGACATGCAGGCTGTCGGCGTCGAGTCCGAGCGCGTCGGCTTCGCGGACAAGGAAATTCAGGGCGGCGACGCTCTGGGCGAGGCTTGTCTCCAGCGGCGTATCCGGCGCCAGCCCATAGTTCGGCATTGCGACGGCATAGCCGGCATCGAGCAACCCCTGCGCGAACTGGGCATGCTGGACCTTGTCCGAGGCTTGCCAGTAGCCGCCATGGATGAAGACGAAGATCGGCGCGCGGGTCGCAGCGGCCGGACGATAGAGGTCGAGCGTCTCGAAGCGGCCGGGGCCATAGGCGAGATCGGCAGCGCCATGGCGGAGGCGGAATGCCTCGCCGTCGCGGCTCCATTGCCGGAACAGCGCCTTCATGTCGGCCTGCAGGCGCGGGCTGTACTGCCGGCCGAGTTCGCGCAAACCGTAGCCGTCGACTAGCGTGTCGGGCAGCGGCTGCGCCACAGCATGGCGGGCGCGGATGGTCAGGCCGGCTTCGCTCCGCGGGGCGAGACGGATCGATGGGCGGAAGCCGGCGAAGGTCTCGCGATAGGCAAGCTCGACCGTATGGCGGGAGAGGTGGAAGGCCTCGGGTCGATCGGTTTCCCAAACCATCTCGCGCAGGTGATGCGGGCCGCAGCCGGCGGCGATGAGACCGGCGAGGATGTCACCCAGTGCATCGCGCAGGGCCTCGACCGGATCGTTCTCGGCGCTCTGCGCGACGATCTCGTAGAGGTCCGTCTCAGACGCCGACATAGCGATGCACCAGTTCCGCATTGGCCGCGAGGTCAGTGCTGGAGCCCGACCAGACCGTGCGGCCCTTCTCGATGATGTAGTGCCGGTCGGCGATGCGCTTGAGCACATTGATGTTCTTGTCGATCAGCAGGATCGACTGGCCCTGCGCCTTCAGCGCCTCGATGCAGCTCCAGATCTCCGCGCGGATCACCGGCGCCAGCCCCTCGGTTGCTTCGTCGAGGATGAGGAGCTTGGGATTGGTCATCAGGGCGCGGCCGACCGCGAGCATCTGCTGTTCGCCGCCCGAGAGCGTGCGGGCGGACTGGCCGGCGCGTTCCTGAAGGCGCGGAAACAGGGCGTAGACTTGACTTAGCGTCCAGGGCGAGGAGCGCTTCAGCCGGTTCGAGGCGGTGGCGACGAGGTTTTCGCGCACGGAGAGCGTCGGGAAGACCTGCCGGCCCTCCGGCACGAGGCCGATGCCGCAGCGGGCGATCTTCTCGGGCGCGATGCCGCGGACGTCCTGGCTCTCGAAGCGGATGTCGCCGCCCTTCGGCGCGAGCAGCCCCATGATCGAGCGCACGGTGGTGGTCTTGCCCATGCCGTTGCGGCCGAGCAGGGTCACGACCTCGCCCTCCGCGATGTCGAGCGCCACGTCGAACAGAACCTGACTTCGGCCATAGGCGGATTGCAGGTTGCGCACGCTCAGCATCAGGCGTCTCCCTCGCCGAGATAGGCGGTTCGTACCTCCGGGTTGTCGCGGATCTGCTCGGCCGTTCCGGTGGCGATGACGCGACCATAGACCAGCACGGAGATGCGGTCTGCCAAGGCGAAGACGGCCTCCATGTCGTGCTCGACCAGCAGCATGGTGACGCGGCCCTTGAGCGCGGAGAGCATCGCGACCATCTGTTCGCTTTCGGCACGGCCCAGGCCCGCCATCGGCTCGTCGAGTAGGAGGAGGCGCGGCTCGCAGGCGAGCGCGATCGCGAATTCGAGCTGCTTCTGCTCGCCATGGGAGAGATCGGCGACCTTGATGTCGGCGCGGTGGCTCAGACCCGCCGTCGCAAGATGTTGGCGGGCGCGGGCGCGCAAGCCCTCGTCGCGGCGCGCATTGCCGAGGAAGCGGAAGCTGTGGCCCTCATGGGCCTGTACGGCGAGCGCGACATTGTCGAGCATCGTGAAATCCGGCAGGAGCTGGGTGATCTGGAAAGTGCGGGCGAGGCCGCGCCGAACACGCTGGGCGGTCGGCAGGGCGCCGATATCCTCGCCCGACAGCGTGATCGCGCCTTCATCGTGAGAGAGTTCGCCGAAGAGCTGGGTCAGCAGCGTGGTCTTGCCGGCGCCGTTGGGGCCGATCAGCGCATGGATCTCGCCGTCACGCACGTCGAGGTCGACGCCGTCGGTGGCAACGAGGCCGCCGAAGCGCTTGCGCAGGCCGCGCACCGAGAGGAGCGTCGCGGTCATGGCGCGCTCCTGCCGAGGCCGAGGCGAGCGAGCAGGCCGTTCAGCCCGCCTTGCGTGAAGAGCACGACGAGCAGCAGGATCGGCCCGAGCACGAGCTGCCAATGCTCGGTCCAGCTCGTCAGCACGGTCTCGAGGATGACGAGGGCGGCGGCGCCGAGCAGCGGGCCGAGCAGGGTGCCGACGCCGCCGAGGATGACCATGATCATCAGCTCGCCGGATTTGGTCCAGTGCAACATGTCCGGGCTGACGAAGCGCAGGTAGTTCGCCATCAGCGCGCCGGCGAGGCCGGCGCCCATGCCGGAGATGACGAAGGCGGCGAGCTTGTAGCGATAGGGCGCGATGCCGATCGCCGCCATGCGCCGCTCGTTCTGGCGGATGCCCGCCAGCACCAGGCCGAAGCGCGAGCCGACGATGCGCCAGAGCGCGAGGAAGACCAGCGCCGCGATGGCCAAGCAGATGAAATAGAAGGTCACGTCGTCGCGGGTGTTGAGGTCGAACAGCGCATTGCGGCGGCGGATCGTCATGCCGTCATCGCCGCCATAGGTTTTGAGCGAGACGAAGAGGAAGAACAGCATCTGCGCGAAGGCGAGCGTGATCATGATGAACTGCACGCCGCTGGTGCGCAGGGACAGCGCGCCGATGATGCAGGCGAAGAGGCCGGCGACGAGGATCGCGGCCGGCAGCGTGATCAAAAGCTGGTCCGTGCCGGGGATGAAGCCGAGGAAGAGCGCGTCGTCGGCGAAGGTCCGGTAGAGGATGCCGACCGCATAGCCGCCAATGCCGAAGAAGGCGGCGTGGCCGAACGAGACCATCCCGCCGAAGCCGAGCGCGAGGTTCAGGCTGGCGGCGGCGATGGCGTAGATCAGGACGCGCGTCGCCAAGGGCACCAGCGCCGGCTGGCCGACCGCCTTGACGATGAAGGGCAGGGCGATCAGCGCGACGGCGAGGGCCAGCAGCGCGAGGATGCGGCCCAGCGCCGGCGCGGCAGTATCCGTGCGGGTAATGGCGTTCTCAGACATGGGCGGGGAACAGTCCCTTGGGCCGCACCAGCAGCACGATCGCCATCAGGAGATAGATGCCCATTGAGGCGAGGCCGGCGCCGAGCGCATCGGCCTCCGAACCGGTCATGACCTGCCGGAGCAGGCCCGGCGCAAAGGCGCGCAGCGAGGTGTCGACGAGGCCGACGAGCAGCGCGCCGAAGAAGGCGCCGCGGATCGAGCCGACGCCGCCGATCACCACCACGACGAAGGTCATGATCAGGATCTGCTCGCCCATGCCGACTTGCACGGCGAGGATCGGCCCGGCCATCAGCCCGGCAAGACCGGCGAGCAGGGCGCCGAGCGCGAAGACGGCGGTGTAGAGCAGGCGGATATCGACGCCGAGCGCACGCACCATCTCGCGATGGGTAGCGCCGGCGCGGACCAGCATGCCGACGCGGGTGCGGTTGATCAGCAGGTAGAGCCCGAGCGCGACGAGAAGGCCGACCGCGATGATGGCGAGGCGATAGACCGGGTAGGTCAGGCCGGGCAGGAGCTGGACCGAACCGTTCAGTGCCGGCGGCACCGAGACGAAGAGGGGTTGACGGCCGAAGAGCAGCGTCACGCTCTGGTTGAAGATCAGGATCAGCGCGAAGGTCGCCAGCACCTGGTCGAGATGGTCCCGCGCATAGAGCCTTCGCAGCACGACGAGCTCCATCACCATGCCGATGAAGGCGGCCGCGGCGAGGCCGGCGAGTACGGCGATGACGAAGGAGCCGGTCTGCGCCGCGGCGAAGGCGGCGGCATAGGCGCCGACCATGTAGAGCGAGCCATGGGCGAGGTTGATCACGCCCATGATGCCGAAGATCAGCGTCAGCCCGGCCGCGAGCAGGAACAGCATCACGCCGAACTGCAGGCCGTTGAGCAATTGTTCGAGAACGAGCGTCATTGGTGAGGAAGCCGGACAACCCCGACAAAGGCGCGGGGAACCCTCTCCTGTAAGGAGAGGGCAGGGTGAGGTGTAGGCCGTTGGACCAGTGACGCGAGCGGGGCGGTTGGGTTCAGGCTCATGATTTCCCTCCCGAACACCTCACCCCTGCCCCTCTCCTTACAGGAGAGGGGTTCCCCGCGCTCTATTGGTCTTGATCGGCGCGACGTAGAGCAGCTCTCTCAGAGCTTGCAGTCCTTGGCGTAGACGTCGCCATGGTTGCTCAGCACCTTGGTGCCGGTGGTCTTGAGCACGGGTGCGCCGTCGGCGCCCTTCTCGACCTTGAGCGCGTACCAATCCTGCACCGGGTGCTGGTTCGGGCCGAACTTGAAGGCGCCGCGGACCGACTGGAAATCGGCCTTGGCCATCGCCGTGCGCAGCGCGGGCACGTCGGTCTTGCCGCCGGTCGCCTTCAGGGCAGACGCGATAGCGAGCGCGGCGTCGTAGCCCTGGCTGGCATAATAGGTCGGGGCGCGATTATAGGCCTTGGTCCAGGCCTCCATGAACTTCTTGTTGGAGGCGTTGTCGAAATCCGAGTTCCAGTGCGCGGTGACGCTGAGGCCGAGCGCGGATTCGCCGACCGCCTTCAGCGTGGTGGCGTCGAGCGAGGGCTCGGCCAGCACCATCGGGGTCTTACCGAGCAGGCCGGCCTGCTGGTACTGGCGCAGGAAGGCGATGCCGAGGCCGCCGGGGTGGAACTGGAAGACGACGTCGGGATTGGCGGCGCGGATCTGCGCCATCTCGGGGGCGAAGTCGGTCTGGTCGAGGCGGGTATAGACCTCGCCGGCGATCTCGCCCTTGAACATGCGCTTGAAGCCGGTCAGCGCGTCCTTGCCGGCCTGGTAGTTCGGGGCGAGGATGAAGGCCTTCTTGTAGCCGAGATTGGTGGCGTATTGGCCGGCGCTCTCGTGCAGGCTGTCGTTCTGCCAGGAGACGACGAAATAGTTCGCGTTGCACTCCTTGCCGGCGAAGTTCGAAGGCGCGGCATTGGGGCTGACATAGAGCGCGCCGGAATCGACGATATCCGGCACGGTCGCGCCGGCGACGTTCGAGAAGACGATGCCGGTCAGGATTTTGATGCCGTCGGTCTTCAGCATCTTCTCGGCGATCTGCTTGCCCTGGCCGGGCTTCAGCGCATCGTCCTCGACGACGAGCTCGACCGGCACGCCGCCGAGCTTGCCGCCTTCCAGGTCGATGGCGAGCTTGAACGCGTCGCGGATGTCCTGGCCGAGATAGCCGCCAGGGCCCGAGAGCGTGGTGATCATGCCGATCTTGACCGGCTGCTGGGCCAGCGCCGTGGAGGCCGCCAGCGTGGTCGCGATGCCGAAGAGCAATCCGCGCAGTTTCATCATGGACTCCAGTCGTTCCGTTTTGCCTCTGAGATGGTTCGACGCGGCGTTTCTGCGCCGCCGCGCTTAGGCCTGTTCCCGTGCAACATCACCGCGCCCCGGCCGGGACGCAAGGCGCCGCTGCCCGTTATCCAAGCACGGACTCGCCCTGAACGGGGAGCCCGCCTTTCGGTGCGGCAGCGTCAGAGTGCGACCCAGCCGGCCGGCGGCTTGCGGCCGGGATGGAGCGCGCCGCAATGCTTGCAGGTGCGGGCCTTCTCGTCGGAGAAAAAGGCCTCATAGAGCGGCGGCAGGTCCTTCACGAGATCACCGACCGTGACCTCGATGCGGTGCACGAGGCCCTGGCATTCGAAGCAGTACCATTCGAAGCCGTCGACCTGGCCGGCATGGCGCGCCGGCTCGACGACGAGCCCGATCGAGCCTTCCTGCGGGCGCTGCGGGGAATGGCGCACATGCGGCGGCAGCAGGAAGACGTCGCCCTCGCGGATCGTGACGTCGTAATGCTTCCCGTTGTCGACCAGCTTCAGCATCATGTCGCCCTTAAGCTGGTAGAAGAACTCCTCCACCGGGTCGTCATGATAGTCGGCGCGCTGGTTCGGGCCGCCGACGACCATCACGGTCATCTGGCCGTCGTCGAACACCTTCTTGTTGCCGACTGGCGGCTTGAGCAGGTGCTCGTGCTCCGCGATCCATTTCTTGAAGTTGAAGGCCTTGAGCCGTCCTTCGGTCGCCATGGTTCCCACTCCCGTCCTCGTTCGTGAAATCGATCAGCCAGCCTTCGCCAGCGGCGCCTTGCCCAGGCCGCAGGCTTCGAAGGCGGCGCGCGTCGCGGCCTTCTCGGCCTCGGTTAGCTCCAGCATCGGCGGCCGGACGCGTCCGCCGACCTGCCCGAGCAATTCCTGCCAGTATTTCTGGTGCGCATGCGGCTTCTCGGCCGGGCGCGTGCCGCGCAGCGCCTCGCGCACCGGGTCCAGGCTGTCGCGGATGGCGCGGGCCTTCTCGGCCTCGCCGCGGAAGGCGAGGTCGGTGTATTCGCGCATGCGCCGGTCGTTCGCCGTCTGGATCAGGTAGGGCGGCGAGGAGCAGAGATAGAGCTGCCAGCCGAGCTCGAGGATGTTGTCGAGCCATTCCTCCTCGGAGGCCGTGCTGACCAGGATGCGGTCGGAGGCCAGCCGCGTGAGTTCGGCATACATCGGGCGCGGCACGCTGTACTTGATCGCGACGACGTTCTCGATATCGGCGAGCCGGTTGCAGAACTGCGGGCTCATCAGGTAGCCGGAATCGGGGTGGCTCCAGAGCGCGATGCCGATATCGACCTTCTCGGCGATGGTGCGGTAGTACTCGTAGAGCGTCTCGTCCTGCGCCTTGAAGAAATGCAGGATCGGCGCGTGCACGACGATGTAGTCGGCGCCGACCTTCTGGGCGTGCTTCGCCAGATCGATGACGACGTCCATGTTCTGGTCGGAGCAGGACATGATGGTCTGGCCGCGGCCGGCCGAGGCCTCGACAGCCAGCTCGAAATTACGTTTGCGCTCCTCGATCGACATCGAGAAGAACTCGCCCTGCTTGCCGGCGATGAACAGGCCGTCGATCCCGAGATCGCCAAGCCAGTGGCGGATGTTCTGCCTGAAACCATCCTCGTCGATCGCGAGGGTATCGGTGAAGGGCGTGAGCGCGGCCGCCCAGATGCCCTTCATATGGGCGCGGGCATAGGCCTTGGCGTCCTTCTTGGCGTATTTCATCAGGCCTGCTCCCGCATTCCGGAGCGGCTCGGGCGTAAGCGGCATTCGTGAAGCGCGACTGGTCCGCGCTCTCACCCGAAATGCCCTTGCCCGACAACCTCTCCCAGGCAGCCCGACCTATACGTCGGGCGATGAGGGATGATGGCATGAGAGCCGGGGTATACGGCAACTCGTAACATTCGTATGAATTTGGAAGCTATCCTTATAAATCGAGGCATCGATGGCGATCACGCTGCGCCAGATCCAGGCCTTCCTGGCCGTGACCGAGCAGGGCACCTTCACCAAGGCGGCCGAGCGCCTGAACATGGCGCAGCCGGCTCTGTCCCAGCTGGTGCGCGATCTGGAGCGGGAACTCGGTATCCGCGTGCTCGACCGCACGACGCGCCGGGTCGAGCTGACCGAGGGCGGACGCGAGTTCCATGGGGCTGCGCTGAAGATCGTGCAGGACCTCGACACCGCCGTGCTGAACGCCAATGGCCTGGCAGAGCGCCGGCGCGGGCGGATCGTGGTTGCCGTGCCGCCGCTGCTCGCGGCCGTGATCATGCCGCCGACGATCGTGGCGCTGCAGCAGAAATACCCCGGCCTGCAGGTCGCGATCATCGATGCGCGCAACGACCTCGTCGTCGAAGCCGTGCGCTTCGGCAAGGCCGATTGCGGCGTCGGCACCTTCCCGGCGCTCGACGACACGATCGAGCGCACGACGCTCGCCCGCGACAGCCTGATGCTGTTCTGCGGGCGCGGCAGCCGCTTCGCCGCCCAGGATTCCGTGGCCTGGCGCGACCTCGCCGACGAGCCACTGGTCACACTGACCCGCGACAGCGGCATCCGCCTGCTCGCCGAGGTCGGCTACGAGACCGCCGAGATCACGCTGAAGCCGGCCTATGAGGTGACGCAGATCACGACCGCGCTGGCGCTGGTCGAAGCCGGGCTCGGCATTGCCGTGCTGCCGACCTATGCGCGGGCGGTGGCGCCGGAATCGGTGCTGGTGCGGCCGCTGACCGAGCCGTCGATCGCGCGGGACATCGTGATGATTCGCCCCGGCGGCCGCTCGGCCTCGCCGGCGCTCTCGGCCTTCGAGGGGTTGCTGCGCCGCTTCGTGCGCCAGCTCGCGCCGAGCGAGGCGGATTGAACGGTCCGAAAAGCAAAAAAGGCCGCCCGGTGAGGCGGCCTTTTGTCCCTGTATTGCAAGGGCATCAAATGGTGGGCGCGACAGGGATCGAACCTGTGACCCCTACGATGTCAACGTAACTGGATCGAACCCGCGACCTTTTGCCTGTAAGGCGTTCTTTCGATCCGTCAAATACCTAGCTTTCCAGCGATTGTTCGCCGTTCATGGTCGTTCACGGCGTTTCATTCCCATTTCCTACCCATTCCATTCCCACGTTCACGCTATGGACGCCGCGTGCCGCTGATACTCGACGTGGTGATGGCCGTAGGTCTCCAAGACCATTTTGACGCTCATGCCGAGGAACTCGCCGGCGTCGTGGGGAGAGACGCCCGCGCGAGGCAAGAGCGTCGCGCGGGTGTGCCGGAGCACGTGCGGCGTCGGCCAACCGAGGTCGTCGGCGGGGTCCGGATTGCCGACGCGTAGCGCGCTATCGATCTCGCGGCGATCAAGGCATGCCGCCCGGGCGGCCTCGCCGAACGCTTGGTCGATCCGGTCGATCTCCGTGCCGCGATACCGAATGATCCGGTCGGTCCAGTTTTCGCCGGCGGCCTCGGCCTTCGCCTTTTCGGCACGGTCGGCCTCGCGCCACGCGGCGAGCTTCGGAAGGAGCGAATCCGGGATGCGGCACGGCGGCTGCCTCTTGCGGGTCTTCGGCTCCAGCGGCCCAGCGCGGTGGAGTGTCGTGGCGCCGAAGTCGACGAAGCCGTTCATCAACGCTTTCTCCCAGCCGAGCGCGAGGATCGCCGCGCTGCGCGTGCCCGTCGAGAAGCCGATTTCGGCGAAGCGCTCTAGGTGCCACTGCCCGTCGTCGACGCGGACCCAGATGGGCTCCCTCGTGCCGAGATCGGACGCGATCCAGCGCTCGCCGCGGATTGTCCGTAGCAGGCGGGCGTATTCGCTTTCGGTCAGCCAATCGGGGTGCGGCTGGCTCTTCTCCGGCAGCGTGACCTTAGGGCGCGCCGTGAGCGTGAATTCCCCGTGCCATACGCCGATCGCGGCGCTGAGGGTTTCGAGCTCGCGCCTGGCGGTCGCCGGCGACACCGGCTTGGCCTTCTTCGCGCCGGGCGCGCGGTGTCCCTCGGCCGTGCGGCGGGTAACGTAGTCGCGGCACGTCTGACCCTTGATATGCGACAGCCGCTTGCCGCTCCAGAAGCGCAGCAGGTGCATCACGTGGATCGCGATCAAGCCCGCGTTCGTCGTGCCCTCCTTCGCTTGCATGTAGAACGCGAGGGCGGTCGCCACGTCGACGAGCCGGGGATCGCTGTTGCTGTCGTCCTCGGCGTCCGGGACGATGCGCTGCGTCTCGGCTTCGCGGCGATCCCGCTCGATTACGTAGCGCGCGAGGCGCTTTTCAGCCTCTGCGCGATCTGCAAGGCCAACGCCGTCGAGTCGGTGCTTCTTGCCGGCGTCGAGGATGCACCAGACGCCTCGGCCTTCCTCGAACCAGAGGCGGGCGGGTTTACGGGGACGCGGCAACGTTCTCTCCACTCTTTCAACTGTCGACGGCTGACCAGGATTCCGTGCCCGTGCCGCTCGGGCCTCAGGTCGCCGCGGCGGATCGCGCCGCGAAGGTCGAGCACGCTGACGGCCGGATAACCCAGCGGCCCGGCGAGTGCGAGCTCCGGGGCCCATGCAGCGGTCTCCAGCGGCATCGGGGCGTCGTCACCGGCGAGCGTTGCAATGGCCGCGTGCCCGTCGGACAGGTCAACCGTTCCCAGGTCGAAAACGAATTTGGAATCCATGGGTTAGAGAATCCCATGACCGTAGCGCTGCAGTCAATCTGGATCCGATCGAAGGTTAATGCGCTGGGGACACCAATGATGCCGACCTCGGTCGCTGGCGTCGTGGGTGGGGTGCGATGCGTCATGAATCGCATCGTCCCAGGCCGCCCGTCGCCCCGATCCAGTCGACGTGCTCAAGATTATTTGCTCTATCGAAGAGCAAAGCCGAGGAAGATGCGCGGGGGGACGATTTGGCCGGGATTGCTACCTACGCGACGCCGCTGAGCCTATACCGATATCGCAGCCTGGAGACGGTCTCGCTCGACGACGAGCTCAAGGCGATCGAGCAGAACTACATCTACTGTCCCTTGATCAAAGACATGAACGATCCGATGGAAGGTTCGCACAGCGAGAGCAAGATCTATCAGGCTCTTTCTCGGTATCGACGCGACATCGTGCAGATCAAAAATAAGATAGACTCTATCGGGATCGCGTCTCTATCTGAGTCTAATCTATCCGAGCCGATGTGGGCTCACTACGGCGGCAAATTTGAGGGGATTTGCATCGAGTATTCTCTCGGCAGGCTTTCTAATAATCTCGATGAAAAGCATGCGATTGTGAGGATGCAGTACAGCGAATCCCCGCCGATGCTTAGTTCGACGCAGGACGAGGACATTGTCGACAAGGCGCGAATGGCCCTTTCAGCGAAAACGCTACGATGGTCGGTCGAGCGCGAGTGGCGCCTTCTCGCAACGGAAAGCGGTCCGATCCCCTACAAGTCAGGTCGGGTCGTCACGAACGTCTACATCGGCTCGCGAATGAAGCAGCCTCAAGTCGGCGAGGTCATTCAGCGAATGCACGCGCTCTACATCAACGTGCATCAGATGAAGATCGATAAGTACACGATCCAATTCGAGAAGCACGACGCCCCGAAGAAGTCGCCTCCGTGGCGGCGATCCCCGGTAGCAGCTTCGTCCGTTGCAAAGGCTTCCTCAGGCAACGCTGCAACCGCAGCCGGCAAAGCCAAGCCGATGCCGACAGCGAAATCGACGGGCATAAAGATCCCGAAGAAGAAGGCTTAGAATTCCGGCCCGTCCACCGGCCAGTCGTCGATCGCCGACACGCCGGTGACGGCCGCATCGACCAGGTCGCGTTCCCTCGATCCCTCGGCGGCGACGGTCTGGGCGCTTCGGGCCGCGGTGGTAGTGGTCGGCTGCCACCGCTCGCCCGGGGTGACGAAGCCGAGCTCAAGCCTGCAAGCGTGACGCTCTGCGTCCTGGCGCACCACGGTTTCATGCTGGATGCCGAAGTAGGTCTCGGCGATGTAGCCGCGGGGAAGCTCTCCGGCTTCGGACAGCGTCGGCATGACGTTGAGCTCATGCTTCCCACGGGAGAAGATCATGATCCACGGAACATCCTGCTACATCACTGGACAGCGTGAAATGTCTGGCGGAGCATGTTCGCATGCCGACTCCAAATCGTACATTCCAGCTGATCGTAGATGTGATTGATTTATCCGAGGGACGCGCCGATGTTGCGCGAGATGCCACTGAGGATGCCCTCATGCCGCTTGATTTCGCCGTTTGGGCTCCAGAACTTCTTGGAGCCCTGGGTCCGACATTCAGCGTGCTAGAACTGCGTGGCGCCATTCGGCGGAACGAGTTGCGACCTGAGCGCCATGGCCATCGTATCTTGGTGACGCGTCGCCATCTGAGGGAATGGCGAGATCGGTGCCGCGTTCCAGCGACCCAGCCAGCCCCTGCTTCGCAGCAGAGCCAGGAAGCTCGTCCGTATTCGACGATCACCGATAGGTCCGTCTCGACTGTTATTGCTTTAGAGATCGCTCAGAGACTAAAAAGCAGTTCGCGCGCCAAGTAGGACCAAATCTGGCTGACGAGAAAGTATCAGCCCTTCACGCTCGCCTTGGCGCACAACTGCGCCAGAGCCGGCTCGTTCTTCGGCTTGAGCAGGCCACCGTTAAAATGATCTGCGATGCTCTGCTTTTGGATGGTAACAAAACTTTAGAGCGAACAAAGGGCTCGCAGGGCACTGCGGACCGATAAGGGGGGAAGATCGCGTTCCAGCGAAAAAGGCGCACGTTCGCGATGCAACATCCACGGGATCACTTGGTCATCCGCTCTGAGTTACACCACTGGGCATGGCCGTCGAACAAGCTTCGTATGCTCCGCCGATGCCGGGCGGAGCAAAGTTAGGCGTGGCGCGCAGGATGCGTTCGACCAGTTCCTGTTTTTCGGGCGTGGCAGCGGGGCGACCCGCCAGATGCGGTAGCACATCGCCGTGAAGCTGGGCCTGTAGTTCCAGCCAGCGCGCTTTCA
The DNA here is from genome assembly GCF_058783685.1 of Allobosea sp. FW305-C-101. Classification (NCBI taxonomy): domain Bacteria; kingdom Pseudomonadati; phylum Pseudomonadota; class Alphaproteobacteria; order Hyphomicrobiales; family Alloboseaceae; genus Allobosea; species Allobosea sp. FW305-C-101. The sequence goes on along the minus strand of NZ_JBYSYT010000002.1, from coordinate 450,383 downwards.
GCACCTGCCAATTGTAGTCATCATAAGCGCCGCTAACCACGACTGGATGGATACGGATGCGCGGCGGGTCGCCCCGCTCCCCTTGTTCTGCCAGTCGCGCAGATCTCGCAGCCAGAGGCTATCCCGCCGGGCGGCTTCGAACCGATCGAGGTCGCCGAGTGGCCTGCCCCCTGAAAAGTGGTCCTCTGTGAAGTAGGCTTTCGAGCCTTGGAGGATGCCGCTATGGCGCAGAAGAAGCATAAGCCTGAAGAGATCGTCGCGAAGCTGAGGCAAGTCGACGTGTTGTTGTCGCAGGGCCGGCCGGTTGCCGAGGCGATCCGTATGATCGGGGTGACGGCCTTCACCTATTATCGTTGGCGCAAGGAGTTCGGCGGCCTGAAGAGCGATCAGGTGAAGCGCTTGAAGGACCTGGAGAAGGAGAACGAGCGTCTGCGAAAGGCCGTTTCTGACCTGACGCTTGAGAAGCTGATCCTGGCCGAGGCTGCTCGGGGAAACTTCTGAGCCCCGCCCGGCGTCGCCGCTGTGTGGAGCATGTCGTGGTGAAGCTCCGGGTTTCGGAGCGACTGGCGTGCCGGGTCCTGGGGCAGCATCGTTCGACGCAGCGCAAGCAGCCGCTGGGTCGAGCCGACGAGGCGGTCTTAACGGCCGACATTGTTGAGCTCGCCACCCAGTATGGGCGCTACGGCTATCGGCGGATCACAGCGTTGCTGCATGCCGCCGGCTGGGCAGTGAACGTCAAGCGCGTCGAGCGGATTTGGCGGCGAGAAGGGCTCAAAGTGCCTCGGTGGCAGCCGAAGAAAGGGCGCCTCTGGCTGAGCGACGGTTCTTGCGTGCGGCTGCGGCCAGAACATCCCAACCACGTCTGGTCCTATGACTTTGTCGAGGACCGCACCCACAACGGCCGGAAGTTCCGCATGCTGAACGTGATCGACGAGTTCACCCGGGAATGCTTGGCGATCCGCATCGATCGGCGGCTCAGGTCGACCGATGTCATCGACGTCCTCTCGGATCTCTTCATCCTGCGTGGCGTGCCGGGTCATGTGCGTTCAGACAATGGCCCGGAGTTCGTCGCCAAAGCGGTTAGGGACTGGATCGCAGCCGTCGGAGCGAGGACGGCCTTCATCGAGCCGGGCTCGCCGTGGGAAAATGGCTATTGCGAGAGCTTCAACGCGAAGCTCCGTGACGAGCTTCTGGACGGTGAGATCTTCTACAGCCTCGCCGAGGCGAAGACCGTCATCGAGAGCTGGCGCCAGCACTACAACACCAGGCGCCCGCACTCCTCGCTCGGCTACAAGCCGCCAGCCCCGGCTGCTATCGTGTCGTCGTCAAACATGGCCGCAAAGCCGACCATGCATTAGATTGAAACCGGACCACTCAATCGGGGCAGGCCATGCCTTCAAGGGTTCATTTTTTGCTCAATCCATTTTTCAAAAAGCGCGACCTTGTCCGCGCTCCATGCTCCATCGCACGGCATCTCTCCGGACTTCAGCTTGTCACGTATACCTTCCGCGTGCGCCACAACGTCCGCGTATTTTGAAAGGTCGAACCCTCCAAAATTTTTCATTGCTAATATATCTCTATTCCTAAATAGAACCCTTATGTCCCTCTCAAAGGATACTAGGTTCTCCAAAGAAGCCGTGCGATTCTTTACCATACCTATGGCCCCCGCCTTGCATTACGCAACGACCACACAAAATCTAACTGCATGAATTTTGCAGCTGCCTCCGCACCGCTATCCTTGCGTACTACGTAATCCTTCTTACTGACAACACCAATAAAGTTTGCCACCCGTCCGTCACTATCCGATTCCGTCGTGAATATATCGAAGGGCATTGGTTGCCCTTTATCGCCTATAAGCGCAAGTGCGTGGCAAGACATGCAAGAACTTTTCTGCTGCATGAAGGCGCTCTCAATTTTTGAATTTACGACTACTGTCGGATCACCTAGCGCATTCACCCAATCTACTTGAGTTGCCTTCAGCCGATAGTTCGCAAATTTTGTACCCTCCAACCCAATACCCTGAGGCAAAAGGTTACAATCGTCGGCTTTCTGCGCACATGCGAATTTGTCCACGGGCCGAACCTGCCACCCAGCAAATTCCAATGGTTTTGCAGCCGGCCATCTTTTCTCGTTATCAACATGCTCGAACGTCGCCCAGAACCATCTCGGAATATCCTTCGTAGTTATGTGGAGCGCAACCAATCCATACGTCCTCCCATCAACTACACCAGTATAGTATCTATTATGGTCGGCAATGTCTTTTAACTCGATCCAATGAGCTTTTACCTCTTTAGATGATCTAGGAAACTCAATTATGGCGCCATCAGAGGCCATCTTCTGCTGAACGTTTAAATCATAGAGTTTTTTATCTCTGATGAATTCAAATGTTGACTTATTCATTCGAACTTCTTCATCAGCATTGCTTGAGACTTCCCCAACGGGAGGCAGGAACATTGGCTTAAATTCTGGATTTTTTGCTTTAGCCGCCGCCATAACCGTTGCATTAAGGACTTCGTTTTTTATGGCTGTATTTTGCGCAGAAACTTGGAGAACTTTAGATTTTGTCGACTGGCAAATACTGTCAAATGTTTGTGGTTGGATTGCGTTAGCAAGAAATACATCCGTTTTAAGAGGCCAAGACTCCCATACAGTTAGCCCCTTATCGCCAATTTTCTTCTGAGTATCAGGCTCACATTTGTTTGTGGCTGCTGGCCAATTAAGCGCTACGAATAGGCGCCACGCATATTCATCCGGAAAAAACATCCCGTGAGTTGAGTCTTGAGGCTCAACCCATGGAGTTGATTTCCAATCAGGTAGGGGCTGCGCCTGAATGAGCGTTGCGGAAGCAGCGGTAATGACAAGCGCTAGAAGGCCTGTTTTCGTCATTGGCTCCCCCTTAAACAAATCTCTTGTAATAGCGGCTAGGTTGAGCCCGTGCTGCGACAAATGCAACTAGATCTGACGGCTGCCATCAAATTTTCGGATTTTCGCAGTTCGAGCGGGATCTGCTGATCGGGCGGACACAATCCGGCCTCAAGCGCGCCAAGTCCGAAGGAAAGACCCTCGGCAGAGCCTCGGCTCTTAGCGATGAGCAGAAGCAGGATGCACGTGCCGATCTTGCGGCAGGGATGGGCATCTCGGCGATCGCTAGGAAACCCGCACGACCCAGCTCTATGATCGCCGCGCCGACGACATCACTCTGGACGAGGTCGAGCGGGTGCTGACTTGAGTGTGTCTTAGAGGCGAGACTCAGCGCAGCCCGCACGAGACGAGAGCCGCGAGGCAGAGGGCCGGCCGACGCGAGGAGCCTACTACCCAGCAGACCCTTGCTGCAGCGGTTCGACGAGGCTCAGGCAAACAGCGCCAGCGTCGAACCGGCGCTTATCAGTAGCGAACGCAATCTCCGGAATTGTCTACTTGCGGATACCTCAAGGGAATGCTCATCTATCATTGCATCAGATAAACGTTTCAATGGGGGGTTTCAATGGCGTTAGACCAAAATCTGATTGAAGAAATGAAGGTTGCTGGTCGGCAAATATATCTTGCTGATAAGGACGATCCACGCCTTGGGCCACTGCGTTGGCTACCGGGAACATGGAAAAATACGCAAGAACTTAAGGGGCATGGGTTCAATATGATTTCCCTCCCTTTTGGGAAATCCGAAAATGGATACCGACTTCTGATGAATCAATATGACGAGGTATTGAATTTTATTGTCGCCGATGTTGGCGTGCCAAACAGAGGAACCGGAGAACGGCTGCCAGACGGTACAACAAAGCAGACCGATCAGACCGCCGTTGCTTTAAGCTACAGCCAAATTATTACTCAAGTGTCGCATGAAGACTCCTATCTTGTGAGCGCCAGAGGTTTGCCTGAATCGACCTTAGGCAAGACCGACATATCGGAGAAATTTAACGGCCATGGGATACACCATGAACCAGGCCTATGGATTTTTATGACAGATCAAAATATTTCTCATGAGTCCGGCGCCGAATTGTCTGTAGCGCGTATGGGAAGCATTCCTCATGGCAATAGTTTCATTGCTGTTGGATCGGCCAGTACAACAGAGTGGGATACGCTCACCGATTCGCAAAAAAGAGGATCGTTTATTCCACGAACAAACGGTGTAGTGGTCGGCGGTGGATCTGACCCCGGTGAGCGCGCTCTGGATCCAATAAAAAATCCAAATACAGGCCTAATTTTAATAGACTATTTTGCTCCATATAGATTTTTCCATGAAAACCCATTCAAGGGCAATCCTGCAATTAATGGATTTATCGGTTTTGAGCCAGTTAATACAACACGATTATTGAGACAAACTCTAGAGGATGTTCTAAAAAACATAGGCACGATCAAACGAATAACAACACTGGAGGTGGATTCAACTACTGATCATTCCGGCATCAATAGAGTGATTAATCCTAGTATTGGAAACACGCCGTTTATTACTCGGCAAGCCGATACTACTGCAATGAATTCTACGTTTTTTATCTATGAGATAGAGGATTCTAAAACCGGAGCCTTGCGATATTTTTTGCAATACGTTCAGAATGTTATCTTGGATTTCATTAATCGTCCGGACGGGCATCCGGGCAGGGCGAGATGGCCTCACGTATCCATTAACACGTTGGAACGCGTTGAGTCCGCAGCGAGGACAGATGCAATAATGGAGAGTTTGCCACCTCTGTAGATGCGGGCGTCGGTCGGCGGCGCGGAGACGGTGTTCCATGAAGCCGCCAGCGGCGCGAAAACCGACCGCTGGCGACACCTTGCTGGTGACTCGGCTCGACTGTCTCGCACAATCGACGCGCCATCTGCTCAACATCCTGGGGACGCGGTCAGCAAGGTCGACGCCGGATTCCGATCGCACGATGGCGAGCCAGCCGATCCGCTAGCGCGGCAATCTCGCGAGGCGAGCGTGAAAACGCCGGTTCTCCTCACCGATCTGTTGCAATGACCCATGCGGAGCCTGTTGGTCGGGGTCGACCGGGAAAAGCGGGCGGCGCTGATAGGCGCGCCGGATGTCCCCAATCAGCGCTACGGCCAAGGCACGCTCTATCCGGCCGCCGCAGGCGCGAAGCGGGACTGGCAGATCATGTCGAGCGGCGGTCGCCGCGGTGAACGGCGAGCTGGTCAAAACTCCCTCTAGTCCATGGCTAAGTGATTTCCGGAGCTACTTAATGGTGGGGTGGGGATTCGCTTTTAGCCATTTATCGCACTCCGTCCACGCCTGCCCCTGCCGATCAACGTCTTGTTGTCGATGCTGATCAATGAATTTCCGGTAATCCAACCATGTAGACGCCAGTGCATCCCACCGTAAAGCCTTCACTACATCACTAATGAATAAGCCCTTGTTCGATCCGAGGCACACATATTCGTAATCATTTAGTATACGATAAACTGCGCCTTGGATCGTAGGGTCACTTTTTATGTATATCGGATCGAATGTTTCAGGTTTGATTTTACTATTTTGTGCATCAATCTTCTGTTTAATGGTCAATGCCTCGACTAATTTTCGATCGAGATCATTCAATTGATCAAGTGTACGAGTAGCGCGAGCGTTAGAGTCAATGATCAGCGGGATGGAAATCGCCGCTCCAGCCGTAATCAAAGTGGCGGCGGCCGAAATTCCTCCCCATGGATCAACTCTCCACGTTGGTATGAAAACGGGCAACAGGCCCAAAATGAACACCAAAGCTAATGATACCCAAAGCGGCCACAGAGTCATAAGCTTCTTTCCCCTCGAGTTTGCCAAGATGACTATAAGTCAACCTCCGCAAATCTCTAGCAGCCCATAACGTCCAAATCGTCAGTTTCGCGGCATGCAAAGCTGCAACCTGCCAGTAGTGGGATTGCGGAACAGCATCTCATCGACACCGTCGCAACATTCAACGGCGTCGGGACCCGTTGCGAATGAGCGGCAGCACCCCACACCATAAGCGCTTCCGCAAAGATGCTCGAGCGCTCGGAATGAGCATGTCAGAAACATCGTCGGACTTCAGAGTGCCCTACCCTCTTTGGCGTTAGTAACGGTGGAGTTGACCCGTTTCCGTGGACTGTGCACGGCTTGGGCGGGTCAAGTCAGCTCATGATGCTTCCTTTCGTATTCGATGGGCGAGAGGTAGCCCAGCGCCGAATGGCGGCGTGACGGGTTGTAGAAGCCTTCGATGAAGTGGAAGACGGCCATCCGCGCCTCGCTGTGCGAGCGAGCTGGTAGTGGTTCATGCCGAAATCTTCGGCCAAGTGGTTGATCGGCGTAGTCCAAACTCGCTCGTAAAGCTCTTTACGAGTTAGGCCGACGGGCGCTGCAAGCCTCGCTTCGGGTTCCATGTCTTGTTCCCCTTGAACGCAACGAGCGCAGGTAAAATCCAAGAAGAGCGGCTCAACGCGAGGCTGGGATCTCCAGCTCGCCAGAATGGAAACTCGATCGCTGGTCAGCGATCGGAGATGGGGGGACTGCTTACAACAGCCGGTCTATGTCGTTGAGAAGCCCCATCCAGCGCGTTTCGATCTCAATGATCGTGGCTGGCCGACCGTACACATCGCCGTTCCTCTCGATGTGATAATGCCCGCCAAGGCTCTCGGCGCCGCTGGAAAACCCGCCGACTCTCACTACGCCGAATGCGCCCTTTTCGAAGAATGACCGGTATGTGGAGCTCCAAGCTCCCCACGACGATCCACCCGAAGCATTCTCGAATACCCGGCAGCTGACCCCTGACTGGGGACGGGTCACGAGCGCCAAATCAAACAACCGCGCAAGCGTTTGCCTCATCTCATCAGTTTGACCGGCGCTAGTTCGATCTTTGCATTCATAAGCCGCGACAGGCAGGCCTCTAGGCGGGCCGCCACCGTGTCTTCGTAAGGCGCCGGCGATCGACTGCGGCAGCACGGACACGTCGCATTCATGCGTCGTGCCGCTTCGCCCTTTCCATTGAAGGCTGCCATGCAGTTCCAATTGAAGACTGTCCCGCACCCGCTCCAAACGAACATGGCACGGCCCTGATGGGCTCGATGCTAGGATGCCTGATTGGCTCGTTGGGAGGACGAACGGCGCCCCGTTAGGCAAGGCAGTCTCGTCTGCGCGTCGCAATGTGACGTTCCAACGGCCTGACATGCGGGCCTTGATTGCCAGACGCATCAGAAGCCACGCTTCAAGCGCCTTGCCCGCGCCGGTTGGAACGGCCGAGATACCGTGGGAAGCTCGGAAGCGAGCAAGAATTTGGCGCAGTTCCGTCACCAGCGCGGGATCGAGCGCCATCTTCAGCGTGCCTCGTCCGCGATCCGGGTCAGAATTCTCTGTAGCTTAATTGCGTCAGTTCGCTCGCCTGGATCAACTAGACGTCCCATTCGAGGCGGATCCACTTCTAGAACAGGTACGAATTCGATCTGGATCGCAGGAACGTGCGCCGTGCTATCCGGGGGGGGGGCGGCCTGTATCTGGCCAGCTATCTTTTCGGCCTCTGCCAAACGCAGGACGGGCTCCACCAGACGAAGCTGCAAAAGGTCGATCGCATATCCCAACTGGTGCGACTCTTCGATCGGGTATCGGCTTGGTGGCTGATCGCCGACCTCTCTCGCATGGAAATCTTGAGCAAAGACGGCAGCGCCATGACCAGGTTGTTCCCTGCCGGATCCAATCTCGCTCATAAGCTCGCCGGCCAAGACCGCGAACCCTTCCGCGTTCAAAATGCCTACAAGCTCCATGACGTCTGCAGATAATGCCAATTTACTCTTCCCACTGCTTGATCAGTCCGCTTACTGCTTACCCGTTGGTCGCCTCCGGAACCATGCGACCGAGGTCTAACGAGGCCCCCACGCCGACTGTTTCTTGATCCACCGCATCTGTTGACCGGCGGAGGCGCTCCCGTCCGCCGATCGACGCGGTGGCTAAACTGAGAACCTGCGCTGACCGCAGCCATGTTCAAGCGCGGCGGGCTCGAGGTGCTGGCGAGCAGCGTTGATCACTTTCGCATCAAAGTGAGCAGTATGTGACGATGGCCTCGCCAGGCAGCTTCGGCAACCCGCGCGCCCGCCGGGGGAGGCGGCGTGCCGTTCGGAGGTCAGTCGCCGGAGCTTTCGGAGCGATCCCAGCAGAGTGGCCGCTCGGTGGATTTGGCTTTGCGGGGTTGGAAGATGCAGGCCCGGATCGTGCAGGGCAACGAGGGGTCTGCAATCGTCATCGTGATGAAGGCCGTGCCGATCTTGGACTGCCGACGCCAGGCGCCGCCGACCTCGCGGCCGAGGTGCATCACGCGGAAATCCGGGCCTCGTTCATGGTCGCTCTCCAAGGGGACCAGTTCGAGCTCGGCGTTGATCGCGAGCGTTTTCAGGATGCCGATGAAGCCGTCGCGGTTCGGGGTGAGGGTGCCTATGTCGATCATTGTGTCTCTCCGTTCTGAGGTCGCGCCGTGCGACCTCGATGCGGTCTGGAGAGACGGAAGGGCGCGCGCGTATCGCCCGGCTTTCGGCGTTCGTTTCGTTGCCAGTTTCGTTCCCAAAGCAAAACGGCCACCCCGGAGGGTGGCCGTAAGTCCTTGCAAAACAAGGAAGAATATGGTGGGCGCGACAGGGATCGAACCTGTGACCCCTACGATGTCAACGTAGTGCTCTCCCGCTGAGCTACGCGCCCGTCGCCGCCGTGAGGTGGCTTCCGGAAGCGTGTCCGGGCCGTGTGGGCCGCGATCACGCTGCGAGGTGAGGGGGCTATAGCGGCTCGCTTTGCGGGTGGCAAGGCGTTTGCCGCATAAATTCTCACGAGGCTGTTGGCATCCGCATTCGCGCGATGCCGAAAGGCCGCTCAGGCCGCCAGCAGCTTCTCGACCTCGTTGACGAGCTCGCGCAGGTGGAAGGGTTTGGAGAGCACCTTCGCATCCTTGGGCGTCTGCGAATCGGGGTTCAGCGCCACGGCGGCGAAGCCGGTGATGAACATCACCTTGATGTCCGGGTCGAGCTCGGTGGCGCGGCGCGCCAGCTCGATGCCGTCCATCTCAGGCATGACGATATCCGTCAGCAGGAGCTCGAAAGGCTCCTCGCGCAGGCGGTTATAGGCCGACAGGCCGTTATCGAAGGAGGCGACGTCGTAGCCCGCATTCTGCAGGGCCTTGACCAGGAAGCGACGCATATCGTTGTCGTCTTCGGCGAGCAGTATCTTCGTCATGGGCCTGATCTGTCGTCCCTGAGGCCTGTGTTTCTAAACGTCTGGCGCCCCGACTCGCGGCCGGGCCTGGAACGGTTGGGTACTCACCCGGCCGCACAGTTGGAACCATGTCTCTCCATAAGGCAACATCATGGTAAACAAGGCGTGAATCCGACGCCGAATTTCCGCAGGTTTGCGACATCGCTTCAACCGCCCCGGTTTGTGTGCTTCAGTCATCGCGAGATGAGCCTGTCCTCAACCCCATTTCCGCCCGCGCCGGACGACGTCGTCGCCGAGATCGAGCGGCCGTTCAGCCTGTACCAGCCGGCGCTCCAGGTCGTGCCGGTGGTGGTCGACGTGCCGCATGCCGGGCGCTGCTATCCGCGCGGCTTCGTCGAGGCGGCGCGCCTGCCCTTGCGCAGCCTCCGGCGCTCGGAGGACGCCTATGTCGACCGGCTCTTCGCGCAGAGCGTCGCGCTCGGCGCGCCGCTGCTGGTTGCCGAGTTTCCGCGCGCCTATCTCGACGTCAACCGCGAGCCCTACGAACTCGATCCGCGCATGTTCGAGGGCCGCGTGCCACCCTTCGCCAATACCCGCTCGATGCGTGTGGCCGGCGGGCTCGGCACCATCCCCCGGATCGTCGGCGACGGGCAGGAGATCTATTTCGGCCGGATTCCGGTCCAGGAAGGGCTCGCCCGCATCGACGGGCTGTACCGGCCCTACCATGCCGGCCTGCGCAGCCTTGTTCAGCGCACGCAAGGCGTGTTCGGCACCTGCATCCTCGTCGACGCGCATTCGATGCCCTCGGCGGGGCTCGACCGCGACGGGCTGGCGAAATCCGACATCATCCTCGGCGACCGCTTCGGCACCAGCGCTTCCGGCTACATCATCGACATCGCCGAGCAGGCCTTCACGCGGCTGGGCTTCAGCGTCACCCGCAACCGGCCCTATGCCGGCGGTTTCATCACCGAGCATTACGGCGCACCGGCTGCCGGCGTGCATGCGCTGCAGATCGAGGTGAACCGCGCGCTCTACATGAACGAGGCGACGCTGGAGCCCCATGCGGGCTTCGGCGAAGTCGAGCAGGCGATGGCGGCGGTGATGGCGGATTGCTTCGCGCGCTGGAGCGGCTGGCTCGACGAATGGCGCGAGGCAGCCGAGTAGCGGCAGGGGCTACTTCCAAGAAAAAAGGGCCGCACACTTGCGTGGCGGCCCAAGTCTAGGGAGGAAACGCCCAAGGAGGGCAATGAAGGTTTGAGGTGATCTCCCCTTCGCAGTGCACAATATGAGAGTGCGCTGCAAAACGCAACTAAAATCAGCGAAATCAATGGCGTTATGCGATAGGCGCATGATGCCGTAACGAAAAGCCGGGGTTTTTCGGATATTTCCGCGTCCGAGCCTCAGCTTCAGTGGTCCATCCGCGGAGTCGATGCTGCGAAGCAGCAAAATGGAGTGCCTATTCATGAGCGCAGTCGATTTCGGCGCCTTCGTCGCGGATCTGGCGACGCAGTCGGGCCGGGCGATCCTGCCCTTCTTCCGCGCGCTGCATGCGACGGAGGACAAGTCGCGGGGCGGGGTGTTCGACCCCGTGACCGAGGGTGACCGCGCCGGCGAATCGGTGATGCGCCACATGATCAAGCGGCAGTTCCCGGTCCATGGGGTGCTCGGCGAGGAATTCGGCAGCGAGAACACCGATGCGGAATATGTCTGGGTGCTCGATCCGATCGACGGTACGCGCGCCTTCATCTCGGGCATCCCGGTCTGGGGGACACTGATCGGGCTGACGCGCAACGGCGTGCCGGTCTACGGGATGATGCACCAGCCCTTCTCGGGCGAGCGCTATTCCGGCGACGGGCGCGAGGCGCGCTATGAGGGACCGGGCGGGCCGAAGAAGCTGCGGACGCGCCCGACCACCGATCTCGCCACCGCGACGCTGATGACGACGACGCCCGCCCTGTTCAAGGGCGCGGAAGCGAAGGCCTTCGCCCGCGTCGAGAAGGAGGTCCGGCTCTCGCGCTATGGCTGCGACTGCTACGCCTATTGCATGCTCGCGGCCGGCCATGTCGATCTCGTGATCGAGAGCGGCCTCAAGCCTTACGACATCGTCGCGCTGATCCCGATCATCGAGGGCGCCGGCGGCATCGTCACCTCATGGGACGGTGGCAGCGCTGCCGGGGGCGGGCGCATCCTCGCGGCCGGCAACAAGGCGCTGCATGAGGCTGCCATGGCCCTGCTCGCCGGGTGAGTCGGCGAGGGACTGGTCCTCGCCGGGGATGAAGGCGTCGAAGGCTGCCCAGAACTGGGCGCGGATCGCGTCGTTCTCCATCAGGATCTCGTGGCGCGCTGTCGGCAGGACCAGCGCCGAGCCGGTCTTGAGCCGCGCCGCGAAGCGCTCGATCGCGGGCGTCGAGACGACCGGGTCGCGGCCCGCCGCGATGATCAGGGTCGGCACCTTCACTTCGAGCGCGGCCGAGGGCGTGCCGAGGCGCGCCATCAGGCGGAAGGCTGTCCTGATCCAGGCGATGGTGGGATCGCCGATGCTGAGTTCGCGCGCCGCAGCCGAGAGCGCGCTGTTGCGGGCATAGCGCGCGGGGTCGCTGGTCAGGCGATTGCCCTCGAAGGGTTTCGTCGCGATCGCGGTATCGCCGCCGCCCGGCACGAAGGCGCGGCCGAGGCCGAGCCAGTAGAGCATGCTCGCCAGGATTTTTGCCCGGCCGGGATGCGCGATCATCGCGATGCCCAGCATCGGCGCGAGCGCGACCATGCGGGCGACCGGCAGGGCATTCGATCGGGCGGCGTCGAGGCACAGCGCGGCACCCATCGAATGGGCGAGGACGAAATAGGGCGGGGGCAGCTTCGCCTGCATCTCGGCCATCGCCAGTGCGAGATCGGCCTCGTAGTGGCGTAGGCGCCCGACATGGCCCTTGCGCGTGCGCCGGACGAAACGCTGTGAGCCGCCCTGGCCACGCCAGTCGAAGGCCAGCACATGGAAGCCTCGGCGGCGCAGCTCCGCGACGGTCTCGCTGTAGCGCTCGATGAACTCGGCCCGGCCCTGCACGACGACGATGGTGCCGCGCACCGGCTTCACGGTCGGGCGCCAGCTGGCGAAGCGCAAGGCAGCACCGTCGCGCGTCGTCGCGAGCCAGGTCTTGCCGTGCCCGGGGACGGGATAATCTGGATCGACGAAAAAGGCGGCCTCGGCCATCAGGTGCTCCGCATCGCCACCGCGGCCTCGGACCGCGGCTGCAACAAGCTCGATATCCTGAACCGGATATCCTGCGAAAACATGTCGGTGCGCCGAAAAAGAAATTCGAGGGCTGATTTCGCGTCGGAAAAATGGGCTCTTGAAAAGCCCAAACGCCTCCCCAGATCAGGTCTGCGCAGGCCGGAACTGGCTGCGCGAAAGCAACCGAGGTCCGCGCTCAGGCGAGGCGGACCGACATCATTGTCGCTTCTTCGGAGGACATATCATGCGTCATTTCGACCTCTCCCCGCTCTATCGCTCGACCGTCGGTTTCGACCGCCTGTTCAATCTCCTCGATCAGGCCTCGAGCAACGAAACGGCCCCGAGCTACCCGCCTTACAATATCGAGCGGACCGCCGAGAACGCCTACCGCATCACCATCGCGGTCGCGGGTTTCGGTGAGGGTGACCTCTCCATCGAGTCCAAGGAAAACGCGCTGACCGTCAAGGGCGAGAAGCAGCCTGCCGAGGGCGCCGAGAAGCGCGAGGTCCTGCACCAGGGCATCGCCGCGCGCGCCTTCGAGCGCCGTTTCCAGCTTGCCGATTACGTGCAGGTGACCGGCGCCAGCCTCGAGAACGGCCTGCTTCATATTGACCTCGTGCGCGAGATCCCCGAGGCCAAGAAGCCGCGCCAGATTCCGATCGGCAATGGCGGTTCGGCCAAGGTCCTCGAGGCCAAGGTCGCCCAGGCCGCGTAACCAGCGTCAAGCTTTCGATGAAAGCGGAAGGCCCCCGGAAACGGGGGCCTTTTTCGTTGGCGATCAGTTCATCGGAGCGACCGGCGCGATCGGCGTCTCGGGCTTCGGCGTCGATGGCGTGGAGTCGATGTTCTGGACCGGCGGGATCGACGAGGCCTCGGGCGCCGGGGCGGCGGTCGAGAGCGGCGGCTTGCGCTCGATGCCCTCGGTATTGCGGACATCGCTGGGATTGACGAGCTTCGGCTTGTCGGCGCCGGTCTCCGGATTGGTCGCGCCCGGCGAGGGCTCCGCCGGCTTGGCGGGTTGCGGCGGAGCGGCCATTGCCGGCGCGCTGGCCTGAGCAGGTGCCGTCTCCGCTGGCTTCACCGGTTCGGGCGCTGGCGGCGCGGCCGGTGAGGGCGGCGATGTCGTTGCGGGCGCGCTCGCTTCGGCCGGGGGCTTTTCCGACGGCTGGACGGGCTCAGGCGCAGGTGGTGCGGCCGGCGAGGGCGGAACGGTGGTCGCGGGGGCGCTGGCCTCGGCCGGGCCTTTGAACTCGGCCGGGCGCTCAGGCGGTTGGGGCACGAGGCGCTGGCGCGGCGGGGCGTGCTCCTCGCGCGGGTCGGCGCGGGCGACGCTGGGAGCGGCTTGTCCACGCAAGGGAATGCGGCGGATCAATTCGCCGGCATAGGCGTCAAGGATCAGGCGCTGGCGTTGGCCATTGGGCGCGACCCCATCGACGATATAGGTGTCGTCGCGCCGGATCGAACGCTCGATTCGGGCAAGCCCGTAGCGGCGGGCGGCGATGCCGTTGACCGAATAGGGCGAGACGGCAGCCGGCGCGCGCGGCACGACGGCCGGCGGGCGCGGGGCATAGCCATAGTCGTAACGATAGCCATAGCCGTAGCCATAGGCGGGGTAGGGGTCGTACCCGTCATAATAATAGTACTGGGCGCTGGCGGCGCCCGCCATGCCGGCCATTGCGCCGGCCACGACCAGGCCCATCAGCGCGATGCGCCCCGGTGCGGTCGAACGATCTGCCATGCCAAATTCCCTTAACGACTGACTGTTCAGCACTTAGTCTTGTTAGGGATTGCGGCAGGTATGCGGCTGGAAACGGGGCGCAAATGCGCCCGCTCACCCTGTGATCGCAGCGATCAGGCGTTCCACGTCTTCAGGCGCCGTCGCGAAGGACATAACGAAACGGCCGACGATTTCACCCTCCTTGAGCGGCGTTTCCGGCGGGAGCGACCGCGCCGACCAGTCGTAATAGCCGATGCCGGCGGCCTTCAGGCGCTCCTGCACGGCCGGCGGCAGGACGAGGAAGACCTCGTTCGCCTGACACGGCCAGGCGAGGCGGGCCTGGCTGCCCTGCGCGACCGAATCCGCCAGGCGCTTGGCGCGCGCATTGGCGTGGCGGGCGAGATCGAGCCAATGGTCGTCGGCGAGCAGGCCTTCGAACTGGGCGCCGAGGACGCGGCCCTTGGAGAGGGTCTGGCCGGCGCGCTTGCGCCGCCATTTCATCTCCTCGGCCTCTGCCGGGTCGAAGAAGATCACGGCTTCCGCCGCGAGCGCGCCGTTCTTGGTGCCGCCGAAAGAGAGCACGTCGACGCCGGCCTTCCAGGTGATCTCGGCCGGCGTGCAGCCGAGCGTGACCAGCGCATTGGCGAAGCGGGCGCCGTCCATGTGGAGCTTGAGGCCGCGCGGCGTGACGGCCTCCTTCAGGGCGCGCACCTCGGCCGGCGTATAGATCGTGCCGCATTCGGTCGCCTGCGTGATCGTCAGCGCCTGTGCCTGGACCTGATGGAAATCGCCGGCGCGCAGATGCGAGAGCGCCTTCGTCACCGTCTCCGGCTTCAGCTTGGCGCCGGTGCCCGGCAGGTCGACCAGCTTGGCGCCGTTGGTGAAGAATTCCGGCGCACCGCATTCGTCCTCGACGACATGCGCCTCCTCATGGGTGAGGATCGCGCCCCAAGGCTTGACGATGCTGGCAAGTGCCAGCGCGTTCGCCGCCGTGCCGGTGAGCACGAGGAAGACCGCGACCTCGCGCTCGAAGATCGCAGCGAAGCGCTCCTCGACGCGCCGGGTCCAGTCGTCCTTGCCATAGGGGGAGGCGGCGCCGGCATTGGCGGCAGCGAGCGCGGCCATGACGCGGGGGCTGGCGGCGGCGGTGTTGTCGCTGAAGAAATCCATGGCTTGAGGGTTATGCGGAGGGCGCTTTCCTGCCAAGCGGTGTCGGTGGAGAGGGGGCTTGCGCGCCGCGCCGGGGCAAGACCTTGGGTCATGCCCAAAAACAAGAACCGGACTGCCTGAGTCAGGCTTTCGTTCCGGAAATGTCTGGTCAGGATTCGATTTTGCAATAAAATTTCGCTGCAGCGCGAAATCGGCGCTTGTGCCTAGATTGGAATTCTGGCAAGTTCATCGCAATAGGACAGTGTTGCTGTCCCATTTTTCACCGCGCCGACCAAAAGCTGCTCTAGCTCAAGGTCGCGCCGTCGCAATGGAGCGGAGCATGACGAAGGGCCGGGCTACCAACGCCAAAGCCAATCGTACGCGCGCCGTCCGTAAAACGACGGCCTGAAGACAGGCGCGAACGGGCGAGGCACGCCCGAGGCGCCTGCGGAGGACGCGGGCGCGGTGGAAACAAAGCGCAAGCAAAGCCTCCAAGAAGACGACGGCCGGACCGCCTTGGCCCCATCCTTGCTGCCGACTTCTGTCGGCTCCGAGGGGCGCTGCGGTCGGGATCAAGGACTGACGGGTCTCCCTGCCGGCGCAAGCTCGCGGGGTTCTGGGAAGCGGGGTTTGACGATGAGCGTGACCAGCAAGTCGAGCGGCGCAGTGGGCTTCGAGCGTTTTCCGGCCGTGCGCGATCCGGCGATGCCGGTGCGTCAGGGCCTGTACGATCCCAATAACGAGAAAGACTCCTGCGGCGTCGGCTTCATCGCCGACATGAAGAACCGCAAGAGCCATGCGATCGTGCAGCAGGGCCTGCAGATCCTGCACAATATCGACCATCGCGGTGCGGTCGGTGCCGATCCGAAGCTCGGCGACGGCTGCGGCATCCTCGTGCAGATCCCCGACCAGTTCTTCCGCGAGGAAACCGCGCGGCTCGGCATCACCCTGCCGGCGCTGGGCTATTACGCGATCGGACAGTTCTTCATGCCGCGCGATCCGGCTGCCCGGGCGATGTGCGAGGAGATCATCTCGCAGACCGTGGCGGAGGAGGGGCTCGTCTTCCTCGGCTGGCGCGACGTGCCGGTCGACAACAGCGATCTCGGCCAAGCCGTGCTCGCGACCGAGCCGGTGCATCGCCAGCTCTTCGTCGGCCGCCCCGACGACATCACCGACGAGGACGAGTTCGAGCGGCAGGTCTATGTCCTCCGCAAGTCGGTCTCGAACAAGGTCTACAAGCATCAGGAGCGCAAGACGGCGGAGTATTACCCCGTCTCGATGTCCTGCCGCACCATCGTCTACAAGGGCATGGTGCTGGTGAACCAGCTCGGCTCCTACTTCAAGGACCTGCAGGACGAGCGCTTCATCAGCGCGCTGGCGCTGGTCCACCAGCGCTTCGCGACCAACACCTTCCCGTCCTGGCGCCTCGCCCATCCCTACCGGATGGTCGCCCATAACGGCGAGATCAACACGCTGCGCGGCAACGTCAACTGGATGGCGGCGCGGCAGGCGAGCGTCGATTCCGACCTGTTCGGCTCGGATATCTCGAAGCTCTGGCCGATCTCCTACGAGGGGCAGTCGGACACCGCCTGCTTCGACAACGCGCTCGAATTCCTGGTGCAGGGCGGCTATTCGCTGGCCCACGCCATGATGATGCTGGTGCCCGAGGCCTGGGCCGGCAACCCGCTGATGGATGACACGCGGCGTGCCTTCTACGAGTACCATGCCGCGCTGATGGAGCCCTGGGACGGGCCGGCCGCAATCGCCTTCACCGACGGACGCCAGATCGGCGCGACGCTCGATCGCAACGGCCTGCGCCCCGCGCGCTATCTCGTCACCGACGATGGCCTCGTCGTGCTGGCTTCCGAATTTGGCGTGCTGCCGATCCCGGAGGAGAAGATCGTCGAGAAGTGGCGCCTCCAGCCCGGCAAGATGCTGCTGATCGACCTCGAACAAGGCCGCATCATCGGCGATGACGAGATCAAGACCTCGCTCTGCCTCGCCAATCCCTACAAGGACTGGCTGAAGCGCACCCAGATCGTGCTGGAGGACCTGCCGCCGGTCGAGGCGCGGGCCTCGCGCACCGACGTGCCGCTGCTCGATCGCCAGCAATCCTTCGGCTACACCACGGAAGACGTCCGCCTGCTGATGGCGCCGATGGCGGTGACCGGGCAGGAAGCCGTGGGCTCGATGGGCACGGACACGCCGATCTCGGCGCTCTCGCTCAAGTCGAAGCTGCTCTACACCTATTTCAAGCAGAACTTCGCGCAGGTGACGAACCCGCCGATCGACCCGATCCGTGAGGAGCTGGTGATGAGCCTCCTCTCCTTCATCGGGCCGCGTCCCAACATCCTCGATCTGGAAGGCACCTCGCGGCGCAAGCGCCTGGAGGTCCGCACTCCGATCCTGACCAATGACGATCTCGAGAAGATCCGCTGCATCGGCCATTACGAGGATCGCTTCGACACCAAGACGATCGACTTCACCTACCCGGCGCGCGAGGGCGCGGCGGGCATGGATGGCGCGGTGGCGCGGCTCTGCGAGCGTGCAGAGGCTGCGGTCCATGGCGGCTACAACATCATCATCCTGTCCGACCGGCAGGTCGGGCCGGACCGCATCCCGATCCCGGCGCTGCTCGCGACGGCGGCGGTGCATCATCACCTGATCCGCAAGGGCCTGCGCACCTCGGTCGGCCTCGTCGTCGAATCCGGCGAGCCGCGCGAGATTCATCATTTCTGCTGCCTCGCCGGCTACGGCGCCGAAGCGATCAACCCCTATCTCGCCTTCGACACCCTGCTCGACCAGCATGCGCAGGGCGCCTTCCCCGAGGAGGTCGATGCCGACGAAGTGGTGAAGCGCTACATCAAGTCGGTCGGCAAGGGCGTGCTGAAGGTGATGTCCAAGATGGGCATCTCGACCTACCAGTCCTATTGCGGCGCGCAGATCTTCGACGCCGTCGGCCTGAAGAGCGCCTTCGTCGACAAGTTCTTCTTCGGCACCGGCACCGCTATCGAGGGCGTCGGCCTCGACGAGATCGCCGAGGAGAGCCTGCGCCGGCATCGCGATGCCTTCGGCGACTCGCCGCTCTACCGCAACAGCCTCGATATCGGTGGCGAGTACATGTATCGCGTCCGCGGCGAGGACCATGTCTGGAAGCCGGATGTCGTCGCCTCGCTGCAGCATGCGGTGCGCCTCAATGCGCAGGATCGCTACGAGGAGTTCGCCGCCCAGGTGAACGACGACGCCGAGCGTCTCAGCACCATTCGCGGCCTGTTCAAGGTCAAGATGGCCGTGGATAACGGCCGCGCACCGGTGCCGCTGGAGAGCGTCGAATCCGCCGCCGATATCGTGAAGCGCTTCGCCACCGGGGCGATGTCCTTCGGCTCGATCTCGCGCGAGGCGCATGAGACGCTCGCCATCGCGATGAACCAGATCGGCGGCAAGTCGAACACCGGCGAGGGCGGCGAGGAATCGATCCGCTTCAAGCCGATGCCGGATGGCCGCTCCAAGCGCTCGGCGATCAAGCAGATCGCGTCCGGCCGCTTCGGCGTCACCACCGAATATCTCGTCAACTCCGACGTGATGCAGATCAAGGTGGCGCAGGGTGCCAAGCCCGGCGAGGGCGGCCAGCTCCCCGGCCACAAGGTCGATGCCAAGATCGCCCGGACCCGGCATTCGACGCCGGGCGTCGGCCTGATCTCGCCGCCGCCGCATCACGACATCTATTCGATCGAGGATCTGGCGCAGCTGATCTTCGACCTGAAGAACGTCAATCCCTCAGCCGATGTCTCGGTGAAGCTCGTCTCCGAGATCGGTGTCGGCACGGTTGCGGCCGGCGTCGCCAAGTCGCGCGCCGACCACATCACCATTTCCGGCTTCGAGGGCGGCACGGGCGCGAGCCCGCTGACCTCGCTGAAGCATGCCGGTTCGCCCTGGGAGATCGGGCTGGCCGAAACCCAGCAGACGCTGGTGCTGAACCATCTGCGCGGCCGCGTGGCCCTTCAGGTCGATGGCGGGTTGCGCACGGGTCGCGACGTCATCATCGGCGCGCTGCTTGGCGCCGATGAGTTCGGCTTCTCGACCGCGCCGCTGATCGCGGCCGGCTGCATCATGATGCGCAAGTGCCATCTCAACACCTGCCCGGTCGGCGTCGCGACGCAGGACCCGGTGCTGCGCAAGCGCTTCAAGGGCCTGCCCGAGCATGTCGTGAACTACTTCTTCTTCGTGGCCGAGGATGTCCGCAAGATCATGGCGGAGATGGGCTTCACCAAGATCGAGGAGATCGTCGGGCGTTCGGACCTGCTCGATAAGCGCGACGCGATCGAACACTGGAAGGCGAACGGGCTCGACTTCACCAAGCTCTTCCACAAGGTCGATCTGCCGGGCGTGGCGATCCGCCATGTCGAGCTGCAGAAGCACCCGATCGATACCGTGCTCGACCGCCAACTCCTGGCCGAGGCGGCGGATGCGATCGAGACCGGCACGCCGGTCGTGATCGAGAAGCCGGTCGGCAATGTCGACCGCAGTACGGGCGCGATGCTCTCGGGCGCCGTCGCGAAGAAGTATGGCCATGCCGGCCTGCCGGAGGACACGATCACGGTGAAGCTCAAGGGCACTTCAGGCCAGAGCTTCGCGGCCTTCCTGGCTGCGGGTGTCACGGTCGAACTCACTGGCCAGGCCAACGACTATGTCGCCAAGGGCCTGTCCGGCGGCAAGGTCATCGTGAAGCCCGATCCGGCGACCAGGGCCGTGGCCGAGCGCTCGATCATCGTCGGCAACACCGTGCTTTACGGCGCGATCGCGGGCGAGGCCTATTTCCGGGGCGTCGCGGGCGAGCGCTTCGCGGTGCGCAATTCCGGCGCCATCGCGGTGGTGGAAGGCACGGGCGACCATGGCTGCGAGTATATGACCGGCGGCGTCGTCGCGGTCATCGGCCAGACCGGGCGCAATTTCGCGGCCGGCATGTCGGGCGGCATCGCCTATGTTCTGGACGAGGACGGCACCTTCAAGTCGCGCTGCAACCTCTCGATGGTCGATCTCGAACCGGTCGAGGAGGAAGAGGACCTGATGGAGCGGTTGCACCATCACGGCGGCGATCTCGAGCACAAGGGCCGCATCGACATGACCAACATGTCGGGCCACGATGAAGAGCGCCTGATGCAGATGCTGACGAACCATGTCGACTACACCGGCTCGGAGCGCGCCCGCACCATCCTCGACAACTGGGCGGATTACCGCACCAGGTTCGTCAAGGTGATGCCGGTCGAGTACCGCCGCGCGCTGCGCGAGATGGAACAGGCCCGCACCTTGCAGGCTGCGGAATAAGCGAGACGCCACCCCGCCGGAGCCCTCAGGGCCCCGGCATCTCGATCAGGTTAAGGCACGCGCACGGGGACACCCCGCGCACACGGCGAGAGAAACGGCATGGGCAAGGTCACGGGCTTTCTCGAATTCGACCGGCAGGAGCAGAAGTATCAGCTCGCCGGCGATCGCATTCGCCACTTCCGCGAGTTCACGCTCCCCTTGGAGGAGCGCGATATCAAGAAGCAGGCGGCGCGCTGCATGGATTGCGGCATTCCGTTCTGCCACGGGCCGACGGGTTGCCCGGTCCATAACCAGATCCCGGACTGGAACGAGCTGGTCTATTCCGGCGGCTGGGAGGATGCCTTGCGCAACCTCCACTCCACCAACAACTTCCCGGAATTCACCGGCCGCATCTGCCCGGCGCCCTGCGAGGAAGCCTGCACGCTCAACCTCGAGAACATGCCGGTGACGATCAAGACGATCGAGCAGGCGATTGCCGACAAGGGCTGGGAAGAGGGCTGGATCGCACCGGAAATCCCGGCCAAGCGCACCGGCAAGCGCATCGCCATCGTCGGCTCCGGCCCCGCCGGCATGGCTGCGGCGCAACAGCTCGCCCGCGTCGGGCACGATGTCCATCTCTATGAGCGCGAGGCCAAGGCCGGCGGCCTGCTGCGCTACGGCATCCCCGACTTCAAGATGGAGAAGAAGCATATCGACCGCCGGGTGAAGCAGATGGAGGCGGAAGGCGTGACCTTCCACTACAACGCCAATATCGGCGTCAATCTGCCCTTCGCCACGCTGATGGCCGAGCATGACGCGGTGCTGATGACCGGCGGGGCGGAAGCGCCGCGCGATCCCGGCCTGCCGGACACCAATCTCGCCGGCGTGCATTACGCGATGCCGTACCTCACCCAGCAGAACAAGCGCGTCGGCGGCGAGGATGTCTCGAGCGAGGCGCCGATCAGCGCGGCCGGCAAGCATGTCGTCGTGGTCGGCGGCGGCGATACGGCCTCGGATTGCGTCGGCACCGCCTTCCGGCAGGGCGCGCTCTCGGTAACGCAGCTCGACATCCGGCCGATGGCGCCGGAGATCGAGGACAAGCTCACCGTCTGGCCGTACTGGCCGACCAAGTTCCGCACCTCGTCCTCGCAAGCCGAGGGCGCCGAGCGCGAGTTCCAGGCGGCGACGCTCGGGCTTGAGGGCCGCAACGGCCGGCTCACCGGCGTGAAATGCGCCCGCGTCGACGAGAAGCGGAAGCCCATCCCCGGCAGTGAATTCGTGCTCCAGGCCGATCTCTGTTTCCTCGCCATCGGCTTCGCCGGCTCGGTGATCGAAGGCATGATCGCGCAGTCGGGCGCTGCGACCGACAAGCGCGCCAACGTCGTTGCCAATGACCGCGACTACAAGACCAATGTCGGCAAGGTCTTCGTCGCCGGCGACATGCGCCGAGGCCAGTCGCTGGTGGTCTGGGCGATCCGCGAAGGCCGCCAGGCGGCCCATGCCATCGACAAGGAATTGATGGGCGCGACGATCCTGCCGGTCTGAGCGCCTTCGCATCGAGGGACATGCTCGGCATGCGACAGGATCTGCCTGAATGTTCGGCATCCTTCGCAGGTGCGAATAATTAACTTGACCGGAATGTGGAATGGGAGTGCAAGACAGATTGCACTCCCTGGTCCGGCTCGGTTCCATGACACCGGTTATCTTCACCACCGAGGGCCTACCGAAAGCGCAACAGCTCGACGCCTGGCGCAGCTGGTTCGACACGGTCTTCGAGATCGAGGTCGATGACCCCCGGCAGGGCTTCTCCGCGACGAGCGAAACCTGGGATCTCGGCGGCTTCGGGCTGACCCGCCTGCGTGCTCCGAAGCTGCGGGCGATGCGCACCGCGAGCCTCGTCCGGCGCAACCCCATCGATCATTGGGGTGTCGCCTTCGGTTACCAGCGGACTCTGGGCGAATCCGGCAGGCAAGGCGTCCTCGACGTGCCGGCCAACACGCCCTATGTCGCCTCCTTCGGGCGTCCGCTCGTCAGCCAGCGCGACGCGGACGAGCGTTTGCAGCTCTATTTGCCACGCGACGGCTTTCCCGAATTGTCGGCTGTTTTCGAAGCGGCAGAGGGGCGTCCTCTCGGCGGCCAGATGGGCCAGCTCCTGAGCGAGTTCATTGCCCTGATGGCGCGCACCGCCTCGGCCCTGTCGAACACGGATCCGGAGGAGCTGCAAACCGCGGTTCGCGGGATGCTGCTCGCCTGCGTGGCGCCATCGGCCGATCACAGCGTCATCGCCGAGGCTCCGCTTGCCGCGACGCGCAAGGAGGTCGTGCGACGGCTGGTCGACCTCCACCTGAACAACCCCGTCCTGGGGCCGGATTTCCTGTGCCGGGAGGCCGGCATGTCGCGCTCGCAGCTTTATCGCCTGTTCGAGAGCGAAGGAGGCGTGGCGCATTACATCCAGCGGCGGCGCCTGAGGAGGTGTTTCAACGAATTGTCACGGAATGCGGGAGGGCGCTCCGTGGCGACGATCGCCGAGGAACTCGGTTTTTCCGAGCCATCCAGCTTCAGCCGGTCCTTCCGGCGGGAGTTCGGGCTCGCTCCCCGCGATGTGATGTATAGCCGGCTATCCGCCGCGCCCGTCGAGGCTGCGCTCGCGAAGGCGCGGGCTTCCGAGGCGCCCAATCTGCATGACCTCCTCCGTCAGATCGCGCGGGATTAGAACCGTTCACGGCGCATAACCGCGACGACCACGGCAAGCGCCCTGTTCAACCGCGCCGACTCGGCTATGATTGCCGCCATGACATCGAACCAGAAGGGGAAGCAGGCGCCGCGCCGCCGCTTCCATTGCCGCACCCGCGGACCTGTCTGCGCCCCGCGCTTCACCTCGCGGGGCTGACCGGGAGCGCATCGCCGTCTCATCGTCAGCCTTTGTTGGCGCGCTCGTGCGCGCATGCCTGACTTCATGAGATTCCGATGTCCCTGATCACCTTGAAAGACCTCTCGCTCGCGCGCAGCGCGCCGCTCTTCGTTGGCCTCGACCTCGCTATCGCCAAGGGCGACCGCCTCGGTCTCGTCGCCGCCAATGGGCGCGGCAAGTCCTCGCTCCTGCGCATCCTGGCTGGCAGCGAGGAGGCGAGCGGTGGAACGCTGACCCGCTCGCGCGGCCTCGTCACCGCCTTCGCGCCGCAGGACCCGCCGGAGCGCCTGCTGCCACTGAGTCTCTACGATGCCGTGCGCGATGCGCTCGATCCCGAGGCGGCGGAGACCGAGAGCTGGCGCGTCGACGTGCTGCTCGACGATCTCATGGTCGAGGAAAGCCTGCGCAGCCGCGCTGTGGGCACGCTCTCCGGCGGCTGGCAGCGCACGATGCTGCTGGCGCGGGCTGCGGTCATCGAACCCGATCTGCTGTTGCTGGACGAGCCGACCAACCATCTCGACCTCGAACGCATCGGCCTGCTGGAGCGCTTCCTTGCCAACCTGCCGCGCGACTGCGCCGTGGTCGCGGCGAGCCATGACCGCGCCTTTCTCGACGATGTCAGTACGCGCACCCTGTTCCTGCGCCCGGCGGAGAGCGCCGATTTCGCCTTGCCCTATTCGCGAGCGCTGCAGGCGCTGGAGGAGCGCGACGCGGCGCGGGACCGGCAATTCGAGAACGAGATGCGCAAGGTTCGGGCGCTTCGCCAGCAGGCGGCCAAGCTGAAGAATATCGGCATCAATTCGGGCTCGGACCTGCTGGTGGTCAAGACCAAGCAATTGTCGGAGCGTGCCGACAAGCTCGAAGAGCGGGCCAAGCCCGGGCACAAGGAGCGCTCGGCCGGCACGATCCGGCTCGCCAGCAGCGGCACCCATGCCAAGGCGCTGGTCTCCATCAAGGAAACTGCGGTCGCCACGCCGGATGGGCGGCAGCTGTTCCGCACCGGCCCGCTCTGGATCGAGAAGGGCGACCGGATCGCGCTGCTCGGGGCCAATGGCAGCGGCAAGACGCGCTTCGTCACGCGATTGCGGGCGGCGCTCGATGGCTCCGATCCGGAAATCCGCGGCGCCGCGACCCTGAAGGCCGGCTACTCGGATCAGGCATTGTCGCAGCTCGACGCCTGGCGGACGCCCTGGGACGCGGTGAAGCGTTCCAGCGATCTCGGCGACCAGACGGCGCGCACCGTGCTCGCCGGCGCCGGAATCGCGAGCGAGGCGCAGACCGCGCCGACGGCGCGGCTCTCTGGCGGGCAGCGGGCGCGGCTCGCGATGCTGCTGCTGCGTCTGGCCGAGCCGAATTTTTACCTGCTCGACGAGCCGACCAACCATCTCGATATCGAGGGGCAGGACATGCTGGAGAGCGAATTGATCAAGCAGGAAACGGCCTGCCTGCTGGTCAGCCATGACCGCGCCTTCGTCCGGGCGGTGGCGACGCGAATCTGGGTGATCACAGCTAAGAAACTGGTCGAGGTCGACGATCCCGATCCGGTCTTCGACCAGCTGATGGCGGGGTGATCAGCGCGGCCAGCGGTAATCGTCGAGCCGGCCGGAGACCGGGTCCGGCGCGATGCCCTGGCCGAAGACGCGTTCGAGCTGGAGGGCTGCATCGCCGCGTCCGCGCGCCTCGGTGATCGAGGCGAGAAGCGGCTGCTCGGTGGTCGCCGCCTGCCCGGTGAGGGGCTGGATGGGCCCGGCGAGCGGGCGGGCCTGCAGGGCGGCGGGCAGACCGATCGTCGGCACGCCGGCGACCATCTGGTCGATCAGGCGCTCGACGCCGCCGGGCTGAAGTTCGAGGGCGCTGGGGGCGCCGGTCTCGGGCGAGACGGGCAGGGCGATGACGCTGTTCTGAGGCGCGGCCTCGATCATCCGGCGGATGACGAGATCGACGAAATGGGCGGCCTTGCGGGCGCCGGCCGCGGTGAAATGGATGCCGTCGCTAAGCCGCAGGCGCATTGGCTGGCCGGAGACGTCGGGACCGGTCGCGGCATAGCGGTTCTCGGCGTCGACGAAACCGCCCCAGAGATCGACATATTGCCCGCCCGCCTTCTCGACGCGCTGGCGGTAGAGATCGTTGAAGGTGATCATGTCGGCTGAGAGCCGCCCGTTCTGCATCGGCGGCGCGCCGACCCAGATCAAGGGCACGCGCTTGCCGGCGAAGGCATTGGCGATGGCGTCGATCCGGTCGCGGTAGAGTTCGAGCCAGCGCGGGCTCAGGGGCTCATGGACGGTCTCGCCCTCGCGCAGCGGCTGGCGGTCGTTGAGGCCGAGCAGGATGACGCCGATGCTGATCTTCTGGTCACTGGCGAGAAGCTCGGAAGCGGTTTTCGGCCAGTCGTAGAAATCGCTGCGGACCAGCCCGGAATCGGGCTTGGCCCGGTGGATCACCTCGACATCCGGGCGGTTGTTGAGGGCGTCGTCGAGCCCGTTCGCGAGGAGGTTCGCGAGCGAGTCGCCCATCACGAGGACATGATGGGCGACATCGACCTTGGGAATGACCGGATCGTCGCGGACGACGACGGGCGCATCGCGGCGGCGGGCAACGGGCGCGACGCGCTGGCGCGGCTGCGGCGCGGTCCGTGGCTGCGCCGGGATTTGCCAGAACATCTGGAACAGGCTGCGCTGCTGTTGCGGTTGCTGCTGGGCGAGGGAGACCGGCCCGCCCGTCAGGAGGAGCAGGCAGGCGGCACCCAGAACCATGGCAAGCGAACGCAGGCGCATCGACCGATCCAGTGGTCCCCTTCGCCCGGCATTATAGGCCGGGAGCGGCCACGAGTCAGCGCTTGCCGCGCAGCTTGGTCAGGAGGGCCGGGGTCGGGTAGCCGTCGGCGATCTCGCCCGCGCTGATCTGGTAGCGGCGGACGGCCTCGCGGGTGCCGGTGCCGATGCGGCCATCGGCGTCGTGATTGTACAGGCCGAGCGCCTTCAGGCGGTTCTGGAGGTCCCGGGTCGCGGCCATGTCGAGGCGTGGCGCCTTGGTCGGCCAGTTGCCCTGAATGGCGGCGCGGCCGGCGATCCGGTCGCCGAGATGGCCGACGGCCATCGCATAGGCGTCGGACGAGTTGTACTTCTTGATGACGTCGAAATTGGCGGTCAGCAGCATCACCGGGCCGGTATGGCCGGCCGGATAGAACAGGCGGCCTTCGCCGGAGGAGGGCAGGCGGCCGCCATCGGCACGGCGGATGCCGGCAGACGCGAAGCTGGAGAAGCTCGCCTTGTCCAGGCGGTGGTCGAAGCCATCAGGCAGCGTCACTTCCATGCCCCAGGGCAGGCCCGGCACCCAGCCATAGCCCTTGAGATAGTTGGCGGTGGAGGCGATGGCGTCGCTCGACGAGGTCCAGATGTCGGCATGGCCGTCGCCGGTCCAGTCGACCGCGTATTTCATGTAGCTCGACGGCATGAACTGGGTGTGGCCCATGGCGCCGGCCCAGGAACCCTTCAGCTCGCTGCGCTCGACATGGCCCTTCTCGATCAGTTCGAGCGCGGTCAGCAATTCGTCCCGGAAGAAGTCGCCGCGATAGCGGATCGAGGCCAGCGTCGCCAGCGAGCGGATGACGTCCTTGCTGCCCTTGAATGAGCCGTAGTTGGTTTCCATGCCCCAGACGCCGAGGACGACCTCCTTGGGCACGCCGTAGCGCGCCTCGACCTGGGCGAGGACGGAGGCGTTCTCGGCCGCGGCCTCGCGCCCGCGCTGGATGCGGGAGCCGCCGACGGCGTGCTCCAGGTAATTCCAGATCGGAGCGCTGAACTCGGCCTGCTTCTTGGTCAGGGCGACGATGGACGAATCCGGCGTCACGCCGCGGAAGGCGAGGTCGAAGGTCGTGCGCGAGATGCCGCGCGCCTGTGCCTGCGGCCAGAGCCGCTGCACGAAGACGTCGAAGGAGGCGCTGGCCGGGGTCGCCTGCGCATTGCTGCGGGCATGGGCGCCGGATGCGTTGATCGAGCCGGTGGTCTGGGCCAGCGCCGGTGCCAGGCTGATCAGGGCCGAAGCTGCGATGACGGACAGGCGCATGGACACTCCCGGCGAATGCTGGATGGAAACATCTTCACAGCGCCCGAACAAGATTAATCAAGGGTTAAGGGAGCGCCAGCGGGGCGGCGTTCGGGCCTATCAGCGACGCTATGGCGCGGCAGACGGCGCGATCGCAACATGCGGCGGCGAGACGTGTTCGTGATTTGACAAGCTCCGGCGATTGTCAGATTCTCGGCGGATGAATAGCGCGTCCCCTTTCCGCCGCGGTCTGCACCGCTCGGGCAACCTCATCGCGGGCTTCTAGCCCCGGGCCTGTCGCGCGTCGCGCCGCCGGTTCGGGGGCGCTTCATCTCCTCAATTTCCCTGCGAGTTCGACCTTTCGTGCCGCGCGGTTTTCATCCGCCGGCGGGCGCTCGCCTTTTCCATGAAAGACTGTTCCCATGACTGCCAAGCGTCCCGCCATCACCGTCACGGCCGCGGACCATGCCATGCTGAGCCGCATCGCGGCCGGTGCGGCCAACACCATGCCCGATCTCGCCGCCGAGCTGACCCATGAGCTCGACCGCGCCCGCATCTTGCCGGGAAGCCGGGTCTCGGCGGATCACGCCCGCATCGGCAGCCAGATCGTCTATCGCGACGAAACCACCAAGCGCGAGAGCACCATCACGCTGGTCTGGCCTGAACATGCCGATATCGAGAAGAACCGCATCTCGGTGATGACGCCGATCGGCGTCGCGCTGATCGGCATGGCCGCCGAGCGCTCGATCGACTGGACGACACGCTCCGGCGACGTGAAGCGCCTGACGGTGCTCGAAGTGCGCGAGCCGGCCGAGGAGCCGGCTGCGCCCTGAGCAGCCCGGCTGTCTGCGAACCTGCAGCCCTCATCCTGAGGAGCCGCGCAAGCGGCGTCTCGAAGGATGGTCCAGATATCTCCCGAGCCTCTTGAAGCATCCTTCGAGACGCCATTCTCAAGGGAATGGCTCCTCAGGATGAGGGCTCGGGAGTGGTTTTTTAGGCCGAGGCGTTCTTCGTCCTGAGCTTCTCTTCCCAGGCGAGGGCCTGGCCGACGATCTCCTCGAGATCGTCATGCTCCGGCTGCCAGCCGAGCTCGGCGCGGATGCGGTCGGCCCGGGCGATCAGCGAGGCCGGGTCACCGGCCCGGCGCTCGGCCAGCGCCACCGGGAAATCGATCCCAGAGACCTTCTTCACGACCTCGACGACCTCCTTCACCGAATAGCCGCGGCCATAGCCGCAGTTCAGCGTCAGGCTCTCGCCGCCGCCGCGCAGATGGTCGAGCGCGGCGAGATGGGCGCGGGCGAGATCAGTGACGTGGATATAGTCGCGTACGCAGGTGCCGTCCGGCGTCGCATAATCGGTGCCGAAAACCGTGAGGCCGTCGCGCTGACCGAGTGCCGCCTGGCTTGCCACCTTGATCAGATGGGTCGCGTTCGGCGAGGACTGGCCGGAACGGCCCTTCGGATCGGCGCCCGCGACGTTGAAATAGCGCAGCGCGACATAAGAGAAGCCATGCGCCTTCGCCGCGTCCTGCAGCATCCACTCGCTCATCAGCTTGGAGCGGCCATAGGGGTTGATCGGGTTGAGCGCGATCTCTTCCGGCACCGGCGAGACTGGCGGCTCGCCATAGACGGCGGCGGTGGAGGAGAAGATGACGTGCTTCACGCCCTTGCGCGCGGCGCTCTCGATCAGCGCGCGGGTCTTCACGGTATTGTTGAAATAATAGCCCAGAGGGTCGGTGACCGATTCCGGAACTACGATCCTGGCGGCGAAATGCGCGATCTCCGTGATGTCATATTCGCCGATCAGGCCCTCGACCAGTTCCTGGTTGCCGATATCGCCCTGGACGAAGATCGCCTCGGGCGGCACCGCCCACCAGAAGCCGGTCGAGAGGTTGTCGAGCACCACGACCTTCTCGCCGCGATCCAGCAATTCCAGGACCATGTGGCTGCCGATGTAGCCGGCGCCGCCGGAAACCAATACCGCCATCGTCTCTCTTGCCTCATCTTCGTCAGGAACCGGACCTATCGAAAAACCGTTGACGGCTTCTCAAGGCCTGTCAGCTAATACCGCCTGATGGCCGGCAACCATGACAGTTGTACGGCCGTTCCCATCATCGCCTGGCTTCGGCAGGCTATCGCGCCCAATGGATTTTGCATGACGAAACGCATCCGCAAGGCCGTCCTCCCCGTCGCTGGTCTCGGCACCCGCTTCCTGCCCGCCACCAAGGCGATCCCGAAGGAGATGCTCACCATCGTCGACCGACCGGTCGTGCAGCATGTCGTGGACGAGGCGCGCGCCGCCGGCATCGAGCATTTCATCTTCGTCACCGGCCGCAACAAGGCGGTGATCGAGGACCATTTCGACATGGCCTACGAGCTCGACGACACGCTGGCCAAGCGCAACAAGACGAAAGAGCTGGAGGCGCTGAAGCATGACCTGCCGGCTGCCGGCGCGACCAGCTTCACCCGTCAGCAGGCGCCGCTCGGCCTTGGCCATGCCGTCTGGTGCGCGCGCGAACTCGTCGGCGACGAGCCCTTCGCGCTGCTGCTGCCGGACATGCTGCATTACAGCCATGGCAAGGGCTGTCTCGCCGAGATGATCGACGCCTATGACCAGCATGGCGGCAACCACATCGCCGTCGCGCCCGTGCCTGATGACCAGACCCATCAATACGGCATCGTCGGCGTCCAGGACGCCAAGGCCAAGGTCTCCAAGATCACCGGCATGGTCGAGAAGCCGCCGAAGGGCACGGCCCCGTCCAACCTGCATATTTCCGGCCGCTACATCCTGCAGCCGACGATCTTCAACCTGCTCGCCAACCAGGAAAAGGGCGCCGGCGGCGAGATCCAGCTGACCGATTCGATGATCGCGTTGTCGCATCTGGAGCCGTTCTTCGCGGTGCGCTTCGATGGCGAGATCTACGATGCCGGCTCGAAGATCGGCTTCCTCGCGGCGAACGTCGCCTATGCGCTCGACCGCAGCGATCTCGGCCCGCAACTGCGCGCGGAAATCGAGAAGCTGCTCGACCGCTGAGCAGCCTCTGATCCGCTCAACTCAGCCCTCGTCGTGAGATGTCATTCCGACTAGGAATGGCGTCTCGAAGGATGAGGGCTCATGTCTTGTTGGCGGTGCAAAGTTGAGTGACCAGAGCCTCGTCTTCGACCGGGCGCTCGGCCGTTCGCGGCTGAAGCGCGCGCTCGCCGGTGACTACCCGGATTTCCTGCTGCAACGTGCGGCTGGCGATCTGGAGGAGCGACTCGGCGCGGTGCTGCGGGAGTTCGCGGTTGCTGCCGATCTCGGTACGGCGCTGCCCGTTATCACGCCCGTGCTTGCCGGGCGGGCCGGGCGGTTGCTGCGCATGGCTGAGGCGGAAGGCACGCCGGCCGATCTCGTCGGCGATCTCGAAAGCCTGCCCTTCGCCGCCGGCTCGCTCGATCTCGCCGTCTCGCTGCTCGCGCTGCACGGGGTCAACGACCTGCCCGGCGCGCTCATCCAGATCAAGCGGGCGCTGAAGCCCGACGGTCTGTTCATGGGCTGCCTGCTTGGCGGGCGAACCCTGCAGGAACTCCGGCAGGCGTTGCTCGAAGCCGAGAGCGAGACGACGGGCGGGGTCAGCCCGCGCGTCGCGCCCTTCGCCGACCTGCGCGATCTCGGAGGGCTCCTGCAGCGGGCCGGCTTCGCCTTGCCCGTCATCGACAGCGAGATCGTCACGGTGCGCTACCGCGACGCCTTCGGGCTGTTCCGCGACCTGCGCGCCATGGGCTGGGCCAATGCGCTCGTCGCCCGGCGCAAGACGCCATCGCGGCGCGAAACCTTGCTGCGCGCGGCTGCGCTCTATGCCGAGCACTTCGCCGATCCGGACGGTCGTTTGCCGGCGACCTTCGAATTCGTCTGGGTTTCCGGCTGGGCGCCGCATGAGAGCCAGCAGAAGCCGTTGAAGCCGGGCTCGGCCAAGGCGCGATTGGCCGATGCGCTCGGCGTGCCGGAGATCAAGGCGGGCGATAAGCCGGGAGGCGAGGGGTGAGCGAACGCCAGCCGCGCCTGACACGCACTGATTTCCGTGTCTTCCGTGCCATCCCGACGCGCTGGCACGACAATGACGCCTACGGTCACGTCAATAATGTCGTCTATTACGGCTGGTTCGACACGGCGGTGAATGCCTGGCTGATCGAGGGCGGCTTCCTCGACCTTGCCGGCAGCGAGATCGTCGGGCTCGTGGTCGAGACCGGCTGCACCTATTTCGAGAGCATCGCCTTTCCCGAGACGGTGGAGGCCGGGATCGCGGTCGAGCGGCTCGGCAATAGCTCCGTGACCTATCGCATCGGCATCTTCCGGCAAGGTGGCGACCAAGCGGCAGCGCAAGGGCGATTCACCCATGTCTATGTCGAGCGCGCGAGCCAGAAGCCCGTGCCGATACCGGCGCCGCTCAGGGCGGCACTCGCCGCCATCCAGAGCTGAAAGCGCCGTTCGCACCGGGAATGTTGTCTCGCACGTTAAGGCAGGCTATGCCCCTGCCAACCCCTATCGCCGGACCGTCAGGAACCCTGAGCCCGTGATTCCGAACGACATCAAGATCACCCCGCAGCTCGTCGCCGAGCACGGCCTGAAGCCGGACGAGTACCAGCGCTTCCTGCATCTGATCGGCCGCGAGCCGACGATCACCGAGCTCGGCATCGTCTCGGCGATGTGGAACGAGCACTGCTCCTACAAGTCGTCCAAGATCCATCTGAAGACGCTGCCGACCAAGGCGCCCTGGGTGATCCAGGGGCCGGGCGAGAATGCCGGCGTCATCGATATCGGCGAGGGCACGGCCATCGTCTTCAAGATGGAGAGCCATAACCATCCGTCCTTCATCGAGCCCTATCAGGGCGCGACGACGGGCGTCGGCGGCATCCTGCGCGACGTCTTCACCATGGGCGCCCGTCCGATCGCGGTGCTCGACGCGCTGCGCTTCGGCTCGCCTGATCATCCGAAGACCCGCCATCTCGTCTCGGGCGTCGTCGCCGGCATCGGCGGCTACGGCAATTCCTTCGGCGTGCCGAATGTCGGCGGCGCCACCGGTTTCCATACGCGCTATGACGGCAACATCCTCGTCAACGCCATGGCGGTCGGCATCGCCAAGGCCGACGAGATCTTCTACGCCAAGGCTTCGGGCGTCGGTAAGGCGATCGTCTATCTGGGATCGAAGACCGGCCGCGACGGCATCCACGGCGCGACCATGGCCTCGGCCGAATTCGACGACAAGTCGGAGGAGAAGCGCCCGACCGTGCAGGTCGGAGACCCCTTCGCCGAGAAGCTCCTGCTCGAAGCCTGCCTCGAGATCATGGCCGCCGGCCATGTCGACGCGATCCAGGACATGGGCGCCGCCGGCCTGACCTGCTCGGCCGTCGAGATGGGCGCAAAGGGCGACCTCGGCGTCGAGCTCGACCTCGACAAGGTGCCCTGCCGCGAGGAGGGCATGAGCGCCTATGAGATGATGCTGTCGGAGAGCCAGGAGCGCATGCTCATGGTGATCAAGCCCGGCCATGAGGACGCCGCCGAGGCGATCTTCAAGAAGTGGGGCCTGGACTTCGCGGTCATCGGCCACACCACCGACACGCTGCGCTTCGTCATCAAGCACCAGGGCGAGGTCATGGCCGACCTGCCGATCAAGGAACTCGGCGACGAGGCTCCGGAATATGACCGGCCCTGGATCGAGACCGTGCCGCAGCAGCGCATCGCGGCCGAGACCGTGACGCCGCCTTGCGGCAACGCGGAAGCCTTGAAGAAGCTGATCGGCTCGCCGGACCTCTCCTCCAAGCGCTGGATCTGGGAGCAGTACGACACGCTGATCCTCGGCAATTCCGCGGTGACGCCGGGCGGCGATGCCGGCGTGATCCGCATCGAGGACGGGCCGCGGGGCCTCGCCATGACCGCCGACGTCACCCCGCGCTATTGCGAGGCCGATCCGTTCGAGGGCGGCAAGCAGGCGGTTGCCGAAGCCTGGCGCAACCTGACCGCGACGGGTGCGACGCCGCTCGCGATCACCGACAACCTGAATTTCGGCAATCCCGAGAAGCCCGAGGTCATGGGCCAGCTCGTCGGCTGCATCCGCGGCATCGGCGAGGCCTGCAAGGGGCTCGACTTCCCGGTCGTCTCCGGCAACGTCTCGCTCTACAACGAGACCAACGGCATCTCGATCCTGCCGACCCCGACCATCGGCGGTGTCGGCGTCATGGCCGATGTGACGAAGCATGCGACCGTCGCCTTCAAGGCCGAGGGCGAGGCGATCATCCTGATCGGCGAGACTGCGGGCTGGCTCGGCCAGAGTGCCTATCTCGCGACAATCTGCGGCCGCGAGGAGGGCGCCCCGCCGCCGGTCGATCTCGCGATCGAGCGCCGCAACGGCGATTTCGTCCGCGGGCTGATCGCGGGCGGCAAGGTTTCGACCTGCCATGACCTGTCGGATGGCGGCCTTGCCGTGGCGCTCGCCGAGATGGCGATGGCCAAGGGCATCGGTGCCACCATCGAGACGCTGCCGGCTGGCCCCGCCCATGCCGCGCTCTTCGGCGAGGATCAGGCGCGCTATGTCCTGACGGTTCAGGCTGCCGAGGCCGATGCTGTGATCGCGGCTGCCAAGGCTGCCGGCGTGCCGGCGCTCGCCATTGGCAAGACGGGCGGCACGGCTCTTGCCCTGCCGGGCGAGCCGGCTCTGGCGATCGCCGATCTCCGCAAGATCCACGAAGACTGGTTGCCGTCCTACATGGCCGGCAAGGCGGCCTGAGGAGTTCGACCCATGGCGATGGATGCCCACGAGATCGAGCGCATGATCAAGGCGGCGCTGCCGGATGCGGCGATCGAGATCAAGGATCTGGCCGGCGACGGCGACCACTATGCCGCGACCGTCGTCTCGGCCGCCTTCAAGGGCAAGACCCGGGTGCAGCAGCACCAGATGGTCTATGCCGCGCTCCAGGGGAATATGGGCGGCGTGCTGCACGCCCTTGCGCTGACGACCAGCGTTCCCCAAGATTAGAACGAGACCATCCGGCGGGCCTTGAACCCGCTTCAGGAGACGAGACGATGTCCGACGTCAATGCCCGCATCGAAGCGGAAGTGAAGAACAACGACGTGGTGCTCTTCATGAAGGGCACGCCGCAGTTCCCGATGTGCGGCTTCTCCGGCCAGGTCGCGCAGATCCTTGGCTATATCGGCGTGCCCTATAAGGGCGTGAACGTGCTCGAGGACCAGGAAATCCGCGAGGGCATCAAGGCCTATTCGAACTGGCCGACGATCCCGCAGCTCTACGTCAAGGGCGAGTTCGTCGGCGGCTGCGACATCACCCGCGAGATGTTCCAGGCCGGCGAGTTGCAGCAACTCTTCGAAGAGAAGGGCATCGCGGTGAAGCAGGCGAGCTGAGGCTCGCCGGTTTCCCGATCAGGCTCCTGAACTGACGGCTTTCCTCAAGCCGCCGCGCATTGCGGGTGCGGCTTGCGGACGCGTTCGGTCGAGGCCGGGTATTTCTCCAGCATCCGCTCCGGCCTGATCGGCCGGCGTACGAGGTCGCCGCCGCAATTCGGGCAGGTGCCGGCGAAGCGCGTCTCGACGCAGTCGCTGCAGAACGTGCATTCGAAGGTGCAGATCAGGGCGTCGCGCGATTGCGGCGGCAGGTCGCGGTCGCAGCATTCGCAGTTCGGGCGCAATTGCAGCATGGCGTCGTCTCCTTCCGATGGGCCGGAAGAATGACCGTAACCAATCCTGAAACCAGCGATTTCGCGTGATCCCACCGATCAACGGGGCGGATCGGTCGGCTGTCGGTTACTTCACCAGCAGCCAGTCCTCGATCACCAGCGCGTCGAGCCCGCTCGTATAGAACATCAGGATCGCATCCTCCGCCGTGTGCAGGATCGGCTTGCCCATGATGTTGAAGGAGGTGTTGAGGATCACCGGCACGTCCGTCAGATCATGGAAGGCCGAGATCAGCGCGTGATAGCGCGGGTTGCGTTCCGCCGTGATGCTCTGGAGACGGCCGGTCGCGTCTTCATGGACCACGGCCGGGACACGGTCGCGCACCGCTTCCTTCCAGGTGAGCGTGCGCTCCATATAGGGCGCGTCCTGGTAGTTCTCGAACCAGTCGGCGGCATGCTCGGCCAGGATCGAGGGCGCGAAGGGCCGGAAGGCCTCGCGGTACTTCACCTTGGCGTTGAGGATGTCCTTGGCATCGGCCGGGCGCGGGTCGGCGATGATCGAGCGGTTGCCAAGCGCGCGCGGCCCGAACTCGGCGCGGCCCTGCACCCAGCCGATCAGCTTGCCTTCGGTGAGAAGCTTGGCGGTGACCGGCGCGATCTCGTCGGGAGCGAGCTTGCGCAGGCGCTTTTCCCAGAGCTGCATGCGTTCGAAGGGCTCGGTCGAGACGGTCGAGCCGAGATAGGGTGTCAGCGGTCCCTTCGGCGCACGCCAGTCCGGATTGGCTTCCGCGTGGGCGAGCCAGGCCGCGCCGATCGCGTTGCCGTCATCGGCCGGCGCGGAGGGCACGAAGACCGTCTTGAAGCCGTGGCGGCCGGCGATCCTGCCGTTGAAGGAGGAGTTCAGCGCGCAGCCGCCGGCCATGACGAGGTTTTCAGCTGGCACGAGCGCAGCTGCCTCAGCCAGCAGCGCTTCCATCATCTCGGCGAAGACGTCCTGCCCGCAGCGGGCGAGATCGGCCCAGCCCTGGTCGAGAGCATCCGCCGGGCGCTTGGCCAGAATCTCAGCGGCGACGCCCTGCACCACATCGGCCTTGGCGAAGGAGAGCTTGTGGCCCTCTATCTGATAGAGCTTGCGCAGCAGCGCCATCAGTTCGGGGTCGGTCTTGCCATAGGGCGCGAGCCCCATGATCTTCCATTCCTCGCCCTTGGCCTGGTCGAAGCCGGCAAGGTCGGTGACGAGCCCGAAATAGAAGCCGATCGATTCCCGGCCACGATGGCGCTTCACTTCGCGCAGCTTGCCGCTCTCCAGCGCGAAGATCGCGGAGGCGCCGGTCTCGCCCATGCCGTCGACGACGAGGCAGGCGGCATTGTCGAAGGGCGAGGACCAGCAGGCATAGGCCGCGTGGCTGAGATGATGCCCGTACCGCTTGAGGCCGGTGACGTTGGCCTTGCCATAGGCGCG
This sequence comes from Allobosea sp. FW305-C-101, assembly GCF_058783685.1. NCBI lineage: Bacteria > Pseudomonadati > Pseudomonadota > Alphaproteobacteria > Hyphomicrobiales > Alloboseaceae > Allobosea > Allobosea sp. FW305-C-101. Next base: position 413,770 of record NZ_JBYSYT010000002.1, on the reverse strand, counting down.
GTCGAGCCCGAGCAGTACGCCCATGCCGGCGCGCTGCTGGCTAAGATGCAGCGAGGCGATCAGGGCGCGCTCGGTCCGTTCCGGCACCAGCGAACGGTTGAGCTCGGGCGAGAGCTTGAGCAGCGCATCCAGCGTGAAGGAGCCGGCGCGGGCCATCTGGTCGAGGAAGCCGGTGAAATCCTCGCCCCAGCTCGTGGCGATGCGGACCTCGGCGTCTTTCGGGATGTAGCGCTTGAGCAGCCCTTCCATGCGCGGCGCCGAATCCGGCTCGCAGTTCGGAGCGCGCTTGTATTGCAGGTAGCGCTCGGTCGCTTCGGCGAAGAGCACCTCGCCATCGGGCCCGATGATCGCGATGGCGGGATCGTGGAAGGTGGTGGCAAGGCCGATCGTATAGGTCATGCCCTGCCTTACCCTTGTCGGCGCCATCAGCCAATCCAATTGGGCTGGGCGCGCGACAGGGCGGGCCTATTTCGCAGCGAAGGCGATGCTGGCCGCGACCTTCTCGATGCCGGCCTTCACGGCGTCATAGGCGCTGGCCGGGGCGATCGCGACGAGGCGGACGAAGCGCCCGTCTGCTCCGACCGCCATGTACTGCGCGAAGCGCTTCTCGGTGCCGCGATCCGTGGCCGTGCCGGTCAGCAGCATGCCGGGCGATCCGGCGAAGGTCACGCGCTCGCGCTTCGCGATCGTGGCAGCTTCGAGATTCTTGGTCTGCTTGAGCAGGGCCTCGGCGCTCGCTTCCAGCTTGTCGGCCGGGATCGGCGCGGAAAGCTGATAGGCGACGACGATGATCGGCTGCGTGCCGGAGGGGTCGGTATCGAGCGGGCCCGCCGTCATCAATACGCCGGAGCCGCCGAGCGTATCGAGAATCCGGAACGGCTCGGCGGCTGCGACCGTGAAGGGCAGGGCCTTGAGCTTGTCGGCGATGCTGGGCGGGGCGCCGAGCGAGACCGTCTTCAGCATCGCGACGATGTCGTCGGGGTCGAGATCGGCGCCATCCGGCGACTGGACGGTGATCATCACCGTCTTCTCGCCCTTCAGCAGCACGATCCACTTGTCGTAGCTCGTGCCGTTCGCCTCCTGGCTGCCGGTGATCAGCGGGGCGGGGCCGGCGCTGGTCTCGATCGATTCGATGTCGTCGACGGTGATGTTCTGGCGGGCGAAATTCGCCTTAGCCTTGTCGACGTCCTTGAAGAGCGGGGCGAGCTGGTCATGCGCCTGCGGCGGCAGTTCGACGACGAGGAGCGAGGCCTTGGTGCTCACGCTTTCGAGCCCGGCGAAGGTCGTCGAGAGGGTGAAGCCGGCGAGCGGGACGAGCGAAACGGTGGTGCCGGTGACGGTCTTGCGGTCCTGGGCCTGGGCAAGCCCGAGGCCGGCGCCCAGAAGAGACACGGCGAGGAGGCAGCGCAGAAGCGCCGCGCGGAAGGTGGATATGTTCACGATTCAAGACCTCGCTTAAGACGGATGCTACCTCCCACCGTCGCGCAATAAGCCCGCGAGGTTCAAAGCCGTCAATCAGCGGCCGATGGCGGCCTTCATCAGCGCCTTCGAATCGGCGCTTGCCCAGTCGGCGGGTCCCTGGATGATGCCGAGCTCGCAGCCGGCCTTGTCGACGATCAGGCTGACCGGCATGCCCTCGACCTTGTGGGCGGCGCGCAGGACCTGGAAGGTCGCGGCCTGCGGATCGCCGTAGTAGGGCAGGGCGGTGATCCGGTTATCGGCGAGCCAGGCCTTCGGCTTGTCGAGATTGCGCGTGTCGATATTGATCGCGACGACCGCGAAATCCGGCCCGCCCATCTCCTTCTGCAGCGCGTCGAGCGAGGGCATTTCCTTCAGGCAGGGCGCGCACCAGGTCGCCCAGAGATTGACCAGCAGCGTCTTGCCCTTGAGCGCGGCCAGCGTCGTCGGCTGGCCGTCGGGGCCGGTGAAGGCGAGCGCGGGGGCCGGTTGCGGATTGGCGCGCAGTTCGACCGCCGCGACCTCGCCCTTGACCAGCGGCTTCATGCGCGCGACCGCCGTGCGCGCCGCGCTGCATGATCCGTTGCCGGCATCGCCCCCGACGGAGTAGAACGCAGCTATGCCAGCGAGGCCGAGCGCCGCCACGACCCCGAGGGCCAGTCCGATCTTTTTTCCAGACGTCATTATGCGTCCTCAAAAGCAGGAAAGACCGTCGTGAGCAATCGCATGTGGGGTGGGCGTTTCGCCACAGGTCCCGACGCCATCATGGAGGAGATCAATGCCTCCATCGATTTCGACCAGAAGCTCTGGCGCCAGGATATCCGCGGCTCGCTGGCGCATGCGGCCATGCTGGCCGAGACCGGCATCCTGACGAAGGAAGATGTCGCGACGATCATCGCCGGCCTGAAAAAGGTCGAGGGCGAGATCGAGAGCGGGGCCTTCACGTTCTCGCGGGCGCTCGAAGACGTCCACATGAACGTCGAGTCCAACCTCAAGGACAAGATCGGCCTCGCCGCCGGCCGCCTGCACACCGCCCGCTCGCGCAACGACCAGGTCGCGACCGACATGCGGCTGTGGGTGCGCGACACGCTCGACGAGATCGACGGCCAGATGGCCGATCTCCAGCTCGCCATGGCCGAAAAGGCCGAAGCTTACGCCGGCGCGGTGATGCCGGGCTTCACCCATCTGCAATCGGCGCAGCCGGTCACCTTCGGCCATCACCTGCTCGCCTATGTCGAGATGCTCGGCCGAGACCGCAGCCGCATCCGCGATGCCCGCGCCCGCCTCAACGAGTGTCCGCTCGGTGCGGCCGCGCTCGCCGGTACCTCTTTCCCGATCGACCGGCACATGACGGCGAAGGCGCTCGGCTTCGACCGGCCGACGGCGAACTCGCTCGATTCGGTCTCGGACCGCGATTTCGTGCTGGAGACGCTCTCGGCGGCCTCGATCTGCGCGATGCATCTCTCGCGCTTCGCCGAGGAGATCGTACTGTGGTCGACGCCGCAATTCGGCTTCGTGCGCCTGTCCGACGCCTTCTCGACGGGCTCCTCGATCATGCCGCAGAAGCGCAACCCCGATGCGGCCGAGCTGGTGCGCGGCAAGGCGGGCCGTGTCTTCGGCGCGCTGCAGGGCCTGCTGACCATGATGAAGGGTCTGCCGCTGACCTATTCGAAGGACATGCAGGAGGACAAGGAAGGCACGTTCGACGCGCTCCAGACGCTGTCGCTCTGCCTCGCCGCGACCGCCGGCATGGTCCGCGACATGCAGCCCGATCTCAAGGTGATGAAGAAGGCCGCCGGCCTCGGCTATGCCACGGCGACCGATCTCGCCGACTGGCTGGTGCGGGTGCTGAAGATGCCGTTCCGCGATGCACATCACGTCACCGGCCGCCTCGTCGGCATTGCCTCGGAGAAGAAGGTCGGGCTGGAAAAGCTCTCGCTTGCCGAGATGCAGGCGGTGGAGCCGCAGATCACCGAGGCCGTCTTCGCCGTGCTCGGCGTCGACCAGTCGGTGAAGAGCCGCGTCAGCTATGGCGGCACGGCTCCGGCCAATGTCCGCAAGCAGGCCAGGCGCTGGCTGAAGCAGCTCTCCAAATAGGGCGTCATGCTCGGGCTTGACCCGAGCATCTCCTGCAAGGGATTCTCGGGTCGGCGCTGCGCTTGCCCGAGAATGACTCATGCGGAGACTCTCGCGCTCCGCCGCATCCTCCGCTAAGGTCCCGCCACGTTTCGCCCCGAGGGTTCGTTTTCGTGCTTGATTCCCGCCTGAAACTCGGCCGCACCTTGCTGGTCGTCGGTCTGCTGGCCGTTGCGCTCGGCGCCTGCGGGCGCAAGGGGCCGCTGGAGGCGCCGCCCAATGCGACGGGCGCCATCGACCTGCCGGACGACCAGATCGGCGCCAAGGAGAACGATCCGGCCTCCCTGGGCTCGGCCTCCGTGCTGGCCAAGCCGGCCAAGGCCAACCGGGCGATCACCGTGCCGAACCGGTCCTTCGTCCTTGACCCGCTGATGTGACGGCCTGCGCCGTCGCCACGTCCCTATTCCGCGTCAGGCTCGGGTCGCTGCTTCGCTTCGCCCGAGGATGACGCCTGCCTAGCCTGACTGCGAGCTTATCCCATGCATCATTTCGCCTATCGCGACGGCTCGCTTCATGCCGAGAGCGTCGATCTCCAGCGGATCGCGGCCGAGGTTGGCACGCCGGTCTATGTCTATTCGAGCGCAACGATCGAGCGGCACTACAAGCTGTTCGAGGCGGCGATGAAGACGATCGCGCCGGCCGGTAAGACCCATGTCTTCTACGCCATGAAGGCGAACGGCAATCTCGGCGTGCTCAAGACGCTGGGCGCGCTCGGCGCCGGCATCGACACGGTCTCCGAAGGCGAGGTGCGCAAGGCGCTGGCCGCCGGCATTCCCCCTGAGAAGATCGTGTTCTCCGGCGTCGGCAAGAGCGAGCAGGAATTGCGCTTCGCGGTCGAGGCCGGCATCTACCAGGTCAATATCGAGAGCGAGAGCGAGCTCGACCTGCTCTCCAAGGTCGCCGCTTCGCTCGGCAAGCGGCAGGAGGCGGTGTTCCGGGTCAATCCCGATATCGGCGCTGGCGGCCATGCCAAGATCACGACCGGGTCGTCCGAGAACAAGTTCGGCGTCTCCTTCGAGGAGGTCGGCCGGCTCTACTCGCGTGCGGCCAACATGCCGGGCGTGCGGATTATGGGCCTTGCCGTCCATATCGGCAGCCAGATCGGCGAGATCGATGCCTTCGAGGCAGCCTACACCAAGATGGTCGCGCTGGTCGGGGACCTGAAGGGCGAGGGGCACCGCGTCGACCGGCTCGATCTCGGCGGCGGGCTCGGCATCCCCTACGACATCCCCCGGACCTTCGATTACGGGCCGGGCCTGATCGAGGCCTATGCCGAGATGGTCGCCAAGGTGACGAAGGGGCTCGATGTCGAGCTCGGCTTCGAGCCCGGCCGCCTGATCGTCGGCAATGCCGGCATCCTGCTGACACGGGTGCTGCATCTCAATCCGCGCCCCACCAAGCAGTTCCTCGTCGTCGACGCGGCGATGAACGACCTCGTCCGCCCGGCGATGTACGAGGCCTATCACGAGATCTGGCCGGTGACGGAGCCCGTGATCGGCGGGCCGGAGCTGGCCTATGACGTGGTCGGGCCGATCTGCGAATCGGGTGACACCTTCACCACCGGGCGCAAGCTGCCGCAATTGCGCCAGAACGACCTCATCGCCTTCATGACGGCCGGCGCCTACGGCGCCTCGATGTCCTCGACCTATAACCAGCGCCTGCTGGTCGCCGAAGTCATGGTCAAGGGCGACCAATATGCCGTGACGCGGCCGCGCCAGAGCTATGAGGAGCTCATCGGCACGGACAAGCTGCCCGGCTGGTTTGCGTAAATTCGCGCGTCATTCTCGGGCTTGACCCGAGAATCTCATGACCAGCGGGGACTGGTTTCCGAGGTGCTCGGGTCGAGCCCGAGCATGACGGCCTGTGCGTCCGTTCACGAAAGGCGGAGCGCTGTGCGTTGGCGCCTCTTCGCGCTGGCAATGCCACATTCCCGTGCTAGCCTGCTTGAGTCAGGCAAGTTCAGACGGAAATGGGGGCTGCCCGGAGCGATGGCATGAGCGAGGCAGAGCGCCGCAAGGCGCCCGACACGATCGACGGCATCCGCCAGCGGCTCGGCCGTCTCGCGCTGGCCTCGCGCCTGTCGCTCGGCTGGGAGCGGCTGTGGCCGCGGCTCTGGCTGCCGCTCGGCGTCGTCCTCGCCTTCCTCGCCGTATCCTGGTTCGGATTGTGGACGCATCTGCCCTGGTACGGGCGGATCGTCGGTGTGCTCGCCTTTGTTGGAGCCTTCGCCGCCAGCCTCTGGCATGTCGCCCGCCTCGTCCTGCCGACGCATCGCGACGCGCTGACGCGGCTCGACCGCTCTTTCGCCGACGGCCACCGTCCGGCTTCCTCGCTGGAGGATAGCCTCGCGATTGGCTCGGCCGATCCGGTCTCGCAGGCCCTGTGGAAGCTGCATGTCGAGCGCCAGAGCCGGCAGGTCGCCTCCCTGCGGGTTCAGCCGCCGCAGCCGCGCATGGCCGGCCACGACAGGCGGGCGCTGCGCGCCGTGCCGCTGCTCGCCGCCATAACCGGCTTCTTCGTCGCCGGTCCCGAGGTCACGCAGCGGCTCTCCGCCGCCTTCGACTGGAAGGGGCCGTCCGCCATCGCCGCCTCGACCCGGATCGACGCCTGGATCGATCCGCCCGCCTATACGCGCCTGCCGCCGATCCTGATCGATTTCGCCAAGCTCACGAGCCCGAATCTCAGCGCGCCCGAGAAATCGGTGATTGTCGTGCGCATCGCCGGCAAGACGACCATGGATGTCGCCACGACCGGGCGGCTCGACCTGATCAAGCCCGACGCCAAAGAAGGCGAAGGCAAGGATGCCGAGGCCAAGGCTGCGCCCGCGAAGCCGGCCCAGCCAGTTGGGCCGCAGCAGGCCGTGCTGGAGAAGCGCTTTACGCTCGCCGGCAATGGCACGCTGAAGCTCACCGGCAGCGGCGCGCCGGGCACCACGCTCACCATCACCTCGATCGCCGACCAGCCGCCGACAATCGCCTTCACCGATCCGCCGAAGCCGGTCACCGGCGCGCAGTCGGGCGGGCTCGGCATCACCTACAAGGCCAAGGACGATTACGGCATCGCCTCGATCGAGGTGAATGTCTCGCGGCCGGACGTGGCCAAGGGCGGGCGCTCGCTGGTCGAGCCGCCGAAGCAGAATCTCGCCGTGCCGTCTTCCGCTTCGGGCGAGGATGAGAACAAGAGCACGGTCGATTTCTCCGCCCATCCCTGGGCCGGCGCCAAGGTCAGGATGGTGCTGATCGCCAAGGACGAGGCCGGTCAGGAGGGCCGCAGCGAGCCGCTCGAAGTCGTGCTGCCGCAGCGCACCTTCACCAAGCCTCTGGCGAAGGCCTTGGTCGAGCAGCGCCGCAAGCTCGTGATGGATGTCGAGGACCGCTCCAAGGTGCAGCTCGCCATGGATGCGCTGATGATCGAGCCGTCGCTCTTCATGAAGGAGCCGGGCGTTTATCTGGGCATGCGCATGCTGAGCGAGCGCCTGCGCCGGGCCGCCGGCGACGATGCCCTGCGCGAGGTCTCCGAGCTGATGTGGGCGATGGCGCTCCAGCTCGAGGACGGCGACATGTCCGATGCCGAGCGCGCGCTCCGGCAGGCGCAGGAAAACCTGCAGCAGGCCTTGGAGCGCGGCGCTTCCGAGGAGGAAATCAAGAAGCTCACCGACGAGATGCGCCGGGCCATGGATAATTTCATGCGCCAGCTCGCCGAGCAGATGATGCGCCAGCAACAGCAGAACGGCGACCGCGACCAGGCCCGCCTGCCGGAGAATTTCCGCACGGTGACGCCGCGCGACCTGCAGAACATGCTCGACCGCATCGAGGAACTGTCGAAGCGCGGCGACATGGCCGAGGCGCAGCGCCTGATGGAAGAGCTCAATCGGATGCTCAACAATCTCCAGATGGCGCGCCCCGGCCAGCAGGACCCGCGCCAGCGCGAGATGAACCAGGCGCTCGGCGATCTCGACCGGATGACGCGCGACCAGCAGAACCTGCGTGACGAGACCTACCAGGACGAGCAGCGCCGCCAGCAGGGGCAGGGCCAGACCCAGCGCGGGCAGCGCCCCGGCCAGCAACAGGCGCGGCCGGGCCAGCGCCAGCAGGGTCAACAAGGGCAGCAAGGGCAACGCGGCCAACAGGGCCAGCGCGGCCAGCAGCCGGGGCAGCAGCCCGGCGAGCAGGGCGAGGACGGCGAAGGCGGCGAGGGGCTGCAGGGCCAGAACGGCCAGGGCCAGGGTCAGGGCCTGTCGCAGCGCCAGCAGGCCCTGCGCGAGCGGTTGCAGGATCTGCAGCGCCGGATGCGCGGCATGGGCGCGCCGCAGAATGGCGAGCTCGACGAGGCCGAGGACGCGATGCGCGAGGCCGAAGGCCAGCTCGGCGAGGGACAGGGCGAAGGCGCGCTCGATGCGCAGGGCCGTGCGCTCGAAGCGCTGCGCAAGGGCGGGCAGAACCTCGCCCAGCAGATGCAGGGCCAGCCCGGCGAGGGCGAAGGCGAAGGGCAGGCCTATGGCGAGCCGGATGGCCGTCCTGCGGGCCGTCCCTCGGCGCAGCAGCGCGGCAGTGAGGACCCGCTCGGCCGGCCGCAGCGCCAGCGCGATTGGGCCGATGGCCGGGTCAAGGTGCCCGGCGCTGACGAGAGCGCGACCCAGCGGGCGCGGCGCATCCTGGAGGAGCTGCGCAAGCGGCTTGGCGATCCCTTGAGGCCGGCGGAAGAGCTGGATTATCTGGAACGGCTGCTGCGGCGGAATTGAGTGGGATCGAGGCCGTCACGCTCGGGCCTGACCCGAGCATCTCGGAAACGAAAGCCCTCTCGTCATGAGATTCTCGGGTCAAGCCCGAGAATGACGCTCCGTCTCTAGGCTTTGCGCCCGCCGCCGCTCGCCACCAGCGCCCCGACCACGATCAGCGCGCAGGACGCCGCCAGCAGCCAGCTGGCCGGAGCATAGCCAAACAGCACGAGGATCAGCGTCGAGAGCACCGGCGCGGCATAGGAGGCGACGCCGAGCAGGGCGACGTCGCCCTGCTTCATGCCGATATCCCAGACGACGAAGGCGAGCCCGATCGAGCCGAGGCCGAGGCCAAGCACGCCGCCCCATTCCACGGGTGTCAGCGACCAGAGCGTGGTCTCGAAGGCGAAATGGCAGGCGAGCGCGGGGATGGCGCAGCCCAGCATGGTCACGCAGAGGCTTTCGGAGGGCACATTGGCGAAGCGGCGCGAGGCCACCGAATAGCTCGCCCAGACGAAGGCGCCGAGCGCCGCCAGCACATGGCCGAGCGCAAGCCCGCTGCCGCTTCCAAGGCCTCCCGAGACGAGAAGGCCTGTGGCCACCAGCCCGATCAGCGCGCCAACAAGATGGCGGGGCTTGAGGCCGCCGCCGGGCAGCAACGCGGCGAAGAGCACGATCAGCAGCGGCCAGAGGTAATGGATCAGGTTCGCCTCGGCCGCCGGGGCGGTCTTCACGGCGGCATAGTAGAGCGCGGTGTCGCCGAACGGGCCGTAGAGCCCGAGCGCGAAGGAGGCCGGTGTCGGACGGATGCGGGAGAGCTGCCCGCGCAGCGCCGTGATCGCGAGGATCAGCAGGCCGCCGATGACGAAGGTCATGGCGACGAGCTGGAAAGGCGGGACGCGGCCCGACATCGCCGTGAACAGCGCGAGCGTCGACCAGAGCAGGATGGCGCAGAAGCCGATGAGGGTCGCGGAGCGGGTGGTCATGTGGGAGCCGGGGATGAAGTCCGCGCGGCGATAGCAGGTTTCGCGGGGCTTGCCGATGGGTGCCGGCGCGGATGAGCGTGATGCTGCACCGCAACTCAGCCTTGCAGCCATGGGCGTCATGCTCCCGGCCCCGTTGACCGCACGCAAAAGGCGGCTCATTGCCTGCATTATGACCACAATCCCGCTGCAATCCGTCACTCGCCGCCCGTTGATGCCGGTTCTGGCAGCGCTCAGCGTCGCGCATCTGCTGAACGATCTCGTCCAGTCGATGATCCCGGCGCTCTATCCGCTGTTCAAGGAGAACTACAAGCTCGACTTCGTGCAGATCGGCCTGATCACGCTCGCCTTCCAGGTAACCTCCTCGCTGCTGCAGCCGCTGCTCGGCTTCGTCACCGATCGCAAGCCCTGGCCCTATGCGATGGTCGCCGGCATGTGCGCGACGCTGGCGGGCCTGTTGATGCTCTCCTTCGCCCATAGCTACCCCATGGTCCTGTTCGGGGCGGGGCTGATCGGGCTGGGCTCGGCGGTGTTCCATCCGGAGGCGACGCGGATGGCACGCCATGCTGCGGCCGGCCGTCAGGGCTTGGCGCAGGGCGTGTTCCAGGTCGGCGGCCATATCGGCTATTCCGTCGGCCCGCTGCTGGCGGCGCTGGTGGTGATGCCGCGCGGGCAGGAGAGCCTGTCCTGGTTCTCCGGCGTCGTGCTGGTCGCAATGCTGGTGATGGGCTGGCTTGGCGCGCGCTATTCGGCGATGCGGCGCGAGCAGAAATCGTCGTCGACGCATGTCGACGAGACGGCGAGCCATGGCCTGCCGCGCGGGCGCGTGCTGCTGGCGATGGCCGTGCTGGTCATGCTGCTGATCTCGAAGAACGGCTACACCGCCGCCTTCACCTCCTACTATACCTTCTACCTGATCGAGCGCTTCGGCATCGAGATCCAGCTCTCGCAGATCATGCTGTTCCTCTATCTCGTCGTCGGCGCCATCGGCGTGATCGTCGGCGGCATGATCGGTGACCGGATCGGCCGCGACCGGGTGATCTGGCTGTCGATCCTGGGCTCGCTGCCCTTCGCTTTGATGCTGCCCCATGCCGACCTGTTCTGGACCGGCGTGCTCAGCATCGTCGTCTCCTTCATCATGTCGAGCGCCTTCTCGGCGATCCTGATCTACGCGATCGATCTCGTGCCGCACCGGGTCGGCCTTGTCGGCGGGCTGTTCTACGGCCTGTCCTTCGGGCTCGGCGGCGTCGCGGCGGCCGGCATCGGCCTGCTCGCCGACAAGATCGGCATCATCGAGGTGTTCAAGATTTGCGCCTGGCTGCCGGCCTTCGGTCTCCTGACCTTCCTGCTGCCGAAGAGCGGGCAGCAGAGCTGAGCCGGACGTCTTCCGGCGGCGGCCTGCGGGCCGCTGCTCCGGACAAGGCTCGACGCATTGAGCCCACATTCGCCGGCTAGCCCTGTGCCGATCGGGTCGACCTTGGTCGGCCGCCGCGCAGGGATTGGCCGATGCTGCTTCAGATCGGAACGCTGATCGCCGCGACCAGCCTGGTGCAGCTCGCGAACGGCTTCTTCAATACCTTCCTGTCCTTGCGGCTGACGCTCGAGGATTTCGGCCCGGCCGCGACCGGCATCGTGCTCAGCGCCTATTTCGTCGGCTTCACCATCGGCGCCGTGTCGAGCGGCGGCGTGATCCAGCGCGTCGGCCATATCCGCGCCTATACGGCCTTTGCCGGGCTGGTGGTGGTCGCGACCGCGCTGATGCCGCTCTGGACCTCCGCACTGGTCTGGGCTGCCTGCCGGGTGGTGATCGGCATCGGCTGCGTCGGGCTTTTCGTGACGACCGAGAGCTGGCTCAACGCCAAGGCGATGCCGGACCAGCGTGGCCGCATCTTCTCGACCTATATGGTCGGGACCTTCCTGGCGTTGGCGATCGGTCAACTTGCCGTCGCCGGGCTCACGATCCAGGCGGCCGGGGCGTTCCAGGTCGTCATCGCGCTCTTCGCGCTGGCGCTGGTCATGGTCAGCACGACGCGGGCGGAAGCGCCCGGCCTCAAGCCCGAGGCGGGGTTGCGCTACGGCGAGCTCTCCCGGCAGGCGCCGATCTCGGTCGTTGGCTGCGTGGTCAGCGGCATCGTGACCAGTGCCTTCTACGCGCTGGTGCCGGCCTGGATGCTCAGTAACGGCGCGCCGCAGCAGACGATCGCGCTGTTCATGCTGGTCGCGGTGCTGGGCGGGCTTGCCTTCCAGGTACCGGTCGGACGGCTGTCTGATCGCAACGACCGCCGCCTCGTGCTGGCAGGGCTGGCGGTCGGCTATGCGGCGGCGGTGATCCTGCTGGTGGCGATGCCGCGCTCGCTCCTCGCGGTGCTGCCGGTGGCGGCGCTGCTCGGCGGCTTCATGTCGACGCTCTATCCGGTCTGCGTCGCCCATGCTCTCGACCGGATGCCGGCCGACCGCGTGGTCGCGGTCAGCGGGCGCTTGATCCTGGTCAGCGGCTTCGGCTCGGCGCTCGGGCCTCTGGTCGGCGCCGGCATCATGGCGCGCTTCGACATCGACGGGCTGCTCTATTTCATGGCGGCGATCGCGCTGGCGCTCGCGGGGTTCGCCGGCCTGCGCATGCGGATGCGCGAGGCGCCGGACAAGGTCGAGCGGCCCTTCGAGGTGATCGACCCGCTCAATCCGGGGATCACGCAGACGCCCGAGGCGACGGAGACCGACGGCACGCCGCGCCCCGCCATGGCCTGACCGGAAAGCAGAACCGCCGCCCGTTGCCGGGCGGCGGTTCCAAATGCTCGATGGGGTATGGCTGACCCGATCAGGCCATGTTCTGACCGCCATTGGCGGAGAGGGTCGAGCCGGTGATGAAGCCGGCATCGTCGCTGGCCAGGAACACCACGGCGCGCGCGATCTCCTCGGGCTCGCCGAGGCGCCCGACCGGGATATGCGGCAGGATCGACTTCTCGATCACGGCCGGGTCGATCGCCTTGACCATCTCGGTCGCGATATAGCCGGGGCAGATCGCGTTGACCGTGATGCCGGCGCGCGCGCCTTCCTGGGCCAGCGCCTTGACGAAGCCGATATCGCCGGCCTTGGCGGCGGAGTAGTTCACCTGGCCCATCTGGCCCTTCTGGCCGTTGATCGAGGAGATGCAGATGACGCGGCCGAACTTGCGGGCGCGCATGCCTTCCCAGACCGGGCGGGTCATGTTGAACAGGGAGTTGAGGTTGGTGTTGATCACCGCGTCCCACTGCTCCTTGGTCATCTTGTGGAACATGCCGTCGCGGGTGATGCCGGCATTGTTGACCAGGATGTCGACCGGGCCGAGATCGGCCTCGACCTTGGCGATGCCGGCGACGCAGGAATCATAATCCGAGACGTCCCATTTATAGGTCTTGATGCCGGTCTCGGCGGTGAACCTGGCCGCCGCCTCGTCATTGCCGGCATAGCTCGCGGCGACGCTGTAGCCAGCCGCCTTCAGACCCTTCGAGATCGCCTCGCCGATACCGCGCGAGCCCCCCGTAACCAATGCCACCTTCGCCATAGGCCAGTCTCCCTTTTCGTGATCGGTCCAGATCGTTGTGCGTTCTTACAGACGCGAATTGGCGATCCAGTTCTTTGTTTCAGCATCGGATTGACCCGAAAAGTGCACTCCGCTTTTCGGTCCGATGCTTCGGCTTGCCGCCGTTATTGTTCAGACAGTTTCAGGGTGGGCGCGTAATCCGCGTCCACATCCTTGATGATGGCCTGGCCACAGATGACACGGCCCTGGACCGTGTCGAAGGTCAGGGTGGGCTGGCCGTAGAGCGACCAGCCGAGGCTCAGCGCTTCCGAGACCCGATGACAGAAGGAGGCGTCATCGGGGCCGGTGAGATAGCGGTAGAGCGTCGTGCGCTTCGCCATCGGCGGGGCGCTTGTCTCAGCGCTCCACGGCCATGGCGACGCCCATGCCGCCGCCGATGCAGAGCGTGGCGAGGCCCTTCTTGGCGTCGCGCTTGGCCATCTCGTGCAGCAGCGTCACCAGCACGCGGGCGCCGGACGCACCGATCGGGTGGCCGATCGCGATCGCGCCGCCATTGACGTTGACGATGTCGGGGTTCCAGCCGAGATCCTTGTTGACCGCCAGAGCCTGCGCCGCGAAGGCCTCGTTGGCCTCGACGAGATCGAGATCGCCGACCTTCCAGCCGGCCTTCTCGAGCGCCTTGCGGGTCGAGGGGATCGGGCCGGTGCCCATGATCTGCGGATCGACGCCGGCCGTCGCCCAGGAGGCGATGCGGGCGAGCGGGGTGAGGCCGCGGCGGGCCGCTTCCTTGGCGGTCATGATGACGAGCGCGGCGGCGCCGTCATTGAGGCCGGACGCATTGCCGGCGGTCACCGTGCCGTCCTTCGAGAAGGCGGGGCGCAGCTTGGCCATGGCCTCGATCGTGGCGCCATGGCGCGGATACTCGTCGCTGTCGACGACGATGTCGCCCTTGCGGGTCGAGATGGTGACCGGTGCGATCTCGTCCTTGAACCGGCCGGCCTTCTGCGCGGCCTCGGCCTTGTTCTGCGAGGCGACGGCGAAGCGGTCCTGCTCCTCGCGGCTGATCTGGTACTTGGTCGCGACGTTCTCGGCGGTCGTGCCCATGTGGTAGCCGTGGAAGGCGTCCCAGAGGCCGTCCTTGATCATGGTGTCGACGAACTTGACGTCGCCCATCTTGGTGCCGGCACGCATGTAGGAGGCGTGCGGGGCGAGCGACATCGATTCCATGCCGCCGGCGACGATGATGCTGGCATCGCCATTGGCGATCTGCTGCAGGCCGATGGCGACCGTGCGCAGGCCCGAGCCGCAGAGCTGGTTGAGGCCCCAGGCGGTCTTCTCCTGCGGGATGCCGGCGGCCATGGCCGCCTGACGGGCCGGGTTCTGGCCCTGGCCGGCGGCGAGCACCTGGCCCAGCACGACCTCGTCGACCTCGGCCGCCTCGACCTTGGCCCGCTTCAGCGCTTCCTTGATCGCGACGGCGCCGAGATCATGGGCGGGAGTGTTGGCAAAAGCGCCGCTGAAGGCGCCGACCGCCGTGCGGGCCGCACCGACGATCACGATATCCGAATCTGCCATGAGAGGGTTCCTCGCTTTGTTGTTGCGGTTGCGCCGCTCCCGCCGGCTCAACCGTTCCCCGCCACCTTCGAAGCCTGCTGCGGCGCCGTCAAGACGGGCAAGACGCGAAATCGACCGGGGCGTCGTCAATCGGGTGACGTAAGGGAGGGCGTATCCCTGCGGTTGCAGGGGCTTCGGCGGATTTTTGCAGCGCCCGCTCAAAGAGCTTGCGGTGCAGCACCGACAGGCTATCGTCTGCCCATGGGAGACCGTTTCGCAGAGCACGCCGGAACCACCGGCGGCCGCGGATCAACGTCAAGCAGGACCGATGGCCAGCGATAAAGAACCGACCGTCATCAAGAAATACGCCAACCGGCGTCTCTATCATACGGGCACCAGCTCCTATGTCACCCTGGAGGATCTCGCCGGGCTCGTGCGCTCGGGCGAGGATTTCGTCGTCTATGACGCGAAGTCGGGGGAAGACATCACCCGCTCGGTGCTGGCGCAGATCATCTTCGACGAGGAGGCCAAGGACGGGCAGAACCTGCTGCCGATCGCGTTCCTGCGCCAGCTCATCCGCTTCTACGGCGACAGCATGCAGGCTCTGGTGCCGCGCTACCTCGAGTTCTCGATGGAGAACCTCACGCAGGAGCAGAGCAAGTTCCGCGAGCAGATGACCAAGGCCTTCGGGGGCTCGGCCTTCGGCGGCAACGCGCTCGACGCCATCCAGGCGCAGACGCGGGCGAACATGCAGATTTTCCAGGACGCGTTCCGGCTGTTCAACCCGTTCACCGCGGCGGCGCAGGCCAAGCAGGAAGCGGCGGCCGGCGCGAAGCCCGCGGCGGAAGCGGCCAGCGGCGACATCGGCGATCTCAAGCGCGAGCTCAACGAGATGCGCGAGCGGCTGGACAAGCTGTCGCGCTCGCGTTGAGGCGAGCCTGACGATTTGGGGCCGCGCTCCCGGGTACCGAGGGCGCGGCTTCTTTGTCTGCGAGTGGTCGGTGCCGCGAATGTCTAAGTTGGGGCGAAGGCGGAATTTGCAGCCATTACGTTCCATTTTACCCGATGCCCGATCAGCTTACGCTATGCTGATAGGCGTGAGAAACAATGCGGAAAGCGTATATTTCAAGCCGATTCGACTTGTTCTGGAATGATTGGCTTGGCCGGTTGATCCAAGTGTACAGAGGCAAAATTGTTGAAGGGAACCGGCCGGCCAAACAAATATCCCTGCATATAATCCACGCCGAGCTTTTCGAGATATTCGCGTTGCGCCGCCGTTTCCACGCCCTCCGCGATGAGGGCGAGCTTCAACCTTCCTGCCAGATCGGCGACGATGTCCAGGATCTGACTGGATAGCGACTCCGCCCCAGCCTTCGCTACGAAGCTTTGATCGATCTTCAGGGCATTGACGGTGAACCTTTGCAGGTAATCTAGGCTGGAGTTTCCGGTTCCGAAATCGTCCAGGGCGACTTGAACGCCGATCCGGTCGAGTTGCATGAACAATTCATCGGTTAAAGGAGTAGCCGGAATAGCCTCACGCTCTGTGAGTTCGACGAACATAACCACGGAATCCGGGGGAAATGGCTCAAGGAAAGCCTGGCATCGTTCGAGAAGCTCCATGCTCTTGCAGTGGGCTGCGCAAATATTGAAGCCGATGTGAAATCGAGCCGGAAGCCTCGACAACTGGCTGCTCAGATCGCGCTTAACCTGCTCCATCAGACGATAGGTCATCGGCACGATCAGACCAGTGCGTTCGGCCAGCGGGATGAATTGGTTCGGCGGGATGAGCCCCTCGCTTGGGTGCATCCATCGAACAAGCACTTCGGCCCCGGCTAGCTTGCCGGATTCGGCAAGCACAATGGGTTGATAGAATGGGACGAACTCGTCGGCCTCGACCGCGCGCTGCAGTTCGGCTGTCAGGGAACTGTGCCGCGACGCGAAGCGATGGACCGCGTAGCCGGACAACACCCCCAGCAACACAAGCAGCAGCCAGGACGGCCAATATTCCGTCGCCAGATTCTGCCAGATGCGGCCCTTGTCGTAAGCGACCCCGACGGTGAATGGATAGGCGGTCGACTCCATGAAACTGGCGACTGCTTCTCCGGTACCCTCGAACGCCGCAGTGACCACGCCCTTGGGCCCAACCCAGTTTCCATTGATGCCGACCTGGACCGTGAATTCCCTGACGCCCAGGCTCAGCACATCGAAAAGGTGCTGTCCGTCGATGCCGACGAGAACGGAGCCGGATTGTGTTGCCTGCCGGTAGACGACCAAGGCCCGGCTCGGGGTCACCTGATTGCCGGTCATCAATCGCAATCGCCCATCGGCGTAGGCTTCTGCCTCCTCCGCATAGTCGACAGAGCCTTCGAGGGATGAGCAGTAGATCCTGCCGTTCTCTGCGAGGTTCAGCGAACGCACGAAGGGATGGGCCGTCACGCCCAATCTCAGGCCGAGACCGGCGGACGCACATGAACTGCCGACGAGGCTCGTCACTTCTCCTGCGGCGTTATTCGCATGGGTGAAAATGGCAGCGATGCGCGTGGCGACGAATTCATGAATGTCGGCTGCCTCGGCCTCGATGGCCTGGCGAGCCTGCCATGACAAGACTGGCAGCCCAAGCAACGGAGGCAACAAGCCTGCGAGCGCCACGAATGCCGCATGGCGAAATTTGCCCCTCAGGCGCCTCGCGGACGGCCACTCGTGCCCGCTTCCATATGCCGTTCCCTTGGCCATTTTTATTCAGGCCTTCCTGCCGTTGTGACGGAGCCTGCTTCAGAAGCTGACGGTATATGTTCAAGGCGTCGTAAAATTTCTGGTGCGAGAACGGCGACGAGTTTCTCGTTTCATGGGTAGCTGGTGCGACTGATAGACACCAATCAGCTTCGCGTCCTCAGCCTCGCCATGTTGAAGCACCAAAACGATATTCATTCGCTGACGATGGCCTTGGCCGGCAACTTCCGCATCAGTCAGGAGTGGATGTCGATCTCAGGGATCAGCGTGTTCCCTGATCAGCGCGTCCCAAGCGGGGAGGTCATCCTCAGCATCCTCGTTGCCTCGAAACAGCGAGTACCCAACATATCCATCTTAAAACACATCGATCCCAATCCGCTGACCGACGACAGTCGCACCGACCATGACGCTGTCGTAGCGATGACGATCCAGCCGGAAGTGGATTTCTGCTTCCTCTAGGAGGCGGTCATTCGATAGAGTTCATGGCTCATGTTGTTGATGCCTAGCGCTTACGTGCCGCCCTAACCAGAAAACAGTTACGTTAGTAGCGGGCTGGAAGCGGTCCCGGACCAGATGTCGGAATGACCGCCGCGCGCCTCCCTCAACCGGCCGCGCGCTTCCGGTAGCTCGCCTGCTGCACCGGAGCATGCAGCTCCGCGCGCCCCACGAGATGACCCTGCAGATAGGTGACGCCCCAGTCGCGCAGCATGCTCGCCTGCATCTCGTCATCGACCCATTCCGCCACCGTCTCGACGCCGAGATGGCCGGCGAGCTCGACCAGCGTGCGGACATAGAAGCGGTCGTCGGTCGAGCGGCGCAGGTTCTGGGTGAAGGCGCCGTCGATCTTGAGGATGTCGATCGGGAAGGCGCGCAGGTGCCGGAGCGAGGTGTGGCCGGCGCCGAAATCGTCGATCGCGACCCGCGCGCCCTGGTCCTTGATGCGCCCGAGCAATTTGGCGATGCGGGCGGGGCTTTCGATCGTCGCCGTTTCCGTGATCTCGACGATCAGGCGCGAGGCCTTGCCGCGCGCGGCCGACGTGCAGGCGATGAAGGCGTCGAACCATTCGGGGTCGTTCAACGAGCGCGGCGAGACGTTGACCGAGAGGTTGAGCGTGGGATCGGCGCCGAGCATCTCGATGGCGAGTTCGAGTACGCGCTGGTCGAACAGCCGGACGAGGCCGCGCCGCTCCAGCATCGGGATGAGCTCGGCCGAGGCGAAATAGAGCCCGGTATCGCCCTGGCCGACGCGCAGCAGCGCCTCGTGGAAAGCGACCTCGCGCGAGCCCGTGCGGACGATCGGCTGCAAGGCCAGCCGCACGCGGCGGTCGTTCAGCGCCGCAATGGCCTGTACGTCGAAGCCGGCCTGCTCGGTGCCGGGGCTGCGGCGCGGCTGGGGTTTGGCGGTGACGGCGGTGTCGATCGACCCGGCGCGGGCGCTCGCCAGCGCACCTTCGGCGGCGGCCAGCAGCGTGCCGCCATGGCTGCCGAGTTCGGGGGCGCTCGCTGCGCCGACGCGCAGCCGCACCAGCGCGATGCCGTGGCTGGTCTCGATCGCGGATTGCGCGACCACCTTGATGAAGCGGCGGGCCGCCTGCTCGACCTGCTCCGGCGGGCAGCCGACGAGGAGGATGGCGAAGCTGTTGCCGGCATAGCGGACGAGATGGTCGCGCCGGCGCGTCACCGAGCGCAGGCGCTCATGGACGGTGCTGATGATCTCGTCGGTGGCCTCATGGCCGAAATCGTCGTTGAGGCGCGCAAGTTCGTCGATGGCGGCGACGAGGACGACGACCGGCCGTTCCGCCGGGAGGTGTTCCTGCAGGGCCATGCCGATTCGCTCGACCAGCGCCGGGCGGTCGCAGAGCTCGTTGCCGAACTGCTCGAGCTCGTCGGGCCGGGCGGCGCGTTCGAGCCTGAGCACGCCGCGCGCGCTCGCGGGATAGCCGTCGCTGCCGGCGAACCAGCGGCCGGTATCCTCGGCCCACATCTTGCGGCCGGCGAGATCGATCGCGTAGCGGGTGCGGTAGATGACGCCTTCGCCCCGGTCATGCTCGCTGGAGCAGAAGATCGCGTCGTAGCGGCTCGGGCCGCTGCCGGGCTCGACCAGGCCGGCGAAGGCGAGGCCGCGCTGCATGGCCTGCTCGGGAATCGCGCCGAGCACTTCGGCCGCATTCGGGCCCCAACTCAGCGTGTCGCTCTGGATATCCCAGCCATAAACCACTTCGCCGATCGAGGAGAGGATGCTGCGGGGATCAACCGGGCTGCCGTTCTGGAAGCTGAAGATCGACGGGGAGGGCATCGGTCGGCCTCTAGAGGACGGCCGCGGAGCCCCGTTCTGGTGCTTCGTCGCCCTGTCCATGAGATGGGAAGTGCTTCGAAACGATGCGGTATTTCAGATTAACGCGGCGTTAAGGCTGGCCGGCGCCTTGCAACAAGAACTCCGTCACGATTGACCTGTGCCGGAGTGAGACATGGCCGAGGCCGGAAGCTGGAGCGAAGGGAACGCCGCCGATGCCAACGCATCCGCGCTGGTGCTCCTGCAGGCGGCTGCGGCCCGGGCCGAGATCGGGCCGTTCGCCCGGCGTGGACGAGCGAGCCCGCAAGCGGCTGCCGGCTTCTACCGGGCGACGGCGCGGCTCCTGCCCGAGAGCCGTCGTGGGCTCCCGGGGCCCGATGGTCAGGGCTGGGGATGGAAGGCGCGGATGCGCCCGCCCAGGACGGCATAGTTCGTCAGGACGGTTTCCTGATCTCCGGCATCGGAATAGCCGCTCTCGCGCCCCTGACACGAAGCCAGCGCGAAGCGGTTGATCTGGACGACCTTGTCCGGCCGCGTCGAGCCGGGCAGCGGGACGTTCTGCTCGATGACCTCCAGCAGCGCTCCAGGGACGATGACACGCAGGACGATCGCCGTGTGATGGGCCAGTCGCAGCACGAGCGGCGGGCGCGCCCTTCCTCCCGGGCCGCTGAGGAAGTCGATGACGCGGGCCGTCTTCTGGACGCTGTAGTTGTGAAGCTGAAGGATATCGCCGGCCGTGACGGACGCCGGGTTCGGTTCGTCGTCGCCCCAGACATAATCGGCGCTTGCCGAGAAATGCGGTGTGAGCTGGCGGGAGCTTCTGGCGCCGTTCGCCAGCAATGCGTCCTCAGCCAGCGTCCAGCATTCGCCATTGCCGTGCTGGGAGCCGACCCGCCGCTGCCTCAGCCAGGCAACGATTCGGCCGTTGAGCGCTGGGTGACAGGTCATCGCGGCCCCCTTCTGGTACGACTATGACGTTAGGTCATTGTCGCGTCGAGGCCGATGCGGGTTCAGATGGCGGCGCAAATAAAAAAGGCCGGCGCAGGCGCCGGCCTTTTTGGAAGTCCGTGACGACGCCTCAGGCGTCGGTCTTGACCTTCAGGACCTGACGGCCGCGATACATACCGCTCTTCAGGTCGACATGGTGCGGACGGCGCAGCTCACCCGAGTTCTTGTCCTCGATATAGGTGGGCTGCTTCAGGGCGTCGGCCGAGCGGCGCATGCCACGCTTCGACGGCGACGTCTTTCTCTTCGGAACGGCCATTGTACTTCTCCATCATGCCACCGCCCGGACGCTGGCCCAAGGCCACGCATCCGCCACGGCGACGGATCAATCTCGTGAGGCGTTGGCCTTACACGGTCAGGGCGAGGATTGCTAGTGCCGAATCCGGATTTCTTCGCCGGCATGGCCCAGGCAGCTGATATCCTGTCGATCAGCCGGGCAGGGCGCAATCCCCGAGCGATCCGAGCTGGCCGAGCTGGCGCAGGCTGCGGCCGGCAGCGGATTGCAGGGCGCGATTCGGCTTGGCCGGGTTGCGCAGCAGCGGATTGGGCAGGGCGCCGGCAAGGCGCGCGGCTTCAGCCGGCGTCAATCGGGCTGCCGGCTTGCTGAAATAGCGCTGCGCTGCGGCCTCCGCCCCGAACAGGCCCTCGCCCCATTCGGCGACATTGAGATAGACCTCCATCACGCGCGGCTTACCCCAGGCGAGGTCGATCGCCATGGCGAGCGGAATCTCCAGCCCCTTGCGGATGTAGGAGCGGCCCGGCCAGAGGAAGACGTTCTTGGCGGTCTGCATGGTCAGCGTCGAGGCGCCGCGGCTCGGCCCGTCCTCGTTCTCCAGCACCTTGTTCAGCTCGACCCAGTCGACGCCGCGATGGCTGCAGAAGCGCTGGTCCTCAGAGGCGATGACGGCCCTGATGAGATGTGGGGAAATCTGGTCGAGCGGCACCCAGTCGCGCTCGACGGGCTTGAGCACCAGCCAGCGGCCGAGCATCAGCGTCGAGGGTACGGGCACGAATCGGTAGAGCAGGATCGCCGCCGCGAGGGCGAGGAGCAGCCAGAGGGCGATCCGGAAGCACAGGCCGAGAACCCTACCCAGCACCTTGCTTCACCCCCGCTCCCGTTTGACGGCCCGGCCATGACGGCCCGAGCCCAAGGCGGCGCAGCTTGACGGTGTGGCAAACGTCCGGCAAGGCCCCCCTTCCGGCAGCGAACGCGAGACCTGCGCATGAGTTCCGTCCTCCCTCCGGCAAGCCCTGGCGATCTCGACGCCCGGCTGGCGCAGAATGCAGCCGCCATCGAGACGCTGCTGGAGGCGCTGCTGTCCGATGTCGCGGCTCCCGGCGAGATCGCGCGCCCGCCCCGCCTCGTCGCCGCGATGCGGCATGGCGCTCTGGCCGGCGGCAAACGGCTGCGGCCTTTCCTGACGGTTGAGACGGCGCGGTTCCTCGGGGTTCCCGCCGAGCAGGCACAGCGCGCCGGCGCCGCGGTCGAGCTGCTGCACTGCTATTCGCTGGTGCATGACGACCTGCCGGCAATGGACGATGACGACCTGCGGCGCGGCCGGCCGACGGTGCACAAGGCCTTCGACGAGGCGACGGCGATCCTGGCGGGTGATGCCCTGCTGACGCTCGCCTTCGAGGTGCTGGCCGATGAGGCGACGCATTCCGACGGTGCGGTGCGCGCGGCCCTGGTGAGCTGCCTCGCGCGAGCCTCCGGATGTGGGGGCATGGTCGGCGGCCAGATGTTCGACCTTGCCGCTGAAGGGCGCTTCGAGGCGGTGCGCGGCGCGCTTCCTGAAGCCGAGATCCGCCGGCTCCAGGCGATGAAGACCGGGGCGTTGCTGGCGGCGAGCGTCGAGATCGGTGCAAGGCTCGGCGGTGCCGATGCGGCGGCGTTGGCGGCGCTCGGCCGCTATGGCCGGGCCTTGGGCGCGACCTTCCAGGTCGCCGACGACATCCTCGACGTCGAATCGGATGCCGAGCAGATGGGCAAGGCGACGGCCAAGGACGCGGACAAGGGCAAGGGCACGCTGGTCGGCGCGCTCGGGCTGGACGGCGCCAAGCGCGAGCGCGACCGGCTGAGCGCCGAGGCGGTGGCGGCGTTGTCAGGCTTCGGGGCCGAAGCGGATGTGCTGCGGGCTGCGGCGCGCTTCGCGGCCGAGCGGAAGAGCTAGTAAGGGCACCGCGTTGCGGTTGGTCAGTACGAGGCTGTAGTCACATCAAAAAGGGGCGCGGGATCCCCTCTCCTGTAAGGAGAGGGGTAGGGGTGAGGTGTCGGCCGCTCGACCAATTATGCACGCCTTGATCGCCGCTGCGGTGAGGACACGGTTTAAGCGTCCAACGGCCTACACCTCACCCTGCCCTCTCCTTACAGGAGAGGGTTCCCCGCGCTATCCGCGCGTCTCTGGAAAAGGGTGCGTCCGACGTGCCGCGCCTCTACCGCCAGCGGCCGAAGGCGTCGGCCAGTGTCTGGCTGCCGGAGACGCCCTTCTCGAAGGTGATGATGCCGCGCCGGCCGGAGGCGAAGCGCACGGGCACGTCGATCCAGCTGCGGCTGAGGATGAGGTCGATATTGCGCTCGACCTCGACCGGAACATTCGAGAGCGCGGCCACGAAGAGATTGTCGCCCAGCGCCGAATTGATCGCCGAGAGCGGCGCGCCACGCTCGCCTTCCACGCTCTTGAACTGGGGAACGCCGACTTCCTTGACGGTCTGGGAAGCCGGGTCGCCGGTGCTGGTGAAGCGCAGTCCGATGATGTGCGAGGCCGGGAAGGCCGAATCGGTGTTGCGGCGGATGGTGAAGTCGAGGCTCAGGCCGACATCGGGAATCTCGACGGTCGCGCGCACGATGGTTTCGATCGGACGGCCCTGGCCGGCGCTCTCGCTGTCGAGGCGCCAGAACACGCGACCGGTCGAGGTCTGCGGCTGCTGCGGGGTCTCGGGCACCTCGATGAAGAGGACGGCGCGCTGGGCGACCGCGATCTCGCCGCCGGGCTGCGGCACGGGTGTGCCGGGCGCGTTGTTCGGCTGGTTGCCGGTAGGCCGGTTCTGCTGCGGCGTGCCGGGTTCGCCGGCGCGCTCGGCGATCTTGCCGGCATTGTCGGGCTGGGCCGGTTGGGTCCGCTGAGCGGCATCGCTGTTCGGGCGCGGAGTGTCCTGGGGCCGCAGCTTGTGGACATAGATGGCGGTGGCGGCGATGGCCGCGACCGCGACCGCGACGACGCCGCCGACGACGGCGGAGCGGATATGGCCGGGCTTCACGCGCCGCTCGCGCGGCGGCTGCACCCGGGGGCGCGCCACTTGCGACTCGGCCGGCTCAGGCAAGGGCTCGCCGTCATCCTGCCCTGCTGGGGCAGGGAGCGGCGCGAATTCCGGCGCCTTCTTCGGCGTCGGCGGGCGGATCGGCAGCGTCGGGCTCTCGATGGTGCGGATCACCGGGCCGTCCGATGCCGGCGGCGGCGCAGGAGCCTCGTCGTAATCCGCCTCGATCCGGGCGACCGCCTCGTCGAGCGCCAGGCGCTCGCGCATGATCTCGGCCTCGCTCAGCGGCGGGTCGAGCCCGCGCAACTGCGCGACGAGCGCAGCCCGCGCCCGGTCGTAGATGGCGCGCCGGGCCTCCGGGGAGGTTTCGGGCAGCCCGGCGACCGCACGCGCCAGGATCGGATAGAAGTCGGCCATTGGCCTCACTTGTCGCTGATGAAGCCCGCCGTCAACCCTCGAAAGGGTTGTGGACGAGGATCGTATCGTCGCGCTCCGGGCTGGTGGAGAGCACGGCGACGGTGGCGCCGATCAGCTCCTCGATGCGGCGGACATACTTGATCGCCTGCGCCGGGAGGTCCGCCCAGGAGCGGGCATTGGCGGTGGAGCCTTCCCAGCCTTCGATGGTCTCGTAGATCGGCTCGACGCGGGCCTGGTCGTTCTGGCCGGCCGGCAGATGCTCGAGGATCTGGCCGTCGAGCTTGTAGCCGACGCAGACCTTGATCTCCTTGAAGCCGTCGAGGATGTCGAGCTTGGTCAGCGCGATGCCGTCGATGCCGGAGGTCTTGACCGTCTGGCGCACGAGACAGGCATCGAACCAGCCGCAGCGGCGCTTGCGGCCGGTGACGACGCCGAATTCCTTGCCCTTGGTGCCGATCAATTCGCCGATCTCGTCGAAAAGCTCGGTCGGGAAGGGGCCTTCGCCGACGCGGGTGGTGTAGGCCTTGGCGATGCCAAGCACATAGCCGACCGCCGAGGGGCCCATGCCCGACCCGGTCGCGGCCTGGCCGGCGACGATGTTCGAGGAGGTGACGAAGGGATAGGTGCCGTGGTCGACGTCGAGCAGGGCCCCTTGAGCACCTTCGAACAGGATGCGCTTGCCGGCGCGACGCTCGGCATCGAGCAGCGCCCAGACCGATGTGGCATAAGGCAGCACCTCGCCGGCGATCGCCTTGAGCTGGCCGAGCAGCTCGCCGGCATCGACCTCGCCGATGCCGAGGCCGCGGCGCAGCGCGTTGTGATGGGCGAGCAGGCGCTCGATCTTGGCCTCGAGCAGCGCCTCGTCCTTGAGGTCGATGACGCGGATGGCGCGACGGCCGACCTTGTCCTCATAGGCCGGGCCGATGCCGCGCTTGGTCGTGCCGATCTTCATGCCGGCATTCGAGGTCTCGCGGAAATGGTCGAGCTCGCGGTGCAGCGGCAGGATCAGCGTCGCGTTGTCGGCGATGCGCAGGTTGTCCGGGGTGATCGCCACCCCTTGCGCGCGCAGCTTGCCGATCTCCTCGACGAGGTGCCAGGGATCGACGACGACGCCGTTGCCGATGACCGAAAGCTTGCCGGGGCGGACGATGCCGGAGGGCAGCAGCGAGAGCTTGTAGACGACGCCGTCGATGACCAGCGTATGGCCGGCGTTATGGCCGCCCTGGAACCTGACGACCACATCGGCCTGGCTGGAGAGCCAGTCGACGATCTTGCCCTTGCCCTCGTCGCCCCACTGGGCGCCGACCACCACAACATTCGCCATGAGCGAGGTGTCCCTGCTGTTACCGCGTTGCCTTGTGCAAGCGGCCCGCGCAAATGCAAAACCCCGGCGCAAGGCCGGGGTTTCGGGGCAGGTCCTTGCAAGCCCTCATGAGCCAACACGGCCCGCAGGTCAAGTTTTTCGGCAGCCAGGGCCTCGATTTGGCTGGATAAACTGCCGGAGCATGGCCGCCCTGCAGCATCTGCGCAGTGATGCTGCCACAATCGGGCGTAAGGGCTATGGGTCAGCAGGCGGCACTGGAGGGGCCATGCCGCGTGCCGCCCACAGGAGAGGGGATTTCACCGACCATGACGAAGCTCGACGCCTGGCTCGACCAGCATCACGCCGCCTTCACCGCGATCCGCCGCGACATCCATGAGCATCCCGAACTCGGCCTCGAAGAAGTCCGTACGGCCAAGCTCGTCGCCGACAAGCTTCGTGAGTGGGGCGTCGAGGTCACCGAGAATGTCGGCAAGACCGGCGTCGTCGGCGTGATCCGCGGCAACAAGCCCGGCCGTGCCGTGGGCCTGCGCGCCGACATGGACTGCCTCGCGCTCGATGAGACGACGAACCTGCCCTATTCCTCGAAGAATCCGGGCCGGATGCATGCTTGCGGCCATGACGGGCACACCACGATGCTGCTCGCGGCCGGGCGCTACCTTGCCGAGAACCGGGATTTCGAGGGCACCGTCAACCTGATCTTCCAGCCGGCCGAGGAAGGCCGCGGCGGCGCCAACGCGATGCTCGCCGACAAGCTGTTCGAGCGCTTCCCCTGCGACGCGATCTACGGCCTGCACAACACGCCCGGCATGGCGCCCGGCACCTTCGGCACCACGGTCGGCCCGTTCCTGGCGGCGGCGGATTTCTGGAAGGTCACCTTCCACGGCGTCGGCGGCCATGGCGGCTCGCAGCCGCATCGCTCGACCGACATCACCTACGCGCAGGCGCATTTCGTGCTCGGCCTGCAGGGCATCATCGGCCGCAACGTCGCCCCGCTCGACACGGCGGTGATCAGTGTCGGCTTCATCCATGGCGGCGACGTCAACGCTTCGAACGTGATCCCCTCCGAACTCGTCATCGGCGGCACGGCGCGGACCTACTCCATGGAAGTGCGCGACATCGTCGAGCGGCGCATCGCCGAACTTGCGGCAGCCACCGCGCAGGCCTGGGGCTGCAAGGCGGAGGCCTATTACCATCGCGGCACCAGCCCGCTGGTGAACGAGGCCGAGCAGGTGCGGGTCGGCGTTGCTGCAGCCACGGCGGCGGTGGGCGCCGAGAAGGTCAACGGCCAGCTCCGGCCCGGCACGGGCGGCGAGGATTTCGCCGAGATGATGCTGGTGCGTCCGGGCGCCTTCATGCGCATCGGCAACGGCGTCAACCCGGACGGCTCCTTCGTCGGCCTGCATACGCCGCTCTACGACTTCAACGACGAGATCATCCCGGACGGCGTGCGCTACTGGGTCGGCGTCGTCGATCAGGAACTCGGGCAGGCCAAGGCCGCCTGATCAGGAATATCGCGGCCGGCCCTTCGGGGCCGGCCGCGATCATGCAGGGCAGCCCGTCATTTCCGGTGGTTGTATAGCCGGCGCAAGAGCGCTAGGCGGCGGGCTCCGTAGCGGAGGCGCGCCATGAAGACCCTGTCCATCTCGACCCTGACGATCTGCGGCATCGAGGAATTGCCCGGCAACAGCGCCCGCGAGGTGACGCATGTGCTCTCGGTGATCGATCCCGACCGGGCCGAGATCGACGCTTTCGGGACCTATGGCGAGCACCACCGCGTCACGTTGCGCTTCCATGACATCATCGATCCGAAGCCCGGCCAGACCATGCCGACGCCGGAGCATGTCGGCGAGATCATCAACTTCGGCGAGGGCCTGCGCGAGACCGCGACGGGCCGCGTGAAGGGCCATCTCCTCGTGCATTGCCACATGGGCATCTCGCGCTCGACGGCGGCGATGATGACCCTGATGGCGCAGGCTGATGCGGCCGAGGACGAGGATGCGCTGTTCGCCCGTCTGCGCGAGATCAGGCCACAGGCCTGGCCGAATTCGGTGATGATCGGCTTTGCCGACGAGCAGCTCAGCCGCGGCGGCAGGCTCACGCAGGCGCTGCGGCGGCACTACGCCCACCAGATCGAGGCGCAACCCAAGTTCCGCACCTGGATGAACGATCTCGGCCGCAAGCGCGAGATCGAGATGGGTTTGGGGCTCTGAGGCTAGGGCTGCCGGCCTACCGCCCCGGCAGCGGCTGCTCCTCGTAAGAGAGCTCGCGGTCGCCCGGCCATTTGATGCGGTAGGCGAGCTTGATCTCCTTCTCGGCACCGGGTGCCAGATCGAAGGTCCAGGAGGCGACACCGCGGCGGTCACCGACCTGCTTCTCGGTCGGTGGCGTGGTCTGGGCGGCGATGGTCTCGACCGTGATCGCGCTGCTCTCCGAGAAGGGGATGCGCTCCAGCACGGTGATCCTGACCGGCTTGGCGTGCAAGCTCTTCACCACCGTGCGGAACTCGCGCAGATCGGTGCGGGTCTGGCCGAGCCAGCTCGGCTCGTTCTCGCGGCGCTTCACCGGCGCGAACGAGACCTTGATGCGGTCGTCGGCGCCGAAGCCGAGCTCGACCTTGTCACCCGGTGCGACGAGGTTGAACTGGCCCATGCCGACATAGGTGCCGTCGCGATGCAGCGCGACGCGCCCGGCCAGCAGTGGCGCCTCCTCCTCATGGGTGAAGCCGGCCTCCAGATAGGCCTTCTGTTCCAGCTCCGGCACGGTGCGGGCAGCGAGCGTCGCTTCCGCCTTGCGCTGGGTCAGCGTCACCGTCTTGGAGCTGCCGTCCTGCGGGATCGTGGCGCGGCCGGGCACCTGGAAATTCGCCTGATAGGCGCCGGCCTCAATCGTCGCGACCTGAATTTCGGCGGGCTTCGGCGCGGCGGAGCGCTGCGACTGCTTGGCCAACGTGTCCGCCGCCACTTCGGCTTCGGCTTTGGCGCGGGCCGCCATGGGAGCGGGCGCGGCACCGAGGCGCGGGCGGCTCTCATAGACCACCGGCGGCTCGAAGAAGGCGACCTGCATCGGGGTAAGGTCCGGCGCGCGGGTGCCCCCGGCTGAGCGCGTGGTCGAGAGCGCGAGCGCGACATCGTCCCAGGCCTCGCCGGTGCGCTGGCGGATCTCGGCGCGGCGCGTCAGGGCGATTTCCGGCTTCTCGCCGGTCGTGGTCAGGCGCGCCTCGTAGGTCGGCGTCCAGTTCGCGCCGGTGACGCGATAGGTCACGGTGAACTCCGCCGCGACCGGCTGCAGCGCCTCGACGGAGATGGCGACGTCGCGCTTCGGCGCGCCGGGGCGGCCGGCCTGCGGACGGGCGCGCTCCAGCGCCGCGATCTCGGCCTCGACATCGGAGAGGCGGTTGCGGGTGCCGCGCAACTCGTCCTGAACCTTGACCAGCGCGGTGCCGATCGCCTCGAACACCGCCGGCCAGTCGGCAACCGGCAGGGCCTTCCCGTCGGGGCCGAGCTTGTCGGGGCCGACCTGCGCGAAGCGCTCGATCGTGTCGCGCTTCGCTTCGATCGCGCTGATCTGGCCGGAGAGCTTCTCCTTCTCGTCGCGGAGCGTCTTGAGCTTCTCCTCCAGCACCGTGTCGAGAACGGGCCTGGCATCGCCCGGCGTGACGCGGACATCGACCGCGCCGACCGAGAACGAACCGTCACCCTTGCCTTCAACACGTATCGAGGCGGGATCGATCGTCGCCGGCAGGCCGCGCAGCACGATCTGCGAGACGCCCTGCAGCAGGTCGGCCTTGCCGAGCCGCGTCACCACAGCGCCGTCCGGAAAGACCGTGACGCGGTCGATCCGGCTCGTCAGTTCGGTCTCGGCCGCAGCGGCGAGGCCGGGCGCGAGAATCAGGGCGGCGGCAATATGGCTTCGCATCGAAATCATCCCCTCCAGATCGCAATCACGTCGCCGTGATAGACGCTGCCGAATTCGGCGCGTCCAAGGCGGAATTGGGCCGGAATGCGGATAGGCGGGACGGGCACCCGATGCGTCCTGCGTTTGCAGGAGCGGCCCGGCTGATCAATGGCCGGGATGCAGTGCGTCGTTCAGGTAGATGCAGGTGAGCACGGTGAAGACATAGGCCTGCAACACCGCGACCATGAACTCGAAGGCGGTGAGCGCGACCGTCATCAGCAGCGGCAGCGGTGCGAGCAGGGAATAGCTCATACCTGCCGCGAGCAGCGCCGCGACGAAGCTGCCGAAAACCTTGAGCGCGATATGGCCGCCGAGCAGGTTGGCGAAGAGGCGCAGGCTCAGCGAGATCGGCCGCGACAGGAAGGAGACGATCTCGATCAGCGTGATGAAGGGCAGGAGCCATTTCGGCACGTCCGACGGCACGAAAAGCCGCAGGAAGCCGAAGCCATGGCGCAGCACGCCGTAGCCGATGACCGTCGCCATCACCAGCATGGCGAGCGCGAAGGTCACGACGATATGGCTCGTGACCGTGAAGGCGCCGGGGATCATGCCGAACAGGTTGAGCACCAGGACAAACATGAAGAGCGAGAAGATCAGCGGCAGGAAACGCAACCCCTCGCGCCCGGTCGCGTCGGTCAATGTCTTCGCCACGAACTCGTAGAGCATCTCGGCCAGCGCCTGCGTGCGGCCGGGGACGATGGCGCGCGAGCGCGTCGCGAGGATCAGCCCGCCGGCGATCGCGGCGGTGGCGAGTACCATCATCAGGGCCGCGTTGGTGAAGCCGAGATCGACCCCGCCGACACGGAACGGAATGAGAGTCTTGACGATGAACTGGTCACTGGGATTGGCCAAGGCGAAGGCCTCCGCTCACGGGGTTGCGCGACGGCGCGGAGCATTCCGCGTCGTGGGGCCGTCCCCTGTGAGGTGCGAAGGCCGCGGGTCGTCCCGAGGCCCGGCCTGCCTAGAAGCAGCAGGCGATTTTGGCAAGTCCGGCCGTCAGCTCGCCGAGAGCTTCATCATGACGAGGCCGGAGACGATCAGTACCGCGGCGGCGATGCGCATCGGCGTGAGCGCTTCGCCGAGCACGGTGACGCCGACGAGGAAGGCGCCGACCGCGCCGATGCCGGTCCAGATCGTATAGGCCGTGCCGAGCGGCAGCGAGCGCATCGCCAGAGAGAGCAGGGCGAAGCTGCCGATCATCGTGACGATGGTGATCGCGGTGGGCATCGGACGTGTGAAGCCGTCCGACTGCTTCATGGTGAAAGCCCAGACGATCTCGAGAAGGCCGGCGGAAAACAGATAGAGCCACGCCATAGCGGGTCCCCCATGGTTTGCCGGGTCGTCCCGGCACATGTCCCAGGTTGGGGGAGGTCGTGGCCTCGCGGCCGCTGATCTAGCGATCGCCCGGCGTCATGGCAAGGTTTGCAGGCGAAACTTGTGCGGGGATCAGGCGCGGCCGCGCGTGCTGGCATGCGGCTTGACGCGATGCTCCATGAAGTTGCGCAACTCGGTGACGCGGCGCTCGGTGTCGAGCACCTCGCGGTCGAGGCCATGCGCCCAGGCGAGGTCCTGCCGGTCGGGCTCGGCATCGAGCGTCAGCATGTCGTCGAGCCAGGCTTTCGCGGAAGCCTCGTCCTTGCGGAAGCCCTCCTTGATCATCAGCGGCACCCGGCGATCGAGGATCGCGACGATCTGCTTCAGCGAGAATTCGGGATGGTACTGCACGCCCCAGAAGGTGCCGCCATTATGCTTGATCTCGGCGGCCTGGACCTGGCTGTAGGCGTTGGAGGCGAGGATCGTCGTGCCGTGCGCCGGCAGCGCGATGGTGTCGAGATGGATCGCGGGCGCATCGAAGGCGGCCGGGCGGCTGGCGAGCAAGGCGTGGTTGCGGCCGGCCTCGGTCGGCGTGATCCGGCGGGCGAAGCCGGTCTCGCGGCCCTTCGGATTGGCGGTGACGGTGCCGCCGGCCGCGACGGAGCCGACCTGGATGCCCCAGCAGGAGCCGAAGCAGGGCGTGCCGCTGGCATAGATCGCGCGCATCAGGTCGATCTGGCGGGTCACGGGCGGGGCGGTATCGTAGATGTGCAGGGCCGAGCCGGTCAGGAAGATGCCGTCATAGGATTCAAGCCCTTCGCCGTCGGGGAGGTTCGCACCCTCGTCGGCCGGCAGGCAGATATCGGAGACGATGCCCGGCTCGAACGCCGCGATCTCGGCGGCATAGGCCTCGCCATAGGCCATGCCATAGGACTGGCGCAGCCCCTCGCGGGTGTCGCGCATATTGCCGTCGACGAAGAGCAGGCGGAGCGGGCGGGCGCTGGTTTCGATCATCGGGGTATTCCGCAGGGATGCGCAGGGCGACGGGCAGGTGTGCGCCCGATCTCATATGAGCCGGGTACACGCAAGGGTATTGCATGAGCCCTTTCTCGCAACAGGGCGGAAACGTGCACCCTACCCAGACTTGGCTGCAACGCGCCTGGGGCAATGCCTACCTGCTGATGGTGTTGACCACCTTGATGTGGGGCTGCAACGCCGTGGCAAGCCGGCTCGCCGTCGGCAACATCTCGCCGATGATGCTGACCTCGCTGCGCTGGGTGGCGGTCTGCGCGATCATGCCCCTGCTGCTGCGCGATCAATTGCGCGAGCACTGGCCGGTGCTGCGCGCGCATTGGCGATTGATCGCGGTGCTCGGCACGCTCGGCTTCACCACCTTCAACACGCTGATGTATCTCGCGGCCTATTCGACCAGCGCGATCAATATCGGCATCTTGCAGGGCGCGATCCCGGTCTTCGTGCTGATGGGTGCCTTCCTGGTGTTCCGTACGAAGATCACCCCGATGCAGGCGATCGGTGTCGCGGTGACGCTGCTCGGCGTCGCCGTCACGGCGAGCCGGGGCGACATCCATATCCTCATGGCCTTCCGCTTCGTGCCGGGCGATGTGCTGATGATCATCGCCTGCGTGCTCTATGCGGGCTTCACCGTCGGCGTACGCAAGCGGCCGGCCGTGCCGGGGCTCGTCTTCTTCACGGCGATGGCGAGCTTCGCTTGCCTCGCCTCGCTGCCGCTGCTGGCGACCGAGATCGCGCTCGGGCGCTCCTATATGCCGACGCCGCAGGGCTGGCTGATCCTTGCCTTCACGGTGATCTTCCCGTCGATCGTCTCGCAGCTCTCCTTCATGCGTGCGATCGAATTGATCGGGCCCGGCCGGGCCGGCGTCTTCGTCAATCTCGTGCCGGTCTTCGCGCCGATTCTCGCCGTGCTGATCATCGGCGAGCCCTTCGGGCTCTATCACGCGCTGGCGCTGGCCCTCGTGCTCGGCGGTATCTTCATCGCCGAGCGGCTGGGGCGGTAATCAGACCGACCGCTCTTTGACCTCGGCCGCGAGATTCATGCCGAGCCGCATCAGCACATCCTTGAGTTTCCGCTTGAGTTCCTCGTCGGTGATCTGCTTGGCGATGCTATAGGCCTGCAGGACGTGACCGGCGACGCGGGAGGTCGCCGTGGTGGATTCGGCACTGCGCTGCTGCGTGACGTCGAAGGCCATCCCGACATAATGGCCGGTGCAGCCTTCCTCTGTCCGATGACATCGGGCGAAGGCTGAGATCAGTCGCTCGCCTGCGGCGGGTACAATCCGATACTCGTAGTGGAAATCGATCGCCGCCCTGACGCAGCGCTCGATCTCCTGCGCTACGCCATCGCGGTCGTCCGGGTGGATGCCGTCGACATAGGCATCACATCGCGTGCCGCGCATCGCCTCCAGCGGATCGACGTTGAAAAGCACGGCCATGCGCGCGTCGGCGTAGAGGCGGTCGTTCAGCACGTCCCAATACCACATGCCGACGATGGCATTGTCGTTGAGGCCATCGTCCGTGAACAAGGGGGGCGGCTGTGAGGCTCCCACCCTGAAAACCGAGCTGCCCATGTGCTGTCCCCCAAACGTTAGACTGGAAGAGGGCAACCTGAGGCGCAAGACGAGATAAAGTATAAGCCAGCAACGCTTTTCAGCGCAGCGCCGAGACCGCCAGCCGCGCCACATCCGCCAAAGCCGCCGAGCGCTCGTCGGCATCGGCGCGGGAGCCGGCGAGATAGGTCACGATGACGAAGCGCCGGCCGTCCGGCAGCGTCGCGACGCCGATATCGTTGGTGGCGTGATTGATCCCGTCCGTGGTGAGGCCGAGCCCGGTGCGATGGGCGAAGCGCGTGCCCGCCGGCAGGCCGGCCTTGAGCCGGTCGGTGCCGACCTTCGATTCCGCCACGATCTTCTCGATGAAGGCGGTATGGGCGGGATCGCGCAGCCAGTTGCCCTTGGCGAAGGCCTCGAGGAATTGCGCGCTCGCTTCCGGGGTCGAGGCGTCGCGCTTGTCCTTGAGCGCATTCGACAGGGCGGCGATGCGCAGGCGCGGCCGCATCGCCTTGAGCTCGGCGCGGAAGGCCTTCTCGTCCACCGTGTCATCCCAGCTGAAGCCCTTGAGCCCGTAGATCTCCGGCTGGAACAGGCGCTCGTAGCGGTCGACCGACATGCCCTGGACGCCGCCATCGCGCAGCATCTTCGTCACGACCTGCGGCCCGCCGATCTCGCGCATCAGCAGGTCGGCGGCGGTGTTGTCGCTCTCACCCGCCGCGAGCCGGATCAATTCGCGCAGGGGATAGTCGTTGCGCTCGCCCTTGAAGCTTTTCACCAGCGGGCTGTGGAACAGCGAGAAATCCTTGCGGGTCACCGTGATCGGCTGGTCGAGCTTGAACCTGCCGGCCTCGACCTGCTGCAGCACCGCGACTGCCAATGGCAGCTTGAAGACGCTCTGCATCGGGAAGGTCTCGGATCCGCGATGCGACCAGAGCTTGCGGTCGCGCAGGTCCATCAGAGCGACGCCGAGGCGGCCCTTCGAGGCCTGCTCGATGCCCTCGATCGCCTTGTCGAGCTTGTCGCGGTCCCAGTCGGCGAGGGCCGGGGCGGCCGTCAGGCAGGCAAGGGCAACGGCGGCGAGGCGGGCAAGGGCAGGCATGGGCGATCCTCTGCGATGGAGCGATCACAGGGCCGTGATATTGCGGCAAGGTTGCGGCGGCACTCAGGCCGGCTCGCCATTCTCCGCATCGCAGAGCGACAGCTCGACCGGGCAATTCTCGATGCCGAAGCATTCCGGCAGGAGCTGCGTCAGCCGCTCGCGGAGGCCGTCCAGCGTCTCGGCCTCGGTGACGATGCCGAGCTCGCCGGTATCGATCGCGTACCAGAGGCCCGCCGCCTCGTCGCGGCGGACCTCGAAATGGATAGGCTCCGCCGCCGCGGCAGGCGCGGCGACGAGAGCCTTCAGCGGGTTGAGCACGATCAGAACTTCAGCCGCCGCGCGCGCTTGACCATCGGGATCTCGTGGATCTTGGCCAGCAATTCGTCCGAGATCGGCTCGTCGACCGAGACATAGCAGATCGCGTCGCCGCCGGGCTTGTCGCGGCCGAGCGCGAAGGTCGCGACATTGACGCCGGCTTGGCCCAGGAGCGAGCCGAACTGGCCGATGAAGCCCGGCTTGTCGGCATTGCGCACGTAGAGCATGTGCGGCGCGAACTCGGCATCGACAGCGATGTCGCGGATCTCGACGATGCGCGGCTTGCCGTCCTGGAACACCGTGCCGGAGGCGTGGCGCGGCATGTCCTCGGCCTCGACGACGATACGGATGACGCTTTCGAGATTGCCGGCGACCTCGCGGGTCAGTTCCTCGACGACGATGCCCTTCTCCTTCGCCACCATGGCCGAGTTGACCATGTTGATCTCGGGCAGGAAGGGCCTGAGCACGCCGGTGATCGCGGCAGCCGAGATCGCCTTGAGGTTGAGATGGGCGACCGCGCCTTCGTACTCGATGCGGATGCCCTTGACCGGCGCTTCCGTCAGCTGGCCGAGGAAGGAGCCGAGCTTCTCGGCGAGATCGACGAAGGGCTTCACGCGCGGGGCTTCTTCCGCCGTGATCGAGGGGAAGTTCACCGCGTTGGTGATCGCGCCCTTGAGCAGGTAGTCGCTCATCTGCTCGGCGACCTGTAGGGCGACATTCTCCTGCGCCTCGTTGGTGGAGGCGCCGAGATGCGGCGTGCAGACCACGTTGTCCAAACCGAAGAGCGGGTTCTGCTCGGCCGGCTCGACCGAGAACACGTCGAAGGCCGCGCCCGCGACATGGCCGGACTTGATCAGATCGGCCAGCGCCTGCTCGTCAACGAGGCCGCCGCGGGCACAGTTGATGATGCGCACGCCCTTCTTGGTCTTAGCCAGCGCCTCGGCCGAGAGGATGTTCTTGGTCTTCTCGGTCATGGGCACATGCAGCGTGATGAAGTCGGCGCGCTTCAGCAGGTCTTCCAGCTCGACCTTCTCGACTCCCAGCGCGACGGCGCGTTCCGGCGACAGGTAGGGGTCATAGGCGATGACGCGCATCTTCAGGCCGATGGCACGCTCGGCGACGATCGAGCCGATATTGCCGGCGCCGATCAGGCCGAGCGTCTTGGCCGTGATCTCGACGCCCATGAAGCGGTTCTTCTCCCACTTGCCGGCCTGGGTCGAGGTATCGGCGGAGGGAATCTGGCGGGCGAGCGCGAACATCATGGCGATGGCGTGCTCGGCGGTGGTGATCGAGTTGCCGAAAGGCGTGTTCATCACGATCACGCCGCGCGCGGTCGCGGCGGGGATCTCGACATTGTCGACGCCGATGCCGGCGCGGCCGATGACCTTGAGGTTCGTCGCCTGCTCCAGCAGCTTGGCGGTCGCCTTGGTGGCCGAGCGGATGGCGAGGCCGTCATAGTCGCCGATGATCGCGGCGAGCTTGTCCTTGTCCTTGCCGAGGTTCGGATCGAAGGTCACGTCGATGCCACGGTCCTTGAAGATCTGGACGGCGGCGGGGGAGAGGGCGTCGGAAATCAGGACTTTCGGGGCGGGCATGGGAGGCTCCGGCTGGCGCGGCGCTACACGAGGAGCGGTCCGGCGCATGAATGGGGAGAGAGCGTCATGGCCGGGCTTGACCCGGCCATCTCGGGACGCGGAGGCGCAGGGTGGCGCCTCTTCTGGAAAGAGATGGTCGGGTCTAGCCCGACCATGACGGCTTGATCAGGCCGCCTTCTTGCCGAGCCCGGCCTTCGCCTCCGCGAAGGCATAGGCGATCCAGGGCAGCAGCGCTTTCACGTCGCGCGACTGGACGGTCGCGCCGCACCAGATGCGCAGGCCGGGAGGGGCGTCGCGGTAATGGCCGAGATCGTAGCCGGCGCCGGCCTTCTCGATGATCGAGACCACCTGCTTGGCAAAGGCCGCCTGCGCGTCCGCCGGCAGGGCGGTAACAGTCGGGTCGGTGAACTTCAGGCACACGCTCGTATTGGAGCGCGTCTTCGGCTTCACGGCCAGGAAGTCGATCCAGTCGTTCTCGCGCACGAACTTGGCGATGACGCGGGCATTGCCGTCGGCGCGCTTCACCAAGCCGTCGAGCCCGCCCACCTTCCGGGCCCATTCCAGCGCGTCGATATAGTCCTCGACCGCCAGCATGGAGGGGGTGTTGATGGTCTCGCCGGTGAAGATGCCCTCGATCAGCTTGCCGCCCGAGGTCATGCGGAAGATTTTCGGCAGCGGCCAGGCCGGCTTGTAGCTTTCGAGCCGGGCGACGGCGCGCGGCGAGAGCACGATCATGCCATGCGCGGCCTCGCCGCCGAGCACCTTCTGCCAGGAGAAGGTGACGACATCGAGTTTTGGCCAGTCGAGGCGCTGGGCGAAGGCGGCGGAGGTGGCGTCGCAGATGGTCAGCCCCTCGCGATCGTCAGCGATCCAGCTGGCGTCGACGACGCGCACGCCCGAGGTGGTACCGTTCCAGGTGAAGACGACGTCGCGGTTCTTGGTGTCGACCTTCTTCAGGTTCGGCAATTCGCCATAGGGGGCGTCGAAGGTGCGGACATCCGCAAGCTTGAGCTGCTTGACGACATCGGTGACCCAGCCGGCGCCGAAGCTCTCCCAACTGACCATGTCGACGCCGCGGGCGCCCAACAAGGACCAGAGCGCCATCTCGACAGCGCCGGTATCGGAGGCCGGCACGATGCCGATGCGGTAATCGGCGGGAACCTGCAGCACCTCGCGCGTCAGGTCGATCGCAGCTTTCAGCTTGTCCTTGCCGATCTTGGCGCGGTGCGAGCGGCCGAGCGGGGCGTCGGAGAGGTTCTTGAGGGCCCAGCCGGGGCGCTTGGCGCAGGGGCCGGACGAGAAGTTAGGCACGCGCGGACGCGTGTTCGGTGCGGTATTCGCCATCGATGTCTCCATCCTTACAGATGGGCGCGCCCCGTTGGGGGGGCGTGTCCCGTCGATGGGGTTAGGATGGGAGGCAGGGGGAGTCAAGCGGTAGCTGTGATGCACATCATGGTGGGTCTGACTTCGTTCAAGTGCTGACTCACAGGTGCTCAAAAGCACACGCCGGGCGCTTGGCATCGAAGTCGACGATGCTTATTGAAGTTAGGTTTCGAGGCTGAGAACGGGCTATTGAAAAATATGGATGAGGGCGCT
Organism: Allobosea sp. FW305-C-101; assembly: GCF_058783685.1. Lineage (NCBI taxonomy): Bacteria > Pseudomonadati > Pseudomonadota > Alphaproteobacteria > Hyphomicrobiales > Alloboseaceae > Allobosea > Allobosea sp. FW305-C-101. The sequence continues at coordinate 375,914 of NZ_JBYSYT010000002.1, read as the reverse complement.
CCACTTATTTTCATTAGCTATGCCAGTCCTGATCGCGAGAGAGTCGACCCTATTGTCGATCGATTAGAGCATTCTGGCTTGAATGTTTGGATGGATCACCGCTGTATTAGAGCGGGACAAAACTGGAATCTCGAAATTCGCCGCGCTTTAGGGAAGGCGGCTATCGTTGTAGTTTTTATGTCTGAATTATCGGTTGATAGGCGCGGGTATGCACAAAGGGAAATTAAAATCGCTTTAGAGCAAGCGGAAGAAAAACTAACGAGCGATATTTATATAATACCCGTCTTGATTGATTCTCTTTCCGAATTTCCGGAATCTGTCCGGCATTTACATATGGTAAAAGCTTGGGAAAGTGGCTCTATAGAGAAGATAATAGAGTCCATATCTCAGCAGATTTCTCAATTGGGTCAACATGCTCAGCACGTACAATCGGATTCTCGAATTAGATGGGTAAGCAACACCTTCAAGGAATCTTGGGATGGATTACCCGGGTATGAGATAGAGTATAATATATTTTCGATGAGCTCGTCTGACATTCCAAAGGTCGGTGATATCACAGATATGGTTCGAGGGCGCATATCGGAATTAGCTTCGGGAAACAGGAGATCAAAATTTTCACAGAATTCTGTTGATTATAATTTTGGTCAAAGTCGATATCGACGAACAAATGTATTTTCCGCCCATTGCCGTGAGCCTGTTGTCGTCAATCATGTAATATGCGTGCCTTATTTTATGCATACATATAACGCTGGGGCGGCCCATGGAATGGAATGGATTGAAAGCTTCAATTTTACATTGGAGCCAATTACCCGAATATCCGAAATTCAGGAAATATTTGTTGAATTAGAAGCCGCCTTCAGCGTTATCCAGAGGGCCGTTAGATCGCAGTTGGCTATAGATTTGATTTCTGACGAATACGGAAATCGCGACCTATATAATGAGTGGATCAATAATGGCACCGAAGATTGGTCGCATTTTAGGAACTTCAGCTTTTCTGGTGAGGGAATCGAATTTCACTTTCCTCCCTACCAAGTCGCCTCATATGCCGATGGGATTAGAACCGTAATTGTCTCAAATAAGCTGATTTATAAGCTTATGTCAGTCTACCTTGTGGACGCTTTGGGGTGGACGCATCTTCGTTGGCAGGAGGAGGCCGCTTTGTGATTTTACGGGCGATGATACCTCTTTCTTGCTGAAGAGGATGATCCTGCACTTCCGCCATGAAATCTTATCCCCTCCCTCACACGCGGCGCCTATCCTCACCCCACCTCGTCCCCGAGGGGCAGCCATCCGGAGGTATGCCGTTGGCGGGGCGGGGACGGCGCCTGCGGGTGGGGTTACGACCCACTCCCGGGAGGCTTCGGGGCACCGCCCTGGGGGTACTACGGCCCCTGTGCGAGGAGCTCGCTGGAAGGCATGGCGGCACCGCATCTGCGGGGCCAGGACGCGACAAGGCCGGCATCGGACCGAAAGGCGGCTCAGCCCTTTTCGGGATCATCCGCTGCACGAGACAAAGGAGATCGCGCAAGCGTTTCTGCCGAACTGGTGTCGAGGCTCGCAGGTCAGCGAAACGCCCTGCCGTATAAGCGCGGCCCGGAGACTTAAGAACGCCGTCGAGCGGAGCGCCACGGGGCGTGCGGATGGTGGCTCAATCCATCCGCGCCGCATCCTGGCTCAATGGAAGCGGCCCTAGACCCTCGCGCCTCGCGGCGCTCCGCTGCCCCTCAATGAAGCCGCCGCGCCTCGGTGCGGGCGGAGCAAACCCATGCGTCATTCTCGGGCGGAGCGAAGCGCAGACCCGAGAATCTCCGGCAGGAAGAGGCTCCCGAGCCTTCGTGTCATGAGATGCTCGGGTCAAGCCCGAGCATGACGCAAGAGAGAGCTTTTGGTCGAGAAGAGGGAAAGAGAGCCCGAGCGCCCCCCCTCAATCCCCCGTCATCGTCATTTCGGCGTCGATGGCCTTCATCTTCGGGTGGGCGGCGCAGAAGGCCCTGATCTTCTCCGCGACGCTGGCGGCGTATTCGCTCTTGCGGTGGGCGCCGGATTTCAGCCAGTCGGCGCAGCTCTGCTCCGGGTCGGTGATCCGGGCGGCGGACGGGGTGGCGAGGAGGATGCCGGTGACGGCGGCGAGCAAGGCGAGGCGGGGCATGGTCTGGTCCTGAACGGGCAGCCGCATTACCGGCCTGCCTCGGGCGCCGCTCCTGCTAGTGCATCGGACCGAAAAGGGGAATCCACTTTTCGGAAGAATCCGATGCCGGAGCAAAAGTCTGGATCGCCACTTCGCGTCCGACAGGACGCAGGGCGATCCGGCGTCGCGGCCGGATGCAAATGCGATTGTCGCGGACCCGATGCGCGGGCAGGGCAGTGCGACTCGAGAAGGGCAGGCAGAGCCGGCATTTCGTGATAGGCAGCGGCTCAATCCGAAACAGGTAACGAGACCATGGCCCGCAAGACCCCCGAACAGCTCGCCCAGGAATTCGAGGGCCGCAAGGCCAAGGGGCTGGCCAAGGGCGGGGCGGCGTTCTGGCCGAACATCATCGCCAATGCCGTGCTGAAGCTCACCCAGCAACGGGCCGAGATCACGCCGGAGACGCTGATCGAGATGATCGAGCGCGAGGCGCCGACGCTGGAGGTCACGGTCCGGGCCGGCGCGACGGAGGCCGTCGCGCGCCTGAAGCAGGCTATCGCCAAGGGTTCGTGAGATTAGCCCGGCTCGCCGGCGATGACGCCCTTGCGCAGCAGGAAGCAGCCATAGGGGCGGGGATCGCCGACCTGCACCACGGCAAAGGCGCGCCGCGCCTGATCGTAGAAGGCGAAGCGCTCGATGCCGGCCAGCGGTGCGGGGCGGCCGAGTGCCTTGTCGATCTCGGCCTGCACGGCGCGCTGGACTTCGGGGATCGCGGCGGCATCGCCGACGACTTCCATGCGTCGCAGCGGCTCAGGCTCGAAATCGTCGATCGGCAGCACCGAGAGGATGGCGCGCGCAGTGCGCTGCATCGTCAGGCCGGGTAGGCGGATCAGGCGGCCGCTGGTGGTGGCGCTGGCGATGGTTTGCGCCGGGTGATTGGCATCGACCAGCGCGAGGTCGTCGCCATGGCCCATCGCGGCGAGCACCCAGAGCAGGTCGGCGGAAAGGACGGGGTCGAGGTTTTTCAGCATGATGGGCGGCGGCCCCTCTTCGTCAGATAGATGCGGGCGGCGTTGCCGCCGAAGATCGCGGCGCGCTCAGGCCCGGTGAGCGTCGCGGTGAGGCGCTCGGCGGCGGCGAGCCACTGGTCGTACGCGGCGGCGAGCGTCGCGACCGGCCAGTCGCTGCCCCAGAGCAGGCGCTCCGGCCCGAAACAGGCGAGGAGCTGGGCGACGGCCGGGGCCAGCGTCGCCTCGCGCCAGCCGGGTCCGGCTTCGGTGACGAGGCCGGAGAGCTTGCAGGTCGTGTTCGGCCGCGCGGCCAAAGCCGCGATGCCGCCGCGCCAGGCGGAGAGATCGGAGCCGGTGAGGTCCGGCTTGGCGCCGTGGTCGATGACGACGGGCAGTTCCGTCTCGCGCTCCAGCAGCTTGAGGAGCGCGGGGATCTGCGGCGGCTTCACCAGCGCGTCGAAGACGAGGCCGTGCTGTTTAAGTGCCGCGAAGGCCGGTGCGAGGGCGGGTTTCGCGAGCCAGTCGGGATCGGGGATGTCTTGCACCATGGGGCGCAAGCCGACGAGCAGCGGGTCGGCGGCGAGGGCGGCGATGCTGGCGGGGGCGTCGGGCGCTTCGAAATCGGTCCAGCCGACGACGCCCGCGACGAAGGGGGTGGTCGCGGCGAGCGCGAGCAGGTGATGCGTCTCGGCCTCGGTCGCGGCGGCCTGGACGAGGATGGTCGAGGCGATGTCGTGCTGCGCCAGATGCGGGGCGAGATCGGCGGGCTCGAAATCGCGGTGGATCGGCTTCAGTGCCGGCGTCAGCCAGCCATAGTCGCCACGGGCGAGCCGCCAGAAATGCTGGTGGGAATCGATGCGGGGCGGGCTCGTCACGGGCGGCTCTCGCAGGGGATTCGGCGGCGGGGAGGAAGGATGTGGCGATACTATGTGCACGCCAACATGTTAGCTTGCAACCGGCCCGAAAGGAGATTAGCGTCCAGCCCGATCACGGATGCGGGAGGCGGTCGTCGCCTTATGTTCCGCGCGCCATCAAAGGCCCGAAACGGGCCGTGTTCAAGTCTTGGGGAGGACGCCGATGACCGATAGCATTCTCAAGCCGACCCGCCGTGTCCTGCTGGCCGGTGGCGCTGCCGCGATCGCCTCGCCCTTCGTGCTGCGCAAGGCGCAGGCGCAAGGGGCGTTCGACTGGAAGAAATTCTCCGGCCAGTCGATCGACGTGCTGCTGGTGAAGAACCCGCGCTCCGACCTGATGCAGGCGGCGGAGAAGGAGTTCACCGAACTCACCGGCATCAAGGTCTCGGCCGAGCAGGTGCCGGAGCAGCAGCAGCGCCAGAAGGCGGTGATCGAGTTCGCCTCGGGCAAGCCGAGCTTCGACGTCAGCGGCATCTCGCTGCATGTGCAGAAGCGCATGGCGGCCAAGGGCAAGTGGTTCGAGAACCTCGAGCCCTTCATCAAGAACCCGTCGCTGACCGCGCCGGATTTCGACTTCGCCGATTTCGGCGCCGGCCCGGTCGCCTATGCGCGGCAGGCCGACGGGTCGCTCGATACGATCCCGTTCTTCGTCGATTACTGGATGGTCTACTACAACAAGGAGCTCTTCGACGCGAAGGGCGTGGCCTATCCCAAGACGATGGACGAGATGTTCACCGTCGCGCAGAAGCTGCACGATCCCGCCAAGGGCGTCGCGGGCTTCGTCTCGCGCGGCCTGAAGAACGCGAACGTTCCGGTCTGGACCTCGCTGATGCTCGGGCAGGGCATGGAGACGACCTCCTCGGACGGCAAGCTGCAGACCGATACGCCGGAGGCGATCTGGGCGGCCGATCTCTATCGCAAGCTCAACAAGGAGACCGGGCCGGTCGGGCAGGTCGGCTTCAACTGGAACGAGTGCCAGACCACCTTCATGCAGGGCCGCGCCGCGATGTGGCTCGACGGCATCGGCTTCGCCACGCCGCTGGAGGACCCGACCAAGTCGCGCATCGTCGGCAAGGTCGGCTATGGCGTGACGCCGCCGGGGCCGAAGGCGCACCATGCCGGCATGTTCGCCGACGGCATGGGCATCTCGCGCGGCTCCTCCAAGAAGGAGGCGGCCTGGCTCTACCTGCAGTTCATGACAAACAAGAAGAACCAGATCGCCATGCTCAAGGCTGGCGCGGGCGCGCCGGGCCGGTCCTCGGCCTATCTCGACACCGAGACGATCGCGCAGTCGAAGTTCGGCAAGCAGTATTTCGACTGCCTGCTGGCCTCGGCCAAGGTCGCGCGGGCCGGCCTGCCGCAGATCGTGCCGGTGACCGAGTTCCGCGACGTATTCGGGGTGGCGCTGACCAATGCGATCGGCGGGGCGGATGTCGCGGCCGAGCTGAAGAAGGCGACGGAGACCTTCGCGCCGGTGCTCGCCAAGAGCGAGCAGGGCTGAAAACAACAAGCGTCATGGCCGGGCTTGACCCGGCCATGACGTAGCCAAAGCACCCTCGAAGAGATGCTCGGGTCAGGCCCGAGCATGACGGTTCCAGACCACATGACCAGCACGTCCCTGCCAGCCAGCATGTCGAGTACGACACAAGCGAACGCGGCGGCTGCTTCGGCGGATTTCACGCCGCGCTACTGGCTGTTCTCGCTGCCGGCGGTGCTGGTCATCGGGGCGGTGATCGTCTTCCCCTGGCTGTTCACGCTCTACATGTCCGGGCAGGACTGGAAGATCGGCGGCGGGGTGGAATTCGTCGGCCTCGGCAATTTCGCCGAGCTGATGAAGGATCAGCGCTTCATCGAATCGATGGGGCATACGGCCTATTTCACGGTGCTGGCGGTGGTGCTGCCGATCGTGTTCGGCACGGCGGCGGCGCTGGTCTTCCATCGCGAGTTCCCGTTCCGAGGCCTGCTGCGCACGATCTTCGTCATGCCGATGATGGCGACGCCGGTCGCGGTCGCGCTGGTCTGGACGATGATGTTCCACCCGCAGCTCGGCGTGCTGAACTATCTGCTCTCGCTCGTCGGCATCGGGCCCTCGGGCTGGGTCTACGAACCGTCCACGGTGATCCCGACCCTGGTTCTGGTCGAGGTCTGGCACTGGACGCCGCTGGTCATGCTGATCGTGCTCGGCGGATTGGCCGGGTTGCCGCGGGAACCTTACGAATCCGCGCTGATCGACGGCGCCAATGACTGGCACATGTTCCGGCACATCACGCTGCCGCTGGTCTGGCCCTTCATCATGGTGGCGATCGTGATCCGCACCATCGATGCGCTGAAGGCCTTCGACACGATCTTTGTGATCACGCAGGGCGGGCCGGGCACGGCGTCCGAGACGCTGAACATCTTCCTCTATCTGCAGGCCTTCCAGTTCTACAAGATCGGCTATGCCTCGGCCGTGGTGGTGATCTTCTTCGTCATCATCATCATGCTTTCGCTGCTGCTGCTCTATGCGCGGCAGAAGTCGAAGTGGAACGCGTGATGAACCGCACGCTCAAAAAGTTCGGCTTCTGGGCCTCGGTCTTCGTGCTGGTCTCGCCGGCCGTGCTGGTCTTCCTCTGGATGATCTCGCTGTCGCTCAAGAACGAGCTCGACAATACCGCCTTCCCGCCGGTCTTCATCCCGAACCCGCCGACGCTGAAGAACTATGTCGACGTCTTCGCGCAGAACAATTTCGGGCTTTATCTCTGGAACTCGATCCTGGTCACGGGCGGGGCGGTGCTGCTCGGGCTCCTGGTCGGCGTGCCCGCCGGCTACGGCATCGCGCGCGGTAAGGCGCATAAATTCGCGGTGCTGATCCTGGTCGCGCGGATGACGCCGGCGCTCTCCTACCTGATCCCGCTCTTCCTGTTGTTCCAGATCACAGGATTGGTGGGCTCCATTACGGCGCTGGTCATCACCCATCTCGTCATCACCATCCCGATCATCGTCTGGATCATGATCGGGTATTTCGAGAACGTGCCGATGGAGCTGGAGGATGCCTCGCGCATCGACGGCGCCACTACCTGGCAGGCTTTCCGCCATGTCGCGCTGCCGTTGGCCAAGCCCGGCATCGTGGTCGGCGGCATCCTCGCCTTCATCTTCTCCTGGAACAATTTCATCTTCTCGGTGGTGCTTGGCGGCAAGGCCAGCCGGACGCTGCCCTCGGCCGTCTACAACTCGCTGACCTTCGAGCAGATCTCGTGGGGACCGCTGGCCGCCGCGGCGCTGCTGGTGACGCTGCCTGTGCTCCTCGTCACCGTCATCGCCCAGCGCCAGATCGTCGCCGGCCTCTCCGCCGGAGGCCTCAAGGACGGCTAGCACATGCTTCCGGAACCGCTTGCGGGCGGCTCTGCCTTCATACTAACATGTCAGTCAACGTTCAGCCCTGAAAGCTCACCCCATGGCCTCCGACAAGACCCGCTTCGGCCTCTCCTGCGCGATCACCACCCCGATGCGGGATGGCGGGAGCATCGACCTGCCGCGCCTCGTCCATCACGCGCGCCATGTGCTGGCCGAGGGCTGCGATTCCGTCACGCTGTTCGGCACGACGGGCGAGGGCGCGGCGCTGGGGCTTCCGGCGAGGACCGCGATGATGGGGGCACTGATCGGAGCGGGGATCGACCCGGCCAGGCAGATCTATGCCGGCATCGCCGCGGCCTCGATGCATGAAGCGGTGGAGCAGGCACAGCTCGCGCTCGATGCCGGGGCGAAGGGATTGCTGGTCGCGCCGCCCTTCTACTTCAAGGGCGTCAGCGACGAGGGGCTCTATGTCTGGTTCTCGCAGTTCTTCGAGAAACTCGGCGCCTCCGCCCGCAATGTCGTGCTCTATCACATCCCGTCGGTGACGGCGGTCGATATCAGCGTCGGCCTCGTGCAGCGGCTCAAGACCGCGTTCCCGGGCCTCGTCATCGGCGTGAAGGATTCCTCGGGCAGCTACGCCAATACCGAAGCGCTGCTGAAGGCGCATGGCGAGCTCGCCATCCTCGTCGGCGACGAGCGCCAGCTTGCCAAGGCGGTGCGCAACGGCGCGCAGGGCACGATCTGCGGCCTTGCCAATCTGGTGCCCGGCCTGCTGCGGCCGATGGTCTACGAGGGCAAGGACAGCCCGGTGGTGAACGCGCTGGTCGACGAGATCTGCTCGCATCCGGTGCTGGCGGCGGTGAAGGCGTTGGTCGGCCATATCCATGGCGACGACGGCTATGGCGCGATGCGCCCGCCGCTGGAGGCGCTGGACGCTGCGACCCGCAAGCGGCTCTTCGCCGCCTTCGATTCGATCAGGCAGGCCAAGGCCGCCTGAGAAGGAGCCAAAGGAGGGATCGTGACCGAGTCGGAGCCGGAACCGCGCGAGGGCGAACCGCTGAAGCTGAGGGAGCGCGCCTATGCCTCCTTCACCGAGCGATTGCTGGCGCGCGAGATCAAGCCCGGCCAGTTCGTGACCCAGCGCGAGCTCGTCGCGATGACGGGCTTTCCGCTCGGCGCCATCCGCGAGCTCGTGCCGCGACTGGAGGCGGAGGGGCTGATCAAGACCGTGCCGCAGCGCGGCATGCAGGTCGCCCATGTCGACCTCAACCTGATCCGCAATGCCTTCCAGTTCCGGCTCTTCCTCGAGAAGGAGGCGACGGCGCTCTACACGCAGAACGCGGCGGACGATGAGATCGCCGAGCAGCGCGCCCGGCATGAGGTGATCATCGCGCGGGCCGAGGCCGGCGGCGACGAACGCCTGATCGAGGATGCCGAGGATGTCGATCGCCTGATGCATGAGGCGATCATCGACCATCTCGACAACGACATCGTCAGCCAGGCTTTCCGTGTGACCTGGCTGAAGATCCGGCTGATCCGTCAATACGAGACACGCATCCAGAACCACATCCTGGTGCCGGTGATGCAGGACCATCTCAAGATCATCGCCGCGATCGAGAGCCGCGACCCGGAACGCGCCGCGGACGAAATGAGCATCCATATCGGCAACGCCCGTGCGCGGGCGATGCAGTACTGACGACCGGGGACGACGACGCAAGACGCAACGCATCATGACGACGAGCCGGAAAACCGGCCGCACGGGAGGGAAACGACGATGACGAAACTGACGAAACGCAGCTTTCTCCAGGGTTCCACCGCGGCCGGCGCGGCCGTGTTCATGCCGGCGATCGCAAGGGCGCAGGCGATCGTGCTGCGCTGGGGCGAGATGCTGCCGGCAACGCATCCGCAGGTGCAGATGGTCGAGCGCATCGCCAAGCAGGTGAAGGAGAAGACCTCCGGCCGCGTCGACATCCAGTCCTTCCCCGCCGGCCAGCTCGGCTCCGGCAAGGACATGATGGAATCGGTCGCTTCCGGCGCGCTGACCATGACGACGGACGGCGCCGCGGCGCTCGGCTCCTTCCTGCCGCAGCTTTCGGTGGTGGAAGCGCCCTATCTCTGGCGCGACGCTGCCCATATGGCGAAGGTGGCCAAGGCGCCGGTCTTCACGCAGATGAATGCCGAGCTCGAGAAGAAGCGCGGCATGCGCATGGCCGCCGTGACTTATTACGGCAAGCGCCATCTCACGACCGGCTCCAAGGCGGTGAAGAGCGCGGCGGATGTCGCGGGGCTCAAGCTGCGCGTGCCGCCGGTCGATACCTTCCGCGCCATGGTCGAGGCCTGGGGCGCCAAGGCGACGCCGGTCAATTTCAACGAACTCTACCTCGCGCTGAGCCAGGGGGCGGTCGATGGGCAGGAGAACCCGCTACCAACGATCCACAGCGCCAAGCTGCAGGAGGTGCAGAAGCACCTGATCCTGACCGGACACATCATCACGCCGCGGCTCGTCATCGTGAACAGCGATTTCTGGAAGGGGCTGAAAGACGCCGACCGCAGCGTGGTGGAAGCCGCGATTGCGGATGGTGTCGCCTGGCAGGACGCGGAACTGGCGAGCCAGGAGGGCAGCCTCGTCGCGACGCTGAAGGCGGCCGGCATGACCGTGACCGAGCCTGATCTGGAGAGCTTCTCCAAGCCCGTGCTGGCGAGCCTGCCGAAGCAGTTCGAGAGCAAATGGGGCAAGGGCACCTGGGATGCGCTCGCCGCGCTTTAGGGCGTTGCTCGCTTAGGCTCTCAACGCGTCATTCCGGCTCTCAGCTTCGCCGCGGCCGGAATGACGGCGGCCTGGCCATGTGAATCAAGGAAGCCGATGGTCTCCGTGAAATCCCTCGCCGCATTGGCGGACCGGCTGGTGTATTGGGCCGCTGTCGTGCTGCTGCTCTCGCTGCTTACTGTGGTGGTGCTTGGCGTATTCTTCCGCCAGATCAACCAGCCGCTCGCCTGGTCGGACGAACTGGCGCAGTACCTGCTGGTCTGGACCGGCTTCGTCGGCTGGATCATCGCGGGGCGGCGGCGTTCGCATATCCGCATCATGGTCTTCGCCGAGAAGCTGCCCCGTCCGGCGCAAGCGGCCTTGGAGATCGCGACGCAAGTTGCGGTGATCATCTTCGCCGGGGTCCTGCTGCGCTATTCCTGGGCGCTGATCGAGCGGACCTGGGACGTGGAATCGATCGCGCTGCCGATCTCATCCGCCGCGCTCTACATCGTCATGCCCTTCGCGGCGCTGGCGCTGATCCTGCAGGCGCTGGCGGAGGTCGGCGACGTGCTCGCCGGGCGCAAGGTCGCGGTCGCGGAGCCGGGAGCGCAGGCGCTATGACCACGCTGATGCTGCAGATCCTGCCGGTCTGGTTTCTGGCGCTGATGATCGGCGTGCCGCTCTTCGTCTCGATGGGGCTGGCGGCCATCGCCTTCGCCTTCCTCGGTGGCTTCCCGCTCGGCATCGTGCCGCAGAAGATCGCGCAATCCGCCAATTCCTTCCCGCTGCTGGCGGCGCCGCTGTTCATCCTGATGGGCAACATCATGAACTCGGCGGGGATCACCGACCGAATCTTCGGTTTCGCCACGGCCTGCGTCGGCTTCATGCGCGGCGGGCTCTGCCACGCCAATATCCTCGCCAGCGTGATCTTCGCGGGCATGTCAGGCTCGGCTGTCGCCGATGCCGGCGGCGTCGGCACGCTCGAGATCAAGGCGATGCAGGACGAGGGCTACGATGCCGAGACGGCCGCCGCGATCACGGCTGCCTCCGCGACGATCGGGCCGATCATCCCGCCTTCGCTGCCGATGGTGATCTATGGCGTCACCGCCGACGTCTCGATCGGCGGGCTGTTCATCGCCGGCATCATTCCGGGCCTCCTGATGGCCGGCGCGCTGATGGCGATGGTCGTCTACATTGCCCGGAAGCGCGACCTGCCGCGCCATCCGTTTCCGGGCGCGCGCCAGCTCTGGGTCGCCTACAAGGAGGCACATTGGGCGCTGATGACGCCGGTCATCCTGTTCGGCGGCATGATGGGCGGCATCTTCACGCCGACCGAGGCGGCGGCGGTCGCGACCGCCTATGCGCTGGTGCTAGGCCTCTTCGTCTATCGCAGCTTCACGCTGAAGAGCCTGCCGGAGCTCGTGGTCCAGACGGTCGAGACCACCGGCGTCGTGCTGGCGCTGGTGATGGCGGCGGCGGCGCTCGGCTGGTGCCTGTCGATCTCGCGCATTCCGCAAGTGGTCGGGCCGGCTCTCGTCGAATTCGCCGGCAGCCCGATCGTCTACCTGCTGATCGTCAACCTCCTGCTGCTCTTTGTCGGCTGCTTCATGGAGGCGCTGGCGGCGATGCTGATCCTGATCCCGATCCTGACGCCGGCGGCGGCGCAGTTCGGCATCGATCCGATCCAGTTCGGGCTGATCTTCGTGCTCAACCTGATGATCGGCACGATCACACCGCCGGTCGGGGTGGTGCTGTTCGTGACGTCGAAGGTCGCGAACATCTCCTTCGAGGCGATGTCGCGAGCGATTCTGCCCTGGCTTGCGCCGCTTGTCGCCGTGCTGATCGCGATCACGCTCTGGCCGCCGCTGACGACCTGGCTGCCGCAATTGATCATGGGGCGCTGAGAGTGTTCGCTCGGGTACTGTTGGCGCGGGGGCGTTCCTCGTTTACCGCCCCTCCGGCTCGCCGCCATTGTCGAGGTAGCGGCTCACGGGAATGACGATCTCCTCGTCCAGCGTGCCGATCGCCGCCTCGTCCTTGTCCTTGTAGGGCACCAGGCGCAGGACGTGGCGGATGGCGTTGAGCCGGGCGCGAAGCTTGTCGTTGCTGCGCACGACATGCCAGGGCGCGGCCTCGGTCGAGGTGCGCGAGAGCATCTCGTCGAAGGCGCGGGAATAGTCGTCGAAGCGCGGGATCGACTCGAAATCGATCGGCGAGAGCTTCCAGCGCTTGAGCGGGTCGTGCCAGCGGGCGTGCAGGCGCGTCATCTGCATCTCGCGCCCGATCGTCAGGAAGAGCTTGATCAGGCGGACGCCGTCGCGGGCGAGCATGCCCTCGAAGGCGGGCGCCTCGTCAAGGAAATGCTCGGTTTCCTCCGGCTTGCAGAAGCCCATGACGCGCTCGACGCCGGCACGATTGTACCAGGAGCGGTCGAAGAACACGATTTCGCCGGCTGTCGGCATCTGCGCGGCATAGCGCTGGAAATACCATTGACCCCTCTCGGTATCGGAGGGTTTCGACAGGGCGACGATGCGGGCCTGGCGCGGATTGAGATGCTGGGTGAAGCGGGCAATGGTGCCGCCCTTGCCGGCGCCATCGCGCCCCTCGAAGACGATGACGATGCGCTCGCCATGCTTGGCGGCCCAGCGCATCAGCTTCTGCAGTTCGATCTGCAGCGGCTCCATCTCGCGGTCGTAGCGCTTGCGCTTCATCCGCTTGCCGTAGGGGTAGTTACCACTGTGGTAGGCGGCGTCGACGATGGCTTCCGGCAGGCTGTCGGCCTCGATGTCGAAGCCTTTCACCTTGCGGGATTTGGTGCGGGCCTTGGCCGGCCGGGCGTGATCATCCGACGGCACGACGATGGGTTCCTTGACGTCCGAGCCTGAGAACTTCTTGGCCATCATGATATCTCCGCTTCGGCAGCAGCCTAGCCGGCTAGGCCGCGGAAGGGAATTGACGCCCGCCGCGCTTCCGCTCAGGAAGAGGCCCCGTCGGCATCCGCCGTCTGTCTCCGGGCTTTCCATGGTCGACCTATCCGCTTCCAATGCCGCGCTGGTGCGGGACGTGATCGAGGCGTCCGGCGCGCCGGCCGTTCTGCTCGACGGGCAGGGCGTGGCGCAGGCGCTGAGCCCGGCCATGCAGGCGCTGATCCCGGGCGTTGCCGTCGGGAAGCTTCTCGCGCTGGTGCTGCGCGACCCCGATCTCAACGATGCGATCGAGCAGGTCGCGGTCGAAGGCGGGCGCAAGACCGTCGAGCTCGTCGAGCGTGTGCCGGTCGAGCGCACCTTCCGCATCCATATCGCCGCGCTGAAAGACAGCGGCCTGCGCCATGCGACGCTGCTGACCTTCCAGGACCTGAGCGAGCAGCGCGTGATCGAGCGCATGCGCGTCGATTTCGTCGCCAATGCCAGCCATGAACTGCGCACGCCACTGGCCTCGCTGCTCGGCTTCGTCGAAACCCTGCAAGGGCCGGCGCGCAACGACGAGCGGGCGCGCGAGCGCTTTCTCGGCATCATGCGCGAGCAGGGCCTGCGCATGGCGCGGCTCGTCGACGACCTGCTCTCGCTGTCGCGGATCGAGCAACGCGCCCATGTCGCGCCGGATACTCCGGTCGACCTTGCCGGCATCGCCCGCGAGATCGTGGACTCGCTGACGCTGATGGCCAGGGAGCGCGATGTCACATTGGCGCTGAAGACGCCGCGCGAGGCCTTGCAGGTGCCGGGCGACCGCGACGAATTGCTGCGCCTGATGGAGAACCTCGTCGAGAACGCGATCAAATACGGCAAGCCCGGCGGCGAGGTCGCGATCACCGTCGAGACCGGCGAGGGCGAGGCCAGCTTCAGCGTGCGCGACGACGGGCCGGGCATCGCGCCGGAGCATCTGCCGCGCCTGACGGAGCGTTTCTATCGGGTCGATACCGCCGCGAGCCGCGAAGCCGGCGGCACGGGCCTGGGTCTCGCCATCGTGAAGCATATCGTGCTGCGCCATCGCGGGCGCCTGACGATCGAGAGCAAGCCGGGCGAGGGCGCGACCTTCAAGGCGATCCTGCCACGTTTCGAGGCCGGGCGAGCCCACGGCTAGACGGTGCATGCGGGCATCTATGACAGCTTTCATGACGGATTGTCATTTGGCTGTCATACAGAGGGTGTTCTGACAGGGCCGCTGCATATAGCGACCAGATGAGGACATCTCACATGCGCAAGATTCTCGTTCTCGCGGCCGTTGCCGCCGGGATCGCCGGTTCCGCCCAGGCTGCCGACATCACCGGCGCCGGCGCGACCTTCCCCTTCCCGATCTATTCGAAGTGGGCCGAGGCCTACAAGAAGGAGACCGGCACCGGCCTGAACTACCAGTCGATCGGCTCGGGTGGCGGCATCCGCCAGATCAAGGCCAAGACCGTCGCCTTCGGCGCCACCGACGCCCCGCTCAAGGGCGAGGACCTGACCAAGGACGGCCTGATCCAGTTCCCGACCGTGATGGGCGGCGTCGTGCCGGCCGTGAACATCGCCGGCGTCGAGCCGGGCAAGCTCAAGCTCTCGGGCGAACTCATCGCCCAGATCTATCTGGGCGACATCAAGAAGTGGAACGATGCCAAGATCGTTGCGCTGAACCCGGGCGTCACCCTGCCGGACGCGAACATCAACCCGGTCTACCGTTCGGACGGCTCGGGCACGACCTTCGTGTTCACCGACTATCTCGCCAAGGTCTCGGCTGACTGGAAGTCGAAGATCGGCGCCAACCAGTCGGTCCAGTGGCCGGTCGGCATCGGCGGCAAGGGCAACGAGGGCGTTTCGGCCTCGGTCAAGCAGGTCGCCAACTCGATCGGCTATGTCGAGTATGCCTATGCCAAGCAGAACAAGCTCTCCCACGCCCTGGTGAAGAATGCCGACGGCAACTTCCCGGCGCCGGAAGAGAAGGCCTTCCAGGCCGCGGCCGCCAACGCCAACTGGAACGAGCAGCCGGGCTTCGGCATCTCGCTGAACAACCAGAAGGGCGCGGATGCCTGGCCGATCACCTCGGCGACCTTCATCCTGGTCTATGCCAAGCCGGAGAAGCCGGAAGAGACGCAGGCCGCGCTGAAGTTCTTCGACTGGGCCTACAAGTCCGGCGACAAGCTCGCCAGCGAGCTCGACTACGTCGCCCTGCCGGCGACCGTGAAGGATCAGGTCCGCAATGCCTGGAAGGGCGTGACCGATCCGGCCGGCAAGCCGATCTTCTGATCGCTGCGATCGAACAGGCGAGGCGGGTTTCGACCCGCCTCGCCGCACTCTTCAAGCCCTCATCCTGAGGAGCCCCCTCGGGATGCTCTTCAGGATGAGGGCTGGGATCGGGCGGGTCTCCCGACGATCCCGGCAACGCCACCGGAGCCTCCGCGGATGACCGCAGCAACCGACATGACGAGCATTCCCGGCGCGACGCCGATCGTGCGGAAAACGCCGAAGGCCGGGTTCGACCTGTTCTTCCGCAATGCCAGCTTCGGCGCGGCCCTGCTGGTGCTGGTGCTGCTCGCCGGCATCATGATCTCGATGATCATCGGCGGCTGGCCGGCCTTCCGCGAATTCGGCCTCGGCTTCCTGACCTCCAGCGTCTGGGACACGCAGAACGAGCAGTACGGCGCCTGGCCGGCGATCGTCGGCACGCTCTCGACGGCGCTGATCGCGCTGGTGATCGGGGTGCCGCTCTCGCTCGGCATCGCGGTCTACCTGACGCAGCTCGCGCCGGCCTGGTTCAAAAGGCCTGTCTCGACCGCGATCGAGCTGCTCGCCGCCGTGCCCTCGATCATCTACGGCATGTGGGGCCTGTTCGTCTTCGTGCCGCTCTTCGCGGCCTATGTGCAGATCCCGCTCTCGAACATCGTCGAGGGCATGCCGATCGTCGGCACGGTGCTTTACTCGCGCTCGCCCTCGGGCCTCGGCATCTTCACCGCCGGCATCATCCTCGCCTTCATGATCGTGCCCTTCATCGCCTCGATCACCCGCGACATGCTGGAGCAGATCCCGTCGGTGCTGCGCGAGAGCGCCTATGGCATCGGCGCGACGACCTGGGAGGTCGTGCGCCATGTGCTGGTGCCGCAGGCTGGCGTCTCGATCATCGGCGCGATCATGCTGGGGCTCGGCCGCGCGCTCGGCGAGACGATGGCCGTGACCTTCGTCGTCGGCAACGCCAACCGGCTCTCGGCCTCGATCCTCGATCCCGGCTCGACCATCGCCTCACGCATCGCCAACGAGTTCAACGAGGCGATGGGCCTGCAGCTCAACGCGCTGATCGCGCTCGGCTGCATCCTGTTCTTCGTCACCTTCGTCGTCCTCGTCATCGCGCGGCTGCTGGTCGCCCGCGTCAAGCGCTACTGAGGCTCATCTCCATGACCATGACGACCACGCCTCGCGAATTGCCGCATCAGCCCTGGGGCCGCGTGCGCCAAACCCGCCGCACGGCCGACCGGATGATGAAAATCATCGCCACCGGCTTCACCTTCACCGCCATCTTCGTGCTGTTCTGGATCCTCGGCATGCTCGTGGTGAAGGGCATCGGCGGCCTCTCGGTCGCGACCTTCACGGCGGTCACGCCCGGCCCCGGCAGCGAAGGGGGCGGCCTCGCCAACGCCATCGTCGGCTCCTTCGTGCTGACCTTCCTCGGCATCGCCATCGCCACGCCGATCGGCGTGCTCGCCGGGACCTGGCTCGCCGAATACGGTCGCAGCTCGAAGCTCGCCAACCTCATCCGCTTCATCAACGACATCCTGCTCTCGGCGCCGTCGATCCTGATCGGCCTGTTCGTCTACGTCATCCTGGTCGAGCCGTTCCGCGGCTATTCCGGCTGGGCCGGCGGTGTCGCGCTCGGCATCATCGCGATCCCGGTGATCGTGCGCACCACCGAGGACATGCTGAACCTCGTGCCCGGCCCGCTGCGTGAGGCTGGCGCCGCGCTCGGCGCGCCGCCCTCCGTCGTCATCACCTCGGTGACCTGGCGCGCGGCCAAGGCCGGCATGGTCACCGGTATCCTGCTGGCGCTCGCCCGCATCGCCGGCGAGACCGCGCCGCTGCTCTTCACCGCGCTCAACAACAATTTCTGGTTCTCGCCGACGCTGGTCGGCGGCGTCTCCAACCTGCCGGTGACGATCTACCAGTTCGCCTCCGCCCCTTACGAGAACTGGCAGCAGCTCGCCTGGGCCGGCTCGCTCATCATCACCGTCTCGATCCTCGTGCTCTCGATCGTTGCCCGGCGTATCGTCGCCGGCAGCAAGTGAGCCTGAAACCAACCCGGTCGCGACCGACCTTGAGGACCTAAGTCGATGCTTTCGACCCTTGAACTCTCCCCCCAGTCGCTCGATGCCGAGGCGCCCGTCCGGATCGCGGTGAAGCACCTCGATTTCTACTACGGCGAGCACAAGGCGCTGAAGAACATCAATCTCGATTTCCGTGACCGGCATGTCACGGCGCTGATCGGCCCGTCGGGCTGCGGCAAGTCGACCCTGCTGCGCATCTTCAATCGCATCTACTCGCTCTATCCGGAGCAGCGCGCGGAAGGGCAGATCATGCTCGACGGCCGCAACATCATCTCGAACGACGTCGACGTGAACGAGTTGCGCTCGCGCGTCGGCATGGTCTTCCAGAAGCCGACGCCCTTCCCGATGTCGATCTACGACAACGTCGCCTTCGGCATCCGCCTCTACGAGAAGCCGCCGAAGTCGGAGCTCGACGATCGCGTCGAGGGCGCCCTGCGCCGCGCCGCGCTCTGGGACGAGGTCAAGGACAAGCTGAAGAGCTCCGGCATGGGCCTCTCCGGCGGCCAGCAGCAGCGCCTGTGCATCGCGCGCACCATCGCGCAGAAGCCGGAAGTGATCCTGTTCGACGAGCCGACCTCGGCGCTCGACCCGATCTCGACCGGCAAGATCGAGGACCTGCTGGAGCAGCTCAAGAGCGATTTCACCATCGCCATCGTCACGCATAACATGCAGCAGGCCGCGCGCATCTCGCAGTACACGGCCTTCATGTATCTCGGCGAGGTCATAGAGTTCGCGCCGACCAACACGATCTTCATGAACCCCGCCAAGAAGCAGACCCAGGACTACGTCACCGGCCGTTTCGGCTAAGCGGCGACGAGGAGGACACCCCTATGACCGACCACATCGTCCGCTCCTACGACACCGACCTTGAAGGCATCCGCCGCAGCCTCGCCGAAATGGGCGGCATGGCCGAGCGCATGCTGGGCGATTCCACGGTGGCGCTCGTTCGCCGCGATACCGCGCTCGCCCAGAAGATCATCTCGGCCGACCAGCGCCTCGACAATCTCCAGCGCGAGGTCGAGGAGAAGGCCGTGCTCACCATCGCCCGGCGCCAGCCGCTGGCGCAGGACCTGCGCGAGCTGATCTCGGCGATCCGCCTCGCCTCCGATATCGAGCGGGTCGGCGATCTCGCCAAGAACATCGCCAAGCGCGCCGTCGCGATCGCCGGGCAGTTCCAGCCGCCGCATCGCGCGGTCGTCGGCCTCGAGCATATCAGCCGCCTCGTGCAGGCCCAGCTCAAGGACGTGCTCGACGCCTATGCCGCGACCAACGAGCAGAAGGCGCTCGAGGTCTGGAAGCGCGACGACGAGATCGACGCGCTCTACACCTCGCTGTTCCGCGAACTCCTGACCTATATGATGGAGGATCCGCGCAACATCACCTTCTGCACGCATCTCCTGTTCTGCGCCAAGAACATCGAGCGCATCGGCGACCACACCACCAATATCGCCGAGACCATCCACTACCTCGTCACCGGCGACTCGCTCGATGCGAACCGCCCCAAGCTCGACACGACCAATATCGAGGTCGAAGCGGTGACGGGAAACTAAGGTCAAAGCCGACATGGCCGCACGTATCCTGATCGTCGAGGACGAGGAGCCGCTGACCCTGCTGCTGCGCTACAACCTCGAAGCCGAGGGCTTCGAGGTCGACAGCGTCGCGCGCGGGGACGATGCGGAATTGCATCTGCGCGATCACACGCCCGATCTCGTCCTGCTCGACTGGATGCTGCCGGGCCTGTCCGGCATCGAGCTTTGCCGGCGCCTGCGCTCGCGGCGCGACACCGAGCGCGTGCCGATCATCATGCTGACGGCGCGCGGCGAGGAGACCGAGCGAGTGCGTGGCCTTGCGACCGGTGCCGACGATTACGTCGTGAAGCCGTTCTCGCTGCCGGAGCTGATCGCGCGCATCCAGGCGCTGTTGCGCCGGGCGAAGCCCGGCCATGTCGCGGGGCTGCTGGCGGCCGGCGATCTCGAACTCGACCGCACGACGCGGCGCGTCCGCCGCGCGGGCAGCGAACTCCATCTCGGCCCGACCGAGTTCCGTTTGCTGGAGTTCCTGATGCAGGCGCCGGGCCGGGTCTATTCCCGTGCCCAGTTGCTCGATGCCGTCTGGGGCCGCGACGTCTATATCGACGAGCGCACGGTCGACGTCCATGTCGGGCGGCTGCGCAAGGCGATCACGCCGGGCGATGCGAAGGACCCGCTGCGCACGGTGCGCGGTGCCGGCTATGCCTTCGACGAGACCTTCGCGCGAGGCGGCGCTGCATAAACCTCAGGCGTCGGGGCCGCCCTCGATATCGCCGGCCCATGCCAGCGCCCTGTCATAGTCCTCGGGCTTGAAGGCGCGGACCTTGACGAAGGGGATCGCCGGATCGAGCAGATCGATGAAGCCGGCGAGCCAGCCCTTGTTCGTGATCACGGCTTCCTTGGGGAAGCGCTTGAGTTCCCAGAGCTTGCCGATGCTGTAGCGCGCGTCCTTCCAGGCGGCGGTGAGCGTCAGGTCGGTAAAGTCGGAGAGATCGACAAGCACGCCGATCTTCTCGTGGCGAGCGAGCTTCGTGTCGATATCGGCCATGATCGCGTCGACATCCTCCCCGGTCAGCGTCTGCATCAGACGATAGGCTGCGACATGATCCGGCGCGGGCAGAATGGTCAGCATGGCTCCTCCTTGCCAACGACAACGCACGGAGGAAGAGGAGGTTTCGCCAGCCGGTCAGGCGGGTTGGACAGGTGCTCGCGTGGCGGCGTCGAATTGGGCGGCTTCTGATTTCAGCCAAGCGATGAAGGCGTCGAGCCCGGGGCGCGGCGGCTGGTCGAGCGGGCGCGTCAGCCAGCAGCCGATCGCGCTGGTGAAGCCGAGGCCCAGCGGATTGACCAGCGCACCCGAAACCAGTTCGTCGGCGACATAGCAGCGTGGCGCCAGCGCGAAGCCCAAGCCGGCGACGGCGGCGCTGGTGATCACCGAATAATAGCCGTAGCGCACGGTGTGCTCGGGCACCGCGCCGCGCAGGTCATGCGCCTCGGTGAACTCGGCCCAGAAGGTCGGCATCTGGTAATGCTGGAGCAGGGTCGCCTTCTGGATGTCGGCGGCGCGGCGGAAACCGCCCATGCGCTCGATCAGGCTGGGCGCGGCGACCAGCGCGACATCGCGGCCGAAGAGATAATGCGCCTCCTTGCCGGGCCAGGGCTCGACGCCATGGGCGATCTCGATATCCGGCTCCTCGGTCTCGCTCTCGCTGACATAGTTGGTGAACTGCACGTCGACGCCGGGATGGGCCTCGGCAAACGCAGGGAAGCGGGCCATCAGCCAGCGCTCGCCGGCGATCGCGACCATATGCAGGCGGATCGGCCGGGCGATGGCGTTGCGCTCCACCAGACGCCGCGCGCCGCGCTCCATCTGCTCCAGCGCCGCCTCGGCATAGGGCAGGTAGATCGCTCCGGCCTCGGTGAGCTTGAGCCCGAGAGGGCTGCGGTCGAACAGCACGGCGCCGAGATGGTGCTCCAGCGAGAGGATCTGCTTGGAGACCGCGCTCTGGGTCAGGTTGACCGACTGGGCGGCACGCGCGGTCGAGCCGAGCCTTGCGACGGTGGCGAAGGCCCTGAGCGCGGTCGATGACGGAGGGGGCCGGCCGGCCGCCATGGGGTATTCCTTTTTGGACTATCGCGGCGGAGATCGTTTCGTTTGCCGGTGTCTCGGTCAAGAGGCCATTCTTCCCGCAGGGGAGAACGACATCATGAACCAGACGACCCGTCTCTGGGGCGGCCGCTTCCGCAAGCAGCCGGACCCGCGCCTGATGAAGCTGTCGAGTGCGGCTGGCGAGCATGCCCGGCTGGTGCCGCAGGATGTCGCGGGCGGCAAGGCCCATGCGGCCGAGCTCGGGCGCGCCGGCCTGCTGACGGCCCAGGAACTCGAGACCATCCTGGCCGCGCTCGACGGGATCGCCCGCGACACCGTCGAGGGGCGGATCGCTCCCGGGCCGGACGACGAGGACGTCCATACCTTCATCGAGCGCATCCTGACCGAACGCATCGGCCCGACCGGGGCGAAGCTCCGCGCCGGGCGCTCGCGCAACGACCAGGCGGCGAACAATCTCAAGCTCTATCTGCGGGGCAAGTCGCGCACGCTCGCCGGGATGCTGGCGGAGCTGCTCACCGCGATCGCCGACCAGGCCGAAGAGCATGCGGCCTCGGTCTGCCCCGGCTTCACCCATCTCCAGAGCGCCCAGCCCGTCACCTTCGGCCATTGGCTGATGGCGCATGGCCAGGTGCTGATGCGCGACGCCTCGCGCCTGACCGACTGGGAGAAGCGCTCGGGCCAGTCCCCGCTCGGGGCGGCGGCGCTCGCGGGCTCGGCGATCACGTTGAACCCGGAACTCAGCGCCAAGGCGCTCGGCTATGACGGGCCGTTCGAGAATTCGGTCGATGCGGTCGGCGCGCGCGACCATGTCGCGGAGTTCCTGTTCGTCGCGGCGATGCTGGCGACGAACCTGTCGCGGCTCGCCGAGGAGGTGACGCTGTGGACCTCCCGGCAATTCGCCTGGGTGACGCTGGACGACGCCTTCGCGACGGGCTCCTCGATCATGCCGCAGAAGAAGAACCCGGATATCGCCGAGATCTCGCGCGGCCGGGCGGCGCGGCTGGCCGGTGACCTCGTCACCATGCTCGGCGCGCTGAAGGGGCTGCCGCTGTCCTATAATCGCGACCTCGCCGAGGACAAGCGCACGGGTTTCGACGCCGTCGACGTGCTGGAAGAGGTGCTGCCGGCCTTTGCCGGGCTGATCGCCAGCATGAGCGCCGACCCCGCGATCATGCGGGCGCAGGCCGGCTCCGGCTTCGCGCTGGCGACCGAAGTCGCGGATCATCTGGCGCGCAACGGCGTGCCCTTCGCCGAGGCGCATGAGATCACCGGTGCGCTGGTGCGTTATTGCGAGGAGATGGGCCGCGAGCTTGAATCGCTCGATGCCGTCGATCTCCGGGCTGTCGATCCCCGGCTCGATGCCGGCGTGCTCGACCAGTTGACGCTCGATGCCGCGGTCGCCGCGCGCAGCGGCCGTGGCGGCACGGCGCCGGAGCGGGTGCGCGAGCAGATCTCACGCTTCCGCGGCAAGCTCGCCGATCTCGAAACCTGGAGCCGGGAGGGCGGGCGATGAGCGACGCGACATCTTCGATCAGCAGCCGCGATCTCGCGGCGGTCTCGCAGCTCAGGATCGTGCCACGGCGCTTCTACGGGCGCTGGTTCGCTTCCGCCGTCATCCTCGCGATCCTCGCCTGGATCGTGATGGCCTTCGTCGAGGGCGACATCGCCTGGCCGGTGGTACGGCAGTTCTTCACGGCGCCGGCGATTATCGCGGGCCTCGGCAACACGCTGATCATGACGGCCTGCGCGATGACGCTCGGCATCGTGCTCGGGGTCGTCTTCGCGATCATGTACATGTCGCCGAACCCGGTGCTGCGCAGCGTCGCGCTGTTCTACATCTGGTTCTTCCGCGGCACGCCGCTGCTGCTTCAGCTCCTGATCTGGTTCAACCTGGCGCTGGTCTTCCCGACCATCGGCATTCCCGGCCTGTTCTCCTGGCGCACGATCGACATCATCGGGCCGTTCATGGCGACGCTGCTCGGGCTCGGCATGAACCAGGGCGCCTATACCGCCGAGGTGGTGCGCGGCGGCATCCTCTCCGTCGATACCGGGCAGACCGAGGCCGCCAAGTCGATCGGCATGACGCGGCTGACGACGCTGCGCCGAATCGTGCTGCCGCAGGCGATGCGCGTCATCATCCCGCCGGTCGGCAACGAGGTGATCAGCATGGTCAAGCTGACCTCGGTCGCCAGCGTGATCCAGTATGCCGAGATCCTGCGCAACGCGCAGACCATCTACTACGCCAATGCGCGCGTCATCGAGTTGCTGATCGTCGCGGCCGGCTGGTACCTGCTCGTGGTCACGATCTTGCAGGTCGGACAGTATTTCCTCGAACGCCATTTCTCGAAGGGGCGGGGAGGGCGGCGCGTCAAACGCGCGGCGGTGCAGGAGGACGCGGCATGAGCGCGGTCGAGACCCAGGCCAAGGCCGACAGCGCGATCGTCACGATCGCCAATGTCAGCAAGCTCTTCGGCGACCTGAAGGCGCTGAACAACGTCTCGCTCTCGATCGAGCCCGGCACGGTCCAGTGCATCATCGGGCCGTCGGGCTCGGGCAAGTCGACGCTGCTGCGCTGCATCAACCAGCTCGAGAAGATCGACCAGGGCGCGATCCGCGTCGATGGCGAGCTGATCGGCTATCGCCGCGTCGGCGACGAATTGCACGAACTGACCGATGTCGAGATCGCGCGCCAGCGCCTCGCCACCGGCATGGTGTTCCAGCGCTTCAACCTGTTCAACCACATGACGGCGCTGCAGAACATCATCGAGGGGCCGCTCACGGTGCTGAAGCAGCCGCGCAAGCAGATCATCGCCGAGGCGATGGCGCTGCTGGAGCGCGTCGGCCTCGCCGACAAGCGCGATTCCTATCCGAGCGAATTGTCGGGCGGGCAGCAGCAGCGCGTCGCCATCGCCCGCGCGCTGGCGATGAAGCCCAAGCTGATGCTGTTCGACGAGCCGACCTCGGCGCTCGACCCTGAACTCGTCGGCGAGGTGCTCAACGTGATGCGCGATCTCGCGGCCAGCGGCATGACCATGATCGTGGTCACCCACGAGCTCGGCTTCGCCCGCGAGGTCGCCGGCGACGTCGTCTTCATGGACAAGGGCGAGATCGTCGAGCAGGGCCCGCCGCAGACCGTGCTCGTCTCGCCCAGCCAAGCGCGCACGCGCGACTTCATCGCCGCCGTCCTGAAGTGACGGCGAGGGTATTCGTTTCAAGAGAGGGAGAGACCACATGCTTCGTTTGACCATCGCCGCCGCGTTGCTCGCCGGCACCGCGCTCGCCGCGCAGGCCCAGGCCCTGCCTGAGCGCGTCAAGACCGCCGGCAAGATCGTGATCGCGACCCAGCCGAACTATCCGCCGATCGCCTTCAAGGATGTCGCGACCAACCAGCTCGCCGGCTTCGACATCGAGCTGGGCGAGGCCATCGCCAAGGAGCTCGGCGTCAAGGTCGAGTGGCAGGAGACCGCCTTCGCCCAGATGCTGCCCTCGCTGCAGACCGGCCGCGTCGATGCCGTCATGGCGGGCATGAGCGACCTGCCGGCCCGGCGCGAGACCGCCGATTTCATCGACTACATGGATTCCGGCGCGCAGTTCTACACGGTCACCGCCTTCAAGGACACGATCAAGACCCCCGAGGATCTCTGCGGCAAGAGCGTCGGCGCCAGCCGCTCGACCAACTGGCCGCGACAGATCGGCGAGTGGAGCGAGGCGAACTGCGTCGCCAAGGGCAAGCCGGCGATCAACGTGGTCGGCACCGAGGGCTCGGTCGACGCGCGCACGCAGCTCAAGACGCAGCGCCTGCAGGGCGGCGTCCAGGGCAGCGAGACGATGAGCCATTTCCAGAAGCTGGAGCCGAACACCTATATCCCGCTCGGCAAGCCCTTCACCCATTCGCTGGCCGGCATCCCCTTCGCCAAGACGGCGGAAGGCACGCAGCTGCGCGACGCGGTCAAGGGCGCGCTCGACCGGCTCCAGGCCAACGGCACCTATGACAAGCTGATCGAGAAGTACGGCCTCGCCAACAACGCGGTGAAGCCGGTCACCATCAACCAGGGCAAGTGAGCCCGGCCTGAGCATCTGCACGTCATGCTCGGGCTCGACCCGAGCATCTCGGAAACCAGCGCTCTTTGGTCATGAGATTCTCGGGTCGACGCGATGCGTCGCCCGAGAATGACGTTCCTCCCCGGAAACATCCCGGCGGGCTTGCCGGGGCGGCTGCGCTGCCGTAACCCGGTCAGGTCTCATCCGGATCGCCAGCGCCCGCCGTCATGTCAGCCTCGATCACCGACCGTTACGCCGCCCTGGTCGAGGCGGGCGCCATCGAGCGCGATCCCGCGCAGGTCGCGGTGGTCAGGAAGCTCCAGGCGCTGACCGAAACGCTCGCCGCCCGTCGGCTAGCCCGGAAGGGCAGCGCGCTCGGCTGGCTCTTCGGCCGCAAGCCCGACACGGCGGCGGCGCCGAAGGGGCTCTATGTCTGGGGCTCGGTCGGCCGCGGCAAGACCATGCTGATGGACATGTTCTTCGAGGCGGCGCCGGTGAAGCGCAAGCGCCGCGTGCATTTCCACGAGTTCCTGGCCGACGTCCATGGCCGCATCAACACCTATCGCCAGAAGATCAAAAGCGGCGAGGTCAAGGATTCCGACCCGATCGCGCCGGTCGCGGCGGATCTCGCGGACGAGGCCTATCTGCTCTGCTTCGACGAATTCACCGTCACCGATATCGCCGATGCGATGATCCTGGGCCGGCTGTTCACGGCGCTGTTCGCTGCCGGCGTCGTCGTGGTCGCGACCTCGAATGTCGAACCATCGCGGCTCTATGAGGGCGGGCTCAACCGGGCGCTGTTCCTGCCTTTCATCGAGCTGCTGCAGACCAAGGTCGAGGTGCTCAAGCTCGATGCGCGCACTGATTTCCGGCTGGAGAAGCTCGGCGGCGCGCCGGTCTATCACGTCCCGGCCGACGAGAAGGCGAGGGCCGCGCTCGATGCCGCCTTCAAGGCGTTGTCGGGCAAGGCGCAGGGTGCGCGCATGGTGCTCACCGTCCAGGGCCACGACCTCGTCCTGCCGGAGGCGGCCGGCAGCGTCGCACGGGCAGGCTTCGTCGATCTCTGCGCGCAGGCCTATGGCGCCTCCGACTACATCGCACTGGCGCAGCGCTTCCACACGCTGGTGCTCGACGACATCCCGATCCTCGATTTCGACCGGCGCAACGAGGCCAAGCGCTTTATCATCCTGATCGATACGCTCTATGAGCATCATGTGAAGCTCGTCGCCTCGGCGGCGGCCGAGCCGCATGAACTCTATCGCGCGAGCAAGGGGCGCGAGGCCTTCGAGTTCGACCGCACCGTCTCGCGCCTGATCGAGATGCGCTCCGAGGAGTATCTCGCGATGCCGCATGGTCGGCCGGATTCCGCGGCGAGCGGCGACACCACTGGCCTGGTCGAGACCTGACGATGCCGCAGCGCGAGCCGAGCGAGACCCGCATCCTCACGGTCGCCGGCGAGCATCTGCGCAAGTTCGGGCTGAAGCGCTTCACCGTCGTCGCCGTGGCGGAAGAGGCGGGCATGACCCATGCCAATGTCTACCGCTACTTCCCCTCCAAGGGCGCGCTGATCGACGCCGTCGTCGATGTCTGGCTGAAGGCGACGGAGCGCCGGCTCGCCGATGTCGCGGACGGGCCCGATCCTGCGGACGACAAGCTGGAGCGCCTGATCCTGGCGCTGGCCAAGGCCAATCGCGACCTCTTGACCGAGGAGCCGCATCTCTTCGCGGCCTTGTCGCTGGCGGTGGCCAAGCGGCACGCGATCAGCCGGCGCAACCGGACCCGCGTGCGTGCCCTGTTCGAGCGCGTGGTCGACGAGGGCATGGCGACCGGCGTGTTCGAGCCACGCGACCGCGACCGGGCGATCGCCTTCGTGATCGATGCCACCAACCGCTTCATCCATCCGGCCTCGCTGGCGCTGGAGGCGGATGTGCCGCAGGCTTCGGTCGATACGCGGCTCTCGACCCTGATCCGGGTGATCCTGCGGGTGCTCGGCAGCGGGATCGTGTGAATAATCTGGTGACCAATTACAATTTCTGTAAATTGTAATTGCCAGATTTCGTTCCGCTTGGAACCGAGTGCGGTTGTGCCTCTCTTCTAAGTTATTGAAAAATATAAGCCGCTCTCGCGCGGTGTCGCGCGAGGCGCCCGATGCCCGAGAAAAGCCGCTTTTGCGGCGAGGGTTGCGGCAAAAGGCCGGTTTGGGCCAAAGGAACGCACGGTTTGGCCGGGTCCCCGGCCTGTCGCAGCGCCAAGGCATTTTGAATGTCGAAGCCGGCAGTGGCCGGATCGATGGTAGCGCCAGAAACAAAGGACTAGGCAATGGCCCGTAAGAAGATCGCCCTCATCGGCTCCGGCCAGATCGGCGGCACGCTCGCTCACCTCGCCGGCCTCAAGGAACTGGGCGATATCGTCCTGTTCGACATCGCCGAGGGCATTCCGCAGGGCAAGGGCCTGGACATCGCCGAGTCCGCTCCGGTCGACGGCTTCGACGCCGGCTACAAGGGCACGAACTCCTACGAGGACATCAAGGGCGCCGACGTGATCATCGTCACCGCCGGCGTGCCGCGTAAGCCCGGCATGAGCCGCGACGACCTGATCGGCATCAACCTCAAGGTGATGAAGTCGGTCGGCGAGGGCATCAAGCAGTATGCCCCGAAGGCCTTCGTGATCTGCATCACCAACCCGCTCGACGCGATGGTCTGGGCGCTCCAGAAGTTTTCGGGCCTGAAGCCCAACATGATCTGCGGCATGGCCGGCGTGCTCGATAGCGCCCGCTTCCGCCACTTCCTCGCCGAAGAGTTCCAGGTCTCGGTCAAGGACGTCTCGGCCTTCGTGCTCGGCGGCCATGGCGACGACATGGTGCCGCTGGTCCGTTATTCGGGCGTCGCTGGCATTCCGCTGCCGGACCTCGTCAAGATGAAGTGGACCACGCAGGAGAAGCTGGACGCCATCGTCGAGCGCACCCGCAAGGGCGGCGGCGAGATCGTCAACCTGCTCAAGACCGGCTCGGCCTTCTACGCTCCGGCGGCTTCCGCGATCGCGATGGCCGAGAGCTATCTCAAGGACCAGAAGCGCGTGCTGCCGGCCGCTGCGGCTCTCAAGGGCCAGTACGGCGTCAAGGACATGTTCGTCGGCGTGCCGGTCGTGATCGGCGCCAAGGGCGTCGAGCGCGTCGTCAAGATCCGCCTCAACGGCGCCGAGAAGGAGATGCTGGCGAAGTCGGTGGCTTCGGTGCAGGGCCTGATCGACGCCTGCAAGAACATCGACTCGTCACTCGCGTGATCTAGAGCGAGGGCGGCGGCGCGGAGACGCGCGGCCGCCCTTTCGTCAATTGTTGTCGCTGTCAGGGAAACCGAGCACATGAACATCCACGAATACCAGGGCAAAGCCATCCTCAAGGAATTCGGCGCGCCCGTTTCGGCCGGTTTCCCGGCACTGACGGTGGCGGAGGCGGTCGAGGCCGCCAAGAAGCTGCCGGGGCCGCTTTACGTCGTGAAGTCGCAGATCCACGCCGGCGGGCGTGGCAAGGGCAAGTTCAAGGAACTGCCGGCCGACGCCAAGGGCGGCGTTCGCCTCGCCAAGTCGGTGGCCGAGGTCGAGGCCCACGCCAAGGAGATGCTCGGCAACACGCTGGTCACGATCCAGACCGGCGAGACCGGCAAGCAGGTCAACCGCCTCTATATCGAGGACGGCTCGGACATCGAGAAGGAGTTCTACCTCTCGGCGCTGGTCGACCGCGAGACCTCGCGCATCGCCTTCGTCATCTCGACCGAAGGCGGCATGGACATCGAGGCCGTCGCCCATGACACGCCCGAGAAGATCGAGACCTTCTCGGTCGACCCGGCGACCGGCATCATGCCGCATCACGGCCGCGCCATGGCGCGCATCCTCGGGTTGCAGGGCGACCTCGCCAAGCAGGCCGGCACCGTGCTCGGCCAGATCTACAGCGCGTTCGTGGCCAAGGACATGGACATGCTGGAGATCAACCCGCTGATCGTGACCACCCAGGGCCAGCTCAAGTGCCTGGACGCGAAGGTTTCGTTCGACTCGAACTCGCTCTACCGTCATCCCGAGGTCGTTGCGCTCCGCGACACCACGGAAGAGGACGAGAAGGAGATCGAGGCCTCCAAGTACGACCTCGCCTATATCGCGCTCGACGGCACGATCGGCTGCATGGTCAACGGCGCCGGCCTCGCGATGGCGACGCTCGACATCATCCAGCTCTACGGTGAGAGCCCGGCGAACTTCCTCGACGTCGGCGGCGGCGCCAGCGAAGAGAAGGTGACGGCGGCGTTCAAGATCATCACCGCCGACCCGAAGGTGAAGGGCATCCTCGTCAACATCTTCGGCGGCATCATGAAGTGCGACGTCATCGCGCGTGGTGTCATCGCCGCGGTGAAGGCGGTCGGCCTTCAGGTTCCGCTGGTGGTGCGCCTCGAAGGCACGAATGTCGAGGAAGGCAAGCAGATCATCCGCGACTCCGGCCTCAACGTCATCCCCGCCGACGACCTCGACGACGCCGCGCAGAAGATCGTCGCCGCGATCAAGAAGGCCTGAGGAGCAGACATGTCCATCCTGATCGACAAGAACACCAAGGTCATCTGCCAGGGCTTCACCGGCAAGAACGGCACCTTCCACTCCGAGCAGGCGATCGCCTATGGCACGCAGATGGTCGGCGGCACCTCGCCGGGTAAGGGCGGCTCGCTCCATCTCGGCCTGCCCGTCTTCGACAGCGTGCACGAGGCCAAGGCCAAGACCGGCGCCACGGCGTCCGTCGTCTACGTGCCGCCTCCGGGCGCGGCCGATGCCATCTGCGAGGCGATTGATGCCGAGATCCCGCTCGTCATCTGCATCACCGAAGGCATCCCGGTGCTCGACATGGTCCGCGTCAAGCGTTCGCTGATCGGCTCCAAGACCCGCCTGATCGGGCCGAACTGCCCCGGTGTCGTCACCGCCGGCCAGTCGAAGATCGGCATCATGCCGGCGAACATCTTCAAGCCGGGCAATGTCGGCATCGTCTCGCGCTCGGGCACGCTGACCTATGAGGCGGTGTTCCAGACCACGAACGAGGGCCTCGGCCAGACCACGGCTGTCGGCATCGGCGGCGACCCGGTCAAGGGCACCGAGTTCATCGACATGCTCGAGATGTTCCTGGCCGACGACAAGACCGAGTCGATCGTCATGATCGGCGAGATCGGCGGCTCGGCCGAAGAGGACGCGGCGCAGTTCATCAAGGACGAGGCCAAGCGCGGCCGCAAGAAGCCGATGGTCGGCTTCATCGCCGGCCGCACGGCCCCTCCCGGCCGCCGCATGGGCCATGCCGGCGCGATCATCTCGGGCGGCAAGGGCGGCGCCGAGGACAAGATCGCCGCGATGGAAGCGGCCGGTATCCGGGTCTCGCCCTCGCCGGCGCGCCTTGGAAAGACCTTGGTCGAAGTGTTGAAGGGCTGAGGCCCAGACGCCTCTTCAGGGCGCGTCATGGTCGGGCTTGACCCGGCCATCTCGCCCCGGAGGAAGCTACGGCAAAACGGCAAGAGATGCCCGGGTAAAGCCCGGGCATGACGGCAAGTTAAAAGGATGTCCGGGCAAGGGTTCGGACATGGCTTAAGCGGCGAAGGAAGGCAGGAGCATCATGGCTCGCCAGGACATCAACGAGGCTCTCGCGCAGACCGGCTTCCTCTATGGCGGCAACGCCGCCTATATCGAGGATCTCTATGCCCGCTACGAAGCCGACCCCAAGTCGGTCGACGAGCAGTGGCAGAGCTTCTTCGGCGCGCTGAAGGACGACAAGGAATCCGTCCTGCAGAACGCCAAGGGCGCGTCCTGGAAGAAGCCGAACTGGCCGGTCGTCGCCAATGGCGAGCTGGTCTCGGCGCTGGACGGCAACTGGGCCGTCGTCGAGAAGGTGATCTCCGACAAGCTCGGCGCCAAGGCCAAGGCCGCCGGCACGGCGCTCTCCGCCGCCGACGTGCAGCAGGCGACCCGCGATTCCGTGCGCGCGATCATGCTGATCCGCGCCTACCGGATGCGCGGCCATCTCCATGCCAAGCTCGACCCGCTCGGCATCGAGAGCCGCACCGACCATGAGGAACTGTCGCCGGGCGCCTTCGGCTTCACCGACGCCGATCTCGACCGCAAGATCTTCATCGACAACGTGCTTGGCATGGAGTTCGCAACCATCCGCGAGATGGTCGCGGTGCTGCAGCGGACCTATTGCGGTACGGTCGGCATCGAGTTCATGCATATCTCCGACGCCGAGCAGAAGGCTTGGCTGCAGGAGCGCATCGAGGGGCCGGACAAGGAAATCGCCTTCACCCGCGAGGGCAAGCGCGCGATCGTCAACAAGCTCGTCGAGGCCGAAGGCTTCGAGAAGTTCCTCGACCTCAAGTTCACCGGCACCAAGCGTTTCGGCCTGGACGGCGGCGAGGCGCTGGTTCCGGCGCTGGAGCAGATCATCAAGCGTGGCGGCGCGCTCGGCGTGCGCGATATCGTCTTCGGCATGGCCCATCGCGGCCGCCTCAACGTGCTGACCCAGGTGCTGGGCAAGCCGCATCGCGCGCTCTTCCACGAGTTCAAGGGCGGCTCCTTCGCGCCTGACGATGTCGAGGGCTCGGGCGACGTGAAGTACCATCTCGGTGCGTCGGCCGATCGCGAGTTCGACGGCAACAATGTCCACGTCTCGCTGACCGCCAACCCGTCGCATCTGGAGATCGTCGATCCCGTCGTGCTCGGCAAGGTGCGCGCCAAGCAGGACCAGTTCGGCGATATCGTCGAGCGCTCGAAGGTGCTGCCGCTGCTGATCCATGGCGACGCGGCTTTCGCCGGCCAGGGCGTCGTGGCGGAATGCCTGGGTCTCTCCGGGCTGAAGGGCCACCGCACCGGCGGCTCGCTGCATTTCATCATCAACAACCAGATCGGCTTCACCACCTATCCGCGCTATTCGCGCTCCTCGCCCTATCCGTCCGACGTGGCGAAGATGGTCGAGGCCCCGGTTTTCCATGTGAACGGCGACGATCCGGAGGCGGTGGTCTTCGCCGCCAAAGTCGCGATCGAGTTCCGGCAGAAGTTCCACAAGCCGGTCGTGATCGACATGTTCTGCTATCGCCGCTTCGGCCATAACGAAGGCGACGAGCCGGGCTTCACCCAGCCGCTGATGTACCGCAAGATCCGCGGCCACAAGTCGACGCTGGAGCTCTACGGCGCCAAGCTGGAGGCTGAGGGCGTGATCGCGGCCGGCGAGCTCGACGAGATGCGCGCCGCCTGGAAGGCACGCCTTGAGGTCGAGTTCGACGCCGGCCAGGCCTTCAAGCCGAACAAGGCGGACTGGCTCGACGGTCGCTGGGCCGGCATGAAGGCGATCCGCGCCGACGAGGACGATCCGCGCCGCGGCGCCACCGGCGTGCCGGCGGAGACGCTCAAGGAAATCACCGAGAAGATCACGGCGGTTCCGGCCGGCTTCAACGTCCACAAGACGATCCAGCGCTTCCTCGATAACCGCAAGAAGGCGGTCGAGGCCGGCGAGGGCATCGACTGGGCGACGGCTGAATCGCTGGCCTTCGGCTCGCTCCTGCTCGACGGCAATCCGGTCCGTCTCTCCGGCCAGGATTGCGAGCGCGGCACCTTCTCGCAGCGCCATTCGGTGCTGATCGATCAGGAGACGGAAGCCCGCCACACCTCGCTCAATCATATCCGCGAGGACCAGTCGCGCTACGAGGTCATCAACTCGATGCTCTCGGAAGAAGCCGTGCTCGGCTTCGAATACGGCTACACCCTGTCGGAGCCGAATGCGCTCACGATGTGGGAAGCGCAGTTCGGGGACTTCGCCAACGGCGCGCAGGTCGTGTTCGACCAGTTCATCTCGTCGGGCGAGCGCAAGTGGCTGCGCATGTCCGGCCTCGTCTGCCTGCTGCCGCATGGCTATGAGGGCCAGGGTCCGGAGCACTCCTCCGCTCGCCTGGAGCGCTTCTTGCAGATGTGCGCCGAGGACAACATGCAGGTGGCGAACTGCTCGACGCCCGCGAGCTATTTCCACATCCTGCGCCGCCAGCTGAAGCGCGACTTCCGCAAGCCGCTGATCCTGATGACGCCGAAGTCGTTGCTGCGCCACAAGCGCTGCATCTCCGACCTCGCCGACCTCGCCGAGGGCTCGACCTTCCACCGCGTGCTGGCCGACGATGCCGAGCGCGGCAAGTCGACCACCAAGCTGGTCAAGGACTCGAAGATCCGCCGCGTCGTGCTCTGCTCGGGCAAGGTCTATTTCGACCTGCTGGAGGAGCGCGAGAAGCGCGGCGTCGACGATGTCTACCTGATGCGCGTCGAGCAGCTCTATCCGTTCCCGCTGAAGACGCTGGCGCAGGAGCTGGCGCGCTTCAAGGGCGCCGACGTGGTGTGGTGCCAGGAAGAGCCGAAGAACATGGGCTCCTGGACCTTCGTCGAGCCCTATCTGGAATGGGTGCTCGGCCATGCCGGCTCGAAGTCGAAGCGTCCGCGCTATGTCGGCCGCCCGGCTTCGGCCGCGACCGCGACCGGCCTGATGTCCAAGCATCTCGCCCAGCTCAACGCCTTCCTCGACGAGGCCTTCGCGGCCTGACGACCTTCCCGGCGGCGCGTTAAGCGCGCTGCCGGATTTCATTGCTGCATCGGCGCCCTAGCCGGTGCCGAACCTGCCGCCAGAGAACGAGACAACAGAGGCCTGACATGGCGACCGAAATCCGCGTACCCACCCTCGGCGAATCCGTTTCCGAGGCCACCATCGGCAAGTGGTTCAAGAAGCCGGGCGAGGCGGTGAAGGCCGACGAGCCCCTGGTCGAGCTCGAGACCGACAAGGTGACGCTGGAAGTCAACGCGCCGGCCGCCGGCGTGCTCGGCGAGATCGTTGCCAAAGAAGGCGACACGGTCGGCGTCAGCGCCCTGCTCGGTACGATCGCCGAAGGCGGCGCTGCTGCCGCTGCGCCTGCTCCGAAGGCCGAGGCCAAGCCTGCCGCTACTCCGGCTCCTGCCGCCGAGGCTCCGAAGGCCGCCGCGACCAAGGCCGCCGATTCCGGCCCGGCCGTCTCGCGCCTCGCCGCCGAGAGCGGTGTCGACCCGTCCAAGGTCGCAGCCTCGGGCAAGGATGGCCGCGTGACCAAGGGCGACATGCTCGCCGCGATCGCGACCGGTGGCGCTGCCGCCCCGGCCGCCGCGCCTGCGCCAGTTGCCATCCGCGCCCCGTCGGCGCCGGATGACGGCGCCCGCGAAGAGCGCGTCAAGATGACCAAGCTGCGCCAGACCATCGCGCGCCGCCTGAAGGAAGCCCAGTCCAACGCGGCGATGCTGACGACCTTCAACGAGGTCGACATGTCCGGCGTGATGGCGCTGCGCAACCAGTACAAGGACGTGTTCGAGAAGAAGCACGGCGTGAAGCTCGGCTTCATGGGCTTCTTCGTGAAGGCCTGCGTGCAGGCGCTGAAGGAGATCCCGGCGGTCAATGCCGAGATCGACGGCACCGACATCATCTACAAGAACTATTACCATATCGGCGTCGCCGTCGGCACCGAGAAGGGCCTGGTGGTTCCGGTCGTGCGCGATGCGGACGAGCTTTCGATCGCCGGCGTCGAGAAGAAGATCGGCGAGTTCGGCAAGAAGGCCCGCGACGGCAAGCTCTCGATCGAGGAGATGCAGGGCGGCACCTTCACCATCTCGAATGGCGGCGTCTACGGCTCGCTGATGTCGACCCCGATCCTGAACGCGCCGCAGTCCGCGATCCTGGGCATGCACAAGATCCAGGAGCGTCCGGTCGTCGTGAACGGCAAGATCGAGATCCGCCCGATGATGTATCTCGCGGTCAGCTACGACCACCGCATCATCGACGGCAAGGAAGCCGTGACCTTCCTCGTTCGCATCAAGGAAGGCCTGGAGGACCCGGCGCGCCTCGTCCTCGATCTCTGAGAATGCCGCAATGGCGGTTCCGGCAAAACTCGTCGTCATCGGTCTTGTCGTCGCCGGCATCATAAACCTGTTGCCGACTATCGGTGTCGCCGGGGTCGGCCGGTTGCAAGCGCTCTATGGTTTCGAGATCGCCAATCCCGATCTCGAAATCCTGCTGCGGCATCGCGCGGTCCTGTTCGGCATCGTCGGTGTGCTGTTGCTTGCGGCCGCGCTCCTCTCGGAGTTGCGCGATGTGGCTGCGCTCGTCGCAGCCGCAAGCATGGCCAGCTTCATCATTGTCGCGCTTATCGTCGGCAATTACGGCCCGGCGATCAGCAAGATCATGATCGCCGACATCATCGGGCTTCTGGCCCTCGTGCCCACGGCACTGGCGCGTTCGCGCCGCTGCGCCTGAAACCGGGATAGTCAAACCATGTCCCACGATCTCGGCAACATCGGAACCGGTCTCGGCGTCTATGCCGGCGCCATCCGTGCCGCCGTGATCGATTTCTGACTGCGCGGGAGGGGACGTGTCGGGCGTTGCGATCGTCACGGGTGGCAGCCGCGGGATAGGCCGGGCGACCGCGATCCTGCTCGCGGAGCGCGGCTACGATCTCGTCGTCAACTACCAGTCCAATGCCGAAGCTGCGGCCGAGACGGTCGCGGCCGTGCTCCGGCAGGGCAGGCAGGCCGTGGCGGTCAAGGGCGATGTCGGCAATGAGGCCGATGTTGCAGCGATCTTCGCGGCAGCGGACAAGTTCGGGCAACTGACGGCACTGGTCAATAATGCCGGCGTCATCGATGCCCCGCAGCGCCTCGACGAGATGGACCTCGCGCGGCTGGACCGGATGTTCCGGATCAACCTGACCGGCAGCTTCCTCTGCGCCCGCGAGGCGGTGAAGCGGATGTCGACCCACCATGGCGGGCAGGGCGGCGGCATCGTCAACCTGTCCTCCGCCGCGGCGGTGCTGGCCGGCGCGGGGCAATATCTCGACTACGCCGCAGCAAAAGCCGGCATCGACATCTTCACTCTTGGCTTGGCCCGCGAGGTTGCCGCCGAGGGCATTCGGGTCAATGCCGTCCGGCCCGGCATCATCGATACGGAGATCCATGCTAGCGGCGGCATGCCCGATCGCGTCGCTGCCTTGCGCGACCAGCTTCCGATGAAGCGCGAGGGCACCGCGCGCGAGGTGGCGCAGGCGATCGCCTGGCTGCTCTCGGATGAGGCCTCCTACACCAACGGAACCGTCTTGAACGTGACCGGCGGGCGCTGAAGCGCCGCCGCATTCGAACACAGGAAAGGAAATCACCATGGCTGCGGCCTACGATCTCGTCGTCATCGGAACCGGCCCCGGCGGCTATGTTTGCGCCATCCGCGCCGCCCAGCTCGGCCTCAAGGTCGCGGTGGTCGAGAAGCGCAAGACTCATGGCGGCACCTGCCTCAATGTCGGCTGCATCCCGTCCAAGGCGCTGCTGCACGCTTCCGAGATGTTCGAGGAAGCCGGCCACACCTTCGAGAAGCTCGGCATCGTCGTCGGCAAGCCGAAGCTCGACCTCAAGGCGATGATGGCCCACAAGCAGGAGACGATCGACGCCAACGTCACCGGCGTCGGCTTCCTGCTGAAGAAGAACAAGATCGACGCCTTCCACGGCACCGCCTCGATCCCCGCCGCCGGCAAGGTCGTCGTGACCGCCGAGGACGGGAAGACGCAGGAGATCGAGACCAAGAACATCGTCATCGCGACGGGCTCGGAATCGGCGCCGCTGCCGGGCGTGACCGTCGATGAGAAGACGGTGGTGACCTCGACCGGCGCGCTCGAGATCGGCTCCGTGCCGAAGGAACTCGTCGTGGTCGGCGCCGGCGTGATCGGCCTCGAGATCGGCTCGGTCTGGAGCCGCCTCGGCGCCAAGGTCACCGTCGTCGAGTTCCTCGACCGCATCCTGCCCGGCATGGACGGCGAGGTCGCCAAGCAGTTCCAGCGCATCCTGGAGAAGCAGGGCTTCATCTTCCAGCTGGGATCCAAGGTCACCAAGGTCGAGACGGGCAAGAAGGGCGCGACCGTCACCGTCGAGCCCGCCGCCGGCGGCGAGGCCAAGACGCTCAATGCCGATATCGTGCTGGTCGCGATCGGCCGCCGTCCGAACACGGATGGCCTCGGCCTCGACAAGGCCGGCGTCGCGACTGAGCGCGGCCGCGTCGTCATCGACGATCATTTCAAGACCAATGTCGCCGGCATCTATGCGATCGGCGACGTGGTGCGAGGGCCGATGCTGGCGCACAAGGCCGAGGACGAGGGCGTCGCGGTCGCCGAGATCATCGCCGGCAAGCACGGCCATGTGAACTACGACGCCATCCCCGGCATCGTCTACACCGCGCCGGAAGTCGCCGCGATCGGCAAGACCGAGGAAGAGCTCAAGGCGGCCGGTGTCGCCTACAAGGTCGGCAAGTTCCCGTTCACGGCGAATGGCCGCGCCCGCGCCATGCGCCACACGGACGGCTTCGTGAAGGTGCTGGCCGATGCCGAGACCGACCGCGTGCTCGGCTGCCACATCATCGGCCCGCATGCCGGCGACCTGATCGCCGAAGTGACCGTGCTGATGGAGTTCGGCGGCTCCTCGGAAGACCTCGCCCGCACCTGCCACGCGCATCCGACGCTGGCCGAGGCCGTGAAGGAAGCCGCGATGGCCGTAGAGAAGCGCCAGATCCATATGTGATCGGGCTGGCGGGCCGTGCCTCTGGTGCGGCCCTGCTGCAAGAATGAAAAAAGGAGCTGCAGTCCTGCAGCTCCTTTTTTCATTCGAGGACCAACTGATGGAAAAATCGGACCGCTTGTAGCGGCCTCGCTGGCTGCTGAGCTCAGCCGCGCCGCGCGTGGAACGCCGTCAGCGTGTTCTTGAGCAGGCAAGCGATGGTCATCGGGCCGACGCCGCCGGGGACCGGGGTGATCGCGCCCGCGACCTGCACGGCCTCCGCGAAATCGACGTCGCCGGTCAGCTTGCCGTCCGGCAGGCGGTTGATGCCGACATCGATCACGGTCGCGCCGGGCTTGATCCAGTCGCCCTTGACCATGCGCGGGCGGCCGACGGCGGCGATGACGATATCGGCGCGCTTCACCGCGGCAGCCAGGTCACGCGTGCGCGAATGGGCGATGGTGACGGTGCAATCGGCCTGGAGCAGGAGCTGCGCGACCGGACGGCCGACCAGCTCGGAGCGGCCGATCACCACGGCGTCGAGGCCCGACAGCGAAGGCAGGGCCTGCTTCAGCAAGAGCATGCAGCCCAGCGGCGTGCAGGGCACGAGGCCGTTCTTGCCGCCGGCGAGCAGGCCGGCATTGATCGGGTGCAGGCCGTCGACATCCTTGGCGGGGTCGATGGCGTCGATGATGCGGCCGGTATTGATGTGCTTCGGCAGCGGAAGCTGCACGAGGATACCGTCGACGGCATCATCGGCGTTGAGCTCGGCAAGCTTGGCGAGAAGCTCGGCCTCGGTCGTCTCGGCCGGCAGCCGGTGGGCGACCGAGTTCATGCCGATCTCGACCGCGAGCTTCTCCTTCGAGGCGACATAGACCTTGCTGGCCGGGTCCTCGCCGACAAGGACGACATGGAGGCCGGGCACGATACCTCGCGCCGCCTTGATCGCCGCGACCTCGCGGCCGATCTCGGCCCTGAGCGCGGCCGCGGTGGCCTTGCCGTCGATGATGCGGGCGTCGCCGGTCATGGTCCGACCTCATGTTGGCTGATGACGCCGCCCTCATGCGCGATCCGGCCCGCAGGAACAAGCCCGAATGCACGGCTTTCCCGGCTGCGACGCCATCAGCAGGGGAGGAGGGGTCGGTGCGGCTTGCAGCTGTTCCATCCGCCCGGTATCTCCGAACCGGAGCTTGAGAGGCAGCAGAGGCGAAACAACGTGACGACCGGTTTCGCCCGCCTGCCCGATGCGCCTGCCTTTCGCCTGACAGACCTGCGCGTGCCCTTATGCCTGATCGAGGGCATCGATATCCCGGCTGACCGCAATGGGCTGGCGCGTGTCGATCTTGCGATCGCCGATGGCCGCGTGGCCGCGATCGAGCCTGCCGGAACGTCAGTCGCTGGGGCCGGAGCTGTTTTGAGCCTCGATGGTGGCATCGTGCTGCCGCGGCTCGTCGATTGCCATGTGCATCTCGACAAGGGCCATATCTGGCCGCGCAGTCCCAATCCGGACGGCACCTTTCCGGGAGCATTGAATACCGTCGGCGCCGATCGCGAGGCGAACTGGTCGGCTCAGGATGTGCGGGCACGCATGGATTTCTCGCTGCGCTGCGCCTTCGCGCATGGCACGGCGGCGATGCGGACGCATCTCGATTCGCTGGGCAAGCAGATCGGCATCTCCTGGCCGGTCTATGCGGAACTGCGGGCGGAATGGGCCGGGCGCATCGCGCTCCAGGCCTCACCGCTCTTCGGAGCCGACGCTGCGCTCGACCCCGCGCATATGCAGGCGATCGTCGCCGCCGTGAAGGCGCATGGAGACGGGCTGCTCGGCTGCGTGACCTACATGATCCCCGAGCTCGACCGGGCGCTCGACATCCTGTTCCGGGCGGCGATCGAGAACGGCTTCGATCTCGATTTCCATGTCGACGAGACCAACGATCCGGCGGCACGCTCGCTGGAGCACATCGCGGACGCGGCCCTGCGCCATCGCTTCACCGGCCGCATCCTGTGCGGGCATTGCTGTTCCCTGGCGCTTCAGACGCCGGAGGACGAGGCGCGCATCATCGCCAAGGTCCGCGAGGCCGGCATCGCCGTGGTCTCGCTGCCGCTGTGCAACATGTACCTGCAGGATCGCCAGCCCGGTCGCACGCCGCGTTGGCGCGGGGTCACGGCGCTGCATGAATTGAAGGCGGCCGGCGTGCCGGTGATGATCGCTTCCGACAACACGCGCGACCCGTTCTACGCCTATGGCGATCTCGATCTCGTCGAGGTGCTGCGTGAGGGCACGCGCATTCTCCAGCTCGACCATTCCGGGCTGGACTGGGCCAATGCGGTGGCGCGTACGCCGGCCGAGACGATGGGCATCGAAGCCGGCGTCATCACTGTGGGCGCACCGGCCGATCTCATCCTGACGCGGGCGCGCGACTGGACCGAACTCTTCTCCCGGCCGCAGGCCGACCGCACCGTGCTGGTTTCCGGCCAAGCGATCGACCGGACCTTGCCGGATTACCGCGAACTCGACCATCTGATGGGCAGAGCATCATGACCGCACGCTACGACATCGCCACGCTGAAAAGCCGCATCGGTGGCATCCGCACCGAGGAGAACCCGGCGCTGGTCAAGCAGAAGAGCCGCGACTTCTTCTGGTATTCGCCGATCCTGAAGCGCCAGCTCGATCATGTCGTGGCCGATATCGTGGTCTCGCCGACGAGCGAGGCGGAGGTGGTGCAGGTGCTCGCCGCCTGCCACGAACTCGGCATTCCCGTGACGCCGCGCGGCACCGGCACCGGCAATTACGGCCAGGCGATGCCGCTCTCGGGCGGCGTGCTGCTCGATCTCTCCGGCTTCAACAAGGTCAAGGAGATCGCCGCCGGCCGCTATGTCGCTGAGCCCGGCGCGATCATGGCCCGGATCGACGACGAGACGCGGGCGCATTCGCGGCAGGAACTGCGCCTGCATCCCTC
This sequence comes from Allobosea sp. FW305-C-101, assembly GCF_058783685.1. Classification (NCBI taxonomy): domain Bacteria; kingdom Pseudomonadati; phylum Pseudomonadota; class Alphaproteobacteria; order Hyphomicrobiales; family Alloboseaceae; genus Allobosea; species Allobosea sp. FW305-C-101. The sequence continues at coordinate 335,258 of NZ_JBYSYT010000002.1, read as the reverse complement.
GACCTACCAGACGGCCTCGATCGGCGGCTTCATCGCTGGCGGTTCGGGCGGCGTCGGCTCGATCAAATGGGGCGGCTTGCGCGACTGGGGCAACATCATCCGGCTCAAGGTCGCGACGATGGAGGCAAGCCCGCGCATCCTCGAATTCTCGGGCGAGGACCTGCACAAGGTCGCCCATGCCTATGGCACCAACGGCATCATCACCGAGGTCGAGATGCCGCTCGGCCCGGCCTACAATTGGGTCGATGTCATCGTCGGCTTCGAGGACCTGCGGGCTGCGACCGAATTCGCCAATGCGGTCGGCGAGCAGGACGGGCTGGCGCTGAAGAACCTCTGCGTCGTCGCTGCTCCGGCCCCGCATGACTACTTCCTGCGCCATCGCAAGTTCCTGCCGCGCGACAGTCATCTCGTCATCGTCATGGCCGCCGATTTCGCGGTCGACGCGCTTTGCGCCTATGCCCGGCGCTTCAAGGGCGCCGAGCTCTTGCTGCGCACCGACGGGCTCTCGCCCGAGGACGCCAAGGGCCTGCCGCCGGCCTATGAGCTTGGCTGGAACCACACGACGCTCAGGGCTTTGCGCGTCGATCCGGCGATCACCTATCTGCAGGTTCTCTATCCCTATCCCAACCAGGTCGATCTGGTGGACAAGATCCATGCCCGCTTCGGCGACGAGGTGACCTGCCATCTCGAATTCGTGCGCTTCGACGGGAAGATCACCTGTTTCGGCCTGCCGCTGGTGCGCTTCACCACGGAGGAACGACTGGAGGAGATCATGGCGATCCACGAGGAGATGGGCGCGCCGATCTTCAACCCGCATCGCTACACGCTGGAGGAGGGCGGCATGAAGCAGACCGACGAGACGCAGCTCGCCTTCAAGCGCGAGGCCGATCCGCAAGGCCTGCTCAATCCCGGCAAGATGATCGCCTGGGAAGACCCGTCCTACGACTACCGCTCGGGCAAGACCTTCCTGTTCCGCAGCCTCAGCGAGGCCGGGGTCGGCTAAGGATGCGCGTTCTCGTCCTCTATGCCCATCCGGTGCCGGAAAGCTTCGGCGCCGCCATCCATGAGACGGTCGTCGCCAGCCTGAAGGCGGCGGGGCACGAGGTCGATGATTGCGATCTCTATGCCGATGGCTTCGACCCGGTGCTGAGCCGGGAGGAGCGGCGCGGCTATCACGACATCGCCAGCAACACATTGCCGGTTGCTGCCTATGTCGAGCGGGTGAAGCGGGCCGAGGCGCTGGTGCTGTGCTTCCCGGTCTGGAATTTCGGCTATCCCGCGATTCTCAAGGGTTTCCTCGACCGGGTCTTCCTGCCCGGCGTCTCGTTCAAGATGGTCGATGGCAAGGCACAGCCGGCTCTGCACAATATTCGCCGGCTCGTTGCGGTGACCAGCTATGGCGGTTCGCGCTGGCGCGCCTTCCTGATGGGTGACCCGCCGCGCAAGGCGGTCTGCCGGGCGTTGCGGGCGGTCTGCCATCCGTTGACGCGCACGACCTATCTCGCCCATCACGAGATGAATCTCTCGACTCCGACCAGCCGGGCCGCTTTCCTGAAAAAAGTCGCGGCGAAACTCACGCTCTCGTAGCTCTGACATATCAATGTCATCCGTCTGTCATGTTCGCGCGCGAATACGCAGCCGGCGAAGCGTCTTGCTTATCCGTCCAAGGATCGGCCCGAAGGATCGACCCCATGACCAAGGCAATCGAGAAGAGTGTCGGCCGTGCCCTGCTCGTCACCGCGCGGCTGCATCGCTCGCGGATGGGCGAGAGGCTGAACGGGCTGGGTTTGTTTCCGGGGCAGGAGCAGGCACTGAAGGCGCTGCAGCCGGCCCCGATGACGATGGGTGAGCTCGCGGCGCTGCTGCGCGTCAAGCCGCCGACCGTGTCGAAGACGATCGGGCGGCTCTCGCTGCAAGGCCTCGTCACCCGCGAGGGCGGCAATCGAGACGGGCGGCTCGTGCAGGTCGCGCTGACCGAAGCGGGCCAGAGCACCGCGGCCGAGCTTGATGCGGTCTGGAACGAGGTCGAGGAAGAGCTGCTCGACAAGCTCGACGGCAAGGAGCGCAAGCAGTTGCGCAAGCTCCTGCGCAAGGCGGCCAAGGGCCTCTCCAAGGCCGGCGCCGAGAATGACGATCCCGATACCGATCTCGACGAGGCCGACAGCGACGCCTGATTTCCGCATGGAGCGCATGCTCCAATGTGCTGGCGGCACTGCTTAAATCGGTTCAATCTGCTCTCGTCATTCCTCCAGAGCATGGCGAGACTCTGTGTCCTCCCCTCCAGTGGCGCCTTCCGAGACGGGCCGCACGCGCATGGCCGCGATCGGCCTGATGTGCGCGGCCGTGCTGCTGTTCTCGCTGCTCGATACCAGCGCGAAATGGCTGGGCCAGTCGATGAACCCGCTGCAGGTGGTGTTCGCGCGCTATGCCGGCAGCATGATCCTGGTGCTGGCCGTCATCAATCCGTGGACGCGCCCCGGTGTGTTGCGCACCAGCCGCCCCTGGCTGCAATGGGGCCGCTCGCTGCTGCTGCTCGGCTCGACCGCGCTGAACTTCGTGGCGCTGCGCTATCTCCAGCTCGCCGAGACGATCTCGATCATGTTCGCGACGCCCCTGCTGGTGGCGCTGGCCTCGGGGCCGCTGCTCGGCGAGTGGCCGGGGCCGCGGCGGCTGGCAGCGATCGGCGTCGGCTTCATCGGCGTGTTGGTGGTGACGCGGCCGGGGATCGGCGGCATGCATCCGGCGGCCTTGCTGATTGTGCTCGGCTGCCTGTGCTACGCCTTCTACTCGCTCTCGACCCGGATGCTCTCCGGCCATGATTCATCGGAAACGACGATGATCTATTCGGGCGCGGCGGGGACGCTGGCGACGATCCCGCTCTTGCCCTGGGTCTGGGATACGCCGCAGACCCTGCTGCCCTGGCTGCTGATGATCGCGGTCGGCGCGCTCGGCGGCTTCGGCCACTGGCTGCTGATCCTGGCGCATCGGCTGGCGCCGGCGACGGTGCTGGCGCCCTTCATCTATTCGCAGATCATCTGGATGCTGCTGCTCGGCTGGCTCGTCTTCGACCAGCTGCCGGACCGCTGGACCTTCGTCGGCGCCGGCATCGTGATCTCGTCCGGGCTCTACCTGCTCTATCGCGAGCGGGTGCAGCATGTGCCGAAGGAAGCGGCTTCGGCACGGCTCGATTGAGAGACTACTCGGCAATTCTACTGCGGCGGTCGACTGACGGCGCTTTCTGCGCTTCCGGTGCTCACGTACCGTAGTACGCTCCGCTCCGGTTCTCGAAAGCACCGCCATTCGACTCTCCGCAGCGACTTGCCAAGCAGTCTCTGCGGCGCGCTATTCGTTTCCTCCGAGGTGATTGCTTGGCATCGCCTCAGAATGACGACACGATCCGCGTCAGACCGTGACCTGCGTGCCGACCTCGACGACGCGGCCGGTCGGGATCTGGAAGAAGTCTGTCGCGTCCGTCGCGCTCTTGGTCAGGCCGATGAAGAGATTGTCCTGCCACATCGGCATGCCCGATTGCGGCGAGGCCTTGATCGAGCGGCGCGACAGGAAGAACGAGGTCGACATGATGTCGAACTTGAAGCCCTGCTTGCGCAGCATGGCCAGGCCCTTCGGCACGTTCGGGCTTTCCATGTAGCCGTAGACCATGTCGACCCGCCAGAAATCGTCGGTGATGCGGGCCAGGCGCACCCGCTCCTCCTCGACGACGCGGGGCGTGTCCGCCGAGCGCACGGTCAGGACGACGTTGCGCTCGTGCAGGACCTTGTTGTGCTTGAGGTTGTGCAGCAGCGAGGCCGGCGCCGTCTCAGGGTCGCTGGTCAGGAACACGGCCATGCCCTTGACGCGGGCGGGCGGGCTTTTCGAAAGCATGGTGACGAGCTCGAGCAGCGGCACGTCGGTCTTGCGGGTCTTGTCGAACAGGATCTTGGTGCCGCGCATCCAGGTCCACATCACCAGCGTCAGGCCCATGGCGAGCAGAACCGGCACGTAGCCGCCGTGGAGCAGCTTCAGCATGTTGGCCGAGAAGAAGGCCATGTCGACGAGGAGGAAGGGCAGGATGAGCGCTGCGGTCGCCAGCGGGCTCCAGCCCCAGTGGCGGCGGATGACGATGGCGGCCAACATCGACGAGACCACCATCGTGCCGAAGACCGAGATGCCATAGGCATGCGACAGGCTGGACGAGGTCCGGAACGACCAGACCAGGATCAGCACGACGACGAGCAGCAACAGGTTGACGCGCGGCACATAGATCTGGCCGGAGGTCTGCTCGGAGGTGTGGCGGATCTCCATGCGCGGCAGCAGGCCGAGCTGGATCGCCTGCCGGGTCAGCGAGAAGGCGCCGGTGATGACCGACTGGCTGGCGATGATGGTCGCGACCGTCGCCATGATGACGAAGGGCAGCAGCAGGCCCTGCGGCGCGAGGCGGTAGAAGGGATTGTCGATCGCGCTGGGGTCGGAGAGGATCAGCGCGCCCTGGCCGAGATAGTTGAGCCACAAGGCGGGGAAGACGATGTAGAGCCAGGCGCCGCGGATCGGGCCGCGGCCGAAATGGCCCATGTCGGCATAGAGCGCCTCGGCGCCGGTCACTGCGAGACAGACCGAGCCGAGCACGGCCAGCGAGACGCCGGCATGGTCGCGGAAGAAGAGCAGCGCGTACCAGGGGTTGATCGAGCGGAAGACGCTGAGATCGTCGGCGATATGGTAGATGCCGAGCCCGGCCAGTGTCAGGAACCAGACCAGCATGATCGGGCCGAAGAAGGTCGCGACGCGGTGGGTACCGTGGCTCTGCATCACGAACAGGCCGATCAGGATCACCGAGGCGATCCAGAGGATGTAATCGTTGAGCACCGGGGTGACGAGCTTGATGCCTTCGATCGCCGAGAGCACGGAGATCGCTGGGGTGATGACCGTATCGCCGTAGAACAGGCCGGCGCCGATCATGCCCAGCAGCAGGGCGACATGACTGCGGGCGCGGCCGAGGCTGCGCTGGGCGAGCGCGACGAGGGTGAGGATGCCGCCTTCACCGTTATTGTCGGCGCGCATCAGCAGCACGACATATTTCAGCGTGACGACGATGACGAGCGACCAGAGGATCAGCGAGAGCACACCGATGACGACGGAGGCCGGCACCGCGGCGGTGGTATCGCCGCCCGTCGCGGCGAGGATGGTCTCGCGCAGCGCGTAAAGCGGGCTGGTGCCGATATCGCCGTAGACGACGCCGAGCGCTCCGAGCGCGAGCGCCCCATAGCCCATCTTGCCATGACCGCTACTGTCGCCATGGCCGGCATCCATGCCGAAGCGTGAATCCTCCGGCCGGACGGTCGCAGGATTCGGGTTCTCATGCCCCATCAGGGATCTCCGCGCATGCTGCGGTGCAGCGAAAGGCCGGGGCCTCTAGCACGTTGCGGGCGGCGCGCAAAGGCGCGATCAGCCGGTGGCGCCGAGACCGACGCCGTAGCGCCGCTCGACATAGGTGGCGACCATGGCCTTGAATTCGGCGGCGATACCGGCGCCGCGGAGCGTCGCGACCTTCTTGCCGTCGACGAAGACAGGCGCGGTCGGCGCCTCGCCGGTGCCGGGCAGCGAAATGCCGATATCGGCGTGCTTGGACTCGCCGGGGCCGTTGACGATGCAGCCCATCACCGCGACGTTGAGGTTCTCGACGCCGGGATACTGGGTCTTCCATTCGGGCATGGAGGTGGAGATCCAGCTCTGGATATCCTGGGCGAGTTCCTGAAACACGGTCGAGGTGGTGCGGCCGCAGCCGGGGCAGGCCGCCACCAGTGGCACGAAGGCGCGGAAGCCCATGGTCTGGAGCAGCTCCTGCGCCGTCCTGACCTCGACCGTGCGATCGCCGCCGGGCTCGGGCGTCAGAGAATAGCGGATGGTGTCGCCGATGCCTTCCTGCAGGAGGATGCCGAGCGCGGCCGAGGAGGCGACGATGCCCTTCGAGCCCATGCCGGCCTCGGTCAGGCCGAGATGGATGGCGTAGTTCGCCCGGCTCGCGAGCATGCGGTAGACCGTGATCAGGTCCTGCACGCCGGAGACCTTGGCGGAGAGGATGATGAATTCGCGGGCGAGGCCGAGCTCCTCGGCGCGCTCGGCCGAGAGCAGGGCCGATTGGACCATCGCCTCACGCATGATGGCGCGGGCATCAAGCGGGCGCACGGCGCGCGCATTCTCGTCCATCAGCGCGGTCAGCAGCTCCTGATCGAGCGAGCCCCAGTTGGCGCCGATGCGCACCGGCTTGCTGTGCTTGATCGCGAGCTCGATGATCTGGCTGAACTGCTTGTCCTTCTTGTCCTTGAAGCCGACATTGCCGGGGTTGATCCGGTATTTCGCCAGCGCCTCGGCGCAGGCCGGATGGTCGGTCAGCAGCTTGTGGCCGATATAGTGGAAATCGCCGACCAGCGGGACGTCGACGCCGATACGGTCGAGCCGCTCGCGGATCTTCGGGACCGCCGCCGCCGCCTCGTCGCGATCGACGGTGATGCGGACGAGCTCCGAGCCCTGGCGGGCGAGCGCTGCGACCTGCGCGACGGTTGCCGCGATATCGGCGGTGTCGGTATTGGTCATCGACTGCACGACGATGGGCGCGCCGCCGCCAACCGTGACATGGCCGACCTTGACGGGGACGGTGAGCTGACGGCCCAGCGGGCCCGCACGTTCCGGCGTCAGATAGGAAAAGGCGCGCTCATTCATGCGGCTGCTCTATCATGATCCGGCATTGCGGCAATGCTCGCAGCGTCCGACGATCTCGACCATCTGGTGCGACGGAGAGAATTGCCGGTTTTCCGCGATCGCCGCCACCGCTTTCTTCATCGCGGGCGAGGAATCCTCGTCGACGCCGCCGCAGGATTCGCAGATCAGGAAGGCGACGACCTCGTTCGCGCCATGACCGTGCAGGCAGGCGATATAGGCGTTCTTCGAGGAGAGCCGGTGGACGAAGCCCTGCTCGACCAGGAAATCGAGCGCGCGATAGATCGAGATCGGCGCAAGCCGGCGCCCGCCGGCCGGTGAGATCCGGTCCGCCAGGTCGTAGGCACCCACGGGGCGATGGTCGGCATGGAGCGCCTCCAGCGCCTGCCGCCGGATCGGCGTCAGGCGCAGGCCCCGCTCGCGGCAGATCCGTTCGGCCCGGGCGAGAGCCTCCGCCGCGTGGCGGCGGTGATCCTCGGCGTGGCGGCAATCGTGCCCGTCATGTGTGTGGTGCACATGGTCGTCATGCATATGCGCGTCTGACTGCATTTTCGTCATGTTGCGTTGCGAAGGGTCATCAGGCAACGTGCGGCGATATCCTGCCGTTCCATTGCCCTGTCCGGCCCGAACCTAAGCATTTTCTCCCCGATTGTCAGGAGCCTTGACGCTCATGTTCCTCAAAGACCGTACCGCTGCGATCACCGGCTCGACTTCCGGCATCGGCCTCGCCTATGCCCGCGCGCTCGCTGCCGAGGGTGCCAACCTCGTCATCAACGGCATCATGCCCCCAGCCGATGCCGAAAAGCTGCGCACCGATCTGCAAAAGGAATTCGGCATCAAGGTGGTGTTCTCGGGCGCGGACATGACCAAGCCGGCCGAGATCGCCGGCTTCATCGCCGAGGGCGAGAAGGTCTTCGGCGCGATCGATATCCTGATCAACAATGCCGGCATCCAGTTCGTCTCGCCGATCGAGGAGTTCCCGATCGAGAAATGGGACCAGATCATCGCGATCAACCTGTCCTCGGCCTTCCATACGATCCGCGCCGCGCTGCCGAAGATGAAGGAGAAGGGCTGGGGCCGCATCATCAACACGGCCTCGGCGCATGCCTTCGTCGCCTCGCCCTTCAAGTCGGCCTATGTCGCGGCCAAGCACGGCATCGCTGGACTGACCAAGACGGTCGCGCTCGAAGTCGCGACGCAGGGCATCACCGTCAACGCGATTGCGCCGGGCTATGTCTGGACGCCGCTGGTCGAGAAGCAGATCCCGGACACGATGAAGGCGCGCAACATGACCAAGGAGCAGGTCATGAACGACGTGCTGCTCGCGGCGCAGCCGACCAAGGAATTCGTCACCGTCGAGCAGGTCGCGGCGCTCGCCGTCTTCCTGTGCACGGACGGTGCCAAGTCGATCACCGGGACGACGCTGCCGATGGATGGCGGCTGGACCGCGGCGTGAGCGGGCGCCCTTCCCGCAAGGCCGAACCGGTCAAGGGACTGGTCGGGCCGAAGGCGGAGAAGACGGTTTCGCTGGCGCTGCAGGGCGGAGGCGCGCATGGCGCCTTCACCTGGGGCGTGCTCGACGCCATCCTGGAAGACGGGCGCCTCGGCATCGAGGCGCTGACCGGCACCAGCGCCGGCGCGATGAACGCCGTCGTGCTGGCCGAGGGCTGGATCGACGGCGGCATCGATGGCGCGCGCGCCAAGCTCGAGGCGTTCTGGCGGGCGATCAGCGTCGATGGCAAATATGGTGGCTCGGAGCGCTCGCTGCTCGACACCATGCTCGGCGCCTGGGGCAACAATAACGGCACGCCGCCGGGCATGCTGTTCTTCGAGATGTTCGCGAAAGTAGCGAGCCCCTATGACGTCAACCCGCTGAACATCAATCCGCTGCGCGGCGTGGTCGCCGACCTCATCGATTTCGCGAAGGTCAGGGCCTGCGACGCGGTGAAACTGTTCATCGCCGCGACCAATGTCCGCACCGGCAAGATCGCGGTGTTCGACGGCAAGGACCTGACGCCGGATCATGTGATGGCCTCGGCCTGCCTGCCGATGGTGTTCCAGGCGGTGGAGATCGACGGCGAAGCCTATTGGGACGGCGGCTACATGGGCAATCCCGCCCTGTTCCCGCTGTTCTACCAGGCGCATTGCGACGACATCCTGCTCGTCCAGATCAATCCGATCCAGCGGCGTGAACTGCCGACCAAGGCACGCGAGATCCAGGACCGATTGAACGAGATCACCTTCAACGCCTCGATGCTGCGCGAACTTCGCGCGATCGATTTCGTCAACCGGCTGATCGACGACGGCAAGCTGCCGCGTGAGGAATACAAGCGCGTGCTCATGCACCGGATCGACGGCGGGCCGCCGCTGGCGGAGCTGACCTCATCCTCGCGCATGAACGCGGAATGGTCCTTCCTGCTCAAGCTGCGCGACATGGGCCGCACGGCCGGCAGGCGCTGGCTCAAGCGCAATTACGAGGCGATCGGCAAGACCGGCACGCTCGACTTGCGGGAAGCGATCGGCTGAGCGGCTGCCCGGCCCGCTAGTCTTGCACCGGGCCTCTCCGTCATCCCGGGCTTGCCCCGGGATCCATCGAAGGGCGCCGCGTTCTACGATGGATCCCGGATCTCCGCTTCGCTGCGTCCGGGATGACGGCCTGCTTTTCAGGAAAGTGCGGTGCGAGCTGACAGCTCCGCGCTCGCATCCTTCACGTTCCGGCGTCTCACTTGTTCCGGGAGCGCTCTTGCGCGGGCCTCGGGCGTGATGTCATTCAGCAGGTTCGAAACGCTTCCAAGAAGACGGGGATTTCATGAGCAAGCTGATCGTCACCGCCGGGCCGTTCAAGTTCGATGCCAAGTTCGAGCTGGAAGCCGCGCCGAAGACCTGCGCCGCCTTCAAGAAGCAGATGCCGTTCATCAGCAAGATGGTGCATGTGCGCTGGAGCGGCGAGGGCGTCTGGATGCCGCTCGGCGATCTCGATTTCGGCGTCGGCTACGAGAACAACACGGCCTATCCGGCTCCCGGCCACATCATCCTGTATCCGGGCGGCGTCAGCGAGACCGAGATCCTGCTCGCCTATGGCGGCGTGCAGTTCGCCAGCAAGGCCGGCGTGCTCTCGGGCAACCACTTCATCACCCTGACCTCGGGGCTGGAGAACCTCTACACGCTCGGCCGCAAGACGCTCTACGAAGGCGTGCAGGACGTGCGCTTCGACCTCATCGACTGAGCGCGATCAGCGATTGAATATGAGAAAGGGCGGGGCGCCTGGCGCCTCGCCCTTTTCTTATGCCGCAGCCGGGGGATCGGCCGGCGGGTCTTCCGCCGGCTTGGCCGTAGGTGGCTTGGGAGCCGGCAATTCGGCTACCGTTTCGGGCTTCGCAGCTTCGGGCGCAGCCTCCGGCTCGGCAGGCACTGGTTTGGCGGTATCCTTGAGGTTCTGACAGAGCGAGAGCATGGCGCGGGCGATCTCGGCCTCGCCCATGATCGTCAGCGTCGCCCCGCATTTGGTGAGATGCGCCACCTCGGCATCGGAATGGGCGCGCGCGACGATCGGCAGGGCCGGGTTCTCGGCGCGGGCCTGCTCGCAGACCTGTCCGGCCTCGAAACTGCCGGGGATGGCGACGAAGAGGCGCACGGCCCGGCCGACACCGGCGGCGGAGAGGACCTCGGGATCGGCGGCATTGCCGACGAGAAGTTCGGCGCCGTCGCGCTTGGCCGTCTCGACCGCGTCGGGATTGTCCTCGATGACGAGGAGCTTGGCGCCCTGCGAGAGCAGGCCGGCGCCGAGCAGGCTGCCGACGCGACCATAGCCGACGATGACGATATGGTCGGCGAGGCTGGTCGCGGTGATGTCGCGCTCCGGCGGGGCTTCGGCTTCAGGCTCCGGGGTCTTGGCCTCGGGCTTGTTGGCTTCCGGAGTCGCGGCCGGCTTCGGCTTCGCGGCCGGGGCTTCCGGTGCCAGGCGCTCGGCGAGGGCGAAGACGACCGGGTTGAGCAGGATCGACAGGATCGCGCCGGCGAGGATCAGGTCGCGCCCCTGTGCCGGCAGGATGCCGAGCGCCGTCCCGAGGCCGGCGAGGATGAAGGAGAACTCGCCGATCTGCGCAAGCGAGGCCGAGATGGTCAGCGCGACCGACTGCGAACGGCCGAAGGCGCGCACGATCAGCCAGGCCGCGACGGATTTGCCGATCAGGATGATGGCGAGCGTCGCGAGCAGGGGGCCGGGCGCGCGCAGGATGATGCCGGGGTCGAAGAGCATGCCGACCGAGACGAAGAACAGCACCGCGAAGGCGTCGCGCAGCGGCAGGGTTTCCTCGGCGGCACGCTGCGAGAGCGGCGATTCCGAAAGGATCATGCCGGCGAAGAAGGCGCCGAGCGCGAAGGAGACGCCGAACAGCGTCGCGGCCGAATAGGCGACGCCGAGCGCGACCGCGAGCACCGCCAGCCGGAACAGCTCGCGCGAGCCGGTATGGGCGACCCAGTGCAGCACCCAGGGGATGACGCGCCGGCCGATCAGCAGCATGAAGGCGAGGAAGCCGATCAGCTTGGCGAAGGTCAGGCCGAGCACGCCCCAGACGCCGAGATCGAAGCGGGTCGCCAGCGGGGCGCTGCCGCCGGAGGGCGTGCCGTTGATGATCTCGGCCAGCACCGGCAGCAGCACCAGCGCCAGCACCATCGCGATATCCTCGACGATGAGCCAGCCGACCGCGATGCGCCCACGCTCGGTCTGGACGAGGCGGCGCTCCTGCAGCGAGCGCAGCAGGACGACGGTCGAGGCGGTCGAAAGGGCGAGGCCGAAGACCGCGCCCGAGAACCAGTTCCAGCCGAGCAGTGTGCCGAGCCCAAGGCCGAGCAGCGTCGCGATGCCGATCTGGACGACGGCGCCCGGCACAGCGATCGCCTTTACCGAGAGCAGGTCCTTCAAGGAGAAATGCAGGCCAACGCCGAACATCAGCAGGATGACGCCGATCTCGGCCAATTCATTGGCGAGGTTCTGGTCGGCGACGAAACCCGGTGTGAACGGACCGACGGCGACGCCGGCAATGAGATAGCCGACGAGGGGGGAAATCCGCAGCTTTTGGGCAAGCGCCCCGAAGACGAAGGCAAGGCCAAGGCCCGCAACGATGATGGCGATCAGCGGGCCGTGATGCATGGGTCTCCCAGATCCGAAAGGTCAAGAAATCAAGATTGTTTGAACTATCCGAGCATGGGGTTTCGAGGCTGCGATTTCAACCGAAGGGCGTACGACTTTTCAGGCTTTCGCTGCCGAAAATTCCGCCCGCCGGGAGTGGCAGGCGATGCGATTCAGGCCTTCGGCTTCTCCAGCAGGATCTGGCCCTGCTTCTCGACGCCGATCTTGAGCTTCTCGGCGAAGACCGCGAGCATCCAGGGCAGCGTCACCTCGACGCGGATCAACTGATCCTCGACCTCGACGCGGCCATGGACGGTATGGCCGAGCGCACCGACGCCGAAATGCAGGGCGTCACCCTCCCAACGTTCCTCGACGAGCTGCATCCGGACCATGCCAAGCCGGTCGCGGATCTTCTCGACGCCGCCGCGCAGGCGTGCGAGCGCCGCGTCCCGGCCGAGATCATGTGAGATGGTGATGGAAACTGGCTTGCCCATGTCAGCTCATCGGAAAGGGAAGGAAGCCGGTATATGGCCCTGTGGCGGGCGCTTTGCCAGCGCCGCACGAAAAAGCCCGCCGAAAGGGCGGGCCTGATTGTCGATCGCTTTTGCCGGCACACCGGGCTTTCATCTGTCTCAGTCGCGGTTGCTCAGGCGCTTCTGGCCACATTGGGTGACCCGCCAGATGGTCCCGTCCGACTCGACGAGGCCGCGATCCTGCAGGGAATGCAGCATCGTCTCGTCGAAGATGAAGTGGCGGGTTTCCTCCTCGATGCTCTCAAGCGCGATCCATTCAGGATCGGAGAGAACGAACGGGTGAGCGATCTGGAGGTGCTGAACATGCATGCGCTTCTCCTTCTCGTTGAATGCCCCTGTTCCGCGGTCAATCGCATCCAATCATGACGCGGTCATGGCCGAACAGGTGAAGAATCGTGACCCAGTTGTTTTGCCGCGGGCTGGAACCCGGCCGCCTCCGCTTCGTTCTCTGCCATGACCCCTTTCAGAAACGGAGAGACCGCCATGGCGATCAGCAGCAACAGCTTCCCGCCCGACGTTCCGAAGGCCGATGACGAGGCGCGCGCGGCCGTGGGCGCCAGCGTCAGCAGCCTGCGCGGCAAGGCGGCGGAATTCGCCGACAAGGCCAGCGAAACGGTCAAGGACGGCTATGAGCGCGCCAAGGAAGCCTGGGACGAGGCCGAGCCGCTCGAGGCCGTCCGCGATAGCGGGCAGGCGGTGGTGCGGGGCGTCGAGCGGCATCCGCTCGCCGCGCTCGGGCTTGGACTCGCTGGTATCGGACTCGTGGCCTGGGCGGCGCTGCGCAGTCAGCCTTCATCAGGCTGGGAGCGCTATCAGCCGGATTACGGGCGCTGGCGCGGCTGGCTCCAGGATTACGGCTCCGAGGCGGCCGATGCCGGTAACCGCGCCCTGAAATCCGGCGGAAGCTGGCTGCGCTCGCAGCGTGACGTCGCGGATGACTATACCGACCGTGCCGGCGATTATGCGGCGGTGGCGCGCGCCTATGCCGATCGGGGCGGGCGCATGCTGGCGAAGCGGGCGGAGCGCGAACCGATGGCGGTCGTGGTCGGGCTGGGGCTCGCGGCCTATGTCATCGGCTCGCTGCTGACCTCGGCTTCGGGCAGCGAGCGCCCCGCCGCGCCGGCCCGCAAGCGCGCTGCCCGACGCTGACGAGGTTCGCGGCCCCGGCACCGGGCCGCCCATTCCATGAAAAAGCCCTCCGGCGCCAAGCGCCGGAGGGCTTCTCTATTCCAAGGGCATCTTCCTCAGGAAGGCGCCCCGTTATCTCACCACCAGTAGCCACGACGGCCGTAGTAGCCGCCACGGTAGTAGGAGCGGTTGTCGGCAGCGATCAGGGCGCCGCCGATGACGCCAGCGGCCACGCCGGCCGCGACGGCCGAACCGGCCTCGTTCGAGGCGCGACGGTTCTCGACATAGTTCGCCGAACGGCACTGCTGATAGGCGCGGGTGCCGGGGCGGAAGCCCTGGGACTCACAAGTCACTTCGGCGTCGGCCATCGACTCCTGCGCGGTCTGGCAACCGGCGAGGAGAGCGGCCATCGCGCCAACAATCAGAATGCTACGCATATTCTATCCTTTTCAGCCTCCCATTGGCCTGATCCGACTTAAGAGCAGCCGCGACGGCAGGTCAAGAATGACGCGGTCTTTGCGTTAAAGTTCGCAGCGTCAAATCGCGACAATTCCGCTGCAATCGCGACAATCCGGTGAAGCTTGCGGCGGTGGCCGTGGCTTCGGAACGGTTTCTCGACGGCTGGGCTTGCTTTTGCATCGAAGCGGCTGAACATGGGTGCAGACCCGATCAGCACAGTCCGGACCTGACGATGCCCCGCCTTTTCATGCTCTTGCCGGCCCTGCTGCTTGGCGCCTGCGCCTATCATACTTCGCGCAGCAGCATCGTCGTCGTCACCGATGCGCAAAGCGTTGTGGAGAATTGCACGAAGCTCGGCGAGATCGACGGACAGGACAGCTCCCAGTCGATCATGCCGCTCGACAAGACGCGCGATTCGGTGATCACGCGCCTGAAGATCGCCGCGGCGGAGCAGGGCGGGACCCATGTCGTGACCAAGGTCGCCGACATCAAGTGGAAGGGGCCGGAGACGAACGGTACCGTCTACAAGTGCAAGCCCTGAGGTGCGGCCGAACCGCGCCTCGACAGCGGGGGCTCAGCCCTTCAGCAGCCACTCATGCTCGGCGGCGTTGTGGAATTTCCAGGTCCGCTTCGGGCCGGCCATGACGTTGAGATAATAGAGATCGTAGCCGTGGCAGGTGGCGCAGGGGTGATAGCCCTTGGGCACCAGCACGACGTCGCCGTCCTCGATCGCCATGGCTTCGTCCAGGCTGCGGTCGTCGGTATAGACGCGCTGGAAGCCGAAGCCCTGCGGCGGGTTGAGGCGGTGATAGTAGGTCTCTTCCAGATGGGATTCGCGCGGCAGGTCGTCCTGGTCGTGCTTGTGCGGCGGATAGCTCGAGGTATTGCCTGCCGGCGTGATGACCTCGACCACCAGCAGCGAATCCGCCGGTTCGTTCTCCGGCAGGATGTTGGTGACGTGGCGGGTGTTGGAGCCCTTGCCGCGGATCTCCTGGCCGAGATCGTCCGGGCTGATGACGCGGACGGGCAGGCCGCCCTTGAGGCCGGGCGCCGTGCAGACCGCGAGCTCCAGATCGGTGGTGGCGGTGACGGACCAGTCGGAACCTTCGGGAAGGTAGACCGACCAGGGCTTGCCCTCGAAAGGGCTCATCCGCTGGCCGAGCTCGCCCAGGGGCTTGCCGTCAGCTGTCGCGTTCCCCTTGCCGGTGACGAAGACGAGGCAGGTCTCGCGGGTGCCGGTCTTGGCCGAGACGGTCTCGCCCGGCTTCAGGCGGTGCAGGTCGAAGCCGACATAGGTCCAGCCGGCATTTTCCGGCGTGACATGGGTGACGCGGCCGCTCGTGCCCTGCGGCTTGACCTTGAGATGGGACATCGGCTGCTTCCTATCTGATGGCTCGTCATGCTCGGGCTCGACCCGAGCATCTCTGTCGGGAGATTCTCAGGCCGCGCTGCGCTGCGCCCGAAAATGACGGTTGTTGTCAGGCCAGCCCGGCTTCCTTGATGAAGCGGCTGAGATTGGCGTGGCCGAGCTTGGCATAGGTCGCGGGCTCCGCCTTCTTCGGGTCCTGCTCGGCCTCGACCACGATCCAGCCGGAATAGCCCTGCAGCTCGCGCAGCACGCGGACATAGTCGATCAGGCCGTCGCCCGGCACGGTGTAGACGCCGGCGAGCACCGATTCGAGGAAGGACCAGTCCTCGCGGTTCGAGCGCCACATCACGGCCTCGCGGATGTCCTTGCAGTGGACATGGTGGATGCGGGCCTTCCAGTGTCTGATGATGCGGGCCGGGTCGCCGCCGCCCCAGGTGGCGTGGCCGGTATCGAGCAGCAGGCCGACGGCCGGGCTGGTGACGCCCATGAACCGGTCGATCTCGGCTTCGGTCTGCACGACCGTGCCCATGTGATGGTGATAGACGAGCTGGAGGCCGTATTCGGCCTTCACCGCCTCGGCGAAATTAGAGTAGCGCGTGCCGAAATCGTCCCAGCGGTTCTTCGGCAGCACGGGCCGGGCCGAAAGCGGCTTGGCGATGTCGGAATGGATCGCGTTCGAGGTCTCAGCGGCGATCAGCACTGAGCAGCCCATGTCGCGCAGCAGCGTCGCATGGGCCTTCACGGCCACCATCTCGGTGGCGACGTCGCGGACGAGCAACTCGGTCGAGTACCAGCCGGAGACCAGGGCGTGGCCATGGGCGTCGAGGATCGGCTTCAGCTTGCCGGCCTCGCGCGGAAACTTGTTGCCGAGTTCCATGCCGGTGAAGCCGGCCTCGCGGGCCTCGTTCAGGCAGGTTTCGAGCGGGATGTCGCCGCCGATTTCCAGCATGTCGTCATTCGACCAGCCGATGGGGTTCGCGCCGATGCGGATCATGTGTCGGGTCTTTCTTGCCTATGGGAACGGCTTCAGTTGCCGATGGTCTGACGCTTGCGTCGTTCGTCGTAATTCGCCCGCGCCGTGCGAACCTGCTCGCGCTGGCTCACTTCGGGCACCGCGACATCCCACCAGGCGCCGCCGGCACCGGTCGAGATCAGCGGATCGGTGTCGATGACGACGACGGTCGTGCGGGTGTTGGCCTTGGCCTGCGCCAGCGCCGTCTCCAGCTCCGCAATCGAGGCTGCCTTTACGGCGATCGCGCCCATGCTGGCGGCGTGCTGGACGAAATCGATCTCCGGCAGCGTCTCGTGCCGGGTGTCCTTGAGCAGGTTGTTGAAGCTCTGGCTGCCGGTGGCCATCTGCAGGCGATTGATGCAGCCATAGCCGCGATTGTCGAGCAGGACGATGGTGAGCTTCAGGCCGAGCATCACCGAGGTCGCGATCTCGGAGTTCAGCATCAGGTAGGAGCCGTCGCCGACCATGACGACGACCTCCTTGCCGGGCCGGGCCATCTTGGCGCCGAGGCCGCCGGCGATCTCGTAGCCCATGCAGGAGAAGCCGTATTCGGCATGGTAGGAGCCGGGCGCACCGGCCTGCCAAAGCTTGTGCAATTCGCCGGGCAGGCCGCCGGCAGCATGAAGCAGGATGACGTCCGAACCCAGCGAGCGCTGGACCGCGCCGATGACCTGCGCGTCCGAGGGCAGGGCGGCATTGCTGGCGGCGGTCGCCTTGCCGGCTTCCTTCAGCCAGTCGGCCTTGCCGGCTTTGGCCTTGGCCGTCCAGCTCTCGGGGGCCTTCCAGCTGCCGATGGCCTGCGCCAGTTCGGCGAGGCCCTCGCGGGCATCGGCGACAACCGGCAAAGCGCGATGCTTGCCGGCGTCGAATGACTGGATGTTGAGACCGATGATCGCCTTCTGCTCAGCGCCGAACAGCGCCCAGGAGCCGGTGGTGAAATCCTGCAGGCGGGTGCCGACCGCCAGAACGAGGTCGGCCTCGGCAGCTAGCCGGTTGGCGGCCTCCGTGCCGGTGACGCCGACAGCGGCCATGTTGAGCGAGTTGTCGTCCGGCAGGGTGGATTTGCCGCCTTGCGTCTCGCAGACGGGAATGCCGGTCGCGGCCGAGAAGCGGGCGAGCTCGTCGCTGGCACCGGAATAGAGCACCCCGCCACCGGCGACGATGAGCGGCTTCTTCGCCGCCTTCAGCGCCTCGGCAGCAGCCTTGAGTTCGTCGCGGTCGGAGCGGGGACGGCGCGGCGTCCAGAGACGCTCCGTGAAGAAGCTCTCGGGGTAGTCATAGGCTTCGGCCTGGACGTCCTGGCAGAGCGCGAGCGTGACCGGGCCGCATTCGGCCGGATCGGTCAGCACCTGCATGGCGCGGGTCAGCGCCGGGATGATCTGCTCCGGCCGGGTGATGCGGTCGAAATAACGTGAGACCGGCCGGAAGCAGTCATTGGCCGAGACGGTGCCGTCGCCGAAATCCTCGACCTGCTGGAGCACCGGATCGGGGATCCGGTTGGCGAAGACATCGCCCGGCAGCAGCAGCACCGGGAGGCGGTTGACATGGGCGAGCGCCGCAGCGGTGACGAGATTGGTCGCGCCGGGGCCGATCGAGGTCGTCGCAGCCATGAAGCGGCGGCGCATGTTGGCCTTGGCATAGGCGATCGCCGCATGGGCCATGGCCTGCTCGTTATGGGCGCGGAAGGTCGGCAGGCGCTCGCGCTCATGCCAGAGCGCCTCGCCGAGGCCTGCGACATTGCCATGGCCGAAGATCGCCCAGACGCCACCGAAGATCGGCAGGCGCTGCCCGTCGATCTCGGTCATCTGCGCGGCGAGGAAGCGCGTCAGCGCCTGCGCCATGGTGAGGCGGACGGTGCTCATGATCTGTCTCCGGTCGGGAGTCTTCTTAGCATCGGCTTGGTCCGAAAACCGGTTCCCACTTTTCGGGCCGATGCGCTAGGCCGCTTTCCGGCCGCGCGTGGCAAGCCAGAGGCCGGTCAGCGCCTCAAAGCGCTTGGCCATGTCGGCGATCGCCGCCTCGTCGTCGAGCTTGCCGGAAAGCCAGCCTTCAGCCGCGCTCATGAAGATGGTGCGGCCGACGGCGAAACCCTTGACGATCGGGGCGGAAGCCGTGGCGGCGAAGCCGGCCTCCAGCTCCTCCGCCGGCGCATCGAGCCCGAGCAGCAGGACGCCGCGGCACCAGGGATCATGCTTCGCGATGGACTTCTCGATCGCGGCCCAGGCGGCGGGGGAGGATTGCGGCTCCAGCTTCCACCAGTCGGGCTTGATGCCGAGCGCGTAGATTTCCTCCAGAGCACGGGAGATCGTGTCAGCGCCGAGCGGGCCGTTCTTGCTGGCGATGATCTCGATCAGCAGTTCGCGGCCGACCTTGCGCGCCGCTTCGAACAGGCCGCGCAGCTTTTCCTGCTGCTCGCGCTTCAGCTCTTCGGAATCGTCCGGGTGATAGAAGCAGAGCGCCTTGATGCAGTGATCGACCGGCCATTCCGGCAGCAGCGAGCCTATATCCTGGCTCGTCTCGAAGCGCAGCGGGCGCGAGCCCGGCAACTCGACCGGGCGGCCGAGCCAGGCGAAGGGATGGCGGGCGAATTCGAACATCGCCTCGCGGCCATGCTTCTCGTCGAGCAACATGCCGTAGCCCGGACGGCCATCGGCGACGCGCGCCGCGGCCTTGACCGCCAGAACTTTGAAGTCGCGGATGCGGGCGGGTTCGGCACCGAGCTTCGCTGCGAGTTCTTCGAGTTGCGAGCGATGATCGCAGGCCAGCGCCATCAGCGAAGGTACGTCGCGGCGGCGCGTCGTCGCCCAGTGGACGTGGTTGATGTCGGCGTCCTTGCGGAGCGCCCGATGCGGGCTGCCCTCTTTCAGGAAATATTGCAGCTCCTCGAAGGTCGGGCTTTCCGGCGAGCAGAGCAGGCGTGAGACGGCGAAGGCGCCGCAGGCATTGGCCCAGGTCGCGGCGGTAGCGAAGCTTTCGCCGCCGAGCCAGCCACGCAGGAAGCCGGACATGAAGGCGTCGCCGGCGCCGAGCACATTGTAGACCTCGATCGGGAAGCCCTTGCCGATGATGCCTTCCTCGAGGTCATCGGGGATCGGGCCTTCATAGACGATGCAGCCCATCGGGCCGCGCTTGAGCACGATGGTGGCCGGCGTCAGCGAGCGGATCGTCTTCAGTGCGGGCAGGAGTTCGCTCTCGCCCGAGGCGATCAGGACCTCTTCCTCGGTGCCGATGATCAGGTCGCAGCCGGGCAGGACCGTCTTCATCCGCTCGGAGACGGCCTGCGAGGCGATGTAGCGGTTGTCGCCGGCATCATGGCCGGCAAGGCCCCAGAGATTAGGGCGATAGTCGATGTCCAGCACGACCTTGCCGCCTTTGCCGTGCATCAGCTTCATTGCCTTGCGCTGGGCAGCCTCCGGGCCGGGGCGGGCGAAATGCGTTCCGGTGACGACGACGGCGCGGGCCTTCGCGATGAAGGCGGGGTCGATATCGCCTTCCTCCAGCGCCATGTCGGCGCAGTTCTCGCGATAGAACAGCAGCGGGAAGGACTTGTCGCTCTCGACCGAGAGGATGGCGAGCGCGGTCAGGCGTTCCGGGTCGGTCTTGAGGCCGTCGAGATTGACGCCCTCGCGCGCAAGCTGCTCGCGCAGGAAGCGGCCGAACTGCTCGTTGCCGACGCGGGTGAGCAGGGCCGAGCGCAGGCCGAGCCGGGCTGTGCCGATGGCGATATTGGCGGGGCAGCCGCCGACCGATTTGGCGAAGGAGGTGACGTCCTCCAGCCGCGAACCGATCTGCTGGCCGTAGAGATCGACCGAGGCGCGGCCGATGGTGATGACGTCGAGCGCCTGCGTCGATCCGCCGAGCGGTCCCGTCATGTCTTTCTCCCGGCTGCGCTGGTCATTGGAGCCGAACGGCCCTGTTGCCGGAATGAAATAATAATTCCAGCTTCTCGTCAATGCGGAATGTACATTCCCTAAGCTTTAGGCGGCTCCGCCGCGTCGACCCTTGCTACGCCCGGCCCGGCGCGCCTCGCCGACGCCAACCGCCAGCGCCATCGAGAGCGCCATGGTCGAGGCCAGCGTGCGGAATCCGCCGAAATCCGCCTCGGCGACTTCGAACCAAAGCTTGGCGATGCTGGCGAGCGGGGAGAAGGCGCTGTCGGTGATCGCGACGAGCGGCACGCCGCGCTCGGCCAGGCCGCGCGCATCCTCGATCGTGGCCGGCGCATAGGGCGAGAAGCTGATGACGAGGACGGCATCTTTCGGCGTGGCGAAGGCGATGATCTCCGGATCGAGGCCGGCGGCCGACTCGACGAGCTGGTTGCGGACTTCGAGCTTGCCGAGCGCATAGGCGAGATAGCTCGCCACCGGATAGGAGCGGCGCCGGGCGAGGATATAGATCGTCTCGGCGCGAGCGAGCACGTCGATCGCGCGGTCGAGTGTCGCCTCGTCGAGGGTGCGGCTCATCACGTCGAGCGACTTGCGCGAGGCGGTGAGGAAGCCGTCGAGGATGCGGTGATTGCCGGCCGCCGTGCCGTCGCCGACCCGCAGCGTGTTGAGGCGTTCCTCATAGCTCGAATTGCGCTCGCGCAGCCGTTCGCGAAAGACGCTTTGCAGGCTGGTGAAGCCGTCGAAGCCGAGATGCTGGGCGAAGCGGATCAGGGTGGAGGGCTGGACGCCGGCCGAGATCGCGATGCTAGCAGCGGTGCCGAAAGCGATCTCGTCGGGATTGTCGAGGGCATAGGCCGCGATCTGGGCGATGCGCTTGGGCAGGCTCTCGCGCTGGGCGAGGATCGATGCGCGCAACTCGTCGAAGTCGCGCGGTAGCTCCGCAACGGCGGTTTCGCTCATCCTGGGTTCCCGTTGCCGTCCCTGTTGCGACAGTTCTGGCAGCGAAGCGGAAATGGAGCAAGCGTTCCAAAGGAGGAATGAACGCTCGACAATGGACTACCCCGGCAAGCCGGCGGTGCAGCTCTGGCCGCCATCGACCGGCAGGCAGACGCCCGTGACGAACTTCGCCTCGTCGGAAGCGAGGAAGATCGCGGCGTTGGCGATGTCCCAGGCGGTGCCCATCTTGCCCATCGGAACCTGCGCGTCGCGGGCGGCGACCATTTCCTCGACCGAGGCGTATTGCGAAGAGATCTGCTTGTAGATCAGCGGGGTGTCGATCAGGCCGGGCATGATGCAGTTCGCGCGGATGCCCTGCCTTGCGTATTGCATCGCGAGCGCGACCGTCGCCTGGTTCACAGCCGCCTTCGTCGCGTAATAGGCGAAGTACGGGTAGCCGGTCCAGCGGATGGCGGCGAGAGACGAGATGTTGACGATGGCGCCGCCGCCGGCCTTCAGCATCTCCGGAATGACGGCCTTGGCACAGCGATAGACCGAGCCGAGATTGAGCTGGAGCGAGGCGTTGAACTGCTCCTCCGACAATTCGACCGGGCCGCCCATATGGGTGACGCCGACATTGTTGTGGAGGATGTCGATGCGGCCGAAATGCCGGACGGTCGCGGCGACGCAGGCCTCGACCGAGGCGAGGTCGGTGACATTGGCGGCGAGGGCGAGAGCCTTGCCGCCCTCGCCGGCGATGATCGCGGCGGTCTCTTCAGCGGCATCGCGGTTGAGGTCGATGCAGGCGACGCCGGCGCCCTCGCGAGCATAAGCGACGGCCGCGGCCTTGCCGTTGCCCCAGCCGGGGCCGGAGGAGCCGGCGCCGAAGACGATGGCGATCTTGCCCTTCAGCCGGTCGGCCATGTGGTGTTCTTTCGATGAGGGACGAGAAGGGCGCGGGATTTCCTCTCCTGTAAGGAGAGGGTTCCCCGCGCCTTATGGTCGTGTCCGGCGCCCGATGATGAGGGTGGCTGTCGATCAGCTCAGCGAGCTGCCGACGGCCTTCTCCAGGATCGCCCAGGCCTCATCGCCGTACTTCTTCTTCCATTCGGCGTAGAAGCCGGCCTTGCGCAGGGCATCGCGGAAGGCGTCGGCCTTGGTCTCGTTGATGGTCATGCCCTTCGAGGCGAGCTCGCCCTGCAGGCCGGCATTGAGCTTGGCGACGTCCTCGCGCTCCAGGAGCGCAGCGGCATTGATGTTCTTGGCGACGATGGCGCGCAGGTCTTCCGGCAGGCGCTCCCAGGCGCGACGGTTGGCCAGGAACCAGAAGCCGTCCCACATGTGGTTGGTCAGCGAGAGGTACTTCTGCACCTCGAAGAGCTTGGCCGTCGCGATGATCGCGAGCGGGTTCTCCTGGCCGTCGACGACCTTGGTCTGCAGCGCGGTGTAGACCTCGGCGAAGTTGATCGAGGCCGGGGCCGACTGGAAGGCGGTGAACATCGAGGTCCAGAGCGGCGAGACCGGCACGCGGATCTTGAAGCCCTTGAGATCCTCGGGCGTGTTGATCGGGCCCTTTGACGAGGTGATCTGGCGGAAGCCGTTGTCCCAGATCTTGTCCATGACGACGAGATTGGCCTTGCCGATCTGGCCGCGGACATAGGTCCCGAGCTCGCCATCCATCGCCTTCCAGACCGCGTCGTAGTTCGGGAAGGCGAAGCCGATGCCGGAGAGAGAGGCGTTGGCGACGAGCGTCGAGAGGATCAGCGGCGAGAGCGTGAAGAACTCGACGCCGCCCGAGCGCACCTGGCTCAGCATGTCGGTGTCGGAGCCGAGCTGGTTGTTTGGGAAGATCTGGATGTCGACCCGGCCGTTGGTCTCTTGCTTGATCTTCGCCACCGCCTCGTTGGCGCGGGCGTTCAGCGGGTGCGCGACGGGCAGGTTGTTGGCGTATTTGTAGGTGAATTCGGCGGCCTGGGCATTGGCGCGGCCGATATGGAAGGTACCGAGCGCGGAGGCGGCGGCCGAAGCCTGGAGCAATGTACGGCGCGAAATGGTCATGAGCGTTTCTCCTCGGGGATTGTCTGGTTTCTTGTTGTGAGCTTCACAGCACCCAAGTCGAGAGACCGGGCACGAGGGCGATGACGATGAGGCCGACGATCAGGGCGATGAGATAGGGCCAGATCGCGCCCATCGCCTCGTCGGGCGAGACGTTGCCGATCTTGCAGGCGATGTAGAAGCCGATGCCGATCGGCGGCGCCATCAGGCCGATATTCATCGCGGTGACCACGACCATCGAATAGTGCACGTCGTTGATGCCGAGATTCTTGGCGATCGGGAACATCAATGGCGCCATCAGCACGATCGCCGGCAGGCCTTCCAGCACGCAGCCGAGGATCATGAAGACGACGATGGTCACCGCCATGAAGGAGAGCCAGCCGCCGGGCAGGTTCGCCATGAAGACCGCGAGGTCGCGGGCGAAGCCGGTCTGGGTCAGCGCCCAGGCCATGGCGAGCGCCGTGCCGAGAATGACCAGGATCGCCCCGGAAAGCGCCGCCGTCTCGACCAGCATCTGGTAGAACTTGCGCGGGCTGATGCCGCCATAGAGCACGATGCCGATGACCAGCGCATAGAGCACCGCGATGGTCGAGACCTCGGTCGCGGTCGCGACGCCGCCGCCGACCGCGGCACGGATGATGAAGGGCAGGACCAGCGCCGGGGCCGCGACGAGCGCGACCTTGCCGATCACCGCGAGTGGCGCGCGGCGCACGCCCTTCATGTCCTCCGCCGCCGCCTTCCAGCGGGCAAGGCCGGCGAGCGCGACGAGCAGCACGCCGGCGATGACGAAGCCGGCATTGAACAGGCCGGCGATCGAGACGCCGGCGACGGAGCCGAGCACGATCAGCACGATCGAGGGCGGTACGGTGTCTGCCATCGCCGCGCCGGTGGAGAGCAGCGCGATCAGGTCCTTGGGCTTGTAGCCGCGGCGCTTCATCTCCGGGAAGAGCGCGGGCGCGACCGTCGCCATGTCCGAGACCTTGGAGCCCGAGATGCCCGAGACGAGATAGAGCGAGCCGAGCAGGACATAGGACATGCCGGCGCGGACATGGCCGAGCAGGGAGGCCAGGAAATCGACGATCGCCTTGCCCATGCCGGTGGCGTCGAGGATGCAGCCGAGCAGCACGAAGATCGGTACCGAGAGCAGGATGAGGCTCGACATGCCCTCGTCCATCCGTCCGATCATCACGATCATCGGGACATTGGTCGAGAAGGCGAGGAAGGCGAGCGTACCCAGCCCGAAGCAGAAGGCGATCGGAACGCCGGCAACGAGGCAGGCGGCGACGACGCAGACCAGGAAGATCAGGATATTGTAGTAGCCGAGGGTCTTCAGCGTCGGCCCCAGCAGCCAGAAGGCGAGGCCGAACCCGCCGATGATCAGAGCCGAGGCCGCGATATCCGCGAGACGCCCGGTCTTGAAGGCATAGCGGATCGTCAAGAGCAGCATCAGCGCGATGCCGACCGCAATCGCCGAGACCCGCCAGCTGACGGGAATGTTGAGCGCGGCCGAGGTGACGTAGCTCTCTTCCACCGCGTAATCGATGGCCGGGTAGACCATCGCCGCCAGGAAGGCGGCAACGGCGATGAGTGCCAGCGTCTCGACGAATTCGCGCAGACGCGGCGGCATCATGCCGACGAAAAGCGTCAGGCGCAGATGCTCATTGCGATCGACGGCGATGGCGGCGCCGAGCATGGCGAGCCAGATGAAGCAAATCGAGGCGACCTCGTCGACCCAGACGAAGGGCAGCGAGAAGACGTAGCGCGAGATCACGCCGAGCAGCAGCACGCCGATGATGAAGGCGACGAGTGTCGCTGCGACGATCTCGACCGGGCGCATGATGGCGGAGCCGGGGCGCGCGCCCTCGTTCTCGCTCAGGTTCTCTGGGATATGCAGCGTATCGACGACATCGACCATGCGGTGGCCTCAGATGCCGGTCGTCAGGCGCACTGCACCCGTGCTGTGTGGAGCCCTTAGGGCCATCGTTCCGTTCCTCCCTTCGCGCCGATCTTGTGTGTCGTCGGCGTCGATTGCGGTCCACACTGTGAATAGCCGGGCAGCGGGACGGGCCGCAGATTACACGAGGGGGGCGGCATTGCAATCCGCAAAGCGCCCATCTACGGTTGGGAGATAAGAATAAGGTCCATATCATGGACCATCTGGAGGAGCGCTTGCCGCAGAATTCCGTGCCGGAAGCCGGGTTGTCCGGCTCGCAGAGCGTCGACCGCGCTCTTGGGCTGCTCTCGCTGATCGGGCGGGAGCCGGCCGAAGGCTTGCCGCTCGGCGAGATCGTCTCCGGCAGCGGCCTCAACAAGCCGACGACGCGGCGCCTGCTCATGGCCTTGATGCGGGCGGGGCTCGTCGAGCAGGAGCCGCTGACGCGGCGCTATTGCCTGGGCGAAGAGGCCTTCGTGCTCGGCGTGCTGGCGGCGCGTCGCCACGGCCTGCTTGAGATCGCGATGGACGGCCTGAGGCGGCTTTCGGCCGAGACGCAGGATACGAGCTTCCTCACGGTTCGGCGCGAGAATTACGCGATCTGCCTGCACCGGGAGGAGGGGACCTATCCGGTGCGCACCCATGCCTTGCAGGCCGGCGACCAGCATCCGCTCGGCGTCGGCGCGGGCTCGCTCGCCATGCTGGCGGCGCTGCCTGACGACGATGTGGACCGGGTGATTGCGGCCAATGAAGCGGCGCTGCTGGCGCGCTATCCAGGCTTCGCACCCGAGGCTTTGCGGGTCGATATCGCGGCGACGCGCGCCCGCGGCTTTTCGCTCAATCCCGGCCGGCTCGTCGCCAGCTCATGGGGCATCGGGCGGGCCTTCCGTTATCCCGACGGGCGCGTCGCGGGCGCGTTGTCCATCGCGGCGATCGACAGCCGGATGACGCCCGGCCGGCAAGCGGAGGTTGCGGTGCCGTTGGCCCGCGAGGCCGAGCGGCTGGAAGCGCTGCTCAAGCAGATGTTCGTATCCAAAGGGGCTGCGCGGCCGACCGCGCCTGCCGCCCCGCGATCCATCGAGACAGGGAGAGCCGCAAAATGAGCTCTGCAACCACAACCCCGACCGGGGGCGTCGTGCCGATGACCCGGCGCGTGATGAACCTCGCCCATATCGCGACGCAGAATGCACGGCGCCTGCCTACGCATCCCGCCTTCATCTGGGGCGAGAAGGTCCTCGACTGGGCCGAGATCGATGCGCAAGCCTCGGCTCTCGCGGCAGGCCTGCGGGCGCGCGGTATCGGCAAGGGCGACCGCCTGCTGGTCCATTCCAAGAACTGCGACGCGATGTTCATATCGATGTTCGCGACCTTCCGGCTGGGCGCCGTCTGGGTGCCGACGAATTTCCGCCTGCTGCCCGACGAGGTCGCCTATCTCGCCACGGCTTCCGGCGCGAAGGGCTTCCTCTGCCATGGCGATTTCCCGGAGCATGCGGCGGCGGTTGCTGCCGCGAGCCCGGCGCCCGAGTTCATCTGGCGGATCGGGGATGCCGCTGTCGGCGAGGACGAGGTCGGCGCCGTGATAGCGCGCCATCGCGGCGAGCGCGTCGAGAACGCCGCGGTGGAGCATGACGATCCCTGCTGGTTCTTCTTCACGTCGGGCACGACCGGGCGCTCGAAGGCCGCGGTGCTGACGCATGGCCAGATGGGCTTCGTCATCACCAACCATCTCTGCGACCTCGTGCCCGGCTCGACCGAAGCCGACGCCTCGCTGGTCGTGGCGCCGCTCTCGCATGGCGCGGGCGTGCACCAGCTAATGATCTCGGCGCGCGGCGCGACCTCGATCCTGCTGCCGACCGAGCGCTTCGATATCGACGAGGCCTACCGGCTGATCGCGAAGCACCGCGTCAGCAACATCTTCACCGTGCCGACGATCCTGAAGATGCTGGTCGAGCATCCTGCCGTCGACCAGCATGATCATTCGAGCCTGCGCTACATCATCTATGCGGGCGCGCCGATGTATCGCGAGGACCAGAAGGCGGCGCTGAAAAAGCTCGGCAAGGTGATCGTGCAGTATTTCGGGCTGGGCGAGGTCACCGGCAACATCACCGTGCTGCCGCCGGCCCTGCACGAGGCCGAGGACGGCCCGAATGCCCGTATTGGCACCTGCGGTTTCGAGCGCACGGGCATGCAGGTGCAGATCCAGGACGATGAGGGAAAAGAGGTCGAGCCGGGTGTGCAGGGCGAGATCTGCGTGATCGGGCCTGCCGTCTTCGCCGGCTATTACGACAACCCGGAAGCCAATGCGAAATCCTTCCGCAATGGCTGGTTCCGCACTGGCGATCTCGGCCATATGGACGAACAGGGCTTCGTCTACATCACCGGCCGCGCCTCGGACATGTATATCTCCGGCGGCTCGAACATCTACCCGCGCGAGATCGAAGAGAAGATCCTGACCCATCCCGCGATCGCCGAGGTCGCCGTGCTCGGCGTGCCCGATCCGGTCTGGGGCGAGATCGGCATTGCCGTCTGCGTCAACCGGCCGGGCCAGAACGCGACCGAAGCCGAGATCGCGGATTTCCTCGGGCCGAAGATCGCCCGCTACAAGATGCCGAAGCGCTTCCTGTTCTGGGATGCCTTGCCGAAATCGGGCTATGGCAAGGTGCCGAAGCGCCTCGTCAAGGACGAGCTGGAAAAGCGCGGCGAGCTCGATGTCCTGAAGGGGAAGACGTCGTGAGGCGCATCCAGCAGCCCGGCACCGGCACGCCCGAGCGTATCCAGTGGGTGGAATGCGGCGGGCGCGCCTTCTCGCTGACACTGCCGGCCGGTGTGCTGTTGCTGGAGGCGGTCAGGAGCGGTTTTGCGGCTGCGGGTTTCGCCTCGGGCGTGGTGAAGCTCGACGGGCTCCGGCTCTCGCCCTTCGCCTATGTGATGCCGGCGCTGTCGAAGACGCCCGAGCATGCGGCCTTCTACAGCGAGACGTTCCGGCCGGAAGGCGGCGCGCGGATCGAGGTCGGCGCGATGACCTTCGGCCAGCGCGATGGCGCGCCGTTCTTCCATGCTCATGCGCTGTGGGTGGAAGGGGACCGCAAGCGCAGCGGCGGGCATATCCTGCCGGACGAGACCATGGTCGCCGAGACGATCACGCTGCAGGCGGTCGGGCTCGACGGCGCGGTGTTCACGGCCGAGCCGGATAGCGAGACGCATTTCAAGCTGTTCGGGCCGGTGTCCGCCGGATCAGGTGGTGCCGGGGCAGGGCGGTTCTTCGCGCTGCGCGTGAAGCCGAATGTCGATTTCTGCGGCACGCTGGAAGCGTTCTGCGTAGAGCGCGGCATCCGCGAGGCGGTGATCCATGGCGGCGTCGGCTCGACCATCGGCGCGCGGTTCAGGGATGGCGGCGTGGTCGAGAATTTTGCGACCGAGGTTGCGATCACGGACGGGCGGATCGTGTGTGGTGCGGGCGGATTCGAGGCGGCAATCGATGTCGCGCTGGTCGACTATAGCGGCGCGCTGGCGAGCGGGCGCCTGAAGCGCGGCGACAACCCGGTGCTGATGACCTTCGAGCTGGTGCTGGAGGCGCGCTGAGGCCGCGAAGCGTCAACCGCCCCGCTGCTTCGCGATCTCCCGGTTGCGCAGATCCTTGCGCATGATCTTGCCGGTTGCGGTCAGCGGCAGCTCCGTTACGAACTCGACCTCGCGCGGATACTGGTAGGCCGCCAGCCGGTCGCGCACGAAGGCCTGGATTTCCTTCGCCAGCTCGGCCGTCGGCGTGACATCCGGCTTCGGCAGGACGAAGGCCTTGACGATCTCGGTGCGGACGGGATCGGGCACGCCGACCACCGCGACCATCAGCACAGCCGGGTGGCGGATGATGCAGTCCTCGATATCGCCCGGCCCGATGCGGTAGGAGCCCGAGGAGATGATGTCGTCGTCGCGACCCTGAAACCAGAAATAGCCCTCCTCGTCGCGGGAGCCGCTATCGCCGGTGACGAGCCAGTCGCCGATGAACTTCGCCGCCGTGGCCTCGGGCTGGTTCCAGTATTCCAGCATCATCACGGGGTCGGGTCTGGCGACGGCGATCAGGCCCTGCTCGCCATCAGGCAGTTCCTGGCCTTCGGGCGAGATCACCGTGACGCGATGGCCGGGCACGGCGCGGCCCATCGAGCCCGGCTTCACGGGATAGAGGCTCGCGCAATTGGCGACGAGGAGGTTCGCCTCGGTCTGGCCGTAGAACTCGTTGACCGGGAAGCCGAAGGTCTCGCGGCTCCAGTCGAGCATGTCGGCGCCGAGCGTCTCGCCGCCGGTGCCGATCGAGCGCATCTCGTAACCGAAGCGCTTGGGATTGACGACCTGCCGCATCAGCTTGAGCGCGGTCGGCGGCAGGAAGGCGTTGCGGACCTTGTGCCGTGCCATCAGCGCGAAGGCGGCTTCGGGATCGAATTTGCGAGCGCGGGAGGCGAGTACCGGCACGCCGCAATAGAGGCTGGGCAGGAGCACATCGAGCAGGCCGCCGATCCAGGCCCAGTCGGCCGGCGTCCAGAACACATCGCCCGGCTGCGGGAAGAATTCCTGCGGCAATTGAACGCCCGGCAGATGGCCGAGCAGGACGCGGTGGGCATGCAGCGCGCCCTTCGGCTTACCCGTCGTGCCGGAGGTGTAGATGATCACGGCGGGATCATCGGCGCGCGTGTCGGCGGCGGCGAAGCGGTCGGAGGCCTTCGCCATCTCCGCCTCGAAGTCGAGATGGACGGCGTCGCCGACGACGAAGATCTTCCGCAGGTTCGGCAGGGCGTCGCGGATTGCCTCGACCTTGCCGATATTCTCCGCGTCGGTGACGAGCACGCTGGCGCCGCTATGGCCGAGGCGATGCTCCAGCGCCTCGGGACCGAACAGGATGAAGAGCGGCAGGGCGATCGCGCCCAGCTTATAGGCACCGAGATGAGCGATCGCGGTCTGCGGCGATTGCGGCAGGAGGATGCCGACGCGCTCGCCCGGCCCGATGCCGTGATGGGCGAGGAGGTTGGCGAAGCGGTTCGAGGCGCGGGCGAGATCGTCGAAGGAGAGCGTCGCGACCTTACCCCCGTCCTCCTCGAAGATCAGCGCCGGTCTGCCTGAGCCGTCCGCATGGGCATCCGAGCAGGCCGTGCCGATATTGAAGCGCTCCGGGATGCGCCAGGCGAAGCGTCGCAGCGTGTCGTCATAGGTGGTGCCGCGTTCGAGCATGTCTGGCCTCGGCCTGTTCGCAGAGGCCCGATTAGGCGTGCGATGACCGGAACTGGCAAGCGGCGGGCAGACGCATCCGGTGTGGGAAGAAGGGCATCCTGGCGGAAGGGGAGGAGTCGCCGCGGTGCCCGTCCCATGTTATACATTTTGTAGAACATGGAGGGTTGAGGCGATGAGCGAGCTGAAGAAGGTCGAGGAGACCGAGGCGACTGTCCTGCAGATTCGCAAGATCGGCAATTCTCTGGGACTGATTCTGCCGAAGGAGTTGCTGGCGCAACTCGGGTTCAGCGAGGGCGACAAGCTCGAGTTAGTCCGGCAGCCTGAAGGAGCTCTCAAGTTGCAGCGGCATGACAATATTCATGCGCGTGCGATGGCGATCGCACGGAAGGCCATGAAGGACTATGCCGGGACGTTGCGAGAGCTTGCCAAGTGACGGAGCCGCTCTGGCTTCCGTTCGAGTCGGTCTGCGACATCCATTCCGAGCAGCTCGTCCTCTTCGGCGGGCCTGACGGCATTCGTGACGCGGGCCTGCTCGAATCGGCGCTCGCGCGCCCGATCAATCGCTTCGCCTATGGCGAGACCGATCTTGCAGCGCTAGCGGCCTCCTATGCCTTCGCGATCGCGCGCAATCATCCTTTCATCGACGGCAACAAGCGCGTCGCCTTCCTCGCGATGATGACGTTTCTGCGCCTCAATGGCGTCGCCTTCGCGCCGTCGCAGGCGGATGCTGCCGCCGCGATCCTCGCACTTGCGGCAGGCGAGGTCGACGAGGACGGGCTGACGCGCTGGATCCGCGACAACTGGCCGAAGGACATGCCGGCATGACCAAGCCGATCTGGGTCGAGGCCGCGATCAACGGTCCCTGGGGCCAAGAGCGCCAGCCCGGCATTCCCATCAGCATTCCCGATATCGTCGCGGATGGCATCGCGGCCGTGGAGGCGGGTGCGGCGATCGTGCATCTGCATGTCTACGATATGGCGACCGGGCGCCAGCGCGACGACTGGGAACTCTATGCGCAGGCGATCGAGGGCATTCGGGCCAGGGTCGACGCCATCGTCTATCCGACGATCCCGATCCTCGGCTCGGGCTATGCCGGCGACATGGTCGGGTCGGGCCGCTACACCCATCTCGAAGAGCTGGCGAAGCGTGGCTTGGCCGAATGGGGCGTGCTCGATCCCGGCTCCTGCAACTGGACGACCTTCGCCGGCATCCCGCAAGGCGAGGCCGGCTTCATCTATCAGAATCCGGGCGAGCATATCCGCGAGGGGATGGCGGTGGCTGAACGTCACAAGGTCCATCCGAGCTATGCGACCTACGAGCCCGGCTTCACAAGGCTCGGCGCGGCTTTGGCCAAGGCCTATCCGGGCATGCCGATGCCGATCTACCGGCTGATGTTCTCGGAGGCCTTCGCCTGGGGTTTTCCGCCGCGCGAATGGGCGCTGGAGGCGCATCTCAGGCTGCTGGCCGAGGATGCGCCGGAGGCACCGGTGATGATCGCCGGGCTCGGCGTCGATCTCCGCGATCTCATCGGCCCGGCCGTGGCGCGGGGCGTCCATGTCCGCGGCGGGCTGGAGGATGCGCCTTTCGGCTGCGACAAGACGAATCGTGAATTGATCGCGGACACGGTCCGCCTGGTCGAGGCCGCCGGCGGGAAGCCTGCCAGCGCGGCCGAGGTGCGGGGGTGGCTGACGCGACAGGCGAAGGGAGAAGCGCTGTGAGCCTGCGCGACAAACTGCTCGAACGGTTCCTGCGCTATGTCGCGATCGAGAGCCAGAGCGACATGAAGGCGACGAGCCTGCCGAGCACGCCGGGCCAGCAGGCTCTGGCCGAACTGCTCGCGGAGGAGCTGCGTGCGCTCGGGCTGGAGAATGTCGTCATCGACGACCATGCCACGGTGACGGCGCTGAAACGCGGCACCAAGCCCGGCGCGCCGCGCATCGGCTTCATCGCCCATGTCGATACGGTCGATGTCGGACTGTCGCCGGTGATCAAGGCGCAGGTGCTGCGATTCGAGGGCGAGGATCTCTGCCTCAATGCGGAGAAGGACATCTGGCTGCGCGTCGCCGAGCATCCCGAGATCGCTCCCTACATGGGCAGCGAGATCGTCTTCAGCGACGGCACCAGCGTGCTCGGCGCCGACAACAAGGCGGCGGTCGCGATCGTGATGACGCTGCTGGCGGAGCTGCGTCCCGAGGACGAGCATGGCGACATCCTCGTCGCTTTCGTGCCGGACGAGGAGATCGGCCTGCGCGGCGCCAAGGCGCTTGATCTCGCCCGGTTCGACTGCGATTTCGCCTATACGATCGACAGCTGCGAAGTCGGCGAGGTCGTCTGGGAGAATTTCAACGCCGCCATGGCCGAGATCGTCTTCACCGGCGTCACCGCCCATCCGATGTCGGCGAAGGGCGTTCTGGTGAACCCGATCCTGATGGCGCAGGACTATATGGCCGCTTTCGACCGGGCGCAGACGCCGGAGAACACGGCTGGCCGCGAGGGCTACACCTGGTTTCTCGAACTCGTCGCCACGCCGGCCGAGGCGGTGCTCAGGGCTAATATCCGGGATTTCGACAAGACGTCCTTTGCGGCACGCAAGCGCCGGATCGGCGAGGTCGCGGCGGAGATCGCCCGGCGCTATCCGACCGGGCGCGTCACGTCGGAGGTCAACGATGTCTACGGCAATATCGCCGACAGCCTGGGCGAGGACCGGCGCTCGGTCGACTTGCTGATGGCGGCGCTGGCAGAGTTGCAGATCGCGCCGAAGCTGATCCCGATGCGCGGCGGCACGGACGGGGCGGCGCTCTCGGCGCGCGGCCTGCCGACGCCGAATTTCTTCACCGGCGCGCATAATTTCCACTCGCGCTTCGAGTTCCTGCCGCTGCCGGCTTTCGAGACCTCCTACGAGGTGGCGCGGCGCATCTGCCTGCTGGCGGGGCAAGAAGCCTAGCGCGGCTTGTCGCATTGGCGTGGGGCCTGCCGGTGCCTACATGAGGTGGGCAGGAACAGCGAAAGCACTATCCGCATGTCCGAACGCGACGCCGAAGCCAACCGATTCTCAGCCCGTGCGGCGCGCTATGCCCGCGTCGGCGCCAATGTCGGCGGGGTCGCGGCCCGGATCGCGGGGGCGCGGCTGTTCGGCGTCGAGGGGCGCGACGCCACCAATGCCGAGGCGCTGGCCAAGGCGCTGGGCGGCCTGAAGGGCCCGATCATGAAGGTGGCGCAGCTCGTCGCTACCATTCCCGATGTCGTGCCGCCGGAATACGCCGCCGAGTTGCAGAAGCTGCAATCGCAGGCGCCACCGATGGGCGCGGCTTTCGTCAAGCGCCGGATGATGGCCGAGCTCGGCGCCAGCTGGCGCGAGCGCTTCGGCGAGTTCGATTTGAAGCCGGCGGCAGCGGCCTCGCTGGGGCAAGTGCATCGCGCGACGACGCTCGACGGCGCGGCGCTCGCCTGCAAGCTGCAATATCCCGACATGGAATCGGCGGTGGAAGCCGATATCGCGCAGCTCGAGGTGCTGTTCTCGCTGCACCGGCGCATGGGCGCGGTGATCGACACGACCGAGATCGCCAAGGAGATCGGTGCCCGGGTCCGTGAGGAACTCGACTATAAGCGCGAGGCCAAGCATGCCGCGCTCTATCGGGCTATCCTGTCGGATACGCCGGAGGTGCGCGTGCCGGCGCTGGAGCCGGGATTGTCGACCCGGCGGCTGCTGACGATGCATTGGCTCGACGGCAGCCCGATCCTCTCGCACAAGCAGGACGGGCAGACGGTGCGCGACCGGATCTCGACCGCGATGTTCAAGGCGTGGTGGCGTCCGTTCAGCCATCACGGCGTCATCCACGGCGATCCGCATCTCGGGAACTACACCGTGTTCTCGGAGGGCGGCGAGCCGCAGGGAATCAACCTGCTCGACTATGGCTGCATCCGGATCTTCCCGGAGAGCTTCGTCGGCGGCGTGGTCGATCTCTACAAGGGCCTGCGCGACGGCGAGGAGGCCCGCGTCGTCCATGCCTACCAGACCTGGGGCTTCAAGGGCCTGACCAAGGAGCTCGTCGATACCCTGAACATCTGGGCGCGATTCATCTACGGGCCGCTGCTGGAGGATCGGGTGAGGCGGATCGCCGAGGATGTCAGTCCGGCCGAATACGGGCGCAAGCAGGCCTTCCAGGTGCATCAGGCCCTGAAGGCGCGCGGGCCGGTGACGGTGCCGCGCGAGTTCGTGTTCATGGACCGCGCCGCGATCGGGCTCGGCGGCGTCTTCCTGCATCTCGACGCCGAATTGAACTTCCACCGGTTGTTCGAGGCGGAAATCGAGGGGTTTTCGGTTGAGCGCGTTGCCGAGCGACAGGGCGCGGCTTTGGTCGCGGCGGGCTTGAAGTCCTAGCCTCGCGTCGCTCAGTCGCCCCCACCCCCGCCGTCATCGCCTCCGCCACAGTCGTCGCCGAAGCCCGCGCTTCCGCCGTCACCGCCACCGGAGGTGTGGCGCCATCGCGCGATATCCTCGTCATCGCGCTTCGTCTGCTCACGCGCCTCGGCGAACCAGCGCTTCGCCTTCTCGCGCAGGGCAGGGCCGAGGTCCGTCAGGTGATCTTTCGCAGCTTGCTTGGTCGGATCGCCCACCGGTGTCTCCGTTCGACGATCCAGTATAGGCGGATTTGCGAGGTGACGCTGCCGTCGATGCGGACTGGCGTTAATCGCTTCAAAAACAGCGGCAACGAGAGAATATCCTTCTATCTAAATCGATTGAATCGCTTCGATATCGCCGCTAAAGAGGATGAGTGCGGTGTGGCCGCGCCACGCTCCACGGTTGCAGCACGCTGCCGCGTTGCCCGTGCGTCGCGGGTGCGCTACAGGCTTAGAGAGACTGTGTCTTTTTCAGGATCGAGACCATGGCCGACCACGCCCATCACGCCGACGCTCCCGCGATGGACTATCCCGAGCACGAGCGGACCTATACCGGGTTCATTCATTTCGCCGAGGTCGGAACGGTCGCCTGCCTTGCCATCGTCGCGGCGCTCGCCGTCGGTGGCACGAAGCATGCCTGGGGCACGGCGCTGATCGGCACGCTGCTTGCCGTCCTCGGGACCGGCGTTGGTATCGCCGCCCCGTCGGTCGGTTGGCGTGCGCCGCTCGTCGCGCTCGTCCTGATGCTGCTCGCGCTGCTCCTGCTCTGACCGTCTCCCCATAACGCCGGAAAGGCCTGCCCCCGCCATGCGCATTGCTGTCCCAGCCGAAACGCAAGGGGCGGAAACCCGCGTCGCAGCGACGCCGGAGACCGTCCGCAAGTTCAAGGGCCTCGGTGCCGAGGTCGTGGTCGAGACCGGGGCAGGCAAAGCCTCCGGCATCCTCGATGCGGAGTATGAGGCGGCAGGGGCAACGCTCGCCAAAACGGCGGCGGAAGCGCTCGCCGGCGCGGCGATCGTGCTGAAGGTGCGCCGCCCGTCCGAGGGTGAGATCGCTGGCCTGCCGGCCGGTGCGCTCGTCATCGCGACGATGGACCCTTACGGCAACGAGGCGCAGGTCCAGGCCCTGGCCAAGGCCAATGTCGCCGCCTTCGCGATGGAGTTCATGCCGCGCATCACCCGTGCGCAGGTGATGGACGTTCTGTCCTCGCAGGCCAATCTCGCCGGCTATCGCGCCGTGATCGACGGCGCCGCCGAGTACGGCCGGGCGCTGCCGATGATGATGACGGCGGCGGGCACGGTGCCGGCCGCGAAGATCTTCATCATGGGCGTCGGCGTCGCCGGCCTGCAGGCGATCGCCACCGCGCGCCGCATGGGCGCCATCGTGACCGCGACCGACGTGCGTCCCGCCACCAAGGAACAGGTCGAATCGCTCGGCGCAAAATTCCTCGCCGTCGAGGACGAGGAGTTCAAGCAGGCGCAGACCGCCGGCGGCTACGCCAAGGAGATGTCCAAGGAATACCAGGCAAAGCAGGCGGAACTCACCGCCAGCCACATCGCCAAGCAGGACATCGTCATCACCACCGCGCTGATCCCGGGCCGTCCGGCGCCGAAGCTGATCACGGCGGCGATGGTCGAGAGCATGAAGCCCGGTTCCGTGATCGTCGACCTCGCGGTCGAGCGCGGCGGCAATTGCGAACTGGCCAAGGCGGGCGAGGTCGTGACGACGGATAACGGCGTCAAGATCGTCGGCCATCTCAACGTGCCGGGCCGCCTGCCTGCGACCTCGTCGGCGCTCTACGCCAAGAACCTCTTCGCCTTCGTCGAGACGCTGATCGACAAGGCCGAGAAGAAGCTAGCGGTGAACTGGGACGACGAGCTGGTCAAGGCGACCGCCCTGACGAAGGACGGCGCCGTCATCCATCCGAATTTCGCGCCGAAGGCCTGAGCGTAAGGAATTCCGACCATGGCAACTCCCTCCACCGAACAGGCTCTCGAACAGGCGCGCAACGCGGCGGCCCTCGCCAAACAGGCAGCCGAACTCGCGGAGCGCTATGCCGACCAGGCCGCGGCCGCGGCCAGCATCGCGACCGGCGGCGTCGACCCGACGGTCTTCCGCCTCGCGATCTTCGTGCTCGCCGTCTTCGTCGGCTACTACGTCGTCTGGTCGGTGACGCCGGCCCTGCACACGCCGCTGATGTCGGTCACTAACGCGATCTCCTCGGTCATCGTCGTCGGCGCCTTGCTGGCCGTCGGCGTCGAAGCCCTGCCCGCGCTCGGTGACGGGCCGATCTGGGCCAAGGTCTTCGGCTTCCTCGCGCTGATACTCGCCTCGGTGAATATCTTCGGCGGCTTCCTCGTCACCGAGCGCATGCTCGCGATGTACAAGAAGAAGGGCTGATCGCCATGGCCGCGAACCTCTCAGCCCTGCTCTACGTCGTCTCCGGCGTCCTCTTCATCATGGCCCTGCGCGGCCTGTCGCACCCGACGACCTCGCGACAGGGCAACCGCTACGGCATGATCGGCATGGCGATCGCCATCGTCACGACCGTGGTGTTCTTCCCGCCGTCCGGCTTCTCCGGCTGGCTGCTCGTGCTTCTCGGCATCGCGATCGGCGGCGGCATCGGCGCCGTGATGGCCAAGCGCGTGCAGATGACGCAGATGCCGCAGCTCGTCGCCTTCTTCCACTCGCTGGTCGGCCTCGCCGCCGTGCTGGTGGCGGCTGCCGCGCTCTATGCGCCTGAGGCTTTCAACATCGGCCGTGTCGGCTCGATCAAGGGCGCCAGCCTGTTCGAGATGGCGCTCGGCGTCGCGATCGGCGCGATCACCTTCACCGGCTCGATCATCGCCTTCCTCAAGCTCGACGGGCGCATGAGCGGCAAGCCGATCATGCTGCCGCAGCGCCACGGCATCAATATCGGGCTCGGCATCGCGCTCGTGGTGCTGCTCGCGATCTTCATCAAGAGCGAGAGCCACACCGTCTTCTGGCTGATCGTCGCGGTCTCGCTGGTGCTCGGCGTGCTGCTGATCATCCCGATCGGCGGCGCCGACATGCCGGTCGTCGTCTCGATGCTGAACTCCTATTCCGGCTGGGCTGCCGCCGGCATCGGCTTCACGCTCGGCAACATGGCGCTGATCATCACCGGCGCGCTGGTCGGCTCGTCGGGCGCGATCCTGTCCTACATCATGTGCAAGGCGATGAACCGGAGCTTCATCTCCGTAATCCTCGGCGGCTTCGGCGGCGACGATGCCGCAGCCGGCGCGGGCGGCGCGGTCGAGGCCCGTCCGGTCAAGCAGGGCTCGTCGGACGACGCCGCCTACATCATGAAGAACGCCGGCAAGGTCATCATCGTGCCGGGCTACGGCATGGCGGTGGCGCAGGCGCAGCACACGCTGCGCGAGATGGCCGACCTGCTCAAGAAGGAAGGCGTCGAGGTCAAATACGCCATCCATCCGGTCGCGGGCCGCATGCCCGGCCATATGAACGTGCTGCTGGCCGAGGCCAACGTGCCCTATGACGAGGTCTTCGAGCTCGAGGACATCAACTCGGAATTCGGCCAGGCCGACGTCGCCTTCGTCATCGGCGCTAACGACGTCACCAACCCGGCCGCCAAGACCGACAAGTCCTCGCCGATCTACGGCATGCCGATCCTCGACGTCGAGAAGGCCAAGACCGTGCTCTTCATCAAGCGCGGCATGGCGGCGGGCTATGCCGGCGTCGAGAACGAGCTGTTCTTCCGCCCCAACACCATGATGCTCTTCGGCGACGCCAAGAAGGTCACCGACGAGATCGTCAAGGCGATGGCTCACTGAGCGGGCACCGTCCCGTCATCGGATTGCTGTAAAGGGCCGGCTTTATCGCCGGCCCTTTCGTTTTCGGAACATGTGCCGCGCGATGATCATGCGTCTGCTGAAACTGGTGTTGCTGGTGGGCTTTACGGCCTATCTGGCGGTGCTCGGCACGCTCTACATGCGCCAGCGCGAGCTCGTGTTTCCGCGCGATCCGGCGAAAGCCGACATCGCCTCGGCCGAATTGGCCGCCGCCGAGGAGGTCAGCGTCGCCACGGCCGATGGCGAGCGGCTCGTCGCCTGGGTGGTGCCGCCGCGCGCGGGCAAGCCGGTCGTGCTCTATTTCCACGGCAATTCCGGCAATCTCGGGCGGCCAGGGCGGATCGAGCGCTTCCGCGGGCTCACGGAGGATGGCACCGGGCTCTTCGCCGTCAGCTATCGCGGCTATGGTGGCTCCTCGGGTACGCCGAGCGAGGAGGGGCTGCTGCAGGATGCGCGGGCGGCCTATGGGGTTGCGGCCGCGCGCTTCGGGGCCGGCAACCTGATCGGCTACGGCGAGTCGCTGGGCACCGGCGTCGTGCTGAAGCTCGCCGCCGAAGTGCCGTTGCAGGCGGTGGTGCTGGAGGCGCCTTACCGCTCGACGCTGTCGGTGGCGCAAGGGACCTATCCGTACCTGCCGCTCAGCCTGCTGATGAAGGACCAGTTCCACTCGGATGCGGTCATCGGCCGGGTCAAGGCGCCGCTGCTGGTGCTGCATGGCGAGCGCGACCAGGTCATTCCCTTCGCCCAGGGGCAGCAGCTCTATGAGCTCGCGAACGCGCCCAAGCGCTTCCTGCGCTTTCCGGCCGGGCGGCATTCCGACCTGCCGCGATACGGCTCGATCGGGGAGATCCGGCGTTTCCTGGCCGAGGTCGCGTCGGGGAGCATCGCGGGAGCGGAGAGCCGTGCGATCGGGGAGGGAGCAGGCGCTCGTCCCTGACGGCGCCCCCGATCCCGTCAGCTGCGGAAGAAGCCGCCGACGCCACCGCCGCCGAGCCGGGAGGAGCCGGCGCGGGCCTGGGCATTGTTGCCGTCGATCGCCAGCGCGCGTTGATAGGCTTCCGAGGCTTCCGCCTTCTTGCCGAGCTTCTCGAAGGCAAAGCCGCGGCCGGCCCAGGCATCGGCATTGCGGTTATCGACATTGAGCGCGGCGGTGAAGTCCTCCTGCGCGGCATCGTATTTGCCGAGGACGTTCAGGCTCTGGCCGCGCGCGATATAGGGCGGGGCGGTATAGGGATTGCGGTCGATCACCGAGTCGAAATCGGTGACGGCGTGCTGGTGCTGGCCTTCCTTCTGATAGACGAGGCCGCGGGCATGGAAGGCTTCCGCCGATTCGGGGTTGAGCCGGATCGCGGTGTTGAGATCGCCCAGCGCCTGCTGGCTGTTGCCCTGCTGGCGCAGCAGGTTGGCCCGCGCGATATAGGCCGGCGCATAGTTCGGGTTGGCGGTGGTGGCACGGTTGAAATCGGCGAGCGCCGAATCGGCCCGGCCACTCTGGCGCAGTGCCAGGCCGCGATTCGTGTAGGCGGAGGCGAGGTTCGGGTCGATCTGGATCGCCTTGGTGAAATCCGAGATCGCATCCGAGAAGCGGCCGACGCGGGCATAAGCCGCGCCACGCGTGTTGTAGGCGTTGGGATCATTCGGATTGCGCGAGATGACCTCGCTGAGCGAGCCGATATTGACGCTGGCATCGGCGCTGTCGCGCGTGTCGAGCTCGGCGACGGCGGGCTGTGAGCCGAGGTTGGAGACCGTGTCGCACCCCGCGAGCGCCAGCGCCATGCCGGCTGCGGCCAACCAGTTACTGCCTCGGATCATGCTCTGCCTCATCGGTTTCGTGCTTCGCCTGCCGCGAGGCCCCGAATTCGGGGATGCCGGCCTTGCGGCCGTCGCGGCGTGATCGCGCTCCCAACCGACAGCGCCTTGCCAGAGAAAACGCCCGAAACCCGCCAAAACTTGGTTAACGCCGTAGAAAAGACAACGCGCCCGGAGCGGGCTCCAGGCGCGAAACGCTATCGGCCCTATCCTGGCGGCCCGTTGGGGCCGCCCGAAGGGTTTCAGGGGCGCTTGGGCTTCACCGGCGCGGGCAGGAGGCCTTCGCGCTGGAGCTTCTTGCGCTGGAGCTTGCGGGCGCGGCGCACGGCTTCGGCCGACTCACGCGCCTTCTTCTCGGAAGGCTTCTCGTAATGGCCACGAAGCTTCATCTCACGGAAGATGCCCTCACGCTGCATCTTCTTCTTGAGGGCGCGGAGCGCCTGATCGACATTGTTGTCGCGAACGAGAACCTGCACGTGAAACGTCCGTCCTTAGCGGGTTGATCCAGAAATTGGGGCCGGCGGTAAGGCAGAGCCCACCGCGCGAAGATGGGTGCCGATAGCAGAATTCATTTCGCCTGTCCACGCCGCGAACCCTTGAAAATGCGGGGCCGCATGCAGTTCAGGAATAGGCGCCATCCGGTCGTTCAAGCGTGCTCGGCCGTGACACGGGTGACATGGCCCATCTTACGGCCCGGGCGGGCATCGCGCTTGCCGTAGAGATGCAGATGCGCGCCGGGCTCGGCCAGCAATTCGCGCCAGCGCAACGCGCTCGCGCCGATCAGATTCTCCATCTCGACGCGGCCGCGCCGGGCGGTCGAACCGAGCGGGAAGCCGCAGACGGCGCGGACATGCTGGTGGAACTGCGAGGTCTCGGCGCCTTCGCTGGTCCAGTGCCCGGAATTATGGACGCGCGGGGCGATCTCATTGACGACTACACGCTCGGCGAGGTCGCCCTCGGCCTCCAGCACGAACAGCTCCACCGTGAAGACACCGACATAGCCGAGCGCCTCGCCGATGCGGCGGGCGGCATCGATCGCCTGCAGCGACGCGCCTTCCGAGAGATTCGCAGGGATGCGGGTATAGGCGAGGATATGGTCGCGGTGCTCGTTCTCGCAGACGTCGAAGGCGGCGAAGGAGCCGTCGAGCCCGCGCGCGGCGACGACCGAGACCTCGCGCACGAAGGAGACGAAGCCCTCGAGGATCGCGGGGAAACGCCCGATCGCCTCGTGTGCCTCGGCGAGATCGCTGCCCGGCGCGATCTTGACCTGCCCCTTGCCGTCATAGCCGAAGCGGCGGGTCTTCAGCACCGAGGGGCGGCCGAGTTCGGCGGCGGCGGCTTCGAGATCGGCGAGCGTGTCGACCGAGCGGAACGGCGCGACGGCGAGGCCGAGCCCGGAGACGAAGCGCTTCTCGCTGAGCCGGTCCTGCGTCACCGCCAGGGCGCGGGCACCGGGATGGAGCGGCACGCGCGCGGCGAGGAAGGCAGCGGTCGCGGCCGGGACGTTCTCGAATTCGTAGGTGACGACGTCGACGGCGTCGGCGAAGCGGGCGAGCGCCTCCTCGTCCTCGTATTCCGCGACGGTGTGGCGGGCGGAAACGTCGAAGGCCGGGCTGTCGGTCTCGGGCGCGAAAACATGGCAGCGGATGCCGAGATCGGCGGCGGCAAGCGCCATCATCCGGGCAAGCTGGCCGCCGCCGAGGATGCCGAGCATGGCGCCGGGCGCAAGGCCGGTGGGAACGGGCGCGCTCATGCCTCGTCCCGGTTGGGGCGCTCGGCGATGCCAGCGCTCTGGCGGGCGCGATAGGCGTCGAGCCGCTCGGCGAGGGCGCTGTCCGAGAGAGCGAGCACCGCGGCGGCGAGGAGCGCTGCGTTGACGGCGCCGGCGCGGCCGATGGCGAGCGTGCCGACGGGGATGCCGGCCGGCATCTGCACGATCGAGAGCAGGCTGTCCTGCCCCGACAGGGCCTTGGATTCGACGGGGACGCCGAAGACCGGCAGCGGCGTTAGCGAGGCCGTCATGCCCGGCAGATGCGCCGCGCCGCCGGCCCCCGCAATGACCACCTTGAAGCCTTCGGCCTTGGCGCCCTTGGCGAAGTCAAAGAGCCTGTCCGGGGTGCGATGGGCCGAGACGATGCGGGCATCATAGGGGATGGCGAGCGCTTCGAGCGCCTCGGCCGCATGACGCATCGTCGCCCAGTCGGACTGGCTGCCCATGATGATGGCGACGGGGGGGCTGCTGGCTGCCATGGAATGCGCTCGGGCTCGGCTCCGGAAGCGCGCGATCTAGACCGGTAGACGCCGGGTAAGCAAGGGCGAATCGGCGCCAAGGTGCCGGAAAACGCTGGCGTCAGGCGATGATGTCGGGTGTGAGCGCATCCTCGATCTGGGTGATGCGGTCCTTCAGGTAGAGCTTGCGCTTCTTCAGGCGCTGGACCTGGACCTGATTGATCGAGCCCACGCGCTCCAGCGCGTCGATGGCGCTGTCGAGATCGCGATGCTCCTCGCGCAGCCGCGCGAGTTCGGAGGTGAAGGTCTCGACCTCTTCCGGGCTGAGCTCGAATCCCATGGGCATCTCATCATCGCCTTGATCGGGGGCGACTATGCGCGTGTCGCCCGGCGTCCCGCAAGTGCGGGCGAGGCGGCGCAAGCATAGGGAAGCCATCTATTCACGGCTTTCCGGAAACGGACCGGTCACGATCACAGAATCTCATGAATGCCGTGTGACGGCATGGGGAAGACGTGAAGCCGGCTCTATGCCAGATTGGTACGTCAACTGCTCATCAGGAGGATCCAGATGTCGTTGCAGACCCGTCTTGCGGAACTCGAGCGCAAGCACCGTCAACTCGAGGACGCTATCGCCCAGGCTGTGGCGAGCCCGTCTTCCAGTGACCTCAGCCTCGCAGAGCTGAAGCGGAAGAAGTTGCAACTGAAGGATGAGATCGAACGCGTACGGATGACCATTCCGGAGCGAACCTTGCATTGAGCCGGCGGGCCGAGTGGCCCGTTGAATGCGATGAAGATGCGGATGAACCGGCCCGAAAGGGCCGGTTTTTCGTTGGCGGAAGGCCAGGGCGGGGCGTCGTCAACGGAATGACACAAATCGGCGGGAACTTCTGTCGCGATGACCCGTTGAAGCCGGGCGCGCATCGCGAGGGGGGGCTGCCATGGGCATAGTCTGGACCATCATCATCGGTTTCGTCGCCGGGGTTATCGCCAAGTTCATCATGCCCGGCTCGAACGAGCCCGCGGGCTTCGTGCTGACGACGATCCTCGGCATCATCGGCGCCTTCGTCGCAACCTATCTCGGCCAATCCCTCGGCTGGTACGCGCCAGGGCAGGGCGCCGGGCTGATCGGCGCGGTCGTCGGGGCCATCATCGTGCTGGTCGTCTGGGGTGCGATCAGCGGCCGCAACCGCGCGGTCTAAGTTCGACCTTCCTTTCCCAAACGGAGTGAGCGCCGTGAGTGACGACAACAGCAGCAGCGGTTTCCCGTCCCTGACCGCCCTTCTCGGGCTCGTCGCGGTCGCCGGTTATCAGAATCGCGACAAGATCGCGGAGTGGTTGGGCGGCCGCGGCCAGCCGGAACCGGGGCAGGTTCCGGCCTCGCAACCCGGCCAGGCCGGGGCCGCGCCGCAGGGCGATGGCGGCGGACTTCTCGGTGGCCTTGGCGGATTGCTGGGTGCCGGCGGCATCGGCAGCGTGCTGAATGGCGGGCTCGGCGAGCTTGCCGACCGGTTCAGGCAGGCCGGGCAGGGCGAGAAGGTCGATTCCTGGGTGCAGAACGGCCCCAACCAGGAGGTCGCACCCAACGATCTCGAACAGGCGCTCGGCCCGCAGGTGATCGACGCGATCGCGCAGCGGACGGGCCTGTCGCGTGACGAGTTGCTGGATCGGTTGTCTCAGGTTCTGCCGGAAACCGTTGATCGCGTCACGCCGAATGGGCGGCTCGATCGCGCCGGGGCGTG
Organism: Allobosea sp. FW305-C-101; assembly: GCF_058783685.1. NCBI lineage: Bacteria > Pseudomonadati > Pseudomonadota > Alphaproteobacteria > Hyphomicrobiales > Alloboseaceae > Allobosea > Allobosea sp. FW305-C-101. The sequence goes on along the minus strand of NZ_JBYSYT010000002.1, from coordinate 290,876 downwards.
AGGATCCGGTCTTCGGCTGGGTGTCTCCGTCATTCTCGGGCGAAGCGTCGCTTCGACCCGAGAATCTGAGGACGAGAAAGCACCGGTTTCCGAGATGCTCGGGGCAAACCCGAGCGTGACGTGCGGGTTCAGAGCGCCCGCGCCATCTCGCGCAAGCGGAATTTCTGGATCTTGCCGGTCGAGGTCTTCGGCACTTCGGCGAAGACGATGGTGCGCGGGCATTTGAACGAGGCGAGATGCTCGCGGCACCAGGCGATGATCTCGGCCTCCGTCGCGGTCTTGCCCGGCTTCAATTCGATGAAGGCGCAGGGCGTCTCGCCCCATTTCTCGTCGGGGCGGGCGACCACGGCGGCAGCCTGCACGGCCGGGTGCTTGTAGAGCGCATCCTCGACCTCGATCGAGGAGATGTTCTCGCCTCCGGAGATGATGATGTCCTTCGAGCGGTCCTTGAGCTGGATGTAGCCGTCCGGATAGCGCACGCCGAGATCGCCGGTATGGAACCAGCCCCCGGCGAAGGCGGCCTCGGTCGATTTCCGGTTGCCGAGATAGCCCTTCATCACCACATTGCCGCGCATCATGACCTCGCCGAGGGTCTGGCCGTCGCGCGGGACGGGCTGCATCGTCTCGGGGTCGAGCACGTCGAGCCCTTCGAGTGCCGGATAGCGCACGCCCTGGCGGGCTTTCTTGGCGGCCTGCTCGGCCGCTGAGAGCGCGTTCCAGTCGTCATTCCAGTCGTTGACGACGGAGGGGCCGTAGCACTCGGTCAGCCCGTAGAGATGGGTGACCTCGAAACCGGCCTGCTTCATGCCAGCGAGCACGGCTTCGGGCGGCGGGGCGGCCGCGGTGAAGAAGGACACCGTCTGCGGGAAGTCGCGGCGCTCCTCGGGCGTGGCGTTGAGCAGCGTCGACATCACGATCGGCGCGCCGCAGAGATGGGTGACGCCATGGTCTGCCAGCGCATCGTACATCGCCTTGGCGCGGACCTGCCGCAGGCAGACATGGGTGCCGGCGACGATCGAGATCGTCCAGGGGAAGCACCACCCATTGCAGTGGAACATCGGCAGCGTCCAGAGATAGACCGGGTGCCGGCCCATATTGCCGGTGATGACGTTGGAGGTCGCCAGCAGGTTCGCGCCGCGATGGTGATAGACCACGCCCTTGGGGTCGCCGGTGGTGCCGGAGGTATAGTTGAGCGCGATGGCGTCCCACTCGTCTCCCGGCATCAGCCAGTCGAAATCGGGATCGCCGGAGGCGACGAGTTCCTCGTACTCCATCTGGCCCAGCCGCTCGCCGGGGCCGTCATAGACGGGATCGTCATAGTCGATGACGATCGGCTTCGCTTTGCAGAGTGCCAGCGCCTGCTTGATCGTCCCGGAGAATTCGCGGTCGGTGATCAGCACCTTCGCTGCGCCATGATCGAGCGAGAAGGCGATGATCGCGGCATCAAGGCGGGTGTTCAGCGTGTTGAGGACGGCGCCGGCCATCGGCACTCCGTAATGGCATTCGAGCATGGCCGGCGTGTTCGGCAGCATGGCCGCGACGGTGTCGTTCTTACTGACGCCGTGCTTCACCAGGGCCGAGGCGAGGCGGCGCGCGCGGGCGTAAAACTGCGCATAGGAGCGACGCAGCGGCCCGTGAATGATCGCGGTGCGGTCGGGGAAGACCGAGGCTGCGCGTTCGATGAAGGCCAGCGGCGTCAGCGGCTGGTAGTTCGCCGGGTTGCGGTCGAGATCGGTGTCATAGGCCGAACGGGTCATCGGGAGTCTTCCTCGCAAGCACCGAAAGCCTTAGCGGCTGGCGCGCTCCCAGGTAATCCATCCCTTTTTCCGATGCGGCGCAATCGCGCGGATGCGGCTCAGCCGAGAAGGTGCAAGTCGCGCAGGCCGTCATGGACGAGCTTGGCGCCGACCAGTAGCAGGAGCCAGTAGATGATGCCGTAAAAGCGCTCGGGCGGGACACGCCGGACCAGCCAGACCCCGGCGAAGGTCGCAGCGACCGCGAAGGGCAGCAGCGCGGCGGAGGCTAGCAGATTCTGGCTGTTGAGCTGGCCGAGCGCAAGATAGGGCACGAGCTTGACCAGGTTCATCGCGGCGAAGAAGACCGCGCCGGTGCCGACGAAAATGGCAGGCTTCAGCTTCTGCGGCATGACATAGATCTGGAAGGGCGGGCCGCCGGCATGGGCGACCATACTGGTGAAGCCGCAGAAGAAGCCCCAGAGGCTGCCGGCACTCCAGTTCGCCTGCGTTGCCACGGCCGGCTTCTTGCCGTCGCTGAGCATGCGGCGCAAAGCGAAGCCGACCGAGATCAGCCCGACCGCGAGCACGACGGCGGCATCCGAAACCTTCGCCGCCAGCAGATAGCCGACGAGAATGCCGAGCAGGGCGCCGGGCGCCAGCGTCGCGAGATTGCGGCGGTCGAAATCGCGGCGGTAGGACCAGACCGAGACGACATCCTGCGCGATCAGGAGCGGCAGCATGATCGCGGCCGCCGTCACTGGCGAGACGACCAGCGCCATCAGGGGCAGGGAGAGCAGGCCGATCCCGGAGAAGCCGCCCTTGGCCAGCCCGGTCAGGACGACGGCCGGCACCATGGCGGCGAAGAAGAGCAGGTCGAAGGGCATGTGATACTGCGTCGCAGGGCCGGGAAATGCAGATCGGGATCGGCGAAAGTCTTAAGGCGGCGCGCTTGCGCTGGGCGCGGGGAAGAGCGCAGGGTTCCGCGCAAAACCAGCCCCGCCATCGCCGGCTCGCTCACGGGGCTTTAGGCTGAAACCCGGCGCAGAGGAACGCTTCCGATGAATGGCTCCCATGCGGCGCCCGCCCGCGCCGAAGGCTATCGCGAGACCTATGCCCGCTGGCAGGCCGATCCGGATGCCTATTGGCTCGACATGGCCAGGGCGATCGACTGGATCAAGCCGCCCGAGAGGGCTTTCGACCCGACTGCGGGCATCTATGGCCGCTGGTTTCCGGACGCGACCTGCAACACCTGCTTCAACGCGCTCGACCGGCATGTGCGCGACGGCCGGGGCGAGCAGGTCGCGCTGATCCATGACAGCCCGGTCACCGGCACGAAGGCGCGCTACACCTATGCTGAGATGCTGGAGGAGGTCGCGACGCTCGCTGCCGTGCTCGAAGACCTCGGTGTCGGCAAGGGCGACCGCGTCCTGATCTATATGCCGATGGTGCCGGAGGCGGCCTTCGCGATGCTGGCCTGTGCCCGGATCGGCGCGGTGCATTCGGTGGTGTTCGGCGGCTTCGCGGCCAAGGAGCTGGCGACGCGCATCGATGATGCCGAGCCCAAGGTCATCCTGACCGCGACCTGCGGTATCGAGCCGACGCGCGTGGTTGAATACAAGCCGCTGCTCGACGGTGCGATCGAGATGGCCCGGCACAAGCCGCAGGCCTGCGTGGTGCTGCAGCGGCCGCAAGTCGATGCCTCGATGCATGTCACCCGCGACAAGAACTGGCGCACGCTGGTGGCTGCTGCGAAGGCCGCGGGGCGCAAGGCGGAGTGCGTCGAGGTCGCCGCGACGGACCCGCTCTACATCCTCTACACCTCCGGCACGACCGGCCGGCCCAAGGGCGTGGTCCGCGACAATGGCGGGCACATGGTCGTGCTCAAGGCGACGATGGACCAGCTCTTCGATGTCGGGCCGGGCGAGGTGATGTTCTGCGCCTCCGATGTCGGCTGGGTCGTCGGGCACGGCTATATCGTCTATGCGCCACTGATCCAGGGCGCGACCAGCGTGCTCTACGAGGGCAAGCCGGTCGGCACGCCCGATCCCGGCGCTTTCTGGCGCGTGATCGCCGAACACGGCGTCAAGGTGCTGTTCACGGCGCCGACCGCCTTCCGCGCGATCCGCAAGGAAGACCCCGAAGGCAAATATCTCGCCGGGCATGATCTCTCACGTTTCAGGGCGCTGTTCCTGGCTGGCGAGCGGGCTGATCCCGAGACGCTGAAATGGGCCGAGGCCATGCTCAAGGTCCCGGTGATCGACCATTGGTGGCAGACCGAGAGCGGTTCGCCGATCGTCGGCGATCCCCTGGGGCTGGGCTTGCTGCCGGTGAAGCATGGCTCGCCGACGGTGCCGCTGCCGGGTTGGGACGTGCAGTGCCTCGACGAGGGCGGCCGGCCGGTCGAGGCGGGCAAGATGGGCGCGATCGTGCTGAAGCTGCCCTTGCCGCCGGGCGCGCTGCCGACCCTGTGGAACGATGATGCGCGCTTCAGGGAGGCGTATCTCGCAACCTATCCGGGCTATTACAACACCTCGGATGCCGGCTTCATCGACGCGGACGGCTATGTCTTCATCATGGGCCGCACCGACGACATCATCAATGTCGCCGGTCACCGGCTCTCGACCGGCGGCATGGAGGAGGTGCTGGCGGCGCATCCGGCCGTGGCGGAATGCGCGGTCGTCGGCATCCGCGACGCGCTCAAGGGCGAGCAGCCCTGCGGCTTCGTGGTGCTGAAGGCCGGCGCGACGGTGACGCCCGAGCAGGTCGAGAAGGAGCTGGTCGCGCTGGTGCGTGAGCGCATCGGGCCGGTCGCTGCCTTCAAGCTGGCGCTGACGGTCGCGCGATTGCCGAAGACGCGCTCCGGCAAGATACTCAGGGCGACGATGAAGAAGATCGCCGATGGCGAGGACTACGCGGTGCCGGCGACGATCGAGGATATCGCGGTGCTCGGCGAGATCGGCACGGCGCTGAAGGGCAGGGGGATCGGGTAGGGCCCCCGATCGGGCCATCATTCTCGGGCGAAGCGAAGCTTCGACCCGAGAATCTCAGGACAGGAGAGCGCTGGTTTCCGAGATGCTCGGGTCAAGCCCGAGCATGACGGCTATGGAGAGCCTCAGCCCTCGTCGTCCTCGTCCTCGGCCGGGCGCTTGAGCTGCTTCAGCTTGGCGAAGACCGAGTCGACGTCGATCGCCGCTTCTTCCTCGCGCTTCGGCCGGCTCATGTCGGCGAAGGGCTGGCTCTCGTTGCGCACGGGCTCCGGAGCGATCGCTTCTTCCACCGTGAGCAGGGTCGAGCCGGCCTCGGCCAGCGCGGCCGGGCGGTCCTTGGAGGCACGGCCGACTTCGAAATCGAGATCGATCTGCGAGCACAGGCCGAGGCTGACCGGGTCGATCGGGGTGAGCTGCTGAGCGTTCCAGTGCGTCCGGTCGCGGATCTGCGCGATGGTCGACTTGGTCGTGCCGATCAGGCGGATGACCTGCGCGTCCTTGAGCTCGGGATGGTTGCGCAGCAGCCAGAGGATGGCGTTCGGACGATCCTGGCGCTTCGAGACCGGGGTGTAGCGCGGGCCCTTGGTGCGCTTGATCTCCGGCACCTTCACCTTGCGCTCGGCGAGCTTGAGGTGATGGTTCGGGTTCTTGGCGGCGCGCTCCAGCTCCTCGCGGGTGAGCTGGCCGGAGGTGATGGGGTCGAGACCCTTGATGCCGGCGGCGACTTCGCCGTCCGCGATGCCGCGCACCTCGAGCGGGTGAAGCTTGCAGAACTCGGCGATCTGCTCGAAGGTCAGCGAGGTGTTCTCGACCAGCCAGACCGCGGTGGCCTTGGGCATCAGCGGGGTTTGTGACACGGGGACGGTCTCCTCTTCGCCTTCGCGCCGCCGCTCGCAGGGGCTCATAAAGGCAGGGTCGCGGACAATAGCTCTCATGCGCCGACCGGCCTCCCCGGCCGGCCATCCAAATCATCGACGATGAGCAGGATGGCGCGCCTTATAGGCGAGGGCGGGGCAGGTGTCCATGAAAAGCGTGTGATTGCAGACGGTCACACCGTCAGAACGATCTTGCCGATATGGGTGCTCGACTCCATCAGGCGATGGGCCTCGGCCGCCTGCGCCAGCGGGAAGGTCGCGTGGATCAGCGGCTTGCAGCGCCCGGCCTCCAGCAGCGGCCAGACCTTGGCGTGCAATTCGGCGGCGATGGCGGCTTTCTCGGCTACCGTGCGCGGGCGCAGGGTCGAGCCGGTATGCGTCAGGCGCTTCAGCATCAGGCGGCTGAAATTGACGGTGGCCTTGGGCCCGTTGAGGAAGGCGATCTGGACGATGCGGCCCTGATCGGCGGCCAGCTCGTAGTTGCGGTCGATATAGTCGCCGCCGACCATGTCGAGGATCAGGTCGGGGCCGCGCCCGCCGGTCATGGCCTTGCCAGCCGCGACGAAATCCTCGGTGCGGTAGTTGATGGCGTGGTCGGCGCCGAGCTCGATGCAGGCGGCGCATTTGTCGTCGGAGCCGGCCGTCGCGATGACGGTCGCGCCGAAGGCCTTGGCCAGTTGGATCGCCGTGGTGCCGATGCCCGACGAGCCGCCATGGACGAGGAAGTTCTCGCCGGCTTGCAGGCGGCCGCGCTGGAAGACATTGGTCCAGACGGTGAAGAAGGTCTCAGGGATCGCGCCGGCCTCGGTCAGCGTCAGTCCCTTGGGGGCGGGCAGGGCGTTGGTCTCGTCGACCACCGCATATTCGGCATAGCCGCCGCCGGCGACGAGGGCGCAGACGGTTGATCCTACTGGAAAGCGGCTGGCGCCTTCGCCTTGCGCAACGACCGTGCCGGCGAATTCGAGGCCGGGAATATCGGAGGCGCCGGGCGGGGGATTGTAGCCGCCCTGCCGCTGCAGGACGTCGGGGCGGTTGACGCCGGCGGCGCCGATGGCGACGAGGATCTGGCCGGGGCCGGGCTTCGGCACCGGGCGCGTTTCCGGCCTGAGGACTTCGGGGCCGCCGGGCGCCGTCATGCCGATCGCCGTCATCGTCTCGGGAAGGGTGGTCATGCGTCTCGTCCTCGATTGGTGCGTCGCAGCGTGACTGCGGTCGAAACTTAGCTAGCGTGCCGCGCGCAGTTTGAGCAGATGCGAGGCCGCCATGTCGATATTCCCGGAGGACGACCGTCCCAAACCGAAGAGCGTACATGAGATCGGGCAGGACCTGTCGATGCTGTCGCTGGCCGAGATCGACGAGCGCATCGCCGCGCTCAAGGCCGAGATCGAACGCCTGACCGAGACGCGGGCGCGCAAGGATGCCTCACGCTCGGCGGCGGACGCGTTCTTCCGCAAGCCCGCCTGAAAAAGCGTCAAAAAGAAACGCCCGTTTACCGGGCGTTAATGATTCCAAAGTATGAATCGCATCATCCAGTTTGTCTGGATGTCGAGTGGCTCCTGCCCACTCTGTTTGACGCCTCCCTGTTGACCTTCGAGCCGCCTTTGGCGGCTCTTTTTTTGTCTCGCACGTTCCCTTGGACCGGCTGGTCTGATGCGCTCCTGTGGAGCCGCCTGCCTTGTTGTCGCCACAGCGGTTTAGCCTCGTTAAGGTTAACGGCACCTTACCGACGCCGGAAACCATGATCGGCGCTATCCTTGCGACATCGGTGACCATATCCGTGACGCGTTCCAGAGGCGCACGGGTTTGTGCCGATGGGAGACACCAATGAACGACGCCCAGTTGCTCGATCCGCAGACGGAAGAGGGCGCGATTTCCTTCGCACGGGGCTTCGTGCGCTCCGATGCCTTCATGCTGCTGTTTCGCGAGGGGATGGGGCTGGTCGAGCAGACGGCGAGCTATCTCGATGGGGACGGGCGCAAGGACGCCGCCGCGCTGCCGCGCGAGACCTCGCTGACCTATGCCACCGAAAGCATGCGCCTGACGACGCGGCTGATGCAGATCGCCTCCTGGCTCCTCGTGCAGCGGGCTGTGGCTGAAGGCGAACTCACCGCCGAGCAGGCCCGCACCGAGCATAACAAGGTCAAGATCGGCGACCCGATGGCGCCGCCGGCCGAGCATGTCGTTGCACAACTGCCGGAGCGGCTGCGCGACCTGATGGCGCATTCCTTCCGCCTGCAGGAGCGCATCCGCCATCTCGAAGGCCAGATGTCTGGCACGATGCGGGTCCGCGCCAGCGTCAACCCCGTGCTGAACCAGCTTGCCAGTCTCGAGGCGCGGCTCGGCTTCGGGCGCTGAACCTCTCAGATGCGCGGCGCCTGCGGGTGCCGCGACACGACCATGTCAAAATAAAAAACCCGGCCGCGAGGCCGGGTTTTTTGTTCGAGATCAATGACGGCGGCGCCGGAGCGCCGCAGCATCACTTCTTGCCGATGGCGCCGATGCCGCTGAAGCGCGAGTTGAAGCGCGAGACGCGACCGCCGCGATCCAGCATGTGCTGGGTGCCGCCGGTCCAGGCCGGGTGGGTCTTGGGGTCGATGTCAAGGTTCAGCGTGTCGCCTTCCTTGCCGTAGGTCGAGCGGGTGGCATATTCGGTGCCATCGGTCATGACGACCTTGATGGTGTGATAATCGGGGTGGATGCCGGCCTTGGCCATGACGAAATCCTCGGAGCTACAAAAACGGGCGCATCGACAAGCAGGCGAGCCTGCCCGGCCCGTCGAAAGAATTCGGATGAGCCTGTCGTGAAGTCGCGTGCACATATCGCAGCCAGCGCCTCAGCGCAAGCACAACACGTCCCCGTGGGCTCCCCTGCGGCGTTGCGTCGTTTGCCAATCCGGCCATGATCGGCTTCACGGAGGCAAGATTGAGATTGGTTGAAAGAGCGTGCGCGACGCGTGCGCGTGAAGCAGGAGTTCCGGTGCGTGGCCGAAGCTGACAAGAACGACAAGAAGGCCCGGCCCGATTTCCGCTCGCTCGCGACCTTCTGGCCTTATGCGCGGGCGCAGAAGCGCCGGATCGCGCTGGCTCTCGTTGCCCTGATCATCGCGTCGCTGGCGACACTGGCGCTACCGCTGGCAGTCCGGCGCGTCATCGATGTCGGCTTTGCCGGCGGCGAGCGGCAGCTCGCTAACAGCTATTTCATCCTGCTGATCGGCGTCGTCGGCGTGCTGGCGCTCGCGAGCTCGGCGCGATTCTATCTGGTGATGACGGTGGGCGAGCGCATCGTCGCGTCGCTGCGCGCCGACGTCTTCCGCCACCTGACCCGGCTGGAACCGGCCTTCTTCGATTCGAGCCGGGCGGGCGACCTCGTCTCGCGGCTCACCGCCGATACCACGCAGATCAAGTCGACCTTCGCCTCGACCGCCTCGATCGCGCTGCGCAACGCCATCATGGCGCTGGGGGCGCTCGGGATGATGGTGGCGACGAGCCCGCGACTCTCGGCGATCGTCATCGGCGTCATCCCGCTGATCGTGATTCCGCTGGTCCTGTCCGGGCGCTCGGTCCGGCGGCGCTCGCGGGCGGCGCAGGACCGGCTTGCCGACGCTTCCGCGTTCGCGGCCGAGGCGGTTGGCGCCATCCGGACGATGCAGTCCTTCGGCGCCGCGCGTCAGACCTCGGCCCGGTTCGAGGCGGCCTCCGATGACGCTTACGGCGCCTCGCGGGAGGCGACGGCGTCGCGCGCGCTGCTCTCGGGCGTCGCGATCTTCCTGGTCAGCGCCAGCGTCGTCTGCGTGCTCTGGGTCGGGGCGACAGAGGTGTTCGATGGGCGGATGAGCGGCGGACGGCTGTCGCAGTTCATCCTCTACGCCGTGCTGGCGGCCAGCTCGCTCGGCCAGCTCTCAGAAGTCTATGGCGATATCAGCGCCGCCGCAGGCGCTTCCAGCCGGCTTGGCGAGATCCTGGCGCTGAAGCCCGCGATCGCCGCGCCACCACATCCCAAGCCCATGCCCGCGCCCTCGCTTGGGGAACTCGCCTTCGAGAACGTCTCGTTCAGCTATCCCGGCCGTGTCGGGCCGGCATTGTCGAGCCTGGACTTCTCGGTTCGCCCGGGCGAGCGGATCGCGCTCGTCGGCCCGTCCGGCGCCGGCAAGAGCACGGTGCTGCAACTGGCGCTGCGCTTCTACGATCCGCAGGACGGGCGCGTCGTCGTCGACGGTGTGGCCGGGCCTGAGGCCGATCCGGACGTCTGGCGCGAGCGTTTCGCGCTGGTGCCGCAGGAGCCGACGGTGTTCGGCGTCTCGGTGCGCGACAACATCGCCTATGGCCGCCCCGGCGCATCGCAGGAGGAGGTCGAGTCCGCGGCAAAGCTCGCGGCGGCCGACGAGTTCATTCGCGCCTTGCCCGAGGGTTACGAGACGGTCGTCGGCGAGCGCGGCGTGACGCTCTCCGGCGGGCAGCGCCAGCGTCTCGCCATCGCGCGGGCGATCCTGAAGGATGCGCCGATCCTGCTGCTGGACGAAGCCACCTCGGCGCTCGATTCCGAAAGCGAGCGGGCGGTGCAGGATGCGCTCGACCGGTTGATGCAGGGCCGGACCACGCTGGTGGTGGCGCATCGGCTGGCGACCATCCTCTCGGCCGATCGCATCCTCGTCATGGAGGATGGGCGCATCGTCGAGGAGGGCAGCCATGCCGAGCTCAAGGCGCGCGGCGGGCTCTATGCGCGGCTGGCGGCGCTGCAGTTCGGGCTGGAGACGGCGTAGGTTTCTCCCGCTTTTCTTGCCTGTCGAGAGGCTGAGAGGTGTGTGAGAATATCGCCCAGCGCCAAGCGATACCATTTGTCGTCATGGACGATGTGAAAGGTATCGCTCTTGCCGTCGACCCAATGCAGATGTTCGGGGCGCTTGCCCTCGACATCGAATTCCATGCGCCCAACAAGCTCGGAGCTTGGCGTTTCCCTTAACCGGAACACACCGATCTTGTACTGATTCTCGTCGTATCTTCCGATGTGCGCGAGCAAGCCGTCACCAACGGCAAGAGCGACCGCTCCGTTGTTCTCTGTCATCCACGATCTTGCGCTACGATCGGTCTCAAATCGCGTAATGCGCATGGAATCGTAGTGCTGAGCCCAGGCTACCCTTTCGGCGACATTCAACGCATAACAGCACCAGAAACTCATCCCGTCATCTTCATGCGGGATGGGGCCCGTCAGATCGTGATAAAGCGCTTCCGATCCATCAGCGGTAAAAAATGAGATGCCGCCGAGCTTGGCGCCGTCGGATCGATCCTCGTCGTCATGGCCGGCCCAGAACGACCCGTCCTCGCCGATTTGAAGGAAAGCGATTGCGCCGCCGCCATCGACCTGATGAATGATCTTACCTTCGTCGTTGTAGATGGTCGTGTCGCGAACATCTCCGGTGCCGATACCGCGACTGGTTCTCGCAACCACCCAGCCCCCTTGCGGCCTCATCGCAAAAGCGACCCAGGACGACTGGATGCGAAACCTCGGCAGGGGCGTCGCTTGGCCGGTCCGATCAAAAAGGACGATTAGCGCATCGCCACTCGGGTCGGGCACGACATGCCATTCGCCGTCCACTCTCTGCAACTGGCCCAAGGCATCGCTGTAGAGCGCTGCGAGCACGTTTCCAGAGACGATTGAAGTTTGAATGCGTGGCAGGCCGTCAAAAACGCTCGGCAGCTCAAAGCCATTTGTCAGGCTGATCATCTTGGTATCGCTTTGGCCGCCTCACCGCTCCGTGATCTTGAACTCGATGCGGCGGTTGCGGCGGTAGGCTTCGTCGTTATTGGCGACGTCGAGCGGTTGATATTCGCCGAAGCCGGTCGCGGCGACGCGGTCGGTCGGCAGGCCGCGCGAGATCAGGTACTCGACGACCGCGATGGCGCGAGCCGATGAGAGATACCAGTTCGACGGGAACTGGGCCGACTTGATCGGGCGGTTGTCGGTATGGCCATCGACGCGCAGGATCCAGGGCAGGTCCGGCGGCATCTCGTTGCCGAGATCGAGCAGGATGGTCGCGAGCTTGTCGAGCTCGCCCTTGCCCTCGGGCTTCAGCACGGCCTGGCCGGCATCGAAGAAGACCTCGGACTGGAAGACGAAGCGGTCGCCGACGACGCGGATGTCGGGCCGCGTGCCGAGCACCTGCCGCAAGCGGCCGAAGAAGTCCGAGCGATAACGCGCGAGTTCCTGCACGCGCTGGGCCAGCGCGACGTTGAGGCGCGAGCCGAGCTCGGAAATGCGGGCCTGCGAATCCTTGTCCTTGGCCTCGGAGGCGGCGAGCGCCTCTTCCAGCGCGGCAAGCTGGCGGCGCATGGCCTGGATCTGCTGGTTGACGAGATCGACGCTGGCCTGGGCCCGGGCGGAAAGCTGCTTCTCGGCGTCGAGCGCTCTCTGCGATTCGGCGAGCTGGGCACCGGCATTGCTGCCGGCTTGCGTGTCGATCAGGCCCTGCAGACGGGTGCGGTCGCCCTGCGTCTGCGCGAGCGTCGACTGCATGAGCTGGAGGCTTTCCTGCGCCTGCCGGTTGGAGGAACGCTCCAGGGCGAGCAGGTCGGTCAGCTCCGAGATCTGCTTGTTGAGCCGCTCCAGTGCCGTGTCCTTGCCGGTCAGTTCCTGCGACAGGAAGAACTGGCCGAGCACGAAGACGGTGAGCAGGAAGACGATGCCGATCAGCATCGTCGAGAGCGCATCGACGAAGCCGGGCCAGAAATTCGTTTCCTCGCGGCGATGGGCGCGGGAGAGGGCCATGGATCAGGCTCCTGCTCTGTCAGGCGCCATCATGGCTCGGTGACCTGGTCGGCAGTGAGGCGGTCGATCAGGCGTTTCAAGTCCTTCTCGCGCGCGGCCTGCGCCTCGACCCAGTCGCGGATCATCTGCTGCTCGGAGCGCATGTGCTGGACAAGGCCCTGGATGCCCTCGGCGAGATTGGAGAGGGCCTGGGTCGCGGCGCGGTTGTTGGAGGCGCCGTCGGCCATGGCGGCGCTGAGCTGCTCGAAGCGGTCGGCCAGCGGGTTGCCGGCACCCAGCAGAGCAGCCGGCGCCTCGGGCGTGCCGGTGCGGCTGCCCAACCAGCTCTCGACCTCGTTGCGGAAGCGGCGCTGCGCCTGCCCGACCTGCAAGTCGAGGAAGCCCAGGATCAGCGAGCCGGCGATGCCGAAGAGCGAGGACGAGAAGGACAGGCCCATGCCGGCGAGCGGGGCGGAGAGGCCGGCCTTCAATTCGTCGAAGAGCACGCCGGCTTCGGCGCCGGTGCGCAGCGACTTGATGACGCCGCCGACCGAGCCGACCGTGTCGAGCAGGCCCCAGAACGTACCGAGCAGGCCGAGGAAGACGAGCAGGCCGCCGAGATAGCGCAGGACTTCGCGGCCGTCGTCGAGCCTGACCGCGATCGATTCGAGCGTCGATGCCGCTTGAGCCGGGGCGAGCGTGCCGCGTTCCAGCGCCGGCAGCACGGTGCCCAGCGGAGCGATGACCTGGCCGCGGCGGACTTCGGCCGATGCGGGAGAGGCGGCGAGATTGGTCGCGGCGCGCGCCTCGCTATGGAGGCGCCAGAGTTCGCGCAGCGCGATCAGGCAGCCGACGAGCAGGGCGCCCAGGATGAGGCCGTTCAGCCCCGGGTTGGTCATGAAGGCGTCGACCAGCCCGCGCTGCAGGATGTAGCCGAGGAAGCCGATCAGGGCGAGGAAGAGGACCGCGCGGACGACGTAACGAAGCGGTCTGGAGAAGCGGACCTGCGCCCGCGTCGGTGCGGCCGTTGCCGGCTCGGCCGCAAAATCCTCAGTCGCCATGCGTCGTCTTCCGTTCGCCTCGGAGTGCGGGAAGGACTGTCGCCTCCCACGCCGCCGGGATCAAGCACGAAAGAGCAACAGTTTCGTGGCGCTTAGGTTTCAGGCTGCTGCGGTTTTCAGCGCGGCGCTCAGCGCGCGCTCGCCGGCCTCGTTGCCGCAGATGACGTCCTTGGCGCTCGTTATCGGCTTGCCGTCGAGCGTGCCGAAGGTGCCGCCCGCCTCACGGATCAGCACGGCGCCGGCCGCGAAATCCCAGGTGTTGAGGCCGCGCTCCCAATAGGCGTCCATGCGGCCGGCGGCGACATAGGCGATGTCGAGCGCGGCCGAGCCCATGCGGCGGACATTGGCGAAGCGCGGCATCACGGCCGCGAGCTCGCGCAGGAACTGGCCGTGGCCCCCTTTGCCGATATGCGGAATACCGGTGCCGATCAGCATGTCGGCGGGCTCGTTGCGGCCGGAGACGCGCAGGCGGCGGTTGTTGACGAAGGCGCCCTTGCCCTTCTCGGCCATGAACATCTCGTCCTTGGCAGCGTCGTAGATCACGCCGGCGATGAACTGGTTGTCGCGCTCCAGCGCGACCGAGATGTTCCAGTGCGGAATGCCGCGCAGGAAGTTGTGGGTGCCGTCGAGCGGGTCGATATGCCAGCGGTTGCTCTCGTCGGTGCCGTGGACGACGCCGCTCTCCTCCAGGACGAAGCCGTAGCCGGGACGTGCCTTCTCGAGGGACTCGCGCAGGATCTCCTCGGCCTTGTGATCGGCCTTGGAGACGAAATCGCCCGGGCCCTTGGCGAGCACCTGCAGGTTCTCGACCTCGCCGAAGTCGCGCTTCAGCGAGCGGGACGCCTTCATCACGGCGTCGGTCATAACGGTCATCAGGGGGGAACGGATCATCGGAAACCTCTTGCGCGCCGACGCGACGCGATGAGCCAGCGGCGCAAGCCTTGCGCCCGGCGAAAATTTAGCGAGCCGTCACTTGCGCGGGTCTTAGGGCGCCGTCAAGACGGCGCTGCTGATCCGGCTGGCGGCCATGCGGGCGGCGCGGGCCTGTTGCTCGGGCTTCAGGCGCTCGAACAGGTCGTCGAGCGCGGCGTCCTTGAGGCCCTGCGAGCGGGCGGCGAGATGCCAGGCGGCGGCCTCGATCGTGTCCGGCGCGATGCCGAGCCCGAACTGGTAGAGCTTGGCGAGGCGGTTCTGGGCGATCGGGTTGCCCTGCCAGGCGGCGCGCCGGAACAGGCTGGCCGCGGCGGCCTCGTTCTTCTCCATGCCGGTGCCGTTGAACAGCATGATGGCGTATTCGACCTCGCCGGGGACATTGCCCGCAGCGGCTGCCTGCTTCATCCAGCGGGCTGCGGCCTCTTCGCTGGCCGGCATGCCGCGCCCCTGCTTGGCGAGGACGCCGAGCGCATACATGGCATCGCCGACCTGTGCCTTCGCCGCGATCTCGAGGCTGGCGACGGCGCGCTTGTCCTCGGCCTCCTTGTTGGCCGCGAGCAGGGCGAGGGAGAGATTGTAGTTGGCGGCGGGGTGGCCGGCGGCGGCGGCCTTCTCCAGCAAGGCCCCGGCGCGTGCCGTATCGCGCTTGCCGCTCTTCTCGTCGAGAAGCTGGGTCGCGAGTGCGAAGGCGGCGTTGATGTCGCCGCGCGCCTCGGCCCGCTCATACCATTCCGTCGCGACCTTCTGGTCCGGCGGGACGCCGAGGCCCTGGCGATAGAGCTCGCCGAGAAGCGTCATCGCCGCGGCATCGTTGTTGTCGGCCTCGATGCGCTTCAGCGCCTCGGACAAGGCGCGGCGGTAATGGCCGGTCTGATAGGCGCCATAGGCCATGTCCGGCGCAGGCGCCGCCTCAACCGGAGCCGCGAGCAGGGCGCCGGCGAGCAGGACGAGCCCGGCCAGCCGTTTCATCGCGCCGCCTTCCGCGCCGCGCAGGCGGCGATCGCCTGGTTGGCCTGCTCGACCAGGGCACGGATATCCTGCCCTTCGTCGAAGGCCCAGGTGCCGAGCGCAACGAATTCCGCGCCGGTCTCGACCAGTGCGGGGATGGATTCGGGATCGGGCGCATAGGCGACACAGGGTGTCTCGAAGATCTCGGCCCACCAGCCGGCGCGTTCGACCACGGCTGCCAGCGGCGGCAGCGATCCATCCGGGCGGGGCTCGCCGAACATCACGTAGTCGACGCCGGCCTCGCCGGCATCCATGGCGTCATGGCGGGCGCGCAAGCCGCCGATGCCGATGATGCGCTCGCTCTTCAGGCTGGAGCGGGCCTCGGCAACCGCGGCCGGGCCGCCGGTGAGATGGACGCCGTCGGCGCCGCCGCGCGCGGCGACGAGCGCATTGTCCTCGACGACGAGCGCGACACTATTGGCCTGGACGGGGCCGGCGAGGCGCTTGACGCGCTCGATTCGGCTGCGGTCATCGCCGGGGGTGAGGCGCAGCAGCACGGCGGCGATATCGCCGCCGGCCATGGCCTGCATCAGGCGAAAGGCCATGGCCTCCGCGTCCGCGACGGGAGGGGTGACGAGCATCAGGCGAGTGGAGAATGATTGTGTGGTCATGATCGGCTGCGCAAACGGCCCGCAGCGAAGTCCAATGTCAAGACCGCAAGACCGGCAACGAGGCTCCAGAAGGCCGAGCCGATGCCGAAAAGCGAAAGGCTGGAGGCGGCGACGGCGAAGGTAACGACGGCGGCGAAGCGCTCCTTGTCGGAGGCCATGGCCTGCCCGAGCGCGCCTGTCAGCGAGCCGACGAGCCCCAGGCCCGCCACGGCGACGATCAGCGCCTTGGGCAGCGCCAGCAGCAGGGCGATCAGCAGGCCGGTGCAGGCGGCGACGACGAAATAGGCGAATCCATAGAGCACGCCCGCCTTCCAGCGCTGGGCCGGGTCGGGATGGGTATCGCCGCCGGTGCAGATCGAGGCCGATATCGCGGCCATGTTGGTCATGTGCGCGCCGAAAGGGGCGGTCAGGAGCGAGGTCAGGCCCGTCACGAATAGCGAGGGTGCGGTCGGCGGATTGTAGCCGGCGGCGCGCAGCACGGCGAAGCCCGGCAGGTTCTGGGCGGCCATGGTGACGAGATAGAGCGGGACGCCGATGCCGAGCATGGCGGGAATATCGAAGCGCGGCGTGACGAATTCGAGGCCGCTCAGCGTCATTGCTCCGGCAGGCCAATGGGCGAGGCCGCCGAGAAAGCTGATCGCGATGCCGGCCACCAGCGCGGCGATGACGCCGAGGAACGGGTTGAGCAGTCGCGCCACGAGGAAGACGGCGAGCAGCGGCAGCACGAGGCCAGGCGAGAGCCGCATCTCGTCGAAGACCGCGACGACGAAGCGGAAGATGACGCCGGCGAGCATGGCCGCCGCGACCGGCATCGGGATGCGCTCGATCAGCTTGCCGAGCGGGCGGAAGGCGGCCGTCAGCATCATCAGCACGGCGGCGACCAGGAAGGCGCCGACGGCAGAGGCCATGTCGAAGCCGGTCACGGCCGCGATCAGCGCCGCGCCCGGCGTCGACCAGGCGCAGATCATCGGCATGCGGTAGCGCCAGGACAGGAAGAGGCTGGAGGCGCCGGTGGCGAGGCAGAGCGCGGCGATCCAGGAAATGGTCTGGCCATGCGTGGCGCCCAGCGCCTGCGCGGCCTGCAGGATGACGGCGACGGAAGCGGCGAAGCCGACGAAGACCGCGACCAGGGCAGAGAAGACGATCGACATGGTGCGGGAAGCCGGCTGGAACGGAAGCAAGCCAGCGTTGAACCAGAAAACGCGGGACACGGAAAGGGTGGCGGGCGCGGGGCCGGGGGCAGCCTGGGGCGTGGAGCTTGCACGAAAATGGCCCGTCGGTGGACGGTGGTGTCATGCGGCTGTCAATGGCCGGGTCTAGCTGCGCATTATTCCAATCCGAAGCGACCGAGGCCGATCATGCGCGACGACGATCACGAATCCACCTTCGGCGCCAGCATGCTGGAGCATGAGGATGCCGAGCCACGGAATCCGACCGAAAACCCGACTATGGGCGAGTTGATCTCGCAGCGCTTCTCGCGGCGCGGGCTGCTCAAGGGCGCGCTCGCAGTTTCGGCGATCTCGGCGACGGTCGGCACGCTGGCGCTGGAGAGCGCCGCCGAAGCGCAGGCGCAAGGCGCGAAATCCGCCTTCGCCTTCAAGGAGGTCGAGGTCGGGGTCGATGCCGATCATCACGTCGCGGAGGGTTATGAGGCACAGGTGCTGCTGCGCTGGGGCGACCCGCTGACCGCCGGTGCGCCGGCCTTCGATCCGGCGAAGCAGAGCGCCGAGGCTCAGAGCAAGCAGTTCGGCTACAACAACGATTTCGTCGGCTATGTGCCGATGACGGGCGCGGCCGACCCGTCCGCGCATGGGCTGCTCTTCGTCAATCACGAATACACCAACCCGCACCTGATGTTCCCGGGCGTGGTCGAGATGAAGGACGGCAAGCCCGTCATGAAGAACGCGACGCCGGAGCGCTTCGCGATCGAGGCGATGGCGCATGGCGCAACGGTCGCGGAAATCCGCAAGACCGGCAGCCAATGGGCGCTGGTCAAGGATTCCAAATACAATCGCCGCATCACCGTGGCGACCGAGATGCAGCTCTCGGGGCCGGTCGCCGGCACCGAGCGCGTGCAGACCAAGGCCGATGCCAGCGGCCGCAAGGTGCTGGGCACGCTCAACAACTGCTCGGGCGCGCTGACACCCTGGGGCACCTTCGTCTCGGGCGAGGAGAACTTCCACGGCTATTTCTCCGGCAAGCTGCCGGACGGCCATCGCGAGGAGGCGAACTACAAGCGCCTTGCCGTGCCGTCCTCGCCTTACGCCTGGGGCCGCTTCGAGGAGCGCTTCGATCTCGCCAAGGAACCGAACGAGGCCAATCGCTTCGGCTGGGTGATCGAGGTCGACCCGTTCGATCCGAACTCGGTGCCGAAGAAGCGTACCGCGCTCGGCCGCTTCAAGCATGAGGGCGCCGATATGATTGTCGCCAAGGACGGGCGCGTGGTCGCCTATCTCGGCGACGACGAGCGCTTCGACTATGTCTACAAGTTCGTCACGGCCGGCCGCTTCGACCCGAACAACCGCGCCAGCAATCTCGACCTGCTCGATGCCGGCACGTTGTATGTCGCGAAATTCGCGGCGGACGGCACACATGAATGGCTGCCGCTGGTCTTCGGTCAGGGCCCGCTCACGGCGGCCAACGGCTTCCAGAGCCAGGCGGATGTGCTGATCGAGGCGCGCCGCACCGGTGACCTGCTCGGTGCGACCAAGATGGACCGGCCGGAGGACATCACGCCGAACCCGGTGACGGGGCGCGTCTATGTGATGCTGACCAACAATACGAGCCGCAAGGACGGCGAGGTCGACGCCGCCAATCCGCGCGCCAAGAACGCCTTCGGCCATATCATCGAGATCGCCGAGGCCGATGGCGATCACACGGCGACGAAAGGGCGCTGGGAAATCCTGCTGAAATGCGGCGACCCGTCGGTCGCTGAGGTCGGTGCGAGCTTCTCGACCGAGACGACGAAGAACGGCTGGTTCGGCATGCCCGACAATGCCGTAGTCGATTCCGCCGGGCGGCTCTGGGTTGCGACCGATGGCAACGGCATCGATGTGACCGGGCGCACGGACGGGCTCTGGGCCGTCGATACCGAGGGCGGCGCGCGCCGGACCTCGAAGCTGTTCTACCGCGTGCCGCATGGCGCGGAGCTGTGCGGGCCCTGCTTCACGCCGGACGACACCACCGCCTTCGTCGCCGTGCAGCATCCCGGCGATGACGGTCCGGACTGGCCCGAATTCGGCCGCCGGTCCTACTATGAGGATCTCTCGACCCGCTGGCCGGACTTCAAGCCGGACATGCCGGTGCGGCCCTCCGTGGTGGCGATCACCCGGAAGGGTGGAGGCAAGATCGGGGTGTGAGCGAAGCCGTCGTGGTCGGGCTTGACCCGACCATCTCTTGAAAATGGAAACGCCCGGCATTGCCGGGCGTTTTTACTGGCCGGCATGAGATTCTCGGGTCCGCGCGATGCGCGGCCCGAGAATGACGTCCCAATCAGGCCGCCTTCTTGGCGCCGAAGGTCGGGTCGAGCTCGCCCTTGGCGTAGCGCTTGGCCATATCGGCCAGCGTGATGACGCGCTTGATCTTCGAGGCCTGGCCGGCGGTATTGAACTCCTCAAGGCGCTGCTTGCAGAGCTTGGTCATCGCTTCCATGGCGGGCTTCAGGTACTTGCGCGGATCGAACTCGCCGGGGTTGTCCGACAGGATCTTGCGGATCTGGCCGGTCATCGCCATGCGGTTGTCGGTGTCGATGTTGATCTTGCGCACGCCGTGCTTGATGCCGCGCTGGATTTCCTCGACCGGCACGCCCCAGGTCTGGGGCATCTTGCCGCCATACTGGTTGATGATGTCCTGGAGGTCCTGCGGAACGCTGGACGAGCCGTGCATGACGAGATGCGTGTTCGGCAGCAGCTTGTGGATCGCCTCGATGACATGCATCGCCAGGATCGCGCCGTCGGGCTTGCGGGTGAACTTGTAGGCGCCATGCGAGGTGCCCATGGCGATGGCGAGCGCATCGACCTTGGTTTCGGCGACGAACTTCACGGCTTCGTCGGGATTGGTCAGGAGCTGATCGTGGCTGAGCTTGCCCTCGAAGCCGTGGCCGTCCTCCTTCTCGCCCTCGCCGGATTCAAGCGAGCCGAGCACGCCGAGCTCGCCCTCGACGGAGATGCCGCCGAGATGGGCCATGTCGGTGACGGTCTTGGTCACGCCGACATTGTAGTCCCAGTCGCCCGGGGTCTTGCCGTCGGCCTTGAGCGAGCCGTCCATCATCACCGAGGTGAAGCCGGCCTGGATCGCGGTCATGCAGGTCGCTGGCTCATTGCCATGGTCGAGATGCACGCAGACCGGGATATGCGGGTAGATCTCGGTGACCGCGTCCATCATGTGCTTCAGCATGATGTCGTTGGCGTAGGACCGGGCGCCGCGCGAGGCCTGGATGATGACGGGCGCGTCGGTCGCATCGGCCGCCGCCATGATCGCCAGCGCCTGCTCCATGTTGTTGATGTTGAAGGCGGGCACGCCGTAGTCATTCTCGGCGGCATGATCGAGCAACTGGCGAAGCGTGATACGGGCCACGATGGCACTCCCCTTTGGACAAACAGACAGAAGCCGGGTTTAGCGGCGAAAAGCGACGAAGGTAAAGCGAAAGCGGAATTCGCGCTTAAGATCAGCGCCCGCGGGCCTCGAGAGCGGCGACGCGCTCCTCGATCGCGGCGAGTTCCTCGGCGAAATTGCCGGTGACCGATTTCGCCATGACGAGCAGGCCGGCGGTGTCACGGCGCTGCTTGCGGACGAGGTCACCCATGGTGTCGAAGCGCTGCTCCAGATGCTCGAAGCGCGTATTCACCTCGGCCCTGAACGAAGACAGGTCCGCCTGAATCTTCTTCAGGATCTCGAACATCGCGCTCTGCACATTCTCGCTCATGAAGAGAACATAGCATAAACATGAACTGCCGCAAGGGCAGCCCATGTCGGCTGGATCAGCGCTTCCTGAGCGCCTCGACGCCCGGCAGGGCCTTGCCTTCCATCCATTCGAGGAAGGCGCCGCCCGCGGTCGAGACATAGGAGAGGTCGTCGGCGACGCCGGCATGGTTCATGGCCGCGACGGTGTCGCCGCCGCCGGCGACGGCGACGAGCCCACCAGCCTTGACGCGCTTGGCCGCGGCCTTCGCGACGGCGACCGTCGCGGTGTCGAAGGGCGGCAGTTCGAAGGCGCCGAAGGGGCCGTTCCAGACCAGCGTCTTGATCTTGTCCAGGCGCAGCACGACATCGGCGGCGCTGAGTGGGCCGGCATCGAGGATCATCTCGTCGGCTGCGACCTCGCCGACCGTTACGACGCGATGGCCGGGATGGGCCTTGAACTCGCGGGCGACCAGCGCATCGACCGGCAGGACGATCTCGCAGCCGGCGGCCTTGGCCTTCTCCTCGATCTCGCGGGCGGTGCCGACGAGGTCATGCTCGCAGAGCGACTTGCCGACATCGACGCCGCGCGCCGCCAGGAAGGTGTTGGCCATGCCGCCACCGATGACGAGCACGTCGACCTTCTTCACGAGATTGCCGAGCAATTCGAGCTTGGTCGAGACCTTGGCGCCGCCGACGATCGCCATGACAGGGCGGGCGGGGTTGTCGAGACCGGCGGAAAGAGCTTCGAGCTCCGCCTGCATGGTGCGCCCGGCATAGGCCGGCAGAACATGGGCGAGGCCCTCGGTCGAGGCGTGCGCGCGGTGCGCGGCCGAGAAGGCGTCGTTGACATAGAGATCGCCATTGGCGGCGAGCGCCCGCACGAATTCGGGGTCGTTCTTCTCGTCGCCGGCGTGGAAGCGGGTGTTCTCCAGCAGCAGCACGTCGCCGTTCTTCGCGGCGGTCAGCGCCTTGGCGACGTCATCGCCGATGCAGTCGTCGACGAAGGTGACGGGGCGGCCGAGCGCCTCTGTCAGAGCCGGCACGACCTGACGCAGGCTGTTCTTGTCGTCGCGGCCCTTCGGGCGGCCGAAATGCGCGAGCAGCACGACCTTGCCGCCCTTGTCGGCGATCTCGCGAATTGTCGGCAGGATACGGTCGATGCGGGTGGTGTCGCTGACCTTGCCATCCTCCATGGGAACGTTGAGGTCGACGCGGACAAGCACGCGCTTAGCCGAGAGATCGGCGTCATCGAGGGTGCGGAAGGCAGTCATCGGGCTCTCTTATCGGATGCGTTCGAACAGGCTGGGATAATCGACGACGAGGCCGTCCTCGTCGACAGGCAATTCGGCCTCGAAGCTGCCATCGGCCGCCTGGTAGCGGAACAGGCGCGGAGCGAGGCAGGTATAGGTCTGCCGGTCGATGGTCGGCACGAAATCGTCGAAGGGGATGTAGAGCATCGCGAAGCTGCGGCTCTGGCCGATCTCCCAGCGCTCCCGCCGGATCGGCAGGGTGTTGGTGAAAGGCGAGCCCTGCAGGTCGATGTCGATGCAGTCGTCGAAAGCGGGAAGCCGCGTGCCGGCGGCGTCATGCCAGCGGCCGGCGCGACGCTCCATCGCGAGGCGGCGGCCATCGGTCGTCGCGATGGCGAAGCTGGTGACCGTGAAATCCGCCGTGCAGTCGATGCGATAGGACACGCCATACGGCGGTTCGCCGCGCTCGCCGATGACCACGGCCTCGGCACGGATGCCGGATTGCGTGGTCGCCAGCGTCAGATGCTCCAGTCCGACGCCCTCGACCGGTCGCCAGCGCAGGCTGCGCGGCACGGCGAGGAGGGCGACGTCCCGAAAGCTCATCGGGCGAGCAGGCCTCCGAACAGGCCGGGCACGCCGAATTTCAGCACGAGGATGGTGAGGATCACGGTCAGCACGGCCGTGATGATCGCCGTCATGAACAGCGTGCCGGCGCGCGGCGTCGCATCGACGCGGTTGCGCAAAGCGGTAATCTCGCCGCGGATCGAGGCGAAATCCATGGTGCCGGCAGCGGCGTCGACCTTGTGGGCGCTCCGCTCCAGCGAGGCTTCCGCGCGGGTCAGCACGGCCTCGTAGCGGGCGAACTTCTCCTCGATGCGCGCCGCCTTCTCCTCGATGCGGGAGAGCTGGTCGAGCTTGCGCGGATCGGTGACAGGCGCCGCGGCCTCGGCGGCTGGCGTCGTCGCCACGAGCGTGGGGCCGAAGGCGGGGGGCGGCGTCGTAACGGGCTCGGTGTTTGCCGGGGTCACGACGGTCGGCTCGATCTTGGCCATGGGCGCTCCGTAACTGGGAGATGTCGGGCGAGGCCGCGCTTTGGCAGCGCGGCCTCGCATTCATGTGTCATGCCCTCAGAGAAGGGCAGAAAGGTGATGGCTCAGAGCAGGGCGCCCATGGCGACGGCGGTGTCGCTCATGCGGTTCGAGAAGCCCCACTCGTTGTCGTACCAGGACAGGACGCGCACGAACTTGTCGTCCATGACCTTGGTCTGGTCGAGGGCGAAGGTCGAGGACGCCGGATCGTGGTTGAAGTCGATCGAGACGTTCGGCTGGTCGGTGACGGCGAGGATGCCTTTGAGCGGGCCGCGCTTCGAAGCCTTGATGATGGCCTCGTTGACCTTCTCGACCGTGGTCTTGCGCTTGGCGATGAACTTGAAATCGACGACCGAGACGTTCGGCGTGGGAACGCGGATCGAGGTGCCGTCGAGGCGGCCCTTCAGATCGGGGATGACGAGGCCGATCGCCTTGGCGGCGCCGGTCGAGGTCGGGATCATCGAGAGCGCAGCGGCGCGGCCGCGATAGAGATCCTTGTGCATCGTATCCAGCGTCGGCTGGTCGCCGGTATAGGCATGGATCGTGGTCATGAAGCCCTTGTCGATGCCCACGGTGTCGTGGAGCACGCGCACGACCGGCGCGAGGCAGTTCGTGGTGCACGACGCGTTCGAGACGACGAGGTGGTCCTTGGTCAGCTCGTGATGGTTGACGCCGAAGACGACGGTGAGGTCGGCGCCGTCACAGGGGGCCGAGACCAGCACGCGCTTGGCGCCGGCCGCGAGATGGGCGGCAGCCTTGTCGCGGGTGGTGAAGATGCCGGTGCACTCGAAGGCGATATCGACGCCGAGCGCCTTGTGCGGCAGGTCCTTGGGATCGCGGATCGCGGTGACCTTGATCGGGCCGCGGCCCACATCGATCGTGTCGCCGGAGACGGTCACCGTGCCGGGGAAGCGGCCGTGGACGGAGTCGAAGCGGAAGAGATGGGCGTTGGTCTCGACCGGGCCGAGATCGTTGATCGCCACGACCTCGATGTCCTTGCGCTTCGACTCGATGATCGCGCGCAGAACGTTGCGCCCGATGCGGCCGAAGCCGTTGATCGCCACCTTGACCGTCATGTCTTCCTCTCCTTCGCCGAGCGTCCGGCGTAAGCCGTCGCTATCCACGCGGGCAATTCGGCCAAAGAATGGCCGAACGCAAGATGTCTTTCGGGAAAATCAGCCCTGCCTGCGGCAAATAGGCCGTCAGGCGTTGTGCTTCTTCATCGCGGCGTCGGCGATCGCCTCCGCCGTGATGCCGAAATGCTTGTAGACCTCCTTGTAGGGGCCGCTGGCCCCGAAGGAGTTCATGCCGATGAAGGTTCCGTCATGGCCGATGACGGCATCCCAGCCGAAGCGCACGCCGGCCTCGACGGCGATCTTGACCGGAGCCGAACCAATGACCGAGGCCTGAGTGGCCTCGTCCTGCTCAAGGAAAAGCTCGAGCGACGGCACCGAGACGACGCGGGCGCGGACGCCCTTCTCGGCCAAGAGCTTGCGCGCGGCGACGGCGAGCTCGACCTCGGAGCCCGAGGCGAAGAGCGAGACCTGGGCCTTGCCGCCCTCGGCCGCCAGCAGTTCGTAGGCGCCGGTGGCCGAGCGGTTCTTGGCGGTGGCGTCGGTGCGCAGCTGCGGCAGGTTCTGGCGCGAGAGCGCGAGGACCGTCGGGCCGTCGGTGCGCTCCAGCGCGGCCTGCCAGGCCTCGGCGGTCTCGATCGTGTCGGCCGGGCGGAAGACGCGCATGTTCGGCATGGCGCGCAAGCTTGCGACCTGCTCGACCGGCTGATGGGTCGGGCCGTCCTCGCCGAGGCCGATCGAGTCATGGGTCATGACATACACGACCGGCAGGCTCATCAGCGCGG
Organism: Allobosea sp. FW305-C-101; assembly: GCF_058783685.1. Classification (NCBI taxonomy): domain Bacteria; kingdom Pseudomonadati; phylum Pseudomonadota; class Alphaproteobacteria; order Hyphomicrobiales; family Alloboseaceae; genus Allobosea; species Allobosea sp. FW305-C-101. The sequence continues at coordinate 265,826 of NZ_JBYSYT010000002.1, read as the reverse complement.
CCAAGCGCATTGAGGGGCGGGCATAGTCTGCGAAGACCAGGAAGGTGCCGCCGCCGGTGCGGAAGCCGCCATGCAGCGTGATGCCGTTCATCGCGGCAGCCATGCCGTGCTCGCGGATGCCGTAGCGGACATAGCGGCCCTTCGGGGTCTTCGGGGTGAAGTCCTCGGCAGCCTTGGTGCGGGTGTTGTTCGACGGGGTCAGGTCGGCCGAGCCCATCACCAGCTCGGGCATGATCGGGGTGATGGCTTCGAGAGCCAGCTCCGAGGCCTTGCGGGTGGCGACAGCCTGCGGCGCGGCGATCAGCGCCTTCTTATGGGCGAGGATCGCCTTTTCGAGCTTGGCCGGGACGGCAAGGGCCAAGCGGCGGTCGAACTCGCCGCGCTTGCGCTCGGAGAGGGTGGCGAAGCGCTCGCTCCAATCCTTGTGGGCGGCGGCGCCGGCCGCACCGAAGCCGCGCCACGCCTTGAGCACATCGGCCGCGACCTCGAAGGCGCCGCCGGTGATGCCGAGCTTCTGCTTGGCGGCGGCGAGCTCCTCGGCGCCGAGCGGCTCGCCATGCGCCTTGGAGGTGCCGGCCTTCTTCGGCGCGCCGAAGCCGATCACGGTCTTGCAGGCGATCATGGTCGGCTTGTTCGACTTCCGGGCGCGGTTGATCGCGGCCTCGATCGCCTCGGGATCATGGCCGTCGACGCGCTCGGAGCGCCAGCCGCAGGCCTTGAAGCGCGCGACCTGGTCGACATTGTCGGTGATCGAGAGCGGGCCGTCGATCGAGATGCCGTTATCGTCCCAGAGCACGATCAGCTTGTTGAGCTTCTGGTGGCCGGCAAGCGCGATCGCCTCCTGGCTGATGCCCTCCATCAGGTCGCCGTCGGACGCCAGCACATAGGTGTGGTGGTCGACGACCTTCTTGCCGAACTCGGCGGCGAGCATGCGCTCGGCCATCGCCATGCCGACGGCGGTGGCCAGCCCCTGGCCGAGCGGGCCGGTGGTGGTCTCAACGCCCGAGGTCATGAAGTTCTCGGGGTGGCCGGGAGTCTTCGACTCGAGCTGGCGGAAGGCCTTGAGGTCGTCGAGCTGCATGCCGGGCGCGCCGGTGAGATAGAGCAGGGCGTAGAGCAGCATCGAGCCGTGGCCGGCGGAGAGTACGAAGCGGTCGCGGTCCGGCCAGCGCGGGTCGGCGGCGTCATACTTCATCACGCGGGTAAACAGCACGGCGGCGATGTCGGCGGCGCCCATCGGCAGGCCGGGATGGCCGGACTTGGCCTTCTCGACGCCGTCCATCGCCAGGCCGCGGATGGCGTTGGCGAGCTTGTCGTGCTGGGCGCGATCGATGGTGGTCATGATGATCTCACAGGGCTCCGTCTGGCGGGCGGGAGGACCGGGCCGGCCTGCGCGACAGCGGGCCGGCGAGGGGGGAAGGCAGTCTTGCCGCCGCTTGCGGCAGGCTTGGAAAGGACGGGGTGGATTAGGCCCGGCCCTCCCTGCGAGTCAATTCGCCAAACCCTGCTTTCGGGGTCGCAGGCAACGCTTTTGGTCGGTTTTCCGCAGGCGGCGCCTCAGCTGCTTCGGGCAAGCCGTTGCGAGGACGTGTTTGCAAGCTGTGAGATCGATTCCTGTTTTCCGGCGCTTTGCTGTAAATTGTGGCACGAATCGTGTGAGCCGGCTTCGATCTGAAAGGAGAGCGACGGTGGCGAGCCTGATGCTGGACAATGCCTTGGCCCGTCTCGATACGGCGCTCGGGCAGCTGGAGGCGGCGGCGCGGCGGCGGGTCGAGGCTGAGCGTGGACGTGGCAATCTCGAAACCGAACTCGCCCTGATGCAGGACGACCGGGCGCGGCTGGCGGCCGAGCTCGACGGCGCGATGTCGCGCCTCGGGCAGGTCGAGACGGCCGCGGCCGATGTCGACCAGCGGCTGGAGCGGGCGATGAACGTCGTCGGCGCGGTGATCGCGCGGGTCGAGGCGCAGCAGCCGCCGGAGCCCGAGGCCACTCAAAGCTAAAGCGGAACTGGAGACCGAATGCCGCAAGTCAACGTCATGATTTCCGGGAAGGCCTACCGCATGGCCTGCGGAGAGGGCGAGGAGGCCCATCTCGAAGGGCTCGCCCGGTTCTATGACGAGAAGATCGGCGAGATGCGGCAGGCCTTCGGCGAGATCGGCGACATGCGGCTGCACGTCATGGCGGCGCTGATGGTGGCCGACGAGGTCCATGAACTGAAGCAGCGACTGGCCAAGCTGGAAGCCGATCTCGCGGCGACGCAGGGCGATGCCGGCGCTGCCGACGAGCGCCTCAGCGAGGTCGAGGACCGGGCGGCGGAAGCGCTGGTCGCTGCGGCCGAGCGCATCGAGGGCGTGGCGCGGAGCCTGATCCCGACCGCGGTGGGGTGATAGAGACGAGCGTCATGCTCGGGCTTGACCCGAGCATCTCGTGAAGAAGAGGCGCCTCATCCTGCCGGAGATTCTCGGGTCTCCGCTTCGCTTCGCCCGAGAGTGACGGCTCCGGAAAAATGAAAAAGGCCCCGGATGCTTCCATCCGGGGCCTTTCTTTTGTCGTGATGCGCGGATCAGACGCCGGGGGCGCCACCGGCGCCGTCCAGCACCGTGACTGAGCGGCGGTTCTGCGACCAGCAGGAGATGTCGTTGCAGACCGCGACCGGGCGCTCCTTGCCGTAGGAGATGGTGCGCATGCGGTTGGCCTGGATGCCGCGCGAGGCGAGGTAGTCACGCACGGTCTGGGCGCGGCGGGCGCCGAGCGAATAGTTGTACTCGCGGGTGCCGCGCTCGTCGGCATGGCCTTCGACGGTGAAGCTGTAGCGCGGGTAGCGCTGCAGCCAGCCGGCCTGCTTGTCGAGGGTGGCGGTCGCGGTCGAGGTCAGGTCGGTCGAGTCGGTCTCGAAGAAGACGCGGTCGCCGACATTGACGACGAAGTCCTGCGCGCTGCCCGGGGTCGCGGCGCCGCCTGCCCCGAAGCCCGAGCCGTCGGCGTTCTGGTCCTTGGCGCAGGCGCCGAGCGCGAGCGTGGCGGCGATGGCGGCGGCGAAACGGACGGCACGGCCGCCGGAAACAAAAGTGGTCAACATGGCTGGACTCCGGGCAATCGAATGATGTGGCGGGGCACTTCGGGGAAGGCTTCGCGATGCCTCATCAATGAAGTGTCAACCTAAACGAGACCTTGCCAAATCAGGGCGAAGTGGCGGCATTGCGGCTTATGGTTAACCAATTATGGCGAAAGATGTTTGCGGCACTGGCTGTTGCGTTGCGAACACAGGGATAGCCTGCGCTTCGGGCGGAAATGCGTCGCGGCTGTCGTCTCGTCCCGCTTCTATCGTGGTCCCTGCGCCTAAGGGCCAAAAGGAGCTGCGGTTTTCGGTTGACGAATTCATAGCTGGATGGTTATGGAATAATTCATAGCCACCTGGTTATGGATTTTCGATGCCCGACACACATGACCTGCTCTTCAAAACCCTGGCCGATCCGACCCGGCGCGGAATTTTCGAACGCCTGTGCAGTCAGGGCGAGCAGACGGTCGTGGCGCTGACGGCGCAGGCCGGCGTGTCGCAGCCGGCGGTCTCGAAGCATCTGGCCGTCCTGAAACAGGCCGGGCTGGTGCGGGACCGGCATCAGGGCCGCCAGACGCATTACAGCGCGCAGCTCGCGGCGCTCGCACCTCTCGCCGACTGGACGAACCGCATGGCCGGATACTGGGAAAGCCGGTTCGACGATCTCGAAGACCTGCTCAAGAGGATGGACCAATGACCGAAACCCGCTCCGTCATCGTCGAGCGCGAGATGCCCCATCCACCGGAAAAGCTCTGGCGGGCGCTGACCCAGCCCCATCTGATCGCGGAATGGCTGATGAAGAACGACTTCGTGCCGAGCGTCGGCCACCGCTTCAACCTGCGCGGCGACTGGGGTGGCGTGCTCGACTGCGAGGTGCTGACCGTCGAGCCCAATCGTTCGCTGTCCTATAGCTGGGACTTCGCGCATGACGACCCGGCCTTTGCCCTCAAGAGCGTGGTGACCTTCACGCTGACGCCGTCGCCCCGGGGCACGCATCTGCGCATGGAGCAGGTCGGGTTCCGGCCGGAGCAGAAGCAGGCCTTCGGCGGTGCCAAGGCGGGCTGGCAGCAGTTCTTCGCCAAGCTGGAAGAGGTCGCGGCGCGCGCCGGCTAGGGCAGCGCCTCACCTCTGCTTCTCACCAAAGGAGGTTTCCTTGATTTGGAACACTGCGATCCGGCAAGGCCATCGCTGGCTGTCGATCATCTTCACGACCACCGTGCTTGCGAATTTCGTCGCGATGGCGCGCGGCGAGCCGCCGGCCTGGATCGTCTACTCGCCCCTGCTGCCGCTCTTCCTGTTGATGTTCAGCGGGCTCTACCTGTTCATCCTGCCTTACGCCGCCAGGTGGCGTGATCGTCGCCGGCTCGCGGGGTAAGCTCAACTCTTCAGCCGGGCGCGAAAAAATCGCGCAAACGAGCAGCGGAATTGGAGCGCAACTTTCGCTGACACCGGTCTATCGTAGGGGACATGCGGCCCGATTACTGCCTCGGTCCGCCTTCCTGTTCCGACCGGAGATCGCGATGGCCCATTCCCTCAAGTCCGGCGCCGCGAGCGTGACGCCACTGCGTGGTCCGAACCAGCCCGATCTCGATTCCGAGATCGTCTGGGAAGCGCGCCGGGACCTCGCCGCGACTTTCCGGATGGCGGCGCGCTATGGCTTCGAGGAGGGCATCTGCAATCATTTCTCGGCGCTGGTGCCGGGCCATGACGACCTCTTCATCGTCAATCCCTATGGCTGGGCCTTCCGGGAGCTGACGGCCTCGAAGCTCCTGATCTGCGACTTCCACGGCAGTGTCGTTTCAGGCGAGGGGCAGCCGGAGGCGACGGCTTTCTACATCCATGCCCGCATCCACAAGAACATCCCGCGCGCCAAGGTCGCGTTCCATACGCATATGCCCTATGCGACGGCGCTCTCGATGACCGAAGGCGATCCGCTGATCTTCGCCGGCCAGACGGCGCTGAAGTTCTACGGCCGCACCGTCGTCGACCGCGACTATAACGGGCTGGCACTGGATGAGCGCGAGGGCGACCGCATCGCCGCTGCGGTCGGCGATGCCGATATCGTCTTCATGAAGCATCACGGCGTCATGGTGCTCGGGCCGAATATCGCCGAGGCCTGGGACGATCTCTACTATCTGGAGCGGGCCTGCGAGGTGCAGACGCTGGCGCTCTCGACGGGGCGGCAGGTCAAGCCGGTGAAACCCGAGATCGCCGAGGCGGCCTATCGCCAGATGCGCGAGGGCGATCCGGAATCGGGGCGCCTGCATCTCGCCTCGATCCGCCGGCAGCTCGACACCGAGGAGCCGGTCTATCGCGACTGAGCCGGCAGGATTGCCAAAGAAAAAGCCGCCCGGAACTGTCGGACGGCTTCGAAGAGAATGTGACTGACGAGCGCTTTCCGTCTCAGCGCTGGCCGCTGAGCAGGGGCGACCAGGTCGGGTCGGATGCGAAGGCCGGGGTCGGCACGGGCACTTCGACGCGGCCGGTGATGTCGACCATATAGAGCTTGCCGCCGGACTGGCCGCCGGGATCGCGGAAGAACATCAGGTACTGGCCGTTCGGCGCCCAGTTCGGGGCTTCGTTATGGAAGCCCTCGGTCAGGATGCGCTCGCCCGAGCCGTCCGGCCGCATCACGCCGATAGCAAAGCCGCCGCCGCCCTGACGGGTGAAGGCGATGAGGTCGCCGCGCGGCGACCACGAGGGCTGCGAATAGCGGCCCTGGCCGAAGGAGATGCGCTGGCCCTCGCCGCCGCCGGCAGGCATCACATAAAGCTGCTGCTGGCCGCCGCGATCGCTCTCGAAGACGATCCGCGAGCCGTCCGGCGCATAGGAAGGCGAGGTGTCGATCGCCGCCGTCGAGGTCAGGCGCGTGGTCGAGCGCGAGCCGATATCGATGGCGTAGAGATTGGCGTTGCCGCCCTGCTGCAGCGAGAGCACGACGCGCTGGCCGTTGGGCGCGAAGCGCGGGCTCGAGCTCATGTCGGGGAAGTTGCCGACGACCTGGCGCTGGCCGGTCTCGATGTTCAGGACCTGCACGCGCGGCTGCTCGCCCAGGCGCTGGGTCATGAAGGTGACGTCCTGCGAGACCGGCGAGTAGCGCGGCGTCACGACCGAGGTGTCGCCATTGGTGAGGTAGCGCACATTGGCGCCGTCCTGGTCCATGATGGCGAGGCGCTTGCGGCGCGTCTCCTTCGGGCCGGATTCGTCGACGAAGACGACGCGGGTGTCGAAGAAACCGCCGAGGCCAGTGACCTTCGAGAAGATCGCGTCCGAGATGATGTGGCCGACGCGGCGGGCATTGCTCGGGTCGGTGAAATATTGCTGGCCGTCGGTCTGGGTGCCGGTCGCGACGTCCCAGAGCCGGAACTCGGCGCGGATGCGGCCGGCATCGCGCGCGACGCGGCCGGTGACGAGGGCCTGCACGCCCGCCGCCTTCCAGGCGTCGAAGCGCGGGGCGGCGTCGAAGGGCGGGTTTGCTTCCGGGAAGCGGCCCTTGTCGACGGGCGTGAAGTAGCCGCAGCGCTTCAGGTTGTTGGTGATCACGCCGGAGACGAGCACGCCGCCCTCGCCGCCGAAATCGGCGATGGCGATCGGCATCGGCTGGAAGGCGCCGCCGCGCAGGTCGATGACGAGCTCGGCCTTGGCCGCGGCCGGCACGAGCAGTGCCGCGCCGGCGGTGGCGAGGAGGCGGCGGCGCGTCGGCGCGGCCGCGAGGAAGGGGAGGGGGCTTCTGTCGATCATCGGGGTCACATGACGTCCCTGGCGTCGAAATTGACGACGACATCGCGCCAGTCGTCGTAATAGGAGGCGAACTGAGCCGGGATGCGCAACGGCGCGCAGCGGCGGGTGGCGGTCAGCGCCGAATCGGCGGCGACCCGGAAGAGCGGATCCGCGGACGAGTTGATCACGCCGGGCTGGCCGATGAGCGAGCCGTCGGTGTTCAGCTTCATCCGCACGGAAGGCACGACATTGCCGCTGCCATGGGCGTTGGCGAGCGCGATCGGCACGTTCCAGCACTTCAGGAGCTGGTCCTGGATGATGCCGATGAGCTGGGCCCGGAGCGAGGGGCTGAGCTTCTGCGACGACCCGCGCTCGGTGCCGAGCGAGGCGGTGCGGTTGACCTGCGGCGCGGAGGAGCCGGAGGACTGCGCCTTCTCCTTCGACTGGAGCAGCTTGGCGATATCGCTGGCGTTGAAGTTCTTGGCGATCTCCGCCTCCTTCTTCGCCTTGGCCTCGGCTTCCTGCTTGGCCTTCGCTTCGGCCGCGATCTTCGCCTTCTGCTCGGCCTCGGCCTTCGCCTTGACGGCAGCCTCCGCCTTTTCCTTCGCGGCCTTCTCAGCTTCGGCCTTGGCGACAGCCTCGGCCTTGGCCTTCGCATCGGCGGCGCGCTTGGCGGCCTGGGCATCGGCTTCCGCCTTGGCCTTGGCGGCGGCCTTCGCCTCCTCCTCGGCCTTCTTTGCCTTGGAGGCGAGCTCGGCCTCCTCGGCGAGCTTGGCCAGTTCCTCGCGCTTCTGCTCGGCCTCACGCGCGGCGGCGGCCTCGCTCTTCTGCGGGGGCTGCTTGGCGGGCTCGGGCGGCTTGGCCTCGGGCTTCGGCTGCTCGACAGGGCGGGCCGGGGGCGGGGGCGCGACCGCGTTGTTCTCGGCGGTCTTCAATTCGGGCGGGCGCGAGGGCGGGGCCGGCGTGTCGGCCTTGGCCTCGCCTGCTTCCTTGCGCTCGACGGTTTCGGACTGGCGCTCGGCGCGCGGGGTCGGCTGGGCCTGGACCTTCTCGGCGCTGCGCTCGCCGCGCGTCACCTGGTTCAGCGCGCTGGGGTCGATCACCTCGACGGCGATCGCCTCCTCGTTATCCGGCAGCGGCGCAGGCGACGAGAACGCCAGCAGCCCCGCGACGAGGAACGTCGCGTGGCCGAGCGCCGACACCAGCATGCCAGGTTCGGAGGTCGAAAGCTTCACGCCCTTAACGTCCTTACTCTCTAACTATCAGCTCTCAGCGGCTCGGCTCGGTGACGAGCGCGACCCGCTTGAAGCCGGCGGCGGTGATGGTCGACATCACCGAGGCGACACGGCCGTAATCGACCTGCTTGTCGCCGCGAACATAGACGCGCTCGTCGAAGCCCTGCTTGGCCAGGCCCTGGAGCTTGGCGACGAGGTCGGGCTCGAGCGTCGGCTCGTCCTGCAGGAAGATCTGGCCCTTGCTGTCGATGGCGATGGTCAGAGGCTTCTGATCGACATTGATCGGCTTGGCGCCGGTCTGCGGCAGGTCGAGCGGGACGCCGGTCGCGATCAGCGGCGCGGCGACCATGAAGATGATGAGCAACACCAGCATGACGTCGATGAACGGCGTCATGTTGATCTCGGCGATGGCGCCATGGCGGCGTCCGCGCCGGCCCCGGCGGCCGGAACCGCCCTTTGCGCCTGAAGCGGCTGACATACCCATCGGTCAGGTCCTCACGCTGCCATGCGCTCGTCGATCTGCCGCGACAGGATCGCGGAGAACTCGTCGGCGAAGGCTTCGAGACGACCCTGGGCCTTGGAGACCTCGGCCTGGAGCTTGTTGTAGGCCATCAGCGCGGGGATGGCGGCGAAAAGGCCGATCGCGGTGGCGAAGAGCGCTTCGGCGATGCCGGGCGCGACGACCGCGAGCGAGGAATTCTTGGAGACCGCGATCGCGGTGAACGAGGTCATGATGCCCCAGACCGTACCGAACAGGCCGATGAAGGGCGCGGCCGAGGCGATGGTCGAGAGCACGAGCAGCCCCGATTCCAGCCGTTCCGTCTCACGCTGGATGGTGACGTCGAGCACCTTGTCGATGCGCTGGGGGAGACTGGCGACCGAGCGCCCGCCATTCTCGAAGGAACGCTTCCACTCGCGCATCGCCGCGACGAAGACGGCGGCCATGTCGTTGACCGGCTTGCTGGCGAGGTCGCGATAGAGCTCCTCGAGCGAGCGGCCGGACCAGAACACCTCCTCGAAGGCGTCCATGTCCTTGCGCGTGCGCCGATAGAGCAGGGTCTTGTCGACGATGATCGACCAGCACCAGACCGAAGCGCCGAGCAGGCCGATCATGACCAGCTTGACGACGATGTGTGCGTGCCAGAACAGCGTCCAGAACGACATGTCGATCTGCGGCGCGGCCTGCGCGACGTCGGCGGGGTTCATCCTGTCATCCTTCTCAACCCAGGCGGTACGGCCGATGCTGGAGGCTTCAAGGCTCCAGCCCCGGCCCAAACCCCGCCGCTTGCGTCGCGGGAGACCCACGCCGCCGCCCGATCCGCGATCCGGGGAAATGCCGTATCCCTCCAATCGCGCGTGAATCCGGCGAAAGATGGGCCGAAACGGGGTTTCCCACGGAACGCATGCTCCAGACCGAGTTAAGCATCCGGCAAGGTTAATGTGGGGTATACGCCGGAGATGCGGCGCGGGCGCGACGGCGGAAAAAGCCGCGGGCGTCTTTCACGAGCGGATCTAGGCGGGGGCGCTTTTCGGCAGGTGGTCAGTATTCCGCGTAGATCTCGATGATCGTCGCTTCGGGATCGCGGAAGAACAGGGTGCGGTGTCGCCAGGCGGGAATGTCGGTCGGCGGCCGCAGGATCGGCACGCCCGCAGCGATCAGCTCCTCATGGCAGCGCTCGAACGCGGCGAGCGGCACGCGGAAGGCGAGCTGGACCGGCGCCGATGCGGGCGGGATCGGCCCATCGTCGCAGACCGGCCAGACCCCGCGCGGGCGCAGGGCGAGGAAGCTCGCGCCGACGCGGAAATCGACCCAGGTCTCGCGGTCGGTCTCGATGGGGAAGCGCATGATATCGCGATAGAAGGCGCGCGTCTCGGCCATGCGATCGCAGAGTATGACGGTGTAGTCGAGATTGCGGATGTCGCGCAGGCTCATGGGGGCGGTTTCGTCGTGCTGTTGGGGGCAGCATCGTAGATCGGCGGACGCGCGATGTCTGCTGACGCCTCTTAGCTGACGTTGTTCAAAACGAAAAATCCTCACCGAATGGGCATGACGGGGCAAGATGGCGGTGTTCGGGGCCCGGCAGCCCTTCTCAGCCGCAGGAAACCCAATGTGTCAGTCAGTGATGTTTCGCATTTTGCTCGCGATATCGTTCAAGGCACCGGTGATTGGATTATGGCCGTTATTTTGCCGCCCAAATGAACGGGTTTTCCCTGGCACGGCGACCTGTCCTTCGCCAATGACGCGTTCGCGACCGTCGCTACCCTTCACGCGATACTGGGGCTCGCCATTCATGCGCGTCGGCAGAAGTCGGGTGACAGCGTAGGTGCCGGTGGCATTCTGGTCATGAAAGCCAAATGCCAGGCTGACTCGGTCTCCGACCTTGAAAAGATGCGACATGTCTCGCTCCTCGATTTGAAAGCCCCCTGCAGCCGAGAGCGAGCTGAACGTCCTTTGGAAAGGCCGAGGCGGGAACTCGAGCCGTCAATGGATCGTCGGAAAGTGGAGCTGCGTTCCCGCTATCAAGCTTGGTAAGCCAGTCTTCGCGATTTGAGCGGTGAACTCGGCCATTGCCGCTTCATCCGTCGCAAATTCAGATAGCCAGATGGTCCAGCTGCCGTCGGTGTGGACAAGCTCGAGCGTCCATCCGTCAGACTAGGCCAGCTGATAAATCTCCACCTGCACCGTGACGCCGGCCTGGTAGAAACTCCTGCAAAGCGGAGACCGCTTCGTTCCGTTATCATCCATCTGAATTCACAGCTGCGCTCCCTTTGTGAAGGCGAGTGCAGCAAGGGCTCGCTCGGGCACAGGACGCTTTCAAGCCACCCTGTCCAGCTGCGGCAACGGGCGCCCGACCACCGTCATGTACCGGTCAGTCCAGTTGGTTACTGCGAGTTCCACTGCTGTGCCGCCCTCGCAATGAAGGAGGACCTTGTAGGAAAACTCGCTGGGATCGGTGTGCTCCGTTTCGACAATCAGATACCCGACCCAATGATGCTCCTGATGAGAGCCAAACTGGTACGTGACAGGCAGCGTCCGACCGCTTCGCAAGGTGACTGAACCAATTCCGTTGAGCATGGTGAGTTTCTCCGGCTGGAGGCGCCCACGGCTCCGCCCAGCGGGGTTTACGCCTGAGGCTGCTGTGAGCCGAGCCTTAAGACTTGACCGCGAGCGGCCGGCCTGAACGGCGGCCAAAGCGCCCCTTGGCTCGAGAGATGAGTTGGCCGAGGTCCGTTGCAAACCGGATATGACGCTCGGAGTGGCTGACGACATGCGCAACGAACGCATTGCCCTCGCCCAAGGCGATTTTAATGGGCTTGAGGAAAGTGCTCTGATCGATTGACCGGATGTTGCCAATAAGAATGCCGCGGCAGCCGCTAGCTGCGTGGGAACGCAAAAGGCAATAACCGACAAGAAGATCCGTACCGTCGCGCAGGATCAACCTGCCGTGGCCGGGTTGCATAATTCTCTCGATTATGATTGCCGGCCGAAATGCTCGGGCGGGAGGGCGGTGCGCAAAGGCAGCACTGCTCATACAAGGCGCCTCAATTACACGAATAGCAAGAAGTAATTGCGATTATTGGAGGCGGTACGCTCCAAGGTGGCATAATGCCGGTCAGCGTTCGCTCCCGATCCATGGCTGACCTTCGAAGCGAGGGCGCTTGATCCCAGTGATCCCGAAAGAAAAAACCCGCCTCGAAGGATCGAGGCGGGCTGGATGATGTCCCGATGATGGGCAGGGCCGTTCTCAGGCCGCGTCGGGCTGCGCCGGGGTGTTGGCCGGCGGGTTGTTGCGGCGCTCGGTCATGAACTGATCGAATTCGGCCTTGTCGCGGGCCATGCGCAGGCGGCCCAGGAAGTCGTGGAATTCGCGCTGCTCGTCCTCGAGGCGACGCAGCGTCTCCGCGCGGTACTCGTCGAAGGCGCGGTTGCCGCTGGAGGGGCCGCCGCGGCCCCAGCCGCCGAAGCCGCTGCCGAAGCCGCCTTCGCGGCCGGCCATGCGCTCGCGCAGGCGGTCCATCTTGCCCTGCAGGCGGCTCATCCGGTGTTCGTACCGGTCCCCGGCATATCCACAACCCATGCGTCGACTCCAGAAAAGAAAGGCCAGGGTCGCCAGACCCAACGGCCAGAACAGGATGAAGCCGAGAACCGCGAAGGCGATCCAGGCACCCTTTCCATATTCGTCCAGCTTCTCGACGATCGGCATTGCTCCCTCACTGAACCAGCGTGAATGTAAATCACATTTACATAGATGCGCCTGACCCTGCCGCTTGTCAAGAAGTGGGCTCGGCAAAAAGAATCAGCCGGACGTGGAGGGGCCGTTGCGGCCGATGCCCAGGCCCTGGAGGTAGATCAGCATGCCGGCCTCCAGCAGCTCCGCGGCCGACATCGGCAGGGGCCGGCGCCCGCCATCGGCGCGGCCGAACAGGGCGGCGACGCCATGCGACATCGCCCAGACATGCAGGGCCATCATCAGGGCCGGGGGGCGCTTGCCCTGCGGCAATTGCGCGATCAGCGCTTCGGAGGCCTGGCGCAAGCCGGCGAAGGCGCGGTCGGCGGCGGCGCGCAGTTCCTGACTGGCGTCGAGCGGCACGCCGGCCTCGAACATCGCCGAGTAATAGGCGGGCTCGTCATGGGCGAAGGCGAGATAGGCGCGCCCCAGCCGGTGGAAGGCGGTCTCGGGATCGGGCCGGCCCTGGTCCCAGGCGTGCGACAAAGCCGCCTCGAAAGCCTGGAAGCCACGGGCCGCGACATCGGCCAGGAGTTCGTCGCGGTCGCGGAAATGGCGATAGGGCGCGGCCGGGCTGACGCCTGCCATGCGCGCGGCCTCGGCGAAGGTGAAACCGTTCGGACCCTTCTCGCCGATCAGCCCGAGGGCGGCCTTCACCAGCTCCTCCTTGAGGTTGCCATGGTGATAGCCGCGGGGTGTCTCGGGGCGGTCGCGCTTCCAGCTCATGTAAGGAGCGCTAACATGCGGGTGGGGCTGCGTCGACTGTCGCGGAGGTTCTCAGTCGTCGAGCATCAGGCGCTTGCGCAAGCCGTCGGGGATGCGGCGGGCACGTCCGCCGCCGACGCAGGCGACCTTGACCGCGGCGGTGATCAGCACCTCCTCGCCGCGCAGCACGCGCTGTTCGAGGTCCATGGTGGCGCCCCGCGCCTCGACCGAGCGGGTCTCGACGGTCAGCAAGTCATCCATCACGGCCGGTCGCAGGAAGTCGATGGTCATCTTGCGCACGGCGAAGCCGAGCGCCGTCTCGCCGTCGAAGAGTTCGCGCTGTTCGACGCCGAGCGCGCGGATCAGTTCCGTGCGGCCGCGCTCCATGAAACGCAGATAGGAGGCGTGGTAGACGACGCCGGAGAAATCGGTGTCCTCGTAATAGACGCGGACCTCGAGGCGATGGACCCTGCTCATGGCGCTCCGGAGCGGTTCAAAATGGCTGCGGCTGCATAAACCAGGAGGTATGGCTTCGGAAAGGCTGGAACTGCTTTGCCGGCGGGACGTTGCCCGTTGCGTGATCACAGCAAGGGAGGATCCGTCATGGCGCAATCCAGCAAGGCGACCGCGAGGCTGCTCGACAAGGCCGAGGCCGATCTCGTCGCCCGGACCCATCGCAGCGCGATCGGGGCTCTTCCGGACGATGAGCTGCGCGATCTGGCCAGCAAGCTGCGCGAGCGCCGCGACAAGGCCCGCGACGGCGCGCGGCGTCAGAAGCGCGAGATGCGCGGCAAGGCCGAGCCGAAGGGTGCTAGGGCCGCGACCGACAATACCGGCACGAAGGCGAAGGCCGATGCGCTGACGGCCGCGCTGAAGCGCGTCGGCGCCGAGCGCACGCGTCGCGAGGAGAAGGCCAAGTTGCCGAGCCAGCGCAGCCTCGCTCGGAAGGCGCTCGCCCTCAAACAGCGCCAGCTCGCGGCCGAGAGGCCTGCCAGCCGCACGGCCGGCAAGGGCATGCGGCCGGTCGAGAATCCGAAGGCGGTGAAATCAGGTGCGCTGAACGATGCCGGCGCGCGACCGGCGATGATGCGCTCGAAGATCGCGCGTCAGTCCTAACAAAGTATCCGGCCCTGCAGGCGCTCAGCGCTTGCAGGGCTTGTTCATGAAGGAGCCGCAGTCATAGGGCTTCGACAGCTCGTCGCGGACCGAATAGGCCTTGCCCTCGAAGCTGTTGACGATGTCGTCGATGCGCCAGCCGCCGCCTTCCTCGACCATGCGGAAGCGCACCGTGACCGGCTGCTTGAAGCTGCGGAAGGCGGCGCTCACCAGCGCCCGGCCGTTCGCGGGCTTCTCGGTGACCGTGATCTTGAGATTCTTCACCTCGCCATCCTGGCCGTTGATGAAGGGGTCGGCGCCGATATGGCCCATCTCGCCGGCCTCGTCCTGATAGAGATCGTCGCGGGCGAAGAGAGCGGCGAAGTCTTTGCTCATCAGCTTGTTGCGATGTGGCGGGCGCCAGGGTGGCTCGCCCGAGGCGGCCAGCGTCTTAATCGTGATCTCATAGGCGTCCTTGACCGGCCCGTCCGGGGTGGTGTCGGCGGCGATTGCCGCGCCGACGGTCAGCAGGCCGAGAGCGAGAGCAGTCGATGCGGCGAAGTGGGTGGCGGACATGGGCGGACTCCGAAAGCGACCGATCCGATGCGATCAAGCGCGAAGGACGCAATGCCTGCGTCCTTCGTAAGCGGGACGATAACCCGGTCCTATTCGCCGTCCTCATCGCTGCCGAACAGCCCGAACTGCGCCGTCTCGCGCGAGGGCTCGGGCATGCCGAGATGGCGGAAGGCATGGGGCGTCAGCAGGCGCCCGCGCGGGGTGCGCTGGATGAAGCCCTGCTGGAGCAGGAAGGGCTCGATGATCTCCTCGATCGCGTCGCGCGGCTCGGAGAGCGAGGCGGCGATGGTCTCGATCCCGACCGGGCCGCCGCCGAAATTGATCGCGACGGTAGTGAGATAGCGCCGGTCCATCTGGTCGAGGCCGATGGCGTCGACATCGAGCAGGGAGAGCGCCTTGTCGGCGACCTTGCGGGTGACGATCGGGTCGCCGTCGACGATGGCGAAGTCGCGCACGCGGCGCAGCAGGCGCCCGGCGATGCGCGGCGTGCCGCGGGAGCGCTTGGCGATCTCGTTGGCGCCGTCGTCGGACATCGGCACGCCGAGCACGCGGGCGCCGCGCGCGACGATGCCCTGCAATTCCTCGACCGTGTAGAATTGCAGCCGGATCGGGATGCCGAAGCGGTCGCGCAGCGGTGTCGTCAGGAGGCCGGCGCGGGTCGTGGCGCCGACGAGGGTGAATTTGGGCAGGTCGATCTTGACCGAGCGCGCCGCCGGGCCTTCGCCGATGATCAGGTCGAGCTGATAATCTTCCATCGCCGGATAGAGGATTTCCTCCACGGCCGGGTTCAGACGGTGGATCTCGTCGATGAAGAGCACGTCGCGCTCTTCGAGATTGGTGAGCTGGGCGGCGAGGTCGCCGGCCTTGGCGATGACCGGGCCGGAGGTCGAGCGGAAATTGACGCCGAGCTCGCGCGACACGATCTGTGCCAGCGTCGTTTTGCCGAGGCCGGGCGGGCCGACGAAGAGGACATGGTCGAGCGCGTCGCCACGGCTCTTGGCGGCGTTGATGAAGACCTGGAGATTGGCGCGCGCTGCAGCCTGGCCGGTGAAATCGGACAGCGACAGCGGACGCAGCGAGGTTTCGCTGTCGTCATCGCGGCGTTCGGCCGTCATCAGACCGGAGCGTTTGGGTTCGCTCACAGCGCGATCTCCAGCTCGATGGCGTCGTGGATCGGAATGTCCTTGTACCCCGTCTTGATGATATCAGGTACGACCGAGCGGTAGTGGTCGATCGCCTCGATATAAAGCCCCGAGAGGCGAAAGCCGCGGCGCTGGTAGAAGGTCATGCCGGGCATGTTGTCATTGGTCAGCATGGCCTTGAGCTTTTTTGCGCCGGCCTTGCGTGCGGCGAAGATGACGGCGTCGAGCATCTGGATGGCGACGCCTTCGCCCGGCTTCAGCGAATGCAGCGCGCAGAGATAGGCGCTGTCGCCCCGCACGGTCCAGCTTGCCAGCGCCGCCGTCTTGCCCGAGCCGTCGAACAGGCCGAGCGCGTCGATCTCGGCGACGTCGTAGACGTGCAGATCGATCATCATGCTGTGCGAGCCCCAGCTCGCCAGCATGATGCGGCAAAGCTCGGTCTTGTCGGTGACGACGCGCAGTTGAAGCTCGTCGGGCGCTTCGCTCACTTCGCCAGTTCCTTCA
The DNA here is from genome assembly GCF_058783685.1 of Allobosea sp. FW305-C-101. Lineage (NCBI taxonomy): Bacteria > Pseudomonadati > Pseudomonadota > Alphaproteobacteria > Hyphomicrobiales > Alloboseaceae > Allobosea > Allobosea sp. FW305-C-101. The sequence continues at coordinate 249,562 of NZ_JBYSYT010000002.1, read as the reverse complement.
GGCCCAGCTTGATGAGCTGGGCCGTGCCGGCCCCATCGCCGGCGGCCTTGGCCGCAGCCGCAACCGCTGCCACCGCCTGCGCCTGAGGATAGCCGAGATTGGCGAGCGCCGACACGGCGTCTGCGATCGGTTGAGGCAGCTTGCGGTCTTCGAGCGCGCCGGCGAGCTGGGTGACGCCCGGATCGATATGGCCGAAGGCCGGGGCCTTGTCCTTGAGCTCGGCGCAGAGGCGCTGTGCCAGCTTGGGGCCGACGCCGGGCGCGCGGGCGATCGCAGCCTTGTCGTTGGTGGCGATGGCGGTGGCGAGCGCGCCCGGATCCAGCGTCGAGAGGATGGCGAGCGCGACCTTGGCGCCGACGCCCTGCACGACCTGCATCAGGCGGAACCAGTCGCGCTCATTGTCAGACATGAAGCCGTAGAGGCGGATCGCATCCTCGCGGACATGGGTCTCGATCGAGAGCGCGGCCGCCTCGCCCGGCTGGGGCAGGCGCTGGAGGGTGCGCGCCGAGCACTGCACGACATAGCCGACCCCCTGCACGTCGATGATGACGTGGTCCTCGCCATAGGAATCGATCAGGCCCTTGAGCTTGCCGATCATAGTCTCGTTCCCCCGGCCGTCTCGTTCAACCCGCCGCTCGCATCTGCGCGACCAGCGCCTTCATGCCGCGATGCTGGGCATGGCAGATCGCGACGGCAAGTGCGTCCGCGGCATCGGCCGAGGAGGTCTCGGCCTTGGGCAGGAGCACGCGGATCATCGCCTGGACCTGCTTCTTGTCGGCATGGCCGACGCCGACCACGGTCTTCTTGACGAGGTTGGCGGCATATTCCGCGACATCGAGCCCGGCGAGCGCCGGCACGACCAGCGCGATGCCACGGGCCTGCCCGAGCTTCAGCGCCGATTGCGGGTCGCGGTTGATGAAGGTCTCCTCGACGGCGGCCTCATGCGGGCGATGCGCGGCGAGGACCTTGTTCAGGCCTTCGTGCAATTGCCGCAGGCGCTGGCCGAGCGACAGGGCGCCGTCGCTCTCGATGCAGCCGCAGGCGACGAAGGAGAGCTTGCTGCCTTCCGAGATCACGATGCCCCAGCCGGTTTTCCGGAGGCCGGGATCGATGCCGAGGATGCGAATCGGAGGTGCCATGACGGGCTCAACCTAGCGGATGTTTCGGATTTGTCCCGCGCCGAGACGGGCGATGGGACAGGGCGGGATGAATTCCCCTGATCGATGACATCAAAAAGGAAAGTTGTTCTTGCTGCCGGCCCGCGGGCATGGTTCGCCACATCTTTCTTCTCCAGCCGGCTCCATGTCCTCGATCCTGTCTTCCTTCATGCCGGGCGTCTCGGCCTCCGGCATCGCCGTCCTGCTGGCCGCGACGCTGCTCGGCGGGCTCGTGCGCGGCTTCACCGGCTTCGGTTTCGCCATGGTGTTCATGCCGCTGGCCTCGGTCGTGTTGGGGCCGGTCGCGGCGCTCGGCCTGATCTGGTTCATCGACCTGCCTTATGCGCTGCCGATCGCGGCGCGCAGCGCCCGGCAGGCGGAATGGCGCGAGATCCTGCCGCTGCTGCTGACCGCGACGCTGGCGCTGCCGGCCGGCATCTGGCTGCTGATCTGGCTCGACCGCGAGACGATGCGCTGGGTGCTGGCCTTGCTCGTGCTGATCGCGGTCGCGCTGATGGCGTCGGGCTGGCGCTATCACGGGCGGCCGACGATCCCGCTTTCGCTCGGGGTCGGGGCGCTGTCCGGTCTGTTCAACGGCATGGCCTCGATCGGCGGCATGCCGCTCGCGGTGTTCTGGCTCGGCGCGCAGCGCAACGACCGGCACAAGACGCGGGCCAACCTGCAGGCCTTTTTCGGCGTCTCGACGCTGATCAGCGGCGCGGTGCTGTGGTGGAAGGGGATTCTGACCGGCGGCGCCCTGCTGATGGCGGTGCCGCTTTTCGCGGTCTACGGCGTCGGGCTCTGGGCCGGAACGCATGGCTTCCGGCTGGCCTCGGAGGAGACGTTCCGGCGCGGGGCCTATCTGGTGATTTTTCTCAGCGCGCTGATCAGCCTGCCGCTCTGGGACGTGGTGATCGGGCGGTAAGAGACGTCGCGGGCATCCGCGTTCTCGACGCCGTATCGAGGTTGCAAAGACGCAAATGGCCGGGACGAGCCCGGCCATGATGCAGAAGGCGCTGGCTTCGGCTCAGGCGCTGAGCTTGGCCATGATGTCGTCGGCGATCTCGAAATTGGCGAAGACGTTCTGGACGTCGTCATCGTTGTCGAGCGCTTCCATCAATTTCATCATCGAGGCGGCCTTGTCCTCGTCGAGCGGAGCTGAAGTCGTCGGGCGCCAGACGGGCTTCGCCGAGGCCGGAGCACCCAGCGAAGCTTCGAGCGCCTTGGAGACCTCGTTCAGCGCGTCGAAGGCGCAGAGGATGGTGTGGCCGTTCTCGTCGGAGATCACGTCGTCGGCGCCGGCTTCGATCGCGGCTTCCATCACCTTGTCGGCGTCGCCTGCCTCGGGCGGATAGCTGATCTCGCCGACGCGGTTGAACATGAAGGAGACGGAGTTGCTCTCGCCCAGCGCACCGCCCGACTTGGTGAAGTAGGAGCGCACGGCGGAGGCGGTGCGATTGCGGTTGTCGGTCAGCGCCTCGACGATGACGGCGGCGCCGCCCGGGCCGTAGCCCTCGTAGCGGACCTCGTCATAGTTGTCGCCTTCGCCGCCGGCCGCCTTGTTGATGGCGCGCTGGATATTGTCTTTCGGCATGTTCTCGGCGCGCGCGGCGAGCACCGCCATGCGCAGGCGCGGGTTCATGTTGATGTCAGGCATGCCCATCTTGGCGGCGACGGTGATTTCGCGGGCCAGTTTCGAGAACAGCTTGGAACGCACGGCATCCTGCTTGCCCTTGCGGTGCATGATGTTCTTGAACTGTGAATGGCCGGCCATGGGAGCTCGTTACCTTCGAGGGTTGCGGCGGAAAGCGCTGGAAGCCGGCCTTATAGGCGCCGGCTCCGCCCGCGCGCAAGCGCTGCGCGGGTTGGAAAGCGTCAGGAAATCCAGGCCTCCGGCACGGCCTGGCTGAGATGCGGGCCGACGCGCACGGCCCAGACCGCTTTGGCCAGGCCGGTGGCATCGTCGATATCGACCGCGACGCCGGAGAGCGTGCCTTCGCCTGTGGCAGGCTCCAGCCGTGCGCCCGGCACCTTCTGCAGGAAGCGGCGCACTGGCTCGTCCTTCTGCATGCCGAGCACGGAATCATAGTCGCCGCACATGCCGGCATCGGATTGATAAGCTGTGCCGGCCGGAAGGATGCGCGTGTCGGAGGTCGGTGCATGGGTATGTGTGCCGACGACGAGGCTGGCGCGGCCGTCGAGGAAATAGCCCATGGCCTGCTTCTCGCTGGTCGCTTCGGCATGGACGTCGACGATGACGGCGTCCGCCACTTCGCCGAGCGGGCAGGCGGAGAGCTCGCGCTCGACTGCGGCGAAGGGATCGTCGAGCGCGTCCATGAACAGCCGGCCCATGACGTTGACGACGAGGACGCGGGCGCCGTTGCGGGCCTCGATCACGGTCGCGCCGCGGCCGGGCGTACCGGGCGGATAGTTGGCCGGGCGGATCAGCCGGTCCTGCCGGGCGATGAAGACGAGGGCCTCGCGCTGGTCCCAGGAATGGTTGCCGAGCGTCACGACATCGGCGCCGGCGGCGAGGATCTCGTCGCAGATCGCCTCGGTGATGCCGAAGCCGCCGGCCGAGTTCTCGCCGTTGATAATGACGCAGTCGAGCTTCCAGGCCTCGCGCAGGGCGGGCAGCCGCTCCTGAACCGCAATCCGGCCGGGACGGCCGACGATGTCACCGAGGAAGAGAAGGCGCATGAAACAGACTCGAAAACCGCGAAGGCTTTCTCCCTCGCGCGAAGGCGCGCGGGAATCAACCGCAACGAAGGGTTTCGCGCTCGGTCACGATCCAGTCGAGGCGCCGGTCATGCGGCTCGTCCGGCACGGCGTCGATCTCCTGCGCGGCGTAGCCGATGCCGATGCTGACGGTTGGCCCGAGCTCCGTCAGCACCCGGTCGTAGTAGCCCTTGCCGTAACCGATGCGGTAGCCGCGCCGGTCGAAGGCGGCGAGCGGCACGAGCAGGATCGTGGGCTTCAGCTCCGCCTGGCCGGGCGCGGGAACGAGCGTGCCGAAGCCGCCGGGCACGATCGGTTCATAGGGCGCCCAGCGCCGGAAGATCATGCGCTTGTCGACGATAGCCGGCAGGCAGAGCGGCAGGCCGCGCTCATGCAGGGCTTCGAGGATCGGGCGGGGATCGGCCTCCGAGCGCATCGGCCAATAGGCCGAGACGGGGCTGGTGCTGCCCTTCCAGACTGGGAGGGCAAGGGCGTGGGCGGCGATCTCCGCATCCCATTCCAGCCGATTGTCGAGATCGAGCCCGTCGCGGCGGGCCAGCGCTTCCGCGCGGAGGGCCGCTTTGCGCGGGGAGGGCGGAGCGTGCGTGTCGGACGTCATCGTCATGAAGGTTGCGGAGCCACCTCGGCCGTGGAGTTTTGAATCCCGGGACACCTACAGAAGTAGGTGGGCGCCGTGTGTCCGGATCCAGGGACCCGGTCAGGGACAGCTCCCTAGGGAGTCGTATGGGCCCGGGGAATGCTGTCTCGCACGCACCAGGCAGCCCCGCTCCGCCAATGTAGGGTCGTCGCCGGCAAAGCGCCAGTGGTTCTTTATGCGTTTGCCCTAGGTTTGCACATGGCGCGCCGTCTGATCAGGCCCGCCATGAAAATGTTCATATTTTGGCCGTGGTGAGCTGATGGTATAGAGACGCGCGCGACATGTACGGAAACCGGTCTCAACGATGCTTCGTTCTCTCCTAGCCCGCCATCTCTCCCGTCCGGGACTGGCCGCTTTGGCGCTCTCCGCTGCGTTGGCCGGCGGCGTTGTGCCGGCCACGGCGCAGGACGCGGCCGATCTGCTGGTCCGCACGACGCGGCTGGAAAACCAGCTGCGCCAGATGTCCGGCCAGATCGAGCAGCTCCAGTTCGAGAATCGCAGGCTCTCCGAGCAACTCCGCAAATTCCAGGAAGACGTCGATTTCCGCCTGAGCGAAAAGGGCGGTGGCGGGCGTCCGAGCACGGCGGCTCCCGGCCCGACGGGCGCGCCGCCTGCCGGCGGAGCGCCGCAGCGTCAGCGCCGCGGCGACGCCTTCGACCCGACGATGCAGCAGGGTGCCGCCGGGGCGCCCCAGCAGCTCGGCGGCGGCGGCGCGATCGCCGGCATCATCGAGGATGATTATGCCGGCGGCCCGGCCACGGGCCAGCCGCTGGACCTGCAAGGTGTCGGCCGCCCGGTGCCGCAGGGCGGGTTGCCGCAGGACAGGCCGCGCGGCGCGAGTGTCGCCGCCGCGAGCGGCCCGCAAAGCGCCAAGGATGCCTACGACCTCGCCTTCGCCTCGCTGCAGCGCAAGGAATACGAGCAGGCCGAGATGGGTTTCCGCCAGTTCCTGCAGAGCTATCCACGCGACCGGCAGGCGGTCGATGCGACCTATTGGCTCGGCGAGAGCTATCTCCAGCGCCAGCGCTATCGCGAGGCGGCCGAGCAGTTCCTGAAGATCTCGCGGGAATCGCCGAAGGCGGCCAAGGCGCCGGACAGCCTGCTCAAGCTCGGCATGTCCCTGAATGGGCTCGGCGCCAAGGAACAGGCCTGCGCCACCTATGCCAAGGTCGGCGTCGACTATCCCAGCGCCTCCAACACGGTGCGCCAGGGTATCGTTCGAGAACGCCGCCGCTCCGGCTGCGCTTGAGCGCGGCCCCGATCGCAGACGACATCGCGCCGGTCTCGCTCGTCGAGGCCGGCGCTGCTTTTGAAGGGCTGTCGGGTGAGGCCGCACTGCTTGTCGCCGTGTCCGGTGGGCCGGATTCGGTAGCGCTGCTGGCGCTGTTGGCCGCTTGGGCTCAGCTGCCCGGTCGCCCGGCTCTCCATGCTGCGACGGTCGATCACGGGTTGCGCCGGGAATCCGCCGAGGAGGCTACCGCTGTCGCGGGCCTCTGCGCCAAGCTCGGCGTTGGCCATGCGACCCTGCGCTGGGAAGGGGCCAAGCCGGCAAGCGGCGTACAGGCCGAGGCCCGGCGCGCCCGCTATGCCCTGCTCGCCAACGAAGCGCGGCGGCTCGGCGGTGCGGCACTGGTCACGGCCCATACGCTCGACGACCAGGCCGAGACGATGCTGATGCGGCTCGCCCATGGCTCCGGCCCTTCCGGGCTCGTCGGGATGCGGGAGCGGAGCGAGGTCGATGGGGTTCCGCTGGCAAGGCCATTGCTCGGTATCCCCAAGGCGCGCCTCGTCGCGACGGCAGAAGCACGCGGGTTGTCTTTCGTCCGTGATCCCAGCAATCGCGACCAGCGGTTCGAGCGGGTGCGCTGGCGGGAGGTGATGCCGGTACTGGCGGAGCAGGGGCTGACGGCAGAGCGGCTGGGGCGGCTTGCCGAGCGCATGGCGCGACTGGACGAGGCCGCCGCGCATCGTGCCAGCAAGATTCTCGCAGAGGTCGTGCTGCCGAACGAGGCAACGGGGGGGCGTCTGCGTCTGAATTTTTCAGCGCTTGTCTTCGAACCGGAAGAGATCGTGCTGCGGGTACTGTCGCTGGCGCTCGATAGGGCCATGCCGGGAAGTGAAGGCTACGGCCGGCTGGAGCGGCTGGAGGCCTGCGGGGCAGCTTTGATGGAGGCGGCCCGCGCCGGTTCGACCTTGCGGCGGACCTTGTCGGGCTGCATTCTCTCGCTCGGCCGCGACGGAGTCCTGGCGCTGCAAATCGAGCCCCCTCGCAGACGCGGTGTTCACCCTTCGGCGTCATAGTGCCGCCACGCCATTGCTTTCCCTTGGCAAGGACGTATGCGACACCTAAATTGATCATCGGGAAACTCTAGGCCTCATCCGGCGTTCCGGGAGGCCCGATCGGACTGGGAATGAATCCGAATTTTCGCAATTTCGCCCTCTGGGTGGTGATCTTTCTGCTGGTCCTGGCGCTCGTCACTCTGTTCCAGAGCCCGAGCCAGCGGGCCAGCACCAATGAAATCCCCTATAGCCAGCTGATCAACGAGGCCGAGGCCGGACGCGTGTCGAACGTCGTCGTCGCCGGCCAGGAGATTTCCGGCTCCTTCTCGGATGGTCGCAGCTTCGTGACCTATGCGCCCTATGGCGATCCGAACCTGCTGAAGACCATGGCCCAGAAGGGCGTGCAGGTCTCGGCCAAGGCTCCGTCGGAAGGCACGCCGTGGTTCATGGCGCTGCTGGTCAACTCGCTGCCCTTCGTCATCTTCATCGGCCTGTGGATCTTCATGTCCCGCCAGATGCAGAACGGTGCCGGCCGGGCGATGGGCTTCGGCAAGTCCAAGGCCAAGCTCCTGACCGAAGCGCATGGCCGCGTCACCTTCGAGGATGTCGCGGGCATCGACGAGGCCAAGGAGGACCTGCAGGAGATCGTCGAGTTCCTGCGCGATCCCCAGAAGTTCCAGCGGCTGGGCGGGCGCATCCCGCGCGGCGTCCTGCTCGTCGGCCCTCCCGGTACCGGTAAGACGCTCACTGCGCGCGCCGTCGCAGGCGAGGCCAATGTGCCGTTCTTCACGATCTCGGGCTCCGACTTCGTCGAGATGTTCGTCGGCGTTGGCGCCAGCCGCGTCCGCGATATGTTCGAACAGGCCAAGAAGAACGCGCCCTGCATCATCTTCATCGACGAGATCGACGCGGTCGGCCGCCATCGCGGCGCCGGCCTCGGCGGCGGCAATGACGAGCGCGAGCAGACGCTGAACCAGCTCCTGGTGGAGATGGACGGCTTCGAGCCGAACGAGGGCGTCATCATCATCGCCGCGACCAACCGTCCCGACGTGCTCGACCCCGCGCTGCTGCGTCCGGGCCGCTTCGACCGCCAGATCGTCGTTCCGAACCCGGACGTCGCCGGCCGCGAGAAGATCCTGCGCGTCCATGTCCGCAAGGTGCCGATGGCGCCGGATGTCGATCTCAAGATCCTCGCCCGCGGCACGCCCGGTTTCTCGGGCGCGGACCTGATGAACCTCGTCAACGAGGCGGCGCTGCTGGCAGCCCGCCGCGGTAAGCGCATGGTCACCCATGGCGAGTTCGAGGACGCCAAGGACAAGGTCATGATGGGCGCCGAGCGCAAGTCCATGGCCATGTCGGAGGAGGAGAAGAAGCTGACCGCCTATCACGAGGCCGGTCACGCCATCGTCGGCCTCTATGTCCCGGCCGGCATCCCCGTGCACAAGGCGACGATCATCCCGCGCGGCCGTGCGCTCGGCATGGTCAAGTTCCTGCCGGAGGGCGACCGCTACTCGATGAAGTTCAAGGAGTTCACCTCGCAGCTCGCGGTCGCCATGGGCGGGCGCGTCGCGGAGGAGATCACCTTCGGCCGCGAGAACGTCACCTCGGGCGCGACCGGCGACATCCAGCAGGCGACCAAGATGGCCAAGGCCATGGTCACGCAGATGGGCTATTCGGACGAGCTCGGCATGGTCGCCTATGGCGACAACCAGGAAGAGGTCTTCCTGGGCATGTCGATGGGCCGCAGCCAGTCGCTCTCCGAGTCGACCGCGCAGAAGATCGATGCCGAGGTGAAGCGCCTCGTCGACGAGGGCTATGCCGACGCCAAGAAGATCCTCACCGATCACCATGACGAGTTCGTCGCGGTGGCCGAGGCGCTGCTCGAGTTCGAGACGCTGACGGGTGAGGAAATCCGCGACCTGATCGCCGGCAAGCGCCCGGTGCGCGATGCCGACGATACGCCGCATGCGCCCCGCGGCTCGGCCGTGCCGAGCGCCGGCAAGGGCCGCAAGCGCGGCGAGCCGGATGCCGGCCTGGAGCCGCAGCCGCAGCCGCAGGGTTGAGGCTGGCCTAGATGGAATGCGAAAGGGCGGCCGTGAGGCCGCCCTTTTTCGTTCGCTCGAATGCGATGTCACGCTCCGTCACAATTTGTGACGAGGCGGAAAGGTTTTTTGGCTATAGAACGGCCAAAACCGGGCGCGAGCCGCCGCTGGGAACCGAATCACGATGACGCGCAAATATTTTGGAACGGACGGCATTCGCGGGCGAGCGAACGGCGTCATCACGCCGGATCTCGCCCTGAAGGTCGGCCAGGCCACGGGTATCGCCTTCCGCCGCGGCGAGCATCGCCACCGGGTGGTGATCGGCAAGGATACCCGCCTCTCCGGCTACATGATCGAATACGCGATGGTCGCGGGCTTCACCTCGGTCGGCATGGACGTGATGCTGCTCGGCCCGATGCCGACCCCGGCGGTCGCGATGCTGACGCGTTCGATGCGCGCCGATCTCGGCGTGATGATCTCGGCCTCGCACAACGCCTACGAGGATAACGGCATCAAGCTGTTCGGCCCCGACGGCTACAAGCTCAACGACGAGGTCGAGCGCGAGATCGAGGGGCTGATCGACGGCGATCTGACCTCCCGCCTGTCGGGGTCGCCCAAGCTCGGCCGGGCCAAGCGAATCGACAGCGCCGATGCGCGCTATGTCGAGTTCGCCAAGCGCACCATGCCGCGCAACATGAGCCTCGAAGGCCTGCGCATCGTGCTGGATTGCGCCAACGGTGCCGGCTACAAGGTGGCGCCGCAGGCGCTCTGGGAGCTTGGCGCCGAGGTCATCGTCATCGGCGACGAGCCCGACGGCTTCAACATCAACCGCGATGTCGGCTCGACCCATCCGGCGACGCTGGTGGCGAAGGTCAGGGAATTGCGCGCCGATGTCGGCATCGCGCTCGACGGCGACGCCGATCGCGTGCTGGTGGTCGACGAGCAGGGCCAGGTCGTCGACGGCGACCAATTGATGGCGGTGATCGCGCGCTCCTGGCTGGAGGATGGCCGGCTCTCGGCGCCGGGCATCGTCGCGACGATCATGTCCAACCTCGGCCTGGAGCGTTACCTCGCGGGCCTCGGCCTCACGCTGGCGCGCACGGCTGTCGGAGACCGCTATGTGCTGGAGCACATGCGCAACCACGGCTTCAATCTGGGCGGCGAGCAATCCGGCCATATCATCCTCTCGGATTTCGGCACGACCGGCGACGGACTCGTCGCGGCGCTGCAATTGCTCGCCGTGGTCAAGCGGATGGACAAGCCGGTCTCCGAGGTCTGCCATTGCTTCGAGCCGCTGCCGCAGATCCTCAAGAACGTCCGCTACAAGAAGGGACGCCCGCTGGAGGAGAAGCCGGTCGTGAGCGCGATCGAGGCCGCCAGGCAGTTTCTCGGCGAGAGCGGCCGCCTGGTCATCCGTCCCTCCGGCACCGAGCCGGTGATCCGCGTCATGGCCGAGGGCGACGACCGCGACCTGGTCGAGCGCGCGGTCGACGATGTCGTCGAGGCGGTAACGAAGGCCGCGGCCTGATCAGGGGCGTCATGCTCGGGCTTGACCCGAGCATCTCTTGCCAGAGGAGGCTCCGGCGCTTTCTCGTCACGAGATTCTCGGGTCCGCGCTTCGCTGCGCCCGAGAATGACGGCTTGACCTCACACCACGGAGGTCAGGCCGCCATCGACCATCAGCAGGTGGCCGTTGACGTAATCGCTCGCTGCCGAAGACAGGAAGATCGCGGCGCCGGCCAACTCCTTCGTCTCGCCCCAGCGTCCGGCCGGCGTGCGGTTGCAGACCCAGCTCGAAAAAGTCTCGTCGGCGATCAGTGCAGCGTTGATCTCGGTCGCGAAATAGCCGGGACCGATCGCATTGGCCTGGATGTTGTGCTTGCCGAGCTCGGCCGCGAGACCCCGCGTCATCATCTTCACCGCGCCCTTCGACGCCGTATAGGGGATGATCGTAGCGCGGCCGAGCTCGCTCATCACCGAGCCGATGCTGATGATCTTGCCGCGCTTGCGCGGCACCATGCGCTTGGTCACGGCCTGGGTGACATAGAACACCGAATGCAGGTTGGTGTTGATCACATCATGCCAGCCCTCGATGGGGAATTCGGTGATCGGCGCGCGCTTCTGCATGCCGGCATTGTTGATGAGGATATCGATCGGGCCGATCTCGGCCTCGATCATGGCGACACCGGCTTCGACCGCCGTGTGGTCGGTGACGTCGAAGGGCGCGATGGAGGCCTTGCGACCGGCCGCGGCCAGCGCCTGCTGCGCCCGCTCCAGCTTCGCCTTGTCGCGGCCGTTCAGCACGACATGGGCACCGGCATCCGAGAGCCCTTCAGCCAGCGCGAGGCCGATGCCCTGGCCCGAGCCGGTGACGAGCGCGATCTTGCCGGCGAGACTGAACAGCGACAGCGACATGGCATATCCTCGCAAAATGCCGAATGCGGCGATTTCGGTTTGCGCCGGGGGCGCTGTCTTGGGTAAGCAGGTTTCAATCGATTAGACAATGGTGCCGCGCGCCATCGCGCGGCGAATTCGGGAGCGTGCCATGCGTGCCGTCGTGATTCATGCCGAGAAGGATCTGCGGGTCGAACCGACCACCGCGCCCGAGCTCGGGCCGCGTGACGTGCGCGTGCGGATCGAAGCCGGCGGCATCTGCGGCTCGGATCTGCACTACTACCTGCATGGCGGCTTCGGCACGATCCGCGTGCGCGAGCCGATGATCCTCGGCCATGAGATCGCCGGCCGGGTCGAGGCGATCGGCGGCGAGGTCTCGCGCGTGAAGCCGGGTGACCGCGTCGCGGTCAACCCGAGCCGCGCCTGCGGCCATTGCCGCTATTGCCAGATGGGTTTGCAGCAGCACTGCACCGACATGCTGTTCTACGGCTCGGCGATGCGCTTCCCGCATGTGCAGGGCGGCTTCCGCGACGTGCTCGTGGTCGAGGAGCGGCAGGCGGTGAAGGTGGCGCCTGGTGTCACGGCGGCCGAGGCCGCCTTCGCCGAGCCGCTCTCGGTCTGCCTCCATGCCGCCAAGCGCGCCGGGCCGCTGCTCGGCAAGCGCGTGCTGGTGACGGGGGCGGGGCCTATCGGCGCGCTGACCATCCTTGCGGCCAAGGCTGCCGGCGCTTCCGAGATCGTCGCGACCGACGTGGTCGATGGGCCCTTGCCGGTGGCACGCAAGATGGGCGCGACCGCGACGGTCAATGTTGCGGCGGAGCCGGAGCGGCTGAAGGCCGAGTACGGTGCGGAGAAGGGGGCCTTCGACGTGATGTTCGAGGCCTCCGGCAATCAGCATGCGCTGACCGGCGCCTTCGACGTGGTTCGGCCGGGCGGGATCATCGTCCAGATCGGTGTCGGCGGCCAGTTCACGCTGCCGATGAATGTCGTCGTCGCCAAGGAATTCGACCTGCGCGGCTCCTTCCGCTTCCACGAGGAGTTCGACTGGGCGGTGGCGATGATCGGCTCGGGTTCGATCGACCTCTCGCCTTTGCTCACGGCGTCGATCCCGGTCGACCGGGCGGTCGAGGCCTTCGATCTCGCCGCCGACAAGTCGAAGGCGATCAAGGTCCAGCTCGACTTCGCTTGAAGCGTGTCATCCCGTGCGCATTGCGGCGCGAAGTGCCGCGGTGCAGACACGGGACCGTAGGACGAGAAGGCCCCTCTTTCTGAGGACGGTCCCGTGTCTGCGCAGCGGCATTCCATGCCGCAGCGCGCACGGGATGACCGGCTTCAGCCGTTGCTGCGCCGGCGCAACGGAAGCTCCTCTGGCGGGCTGATGGCGAAGCCGTTGCGACCGTTGCGCTTGGCGACATAGAGCGCCTCGTCGGCGCGGCGCGTGGCTTCGCTCAGCGTGTCGGAAGGTTCCAGCAGGGTCGCGCCGATGCTGGTGGTGACCAGGACGGTCGCGCCGCTGCTCAGGGCAACGGGGCGCTCCGCGGCGGCGGCCACGATCGCGGCGGCGATGCTCGACACTCCGTCGCGGTCGACGTTGTCGAGCAGCAGGATGAACTCGTCGCCGCCCCAGCGGGCGCAGATGTCGCGGTCGCGCAGCAGCGCCGTCATGCGCCGGGCGAGCTCGGCGATGACCTCGTCGCCGCTCTGGTGGCCATGGCGGTCGTTGAGCGGCTTGAGATTGTCTAGATCGACCAGCAGCAGGCCGGCCTGATGGCCGGTGCGCCCGGCGCGGCTGCGGCTCTTCGCGAAGGCGCGCTCAAAACCGCGGCGATTGAAGACGCCGGTCAGTGGATCGGCGTGGGCGAGGCGCTCAAGCTGCTCGGTGCGCTCGCGCACGGCCTCCTCGAGACGGGCGGTGTTCTCCTCGACGCTGCGCGCCATCGTGCCGAAGGCCTGCGATAGCCGTCCGATCTCGTCGCGCCCGGCATCGATCGCGACGGCGCGAAACTCGCGGGCGCGGACATGGCTGGCGGCATGCTCGACGCGGGCAAGCCGGTCGAGCACCGCGCGCTTGAACAGCAGCGTCATCAGGGCCGCTGCCGCCAGCAGGACCGCGCCGAAGAGCAGGCCGAGCGGCAGGAACAGGCTGCGGTCGATGATGCGGTCGATATCCATCACCGTGACGTTGAACCAGCCGAGGCGGTCGAGATAACCGACGCCGACGAGCACGCGCTTGCCATCGACGTTCATGAAGCGCGACTGCACGAGGTCGTCGCCGGCCCCGACGCGGGCGATCATCTGGCCGAGCAGGCTGCGGTCCGGGTCGTTGTCGATGATCTGGTAGATCGTCTTCTTGGACGAGATGTCCTTGGTCAGGCTGTGGAAGTCGACGAGGCTGGCGTCGCGATGGGCCTGCACGGCGCCGCTGCGATCGACGAACATGCTCTGCACGCCGGTCTGCGGGATATCGACGACCTCGCGGATGAACTGCGTCAGGTCGAGACCGGTGCCGATGATGCCCAGCACGCGGCCATCCTTGCGGATAATGCAGTTGATCCAGACCTTGGTGACGCGGAGATTGTCGTCGTTGTCGACGTTCAGGTGGCAGCCTGTGCCGAGCGCCGCCGTCTTGTAGTACCAGCCGTCGCGCGGGTTCGCAGCCGAGAGCGTATAGCGCTTGCGCGCGTGCTCGTAGCTGTTGTCCTTGTCGTTGAAATAATAGTTGCCCGAGCCGGCGAGCACAGTGAAATAGCTGCGGTCCCGGAAGGACTGGCGGTAATGCTCCAGCTCGGCTAGGCCGCGCTCGGCCTTATCCGGATCGGCTTCGTTCTCGGCCCAGTCGACGATGGCGGGGGCGCGGGCGACGGTCTCGGCCAGCGAGACCTCACGCATCAGGGCTTCCAGCCCGCGATAGCGATCGAACAGGATCTGCTTCTCGGCGACGAGCGTGCCGAGCTTCACCACGGTCGCGTCGACGATCCACAGGAAGGCCGCGCCAGCCGGAATCGCGATCGCCACCAGGATGGCGAGCGTCCAGCCCATGACCCGGGCCTTCAGGCTATGTGTGCGGGGCAGACCGGTTTCGGCCTGGCTCATCGGGTCGGCTTCCTTGCGGGATGGCGCAAGGTAGGGGCCGATCCGTTGCGTAAGCTTTAAGAAACCCGTTGAAGGATGAGCGGTATTCCGCCTGAGGCAGAGCTGTCATCCCGTGCGCGCTGCGGCGCGAAGTGCCGCTGCGCAGACACGGGACCGCGTGAAGGAAGGGCGCCTTTTCCGGGAGACGGTCCCGTGTCTGCGCGGCAGCGTTTCACGCTGCAGCGCGCACGGGAAGACGCCCTTCAGAACAATGACGGCCTTCAGAACAGTCCTTCGATGCGTCCTTGCGCGTCGATATGGATGCGCTCGGCGGCGGGCTCACGCGGCAGGCCGGGCATGGTCATGATGTCCCCGCAGATCGCGACGACGAAGCCGGCGCCGGCAGAGAGCCTGAGCTCACGCAGCGGGACGATGTGGCCGGAGGGGGCGCCGCGGAGCGTCGGGTCGGCCGAGAAGGAATACTGGGTCTTGGCGACGCAGACCGGAAGGTCGCCGAAGCCCGCCTCCTCCAGCTCGGCGAAACGCGCCTGCAGCTTGGCATCGACGCTGACGCCCTCGGCGCCGTAGATCTCGCGCGCCACCGTCTCCAGCTTCTTCCGAAGCGGCATCGCATCGGGGTAGAGCGGAGCGAAATCGGCCTCGCCCTCGTCGGCGAGCGCCGCAACCTTGCGGGCGAGTTCCTCGGCGCCGGCGCCGCCTTCCGCCCAGTGCCGGCAGATCATCGCCTCGACGCCGAGGTGGTTGCGGCAGTAGTTGCGGATCAGCTCATGCTCGGCTGCGGTATCCGTCGTGAAATGGTTGATCGCGACGACCGGCGGCACGCCGAACTTCCTGATATTGTTGACATGGCGGGTCAGGTTCGAGAGCCCTGCCTCCAGCGCCTTCAGGTCCTCGCGGCCGAGCGCGTCCTTGGCGAGGCCGCCATGCATCTTGAGCGCGCGGACGGTGGCGACGACCACGGCGGCGGCGGGCTTCAACCCGGCCTTGCGGCACTTGATGTCGAAGAACTTCTCGGCGCCGAGATCGGCCCCGAAGCCGGCCTCGGTGACGACATAGTCGGCGAGCTTCAGCGCGGCCTTGGTCGCGATGACGGAATTGCAGCCATGGGCGATATTGGCGAAGGGGCCGCCATGGACGAAGGCCGGCGTGCCCTCCAGCGTCTGCACGAGGTTCGGCATCAGCGCGTCCTTGAGCAGCACGCTCATCGCGCCGGTCGCCTTGATCTCGGCGGCGGTGACGAGGCGCTTGTCGCGGGTGCGGCCGATGACGATGCGGCCGAGGCGCGCCTCCAGGTCGGCGGCGTCGCGGGCGAGGCAGAAGATCGCCATGATTTCGGAGGCGACGGTGATGTCGAAGCCATCCTCGCGCGGGAAGCCGTTGCTGGCGCCGCCCAGTGACGAGACGACCTGGCGCAGCGCCCGGTCGTTCATGTCCAGGACGCGCCGCCAGGCGATGTGGCGGGTGTCGAGGCCGAGCGCGTTGCCCCAGTAGACATGGTTGTCGATCATCGCCGCGAGCAGGTTATGGGCGCTGGTGATCGCGTGGAAATCGCCGGTGAAGTGCAGGTTGATCTGCTCCATCGGCACGACCTGCGCATAGCCGCCGCCGGCCGCGCCACCCTTCATGCCGAAGCTCGGGCCGAGCGAGGGCTCGCGCAAAGCGATCAGCGCGCGCTTGCCGATGCGGGAGAGGCCGTCGCCGAGGCCGACTGTCGTCGTGGTCTTGCCTTCGCCGGCAGGCGTCGGGCTAATCGCGGTGACGAGGATCAGCTTGCCGTCCGGCTTCGCCTGGAAGCCGGGGATCGCGTGGGTATCGATCTTGGCGATGTATTTGCCGTAGGGATTCAGGGCCTCGGAGGGGATGCCCGCCTTTGCGGCGATCGTGGCGATGGGCTGCAGCGTGGCTACGCGCGCGATCTCGATATCGGTCGGCATTCGTCCTCTCGGAGGCTATTCCCTCCCGCGCCTTCCAGGCACGGAACCGGGCGGACACTGGCCCGAAAAGCCCGCCACCGCCAGCGCTTTCGCCGGCGGGGCAGGCATGATGCACAGGCGGTGCCGGGTCGCGATCAGCTCGCGAGATGGGCGTTCTGCGGGAACAGGAACTTCCGCGCTTCCGCGTCGAAATCCGCCTTGAAGGCGAACTGGTCCTTCAGCGCGACGGCGCGCTGCGCGGCGGGGCGGGCGGAGATCTCGTCGAGATGACGCTTCACATGCGGGAACATCTCCGGCCAGGTCTCGCCGATGGCGAAGGAGAGCCGCGTCGCCCAGCCCCAGATCGACATGTCGACCAGCGTGTAGCGGTCACCCAGCATGTAGCGGCGGCTTGCGAGCAGGTCGTTGACGATGCCCCAGTGCCGCTCGGCCTCGCGGGCATAGCGGTTGATGGCATAGGGCAGCTTCTCCGGGGCGAAGCGGCTGAAATGCACGGCCTGGCCGCAATAGGGGCCGATGCCGGTCGCGACGAACATCAGCCAGGACAGCATCTCGCCGCGGGCCTTCGGCGTGTCATCAGGCAGGAACTGGCCGGTCTTCTCGGCGAGATAGAGCAGGATCGCGTTGGAATCGAAGATTGTGACGTCGCCATCGGTGAGGGCCGGCGTCTTGGCATTGGGGTTGATCGCGAGAAATTCCGGCTTGAACTGGTCGCCCTTGCGGGTATCGACCGGCACCATCTCGTAGGGCAGGTCGGCTTCTTCCAGGAAGAGCGCGATCTTCGCCGGGTTCGGCGAGGGGTGGTAGTAGAGCTTGATCATCGGGGTCTCCACGCGAGGCGCGTCAGGCCTGTCTCAGTCCGGCGACATAGGAGACGAGATCGGTCAGCGCGGCAATGGTCGCATCGGCCTGGAAACCGAGCTGCTCCGGCTGCATCCTGAGCGCCTTGAACATCAATGCCGGGTCTATCGTCGCGGCAGCGGCAAGCTCGCCGCGCAGCCGGCCGGCGGGCACGCGCTCGATGCGGGCGACATGGAAACCATGCGCCTTGGCGCCGGCAATGTCGAAGCCGTTGGATGAGACGAAGAGTATCTCGTCGCGGGCGAGGCCGAGCCGCTTCTCGACATGGGCATAGCCGCGCGGATCGGGCTTGTAGACGCCGATCTCGTCGACGCTGATCACGGTCTCCAAGAGGTCGGTAATCCCCGCATGGGCGACGAGCCGCTTCAGCATGTCCGGGCTGCCATTCGAGAAGATGGCGAGGCGGTGGGAGGCGAGGCCTTCGAGCGCGGCGCGTGCCTCGGGATAGAGCAGCAGCGCGTCATAGGCGGCCGCGATCCTGGCGACGAGTTCGGGAGAGGAGGCGAGGCCGAGCGTCCGCAGTGTGAAATCGAGGGAGTCGCGGGTGACCGTCCAGAAGTCCTCGTAGCGATCCATCAGGGCGCGCAGCCAGGTGTATTCGAGCTGTTTCAGCCGCCAGATCTGGGTGATCGTCGCGCCATGGCCGGGAAAGGCGGCGTCGGTGACGGCGGCGACCGACTGGACGTCGAAGAGCGTGCCATAGGCATCGAAAACCAGCGCCTTGATCGACATCGGCATCCTCCGTTGCGGCTGCGTCGCAAACTCAGCTCTCATCCTGAGGAGCCGCGATAGCGGCGTCTCGAAGGATGCTCCAGATGGTTCCGGAGCCTCCTGGAGCATCCTTCGAGACGCGCCTGCGGCGCTCCTCAGGATGAGGGCTCCAATTCCAGAGTCGACTCTTAACACTCGCATCGGCGGCGTGGCGCGTGGTATCCGCACAAGCAGTTTTCACCATTGCCGACAGGTCAAGCCGATGCCGCCTCGCCCCGTGATGCTGATGATCCTCGATGGCTGGGGCTGGCGTGAGGAGAGCGAGAATAACGCGATCCGGCTGGCGAACACCCCCAATTTCGACCGGCTCTGGGCGGCGAACCCGCATGCCTTCCTGCACACCTCCGGGCTCGATGTCGGGTTGCCGCCGGGGCAGATGGGCAATTCCGAGGTCGGCCATCTCAATCTCGGCGCCGGCCGCGTGGTGATGCAGGACCTGCCGCGCATCAACCAGGCGATCGCCGACGGCTCGATCGCCAAAGCCCTGGAGGCGACCGGCCTCGTCGCGGGACTGAAGGCTAGCGGCGGCGCCTGCCATCTGCTCGGCCTCGTCTCGCCGGGTGGCGTCCATGCCCATCAGGACCATGCGGTGGCACTTGCCCGCATCCTGACCGCGCAGGGCGTGCAGGTGCATGTCCATGTCTTCACCGATGGGCGCGATACGCCGCCGCAATCGGCGGCCGAGTATGTGAAGGCCTTCGCCGCGGCGCTGCCTGTCGGGGCGACCATCGCCAGCGTCTCCGGCCGCTATTACGCGATGGACCGCGACAATCGCTGGGAGCGGGTCGAGAAGGCCTGGCGCGCGATGGTGCTGGGCGAGGGCGAGCGCTTCCCGGATGCGCAGGCTGCGATCGCTGCAGCCTATGCGCAGAATGTCACCGACGAGTTCATCCTGCCGGCCGCGATCGGCGCCTATGCCGGGATGAAGGATGGCGACGGGTTGCTCAGCTTCAATTTCCGCTCGGACCGTATCCGCGAGATCCTCGCCGCCGTGCTGGAGCCGGACTTCGCCGGCTTCGCCCGGCCGCGCCGGCCGCTGCTGGTCAAGGCGGTCAGCATGACCTCCTACAGCGCGGAGCTCGACAAGGTCATGCCGATGCTGTTCGCAGCCCAGACACTGGCGAATGGGCTAGGCGAGACGGTCGCCAAGGCCGGGCGGACCCAAGTCCGCATGGCCGAGACAGAGAAATATCCGCATGTCACCTATTTCTTCAATGGCGGCGAGGAGACGCCCTATCCGGGCGAGGACCGGGTGATGGCGCCTTCGCCCAAGGTCGCGACCTATGACCTGCAGCCGGAGATGTCGGCGCCGGAACTCACCGCCAAGGCGGTCGAGGCGATCGATTCGGGGCGCTACGATCTCGTCGTGCTCAACTTCGCCAATCCCGACATGGTCGGCCATACCGGCGTGCTCGCGGCCGCGATCAAGGCGGTCGAGACGGTCGATGCCGGGCTCGGCGCCATTGCCGATGCGATCGGACGCCAGGGTGGGGCGCTGCTGGTCACCGCTGACCATGGCAATGCCGAGCTTATGGTCGATCCGGTCACGGGCAAGCCGCATACCGCCCACACCACCAATCCGGTGCCATTGATGCTGGTCGGCGGGCAGGGCAAGGGTCTTGCCGATGGGCGCCTCGCCGATATCTCGCCGACGCTGCTTGCGCTGATGGAGCTGGCGCAGCCGGCCGAGATGACCGGGCAGTCGCTGCTGCGCTGACAAAGCAAAACGGCGCGGGAGCACCCGCGCCGTTTCGTATTCTTCTCCGATATCTCGGATCAGTACTTGCGCACCACCGGCGGCGGTGCGTAGGCGACCGGCTCCGGCGTGCCGCAGCAGTTCGGGTCGCCGAAGTTCCAGCGCATGCCGATGCGGAAATCGTGGCTCTCGATGTCCTTGGCCTTGAGCGGAGCCTGGATCTGCCCGGTGAAGGCGTTGACCAGACGGCCCGACTGGGCGTCGCCGAGGTTCAGGTAGCGGTAGCCGACTTCGAGGGTGAGGTTCTTGTTCACCTCGTAGCCGACGCCGGCCATCAGGGCCCAGGCGAGGTCGGTCTTGCTGCCGGTATTGGCATAGCCCAGCGTCGGGCCGACGAAGTTGCCGAGCAGGGCGCCCTGGTCGGTCAGCCCGCTGATGCGGTTCTGCGAGAAGCCGATACCGGCGCCGATATAGGGCGTCAGGCAGTTCCAAGTGCCGAGGTCGAAATAGCCGTTGAACAGGGTGACCAGCGAGGTCAGGTTACCTTTGTAGGTGTTGGTCTGGTTGCCGTTGTTGAACGGGTTGAAGACGATGTCGTTCACCCCGATCGAGCCGCCGCCGCGATATTCGCCGGTGACGTCGAAACGCAGCCAGTTGTTGAAGCGATAGCCGACACCGACGCCGCCGAAGAAGACGGCGTTGTCGCTCTTGCCGAAGAAGGTGCCGCCGAACTGCGCGACGTCGTCCTGATGATATTTGCCAACGCTCTGGACGCCGACACCGATATCGCCGCGCAGGTAGATGCCGCTGGAGATTGTGCCCTTGAGGCCGAGCGGCTCGGGCGGGGGAGGCGGAGCGTAGTTGAGGTCCGCGGCCTGCGCCGCGGCGGAGACGCCGAGGGCCAAGCCGCCCGCCAGCGCGAGAGTTTTCAGGCTGCCCATGGCAGTGTCCTTCACGTTTGCGCGGCGCAGAGAACGCAGCCCGCGCGTGTTACCAACGGGAAGGACCATGGCAGTGATTTCTTAAATGACACTTAACCTTAAGCGATAACCTTACCGGGGACTGAACGACGGCTGAAGCAGACATCTCCAGCGGCGGGAAGAGGGCGGCAGAGCGCTCTTCTAAGCTGATGGCTTGTCGCCTGCTGCCGCGCCGGCGCCCTTGCGGGCCCTGGCCGCCATCGCCTCGAATTCGTTGCGGATGGCTTCGAGCTTGTCCTCGTCGAGCTCTTCGAGATCGAGCAATTCCTCGCGGGCGCCTTCCAGTCGGCAGATCAGTTCGTCGAGCTTGATCTGCATCGCCGCGGTGTCGCGGTTCTGGCTGTTCTGGATGATGAAGACCATCAGGAAGGTGACGATGGTCGTCGAGGTGTTCACCACCAATTGCCAGGTGTCGTTATAGCCGAAGAAGGGGCCGGAGAGCGCCCAGAGCACGATGAGCCCTGCCGCGCCGATGAAGGTCTGCGGCCGTCCAGCCCAATGCGAGACGGCTTGCGACAGGCGGGTGAACAGTGAGCGGTCGCTCTGCGGCATGCGGCGCTTGGCCATGGAACGATCCCCCGGTGCCGGTTGAGGCTGTGCTGCTCTCAACGCGGCCGGGACGGTGGCCGTTCCCGCATCAGGAGCTTTATGCAGTCAGGCGCTCCGCGTGCCAGGCGATGTGCTGGGCCATGAAGGTCGAGATGAAGTTGTAGGAGTGGTCGTAGCCGTCGCGCATGGTCAGCTGGAGCGGGATGCCGGCAGCGGCGCAGGCGATATCGAGCAATTGCGGGCGCAGACCCTCCTCGAGGAAGCCGTCGGCCGTGCCCTGGTCGATCAGCAGGTCACGGACACGGTGGCCGTCGGCGATCAGCAGGGTCGAGTCATAGGCGCGCCAGCTTGTCTCATCCGGGCCCAGGTATTTCTCGAAGGCGGGGCGCGACCAGCCGGCGGTCGAGGGCTGGGTGATCGGTGCGAAGGCGGACACGGAGCGGTAGCGGTCCGGGTTCTTCAGCGCGAGCGTGATCGCGCCATGGCCGCCCATGGAATGGCCGAAGATGCCTTGCCGGTTCATGTCGACCGGGAAATGCCGGCTGATCAGCTCCGGCAATTCGTCGCGGATATAGGTCTCCATGCGGTAGTTCTTCGCATAGGGCTCTTGCGTCGCATCGAGATAGAAGCCGGCGCCGCCGCCGAACTGCCAGTTCTCCGGCTCGTCCGGCACGCCCTCGCCGCGCGGGCTCGTATCGGGGCAGATGATGGCGATGCCGTTGGCTGCTGCCGCGGCACGATACTCGCCCTTGTCCATGACGTTCTGGTGCGTGCAGGTCAGCCCCGAGAGATACCAGAGCAGCGGAACCGGCCCGTCCTCGATCTGATGCGGCAGATAGATCGCGAAGGTCATCGGGCAGGCGCAGGCCGCGCTGTCATGCCGGTAGACGCGCTGCGAGCCGCCGAAGGCCTTGGAGGAGGAGAGCAGTTCCATGGGGCGGGTCCTTCAAAGTCTTGGCATAACGCTTGTCATTCCGGGGTGGCCAGAGGCCGAACCCGGAACCCACGACCGGGTGAGCCTTTGCCCGGTCGGCTTATTCAAGCGTCGTACCCGGTCGTGGGTTCCGGGTTCAGCGCGTTGCGCTGCCCCGGAATGACAGAGGTGGTGCTTCAGTGCCTGCCGAATGAGGCAGTGGAACGGCCGCTCAGTAGACGACCACGCTGCGGATCGACTTGCCCTCATGCATCAGGTCGAAGCCGGTATTGATCTCGTCGAGCGAGAGCTTGTGGGTGATCAGGTCGTCGATGTTGATCTTGCCCTCCATGTACCAGTCGACGATCTTCGGCACGTCGGTGCGCCCGCGCGCGCCGCCGAAGGCCGTGCCCTTCCAGACGCGGCCGGTGACGAGCTGGAACGGGCGCGTCGCGATTTCCTTGCCGGCCTCGGCGACGCCGATGACGATCGACTCGCCCCAGCCGCGATGGCAGCACTCCAGTGCCTGGCGCATGACATTGGTGTTGCCGGTCGCGTCGAAGGAGAAGTCGGCACCGCCACCCGTGAGGTCGACGATGGCCTGCACGACCTTGTCGTTGCCGATCTCGCTCGGGTTGATGAAGTCGGTCATGCCGAACTTGCGCGCCATCTCCTGCTTGGCCGGATTGATGTCGACGCCGATGATCTTGTCGGCGCCGACCATGCGGGCGCCCTGGATGACGTTGAGGCCGATGCCGCCGAGGCCGAAGACCACGACATTGGCGCCCGGCCAGACCTTGGCCGTATAGATCACCGCGCCGATGCCGGTGGTCACGCCGCAGCCGATATAGCAGATCTTGTCGAAGGGAGCGTCCTCGCGGACCTTGGCGAGCGCGATCTCGGGCAGCACCGTGAAGTTCGCGAAGGTCGAGCAGCCCATGTAATGGAACACTTCGCCGCCGTCGCAGGAGAAGCGCGAGGTGCCGTCCGGCATGACGCCCTGGCCCTGGGTGGCGCGGATCGAGGTGCAGAGATTGGTCCGGCGCGACAGGCAGGATTTGCAGCTGCGGCATTCCGGCGTGTAGAGCGGGATGACATGGTCGCCGGGCTTCAGTGAGGTCACGCCGGCGCCGACCTCGCGCACGATACCCGCCCCCTCATGGCCGAGGATCGCGGGAAATTTGCCCTCCGAATCCAGCCCCGAGAGCGTGTAGGCATCGGTGTGGCAAATGCCGGTCGCCATGACCTCGACCAGGACCTCGCCGGCCTTGGGGCCGCCGATCTCGATGGTCTCGATGGTGAGGGGCTTGCCGGCTTCCCAGGCGACGGCGGCGCGGGTCTTCATCGGGTGTTTCCTTCTTTTCGAGCGTTCATTTCAGATAGGGGCGGATGACCCGCATGATCGCGGCGATCTCGTCGTTGTCCTCTGCCGGCGCTGCCTCGGACGGTCGGGTCATGGTCTCGCGCAGATGGCTTTCCAGCACTTCGGCCATCAGCCCGGTCGCGGCGCCGCGCAGGGCCGCGAGCTGCTGGAGCAGAGCACCGCACTCCTCGCCGCGTTCGACGGCGGCGATCAGGGCGTCGGTCTGGCCCCTGATCCGGCGCAGCCGCGTGACGGCGCGCTTCTTCTCTTCGGGCGTGTGAGGCATGGGCACCGAGGCTCCGGTTGCCGCGACGCTATGGTACTGAGGGGGAGTATGTCAACGCGCAAGGCGCGCTGAAACGCAGAGAGCGGCAGCGTCGCCGCTGCCGCTCTTTCATCGATGTGTCGTCAGGAGAGGGTCAGAAACTGTAGCCGAGCTTCACCTTGACGAGATGCTGGCTGAAATTGGTGAGGTCGAGATTGCCAGCCTCGCCCTTGGCCTTGCCGGAGACCTGGATGTTGTAAGCGGCGGACAGGGCGAGCTGCTTCGTCGCCTGCCAGAACACGCCGGGGCCAACGAAGGTGGCGTAGCCCGCCTCGTTGCCGAAGCCGAGCTCGTTATGGGCACGCATATGGCGCACTTCGCCGCTGAGATAGAGGCCTTCCTGCACCTGCCAGGCGAGCGAGCCACCGACCGTGAAGGTGGAGGAGCGCTGATAGGGCGAGGGGCCGGTCCAGGTCAGGTCATGCGACACGTTCATTGCGGCATAGAGCGTATTCGGGATCAGCGTCTTGTCGGCGAAGATGCGGATGCCGGTATTGTAGGTGGTGAAGCGGCCGGCGCCGTCCGGATCGGTGCGGTTCAGGCTGGGGTCGATGACCAGAGTCAGGCCGAGCCCGTGCATGTCGCGCCCGAGCAGCTTGTACTTCATCTCGACGCCGGCGCCGAAGGCGCGCGAGTCGGCGCTGACGCCGCCAGCCGAGGCGCTGGTGATGTTGCCGAGCACGTAGGGGCCGATCTCGAAGCAGGGGAAGAGGCCGTAGGAGCCCTGCAGGGTCAAGCCATGGCTGTTCGAGCTGCCGCCGCGGGTGCCGAAGCCGCCGCCATAGGTCAAACTGGTCCCGAAGGAGCCGGTATCGGCGACATCCGAGCCGGTGGTGAAGCCGAAGGCGTCGGTCGGGATGCCCTCGCTTTCCGTGCAGGCAGAGACGACGGGGGGCGGTGCAACGGGCGCGCCCTTGCGGGACGAGAGGTCGGCGGCGATGGCGGGGGCCGAGAGGGCAGCGGCGATCAGGGCGAGAGCGATGGCTTTCGAAGACATAGGTGTGCTCCGGGGAGGTCTCGGATTGATACGCTAATGCAAATCAATTGCAATAACTATTTCATCCTCAACTGAACCATGTCGGGAGCCTGACCCTGCCGCGATAAAAGAGCCATAGCCGTTTCCGCAATCCGCCCCGCTGTTGTTGCGCCGCAACAGTCAGGGCTTCGGCAGTTTCGACAATCGCTCCAGCGCGCGCGGCGCGATCCCGGCCAGTGCGTCGATCGGCTTCCATGCGGCGGCATGGACCTCCTCGATCTGGGCGGCGAGCGGCAGGATCGGATCGGCCAGGAAGAGATATTGCAGGTCGTGATGGATATGGGCCGGCTCGCCGCGCGACGGCTTGCCGGGCACGTCATGGCTGTCGATGGTGAAGGGCAGGTCGCCGCCCTGATGCCAGGGATGCAGGACAAGGTCCTGCACGCCGGTTTCCTCGATCGCCTCACGCGCCGCCGAGAGATGGAAGTGCTCGGCTTCCTCCCAATGGCCGCCGGGCTGGAGCCAGCGGCCGATCACGACATGGTCGATCAGCAGGACCTGCGCATGATCGGGCGAGAGCACGAAGGCGCTGGTGGTGAGATGACCTGGGAAAGTGTCGCGCCGGTCGAGCGCGTGGTCCTCAGTCATCTGCCAGCGCAGCAGGGCGAGATGCTCGTGCGGGCCGGCGACCTCGGCGCGATAACGCTCGACGAGGCGGAACAGGTCGTTGCGGAAATCCATGGGGTCAGCGCGGTCCAAGCGGCAGGCGGTAGGATTCGAAATGGCCGTTCTTCGGGCCGTCATAGCCGACGAGGACCGCGAGGCCCTTGGCGTCTTGCCCCAGGACGGTCAGGGATTCGGCCTTGTCGCCGCCGCGGCCGGGCAGATCGCCCAGAGAGGTTGAGACATCGGGCCTGGCGGGGTCGATCAGCATCAGGGAATAGGGCAGGGCCTGTTCCTGTGCCGGGCCGAGCAGGGCGAGCAGGCGGCCGTCAGGCAGGGGCGCGAGGTCGCGGATGCCACGGTTGCTGCCGGCCGCTAGTTCGAAGACGCGCGGCGCCTCCGTCGCCGGTGCATGGCCCGGCGCGAACAGGGCCTTGAGCGAGGCGCCGACGAGGAAGCCGCGATTGCCGAGCGAAGGCGCGCGCAGGCCGGCCCAGAGCGTGTCGCCGACGACCGCGATGCCTTCGATGTTCAGGCCGTTATCGTCCATCAGGCCCCGGCCGAAGAAGGGCGCGGCCGAGCCGGCGGCGCGCAGCATGTCGCTCAGGCGGTAGGTGAGCTCGACCTTGCCTGCGGGCGAGCCTTCCGCATCGACCTTGATCCGGGCGAGGTGGAAGGAGGAGAGGCGGAACTCGCCCTTCTTGCGCGAGCAGCCATGCGAACCGGCGATGTAGAAGGCGCCGTCGGCAT
Organism: Allobosea sp. FW305-C-101; assembly: GCF_058783685.1. Lineage (NCBI taxonomy): Bacteria > Pseudomonadati > Pseudomonadota > Alphaproteobacteria > Hyphomicrobiales > Alloboseaceae > Allobosea > Allobosea sp. FW305-C-101. The sequence goes on along the minus strand of NZ_JBYSYT010000002.1, from coordinate 223,439 downwards.
AGGCGACGGCCTCGCCATCGAGCTCGGCGAAGCGGCCGGGCATCTTGCAGATGCCTTGCGGCGGCTGGCCGAGCGTATCGGGCGAGGCATCCGCGCCGATGATGGGCATGGTCGCATCCGGGGTGATGCGATTCTCGGCGATGCGGGCGAATTGCGCGAAGGAGCCTTCGTCATTGATCAGCAGGCAGCGCTGCGTGCCGTTGGCCGCCGGCATGCAGGCGAGGCCGCTGACATCGCGCGCCGGCTTGCCCGCCTTCTTCGCGGAGAAATCCCCGAGCGTTCTGAAGCGCTGCTCCGGTGCGAGCGTTGCGGCTTGAGCGATAGAGGCGCCCAGCAGGCTGGTTGCGACGAGGGTGGCGAAGAGGCGGTACCGCATCGGGCGAATCCGGAAGGAGGGGCGCGGATTGAGCCCGTCCGGCTGCTGGATGTCAAAGCGCGTGGCGCGCGATCCCTATGGAATCTTGATGGTATCGCCCCTTGCGTCGTCTCGAACGCCTATGGCGCGGCCCCTAGCTTGTCCGGGCGGCCCTTGAAGGCCGTTCGGGAAACAGGATGATGTTCAGTATCCCTCGCAAATCCTTCGGCGGCCCGCTCCAGTTCCTGGTCGGGCGCGATGCGGAAGGCCATTGGCTCGCCGTCGAGACGCATGGGCGTGGCGGCGGCATTTTCTGCGATCGCAGTGCCGCGCTCCGCTATGCCGTGTTCGAGACCGGACACCGGGCGCGCGCGGTCCGGGTGACCGCCAAGACGCTCTCGCTGCTCTGAGGCCATGCCATGAACCACTGGCTTCACGGCATGTTCACCGCGCTGGTCACGCCTTTCGACGAGGACGGGATCGACTATGGCGCGCTGGAACGCCTCATTCTCTGGCAGATCGCGCAGGGCGCCGACGGCATCGTGGTCGGCACCGCCACGGGAGAGAGCCCGACGCTGAGTGGCGCGGAGCGGGAGGCGCTTTGTGCCGCCGCCCGTCGTATCGCCGGCCGGCATTACCCGGTGATCGCCGCCGTCGGCAGCTATTCGACTGCCGGGACCGTCGCCGAGATCGCCGCCGCTGAGAAGGCCGGCGCCTCGGCCCTGCTGTTGCGCATGCCCTATTACAACCGGCCGACGCAGGCCGGGCTCGCGGCTCATGCGCTGGCGGCGGCGCAGGCGACCGGGCTCGAGATCATCCTCGACAACGACCCGGATCGCTGCGGCGTCGAGATCGCGCTGGAGACGCTGCAGATGCTGGAAGGGGCGCCGAACATCGTCGGCATCCTCGAGCGGCGGGGCGATCTGGTCCGCTGCGACCGGATCGCCCGCGCGCGCGACCGCCGTTTCATGCGCCTGACCGGCGCGGCCGAGACGATTCCTTCCTATCTGCTCGCGGGCGGCTGCGGGGCGATCACCAGCGTCGGCAATCTCGCGCCGCATTGGCTGGCGCGGCTGGACAGCGCGGCTCGCTCCGAATTCTACGGGCAGGCGCAGATCCTGCAGCGGCGGCTGGTTCCGCTGCTCGATTTGCTCGCGCGCGAGCCTGATCCGGTCCTGATCAAGCTCGCGCTGTCGATGCTGCATCCGGAGGTTGGCGCTGCCTGCCGCGCGCCGCTCGCGCCTCCGCGCCCGGAATGCGTGCCCCTGCTTTGCGACGCCATCGAGGATCTGCCGCATCCGCTTGTCGGCATGGCGACGAAGCCAACGGGCAACGGCGTGGCGGCAGCCCGCAGGCTTTGAATCCAGAGCGGGCGCGGCTGCGCCCGCCACGAACCGGATGGAGGTTTTCATGACCGCAATCGGGACCTATCGCCGCCGCAGGGAAGCGATCTACCGATCCGTTCCCCGGACATCGGCCGGCGGCTGGAAGGCCGACCTGCTGCATCTGTTCGGGTCGGTCGTCCTGCTCGCCATTCTCATCGGCGCGCGGGTCTGGTGGCATCTACACTGAGCCGTGCAAATGAAAAGGGCGCCGCGATACCGCGGCGCCCTTCGGAGCATCGATCCGACCTGGTTCAGTTCAGCTTGGCGTAGGCGGGAACGGTGAGGAAGTCCTCGAAGTTCGGCGCCAGCGAGAGCGTCTCGAACAGCGCGATCGCCTCGGGGAAGCGGCCCTTGGCATAGTTCTCCGCGCCGAGCTCGCCCTTCACGCGCTCCATCTCTTCCGGCAGGCAGCGCTTGAACAGCGCGGCATCGGCCTTGATCCCGCCTTCGAGATCGACGCCGTACTGGCAGAACTGCCAGATCTGGGCGCGGCTGATCTCGGCGGTCGCGGCATCCTCCATCATGTTGTAGATCGGCACCGCGCCGCGGCCGCGCAGCCAGGCCTCGATATACTGGACGCCGACGCGGATGTTCTCGCGGAAGCCTTCCTCGGTGCGCGTACCTTGGTGGACCTCCAGCAGGTCCTTCGCGCCGATCGAGACATCGTCGCGCTTCTTGTCGAGCTGGTTGGTCTGCGGCATCAGCCGGTCGAACACCTCCATCGCGACCGGGACGAGGTCGGGATGCGCGACCCAGGTGCCGTCATGGCCGTCGCCGGCCTCGCGCTCCTTGTCGGCCTTGACCTTGGCGAAGGCGGCGGCATTGGCCTCCGGATTGTTCTTGACCGGGATCTGTGCCGCCATGCCGCCCATCGCGAAGGCACCGCGCTTGTGGCAGGTCTTGATCAGCAGCAGCGAATAGGCGCGCAGGAAAGCCTTGGACATCACGACCTGCGAGCGGTCCGGCAGGACATAGGCCTTGTTGCGGGCGAGCTTCTTGATGAAGGAGAAGATGTAGTCCCAGCGGCCGCAATTCAGGCCGGCCATGTGCTCGCGCAGTTCGTAGAGGATCTCGTCCATCTCGAAGGCAGCGGGCAGGGTCTCGATCAGGACGGTGGCCTTGATCGTGCCGGTCTTCAGGCCGAGCGCCGATTGGGCGGCGACGAAGACGTCGTTCCAGAGGCGGGCCTCGAGATGGCTCTCCAGCTTCGGCAGGTAGAAATACGGGCCCGAGCCGGCGGCCAGCGCCGCCTTGGCGTTATGGAAGACATAGAGGCCGAAATCGACCAGGGAGCCCGAAGCCTCCTCTCCGTCGATGATGATGTGCCGCTCCGGCAGATGCCAGCCGCGCGGGCGGATGATCAGGACGGCAGGCTTGTCCTTGAGCTTGTAGTCCTTGCCGTTCGTCGGATCGGTGAAGTCGATCCTGTTCGCCCAGCGGTCGCGGAGGTTGATCTGGCCTTCGATCATATTGGCCCAGACCGGGGAGGAGGCATCCTCGAAATCGGCCATGAAGACCTTGGCGCCGGAGTTCAGCGCGTTGACGATCATCTTGCGGTCGACCGGGCCGGTGATCTCGACGCGGCGATCCAGCAGATCGGCCGGGATCGGCGCGACGCTCCAGTCGCCTTCGCGGATATGCTTGGTCTCGGCCAGGAAGTCGGGCGTCTCGCCGGCGTCGAAGCGCTTCTGCCGCTCGGCACGGAGCGCGAGCAGGCGCTTGCGCGTCTCGTTGAAGCGACGGTGCAGGTCGGCGACGAAGGCGAGCGCCTCGGTGGAAAGGATTTGGTCGAAGCCGGGCTGCAGGGCGCCCTTGACGACGACGCCGGCCGGCAGGGCGAGGGTGGGGGTGTCCGACATGGATGGTTCTCCGATCAGGTTGAGGCCATCATTCCGTGAAATCGTGCTTTGCAAAATCCGGAAAAAATGACGATCACTTGTTCCGTTTCGGAAATAGCATCGTTTCCGGGCAAGAAACCATAGATACACTTATTGGTTGTATTTCTGCTGCGGCAAACGCAGGATGACGTAACGGCAGAGAGATTCCATTCAAAATGTGCAGATAGGCCCGACTTCCGCAAATCGGTTTTAGCAATTCGTAAGCTCCCGCCGCCAACGCTTCCAGGGTCGAATGCGGCAATTCGGCCCTGGATGAGGCACATGATGACGTTCGGTTCCCTGCCTGAGATGATGCGGCGCTTCCGGCAGGATCAGCGCGGCAACTTCCTGATGATGTTCGGGCTCGCGCTTGTTCCGCTGATGGGCGTCGTCGGCGTCGCCGTCGATTACTCCCGCGCCAGCAATGCCCGCCAGGCACTCAGTTCGGCGATCGACTCCGCCGCGCTGATGGCGGCACGCGATGCCCAGAAGCTGACGGACGCGCAGGTGACTGCCCGCATCAACGCCTGGATCCGCGACAACCTGCCGGCCGATGTGAAAGACCAGTTCTCGGCCGCCACCGTGACGATCGACCGGACGGCGCGAACGATCAAGATCGCTGCGAATGCCAATGTGCCGACGACCATTGCCCGCGTGCTCGGCAACGACCAGATTCCCGTCTCTTCCAACAGCCAGTCGACCTGGGGAACCAACAAGATCGAGCTCGCCCTCGTGCTCGACAATACCGGTTCGATGTCGTCATCGGGCAAGATGACGGCGTTGAAGCAGGCGTCCAAGGATCTGATCCAGATCATGAAGGATGCGTCGCTCGATGCCGACCAGATCAAGATCTCGATCGTGCCGTTCAACACCCAGGTCCGCATCGACCGCGGGCTCAAGGACGAGCAGTGGATCCGTTACGGCATGACGCGATCGGCGACGATGACCTGCGACAAGAACGGCGCGAACTGCAAGACGTCGGGCGGTGTCGCTGAACCGGATCCTTCACTCACAGGCTGTAAGACCAGCAATAAGGGCGTGAGGACCTGCACCGAGGCGCTAACCAAGGCCGTCTGGGCGCAGAGCCATGGCTGCATCGCTGACCGCGACCAGAACTACGACGTGTCGGATGCGGGCTCCTATGCGGCCAGCGCGCAGCAATATCCCGCGACCTGGTGCGGCCAGACCTCGCTCGCGGAGGTCCTTCCGCTGACGTCCAACTGGGCGACGCTGAACGCCCGTGTCGACACGATGACGCCGGTCGGCAACACCAACGTCACGATCGGGGCGGTCTGGGGCTGGGCCACGCTGTCGCCGCCCGCTCCTTTCATGGAGGCCAAACCTTCCACGGAGCCGAATCTCAAGAGGTACATGATCCTGCTGACCGACGGCGACAATACCGAGAACCGCTTCACGACGAACGGCAACGATATCGATGCCCGGACAAGCCTAGCCTGCACCGGGGTCAAGAATGCCGGGATCAACCTCTACACGATCCGCGTCATCGACGGCGATGCGACCCTGCTGAAGAACTGCGCGACCCGGCCGGAGATGTATTACGACGTCAAGAACGCCTCGCAGCTCAGCCCGGTTTTCAAGGCGATCGCCAGCGAGATTAGTGCGGTGCGCCTGACCCTGTAAGCCCAGCCTCGCCTAGCGCGGTGAAGCGCGAAAGGAAGCGCGCCTGCGCCGCCTCGGTATCGAGGGGATCGAGCCAGGACAGAACTTCGGTCGGCAGCGCCTGCGGCCGGCCGAAGAATTTCAGGGCCTCCTCGCGTTCGAAGCCCGCGAGGCGCGTCGCCTCGAAGAAGGCGGCGATGGTATCGGCCTCCTTGATCTTCCGCTTCAGGATGGCGGGCGTCGCAGCCGGCAGGCCGAAGCGCAGATGGATCGCCGCCAACAGGCGCAATTCCACGCTCTTGTAAGCGTCCCCCATCACCACCTTGAACGGCGAGATCATGTCGCCGATCACGTATTCCGGCGCGTCGTGCAGCAGCGCCATCAGGCACCAGCCGCGGCTCCAGTCCGGATTGAGATGGGCGGCGACCGCCTCGACCAGCAGCGAGTGCTGCGCGACCGAGAAGGAATGGGCGCCGCGCGTCTGCCCGTTCCAGCGGGCGACGCGGGCAAGCCCATGGGCGATGTCCTCGATCTCGATGTCGAGCGGCGAGGGGTCGAGCAGGTCGAGCCGCCGGCCCGAGAGCATGCGCTGCCAGGCGCGGGGCGGTTCGGGCTTGCGGGCCATCAGGCGGCAGGGCGCGAGTCGCGGGCGAGTGCGGCGCATTCGCTCCAGCGGAAACAGCCGGTCAGGTGATCGTTGACCAGCCCGCAGGCCTCCATGAAGGCATAGACGATGGTCGGGCCGCAGAAGGTGAAGCCGGCCTTCTTCAGTTCCTTCGAGACGGTCTCGGAGAGCTTGGTCTGGGTCGGTACTTCGCCTTGCGTGCGATAGCTGTTCTGCAGCACGCGGCCGTCGAGATGCTTCCAGAGGAAATCGGCGAAGGGCTCGCGCTCGCTGATCCTGAGATAGGCCTGCGCGCTCTTGATCGTGCCCTCGATCTTGCCGCGGTGGCGGATGATGCCGGGGTCGGCGAGCAGGCGCTGGACATCGGCCTCGGTGAAGCGGGCGACCGCCTCCGGCTCGAAACCGGCGAAGCCGGCGCGGAAGGCGTCGCGCTTCCTCAGGATGGTGATCCAGGACAGGCCGGCCTGGAAGCCGTCGAGTATCAGCTTCTCCCAGAGCGCGCGGGAATCATATTCCGGCACGCCCCATTCGGTGTCGTGATAGGCGATGTAGAGCGGATCGGCGCCCGGCCAGCGGCAGCGGAACTTGCCGTCCGCGCCCTGGATCGCGATGCGCTCCTCGCTGACGATGACGGCGTCGCTCATAAGGCTGCTCCTGCGGCGGCTCCGAAGCCTGTTTCGCCGGGGAAGGGGAAGCGGATGAAGCCCGGCTTCTCCGCGAGATGGAAGGCCAGTCCGCCGCCGAGCGGGGCCGTGCCTGCGGCGAGCGCATCGGCGAGCCGGTCGAGCCGGAGCATGGCGAGAGCCTGGCCGTTCGCGGAGGAACCGATGGTGCCGAGCGGCTTGCCGCCGGCGGTCGCGTCCGCGCCGGTTTCGGCCGCGATGCCCTCGTCGAAGACGACAGGCACGACGCGGGTGCGGGCCGTGCCGCGATGCTGCATGCGGGAAACGACCTCCTGCCCGATATAACAGCCCTTCTTGAAGGAGACGCCGCCGAGTTGGTCGAGCAGCGCCTCGTGTGGGAAGGTGTCGCCATAGGCGAAGTCGCGTCCGCCGGCGGGAACGCCGAGCATGATGCGCCGCGCGTGATAGGCGTCCGGCTCGGCCGTGACGAGGGTTTCGACGCCGTCGGCATCGGTGATGGCACGCTGGCCGAGCGCCGGCAGGCGCGGGTCGTCATAGACGAAGCCGGCATCCTCGGGCAGCGGGGCACCATCGGCGGAGGCGATGACCGCGCTCTGCTCGGTGAGGTCTTCAAGCGCCACCTTGGCGCGGAGCTTGTAGAGCTTCAGGCGTTTCATCAGGTCGGCGGTCTGGAGCAGGGGCGTGTCGAGCAGGAAGCCGCCGCCATCCTCCGGCGCCAGCGCGAGGATGAAGAAATCGCAGATCATCTTGCCTTGCGGCGTCAGCAGCGCGCCGTAGCCGGCCTGTCCGGGCACGACCGGATCGAGATCGTTGGTCACGAGGTTCTGCAGGAAGTCGCGCGCGTCGTCGCCGCTGACGCGGATGACGCCGCGATCGATCAATCGTGTGGCGGACATAAAGCCGTTCCAGTTCTGGTTTCGGGTCGAGGTCTCGACAGCCGAAAAGGAGACGCTGGCGCCACCCGAAAACTGTTTGGGCTTCCGGGACGACGCGTTGGCCGATAGGTAGGCTGCATCGGTCTTTCACTCAACCGCCGGAGACAGCCATGCCCCAGACCTACGACGTGATCCTCAAGGGCGGCACCGTGGTGAACCAGGATGGCCGCGTCGCGCGCGATGTCGGCGTCACCGGCGGCAAGATCATGGCGCTGGGCGACCTCTCGCAGGCTTCGGCCGGCGAGACCGTCGACTGCACCGGTCTGCATATCCTGCCGGGCGTGATCGACTCCCAGGTGCATTTCCGCGAGCCGGGGCTCGACCACAAGGAAGATCTGGAGAGCGGCTCGCGCTCGGCGGCGCTCGGCGGCGTGACCTGCGTCTTCGAGATGCCGAACACGATCCCGCAGACGACGACGCCGGAGGCTTTGGCCGACAAGATCAGGCGCGGGCGCCACCGCATGCATTGCGACTTCGCCTTCTGGGTCGGCGGCACGCATGAGAACGCCAATGATGTGCCGGAGCTGGAGCGGCTGCCGGGTGCGGCCGGCATCAAGGTCTTTATGGGCTCCTCGACCGGCGATCTGCTGGTCGAGGACGACAGGGGCGTCGCCGAGATCCTGAAGCGCACGCGCCGCCGCGCCGCCTTCCATTCCGAAGACGAGATGATGCTGCGCGAGCGCATGCCCCTGCGGGTCGAGGGCGATCCGTCGAGCCACCCGGTCTGGCGCTCGCCGGAGGTGGCGCTGACCTGCACCAAGCGACTGGTGCGGATCGCGCGCGAGACCGGCGCGCGCGTCCATATCCTGCATATCTCCACCGGCGAGGAGATGGTCTTCCTGAAAGACCACAAGGATGTCGCGACCGTCGAGGTGCTGCCGAACCATCTGACGCTGGTGGCGCCGGATTGCTACGAGCGGCTCGGCACCTATGCCCAGATGAACCCGCCGATCCGCGACGACAGCCATCGCCAGCGCATCTGGTGGGGCGTCGAGCAGGGCATCGTCGATGTGCTCGGTTCCGACCATGCGCCGCATACGCATGAGGAGAAGCATCATCCCTATCCGGCGAGCCATTCCGGCATGCCGGGCGTGCAGACGCTGGTGCCGATCATGCTCGACCATGTGAATGCCGGCAGGCTGACGCTGGAGCGCTTCGTCGATCTCAGCAGCGCAGGCCCGCAGCGCATCTTCGGGCTGGAAGGCAAGGGCCGGATCGCGGTCGGCTACGATGCGGATTTCACCATCGTCGATCTCAAGCGCCGCGAGACGATCACCAAGGAGTGGAGTGCCTCGAAATGCGGCTGGACGCCCTATGACGGCGTCACCGTCACCGGCTGGCCGGTCGGCACCTTCGTGCGTGGGCTTAAGGTGATGTGGGAGGGCGAGTTGACGACGCCGTCGCAGGGCGAGCCGGCCCGCTTCCTGGAGGCGCTGCCGCGCAGCGCCTGAACCGGATCGGTGCCGCCCGCGTTCGGCTCCGGATGGAGCGCGTGGGCGGCTTCGCAAAAAAATCAAAAAAAGATTCCCGGCGTTGTCGATTCCGGTCGCGCCCGTTCGACGTGCAGTCAGAGAACGGGTTTCGGCGGCTTTCGCCGGAGCCGCCCGGTTCTCCCAAACCCAAGGAGAAGACCGATGCGTGTGATGGTTCTGGTCAAGGCGAGCAAGGACAGCGAAGCCGGCATCATGCCGAGCGAAGAGCTCCTCACCCGGATGGGGGCCTATAACGAGGAGCTGGTGAAGGCCGGCATCATGCTGGCGGGCGACGGCCTGCATCCGAGCGCGAAGGGTATCCGCATGCGCTTCTCGGGCAGCGAGCGCGCGATCACGGATGGCCCCTTCGCCGAAACGAAGGAGCTGCTCTGCGGCTTCTGGATCTGGCAGGTGAAGTCCTTCGACGAGGCGGTCGAGTGGCTGAAGCGCGCGCCCTTCGACGACGGCGCCGAGATCGAATTGCGCCGCATCTTCGAGATGGAGGATTTCGGCGAGGCGCTGACGCCTGAACTGCGCGAGCAGGAAGAGCGCATCCAGGCCGCCGCAGCGAAGCTTGTCGGCTGAACGACGTAAATCCCGAAATCCAATCCAGGCGCGAGCCGTGCTTCCGCCTTTCAAAGGAGAAAACCGATGCGTTTCATGGTGATGGTCAAGGCGACCCAGGACAGCGAAGCCGGCGCGCCGCCGACCCAGGAGCTGCTCGAGGCGATGATGGCCTACAATGAGGAGCTGGTGAAAGCCGGCATCATGAAGGGCGGCGACGGCCTCCACCCCAGCTCGAAGGGCGCGCGCGTCCAGTTCGACGGCACCAAGCGCGCCGTCGTCGATGGCCCCTTCGCCGAGACCAAGGAGCTGGTCGCCGGCTACTGGCTGTGGGAATGTGCCTCGCTCGACGAGGCGATCGCTTGGGTCAAGCGCTGCCCCAACCCGATGCCCGGCCCGTCCGAGATCGAGATCCGGCCGTTGTTCGAGCTGGCCGATTTCGGCGAGATCGTCACGCCGGAGACCGCGGCGCAGTGGGACCGGCTCAAGGCCGAGTCCGAAGGGCAGGGTTGAGCGACCGAGGCGCCGCTTGCCAGCCGATGGGCTGATGGTGTGTATCGCTTCCCATGTCGGGCAGCGATGCACACCGCACCATCGAGACGGTCTGGCGCATGGAGGCGCCCCGGCTGATCGCCGGGCTCGCACGCCTGACCCGCGATGTCGGCCGGGCCGAGGAACTGGCGCAGGACGCATTGGTCGCGGCGCTGAAGCAGTGGCCCGAAGAGGGCGTTCCGCGCAATCCGGCGGCCTGGCTGATGCAGGTCGCGAAGCACCGCGCCGCGGACACCGCCCGCCACGAGATCATGGCCCGGCGCAAGCAGGACGAGATCGGCCGCGATATCGACAGTGAAAGGCCGGCGATGCCGGATATCGATGAGGCGCTCGATGACGAGGTCGGCGACGACCTGCTGCGCCTGATCTTCACCGCCTGTCATCCCGTGCTGCCCAAGGAGGCGCGGATCGCGCTGACGCTGCGTCTGCTTGGCGGCCTCACGACTGACGAGATCGCGCGCGCCTTCCTGGTGCCGGAACCGACGATGGCGCAGCGCATCGTGCGCGCCAAGAAGACGCTGAGCGAGGCCAAGGTGCCCTATGAGGTGCCGGCCGGCGTCGAGCTCGGCCAGCGCCTCGCCTCGGTGCTGGAGGTCGTCTACCTCATCTTCAACGAGGGCTATTCGGCCACCGCCGGCGAGGACTGGGTCAGACCGTCCTTGTGCGAGGAGGCGCTGCGGCTTGGGCGCATCCTCGCGGCGCGGGCGCCTGACGAGCCCGAGGTCCACGGCCTCGTCGCCCTGATGGAATTGCAGGCCTCGCGGCTGCGGGCGCGCGTCGGTGCCGATGGCGAGCCGATCCTGCTGCTCGACCAGAACCGCGCCCGCTGGGACCGCCTGCTGATCGGGCGCGGTCTTGCCGCGCTTGAGCAGGCACAGCGGCTCGCCGGAGCGGCGCCCGGCCCCTATCTGCTGCAGGCGGCGCTGGCGGCCTGCCATGCCCGTGCCCGCACGGCCGAGGAGACCGACTGGAAGCGCATCGTCGCGCTCTACACCGTGCTCGGGCAGGTGACGCCGTCGCCGGTCGTGGAACTCAACCGCGCCGTTGCGGTCAGCATGGCGGATGGGCCGGCGGCAGGGCTTGCCTTGGTCGAGGCTCTGGCCGGCGAACCGGCGCTCAAACGCTATCATCTGCTGCCGGGCGTGCGCGGCGACCTGCTCGCCAAGCTCGGCCGCCACCGGGAGGCGGCAGACGCATTCGACAGCGCGGTGGCGCTGACGCAGAACGCCAGGGAGCGGGCTCTGATGCAGGACAGGGCGGCCAAGGAACGCGCTGCCGGCGCGTGATCCTCGCCTGTGCCGCGAGACTGTCGCATTCCGTTGCAACTCTGTTCATGCCGGCGTCTATAGGGATGTCGCATCCTGACGTGCCTAGAACGAGAGCCTACATGAGCGATTCCGTGAGTCCCCTGGCCGGCAAGCGGCTCGAGCCCGGCCAACTCGTCGACGTGGCGGCCCTCACCAAAGCCTATTACGAGCAACCCGATCCCGCGCAGCGTTCGCAACAGGTCGCCTTCGGCACCTCCGGCCATCGCGGCTCGGCGCTGCTGCGCTCGTTCAACGAGGCGCATATCCTCGCGATCGCGCAGGCGCTCTGCCTCTATCGCCGCGAGCAGGGCATCGACGGGCCGCTCTTCCTCGGCATCGACACGCATGCGCTCTCGCGCAATGCCTTCGAGACGGTGCTGGAGGTCTTCGCGGCCAATGGCGTCGCCACGATCATCGACGAGAAACTCGGCTTCACGCCGACCCCGGTGATCTCGCATGCGATCATCGCGCATAATCGCGGCCGCTCCGCCGGACTCGCCGATGGCGTCGTGATCTCGCCCTCGCATAATCCGCCGGCCGATGGCGGCCTGAAATACAACCCCCCGCATGGCGGGCCGGCCGATACCGACGCGACCGGCTGGATCGAGAAGCGGGCCAATGCCTTCCTCACCGAGAAGCTCGCAGGGGTTCTGCGCATCCCCTACGAGACCGCGCTGAAGAGCGAGCATGTCCACCGGCACGACTACATCACCGGCTATGTCTCGGACCTCGCCAGCGTCGTGGACATGGAGGCGATCCGGCAGGCCGGCGTCGTGATCGGGATCGACCCGCTCGGCGGCGCCGGGCTCGACTACTACCAGCCGATCATCGATCGCTACGGCCTGAACGCGACGATCGTCAGCAAGGAGGTCGATCCCACCTTCGGCTTCATGACCGCGGACTGGGACGGCAAGATCCGGATGGACTGCTCCTCGCCTTATGCGATGGCGAGCCTGATCGGCATGCGCGACCGCTTCGACGTCGCCTTCGCCAACGATACCGATGCCGACCGGCACGGCATCGTGACGCGCAGCAGCGGGCTGATGAACCCGAACCACTATCTCGCGGCGGCGAGCGCCTACCTCTTCGCCAACCGGCCGGGCTGGCGCGCGGATGCCGCGATCGGCAAGACGGCGGTGTCGAGCGCGATCATCGACCGGGCGGCGGCCAAGCTCGGCCGGAAGCTCGTCGAGGTGCCGGTCGGGTTCAAGTGGTTCGTCGACGGGCTGATCTCGGGCAGCTTCGGCTTCGCCGGCGAGGAGAGCGCGGGCGCCTCCTTCCTGCGCATGGATGGCTCTGCCTGGACGACCGACAAGGACGGCATCATCCTCGGCCTGCTCGCCGCCGAGATCACCGCGAAGACCGGCAGCGACCCCGGCGTGCTCTACGGCAAGCTGACGGCGGAGCTCGGCGAGCCCCGCTATGCGCGCGTCGATGCGCCGGCGAGCGCGAGCCAGAAGGCTGTTCTCAAGAACCTGTCGGCCGAGCAGATCGCGACGAAGGAGCTCGCCGGTCAGCCGATCACCGCGATCCTGAGCCATGCCCCAGGCAACGGCGCGCCGATCGGCGGCGTCAAGGTCACGGCGGCGGATGGCTGGTTCGCGGCGCGCCCGTCGGGCACCGAGGAGGTCTACAAGATCTACGCCGAGAGCTTCCGGGACGAGGCGCATCTGGCCGCGATCCAGGAGGATGCGCGGCAGATCGTCGGAAAAGCCTTCGCGGCGGCCGGGACAGCCTGAGGCGCGCCGTCATGGCGTGGTGATTTCGGTCGACCTCAGGCCGTCCGCAAGGGCGCCCTGCGGCGCCGGGCTGCCTGCGCCGCAGGCATCCGACCTTGCGGGCAAGCGACTCATGCGAGCCGCTTCGGCTTCCCGAGCCGGCCGCTCACCCCGCGGGCCGATCAAGTGCGCGCTTCAACCGTCGATGGACGGAGCCCGTTCGACCAGTTCGAGAAAGACCGCAGCACAGGCCAACCAGACGATCATCGACCAGATTATCATCGCCCCTCCCAGGATTATGCGTTTTTTCCAGCATAACCGAGGAGCGGGGTCCGGCAAGCGCGTCGGGATTGTCATGCACAGAGTCAGCGCTTTGGCCGGCATCACGGTGTCGCACGCCGCCGATTGAATGCGTGACCTGATTCACGTGAGCGCCGCTCTTCAGAGCGGGCTAGCGACACGTGAGGATCATCCGAACGTCTCGTCGGCTCCCGACAAAGGCTGCGCCGAGATGCTGATCCTGGCTGTCAACTCTCGAAATAGGCGGTGTTGCGGCCGCCGATCACGATGTCCCAGTGGTAGAGCGCTTCGCCGTTCGGGCCCTGGCCGGCGGGCTGGCCGAAATGCCGGCCTTGCGCCTCGCCGAGCAGGATGAACATCGGATCGCGGGCGAGATGCGGGTCGCCCTCGAAATACATCTGCGCGATCAGTCGGGCCGAGCCGCCGCGGATCGAGACATGGACATGGGCCGGTCGCCAGCGGTCGATGTCCGGCCGCGCCAGGTAGGAGCCCGGCCGGATCGTGCGGAATCGGTAGCGCCCGGCCTCGTCGGTCATCGTCCGGCCGAAGCCGAGGAAATTCGGGTCGAGCCGTTCGCGCACCGGGTCCTTCACATGGGTGTAGCGCCCCCATCTGTTGGCGTTCCAGATCTCGACGAGGGTGTGGCGCACGGGCCGGCCGAACTCGTCGAGCACGCGGCCGGAAATTTCCATGACCTCGCCCTCGGCCTGCGGTCGACCGGGCGCGATGCGGGTGAGGTCGTTCTCGCCGAGCTTGAGCCCCGGCAGGTCGGAGAGCCAGGGCACGAAGCTCTGCCGAGCCGCTTCCGGGATCAGGTGCAGGCGTTCGATCGGCACGCGCCGCTCGGCGGCACCGTCAGTCGGGCCGGGCAGCATCAGGCGTCCGCGATTCAGGGTCATGGACGTCTCCGCTCAGCTCGAAAGATCGTCGAAGAAGGGTGTCTCGCCGGGGCCGCGCATCACGATCGCGATCTCGTAGAGCGTGACGTCTCCGCCCGCTGACCCCATCCGTTTCGCGATCAGTCGCGCGCCCAGCTCCGGAGGCAGGCTCCCCAGCAGAGGGTCGGCGGCATTGGCATCCGCTTCATCTTCGAAGAAGACCTGCGTGACCAGCCGCGTGATCCCGTCCGAGAAGATGGTCAGCGTGATATGCGGCGCGCGCGCCGGCGTCCCGTTATCGGCCCTGATTGGGCCAGGCTTGACCGTCTTGAACTCGAAGGGTTCAGCGGTCGTGATCAGGCGCCCGAACCCGTCGAAGAAGGGATCGAGCCCGGGATGGCCATCGCTGTCGGGCGTGCGCAGGATGCCGGCGGCGTTGGCCTGCCAGAACTCGACCAGCGCATCGTCGACCGGCTGGCCGTCACTGTCGAGTAGGTGCCCGCGCAGGATGATCTGCTGCCCCTTGGGGCCGACGCTCAGCCCGTAATGCAGCCGCGTCAGGTCGCTGCGGTCGCCGTCGAGGAATGAGTAGGGGTAATAGGGACCGACCGTGTCCTCGGCGAGAGGAGGCAGCCGGTTGCTGGTGCCGGACGCATCGCTCATCGCGCGGCCTCGCCGAACCATCTGCGCATCGCTTCACCCCTCTTTTGATTTTGTTTATATACAAAACTTTGTTTTATTCAAGATCGCTGACACATCGTCAGAAGCGGCCGGCATCGGTCTTGATGCGCTCGCCCGTGAGCGAGGAGGAGGCGTCGGACGCCAGGAACAGGGCGGCGGCGGCGACCTCCTCAGGCGTCACCCAGCGGCGCAGCGCCGCGACATCCGTGTAGTTCTGCTTGATGATCTCCGCGGGATCGCGCCCCTCGACGGCGGCGCGCTTCGCGACGACCCGGTCCATCAATTCGCCGGAGACCGCGCCGGGGCAGAGCGCGTTGACGCGCACGCCCGCCGGGCCGATCTCGCGCGCGACCGTTTCGGTGAGGCCGATGACGGCGAATTTGGTGGCGCAATAGGCACTGCGCATCGGATAGCCCTTGAGGCCCATCAGCGACGACATGTTGACGATCGAGCCCGAACCCTGCGCGCTCATGATCCGGCTCGCGACCCGCAGGCAATTCACCGTGCCGAACAGGTTGATCTCGACGCAAGCTCGCCAGGCATCGAGATCGACATCGACGATATTGCCGATCGGCCCGCTCTGGCCGGCATTGTTGACGAGAACATCGACCTTGCCGGTGATCGCCTGCGCCTGCGCGAACATCGCCTCGACCTCGTCGAGCTTCGCGACGTCGCAGGGCACGGCCGTACCGCCGATCGCCTGCGCGACCGGCTCGATCGTCTCGCGGGTGCGGCCGGAGACGACGACATGGGCACCGGCCTGCGCGAAGGCCTCGGCGATCGCCTTGCCGATGCCGGTGCCGCCGCCGGTGACGATCGCGACGCGCTCGTCGAGACGATTGAGATCTTTGGCCATGAGTGAAGTCACCTGTGCGATCAGGCCGCGGCAGCGGCGTCGGTGGAGAAACGGCAGGGGTCGAAGAGCGGCAGCTCCGGCTCCCGGCCGAGGATGAGGTCGCCCATCAGCGCGCCGATATAGGGGCCGATGGTGTAGCCCCCGCGCACGCAGCCCAGCAGGAAGGCGTTTTCGACGCCGGGCGCAGCGCCTGCGAGCGATAGAAATCCGGGACATTGGCCTCGAAGCCGGTCCAGGAGCGCACCACGCGGAAGCGGTCAAGGCCCGGCACGGCGAACATCGCGAGCCTGAGATTCGGCAGCAGCGTCTCGGGATCGACCGCGCCGCAGCCTTGTTCCGGTGAGCCGGTGCCCTGCCATCCCCCGCCGATCAGCACGCTGCCGTTCGGCTTCTGCTTCAGTGTCAGCAGGCCGGTGGCATGGCCGATCACGGTGCCGACCAGCGCCGGGCCGCACTCGGTGACGGAGACGGTGTTGACGCGCGCCCGGACAGGCAGGTCGAGCCCGATCATCGCGCCGGCGCTCTTCAGCCAGGCACCGCAGGCCAGGAGCAGGCGGGTGGCGCGGATCGGGCCTGCCGGCGTGGCGAGTTCGAAACCGCCGCCGCTGCTGTCGATGGCGGTGACGGGCGTGTGTTCGCGGATGGCGACACCTGCCGCCTCCAGCAGCGCGCGGTAATAGGCGCCCGTCAGGCTGGCATTGGCGTAGCCGTCCTCGGCGCACCAGCTCGCCGCGACGACCTTGCGCGACAGGTTGGGCTCGATCTCGGCAACGCGGGCCGGCGAGATCAATTCGATCGGTGCGCCCGCCTCGCGCTTCAGTGCCATGCGCTCGTGCAGGAGATTGGCCTCGCGCTGGTTGAAGGCGAGTGTGATGCCGCCGGTCTTGTGGAAGCCGACATGCGCGCCGGCATGCTCCCAGAGTTCGTGGCCCTTGAGGGCGTAAGGCATCAGCTTGACGCGCTTGATCTGCAGCGAGAGCGTGCCGGCATTCACGCCGGACGCGCCGCTGCCGATCGTCCGCTGCTCGATGACGATCACCCGCATCCCGCCCGCGGCGGCGCGGCAGGCGGCGGCGCTGCCGAGGATGCCGCCGCCGATCACAGCGAGATCGTAGAGATCGCTCATAACGGGGCCGGGGCGGGGATCGGGAGGTCGTCGTAGTCGAAGGTGCCGGCAATAGCGGCGAGCGGGACCGGGCGCAGGGGAGGCCGGGCGCTCGGCTGGCCGATCGTCTCGCGGCTTTGGCCGGTCGCCGCGCCGATCAGCATGGCCGCCGCCTCGCCGCAGACGCGGCCACCGCAAGGCCCCATGCCGCAGCGCGTCGTCGCCTTGAGGTCGGCCAACGTCCTCGCACCGGCCGTGATCGCGGCGTCCAACGTCGCGCGGGTCAGGCCCTCGCAACGGCAAACGGTCGTCTCTGTATCGATCAGGGCGGCGGCGCCGGGTGGCGGCATGGCAAGCGCCGACATGGCCGCGCCGAAACGAGACGATCGGCGCCAGCGTGCTGCCACCGTCGCAGCCTCCCGTTCCAAATCCCCGCCATGTTCGAGCCGGCGCGCGATGCCGATGGCTGCCAGTTCGCCCGAGAGCGGAGCCGCATCGGCACCACGGATGCCACCGCCATCGCCGGCCACGAACAAGCCCGGCACGGAGGTTTCGAGCAAAGCGCTCACCTCGGGGACCCAGCCGCCGAGCTCCGGCGCATAACGGTGCCGGGCGCCGAGTAGCCGCGTGGCCTCGGTCGACGGCGAGAGGCCGAAGCCGAGACAGACCGCATCGGCCTTGATCGTCCGAACCGGATCGCCAACCGGCCGCCAATCTCCGTCGATGCGACCGATCTCGACCGATGTGACGCCATCCGTGCCATGGATCGCATGGATGGCTGCGCCTGAATGGATCGGAACCCGCGCTTTCAGCAGGTGCAGCAGCCAGCCTGCGCCTTTGGCCATGAGGTCCGGCCGCGCTGCCATCGCGCCGAGCCGGGCGAGCCAGCCTGCGCGGTGCGAGGCATCGACGATCGCCGCGACCTCGCCGCCTGCGGCGACGATCTTGCTGGCGACGAGCAGAAGCAGCGGCCCCGAGCCCGCGACCACGACGCGCCGGCCCGGCAGGACGCGGTGCGATTTGAGCAGGATGGTGGCCCCGGCGAGCCCGATCACGCCGGGCAAGGTCCAGCCGGAGACCGGGATATGCCGCTCGACCGCGCCAGCGGCCACGATCAGGTTGGGCGCTTCCAGTGTCAGGGGGCCTTCTTGGCCGATCGCGATGACGGAGAAGCCCGGCGTCAGCGACCAGACACGCTGGTTGGCATGGAGGATCGCGCCGCTATCCGCGAGTTTCGCGCGGAGTTCATCGCCCTTCGCCCGCTCGGCATCGGCCGGAGCCGATTCCAGCCCGGCGGAGGGTGCGCGATAGACCTGTCCGCCCGCTTCCGCCGCCTCGTCGATCACCGCGACCGACAGGCCAAGCGCGCGCGCCTTGATCGCTGCCGCGGCTCCGGCGGGGCCTGCCCCAAGCACGATGAGATCGAGCGGGGGGCTCATCGCAGCCTCTCGACGACGAGGCCCTCGCGGACGAGGGTGCGGCAGGCCTCCGTCTGCCGGCCGTCGATCAGTACGACGCATTCCTGGCAGACGCCCATGAAGCAAAAGGCCCCGCGCGGGCCGCCGTCGTCGCGATGGATTCGCAGCGCCCGGCGCCCTTGCGCATGGAGCGCGGCGGCCAGTGTCTCGCCCTCGGCGGCACTCAGCGTCTCGCCGTCGAAGCTGAAGCTGACCTCCCGCTTCCAGGCGCCTATCGGCAGGATGCGCAGATCGCCTTTCATCTCAGTCGCCGGGCAGGAGGCCGAGTTCGTCGAGCGTTGCGCGCAGCTTGTCGAGCGCCGGTCCGGCAAGCGGCAGCAGCGGATCGCGCGGCACGCCGGCCGGCAGGCCCTGAAGGTTCAGCGCCGCCTTGAAGGAGGAGGGCCAGGTGCCCAGCGACATCAGCGTCTCGTAGACGATGGTGAGCTTGTAGTGCGCGTCGACATAGGCGGCGCCCGGCGCTTTGCGACCGATCTCCATGAGTTGCCCGGCTGTCCTGCCGAGGAGCTCGGGGCCGGTCGCGATCAAGCCGGAGGCGCCGAGCGCGCTGCCGGCGAGGATGTAATAGGCCGGCCCGACCATCACCGCGATCCTGTCGCCCATCCGGTGCAGCAAGCGGGTGAGGTGGCCGATATCGCGGTTGGATTCCTTGATGCCGACGACCGGAGCGATGCCCGCGATCGCCTCGACATCGTCGATCGAGAGCTCGATCACGGCGCGGCGCGGGGAATTATAGAGGACGATCGGCATGTCGACCGCCTTGCCCAGCAAGTCGAAGCGCCGCAGCAATTCCTCGCGCGTCGCCTTCATCACATAGGTCTGGGGCATGACGAGGATGCCGGCGGCGCCGGCATCGCGCGCGGCTTGCGCATACTGGATCGTCTGCCTGGAGCCCGGCGCCGTACAGCCCATCATCACCGGGACACGCCCGGCGCTGCGATCGACGGCGATGCGGGTGAGCCGCGCGCGCTCGTCACGGTCGAGTGCCCAGCTCTCGCCATTGTCGCCGGCCACGCAGATGCCCTGCGCGCCGATGCCGATCAGATGCTCGACCAGATGGGCGAAGGCGTCCTCCATGATCTCGCCGCGCTCGTCGAAAGGGGTGACGACGGCCGGCACGAAGCCCTTGAGCGTGTCCTTCGTCAGCAGGGTCATGCGGATTGTCCTGAGGGGGAGGCGGCGAGGAGCCGGGCCATGGGAATGCGGAAGACGCTGCCGGTCTGGGCCTCGACGATGAACAGCGTCGACTGGTCGGGTGAGAAGGCGCAGGCCGTCGTCCAGAGCCCGCCCGGCGTATGGACCACGGCGACGGGATCGCCGAGCGCATCGACGAGATAGAGCCGTCCGGCTTGCGCCTGCGCGATGGCGAGCCGGCCAGATGCATCGACCGCGAGCCCGTCGGGACCGAGACCGCCGGAGAGCTGGAGGAAGGTGCCGGCCATCGGCCAGGCGGGATCGGGCGCCTCGGCCAGGAAGCGCCAGACCGCGTTGGCGCGGGTGGCGGCGAGATAGACGAGCTTGCCATCCGGCGAGAGCGCGATGCCGTTCGGGTAGGGCACGTTCGCGAGGATCAGCTCCGGCTTGGTCTCGCCCTGCCGCAAGCGGTAGACCCGGCCGGTCGGGTCGGAGAGGCTGGAGCGGCCGGAATCGGTGAACCAGACATCGCCATTGGGCGCGATGGTGAGGTCGCTCAGGCCGCGGAAGGGCTCGGTGTTCACGCGTCCGCAGAGCGTGGTGACTTTCTGCGCCGCGGGATCGCAGATGAGCAGCCCGTGACGGTAATCGACGATGAGCCAGGTGCCGTCGCTGCGCGGGCGCAAGCTATGCGGCTCGCCGTCATATTCGAAGGCGAGCTGCCAGCTTCCGTCCGGTGCGATCCGTAACAGCCGGCCATAGGGCACGTCCGCCAGCCAGAGATGGCCCTCGTCGTCGAAGCAGGGGCCCTCAAGGAAGGAATGCAGGCGCTGGCCTGGCCGCGTCGTGCGGACCCAGTCGGTCGGCTCGCCGGTCCAGTGCAGCGCCTCGGGCAGGCGCGTGAGCAGCTCGGCCTCATGGCGGGGAAAGCTGCCGATCATGCGATGACGCCCCGTTCCTTCAGCGCGGCGATCTCGGCCGGCGTGCGGCCGATCTCGCCGAGGATCTCGGTGCTGTGCTCGCCCAGTCGCGGCGGGGGCCTGTCGATCGCCGGGCCGGCTGCTGCATAAGAGAAGGGCGCCAACGGCACCGAGACCGGGGCGGCGCTCGCCGCGTCCGGTTGCAAGGCGTGGAAGAAGCCGCGCTTGTCGAGATGCGGCAGGCGCACGGCTTCGTCGAGGCTGCGCACCCGCTCGGCCGGGATGCCGATGCCGTGGAGATAGTCTTCCCATTCGGCGGCGGTGCGCGTGCGCATGATCGGAACGAGCGCCTCGCGCATCGCCGGTGCGAAGGCCCAGAGTTGCGGCCAGCCATCAAGCGCGGCGAAGTCTGGACGCCCGAGCGCCCCCCACAGCCGCCGGTTCTGCCGGGCGTTGAAGGCCCCGAGCATCAGGAGTCCGTCCGCCGTCTCGTAGGTGCCGAGCCCGGCCTCTTTCGGGCGCGACTGGCTCGGGCCTTCATAGAGGGCGGCGGCGGCTTCCGGAGCCATCAGGGTCAGGGCGGTCTCGAACATCGAGCAGTCGATCACCTGTCCAACGCCGCTCGCCTGCCGCTGGAACAGCGCGGCCGAGATCGCGAAGGCGGCGGCATAGCCGGTCGCATAGTCGATGAAGGAGGCGCCGGATTTCACCGGCTCGCCCGCGCGTCCGGTCGTACGCGCCATCACGCCCGAGGCGGCCTGGATGACATTGTCATAGGCATTCACCGCCTCGCGCTCATGCCCGCGGGCGAAGCCGGTGATCGAGCAGCAGATGAGCCGGGGATTGCGCGCCTGCAGCGTCTCCGGCCCGAGCCCGAGTGCCGCCAGCGCGCCGGCCCGGTAGTTCTCGACCAGCACATCCGCGCTCGCGACGAGGTCGAGCAGGATCGCATGGCCTTCTGTCGTGGCGAGATCGAGCGCGAGGGAGCGCTTGTTCGAGCCCTGGACGAGATAATTGATGCCGAGCCCGGCGGCGTTGAGCGCATCGTCCGGCCCACGTCCGCGCGCCGTGTCGGGCATTCCGGGCGGCTCGATCTTGATCACATCGGCCCCAAGCAGGGCGAGCTGATAGGCGCAGAACGGGCCCGCCAGGACATGGGTCAGGTCGAGCACCCGGATACCGTGGAAGGGGCGTTGCGCTGACAGGCTCAAGGGGCGGCTACTCCGTTATTGTTTGTTATATGGAACTGTGTTTTGTATATCAACAGAATTGTGACGCCCGCGGAGAACGTCGTGCCACCGTCGAACAGCATGCCGAAGCGGTCCGCCGTGCTCCACCGCAACCTTCGCAGCACGCCGCCGCTCGCGGTGAAAGGCGAGGGCGTCCATCTCGTCGACGCTGCCGGTAAACGCTATCTCGACGCCAGCGGCGGCGCCGCCGTCTCCTGCCTCGGCCATGCCCACCCGCGCGTGATGGAATGGATCGCGGCCCAGCTTGGCCAGCTCGAATACGCTCACACCTCCTTCTTCACGAACGGCCCGAGCGAGACCCTGGCGCAGATGCTGATCGATCGCGCTCCGGCGGGGTTCGGGCAGGGGCGCGTCGCCTTCCTCGGCAGCGGCTCGGAGGCGATGGAAGCGGCGATGAAGCTCGCCCGACAGTACTTCGTCGAGATCGGCCAGCCCCAGCGCAGCCGCTTCATCTCGCGGCGGATGAGCTATCACGGCAATACGCTGGGTGCGCTTGCGGTCGGTGGCCATCCCGGCCGGCGCAAGCTGTATCAGCCGATCCTGATCGAGACCTCGCAGATCGCGCCCTGCTACGCTTATCGCAATCGGCGCGACGACGAGACGCTCGAAGCCTACGGCCTGCGCGTCGCCGACGAGCTCGATGCCGAGATCCAGCGGCTCGGCCCCGAGACCGTCGCCGCCTTCGTCGCCGAGCCGATCGTCGGGGCGACGCTCGGCACCGTCACCGCCGTCCCCGGCTATTTCGCCCGCATCCGCGAGATCTGCGACCGTCATGGCGTGCTCTTCATCGCCGACGAGGTGATGTGCGGCATGGGCCGTGCCGGCGCCTTCTTCGCCAGCGAACAGGAAGGCGTGCGGCCGGACATCATCACCATCGCCAAGGGGCTGGGCGCCGGCTACCAGCCGATCGCCGCGATGCTGGCGAGCGAGCGCGTCGCCAAGGCGATCGAGGATGGCTCCGGCCTGCTCGCCAACGGCCATACCTATATGAGCCATGCCGTCGCCTGCGCCGCCTCGATCGCCGTGATCGACACGATCGAGAAGGATGGCCTGCTCGGCAATGTCCAGCGGATGGGGGCGCTGCTGTCGGATAGGCTCCACGAGGCCTTCGGCCAGCATCCGCATGTCGGCGACATCCGCGGGCGCGGCCTGTTCCAGTCGATCGAGCTGGTTGCCGATCGCGACAGCAAGCGCCCGTTTGCGGCGAAGCAGAACCTGGCGGCCCGGATCAAGCAGGAGGCGCAGGAGCTCGGGCTGATCTGCTACCCGTCGAGCGGCACGGCCGATGGCGTCGACGGCGACCATGTCCTGCTGGCGCCGCCCTTCATCATCGATGCCGGCCATGTCGACGAGATCGTCGGCAAGCTCGGGCGCGCGCTCAACACCACCCTGTCCGCCACCGCCGCCTGAGGAGCCGCCGCCTTGTCCCGCAAGACCATCCTCACCTGCGCCGTCACTGGCAATCTCACGACTCGCGACCAGCATCCCGGCCTACCGGTGACCCCGGCCGAGATCGCCACCGCCGCCATCGAGGCCGGCAAGGCGGGCGCGGCTGTCGTCCATATCCACGCCCGCGATCCCGCGACGACCAAAGGCAGCATGGATCTCGGCCTCTTCCAGGAGATCGTCGACCGCATCCGCCAGTCCGGCTCCGACGTGATCCTCAACCTCTCAACCGGGGAGGGCGGGCGCTACGTTCCGGGCCTCGATAATCCCGCGGTCGCGGCACCCGGCACGACCTTGACCACGCCGGAGCGGCGCGTTGCCCATGTCGAGGCGCTGAAGCCGGAAATCTGCACGCTCGACCTGAACACGATGTTCTCGGGCAGCGCCGTCGTGATCAACACGCCGCGCAACGTCACCGAGATGGCCCGGCGCATCTATGCGTCGGGCGTGCTGCCGGAGCTTGAAATCTTCGATGGTGGCGACCTGCAGCTCGCCAAGGCGCTGCAGGAGGACGGCACGCTGCGCAACCCGCTGCTGATCCAGATCGTGCTCGGCGTGCGCTACGGCGCGATCCCCAACCCCGAGACGCTCTTCTACTTCGCCTCGCAATTGCCGCGGGATTGCATCTGGGCGGCCTTCGGCATCGGCCGCCACGAGTTCCCGCTGCTGGCCCAGGCCTTCCTGCTCGGCGGCCATGTCCGCGTCGGGCTGGAGGACAATGTCTATATCCGCAAGGGCGTGCTGGCCCGCGACAATGCCGAGCTGGTCGAGAAAGCCGGCACGATCCTCGAAAATCTCGGCGGTTCGCTTGCGACGCCGGCCGAGGCGCGCGCGATCCTCGGGCTCTAGAGCTGCCGGCGGCTGCTAGCCGAGCCGGGCGGAGATGCGCGCGGCCGCCGCTCGCACCGCCGCCAGATAGCGCCCTTCGATGGCGCCGAGGTCGAAGGCGGAGTCCGGGCCAGAAATGTCGATGGCCGCGACGACCTCGCCGCGGCGGTTGACGACCGGTGCCGAGATCGAGCTGCCCGTCGCCTCCATGATACCCCGGCTGAGGACATGACCGCGCGCGCGCGCCGCCGAGACGGCCTCGGCCAGCTGTTGCTGCGAGGTCGGAGTCTGGTTTGTCAGCGGCTCCAGCACCGTATTGCGGAAGAGCTCCGCGATCTCCGCCTGCGGCAGGCCGGAGAGCAGCAGCCAGCCCATCGGCGAGGCATAGGCCGGCACGCGCGAGCCGACATTCATGTTGCTGAGGAAGCCCGACCGGGTCTGGACGCAGCTCAGGTACAGCACGTCCCGCTCGTCCCGGATCGCCAGATGCGCCGAGACCTGCGTCTCGTCGCGCAGCGCCTCAAGTTCGGGGCGGGCGATCTCGATGATGTCCTTGGAAGCGAGGAAGGCGAAGCCGATATTGAGGACGCGCGGCCCCAGTGTGAACTGCTTGGACTGCTCCTCCTCCAGGAAGCCCATATGCCGCAGCGTGTAGACCAGCCGGAAGACCGAGGACCGCGTCAGTCCGAGCTCGGCCGCGATCTCGGAGATGCCCAGCGGGCGGCCGGCGCCGGCGACGATCTCCAGCGCGCGCAGGCCGCGATGCAGGCCCGGCACGAAATAGACCGCGTGGTTCTTGTGCTGCGTTTCAGCATCCGCTGCGTCTTGCATGGCATCCCGACTCGCTGCCCTCGGTCGATTTGCATGTAAAACACTTGGTCGCCGGGGTCACCTCCGCGGATGGCAGCAGGATGCGCGCGGGCACGGTCGGGCGCATCGTGCGTACTGCGCCGCGATCGGTCAGGTCAGCCGAAGGTGAAGGCGTAGGCTCGCACGCCCGCGTCGAGAAACTCGATCTCGACGATGCGGTCGCCGACGGGCCCTGCCTGGCGCACGAGCTGGTAGAGCCGGCCATCGCGAACGGTGCCAAAGCCCTGCTCGTCGGTATCCGAGCCGTGGCTTGCGCCCGGTGCTGCGCCGTCGATCCTGACGCGAAACCGGACGGGCCGGTCGGGCGTACCGGGGACCAGCACGAGATGCAGGTCGCGGGCATGGACGCGGTAGCGCAACCCGCCGCCAGCGACGTTCAGCGCGGCGAATTCGGGACCGACCGTCCAGTTGCCCGACAGGCTCCAGAAATTCGCCGGCAGGGTGGCCGGATGCCGGTATTCGCGCGGCTCGTCGCGGGTGAGCGAGCCGGGGGAGGCGAAACGCTCGGCCTTGTCATGGCCGAGATAGGTCTCGGGCGAGCGCAGGTTGCCCCAGTCGGCCTCCTTCTGCGTGCCCTGGCCCTCGACCGGCTGGCTGGAGCCGGCGGTGCCGGTGGCGTTCGCTTCGGCCAGCAGGCGCCGGATCACCTGCTCGGTTTGCTCGTAGCGGCCTTCGCCGGTTGCCTGATGGCGGATGCGGCCATCGGCCCCGACGATATGGAGGCCCGGCCAGCCGCTGTTGCCGAAGGCGCGCCAGATGCGGAAATCGTTGTCGAGCACGACCGGATAGCGGATGCCGAGCGCGGCGCTGGCCCGGGCGACATTGTTCTGGACCTTCTCGAAGGCGAATTCCGGGGCGTGGACGCCGATGACGACGAGGCCCTGCGCTTCGTATCTGGCCGCCCAGCTCTTCACATGCGGCAGCGCGCGCAGGCAGTTGATGCAGGAATAGGTCCAGACATTGAGGAGGACGACCTTGCCGCGAAGATCCTCGGCGCGGAGCGGGGCCGAGTTGATCCAGCCCGCTCGGCCAAGCAGCGAGGCGAGGGGGCCGGCGATCGTGTCGGGGCTCGCAGCCACCGCAGAGTTCGGCCAGAGGCTCGCCGGATCCGAAACGAGTTTCACCAGCGTGTTCTCCAGCTTGTTGGTCTGTTCGGTGGAAAGGCGCTGAAGCAGGCTGGTATCGAGGCCGAGACCCAGCACAGCGACGCTGCCGATGACAGCGATACCGGCGAGCCGGCGTGCCCGTTCGACCCAAGGTAGCGACGGGCGCAGACGCATGAGCGCCAGCCGCCCGGCCAGCAGCGCGGCGGCCAGCGAGGTGGCGGCTCCGAGGCCGTAGGCGAGCAGAAGCGCACTGGTCCGGGGGCCGGGGCCGCTCAAGGCCGCGCCCGAGAGGATGAGGCCCAGCACCGGGCCCGCGCAGGGCGTCCAGAGCAGCCCGGTGGCCACGCCGAGTGCGACTGACGAAACCAGGCGTGAGCGTCCGTCCTGCGCCCATAGCGTCAGCCGCGATCCTGCCGCGACGAATGGCGCCGCGAGCCTGGCAGAGAGCGCGGGCAGGATGAGGCCGAGGCCGAAGATGGCGAGCAGGACCAGTGTGGCGGCACGGCCGAACTGGTTCGCTGCGACCGCCCAGCCGCCGGCGAAGGCGGCGAGGCTCGCCACCGCCGCGAAGGCGACGGCCAGTCCCAGCAGCATCGGCAGGCCGCCCCGATGGAAGGGCCGGTCGGCGCGCGCCAGGATGAACGGCAGGACGGGAAGGATGCAGGGCGACGCGATCGTCAGAACGCCCGCGAGATAGGACAGAATGAAAAGCGACATCGGGGCGCTCCCGCTCGGGCGATGGCGTCGTCGGTGACAGGCCCGGATTACCTGGGCGGCCGGCCATCCATAACCCGATGGCCGTTCCCTCGGCGGGGAAGCGGCCACCGGCTGGAGCGTCAGGCGATGGTGGTCACCACGTCGATGTTGCCGCGGGTCGCCTTGGAGTAGGGGCAGGTCTGATGTGCGGCCTCGACCAGCGCCTCGGCGACCTCACGCTCGATTCCGGGCAGGCTGACATTGAGCCGCGCCTGCAGGAAATAGGCACCATCGGTATTGGCGAGATCGACCTCGGCATCGACGGCGGTGTCCGCGGGCAGCCGGAGCTTGCGCGCGCCGGCGGCGTGGCCGAGCGCGCCGATGAAGCAGGCCGACCAACCCGCCGCGAAGAGCTGCTCCGGATTGGTGCCGGCGCCGGACGAGCCGGGCGGGGAGAGGGTGACGTCCAGGCGGCCGTCGGAGCTGCGAGCGGCGCCGTCGCGCCCGCCGGTGGTGTGGGTTCGGCCGGTATAGAGAACCTTGGTGCTCATGATGCTGCGCCTTCTGATTTGAATCGCATCCGCTTTAATCGGATGCGCTTTATCTAGGGGCGCGTAGCCGCGTGTCAATCCCTTCCGATTTAATCGGATGCGATTTATATGGGTTGCATCCGGCCTGTACGGATATGGGAGATGTTGATGACCCAATCGAAGCCGCCTGATCTCGCCACCAGGAATCTCGCCGATTTCATGTGTTTCGCGGTCTATTCGGCCAATCTCGCCTTTGGCCGGGCCTACAAGCCGATCCTGGAGGAGCTGGGCGTCACCTATACCCAGTGGATAGCGATCGTGGCGCTGTGGGAGGATGACAATCAGACGGTGAAGGGCCTCGGCGAGAAGCTGTTTCTCGAATCCAACACGCTGACGCCGATCCTCAAGAAGCTCGAGGAACTCGGCTATCTGCGCCGCCAGCGCGATCCCGGCGACGAGCGGCAGGTGATCGTCAGCCTGACGGAGGAGGGGCGGCGCCTGCGCGAGCGGGGCGCGCAGCGGAGTCTGGTCAAGGCGACAGGCATGGAGGCGGACGAGTTCGCGAAGACGCAAAAGTCGATCGTCAAGCTCCGCAACAACCTGATCAAGCACGCGCAGGCGTGATCCGCTGCCTGGCCCGCCGGCGCCAGCGGCCGGTTGAAGGCGCGCCCTTGCCCCATGCAGGCATCCGCGCGCCGCGCCGGCGCCGGCGGGATGCGGCGTGAAGCAGGGGCCTGGGGGATCAGCCATCGGCGTGGTCCGGGCGCTGCATGCCGATAGAACAGAGGGTCGACAGCCGCTCCGGCGCGCGCATGTCGGCCACCGTCCCCGCTTCGAAGCGGCCGGCCCCGTAGAGCAGGACGGGGCGATCGCCGATTTCGCGCATGGGCCGGTTCATGCGTGGTCATGACGATGGTCAGGCCACGCTCGGCGGCTGACGGTGTTCTGTCAGCGGTGCGATGCGGCGCTTCAACTTCGGAGCCGATCGTGAGCGGCCGCAACGATCAAAAGGACACCCAAGGGGTGTGTCGATTTCCGGGCAACTCCGCAACAGAGGCGCTGACCAGCGGTTGGGAACTTCCTCACGTCGCTTGCAAGAACGCGACGGCATCGTCGAGGACAGGCGCTTGCCATTTCAGCAGCCTGGAGAGCGCGGTCGCTGTGCCGGCATGGCCAAGCCCCGGATAGATCTTCAGGGAGACCGATTGGGCGCCAGCCTTCTTGAGCGCCCGCGCAAGGCGCTCGCTGTTGCGGGGCAGGACCGTTGTGTCGTCCGAGCCCGTCGCCAGAAAGATCGGCGGAGCGTCGCGGCGCACGAAATTGATCGGTTGCGTCTGGGCGGGGTCGCGCGCGTTTCCGAACGCTTCTTTCGTGACGTCGATGTCGAACGGCAGGAAATCGTAAGGGCCGGAGAGGCCGATGGTCGAACGGATGTCGCTGGAACGCATGCCCGCCGCGGCGAGGTAACGCCCGTCCAGGGTCAGCATCATCGCATTATACGCGCCCGCGGAATGCCCCATCAGGTGGAGGTTCCGCGGTGCGCCGCCGAAGCGCGTGATGTTGTCCCGCACGTAGCGCAGTGCCAGCGCACCATCCTCGATGAAGACCGGGAAGCGGACCTCGGGCACCAGGCGATAATCCGCGATCACCGTGACGAAGCCGCGCGCGGCAAGGGCGTCTCCGACAAAGGAATAGGTCTCCTTCGCCCCGTTGGCCCATGAGCCGCCATAGATGAAAAAGACAACCGGCTTCGGCCCACCTCCATCGCCATGAGGCACATAGATATCCATCCGTTGCCGGGGATGCGGGCCGTAGGCGACATCGCGCGCGCCCTCGGTCAGGCCGCCGGGGCGCAGGGCTGTGCAAGCAGGTAGGGCGAGCCCGGCAAGCAGCGGCAGGATCGTGCGTCGGGCAATTCGGGTCGTCATGGCCGCCTAGGGTCGAGGAAACATCGCTATTCATACGCTCCGGCCGTCGGGATGGATCTGCGCCGCGATGGTTCAGGATCGTCGGCGACACTGAACCACGTCAGCTTGCCTGGCGTATCTCCTCGCGGAACCCCTGGAGGTCACGATGCGCTTCATCGCCGGTTATGTCGCCTTCCTCATCGCATTCGGCATTTGCGATGCCATCTGGCTGAGCACGATGACGGCCAAACTCTATCGCCCGGTACTGGGAGACCTGATCGTCGAGCAGGTGCGCTACTGGCCTGCGGCGCTGTTCTATTTCGGTTTCCCGCTCGGGGTCGTCTATTTCGCGTTGATGCCGGCTCTGCGCGAGGGCAGCCCAAGCGCCGCCTTGATCAATGGCGCGCTCATCGGCCTGCTCGCCTACGCGACCTACGACCTGACGAACTACGCCACGCTGCGGCCGTGGACCTTGACGATCACGCTGGTGGATCTCGTCTACGGCGCGGTCGTCGTCGGCCTGTGCACATGGATTGCCTTTGGCGTCGTCCGCCGCCTTGCCGACTGGGGCTGGGTCTAGCCCCGGGCCGTCAGGTTGCGCGCAACCTGTAGTGATGGACGCCCCAGGCCTCGCCGCCGGCATGGCCGAACAAGCCGCTTGTCGCCAGGAAGAACAGGCGCCAGCGGCGGCGCCAGAGCGGCGCCTGCGCGCCATAGGTCTCGCGCAGGATCGGGTCGATCTTCGCGAGATTGCGATCGAAATTCGCCAGCCAGTCCTCTGCCGTGGCGCGGTAATGCTCGCCGCTCCAGCGCCACTCGGCCTCCACCGCGAAGAGGTCCGGGAACTGGTGTGCGAGCGCAGCACTCGGCATCAGGCCGCCGGTGAAGAAACCTGCGCGATCCAGTCACCCGTATCCGCCGCATCGAAGCGGTAGCAGCCCTGCCTGTGAGCGAAGACATGGATGAAGAGGCGGCCGTCCGGCTTCAGCCAGCCACGAACCCGCCCGAGGAGTTCGCGCCAGTTCGCCATGTGCTCGAACATTTCAACGGAGACGACACGGTCGAAACGCTCGTCGGTAGCAAACGCGTTCATGTCGGCAGTGACGACGCGGAGATTGCCGAGATGGCGGCGCTGCGCCTGCTGCTCGATAAAGGCGCGTTGCGAGGCCGAATTGGAGACCGATACGATCCGCGCCTTAGGATAGCGCTCCGCCATCCACAGCGACAGCGAGCCCCAGCCGCAGCCAAGTTCGAGGATGTCCTGCCCGTCGGCGAGATCGGCATGGTCCGCGGTCAGTTCCAGCGCCTTCTCTTCCGCTGCCGCCAGCGTGTCGCCGGGATCGGCGTAGTAGCAGCAGGAATATTTGCGCCGCGCGCCAAGCACCTGATCGAAGAAGGCGGCCGGCACCTCGTAATGCTGGGCGTTGGCGGCGTCGGTATGAACGGCGATCGGAAACGCCGCCATGTCGCGCGCAAAAGCTGCGGCATCAGCCGGCTGCCCCGCGAGCGAACGATCCGTTCGCCCGACCAGCGAGGCGATGACCATGCGACTGACGGCATCGGGAACGGGGAGGCCTTCGCCCCAGGTCGAGAGCTTCTGCATGATCGTCATCACGTGGCTCCTTTCGGCGGCAGCGGGATCAGGGCGCTGGTTCGGCTTTGGTAGGCGCGATAGGCGTCGCCGTGCTTGGCGAGCATATGCTCCTCCAAAGGCGGGATGCCGGAGATGCGCGTCAGCAGCGCTGTAATGCAGGCCGGCGCCAACACGGCGAGCCAGCCCCAAGGGTAGCCGACTGCCAGCGCGAGCACCGGATAGGCGCACCAGAGCACGCATTCGAAGAAGTAGTTGGGATGGCGCGACCAGCGCCAGAGACCACGGTCGCAGATGCCGCCGCGACCTGAGCGGGCAAACGCGCGCAATTGGCTGTCGGCCAGCGCTCCGCCCACCAGCCCTGTCACGAAAATGGCAATGCCTGCGATATCGCCCCAGCCAAGCGAAGGCGTGGGGTTATGTGCCGCGAGGATGAGGCCCAATCCCAGCGGAATGCTGGCCAGCGCCTGCATCTGCAACAGCCTGGCGAGTTGCCGGGGGGCATCGCTGCCCCAGTCGCGCTTGAGTCTCGCATAACGAGGATCCTCAGCGATGCCGCTCGTGCGCTGCGCGATATGCAGGCCGAGGCGAAGCGCCCAGGCCAGTGCAAGCCCTGCCACGAGCAGGCGCCGCGGCATTGGTCCGGCCCCGAAGGGCAGCAACGCACCCGCGATCCCGGTCAGGCCCAGCCCGGCGGTCCAGACCACGTCGATCCAGCCGGAATTGCCGGTGCGGCGCTCCACCATCGTCGCCAATGCCATGAAGGCCGACATGGCCACGGCCACGAAGGCCAGAGCCACGACGAAGGCTGAGAGCGTCAAAACCGCACCAGCGGCTGCAGCAGCCGGCCAAGCCATCCCTGCAGCTGCACGCTTCCCGTCATCGCGACGATGCAGGTGCAACCCTCGACAGGGTCGACGCGCGGGGTGTGGTCATGCTCGGAATCCGCTTCGTCGAAATCCCCGGCCGCATAGCGCCCGTATTCGTGCTCGTAGGCACCGGCGAGGATCGTGGTCCATTCGAACCCGGTATGCTTGTGGTGCGGCAGGGCGATCCCCGGGCCGGCACGCAGCATGAAGACGCGCGCGCCTGCGCCGGGAACGTCGACGCGCCGCATGGCGATGCGGATGCCGATCGGCCGCCACGGACCAAGGCCATAGGGGCGAAGCACCTGCGGCATCCCGGTTTCGGGGGCAGAACCCGCCATGCCGGGAACCGGTACGGCTTGCGCGACCGCTCCCACATCCCGGGGAGCGGTTGCCATCGTGACGGGCTCGATCGTATCCAGCAGCGCGCCTTGCACGGCCTCAAGCTCCCGCAGGCGCCGTCGGCTCTCCGAATCCGCCTCGATATGGCAGGCGACGACAACGGCCAGGCCTTCGTCGAGCTGTCCTGCGGCGAAGGCAGCGAGCGTCTCCTCGGATGGGCGATGCATGATGCTCATCGCAGATCCTCCAGCCGGCCGCGCAGATGCGACAATGCCAGGCGCAGGCGAGATTTCACCGTGCCCAAGGGGATGGCGAGGCGATCGGCGACGTCCTGGTGGCTGAAGCCTTCCAGGAAGGCGAGCTCGACCACACGGTACTGGTCGGGAGACAGCTGGGTCATCGCGGCCCGCACACGCGCGTCGCGTTCGGCGCCGGAGAGCGTCGCATCGGGTTGTTCGGGGGCTTCGTCATGGAGAATCTCGTAAACTTGCGACAGCCGCGAACGCGTTTCGCGACGGGCGATGTCGATGCGCAGATTGCGTGCGATCGTGGCAATCCAGGTGGAGGCGCTCGCTTTCGCCGGGTCGAACAGGCCAGCCTTGCGCCAGACCGCGAGCAGCGTTTCCTGCGCGACCTCCTCGGCCAGCTCCGCCGGGGCGCCGCCGCGCATCAGCAGCCCTTTCACGCGCGGCGCGAAATGGTCGAACAGCGTGGCGAAAGCAGCCCGGTCCCCCGAGCGCGCAATGGCGGCAATCAGGCTATTGGGGTCGAACAAAGCGATGAAACGACCTCCTTGAGCGCTGGCTCCCGCCTCGCGCATGCCGTCGACAGTCAGGGCGAGAGCGGCGACCATGAACGAGATACGCGGGCAGCGCCACGCCGGATCACCGCGATGAGATCACGCGCCATCACTCGACGGCCTTCCAGTTCACGTCGCGGCAGATCAGGCGCCCGACGATGCAACCGCGCGTGGTCAGCGCGCCGGGCGTCGCGGTGATCGTCATCGCGTAGGTCCAGTCGCGCTTGGGGTCATAGGCGTTGCCGGAAAAGGTTCCGTCGGGCTGGCGGGCCAGCGTCATGACGAGCTTGTCGCCGGCCGCCTCGCCTTTGCTGGTGTCGCCGATCCAGAGATTGGTGGCGCAGATCTTGTCGCCGCAAGGCGCGATGCGCACGCGTGCGTTGCCGTCATCGCGCAGCCATGTGCCGTCAATGTCGCTGGCGGCCGCGCCTTCAATCGCAATGGCAGCGAGGGCGAGAGCAAGCAGAAGGCGCGTCATGACGAAGTCCTTTCGGCGGATGCGTCTCCTCTACGCTCCCCGGACATCGTTGGTTTCATCGGCGCGCGAAATTGTGTCGAGATGCCCGGAGAAGAGCCATCCGATCAGGACTGTCAGGGATGCGGCGCTCAAAAAATTCAGGTGCTGCAGGGCTGCGTATTCGTCGGTCTGGTAAAGGTGTAGCGGCTCGCCGAGAAACGCTGCCGGCAGCAGATAGGCGGCGAAGGCGAGAGCCGCGAAGCCGAGGGCGAAGAGGCGTTCCGAGCGGCGAAACAGCATCAGCGCCAGCATGAGACAGGGAAGCAGAAAGATTTCGACCCCCGAGCCGGAGCCGAAGGCGGCGCGACAGAGCAACGTGTTGCCGATGCCGGCCGAGAGAAGCAGCGCTCGCCCGAACAAGGTGCTGCGCCGCATGGCTGCCGGCACAGCCGCGAAGAACGGCGTCGACAGGAAAGTCAGGTAGGACGGCGCGATGACGGGCGAGACCGCCCAGTCGATATAAAGCGGATAGAAGGGCTGGTTCGAAACGATCACCAGCGCGACGGTATTGGCCATGGCGCTTCGGGGATCGGGATGCGCCGCATAGGCGCTGAGCGCGGCAGCCATCCGCTTCAGCCTGCTCACGAGCATCATTCCGACCTCTCACGGATTATCCCGGCTTCCCTTCGTCTACGCATGTGACCCGGCGTTGGGTCACGCCGCCTGCGCATTTTCGGCGGCCCCGCGACAAATCCAGTCCGGCTCATGCCGCGTATATCGGTCATGAAAAGCAGGGACGCGACGATGGAGCGGGCGCAGGGCAAGGCAATGAGGCTCGCCGTGATCGGTGCCGGCATCTCCGGCCTGTCGGCCGCGTGGCTGCTGGGTCAGGCGCATGACGTGGTGCTGTTCGAGGCCGCGCCCCGCCTCGGCGGTCATGCGAATACGGTTCGCGTTGCCGGGGAGACCGCGGTCGATACCGGCTTCATCGTCTACAACGAGGCGACATACCCGAACTTCATCGCGCTGATGGACCATTTGCGTGTCGCCACGCAGCCGACCGAGATGTCGTTTGCGGTATCGCTCGACGGCGGGCGCCTCGAATATAGCGGTACCAGCATCGCCGGCCTGTTCGCCCAGCGCAGCAATCTGATGCGCCCACGCTTCTGGGCGATGTTGCAGGACATCACCCGCTTCTACCGCAATGCCTCAAAGGACGCGATTGCGGGCGGTGCGGCCGGCGTCTCGCTCGGCGATTATCTCGCTGCCGGCGGTTACGGGGCCGCCTTCCGGGACGACCATCTCCTGCCGATGGCTGCGGCCATCTGGTCGGCGCCCTGCGCGGAAATCCTGTCCTATCCCGCAGCAGCCTTCCTGCGCTTTCATCACAATCACGGCCTGCTGAAGCTCACCGACAGGCCGGTCTGGCGCACCGTGACCGGTGGCAGCAGCACTTATGTGCAAAAGCTGCGCACCGCCTTCCCGGGCGAGGTGAGGGCTGGCTCGCCGGTGCGGGAGGTTCGGCGCGGAGCCAATGCTGTCGTTCTGACCGGCGACGGCTGGACCGAGACCTTCGATCATGTCGTCTTCGCCACCCATGCCGACCAGACGCTGGCGATGCTTGCCGACCGCGGTCCGGGCGAGATCGAGGCCCTCGGCGCGTTCCGCTACAGCCGCAATCGCGCCGTGCTGCATGGCGACACGGCGCTGATGCCGAAACGTCGCCGCGCCTGGGCGAGCTGGAACCATATCGGTCATCGTGCGCAGCCGGATTCCGCCTGTGCTGTCACCTACTGGATGAACCGACTCCAGGGCCTGCCCGATGAGCGGCCCTTCTTCGTCACGCTCAATCCGCCGGATACGCTGCGCGAAGAGACTATCCTTCACGAGGAAATCTATGAGCACCCGCTCTTCGATGCGGCGGCGCTCGAGGCGCAGGAGCGGCTCTGGTCGCTGCAGGGCGTGCGTCGGAGCTGGTTCTGCGGCGCCTATTTCGGTTCGGGCTTCCATGAGGACGGCTTGCAGGCGGGGCTCGCGGTCGCCGAGGCGCTCGGCGGTGTCCGTCGGCCCTGGCAGGTTCGCGATGAATCCGGGCGGATTCCGGTCGCTCCCCGGCAGGAGCTGGCGGCATGACCTTGCAATCGGCCCTCTATGTCGGCCGTGTCAGGCATCGTCGGTTTCGGCCGCGGCCGCATGCGCTGGCCTATCGCGTGTTCTGGCTTCTTCTCGATCTCGACGAAATCGATCGGCTGGCCGCGAAACTCAAGCTGTTCTCGCACAACCGCTTCAATTTCTACGCATTTCGTGACGCGGATTACGGGGATCGCAGCGGTCGGCCTCTACGACCCGAGATCGAAGAAACTCTGGCGAAAGCCGGAATCGCGCATGATGGTGGCCCGATCCGGCTGCTGACCATGCCGCGCATCCTCGGCTATGCCTTCAACCCCCTCAGCACCTATTTCTGCTATCGCCGCGACGGCAGCCTCTGCGCCACCGTCTACGAGGTGCACAACACCTTCGGCGAGGTTCACAGCTATGTCGCGCCGGCCCGTGCTTCTGAAGGCGCGTTGAGGCAGGAGGCCGGCAAGGTCTTCCACGTCTCGCCGTTCATGAAGCTCGGCATGAGCTACGACTTCACGGTCGCACCACCGGGAGAGCGTGTCTCCATCGCCATCGATGGTAGCGATGCCGAAGGGCGACTGATCACGGCCGCGCTGAGCGGCAAGCGATTGGAACTCAGCGACGCTGCGCTGTTGCGGCTGCTGGCGACTCATCCGCTCCTCACGCTGAAGGTCACCGCTGCCATTCACTGGCATGCGTTGCGGCTGCTGGCGAAGCGCATTCCCTGGCAACCGCATTCGGCCGCGCCTGAGCCGGCCTTCAGTCGAGGCCGCATCGCCTCATCCCATGCGAAAGGACAGCTGCAGCCATGAGCCGGCCGGAAACCGAGCATCGCCTTCGCATGTCGGAACAGGTGTTTGCGCCGTCGAGCGGAATGGGCCTGTCGCGCTGGTTCCTGCGCCGCGTGCTCTCCCGGATCGCGGTTGGCCACCTGACGGTCTTCACGCCAGACGGTGAGCGGATTTGCAGCGCGCCCGGCATGCCGGGGCCTCAGGCGACGATGATCCTGAACAACTGGCGCTCGATCCGCCGGCTTCTGCTCGACGGTGATATCGGCTTGGCCGAGGCCTATCGTGACGGCGACCTTCACACGCCGGACCTCACGGCACTGATCGAGCTCGGTGCGCGCAACGATGCGACGCTGCGCAAGCTGGTTTCAGGTGCCTGGCCGGCGCGGCTGCTCAACCGCCTGCGGCATGTCCTCAACGCCAATACCCGTAGCGGCAGCCGCCGGAACATCACGGCGCATTACGACCTCGGCAATGACTTCTACGGCCGCTGGCTCGACGCCAGCATGATGTATTCCTCGGCGCTCTACGAGGCGCCGGCCGAGACGCTCGAGGCCGCCCAACAGCGCCGGCTGGACCGCATCATCGCCATGCTCGGTCTCTCGGGCGGCGAGCATGTCCTGGAGATCGGGTGCGGCTGGGGGGCGCTGGCTGAGCGGCTGGCCCGCGAGGGCTGCCGCGTGACGGCGATCACCTTGTCGCCGGCCCAGCTCGAAGCGGCACGGCAGCGCATCGCCGCCGCAGGCCTGTCCGAGCGGGTCACCGTCGAACTCCGGGACTATCGCGACATTGCCGGGCAGTTCGACCGCATCGTTTCGATCGAGATGATCGAGGCGGTCGGCCGCGCCTACTGGCCGTCTTACTTCGATACCCTGAGCCGCTCGCTCAGGCCCGGCGGCCGGGTCGTTCTACAGGCGATCACGATCGACGATGCGTTGTTCGAGAGCTACCAGCAGGGCACCGATTTCATCCAGCGCTACATCTTTCCCGGAGGGAGTCTTCCGTCGGTTCCGGTGCTGAAACGAAGCGCCGAGGCTGCCGCTCTCGCCGTGGTCGAACAGCTCGACTTCGGCGACAGCTACGGCATGACTTTGAAGGAGTGGCGTCGGCGCTTCCTGGAAGGCTGGGCAGAAATCGCGCCGTTGGGCTTCGACGAGGCGTTTCGCCGGCTCTGGGAGTTCTATCTCTGCTATTGCGAGGCTGGCTTCCGCGCCCGGACGATCGACGTCAACCTGCTCGCCCTTCAAGGTCGCTGACGGACGCGGGCCAGCGCGAAACGTCCTATCGGAGCGTGACGCCCTCGCATAGCAGTGGTTCTGCATGTCACCGGCAACTGGCGGTCGACGCGGCAGCCTTCTAATCTGTGCCTTGCCAGCGGGGCGTGCGTTTATGGAGGGATCATGTATCGATCGTCGATCAGATCGGTTTCAGGCGCCGTCAGCGTTGTCCTCTTGCTGGCGACAGAACCGGCCAACGCCCAAAAGACACCGTTGCCCGCTGGAGCTCAGGCCTGCCGGTTCCATGCGTTCGTGGTCGATGCTGACGGAAAGACCAATGTGCGTACGGGGGCGTCGGCGAAGGCTCCCGTGGTTGGCACATTGCCGGCTGCAAGGAAGCGTCTTCAGAGCCCCGACGAGGGCGCGCAAGTGGACGTCGTCGCCGTCAAGGACGGCTTCTTTCTGATCGAGAATGCAAACGTCGACGACATCGAGACAGCCGACGAGAAGCGCAAGCTGGGCCGCTGGTATCGCGGTCGAGGCTGGGTGCACGGATCACGGCTCGACTTCCATATCCAGTCGGGAGACGGCCTGCGCGCCAGCCCATCTGCCGAAGCTCCCGTCTCAACCCGCTTCCCGAGCGGGGATGGTGAACCAGGCGTCCATGTTGCTGCCGTTCACGCCTGCCGCGCCGGCAATATCGAGGTCACCATCCATACCTTGGAAGGTAAGCCGCTGGGGCGGGGCTGGATCGTTCCGGGAGCCCGGTCGGGCAGCTCTGCTCCGGTGACGATTTGCTCAGCACAGCTCACGACCTGCAGCTGAGCGCACGCGTCCAGACGTGACTCACGGCACGATGGGTCGCGAACAGATATACGAGCTTTCGCTCCGTGCGCTCACGAGCGAGCGGCTGACCACAGGAGCGAAGGCAAGAGGTATCCCAGGAACGCGAAGGCCGAAAGCGCGGCTAGCAGAATGAGCAATGCGCCTAGTCGGCCGAGGCTGGATCGGGACGAACTTGCCCGCACCAGCAACTTCAGTACGCCGCGGATAGGCGCCGTTTTAGGAGGCGCCAGGGAAGAGGCTTCAACGTCCTCAATCTCCGCGGATCGCCGGCCGTCATCGACGACGCCCATATGGTCTCCTATTCCGCGGACTGGCGCATGTTAGAAATTCCTCCCGCAAACGGCGAACGGGCATCCGTGGAAATCGTTCCGTTGCATAACAAAACCCCGCCGGGATCGCCGACGGGGTTTGTGGGCCTCCAGCCCTTTGCTCTGCCGCGGGGACGAGCACTACCGAATTCCACGGGCTACCAGCCGATCGGTCGCTGCCGGTACATCCGCGGCTCGCTTCCTGATCGGCGGTAGAAGAGCGGAGCCGATTGGCCGGGGCTTTATCCGCTCCACTCAGCGGCACGGCTTCATTGGCATGGGAGCCGCGCGGTCAGACAACATGCGAACGCGTGGGAAGTTCCGGCTCGAAGACACAGCGACTGACCTTTTCGCGCTCCCGATCCGACGATCATGGATCGATGTGTTCCGGCATCTCCTTCAGCCGGTCTTTCGTCCAGTTCGTTACGGCGTGCACGTCGCCATCTTCGTCGCGCATGAATTCAAGCTCGGAGATCGCCACGGATACCGGCTTGGCACCGATGCCCAGGAACCCGCCCACATCGATGACGACCTGGGATCCATGGAGATGGGAAACAGAGCCGACTTTCTCATCGCCGGGGCCGTAGATCGTGGCACCTTCCAGAATCTCGGGTGACAATTCCGTAGTCGCGAGACGCGTATGCTTAGAATGGTCCATGTCATCCTCCTGAGGTCCTATGAAGGGAGAACGTGGAGGCAAGCGAACGCGTTCCATTGCATTATCGGTCAGGATTGCTGAGCCCCCGAAACGAGAATGGCCGGGCATCGCCCGTGCGGGGAGGGCGATCCACTCGCTCGTCCTTCCAGGCATGAAGCCGAAAACTTCAGGTGATCAACGTGTCGCGAAACGAAAAATGGCCCCGCCAGCCGGAGCTGACGGGGCTTAGTTTTGGGCTGTCTGGGGTGAGACAGGAGATCAAGGGAACGCTGGTGACGGCCTTGGAGTTCCTTCCTTGGAACTGCCGTTGCGATCAGGCGCCCGGCGGAATGAGGCTCATGACAAGATGATCGAATCCCTGGCTGAGCATCAGACGTCTCTCAGGCTCATCGCCGATCCAGCAAGAGCAGCGGACATTGTGCCTGAACAGCGCGCGCCTATCCAACTTGCTTTGAATGTCGAGATCTGGCGGGCGACGCATGGGCGCTGATGACGACACAAATATCGGGTCCGGTGATCTGGAGCCGACCGAGATTGGCTTGGTGGAGCGTCTGCTCGAAATCATCGCCGTCGAAGGGCTGGTCAAACCCGAGCTGCTCGAACCCCATGCCAAGGTTGACGATATCGGCTTCACAATCGACGACCTGACGCTGATCGGCAACGCGATCGAGCGGGAATACGATTGCGACATGATGCCGGACGAGGCGATGCAACGATGCAAAACCGTTCGCGAGCTCGTCGAGCTCATGGGGCGACGCATCCAAAGCGCTGGAAATCGAGAATAGCGCGGATTTGCGGAACTCTACGCCTTCCGGCCGATTGATTCGTCGTCAGGAGGTTCGCATGCCAGACGACGAGAGAAAGCGGGAGCCGCTGGACCGTTCACAGATCCATCTCAGCAAAGACCAGATCCGATACTGGACGGATAAGCTGGGCGTATCCAAGGCGCAGCTGGAGGACGTTGTCCGCGAAGTCGGCTCCTCAGCGGATGCTGTGGAGGCACAGCTTCGCCGCATGGCACTCGATAGCGGAGCGAAGACGTGAGCGCGACGCTCACCATTCGCCGCGAAGGCGATGATTGGTTCGTCGAAGACGGCGCAGCCCGCGTTCACATCACCAACCCCAGTATTGGCATCATTGCGAAGCTCGTTGCCGACTGGGATGCAAAGGGAATGAGGCCCATGGCAATTGCTTCCACGGCCGCATATGAGGCGGCTAAAGCCAGAATTCACCAGCTCGCTGACGTTAAAGCAGGCTCGACCGAAGCGGACGAATTGGCTGGGCTGGTCGCAACAGTCAAAGACTGGGAAGATCGCCAGCTGACCGGCGCGGCGTCTGCGCCTGGACATTTCGACACGCCCCGCCGACCGGGACAACCAGGCGATGAGGGCGAGTCGAGGGCGGGCCCAAACCCGCGTTCACGTCATGCGAGCGGCCCCCACCCTCCTTATGAAGCCAATGATCCGGACGGTGCTGCCGCGGAGAAGCATGTCGCTTCGACGGCCGGCCACCCGGATCCAGCTGAGGCCGCGACCCGCCCCAGTGGGAATATCCGGACGATCTGACGCAACGAATCTGCCGACTGCGAGAGATGATCAAACTCCCTATCTGCAACTTCGAAGACCTCGCCAGGGCATTGAGGCGCTTCGAAGACCTGTTTGGCGCGCCGGAAGGCTCGGCGGAAGCATGTGAACTCCGCGATATCTCCAACGGTCTTCGGGCGTTTGAGGACAAGGTGGCTGCAAGGATTTCAGCGCGGAGATTCACCGCGGGCAGTTTGATCAACGCCATGCCACGCAGCAGCCTCGATCCGACGCATCGGCCATAGCAAGCTCATAAAACACGAGATCCTGAACGTTCAATCCCGCTGAGCCCGCGGATATATCGCAGCCGAAACTTCCCTTCCGGAAATCGCGCTTGGCGCGATAGGTCTTCAGCTTTTCCACGGAACACCTTCCAACGCGACTTCGCGGAGAGAAGGTGGATGAAGGTCAGCCAGTGCCGGGGTCGATATGACGAACGGGCTTGGTCGGAGGGAGTGCGCCTGAACCCGGCGTCGCCTCCGTGTTCGTCTGCGACTCCTTCGCATGTGGACCGGCGGGAGGAGTGTCCTGGTCCTTCGCGCGCTGCTTCTGATTGCCCTCGGAGATGATCTTCGGCCCCTTCATCGCATCATCAGCAGCGTCGTCGCGCTTTTCGGGCGGGCGCTGGTTCGGCTCGGTCGGGCCGTTGGTGCTGTCATTTCGTTCGTGGTTCCGGTCGATCATCGCATGCCCTTTCTGAAAGTGCTGCTGGAGCAACGCTGCGGCGATCCGATCGTTTCGACAGATCGCAAAAAAGCCCGGCTCCAGGCGGAGCCGGGCTTGCACAGGCGCGATCATTCAGAGCGTCGGGTCGACCAGCAGGTTCTCGTCGCGATGCTCGCCGCCGAGCGTTGCCGCCCATGCCGCCGCAGCCGCTCCCACCAGCAGCGCAGCCGCGGTCAGGAAGGCGGTCAGGACCGCGATCTTGCGTGCACGCTCGGCCGCCTGCTTGGCGGTTTCCTTGGCCTGCGACAGCCGGGCATAGGCGTCGTCGATGCGCTTCTGCGCGTCCTGCTCGCTGATGCCGGACCGCGCGGCGAGCCGGGAGGCGAGATAGTCCCGGTCGACCTGCTCGATCTTGCCGTTCTTCAACGCGCTGACGAAGATCCGGGAGGCTTCGTCACGCTCCTGGGCGGTCGGCGGCTGCTGACCGCTGGCGCGCATGACATTGTCAAGCGCCATCGCGAGCGGATCGACATTCTGCGAAACCAGCGAGGCCACGCCCGAGCTCGCATTGGCGACGCCGCTGACCGCGGTCTTGGCCGCGCCGAACAGCGACGATGTCGCGACGACGGTGATCAGAAGCGCTCCGGTCGCCCAGACGAGCAGGCCATGGGTCGCGTCGCGAACCTTGCGCTCCTCGCCATTGGCATCGAAGCTCGGCTGGCGCATCCGCCCAGCCAGATAGCCGCCGGCCATGGTCGCCGAGGCCATGACCCAGAGCGCCCACAGGGCGCCTGCGACCGCCAGCGCCGTGGCGCTGGAGCTCTTCTCGAAATCGGCGGAGACCATCGACAGGCCGATCGCCGATCCGAAGACCGTCATGATGGTCGAGATGGCTGTCGCGATGACCGCACCGCCGAGGATTGGGCCCCATTGCACATAGGAGCGGTTCTCCTTGTTGACGGTCACGGGAGCGACGACGACGTCTGTTCCAGACATGGACATGGCGAATTCCTATCGAAGACCGAGGAACGACAGGATGGCCATGATGACCACGACAAGACCGACGAGATAAATGATGCTGTCCATGAGCCCCTCCTGCTGGCGAGCGAAAGTAAAGGCAAAACGGCTGGCGCAGCGGATAGGTTCCTGAAGACGCGGTTCGGAACGATTGGCGGAGTTTGCGGACCACGGAGGATCGCGGGCGCTCTTGTCGACCCTGGTGTCTCGCAAGTGGACGTGGCGCCTCTCGCCCAAGGCGGGGGAGCTTGGTGGTACAACCTGAGCGCCGGCCGATCACGGCACGGATTTACGAACTCCGTGCTCTCGCGATCGCATTGACGATGGCCGACGGGCTATAGGGCTTGGAGACGACCACCTCGTTGTTGACGTCGATCTCCGAGGTGTCACCCGTCGCGAACACAACGCAAAGCGAGCCGTTCTGCTCTCTCGCCATCCGCACGAGCTCGATGCCCGAAGCGCCGGGGAGCTTCACATCGGTTACGAGCACATCGACTGGGTGATCCTGCAGGATCGGCAGGGCCTCCTCGGCGCTACCTGCCTCGATGACGGAGAAACCGGCATCCTCGAGGATATCGCAGGTATTCATGCGGATCAGTGCATCGTCCTCGACAATCAGGACGGCGGCAGGCTTTGGCGCGGCCGGCTCCGAACCTTTGTCCTCAGCCGATACCTGTTCCGCCTTCTGAGGAGCGCGAGCCTTCTGCGCGGCAAGCACCAGCCGAAGCTTTCGCGCCAGCGCTTCCCGTGTATAGGGCTTGGACAGGAGCTCGACGCCCGCATCCAGGCGGCCGCCGTGAACGATGGAGTTCTCGGTGTAGCCCGAGGTGAAGAGCACGGCGAGATGCGGCAGGCGCTCGCGCGCGAGCCGGGCAAGTTCGGGGCTCTTCAATTGTCCGGGCATCACCACGTCGGTGAACAGCAGATCGATGGCAACGCCGCTTTCGACGACGTGAAGCGCGCTTGTTGCATCGCTGGCCCGCAGAACGCGATAGCCGAGATCGGTGAGCAGCTCGATCACCGTGCTGCGAACCTGCTCGTCATCCTCGACCACCAGGATCGTCTCGGTCCCACCCGCGATCGGGCTGTTGTCGACGACAGTCTCGACAGCCTCTTTCTGGACCGAACGGGGCAGGTAAAGCCTCACCGTGGTCCCATGGTCGAGTTCCGAATAGATTTTGACGTGGCCGCCGGACTGCTTGACGAAGCCATAGACCATCGACAGGCCAAGCCCGGTGCCTTTTCCTTCGGGCTTCGTCGAGAAGAACGGGTCGAAGGCCTTCGCCAGCACCTCGGCCGACATGCCGGAGCCGGTGTCGCTGACGGCCAGCATCACATACTGTCCCGCTGCGACATCGCTGTGCCGGGCAGCGTAGCTGTCATCGAGATGGGCATTGGCGAGGTCGATCGTCAGCTTGCCTGAGCCGTTCATGGCATCGCGCGCGTTGATCGCCAGATTGAGCAGCGCATTCTCGACCTGCGTCGGGTCGATCAGGGAATTCCAGAGCCCGCCGCCCACGACCGTCTCGATCTCGATGCCCTCGCCGAGGGTGCGGCTGAGCATGTCGTCCATGCCGCGAACCAGGCGACCGAGATTGACGACCTTCGGCTCCAGCGGTTGCCGCCGGCCGAAGGCGAGCAGTTGCGAAGCGAGCTTCGAACCGCGGGCGACGCCGGTCATGGCATTGGCGATGCGCCGCTCGGCCTTCTCGTCCCCGGCGACATCCTTGGCCAGGAGCTGCAAATTGCCCGAGATTACCTGCAGCAGGTTGTTGAAGTCATGCGCGACCCCGCCGGTCAATTGGCCGATCGCCTCCATCTTCTGGCTGTGGCGCAAGGCCTCTTCCGCGGCGAGCAGCTTCTGCGTGCGTTCCGCCACGATCTGTTCGAGCGTCTCGTTCAGCTTGGCGAGAGCGAGCTCGGCCTGGCGGCGTGCCGTAATGTCCTGGAAGAGGACCGCGACCTGCCGCCTGCTTGCGGGCTCGATCCGGATCGCAGCCAGCTCCAGGAAGCGGCCGGTGGCGACGAGTTCCTGCTGGAAGCGAATGGGCGTGCCGGTGCGCAGGACAGCGCCATAGCGCTCCACCCATGAATCGGCTTCAGCACCGACCATCTCGCGCAGCTTCTGGCCGACGACGTTCGGAATTCCGGCGTGCCGGGCGTAGGCCGCATTGGCCTCGATATGGATGTAATCGCTGTCCGGCCCGTGCGGCCCGTCGAAGAATTCGATGATGCAGAAGCCTTCGTCGA
Source organism: Allobosea sp. FW305-C-101 (assembly GCF_058783685.1). Taxonomy (NCBI): domain Bacteria; kingdom Pseudomonadati; phylum Pseudomonadota; class Alphaproteobacteria; order Hyphomicrobiales; family Alloboseaceae; genus Allobosea; species Allobosea sp. FW305-C-101. The sequence goes on along the minus strand of NZ_JBYSYT010000002.1, from coordinate 178,891 downwards.
TCGCGTCGAACAGTCCCTTGTAGAGAGCGGTGCTATCGGACAGGCGCCGTTCGGCCAGGCTGCGCTCGGTGGCGTCGCTTCCCTGCACGAAGATGCCGGTCACGTTGCCCTGTGGACCGATGAGGGGTTGATAGACGAAATCGAGGAAACGCTCGGCGGTCGGGCTTTCGGGCTGCCCCTGCATGACGAACCGCGCACCGGAGGCCGTATAGGCCTCGCCGGATCGATAGACCTCGTCGAGAATCCGGACAAAGCCTTGCGCATCCGCTTCCGGAAGCGCCTCGGAGACGGTCTTTCCAATGACGTCGCGGCCATCCACCAGTCTCAGATAACTGGGGTTCGCCAGCTGGAAGCGATGCTCCGGCCCTTGCAGCAGCGCCATGAAAGTCGGCGCCTGATCGAACATCTCGGAGAGGAACGAGGCGATATGGACGTCGCTGGCGGGCAAGGCCGTTTTCCTGAGAAAGCAGAGCGGTTGGTCGGTCGTACGGTATCCGCGAGCCACGGCAAAGCGGCTCAGGTCTCACCAAGATGGCTTAGTGCCGGAACACCCGTTGCTGCACACGGGCGAGATCAACGACGAAGCGGGCGTACTCGCGAGACCGCGCCTCTTCATCCTGCAGGCGAAGCAGGAAGGAGGGGTGGACGGTAGCCAGCAGCGGCGTGCCATCTTCGAGCGCCAGCTCGCGATCCCGCGCACTGGCCAACGAGCCGGCATGCCCCACCAGCGATCGCAGGGCGCTGGCGCCGAGGGCAACGACAAGCCGGGGTTTCACGAATTGCAGTTCGAGATCGAGCCAGAAGCGGCAGGCCTTGATCTCCCCGACATTGGGTCTCTCGTGGATGCGGCGCTTGCCGCGCAGCTGGAATTTGAAGTGCTTCACCGCATTGGTGACATAGGCGCGCGCCCGATCGAGACCGGCCTCCCTCATCGCCCGATCGAAAACCTGCCCTGCCGGTCCGATGAAGGGCCGGCCTGCCAGGTCCTCATGGTCTCCGGGCTGCTCGCCGACGAACAGAATAGATGCATCCAGCGGGCCTTCTCCGAAGACCGTCTGCGTGGCGTGGCAATGAAGCTCGCAACGCCGGCAGCGTTGCGCGGCAGCGGCCGCATCCTGCCAGGACGTGATCACGGGATCGTCGGCGGCCGTCTCGGGCCGATGCCGAAGCTGCCGGACATGTCGTTCGGGTGGCTGCGTCGGGGCGCGCATCACCATATCCTCTGCTCGCCGGGCGGCGCTTGCGATCAGAGGCACAATCAATTCGGCCTCGGGTAGGTTCCGCCAGTATTTCACCGGCATCTCACTTTTCATCGCCTTCGGCTTCAGGCGGGCCGGATTGAAGATGTTGGCGTAGTAGGTGAGCCAATAGGCTTCCATGGCATCGCCGTCCGGCGCGTCGGCCTTACTGGCGGCGGGACCGAGTTGGAGGGCCGAGCCGTCCCAGTGCAATGACCCCTGCGGCGTCATGATCGACCAGACCATCCCGCCGAAGCGCCCCGTGAAGAAGCTTGCGGCGCGTTCGAGGATGAAATGCTCCGGCTCGAACCAGGCGATGAACGGGCCGTCCTCGTCCGCGCCCGACACCGCCCGGAACCGGACGAAGGCGGTCATCTTGTGCAGGTCGCGGCGCACCGAGCGGGCCATCGCCTCGGCGCGTGCGATGTCAGAATCGGCTGCATTGTCGAGCAAGCGCGGCTCGTCCTGCAAACGCAGCAGCAGGCGGTGCAGCAGTACAAAACGGCCGGCATCTCGATGACAGACGACGTTTTCGGCAAGCTCGATGAAACGGCGAGACACGGTCAGGGCGGCACTTCCGCCCGCGACCGGGGCGGCATTCTCCATCATGAACAATCCGGCATCGTCCTCGCTCGTCAGCCAGGCGACGGCCTCGGGCTGGACGCCGGCGAGCGCCAGCCGGCGTGCCTCGCGGCGCCAGCCGGCAAAATCGGCAGGCCCGTTCAGCCGGGCCGCGATCATGGGAAAAGCGTCAATTGTCGCGGTTGCGGCTTCAGCCGGGCCCGCAGGTTCGGCGCGTCGAGTCCGCTACCCGGCCGCCAGCCCTCCGCGAGAATGAAATGCCGGATCGTCGCGAGCGAGCGCGTCAATCGACCGACATCTTCAAGCCGGAGCCGGCGGAACCGTCGCGAAGCCAGGATGCGATCGACGCTGCGCGTGCCCAGACCCGGCACCCGCAGCAGGGTCTCGCGATCGGCCCGGTTGACGTCGACGGGAAAGCGCCCGCGCTCGCGCAAGGCCCAGGCGAGCTTGGGGTCGATGTCGAGGTCGAGCATCTCGCCATGCCCCATGATTTCCTCGGTCTCGAATCCATAGAAGCGCGTCAGCCAGTCGGCCTGATAAAGCCGGTGCTCGCGCATCAGCGGCGGCGGCTGGAGCGGCAACTGGCTGGAGGCATCGGGGATCGGGCTGAAGGCCGAGTAATAGACGCGCTTCAGGCCGAAGCTGCCATAGAGCCAGGCGCTGCGCTTTAGGATGGCGGAATCGCTCGCGCCATCGGCACCGACGATCATCTGCGTGCTCTGCCCGGCCGGCGAGAAGGCCGGGGCCTTCGCACTCTTGTCGCGCTCCTGGCGCGCCTCATCGATCTTCAGCTTGAGGCCGCCCATCGCGCTCTTGATCTCGCCCGCCTGCTTCTCAGGAGCAAAGCGCGCGAGCGCCGCCTCGCTCGGCAGTTCGACATTGATCGACACCCGGTCGGCGAAAAGCCCGGCGCGCTCGATCAGATCGCGGCTCGCGCCGGGGATCAGCTTGAGATGGATATAGCCGCGGAACCCATGCTGCCGGCGCAGCGTTTCGGCGACGCGCACAAGCTCGGCCATCGTGTAATCGGCCGAGCGGATGATGCCCGAGGACAGGAAAAGGCCTTCGATATAATTGCGGCGGTAGAAATTCAGGGTCAGCGCGACGACTTCCTCGACCGAGAAGCGGGCGCGGCGAACATTGCTCGACGAACGGTTGATGCAGAAGACGCAGTCGAAGCTGCAGAAATTCGTGAGCAGGATCTTGAGCAGCGAGATGCAGCGGCCATCGGGCGCATAGGAATGGCAGATGCCGGCGCCCGTCGTGGAGCCCAGCCCCTTTCCATCACGCGAATCCCGTTTCGTGGTGCTGCTCGACGCGCAGGAGGCGTCGTATTTCGCAGCGTCGCTGAGGATTTCGAGCTTCTCCAGGACCGAGAGCTGTGCCATCACTCTTCCTTTTGTTCACTGTATGTTCTTAAGGCGATCTCGGCCCGGTTTCAAGCCAATCCCTTGGATAAGAATGCTGGGCGGACCGGAGCGACAGGAAAATCCGCAATGAAAACAGCGCCGTTTCCGTCGATATCAGGTTATAGCAATGCTGATGCGGAACGATTCTGGATGCCGATGCAATGATTGAGATCAGAAGTTTCCTGCGCGACGAGACGAGCGAGCTTCATCGCGAACTGGATGCCATCGTCGGCGTTTTTTCGAACCGCATCGCGTATGCCCGCTTCCTGCAGGGGACGTACCGCCATCGCGCGCCGGTCGAGGCGGCGTTGTTGAATGTCGATGCCGCGCGCACCTCCTCATGGCAGCCGCGCCAACTTCTGCCGGAGCTGGAGGCGGATCTCGCCGACCTCGCGCTCCCGCTTCCCGCGGCCGAGCATTTCCATCTGTCAAATGACATGGCTGCCTTCCTGGGAGCTGCCTATGTTCTCGAAGGCTCCGCCTTGGGCGCGCGCGTGCTGGTGATGGGAGTCGGCGCTCTGGGATTCGGGCCTGAATACGGAGCCCGCTACCTCTCGGCGCAAGCCGGCTCCCTCGACAGCTGGCGCACGCTGCTGGTCGCGCTTGAAGGGCTCGACCGGCAGGCATGGGGTGCCGCAGCTCAAGCGGGCAGGGCGGTCTTCATGCATGCCATCCAGGCCTTCACCTCGGAAGAACTCTCCCCCGCATGACGACTGTTGATCTGACGAACTGCGATCGCGAGCCGATCCATATCCCCGGCAGCGTCCAGCCGCATGGCTGCATGATCGTGTGCGATGCCGAGGCGGTGACGATCAGGCGCCATTCCAGCAATGCCAGCGCCTTCCTCGGCCTGGGGGAGTTCGAGCTCGTCGGCCGCAGGCTCGAAGAGATACTCGGCGGACCGGTCGTGCATGAGATGCGCAATGCACTCGCCCGTTCCGGGGTGCCCTCCCGAGCCGGCTTGATGCCCCGCTACCGCCTTCCGGCGCTCGATCGCGAGTTCGACATTTCGATCCATGCCTTCAAGGGCAACGCCATCATCGAGTTCGAGGAGAGCGTTCCGGCCGGGCCGAGCTCGCCGCTCGAATTCGCCCGGACGCTGGTCGGCCGGCTCTCGGACGTGACGACGCCGGCCCAGCTGATCAAGAACGCAGCGCGTCTGCTCCGGGCGGTGCTGCAATACGACCGGGTGATGATCTACCAGTTCGCGCCAGACGGCTCGGGCAAGGTCGTGAGCGAAGCCAAGCGCCCCGACCTCGAAAGCTTCATGGGGCAGCATTTCCCGGCAAGCGATATTCCGCAGCAGGCGCGGCAACTCTATCTCCTCAACCCGATTCGCGTCGTCTCGGATTCGAGCGGCGAGCGCTTTCCGATCACGCCCGTGCTCGATGCGGCTGGGGAGCCGCTCGACCTGTCCTATGCGCATCTGCGCAGCGTCTCGCCGATCCATTGCGAATATCTGCGCAACATGGGCGTCTCGGCTTCGATGTCGGTCTCGATCATCGTCGATGGCGCACTCTGGGGCCTGATCGCCTGCCACCATTACAGCCCGCGCTCGCTCTCGATGAACCGCCGGATCGCTGCGGAGATCTTCGGCGAGTTCTTCGCGCTCCAGCTCGGTGCCCTCACGCAGAAGCAGATGCTGCTCGCAGCGGAGAAGGCGCGGGATTTCCTCAACGGCCTGCTCTCGTCCGCCGCGCATGTCACCGATGCCTCCGGCTTCCTCGGCCAGCATCTCGCGGAGTTCCGCAACCTCGTCGAAAGTGACGGCGTCGGCGTCTGGGTGAATGGCGAGTGGCGGGCTGAAGGCAGCGCGCCGCCGGCCGAGTTCGCTGAGGAACTGGCCGCTTTCGCTGGGTCGGTCTGCGAAAGACGAATCTGGGCAACCACGGCGCTGGCCGAGGCACTGCCGTCAGCACGCATTTTCGCCGACGCATTCGCGGGTATGCTCGCGATCCCGCTCTCCCAGCTTCCGCGCGACTACCTGTTCTTCTTCCGCAAGGAACTGGTCCATACGATCGAATGGGGCGGCGACCCCAACAAGACCTATACGACAGGCCCCCATGGCGACCGCCTGACGCCACGGCAGAGCTTCGCCGTCTGGAAGGAGACCGTGGCTGGTCACTCCAAGACCTGGACGCCGGTGGAGCGCGAGCTTGCCGAATCCGCGCGTCGGACCCTGATCGAGGTCGTGCTGCGCCAGAGCGAACTCTTGGCTGACGAGCGGAACAAGGCCGAAATCCGCCAGAAGATGCTCAATCAGGAGCTCAATCACCGGGTCAAGAACATCCTCGCCCTGATCAAATCGATCGTTGCCCATCCGCTCGCGGAAGGCGCGACGATCGAGGCCTATGTCACTTCGCTGAAGGGGCGGATCGAGGCGCTTGCCATCGCCCACGACCAGGCCATGCGGGCGAGCGGTGGCGGGCTCTTGCTCGATCTCGTCAACGCGGAAGCTTCGCCCTATCGGACGAGCGGCGGCACGATCACAGTTCGCGGGCCGTCCGTTGCCCTCGATGCCCGCGCCTTTTCGGTGGTCGCTCTCGTGATCCATGAGTTGATCACCAACGCCGCCAAATACGGAGCGCTATCCGTCAAGACCGGCGAACTCATGGTCGACTGGTCCGCCAATGCCGGCGGGGATTGCGAGATCGTCTGGCAGGAGCGCGGCGGACCGCCGGTCAGGCCGCCGTCCCGCCAGGGTTTCGGCAGCATCCTGATCGATCGCAGCATCCCCTACGATCTCGGCGGGCGAAGCGATCTGTCCTTCGAGCCCGAGGGCATCACGGCGAAGCTCTGCATCCCCGCCAAATTCGTCCGCTGGACGGAGGATGCCGCGTCTCCCGAGGAGGCCCCCGTGCCGGTCAAGGGCAAGCCCGGCCGGCCATTGGAAGGCAGGCGCGTGCTGCTGGTCGAGGACCAGTTCATCATCGCGATGGATTGCGAGGACATGCTGGCGACCTTGGGCGCGAGCCAGGTCGAGGTCTGCGCGAATGTCTCAGAGGCCGTGTCGTTCCTGGGCCGGACGGCGCCGGATCTCGCGATCCTCGACGTCAATCTCGGCTCCGAAACCTCCGAGCCGATCGGCAATCGCCTGCGCGAGCTCGGCGTGCCCTTCCTCTTCGCGACCGGTTATGACGACCTCGCGATCCTCAGCGTCGCCGAGGCGGCGACGCTGCGCAAGCCCTACAATCTCGCTTCGCTGGAGGCGGCGCTGCGCAGGCTTCCGGGCGTCGCATAGCTCATCAGCGCCCGACGCGGTTCAGGCCGCTTCGGACGCCGGAGGTGCCAGGCCGGCGAGGGACAGTTCCATGACGGCGTGCGTGCCGCGTCCGCCCGTATCGGCATAGCGCAGTTCGGTGGCGAGGCTCTTCGCCATCGCACGCACGATCTTGCTGCCGAGGCCGGTCCCCCTGATCGTGCCGGTTCCGGTCCAGCCGATCCCGTCGTCGACGACCTTGAGCGTGACGATATCGCCTTCGCTGGAGAGGCTGACCCGGACCTCGCCCTGGCCGTTCGGATAGGCGTATTTCAGCGCGTTCGTGACCAGCTCCGTCGCGATCAGCCCGATCGAGATCGCCTTGTCGGTTTTCGCCAGCACGGCTTCCGCCTTGAAGCGGATCACCGGCATCTGGCCGGAGCCGGCGAGCGATTGGGCGAATTCGTCGAGCAGCGAGCGGAGATAGCCGGCGAGATCGACGGCACGAACATCGTCCGAGGTGTAGAGGCTGCGATGCAGGTTGCCGATCGCGGTGATGCGCGCCTGCGTCTCGGCGAGCGCCGCCTTGGCGCCCGGATCCTCGACCGAATTGGCCTGCATCCGCACGAGCGAACCGACCAGCGACAGGCTGTTAGCGACGCGGTGATTGACCTCGGCCAGCAGCGTTACGGCCCGGTCGCGCGCCGCCCTGACTTCCTGCTCGGCCTGTTCGCGGGCCCGGGTCAGGCGCGTCTTGACGACGGCATGTTCCAGCGCCGCCCGCAGCAGCACCTCGAAATCCTCGCCGACCGTCTTGACGACATAGTCCATGGCGCCGGCCTTCAGCGCCGTCACCGCGATCGACAGCTCCGAGGAAGCGGTCACGTAGATGACTGCGGGAGCAGCCGCGTCCGTGGACAGCGCAGCCAGGACATCGAGCCCTGAAGCGGTCCCCAGATCGTGATCGAGGATGATGACGTCCATCCCGCCGGCTGCCGCACGCGCGAGGCCAGCCTCGGCGGTCTCGACATGCTCCACGACATAGTTGTGGCGCGCGAGCATGCGCTGCACGAGGCGCCCGAGCGTGGCGTCGTCGTCGATATAGAGGACGTTGATGGGCCGGTTCGGCATCAACGGCGACCGCGCAAGCCGGTCATGGCGTTTCCGGAACCTGGATGACGGAGAAGAACAGCCCGAGCTGGCGGATCGCGTTGGCGAAGCCGTCATAGTCCACGGGCTTGGTGATGTAGACATTGGCGCCCAGGTCATAGCAGCGCTGGATCTCGCGGCTGTCATCGGTCGTGGTGAGTACGACCACCGGCGAGCGCTTGGTATGCACGTTCGCCTTCACCTTCTCGAGGATGGCGACGCCGCCCATGTCGGGCAGGTTGAGATCGAGCAGGATGAGGAGCTGGCGGCCGGCGCTGACGGCGCCGGAGCCATCGGCACCGAACAGATAGTTCAGCGCATCCGTGCCGTTGGTGAAGGGGATGATCTCGTTGCTGACCCCGGCACGGCGGATGTTCTTCTCGATGAGGCGGGCATGGCCTTCATCGTCCTCGATCATGATGATCGAGACGGGCTTTCCATTGGTCACGCTTCGGCACTCCGTCTGTCGGCCGCGAGGTTGGGGGGCAGGGTCACGGTAAAGGTCGTGCCCTTTCCAAGTTCTGAGCGCACGGCGATGTCGCCACCGAGATTGCGCACCATCGTGCGGACATGGGCGAGGCCGATGCCTTCGCCCGCCGTATTCTGCGAGCCGGAGCGCCGGAACAATTCGAAGATGCGCTCGTGATCCGTCGCCGCGATGCCGCGGCCATTGTCCTCGATCTCGATCTTCACCCAGCCGCGGCGCTCCCGGCGCGTGCGGACGGCGATCCGGATGGGGCGATCCGGCGCCCGGTACTTGATGGCGTTGTCGAGGAGATTGCCCATGACCTGGTCGAGCGACAGGCGATCGCTCGTGATGCGGGGAACCTGCGCGTCGATCTCGATCCCGCCGCCTTCCTCCGCGCTGGCCTGATGGTGGACGGCCGCTGCAGCCGTCTCGATCAGCGCGGTCAGATCGACGCTCTCGGCCCGCAATTCGCGGCGGCCCTCGCGGGAAATCTTGAGGATCGCGTTGATGAGCCCATCCATCTTGCGGGTCGACGAACGGATGAAGCCGATCGCCTCGGCGACATCGACGCGCAGCGCCTCCTCGGCCGCCGCCTTCTGCTCCGGCGTGGCAGTGGCCCCGGCGCCGACATAGGCCTCGATCGGCTTGAACATCGCCTCCAGCTCGCTGGTGAAGCCCATGATGTTCACCAGCGGCGCGCGCAGGTCATGCGTCACGATATAGGCGAAACGCTGGACCTCCTCGTTCGCCTTGACGAGCGCATCCGTGCGCTCGCGCACACGTTCTTCCAGCCCGACATTGAGCGTTTCGACCTCGCGCCGCGCCGCGATCAGTTCGCGCGTGTAGCTGATGATCGTCCAGCTCGCCGCGCCGGCCATGGCGAGGATCAGGATCGCGCCGATGATCGTGGTCCAGCGCAACCTGGTCGCAGCCGTGACCTGGGCGTCGATCGCCTCCCGCAGCTCCTTTTCCGAGATTGCGAGAATAGCGCTGAGATCGCCGCGCAATTCGTCCATCAGGCGCTTGCCGGCGCCGCTGCGGACGAGGTTCAGCGCGGTCTCGGTGTCGCCCTTGCGCGTCGCTTCAACGGTTGCCGCGAGCTCAGCCATCTTCTGGTCGAGCTCGCTATTGACCCGCTGCAGGATGGGAGTGACCTCGGGCAGCCTCGCTGCGGCGCGTTCAAGCCGAGCGCGTTGGTCGGGAAGCCGGGAGGCCGCTGCGCTGTAGGGAGCAAGATAGCTTTCGTCCCGTGTCAGCAGGTAGCCGCGCTGGCCCGTCTCGGCATCCTGCACGAGAGACAGCAAGTCAGCGGTTGCGCTTCGCACGGCGCGGGCTGCGGTCACTTCGCCGAAATAGCGCTCGCTTGCGGTTGTCAGCCAGAGAGATGTGGCGACGATGACGACCAGTACGGCGATGCCGACAGCCAGGAGCAGGGCGTTCGAGCGTTGAAAGAACGCCTGAGAGATAGGCATGCGGAGAACCAGCCGGTGAGGGTTCTCTCTTTGCGCCGATCAAAGCTTGCAGAGCAACAGCAAATGACATTGCAGCGAATGCATCTGCGTGCACCACGCGCATAGACCTATCCGCTGACCGTCATGAACTGGCGCTGGCCGAGCGAAGCTGCGCGCAGGTGACGGCCTAACCCTTCTTGGCTGGCTTCGACGGCGGCAGGCCATCCAGGCGCAAACTGGCTATGTAGATTTCTGCCCCTTCGGCGTTCTGTACGGTGACAGAAAGCGACATGTGGTCGCCATTGGGCAGCTTCTCGCGGTTCAACGCGGCGAGCAATTCCTTGGCGGCATTTCGCGCGCTTTGGTCATCGGGCAAATCTGTGCCTTCCTCGTCAAATTCGAGCTTCTCTCCGTCGCGGGTATGGAAGAAATAGCAAGGCATGTCTGCCTAATGCAGCCAGCGCCAAGCTGTTCCTCAAGCACTTGCGATTTTGGCGGCACCGGGCTGGAGGTGCAGATAGTCCGGATCGAAATCCGCCAATTCGCAAAGCCCTCTCCAATCCAGAATGGTCAGTCGATTGGCGCGGAGCCGGATGAGCTTGGCTTCCCGGATCTCCCTGAGCTTCTTGTTCATATGAACCGTGGACAGCCCGAGCGCATCGGCGATTTCCGGCTGCGTCAAAGGCAGGTTGCAGGTCACTCCGTCCGACAAGCCGATGGCTGTCATCTTGGTGATGAACTCGCAGAGCAGATGAGCTAAGCGGCTGGGTGCGGAGCGGCGCCCGATACCCACCATCCACTCGCGGTAGATCGAGGCTTCGATGAGCGTTTCTCGCCAGAATGCCTCGGATATCCGATAGGATGCTCGCGTGAGTGCTCGGACGGCATCATGTGAAATCAGGCCGACGACCGCGGGCGTCAGCGCTCCCAGGCAATGATCCATGCGCTCGATCAGCAGCGAGTGGATATCTGGAATGTCGCCGGGAAGATGAAGCGACAGGATTTGCCGCACGCCGTCGCCGACGATCTTGTAGCGACAAACCAGTCCTTCGGCGACCAAGCAGCACTGCTTGGTGATCTCGCCTTCGCTGACGATGTCCTGGCCGGCTTCGAAGCGCTTCAGGGTAAGCGGCAGATCCAGCAATTTCTGCCGTTCGGCAGGCGGCAAGGGAATATGGGTTTCGAGCTTGAGAACGAGGCGTTCAAGATAAAGCTGCTTGTCCATTCGCTCCCTGCCATTCGGGTGGCGCGACGCCGGGACTTATCACCCAGTTCCCTGAGCTGTTCAAATGCGGTGCCTCGTACAACGCAACCCTACGCCCTTCGGTGCCATCCCCACATCGCGACCATAGGGATCATGGGGTGAGGCAGGCCCGATGCCGTTCGCTATCCAGCCGGGAGACTGTTCGCGCGAAAGTCCTCGGTGCGCTCCGTGCCGTTTTCCTGACATGGGGGGCGCAGGGCCAAGGGCGCAGCGTGAACTCCTCGGGCACTAAAATTCGACGAACTTGCCCGTTGGCTCTGTCAAATGACATCTCTTGCCGAGGTTGAGCCGACTACGAAGGCGTAATGACTGCGCCTTCGATCGCTTTGCTGAACCTCTGTCCTTCTGTGCCGCTGTCGAACGCCGACACGATGACATTGGATGTGCATTGATGCGGCCTTTGTCGCAACTCGATGCGTTGGTCAGGAAGTTGGAAACGCGATCAAGGCTTTCCGCAGATGACACCAAAATTCTCCTTAGCCTGCCTATCTCGATAAGGCGCTACGAAGCGCGTCGAGACATCATTCTCGAAGGCCGCCATAACAATCAGTGCTGCATCGTTCTCGAAGGCTTGCTGTGCCGTTACAAGGTCGTTCGAGACGGCGGAAGGCAAATTCTCTCGCTGCATATGCCAGGCGATATCCCTGACCTTCAGTCGATCCATATCGATACGATGGATCACACCGTCGGGACGCTATCGCCAGCACTGGTCGGCTTCATCCCTCATGTTGCGATCAAGCATACGCTCCAGAAATCCTATGCGATTTCAAAGGCATTCTGGCTGGAAGTTCTGGTCGAGGCGTCCATTCTGAGAGGCTGGACAGTCAGTCTCGGGAAGCGGAGCGCTCCAGCGCGCATCGCGCATTTCCTCTGCGAGTACGTGACGCGAATGAAGGCCATCGGCCTGTCGGATGGGGTGACATGCGGCTTGCCGCTCAACCAGCCTGAAATGGGCGATGTGCTGGGGTTATCGACCGTTCACACCAACAAGAAATTGCGAGAGCTCAAGCGGGAAAGGTTGGTAGAAGTACGTGCGAATCTAATCCGTATTCTGGATTGGGAAGGTCTGTGCCAGCGCGCTGATTTCGACCCGAACTATCTGCGTTTGAAGCGCTACGACGAGTGATGCAGATTTCAGGCTCGACAAGGAACTTGGGCGGGCGAGCGGCATTCTGCTGAGATGGCACGGTTTTACTTTGATACCGATGACGGTTCTGCCCCTGATACGGATGACGAGGGGGTGGATTTTCCTGATCTCGAAGCAGCGAAGCATGCCGCAAAGTCGATCCTGGCGGTTATGATCGGCGAGAAGCTGCCGACTTCTGATCATATTGGCCTGCGTGTCGTCGTTCGGAACGAAACCGGTGTTCCCATCTGTGTCGCGAGCCTGTCCCTCGACGGAACCGAGGCTGACGTTTCAAGCTAGGCTGCGAGTGCATGCGAATACGGGGCGACGCAGCGAACAGAGCTCTCTCGCCCGGCGCTATCCGCCCGACTACACGGATGAACTTGAATATCGCCAGCTAGCGCGAACCGCGATATTCGGGGATGCGGTTCTTGCTGCCGAAGAGCAGGCTCTGAGGGTCTCGATTGACGCCTTCGAGGGTCCGGATGAACCCTGAGAGGCTGCCCTGCCCATTTGCTGTAAAGTTCTCGACGCTCCTCAAGCCGGCGCCCGTCAGTCGGACAATCTCGACAGTAGCGGCGGCTGAGCTGCGATCGAGGCTGCTTGCAAGGGCGCTCAGGGATCTTGCGGTTTCGGCAACCTCGGTAAACGCGCTCCGCCCATTGGTATCGACCGCGGCATTCAGGAATGACTGGGCTCCCTTCAAGACGCCATCGACATTGTCACTGGCTCTGTTGAGCTTTTCGCTCACGGAAGCGGCTGTCTTGATAACGCTTCGCACATCAGGGGCTACATCAGCCAGAGTGCTGGTCAGCCGATCGAAATCTCCAATGATGGCGACGATCCAATTTTTGTCGACCGTACGCAGGGAATTCAGGTAGTCGTCGCCGAATGTCTTCAGTTTCTGCGGCAGCGGGGTGACGAATTCCGCTACGGTCTCAACGCCCTTCATCAGTTTCTCAACGGAAGATGAGCTGTCGTTCAAGGAAGCCGAGAAGCGCTCGGCCTCCTTGATCTTCTCGGTTATCGGCCCAGCGTTGGCCTGGATTGCTCCCTCGATCGCGACAAGGGACTCATTGATGCTCTTTGCCGTCGATCCGACCTTCTCGAAAATGCTCGCGGAGTCTTCGACGACGATTGTCGGCTGCATCTGTCCTGGAGCCGTGGTCAGCCGAGCGGCGTTCGGGCTGCCACCACGAAGCTGCACCGCGACGATGCCGGCCAAGCCCTGTCCTTCCAGGCGGGCAGTGGTATCCGCCCGCAAGGGAGCCGATCGGCTGATCTTCAGGATGGCGTAGATCTGCCGGGGATCACTGGGCTCGATCTCGATGTCCGTGACCTCGCCCACCCGCAGGCCGTTGAAGAGGACGCTGGAGCCTCGCCCCAAGCCCGAAACCTTGCCGTTGAAGATCAACCGGACGTCGACCGTATCGGTCTGCCCTCTGCTGAACCAGTATGCGAGTCCGAAAAGCATAGCTACGACGACCAGCGTAGCCAGTCCGATCAATGCATGGGCTCCCCGGGAACGCATGACCCTTGTTTCTATCCGACCTTGAGGTTGTCGGCGGATTGCTTGCCCGACCGCTTGTCAGCCACGAGTTCGTAAGAAACCTTCTGCCCTTCATTCAGGCCACGCAGGCCGGCGCGCTCGACAGCGCTGATATGGACGAAGACGTCGTTGCCGCCGCCGTCCGGGGTTATGAAGCCATAGCCCTTGGTCTCGTTGAACCATTTCACGACGCCGTTAGCCATATGCATCTCCATAGTGGATCGCCGAACATGTGCGCTCTCAGGCACTCAGACAAGCTGCTCCTTGGGCCGGGTCAACAGTCAATGTCGCCTAAGCCCAAGGCCATCGAAACGTCTGATGACCCGGCGATATTCGCCGCTCTGGTCAGGAGCGCCGTTTGATGTCTCGCGTTCTATCCGGCAGAGCATCGACGGCTTCGTCGGCTCCCTGGTCCTTGTGGAGCACACCCTCTCGCAGAACCTTCGTTGCGGCATCTGTTTTCTGTTTTGAATTGGTGGGGAGAGGTCTGGTTTCATCCGTTGCGTGAAGGCCAATGTTGCGAGGCTTCTTCCCATCGTTACGGGCGCTTGCCGCGAAGGTAGCCAAAGCTTCAGGTTGTTTTGCCATGGGTTTGTCCTCCAATCGTGGAGGAACGGGCGCGAGTGACGAGTGTTCCGCGCCCCGCGCCTGCCACCGGCTCAGCCTTTTGCTATCGCGTACGGCCCATCTCTCTACTGAGCGATCGACGACGAGCAGAACGTTGGTCAGCGAAGTCGCAGTCAGCACGATTGCGACATGGGACACTGAAGGGCAGATTCGTCACTTGCGCGGCGGTTCGCTCTTCGAAGGCTGCGGCCGCGCGGCGTCGCCCGCCGGAACCGACCAAGTTGCGGTCCAGGTCTCGCTCAAGGTGCGATTTCGCCCTCTCAGGAACATGCGCAGCTCGGCCGATTGGCCATCCGGCAGCGTCGCATCGACGATGGCGCGCACGCCTTTCAATGGCGCATTGAACGTCAGTATCTTCGTGGTGATGGAGCCGGCGGTGCTCGTCGCGACCAGTTCCAGACGCTCGGGCTCGCTCTGATAGTAGGCGAGGTCGCCGCCAGCGAAATCGACGATGAAGCGTTTCGTGCCCTTGCCCTCGGAAACACCATCCTCGATGTCCGAGCCGTTGAAACTCTGCTGCACCTGGGCGTAAGGATGCAGGTGCCAGGTCGTCGACAATGCCGAGATGCGGTAGCTGAATTCGGCAGCCTGACCACTGGGCAGAGGCTTGTTCGGCGTCCAGCAAGCGACGATGTTGTCGAAGGCCTCGTTATCCGTCGGAATCTCGATGAGGTCGACCCGGCCTTCGCCCCAGTCACCCTGTGGCTGGACCCAGTAACCTGGCCGCGCATCGTAGCGCGCTTCCAGATCCTGATAGCTGCCGAAATCGCGGTCGCGCTGCATCAGACCGAAGCCGCGCGGGTTCTTGTCGCCGAAGCTCGATATGCGCAGCACCTTGGGATTGCGAACGGGACGCCAGATCCATTCGCCACTGCCGGATTGCATCATCAGCCCGTCCGAGTCGTGGATTTCGGGGCGGAAATCAGTTCGTTGACCGAGATCGCCCTCTCCAGCCTGAAACATCGAGGTCAGCGGCGCGATGCCGATCCGCTCGATTTCCTTGCGTGGGATGATCGTCGCGGTCACGTCCATCGAGGTGTTGCGGCCTGGGCTGACGACATAGCGAAATGCGCCTGCGACCGACGGGGAGTCGAGCAGGGCGTAGATGACGAGCTCGGTCGTGTCACGCGACGGCTCCTCCACCCAGAGCGCCCGCATGAACGGGAATTCCTCGGGACCCTCGCCGCCGACATTCAAGGCGAGCGAGCGTGCCGAAAGCCCGTAACGGTGCCCCCGGCCGATCAAGCGGAAATAGCTCGCGCCCAGGAAGGAGATGACCTCGTCCTGCACCTTGGGGTCGTTCAGGTTGGTGGTGACGGTGAAACCCGCGAAGCCGAGCGCCGGCGAGAGATTCTTGGGCACCGGAACCTTGCCGTACTCGAACAGACCGGTCGTGAAGGGGATCGGGATCGCGTTGCCGTGGTTGATGATGTGAACCTGCACAGGCTTGTTGTGCAGAAAGCCCAGATGGAAGGGCAGCAGGCGGAAATCGGATCCACCCTCGCGCCAGAAGGTTTTGTCGCGCCGAAACCGGATTTCGCGATAGCTGTCATAGGTCAGGCTTGAGAGCTCGGCTGGAATCTTCGCGCTCTCGGCATCGAAAGGCTGCTTCGCGAGCGCGATCGCCTGCTGGACGACGTCTTGATAGCTGAAGCCGTTGGCGGCTCCTGCGGGCGTCTGCGCTTGCGAGGAGACGCGGCCCGTCAACAGACCGGCTCCGGAAAGCAGGACGAGAAATGCGCGTCGAGACGGTGGCGACATGATGGAATCCCCCCGGATATGCGGCCGCCCTAGCGCACGCTGGATTTAGAACGTTGATAGGGTAATGGGGGTTCCCGTCGTCCGGCGCATTGTGCGAATGAACACCAGTCAGCAAGAACGTGCTGACGCCATGCGGGTGATCATCGTCCCGTTACGCGAAGCGAGCCCGTCCTGATAAGCGGGGTGGCGATGAGCCCAGTTTAGCCCGCGTGAAAAGGCTGATGGGCGCGGCGTTCTCACCGACGAGCCGGCAAGCGATGCTGCTGTAAGTCGTTGAAATCAAACGAAACGTTTCGTAAGCGACCATGACATGAAATCACGCTCTGTTCCCAGGCGTGACCGTATCCAGATCATTGATTTCGCTATGAAAAGAAGTGGTAGCGGGAGAGGGACTTGAACCCCCGACACGCGGATTATGATTCCGCTGCTCTAACCAGCTGAGCTACCCCGCCACAGGGTCGAAGCCGGCAAGCCGGCTCGTCGTCGAGGCGCGATATAGGCGCCACGACCCGGCCTCGTCAAGCCTTGCGCTCAGCTCTTGTGAACAGAGGCGAGCTTGCGCAGCCGGACGACCTTGAAATAGCCGCGCCCGACATGGACCGTCTCGTAGCGGCCGGTCGCCTTCGCCCAATCGGTCAGGCGGCTGACCTTGAAATCGGAGCTCCAGCCGATCGCCTTCGACAGGGGTGCGACCGCGCTCCAGAACGGCGCCAGCATGCCGCCATCATCGACGAGGCGGCTGGAGATGATGATTTCGCCGCCCGGCTTCAGGACGCGGTCCATCTCGGCCAGCGCCTGCTCGGGATTTGGCACGAGCGTGATCACGAATTGCGCGGTGACGGCATCGAAGCGCTCGTCGCCGAAGCCGAGCCGGCAGGCATCCATCACCATCAGCCCGCGGACATGGTCGAGCTTCTGGTTCACCACCTTGCGATGGGCCACCCTGAGCATGTCGAGCGAAAGATCGGCGCCGAGCACGCGCGAGTTCGGCGCGAAATAGGGCAGGGTGAGACCGGTGCCGACACCGATCTCGAGAATGTCAGGGCCGCAGGCGCAGGCCGCCTCGACCGCCTCGCGCTGCGGGCGCGCCAGCATGTTCTGGTAGATCCGGTCATAGAACTTGGCCCAGGTCGCATAGACGCGCTTCTGGCCGTCGAGGTCGTAGGTCACCGGCATGATGGGGAATCCGAGCGGAAGAGCGGGCCTGAGCGGTCAGGACAGGGCGAGGGCGGCCGGTGCGGGCGCGGCCGGCAGGGCGAGGGGACGCCGCAGGATGGTGCCGCCGCCAAGGACGCGGGAGCCGGAGCCGGCATCGGCATAGATCACGCAAGCCTGGCCAGGCGACACGCCTTCCTCATCGCTGGCGAGCTCGATGCGCAGGCCGTCCGCGTCGCGGAAGAGGCGGGCCTCGCGCGGGGCGCGGGTCGAGCGGACGCGCACGGCGACGTCGAGCCCTTCGGGCGGCAGGGCGTCGAGCGACATCTCCCCCAGCCAGTTGAGGTCGCGCAGGCGAACCTCGCGCACGCTCAGCGCCTCGCGCGGGCCGACGATGACGCGGGCATCGTCGGCGTCGAGGCGCAGCACGTAGAGCGGCTCGCTCGCGCTGATGCCGAGGCCCTTGCGCTGGCCGACGGTGTAATGGAGCACGCCGTCGTGATGGCCGAGGATGCGGCCGTCGAGATGGACGATGTCGCCAGGGCGGGCGGCGCCGGGCTTCAGGCGCTCGATGACATCGGCATAGCGGCCGTTCGGCACGAAGCAGATATCCTGGCTGTCGGGCTTGTCGGCGATGGCGAGGCCGAGCTCGGCCGCGAGCGCGCGGGTCTGCGCCTTGTCGATATGGCCCAGCGGGAAGCGCAGCAGATCGAGCTGCTCCTGCGTCGTGGCATAGAGGAAATAGCTCTGGTCGCGGCTGGCATCGGCGGCACGGAACAGGCCGCGATGGCCGTTGCCGAGATCGCGGCTGAGCACGTAATGGCCGGTCGCCAGCGCGTCGGCGCCGAGCTCCTTGGCGAGGTCGAGCAGGTCGCGGAACTTCACGGTCCGGTTGCACTCGACGCAAGGGATCGGCGTCTCGCCGGCGAGATAACTCTCGGCGAAGCGCTCGATCACGGCGTCGCGGAAGCGGCTCTCGTAGTCGAGGACGTAATGGGGGATGCCGATCGTCTCGGCGACGCGGCGGGCGTCGTGGATATCCTGCCCGGCGCAGCAGGCGCCGGCGCGATGGACGGCGGCGCCATGGTCATAGAGCTGGAGCGTGACGCCGATGACATCGTAGCCCTCGCGCTTGAGCAGGGCTGCGACCACGGAGGAATCGACGCCGCCGGACATCGCTGCGACGACGCGTGTGGCCGCGGGCGGCTTGGCGATGTCGAGGGAATTGCGAAGGGGCGCGGTCATTCTCGGCTGTGTCGTGGCTGGCTCGGGAGGCTCGAAAGGCGGCGTCGGCGCGTCTGCCGGCTCTATACCGGCTTTGCTCGGATGCCGCCAGCAGGATCGGCAAATCCTGCCGGCTTGGGCTTCTGGGACCGGGCTCATATTGCCCGCCCCTCATGTCAGATGGTTCTAAGTCTTTGATTCAGCAAGGGCCGTTTCTGGCTCGCAACTTGCTGGGCCGGGTCGGGCGCGTTGTTGCCCACGTCACGGGACCGTTCATGCCGATCCAGTCTGCGTTCACAAGTCAGGCCCTCGCCGAAGCGCCGGTTACCCGGTCGCGCGCCGGTCAAACCGAGCAGCGCGAGGGCGGCGAGGTCTTTGCGCTGCCCGAAGCCGAGACGGCGACTGCCGGGGCGAGCAAGGCGGGTGCGGCCGGCAAGGCCGCAGCCTCGCCGGAAGCCGCAGCGGCCAAGGATGCGACCGGTGCGGAGCAGGTCGTCGATCCGGCCAAGGTGAAGGCGCAGCTGGATGCTTCGAAGGCAGTCGTCTCACCGGCTGTGCCGACCTCTTCACCTGTCCAGTCCGGCGCGGCCATGCCGCAGGAAGCAAAGACCGATGCGAGCGGGGTCGCGTTCCTGATCGCGATGGCTGCCGCCCAGATGGGCGCGCAGGCCAAGCCTGCCGGCGAAGGCGAGGCGACTGAAACCGGTGAAGCCGCCGGCGAGGCGCAGGACGGTTCGAAGACGGAGGGCAAGGCCGCAGGCGAGGGCGAGACTGCCCCCGCGGCACCCGTTCCTGTTGTCGAAACCCAGACCCCGGCTGTGCCGGTTCCGGTCGCGGTTCTGCCTGCGCTACTGCCGCAGGGCCCGCTCCTGGCGGTCGATGCCGCCGAGGGCGAGGCCGTCGAGGCGATGTCGACCGAGGGGGGCACGAAGAAGGATATCACACGGCCGCACCTCGCTGCCGCAGCCGCAGGATTGCCTGTCGTCGCCATGCCGGCGACGGAACAGGCGCCGGTGGCAGCAGCTGTCACTGGTGAGGCCAAGACCGCGACGGGCGTGCACGCGGTTGGAGCCGCCGGGCAGGGCGTGAAAGAGCTTGCAGATATCCTGGCCAAGGTCGACCAGCCTGCGGCAGCCAGTGGCACGCAGGTGCCCGCCGAGGCTAAGGCGCTTGAGGCTCTCCAGCAGCCGGCAACGCCATTCGACCTCTCGACACTGTTGCAGCAGGCGCCCGGAAAATCCGGGCATGACCGCCTTGTCCAGCCGTTCGATCCGAATGCGGCGGCTGGTAACGTTCCCGGCGCTCCGGGCCAGGGCACGGCGAGCGGCCAGCCGACACCGATCCATGTCGTGCCGATCGAGATCGGCCTGCGCGCTATGTCGGGCTCGCGGCAATTCGACATCCGGCTCGATCCCGATGAACTCGGCCGCGTCGATGTCAGCCTCTCGATCTCCGACAAGGGCGAGGTCAGCGCCAAGCTGGTCGTCGATCGCGTCGAGACCCTGCATCTCCTGCAGCGCGATGCGCGCACGCTGGAGCGTGCCTTCGAACAGGCGGGCTTGAAGCCGTCCGATGCCGGCGTCGACATCACCTTGCGCGATCCGTCCGACCAATCGGCCTTCCGCCAGAACCGCCAGCAGGACGAGGCGCCGCAGCGCGCGCGCCAGCCCGATGGCGCCGATCTGGCCGAGGACGCTCCCCTTTCCATCGACCCCGTCCCGCAGCGCCGCTTCGTCCGGCTCGGCGGCGTCGATCTCAGCATCTGAACGAGGACAAGCGCCATGGCGGTCTCCGGCACATCAGGCACATCGGGCACCAGCAACAGCACGGTGACCGGCTCCACGAGCGGCATTGCCAATAATTTCGATCAGTTCCTGACGCTGTTGACGACGCAGCTCAAGAACCAGTCGCCGCTGGACCCGCTGGACACCAACCAGTTCACCCAGCAGCTCGTGCAGTTCGCCGGCGTCGAGCAGCAGCTCAGGACGAACGAGACGCTCGCCTCCCTGCTTAGCCTCAGCGCGGCAGGGACGGCGACGAACGCGGTCGGGTTCATCGGCTCCACGGTCACGGCCGACGGCGCCACGGCGCGGCTGCTCAACGGCAAAGCCGACTGGAAGGTCACCATGCCCTCCGCGGGCACCGCGACGATCACGATCAAGGATTCCAAGGGCAGCGTGGTCCAGACGGAGACCAGATCGTTCAGCGCCGGCGACCAGACCTATAGCTGGAACGGCACGACCTCCACGGGCAGCAAGGCGGCGGATGGCGAGTACACCGTCACGATCGATGCCAAGAGCGTGGCGGGCGATGCCATCACGGCGAAGACACAGATCAGCGGCGTGGTCGACGGCGTCGATTTCACCTCGTCGATCCCGATGCTCAAGATCGGCGGGATCAGCATCCCGATCGACAAGGTGAAGAGCGTGGTCCGCGGCGATTGAGCGCGGGCGAATCAGTCGTGGACATCCGAGGCGATCGTTTTAGCCAATTCTTAAAACCACCCGCCTATGCTGCCCTCAGTAGCTCTGTTGAGTTGTGTGAGAGTACCATGACCGAGCCATTGCGACCGCGGGTAAAGTACGTGATCGGACCGGACGGAAGTCCGCTGACGATCGCGGACCTGCCCCCGATGAATACCAGGCGCTGGGTCATCCGGCGGAAGGCCGAGGTGGTGGCTGCCGTGCGCGGCGGGCTGCTCAGCCTCGAGGAAGCCTGCCAGCGCTATACGCTGACCGTCGATGAGTTCCTGAGCTGGCAGATGTCGATCGACCAGCACGGCCTCGCCGGCCTTCGGACGACCCGCATCCAGCACTACCGCCAGTAAGAAGCAGATATTTCCGTTTCTTTTCAAAGGCGTCGGCCCGAACAGGGCCGGCGCCTTTGGCGTTTGCACCACCAGAGCGGTTCCGCGCTCCTTGGGAACGCTGAACCGCTCCAAATTCTTGTTTGGCGCATTTTCTTCACGCGAACCGGTGCCCACTTCGTTTGAAAATGCTCTGGCCGGCGAGAAAGATTAACGACCCGCATCCAAAAATTAACCGCCCGCTAACCATGCACTGGGAAAAACTTGCCTAGTGGGTCGGAGCAGGTGCGCCGTCCCTGCGATTCTGTGGGACGGATGACGGCGTGAGCGGCCTGATCGAGCAGTTTGCCAAATTCGGCGCGGCGCGCCTGGCGGCCATGCTGGCCGTCACGCTGGTGCTCGTCGGCTTCTTCGGCTTCGTCATGCTCCGGATGTCACAGCCGGCGATGAGCGTGCTGTTCTCGGAGCTGGGAAGCCAGGACGTCAGCGCCATCCTCAAGGATCTCGATGCGCGCGGCATCAAGTACGAACTGCGCGGCGACGGCCAGACGGTGCTGGTGCCGAAGGCCGACGTGCCGCGTCTGCGGCTCGACCTCGCGAGCAAGGGCATCCCGGCCGGCGGCGGCGTCGGCTACGAGATCTTCGACAAGGGCGACGCCTTCTCCTCGACCAGCTTCGTCCAGAACATCAATCATCTGCGCGCGCTCGAAGGCGAGCTGTCGCGCACCATCCGCTCGATCGGGCGGGTGCAGGCGGCGCGCGTCCATCTCGTCATCCCGGAGCGGCGCCTGTTCGAGCGCGACCGCGAGCCGCCGCGTGCCTCGATCGCGCTCAAGCTTGCCGGCGAGCTCGATGCCGCGCAGGTTCGGGCCGTGCGCCATCTCGTCGCCTCGGCCGTTGATGGCCTGAAGCCGGAGCGGGTCTCGATCGTCGACGAGCGCGGCCGGCTCCTGGCCGACGGCGCCCAGAGCGACCAGGGCCTGATCGGGCTCGGCATCGAGGAGCGCCAGACCGCGATCGAGAAGCGCATCAAGGGCCAGGTCGAGGACATCGTCGCCAGTGTCGTCGGTTACGGCCGGGCGCGGGTGCAGGTCTCGGCCGCGCTCGACACCAACCGCGTCGAGAGCCGCTCCGAGAGCTATGATCCGGAAAGCCGTGTCCTGCGTTCGAGCCAGAACCGCACGGAAGCCTCGACCACGACCGAGGGTGGCAACGGCACGGTCACGGTCGGCAACGAATTGCCGGGCGCGCAGCAGACGCAAGGCGCGCAGCAGAACCAGCGCGAGAACTCCCAGAAGAACGAAGAAGTCGCCAATTACGAGATCTCGCGCACCACCCGTACCGAGGTGCTGGAGGGCGGACGGGTCAAGAAGCTCTCGGTCGCGGTCCTCGTCGACGGCAACTACACCCGCAGCCCGGCCGGCGAGATGGCCTACCAGCCGCGCAACAACGAGGAGCTCGAGCGCATCGGCGAGCTGGTGCGCACCGCAGTCGGCTTCGACCAGGGCCGCGGCGACAAGGTCGAGGTCGTCAACCTGCGCTTTGCCGAGGCGCCCCCGCCGCCGGCCGATCTCACCGAGCAGACGCTGATGCAGCAGCTCACCTCCTTCACCCGGGAGGACCTGATCCGCTTCGCCGAGCTTGCCGTGATCTCGCTGCTCACCGTGATCGTGCTGATGACGGTGGTGCGCCCGCTCCTGAAGCAGGTGCTGGCAGCCGACAACAGCAATGTCCGGGCGATCCCCTCCTTCATGCGCAATGGCGGCGTCCTCGTCGGGCCCGCTGACGCGACCGGCGATCCGGCCGGCAGCGGGCGGGCGATGACGGTTGGCGCCGACGGCGAGCCGCTGCCCATCGACGTCGATGCGGCGCCTTCCGAGCGGATGCTGGCGATCGCCCAGGTCAAGGGGCAACTCAAGGCGCAGTCCGTGGAAAAGATCGGGGCCCTGGTCTCGCAGAATCCGGCCGACTCGGTCGCGGTGCTGCGGAGCTGGATCCACGAGAGATCCGCCGCGTGACGGGGCGCTGAGACATGGCCGATACCCGATCCATCGCGACGCGGAACCCCGGTCTGCCGGACGCCATCGAGGGCGGCGGTTTCGGCGTGACCACCGTCGCCGAGATGACCGGCCCGCAGCGCGCCGCCGTCATCCTGCTCGTGCTCGGCGAGGAGCACGGGCGCAAGATCTGGCAGGAATTCGACGACGACGAGATCCGCATCATCACGCGCGCCATGGCCGAGCTCGGCACGGTCGATGCGGACGAGGTCGAACGCCTGATGCTCGATTTCGTCGGCAAGCTCTCCAGCGCCGGCGCGGTGACGGGCTCCTTCGACCGCACGATCTCGCTGCTCGAGAAGATCCTGCCGACCGATCAGGTCGCGCTGATCATGGAGGAAATCCGGGGCCCTGCCGGCCGCAACATGTGGCAGAAGCTCGGCAATATCGACGCGGTCGTGCTCGCGAACTTCCTCAAGAACGAATACCCGCAGACCATCGCCGTAATCCTCTCGAAGATCCGGGCAGAGCATGCCGCCAACGTGCTGCGCAACCTGCCGAACGACCTCTCGATCGAGGTCGTCGGGCGCATGCTGCGGCTGGAATCGGTGCAGAAGGAAGCGCTCGACCATATCGAGAATACGCTGCGCACCGAGTTCGTCTCGACCCTGACGCAAACCCGCCGCCGCGATCCGCATGAAATGATGGCCGAGATCTTCAACGGCTTCGACCGGCAGACCGAGCTGCGCTTCCTCTCGGCGCTCGACGCCTCGAACCAGGAAGCGGCGGAGCGCATCCGCGCCCTGATGTTCACCTTCGAGGATCTCGGCAAGCTCGATCCGGCCGGGCTGCAGACGCTGGTGAGTCAGGCCGAGAAGGACACGTTGGCGCGCGCGCTCAAGGGCGCCAGCCAGTCGATGCGCGACTTCTTCTTCAGCGCCATGTCGCAGCGCGCCTCCAAGAACATGCAGGACGACCTGGAGTCCATGGGGCCCTTGCGTCTCAAGGAGGTCGACGAGGCGCAGACCAAGCTCGTGCAATTGACCAAGGACCTCGCCGACAAGGGCGAGATCGTGCTGTCCAAGGGCAGCGCCGAAGACGAGTTGGTGTACTGAGATGACGTCCGCGAAGAAATTCCTGTTCGGGACGGATTTCCGCGAGGGCAGCCGCAAGGCCGCCGGCGAGGCCGATATTGCTGCGGCGCGGGCCGAGGGCTTCCATGCCGGGCAGGAGCAGGCGCATCGCGAGGCGCAGGCCCAGCTCGTCGGCCTGACCGGGCAGCTGGCGCGCTCGGCCGAGCGGCTCTTCGCTCAAGAAGCCGCACGCATGGCCGCAATCGAAGAGCATGCGGCCCATGTCGCCATCGTGACGGCGAAGGCGCTGGCCGGGGCGGCGCTGGCGGAGAAGCCGCTGGCCTCGCTGGCGGGAGCCATTCGCGAGTGCTTGAGCCATGCACGCACGGCGCCGCACCTGGTGCTGCGCGTGCATGAGAGCGTGGTCGAGGCAGCCGAGGAATTGGTCCGCAAGCTCGCTGCCGAACACGGCTTCGCCGGCAAGCTGATCGTGCTCGGGCAATCCGACATCACGCCCGGCGACGGGCGCATCGAATGGGCGGAGGGTGGCTTCGTCCTCGACAGCCAGCAACTCGCGGCTCTGGTCGAACAGGCGGTCTCGCGCGTGTTCGGCCAGGGCCATGCGGAACCATGAAGGTCTGAGCCATGAGCCAGGACAACGATCTCAACCTGCCGCCGCTGAACCAGGCCGACCTGTCCTTCGATCAGGGCGACATGTCGGTGGCGCGTTCGGGCCCGGTGCCGGTCAAGACGGCCGAGGATCTGGAGCAGGTCTTCGACGTGCCGGTCACGGTTTCAGCGGTGCTCGGCTCCTCGAAGGTCGCGGTCGGCGACCTGCTCCAGATCGTGCCGGGTGCGGTGCTCGAGCTCGACCGGCGTGTCGGCGAGGCCATCGACATCTTCGTCAACGAGCGGCTGGTCGCGCGCGGCGAGGTCGTCGTCGTCGAGGACCGGCTCGGCGTGACGATGACGGAAATCATCAAGGCGGACCGGTGACGGCCCGCCCCATGACATCGACGAACGGAAGGACCTGAGCCATGCGCCTCATCATTGCCGGCGGTCTCAAGGGACAGATCATCGCAGCCGCCAAGATCGCCATGTCGCATGGCGCGGCCGTGACCCATACCGAGAGCCTCGACCAGACGCTGGCCGTGCTGCGCACCAAGGGCGCCGATCTCCTGATGATCGATGTCGTGCAGCCGATCGCGGCCTATGTCGCGGCGCTGGAAGCCGAGCGCATCCGCACGCCGATCGTCGCCTGCGGTACCTCGACCGATACGCGCGCCGCCGTCGCCGCGATCCAGGCCGGTGCGCGCGAATATGTGCCGCTGCCGCCCGATCCGGAGCTGATCGCGGCCGTGCTGGAGGCGGTCGCCGCCGACCAGTCCAGCCTGATCTGGCGCGACCCGGCGATGGAGCGCGTCGTGCAGCTCGCCTCGCAGATCGCGCGCTCGGAAGCGCCGGTGCTGGTCACCGGCGAGAGCGGCACCGGCAAGGAGGTGATCGCGCGTCACCTGCACCAGAAATCCGGTCGCAAGGACCGCCCCTTCGTCGCGGTGAACTGCGCCGCGATTCCCGACAACTTGCTCGAATCCGAATTGTTCGGCCATGAGAAGGGCGCCTTCACCGGCGCCATCGCGCGCCGTATCGGCAAGTTCGAGGAAGCCAATGGCGGCACGCTGCTGCTCGACGAAATCTCGGAGATGGATGTCCGCCTGCAGGCCAAGCTGCTGCGCGCGCTGCAGGAGCGCATGATCGACCGTGTCGGCGGCACGCAGCCGGTCAAGGTCGACATCCGGATCATCGCGACCTCGAACCGCAACCTTGCCGATGCCGTGCGCGAAGGCTCGTTCCGCGAGGATCTGCTCTACCGGCTGAACGTCGTGCATCTGCGCCTGCCGGCACTGCGCGAGCGGCCGGGCGATATCCTGGTGCTGGCGGATCACTTCGCCAAGAAATATGCGGATCTGAACGGGCTGCCGGCGCGTCCGATCGCGTCCGATGCGCGCAAGCTGCTCTTGACCAGCGCCTGGCGTGGCAATGTCCGCGAGCTGGAGAACACGATGCACCGGGCGGTGCTGCTGGCGAGCGGGACCGAGATCGCGGCCGCGGCTGTGTTGAGCCCAGAAGGGGAGGCGCTGTCGCCGGCGCCGTCGCGCGATCCCGCCGCGCGTGCGGCGCAGACGGCGGAGGCGGTGACGCGTTCGCTGGTGGGGCACACCGTTGCCGATGTCGAGCGCGAGCTGATCCTCGATACGCTCGATCATTGCCTCGGCAATCGCACGCATGCGGCCAAGATTCTGGGGATCTCGATCCGCACGCTGCGCAACAAGCTGAGCGAATATACTTCGGCCGGCATCACGGTGGCCGAGCCGGGTCAGACGCGCATCAGCGCGGCCTGACCCGGGCGCCGGTCAATAGTAGCGCCGGCGATAGTAGTAGCGCGGCCGGGCATAATAGCGCGGGCGGTAGTAGTAGCGCGGGCGCGCATAGTAGCGGGGTCGGGCATAATAGCGCGGCCGGCGGTAATAATAGTACTGGCTGAACTCGGCGTCGGTCTTGTCGAGCGCCTCCTTCATCTCTGCGGTCACGGCCTCCTCGCCCTTGGCGGGTTCGGCTTCCGGCTTCGGCACCAGCTTGGGCTGTGCGGCCTCGGCTGCGGCGATTCCGCCCATGCCGGCCGCGGCGAAACCGCCGACCAATGTCATCAGGAATGAGCGTCTGTCCACGACGGCCTCCAGACTGTTGTTACCACATCTCCAACGACATTCTTAGAGAGGGAATGCCGGCGGGGAATAATGCATTTAAATGATGCTTTGTTCCATTGGGCCCATTTTTGCGCGACATGGTCATGGGCGCTGCCCGGTCAATCGACGGCATTGAGCGGTCTCGCCACGCTTTCGAGCGGCTTGCGCTCGGCCGGGAAGGCGAAGCGCGCGGCGATCGCTGCCGCTACGAGCATCAGCGCCGCGCCCAGCAGATAACCGGCGAAGACGCTGCCGCGCGAACCGGTATCGATCAGGATGCCGAAGAGCCAGGGGCCGGCGATACCGCCGGCGCCGGTAC
Source organism: Allobosea sp. FW305-C-101 (assembly GCF_058783685.1). Taxonomy (NCBI): domain Bacteria; kingdom Pseudomonadati; phylum Pseudomonadota; class Alphaproteobacteria; order Hyphomicrobiales; family Alloboseaceae; genus Allobosea; species Allobosea sp. FW305-C-101. The sequence continues at coordinate 151,746 of NZ_JBYSYT010000002.1, read as the reverse complement.
CGATCGCATAGAACATCGCGATGGCGAGAGCCCGCATCTCGACCGGGAAGGTCTCGGAAACGGTGAGATAGGCCGAGCTTGCGGCAGCAGATGCGAAGAAGAAGACGATGCTCCAGCACAAGGTGAGCTGCGAGGCCGTCAGCAGATCCTTCCAGAACAGATAGCCCGTGCCGGTGAGCAGCAGGCCAGACAGCGCATAGGTCGCCGCGATCATCACGCGGCGGCCGATCGTGTCGAAGAGCCGGCCGATCAGGAGGGGGCCGAGGAAGTTGCCGGCGGCGAAGGGGAGAATGAACCAGCCGATGTTCTGCGCGGGCACCGCGTAGAAATCGGTCAAGATCAATGCGTAGGTGAAGAAGATCGCGTTGTAGAAGAAGGCTTGCGACAGCATCAGGGCGAGGCCCACCAGCGCGCGCTCGCGATGGACGACGAAAAGCGCGTGGAAGACCTCGCCGAGCGGGGTCGCGGCGCGTGGGCGCAGGCGGGTCAGCAGCAAGATCTCGCCGGCCGGTGCGACGAAGCCGGCCCGGCGCTCGATATCGGCGACGATCGCCGCGGCGCGCTCGGGCTGGCCATGGCTGATCAGCCAGCGCGGGCTTTCCGGGATCCATTGCCTGAGGAAGAGGATGATCAGGCCGAGCGCCGCGCCGATGAAGAAGGCGAGGCGCCAGCCATATTCGGGATCGATCCAGGCGGGGTCGAGCAGGACGATGGAGCCGAGCGCGCCAATGGCGGCCCCGACCCAGAACGAGCCGTTGATGACGAGATCGGTCCAGCCCCGGACGCGGGCCGGGATCAGCTCCTGGATCGTCGAGTTAATGGCGGTGTATTCGCCGCCGATGCCCATGCCGGTGAGGAAGCGGAAGACGATGAAGCTCGCGACGTTCCAGGAGAAGGCGGTGGCCGCCGTCGCCGCGAGATAGACGAGCACGGTGATCGTGAAGAGCTTCTTGCGGCCGAGCCGGTCGGTGAGCCAGCCGAAGAACACGGCGCCCAGCACCGCGCCGGCGATATAGGCGGCGCCGGCAAGCCCGATCTCGGTATTGGTGAACCTGAGGGCCGGGCTTTCCTTCAGGGCGCCCGAGACCGAGCCGGCAAGCGTGACTTCGAGCCCGTCGAGAATCCAGGTGATGCCGAGGGCGGCGACGACGAGCGTGTGAAAGCGCGACCAGGGCAGGCGGTCGAGCCGGGCGGGCACGTCGGTGGCGATGACGGGCTGTTCGTTTCCCTGGGGCTGGGCCTGTTGCACGGGTTGCCCCCGATCGGAACGGCGCTCTTGCGGCGCTTTGAAAGTCAGGCTGGCGCGGAGATGGCGGCACGGCCGCCATGCGCATGGCGTCGAGAGGCAACGGTGCCCGGCCGAGAAGGTTCCGATGGAGCATTCGGGGACAGGCTCTTGCGGCCCTGCTTAACCAATCATTCACCATAGGCCCGGCAAGAATTGCCGAGCTGCGCCCTGCTTCGGGGCGCGTCCTGTCTTGGACAGGGAACGGGCGTGGGGCGGAACGGTCGATGACCGATGTGACGGCAGGGCAAGGCAGAGGCTTTACCGTTCCCGATCGCGGGGCACTCGGAAAGCTGTTCAACCGTCCCGACCTGTTCCTCGCCATCGGCGTCATGGGCATCCTGGTGGTGCTCGTCTTCCCGATGCCGGCGATCCTGCTCGACCTGATGCTGGCACTGTCGATCATCGTGTCGGTTCTGGTGCTGATGACCGCGCTCTTCATCGAGGAGCCGCTGGAGTTCTCGGCCTTTCCGACCGTGCTGCTGATCGTCACCATGTTCCGGCTGGCGCTGAACCTTGCTTCGACGCGCCTGATCCTCGCCCATGGCCATGAAGGCACGGCGGCTGCGGGCCATGTCATCGAGGCCTTCGCCGGCTTCGTGATGAGCGGCAATTTCGTGATCGGCGTGATCGTCTTCACGATCCTGATCATCGTGAACTTCGTCGTCATCACCAAAGGCTCGGGCCGTATCGCCGAGGTCGCTGCCCGCTTCAGCCTCGACGCCATGCCCGGCAAGCAGATGGCGATCGACGCCGACCTGTCCGCTGGCCTGATCGACCAGGAGACCGCGAAGGTTCGCCGCAGGGCGCTGGAAGACGAATCCTCCTTCTTCGGCTCGATGGACGGTGCCTCGAAATTCGTGCGCGGCGACGCCATCGCCGGCCTGCTGATCACCTTCATCAACGTGCTCGGCGGCATCGTCATCGGCGTCGCGCAGCAGGGGCTGAGCTTCGGACAGGCCGCGACGAATTATACCCTGCTTACCGTCGGCGATGGCCTCGTCAGCCAGGTCCCGGCGCTGATCGTCTCGACCGCGGCCGGCCTGCTCGTCTCGAAATCCGGCGTGCGCGGCGCGGCCGACAAGGCGCTCGGCAAGCAGCTCTCGGGCTATCCCAAGGCGCTGGGCATGTCTGCGGCGGTGATGCTGCTGATCGCGCTGCTGCCGGGCATACCGATGCTTCCCTTCCTCGCGCTGGCAGGTGGCGCAGGTTACCTGGCCTATCGTTTCGGCAAGGCGGCCAAGGCCCGCGAGGCGGAGCTGGGCCTGCTCGATCCGGCGCAGGCCGGCGGCGCGGTCTCGGCGGACGGCACGCCGCGCGAGGAGACGCTGAACGACCTCCTCAAGATGGACGAGCTCAAGATCGAGATCGGCTACGGGCTCCTGCCGCTGGTGAATGCGCCGAGCGGGCAGGATCGATTGACCGATCAGGTCCGGGCGCTGCGCCGGCAGCTCGCGGCCGAACTCGGCTTCGTCATGCCGGCGGTGCGCATCGTCGACAACGTCCAGCTCGAGGCGAACCACTACTTCATCAAGATCAAGGAGATCGATGCCGGGCAGGGCATCGTCTATGCCGGCCAGTACATGGCGATGGACCCGATGGGCGGCGCCGTGAACCTGCCAGGCCACAATGTACTGGAGCCGACCTTCGGCCTGCCGGCGACCTGGATCGACGCGGCATTGCAGGACGAGGCGCAGTTGCGCGGCTACACCGTGGTCGATGCCGCCACCGTGATCTCGACGCATCTCACCGAGGTGCTGAAGTCGAACATGCCCGAGCTGCTCTCGCATTCCGAGGTGCAGAAGCTGCTGCGTGAATTGCCGAAGGACCATGCCGATCTCGTCAAGGAGATCGTGCCGAGCCAGATCTCGACCACCGGCATCCAGCGTGTGCTCCAGCTCCTGCTCTCCGAGCGCATCTCGATCCGCGACTTGCCGACGATCATCGAGGGCATTGCAGAGGTCTCGTCGGGGATGCGCAACCCGCGCGAGATCGCCGAGCATGTCCGCGCCCGGCTTGCCCGCCAGATCTGTGCACAGTTCTCGAACGGGCTCGGCGTGCTGCCGATCATCACCTTGTCGCCGGCCTGGGAAGGCGTCTTCGCCGAGTCGATCATCGGCCAGGGCGAGGATCGCCATCTCGCCATGCAGCCCTCGCGCCTGCAGGAATTCGTGCATCACGTCCGCGACAAGTTCGAGGATGCGGCGCGCATCGGCGAGATGCCGGCGCTGGTCACCTCGGCGATGGCGCGGCCCTTCGCCCGCCAGATCATCGAGCGCTTCCGCCGGGAGACGCCGGTGCTGTCGCAGGCGGAAATCCACCCGCGCGTGCGCCTCAAGACGGTCGGCAGCGTCTGAGGCTCGCCTCCGCTTTCCACGGGGCGCCGATGCCTGCGGCGCAATGGTCAGGCTGAGGGCCCGAGGCTAAGCGGGAGAGATGTCGCGCAACGCCGCCCTCTTCGCTGTCATGTGCCTCGTCTGGGGACTGACCTGGTTGCCGGTCAAGGTCGGGTCGATGCATGTCCCGCCCATCTTCCTGGCGGCGGCCCGCTTTTCGCTCGCGGGGCTCATCATGCTGCTCTGGGCCGGGCGCGATGCGTCGAAGGTTTCGGCCGGGGCCTGGCCCCGGTTGATTGCTACTGCGCTTTTGCTCAACACCGCCAATTACGCGCTGCTGTTCTGGGGCACGAAGCACGCGCCGAGCGGGCTCGCGGCCATCGTCAATTTCGCGACCATTCCGATCTACACGCTGCTGGCCAGCCGTGCGATCGAAGGCGTGCGGATCGACGGGCGCAAGATCGCGGCGATCGCGCTCGGCACCGTGGGCCTGGGCTTCCTGTTCGCGACGCGGGCGATGGGCGGGCTCTCGGCGGCGCATGGCGATCCGCTGGAGGCGATGGGGCTCGCGGCCGTGGCCGGCGGCACGCTGTTCTATTGCGTCGGCGCCGTGCTCTCGCGGCCGATCGCCGGGACGATGCCGACATTGACGCTCGCCGGCTGGCAGACGCTGATCGGCGGCATCGGGCTGACCGTTGTCTCGCTCACGCTGGAGCCGGTCGGTCTTGCCGATGTCAGGGCGCTGGCAAGCTGGCCGGTGCTGCCCGCCGTGCTCTTCCTGATCGTCGGCGGTTCGCTGATGGGTTTCACCATCTATATGCGGCTGCTGCGTGACTGGGGCGCCTTCCGGGCCGGGCTCTATGCCTTCGTCAGCCCGGCCATCGCGGTTGCGGTCGGCGTCGTCGCGTTGAGCGAGCCCTTCGGCTGGTCGGAAGCCATCGGTGCGCTGCTGATGTTCGGCGCGGCGGCGATCGCGCTCAAGCGATAGGGCGTCATTCTCGGGCGAAGCGAAGCGCAGAGCCCCGAGAATCTCTTCCAGGATAAGACGCTCTTTTCGGCATGAGATGCTCGGGTCAAGCCCGAGCATGACCGCTGTTTCTACGGCGGCGGGGCGATGCGGGTGCTGCGCTTGAGCTGGGCTCGCTCGAAGGCGAGCACGATCGGCAGCGAGAAGACCAGCGGCAGGATGAGATAGAACATCCGCCAGACCAGCAGCGCCGCGAAGACGGCCGGCGCCGGAACGCCCGGCATCACCGCGAGGAAGACCGCCTCCATCACGCCGACGCCGCCGGGGACCTGGCTGAGCAGGCCTGCCGAGAACGAGAGCAGGAAGGCGCCGAGCACGATCAGGAAACCCGGATTGCCCTGGTCCGGCAGGGCGAAATAGATGATGCCGGCGGCGCCCGCGAGTTCCAGCGGGGCTGCGAGATATTGCCGGGCGACGATCGGCAGGCGCGGGTAGATGATCTCGAACTTGCCGATCTTCAGCGGTTTGAAGCGCAGCCACGAGCCGACCGTGTAAAGCGCGACGAAGGCGAGCATGCCGATGCCGATCAGCCGCGCGGTGTTGTCGGTGATCGCGAACCATTTCGACATCCGCTCCAGCGGATGCAGGATCTGCGGCTCGTAGAGGAGCACGAGCCCCATCAGGAAGATGGTGCCGAAGGCGAAGGTGAAGGAGCAGAGCGCGACGAGCACCGCGACCTCCGCCGCCGTCAGGCCCTTCGCCGTATAGGCGCGGTAGCGCACCATGCCGCCCGAGAAGACCGAGGCGCCGATATTGTGCGAGAGCGCATAGGTCACGAAGGAGCAGAGCGAGATATAGAACCAGGAGATGCCCTTCTCCTTGCCGAGATGGATCAGGGCGATGCGGTCGTACCAGGCGAGCGCGGCATAGGCGACCAGTGTCGCGAGCGCTGCGTGGAGGAAGGCTTCCGGCGGAATCACCGCGATCTTGTGGCCGATGCGGTGGGCGATGATCTTGATGCTCTGCCAGAGCCCGGCATCTGCGAGCAGCGCCTCGATCGTGGCGTCCGAGCCGGCCTCGGCCTTGAGCTTGTCCCAGAGCAGTTCGACGGACCAGATGACCGCGACGAGCCCGATGATCGGCCAGAGATAGTCGAGATAGCGTTTCATGAAAGGCCGCGGGCTCGGAACAAGATGGTGACGGGTCGGGGGCCCACGTCGTCACCGCTGCGGCGCGAACCTATCCCCTCTGTGCCAGCGGGGGAGGGCGAGGGCAAGCGTTTGAGCCTGCTCACCCTCACCCAAGGTCAGGGGCGCGAAGCGGCGGTCACTTGCCGTTCTTCTTCAGCCAGTCCTGCATCATCGCGACCTCCTTCTCCTGGTCGCGGATGACGCTCTCGGCGAGCTTGCGGATTTCCGGGTCCTTGCCATGGGCGAGGACGATCTTGGCCATGTCGATCGCGCCCTGATGATGCGGGATCATGCCACGGACGAAATCGGCATCGGCATCACCGGAATAGGGGATGTCCATGTCCTTGTGCATCTTCGCATTGGCGTCGCGATAGGCCTTGGTCGAGGCGCTGTCGCCGGGCTTGGCCGTCGCAGCCGAGGCACCGTGGCCGGCATGGCCGCCATGGGACTGCTGGGCCTGGGCCGCGCCGGCAAGCAGGCCGGCGGCGAGAAGGGCTGCCAGGACGGTGGCGGTGCGGTTCATCTCGTCTCATCCTCGATCGGGCGTGAAGGCGGATCGCGCTTCGCAAGCGCTTCGATCCATCGTGATGTCCGGCCGGGGAGGCAGGACGGGGCGCGATGCCGTGACGCCGGGCATGCATCGGCATGCGGTGATCTTTCGACCTCGATCATGTCATGATCGCGGCAGATTCCCTGCGAGCCGCCGAACAGCCCTTCATGACCCAGAACCTGACCATCACCCTGACCGGTACGACCGACCTGCCGCCCGGCAAGATCGCGACGATCGTGACTTCGCTCGAAATGTTCGCGCGGCCGCCGGAGCGCCCCGATCCGGCCGGGATCGAAGGTTTTTCGCTTGATGCGATCGGACGCTCCGATGTCGAGCGCTATCTCGCCGTCTACCGCCTGCTAGGCGAGCGCTGGATGTGGTTCAGCCGCCTGACGAAGCCGCGCGCCGAGATCGAGGCGATCCTCGCCGACCCGGCGGTCGAGCTCTACGCGATTCGCTTCGAGGGGCGCGATGTCGGCCTGCTCGAGCTGGATTTTCGCGTGCCGGGCGAGGGCGAGCTTGCCTTCTTCGGGCTCGACGAGGCCGTGGTCGGCAAGGGTGCCGGCCGGTGGCTGATGAACCGGGCGCTGGCGCTGGCCTGGGCCAAGCCGATTGCGCGCTTCTGGGTGCATACCTGCACGCTCGACCACCCGGCTGCGCTCGCCTTCTACCAGCGCTCGGGCTTCACGGTGTTCAAGCGCGGGGTCGAGGTCGACGACGACCCGCGCCTCACCGGCAAGATGCGGCGGGACTCCGTCGAACACCATCCCGTCATCGCATGAAAAAAAGGGCGGCGCCCGCGAGGACGCCGCCCTTTTTGTGAACGCCTGGAACCTGCTTCAGACGCGCGAGCGCAGCCCGATCGCGTCCATGCTGGCCTGGTCGCGGGCGGCTTCCGCCGCGCGTTCCGAGGCGCGCTCGCGATCGTCGAGAATCTCGACCTTCTTCATGTCCTCGAAGGCTTCCTGCAACTCGGCCTTGGCCTCGTCGAGCTGGCCCTTCAGGTTGTCCGCTGACTGGCGCAGGTTGTCGCGGCGGCCGAGGGCTGCCTTGGCATAGGTCGGATAGGCAAAATGGGCGGGGTCCGCGATGCCGGCACGGGATTCCTCGGCCTGAATCTCGCGATCGAGATCGCTCGCCATCCGGTGAAAATCGGCGATCATCATCTCGATCTGGCTTACCCGGCGACGTTTCTCGTCGACCTGGAAGCGCTTGAGCCGAAGAAGCGTCTCTCGCGACTTCATGTCGTTTTCAACTCCTGATTACGCATCGGCGCTGCCGACCCCTCGGCGCACGCCAGAACTCCATCCGCGAGACGAGGAGCAACATGGCGCAAGGAGGTTGACCTTTCCTTACCGGAACGGGCTGCCTTTGACGCATGATCCGCCCGCGTTCCGGCTGCTGCCGCCGACTGTCGGGATCATCTAGTGAGTGAGGGAGCGTGGCCGTTCGGCCGATTTGCCTCCCGCGGATATCCTGTCTTGGCTGCCTCTTCTCGTTTCGGCGGGCATGGCCCCCTGCTTTCCGGCCTGGCGCTGACCCGCATCATCGGCTGGGGCTCGACCTTCTATTCGCCCTCGGTTCTGGTCGGCGCGCTCGATCGCGAGATCGGACTCAATGCCGAGATCGTCTTCGGCGGCATCACCATCCTGCTGATCACCGGGGCGCTGGTCGCGCCCGCGATCGGGCGCGTGCTCGACCGCGAGGGCACGCGGCGCTCGATGTGCATGGGCGCGGTGATCTGCGCGCTCGGGCTCGGCGTGCTGTCGCTGGCGCAGGGGCCGGTGAGCTATCTCGCGAGCTGGTTCGTGATCGGGCTCGGCCACGCGATGTCGCTCGCCAATACCGGCAACGTCACGATCTCCCAATTGATGGGTGACCGGACACGGCGTGTGATCGGCCTGATGATGCTGGTCACAGGGCTCGCCTCCAGCGTGTTCTGGCCCCTGACCGCGGCACTGATGAACGCCTACGGCTGGCGGACGACCTTGCTCATCTTCGCTGGAATGCAGCTCCTGATCGTGCTGCCGATCTATGCGGCGATCCCGCGCTATCACCGCATTGCCACGCCGGCGGCCGCCTCGTCGACCGTTCAGGGGGCTGGATCGGCGGGCGAGCATGGCAGCGTGCCGGCGCATGCGCGGCGGGCGGCCTTCTGGCTGGTGGCGCTCGCCTTTTCCGCCAGCGGGCTCGTTTCCTGGGGCCTGCCGCTGCATTTGATCAGCCTGTTCCAGGAGGCCGGGCTGACGCAGGCCGAGGCCGTCTGGGTCGCGACGCTCAGCGGGCCGGCGACGCTCGCCGCCCGCGCCATCGATGCGACTTTGGGTGAGCGGCTGCCGGCGGAGAAGGTCGCGCTGTTCGGCTTGCTGCTGGGGCCGGTCCTGTGCCTGGCGCTGCCCTTCGTCGCGATGACGATCACGGCGGCTGCGATCTTCGTCACGCTGTTCAGCGCGGCGCTCGGCGTGATCTCGATCGCACGAGCGACGCTGCCACTGGCCCTGTTCGGCCGCAATGGCTTCGCGACGATGCTCGGCAAGCTCACCGTGCCGCAGAACATGACTTTCGCGGTGGCGCCGCTACTCTTCGCGGTAATGGTCGAGCGGCTTGGTGCCAGCCCGACGCTGATGATCTCGGCGGCGATTCAGGCGATCGGCTTCGCCGCGATGTTCGCGTTGGTGCGGATGGTGGCGCGCGGCTGAGGCCGGATCAGATTCGGGCCAGCAGTGCCGCGATGGCCAATGCGGCGGGCAGGGCCTGGATATAGAGGATCTTGCGGCTAGCGGTCGCCGCCCCGAAGAGCCCGGCGACGAGGACGCAAGCCAGGAAGAACAGCTTGATCGCGAAGCCTTCCGCGCCGAGCCAAAGCCCCCAGGCGAGGCCGGCGACGAGGAAGCCGTTATAGAGCCCCTGATTGGCGGCGAGCACCTTCGAACGCGCGGCGAATTCCGGCGTGAGGCCGAAGGCCCTGTGGCCGCGCGGGGTGTCCCACCAGACCATCTCCAGAATGACGATGTAGACATGGATCAGCGCGACGAGGCCGATCAGAAGCGCTGCGATCATCGGTCGGACATCCTGCGGCGTGGGGTCTGGGCAATGATTAGACCGTACCGCTCATGATGGCGGCAAGGCGGGCGTAGCATTCATGCAGCGGGGTCGCGTCGTCCTTGGCCTGCTTGAGGAAGGCTTCGAGCGCGGGATGAAGGCGGATCGCCTCGTCGACCTCGGCCGAGGCGCCCTGGCGATAGGCGCCGAGGCGAATCAGTTCTTCCATGTCGGCATAGGTCGCGAGCGCCGAGCGGGCCTTCTGCACGACCGGGTAATAGGCCGGGTCGCAGGAGCGCGGCATCGTACGCGAGACCGATTTCAGGATGTTGACGGCCGGATAGCGGCCGCGCTCGGCGATGGAACGCTCCATCACGATATGGCCGTCGAGGATGCCGCGCACCGCGTCGGCGACCGGTTCGTCATGGTCGCCGCCATCGACCAGCACGGTGAAGAGGCCGGTGATGGCGCCATCGCCGGTGCCGGGGCCGGCGCGTTCGAGCAGGCGCGGCAATTCGGCGAAGACGGTCGGCGTGTAGCCCTTGGTGGTCGGCGGCTCGCCGGCCGCCAGCCCGATCTCGCGCATCGCCATGGCGAAGCGCGTCACCGAATCCATCAGGCACATCACCTGCAGGCCGCGATCGCGGAAATACTCGGCGAGCGTCAGCGTTGTCAGGGCAGCCTGCTTGCGCATCAGCGCCGGTTCGTCCGAGGTTGCGACGACGACGATCGAGCGGGCGAGGCCTTGCGGCCCGAGATCCTCCTGAAGGAACTCTTGCACCTCGCGGCCCCGCTCGCCGACGAGGCCGATGATGTTGACGTCGGCCTGCGCGTAGCGGGCGAGCATCGAGAGCAGCACGGACTTGCCGACGCCGGAGCCGGCGAAGATGCCCATGCGCTGGCCGATGCAGCAGGTCAGGAAGGTGTTGAGCGCGCGCACGCCGAGGTCGAGCGGTCGCCCGACGCGGCGCCGCTTATGGGCGTTCGGGGGATCGTTGCGATAGGCGAAGAGCGTGTCGCCCTGCGGCAGGGGCGGGCCGCCATCGACAGGGCGGCCGAGCGCATCGACGACGCGGCCGAGCCAGGCCGGCGTGGGGCGCAGGCCCGGCTGGGCACGGTCGACATGGACGGGGCAGCCACGGCGGACGCCGTCGAGCCCGCCGAAGGGCATGACCAGCGCCTTGTCGCCGGAGAAGCCGACGACCTCGCAAGGAACGCGCGTGCCGGGCGCGATCTCGATGCCGACGCGCCCGCCCAGGCTCATCGCGCCGATCGGCCCGGCGACCTCGACGAGCAGGCCGCGCACGCCGATGACGCGGCCATAGATCGTCACGCCTTCGATATGCTCGATGGCGGTCGCCAAAGCGGAGAGGCGGTCATGGCCGTGGGAGGGCGAATTCATCGGATCGTGTCAGCGTGGTCGGCAGGGTTCGCGCACATCATAGCGGCCGTCGGGAGCCCTGTGGATGATTTGGTAAGGGTTCCTAACAAATTGCGCTCATTTACCAGCTGTTAAGCTCTGTGGTTAAGACTGCAAATCGAGGCTGCCGCGTGTCGCAAGGCGATTATCGCCCTGTTTCCCGAAGCAAGCTTCCGCGAAAGGCGCTTTCGCGGCCGAGAAGTTCAGCGATCCGTGTCAAATTCGACTCACTTGGACAAGGATCGTTCACTTTCTCCGAGGAAGCGCTTGCGCTCGGGAATCACGGTTTGTTAACCAGTTTCCTCGTAGCGTGTCGCGTGGCGTTTCATTGGGCAAGTGCGTCGTCGTCCAGGGCCGAACGGTCCGGGCGGAAACAACGGTCAAACCTGCCCTGCGGGCGAAATTGGGGACGTGGACATGCGGGTTCTGCTGATCGAGGACGATAGCGCGACCGCTCAAAGCATCGAGCTTATGCTCAAATCGGAGAGCTTCAACGTCTATACGACGGACCTCGGCGAAGAGGGCGTCGATCTCGGCAAGCTCTACGATTACGACATCATCCTGCTCGACCTGAACCTCCCCGACATGTCGGGCTACGAGGTGCTGCGCTCGCTTCGCGTCGCAAAGGTCAAGACGCCGATCCTGATCCTCTCCGGCCTCGCCGGCATCGAGGACAAGGTGAAGGGTCTCGGCTTCGGCGCCGACGACTATCTCACCAAGCCGTTCCACAAGGACGAGCTCGTCGCCCGCATCCATGCGATCGTGCGCCGCTCGAAGGGCCATGCTCAGTCGGTCATCACCACCGGCGACTTGGTCGTCAATCTCGACACCAAGACGGTCGAGGTCGATGCCGCCCGCGTGCACCTGACCGGCAAGGAATACCAGATGCTGGAGCTGCTCTCGCTCCGCAAGGGCACGACGCTCACCAAGGAGATGTTCCTCAACCATCTCTATGGCGGCATGGACGAGCCCGAACTCAAGATCATCGACGTCTTCATCTGCAAGCTGCGCAAGAAGCTCGCCAACGCGTCGGACGGCAAGAACTACATCGAGACCGTCTGGGGCCGCGGCTACGTGCTGCGCGAGCCGTCCGAAGTCGACGAGCGCATCCCGGCCTGATGCATTTCCGTCGCCCGCCCGTCATCGGGCGGTCATGAAGCGACGGCATACCAGTTCTTGACCTGATCGTCGGATGTACACGACAGGTCGACGGGGACCCCGCCGAGAGGCGGGGTTTTTGTTTGTGCGGTGTCCGTCGCTAATGGCCGTCGGAGCTGAATGTCTCAGCGTCGTCATTCCGGGGCGCCCGAAAGGCGAGCCCGGAACCCATGGACACGACATCCGCCGTCTTGGCCGGGCTTGTGGCGAGCGTCACGAACTGGAACAGCGTCGTGTTCATGGGTTCAGGGCTCTTCGCTGACGCGAAGCCCCGGAATGACGAGGCTATTCCGGCAACGGGTGGCTTCGGCTCTCAGCCGCGCAGCGCGGTGGCGGTGATGGCGGGGCGCGGCCGCAGACTTGGCGCAGGAGAGGTGGCGACGGGGGCGGCTGCCATCCCGGCGTGCCGGTAGAGACCGCGGTGCTGCGGGTCGCAGGTCAGCTTCGTCGCCAGTCCCAGCACGGTTTCGGCCGCGCCGAGCACGAAGGCACCGTCCGGCACTAGGCGCGGCGTCAGCATCTCCAGCACCTTCACCTTGGTCGGCACGTCGAAATAGATCAGGACGTTGCGGCAGAAGACCACGTCGAAGCGGCCGAACTGGTCGTTGCGCTCCAGCAGGTTGTGCTGCTTGAACTCGACCATCGCGCGGATGCGCTGAGAGACCTGCCATTTGTCGCCGACCTGCTGGAAATGCTTCAGCAGCATCTGGATTGGCAGTCCGCGCTGGATTTCGAACTGGCTGTAGATGCCGGCGCGGGCCTTTTCCAGGATCTCCGCGGAGATGTCCGTGCCGAGAATCTCGATCTTCCAGCCGGCGAGCCGGTCGCCGAGCTCGTCGATCAGCATGGCCAGCGAATAGGCCTCCTGGCCGCTGGAGACGGCGGCGCACCAGATCCGCAGCGAGCGGCTGGCGGCGTTGGCGGCGAGCCGCTCGGGCAGGATGACGTCGCGGAACAGGTTGAACGGCGTCTGGTCGCGGAAGAACAGGGTCTCGTTCGTGGTCATCGCATCGACCACGGCGCTTTCGAGGCCCGGATCGCGGGAGAGCCTGAGCTGGCGGACGAGCGCCTCGAGATCGGCGATGCCGCGCCGGCGGCAGAGGATGCCGAGCCGGCTCTCGGCGAGATAGCGCTTGTCGGCGGTCAGCGACAGGCCGGAGCGCTGTTGCAGCAGAAGGCGCAGGAAGGCGAAATCGGCTTCGGTCATGCCGTCTGCACCCCGCGCACGAGGCAGCGGATCGAGGCGCCGATTTCGTCGAGCGCGACCACGGTGCTGGCATGGCGGGCCCGCACGACCGAGCCGGGCATGCCCCAGATGGTGCTGCTCGGCTCGTCCTGGGCGATGACCGCGGCGCCAGCCTTACGCAAGGCTCCGGCGCCATCGGTGCCGTCGCTGCCCATGCCGGTGAGGACGAGGCCGAGAGCGGCCGCGCCGAGATGGCGGGCGGCATCGCCGAACAGCACATCGACGGCCGGCCGGCAGAAATTGACGGGCGGCTCGTCGCCGATGCGGGCGACGATATGGCCGAGCCGGCGGTCGATGCCGAGATGGCGGCCGCCGGGCGCGATATAGACCGTGCCGCGCATCAGGCGCTCGCCGTCGAAAGGCTCGCGGGCGGGGACGCCGATATGGTTGGCGACCTGCTCGGCGAAGGAGGCGGTGAAGAGCGGCGGCATATGCTGGACGACGATCGTGGTGAGGTCGTTGAGGCCCTCGCCGATGTCGAACAGCACCTTGGCGACGGCGCGAGGGCCGCCCGTCGAGGCGCCGATCACGAGATAGCGCGGCATCACCGAGACGAGCGGACGCAGGTTGACGGGCCCGGCATGCGGCAGGTCGGTGTCGATCTCCGGCGGCAGCGCGCCAGGCCTGACCGGCGTGTGGACGATGTTACCGAGCTTGAGCAGGAACTCGCTGCGGAAGTCGAGCGACAGCGTCATGCCGCTTCGGCTATCGGGCTTCGAGACCACGTCCATGGCGCCCCGCGTCATGCATTCCAGCGCGAGGCGGGTGTTGCGCTCGTTCAGGGTCGCCGCGAGCAGGACGCCGGTATTCGGGCTTTCCCTGAGGATCTGGGGCAGGGCGGCGGCGCCGTCGACGCCAGGCATGTCGAGGTCGAGCACCATCACGTCGGGCTTGAAGCGGGTGGCATGGGCGACCGCGGTCTCGCCGTCGCCGGCGACGGCGACGACATGGAAATTGCCGGCCTCGCCCAGCCAGCGCGCGAAGAGCCCGCGCACAACGACGGAATCGTCGGCGATCACCACGGTTTTGTGCCGCGATGCGGGGCTTGCGGGAAGCGCGCGCGGAGACAACATCGGCATGTTTCTCTCTAGGCTGGCGGCATAGGCGAAGGCATCTCGGTCAAGGCGTCGCCGATGCCCTGTCGCATCGGCAGGCTTCCACTCAGAGCAATCCGACCTGATGGAATTTCGAAGCCACGATCTCCTTGTCGAAGGGCTTCATGATGTATTCGTCGGCGCCTGCGTGCATGGCGCGGGCGATATGGGCGATGTCGTTCTCGGTGGTGCAGAAGACCACCTTGGGGCGCTTGCCGCCCGGCATCTGGCGCAGTGTGCGCAGGAACTCGTAGCCGTCCATGATCGGCATGTTCCAGTCGAGCAGCACGGCGTCCGGCATCTCGCCCTTGCAGGCGTCGATGGCGCGCGCGCCATCCTCGGCCTCGGCGATGCGGAACTGCAGCCCTTCCAGGATGCGGCGGGCCACCTTGCGGATCACCGCTGAGTCGTCGACGACGAGGCAGTATTTCATGACTGGGTCTCCAAAAACTGTGGCGCTGCCATCAGGCCGCGCTGCGAAGGTCGAGATCGAGGACGGCGTCGAGGTCGAGGACGACGAGAAGCTCGCCGGCCAGGCGATGGATGCCCGTCGCCAGCGCCGCCCAGACGCGATCGAGATGAACCGGAAGCGGCTCGAAGGTGGACCGGTCGAGCCGGATGACCTCGCCGACCGCATCGACGATGAGCGCGTAGGCCTCGCCGCCATGGTCGATGCCGATCGCGGTCAATTCGGTGCGGCCCTGTCCGTCGAGCCGCAGGGGAGCGGGGCGCCCAAGCCGCTTGCGCAGGCAGATCGCTGTGACGATGCGGCCGCGCAGGTTGATCAGGCCGACGATCTCGTCGGGCGCGCGCGGGACGACCGTGATGCGGTTGGCGATGAAGACGTCCTGGACGCGGCCGATCGGCAGACCGAGCAGCTGCTCGCCGACGCGGATCGTCACGTAGTCGAGCGAATCGCCGAAGCCAGGCGCGGCGGGCACGGGAGAATGAGGTTCGTTCGCCATCATGCCGCATGCCTCAGGTCGGCGCCGGCCGTATTGAGCTCGCTCAGCAGGGCGCGACGGTCGAATTTCGCGACGACATCGTCGAAACCGGCCTGGACAGCCCGCATGTGCAGGTCCGGCGTGGCGCAAGTGGTGAGCCCGAGGATGCGCAGGCGCTCCCCCTTGGTCCGCTCGCGCAGGATCGCGGCAAAGGCGAAGGCGGCGTCGCTGTCGCGATCGAGATCGAGCATCGCGGTCATGATCGGCTCGCCGCCGGCGAGCCCCGTCTCGCTGAAGTCGGACAGGGTCGCGATGGTCCGGCCCGAAGCCTTCAGGACCGGGCCGAGCATGTCGCGCAGGAAGTCGGAAGGTTCGACCAGCAGGATCCGGCCGGGAAGCTCCGCGCTGCGCCCGCCCGCGAGCCAGCCGGGCTCGTTCAGCGGCAGATAGTGGGCGAGATCGAGAACGTCGGTAGCGCGGCCGCGGATCATGGCCGAGCCGATGATGCCACGCTCCTCCGCCGCCGCCATTTCCAGCTCGAAGGTGTCCTCGACGATGTCGACGATGGCCTCGACGGCGAGCGCCACCGTGAGGTCGCCGTTCGAGACGATGACCAGCGGCTGGATGCCCTTGTCGCGCAGCTGCGTCTCCGCCACCGGCGTCACCGGAACCAGGCGCCCGCGATAATGCAGCAATGTGCGGCTGCCGCTGCGCTGGAACTCGCCGGCCTCGATCTCCTCCAGCCGCGTGACGAGGGAGAGCGGCAGCGCCTGGAGGCTGCCGGTGCCGGCGCGGAAGACGAGCATGGTCGTACGCTCGCCGCGATGCACCTGGGCTGCCGCCTCGCGCGGTTCCTGTTGGACATCCTCGGTGATCGCCGCCCCGACCAGGCGCGCGACGCCGTTGGGATCGACGATGAGCACGACGGTGCCGTCGCCGAGGATCGTGTTGCCGGAAAACAGGTGGATGTGGCGCAGCTTGCTCGACATCGGCTTCACCACGATTTCCTCGGTGTGGAAGACGCTGTCGACGAGAATGCCGAATTGCCGCTCGCCGATCTGGGTGACGACGATGAAGCCCTCGCCATCCGTCCGCCCGGCATGTTCCTTGCCGGAGGAGGCCATCAGCCCCGGCAGCGAGACGATCGGCAGCAGGCGCCCGCGCAGCCGCAGCACCGGAGCGCCGTTGATCTCCTCGATGCGGTTGTCGTCGCCGGCCTTCGCCCGCACCAGCTCGCGCACGGCGATCTGGGGGATGGCGTAGCGGTCCTCGCCGGCGACCACGATCAGCGCGGAGATGATGGCGAGGGTCAGCGGGATCTTGATGGTGATGGTCGTGCCGAGGCCGGGGCGGCTCGCGACATCGACCGTGCCGCCGATCGAATCGACATTCGCCTTGACGACATCCATGCCGACGCCGCGGCCCGAGACTGCCGTCACGTTGTCGGCGGTGGAGAAGCCGGGATGGAAGATGAAGCGACCGATCTGGCCGTCGCTCAGCCGTTCAAGCTCCGCCTCCGTGGCCAGGCCCTTGGCGATGGCCTTATCGCGGATGCGCTCGATGTTGAGGCCGCGCCCGTCATCGGCGATCGAGATCGTGACCGAGCCGCCCTCGTGATAGGCGGCGAGGCGGATCGTGCCGTGCTCGGGCTTGCCGGCCTCGCGCCGGTCGGCCGGCAATTCGATCGCATGGTCGGCGCAGTTGCGGACCATGTGGATCAGCGGGTCCTTGATCAGGTCGAGGATCTGCCGGTCGAGCTCGGTCTCGGCGCCTTCGGTGATCAGTTCGATGCGCTTGCCCAGTTCGGCGCTGAGATCGCGCACGATGCGCGGCAGCTTCGACCAGGCGTTGCCGATCGGCTGCATGCGCGTCTTCATCACGCCGTCCTGCAGTTCGGCGGTGATCAGCGACAGGCGCTGGAGCGGGGCCTTGAGCCCGGCATCCTCCTGCCGCCTGGAGACCTCGAGGAGCTGGTTGCGCGTCAGGACCAGCTCCGAGACCATCGTCATCAGATGCTCGATCGTATCGACATTGACGCGCAGCGTGGCCGGGCCCGTGTTGCTGCTGCGCACCGGGCCATGCGTCTCCTCGGCCGGGGCGGCGATTTCGTGGCCTTCGATCCGACCGTCGGGACCGCGCTGCGGGCCCGGCGCGCTGCGAAAGATGATGTCTTCCGCGCTGCTCGCGACAGGGGCGGCCTGGCCGTGGCGCGCGAGATAAGCCGCGACCGGATCGAGCGAAGGATCGGCCGGCGGATTCAGCTTGAGCTCGCCCTTGGCATGCTCGGCCAGCGCGAACAACTCGCCGATCAGCGTCTCGTCATTGCCTTCCGGCTCCTGCCCCTTTTCGGCGAGCTCGGCCAGAATGTCCTTGATCCGGTCGATGGTCTCCAGGATCGCGGTGACGGCGCTGGGCTTGACGGTCGCACCATCACGGAACTGCCCGATCACCGACTCGGCGGCATGGGTCAGCGCTTCCAGCCGGGGCAGGCCGATGAAGCCGCAGGTGCCCTTCACCGTATGGACCAGCCGGAAGATGTTCCGCAGGATGTCGCGGTCGTTGGGGTCCTGCTCGAAGCGAACGAGTTCCCGATCGACCGTGTCGAGATTCTCGCCGGTCTCCGTCAGGAACTCTTGCAGCAGCTCGTCCATGCAGGAACTTCACTCAACGCGGAACGCTGCAGGAACTAAAGCAGGAGAACGGTTTATGATCGGTTGAGATCGCGCCTCGACCGGTAACGATCGTTCACGCAGCCTTGGTGGCTTTGATCGTCACCGTGTCGCCCTCGATGGCGAAGGTGATGCCCATCCCGGCGGCGCGGGCGACCATGCCGGTATAGAGCGGCTGGACGGCATGGGCGTCGATCGTGCCCGTCTCCGAACGCCCGGCGATGAGCTCCTCGACATGGGCGGGAATCCGGGCATGCGAGCCGGTCGCGGTGATCTCGAACGTGCCCTGCTCGCCCTCGACAGTCGCGCGCGAGACGAGCTTGCCGCCGCGCGGCACGGCCTGCGTCGCCAGCACCAGCAGGTTGAGCAGGAGCTTGACCTGGTTCTTCGGCAGCAGGGCGCGCGGCGCCTCCCAGTCGAGCGAGAGCTTCTCATCGTTGAGGAAGCCGTTGGCGACATTGCCGGCATCGCCGAGATCGATCATCGCGCCGGCGGAACCGGCTGCGCCGAAGGCGAGACGGGCGAATTGCAGGCGGGCCGAGGCGGCGCGCGCGCTCTTCTTGATCAGCTCCAGCGCGAAATCGCGCATCGACGGATCGTCTTCCTCCAGAACCTCGAGAGCGTTGACAATCGCGCCGACCGGGCTGATCACGTCATGACAGACACGGCTGCAGAGAAGCGCAGCCAGATCGAGCGGCTCGAGCGAGATGTCGGTCATGGGGGCTGGGTCCTGGGAAACGGTGATGCGCCGGAATTGGGGCGTCGTTGTCGCTTGATATGCTGGCATCTTGGTTTTCATGTGGTTAATCGCCATATCGGGAGCGATCACGGGAAGGATGGGCCGCGATGATCGGCCATGACGATCCCCGCCTGCGCGATCGCGACGGGCTGGGGCGCAAATTGGCGGAAGCTGCCGGCGTGAGCGCCGCGGTCCTGCTGGCGAAGCGCGCAGCACGCGACGTCCGGATGAAGAGCGACGGCACGCCCGTCTGCTCCGCCGACCTTGCGGCCGACCATGCCGCCAAGGAGGCTTTGGCGCGCCTGCTGCCGGGCTTTCCGATCGTCAGCGAGGAAACCGCGCAGGACGCGGCGCCCGGCGCGATCTTCATCCTGCTCGACCCGCTCGACGGCACGCGCGAGTTCCTTGCGGGCGGCGACAGCTACTGCGTGGCGATCGCCGTGGTCAGCGACGGCCGCCCGATCGCGGGCGCGATCGCGGCCCCGGCCATCGGACGACTCTGGTTCTCAGGCGAGCATGCCTTTGAACAGGACTTCGCTCCGGACGGCGCCCTTCTGGGCGAAGCGCGGCGGACGAGCGTCCGGGCCGTGCCGGGCGAGGGGCCGGTCGCGCTGGTCAGCCGCTTCCATGGCGACGGTCGCAGCGACGGCATCGCGGCCTCGATGTGTTGCAGCAAGGGCATCCCGGTCTCGTCGGCGGTGAAATTCGGGATGATCGCCTCGGGCGAGGCCGATATCCATGTCCGCTGCGGCCAGACGATGGAATGGGACATCGCTGCCGGCGATGCCATTCTCTCGGCGGCGGGCGGGATCGTGCTGACCCTGGACGGCACGCTGCCGGATTACGGCCGCAGCGAGCGGCAGTTCCGCAACCCGCCTTTCGTGGCGGCATCGAGCGAAGCTCTGGCCCGGCAGGCGATCGCCGGGGATTGTGGCGGCTAAGGCCGAGCGGCTAGCGGGCGACGGAGCGCAGCACGGCGTTCCAGCGGCTTTCGGCCTGCGCCAGCAAGCCGGCTTCCCGCAGGAAACGCTGGCGGTTCTCGGCCGAGCGGAACAGGTAAAGGCGCGATCCGATCACCGCGAACAGGCTGGGATCGCTTTCGACGGCGACGCCATTGGCGACACCGGTTGGATCGAAGCCGCCAAAGGCCGGCGCGTAGATCTGCGGAGCGTCGCGGAAGGCTTCGAGATTGGCCTGCGAGGCAAAGCGCCAGACGAAACGGTTCTGGATGAGCTCATATTCGGCGCGTCCGGCCAGCGGCTTTGCGCCGAGTCGATAGGAGACCGGATCGAAGCCGTTGATGGCGAGACCGGTGTGCAGGTCCCGCTGCATCACCTCGCCGAGCGACGGCATGTCCGGCAGGGTCGGGAAGGGCACGGGCGTCGCCGCGGCCGGCGTGGCGGAAGGGGTACTCGCCAGGGCTGGCCGTCCGGTCGGGGAGAGGATCGAGAGACCAGCCGCGAGCAAGACCCAGCGCTGCCTTGTTGCGGCCTTCATCGCATCAAATCCTCAATGGGACCTCATCCCGGGCCAAGCGGCTCTCCGGAATCTTCACGCCTTGGATAGATTTACGGCGTATCAAATCCGTTACCGAATTGATTCGCATTCGCCGAGCGTCACGTTTCGACGTTCGGTCGGGCGGCGGATGGCCCAGGATCGGCCCGCCCCCCGGCCCGTCTCGCCTCCATCCCGGGCCGGCTGCCGCGCAGCCTTCGCCGGTGCCGAGCGGACGGACGATCGAACCGCCCCGGCGCTCTGCCTTGTCTGGCGCCCTGCCTGGAGATGTCGCTGATGACCCAGACCCGCCGCAATCTGATCACGGGCGGTCTCGCCGTGGCCGGCGCGAGCCTGAGCGGGATGCCGCTTCCGGCGCTCGCTCAGAAGTACAAGGAACAGCAATCGTTCACCCAGAACGAACTCGTCGGCTCCGGCCACAAGTTCTTCGGCAACGTCTCGCGTGGGCTTGCGCTGACGATCGAGGAGGCGGTGCGCCGCTGGGGCGAGCCGAACGGCTATGTCCTTGGCCAGGAAGCCTCCGGCGCCTTCGTCGGTGGTCTGCGCTATGGCGAGGGCCAGCTCTATACCCGTAATGCCGGTGACCGCCGCGTATTCTGGCAAGGACCTTCGATCGGCTTCGATTTCGGCGGCGAGGGCGCGCGCACGATGATGCTGGTCTACAACCTGCCGGTGGTCGACGCGCTCTACCAGCGCTTCGCCGGTGTCGATGGCTCGGCCTATTTCATCGGCGGCTTCGGTTTCACCGCGCTCACGGCCGAGGGCATCACCGTGGTGCCGATCCGCACCGGCGTCGGCTGGCGGCTCGGCGTCAATCTCGGCTATCTCAAGTTCACGCAGCAGGCGACCTGGAACCCGTTCTAGGCCGGGGCGACTACCTCTGGCCATGGCGCCCCTGCCATGGCAGATTCGGCCTCAGCCCATAGCCGGGAGTCCTGAGACTTGATCGAAGCCGCCATGCTGTTCGCGCTCGGCTTCCTCTGCGCCGCCCTCATGGCCCTGGCGGCCGTGCCGGCGCTGGCGCGGCGGGCCGACAGGCTGGCGCGCAAGCGGGCCGAGGCCGCATTCCCGTTGTCGCTCGCCGAAATCGCTGCCGATCGCGATCATCTGCGCGCCGAGCTTGCCCTGCGCATGCGCTCGGCCGAGCAAGATGCCGAGCGCGGCTTCGCCGCCAAGGCCGGCGCGATGCAGGAACTCGGCCGGCGCGACATGACGATCGGCCGGCTGGAACGCGAGCTCGGCGAGCGCGACGCCCGGATCGGCGGGCTCGAAATCGATCTCGCGCAGACACGCGGCGAGCTTGCCGATACGCAGACCGCGCTCGCCAGTGAACGGTCCGGCCATGGTGAAACAACTGCCACGCTGGAGAAGCGGGTGGCGGATCTCGCGAGCCTCGAACGCAATCTGGAAGAGACGCGCTCGGCCTTGACCGGCACCGGCGCCGATCTGGTCGCGCGCAACGGCGAGCTGGATCGTGAGCGGGAGGCGGTCGGGCGGATCGAGACCTTGCTGGCGGAGCGCGAGCGGGAACTGGCCGAGAGCCGCAATGGCGCCGAGAAATTGCGCGTCGCGCAGGTCGAGGACGGAACCCGCATCATGGTGCTGCAGGCCAAGGGCGACGAGCTTGCGAACAAGCTCGCCGTGACCGAGAAGCGCCTCGTCCAGAGCGAGGCGGCGCTGCGCGCGATGACCGGTGAGCGCGATGGCGAGCGGGTGCGGGCCGATGCCTTCGATGCGCGGGCCGCACAGGCCGAGGCCGGGCTCGCGGCGGCCGATGCCCGCGCCAGCGCGGCAGGCGTGGCGGCACAGCAGCTCGACACGCAGCTTCGGCAGGAACAGGCCGACCATGCCGCGACCAGGGATATGCGTGGAGCACTGGACCTGGCGCTGGCTGCTGCGAAGGACGACCATGAGGCGGCCAAGCGGCGAAACCGGGAGGAGGTCGCGACCTTGCAGGACGCTCAGAACGAACGCGAGAGCCAGATCGAGATGCTGCGCGCCGAGCTTCAGACGCTGCAGGGCGCGCTGACCCAGGCGCGGGACGATCGCACCAAGCTCATGGACGAGATTTCCGGTCTTCGCCGGGCAGGATGTGCGGGCGTCAACGACGCGGCCTTGCGCCAGGAGATCGTCAAGCTGGCGGACCGGCTGATGAGCGCGGCGCCGAAGCGCGAGGCGGCGGAATAGGCGCGGCCGCAGGCATCCTCGGCCGTCGAATTCTTCGCCGACAGCGGATTTCACTTTGCCATTCGATGTTCTAGGAAGGCTGTGTTCCCGGCGTTCCCACGCCATCTGAATGGTTTGAAACGTGACCGACAGCCGCTTCGATCTCCTTTGCCTCGGCGAACCGCTCGGCGAGTTCAATGCGACCCGCGCCGAGAGCGGCGCCTTCCTGTTCGGCCATGGCGGCGACACCTCGAACTGCGCGGTCGCGGCGGCGCGTCAGGGCATGTCGGTCGGCTATCTCGGTGCACTCGGCGATGACAGTGCCGGCCATTCGATCCGCGGTCTGTGGAAGCGCGAAGGCGTCGACGACAGCCATGTCGCGACCCATCCGAGCGCGCCGACCGGCCTCTATTTCGTCGATCACGGCCCTTCCGGTCACGTCTTCTCCTATCTGCGCGCCGGATCGGCCGCGAGCCTCTACGGTCCGCGCGACCTGCCGCGAGACCTGATCCGCTCCGCCCGGATCATCCAGGCCTCCGGCATCAGCCAGGCGATCTCGGCCAGCGCCTGCGACGCGGTGTTCGATGCATTCGATACCGCGCGCAAGGCCGGTGTGCTCACCGCCTACGACACCAATCTGCGCCTGAAGCTCTGGCCGCTGACCCGCGCTAGGGCGATTGTCCACGCCGCCTGCGCCATGGCCGACATCATCCTGCCCGGCCTCGACGATGCGACGCAGCTCACCGGCCTGAACAACCCCGACGCCATCGTCGATTTCTATCTCGGCCTCGGTGCGCGCGTGGTCGCGCTGACGCTCGGCCATGAGGGCTCGCTGGTGGCGACGCCGGTCCGGCGCGAGCGCTTCCGGCCGATCAAGGTCGATGCGATCGACGCGACCGGCGCGGGCGACTGCTATGACGGCGCCTTCCTCGCCGAATACCTGCGAACGGGCGATGCCTTCGCCGCCGGCGCCTATGCCAATGTCGCGGCGGCGCTGTCGACGCTGGGCTATGGCGCAGTCGCGCCGCTGCCGCGCCGCGCCGATGTCGAGGCACGCATCGCCGCGGAGGCGCGTTCCTGATGAGCGTTCCGGTTCTGAAGAGGGCAGGCGATCTCCTCGCCCGCTACGATGTGCTGATCAGCGATGTCTGGGGCGTCGTGCATGACGGGCTCTGGGCGCTGGAGCCGGCCTGCGAGGCCTTGATGGCCTATCGCGAACGCGGCGGCACGGTGGTGCTGCTCTCGAACGCGCCGGGGCCGTCGCAGCAGGTCGCCGGGCTGCTCGATGCCAAGCGCGTGCCGCGCGAGGCCTGGGACCGGCTGGTCACGTCCGGTGACGTCACGCGCGCCCTGATCGCTGAGAGCCATCACAAGCGCGCCTACCATATCGGCTGGCAGAGCGACCGGGCCGTGTTCGACGGGCTCGATGTCACGCTCGTCGACGAGGACAAGGCGGATATCGTCGTCGCGACCGAGCTCAACGACTACCGCACCGAGACGCCGGAGCAGTACCGGCCATTGCTGGAGCGCTTTGCCCGGCGCGGCCTGCCCTTCATTTGCGGCAATCCCGATCTCGTCGTGCATGTCGGCGAGGACCTGCTGCCCTGCGCCGGTGCGCTGGCGACGATCTACGAGGAACTCGGCGGCTCCGTCGCCTGGGCCGGCAAGCCCTATCGCCCGGCCTATGACCTTGCGCTCGCGGCGGCGGCCGATGCGCGCGGCGGCCGGCCGGTTGAGACCGGCAAGGTGCTGGTGATCGGCGATGCGGTGCGCACCGATCTGGCCGGTGCACGCCTGATGGGCTTTGACAGCCTGTTCATAGCCGGCGGCATCCATCGTGACGAGACGATGCGGGGCGGGGAGGTCGATGCGGCCGGCCTCGCCAAGGTGATGGACGGATTGCCCGTCCAGCCGATCGCGGCGATGGGCGCGCTGGCCTGAGGCGCGTGTTCAGTGCGCGTCGCCCGTGCGGGCGTCGCGCAAGGTCGTCAGCGTGATGACGATGCAGAGCAGCATGCCGATGATCGACAGGATCGCTGCCGCGCGGAAGCCGACCATAAAGGCTTCGCTGGCCCGCGCCAGCATCGGGCCGGCCTGATCGGGCGAAAGCCCCGCGGCCAGCGCCAGTGCACCGCCCAAAGTCGAGCGAGCCGGAGCGAGCGCGTCCGTACTGACGCCGGACACCGCGATATCCGCCATGCGGTTGCGATAGAGCGCGGCGCCCAGGCTGCCGAGCACGGCGATGCCGAGCGCGCCGCCGAGTTCGGCCGAGGTTTCCGACATGGCCGAGGCCGCTCCGGTGCGCTCGGGCGGGGCCGAGCCGACGACGATGCCGGTCGTCAGCGTGATCACCGGCGTGAAGCCGATCGAGAACACGACGGAGGCCGCGACGATCTGGATCAGGCTCGGTGCGAAGACGAGCCAGGTGAAGCCGATCGCCGAGAGCGCCATGCCGCCGGCCATCAAGGTCGCCGGCTTGTAGCGCCCGACCAGTGCGGGCGTGACGAAGGAGGCGAGCGTGAAGGCGATAGCCGAAGGCAGCGACCAGAGCCCGGCTTGCAGCGGCGTCAAACCGGCGACGAGCTGGAAATACTGCGCCATGAAGATGAAGCTGCCGAACATGAACAGGATGCCGGCGAGGTTGATCGCGAGCGCCGCCCGGAAGGCGGGAATCCGGAACATCGCGAGATCGACCATCGGGTCGGCGAGCCGCTTCTGGCGCCGGATGAAAATCAGGACGAAGGCGAGCCCGACGAGGATCGCCGCTGCGGCCAGCCAGTCGAAGCCCTCGGCCGCCCAGTGCTTGATGCCGTAAACGAGGCTCAGCACGGCCGCGAGTGAGAGCAGCGCGCTGAAGACATCGAGGCTGCCGGCATTCGGGGCGCGGTACTCCGGCAGCAGGATGGGACCGATCGCGAGCAGGAGCAGCATCGGCGGCACGGCGATCAGGAAGACCGAGCCCCACCAGAAATATTCGATCAGGAAGCCGCCGACGACCGGGCCGATAATCGCGCCGGCCGAAAAGCTGGCGATCCACATCGAGATGGCGAAGGTGCGCTCCTTCTCGTCGGTGAACATCACGGTGATCAGCGAGAGCGTCGAGGGCGCGAGCGTTGCGCCGGCGATGCCGAGCACGGCGCGCATCGCGATCAGCATCTCCGCGCTGTTCGAGAAGGCGGCCACCGTCGAGGCGACGCCGAAGAAGGCGGCGCCGATCATCAGCAGGCGGCGACGGCCGATGCGATCGCCCAGCGTGCCCATGGTCATCAGGAAGCCGGCGACCATGAAGCCGTAGATGTCGATGATCCAGAGCAGCTGGCTGGCGCTGGGCTTCAATTCGCGCGTCAGCGTCGGCACCGCGAGGTTCAGCACCGTCAGATCCATCGAATAGATCATGCAGGGCAGCGCGATCGCGATCAGGCCGAGCCATTCGCGCCGCGTCGCCTTCTCGCCCCGGATCGAAGCGGGTGCCGCCGTCATGGTTGTCTCGCAAGTCTGGTTGTCAGGCGGGCTCTCTGCCACGATAGCGCGGCCAAAACTGGCAGGAGAGGTGATTTTCGCCTTCCGGTCGCAGCCTGCCGCTATCCGGGCTGCGTTGCCGGAGGCTTGCGCAGATGCGTGGCGATGTCGTGCCAGAGGCCTTGCAGCGGGCGGAAGACGAAGCGCACCGTCGACTTGCCGGGCGGTACGACGACGGCGCGGAACAGGACATTGGCGCGCAGCAATTCGGCGGGCTGGCCGTCGATCTCGACCTGCCACCAATGGTGCCAGACATCGTTGAGCACGAGATAGCCGCCGCGCGCGGTCTCGGCTGCCAGCGTCACTGTCGTGGTGCCGTAGTCGCGGATCGCGACGCTGTTCGCTCCAAGCGGGCCGGTGGGCAAGGGCGGGGGATCGCGGTCGAGCAGGACGGTGCGGCGTGGATCGAAACCTTCGGGCCATGCGCCGGTCTTGAGGATCGCGTCGAAATCCGCCTTCCGCGCCTCGGTGACCAGCAGCACGCGCGGCAGGGCGCGCGGGTTCTCGTAGACGAAGGCGTCCTTGGTGCGGGCGATCTGCCTGAGGTCGCCGGGTTTCAGGCCCTTGTCGATCTGTTCGACGGGTACGCCGGTCGCGATGAAGCGCAGACCCAGCATGTCGGCGAGCAGCGAGCGATAGCCCGGCATCAGCGGGGAGAAGGCGCGCTGGTCGGGCAGGGCGACATGGTCCCCCGCACCGGTCGCCTTGCTATAGAGGCCGAGGCGCAGCGGGTTGTAGCCCAGCGTGTTGTCGAGGTCGTGGACGAGGCTGGCATTCGGCCAGTGGAAATCGATGGCCGCGAGCTCGATGCGGTCGCGCCGGTCTGGCGCCATGGTGCGGGCCGTTTCGCGCTTCAGCAGCGCAATGGTGTCGTTGCTGCTGTCCTTGCGGAGCACGTCATAGGTCTGTGCGGGCAGGGCGGTGGATTCGCTCGGGCCATTGTTGACGGCGAGATCCATGGTCAATGTCGCCGCCAGCACGATGGTCGCTGCGAGGACGGAACCGCGTCTCGATAGTCCGCGCGCAGCGATGAGGCCGCCGAGCGAGAGCATGCCGCAGAGCGCCGCGATGATCAGCGGCATGGTGGCGACCGGGATGCGCCCGACCGTCCAGGCGAGCCAGAGCGCGAGGGCGAGCGCACCCGCGAAGATCAGTGCTTCGAGGGCGATCTGCCATGGCCGCGCCTTGGGGGCTGCGCCGGTCATGACGAGATGGGTCAGGTAGCCGCCGAGCAAAGCGAGCAGGGCGCCGAGGATGAAGAGCGCATCGGCCGGGCGACGGTAGAAGCTGATGCCGGGCAGTTCGAACAGCACCCTGAAGGCCGGCGTGTAGCGGCCGAGCGCGAAGAGCAGGACGATGATCGCGGCGACGGTGAGCGGGACGATCTCGCGCCGCCAGAGCGCGCCGCGGACGAGGCCGACCGTCAGGATCAGTCCCATCGGCAGCAGGCCGAGATAGAGCTGGCTCATGTTGCGGGCGAGGAAGAGGCTGAGCGGCCCGAAGCGCGCCTCCCAGGCCGGGCTTGGCGCGCCCCAGAAATCGGCGAGCGGGCCGGCTGCTCCGTAGAGATTGGCGAAGAGCCCGGTCAGCAGGGCAGCCGGGTGGAGCGAGCCTTTGCCGGCCTCGACGAAATCGATGACGGGGCGGTTCGATTCCTGCGCGATGAAGGCGGTCAGCAGGATCGGGACGGTTGCGACGAGGATGGCGCCGAGCGTACCAGCGATGAGTGGCGGCAGGCTGGTGCGGAAGGCGCGCCATGGGCTCTGCGCCATCAGGATGGCGGCGATGGTCAGGCCGGCCAAGACATAGACGCCCAGAAGCGCGACCTGATCGCGTCCCAGCACCATGAAGCCGGAGGCGATGCCGGCGGCGATGCCATAGGCGATCGAGCTGCGCTCCAGCGCCCGCGAGAGCAGGAAAAGCGTGATCGCGAAATAGCCGAGGCTCAGCACCTGCCCGACATGCTGGATGCGCCAGGCGGCCGCCGCGCCGAAGGCGAAGGAGAGCGCTGCGACCACCGCGCCGGCCGGATGCCAGCCGCGATCGCGGAAGATCATGACGATCGACAGAGCGCCGAGCAGCAGGGTGCCGAGCAGGGCGCCGTCGCTCCACCGGAAATCCGGAGCGGGATTCAGAGCGGCGATCAAGGCGAAGGAGGGCGAGAAGATCAGGGATTGCGGATCGGCGACCTGCGGCGAGCCGGAGAAGACATAGGGCGTCCAGAACGGCGAGAGGCCCTTGTGGAAGGCATCGGCGAGGAACTGGAGCTGCGGATGGAAATGCGCCTTGGCGTCCCAAGGTATGGTCAGCGTGCCCGAGAGCCAGGGCCATGACAGGGCAAGCCAGGCGATGAACACGACCGCGCAGACGCTGGCGAGCGGCCAGCGTCCGGGACTGTCGGGCAGGGTGTCGTCGGGCGCGGGCATCAGCCTGGCCTGATCACGAGCGGGAACGCGGTCAATCCGTCGGGGCGGCGCGCGCCATCAGCGCGTCCATGTCGATGAAATGGCCGGCGCGATCACGCTTGGAGGCGAGATAGCGGACATTATGCGCGTTCGGGCGACCAAGGACGCGCTGCGTCGCCGCGACCTCGAGACCTGCCGCTTCGATCGCGCCGATCTTCTGCGGGTTGTTGGTCAGCGCCACGACGCTGGAAACGCCGAGCTGCTTCAGCATCGTCGCGGCGAAGTCGAAATGGCGCTGGTCGAGATCGAAGCCGAGGACCTCGTCGGCGTCATAGGTGTCCCAACCCTGGCTCTGCAGCTTGTAGGCGCGCATCTTGTTGGAGATGCCGTTGCCGCGGCCTTCCTGGTCGAGATAGAGCAGGATACCGCCCTCGTTCTCGGCCATCCACTGCACCGTCTCGCGCAGCTGGTCGCCGCAATCGCATTTCAGCGAGCCGAAGAGATCGCCGGTCAGGCAGGCGGAGTGCAGGCGCACCGGCACGGCGGCCGCGAGATCGGGCTTGCCGACGATGATCGCGACCTGGTCGCGCAGGCCCTCGCCGCCGCGGAAGACGACGAATTCGGTCTCCGGCGCGCCTTCGAGCGGCACCGGCGCGCGGCCGACGATCTTCAGCGTCGCCGCCTGCTCGGCGCGGTAACCATTCACCGCCGCGATCTCGACCTCGACGAGCGGCTCGTCAGCGACGGCCTTAGCGCTTACGGGCACGAGAATGATGGCCGGCAGCACCAGCGAGAGGCGTGCCAGTTCGAGCGCAGCCTCATCCAGCGCCGAGGCCGGGGCCACCGGCGCATCCATGCGGCTGTCGATCTTGAGCGCCAGCGTCTCGATGCGCGCGGTGTCGATGGTCGGCAATGCGAAAATGCCGGTTTCCAGGCGTCCCTTGGCACCCAGGCGGCGCAGGCGCGCGGCGCTCAGCACGAGATGGCCGCGGCCTTGCGCCAGCGTATCGAAGCGGCGAGCCAGCTCGGCGTCGGCGAGTTCGGCGGAAAGGGCCAGCGCCAGCCGCTCGCCATCGCGGAGCAGGACCGGGCGGGCGGCGCGAAACTCGGCGATCGCCCGCTCGACCTTCACGAGATCCGTCTGGAGGGATGGGCCGAAGAGCGTACGCGACTCAGGCATCGAAAAGTCCGTCAGATTGGGCCGGCGCGACCGGCCGAGGGGGCATCCAGGGCACCATCGGGTATCGATATAGGGCCTTGCAGTGCGCTCTGCCAGCAACGTGGCGGACGGGGCGCCGGTTCCATGATCAAAACCGCGTCAGATGGTGTCCATCGGCAAGCGAAAACGGGAACTTCCGGAGCATGTCGCCGTCCTATGGGCGCATGCGCTTGAACGTGAGATGAATATCGCCCCGGCAGCAGGTGAGGAGGCTTTCCGATGCAAGGCGAGATGCCGGCAACCCGTACCTACAGCCCGCTTGCCCGGACGCTGCACTGGATCACGGTGGTCGCGGTCTTCGCGATGATCCCCGTCGGGCTCGCGATGAGCTATCGCGGCAATGTCCTGAATATCTGGGATGGGCTTACGAACGGGCTCTACAGCGCCCATAAGCTCGTCGGTTTCCTGTTGCTCTGGCTGACCGCCGGCCGGCTCGCCTATCGCCTGCTGCACGGGGCGCCGCCGGACGAGCCGACGCTGGCCTGGTGGCAGAAGGCGGCCTCGCATCTGGTGCATTGGCTGCTCTACGGCCTGCTGCTCGTCGTGCCGCTGCTCGGCTGGATCGGGGTTTCGCTGTTCCCGGCGCTGACGATCTTCGACCTGTTCGACCTGCCCGCACTGGCCAAGCCCAACGAGGAGGCAGCCAAGCGCGTGCTCGACATCCACGGCAAGCTCGCGCTGGCGATCGGCGCGCTCGCGCTGATACATATCGGCGCGGCGCTGCACCACTACCTGATCCTCAAGGATGGCGTGATGCGGCGCATGCTGCCGTGGCTGAAATAGCGGGTTGCTAGATCGGCCGGGCCCAGAGGTCCTGATGTCCGATCATGGCTGTTTCTGCCTTGCAGCGCGCCTTGAGCCAATCTGTGATCGTTTTCGGGTCGAGGCGGCCGGTTTCGCCGACCGCTGTGGCAATGCCTTCCGCCAACGCCTCCTGCAAGGGCCGGCGCTTCGCATCGAGCAGCCAGTTGCTGTCGCCGCTGGAGATGGCGAAGCCCGACTTCCGGAAGGCTTCGGCCATGATTTCGCAGGCATCGGGGCCGGCGGCGGGGCCAAAGCCCTTGTCGCGGTGCTGATGGTCGACGAAGGCGGCATGGATGCCGGGATCAGCCGGATGTTCCGGCAGCCAGGTCTCGCGGCCGTCATGGGTGAGCACGGCGTAGAGCGGCAGGTGCTGGCTGGCGAGCGCTGCGACGAAGCGCTCGATCCAGCGCTTCGAGGCGAGGTCGAAGAGGGCGGCGGCTGTGACAAGATCGGGCTGCCAGCCCAGCACCCATTCGAGATCCTTGTTCAGGTCGATCTTGCGGGTGTCGACCGTGAGCGTCTTGCCGTCCTTGGCGAGCACGAGTTCCTCGCCCTGCTCGCGCGCCTCGTCGGCCCACTCGGTGAGGCGCTCGCGGGCGAAGACGAGGAGATCGGCATCGTGGTCGACCAGCGTCCAGTGCTGGCGGTCGGGAAGGGCGGTGTAGCTGGCGCGCAGGTTGGAGCCGGCGCCGCAGCCGAGATCGAGGACGGAGAGCGAGGCCTTGTCGGCGAAATAGCTGCCGACCGCCGCGAGCACCTGCGGATTGCGCGCGGCGTGATCTGCGGGCTCGCGCAAGGCGAGCCATTCCGGAGAGAAACCAGCCATTACCCCACCTTTCGGCCGTCGCCGCGCCCGCAGGCCTGCGCCACGATGCGCGCGGTCTCGCTCCAACGCGTCAAATCGCTGGCTGCGGCCCACGCGGCATCGGCACGCTGCCGACGCTCTGCCGGCGCATCAATCAGTCTTGCGAGTGCCTTGGCAAGTGCCGCAGCGTCGCCGGCCGGGACCTTGAGTGCTGCGGCATCAGGCAGGGCCTCGGCGCCGGCACCGCTCAGCGTGGTGACGATCGGCAGGCCGCGCGCCAGGGCCTCGGTCAGCACCATGCCGTAACCCTCATAGAGCGATGACATCACGAAAAGATCCGCTTCGTTATAGAGTTGCGCGAGCCTGTCGGCCCCGATACCTCCGGTCAGCAAGATCCGTTCCGCCAGTCCGGCGCGCGCGATGCCGTCGCGCAGTTCCGTTGCCGTCGCGGGGGCGTGATCGGGCGTGCCGGCGATGGTCAGGGTCCAGGGGCGGTCCGCGATGGCCGTCAGCGCCGCGATGAGGACGCTGTAACCCTTGCGGGGGATCAGCGAGCCGACGGCGAGGATGTGCAGCGCCTCGCCGCGGCCGGAGCCCTTCGCGCGCGGTGCCGGGTCCGTGCCGGGGATCGCGACCGCGATCTTGCCGGCGGGGACGTCGAATTCCGCGGCCAGGGTCAGCTTCGTCGCGGGGCTGGAGGTCGCGACGGCGCGCGCATGACGCAGCGCCAGCGTTTCGCCGTGACGCAGCGCCTCGGCTACTGCCAGACTGTGTCCGGTCTCCAGTGCCAATGGATGGTGAACCAGTGCGACAAGCCGGTTCGCAAATCGGGCGGCAAGCTTCTCCGGGAAGGCGCCATAGGCGAGGCCATCGACGAGCAGGATGTCGTCGGGTGCGGTCGCTGCGAGCAATTGCTCGGTCACCGCGAGGTCGGCCTCAGTCGGAAACGGAAACGAGCCGGGCAGCGCGAAATGGCGGGCCTTGATGCCCGCCTCGCGCCATTCGCTAAGGAGGCGCCGGTCGTAGCCGTAGCCGCCGGTGGGCGCATCGATGTCGCCGGGGATGGCGAAGACGATGCCGCTCACGCCAGCGCGCCCTCGTAGCTGGCGCGGGCGAGGTCGGTCTCGTGCAGCGTGACGCGAATCCTGTTCAGCCCCGCACCGTCGGCGCCGAGCGCGCCGGATTTCGCGGCCTGAGCCATGGCGTCGAAGATGTGCTTGCAGAGGAATTCGGTGGTGGTCAGCACGCCCGCGAATTGCGGGAGGGCGTCGAGGTTCTGGTACTTCAGTGGCTTCAGCGTCTCGGCAAGGGTGTCGAGCGCGGCGCCGATATCGACGACGACGTTCTGCCGGTTCAGCGCCTCGCGAAAGAAGGCGACATCGACCACGAAGGTGGCGCCGTGCATGTTCTGCGCCGGACCGAAGAAGGGATCGGGCAGGGAATGGCCGATCATGATGCGGTCGCGGACTTCGACGGAAAACATGCGATCTCCCGGAGATGGGTTGGTTATGCGGCCCGGTCAGGGCTGCGTTTCATAGCAAATCGCGGCGGTCAGGCCAGCGGCGCCCGGTGCGAGCAGGCCGGGCAGGCGCTGCGGCAATTCGCGGAAGGCGATCTCGTCGGTGATCAGCGCATCGAGCCTGTCGTCGGCGAGCAAGGCCATGGCGGCCTTCGAACGGCGGGCATAATCCCAGCGGGGGCGGCGTGAAGCCGAGACCAGGCCGACTTGCGAGGAGACGAGTTGAAGCCGGCGGGCATGGAAGGCGCCGCCGAGGGCGGCGGGCACGGCGCCATCGCCGTACCAGCTGAGCTCTACGATCCGCGCCTCGGTGCCCGCGGCCGCGATAGCGGTTTCGAGACCCGCCGCCGTTGCGCTGGCGTGGAACACGAGATCGGCATCGCGTGGCGCGGCGTCGGGAAGCGCGAAGCGGAAGCCCAGTGCAGCGGCGAGCGCGGCCCGGCCAGGCTCGACATCGACGAGCGTGACCTCGGCTCCCGGCAACCGGGCCGCCAGCCAGGCGACGAGCAGGCCCAGCACGCCGCCGCCCACGATCACGATCCTGTCAGCGGGGCCGGAGCCGGCATCCCAATGAGCGTTGAGAGCGGTCTCCATATTGGCGGCGAGGATGGCGCGGCGGGCCGGCACCGCATCGGGCACGAGGACGAGGCTGTCGCGCGGGGCGACGAAGCGGTCCTGGTGCGGATGCAGGCAGAAGGCGACGCGGCCGAGCATGTCCGGCGGGCCGGCATCGACGCGGCCGACGGCGCAATAGCCGTATTTGACGGGGAACGGGAAGTCGCCTTCCTGAAAGGGCGCGCGCATGCGCTCGTGCTCGGAACAGGGGACGCGGCCCTCGCAGACCAGCCGCTCGGTACCACGGCTGACGCCGCTCCAGAGTGTCGTCAGCAGGCAGTCCTCCGGCCCAAGCGCGGGCAGGGTGACCTCGTTCAGGTTGCATTCACGGGAGGCTGTATACCAAAGCGCAAGAGCCTTGGTCCTTGCGTCAATCGGTGTTGCAGGCTTTAGCTCCCGCGCCATTCGCGTCCGATCCCGTCCGTCCGAGCCTGTCTGCCTACCATGACAGAGACCGCCATGAACCAGCGTTCCGCTCCGACCACGTTCCGGCGGGCGGCGCAAGAGGCCGGGCCGAACGGTCTGACCCCGGCCGGGCTGCAGGCGGAAACGGCGCTGCGCCGCCGGCGGTTCCTCGTCCTTGTCCTGAATCTCGTCACGCTGGCCCTGCTGCTCGCCGGGCTTGCTCGCGTGCTCGCGGCCGGCGGCTGGAGCGTCGCGGATGTCGCGATCTTCGTCGCCTTCCTGTTCGGCGCGCCCTGGACCGTGCTCGGCTTCTGGAATGCCGCGATCGGGCTCTGGCTTTTGCACGGCAAGGCGGACGGGCTCGCCGAGGTCGCGCCCTTTGCCGCGGAGGGCGAAGAGGCGACGCGGCTCACCCTGCGCACCGCCGTCCTGATGACCTTGCGCAACGAGGATCCGGCGCGCGCCTTCCGGCGGCTCAAGGTCGTCAAGGACAGCCTCGATGCGACAGGCGAGGGCGCCTGGTTCGATTATTTCGTGCTGTCGGACACCAACGATTCCACGGTTGCCGAAGCCGAGGAAAGGCTAGCCGAGGCCTGGGCACGCGAACTCGGCGACACGACGCGATTGACCTATCGCCGTCGCAGCGACAATGCCGGGTTCAAGGCCGGCAATCTCCGCGATTTCTGCGAGCGCTGGGGCGAGCTCTACGAATTGATGCTGCCGCTCGATGCCGACAGCGTCATGGCGGGCGAGACGATCCTCGGGATGGCCCGAATGATGCAGGCCCATCCGAAGCTCGGAATCCTGCAGAGTCTCGTGGTCGGCATGCCCAGCCGTTCGGCCTTCGCACGCATCTTCCAGTTCGGCATGCGCCACGGCATGCGCCCCTATACCATGGGCTCGGCCTGGTGGGGCGGCGATTGCGGGCCGTTCTGGGGGCATAACGCGCTGGTGCGGATCGCGCCGTTCCGCGACCATTGCCATTTGCCGGTGCTGCTGGGTGGGCCGCCCCTGGGCGGCGCGGTGATGAGCCATGATCAGGTCGAGGCGACCCTGATGCGCCGCGCCGGCTATGAGGTGCGCGTGCTGCCGGTCGAGGGCGGAAGCTGGGAGGAGAACCCGCCGACCATGCTCGACTTCGCCACGCGCGACCTGCGCTGGTGTCTCGGCAACCTGCAATATCTCAAGCTCCTCGACCTCCCCGGCCTCAAGCCGATGAGCCGCTTCCAGCTGGTCTGGGCGATCCTGATGTTCCTCGGCCTGCCGGCCTGGACGCTGATGATCGCGCTGCTGCCGCTCAAGGTTTTCGAGGATCGCGCGATCGCCGATTACCCGGTCATGCTGGCCGCCGCGCTCTATCTGCTGTTCCTCGCGATGTATCTCTCGCCGAAGCTTGCCGGCTTTGCCGACATCCTGCTGACGCGGGGCGGCGTCGCACGCTATGGCGGCAAGGTGCGGTTCCTCGTATCGGCGGCGATCGAGCTCGTCTTCGCCTTCCTGCAGGGTGCGGTCTCGAGCTTCCGCACGACGCTGTTCATGATCGGGCTCGCCTTCGGGCGCGTGAGAATCGGCTGGAACGGGCAGGCGCGCGACGCCCGCGCGCTGTCCTTCGCCACCGCTTTAGCAGGGCTGTGGCCGCATCTGCTGTTCGGCGCCTATCTCTTCGTCACGCTGGGCATCATGGCGCCGGCCGTGCTGATCTGGTCGCTGCCGCTGACCGCGGGCTATGTGCTGGCGATCCCCTTCGCCATGCTGACGGCCGCGCCGGCTTGCGGTGCCTGGCTGGCGCGGCGCGGGCTCTGCGGCATCCCCGAGGATTTCGACCTGCCGCCGGTGCTTGCCGCGATCCGCGAAGGGCAAGCGGCATGAACGCCGTCACCTATCCCAAGGGCACGGTGAAAGCGCTGTCGCGCTCGCTGCGCATCTATCACGGCGACAAGGAGCGCAATGCGGCGATGGACCGGCTCTACGGAGCGTTCCTGGCGCCGGGCGATCTCGCTTTCGATATCGGCGCCCATGTCGGTGACCGCATCTCCTCCTTCCGCAGGCTTGGCGCGCGTGTCGTCGCGCTGGAGCCGCAGCCTGGCCCTGCCCGTGTCATCCGCCTGATCCACCGGCGCGATCCGCTGGTGACGCTGGTGGAGGCCGCCTGCGGCGACCATGAGGGCTCGATCGCGCTCCGGATCAACAGCGACAACCCCACCGTTTCGACCGCCTCGGCCGCCTTCATCGGCGCCGCTGCGGGTGCAGGGGGCTGGGAGGGGCAGGTCTGGGATCATGAGATCACCGTGCCCTGCACGACGCTCGACCGGTTGATCCAGCGCTACGGCCTGCCGAAGCTGCTCAAGATCGATGTCGAGGGTTTCGAGGCGCATGTGCTGGCCGGGCTGACCAAGGCGGTGCCGGTAATCTCCTTCGAGTTCACGACGATCCAGCGCGATGTCGCCGAGGCCTGCCTCGTCCTGCTGGAGACGCTCGGACCCTATCGCTTCAATGTCGCGATCGGAGAGAGCCAGATGCTCGAGCTCGCGGAGCCGGCGAGTGCCGAGGCGATGGGCGATTACCTGCGCAGCCTGCCGCATGAGGCCAATTCCGGCGATGTCTACGCCATCCTGACGGGCTGAACCGCGGCTTCAGAAGCTGCTGCCGCCGAGCCAGGCCAGGATCGCGGCGACCAGCAGGCTGAACCAGCCGGGGTGGCGCCCGCGCGTCGCGAACAGCACCAGCGCCGAACCTGCCAGCGACGCCGCGATCGCGACCTTCAACAGCCATGCGTTCGGCAGAGGCGTGGCCGGCGCCTGCGCCATCGCGATCAGGATCGCGGCGAGCGCCCAGCCGAGGATGCTGACGAGGTGCCAGCTCGCCCAGAGGATTCTGACATGGCGTTCCCGGAGCAGCGGGCCGCCTTCGGTCGGAACGATGCCGCCCCTGCGCAGTTGCCGGAAGATCAGGATCTCGCCGACGACCGAATGGACCAGCGCGGTCAACGCCATCACCACCCCGGCACCCAAAAGCAGCGGCTGCATCGATCGCTCCGTCGGTTGCGGAGATGGGAACTTCTGCGCCTTTGGTTCGTAGCAGTGCTGCGCCGACTGCCGGAAGCTGGCTCGTTGTCGCGGCTGCCGCCGTTTCGCCACAAGCCGGTCAGCCGCGGTTCATCTCACTGCGATCACGCTGTCCGGACCTCATCATCAGGGATCACCATGACTCGTCTGCTTCGTCCGCTCGCGGTTTCGCTCGCTCTCCTTGCTTCGCTGACGGTCGCGCGGGCTGCAGGGGACGTCGCCGTCGAGGTGAAGAACGAATCCGAACCGGTGCTCTGCGCCGAGAAGGACAACGTCACGATCAAGGCGGTCTCGCCGGAAGTCCGGCGCTTCCAGATCGAGGCGGCGCATCCCGCCTATGTCGCCGGGCTCGTGCGCGACAACTGGGATGCCGACTGGACGAATTGCGACATGAAGGGCGATCCGTCCTTCGCGCCGCCGACGCCGCCGCGCCGCGTCACCTTCTACGAATCGATCGATTACTGGCTGGTCGGCTACACCTTCCCGAGCTTCTGGCGCCCGGCCGAGGCGACCTTCCGCGTCGGCGACCGCGTCGAGAAGGGCCTGCATCTTGTCCAGCTCTGGAAGCTCGGCAAGGACAAGTCCCACGAGGTGCTCGTCGTCTATCCGCAGGACGGCAACTGGCGCGCCCGGCCGCTGCCTCCGGAGCATCTCGGCTTCTCCTCCTATGGCTCCTCCTTCCTGTTCGGGCCGATCGAGCAGGAAGGACGCCCGGTCGTGAACATCAAGGAGATCGAGTTCGATCCGAAGACGCTGACCTTCAAGCTGAACTTCAAGGACGGCTCGTCCGGCAGCCTCAAGCTCGACAGCGTCGACGAGAACCGGATGGTGCTCGATGCGGTGCTCGACAAGCCGGTGACCGGCGGCAAGGGCTTCCTGGCGCTGCGCTCGATGTATGTCACCGAGTTCAACAACGACGTCGCGCGCATCGCGCTTCGCGAGCCCGGCGCCAAGGGTTGGCGCGAGGAGGCGCTGATGTCCTATCCCGGCGGCAAGGCGACCGATATCTGGATGGGGCGTACGACGCATTCGCGCCACAACACGTCTTCGCCCGACATGGTGTTCCGCCGCTTCTCGACCGATCCCAACCCGCCGTCGAAGCCCTGAGTGCCGTCATTCTCGGGCTTGACCCGAGAATCTCATGAACGGGGGCACTGGTTTCCGAGATGCTCGGGTCAAGCCCGAGCATGACGCGGATGCTCTCCGTAGCGGAACGCATTGCCTTTCTGTCGCGTTTGGCCATGACGCGGCGGGCGCATCGGTTTAGCCTGCGGCGACCGATACCGCCCAGCCTGCAGAGAGACCCATGCCGCGTTTTGCCGCCAACTTGTCGATGATGTTCACCGAATGGGAATTCCTCGATCGCTTCAAGGCGGCCGCCGAGGCGGGGTTCGAGGCGGTGGAGTTCCTCTTTCCCTATGAGCATACGCCCGAACAGGTCGGGCTCGCTCTGGCGGGCGGCAATCTGACGCAGGCGCTCTACAATCTGCCGCCCGGCGATTTCGCCAAGGGCGAGCGCGGTATCGCCTCGCTGGCGGGCCGCGAGGACGAATTCAGGGCCTCGGTCAACACCGCGCTGTCCTATTTGCACGAGACCGGCGTCAAGCGCCTGCACATGATGGCGGGCCTGGCCGACCCCAACGACCCCGTCGCGCAGAAGACCTATCGGGCCTCGCTCGCCTATGCCGCCGACAAGCTTGGCGAGCAGGGCATCGACCTCCTGCTGGAGCCGATCAACGGCAAGGACATGCCGGGCTATTTCCTCAACGATTTCGATCAGGCGGCGGCTTATGTTCGCGAATCCGGCCGGCCGAATGTCCGGCTGCAATTCGACATGTATCATTGCGAATTGATCCATGGCGACGTCTCGGCACGACTGAAGGCGCTCTATCCGCTCGTCGGCCATGTCCAGATCGCCCGCGCCAACGGCCGGCATGAGCCCGATGCCTCGGGGCCGGACTATCCGACGCTGTTCAACGAGCTCGACGGCCTCGGCTATGACGGCTTCGTCGGCTGCGAGTACCGTCCGGAGGCCAGCACCCTTGAAGGCCTCGGCTGGTTCGCGCCGTGGCGGAAGCCGCTCTGATGCGCCCGCCCTCGATCTCCTATCCGGTGCTGGTCGCCGATATCGGCGGCACCAATTGCCGCCTGTCGCTGGTAAGCGATGCCGACTGCGCGCATCGGCCGCTGGCACGGATCGGGACCGGGAGCCATCCGACGGCTGAAGCCGCCTTTGCATCCGTGCTCGCCGAGCTGCCGGAGAAGCCCCGATCCGCCGTGCTCGCGGTGGCCGGCCCGCTCGATGGCCGGCAGGCGCAGTTGACCAATGCGGTCTGGCATCTCGATGGGCCGCGGATCGCGGGTGCGCTCGGCCTCACCCAGGGATTGATGGTCAATGATTTCGAAGCGCTTTCGGCCTCGCTCGCCGTGCTGAAGCCGGGTGATCTCTCGACATTGGTCGAGGGCGATCCCGAGCCTGAAGGCGTCAAGCTGGTGCTGGGGCCGGGGACCGGCTTCGGCGCGGCGGCCCTGCTGATGCGGGGGGAGCGCGGCATGCTGATCCCCACCGAATCCGGCCATATCGGCATCGGCCCGGAGGACCAGACCGAGCAGAAGATCTGGCCGGCGTTGAGCGAGGGGATTCCACGCCTCACCGTCGAGCATCTCCTGAGCGGCGACGGGCTGGTGCGCCTGCACAAGGCCGTGGCCCGGACCTCCGGCATGCTGGAGGCGGAGGTCAGCGCTGCCGATGTCTCCCGTCTCGCCCATGACGGCGATCCGGCGGCGCTGATGGCCGTCGTCTGCTTCTGGCGCCTGCTGGGGCGCGTTGCCGGCGATCTCGCGCTCGTCTTCAAGGCGACGGGCGGCGTCTACATCGCAGGCGGCATCGCGCCGCATCTGCTGCCGCTCGCGGACAAGACGGCGATTCGCACGGCCTTCGCCGGCAAGCCGCCGATGGAGGAACTGGCGGAGCGTTTCGCGCTGCATGTCATCACCGCGACGGACGCGGCCGAGCAGGGGCTGGCTGCGATCGCCGCCAATCTGCATCGCTTCGGGCTCGACGATCCCAAGCGGCTGTGGTTTGGCTGAGCGGCCTTCTCACCACGTCGCATAGGTCCGCGTGCAGCCCATCCATTCGATCCAGGTCCTGCGCGCGCTCGCGGCCTTCATGGTCGCGATCCACCATGTCCAGCCGGATGCGGCCGTCGTCGCCGCCCGCGCGGGCCTGGGCTTCACGCGCAGCGATCTCCTGCCCTGGATGGCCGGCGTCGACATCTTCTTCGTCGTATCCGGCTTCATCATGGTCCATGCCTCGCAGGACCTGTTCGGCCGGGACGGCGCCTCCAGCTTGTTCCTGAAGCGGCGGCTGGCGCGGATCGTGCCGCTCTACTGGGCGATGACGACACTGTTCCTGCTGGTCGGGTTCGCGGTCCCGGCCGTGCTCAATTCGGGCGTGCCAAACCTCCAGCAGGTTCTCGGCTCATACCTGTTCTGGCCGGTGATCTCGACCCAAGGCTTCATCCAGCCGGTCTATTCGCTGGGTTGGACGCTCAATTACGAGATGCTGTTCTACGTCCTGTTCGCCGCCGGGCTGATGTTGCCGCGGCGCTGGACCTTGCCTGCGATCACGCTCGTTTTGGCGTTGCTGGTCGCGGCCGAGAGCCTGAGCGGGCCGCTGGCGCTGCCCTTCGGTTTCTGGGGCCAGCCGATCGTGCTCGAATTCGCGGCGGGGATGGGGATTGCAGTCCTTCGGCAGAAGGGCTTGCGCCTGCACGGGGCGTTGCGGATTGCCGTCGCGATGGCTGGTGCCGCCCTATTGGTCGCCGCTGCCCATGTTCCGGGCACTGACGGACCCTGGAGCAGCGTGTTGTGGCGAGGAGGTGCGGCTGTCCTGCTGATGCTCGCCGCCGGCTGCGGCCGCGAGGGCATCGTGCCGCTTCCGCCTGTGAAGGCTCTGGCTGCGGTGGGAGATGCCTCCTATGCGCTCTATCTCGTCCATCCCTTCGTGATCCGCGGGATGCGTGAGGTCGTGCTGCGGCTCGGGCTGCATTCGCCGGCGCTCTATATCGCGCTGGCGCTCGTCGGTTCCGTGATCGCGGCGCTGCTGCTCTACCGCTTCTTCGAGAAGCCGGCGACACGCCTGGCCCGGCGCTGGCTTGGAAGCTGAAACGGCGAGGCCTTAGCTCAGCTTCATCCCCTTGAGCGACTGGCCGACGACGCCGCCATCCTTGCGGCGCTGGGCCCGCTTCGACTTGATCGTCTCGACATGCTCGGGCTGCGGGAAATAGCCGCGTTCCATGATCTCCAGCGAGTATTCCTCATAGGTCAGGCCGAGCGCCGAGGCCTTCTCCTCGCGCCTGAGCGCGATCTCGCGGGGCTTCTTCCAGGCCTTGCGATGGGCGAAGCGCCAGTCGAAATAGCGGCCGATCTGGCCGGAGCCCGTGGCAGCGCGGCGCTTGCGCTCCTTCAGCGGCGGGCCGCCGTTATGACCGATCCCGATCGGGCGTTCGCTGGGCATCGCTCTTGGACTCATCAGGGCTCGATCCCGATCACGATAAGGGGCGGAACGAGGCTGGCAAGGGCTGTGCCATCGCACGCGACCGCATGGCTTTGAGCTACACGCTTGTCATTCCGGGGCACGCCAAGGGCGTGAACCCGGAACCCACGACTGGGTGAAACATGATCCACCTCGTTGCCGCCGGCTCACCCGGTCGTGAGTTCCGGGTTCTTCGCTGCGCGAAGCCCCGGAATGACAAAGGTGGTTCCCTCCGGGCGTGACAGCGGAGCGGTGGCGGTCTATCCCGCAGGCCGAACACAGGACGGATCATGGCCCCCTTGCTGCATCTGCGCGACGTCGCGCTCACCTTCGGCGGACAGCCCTTGCTCGAAGCCGCCGAGATCGCGGTCTCGGCCGGCGAGCGCGTCTGCCTCGTCGGCCGCAACGGCTCGGGCAAGTCGACGCTGCTCAAGATCGCGGCGGGGCTCGTCGAGCCGGATCATGCCGAGCGCTTCGTCCAGCCGGGCTCGACCATTCGCTATCTGCCGCAGGAGCCGGATTTCACCGGCTACAAGACCTCACTCGCCTATGTCGAGGCGGGGCTCGGGCCGGGTGACGACGCTTATCGCGCGCAATATCTCATCACGGAACTCGGCCTGACCGGTGAAGAAGATCCCGCCACGATGTCCGGCGGCGAATCGCGCCGCACGGCGCTGGCGCGGGTCCTGGCGCCGGAGCCGGATATCCTGCTGCTGGACGAGCCGACCAACCATCTCGACCTGCCCGTCATCGAATGGCTGGAGCAGGAATTGAAGTCGCTGCGCTCGGCCATGGTGCTGATCAGCCACGATCGACGCTTCCTGACGTCACTCTCGCGCGCGACGATCTGGCTCGATCGCGGCGTGACGCGGCGAGCCGAGAGAGGCTTCGGCGAGTTCGAGGCCTGGCGCGACGAGGTCCTGGCGCAGGAGGAGCTTGATCGCCACAAGCTCGACCGCAAGATCGCCCGCGAGGAGGATTGGCTGCGCTATGGCGTCAGCGCCCGGCGCACCCGCAACCAGCGCCGGCTCGGCGAGCTGCATGCCTTGCGCGACCAGCGCCGCACGGCCCGCGCGGCGCAGGGCAATGTCCGGCTGGAGGCGAGCGAGGCGCAGGCCTCCGGCAAGCTCGTCATCGAGGCGATCGATGTCGCCAAGGCCTATGGCGACAACACCATCGTCAAGAACCTGTCGCTGCGCGTCGCGCGCGGCGACCGGATAGGCATCGTCGGGCCGAACGGCGCCGGCAAGACCACGCTGATCAACCTGCTGACCGGGGCACTCAAGCCCGATTCCGGCAAGGTGAAACTCGGCACGGCGCTGGAAATGGTGACGCTCGACCAGCGTCGCGAAAGCCTCGATCCGGAAACGCCGCTCGGCGACGTCCTGACCGGCGGCGGCTCGGACCAGGTCATGGTGGGCGGCCAGCC
The DNA here is from genome assembly GCF_058783685.1 of Allobosea sp. FW305-C-101. NCBI lineage: Bacteria > Pseudomonadati > Pseudomonadota > Alphaproteobacteria > Hyphomicrobiales > Alloboseaceae > Allobosea > Allobosea sp. FW305-C-101. The sequence goes on along the minus strand of NZ_JBYSYT010000002.1, from coordinate 109,103 downwards.
GCGCCATGTGATCTCCTATATGAAGGACTTCCTGTTCCAGCCGATCCAGCGTGGCACGCCGGTCGGCGCGCTCTCCGGCGGCGAGCGCGGGCGGCTGATGCTGGCGCGGGCGCTGGCCAAGCCCTCGAACCTGCTGGTGCTGGACGAGCCGACCAACGATCTCGACCTCGAGACGCTCGACCTGCTGCAGGAGCTGCTCGCCGATTATCAGGGCACCGTCCTGCTGGTCAGTCACGACCGTGACTTCATCGACCGCGTCGTCTCCTCCGTGCTGATCTCGGATGGCGATGGCGTTTGGACGGAGTTCGCCGGCGGCTATTCCGACATGCTGGCGCAGCGCGGCCGCGGTGTCGGGGCGAAGGCACGGCCTGTCGAGAAGGCGGCGCCCGCTGCGCCCAAGGCTGCAGCGTCGGTGCCGGCCGCATCCGCCTCCAAGCGCAAGCTCTCCTTCAACGAGAAGCATGCGCTGGAGACGCTGCCGAAGAAGATCGACGCCTTGCAGGCCGAGGCCGCGAAGCTCAACACGGCGGTCGCCGGCGATCTCTACACGCGCGATCCGAAGCTCTTCGCCAAGGCGACGGCGCGGCTGGAGGAGGTCGCGCGCGAGATCGGCGAGGCCGAGGAGCGCTGGCTGGAGCTGGAGATGCTGCGCGAGGAGATCGGGGCCTAAGGTCCCGCCATTCGATTTCCGTATCGGCCTGCGCACGAAAGCGCATTTACCGGGGCGCTCAATCGTTTCAAACATCGCGCAATCGCAGAGCACGAGGAGCGACCATGAGACTGAAGGGCAAGACCGCGCTGGTGACCGGCGCAGCGCAAGGGTTCGGCTTCGGCATCGCCGAGACCTTCGTGCGCGAGGGCGCGCGCGTCGCGGTGCTGGACATCAATGGCGACAAGGCCAAGGAAGCCGCCAAGGCGATCGGCCGCAAGGCCTTCGCCGTGACCTGCGATGTCGGCAAGGCCAAGAGCGTCGACAAGGCGGTCGAGAAGATTCTCGCCAAGGTCGGGCGGCTCGACATCGTCGTGAACAATGCCGGCACCACCCATCGCAACAAGCCGATGACCGAGGTGACCGAGGAGGAGTTCGACCGGATCTTCGCGGTGAACGTGAAGTCGATCTATCTGATGGCGCGCGCGACAGTGCCGCATTTCCGGCAGCATGGCGGCGGCGTGATCCTGAACATCGGCTCGACGGCCGGCGTGCGCCCGCGTCCGGGCCTGACCTGGTACAATGGCTCGAAGGGGGCCGCGAATCTGATCTCGCAGTCGATGGCGGTGGAGCTCGCGCCGGACAAGATCCGCGTCAACGCGATCGCGCCGGTCGCGGGTGAGACGCCGCTGCTCGCCACTTTCATGGGCGAGGACACGCCGGAGCGCCGCGCGCAGTTCACCGCCTCGATCCCGTGGGGCCGGTTCTCGACGCCGCAGGATATCGCCAATGCAGCGCTGTTCCTGTGCTCGGACGAGGCCGACATGGTGACGGGCTCGGTGCTGGCCGTCGACGGCGGACGCTGCGTCTGATCGCAGACGGATTACTTGACGCCGCGCCGGCCGAACTGGGTGCGCTGGGGCGGCGGCGGGGGCCGCCGGACCGATCCGAGGAAGCCTTGCGGCCGGGGCGGCACTGGGGCCGCCGGAATCGGCTTGGTGCCGGCGATCGCCTGTTCCATGGCGAGCGAGAGATGGGAGGGGGCGGCGGCCGTGTCGTCCTCGCTGGCGCGACCGAAGCCTGAGGAAAACGTGCTGCTCGCGGCTGTGGCGCCTGGAGCGGAGGCTGCGAACAGCAGGTAGAGCCACATGCCGATCAGGATGAAGGCGAGAATCCCGGCATATGTCGTGCTGTTGAACGGGCTGTCATTCGTCCGCACGATCAGCGCCTGGGTCTGCAGGACGAGCGCCGTGCAGATGCCGATGGCATAGAGGCCGGGGAAGATATCGCCGCCGCCGGCATCGCGATTGCGGCGGATGGCGTAGCCGATGCGCTTGAAGCCGAAGAAGGCGCTGACGAGGAAGGTGGTCGCCGCAAGCCGGTGTCGCCCTTCTCCGGGAGGGCCGAGGAACGCCTCGTACTGCAGGGCGACGCAGATGGTGAGCAGGACGGCTTCGGTGATGCCGACCAGGCAGGATCTGACGAAGAACTGGCTTCTGCCGAGCGTCCCAGCGAACATGGCGCATTCCTTCCGCAAGGGAATCCTAAGCGCAGCCCGTGAAAGACCGGTAAACGGCGCTTCGGAAACCACGCGGCATCGCGTCAGACGGGTTTTGTGTGCAGCGCGATCTCCTGGCGGAGGATGACGGTGCCGTCCAGCTCGAAGCCGCGCTGCTCCAGCGTGATCCGCGGCTGGGCCGCGTCGCCCTCGATGCGGAACAGGTGCCAGGTGCCGAGCTCGCCATGGCCGCGCGGGCCGATCGAGGCCGAGGGCACGCCGACGATCGGCACGTCGCGACGCAGGCCCGGCCGCCAGGCCAGCGAGAAGCTGTGATTATGGCCGTGCAGGACGAGATCGGCGCCCTTGCGCTTCAGCATGGCCTCGAAAGCGGCGGCATCGACCAGCTCGCGGCCGCGCTTGGCGCCGCCGGTATAAGGCGGGTGATGGATCAGCACGACGCGGATCAAGCCTTCGTCGCGGGCGCGGTCCAGCAGCGCCTCGGTCCGGGCGATCTGCTCGCTGCCGACGCGACCTGTCGCCATCAGCGGCAAGGTGGGCACGCCGCTGTTGACGCCGATCAAGGCAACCGGACCGCGGCGGCGATACCAGGGGTAACCGGCCTTGCCCTCGTCATCGGCGATCCAGGGGGCGAGCAGGCCTGCCAGCGGCTTCAATGACGAGCGCGCATAGGCATCGTGATTGCCCGGCACGAAGCTGACCTTCTCGCGCGGGCCGAGCTCGTCGAGGAAGGCGATGGCGGTCTTGAATTCGTCGGGCAGGCCGATATGCGCGACATCGCCGGTACAGGCGACATGGTCGGGCGCATGCGCGTGGATATCGGCGACGATGCGCGCCAGGATATCCATGTCATGGGCGTGCCTGCGCTTGCGACGCCAGTTGACGTAACCGGTCGCGCGCTTGCCAAAGAGCTGATGCAACGAAAACCCGGCGAGCGGGCCGAGATGCGGGTCGGACAGATGCGCGAGCTTGAACACGCTCTAGCGCTTGCCCCCGCAGGAGGCCGTCAGTCAAGCGCGCCGATGGCGCGCCTGGACTGCGGAAGGGTCCGAAGACCTTAGTTGGCGGCGCCGGTCAGTTCCGACACGATGCGGGAATCGGTCATGGTGACGGCGGGCTTCCAGACATAGGCCGGCTTGGCCTTGAAGCGAGCGATGATGAAAGAGAGCAGCATGGTCCTGGTGTCCTGTGATTGGGCAGCGATATCTGCCTCATTTGGGGCGCGTTTGTGGCAGAACAACTGATGTACTTGACGGTCCGTCATGCGGTTTTTGCATAGACAATTAACTCGCCCTTGAGACTCGATCGGATGCAATCAGCGACGCCCCCACCAGCCGAGATCGATCTGGAGAAGCCGCGCTCGCTTGGGCAACGCCTGCTCAGCCGGCTGTTGCATATCTATTTCCGCTTCGCGCGAGGCATGACCTTCGGCGTGCGCGCCGTCGTGTTGAACGAGCGCGGCGAGGTCTGTCTGGTACGCCATACCTATATTCCCGGCTGGTATCTGCCAGGCGGCGGCGTCGAGGTCGGCGAGACGATGCTGGAGGCGCTGGAGCGGGAGCTGTCGGAGGAGGCCGGCGTTGTCCTCGATCAGCGCCCCAGTCTGCATGGCCTCTTCCTGAACCGACGCATCTCGCGGCGCGATCATGTCGCGCTCTTCGTCGTCCACTCGTTTTCGATCGCGCATGCGAAACAGCCCGATCGCGAGATCGCCGAAGCCGGCTTCTTTCCGCTGGACCACCTGCCGGAGGGGACGACGCCGGCCACGCGGCGGCGGCTTGCGGAGGTTGTCTCCGGGCAGCCGCCTGCGACGGATTGGTGAGGGCGGCTGGCCCGCGTTCAGTTCGCGCTTTTCGCCAATGTGCCGAAATCGGCGTCGAGCTTGGCAAGCCCCGCCGCTATCTTCCCGCGCTGCTCCTTGACCCAGGTATCTTGCCGGTCGAGGCGCTGCCTGGCCTCCGCCAGCATCCGGTCCATCTCGGCCGGCTGCGGGCCGCCCGAGGTGGCGCGGTTCCTGATGATCGCCAGGGGATCCAGCGTCGAGCGGAACTCGGCCTCGCTCATCGGCAGATCGGCTGCGGCGAGCCCCATCTCCGGCGCCGCTTTGCGGTAGATCGCCTGCGCCTGCGCATAGGGAAAATCGGTCGGCTTGATGTTGTTGAGCTTGGCGTAGTCCACAACCTCCGACGCGAAATGGTGGCCGGCGCGGAAGGGCAATTTGTATTTCCGCATCAGGACATCGGCGAGCTCCTGCGACGCCGTCCAGTCGCTGTTGAGCTCTTCAAGCGCGCGTTCGGGGTCGATGGCGAGTGCCTTCAGGATGCGGTCGAGGCCCTGCAGAGCCTTGGTCGCGCTGTCGGTCATGGCGCTGTTGGTCCTGGCGTCCTTGGCGTCGGGCATGCCGGGCGGGATGTTATGCGCCCGGAACACCGGCCCCATCGCCAGCGAGAGCGCGGTCGAGGCGTCCTCGCGTGTGCCGTTCAGCAGGCCCGGATTGCGCTTCTGCGGCATGGCACTGGAGACATAGGTGTTGCCGCCGCCCTCACGCAGGATGATCCAGGGCCGCGACTGCGCGTATTGCGTCATCACGTCCTCGATGAAGCCACCGACATGCAGGGCGATGCCGGTGACGATGCCGCCGACCTCCACGGGCAGGTCGGCAGCCGCAATCTGCGAGGCGTCATAGGCGTTCTCGACGAGGCCGGCGAAGCCGAGATAATCCGCCATGCGCTGGCGATCGAGCGGCCAGCTCGTGCCGTTGAGCACGGTCGTGCCCATCGGCGAGCGATCGACGCGAGCATAGGTCTCGCGGATGCGCTGCGCGTCGCGATCGAGCCCGGCGACGAGGCCGAGCAGGTAATGGCCGTAGCTGTTGGGCTGGGCGGCGACGCCGTTGGTGTAGTTGGGCACGATCGTGTCGCGATGGGCCGCGGCGAGCTCGACCATGGTCCGTGTCGCGCGGTTGAGCTCACCGGCGAGCGTCAGGAGCCGGTCGCGCATGATCGCAGCCCTGTAGGTCGCGTGCATGTCCTGGCTGGAACGGCCGGCATGGATGAGCGTGACCTCGACCCCGGCTTCCTTGATCATCAGCGGCTCGAAGGTGATGACGGTCGAAGGCCGCCTCGCGCCGGGCTGGTTGCCGGCCTCGATAACCTTGGCGATGCCCTGCGCCAGTTTCGGCGCCAGCGCCCGGTCGAGCAGGCCCTGCTCGGCATTGATAACCGTGCTCGCCTTGTTGATCTCGCCGAGCCAGAAGAACTCGTCCCGGACGGGCTCCTTCGGTGGGGTCGGTTGCTGCGCGAAAGCGGGCAGGCAGAGGGCTGCCAGAAGCAGGGCAGGGGCGAGTGGCTTCAATCCGGGCATCGGTTTCCTCCGCTCCGACAGGCGAGAGCGCCTTCGGCTTCCGTGATCTGTTCCCCCGCTGGAGACCGGAGTTGAGACCAATCCGGCGAGGCCGGCAAGTCTCTGCAAAGGATCGACACAAGATCGATGGACGCCGCTCGGATGCTCTGCTAGAGGCGCTGTCATGATGATCCGGCTGAGCCTGCGAGACCTGCGACGACCGGCGCGCTGAATGCGCCCTTCCGGTCATGCGCCCGCACGCGCCTGCCCTCGCTCAGCCGATCCGCCTCCCGCGCTACACGTCGATCATCATGACATCCCTGCCTCTGACCATCCGCCACGAACTCCCCGTGGACGCCGCCGCGATCGAGCGCCTGCATGAGCGCGCCTTCGGCCCCGGCCGCTTCGCCCGCACGGCCTTCCGCCTGCGCGAGGGTGTGCCGCCCGACCACGCCCTGTCCTTCGCCGCCCATGTCGGCACCTTCCTCGTCGGCTCGGTGAAGGTGACGGCGGTGCTGGCCGGCGGGCACAAGGCGTTGATGCTGGGCCCGCTGACCGTCGACCCCGCCTTCGAGGGCCGGGGTATCGGTGCTGCGCTGATGAACCGCTCGATCGAGGCCGCGCGCGAGACCGGGCACGACCTGATCCTGCTGATCGGCGACGCGCCCTATTACGCCCGCTTCGGCTTCAAGGTGCTGCCGCCCGGCCAGCTCGTCCTGCCGGGCCCAGCCGATCCGGCGCGCTTCCTGGCGCTGGAGCTGGTCGCGGGCGTGCTGAAGCAGCGCAGTGGGGCGGTGACCTCGATGCGCTTCAGCTCTGACGCCTGAGGCGCCTGCCGCTCTCGCCGAGCCAGCCGGCGACGAGCGCGCCGAACAGCACGGTCAGGCCGAGCAATCCGATGAAGAGCGGCGAGATGCGCACGCCGCGGACGATGCCGGAATCGCTGATCCTCAGGCCGATCCAGTCATTGCCGGCGAACTGGCTGCCCGAGCGCACCGGCACGATGCGCGGTATGTTGACGGCCGAGCCGCTCTCGCGGCCGATGCGGCGCGAGGAGCCGCCGGTCGCCTGCGCCAATTGCTGGAGTGCGCCGGGATCGCTGACCACCTCCATCAGCTCGCGCGGGTTCTCCGGGCCGACGCTGGCGAAGGCGGTGAGATTGTCGGAGGTCAGACGGTAGAGGCCGAGATCGCTGGTCGGGATGCGGGCGGTGAACAGGCCGGGGCGGCCGGGTTCCAGCGTGACCGTGCGCGACTGGCCATCGGGGCCGGTGATGGTGATGGGGCCGGGATTGTCGCGCAGCGTCTGGCGCTCGACCTCGACGGTGGCGCCGCGGACGGTCGCGCGCAACGCCTCCTCCTCAAGCTCGGGCTCCTTCATCAGCCAGTGGCTGAGGCGGCGCAGCAGGTCGAGATAGGGGCCGCCGTCGCGGAAGCCGCGGGCCCAGAGCCAGGCATGGTCGGAGAGGAAAAGCGCGACGCGGCCCTTCTGCTCGCGCGCCAGCATCAAGAGCGGGCGGTCGCCGGGGCCGGTCATGACGGGGGCGCCGCCGGCCCGCGCCTGGGCGCCGACCATGCGCAGCCATTCGCCCCAGCGCGGCGGCGAGACTTCCGAGCCCGGCAGGTCGCGGGTGACGGGGTGGCGCTTGCCGGGCTCGCTGACCGTGGCCCGATAGGCCTCGTCGATGACGCTGCCATCGGGCAGGGCGGGCAGGATCTGGCCGAGCGGCGTGCGCGCCAGCGTCTGCGAGCCCGCATATTCCGGCCCTGCCGCGACGAGCAGCGCGCCGCCGTCGCGGACATAGCGCACGATGTTCTCGAAATAGAGCAGCGGCAGGATCGACTGGTTAGCGTAGCGGTCGAAGATGATCAGGTCGAATTCCTTGATCTTGACCTGAAACAGCTCGCGTGTCGGGAAGGCGATCAGCGAAAGCTCGTTGATCGGCGTGCCGTCCTGCTTCTCCGGCGGGCGCAGGATGGTGAAATGCACGAGATCGACATTGGCGTCGGCCTTGAGCAGGTTGCGCCAGGTGCGCTCGCCCGGATGCGGCTCGCCGGAGACCAGCAGCACGCGAAGCTTGTCGCGCACGCCCTCGATGGTGATGACGGCGCGGTTGTTCGCCAGCGTCAGTTCGTTGTCGATCGCTTGAGCCTCGATCTCGACGACGTTCGGTCCGCCACGGTCGATGCGGACCGGGACCTGCACGGTCTGGCCGGTCGCGACCTCGCGGCGGGCGATGATCTCGCCGTCGCGGCGGATGGTCAGGCCGGCGCGGCCGGGGCCGCCCTTGTCGACGACGCGGAGCCGAATGATCTGGTCCTTGCCGACGATGCCGAAGCGCGGCGAATCGACCAGCACGATGCGCCGGTCGATCTCGGCATTGCGGCCAGTGGTCAGGACATGCAGCGGCGCGCGCAGGCCGAGCGCCTCGGCCGTGGCCGGCGCGTCATGGGCGAGACCGTCGGTGATGGCGATGGCGCCGGCGACGCGCTCGGAAGGGACATCGGCAAGGCTCGACGACAGGGCCTCGAACAGGCGGGTGCCATCATTGGTCCCTTGCGCGTCGCGCAGCTCGACGATCCGTGGCTCGACATTGGGGATACCGCGCAATTGCCGCTCGATCTCGGCGACGGCTGCATCGGTCTGGGCCGCGCGGTCGGCAAGGCGGTTCGAGGCCGAGCGGTCGACCACGACGGAGACGACGTCCTTGACCGGCTCGCGATCCTCGAAGACGAGCGAGGGATCGGCCAGCGCCGCCGTCAGCACGACGAGCGCGAGCGCGCGCAGGATGGCGCTGCGGCCGGCGAGCACGATGGCCGCACCGGCTGCCAAAGCCGCGAGCACGGCGAGGCCGATGAGCAGCGGCAGGGGCACCATCGGGGCGAGGGAGACGCTCCACATGGCTATTGTCCCAATCGCTCGAGCAGGGCCGGGACATGGACCTGATCGGCCTTATAGTTGCCGGTGAGGGCGTACATCACGAGGTTGACCCCGGCGCGCAGCGCCATCTCGCGCTGGCGCGGGTCGCCGCCGGAGAGCGGCACCAGCCCTTCGCCGCGACGATCAATCGCCCAAGCGGAGGCGAGGTCGTTGGCGGTGATGATGATCGGCGAGACATTGTCGCCCGCGCGGGCCGGGCGGCGCCCGTCACTGTCTGCCGGTGGCAGGGTCTCGACCCAGGTCGTGCCGGTGTCGTAACGGCCGACGAGCTCGTCGAGGATGTAGAAGGTCTTGGTCAGGACGTGGTCGCGCGGCAGCGGCTCCAGCTCGGGAATATCGAGCGTCTGCAGCATGCGCTTGAGCTGGTCGCCCTCGGGCGTGGTGCCGCCGCCGGGCCGGGCGCTCATGGCGTCACGGGTGTCGAAGATCACGAGCCCGCCGCCTTTCATATAGGCTTCGAGCTTGCGCAGCGTCTCGGCCGAAGGCAACGGCCGGCCGGCGACGATGGGCCAGTACAGCACCGGGAAGAAGGCGAGTTCGTCGCGCTCGACGCTGACGCCGACCGGCTCGCCCGGCTCCAGCGCCGTGCGGGCGCCGAGCACCGTGTTGAGGCCGAGGAGCCCGGCCTTCGACATGTTGTCGACGGATGTCTCGCCGGTGACGACATAGGCGAGCCGCGTCTGCGCGCCATTGGCAAGCAGGGCGCGCGGGATCGGCGGGCGGGTATCGGCCTGCGCGTTCGGGGCGGGCTGCTGGGCGTGGGCGGTATCGGGCGCCAGCGCGAAGGAGGCGCCGAGCGCGAGCAGGATCGCGGCCGGCGCGGCGACCTTGCGCAGGCGGGCGAAGCTGAGGCGCCCGCCGAGCCAGAGCGTCGCCAGCGTGTCGGCGACGAGCAGGAGTAGCGCGAGGACGAGGAGCAGCGGGCGGATGTCGCGCGCCACCGGCTCGTCGATCGGCAGCACGGCGACGCCGAGGCTGGCGAGGTCGAGCGCTGCGAGCGTGTCGGCCGGCGTCAGCGCATTCACCGCGAGCGAGCCGTCGGTCGGGCCGTAGAGGCCGGGCGGGTGGGCGAGCGTCGCGCGGCCGGCATAGTTGCGCGCCACCGGCTGGGCGGTCGCGGGGGCCGAGCGGAACTGGCCGATACCGTCGAGCACGCGGGTCGGCGAGAGGGTCTCGACGCGCGCGTCGTCGGCTTGTGCCTCGACTGCGGCGGGGCCGTTCCCGGCGAGATTGACGATCTTGCGGAGCATGTCGACGAAGAGGCCCGAGAGCGGAAGGTTCGACCAGGTGGTGTCGGCGGTGACATGGACCATGGCGATGAGGCCGTCGCCGCGCCGCTCGCCGGTGACGACCGGCGTGCCGTCCTCCAGCGCCGCCCAGGTCTTGCGCGAGAGGTTGGGCTCCGGCTCGGCCAGGATCTGGCGGCTGACGCGGATGTCGTCGCTGATGGTCAGGCCGAAAAAGGGGCTTTCGCGGGTGAAGGGCGCGAGCTTGCGCGGGCTCTCCCAGGACAGGCCGCCGCCGAGCGTGCGGCCGCCGCGGCGCAGGCGCACCGGCGTCAGGTCGTCGGAAGCGGCGGCGAGGCGAGCCCCGGCGAAGCGCAGCAGCACGCCGCCGCGCTCGACGAAGCTCGTGACCTTCTCGGCCGTCTCGCGATCGAGCGCGCCGATATCGGCGAGAACGAGAACCGAGAGATTCTGTGCCAGCAATTCGCCGATCGGATCGGTCGAGCCCTGCCGCGGTTCGCGGATCTCGGCAAAGGGCTGGAGGGCGCGGGAGAGGTAATAGGTCGGCGACAGCAGCGGCTGCGCGGTGTCGGCGGTCGCGCCGGAGACGAGACCGATGCGGCGGCGCTTGGCCCGGTCGTCGAGCAGCGCCACGGCACCGGCGCTGCGCTCGCCGACGATCTCCAGCCGCGAGACGGCGTTGCGAACCTCGATCGGCAAGGTCAGGCGGGCGGTGGTTTCGAGGTTGTTGCCCTCGAAGACGAAGGGCGCGTTGCCGAGCGGCAGGCCCTTGAGATCGAGCGCGCGGACCTGACCCGTTGCGGCGGCGCTTGGGGTCGGGCGCAGCACCTTGACGGTCAGGGCACCGGCTAGATTCTCGGGCGCGGAGAGCGCGAGGTGTGCGGCCGGGGCGGCATGAACAGCGAGGCGGCGGGCCTCGGCGTCCTGCTTCAGACGCGCGAGGAAGCTGCCATCGTCGGAGACGGCGAGCCCATCGGCAACCCAGACGATCTCGGCCGAGGGAGAGCCTTGCAGGAAGGCCTCGATGCGCTGGAGATGCGCGGAACGATCCGGCGCATGCGGTTGGAGCGGGAGCGCGCGCAAGCGATCGAGCGCGATGCGCGGCTCGGCCAATGCGATGGCGGCTGGTGCTTCGGCGAGGCCGAGCACGGCGACCGGGCGGCCCTCGCGGGTCGCGGCGGCGATGCGTGATTCGGCGACCGAGACGCGCTCGGCCCAGTCGGTGGCGGCGCCGAAGCCGTTATCGATCAGGAGCAGGATCGGGCCGCGCGAAGGGGCGGCATTCCGCACGGGATTCCAGACCGGGCCGGCGACGGCGAGGATGGCGAGCGCTGCGATCGCCATGCGCAAGGCGAGCAGCCACCAGGGCGTATGGGCCGGGGTTTCGCGCTTGGCGATCAGGTCCGCCATGATCTTGAGCGGCGGGAAATCGATGCGGCGCGGGCGCGGCGGCGTGACGCGCAGGATCAGCCAGAGCGCCGGCAGCAAGGCGAGCGCGGCGAGAGCGAGCGGGGCGGTAAAGCTGAAGGGCAGGGCGCTGAGCATCGGCGTTTCCCCTCAGAGGCCCGAGGCGCTGCGCGAGGCGGCGACGAGGCTCGCGATGCGCAGCACCGCTTCGCTGGCCGGCCGGTCGGTGCGATGCAGCGTCAAGGTCCAGCCGGCCTTGCGGCAGGCTTCCGCGATGGCCTCGCGATGGGCGGCGAGACGCTGGCGGTACTCATCGCCCCAGGCGCCGGCATCGCCGACGCGCAGGGTCAGCCCGTCCTCGAGCTCGAAGAGCTCGGCCTGTCCACTGAAGGGGAAGGTCTCCTCGATCGGATCGGCGATCAGCAGGACATGGCCGCGTGCGCCCGACGAGGCGAGCGTGGCGATCCGCTGGGCGAGAGCGGAAGCGGGCGAGAGCCCGTCGGTAATGATGATCGCGTCGGCCAAACGAGGCAGCGGCGCTTCCGGCGGCAGGTCGGAGGAGGCGTTGCGCTCGTCCGCGAGGATCGCCTGCGCCAGCATCTCGACGATGCGGCGCGAGGCCAAGGCACGGGTCAACCCGAGATGGCCGACGCGTTCGCCGCCCTCGACCATCGTCTCGGCCAGGGCGAAGCCGGCGACCAATGCGCGATCGAGCTTCGAGGTCATCGCCAGCGAGGAGGCGAAGCCCATCGAGGGCGAGCGGTCGATCCAGAGCCAGATCGAATGCGAGGCTTCCCATTCGCGCTCGCGGACGAAGAGATGGCCGTCGCGGGCGGAACGGCGCCAGTCGATCCGCGAGGCCGATTCGCCGGCGACCAGCGGGCGGTACTGCCAGAAGGTCTCGCCCGGGCCGGAGCGGCGCCGGCCATGGATGCCGTGGATGCTGGCGGAGACGCGGCGCGCCTCCAGGATCAGGCGCGGCAGGCGCGCGGCGAGGTCGAGCGATTCCGTGAGGACCGGCCGCGATGGCCGCCTTTCGCCAGGACCCAGGACGCGCGTGCGCAACATCGGCCTATCCCAGCCGTTCCACGAGCTTGCCGATCAGGCCCTCGACCGTCTCGCCATCGGCGCGCGCGGCGAAGGTCAGCGCGACGCGGTGCTTCAGAACGGGAATGGCGAGCGCCGCGACATCGTCGACCGAGGGAGCGAGCCGGCCCTCGACGAGGGCGCGGGCACGCACCGCCAGCGTCAGCGACTGGCTCGCGCGGGGGCCCGGACCCCAGGAGAGCTTGTCGGTGACCGAAGCCTCGCCTTCGCCGGGGCGGGCGGAGCGGACGAGATCGAGGATCGCCTCGACCACGGCGTCGCCGACCGGCAGGCGGCGGACGAGGCGCTGGATCGACATCAGCGTCTCGGAGGTCATCGCCGGGGAGGGCTTGTATTCGGCGGCGCCGGTCGTCTCCAGCAGGATACGACGTTCGGCCTCGCGGTCGGGGTAGCCGACATCGATCTCGAGCAGGAAGCGGTCGAGCTGGGCTTCGGGCAGCGGATAGGTGCCCTCCTGTTCGATCGGATTCTGCGTCGCCAGCACGTGGAAGGGGGCGGGCAGGTCATAGCGCTCGCCGGCGACAGTGACATGGTGCTCCTGCATCGCCTGGAGCAGGGCCGACTGGGTGCGCGGCGAGGCGCGGTTGATCTCGTCCGCCATCAGCAACTGGGCGAAGACCGGGCCCTTGATGAAGCGGAAATGGCGCTTGCCGTCGCTCGATTCGTCGAGAACCTCGGAGCCGAGGATGTCGGAGGGCATCAGGTCGGGCGTGAACTGGACACGGCGGGCCGCGAGGCCGAGCACGGTGCCCATCGCCTCGACGAGCTTGGTCTTGGCGAGGCCGGGAACGCCGACGAGCAGGCCATGGCCGCCCGAGAGCAGCGTCACCAGCGAGAGATCGACGACCTTCTGCTGGCCGAAGATGACCTGGCCGATCTCCTTGCGCGCCGCGCCGATGGCACCGAGCGCGGCTTCGGCCGCCTCGACGATGCCTGTGTCGAGGTCGATCGGCGAAGTGCTCTCGTTTGCCCGGACTTGCGCCGCCATGTCGGTCTCCTTCACTCTGTCGCGGGCCGTTGCGCCGCCATGCGAACCGTCGATGCGTTCGGCCGTTCAGTGTGGACGGGCCATCACGGCGGCTCAAGCGCCGAATGGAATGGTACACATCAACTCGGCTTCACGATTATGTGGAGTTCAAGGCGGAAACGCGATGCAAGCACGATGCCGCAGCAAGTGGGGATTGGCCTTTCGATGACGGGACCGGGCCATGCGATGGAACGCCTGATGGCCTCGCTCGGCGGCGGCAAGGCGCGCGGCCTGCCGCCGGTGGAGCGCTGGAACCCGCCGTTCTGCGGGGATCTCGACATGCGCATCGCTGCCGACGGCACCTGGTTCTACATGGGTACGCCGATCGGCCGGCCGGCGCTGGTGAAGCTGTTCTCCTCGGTGCTGAAGCGCGAGGGCGACGATTACTTTCTCGTGACCCCGGTCGAGAAGGTCGGAATCACGGTCGACGACGCGCCGTTCCAGGCCGTCGAGATGCAGGTCGATGGTGAGGGCGACGCTCGGACGCTCGCGTTCCGGACGCAGGTCGACGATCTCGTCTGCGTCGGGCCGGACCACGCCTTGCGTTTCGTGCGGGCTGCACAGGACGGGCTGACACCTTATGTCCATGTCCGGCGCGGCCTCTGGGCCCGGCTGACGCGGGCGCTGACCTATGACCTGCTGGCGCTCGGCGAAGTAAAGGATGTCGAAGGCGAGGCCATGTTTGGGGTTGCCGCCGCAGGGCAGTTCTATCCGGCTCTGCCGGCGAGCGAGATCGAGGGCATCTAGCATTGATGAGATCGGAAACCGCCCTCAACCTGAGCAGCGAGGGTTTTGCGGCGCTGGCGCGCGAACGCCTGCGGGCCGAGCCGCCCCTACTGGGCGATGTCATCAGCCGGCCGCGCGGCGACCATGAGAATCAGTCGGCATCCGTACCGATCCCCGATGAGAAGCGCGCTGTCCCGGCTGCCGTGCTGATCGGCATCGTGCCGCGCCCCGAGGGGCCGACCGTGCTGCTGACGCAGCGGGCCGCGGCGCTTCGCAATCATTCGGCGCAGGTCGCCTTTCCCGGCGGGCGGGTCGATGCCGTCGACGGCTCGCCGGTCGTCACGGCTTTGCGCGAGACCGAGGAGGAGATCGGCCTGTCGCGCTCGCATATTCGCACGCTCGGCTTCCTCGATGCCTATCTCACCGGCACCGGCTATCGGATCGTGCCGGTGGTGGCGCTGGTCGAGCCGCCCTTCTCGCTGACGATCAACCATAACGAGGTCGACGAGGCCTTCGAGACGCCGCTCTCCTTCCTGCTCGATCCCGCCAACCACAAGCGCGAGGGAATCGAATGGAAGGGGCATTTCCGCACCTACTATGCGATGCCGTTCGAGGGTCGCTATATCTGGGGCGCGACCGCCGGCATGATCCGCAATCTCTATGAGCGGCTGGCGGGCTAGAGCATCGGATCGAGAAGTGGAATGCACTTTTCGGACGAATCCGATGCGGCGATGTAAACTTGTGTCTGCGCGGATGACGCGCCCGGGAATAACGAAGCGATGCTGCGCGCGATCATCGAAGAGGTTCTGCTCTTCGTCCTGCCCTTCTGCATCTTCGCAGGCTATCTCGTCATCAAGCGGCGCAACCCCTTCGATGTCGAGCACTGGAGCCCGCATGTCTTCCGCCTGGCGGTCGTGGGCTTCCTGCTGGCCATCGCCGTGCTGGTCTATGGTGGCTTGATCGCGCCGCGGAGCAAGGGTGCCTACGAGCCGCCGCATATGGAGAACGGGGTGCTGGTGCCCGGCCGCTTCAAATGAGCGGGCACCGCGCCGGCGAGATCGCGCGCTTCCTAGCCCAGCCGGTATTGTCGCGGCTGCTGTCGGCGCTCGACGGTGACGGCGAGGAAACCCGTGTCGTCGGCGGCGCGGTGCGCAATCTCCTGCTCGGCGAGCCTGCGAGCGATATCGACCTTGCGACCACCGCCTTGCCGCAGGAGACGATGCGGCGCGGCAAGGCGGCCGGCTTCAAGGCGGTGCCGACCGGGATCGAGCATGGCACGGTCACGCTCGTCGCGGACGGCTCTAGCTTCGAGGTGACGACGCTGCGGCGCGACGTCGAGACCGATGGGCGCCGGGCCAAGGTCGTGTTCGGCCGCGATTTCGTGGCGGACGCGCTGCGCCGCGACTTCACCATCAATGCGCTCGGGCTCGGCCGGGACGGCACGCTCCATGATTATTGCGGCGGGCTCGACGATCTCGCCCGGCGACGCGTGCGCTTCATCGGCGATGCCGCGGCCCGAATCCGCGAGGACTACCTGCGCATCCTGCGCTTCTTCCGCTTCCATGCCCGCTATGGTGTCGGCGCGCCCGATGCCGAGGGCTTGAGCGCCTGCATTGCCGGCCGCGAGGGGCTCGCCGGATTGTCGCGCGAACGGGTGCGGGCGGAAGTGCTGAAGCTGCTGGTGGCGCCCGGCGTTGTCGCGACGATCGGAGCGATCGCCGGCGCCGGGCTCTTGATGCCGGTGATCGGCGGCGTGCCGCATCTCTCGCGCTTCGCCGCGATCGCGGGAGATGACGGCGCGGGTGTTCACCCAGCGTTTCGGCTGGCGGCGCTGGCGGTTTCCGTCGGCGAGGACGCGTTGCGCCTGCGCGAACGGTTGCGGCTTTCGAACGAGGAGTTCGACCGGATCGAGCGGATCGCACGGGCTTTGGAGGCTCTGGGCGGCCGAGCGGGTCTGCCCGGCATCGTGGCGCTGCGTCATGTCGCCTATGACGCCGGGAACGACGCGGCCGCTGCGGCGCTCGTCCTGCTCAATGCGTCGGCAGAGGGCGAGGGCAGGGACGGTGTGCAGCAGCTCATTGCCGAGCTCGGCCGGACGCCGCCCTTCCTTCCGACGGGGAAGGATGTCATCGGGCGCGGTATCGCGCCCGGACCGAGCGTCGGGCGGGCCCTCGATGCGGCCCGGCGAGGCTGGATCGAAGCCGGTTCCCCGGCTTCGGCTGAGGCCCAGTTCGCGTTGCTCGACCAAGCGGTCGAGCAAGCGTGGCCTTAAGGCCAGCGCACCGTCGGCGGCATCGAGGACAGGATGGAATCGACATTGCCGCCGGTCTTCAGGCCGAAGATCGTGCCGCGGTCGTAGAGCAGGTTGAACTCGACATAGCGGCCGCGCCGGACCTGCTGCTCCTGGCGCTCGGCCTCGCTCCAGGGCTTGCCGATATTGCGGCGCAGGATGTCGGGATAGCTGCCGAGGAAGGCCTCGCCGACGGCGCGGGTGAAGGCGAGATCGGCCTCGACATCGCCGGTCCAGACATAGTCGTAGAAGATGCCGCCGATGCCGCGCGGCTCGTTGCGGTGCTTCAGGAAGAAATATTCGTCGCACCAGGTCTTGAAGCGCGGGTAATCCGCCACCGCCGGGTGATCATCGCAGGGCCGGCGCATCGCGGCGTGGAAATCGCGCGCGTCGGGGTCGTCCTGATCGCGGCGTGCGTCGAGCACCGGCGTCAGGTCGGCGCCGCCACCGAACCAGGGCTTCGTGGTGACGACGAAGCGCGTATTCATGTGCACGGTCGGCGCGTGTGGGTTCCAGGGATGGGCGATCAGCGAGATGCCGGTGGCATGGAAGCGCGGATCCTGCGCCGCGCCCGGAATCTGCGCCGCGAAATCGGGGTGGAAGCTGCCATGCACCGTCGAGACATGGACGCCGACCTTCTCGAAGACGCGACCCTTCATGATCGACATGACACCGCCGCCGCCGGACGCGCCGTCATGGTTGGTGCGCTGCCAGGGCGTCCGGACGAAGCGCCCGGCCGTCTCCGCCTCGGGCGGGAAGGGGCCGGCGGCCTCGTCCTCGACCGCCTCGAAGGCGGTGCAAATGCGATCGCGCAGGCTTTCGAACCAAGCGGCCGCGCGTGACTTCAGCGCTTCGACGACAACCGGATCGGCGGGCGGGGATTCAGCGGGTTTCGAGGTGGTCATCGTCTGTTCCATCGCGGCCCGGGAAGCCGCCTGTCTGCCGTAATGCCTCGCCCATTACCATTGCTGCCGCCAGTGCGACATTGAGCGAGCGCAAACCCGCGCGCATGGGAATGTGGAGGCTGGTGTCCGCCGCCGCTCGGGCCTCGCCCGTCACGCCAGCCGATTCGCGCCCGAGCAGGACGATGTCGCCGGGCTGGAAGTGGAAATCCGGAAGCGGGATCGCGCCGTCGGTCTCGGCAAGGATGAGGCGATGGCCATGCTCGCGCCGCCACTGGTCGAAGGCCGTAAAGGAATCGTGCCGGGCAACGGCGGCGCGTTCGAGATAGTCCATGCCGGAGCGGCGGAAATGCCGGTCCGACACGTCGAAGGCGGCCGGCTCGACGATATCGACGGCGAGGCCGAGGCAGGCGGCCATGCGGATCATCGTCCCGGTGTTCTGCGGGATGTCCGGCTGGAAAAGGGCGAGACGAAGCATGCCGGGGTGATGACGGGTCGCGCTGCGAGACGTCAAGGCCGGCAGATGGGTACGGCTTGCTCGCGCTCGCCGGTCGGCGTTGAACCGGGAGGGCTTTACGGCTTGCCGCCGACGAGCGCTCCCGGTTCCGTGGTTCTGCGGATCAGTTGAGGCCGACACCGACTCCGAGGCCGCCCGAGGAGTTGCCGACGCCCGCGCCGACCCCGACCCCGTCACCGCCGATGCCAACGCCTGCCGCTGCCCCCAGGCCGCCCGTGGCGTCGCCGAGTCCGGCACCAAGGCCGGCCCCGATGCCGCCGCTGCCGATGCCGGCACCGGCTCCGGCGCCAACGCCGCCCGTGCTGGCATTGCCCACCCCGGCGCCCACACCGGCGCCGATGCCGCCATTGCTGGCACTGGCCCCTGCGGCCGCGCCGACGCCGCTACCACCGGAACCGGCATTCGCGCCGGCTCCGACACCAAGACCGCCCGAGCCCAACCCGGCATTGGCTCCGGCATTGGCGCCGAGCCCGCCGCCATTGGCGCCCAGGCCGAGCCCGAGGCCGAGAATGCCCCCCGAGGTTCCGCCACCGGGGGAGCCGGGACCGCCGGGGGTGTTCGGATTGTTCGGGTTGCCGGGCGTGCCCGGGCCACCAGGGCTTCCCGGATTGACGCTCGAACCAGGCCCCGTCATCGCGCCGCGCGAACTCACCGTGGGGCTATAGGATGCGGCGAGCTTGAGGCATTTGCTCATGGCCGCTCCGCGCAGGCCGTCGCATCCATCGAACGAGGTATATTCAGCTACGCTGTTGCAAGCAGCGAGAAGTGTGCAGGCGCTCAACGCGCCGAGTATTCGCAGCCGCATGGCTCTCTCCTTGGCGGTTAGTCTACGCAGCCGAGAACAGGGCCCGTTGCTTTCGGGTTCCTTTGGAATGTTTCTGAAGGATATCGGGCGCTATACGTCGTCGTGATGATTTTATGATTATTCGATCTTTATCGCCTGTATCCGCTCCCGAGCGGTTGGACTCTTTGCCCTTGCCCTAATCCCGCCACCCGGTGCGCCTAGCTGCGTCTGCGGCGACGCCTGCCCGACCGAGTCCTGACAAGAGATGGCACGGGAAAGCCGGTATCCCGAATTGTCGTTTGTTCCGCCCTCTCATTCCCGTTAGCGAAGCAGGCATGTTCGCTCCGCTCTTCCGTTGGCTCGAAAGCCGAATCGACGTCTTCGCTCCGTTCGACGAGCGGGAGACGCCGCCGCGCGGCGTCTGGCCCTTCATGTGGCACCACATCAAGGGCGTGAAGGGCTGGATGGCCCTGATCATGCTGACCGGCCTCGGCTTCAGCGGCATCGAGGCGGCGATGTACCTGATGGTCGGCTGGTTCGTGGACCTGCTCTCGACGCAGTCGCCCGAGACGATCTTCCGCGATCATGGCTGGCTCCTGGCGGGCGCGGCCTTCCTGCTCGTCGTCGTCAGGCCGCTGATCTATTTCGCCAACCACGCCATCGTCGATCAGGTGGTGGTGCCGCAGATCACCAACCAGATCCGCTGGCGCAACCATGTCTACACGCTCGGTCACGCGCTGGGTTATTTCCAGAACGATTTCGCCGGGCGGCTGTCCGCCCGCGTCATCCAGGCCGGCCAGTCGATCCGCGGCGCGACGATCGAGGTGATCGACGATCTCTGGTACGCGCTGGTCTTCGCCACGGTCGCGATCGGCTTCTTCGGCAAGACGAGCCTGTGGCTGGCGCTGCCGGTGATCCTGTGGCTTTCGGCCTATGTCGCGCTGCTGATCTATTTCGTGCCGCGCGCGAAGCAGCGCTCGGAGGCGAATTCGCTGGGGCGCTCGACGACGACGGGTCGCATCGTCGATTCCTATACGAATATCCTGACGGTGAAGCTGTTCGCGCGGGCCGATGCCGAGCGCTCGGCTGTCCGCGACTCGTTGACGCGGTGGAACGCCTCCTTCCTCAACCTGTCGCGCCTGATCACCGGCGTCAGCGTCATCCTGCAGACGATGAACAGCCTGCTCGTGGTGGCGACGGCCTGGCTCGCGCTGCTGCTCTGGAGCCAGGGCGAGATGACGCCGGGTGCGGTCGCGGCCGCGATCGGGCTGGTGCTGCGGTTGGTGCAGATGTCGGGTTGGCTGATCCATCTCGTGCGCGGCATCTTCGAGAATATCGGCTCCGTGCAGGAGAGCATGGAGACGATCGCCAAGCCGCATGACCTGCCGGATGCGGCCGATGCCGTGCCGCTCGTCGTCGACAAGGGCGCGATCAGCTTCGACAAGATTCGCTTCAATTATGGCCGCGGACAGGGGCTGTTCGAGGGGCTCGACCTGCAGATCAGGCCGGGCGAGCGCGTGGGCCTCGTCGGCCCGTCAGGGGCCGGCAAGTCGACTCTGGTGAACCTGCTGCTGCGGCTCTATCCGCTCGAAGGCGGGCGCATCCTGATCGACGGGCAGGACATCGCCCATGTCACGCAGGATAGCTTGCGCGCCCAGATCGGCATGGTGACGCAGGATAATTCGCTGCTGCACCGCTCGATCGGCGACAATATCGCCTATGGCCGGATCGGTGCGAGCGAGGCCGAGATCGCGCTCGCGGCGCAGCAGGCCGAGGCGCATGACTTCATCCAGGGCCTCGGCGATCAGGATGGCCGCAAGGGCTTCGATTCGCGCGTCGGCGAGCGCGGCGTGAAGCTTTCGGGCGGGCAGCGACAGCGCATCGCGATTGCCCGCGTGCTGCTCAAGGACGCGCCGATTCTGATCCTCGACGAGGCGACCTCGGCGCTCGACTCGGAGGTCGAGGCGGCGATCCAGGAGCAACTCGCGGTGCTGATGCAGGGCAAGACCGTGATCGCGATCGCGCATCGGCTCTCGACCATCGCCGCGCTGGACCGGCTGATCGTGCTCGACGGCGGACGGATCGCCGATATCGGGAGCCATGACGAGCTGATCGCGCGGGGCGGGCTCTATGCCCGGCTTTGGGCGCGCCAGTCGGGTGGATTCCTGGCCGCTGCGGATCCGGAAAAGCTCGCCGTCTGACGCCTTCCACCGCCGCCTGTGCGCCATGCATAGCGGGGCGTTCGCGACAGTAGACTTCGTCCAATCTGCATGTCAAAGAGCCGAAGGTGACGCACCGCCGCATTGCGGCGGTCGCGGCGCGCCCCTAATGAGGGCGAGAGGCGATAATTTCGAGCTGTTCCAGCTCGCAAGACGTGTAAGAGGATTGGATCGTGGCTCACGCGACCGATACATCGACCGGAACTACCCGCCGCGATTTCCTGATGCTCGCGACCGGCGCCGCAGGCGCCGTAGGCGTCGGTGCCGTTGTCATCCCCCTGATCAGCCAGCTCGCGCCCGACGCGCAGACGGTCGCTGCCGGTGCCCCGGTCGATGTCGATCTGGCTCCGATCGCCGAAGGTCAGGCAATCAAGCTGTTCTGGCGCGGCAAGCCGATCTTCGTGCGCCATCGCACCAAGAAGGAGATCGAGGAGGCCAAGGCGGTCGATGTCGCCACGCTGCGCGACCCGCAGACGGATGCCCAGCGCACCAAGGCCGGCCACGAGCAGTTCCTCGTCATCTTCGGCAACTGCACCCATCTCGGCTGCATTCCGCTGGGCACCGCGCCCGGCGAATCGAAGGGCGACTACGACGGCTGGTTCTGCCCCTGCCACGGCTCGCACTACGATTCCTCCGGCCGCATCCGCAAGGGCCCGGCGCCGCTCAACCTGCCGGTGCCGCCCTACGCCTTCAACGGCGACACCAAGATCCGGATCGGCTGAGCAATGCGCTCGACGCTTTCCCGCCAAGATGAGACAGCCTTGAGGCATTCTTCATGAGTGGTCACAGTTCCTACGTCCCGAAGACCGGTATCGAGCGTTGGCTCGACGCGCGCCTGCCGATCATCCGCCTCGCGCATGACTCGGCAGTGTCCTATCCGGTCCCGCGCAACCTGAACTACCTGTGGACCTTCGGCGGCATCCTCGTGTTCATGCTGGTGGCGCAGATCATCACCGGCATCATCCTGGTGATGCACTACACGCCGCACGCGTCGATGGCCTTCAACTCCGTCGAGCACATCATGCGCGACGTGAACTACGGCTGGCTCTTGCGCTACCTGCACTCCAACGGCGCCTCGATGTTCTTCATCGCCGTCTACGTGCACATCTTCCGCGGGCTTTATTATGGCTCGTACAAGGCCCCGCGCGAGGTGCTCTGGATTCTGGGCGTCGTCATCTTCCTGCTGATGATGGCCACCGCCTTCATGGGCTACGTGCTGCCCTGGGGCCAGATGTCCTTCTGGGGCGCGACCGTCATCACCAACCTGTTCTCGGCGCTGCCGGTGATCGGCGAGACGATCGTCACCTATCTGTGGGGCGGCTACTCGGTCGACAACCCGACGCTGAACCGCTTCTTCTCGCTGCACTATCTGCTGCCGTTCATGATCTTCGGCGTCGTCGTGCTGCACATCTGGGCGCTGCATGTCGTCGGCCAGAACAACCCGACCGGCGTCGAGGTGAAGAACGTCCAGAAGGACACCGTGCCGTTCACGCCCTATGCGACCGTGAAGGACATCTTCGGCATGGTCGTGTTCATGATCCTGTTCTCCTGGTTCGTGTTCTACCAGCCGAACTTCATGGGCCATGCCGACAACTACATCCCGGCGAACCCGGCCTCGACCCCGGCGCATATCGTTCCCGAATGGTACTTCCTGCCGTTCTACGCGATCCTGCGTGCCATTCCCGACAAGCTCGGCGGCGTGCTCGCCATGGGCGCGGCCATCGTCGTGCTCGCCTTCCTGCCCTGGCTCGACACCTCCAAGGTCAAGTCGATGAGCTACCGGCCGATCGGGCGCCAGCTGTTCTGGGCCTTCGTCGTGGTCTGCATCGGCCTCGGCTATCTTGGCGCCATGCCGGCTGAGGGCGGCTACGTCATCGCCTCGCAGATCTTCACCGTGCTGTATTTCGGCTTCTTCGTGGCTCTCTTCGTCGTCGGCCTGTTCGAGCGGCCGAAGGCGCTGCCGACCTCGATCGCCGACGCCGTGCTCGCTTCCGCCAAGGGCGGGTCGGCGGCCAGCGTCGCGACCGCCACCGCTGCCGAACCGAGCGTCAAGGGCTGACGGAACCATGAGCAGAACATCGTTTCGTCTCGCCCTGACCGGGCTCGCCGCCGGCCTCTCGCTGGCGCTCGTCCAGCCGGCCGCGCAGGCCGCCGAGGCCGGCCCCAAGCCGCCGGCGCTCACTTGGTCGTTCTCTGGACCGTTCGGCAAGTTCGACCGGGCCCAGCTGCAGCGCGGCTTCAAGGTCTATAAGGAGGTCTGCGCGAGCTGCCATGGCGCGAGCCTCGTCGCCTTCCGCAACCTGTCGCAGCCCGGCGGCCCCGAGTTCACGCAGGGCCAGGTCGCTGCGCTCGCGGCGACCTACCAGATCAAGGATGGCCCGAACGAGGCCGGCGAGATGTTCGACCGGCCCGGCCGCCCGGCCGACCGCTTCCCCTCGCCGTTTGCGAACGAGCAGGCCGCTCGTGCGGCCCAGGGCGGCGCCTATCCGCCTGACTTCTCGGTGCTGGCCAAGGCGCGGACCTATACCCGCGGCTTCCCGACCTTCATCTTCGACATGTTCACGCAGTATCAGGAGCAGGGACCGGACTATATCCACGCCCTGCTGACCGGCTACGAGGACCCGCCGGCAGGCGTTACCCTGCTGCCGGGGCAGAACTACAACCGCTACATGCCAGGCCACCTGATCGCGATGCCGAAGCCGCTGGCGGACGGTCAGGTCGAGTATCCGAAGGGGCCGGATGGCAAGTCGCCGGTGCCGGAGACCGTCGACCAGTACTCCCGCGACGTCACCGCCTTCATGATGTGGATGGCGGAGCCGCATCTCGAGGCGCGCAAGCGCATCGGCCTGCAGGTGATGCTCTTCCTCGTGATCTTCGCGGGGCTGCTCTACTACACCAAGAAGAAGGTGTGGTCGCGCATGCCGGATGGCTCGGCGGCCCACTGATCCGGCTGGATATCATTCTGTAAAAGGCCCCGGCGACGGGGCCTTTTTCGTTATGACGCCCGTCATTCTCGGGCGAAGCGAAGCGTAGACCCGAGAATCTCGGACAGAAGGAAATCCCGGAACTTCCTCCGGCAGGAGATGCTCGGGTCAAGCCCGAGCATGACGGCATCCTGCCCCATCGTATTGCGACCGTCATCGAAAGATGGTCCCTTCCGCGCCGCAAGAGGGAATCGACCATGAGCGAAGCCGTTCTCGGAATCATCGGCGGATCGGGCATCTACGATCTGCCGGGCCTGACCGACCTGCGCGAGGAGCGTATCGAAAGCCCCTGGGGCGAGCCTTCGGACGTTCTGCGGATCGGTCGGATCGGCCAGACGAAGATCGTCTTCCTGCCGCGTCACGGCCGCGGCCATTCGATCCCGCCCTCCGAGATCAACTACCGCGCCAATATCGACGTGCTGAAGCGGGCGGGCGTGACCGATCTCGTATCGCTCTCGGCCTGCGGCTCCTACAAGGCCGAGCTCTATCCCGGCCTGTTCGTGCTGGTCGACCAGTTCGTCGATCGGACGAGCCGGCGCGAGAACTCCTTCTTCGGCAAGGGCTGCGTCGCCCATGTCTCGGTCGCCCATCCGGTCGGCCCCGCCCTGCAGGCGCGGATCGCGGAGGCGGCGCAAGCCGAGGAACTGCCCTTCGTGCGTGGCGGCACGCTGGTCACGATGGAAGGCCCGCAATTCTCGACCTATGCGGAATCCACGACCTATCGCGGGCTCGGCTACGACCTGATCGGCATGACCGCGATGCCCGAGGCCAAGCTCGCCCGCGAGGCCGAGATCACCTATGCGACCGTTGCGATGGTGACGGACTACGACTGCTGGCACGAATTGCACGGCGCCGTCGATGTCGCCTCGGTCATCGCCGTTCTGCATGAGAATGCCGACAAGGCGCGGCGCCTCGTGGCGCGGCTCGCCGCCGATTTCCCGGCGCAGCGCGAGCCATGCCCCGCCGGCTCCCACAACGCGCTCGACAACGCCATCGTGACGGCGGCGGCCTTCCGCGATCCGGCCCTGCTGGCGAAGCTCGATGCCGTCGCAGGACGGGTGCTCAAGGTGGCGTGATGACGGCGCCCTTGACGAAGCCGGCCCGGCGTCCGACCAAGGCGTCCGTCGATCCGTATGAGACGGTGCCCATGAACCTCGCCGACAGCATCCGCGCTATCCCGGATTATCCCCGGCCCGGTATCGTCTTTCGCGACATCACCACGCTGCTCGGCGATGCGCGGGCCTTCCGTCGCGCGGTGGACGAGCTGGTGCAGCCCTTCGCGGGCTTGAAGATCGCCAAGATCGCGGGGATCGAGGCGCGCGGCTTCATCCTGGGCGGGGCGGTGGCGCATCAGCTCTCGGCCGGCTTCATTCCGGTGCGCAAGAAGGGCAAGCTGCCTCTCGAGACGCTGCGCGCGACCTATGCGCTCGAATACGGCACCGACGAGATCGAGATCCATCGCGACGCGGTGCAGCCGGGCGAGCGCGTCCTGCTGGTCGACGACCTCGTCGCGACCGGCGGCACGGCGGAGGCGGCGGTCAACCTGCTCGCCGGCTTGGGTGCCGAGGTCGTGGCGGCCTGTTTCATCGTCGACCTGCCCGAGCTCGGCGGCGCCGACAAGATCCGGCGGCTCGGCGTGCCTGTGCGGACGCTGGTCTCCTTCGCGGGCGACTGAACGGTCATGAAGATCAACGGCCAGCATTACCGGACGATCTGGCTCGCGCAGGATGGCTGGCGCGTCGTGGTGATCGACCAGACGCGTTTGCCCTTCCGCTTCGAGACGGTGGCGCTGGGCACGGCCGAGCAGGCGGCGGATGCGATCCGCAGCATGGTCGTGCGCGGCGCGCCACTGATCGGCGCTACGGCGGCTTATGGCGTCGCGCTTGCCATGCGGACCGATGCCTCAGACGCGGCGCTGGAGGCTGCACTCGCGCTGCTTGGCGCGACCCGCCCGACCGCGGTCAATCTGCACTGGGCGCTGGCACGGATGCGCGGCGCCCTGGCTTCACTGTCTATGGAGGCGCGTGCCGAGGCGGCCTATGCCGAGGCCGCTGCCATCTGCGACGAGGATGTTGCGCTGTGCCGCTCGATCGGCGAGCACGGCCTGCCCTTGATCGCGGAGATCGCGGCGCGGAAACCCGTCGGCGCGCCGGTCAATATCCTTACCCATTGCAATGCTGGCTGGATTGCCACGGTCGACTGGGGCACGGCGCTGGCTCCGATCTACCTCGCCCACGATGCCGGCATCCCCGTCCATGTCTGGGTCGACGAGACCAGGCCGCGCAACCAGGGCGCGGCGCTGACGGCCTATGAGCTCGGCGCTCATGGCGTGCCGCATACCGTGATTACCGACAATGCCGGCGGCCACCTGATGCAGCGCGGGCAGGTCGACATGGTGATCGTCGGCACCGACCGGACCACGGCTTCCGGCGATGTCGCCAACAAGATCGGGACCTATCTCAAGGCGCTCGCCGCGCATGACAACGGCGTGCCGTTCTATGTGGCGCTGCCCTCGCCGACGATCGACTGGAGCATCCGCGACGGCCTCGCCGATATCCCGATCGAGGAGCGCGCGGCGCGGGAGGTGACGCATCTCTCGGGGCTCGCAGATGACGGCGAGGTCAGGACCGTGCGCGTCGTTGCGCCGGGCAGCGGTGCGGCCAACCCCGCTTTCGACGTGACGCCGGCGCGGCTCGTCACGGGGCTGATCACCGAGCGCGGTGTCTGCGCGGCCAGTCCTGACGGCCTCGCGCAGCTCTTTCCCGATCTGGCGTACAGGGACAGGACATGACCGAGCAGGAACTGCGGCAGGAGATCGTCGCGGTCGCGCAGGCGATCGACCGGGCGGGCTTCTGCCCGTCGAAATCGGGCAATGTCTCCGCGCGTTTCGGCGACGGCCTTTTGATCACGCCCTCGGGCCTGCCCTATGCGCAGACGAAGCCGGAAGACCTGATCCATCTCGGGCTCGACGGCACGGTGCTCGGCGGCAGCCGCAAGCCGTCCTCGGAATGGCCCTTCCATGTCGCGATCTACAAGGCGCGCCCGGATGCGCAGGCGATCGTGCATACCCATTCGCCGCGTGCCACGGCGCTCTCCTGCACGCGGCGCGGCATCCCGGCCTTCCATTACATGATCGCGCTCTGCGGCGGCGCCGATGTCCGTTGCGCCGAGTACGCCACCTTCGGCACGCCGGAGCTTGCGGAGAACACGGTGAAGGCGCTGGAGGGGCGTAAGGCCGTGCTGCTCGCCAACCATGGCGTGATCGCGCTAGGCCAGACGCTCGCGGGTGCTCATACCATCGTCGCGGAGGTCGAGAACCTCGCCGGGCAGTATCTCGATATCCTGGCGGCGGGGATCGCGCCGGTCATCCTCGATGCGGCCGAGATGGAGCGCGTCGGCGCCAAATTCGCGGGTTACGGCAAGGTCGGTTGAGCTGGCCCCAATCGTCTTACGCTCCGTTAAATACTACCACCATAGGGTGGCGCATGATCGTTTCGCGCTACCTGCACGAGTCATTCGATGTGCTGTCGGTCGGCGTCTGCGAGTACGATGCCGAGCATCGTGCCGTGGGCTGGAATCGCACGTTCCTGCATTTCTTCCCTGAAGACGACGGGCTGATCTACCCCGGCGAGCCCTATATCGAGAACCTCCGGCGCTTCTACACGCTCAGGCTCGCGCCCGAGGAGATGCACGATATCGATCGCTACATCGCCGAGGGCATGGCGCGGCACGAGAACCAGACGCAGGCCTTCGAATTCCTGCATAACGGCCGGCGCTTACGCGCGACCTCGCTGCTGGCGCCCTGCGGCGGGCGGGTGCGGATGTGGCAGATGCTGGAGGCGCCAAGCCGGACCGGTGCCGTGACCGACGCGCTGCTGCCCGCTTTCGAGGCGCTGCGCTTCATTCCCGATGGCGCCATGCTCCTCGATAGCGAGGATCGGATCATCGCCACCAACGACGCCTTCCGCGACCTCTACGATATCCCGGCCGACACGCTGGTCGTCGGCTTGAAGTTCGACGAGATCGTCAGCGAGTGCTGGCGCGGCGTCTCGGCCGTTGCGGGCCTGCGTGCCAGCATCCTCAACGGCCTGCGCTATGACGGCGCGCCCTTCGAGATCGAATTGCCCGGCCAACGCTGGCGGCGCGTCGTCGCCCGGCACACGCTGGAGGGCTTGAGCTGCTTCATCCACGCCGACACGACGGCGGCGAAGCGCCAGCAGGCCGCGTTGATCAGCGCGCAGGATGCCTTGCGCGAGGCCAATGCCGAGCTGGTCAAGCTCGCGCAGACGGATGGTCTCACCGGTCTCGCCAATCGCCGCCGCTTCATCGAGTGTCTCGCCAGCGAAGCGGCGCGCCCGCAGTCGCTGGCGCTGCTGATCGTCGATGTCGATCACTTCAAGGCGATCAACGACCAGTTCGGCCATGTCGCCGGCGATACCTGCCTGCGCTTGGTGGCGCAGATCATCGCCGGCCCGCCGACCGGTGCGGCCCGCCTTGTCGCGCGGCTCGGCGGCGAGGAGTTCGGCGTCCTGATCGCGGATGCGACACAGGGCGAGGCGATGGCGGTCGCGGAGGCGATCCGGCAGGCGCTGGCGCAGGCGCCCTGGCGGGCGGTCGATGCGCAATTGCAGGCTGCGACGGTGTCGATCGGGCTCTGCTGCGGCCACGGGCCGCTCGATGGCGACGCGCTCTATGCCCATGCCGACGCGGCGCTCTATGCCGCCAAGCGCAATGGCCGCGACCGGATCGAGACTTCGCCTCTCTCCGCGGCGGCTGGTCTTAAAGCGGGCTGATCTCAGGCCGGCTTGCGCTCGACGAAAACGCAGCCGTCGAAGCTGAAGACCTCTTCGCCGTGCTGGTTCGTGCCGGTGTTGCGGTGGAAGAACAGGCCCCATTGCGGACGCGAGGCGCTTTCGCGCTTGTCGATCACCTTGGAGCGATAGGTGATCCGGTCCCCGGCGAAGACCGGCTTGGTCCAGCGCAGGTTCCTGAAGCCGGGGGAGGGGCCGAGGCGTGCGGGGCGGTCCGGCGCCGCCGCGAGCTGGTTCTTGCGATGCTGGACCATGCAGGCCATCCAGACGGCCGCCGTGTGCCAGCCGGAGGCCGCGAGCCTCCCGAAGGAGCTGTTGCGCGCCGCCGCCTCATCCATATGGAAGGGCTGCGGATCGAAGCTGCGGGCGAAGGCGACGATCTCCTCGGGCGTGAAGACGAAGCTGCCGAGCTCGTGGCTGTCGCCGACCGAAAGCTCCTCGAAGAAACGCGGCGGCTCCGGTGGCGCGGCGGGGGCTTCCAGCGGGCTTTCGACGGCCGGGCGCTCGTAGATCGGCGCATGGTCGAGCCAGGGGCCGGCCGGGTGCGTGCCGATGCCGGAGCCCTTGCGACCGAACATGATCCAGTTGGTCTGTTCGAGGATCGGCTCGTCGCGCTGGTTCAGCAGTTCGAGCTTGAAGCGCACCAGGCCCATCTCGGGGCGCGAGCGCGAGGCCTTGCTCTCCAGCACGGTGCGGCGGGCGCTGACGCTGTCGCCGGGGAGGAGGGGGCGCAGCCATTTCACCTCCTCGATGCCCGGCGCACCCATGCTGGCGGCGTCGAGCAGGAAATCCTCCGCCATCAGGCGCATCAGCAGGGAGCAGCTATGCCAGCCCGAGCCGATCAGGCGGCCGACGAAGCTCGTCTTGGCGGCTTCGGGGTCGACATGGAAATCCTGCGCGTCATAGCGCGAGGCGAAGGCGACGATATCGTCCTGCGAGACGCCGAGGCTGCGCGAACGTGCGCTCTGGCCCGGGACGAAATCCTCGAAATACGACATCGCCGGCTTTCTCAGTTCGCGAAGCGGAAATGCAGCACGTCACCATCGGCGACGACATAGTCCTTGCCTTCGAGCCGGAACTTCCCGGCCTCGCGCGCGCCGGACTCACCCTTGTTGGCGATGTAGTCCTCGTAGGCGATGGTCTCGGCGCGGATATAGCCCTTCTCGAAATCGGTATGGATCACGCCTGCGGCTTGCGGCCCCTTGGTGCCCTTCTCGATCGTCCAGGCGCGGGCTTCCTTCGGGCCGACCGTGAAATAGGTGACGAGATGGAGCAAGGCGTAGCCGGCGCGGATCACGCGGTTCAGGCCGGGCTCGTCGAGGCCGACGGCCTCCAGATAATCCTTCTGGTCGGCGGTCGGGAGCACGGCGATCTCGCTCTCGATCTTTGCCGAGACCACGACAGCGACGGCATTTTCTTCCGCCGCGCGGGCCTTCACCTGTTCGGAGAAGGCATTGCCCTTGTCGGCGGCGGCTTCCTCGACATTGCAGACATAGAGTACGGGCTTGGAGGAGAGCAGGCCGAGCGTCTCGAAGGTCCTGCGCTCGTCGGCGGCGACCTGGACGAGGCGGGCAGGCTTGCCCTCGCGCAGCAGGGCGAGGCAGCGGTTCATCAGATCCGCGAGTTCCTTGGCCTCCTTGTCACCGGTTTTTGCCTTCTTCTCAAGCGGCAGGACGCGCTTCTCGAGGCTTTCGAGATCGGCCAGCATCAGCTCGGTCTCGATGATCTCGATGTCGTTGATCGGGGCGACCTTGCCCTCGACATGGGTGATGTCGCCATCCTCGAAGCAGCGCACGACATGGGCGATGGCGTCGCATTCGCGGATATTGGCGAGGAACTGGTTGCCGAGGCCCTCGCCGCGCGAGGCGCCGCGCACGAGGCCGGCGATGTCGACGAAGGTCAATCGCGTCGGGATGATCTCCTTGGAGCCGGCGATGGCGGCGAGCTTCTCCAGCCGTTCGTCGGGCACGGCGACGTCACCGACATTCGGCTCGATCGTGCAGAACGGGTAGTTCGCAGCCTGGGCCGCGGCCGTCTGCGTCAGCGCGTTGAAGAGGGTCGACTTGCCGACATTCGGCAGGCCGACGATACCGCATTTGAAACCCATGGATCGCCTGTTCCGTTGCCCGTGGCGGGTAGCTGCCGCCGGGCGTGAAGCTTTGAAAGTTGCGGCCTTATTGGGGGGCTTGCGCGATAAAGACAAGTGCCGCGCGCCTTATGGCGGCCGTGTGCCTCACGCGAACGTGCATGGCGGCTGGACGGGGGCAGGTGCTGGATCGGGCGGGTTGCCTGCCCGCATCGTTCGGAGCCTCGCCATGAACCGCATTCGCCTCGCGCTCGCCCTGTCGGTCTTTGCTCTCGTCGGCGGTATGGCCGCCGCTCAGGCACCGGGAACGCGGTTGCGCGGCACGGTCGAGCGCATGGAAGGAGCGACTCTGGAGCTGAAGGCCGCGGACGGCCGGGAGATCAAGGTCGCGCTGGCGCCGGGCTTCTCCGTCGGCGGCATGGTCGCGGCGAAGACCTCGGATATCGCCAAGGGCAGTTTCATCGGCGTCGGCGCGAAACCTCAGGCTGACGGCACGCTGCTCGCCGTACAGGTCGTGATCTTCCCGGAGGCGATGCGCGGCACGGGCGAGGGGCACCGGCCCTGGGGCGTGCTGCCCGATGCGACGATGACCAATGCGACGGTGGCGGAGACGGTCTCGCGGGTCGACGGCGCCAATCTCGTGCTGAGCTATCCGGGCGGCGAGCAGAAGGTCGCGATCACGCCGGAAGCGACGATCCTGATGGCGGCGCCTGCCGAGGCGAGCGAACTCAAGCCCGGCGCGCAGGTCGCGATGACGGCGAGCCGGCAGGCCGATGGCAGCTACAGCACGAGCCGCGTCACGGTGGCGAAGGCGGGAGCGAAGCTGCCGTTATAGCTCTGGAACCACCGGTGTCATCCCGGGCTTGACCCGAGATCCATTCCGGAGCGCTTCCGATCAAAGCTCAAGCATGGATCCCGGATCTCCGCTGCGCTCCGTCCGGGATGACCCACGTTTTCTTATCAGGGAAAATCAGTCGTCGCTCTTTTCGCCGAGGCGCTTCACGGCGGCGTGGCCGCGCGCATCCATGAAGAGATGGACCTTGTTCTGGAAGCCGGTGTCGTCATGGGCCGCGAGCAGGGCGGCGTGGTCGGCGCAGGCCGTGCAGAGGTCATCGACCCAGGGCTGCTCCGGCTTGCCGAAATCGTTGAGCACATAGGCGTGGACCAGCGCCTTGTCGCCGGGATGGCCGATGCCCATCCGCACGCGGCGATAGTCGTTGCCGATGGCCGCCGTGGTCGAGCGCAGGCCGTTATGGCCGGCATTGCCGCCGCCGAGCTTCACGCGCAGCTTGGCGGGTGCGAGGTCGAGCTCGTCATGGAAGACGACGACATCGGCGGGCGCGATCTTGAAGAAGCGCGCGGCCTCGCCGATCGAACGGCCCGACTCGTTCATGTAGGTCTGCGGCTTGAGCAGGATGACCTTCTCAGTGCCGATCGTCGCCTCGCAAGCCTCGGCCTGGAAGCGGGCGCGCCAGGGCGAGGCGCGATGCAGGCGCGCGATCTCGTCGACGGCCATGAAGCCGATATTGTGCCGGTTGCGGGCATAGCGCGCGCCGGGATTGCCGAGGCCGGCGAAGATCAGCATGGCGGGACTCCGGCAGGCTTATCGATACATAGCAAAACGGCCGGGCTGACCCGGCCGTCTCGTGAGCGTTCCAGACGGAAGCGGCGCCGGCTGGCGCCGTTTCATCAGGCCTTGGCTTCGGTCGAAGCTTCGGCAGCGTCGGCGGCCGGCTCGGCCTCGACGGTCGGCGCGGAGACCGTGACGATCGTGGCGTCAGCGCCGACCGAGAGCTTGGCGCCGGCCGGGAGCTTGATCGCGTCGGCATGGACGGAGTCGCCGATGTTCAGACCGGCGACCGAAACGTCGATCGACTCCGGAATGCTGTCGGGCTCGACGGTGACGTCGAGCGCGTGCTCGACGATCTGGACGAGGCCGCCGGCCTTGACGCCCGGGCTCTTATCCTGACCGACGACGTGCACCGGAACCTGGACCGTGACGGTCTGGCCCTTGGCGACGCGCAGGAAGTCGACATGGATCGGGAAATCCTTGACCGGGTCGAGCTGGTAATCGCGCGGAATGACGCGCTGCTTCTTACCGGCGACGGTGATCTCGAAGATCGTGGTCAGGAAGTGGCCGCCGAAAATCAGCTGGCGGGTCTTGTTGGCGTCGAGCGCGATGGCTTCGGGAGCAGCGCCCCCACCATAGATCACGGCAGGCGTCTGGCCCTGGCGGCGAACAGCACGAGCGGCCCCCTTGCCGACCTGTGCGCGCGCCGAAGCCTCGATTTGCTTCACGGCGGTCATGTTGGATGTCCTTGACTTGTAAATGACAAGGCCGCCTCGTGGCGGCCATTGGGCTGGTGCGTTCAGAGCCTCCAAGGGTGTCAGCCGAACGCAGGGGTGCTCATAGGCGAAAATCGCCGCGATCTCAAGCCCGGCTCAGGCTGCGTTCGCGACCTTGCCTTCGGCGGGGGGCGTCGCCTGCGCCGGCTGGGCGAAGCGCAGCAGCCATTCGCGGATGACCGAGGCCGGAACCGGTGGCGAATACAGATAGCCCTGGCCGAGGAGGCAGCCCAATTCGGTGAGTCGCTCGGCCTGTGCCTGTCGCTCGATGCCCTCGGCGACGATCTTCATGCCGAGGCGACGGGTCATCGTCAGCAGCGCCTCGATGATGATCTCGCTGCGGGCGCCGCTATCGATCGAGCCGACGAAGGAGCGATCGATCTTGATGATGTCGATCGGGAAATCGAGCAGATGGGTGAGCGAGGCGAAGCCAGTGCCGAAATCGTCGAGCGCGACCGGCGAACCGCAGGCGCGCAAAGCCTCCATGGTGCGCGCGACGCCGTCCTTGCGGCCGCCCATGAAGACCTGCTCGGTGACCTCGACCACGAGGTGCTGCATCGGGACGCCGGCCTTCTCCAGGATGCGGTTGGCGCGCTGCACCAGGTCGCCCTTCTGGAAGTCGGCCGAGGTGACATTGACCGCGACATGCTGGAAATTGAGGCCGCTCGCCCGCCACTCCGCCATGTCGGCGGCAACTGCCGTCAGCATCTGGGTGGTCGTGCGGTGGGCGATCTTGGGGTCGCGGAGCGCGTCCTGGAATTCACCGGCGGTGACGATGCGGCCATCGTCGAGACGCATCCGGGCGAGGGCCTCGACGCCGACGACCTCGGTCGTGTCGAGGCGGATGACCGGCTGGTAATAGGGAATGATGCGTTCATCGCCGAGTGCGCCATCGACGTCGCGGCGCACGCGGATGCGCTGCATCATCGCGCTGCGCAGGCGCCTGCGGAAGCGGACATAGCGCCCGCGCCGGGTTTCCTTGGCGTGGTAGAGCGCGAGATCGGCATTCTGCCGCAGCGTGACGCTGTCGAGCCCGTCTTCGCCGGCGATGGCGCCGCCGATGGTGATGCTCGGAACGACGCTGTGGCCGTCATGGTCGAGGGGGAGAGCCATCGCGGCCGTGGCGGCCGAGGCGAGGGAGCGCATCCGCGCCGGCCCCTCGCAATCCGGGATCAGGACGGCGAATTCGTCGCCGCCGATCCGGCAGGTCAGGCAGCCGGCGAGCGCCGTGCCGAGCCGCGCGCCGACCTCGGCGATCAGGGCGTCTCCGGCGGCGTGGCCGAGCGTATCGTTGACCAGCTTGAGATGGTCGATGTCGATCAGCATCAGCCCGTAGCGGCGGCCGGCGGCGCTCATCTCGGCAATGGCGCCGTTGAACTGGCTGCGGTTCGGCAGGCCGGTCAGCGTGTCGAAATAGGCGTGGCGGTGATTACGGGTGCGGACCTCGTCATGCTCGATGGCGATGGCGCAGAGATGGACGCAGGTCGCGACGATCTGGCGTTCGAGCAACTGGGCGCGACGGGGGCGGTTGAAATAGAAGGCGAAGGCGCCGACGACGCGGCCGTCACGGGCCTTGATCGGCGTCGACCAGCAGGCGCGCAGGCCGAGCGGCAGGGCAAGCCCGGTATAGGGCGCCCAGAGCGGATCGGTGGCGATATCGGTGACTTCGACGGGCTCCCCGCGGAAGACCGCGGTTCCGCAGGAGCCGACATTGGGTCCAACAGGCAATCCCTTGATGCAACTCACATAATGGGACGGCAGGCTGGGAGAGGCGAGGGGCTGCAGACAACCCTGGTCGTCGACGGTGACGACGGAGCAGATCACGCCGGGCGAGATCGCCTCGGCACGATGGCACAGCCGCTCCATGCAGGCGACCAGGGGTTCGCCGCGCGCGATATCTTCAAGAATATCGTTCTGAAGAGCCTGCAGGCGGCCCGAAGGTCTGATCACGGATTATCCGACTGAGTGCTCGCCGAAGAACCCGTTCCCTACCGTAAATGCCTTAAGGTCAGATTGAGGCGCGGCTGCAAAGTTTATGCGGCGCCGCGCTTTCCGGTTCTCAGGCGGCCACGAGGCCCAGCCTCTCGTCGCGTCGGCGCAGCAGATGCATCAGCGGCAGGGCGAGCAGTACCATCCAGGCCTTGCCGATGATCTGGCCGGCGAGGAAGTCGAGGCTGCCGAAGGCGAGATGCAGGAAGACGAGGCTGTCGACGACGAGGCCGATCACGCTCGAGGCGAAGACGGCCGTGACGAAGCGCCGGCGCTGCAGCGGCGTATAGACCGCGAAATCGGCCAGCTCCGAGAGCAGGAAGGCCGCGACCGAGGCGAGCACGATGGCGGGCGGGGCGAGCATGGCCGAGATCAGCGTGCCGACCGCGATGGCACCGAGGCCGGCGAGCGGGCCGAGGCGGCGCTGGACGATATCGCGCAGCACGAGCGCGAGGCCGACCATCAGGACGCCGCTCGGCGCCATGATGCCGGGCCAAACCGGGACGAGGCAGGGACCATTCGGCACGCAGACCGCGCCGGCATTGCCGATCAGCCAGTTGGCGGCCGGAATGGTCAGGGCGAACAGGGCCAGGGCAATGAAGCCCTCCGTCTGGCGCTGGCGGTCACGGGTCATGGAATAAGTCCAGTATCGTCGGGGGCTTCGAGATAGGCCGCGAAGCCTTTTGATCGCAAATCGCATGCCGGGCAATGGCCGCAGCCGTAACCCCAGTCATGCCGGGTCGTCCTGTCGCCGAGATAGCAGCTATGGCTGTCCTCGATCACGAGGTCGAGAAGGGCCTGCCCTCCTATGGTGCGTGCCAGCGCGAAGGTCTGCGCCTTGTCGCGCCACATCAGTGGCGTGTGCAGCACGAGCCTGCGATCGAGGCCGAGGCCAAGCGCGACCTGCATCGCCTTGATCGTGTCGTCGCGGCAGTCGGGATAGCCGGAATAGTCGGTCTCGCAGACGCCGAGCACGATGTGCTTGAGGTCGCGGCGATAGGCCAGCGCTGCGGCAAAGGTCAGGAAGATCAGGTTGCGGCCGGGCACGAAGGTCGTCGGCAGGCCGGTCTCCGCAAAGGCGATCTCGGTCTCGCGGGTGAGCGCGGTCTCGGAGATCGCTCCCAGCGCCTTGAGATCGACGACATGGTCGGGGCCGAGGCGCTCGGCATAGCGGGCGGACAGGCCCGGCAGCTTGGCGCGGATCGTCTCGCGGCATTCCATCTCGATGCGATGGCGCTGGCCGTAGTCGAAGCCGATCGTCTCGACCGCGTCGAAGCGGTCGAGCGCCCAGGCGAGCGTCGTGGTGGAGTCCTGGCCGCCGGAGAACAGGACGAGGGCGCGTGAGTTGCCCAAGCCGAACCTCTCAGTCGAACAGGCTCGACACGCTGGTCTCGCTCGCCGTGCGCTCGATCGCCTCGCCCATCAGGCCGGCGATGGAGATGACGCGGATATTGCGCGCGACCTTCACGGCCTCGGTCGGCATGATCGAGTCGGTGATGACCAGCTCCTTGAGCTTGGAGCCGGCGATGCGGGCGACCGCGCCGCCGGAGAGCACGCCATGGGTGATATAGGCGAAGACTTCCTTGGCGCCCTGCTCGAGCAGCGCATCGGCCGCGTTCACCAGCGTGCCGCCGGAATCGACGATGTCGTCGATCAGGATGCAGGAACGGCCCTCGACCGAGCCGATGATGTTCATGACCTCGGACTCGCCCGGCCGGTCACGGCGCTTGTCGACGATGGCGAGCGGGGCATCGATGCGCTTGGCGAGCGCGCGCGCGCGGACCACGCCGCCGACGTCCGGCGAGACGACCATGGCGTTCTTCCATTCCAGCCGGTCCTTGATGTCGCGCGCCATCAGCGGGGCGCCGAACAGGTTGTCGGTCGGGATGTCGAAGAAGCCCTGGATCTGGCCGGCATGGAGATCGAGCGTCAGCACGCGGTCGACGCCGGCATGGGTGATCAGGTTGGAGACGAGCTTGGCCGAGATCGGGGTGCGGCCCGAGGCGCGCCGGTCCTGACGGGCATAGCCGAAATAGGGGATCACCGCCGTGATGCGGCGCGCCGAGGAGCGGCGCAAGGCATCGGTGATGATCAGCAGCTCCATCAGATGGTCGTTGGTCGGGAACGAGGTCGACTGGATGATGAAGACATCCTGGCCGCGCACGTTCTCCTGGATCTCGACGAAGACCTCCATGTCGGCGAAACGCCGGACTGAGGCCTTGGCGAGCGGGATGCTGAGATGGTGGCAGATCGCCTCGGCCAGCGGACGATTGGAGTTGCCGGCGACGACTTTGAAGTGGGAGGCCATGCCGTAGCGCACCGTTGCAGTAAGGCTGAGCAGGGAGGGCCGGCATTGCCGGCTCAATTCGAACGGCTCTTAACAGCGCGGTCGGATGGAGTCGACCGTTGCAGTGCAATATCGGTGGTCAAAAAGCGCAGGGCGACGCGCCGTGACCCGGAAACCACTGCCGCAGCGTCGCCATGAGGCGGGCTGCGCCTGTCGGCTCAGCTCTTCTTGTCGCTGGTCGCGGCGACCCGGGTGCCCGCCCTCGCGGGTTTCGCTGCCTTGTCGTTGACCGTGAGCGTCTCGACGCCCGGCGCGGTGACGAGGAAGCCGGCGATCGCGTCCATCGAGTCGGAGGCGGCCTTGGCGACGATCGTCTGGTCGATGCCGGCCCACGGATCGGAACCGCCGCTGCGCTTGCCGATGCTCTCGCCCTGCACGCGCTGGGCGCGCTGCTTGGTCGAATCATAGACATCCCAGACGAAAGCGAGCGAGGTCTGGCCGTCCTCGGTCGGCTGGGCCGTGAGATAGCCCTTGACGCGGAAGCGCGCCGGCTTGTTGCCGGGAACGATCTCCATCTTGCGCTCGGCCGCCGCCTCGCCGAGCAGGCCGGCGAAGCTGGTGGTGACGTTTTCCGGTGCGCCGGAGATGCTCTGGACCGAGACCGGGACGCCGGGCGCGTCGACGCGCGGGCGGGCCGCGGTCTGGGTGGTTTCCTGGCAGCCGGCGAGCGCCAGCGCGAAAACCGGCCCCAAAGCGAGGCCGCTAAAACGGTTGATCATGACGCCTCCCGCCCTTTGGGCTGTGGACTGCTTCGAGATTCCCTGCGCGCCC
Organism: Allobosea sp. FW305-C-101; assembly: GCF_058783685.1. Classification (NCBI taxonomy): domain Bacteria; kingdom Pseudomonadati; phylum Pseudomonadota; class Alphaproteobacteria; order Hyphomicrobiales; family Alloboseaceae; genus Allobosea; species Allobosea sp. FW305-C-101. The sequence continues at coordinate 71,093 of NZ_JBYSYT010000002.1, read as the reverse complement.
TTACTAAGCTCAACGGATGACGAGGTCCAGATCGGGCAGGTTGAGCGCCTCCGCACCGCCTTCTCCGACCAGATAGGTCCGGCCCAGGCACATCGCGGTTTCGCTGGCGGAATCCATCAGGATCATATGGGCGAACATCACCATGCCCGGCACGATCGGCCAATCATTCGCCTCGTAGAACATCGGCCAGTCCATCCAGGACGGGGTGAACTTGGCGCCCAGCGAATAGCCGCAGGCATTGAGCCGGTGCTGGGCGAGGCCGTGCTCGTCGAAGACGCGGGCATGGGCGGCGAAGACGTCGCCTGCGGTGCGCCCGGGCTTCAATTCGGCCTCGCAGGCGAGGAGCGCGTCGCGGGCGGCGGCGTGATAGGGGCGGTGGAGAGGACGCGGCTCGCCGATGACGACGGTGCGCATGGCGGCGACGTGATAGTGCCGGTCGGTGCCGGCGAATTCGAGCGTGATCTGGTCGTTGGCGTCTAGCCGGCGCCGGCCGGACTTGTAGCGGCAGAGCAGGGCATCGCGGCCGGAGCCGATGATGAACTCGTTGGCGGGATAGTCGCCGCCGCCCGCGAAGATCGCATTGTGCTGGGCGGCGAGGATCTCGCCTTCGTCGGCGCCGGCCCGGATCGCGTCGAGCGCCGCGCGGTCGGCTGCATCGGCGAGCACGGCGGCGCGCCGGACATAGGCGATCTCTTCCGCCGATTTCACGGCGCGCAGGCGGGTCACGATCAACGAGGCGTCGGTGAGTTCGACCTGTCCGGAGAAGCGGGCTTCGAGCTTGCGATAGTTCGAGGCGACGAGGCCGTAGGATTCGAACTCCACGCCGATGCGCTTCCCGGCAAGCCCGAGATCGCGGCTCAGCGCGAGCAGGTTGACTGTGGGATCGGCGTTGCGGCCGTCCTTCCAGATGCGAATATCGGAGAGGTTCGAGGTCTGCTGGGCCTGCCTGAGATCGGCGGAGCGGGTCAGCAGCGCCATGCTGCCGTCGGCTTTGACGACGAGGCACTGGAAGAAACAGAAGCCGAAGGTGTCGTAGCCGGTCAGCCAGAACATCGATTCCTGCTGGAACAGGAAGAGTGCGTCGAGGCGGTCCTTCTGCATCGCCGCCAGCAGGGCTTCGCGGCGGCGGGCGAATTCGGCTGGCGTGAAATGCAGGGCCATGGCGCAAGTCCTCCGGAGCGGTCGCCCATGTGAGCGCGCCGACGACGCGCGGGCAAGCCCGACATCGGGTCGCAATTGCGGGCTCAGCGCAGGCTGCCTATAGGCTGTTCACCAGAGAGCTTCATCCCGAAGGGAGAGAACCATGGTGAACCCCGGCAACCGCATCCTCGACGATATCGCCCGTCTTGCCACCGATGCCGCCGGCGCGGCGCAGGGCGTGCGGCGCGAGGTCGAGACCGTGGTGAAGACCCAGATCGAGCGGCTGCTGCGCGATCTCGACGTCGTCACCCGCGAAGAGTTCGAGGCGGGGCGCGAGATGGCGCTGATCGCCCGCGAGGAGAACGACAAGCTCGCCGCGCGGCTGCAGGCGCTAGAGGAGAAGCTCGGCAAGGCCTGACTGCCCTGAAGTCATGTCCACAGCCATGTGCTGTGGACAGCCCTTCCAGGGGATTGAGCCCGCCGGCCGAATCCGCGGAGCTTGGCGCCGTGTTGGGAGCGTCACAGCGCCTGCGCTATCGTCGGTGGAAAGAATTGATTCGTCGGGCGGATTCATCCTGCCGCGCCGGATGGGAACGCCTCCGTATGAGGGGTTCCGGAGGTGTGTTGCGTTCCTTCGGCTTTCCAGTCGCCGTGTTCCTCTTCTCGAACGCGCCGGATGCGCCAGCATCCGGAAGGTGGACCCTAGGGCATGATGGACCTCGATATGGATGCCGAGCTGGATCGGCCTTCCAATCCTCTCGACCTGTTCGAACGCCTCGCCGCGCTCAATGACTGGGCGTTCGATCGCGACAGCGAGGACGAACTCTCCGTTGCCGTCACCGGCGGCTGGTCGGAATACCAGGTCGCGGTCACCTGGCTCGCCGAGGTGGAGGCGCTGCATATCGCCTGCGCCTTCGACCTCAAGGTGCCGGAGCGGCGGCGCGGCGAGGTGCTGCAGCTCGTCAGCCTCGTCAACGAGCAGCTCTGGCTCGGCCATTTCGACCTCTGGAGCAGCGAAAGCGTGGTGATGTACCGCCACGCCCTGCTGCTCTCCGGCGGGGCCGAGCCGACCGAAGAGCAGGCGATCGCGCTGGTCAAGGCCGCCGTCGAAGCCTGTGAGCGCTACTATCAGGCTTTCCAGTTCGTCGTCTGGGCCGGCAAGACCGCGAAGGAAGGCATGGAAGGCGCGATCCTGGAGACGGTCGGCGAGGCGTGAGCCGCCGCGCCGCCGCCTTGACCGGGCTTGACCTGGTCAGCCCTTGCGGGCTCTGGTCCTGTGCTGCCCGGGAGCAAGTCCGGGCGCGTGCCCTGTCTTCAAGCGATGAGAACCGCCATGACCGCTTCCCTGCCGCAATCGCTCGTTCTCATCGGCGCGGGCAAGATGGGCGGGGCCATGCTGGAGGGCTGGCTGCGCATCGGTATCGATCCGAAGGGCATCAGCCTGATCGATCCCAAGCCGTCGGATGAGATGGTCGCGCTCGCCAATGAGAAGGGCATGAGGGTCAACCCTTCGGCCAAGGAGATTCCCGCCGCCGATGTCGTCGTGCTGGCGACCAAGCCGCAGATGCTCGACACGGCGGCTCCAGCCGTGCAGGCCTTCATCCATCCCAGGACGCTGCTGATCTCGATCCTCGCCGGCAAGACGCTGGGCGATCTCGCGGCGCGCCTGCCCAATGCCGGCGCGATCATCCGCGCCATGCCGAACCTGCCGGCGGCCGTGCAGCGCGGCGCCACCGCAGCCGCGCCCGGTAAGGGCGTCAGCGCCGCCCAGCGCGCCACCGCTGACGCTCTGCTCGGCAGCATCGGCAAGGTCGAATGGCTCGACGACGAGAGGCTGATCGATGCGGTGACCGCCGTATCGGGTTCGGGCCCTGCCTATGTCTTCCATCTCGTCGAATGCCTCGCTGCGGCGGGCAAGGATGCCGGCCTGCCGGCCGATGTCGCCGAGCGGCTGGCGCGGGCGACCGTGGAAGGCGCGGGCGAATTGCTGTTCCAGTCGCCGCTGCCGCCCGGCACGCTACGCCAGAACGTGACCTCACCCGGCGGCACCACCGCTGCGGCGCTCGAGGTGCTGATGGCCGAGGACGGCATGAAGCCGCTCATGCGCAAGGCCGTGGCTGCTGCCAAACGTCGCGCCGGCGAGCTTTCGGGCTGAACCGCCTTCCACCCGCCACGATAGCGGCCTAACCTCCTCTCGACGCGAAGCGAGAGGAGCTGTCCCATGGCCCGCAAACCCGTTTCCACCCAGTCCGAGGCCGCGCCAGCGGTCGATCCGCGCCGTCGCGCGGTCGATGCCTTGATGAAGCTCGCCACGGAGCGGCCCTGGGATCAGATCGAGCTGCCGGATATCGCGACCGAGGCCGGGCTGACGCTGGCGCAGTTGCGCGGGCTGTTCCCGTCCAAGCTTGCGATGCTGGGCGGCGTGACCCGCATCGTCGACGATGCTGTCCTCGCCAATGCCTCGGACGACTTGGCCGGCGAGCCGGTCACGGAGCGGCTGTTCGACCTCGTGATGCGCCGGCTCGATGCGATGGCGCCCTACAAGGCCGGCCTGCGCAAGATCGCGCCGGTCATTCGCCGCGATCCGCTGGCGCTGGCGGCGCTCAATCGCGGCGCGGTCAATTCCTGGCGCTACATGCTCGCCTCGGCCGGCATCCCGACCGAGGACGCGCTTGGGCACCTGCGGGTGCAGGGTGCGGTGCTGCTGATGGCGCGGGTCTCCGAGGCCTGGCTCGACGATGACGAGCCGGAGCTGTCGAAGACCATGGCGCGGCTCGACCGCGAGTTGAAGACGGCCGGGCGCATCATGGCCCGTGTCGAGGACGTACACCGGCTGACGGCGCCGTTCCGCGGGCTGGCGCGCGCGATCTGCTCGGGGCGTCCCTTGAAGGGGCGTCGGCGCGAGCGGGCGTCGGAGCGCGGCGAGGATAACGAGGATTACGCGCCGGCGATCTGAGCGCGGAGGCAGCCTCGCGCTGCCTGCGACGAAATGTGGCGAAATCGGGTCAACGTTAAGCGTGCCTTAGCCATTTTGCGCGAATGAGGGGAATCCCCATCCGCGCAGGATACGCGAATGTCGTTCACCCGGAAGCTTGCTACCCTCTCGATCAGCCGTTCCTTCGGCCTGATCGCCGCCTTGGCCGTGCTGATCGCCGTCGGCAGCGTCGGCTATACGCTTAACGCAGCCCGCAACGAGATGATCACGCTCAAGCGGGCGGAGATGAAGAACGCCGTCGAGTCGGCCGCGACGACGGTCAAAGGCTATCTGGCGCGCGTCCAGAGCGGCGAGCTGAAGGAAGACGAGGCCAAGAAGCTGGCGATGGCTGCGCTCGACAGCGCGCGCTTCGACAGCGGGAACTATTACTTCCTGATCAATTACGACGGCATCAGCGTCCTGCACGCGAACAAGAAGATCCAGTCGACGGACATGAAGCCGCTCAAGGACGCGGACGGCAAGTTCTTCGTCCAGGATATGATTTCGCTGGCCAAGGCGAAGACCGAGGGCTTCGTCGACTATGGCTGGCTCAAGCCCGGCGACAAGGAGCCTTCGCTCAAGATCTCCTACATCATCGGCATTCCGCAATGGCAGTGGGTGGTCGGCTCCGGCCTGCATGTCCATGACGTCGATGCGGCGTTCATGGGCATGGTCGGCGGCGTCGCCAAGGTTCTGGTGCCGCTCGGCCTCATCATGCTCGGCCTCGTGATCGTGCTCAGCCGCCGCGCTTCCGGCATGCTGCACTCCGTGCGCGGGTCGATGGAAGGCCTGGCTGCCGGCCAGCTCGACACCCCGATCGCGCATCAGGAGCGGCCCGACGAGATCGGCGCGATGGCACGCACGCTCGTCGTCTTCCGCGACGCCGCCCTCGCCAAGGAGGCGATGGAGGCCGACAAGATCCGCATGGAGGAGGAGGCCACTGGCCACCGCCACGCCGCCGATGGCGAGCGCCGTCGCAACGAGGCCGATCGCGCCGAGCATGCCCGCGTGCAGGCCGATGTGGTCCATGCGCTGGGCCAGGGCTTGGAGCATCTCTCGGATGGCGACCTGACCTACCGGATCGAGGACAATTTCACCGCCGAGTACGTCAAGCTGAAGGACGACTTCAACGGCGCCATCGCCAAGCTGCAGGACGCGATGCGGCAGATCGCGACCAATACCGAGAGCATGAAGGCGGGCTCGACCGAGATCAGCCAGGCGGCCGACGATCTCGCCAGCCGCACCGAGCAGCAGGCCTCCTCCGTCGAGGAGACCGCCACCGCGCTGGACGAACTCACCGCCACCGTCCGCCAGACCGCCGAGAGCGCCCGTCTCGCCAACCAGGCGACGGAGCAGGTCAAGACCGAGGCCGAGCAGTCGACCAGCATCGTTCGCGATGCGGTGACGGCGATGGGCGGCATCGAGAAGTCCGCGCAGGAAATCTCGCAGATCGTCGGCGTCATCGACGAGATCGCCTTCCAGACCAACCTGCTCGCGCTCAACGCCTCGGTCGAGGCGGCACGCGCCGGCGACGCCGGCAAGGGCTTCGCCGTCGTCGCCTCCGAGGTGCGGGCTCTGGCGCAGCGCTCCGCCTCCGCCGCCAAGGAGATCAAGACCCTGATCGACGCCTCGACCATCGAGGTCGAGAAGGGCGTTACGCTGGTCGGCCAGACCGGCGGCGCGCTCCAGCGCATGGCCTCCGAGATCACGCGCGTCACCACGCTGGTCGCCGAGATCGCGGGCGCTGCGCAGGAGCAGGCCTCGGGCCTCCAGGAGGTCAACTCCGCCGTCGGCGAGATGGACCAGGCGACGCAGCAGAACGCCGCGATGGCCGAGCAGTCGACCGCCGCCGCGCATTCGCTGTCGCAGGAAGCCGACCGGCTCTCCTCGCTGGTCGCGCGCTTCCAGCTCGGCGGCGACGTCGCCCGGCTCAAGGCGATCTCGCAGACCATGCGGGCGGCCGTCGCTGCGGCGCCGCGCCCGGCGGTTCCGCGCGCCAAGGCCGTTAACGGCGCTGCTGCGGCGCCCAAGACCGGTGCCCGCGACGACGGTTGGGCGGAGTTTTGAGCGAGCCTTCCGCCCCGGCCGCACAGATCGGCTTCGACGATTTCCTGAAGGTCGACATCCGTGTCGGAACGATCGTCGAGGCCGAGCCTTATCCTGAGGCGCGCAAGCCGTCGATCAAGCTCGTGATCGATTTCGGCGGCACGATCGGCCGCAAGAAATCCTCGGCGCAGATCACGAAGCACTACCGGCCGGAAGAGCTTCCCGGCCGGCAGGTCCTCGCGGTGGTGAATTTCCCGCCGCGCCAGATCGGCAAGTTCATGTCCGAGGTGCTGACGCTGGGCATCCCCGATGCCGAGGGTGAAGTCGTCCTGATCGGGCCGGGGCATGAAGTCCCGATCGGCGGCAGGCTTTTCTAGGCGGCCACCGGCCACAGGCCGGTCTCCAAGGTGGTCGGCGCGAATTCCGGTGCCGACCAGCGCAAGCGGAGCGCGCTGGGCCGGCGCCAGCCGCGCTTCACATGAAAGCGCCACAAGCGTTCGGCGCCATCGAGTTGCGCCAGCTCCGGCCCCTGCCAGACGATCTCCGCCTCGCCCTGCAATTGCAGCAGCGTGCCCGTCGCGAAATCGACGAAGAGCAGCGCGGCGCGCGGCTCCCGCAGCAGATTGCCGAAGGTGTTGAAGTAGTTGTTGCCGGCGAAGTCGGGGATGGTGAGCGTGTCGCCATCGATGCGGACGAACCCGGGCCGGCCGCCGCGATGCGAGATGTCGACGCCGCCGGTCTCGGCCTCAAGCGCCGCGGCGCTGGCGATGAAGAGCGTGTCGGCTCCCGCGATCAGCGCGCGCGCCTCCGCATTCAGGCCTGACAGGCTGGTGGCTGGCGAGGCGAGTTCCTTTCCATCCTGAACCCGATTGCGGACTTGGATGTACTTCGCGCAATTGCCGAAGCTCTGCTCGATTTCGACGGTAACGCCGTCTGTAGTAACGATCCCGACCCGGCCATTGGCGCGATTGCGGCGGCGGGTTTCCAGTTCGAGGCCCAGCAGGCCGATGGGGCTGCCCGGCTGGAACGCGTCAAAGGCCGGATCATCCTTCGAGGGCAGGGCCGCGATCGTCAACGCAGTTGGGGTCGGGCTTTCCACGAAACCGGGAGAAGCGGCCAGCGCCGTCGCCAAGGGCCAGCCGTCCCGGTCGAGCATGCCGGCGAAGAGCCAGGGCAACTGTCCGAAGAAGATGCGGTGCTGATCCGGCATGAAGCTCCGGATGCCAGCGCCGCGCGAGGCGACGCCGGCCAGCGCCTGCGCGGCCAGCTCGCCGGCATGGAAGGGGCCGTCAGGCAGCATCGTCGTCGAGCTCCGGCGGCAGGGGCGAAGGCGGGATCGGCTTGAAGAAGGGCAGGGCCTCGACGCGAGCGAGCCAGCGGCGCACGGCCGGATAGGGCTTCAGCGAGATACCGCCTTCCGGCGCATGCGCGACATAGGAATAGCAGGCGAGATCGGCGATCGTCGGCTGGGAGGCCGCAAGATAGTCGCGTGTCATGAGATGCTCTTCCATGAACGTCAGCAGCCGGGCGGCGATCCGCTGCGCGCGGGCCTTGTCGTCCTTCAGGCCGAACTGGGTGACGAGGCGGGCGATGGAGGGGCCGTGCATGACCTCGCCAGCGGCGATCGAGAGCCAGCGCTGGACATGGGCGGCGCCGACCGGATCGAGCGGCAACCATGCGCTGTCCGGGGCATAGCGCCGGACCAGATAGACCATGATCGCATTGCTGTCGGCGAAGGTGAGGTCGCCATCCTGCAGCACGGGAATCTGGCCGAGCGGGTTGAGCTTGCGGAAGGCCTCGCCCCGCCGGACATCAGCCGGGGCCGGCTCGTTGCGATAGGGCAGGCCGAGCGCGAGCAGCAGCAACTCGACGCGATGGGCGTGACCTGAAAGAGGCGTTCCGTGGAGGATGATCTCTGGCGACGGCATGGCAATGCTCCTGATTTGCGGGGCATCATGATCGTTTCGCAAGAATGCCGAAATCTGCTATCGGTTGAACTTAGAATTTCAATTTCCGGAACGATGCGATGGACCGGATCGAGGAGCTGGCGATTTTCGTCGCGATCGTCGATGCCGGCAGCCTGGCCGGCGCGGCACGGCGTTTGCGGAAGTCGCGCCCGGCTGTGACGCGGGCTCTTGCCGGGCTGGAGGAGCGGGTTGGGACGCAATTGATCGCGCGGACGACGCGGCGCCTGACGCCGAACGATGCCGGCCGGGAACTTGCAGCAACGGCCCGGCGGTTGCTCGCCGATTATGAGGCTGCGCTGGGCGTTGCTGCGGCCGAGCCGGTGAGCGGCCTGTTGCGCATCACGGCGCCGCTCTCCTTCGGTCGGCGGCATGTCACGCCGTTGGTGAGCGAGTTCCTCGATCGCTACCCGCAGGTGCAGGTCGAGCTCGTGCTGGCGGACCGCAATCTCGACCTGATCGAGGAAGATCTGCAGCTCGCAGTCAGGATCGGGCCGCTGCCGAATTCCGGCCTGCTGATGCGGAAGGTCGGGGAGGTCCGGCGCATCCTCGTCGCGGCGCCGTCCTATCTCGCGAATTGCCCGCCCTTGCGGCGCCCGGCCGATATCTCCGCGCATGAGACCATCGCGAGCGTCGCTGCCAACCAGACGCTGACCTGGCGCTTCGGCGGGCCGCGTTCGGGAAGCGCCGTCGTCCTGACGCCGCGCCTGATCGTCAACGAGGTGGAGTCGGTGCTGATCGCGGCGCGGGCCGGGCGTGGGCTGGCGCGGGTGCTGTCCTATCAGGCGGCGGACGATCTCGCTGCGGGAACGTTGGTGCGGTTGTTGCCTGAATTCGAGCCGCCGCCCTTGCCGGTCCAGCTCGTGGTGCCGGGTGGTCGACAGCCGGCACCGCGGGTGCGCGCCTTCATCGATCATGCGGTGGCGCGACTGCCGGAGCTTGCCCCGATCGGTGCCTCGGCTAGCGCAGCGCGCCCGCAAAGCTCGTGATGGCGGCGACGACCTGACCCTCGCGACCGATGAAGCCGTGATAGGCGCGGGCCTGGCAGGGATCGCCTGTCGAGCTGCCGCCGTCGATCCAGATCAGGCGTGCCTTGCCGCCGGTCCATTGCTGGAAGGTGACGGCCGAGTCCGGCAGCGTCAGGCGGCAGCTGTCCTGCCGATGGTGGATGATCAGCGTCGGCGGCAGCCGCCCGGGATCGCCGATCATGCCGCGCGCGCCGTCCAGAATGGAGGAGGCGAAGACGACCCCGTCCGGCCGTGCCGATAGCGTATCGGCGACCTTGAGGGCGCCCCGGCTCATCGCCACCACCACCACGCGGGGTGCGATGCCGCGCATGTATTCCACGGCCTTGGCCGGGTCGGCGCCGGCATCGAGCGTGATGCTGGCAATGCCGCTGCGGGCATATGCGCCCCGGGTGCGCACGATCCAGTTGCCGCCACGCGCGACGCTGCCGTCGGAGCCGATGCCGATATTGCCGTCGCCGCCCGTGAGAAGCACGAGCCCGGCGCGTGCCTTGCCGGCCGGCTTGTTGAGCAGCGCCCGGCCGTTGCCGACGAAGCCGTTGCCGAGATCGACGACCTCCTCGGCCTGGGCTGCCGATGCCGTCAGCAGCAGGGCCGCTGCGAGGAAAGCCAGAGATCGTCTCAGGAACCGCATGCCCGGCCTCCCCTTGCGTCAGCAGGAGACTAGCGCTCGACTTTCGCGGCTGTCGAGCGAAACCGCGCGGCTCTAGACCGGTAACCGCACTGTCGCCCGCAGGCCGCCGAGCGGTGAATCGGCGAGCATGATGTCGCCGCCATGGGCGCGGGCGATGTCGCGCGCGATGGCGAGGCCGAGACCCGTGCCGCCGCCATCGACATTGCGAGCCTCGTCGAGCCGGAAGAAGGGGCGGAAGACGTCCTCACGCTGGTCGGGCGGGATGCCGGGGCCGTCATCGTCGACCATCACGATCAGGTAGCGCGCGTCATGGGTCGCGCGAATCGCGATGCGGTCGCCATAGCGGGCGGCGTTCGAGACGAGATTGGTGAGCAGGCGGCGGAAGGCGTCGGGGCGAATCACGACGAGCGGATCGCCGATCACCGTCAGTTCGGTCTGGTGGCCCTGCCGCTCGGCATCGGATTTCAACTCTTCCAGCAGCGAGCGGATATCGGTCTCGATCGCGGTCTCGCCGGCATCGCCACGGGCGAAGGCGAGATAATCCTCGAGCATGCGGCTCATCTCGTCGACGTCCTTCTCCAGCGCCTCGATTTCCCAGGAACGCTCCATCAGGGCGAGCGAGAGCTTGAAGCGGGTAAGGATGGTGCGCAGGTCGTGGCTGACGCCGTTCAGCATCGTCGTGCGCTCGCCGATCGAGCGCTCGACGCGGCGCTTCATCTCGATGAAGGCGTTGCCGGCACGGCGGACCTCGCGGGCGCCACGCGGCCGGAAATCGGCGTCGCGCCCCTTGCCGAAAGCCTCCGCCGCATCGGCGAGCTTCAGGATCGGGCGGATCTGGTTGCGCAGGAACAAAACCGCGATGGTGAGCAGGATCAGCGACGTGCCGATCATCCAGAGCAGGAAGATATGGCTGTTCGAGGCATAGGCGGAGTTGCGCCGAGTCAGGATGCGCATCACGTCCTTGCCGAGCTTGATGCGGATCTCGATCAGGCTGGAGCGGCCGACCGTGTCGAGCCAGAAGGGGCGGGCGACCTGTTGGCTGAGCTCGGTCGAGAGCGCGTTGTCGAGCAGCGAGAAGAACGGGCGCGGGCCCGGCGCCGGCAGATCCGAATCGGGGATGATGTCGAGGTCCATGCCGAGCCGCTCGGCGGCGATGCGCGACAGCGTCGTGGTGTCGGCATCCTGCGGGTAGCTCTCGTAGACATCGATCAGCATGGCGATGTCGGCGGAGACCGCCGAGGAGAGGCGCTGCGTCACCGTCTGCCAGTGCCGCTCCATGAAAACATAGGCGATGACCGATTGCAGCAGCACGACCGGCGCGATGACGATGACCAGCGCGCGCGGGTAGAGCCCCTTGGGCATATAGCGCGCTATGATCTGCAAGGGCCGGCCGATGCGCTTGACGATTGGCCGCACGGCCTTCCCGAGGCTTTCGACCGCATGCTCCAGCCCGGCGTAGGCGCGCGCCAGCGCACGTGCGGCGGAGCGCAGCGCGGACGGGCCTTTCCTGCCGGGTTGCAGCGGCGTCACGTCCGGTCCGTCACCAGCCTGTAGCCGACGCCGCGCACAGTCTGGAGATAGAGCGGATCGGTCTGGTCGCGCTCGACCTTGCGGCGCAGGCGGTTCATCTGGACATCGACGGTGCGGTCATTGGCGGCCGAGCCCTGCGCGGCCAGTTCCTCGCGCGGCACGACCTCGCCGGCGCGCTCGGCCAGCGCGGTCAGGATCTCGCGCTCGCGTTCGGTCAGGCGGATGGTCTCCTCGCCCTTGCGCAATTCGCCGCGCGCCAGCCCGTAGATGAAGGGGCCGAAGCGGACGAAATCGGGCCGTGTGCCGGATTGCGCGGCCTCGACGACCAGCGTGCGCTTCAGGATGTTGCCGAGCCGCAGCAGCAACTCGCGCGGTTCGAACGGCTTGGAGAGATAGTCGTCGACGCCGATTTCGAGGCCGTTGATGCGGTCCTTGCCGTCGGCGCGGGCGGTCAGCATCAGGATCGGCACGGCGGAGCCGCCACGGAAGCGGCGGGCGAAGTCGAAGCCGTTCTCGCCGGGCATCATCACGTCGAGCACGATCGCGTCGAAGACGAGATTGCCGAGTCGCGTGTCGGCTTCCGCTGCATTGGCCGCCGTCGTCACCCGGTAGCCGTTGTCGCTGAGGAACCGGCCAAGCAATTCGCGCAGGCGCCGGTCGTCGTCGACGACAAGGATATGCGGGGCCTCGTCAGGCAGGGGCTTGCGGGCCGGCTTCGCCAGGGTCTCGGTTGCGATCATCTCGCGCCTTTCTCCTGCGCCGGTCTTAGCCGGCGCGCTCGCGGTGCTGGGCTCCCATAGCATAACGTAGGGAGCCGGTCGCCGCTAAGGCTTGTCGAGAAGTCGCTCCACCTTCGGCCGTTCAGCCGGATCGATCAGGGCGGCGAGGTAGCGCGCGGCGATGGCGGCGGTCTCGGGGCTTGCCCCTTCAAGCGCGCGATTGATGCGCTTGGCCTGGAGGCGGACGAGGCGCAGCGCCAGGTCCTGGCCCGAAGGCGTGGTGTGGAGATGGCGCTGGCGCTTGTCCTGCCGGCCGGTGCGCTGCTCGATATAGCCCTTCTCGACCAGTTCCTTGAGCACGCGATTGAGGCTCTGCTTGGTGATCTGGAGGATGTCGAGCAACTCGGCGATGGTCAGGCCCGGCCGGCGCTGGACGAAGTGCAGGACGCGGTGATGCGCGCGGCCGAAACCGTAATCGGCGAGGATGCGGTCGGGGTCGCCGACGAAGTCGCGATAGGCGAAGAACAGCAGCTCGATCAGGTCATGCGGGACCGCCTCGGAAGAGGGCCTGAGCGGGAGGTCTTCGGCGTCGGAAGGAGATGGGACCAAAACGCGCTTCCAAAAATTTGGGTCAGCCTTATTGACATATCTCAGACGGAAGATTACCGGTCAAGGGCGCTGAGCGAACGATTATTTCAAAACGTATCGCTGCGGCGCAGCTTTAGACACAGGCTTGCGTTCCGAAAACGGCTGTGCCGGAGTTCCGGAAACAAGCACCCAGGAGAAGGTCCATGTCAGTCATTCCTTTCGACCAGCGCGATGGCGTCATCTGGTTCGACGGCAAGCTCGTGCCGTGGAAGGACGCGAAGATTCACGTACTGACCCATGGGCTGCATTACGGCTCGTGCATCTTCGAGGGCGAGCGCTCCTATGACGGCGTGATCTACAAGAGCACCGAGCATTCGCAGCGCCTGCACAAGTCGGCCGAGATCATGGATTTCACGATCCCCTATTCGGTCGCCGAGCTCGATGAGGCCAAGTACCTCTGCCTCAAGGAGAACGGCCTGAAGGACGCCTATATCCGCCCGGTCGCCTGGCGCGGCTCGGAGATGATGGCGGTGTCCGGCCGCAACAACACGATCCATACCGCGATCGCGGTCTGGGAGTGGCCGAGCATGTTCGACATGGCGGCGAAGCTGAAGGGCATCCGCCTCGACGTTGCCGATTACCGCCGGCCGGACCCGGCCTGCGCGCCGGTTCATGCCAAGGCGGCGGGCCTCTACATGATCTGCTCGCTCTCCAAGCACAAGGCCGAGCGCGGCGGCTATGCCGATGCGATGATGCTCGACTGGGAAGGCAATGTCGCCGAATGCACCGGCGCCAATATCTTCTTCATCAAGGACGGCGTGATCCATACGCCGCTGGCCGACCGCTTTCTGAACGGGCTCACCCGCCAGTCGGTGATCGACCTGTGCCGCCAGCGCGGCTTCGAGGTGGTGGAGCGGCGCATCCGTCCGGAGGAGCTGGAGAGCTTCAACGAGTGCTTCATCACCGGCTCGGCCGCCGAGGTGACGCTGGTCTCCGAGATCGGCCCGTACAACTTCATCACCGGCAACATGGGCAAGGTGATCATGGAAGACTACTCGGCCGCGGTGCGCCCGCAGACGAAAGCGGCGTGAGCCCTTGCCGTCATGCCCGGGCTCGACCCGGGCATCTCGGACATCATTGACTTCTCGTCATGAGATTCCCGGGCCGAGCTTGGCTCCGCCCGGGAATGACGCTCCCTACTTGATCTCGCTGCGATACAGCGTGATCCAGTCCTCGGAGCCGATGCCGCGGCATTCGCCCATCAGGCTGAGATCGGTCTGGACGAAGGCGCTGCCGGTCCAGGCATAGCCACCCGCGGCGCCGCAATCGCCGATGCCGCGTCCCTTGGCAAAGAAAGTGATGCGGCCGCTCTTCGGGTCGAACTCGGCATTCACCAGCGTGTTCTTCGCGTCGCCGTCGCCTTGCGCGAAGGCCACCGGTTTGGCCGTCTTCGCGTCGCCACGCTCGATCATCCAGAACGCATTCGAGACATTGTAGGCGCCGCGCGAGCAAGCCAGCGAAACGAGGCTGTGCGTGCCGTCGAGCGTCCAGGCCTCGTCGATGCTGATCAGTGTCTCGTCGTCCTCGCAGCCATCGGGGTCGCGCTGCTTGAGTTCCTTGCGCAGCGCGGCAGCGAGCGCCTTGCCGTCCTTCTCCGACAGCGCAGCGCTTGCGGGCTTCACGATGACGACCGGCATGGCAGGGGCGGCGGGTATGTTCGTGCCGCTGCCCTTGCGGATCAGGGCGGAGGTCGTGTTGAGGCGCCCCTGCTGCTCGTCGATCCAGAGCAGGGCCGCCACCGCGCCCGATAGCGAAACCTCGGCCGCCACCTGCGGAGCGGCGATGGAGAGCTTCGTGGCCTTGCGGGCAGCCTCGACAAGCGCCGTGACCTCGGCCGGTTTGAAGGTCAGGGACAGCATGTCGCCATCGGTTTCCGCCGGCATTGCCTTGCCGCCGGCAGGGAAGGGCGCGCCATCGAGCTTGAGCTGGACCGACCGGGGCGGGGTCTTCCAGTCGCCGCGCAGCCGCAGGGTCAGTTCGGCCGGCATGTCCGGTCCGGCCGAGCGCTCCAGGCGCAGGTAAGCGACCGGGTCGGCCGCCTCAGTCGGGAGCGACAGAGCGGTGCAGCTTTTGAGATTGTCGCAGCCGGCCATCCAATCGCGGAAGGTCTTCGGCTCCGGTGCGGCTGCGAAAGCGAGGGCCGGCGCAAGAGCGAGGCCAGCGCCGAGCGCGGCGCCCTTCCAGCCGTCAGGAATCCTGTTTCCAGCGTTCCGCCGCATCGTCGTCATCCGCCTTGGCTTCGACCCAGCCGCCGAGCGTGCCGTCGGCGCGGTGCTCGCGCTTCCAGAACGGGGCGCGGGTCTTGAGATAGTCCATCATGAAATCGGCCGCCTCGAACGCGGCGCGGCGATGGGCCGAAGCCGCCAGCACCAGCACGATCTGCTCGCCCGGCCTGACTAGCCCGTAGCGATGGATCGCGACGAGGCCGAGCAATGGCCAGCGCGCGGAGGCTTCAGCCGCGACGCGGGCGATCTCGGCCTCGGCCATGCCGGGGTAGTGCTCGAGTTCGAGCGCGGCGAGCGTGCCGGCTTCGTCGCGGCATAGCCCGGTGAAGGAGACGACGGCGCCGATATCGGCGCGGCCGGCCGAGAGCGCGTCGATCTCGTCTTGCAGCGAGAAATCTTCCCGCTGGATGCGGATGAGGGGGGACGTCACGGCCTCAGCCGCCGGTCATCGGCGGGAAGAAGGCGATCTCGCGGGCGGCGCCGAGCCGGGCCTGCGGCTTGGCATGGACATGGTCGAGCGCGGCCCGCACGACGGCCTCGTCGGCGAAGGCGGCTTCGTAGCCCTCGCCGCGCGCCTTCAGCCAGCGCACGAGATCGGCGATGGTGGCGAGATCGACGGGGATGTCGAGCGTCTCCTCGGGCAGTCCGACGCGCTCGCGCACCCAGGCGAAATAGACGATGCGGACCGGGCGCGTGCCCGCCGCTGCCATGGCGGCTGCGGTGCTCATGGCGCGCGCTCGTCTTCCGCGACGAGATGGCGGATGCCGGCGTTGAAATAGTCCCAGCCGGTATAGATCGTCAGGCCCGCCGCGGCCCAGAGCAGCACGATGCCGATCGTGGTGTTGCCGGGCAGGACCTTGTCGCCGGCCGGGCCAGCGATGAGGAAGCCGAGCGCGAAGAGCTGCGCCGTCGTCTTCCACTTCGCGACCTTGCTGACGGGCACGCTGACCTTGAGATCGGCCAGGAACTCCCGCAGGCCCGAGACCAGGATCTCGCGGCAGAGGATCACGATCGCGGCCCAGAGCGTCCAGCCCTCGATCTGGCCGGTATAGACCAGCATCAGCAGCAGGGCGGCGACGAGCAGCTTGTCGGCGATCGGGTCGAGCATGCGGCCGATCGCGGATTGCTGGCTCCAGGCGCGGGCGATGTAGCCGTCGAGATAATCGGTGATGGCGGCGACGGTGTAGATTCCCAGGGCGAGCCAGCGCATCCAGTCGTCGCGCGGCCAGAACAGGATCGCCACCAGGGCCGGGATCGCCAGGATCCGCCCGTAGGTGAGGAGGTTGGGCAGCGACCAGGGGCCGCGCCGCCTGATGGCGTCTGGAAGAATCGTCACGAGATGCACCAAAGCAAGGCGGCAGCAGTAGCGTCAACACGCAACAGCGTGAATGTGGCAGAACTTCGCGACCGCGTCGTCTTTCAACGGGGACGTCCGAAGGCGAAAAACGGCCTCGCTTTCAACGTCATGGAGCATTGCTTCAGCGAAACGCCGGTTTTCCGCGTTTTCGCGCGATGCTCTACGCATCATGAAAGAAATCATGCACAGCCTTGGCAGTGGCGGCATTCACGCCGGGCGTGCGCATGAGGTCGTCGAGCTTGGCGCGCTGGATCGCCTTCACGGTGCCGAAGTGCAAGAGCAGCGCCCGCTTGCGTGAGGGCCCGATGCCGGGGATCTCGTCGAGCGGGTTCTTCATCGTCTCGCGCTTGCGCTTGGCGCGGTGGGTGCCGATGGCGAAGCGATGCGCCTCGTCGCGCAGGCGCTGGATGAAATAGAGCGCGGGGTCGCGCGGCTGGAGCTTGAAGGGCTCGCGGCCCTCCATATGGAAGGTCTCGCGCATGGCGTTGCGATCCTCCCCCTTGGCGATGGCGACGAGCGGGATGTCGGCCGCGCCGAGCTCCTGCATGATCTTGAGCGCGGCGGTGAACTGGCCCTTGCCGCCGTCGACGATGACGAGATCGGGACGGGAGGGGAAGCCGTCATCGTCTTTCCGTGGCTTCGCCACCTTGCGGCTTTTCCCACGCGAGCCCTCATCCTGGGGAGCGCCTTCAGGCGCGTCTCGCAGGATGATCGCTGAGGCTCCGTCGCCCTCTGGAGCATCCTTCGAGACGGTCGCTGACGCGACCTCCTCAGGATGAGGGCTGAGGGTTATGCCTTCTTCCTTCGCCAGCTTGGCAAACCGCCGTGTCAGCACCTCGCGCATCATGCCGAAATCGTCCCCGGCGATGGTGTCGGTCGAGATGTTGAAGGTGCGGTACTGGTTCTTCACGAAACCGTCCGAGCCGGCGACGATCATGCCGCCGACCGCATTCGTGCCCATGATATGCGAGTTGTCGTAGACCTCGACCCGGCGCGGGGCGGTCTCCATGCCGAAGGCAGCGCCGAGCGCGGCGAGCAGCGCGCTCTGGCCGGCATTGTCGGCGAGCTTGCGCGAAAGCGCCTCGCGGGCGTTCTTGACGGCATGGGCCATCAGGTCGGCACGCTCGCCGCGCTTGGGATGGGCCACCTCGACCTTGCGGCCGGCACGGGCCGAGAGCGCCTGCCCGATCAGTTCGATCTCCTCGACCGGGTGTGAGAGCAGCACGAGGCGCGGCGGCGGCTTGTCGTCGTAGAACTGCGCAACGACGGAGGCGAGCACCTCGGCCGGCGTCAATGAGCGGTCGGCGCGCGGGAAGAGGGCGCGGTTGCCCCAGTTCTGGTGGTTGCGGAAGAAGAAGATCTCGACGCAGAACTGCCCGGCCTGCTCGTCGATGGCGAAGACGTCGGCCTCCTCGACGCCCTGCGTGTTGATGTCCTGCCCGGCCTGCACGGCCGAAAGCGCGGCGAGGCGGTCGCGATAGCGCGCCGCCTTCTCGAATTCGAGTTCTTCGGCGGCTTCCTGCATCCGTGCCGAGAGCAGCTGTTTCACGGCCGAGGAGCGGCCGGAGAGGAAGTCGCGCGCCTGGCTGGCCAGCCCCTGGTATTCGGGGATCGAGATTTCGCCGGTGCAGGGGCCGGCGCAGCGCTTGATCTGGAAGAGCAGGCAGGGGCGGGTGCGGTTCTCATAGAAGGAATCCGCACAGGTGCGGATCAGGAAGGCCTTCTGCAGCGCGTCGATGGTGCGCGTCACCGCCCAGACCGAGGCGAAGGGGCCGAAATAGTCGCCCTTGCGCTGGCGCGAGCCGCGATGCTTCAGAATCGCGGGGGCGTCATGGTCGCCGGTCAGCAGGATATAGGGGAACGACTTGTCGTCGCGCAGCAGCACGTTGTAGCGCGGCCGGAGCTGCTTGATCAGGTTCGACTCGAGCAGCAGCGCCTCGGTCTCGGTGCCGGTGGTGACGAACTCCATGTTCGCCGTCTCGGCGATCATCCGGGCGACGGCGTTGGTATGCGCCATGCCGCGGGCATAGGAGGTCACGCGATTCTTCAGGCTCTTGGCCTTGCCGACATAGAGCACCTCGCCGGCACGATCGAACATCCGGTAGACGCCGGGCCGGTTCGGCAAGTGCTTGGCGAATTGCTGGATGACCTCGATGCCGGCCTTGAGCGCGCCGGGCGCGGCTTCCGCGAGGACGAGCGCGGGCTCGGCGCCGGGGAGGGTGTCCTCCTCGTCCTCGAACTCGTCCTGGGGCAGATCGTCCTGGCGTTCGCGACTCATGCGCTTGCGTACTCTATCCTGCGGCGTCTTGGGCCTGCGTCTTCTCGGTCTCCATGTAGGATGCCGGAGCGGCTTCGTCATGTCAGGAGAGGTGCTGTCCTGCCCGCGAATTGGCCGCTATCCGCCAGCTGATAAAACCAAATGTCGAGCCGCTATTGACGATCGTTCCTCCAACGTTGTTCCTTGCGTGACGCGATGCTCGTTTTGGTTTTCCCAAAGGCGCCTTTTCGTTGTCGATTTGACATCGGGGTGGTCAAGGCCTATCTCTTGGTTTCGATTTAGGCCTGATGACTTGGCCGCTCGCGACGCTTGAGCGCGACATGCTGATGATTTTCTTCCTCTGATCGAATTCGCCGCCGCATGTTTTCCATGGGGCTTGGATAAACATGTTTGCGGGAGGCACCTATGGCTTCTGGTTCTGTCAAGTGGTTCAACGCCACCAAGGGTTTCGGTTTCATTCAGCCTGACGATGGCGGGCAGGACGTTTTCGTCCACATCAGCGCCGTCGAGCGTGCCGGTCTGCGCGATCTGCGCGACGGGCAGAAGATCTCGTACGAGATCGTTCAGGACAAGCGTTCGGGCAAGAGCTCGGCCGACAACCTGCGGGCTGAGTAACCGTTCCGGAGCGGGACGACGACGCTTTGAGGCCGCCGCGGATGTACCGGCGCCACGACACGACGTTTCGCACCAACGGTTAAGTGAAGGGTCGGGACCAACAAGCCCGGCCCTTTGTGCTTTCTGGAAAGGATGACCATGCAAGTTCTCGTTCGGGACAACAATGTCGAGCAGGCGCTGCGCGTCCTGAAGAAGAAGCTGCAGCGCGAAGGCGTGTTTCGCGAGATGAAGCAGCGCCGCGAATTCGAAAAGCCGTCCGAGCGCCGGGCCCGCGAGAAGGGCGAGGCGGTTCGCCGCGCCAAGAAGGCCGCCCGCAAGCAGGCGCAGCGCGAGGGTCTGTTGCCGGCGCCGAAGCGGAAGCTGCCGGTCGGCAAGGCCCGTCCCGGCGCCCCGCGTCCGCCGTCCGCCGTCTGATTGGCGGAAGGCCGATCAGCGCCATTGAGTAGGAGTTTCGCATGTCGAGCCGCAGCATGAAGCTGGACGAGATCGCTGCTCGGGCGCAGGAGGCCGTCTCGGCGACCGAACAGCGCCGCAAGGAAGCGCTCGACGCCTGGCAGGCGGTCGAGGATGAGGCCGGTCAGGCCCGCCTCAAGACCGAGAAGCTGCGGGCCCTGCGGCTGGCCAGAGACGCCGAGGAAGCTGCGGCCAAGGCGGCCGCCCCGGTTCGCAAGGTCGCTTCGAAGCGCCCGAGTCGGGCTGCCGCGAAGGCGCTCTGACGTTCTTCCCTTGACGAGGTTTCAGACGGGCGGCCATCAGGATGTGCCGCCCGTCTGCATTTCGGCCGACGCGGCCTGTGCCCGGCGGGAAGAGCGCGTGCCATGAACGATTCCTCTCCCGCGCCCGGCCGCATTATCCTGCTCAACGGCGCGTCGAGCAGCGGCAAGTCCTCGCTGGCGCGCGCCCTCCAGGCGCGGATCGATACGCCGTTCTGGCACATCTCGATCGATCACCTGCGCGATGCCGGCGTTCTGCCGAGCGCTCGGATCAAGAGCGGCGAGTTCGACTGGCGAGCCATGCGGGAAGCCTTCTTCCTCGGCTTCGAGCGCTCGCTTCTCGCCTATGTCGAGGCCGGCAACGACCTCATCGTCGAGCACATCATGGAGAGCGAGGCCTGGCTGCTGCGGCTCGCGGATACGCTCGCCGGCCATGACGTGTTCTTCGTCGGCGTCCATTGCGCGCTGGAGGAACTCGAGCGGCGCGAGCGCGAACGTGGCGACAGGCCGATCGGTGACGCCCGGCGCGACTTCCACCGCATCCATTCCTATTGCCGCTACGATACCGAGGTGGATGCGATGCAGGATCGGGACGCCAATGCCGACGCTGTCATTGCGACGTGGCGGGTGCGATCGAAACCTGCGGCCTTCGAGCGGTTGCGCGAGCGGCGCGACCGCGGCTGAGCAAAGCCCGGCAATCGCGTTGCCATGTCATCGACGCGTTCGCGCCGGCTGCGAATGCAGGGCGAGGGGACTGCCGTCCGCTTCAGGCTGCGCCAATATGAGAGGGACAGGCCCACGCCCTTCATCATCGAGGATTGAAACCCATGTCCCAGCCCGACAGCGTTCGCATCGTTCTCGCCTCCCGGCCCGAGGGGCGCCCGGCGCCGCAGAATTTCCGGCTGGAGCATGCCGCCATCCCGGCGCCCGCCGAGGGGCAGGTGCTGCTCAAGATCCTCTATCTCTCGCTCGACCCCTATATGCGCGGGCGGATGAGCGCGGCGAAATCCTACGCCGCCGCGACCGAGATCGGGCAGCCGATGGAGGGCGGGACCGTCGGCGAGGTCATCGAGAGCCGCGATCCGGCCTTCAAGCCGGGCGATATCGTGCTCTCGCATTCCGGCTGGCAGTCCTATGCCGTGGCGAACGTTGCGCAATTGCGCAAACTTGATCCCAAAGCCGCACCGTTGACGACGGCGCTCGGCGTGCTCGGCATGCCCGGTTTCACCGCCTATGCCGGCCTGCTCACTATCGGCCAGCCGAAGCCGGGCGAGACGGTCGTGGTCGCGGCGGCGAGCGGTCCGGTCGGCTCTGCGGTCGGGCAGATCGCTAAGATCAAGGGCGCGCGGGCGGTGGGCATCGCCGGCGGTCCTGAGAAATGCGCCTTCGTGCGCGAGACCTTCGGCTTCGACGCGGTGATCGACCATCGCGATCCCGATATGGCGGCCAAGCTCGCCGCGGCCTGTCCGGATGGCATCGACGTCTATTTCGAGAATGTCGGCGGCCATGTCTGGGATGCGGTCTTCCCGCTGCTCAACACCTTCGCGCGCATCCCGGTCTGCGGCCTCGTCGCGCATTACAACGCGAGCGGCGAGTTTCCAGGCCCGGACCGTCTGCCGGGCATGATGCGGCAGGTGCTGTCGAAGAGCCTGACGATCCGCGGCTTCATCCAGCGCGAATTCGCCGCCGCGCAGGGACCGACCTTCCGCGAGGAGATGGCGCGCTGGATCGCCGAGGGCGCGGTCAAATACAAGGAAGACATCGTCACCGGGCTGGAGAACGCGCCGGAGGCTTTCATCGGCCTGCTGGAGGGCAAGAATTTCGGCAAGCTGATCGTCAAGCTCTGAGCGAGCGCCACGCGCCAGCCTTTTTCCTTGACCATTCAGCGGGCGCGCGGCCATCTCGCCGCGCCCGCCACCGGACTTTGCCATGCCCGTCTTCGCCATTCCTTTCCCGATGATCGACCCCGTCGCGGTGCAGCTCGGGCCTTTGGCGATCAAATGGTACGGGCTTGCCTATGTCGTCGGCCTGCTCGGCGGCTGGTGGTATGCGCGCAAGCTCGTCGCTGCCGACGGCCTGTGGGGCGGGCGGGCGCGGCCTCAAGCCATCGAACTCGACGACATGTTGCTCTTCGTCGCCTTCGGCGTCGTGCTCGGCGGGCGCATCGGCTTCGTGCTGTTCTACGATCTCGCGCGCTATCTCGAACGTCCGCAGGACATCTTCGCGATCTGGCAGGGCGGCATGTCCTTCCATGGCGGCCTGATCGGCGCGACGCTGGGCCTGTGGCTCTTCGCGAAGCGGCGTGGCTATCCGGCGCTTTCGGTGTTCGATCTCGCGGCGGCCGTGGTGCCGATCGGACTTCTGCTCGGGCGCATCGCCAATTTCATCAATGGCGAGCTCTGGGGCCGGCCGGCGCCCGATTTCCCCTATGCCATGGTGTTCCCGAATGGCGGGCCGCTGCCGCGCCATCCGAGCCAGCTCTACGAGGCCTTCGGTGAAGGGCTGCTGCTCTTCATCCTTGTGAACGTGCTGGTCCGCTTCGGTGGCTTCAGGCGGCCGGGCTTCGTCGCGGGCGTCTTCGGCATGGGCTATGCGGTCGCCCGGATCGTCTGCGAGTTTTTCCGCGAGCCCGATCCGCAGCTCGGCTTCCTGTTCGGGACATCGGTCGATGCTCTTTCGGGCGGCATCACCATGGGCATGCTGCTCTCGCTACCGGTGTTTTTCGCCGGCCTGTGGCTGGTGCTGCGCAGCAAGCACGAGGCGCCCGGCGAGGCGCGGGCTTGACCACGCTCAAGGCCGAGATCGTCGACCTGATCCGGCAGGAAGGGCCGATCGGCATCGGCCGCTACATGGCGCTGGCGCTCGGCCATCCGCGCCATGGCTATTACATGACGCGCGATCCCCTTGGGGGCGAGGGCGATTTCACCACGGCGCCCGAAATCAGCCAGATGTTCGGCGAGCTTATCGGTCTCTGGGTGGCCCATGCCTGGCAGGCTATGGGCGCGCCCGCGCGGTTCCGACTCGTCGAACTCGGGCCGGGACGCGGGACGCTGATGGCCGACATGCTGCGGGCGACGCGAATCGTGCCGGGCTTCCATGCGGCCCTATCGATCCATCTCGTCGAAACCAGTCCTGTGCTGCGCGGCCGGCAGGCGGCAGCGCTGAAGGCATTCGAGCCGGTCTGGCACGATACGGTTGTCGGCGCGCTTGACGGCCCGGTCATCGTGGTCGCCAACGAGTTCCTGGACGCCCTGCCGCTCGACCAGTTCGTGATGACGGCGGAAGGCTGGCGCGAGCGGCTGGTCGGGCTCGGCGATGACGGCGATCTCGCCTTCGGCCTGTCCGCAGCGGGCGAGAGCGGGCTGAACATCGCCGCGCCCATCGGCAATGTGTTCGAGCAGCCTTCGATCGCGCTCGATATCGTCGCGCAGCTCGCCGGCCATCTCGCTTCGGCAGGCGGGGCGGCACTGCTCATCGATTACGGCTCGGCGCGTTCCGGCTTCGGCGACACGCTGCAGGCGATGAAACGGCATGAGTTCGTCGCTCCGCTCGCGGAGCCCGGCGAGGCGGATCTCACCGTCCATGTCGATTTCGAGCGGATGGGGCAGGCCGCTCTCAAGGCCGGCGCCGCGCTACACGGCCCGGCTACGCAGCGCGATGTCCTGCTGGCACTCGGGCTTCCGCAGCGGGCGCAGGCGCTGTCGCTCAAGGCGAATCCCGACCAGCGCGCGGCGATTTCGGTCGCCTTCGACCGCTTGATCGCGCAAGGCGAGACCGGCATGGGCGATTTGTTCAAGGTTCTCGCGCTATCGCAGCGGAACCTGCCGCCCCTGCCCGGATTTGACCTTCATCGGCTGCCAGATCGGGGCTGAACCCAGCGGGCCGCTCGCGGCCTCGCGCAACCGGACCTGCTTCATGTTCATCACCGCCTGCGAGCTCGCCGGAGAAGCCGGCATCCGTCACGCCTTCTTCACCCGTGAAGGCGGCGCCTCGACCGGAATCTACGCGTCGCTGAACGGCGGGCTCGGCTCCGCCGACGATCCGGCGGCGATCGCCGAGAATCGGGCACGGATGGCGCGCCATCTCGAAGTCGCGCCGGAAAACCTGATCAGCCTCTACCAGGTCCATTCGGCCGATGTCGAAGTGGTGACGGGCCCCTGGCCGGGCGATCGCCCCAAGGCCGACGCGATGGTGACCTCCGCCTCGCATGTCGCGCTTGGCGTCTCTACCGCCGATTGCGGGCCGATTCTCTTTGCCGATGGCGAGGCGCGGGTGATCGGAGCCGCCCATGCCGGCTGGAAGGGCGCCTTCATCGGCATCGTCGGTGCGACGGTGACGGCAATGGAGAAGCTCGGCGCCCGGCGCGAGCGCATCACCGCCGTGCTCGGCCCGACGATCAGCGCCAAGGCCTATGAGGTCGGCCCGGAGTTCAGCGAGCGCTTCAAGGCCGAGAACCGGACCTATGCGCGTTTCTTCACGCCATCCGAGCGCGCTGCGCATGCGATGTTCGACCTGCCGGCCTTCATCGGGCTCAAGGCGCAGGAGGCGGGAATCGGCCGGTTCGTCGATATGGGCCTGTGCACCTATGGCGACGAGCAGCGCTTCTTCAGCTATCGGCGCACGACCCATCGCGGCGAACCCGATTACGGCCGCCTGATCGCGGCGATCGCGCTCGACTGAGCCGATAGCAGTTGATGGAGCGGTGCGGCGGCTTGTCGCACGGCTTCGGCAGGCGCATCGTTCCCCTGGCCGGGGAAACGCATCGCTTCCTTCAGGCACGCGTTCTTCGGGCGATGCATCGAGATGCAGAGGGCCGAGATGGAACAGCTTCTGATGAACCTGATCGCCGGTGCGATCGGCGGCAATGCGGCCGGTAAGGCCAGCCCGAGCTTCGACCTCGGGACGCTCGGCAACACGATTTCCGGGCTCGTGGGCGGTGGCGTGCTCGGGCAGCTGATCCCGCTTCTGCTGCCGGCGATCAGCGCGGCGGCGCAGGGCGGCAATCTCAGCGTCGGCGGCATCCTGACCAACCTGATCTCGGGCGGTGCCGGCGGCGCGATTCTCACCGCGATCATCGGCGCGCTGAAGAACAAGGCCGCCTGACCGGCCTCTGGCGGTTCTGTGAGGTCCTGGCTCCTCGCGGGGGCCGGGCTGCGCAAGGCGCACGGCTACGGCCTTGCACGAAGGGCCGGGCGGCGGCGATGCTGTCGCTGTCTGCAAAAGCCCGCGAGGCGATCTTGTCCCGTTCGATTACCTATTACTTCTCGTTACATTCGCCCTGGACCTATCTCGGCAATGCGGCCTTTCACGAGATCGCCCGGCGGCATGGCTGCGCGATCGACTACCGGCCGATGCCGCTGCGCTCGGTGTTCGACGAGACTGGCGGCCTGCCGCTGCCGAAGCGGCATCCGGTCAGGCAGCGCTATCGGCTGCTCGACCTCCAGCGCTGGCGCGCGGCGCGGGGCCTGCCGCTCGTGCTGCAGCCGAAGCATTTTCCGTTCGATCCGTCATCGGCCGATCGCATGACGATCGCGATCCGGGCCGAGGGCGGCGACCCCTACGCCTTCATCAACGATGTGATGGCCGGCTTGTGGGCGCGGGACGAGGACATGAGCCGCCCCGAGGCGCTACTGGCCTGCGCGGCGCGGGCAGGCTTCGACGGGACGGCCTTGCTCGACGCGGCCGAGGGGCCCTCAGTCAAGCTCCGCTATGAGGAGACCCTGGGCCAGGCCGTCGAGGCCGGCGTCTTCGGCGCGCCGAGCTATGTGCTCGATGGCGAGGTGTTCTGGGGGCAGGACCGGCTCGATCTGCTGGATGCAGCGCTGGCCAGCGGCCGCGCGCCCTATCGCGCCGAAGGCGCTCTCTAGCGAATCAGCCGATGATGTCGGGCGTGCGCCAGCCGAGGTGCTGCCCGGCGTCGACGGCGATCATCTGGCCGGTCACGGAACTGGCGCGGGCGAGATAAAGCACAGCGTCGGCGATCTCCTCAGGCGCTATCCTGTGCCCGAGCAGGGTGCCGGCGGCTTCCTGCTCCAGCCGGTCCGCGCCATCATAGCTGTTCGGGAAGGTCGGGCCGGGGCCGACGGCATTAACACGGATGCGCGGGGCCAGCGCCTGCGCCAGGGTCCGGGTCGCTGTGAGCAGCGCGGCCTTGGTCAGGGTGTAGGAGTAATATTGTGGCGTCAGTTTCCAGACGCGCTGGTCGACGATATTGACGACGGCGCCTGTCGCGCCGGCCGGCAGGCGCTCCGCCATGATGCCCACCAGCTGGGACGGGGCGCGCAGGTTGATCGAGAACTGACGGTTCCAGGTGGCGATATCCAGCGATCGGACATCGTCGGCAAGGAAGCTCGCGGCGTTGTTGACGAGAAGCGTGACGGGGCCGAGCGCCGCCTCGGCCGCGGGAATCAGGGTCGCGACCGCCGCGGGGTCGACGAGATCGGCGGTCAAAAGGCAGGCCTTCGCCCCGCTCGCCTCAAGTTGTCTCAACAGAGCTTCGGCATCCTCGCGGCTGTCGCCGTGGTGGATCGCGACGGCATAGCCGGTGCTTGCCAGCTTTTCGACGATGGCGCGGCCGATTCGGCGGGCGCCGCCCGTGACGAGCGCAACCTCAGCCATCGCGGTCCTCGCGCTTCGCAGGGTGCGTCGTCGCCTGGGCGGAAGCGCGCCGCTGAAGGCGACGCTCCCAGTGCTTGGCGACGCGCAGATAGCGATAGAAGGCGTAGTTCATCGCGGTCATGAAGCCGTAGATGCCGCGCAGCGCATGGCGCCGCCCGATATAGGCCTTCAGGAAATTGGCCGGGAATTCGGCGACCAGCCGGAAGACGGAAAGCGTGCCGCCGCGTGCATCGAGGTCGTCGGCCTGCGCGTCGCTATAGGCATTGAGCTTGTCCATCTGTTCGCCCAGCGAGCGGACGGAGAAATGATGCACGGTCCCGCGCAGGCGCCCGACCTGCGCATCCGCGGCGAGATCGACGCGATCATGCACGGGCGAGGCCGAATAGCGGCCTTTGCTCTTGCGGTAGAGGCGCACGGGGGCGAGCGCATAGGCGAAGCGATGCGGTGCGCCCTCGCCGGGAAAAATCTCGGCGATTCGCACCTTGTAGGCGTCCTTCGTCGGCGCGCCATTGGCGAAGAGAGCGGATATCTCGGCGGCAAGGTCCGGCGGGACGACTTCATCGGCATCGAGATTGAGCAGCCAGTCGTGGCGGCATTGGTCCTCGGCGAAGCGCTTCTGCTGGCCGTAGCCCGGCCAGGCGTTGAAGATGACGCGAGCGCCGAGCGACTCGGCCAGGGCCTGGGTGCCGTCGCTCGATCCGGAATCGACGACGACGATGTCGTCGCTCAGCGCCCGCGCCGCTTCGATGGTCCGGCCGATCCGGTCCGCCTCGTTCTGGGCGATGATGAAAATCGAGAGGGGCAGCACGGTTCTTCTTCGGTTCCTGTCGTCTCAAGGCTTAAGCACGGGCGGGACGGAGCGGCAAGACAGGCGAAAAAAGCCGCAATCGCCGCGGGAACCTTGGATAAGCAGCCGCGTTTGTAGGCCGGGCCATGTTCCTAGGGCGGCGTGGGGTCGAACTACTGTTAGTATTCGATTTACCATGGTGGCTAGTCGCTGGTTGGTTAACCTGGTTTTACCTATTTGCGTTCAGTTATCGCATTCGTGCCGCATTTCTGCCGCGGTCTGCAAGGCAGATGTGCTTCCGATGCAACAGACAAAGCCGGCTCCCGGTCTTATAACGGGTTCATCGAAATCAACCGCCGGGTTTTCCCGGCGACAGCGACGACTAAGGAGTTTGTCATGAAGAAGTATCTGCTTGCGAGCGTTGCCGCGCTCGGTCTCGTCGCCGCTGGCGCCGCTTCGGCCGCTGACCTGCCGTCGCGCAAGGGCCCGGTTGTGGCTCCGGTCTACGTTCCCGCCTTCACCTGGACCGGCTTCTACGTCGGCGCCAACGCCGGCTACGGCTGGGGCAACGTGAACGCCAACGGCTTCGCCAATGTCGGCGATCTCGACGGCTTCGTCGGCGGTGGCCAGGTCGGCTACAACTACCAGATGGGCCAGTTCGTCGTCGGCCTCGAGGCTGACCTGCAGGCTGCCGATCTCAGCAGCGGCAACAACCTCGGCCTCGTCCGCGTCAAGACCGACTACTTCGGCACGGTCCGCGCTCGCGTTGGCGTCGCCTTCGACCGGTTCATGCCCTACATCACCGGTGGTTGGGCCTACGGCAACGTGAAGACCTCGATCCCGGCTCTGGCGTTCTCGTCGGACCGCAGCCACACCGGCGGTTACGCTGTCGGCGCTGGCCTCGAGTACGCCATCACCAACAACCTGATCGCCGGCGTCGAGTACCTGTACGTCGACCTGGGCGAGAAGAGCATCCTGAACACCGGCACCAAGGTCGGCACCGACTTCTCGGTCGTCCGCGCCCGTCTCAGCTACAAGTTCTGATCCTCTCCTTCCGGAGACAGAACGGACCCGGTGGCCTAGGCCACCGGGTTTTTTTGTTGCCGGCGGGCAAGGCTGCACCGACGCCTGAGCGGGCCCAAGAAAAAAGCCGGCGACCTGAGTCGCCGGCTTTCATCATTTGCGTGAGCTGTCGCCGCTATTCGGCGCGATCAGCCCTTGAAGCGTGTCGCCTCGAATGCCGGGACGCGGGCGGCGAAATCGTCGAGCCAGGCGACGAGCTTCGGATGAGCGGCGCGCCAGGAGCCTTCGAAGCGCAGGTCGAGATAGCCCAGCGCACAGGCGAGCGCGATCTCGCCGACACGCGGGCGCTCCGGGAAGGCGGGCGGCGCAGCTTCGAGCGCGGCCAGTCCACGCGCGACCTTGCCGTCCTGATGGGCGACCCAGTTGGCGTTGCGGGCTTCCTCCGGACGGAAGCGCCCTTCATAGACCTTGAGCAGCGCCGCATCACAGATACCGTCGGCGAGAGCCTGCAAGCGCAACTGGACGAAGCGGGCCTCGCCGGCCGGGATCAGCTTACCGCCGCTGAGATGGTCGAGATAATCGACGATGACGCGCGAATCGAACAGCGTCGTGCCGTCCTCCAGCACCAGCGTCGGAATCTTGCCGAGCGGGTTCTGCTGGCGCAGCACCTCCGTCGGATCGGTCGTATCGGCCGCGACGATCTCGATCTTGCTCATCAGCCCGAGTTCGAGGGCCGCCATCTTGACCTTGCGGCCGAACGGGGAGGCGGGTGAGGAGCGCAGGACGAGCATCGGCGATATCCTTGAGGCGGAGCGATAAAGTGGTCGATCAGCCGTCGGGGCGGATCGCCTCGCAGTGATAGCGCGGGCGCGGCCCCTGGGCGAGCCGCTCGGTCAATGCAGGAAGCAGGATTTCGGCCTCCTCGGCCAGCGTCCAGGGCGGGTTGGCGATCAGCAGGCCGGTGGCGCTGAGGCCGCCGGCCGCTTCGGGGCGGTCGACATCCATTTCGAGGCGCAGGAGCCGGCCGATTCCGGCATCGAGCACCGCATCCATCAGCGATCCGATGCCGCTGCTACCTTTGATCGGATACCAGAGCGCATAGATTCCGGTCGGCCATTTGCGATGCGCCGCGATGAACTGGTCGGCGAGCATCGCGAACTCGTCCTTCTCCTCGAAGGGCGGGTCGATCAGGACAAGGCCGCGGCGCTCCTTCGGCGGCACATTGGCCCGCAATGCCGTCCAGCCGTCGATGGCGAGCGGCTTGCAGCGCTTGTCGCGACCCATGGCCTCCGAGAGCTTCTTGTAGGTCGGGGGGTGGAGCTCGGCGGCGACCAGCCGGTCATCGGGCCGCATCGCGTGGCGGCAGAGCCAGGGCGAGCCGGGATAGGCGCCGGTGCCATAGAGCGCGCGAGCGCCTTCCAGCGCGGCGCGATAGGGAGCGAGCAAGGCCTCGACCGCCGGGGATAGCGGCGAACGGTCGATCCGCGCGACGCCGTCCTTCCATTCATGGGTCCGCAAAGCCTCTTCCGAATCGAGATCGTAGCGGCCGCTGCCGGCATGGGTGTCGATGATGCGGTAGGGCGTCGGCTTGGCGTTGAGATGCAGCAGGATGCGCGTCAGAACGACATGCTTCAGCACATCGGCGAAGTTTCCGGCGTGGAAGCCATGGCGATAGTTCATGCTGCCGTTGGTAGAGGAAGCCGCTCCCGACCGGAAGCGGCAAAGTCCTGCCACATTCGGTTATCAGCGCGGCGCGACGACGGTGAACTCGCGGGCGCGGCAGCCGGAGCGATCAACCTGCTGGCAGGAACGGAAATCGCGGAGATCACGGGTGAAGCAGATCTTCACCTCCTGCAGCACGCCGCGCTTGCAGGCGACCGACATCATGTCCGGACGCAGTCCGGGATTGGCGGCGGCGAAGGCGCGTTCGAGATCGATCGCGGTCCAGGTCTGGTCGCGCTCGGCCTTGGCGAGTGTTGGCGGGATGACCACCTTCTCGCGGGCGCGGCGGACGTCACGAAAATAGTCGCTCGGACTGGAGCCGGTGCAGGTGCCGTGCTTGCGCCACTGGTAGCGGGCGAGGCCTTCGGTCGGGAACAGGCCTTCGGCTTGCTCCATTGCGATTCGCGAGGGTGTGCGGCCGGCCGGGCCGCATTCGCTGGGATAGCCGCGCTCGTTCTGCGGCCAGAGTCCGTGCACGACGAAGCGCAGTCCGGCGCCTTCGCCGCATTGCTCGCGGTTGCGCGAGCGGTCGCCGTCGAGCTCGCAGAAGCCCGGCGACCAGGACAGGGCCAGCACGTAGAAATCGAAATCGCCCGGCGTGCCGCCGCGCTGGCCGAAATCCTGCGCATGGCCGGCCCCGGCGAAGCCGAACAGCGCCAGAGCCGCGATTGCCAGCGATTTCAACATCGGAGAGCCTGCGATCAGGGGCGCGCCATCTTGCAGTCGGGTGCGTGGGTGCGCTGCCGATCGAGGCCGTTGACGCACCAGTTGACGTTCCAGGTCAGGCCGAAGAGGCCGAGATTCTCGCGCACGGAGTAATCGACGCGGCGGAACTTGCCGTCATTCAGCAGAACGCGGCCGCTGCAGAAGCGCCGCGGGATGAAGTCATCTCCCCAGCTGCGAAAGCCGATCTGCCCGATGCGGTCATAGGAGACAGCCTGGAGCGGACCCCAGAACGTGCTCTCGCGCGAATTGAAGCGGTTGGTGACCTCGCCGAGCACCGCCGGATCGTCGCAGCCCGGAAGGTTGCCGTACATCGGGAAGGTGCGGTTCTCTGCGCGGTCCAGCGGATGGACCACGCGGCCGCTTGCCGCGTTGGCGGCAAAGCCCGCAAGGCAGGCGATGGAAACAAGAGCGGTTCGCAGCAGGGCGCGGCGCATGGAATCAGGCCTCGTATGAGAGGGCGAAGATGCCGCGCACGATGGCGATGTGCCGGTCACCGGTCAAGGCGCATGCGCGCGATGCAGCGCCATGCGGGCAAAGGCTGGCCGGCAGAAACCTCCCGCGCTGGCGCGAGGCGCCGTGATCGGACAGATTGGCGGCAGAAACACGGGGAAACGACATCATGGACTGCTTCGACGATCCGGCGGCGCGCATTGAGGATGAGGAAGCCCTGCGCGGCCATATCGGGCCCGTCCATCCGCTGGCGACGGGCAAGGTGCTGCGCCGGCTCGACCAGTTCTGCAAGGACTTCATCGCGCTCTCGCCCTTCCTCGTCCTGGCGAGCAGCGACGCGCAGGGCAATGCCGACGCCAGCCCGCGTGGTGACGGGCCGGGTTTCGTGCGCGTGCTCGACGACAAGACCCTGCTGATCCCCGACCGGCGCGGCAACAACCGGGTCGATTCACTCGGGAATATCTTGTCGGCGCCGGGCGTCGGGCTCGTCTTCATGGTGCCTGGAATTCCCGAGACCCTGCGCGTCAACGGCAAGGGGCGGGCGACGCGCGATGCGGAGCTGTTGGCTCCCTCCGCGATGCAGGAGCGCGCGCCGGTGACGGGCCTGATCGTCGAGGTCGAGGAAGCCTATTTCCATTGCGGCAAGGCGCTGATCCGCTCGAAGCTGTGGGATCCGGCGACGCAGGTGCCGCGACACTCCTTCCCGACGCTTGGCCGCATCATCGCCGACCAGACCAAGGCGGTCGATGGCGACGAGGCCGATCGCAATCTCGAGGAAGGCTATCGCACGCGGCTCTATTGAGGCCGTGCGGGGTCGGGGTCCCCGTCAGGGCGCGCCGGCTCCGGTCGCTTCGAGCACGGCGGGCGCCGCCGCGGCCTTGCGTTCGAGGATGAGCAGGACGAGGCCCGCCGCGACGATCAGCGCCGCGCCGCAGAGCATGGCGGGCGTCGGCCAGTCGCCGAAGATGAACCAGCCGAAGACCAGCGCCCAGACGATCAGGGTGTACTGATAGGGCACGACGACCGAGGCTTCCGCGAGCTTGAGCGAGCGGGTGACGCAGATATGGGCCCCCATCGCGACGATGCCGAGCAGGCCGAGCAGGGCGGTATCCTTCAGGCTCGGCGTCACCCAGCCGAAGGGCAGCAGGGCCAGCCCCATCAGGAGGGCGCCGAGCGTCTGCCAGGCGACCAGCGTGACATCGGGCGTGCCGCGCAGCTGGCGGCCGGCGATCATCATCGCGGCGAAGAGGAAGCTGCCGAGCAGCGCGATCAGCGCGGGCATCGACAGGCTGGCGCCGCTTGGATTGAGCGAGATGGTGACGCCGGCGAAGCCCAATGCGATGGCGAGCCAGCGCCGGCCGTCGATGCGTTCCCCGAGCAGGAGCGCAGCGAGGATCACCACCCAGACCGGCGCGGCCAGCCAGATCGTCATGGTGTCGGCGAGCGGCAGGTAGCTGACGGCGAGATAGAACAGCGCGACCTCGCCTGAGCTGAACAGAACGCGCAAGGCCTGCAGGCCGGGGCGCTCCGGCCGCAATGTCCGCTGCACGCCCTGCTTGAAGACGAAGGGCAGGATGACGACGAGCGCCGCGAGGCTGCGCACCACGAGGAGCTGGCCCACCGTGTAGGTGGCGACCAGCCATTTGCCCATCACGTCGTTGAGCGAGAACAGCAGGATGCCGAGCAGCATCATGGCGATGCCGACGAGCGAGGCGTTGCGGGCTGTCATGGCAGGCGAAAGGGTTCCAGAGGCGCGTCACCACTGGCGGAGTCCGGGGCGCGTGGCAATCCGCGTTTCCGCATGCCCCCATGACCCTCAAATATTAAGTATTGACTTAATTAAGTGAATGGCGAAGTAATAGGCTATGGATCGCTTCGCTGCCCTTGCCGACCCGACACGTCGCAGCATCGTCGAGATGCTGGGCGAGCGAGCGCTGTCGGCAGGCGAAATCGGGGCCCGATTCAGCGCCAGCGCGCCGGCGATCTCGCAGCATCTCAAGGTGCTCAGAGAGGCGGGGCTGGTGACGGTGGAGGTCCGGGGGCAGCAGCGGATCTATCGGCTCGATCCGGCGGGGCTCGAAGCGTTCGACGCCTGGCTCGGCAAGGTCCGGCGCTTCTGGGGCCGCCACCTCGATATCCTGGAACAGGAACTCGCAAAGCCCGAACCGGGCGAGGGAGAAACCCGATGAACGAATATGGCGTCGTGTTGGAAAGCGGCGCGGTGCGCTTCGAGCGCCTGCTGCCGGGGCCTGTGGAACGGGTCTGGTCGTATCTCACCGAGTCGGAGAAGCGCGGGCAGTGGCTCGCTTCGGGCGCCTTCGACTTGCGCGTCGGCGGCCGCACGGAGATGTTGTTCAAGCATTCTGACATCACCGACGAGGCACCGCCGGAAGCCTATCGCGAGGTGCATGAGAACGGCGTGCGCTCGACCGGGACGATCACGCGCTACGAGCCGCCCCGGCTCATCGCCTTCACCTGGGGCGGCGGCGGGGAGCCGGAATCGGAGGTCGAGTTCGAGCTCCTGCCGAAGGGCGAGAAGGTCCTGCTGGTGCTGACGCATCGCAAGCTGCCGAGCAAGGCGGAGATGACCAGCGTCTCCGGCGGCTGGCACATGCATCTGTGCCTGCTGGAGGACGCGCTCACGGGCGCACCGCGGCGCGGGTTCTGGTCGCGTTTCGAAGCGCTCGATGCGGATTATGCCGGGCGCTATGCCGACCTGCCCGAGCCGGGCCAGAGCTGACGGTCCAGGCTTATCAGAGGCTCGCCGCCGCCCGCGCCGCCTGGTCGTACTGGCCGGAGAGCGAGCGCATCGCGGCGGCGATCTCGGAGAGCCGGGCCGGATCGGCGCCGGTGGCGCGAATGGATTTGACCAGGAGCTGCTCGCGGATCTGGGCGTAGCGCCGGCAGGCTTCCTCGCCGGCCGGGGTGACCTCGACGGTCTTCTCCTTGCCCTTGCGGCCGCCCTTGAGCAGCTTCAGCCGCTCGAGCTTCTTCAGCGAGTAGTTCACCAGATGCGTGTCCTCGATATTGAGGACAAGGCAGATATCGGCGAGGCGCTTGGCCTTGCCGCGGTGATTGACGTTGTGCAGCACGAGCACATCGAGCGGCGAGAGATCGGCGATGCCGGCTGCCGCCATGCAGCGGATCATCCAGCGCTGGAAGGCGTGCACCGTCATGCTCAGCGCGAACTCGAATTCCGAGAGCGCCGGGAGGGCTCCCGACGCGAGATGGCCGGAAGAGACGATCGGGCCAAGGTCGTCGGGTGGAGGAGGCGATGCGGGCACGGTTCGATCCGGAAGCGGTTCGGGGTTTCCCTCTCCTGATGGAAAGGGAAACCCCGTCTGGATTGGGGCCGAAGGCGGCCGTTACATCTTCTTGTAGGCGTCGACGATGGCCTGGCCTTCGGCACCGGCCTTCTTCAGCCAGTCGGCGGTGAGCTGCTCACCGGCCTTCTTGAAGCCGGTGGCGAGCGCCGGCGAGGGCGCCTGCACCTTCATGCCCTTGGCCTTGAGCTGCTCGATGTACCAGCCGGCCTTCTCCTGCCACATCTTCCAGCCGCGCTCCTCGGCGGCGGCGGCAGCCTTGAGGATCGCGTCCTGCGTCGCCTTGTCGAGCGCGTTGAAGGCCGCCTTGTTGACGAAGGTCGCGTCCTTCGGGATCCAGGCCTGCGTGTCGTAGAAGTGGGTCAGCGATTCCCAGACCTTGGAATCGTAGCCCGTGCCGCCCGACGACATGAAGGAATTGACCACGCCGGTCGCCAGAGCCTGCGGCAGTTCCGCCGCCTGGATCGTGACCGACTGCATGCCGAGCAATTCACCAAGGCGCGAGGTACCGACGTTGTAGGCGCGCCATTTCAGCCCCTTCATGTCCTCGATCGTGTTGATGTCCTTCTTGGTGTAGACGCCCTGCGGCGCCCAGGGGACCATGAAGAGGAGCTTGATGCCCTGAGCGTCGAGCTTCTTTTCGATCGCGGCCTTGGAGGCCGTGTAGAGCTTGCGGGAATCGGCGAAGGACGTCGCCAGGAACGGCACGACGTCGATACCGTAGACCGGGTGCTCATTCTCATGCAGCGAGAGCAGGACCTCGCCCATCTGGGCCTGGCCGGTCTGGACCGCGCGCTTGATCTCGGGCGCCTTGAACAGCGAGGCGTTGCCATGGACCGTAATCGAGAGCTTGCCTGACGTGGCCGCCTCGACGTCCTTGGCGAAGAGGACCAGGTTTTCCGTATGCGGATTGTCGTTGGGATAGGCGGCCGGCAGGTTCCACTTGGTCTGGGCCGAGGCCGAAGCGGCGCTGAGCGTCAGGGCGGCGGCAGCGACGCCGGCGACGAGGAGGCCCTTGATGAAGTCCTTGCGATACATGGTCTTGGCTCCGTTCCCTTGGTTTTGATGCGGTATCATTGAGGCGGAAAGGCCATCTGAGGCAAGACCATCACGATCTGCGGGAAGATCGTGATGATCGCGACGGCTGCGACGAGCAGGAAGAAGAACGGCAGCGCCGCCAGCGCGACCGTGTTCGAGTCCTTGCCGGACATCGTCTGCAGCACGAAGAGGTTGAAGCCGACCGGCGGTGACACCTCCGCCATCTCGACGATCAGCACGAGGAAGATGCCGAACCAGACGAGGTCGAAACCCGCCGCCTTGATCATCGGGATGACGATGGCGGTGGTCAGCACGATCATCGAGATGCCGTCGAGCGCCGCGCCGAGGATGATGTACATCACGGTGAGCGCCGCGATCAGGGCGTAGGGCGAGAGGTGCAGCGAATCGACCCAGGCGGCCAGGGCCGTCGGGATGCCGGTATAGGCCATCGAGGTCGACATGAAGGAGGCACCGGCCAGGATCAGCATGATCATGCAGGTGATCCGGGTCGTGCCCATCACGCTCTGCCAGAAGGCTTCCTTGGTCAGCGAGCCCGACCACCAGGCGATGCCGAAGGAGCCGAGCACGCCCCAGGCGGCGCATTCCGTCGCCGTCGCCCAGCCGAGCAGCAGTGAGAGGAAGACCAGCAGGATCAGCAGCATGCAGGGGATGAGCTGCGCCGATTCCCTGAGCTTCTCGCGCAGCGGCATCTTCGGCTCGCGCGGCGGCGACTGCTCGGGATGCAGCAGGTGCCAGACGATGATG
Organism: Allobosea sp. FW305-C-101; assembly: GCF_058783685.1. NCBI lineage: Bacteria > Pseudomonadati > Pseudomonadota > Alphaproteobacteria > Hyphomicrobiales > Alloboseaceae > Allobosea > Allobosea sp. FW305-C-101. The sequence continues at coordinate 34,773 of NZ_JBYSYT010000002.1, read as the reverse complement.
TAGCCGGAATAGAGCGCCATCACGAGCAGGCCGGGCAGGAAGCCGGCGAGGAAGATCTGGATGATCGAGACGTTGGCTGCCACCGCATAGACCACCATGGTGATCGAGGGCGGGATCAGGATGCCGAGCGTGCCGGCGCCGGCCAGCGAGCCAAGCGAGAGCTTCTCGTTGTAGCCGCGCTTCTTCAGCTCCGGCAGGGCGATCTTGGCAACGGTGGCACAGGTTGCGGCGGAGGAGCCGGAGACCGAGCCGAAGATGCCGCAGGCCAGCACGTTGACGTGCATCAGGCGGCCGGGCAGCCAGTTGAGCCAGGGAGCGAGCCCGCGGAACATCTCTTCGGAGAGCCTTGTGCGGTAGAGGATCTCGCCCATCCAGATGAAGAGCGGCAGCGCGGCCATCGTCCAGGAGGCGCTGTTGCCCCAGATGGTCGTCGCCAGCACGGAGCCGGCGGGAATGCCGCCGCCGACGAACTGCATCGCCACCCAGCCGCAGGCCATCAGCGAGATCGCGATCCAGACGCCGCCTGCGAGGAAAACGGCGAGCAGGAGCAGCAGCAGGCCGGAGATTTCGATCATTGCCATCGGATCAAACCCCGCTCGCCATGGCGCGTTCGACGATTTCCTCGTCGGATTTCGCGGGGGGCTTCTCGTAGCGCGGCTCCTGGCCGCGGATCACGACATGGACGAACTCGTCGAGCATCGCGATGAACAGGATGATCAGGCCGCCGGAATAGCCGAGCTGCGGAATCCAGAGCGGCATCGGCACGACACCGCCGGCGACATCGTTAAATTGCCAGGACTGCCAGGTCATGACTGCGGCGTGCCAGGCGAAGAAGCCGGAGAAGCCGAGGCCGAGGATCAGCGAGAACACCTCGAAGCACCAGCGCTTGCGGCCCTGGAAGCGGTCGATCAATAGACCGACGCGGATCATGTCGCCCGACTTGAAGGTGTGGGCGAGGCCGAGAAAGGCCATGGCGGCCATGCACCATGAGGTGAAATCGTCGCCGGCCGGGATGTTGAGGCCGATCTCGCGGCCGACCGACATCACCATCATCAGCACGAAGATCAGGACGAGGAAGACGCCGGCGGCGTAGCCGGCCCAGAGATAGAGCGCATCGAGTGTTCGACGGATCATGGGGTGGGGCGCTCCCACCGGATGGGCGCACCCTCGCGCCCGGTTGCCAGGATTGCTCGCATCGTCGCATCCTCCGCTTTCGCGCCGGCCCGGCCCCTCAGCCATGTTCCAGCCACAATCGGGATCGTAGCCGGCAGAATCGCCTTGTCAACAACTCATCGACGATTTATCGATGATTTGTCAGTGTCGGGCGATCCCGGCTTGTCCAAGGGGGAGAGGGTCTATGTCGGCGGCTCATTGGGACTTCTGGATCGATCGCGGCGGCACCTTTACCGACGTGATCGGCCGCGATCCGGCTGGCAATCTCCATGCCAGGAAGATGCTCTCGGAAAATCCGGGCGCCTATCGCGATGCGGCCGTGCAGGGCATCCGCGAACATCTCGGCCTGAAGGCAGGCGAGCCGATCCCCACCGGGACCATCGGCGAGGTGCGCATGGGCACCACCGTCGCTACCAACGCATTGCTTGAGCGGAAGGGCGATCGCACGCTGCTGGTCACCACCAAGGGCTTCCGCGATGCGCTGCGCATCGGCTACCAGGCGCGGCCGGACATTTTCGCCAAGCAGATCATCCTGCCCGAGGCGCTGTATGATGCGGTCGAGGAGATCGACGAGCGCGTGCTGGCCGACGGCACGGTTGAGCGCGCGCCCGACGAGGCGGCGATCCGCAGCGCCCTGCAGGCGCAATACGATGCCGGATTCCGCGCCGTCGCGATCGTCTTCATGCATGGCTACCGCTACACGGCGCATGAGCAGGTCGCGGCCCGGATCGCGCGCGATATCGGCTTCCCGCAGGTTTCCGTCAGCCACGAGGTCTCGCCGCTGGTGAAGCTGGTCGGGCGCGGCGACACCGCCGTGGTCGATGCCTATCTCTCGCCCATCCTGCGCCGCTATGTGCAGCAGGTTTCCGAGGAGCTCGATATCGCCCGCACCGGCGCGCGCCTGATGTTCATGATGTCCTCGGGCGGTCTCACGGCAGCCGAGCTGTTTCAGGGCAAGGATGCGATCCTGTCCGGCCCGGCCGGCGGCGTGGTCGGCCTTGCCGAGACCGGCCGCTCGGCCGGGTTCGACAAGGTGATCGGCTTCGACATGGGCGGCACCTCGACCGACGTCGCGCATTTCGACGGCGAGTATGAGCGTGCCTTCGAGACCGAGGTCGCCGGCGTGCGCATGCGCGCGCCGATGATGCTGATCCATACGGTCGCGGCCGGCGGCGGCTCGATCCTGCATTTCGATGGGCGACGCTTCCGTGTCGGGCCGGATTCGGCCGGCGCCAATCCTGGTCCCGCCGCCTATCGTCGCGGTGGGCCGCTCGCGGTGACCGACGCGAACGTCATGGTCGGCAAGCTGATCCCGTCCTATTTCCCGGCGATCTTCGGGCCGCAGCAGGACGAGCCGCTCGATGTCGGCATCGTCCGCAACAAGTTCGCGGTGCTAGCGGCTGAGGTCGGCGACGGGCGCTCGCCCGAGGAGGTCGCCGACGGCTTCATCCAGATCGCCGTCGCCAACATGGCCGAGGCGATCAAGAAGATCTCGGTCCAGCGCGGCTACGACATCACGCGTTATGCGCTGAACTCCTTCGGCGGCGCCGGCGGCCAGCATGCCTGCCTTGTGGCGGACGCGCTCGGCATCAAGACGGTGCTGCTGCATCCGTTCTCCGGCCTGCTCTCAGCCTATGGCATGGGGCTCGCCGAAATCCGCTCGACGCGGACATCGGCGCTGGACGTCGCGCTCGACGGCGAGGCCAAGGCCGCGATCGAAGCTGTCGCCACGAAGCTCGCCGCTGATGCGAAGGCAGAAGTCGCAGGGCAGGGCGTCGCCGAGAGCGATATCGCGATCCATGTGCGCGCCCATATCCGCTATTCCGGCACCGATACCGCAATCGCAGTCCCTGCCGGCACGCGCGCCGTGATGCAGGAGGCCTTCCAGACCGCGCACAAGGCGCGCTTCGGCTTCATGGACGAGACCAAGGCGCTGGTCGTCGAGGCGGTCGAGGTCGAGGCCGTCGGTGGCGGTGCGAAATTCGAAGAGGCCGCGGCCGGTGAGCAGGCCGGCGAGCCGGTCGCGGCCGAGCGCACGCGCTTCTTCGCTAAGGGCCAATGGCACGATGCGGCGATCGTCCGTCGCGAGGCGATGAAGCCCGGCCAGAGCGTCGCCGGACCTGCGATCATCATCGAGCCGAACCAGACCGTCGTCGTCGAGGAGGGCTGGAGCGCCAAGCTCACGGCCCGCGACCATCTCGTGCTCGTCCGCGTCAAGGCGCTGATCCAGCAGGCGGCGATCGGCACCAAGGCCGATCCGGTGATGCTCGAGATCTTCAACAACCTGTTCATGTCGATCGCCGAGCAGATGGGCGTGACGCTGCAGAACACCGCCTATTCCGTGAACATCAAGGAGCGGCTCGACTTCTCCTGCGCGGTCTTCGACCAGACCGGCGCGCTCGTCGCCAATGCCCCGCATATGCCGGTGCATCTGGGCTCGATGGACCGTTCGGTCGAGACGGTGATCGCCAACAACCCGGTGATCAAGCCGGGCGACGTCTACTGCCTGAACGCGCCCTATAATGGCGGCACGCATCTGCCGGATATCACCGTCTGCACGCCGGTCTTCGACCCCGAGGACAAGGAGATCCTGTTCTGGGTGGCGAGCCGCGGCCACCATGCCGATGTCGGCGGCACGGCGCCGGGCTCGATGTCGCCGCTGGCGACCAATATCGAGGAAGAGGGCGTCTATATCGACAATTTCAAGATCGTCGATCAGGGCCGCTTCTGCGAGGAGGAACTGGTCAAGCGCCTGACCGGCGCGCGCTATCCCGTCCGCAACGTCGTGCAGAACGTCAACGACCTCAAGGCGCAGATCGCCGCCAACGAGAAGGGCCTGGCCGAGCTGAAGAAGATGATCGGCTCCTTCGGGCTCGACGTGGTGCAGGCCTATATGGGCCATGTCCAGGACAACGCGGCCGAGAGCGTGGCGCGGTTGCTCACCAAGCTGCACGATTCCGAATTCACCTATCCGATGGACCAGGGCTGCGCGATCAAGGTGAAGATCACCATCGATCGCGAGAAGCGCGAGGCGACGGTCGATTTCACCGGCACCTCCGAGCAGCGGCCGGACAATTTCAACGCGCCAGCGCCCGTCACCCGCGCCGCCGTGCTCTACGTCTTCCGCGTCATGGTCGATGACGCGATCCCGATGAATGCAGGCTGCCTGCGTCCGATCAGGATCGTCGTGCCGGAGGGCTCGATGCTGGCGCCGCGCTATCCGGCCGCGGTCGTCGCGGGCAATGTCGAGGTGTCGCAGGCAGTGACGAACACGCTGTTCGGCGCGCTCAAGGCGATGTCCTGCTCGCAGGGCACGATGAACAACCTGACCTTCGGCAACGACCAGTACCAGTATTACGAGACGATCTGTTCGGGCTCGCCGGCTGGCCCCGGCTTCGATGGCACATCGGGCGTGCATGTCCACATGACCAATTCGCGCCTGACCGATCCGGAGATCCTGGAGACGCGTTTCCCGGTCGTGCTGGAGGATTTCCACATCCGGAAGGGCTCGGGCGGCAAGGGCGAATGGACCGCCGGCGACGGCACCTCGCGCACCATCCGCTTCCGCGAGACGATGGATTGCGCGATCCTCGCCTCGCATCGCCGGGTCCGTCCCTTCGGCGTCGATGGCGGCGAGGCGGGTGAACTCGGCAAGACGCTGGTGCGCAGGCTTTCCGGCGCTGTCGAGGAGCTGAAGCCCTCGGACCAGACCTTGCTCCAGGCGGGCGAGGCGGTGACCGTGATCACCCCGACGGCCGGGGGCTATGGAAAAGCCGGGGCTTGAGGTTTAGGTCCGTCTTCTGACCATGGAGACGGACATGCCCCAGACCTGGATGATCACCGGCGCCAATCGAGGCATCGGACTTGCCATCACCATCGAGTTGCTGCGCCGGGGCGATCGCGTGATCGCGGCGGCGCGCAATCCCTGGGGCGGGGCGCTGGCCGAACTCGCGGCCGAGCATCCGGCGGCGCTGATTCCGGTGGAGCTCGACGTCACCTCCGATGCCAGCGTCGCGGCGGCCAAGGAGGCGCTCGCCGGGCAGCCCATCGATGTGCTCCTGAACAACGCGGGCCTTTACGGTCCGCGTGATCGGCAGAGCGGGCTCGATGTCGATTTCGACGAATGGCGCGAGGTCTTCGAGGTCAATGTCTACGCGCCGATCCGGGTGGCGCAGGCCTTCCTGCCGAATGTCGAGGCGGGGCAGGGCCGCAAGATCGCGACGATCTCCAGCCGCATGGGCTCCATCGCGGCCAATCCGGGCAATGCGCTGATCTACCGCTCGTCCAAGTCGGCAGTGAACATGGCCATGGTCGTGTTCGGCAACAGCGTGCGCTCGCGCGATGTCAGCGTGATGCTGTTCCATCCCGGCTGGGTGCAGACCGACATGGGCGGCAGCGGCGCCGACATCACGCCGGCCGAGAGTGCCAACGGGCTGATCCGCACCATCGACGCCTCCGGCATGGCGCAGACCAACAGCTTCCGCGATTACACCGGCGAGGCGATCGCCTGGTGACGGCAGACGGCCTCAGCTCGCCCGCGTCGAGGCGAGCCAGAGCCCGCCGCCGACCAGGAAGCCGCCGCTGAGCTTCGACAAAAGCCGGACGCGATTGCGCGACAGCAGGTGCCCGGCCTTGCCCGAGAGCAGGGCATAGGCGCCATCGCTGAGCGCAGCGAAGACCAGCGCGGTCGTACCCATGATCGCGATCTGGGTGGCGTGGTCGCGCGCGGGATCGAGGAACTGCGGGAAGAAGGCGCCGAAGAACAGGAGCGTCTTCGGGTTGCTGAGGGCGACCAGCGCGCCCTGCAGGAAGAAGCCGCCGCGCGGCGGCTTCGTCGGAGCCGTGCCGTCGAGATCGGCGCCCGCCGAACGGAACATCTTCCAGCCCAGCCAGATCAGATAGGCGGCGCCGGCCAGCCGGAGCCATTCGAACCCATGGCCGAGCGCGGCGACGACCGAACTCAGCCCGATGCCGGCGACGAGGACCATGATGCCAAGCCCGAACTGGGTTCCTGCCACGTTGAGGAGGCCGGCGCGGGTACCGTGCTTCAGGCTGTTGGCGACGATCAGCGTGACCGTCGGCCCGGGAACGATGATGATGACGATGCAGGCGATGAGATAGGCGGAATAGGTTTCGAGCGACATGGCGCTGGTCTCCGGCAGTGTCGCATAGTGATCTGCCGATCTTGATGACCTGTCCAGATGCTCCGCCTTGCTGCGGATCGGGAGATAGTGATGGACCGGACGGGCTTTGTCGTGGAGCCGCTGACGCCCGAGCGCTGGGGCGATCTGGAGGACCTCTTCGGCCCGCAGGGGCCCTGCTATGGCTGCTGGTGCAATCATTTCCGCATGCCGCAGCGATTGCGCAAGCCGTTGCTGGGCGAGGGGGCGCGGCAATTATTCGAGGACCGGGTGAAGAAGGGGCCGCCGCCCGGCGTGCTCGCCTATGCCGAGGGCAAGGCCGTCGGCTGGCTGCAGGTCGGGCCGCGTGCCGACATCCCCGAATGGAACAATCCCCGCCGCGCCTCGACGCCGCTGCCTGATGCACCTGCGGAGGATGCCCGTAACTGGGCGGCCTCCTGCTTCTTCGTGCGCAAGGGCTTTCGCGGCAAGGGCGTCACAGGTGCGCTGCTTGATGGAGCGATGGCCTTCGCGCGCGATAGCGGCGCGCGATTGATCGAGGCCGCGGCTATGGACAATGAGGACAGGCGCAGCGCTGAGGGGCTCTATGTCGGCGCAGAAAGCACGCTCCTGCGCGCCGGCTTCGTCGAAGTTGCGCGGCAGAAGCCGGGGCGACCGCTGCTCAGGCTGGTATTGTGACCGCGAAATCGGCTGTCAGCGGGAGAGCCCACTGAGGAAGGCCGTCAGCCGCTCCAGTGCCTGCTTCCCTTCCGGGCGGCCGAGATCGAACTGGTATTCATGCGGCAGCTTCGGCTCGGCCTCTGGCGGGAAGAATAGGGTGTCGACCCTGACGCCGCGGTCGCGCACGGCCTGCGCCATCACCACCGATTGCGGCGCCAGCGGGTCGCCATTGCCGACCGAGATGAAGCTCGGCGGGAAGGCTTCCGTGACATAGCGCGGTATGGAAGCCTCGGTGATGCGCTCGCTGTCGAAGGGATTCGACGTGCCGAAATAGGCGAGAAGTACGGAACGGATGAAGCCGCCGAAGGGGCCGGTCAGCTCGAAAGCCGTTGGATCGAAGGCGCCGCAGAACAGGACCGTGCCGCGTAGCGCTGCCGCCTCGACGGCAGGTTTCAGGCCGAGCAGTTCCGCGTAGTCCTTGCCCGTCAGGCCGGCGGCGAGCTGGGAGGCGATATGAGCGCCGGCCGAATCGCCCGCCAGCACGATGCGCGTGGGATCGATCCCGAGGCGCTGGCCTTCGCGCTGCAGGAAGCCGAGCGCGGCATTCGCCTGGAGCACGGGGCCGGGATAAGGGGCCGTCGGCGCACGGGTGTAACCGATCGCGACCGCTGCGAAGCCGCGCCCGGCCAATATCTTGAGATAGGGCGCCACGTCCTGCCGGTCGCCGGCGACAAAGGCGCCGCCATGGATCCAGACGATGGTCGGGCGCCCAGGTTCGATGCGGCCCCCCGGCGGAAGATAGATGTCGAGCTTCTCGTCCTCGGCGCCGCCGTAGCGGATATCGCGCTGCTCGCGGATGCCGGCCGGGACATGCGGGGCGAGCGCGGCCGTGGTCTTCGATGCTCCATAGCTGAAGGCGAGGCGCGTCAGCAGCGCCGACGGCCAGGGCGACAGCACGAAGGCGGCATAGCCGATGAAGGCCAAGCCGAGGCAGAGCAGGAGGATTCGTTTGGCGCGGCGTCTCATGGCGTGAAGCTAGGCCGGCCCGCGATCCCTCGCAATCGCGCCGGGACAGGCCTCGCGCGGCGGTGTGGAGGATTATTACGTATCCGGCTAAGTTATTGATATCGTTACGTCATCTTGCTCCGCGTTAACCTCGTGTTCGTTCGCCTCTGTCAGATGGACAGGGACTACGAGACCGAGGCTACGATGCGGCGACTGGGACTGACGGCGAAGATCATGATTTTCTTCGCGCTGCTGGGTCTCGCCGGGGCGCTCGGCCTCGCCAGCGCCTTGCGCGGCTTCGACGAGGCCCGGCGCATCGATGCCGGCGCTTTCTCGGATATCCGCCTTGCCGGCAGCGCTTCGCTTCTGTCCAGCCGGATCGCGGCGGCTGCACTACTCAGCCGGGTCGATGCGGACAGTTCCCGGCAGGAGGTCGAGGTGATGCTCGGCAAGCTCGACGCCGCCATCGATCTGGTCGATGCGGCGCGTGCGCATCTGATCTCGGCCCTGCCGGCGAACCTGCGCGACGCGAACCCGACGCTCGATGCGCGGATCAAGACCTTCATCGCCTTCCAGCATGGCATCGTCGATATCGGCCAGCGCGTCTCGGCCAAGGCCGCCTTGCTGGAGGCCGGCGCCGAGGAGGCGCGGGCCAATGTCGATGAAATCGTCGCGACGACCGCCGCGCTGCGCGATCAGCTCGCGAAGCGGGCCAGCGATGCCTCCTTGCGCGCCGCCGCGCGGGCCGAGGCCGTGCGCTTCCGGACGATTCTCTTCGCGGTTCTGCTGCCGCTCGGAGGCGCGCTTCTCGCGCTGTTGATGCTGCGCAGCCAGCTGACCAGGCCCTTGCGCAATCTGATGGAGGCGATCCGGCAGGCGGTGGCATCGGATCGGGTCATCGACGTGCCGCATCGCGACCGCGCCGACGAGATCGGCCAGCTCGCCCGCGTCGTGCGTCAGCTCAGCGAGGTCAGGGCGACCTTGGTGACGCGCGAGAGCGAGGCCGACGATGCGCGGCGCCTGGAACAGCTCCGCAATGCCGAGCTTGCGGGAATCGCCGACGAGTTCGAGGCGCGGCTCGGCGTCCTGCTCGGCGAGATCGGCCGGTCGAGCGAAGTCCTGCGCATGGCGCTGCAGGACGCGGCGGTTCGCGTCCACCAGATTTCGCGGAGCACCGAGACGGCGGCGGCTTCCGTCGATGGCGCGGGGATCGATGCGCGGCGTTCCAGCGAGGCGGCCCTGCGGCTGGATTTCGTCGTCGGCCAGATCAATGCCGAAGTCCGGCGGGTCTCGGAAATGGCAACCGACGCGACCCGCGAGGCGGCCGGCACCCATGCGCTGGTGACGCGTCTCACCGAGAACGCGGCCCAGATCCGCGATGTCGTGGGCATCATCGATGCGGTCGCGCGTCAGACCAACCTGCTGGCCCTCAACGCGACGATCGAGGCGGCGCGTGCCGGGGCCCATGGCCGCGGCTTCGCCGTGGTCGCCGCCGAGGTGAAGACGCTCGCCAATCAGGCATCGGATGCTGCCGGGCGGATCGTCAGCCGGATCGCGCAGGCCGACGAGGCCCTGTCCCATGCCGCCGAAGCTGTGTCGGCGATCGGGGCCAGCGTCGCGGCGGTTGAGCAGACCGGCACCGAGATCGCGACCATGGTCGGTTCGCATGTCGAGCTGCTCGGCTCGCTCGGCGAGACCGTGGCGCGGATATCCGATGTGACCGGCACGGCCGCGCTGGCGATGGGCGAGATCGCCGCCGCCAATCTCCAGACCGTCGGCCAGGCCGATACCGGCGCGGCGAGCGCAAGGGAGCTTGACCAGCGGATCAACGCCCTCCAGGCCGAGGCCGAGGCTTTCGTCAGGCGGTTGCGCGCCGCCTGAGCGGTTCCGGCATCGCCGGGCTTGCCTCGCGGCCCGACTCGGCCCCATCTGCGCCATGCCTCTTTTAATGATGGTTCCGCGATGAGCTGGTCGCCCCAGCAGGATATGGCTTTGACCGCCGTGGCGCGCTGGCTGCAGACCGGTGAGCCGCAGCTTTTCCGCATGTTCGGCTATGCCGGCACCGGCAAGACCACGCTCGCGCGCCATATCGCCGAGGCGGTCGATGGCGATGTCGTCTTCGCCGCCTATACCGGCAAGGCCGCGCTCGTGCTGCGCAACAAGGGCTGCCATGGCGCGCAGACCATCCATTCGCTGATCTATCGCTCGCGCGGCGTCGACGAGGAGAGCCCGATCTTCGCGCTCAACCGCGACAGCGCGGCGGCCAAGGCGAAGCTGATCATCATCGACGAATGCTCGATGGTCGACGAGGAATTGGGCCGGGACCTGCTTTCCTTCGGCACGCCGGTTCTGGTGCTGGGCGACCCGGCCCAGTTGCCCCCGGTGAAGGGCGGCGGCTTCTTCACCGAGCAGGAACCGGATGTCATGCTGACCGAGGTCCACCGGCAGGCGGCGGACAACCCGATCGTGCGGATGTCGATGATCGTGCGCGAGGGCGGGCAGCTCGAACTCGGCGAATACGGCCCGAGCCGCGTGATCCGGCGGGGCGAGATCAATCCCGAGATCGTCATGGGCGCCGATCAGGTTCTGGTCGGCATGAACAAGACGCGGCGCAATTACAACGCCCGCATCCGCCAGCTGATGGGCCGGACCGACAACAACCCCGTCGCCGGCGAGAAGCTGGTCTGTCTGCGCAACGACAAGAGCAAGGGCCTGCTCAATGGTGGCTCCTGGATCGTTCAGGAGATCAAGACCTCGAAGAAGGGGCTGATCACCATGCGCGTCACGCCGGAGGACGATGCCGGTGGCAAGGCGGTGAAGGTCTCGGTGCTGCCGAACTTCTTCGACGGCACCGAGGATGAAGTGCCGTGGGAGCTGCGCAAGCATACCGACGAGTTCACCTTCGGCTATGCGCTGACCGTGCATAAGTCACAGGGCTCGCAATGGGACGATGTCGTGCTCTTCGACGAGAGCTTCGCCTTCCGCGAGCACCGGGCGCGCTGGCTCTATACCGGCCTGACCCGCGCGGCCGAGGCGGTCACGGTGGTGGTCTAGACGCTGGAGCGAGGGAACGGTCATGGCGAAGGACGAGGTTCAGGACCAGGCGGCGTCCGAGCTCATCGACGCGAAGATCGGGGCACTCGGGGACTGGCGTGGCGCAACGCTGGCACGGATGCGCGCGCTGATCCGCGAGGCCGATCCCGACGTCATTGAGGAGGTGAAGTGGCGCGGCGTGCCGGTTTGGTCCCATGGCGGCATCATCTGCACCGGCGAGACCTACAAGAACGTGGTCAAGCTGACCTTTATGAAGGGTGCTTCGCTGGCCGATCCTGCCGGCCTGTTCAATTCGAGCCTGGAGGGCAATGCCCGCCGCGCTATCGATATCCGCGAGGGCGAGACGTTGGACGCGGATGCCTTCAAGGCGCTCATTGGCGAGGCCGTCGCGCTCAATACGTCACGCTCGAAACGAGGCTGAGGCTGGAAGCCATTCGCTAAAACCCGAGCGAAAAGCTTTGTTTAAGCCTGTTTCGAGACCAGCCTCGCCAAACATTGCCGAATTGTCATGAAAGTCGCCGGCTTTTCGCCATAGTCGATATCGATCCTCGCATCACGACCAGCGGAGGCCTCGCGGATGGCGGAAACGGGCGAGCTGAAGGCAGGGGCGATTGCACTGCAACGGTTCGGCCTCGGGCCGAAGCCCGGACAGGGCGAGGCGGCGCGTGCCCAGGTTCGCGACAGGCTGCTGGCCGAGATCGCGGCCGGCAGCGTCGCACAGCCTGAGGGCGTGACCTTTTCCGGCGCGGCCGAGATCGGCAAGGCGCTCTATGATTTCGAGGATCAGGAGAAGCGCGAGCGTGAGGCGCGCCGTGTCGCCGCCCCGGCACCAGACATGCAGGTCGCGAATGCCGTGCCGCAGGCTGCTCCGGTGGGAGCCCAGAATCAGATGGCGCCCGCGCCGAAGCCCGCAAACGAGCCGGCGCTGCCGTACCGGACCTATCGCGACGAGGTGAAGGCGCGCGTCGATCTCGCGCTCGCGGCCGAGACCGGCTTTGGCGAGCGGCTGGTGATGTTCTGGTCGAACCATTTCTGCATCGGTGCGACCAAGAGCAACATGAGCCGGATCATGGCCGGCGCCTATGAGCGGGAGGCGATCCGCCCGCATGTCTTCGGCCGCTTCGAGGACATGCTGATCGCAGCGGAAAGCCATCCGGCGATGCTGGATTTCCTCGATAACCGCCAGTCGGTCGGCCCGAACTCACCGGCCGGGCGCCGTCGCGGGCGCGGCCTCAACGAGAACCTCGCCCGCGAGATCCTGGAGCTGCACACGCTCGGCGTCTCCGGCGGCTATGCCCAGGCGGACGTGACCAATCTCGCCCGGATCATCACGGGCTGGACGGTGGTCGGGCGCGAGGGCGTGCTCGGCTTTCCCGGCTCCTTCGCCTTCAATGCCGGCCTGCACGAGCCCGGCGTGACGCCCCTGCTGGGGCGCCGCTACGACCAGCCGGGCAAGGCGCAAGGCATCGCCGCGCTGACCGATCTCGCGCGCCATCCGGCGACGGCCAGGTTCATCGCGATGAAGCTCGTCCGTCATTTCGTGGCCGATGCGCCACCGCGCGCATTGGTCGAGAAGCTCGCCCTGACATTCCGGCAGAGCGGCGGCGACTTGCCGACGGTTTATCGCGTCCTGATCGAGGATGACGCCGCCTGGCGCGCGCCGGCCAGCAAGATCCGCTCGCCGCAGGAATTCCTGCTCGCTTCCTACCGCGCGCTCGGCCGCAAACCCGACTTCGGCCAGATCATCGGACCGGCCGGCGTGATGGGGCAACCCTTCTGGCAGCCATCCGGCCCCAATGGCTACGCCGACGACAATGCGGCCTGGGCTTCGGCCGAGGGGCTGAAGACGCGCGTCGATGTCGCTGCCGGATGGGGGCGGCAGGTGGCGGGTTCTGTCGCCGATCCGCGCGTGCTCTGCGAGGACGTGCTGGGGCCGCTGCTCTCGCCCGAGACGAAGCAGGCGGTGGCGCGGGCCGAGAGCAAGCCGCAGGCGCTCGCGCTCTTGCTGATGTCGCCCGAATTCCAGCGGAGGTGACGCCGATGGTCGATCACGACGACGATGATTGCGAACGGATGACGCCGTCGCGCCGCGCCATCCTTGGTGAGGCCGGCGCTCTCTTCGCCTGGTCCTTCGTGCCGAAATTCGCCTATGCGGCGGCGGGCTCGCGCGATCCGCGCTTCCTGCTGGTGATCTTGCGCGGCGCGCTCGACGGGCTCTCTGCCGTGCCGCCGATCGGCGATCCCGATTATGCCGGCCTGCGCGAGGGCATCGCGCTCGCCAAGGACGGGCCGGAGGCGGCGCTGCCGCTTGACGGCTTCTTCTACCTGCATCCGGCGATGCCGAACCTCGCGCGGCTCTACAAGCAGGGGCAGGCGACGATCGTCCATGCAGCGGCGACGGGTTATCGCGAACGTTCGCATTTCGACGGTCAGGATGTGCTGGAAAGCGGCCAGCCAGGGGCGGGCGCGACCCAGACCGGCTGGCTCAACCGGTTGATCGCGAATTTGCCGGCCGGCGAGGGCATCTCGCGCAAGGGCGTGCTCGGCGTCGGCGTCGTGCCGCCGCTGGTGGTGCGTGGCGATGCGCCTGTGCTGGGCTGGGCGCCGCCACGGATGGCGCGCGCCGGCAGCGACCTGACGATGCGGCTCGCCGATCTCTACGGCCAGCGCGACCCAGGACTGGCGCGCGCGCTGGCGCAGGCGATCGAGACCGAAGGGCTGGCGCAGCGGCGCGGCATGGCCGGCGAGCAGAAGGGCGGCGGCGGGCCGGACACGGCCGAGGGCATGCGCCGCATCGCGGAGGGCGCGGCGGCTCTGGTCGGAGCGGATGACGGGCCGCGCATCGCGGCGCTCGCTTTCGAGGGCTGGGACACCCATGCGAACGAAGGCGGCGCCAAGGGGCGTCTCGCCAATCTGCTCGGCGGGCTCGACGGTGCCTTCGCCGCCTTCGAGCAGGGGCTCGGTCCGGTCTGGAAGGATACGGTGGTGATGGTCGCGACCGAGTTCGGGCGGACCGCGGCTGTCAACGGCACGACGGGGACCGACCATGGCACCGGCACCGTCGCCTTCCTCGTCGGAGGCGGGGTCAAGGGCGGCCGGATCGTCGCGGACTGGCCGGGCCTGAAGCCCGAGCAGCTCTACCAGAACCGCGACCTCAAGCCGACGACGGATATCCGAGCGGTTGCCAAGGGCGTGGTATCGGAACTCTTCGGCGTGTCCGGCCCCGTGCTGGCCGAGACCGTGTTCCCGGAGACCGGCGATCTCAGGTCGGTGCAGGGGCTGGTTGCTTAGCGATTGACTAAATTGAGCGAGACATCGTCATCCCGGACGCAGCGCAGCGGAGATCCGGGATCCATGCCTGAAGCTCGCTCGTAAGCGTTCCGGAATGGATCCCGGGTCAAGCCCGGGATGACGGCGTGTTTCCGAGTGAAATCAGCGAATGATGCCTGATCTCACGCCCAGGCGCGCTGCTTCAGCTTTTCCTCGTAGGCGTCGATCTTCGTGCCCTTCTCCATGGTCAGGCCGATATCGTCGAGGCCGTTCAGCAGGCAGTGCTTGCGGAAGGGGTCGATCTCGAACTTGATCTCGCCGCCATCCGGGCCCTTGATCGTCTGGCTGGCCAGATCGATCGTCAGCGTCGCGTTGGAGCCGCGCTCGGCATCGTCGAACAGCATGTCGAGCTGCTGGGGCGTGACCTTGATCGGCAGGATGCCGTTCTTGAAGCAGTTATTGTAGAAGATGTCGGCGAAACTGGTGGAGATCACGCAGCGGATGCCGAAATCGAGCAGAGCCCAGGGCGCGTGCTCGCGCGACGAGCCGCAGCCGAAATTGTCGCCGGCGACGAGGATCTCGGCCTTGCGATAGGCCGGCTGGTTCAGCACGAAATCGGGGTTCTCCGAGCCGTCGTCCTTGTAGCGCATCTCCGAGAACAGCGCGGTGCCGAGGCCGGTGCGCTTGATCGTCTTCAGGTACTGCTTGGGGATGATCATGTCGGTATCGACATTGACCACCTTCATGGGGGCGGGGGTCGAGGTCAGCGTGGTGAAGGGCTGCATGGCGGAAGCTCCGATGGGCCTTTTGGCGATGTTCTTGCGGTTATGGCGGTGAAGGGGTTCAGAGCTGCGATGTCAGCAGCTTGAAGCTGGCGAAGGTGAAAAAGGCGGCGAGGCAGGCCTCGGCCCGGCGGCGGATACGGCGGTAGCCCGCGATCATCGATGCCGTCGAGAACAGCACGGCATAGAACTGGTTGATCGCGAGCGAGATCAGCATGCAGCCTATGATGATGGCGTAGAGCACGACCGGCGGCGTATCGGGCCGCAGGGCCAGCGCGATGATCGCCGTCCAGCTCAGGATCGCCTTCGGGTTGGTGATGTGCATGAGATAGCCGCGCAGGAAGGTGCGGCGCCCCGAAGCCACTATTTTTGCTGGAGGCATCTCGGCCCGCATCGCCGAGCGGGCCGAGCGCCAGGCGAGGAAGAGCAGGTAGAGGCCGCCGACGATCTTGATGGCGTAGAGCGCGCCCGGATGGGCCACGATCAGCCCGGTGACGCCGATCGCGGCCAGGATGCCCCATGTCAGGGAGCCCGCGGTGACGCCGAGCGCCAGGGTGGAGCCGGCGCTGCGGCCGCGCTCCATCGAGGTTGCCATGATCTGGAGATTGCTCGGACCGGGGCTCGCGACCGCGAGGATGAAGGCCGAGTAGACCAGCATCAGGCCGGGCAGGTTGCGGATCAGTTCGTCCAGCATCGCCTAGCGCTCCGCTGCCTGTTCGATGGCTTCCATGTCCTCGTCGGAGAAGCCGAAATGGTGGCCGATCTCGTGGATCATGACATGGGTGACGATCGAGCCGAGGCTCTCGTCATGTTCGGCCCAGTAGTCGAGGATCGGACGGCGATAGAGGTGGATGGTGTTGGGCATCTGGCCGGTCTGCGGAGCATAGCCCTGCTGCGGCAGGCCGACGCCGCTGAACAGGCCGAGCAGGTCGAACGGGCTTTCCGCCTCCAGCTCCTTCAGCACGTCGTCCTCGGGAAACTCGGTGACGTTGAAGATCACATCCGAGCAGAGCGCGCGGAATTCCTCCGGCAGGCGGTCGAAGGCGGCCTGCGCCAGAATTTCGAACGCCTCCCGCGACGGCGCTTTCACGCCGTCCCAGTCGATCTCTGCTGTTGTCGTGACCCTGGCGTCCACGGCCTTGCCCATCACCAGAATTTCAGTTGGTGGCCGAGCCACCAGGCCAGCACGATGACGCCGAGGAGCGAGAGGGAGCGGCCGATACGCCGGCCCCAGAGCTCGACCTTGTCGCCCTCGGGCGCATCGGCGCCCGAGAAGTGATCGGCTGCCCGGCCCATCGAGGAGCCGAGTAGGCTTTCGCTGTCGCGCTTGACCCGGTCCAGCGCCGCCTTGGATTCGGCGGCGCGGCCGGCTTCGCGGGGATCGTTCGACATGGTCAGTTCCCCGCCTGTCCGTCTCAGCCCAGCGTGCGGACGTCGACGAAGCGGCCGGTGAGGGCCGCCGCCGCCGCCATCGCCGGCGAGACGAGATGCGTCCTGCCGCGATAGCCCTGACGGCCCTCGAAATTGCGGTTCGAGGTCGAGGCGGCGCGCTGGCCGGGCTTGAGCTGGTCGGGGTTCATGCCCAGGCACATCGAGCAGCCGGGTTCGCGCCATTCGAAGCCGGCGGCGATGAAGATCTTGTCGAGACCTTCGGCCTCGGCCTGTTCCTTCACCAGGCCGGAGCCGGGAACGATCATGCCGTAGTCGAGGCTCTCATGGAGCTTCTTGCCCTCGACGATCTTCGCAACCGTGCGCAGGTCCTCGATGCGGCCATTGGTGCAGGAACCGATCCAGATCACGTCGAGCGGGATGTCGGTGATCTTCGTGCCGGCGGTCAGGCCCATATATTCGAGCGCGCGCTTCTTCGAGGCGCGCTTGACCTCATCAGTGATCAGCTCGGGATCGGGCACCGCGCCGGTGACCGAGATCACGTCCTCGGGGCTCGTGCCCCAGGACACGATCGGCGGCAGGTTGGCGGCGTCGAGACGGACGACGCGGTCGAAATGCGCGCCCTCGTCGGTGCGCAGCGTCTCCCAGTAGCGCACGGCTGCATCCCAGGCGGCGCCCTGCGGCGCCTTGGGGCGGCCCTTCAGATAGGCGAAGGACTTCTCGTCCGGCGCGACCATGCCGGCGCGGGCGCCGCCCTCGATCGACATGTTGCAGACCGTCATGCGGCCTTCCATGGTCAGGCCGCGAATAGCCTCGCCGGCATATTCGATGACCGAGCCGGTGCCGCCGGCGGTTCCGATCTCGCCGATGATCGCGAGCGTGATGTCCTTGGCGCCGACGCCGGGCGCAGGCGTGCCGTCCACCTGGACGAGCATGTTCATCGCCTTCTTCTGGATCAGCGTCTGGGTAGCGAGCACATGCTCGACCTCGGAGGTGCCGATGCCGTGCGCCAGCGCGCCGAAGGCGCCATGCGTCGAGGTGTGGCTGTCGCCGCAGACGATCGTCGTGCCGGGCAGGGTGAAGCCCTGTTCGGGGCCGACGATGTGGACGATGCCCTGGCGCTTGTCGAGCTCGTTGAAATACTCGACGCCGAAGTCGCGGGCGTTCCTGGCGAGTGCCTCGACCTGGATGCGGCTTTCCTCTTCCGCGATGCCCTTGGTGCGGTCGGTCGTCGGGATGTTGTGGTCGACGACGGCGAGCGTCTTCTCAGGTGCGCGGACCTTGCGGCCGGTCATGCGCAGGCCCTCGAAGGCCTGCGGGCTCGTCACCTCATGGACGAGGTGGCGGTCGATATAGAGCAGGCAGGTGCCGTCATCCTGCCGGTCGACGACATGGTCGTCGAAGATCTTGTCGTAGAGCGTCTGGGGACCTTTGGTCGCAGTCATGGCTTGGTCTCGGTCTTCTGAAATCGGTTTTGGAGATCATGCGCCGGCTTGCTCGCGCCGGCACGCAAAAAACGGTTCGCCTGTCGCCGGCCGCGCGGAAGCGGCCGGTCTCAGGCGCCGGTAAGGCCTGCGGCAATGGAGGCGGTAAAGCGGCCGAAAAAGCGCCAGGGCAAACGGGCATGGTCATGCAGCGCGGCAAAGTCCTGCGTCGTCGGCAGGGGCGGCAGATGGCCCTCTCCCTGCACGGCGCTGAAGCGCTGCAAATGATGCTCACACGGCGACATGGCTACTGTTTAGCAGTTCCAATCAAGACGGACAATCGATGCCGTTGCAGCCGCGCCATTGGCGTGACGCAAGGGTGGCGGCGCCGAGATGACCGTGCGTGCCGGCGCACAGCCTTCTCTGGAGCCAGCTGTGACGTTGCGATAGCATCTCTCGCACTGGCCTGCATCTTCACGGGGTTTCCGACCAAAGGGAGTGGACGCATGAGGATTTCGGCAATCGCGGTTGCGGCCGTTCTTCTGCAGTTTGCTCAGGCCTTCGCGCAGGTTCCGGGGAAAGCGCCTCCGGCCGTGCAGAAGGAATTCGACGGCTTCATCGCGAAATTCCGCGCGGCGCTGAAGGCGAATGATGCGGGAGCCGTCGCAACCATGACGCAACTGCCCTTCATGGCCGACGATACCGTTCGCGACGCAGCGCAGTTCCGCGCCAAGGCCTATCCGCGCGACTTCACGGCCAAGAACCGAGCCTGCCTCCAGCGAACAAAGCCCGTCTACGCCGTCGATGGCAACAGGAACGACGCCTACTCCGTCATCTGCGGCGGAAGCATCTTCACCTTCACGCGGACGCCGGCCGGGTTCCTGTTCACCGACCTCGACACCAACGACTGACCTTTCGCGCCGCGCCATCAGCGCGATGCGGAGGTGTCGACGCTGACGACAACGGACATGCCGGGCGCCAGCCGCTCGGCGAGGGGCTGGCCGGGATCGACGGCGATCCGCACCGGCACGCGCTGGGCGATCTTGATGAAGTTGCCGGTGGCGTTATCCGGCCGGATCACGCTGAACTCGGAGCCGGCGGCCGGCGAGAAGCGCTCGATGGTGCCGGTCATGCGGGCGTGGCGCAGCGCATCGACGGTGAAGCTCACCGGCTGGCCGGTGCGCATGCCGGCAAGTTGCGTCTCCTTGAAATTGGCGATGACCCAGACCTGGTTCGGCACCAGCGCCATCAACTGCGTACCGGCCGAGACATATTGGCCGAGCCGGGCCTGGACCTCGCCCAGCCGCCCGTCCTGCGGGGCGGTGATGCGGGTGTTTCTCAGGTCGATCTCGGCGAGATGGACGGCCGCCTCGGCGCCCTCGACCGCTGCCACCAGCGACTGGCGGTTGACGATGGCGGTCTGGATGTCCTGCCGGGCGACATCGACGGCGGCATTGGTCGCGGTGATCGCGGCGCGCGCCTGGTCGAGCGCTTGCTGGCTCTGGTCGGTCGAGGTCTGGCTGACGACGCCGCGCTCGCGCAATGGCTCGATGCGGCCCCAGTTCGCCTCGGCGGTACGCAGCGCCGCCTCGGCGCTGGCGACATTGGCGACGGCCGCGCGCAGCCGCGCTTCGGCTGCGGCGCGGGACTGATCGGAATTGGCGAGCGCGGCGCGCTGGGCGGCGAGGCCGGCGCGGGCCTGCTCCAGCTTCTGGGCGAAGATGCGGTCGTCGATGCGCAGAAGCAGATCACCCTTCTTTACCGTGGCGAAATCCTGCACCGGCACGTCCGCGACATAGCCGGCGAGCTGCGGCGCGATGATCGTGACCTGCCCGCGCACATAGGCGTTCTCGGTCATCTCGACGGCGCTGGCGAAGGGCGGCAGCCGCCAGGCGTAGAGGATGATGCCGAGGCCGACGAGGCCGATGGCGAGCGCGACATAGGTCGAGACGGAGCGGAGGATGCGGGACATGGCGGGGCTGGACGGTCAGGGAGTTGGTTGAGCGGCGGGAGGAGCCGCACGCTTGCGCAGTTGCAGATAGGCGAGGTGAGAGAGCAGGCCGAGCAGCGCGAGGCTGGCGATGGCCGAGATCAGCATGAAGGCATCGTTATAGGCGAGGACGATGGCCTCTTGGGAGGCTCGCTGGGTGAGCAGCGTCACGCCCTCCGCCCGCAGCAGCGTCGGGTCGGTCAGGACATGGCTGTAGATGCCGCCGAACTGGTTGACGCGCTGGGCGAAGAACGGGTCGGACAGGACGAAATGCTCGGCCAGCACGTTGAAGTGAAACGTCGTGCGCAGCGTGATGAAACTGCCGAAGACCGCCGAGCCGAGCAGCCCGCCGATGCTCTGCGTGAACAGGAAGACGGTGATGAAGCTCAGGATATAGATCGGGCCGCGCGCGATCGCGCCGCCCATGCCCTGCGCCATCGCGGCGGGCAGGAAGAGGCCGGAGCCATAGGCGACGAGCGCCTGGCTCAGCCAGATATCGTGGGGCCGGGTCTGGCTGGTGGCGCCGCTGTCGAGCCAGGCGCCGAGCGCGACGCAGGCGAGGGCCGTGCCGTAGAACCAGTTCTCCCGGCCGGGCCGCAGCAGCAGCGCGCAGGTGACGCCGCCGGCCAGGATCGCGCAGAGGATCACGCCGTAGAGCGACAGGGTCTGTTCGTTCTGGATGCCGAGCGCCTGGAAGAAATTGGAGGCGCCGACGGTCTGCTCGGCCAGCACGACGCGCATCAGCAGCAGCGCGCCGGCGAAATGCAGCGTCGTCGGGCTGGTCAGCCAGCGGATGTCGATGAGCGGGCTGTCGCGGTGCAGCTCCGCGATCACCGCCAGCGTCAGGCAGATGACGGCGCAGGCGAGGAGCCAGCCCAGCCAGGGCGCTTCGAACCACCAGTAGATCCGGCCGAGGCTGAGCGCGACGGCGATCGAGCCGAAGCCGATCGCGATCAGGATGTAGCTGATGATATCGCGCGGGCCGATGCATTTGACGCGCGGCGGTGTGGTCAGCGGCAGCGCATAGACGAAGCCGAAGGCGACCATGGCGAGGCCCATCTCGAACAGCGTCAGGCCATGGAAGCCGCCGAGATCGAGCAGCCAGGGCGAGATCAGGCGCGTCACGGGGATGCCGAGCGTGGTGTTGGTCAGCGCCAGCGACAGGCCGACGGTGAGCTTCTTCTGCGGCGGCAAGGGCTCGATCATGTAGAAGAAGGCGAGCGAGGACATCGGCGCCGCCGCCATGCCGCTCATGAAGCGCACGATCACGGCCGAGGGCAGGTCGTGGACGACGGTGAGGTTCAGGAAGGCGGCGAGCACGAAGCCGGCGAGGCTGATCTCGGCGAAATTGCGCAGGCCGTACTGCATCCTGATCTTGATCAAGGCGATCGAGAGAGAGACGTTCGGCGCCATATAGGCGGCGATCAGCCAGTTGGTCTCGGCGAGGGTGGCGCCGAGTTCGCCCTGGATCTGGTAGACATTGGTGTTGACGAGGTTCGCGCCGATCTGCTGCGTCATGGCCAGCGTCACCGAGGCCAGCATATAGGCGAGTGCCCGGGCCGGCGGCATCGTCAGTCCGGCCGGCGGAGGCGGCGCGACGGGCGCGGCGGATGGTTCAGGCGTGCTCACGGGGCGGCGCTCCGGCCTGCCGCGATATTGCGCGAGGTGCGGCGCAGGACGTCAAGCGCCGCTTCCAGCTCTTCCGGCGCGATGCCCAGCAGGATGCCGGCACGCAGCTCGGCGAGGAAGTCGAGGATGTCCTGCGCCTGGGCGCGGGCGGTCTCGGTCAGGAAGACGCGGCGCGCGCGGCGATCGCCCTCGACGGCGCGGCGTTCGATCATGCCGTTGCGCTCCAGCCCGTCGAGGAGCCGGACCAGCGTCGGCTGCTCGATGTCGAGCAGGCCTGCGAGATCGGACTGGATCGGCCCGTCCGCCTTGGCGAGCTCCATCAGCAGGCGTGCCCGCGAGAGGGTCAGGCCCATGTCGCGCGCACGGTCGTCGACGAGCGCGCGCAGCTTGCGGTTGACGGCGGCAAGCTCGCCGGTGAACGCGGCCTGAAGCTGGGTTAGGTCCATAGCACCAACATAAATAGCATGCTAATGATTATCATACTTATATGTGCTTATAGTGCATATCAACCGTAAAACTATGTTTCTGATATGCAATTTTTGCATTTCAGCGCGATGGAACCGCCGCGTCATCCGGACAAGCTGCGTAGCAGCGCAGATCCGGGATCCATCGTAGAGCGCCGGAACCCTTCGATGGATCCCGGGACAAGCCGGGATGACGCTGCGGTTCCGGAAAAAGCTGGTGGATCGGGGTGCCGTCCTTGGCCTTCAGGCAAGAAAAAACGCGGCCCCGAAGGACCGCGTTCCAATCTCGTTGTGCCGATGCTTTCGGCGCTGAGGGTTCGGCTTACTTGCCGGCGCCCTTCTGGCCCTTGGCGGGCTTGGCATCGACGCGCTCGGCGATGCGGGCCGACTTGCCGCGACGATCGCGCAGGTAATAGAGCTTGGCGCGACGCACCTTGCCCTTGCGGATGACCTTGATCGAGTCGAGGTTCGGCGAGAACAGCGGGAAGACGCGCTCGACGCCCTCACCATAGGAAATCTTGCGGACGGTGAAGCTCTGGTTGAGGCCGCCGCCGTTGCGGGCAATCACGACGCCTTCATAGGCCTGGACGCGGCTACGCTCGCCTTCCTTGACCTTGACGTTGACCTGCACGGTGTCGCCGGGCTGGAACGCGGGAATGGCCTTGCCTTCGCTCAGCTTGGCAATCTGCTCGGCATCGATCTGTTCGATGATGTTCATGGGTCTCTCCATGGCCGTATTCGCGCGGAAGCGCGGGCTTTCGGCTCGCTGTTTTCAGTTGAGTGCGGGGCCATACAGGAGCGCGGCGGGTTTGTCGAGCGGCAATCCCGGCTTGTTGGCCACGCTGCCGGCATGCATAGCCTGTGTGGAAGCGACACGCCATCGGACGAGATGCCATGACCGATCCCGTTATCAAGACCGCCCTCGTGACCGGCGCCGCGCGCGGAATCGGCCTCGCTACGGCCAAGCGCTTCCTGGCTGAAGGCTGGCAGGTCGGCCTGCTCGATATCGACGGGGCTGGGCTCCAGCGGGCGGCGGCCGAGATCGCGACGCCCGAGCGGGTGCTGGTGCTGACCTGCGACGTAGCGATGCCGGCGCAGCTCGAATCGGCCTTCGCCGGCATGGCCAAGCGCTTCGGGCGGCTCGACGCCCTCGTCAACAATGCCGGTACGGCGGTGTTCAAGCCCCTGCTGGAAACCAGCCATGACGAGTGGCAGCGGGTGATGGCGGTGAATCTCACCGGCCCGTTCCTGGCGACGCAGCTCGCTGCGCGCGCGATGGCCGACAATGGCGGTGGCGCCGTCGTCAACATCACCTCGATCTCGGGCCTGCGCGCCTCGACGCTGCGGGTCGCTTACGGCACCTCGAAGGCGGCGCTCGCGCATCTCACCAAGCAGCAGGCCGTCGAGCTCGCGGGGCTTGGCATCCGCGTCAACGCGGTCGCGCCCGGGCCGGTCGAGACGGCTATGGCCAAGGCGGTGCACAGCCCCGAAATCCGCGCGGATTATCGCGATGCCGTGCCACTCGGCCGCTATGGGCTGGAGGAGGAGCTGGCCGAGGCGATCTTCTTCCTCTGCTCGGACCGGTCGACCTATATCACCGGGCAGGTGCTGGCGGTCGATGGCGGCTTCGATGCGGCCGGTATCGGGCTCGCCACACTGCGCGGCGAGCGGCGCAACCTCTGACGACGGGTAGGGGCAGCTAGCCCTTAGCCTCGCGCTGCTTCAGCAGCTCGTTGAGCATGTCCTGCTGTTCGCTGAGCCGATCGGCGAGGGCCTCCTCGACGGCCGCGCCGGAGGCGCCCGTCGCCTGTTCCATCAGTTCGGCGATGTTGCGCCGGAGAAGGGCGATGCGCTCGTCCAATTCCGTCTGCGAGGCATTCTCGGGCATCGGCTGTCTCCATGCTCCATCACGGCCGTAGCGGCCGTCCGCCTCGTAGAATGTCTGGCGGCCTTCCGGGTTCCCGCCGGAACCGTGTCCGGCCCGATGGCGTTGGTCGGCCATGGTCCTCCGTGCGAGGCAGCCGGGAGGACAAGCGATGAAATCATATGCAGTAGGGGTTGCAATAGCCGTGCTGGCCGCGACGGGGATGGCCGAGGCCCAGACGCCTTCGCCGCCCTCAACGGCCCAAGAAGGAACCGGTAGCGGCTCGGGATCGAGCGGCATGGCGCCGCAGCAGGGAACCGGCTCCGGCGCGACGCAGCAAGCGCCCGGCGCCAATCGCCCGGTAACCGGCGGCGCGCCCGCAGCCGAAACGCCCCAAAATCGTGAATACGGCCGAGAGACGGCGCCGGCCGGCCAGCCGATGCATCAAAGCAACCCCGCCGCGGGCGCGAAACGGCCTGACTGAGCAATATCGCTGCTCGTTATCGCGACCGCCGACAAAGCCCTTGCGTCCGCTCCCGATCGGCGCGAACCTCCGTCCAACTGCCTCTCCGACGGCCGCCCGACCCTGTCGGGCCCGAGCGACCGCCGCCCATCCGGCGTGAGCGCATTCGCGGTTCCCGCCGGCTTTCCGCCGCGCCGGAGCCGGGGTTGCCAGACCTTCTCCTCCATCGTGGCCAGTCCCGAAGGAGGAAGCCATGCCCGCATCCGCACAGAACGGAGTCTCCGCAAACGGCACCCGACGCGCGGGGCCGCGATGCATCGCGATCGTCGGCCCCTTCCAGAGCGGCAAGACGACGCTGCTCGAGAGCATCCTGATGCGATGCGGCGCGCTGACCCGCACCGGCACGGTCAAGGGCGGTAACACGGTCGGCGATGCGGCGCCGGAAGCCCGCGCCCACCAGATGAGCACGGAGCCCACCGTCGCGAGCGTCGATTTCCTCGGTGACACCTTCCATTTCATCGATTGCCCCGGTTCGGTCGAGTTCCTGCACGAGATGCGCCACGTGCTGCCGGCGGTCGATGCGGCTGTCGTGGTCTGCGAGGCGGATGACCGCAAGGCGCCGGCGCTGGAGCTCGTGCTGCGCGAGCTGGAGGAAGCCGACATCCCGCGCTTCCTGTTCCTGAACAAGATCGACACGGCCTCGCGCCGGGTGCGCGAAACGCTCGCCATCCTGCAGCGCGCTTCCCGCACGCCGCTGCTGCTGCGCCAGATCCCGATCTGGCAGAAGGGCATCGCGATCGGCTTCATCGATCTCGCCCTGGAACGGGCCTTTATCTACCGCGAGCATGCGCCGAGCGAGATCGTGCCCTTGGCCGTCGACGAAGCCGGCCGCGAGAAGGAAGCGCGGTTCTCGATGCTGGAGCGGCTCGCCGACTACGACGACGAACTGATGGAAGAATTGCTCGGCGACATGGAGCCGCCGCGCGACCGCGTCTTCGACGATCTGGCCCGCGAGTTGCAGCATCGACATGTCGTGCCGGTGCTGATCGGTGCGGCCGAGCGCGGCAATGGCGTGACCCGGCTGCTCAAGGCGCTCAGGCATGAGGCGCCGGGGCTGGCGGAAACCCGTGGTCGGGCCGGCATCCTGCCGGAGGGCCCGCCGCTCGCGCAGGTGATGAAGACCTGGCATTCGAGCCAGGGCGGCAAGGTCTCGCTGGCGCGGGTGATGCGCGGCCGGCTGGCGGAAGGCGATGTCGTGACCTCATCGAGCGGCGTCGAGGCCCGTATCGCGGGCGTCGTCTCCCTGAAGGGCGCCGAGCAGAGCCGCAAGCCCGCGGCGGAGGAGGGCGATGTCGCGGGTTTCGCCAAGCTCGACGGCATCGCGACGGGCGAGGCCTTTATGCTCGGCAAGACCCGCGCGAGCGTGGTCAGCGCGGTCGCCCCGCCCGAAGCCGTGCATGCCTTCGCCATCGCGGTGAAGGAGCGCAAGGACGATGTCAGGCTGGCGGCGGCGCTGCAGCGCCTGACGGAGGAGGATACGGCGCTGGCGGTCACGCAGGTGCCGGAACTCGGCGAGACCCGCCTGTCCGGCCAGGGCGAGATGCATCTGCGCGTCGCGCTGGAGAAGCTCGCCGGACGCTATGGCGTCACCGTGCTCAACAAGACGCCACAGGTCGGCTATCGCGAAACCATCCGCGGCCAGGCCGGCGCACGCGGCAGGCATCGCAAGCAGAGCGGTGGCCATGGCCAGTATGGCGACGTCGTGATCGAGGTCGCGCCGCTGCCGCGCGGGGAGGGCATCCAGTTCGTCGACCGGATCACCGGCGGCGTCGTGCCGCGCCAGTATATCGGCTCGGTCGAGGCCGGCATGCGCGATTTCTGCGAGAAGGGACCGCTCGGCTTCCCGATCGTCGATGTCGCGGTGACGCTGACCGACGGCTCCTACCACACCGTCGATTCCTCCGACATGGCGTTCCGGCAGGCGGCGCGGCTCGCCATGAACGAGGCAATGCCGCAGGCGAAGCCGGTGCTGCTGGAGCCGATCCTCTCGGTCGACGTGGTGATTCCCTCGGAGGCGATGTCGCGGGCCTCGGCGCTGATCTCCGCCCGGCGCGGGCAGATCCTCGGCTACGACACGCGCCCCGGCTGGCGCGGCTGGGACCAGATCAAGGCGCTGGTGCCGGAAGCGGAGATGACCGGGCTGATCGTCGAGCTACGCTCGGCCACGTCTGGCGTCGGCTCGTTCAGCGCGCGCTTCGACCATCTTGCGGAACTTGCCGGCAAGCCGGCCGAGGCCGTGGTCTCCGCCCAGGCGCTCGCCCTCGCGCAGGCGCGCTGAACCGGGAATTCAGGCCCGCCTTCCCTCCGGGAGCCATTCCCTGGCTCCGGGATCGGGCTTGATTTCGTGCCGTGCGGACTGTTTAGATGTGAACATTCGACAGCTCATGGTGGCTGGAGCTTGCGCTCCCGGCCGCTGTTCCGCACTGTACGATCATGAAAATGCACCGGAACCCGTCGCGAGGCGGCCAACCGGGCGAGAGGGAGGGAAGAATGACCGCGACCGGCGCCACGCAGGCCAGGAATGCCTCGCGACCTTGGTTAGCGCATTATCCACCGGCCGTTCCGCCAGAACTCGACGACGCCAAGGTCGGCACGCTGGTGGACCTGATCGGTTCCGCCTGCTCGACCTATGCCAGCCGCCCGGCCTTCGAGAGCTTCGGCAAGACGATCACCTTCGCCGAGACCCGTCAGGCGGCCGAGGCTTTCGCCGGCTGGCTTCAGGCTCAGGGACTGAAGAAGGGCGACCGCGTCGCCCTGATGATGCCGAACATCCTGGCCTATCCGGCGGCGCTCTTCGGCGTGCTGCTCGGCGGCTTCACCGCCGTCAACGTCAACCCGCTCTACACCGCGCGTGAATTGACACATCAGGTCAACGATGCCGGGGCGCGGGTGCTCGTGGTGATCGAGAACTTCGCCCATGTCGTCGAGGAGGCGAAGCCGAACCTGAAGCTCGACGCCATCGTCGTCGCCACGGCCGGCGACCTGATGGGCTTCAAGGGCAAGATCGTCAATTTCGTCGCGCGCCGCATCAAGAAGGTGGTGAAGCCCTACAACCTGCCGGGCTCGGTCGGCTTCCAGCAGGTTCTGCAGGGTGGCGCCCGGATGGCGCCGGTGACGGTCGCCCCGGACGATGTCGCCTTCCTGCAATATACCGGCGGCACGACCGGCGTCGCCAAGGGCGCGACGCTGACGCATCGCAATGTCGCGTCCAATGTTCAGCAGGCGGGCTTCTGGCTGGAATGGGTGCTGGAGCCGCCGCTCGGCCGCAGCGACTACCAGCATGTCATGGTGACGGCGCTGCCGCTCTACCACATCTTCGCTCTGACCTGCTGCTGCATGTTCATGCTGCGCATCGGCGCCAAGAGCCTGCTGATCGCCAATCCCCGCGACATCCCGGGCTTCATCAAGACGCTGAAGGCGAGCCGCTTCACGCTCTTCTCCGGTGTCAACACGCTCTACAACGCGCTCGCCAACCATCCCGAGATCAGGCAAGTCGATTTCTCGGAGATGCGCTTCGCCGTCGCCGGCGGCATGGCGACGCAAGCCGCGGTCGCCAAGCAGTGGAAGGCCGTGACCGGCCGCCCGATCATCGAGGGTTACGGTCTGTCGGAGACCTCGCCGATCGCCACGATCAACCGGCCGGACCTGACCGAGTTCAGCGGCACGATCGGCTATCCGATCCCCTCGACCGAGATCGCGATCCGCGACGCCGAAGGCAACGACATGCCGATGGGCGAGGCGGGCGAGATCTGCATCCGCGGGCCGCAGGTGATGGCCGGCTACTGGAACCGCCCGGACGAAACCGCCAAGGCGATGACGGCGGACGGATATTTCCGCAGCGGCGACGTCGGCGTCATGCTGCCGGACGGGCAGGTCAAGGTCGTCGACCGGATGAAGGACATGGTGCTGGTCTCCGGCTTCAACGTCTATCCGAACGAGGTCGAGGACGTGTTGGCCTCGCATCCGGGCGTGCTGGAATCGGCCGTGATCGGCCTGCCGGACGAGCATTCGGGCGAGGCGGTCACCGCCTTCGTCGTGCGCAAGGACCCGACCCTGACGACCGATGCGCTGCGCGCCTACTGCAAGGAGAACCTGACAGGCTACAAGGTGCCCAAGCAGATCTTCTTCCGCGAGAGCCTGCCGAAGACCAATGTTGGCAAGGTGCTGCGCCGTGCGCTGCGCGAGGAGGTCGTTGCCCAGCGCTGACGCCTCCAAGAACTTCCGGAGCCTCCTGGAGCATCCTTCGAGACGCCATTCCAAGAGAATGGCTCCTCAGGATGAGGGCTGTAGGAGCAAGCTCTCACCTTGGGGGGACGGTCGACAGGCGGGCGAGCATCGTGCCATCTCTGTCGGCTTTCGCGTGGGCGGGTGACCGCCACGCGTCACCGGAGATCGTTGCCGCTTGCCTCATCGCCTCGTCGAACTGCCGCTGCTGCGCCGCCTGAAGCCCGGCCTCCATGTCTACGAGGAGGAGGCGCTGAATGCCGAGCCGGCGCTCGCGCTGCTCGACGAGTCGATCACGCCGGTCGATTCCTTCTTCATCCGCAATAACGGCCATCTACCGGAGATCGACGACAGTACCGAGTGGACGCTGACCATCGATGGCGAGGTCGAGCGCCCGGCGGTCTGGACCGTCGAGGGCCTGCGCCAGCGCTTCGAAACCGTCACGGTCACCGCGGTGCTGGAATGCGCCGGCAATGGCCGCTCGCGCTTCTCGCCCGCGACGGATGGATTGCAATGGCGGCTCGGTGCCGTCGGCTGCGCGCGCTGGACGGGCGTGCGGCTGGCGGATGTGCTGGAGCATGCCGGCCCGAAGCAGAGCGCGGTCTACACCGCGCATCACGCGCCGGACCGTCAGATCGGCAAGCCGGAGAAGGCGGCGCTCTCGCGCGGCCTGCCGATGGCCAAGGCGGTGGCTCCTGAAACGCTGATCGCCTTCGCCATGAATGATGAGCCCTTGCCGCGCCTGCATGGCGGGCCTTTGCGCATCGTCGCGCCGGGCTATCCCGGATCAGCCTGGCAGAAATGGCTCGACCGGATCACCCTGCGCGATATCGAGCATGACGGCGAGAAGATGCGCGGGACGGATTATCGGATGCCGATCCGGCCGGTGCACCCCGGCCAGCCCCTCGACCCTGAGAATTTCGCTGTCATCACCGACATGCCGGTCAAGTCGCTGATCACAGCTCCATCAGACGGCTTCGTGGCGAAGCAGGGCGAACGATTGAAGGTCGCGGGCTTCGCCTGGAGCGGTGCCGTTGCGCTGGAAGCGGTCGCGATCTCCAGCGACGGCGGCGAAAGCTGGCAGGATGTCGAATTGCAGGCCGGCGAGGGACGCTTTGCCTGGCGACGCTTCGAGGTGGAGGTCGCCGCCGAACCATCAGGACCGTTCGTCGTCATGGCGCGGGCGCGCGATGCCGAGGGCAGCGTCCAGCCGCTGGAGCCGGTCTGGAACCCACGGGGATATTGCAACAATCAGGTCCAGCGCGTGCGCGGATCCGTGGTCGCGTGAGGCTTTGAACCTTTTGGCGGGTTGCTGCGTCTAAGAAGTGGGTCTGCCATTCCGGGCATGGCTCTGCCGCCTCGGTCACTCCTCCTCCCATCGGCGACCGAGGCGGCTATTCTTTTCCGATCCACCAATCCTCGGTCGAACAAGCTCGTCATGCTCGGGCTTGACCCGAGCATTTCTGGCCGGAAGAGGTGCCTTATCCTGCGAGAGATTCTCGGGTCTGCGCTTCGCTTCGCCCGAGAATGACGCGGTTGGTCAGGCCGCGAGAAGCGCCTTGCCGTCGGCCGCGTGGCCGGTGACCGGCAGGATCTCGCCCGGTGCGATATCGCGGGCGAAACGAACCAGCGTGAAATCCTCTGCACGGCCCGTATTGCCGCGTTCGGTCAGGACGCTGAGGGGCCGGCCGATGCGCTCCGAGAGATGGCGTGCTTGTGCCGCGCCCGCTGTCGCACGCAGCCGCGCAGCACGCTCCGAGACGATTTCTCCCGAAAGCTGCGGCATGCGCGCAGCCGGCGTGCCGGGGCGGGCCGAGTAAGGGAAGACATGGACGAAGCTGAGCCCGCATTCCGCGACGAGATCGAGCGAGCGGGCGAACATCGCCTCGTCCTCGGTCGGGAAGCCGGCGATGAGATCGGCGCCGAAGACGATATCGGGACGCAAGGCCCTGATCTCCGCGCAGAAGCGGACGGCATCATCGCGGCTGTGGCGGCGCTTCATGCGCTTGAGGATGAGGTCGTCGCCGGCCTGCAGCGAGAGATGCAGATGCGGCATCAGGCGCATTTCGGTCGCGAGCAAGTTGCGCAAGGTATTGTCGACCTCGACGGCGTCGATCGAGGAGAGGCGCAGGCGCGGCAGCTCGGGCAGGGCACGCAGGATCGCGCCGGCAAGTGCGCCCAGCGTCGGCTCGTCGGCCAGATCGCGGCCATAGCTGGTGAGGTCGACGCCGGTCAGCACGATCTCGCGGGCGCCCGCTTTGAGCAACGTGCGGCATTGCGCGACGACGTCGGCGATGGCGAGCGAGCGCGAATTGCCGCGTCCGAAAGGAATGACACAGAAGGTGCAGCGGTGGTCGCAGCCGTTCTGGACCTGGACGAAGCCGCGCGTATGGCTGGCGAAACGGCCGGTGACGGGCGCGCGCAGGACGGTGCGGGCCATGATGTCGCCGACATCGAGCTTGTCGGCCGTGGCCGTGTCGGGGTGGCCGAGGCTGTTGGAGCGGGCAAGAGCCGCCCAGTTCTCGGCCCGCAGCTTCTCGTCATTGCCGAGGACGCGGTCAACCTCCGGCATATCGGCGAAGCGGGCGGGCTCGATCTGCGCGGCGCAGCCGGTGACGATCACGGGCCTGTCCGGCTGCTCGCGCTTGAGACGGCGCACGGCCTGCCGCGCCTGCCGGGTCGCCTCGGCGGTGACGGCGCAGGAATTGACGATCGCGGCATCCTTCAGCCCGGCGGCTTCCGCCTGGAGCCTGAGCGCCTCGCTCTCGACGATGTTGAGGCGGCAGCCGAAAGTGACGACCTCCAGAGCATGTCCACGTTTCGGAGAAACGTGGACATGCTCTGGGTTCTTGTTTGGTCGCATTTTCTTCACGCGAACCGGCGCCACTTCGCTTGAAAATGCTCCAGGGCCATCACGCCGCCTGATCGAACAGGGCCGGATCGAGCGTGCCTTCCCATTCGAACTCGACCGGGCCGGTCATCAGGACATGGCCGTCGCGCTCGCGCCATTCGATGGCGAGATCGCCACCGGGCAGGCTGACGGTGGCCTTGCGGGCGGTGAGTTCACGACGCACGCCCGCAACCAGCGCCGCGCAGGCACCCGAGCCGCAAGCCTGAGTGATGCCGGCGCCGCGCTCCCAGACGCGCAGCACGATGTGGTCGGGCGCCTTCACCGCGGCGAGCTCGATATTGGCGCGATCGGGGAAGATCGGGTGGTTCTCAAGCAGCGAGCCGATCTGCTCGAGATTGTAGGCATAGGGGTCCTCGACGAAGAAGACCGCGTGCGGATTGCCCATGTTGACGGCGCAGGGCGTGTGCAGGATCGGGTTGTCGATCGGCCCGATCTGCAATTCGAAGCGGCTGGTATCCTCGAAGGGCTCGGCCAGCGGGATCTGGTCCCAGGCGAGGCGGGGCGCGCCCATGTCGACGGTGAAGAGGGTCTCGCCCTCGCGCACTGCCGGCAGCAGGCCGGCCTTGGTCTGGAGTGCGAGATGGCTCTTGGTAGCATCGCCCATCTGCGGGTCGGCGATCATCGCCCAGGCGACGCAGCGCGTGCCGTTGCCGCAGGCGCCGGCTTCGGAGCCGTCGGTGTTGTAGATCCGCACGAAGGCGTCGGTGCCGGGCGTGACAGCATCGTGCAGAACCATGAGCTGGTCGAAGCGGGCGCGCGGCTCGGAGGCGATGGCGCGGGCCTCGCTTTCGCTGATGAGGTGCTTGCTGCCGCGCAGGTCCAGCACCGTGATCTGGTTGCCGAGCCCGTTCATCTTCAGGAACCGGCGATTGGCCAGAGCGTTCATTTGGTCACACGTCCCGTGAATAAGGGGTCTATGGCCGAGGCGACGTGAAAAAGCCACCCTCGTCCCCGTTCCTGAGACAAGGTGGACATTCTATGTTGCGCCGCAAGGGCGCGAATCGCGTGAAACTCAGGGCCGTGACAATGCGTGATTCTCGGCGGTATTCCCGGATTTGTGCTCTGGCGCTCGCCGGCTTGACGAGCCTGCCGAGCGGAATGGTCCTCGCACAGGCGCGCATCGCACCGCCGACCGCCGTCGAATCGGCGCCGCTTGCCCCGCCGCCCGGCGCCAGTCCAGCCCAGATGCCGTCCGCTCCGGCGCAGACGCCGCCCGCGCCCGTGCCGGATTCCCAGCCGGGGCCGCAACCGGTCCAGCCGGCTCCGCCGGCGCCGAACCCGGTGGTGCCGCAGCCGGTGCAGCCCGCGCCGACTTTACCCGGACCGGTCGAGCCGCAGCCTGTGCAGCCGCCGCCGACCCTGCCGCCGCCGGGCCAGCCCCTGCCGCCCGTGCAGCAGCAGACCGGCGTGCCCGACCCCAATGCGACGCTCGCCGGCAGGCGCAGCGATTCCAGCGATATCGAGGAGGTCACGCTGGCCGCAAAGCCCGTCCTGCTGCTGTCGGGGCAGGCGAGCTGGGACCAGGGTTTCCAGAGGCTGTCGGAGAGCTTCAACGCCTTGCGTGCCGAGGCCCAAAAGGCGGGTCTGCCGGTTGCCGGTCGGCCTTTGTCGCTCTTTGTCGAGACGACCGATGACGGTTTTCGTTTCGAGGCGATGCTGCCCGTCGCGGTGCCGGCCGGAGGCCCGCCTCCCGCGCTGGGGCCTGGGGTGAAGCTGAGCGCGTCACCGGCTGGGAAGGCGCTGCGCTTCCAGCATGTCGCTCCCTATGACGACATCGATTCCACCTACGAGACGATCACGGCCTATCTCGAAGCCAAGAGCATCGCCGTGAAGGACGCTTTCCTGGAAGAGTATGTCAGCGATCTCAGGGACCCTGGCGACCCTAACCTCGAGATCAACATCTACGTCCAGCCGAAGTGAGATCGTCGCCTGCCGTCATGCTCGGGCTTGAGCCCTGAGCATCTCATGCCCGCGGAGGCTCCTCGCGCCTCGCTTTAAAGAGATTCTCGGGTCTGCGCTGCGCTTCGCCCGAGAATGACGGCGGTGCGTGCCGTCACGCGCTCCAGCTCAAACCCGGCCGCATCGGCCGGAAGCGCTCTTCCGGCAGCCCGGCCTCTGCCAGCGCTGCCTTCAGCGCCTCAGGCGGGCGCTCGACGCCTTCGTCGGTGAGCTGGAAGGTGCCCCAGTGATGGCCGATCGCCTGCCTGGCACCTAGCGCCAGCATGACCTTGACCGCTTCGTCGGGGTTCATGTGATTGTCCGACATGAACCAGCGCGGCTCATAGGCGCCGATCGGCAGCACGGCGAGGTCGAACGGCCCGTGCTGGCTCCCCAGTTCCCGGTACAACGAGCCGTCATGGTAGCCGGTATCGCCGATATGGAAGATCTTCGCGGCCGGTGTTTCCAAGATGTAGGAGCACCACAAGGCCATGCGCCGGTCGAAAGCGCCGCGCGCCGACCAGTGGTAGCTCGGCACCAGCGTGACCGCGACCTTGTCCGAGAGTGTGAGCCGGTCGTTCCAGTCATGCGGCTCAGTGCGGGCATCGGGAATGCGGGCGCGGACGATCGCGTCATTGCCGAGGGGCATGATCATGCGCGGCTGGTCTCTGGCATGCAGCAGCGCCAGCGTCTCGATGTCGAGATGGTCGTAATGGTTATGCGTGACCAGCACAGCGTCGATCTTCGGCAGGTCGGCGAAGGCGACGCCCGGCGCATTCACGCGCTTCGGACCGATGAAGGAGAAGGGGCTGGCGCGTAGCGAATAGACGGGGTCGATCAGCAGGTTGAGGCCGGCCACCTGATACAGGAAGGAGGCATGGCCGAGATGGACGACCCTGATGCCGTCGACGCTGGCGGACGGTTTGTCCTGCGGGGGCGCCTGATAGGCGAGGGGAAAAGCCTCGCGCTCGCGCTTGCCGGTCTGCCAGCGCAGCACATCGGCGAGGCCCTTGGTCACCGGGCGGCCGTCGCTGAAGACGAGCCCGTTGAAATGGTCGCTGACGGGGCCCTGGTAATAGGGATTGCGTGAGCGGGAGATCGCGCCCCAGGCGGCGCCGGTCGAAGCCAGCAGCGCACCGAGGCCGACGAAGGAGAGGAGTTTGCGGCGGGTCATGGTCCAGAACAGGTAGACCGCCGCAACCTTCCGTCAAGGCTCCGGCGACCTGATCGCCAAGGCGTGAAGCCAGCGCGTCGGCTGGCGGTCATAGCCGGAGCCGGTATCCTCATCGATCGTCAGGGACTGCCAGCGGGCGTCGTTGCCGAAGGCGGCGC